>NZ_VZDQ01000023.1 GCF_009602435.1 Sediminibacillus terrae
TTATTATACAGGAGGCTTTTCCTTTTTCTATTTATAGTGGCCCTGCATTCCGCAAAGGGCGGCTCTTTCCTCCGCAATGACTGGCTCAAAACTCCGCATAAGTGGCTCATTTTCACTGCAATAATCATTGAGTTCGAAAAGTAGCTTCGGCAGAACATTTCTTATCCCGTGGGACGAGTGAGGCATTGTTCTGTAAAGAAGGCTGTGCCGGGTTTAAATGAACACGTTCTAAGGCAAACCAAATCCTGCCATACCCACTTTGACTTGGCTTTGAAAACGAAGCGACTTTTTCCTTATGCAGCAGGAAGATACTTCCATCCGAGGAGTGAAATTTTGATGTGGCAATAGTAGGATTTATTTGAGATAGGTCTAGGGATATGGAAACAGCAAGTTTATGAATAAAGAAGCAGTTTTAGACGAACAGGGAATTGTACGCTTGGTGCCCTTGAGAGGGGCATTAATATTAAAGAAGAATCATACAAAAAACTGCCATTAAATCGTCTTTCAGGCGATTTTTTTTATATCTATGAAATAAAATGGGCTTATTCTATTAAAAAAAGATGGTTTTTATAGCTAAGATAGCAATACAAGGGTGATTTTCCGGTTATCGGTGTATCAATTCCCGGAATCTTTATGTCACTTATCATTGACATGCAACTAAATGGTTGCTTATACTGGATATATGAATGGAGATAAAGATGCTATATTCAAAGCACTGGCTGATTCGACTCGCCGGCTGATTTTAGACGAACTTACAGAAAAAAACGGTCTGACGTTGTATGAACTTACCACACGGCTGATCATGAGGCATGAGCTTTCCATTTCGCGACAAGCGATAGCAAAGCACCTTTCTCTACTGGAAGATGCAGGGCTCGTCCACTCCAAAAGAAAGGGGAAATATCGGGTACTTTTATTCGACAACGAACCACTTAAAAACTTGCTGAATGGATGGATAGAATAGTGTGTGTTGTTAAAGCGGTATTGTCGGTACTGCGTTCAAAGGAGGAAAAAAGATGAAAATCATTGTAACTAGTATTTTCGTAGAGGACCAGGACAAGGCGTTGGAGTTTTATGCAGATACGTTGGGATTCGTTAAGAAACATGATGTCCCCGCCGGAGAACATAGATGGATAACGCTTGTTTCTCCCGAAGAGCAGGGGGGCACCGAGTTGTTGCTCGAGCCTAATGAACACCCTGCCGCCAAAGAGTACCAGCAGAAGCTATTTGCTGACGGAATCCCAGTGACCATGTTCGGTGTTCAAGACATTGATGCAGAGTACAAACGGTTAACTGAAAAAGGCGTGAAGTTCACGATGGAGCCGACAAAAATAGGTGATGTCACGTTAGCTGTTTTCGACGATACTTGCGGCAACCTTATTCAGATAATGCAAATGTAACGTTATGTTTTTTGTATAGAAAGATTGGTATCTATGGTGAAGGTAAGATTATCAATTTGAAAATAGGGCGTTTCTCCAAGAAGGAGATCGCCTTTTTTTATGGAAATTATGACACAAAGGGTCATACCATGTGTGTATATGCACAAAAAGGAGATGAAGGTAGTGGGGGAATTCTTCAGTAAACATTTTACGCTTGAGAAAGTAAGTCGGAATGTATTTGCAGCCGTAGCCAAGGAAGGTGGCGGTTCAGTAGCCAATGCAGGGTTTGTGGATCTGGGTGGTAACGTACTGGTATTTGATACGTTTAACACACAACAAGCCGCGGAGGATTTAAAGAGGATGGCTGAAAACATAACCAACCAACCCGTAACCTGGGTGATCAATAGTCACTGGCACGGTGATCATGTACGAGGGAACCAGGTATATAAGGGAAGTAATATTATTTCGAGTGACATTACCTATTCAATAATGAAAGAGAAACATCCTTCCAGAATAGTGGAGCAGAAAAATGATAGAAAAGGGTTATCAACCTATATTGAATCGTTGGTCAACAAACAAGATAATGGTCTAGATAAGCAGATAAACTTTTTACGTGAGCTGGAAAAATCATTGCCCGGTTTGGAATTGGTCTTGCCCAATCAAACGTTTCATGGACAACTAACCTTTTAGGGCGAGAAATGCAGTGCAAAGCTGTTTTCGCCAGGTGGGGGTCACTCCTTTTGCGATGCCATACTGCATATTCCGGAAGAAAAGGTGATTTTCATGGGCGATTTATTATTCGTTCAATGTCACCCGACTTTTTTTGAAGAGTCCGATCTGGATAACTGGGTAGAAATTCTGGAACAGGTAAAGAAAATGGACAATGTGTCTATTGCCATACCGGGGCATGGTCAAGTAGGAACAAAAAGGGACTTGTCAAAGCTTGTTGACTACATAAATGGGATCAGTAAGAAAGTGAGGGAAATTGATAGCATAGCAGAAACGGAAATGCCGGCTAGCTACAGAGATTGGCAGTCACCAGAGATTTATCGACAAAATGTAAAAATGGCGCATGCATTATTAAATGATTGATCATAACGTCACACGCGCATAAAGGAGATAGTAATGAACGTTTTACTGTTTTTCATTGGCCCGGCAGTTGTAGCTATTGTTTGGAGTGCCATCTTGTCGACAAAATATAAGAATAGGGAAAAATCGATAAAGGATTCGTGCTGAACTATCACAAATTAACTTATCGAAGAAAGTGGATCCGCTCTGTTTGGGGAGTACCGATCGTCGTTTTTGTGTATCTTGTTCTATATTGGCTTGGAAGTTTGGATTCGAAGGAATACACCATTCTCGGAATATTATTTGGTGTGCTCGTCGCAGCAGACATCATTTATAACTATAGGAAATGGAGAAAATATGAAAGAGGGGCATAGCGTTTTTACGGCCGCCGCCGAATGTGACAGCTGGGATGCAGGAATGAGTTTTTCTTTCCCTTCCGGGTGTGCTTTTTGTTTTCTTTAGCCTGTTCACCCCCCGTCAGGACGATTTTCATCGATCGGGAAAATCAGCGTGTGTCCTTATGTTTGTGGATGGGGGATTCGGCATCGTTACTGGTTATATAAGTGCGTTTGGACGGTTTTTAAAGATAACGTGGGAAGGAAAAAACGGAGTCTTTTCACATGGAATAAAAATTAACCAGGACGACAAAAGAGGGTCTGACCCCTTTTTTCTATTTTGCCCACTGGAAACCAAACATGCTATAGTAGAAGTGATAATTTTCTGAAAAAAGGGGGTTGCCATGAAAGGACGCTGGCAGGAATTGATTGAGGTTTTTAGGACTGCGAATGAACCGATAACAAGTGCCGAGCTGTCGGCCAGTCTGCAGATCAGTCCGAAAACCGTCCGCAATGAAATCAAAGCGTTGAACCGACTTCTATCCCGGCAAAACATGTCTATCGTGTCCCAGCGGGGGAAAGGCTATCACTTGGAGGTAAAGGACGAAGCTTCTTTTCAGCAATTTTTTCAGGAATACACCAAAACGGATAACAAAATGCCTCCTGACGATCCGCAAGCCAGGACGTTATATGTTATGGAGAAATTATTATTCCATTCTGATTATGTGAAAATGGAAGAATTGGCGGATGAACTGTATATCAGCCGGTCTACTTTGCAAAATGACTTGAAGCAACTCCGGTCGATTTTGGAAGCCTATCAGTTGGAGATCGATCAACGTCCAGGCTATGGTATCAAGGTAATCGGCAAGGAAACAAACATACGTTTTTGCATTTCAGAGTATTTATTCAACCAAAAGCTCTCATTTATCGAAGCCGCTGGAAATTGGCGGGATATTTTGCCGCCGGAAGACTTGGATTGCATCCGGACGGCCATTTTATCCAGCTTGCGCAAGCACAGTATGATGATTTCCGACATCGGTCTGCAGAATTTAATAACACACCTTGCTATATCTTGTAAGCGTATTCAAAAAGAGAATCAGGTGGAAGTGACTGAAACGCAGCGGGAGGAAATGCGCTCCCTGACAGAGTTTGATGTCGCAAGGGAAATTATCGAATCGGTGGAAAACGGCTTGAATGTTGACTTTCCGGAAGATGAAACGATATATCTAACCCTTCATTTACAGGGAACCAAGCGGAGTAAACCGGATTTGATGATAACAGGAGAAGCCACTGCCGCCGACCCCGAATTATATCGGCTGGTAAAGCAGATGGTGAAAAAGATTGACATGCTTTATTCATTCGCGCTTGCAGGTGATGAAGAGCTTTTGCGGCATTTATGCCTCCACTTAAGGCCCGCAATCAATCGTCACAGGCACCAAATGAATATTAGGAATCCAATGCTTGAAGAAATTAAAAAGAATTATCCGCTCTCATTCGAGGCTGCACTGGCTGCTGCCGATGAGCTGCAAACCTATATTGGTGTCAGGGTCGACGAGCATGAGGTCGGTTATTTGGCGCTCCATTTGGAAGCTGCCCAAGAGCGGGCGAAAAGAAGGATTTCCCGGACGCCCAGGTGTTTGATTGTCTGTGCAACCGGACTTGGCAGCGCCCAGTTGCTGTTGTATAAATTGGAGGATCATTTCGGCAGCGACTTGGAAATTGTCGGTACGACGGAATATTACAGCTTGGATGATCAAATGCTGGGGGATATCGATTTTGTGATAACGACCATTCCGATTGAACAGCGATTGTCTGTTCCTGTGGTCCTCATCCGGACCATCCTCGGCGATAACGATGTGAACAAAATCCGCAATATGTTGGTGAATGAGAAAAGACTTGCCGAACGTTATATGGTCGAAGAATACACATTCCTGCACTACAACTTCTCTTCCCCTGAAGAAGTGATCCGCTTTTTGTGTGGGCGGCTTGCAGCTAAAGGCAAGATTGGCGAAGGGTATGTCGAATCGGTATTGGAGCGGGAAAGCTATGCACCGACCAGCTTTGGGAACTTGGTAGCCATTCCCCATCCGCTTGAGCCGATGACCGATCAGACTTTCTGGTCGATTGTAACGTTGAACAAGCCGATTGAATGGGCCGGCAAACTGGTGCAAATCGTTTTCTTGCTAAATATCGACAAAGAAAAAAAGCAGGAAGTGAAGCCAATGTTTCAGGCTTTGGTCAAACTCGTCGATAATGAAAAGCTGCTGCTTCAGCTTTTAGAGTGTCCCAGCTACAAAGAGTTTCTGCAAACAATAAAAAAGTTGTGAAACGCAAAGGAACTGATTTCCTTTGCTTTTTTTATTCTTCTAGTCACAAGTAACTTTTTGCCGTTGCCAATGGCAAAAGTCTCTCTCCAAGTGGATGGGCCATGGTTGTAGAATGACAGTAAGCAACGTTGCTACTGAAAGGATGAGCACAATGAAAATCACTGTGATTGGAGGAGGATCCTCGTACACCCCAGAGCTTTTGGAAGGAATAATCGGGGAGCAGGGCCTGCTTGGAGTCTCAGAAATATGGCTGGTCGATGTCCCCCAAGGGCAAGAGAAGCTATCGATAATGGAAAAGCTGGCAGGGCGGATGATCAGAAAAGCCGGCTTGCCAATAAAACTGACCGCTACACTCGATAGGCGGGCAGCGATCAAGGATGCTTCTTATGTGATCACCCAAATACGTGTCGGTCAGTTGGAAATGCGGCGGAGCGATGAATACATTTCACTCAAACACAGAGTGATCGGTCAGGAGACCACCGGGGCAGGCGGCTTCATGAAAGCTTTGCGCACGATACCAGTCCTTTTGGATATTTGCCGGGATATCGAGGAGCTTGCACCGGATGCTTGGCTGCTCAACTTCACCAATCCGGCCGGACTAGTCACCGAAGCCATTTTAAAACACAGCAATGTCAAAGTGGTCGGCTTATGCAACAATCCTATCAATTATTACAAAAAGTTCTCTCAAACCTACAATGTGGACATGGAGGATATCAGTCTTACCTTCGTCGGCATCAATCATCTTATCTGGATCACTGAATTACATGTGAAGGGGGAATCGCGGATAGAAGATATTCTGACAGGTGTGTCAGACAGCTATGAGGCACGGAATATCCCGTCTTTTGGCTGGGATCTTGATTTTCTCCAGTCCCTGCGAGCCATCCCCTGCGGTTACCACAAGTATTATTATCAAACGGATCGGCTCCTGGAGCAGCAGTTGGAACAATACCGCCAAAACGAGACAAGAGCAGACCAAGTACGGAAAGTGGAAAAGCAGTTGTTCGATCTGTACCAGGACCCTTCGCTTGATGAAAAACCGCAGGCGTTGGAGCAGCGGGGAGGCGCCTATTACTCGGAAGCGGCAGTCAGGCTGATGACTTCGCTTCACGCGGATTCGAGAGATATCCATACGCTGAATGTCCGGAATGATGGGGCGATTTCCTGCCTGCCGGAGGATGCCTGTATCGAAGTGAATTGTGTGGTGGAAAGTCATCGTGTGACACCACTCCAAGTCGGCTATGTGCCACCGCAGATCAGAGGGTTGCTGCAAGTGGTCAAGGCTTATGAGGAATTGACGGTGGAAGCTGCAGTAACAGGAGATAAAGGGGTTGCACTCCAGGCGCTCACGCTGCACCCACTGATTCCGTCGGCAGGGAAAGCGAAGGCTGTTCTGGAAGAAATGCTGGAAGCAAACCGACACTACTTACCTTCATTTTACCAAGACAGACAGGGGGTTAATCAATGAAAATAGCATTGTTATGCGCACTAGGGATGAGCACGAGCCTGCTGGTGGACCGGATGAAAAAGGCGGCGGCCGACCGGTCGATCGAAGTAGAGGTCGACGCTTATTCTGTCGATGATATGGATGAACAACTAAAAACAGCCGACGTCATTCTGCTTGGTCCGCAAATCCGCTATAAACAAAACGAGTTGTTCCAGAAAGCAGAGCAAGCAGACACCCCTATTGCCATCATCGATATGAAGGCTTACGGCATAAGGGATGGAAAGAAGGTGCTCGACCAGGCACTCGAACTTGCGAATAGTGAGCGGTGACGAAGATTCTCCACTTTACTTTTGCGGATTTTTAAGGTGTTCACCATGATTGGCCGCGCTGTCCGATCTGTTTTACAGGGTGGGAAGCGGGGCGTCCCCCAAGACTGAAAGGATATCAATCCATTTTAGGGAGGAAATGAGATGGACCGTTTTAATGCATTTATGGAACGTTACTTTATGCCGGTTGCCGGCAAAATGGCGGAACAACGTCATTTGAAAGCGATTCGGGATGGAATCATCGCGGTAATGCCTTTGTTGATCATCGGCAGTATTTTTCTCATCATCAGTTCTCCACCGGTTCCTTCGTGGTCGGATTTCATGTCGCCATATGCACCGGTTTTGAATATTCCGGTCAACGCTACATTCGGCTTGTTGGGGCTGATTGCGGTATTTTCGATTGCGTATAATCTGGCAGTCAGCTACGAGATGGATGGTTTATCTGCAGGTGTGCTTGCCATCGCCGCATTTTTTGTGGCGACCCCGTTATCTGAAGACGGAAACATTCCGCTCAATCTGATGGGAAGCGAAGGGCTGTTCATCGCCATCGTACTGGCGATTTTAACCGTCGAAATTTATCGTTTTTTTGAAAAAAGGAACATCGTCATCCGTATGCCGGACAGTGTTCCGCCTTCTGTTTGGCGTGCGTTCACCGCACTCATTCCTGGAGCTGCAATCATTGCAATTGTCTGGGGTATCGATTTGCTATTGAAGGCCGCATTTGATTTATCGCTTCATGGAGTTGTCGGCGCCGTCTTGCGCGAACCACTGCAAATGGCTGGAGGCAGTCTATGGGGAGCCATCATCGCCATCATCCTGATTCACTTATTGTGGTCTTTCGGTATTCACGGCATCTCGGTTGTTGCCAGTGTCATGGCTCCGATTTGGTATAGTTTGACAGAAGAAAATGTGGCGGCACACCAAGCCGGGGAAGAACTGCCGAACATCATCGGCCAGCCATTTATGGCGATTTGGTGGGCGGTCGGTGGATCTGGTATGGCGTTTGCCTTGACGCTTTTGTTTGTCTGGCGGGCACGTTCCAAGCATTTAAAAGGATTGGGGAGAGGTTCAATCGGTGCCAGCCTTTTCAATATCAGTGAACCCGTTATTTTTGGAGCACCGGTGGTAATGAATCCGCTCTTGTTCATTCCGTTTATCCTGGCGCCGCTGGCAGTCGGAATTGTTACGTATTTTTCCATGTCACTAGGTTTGGTAGGAAAGCCTTATGTGATTGTCCCTTGGACGACGCCACCGCCGATTTCAGGAATTCTCACGACCGGGGACTGGCGCGGGGGCGTCCTGATGCTTTTCAATATCCTGATGGCAATGGTTATCTATTATCCTTTCTTCCGCCTGTATGACAAGCAGCTGCTGGCTGAAGAGCAAAACGAGGAAGCGAGCAATGACGGGAACAATACAACCCCGGCTGCGAAACAAGGGTGAGGAGTTTTTTACCATGGAAGCTAAGCGAAAACTGATCGTCAATGCCGATGACTTCGGACTTACTCCTGGTGTTTCGGCCGGTATCCTATACGCACATGCGCATGGAGTCGTCACCAGTACGACGGTAATGGTCAATACAGAGTTTGCCAATGAGGCTTTGCAAGCAGCAAAGCAATTTCCTGCATTAGGAATCGGCCTGCATTTTGTATTGGACGAAGGCCGTCCGCTCTCCCCGTCTCCTGAAAGCCTTGTAGACGAAAATGGTGTTTTCTTGAGAGGCAAGGAGTTGATTGCCTCTGCCGAAAAGCAGGATGTGAAAGAAGAGTTGCAGGCGCAATTGCAGTTTTTGTTCGACCAAGGAATCGAGGTAACCCATATCGACAGTCATCACCATATGCATTTGCATATTCCCTGCGCTCTGGAGGCAGTGATGGAAGTGGCGAAGGAACACCGGCTGCCGATCCGGACATTCAGCGAAATGAGGGACAATGGAGTCCTGCGCACCACCGATTGTCTCCGATACGATTTTTATGGGGAAGACCATATAACTGCTGGATATCTGCTGCGGCTATTTTCGGAACTGGAGCCGGGGGTCACGGAAGTGATGTGCCATCCAGCTTTCATCGACACCTGGCTGGAGAATAAAAGCAGTTATCGATTCACCAGGGCAAAAGAACTGGCGGTGCTGACAGATAGCCGGGTCATCGATTGGCTTGATCAACACAAGGTAGGTCTGTTTCATTATGGAGGGTTGTAGATGAAGATAGAGGATCTTTCCATGCAAATCATTTTATACGCTGGAAATGCCAAAGCTTTTTTGCATGAGGCCTTACATGCTGCAAAAAATGGACAATTCGACGAAATTGAAACGAAGCGGGACCAGGCCGCCGAAGAATTGCTGAAGGCACACAAAATCCAAACTTCTTTTTTACGGGAGGATGCGGTCGAAAAGCTGGATAATTTGCCAGTTTTATTGGTGCATGCCCAGGATCATTTGATGACGGTTATGTCGGAGAAAGATTTGATGGAAGAATTGATTTTGTTGCATCGACAGCAGCATGAAACAAACAGAAAACTGAACCGATTGTTGGAAACCGTTAATGCTCAGGAGCAAAACTAATCCAAGGAGGGGTTTGATGAGGCGAAGCAAAGTTGTCGCAGCTGCTGTCCTTATCCTGTTGCTGCTTACTCTGTCGGCTGCGGCTGTCCAGGCTAAAGGCAAGGATGGGAAAAAGGGAAAGGTCACACCTGGAGTAGAAGTGTTTTTAAAGGACCATCTGGACTGGGTCGAGGGGAAGCGTGTAGGATTGATCACCAACCCTACCGGTGTGGACCGCAATCTAGTCAGCACGAGCGACCTGCTGTATGAACACCCGGATGTCGATTTGACCGCGCTTTTCGGTCCGGAGCATGGCATCCGCGGTGACCAGGAAGCCGGGGAGTATGTGGAGTCCTACATCGACGAAAAAACAGGTCTCCCTGTTTACAGTCTTTATGGACCGACATGGAAGCCTACGGAAGAAATGGTGGAAGACGTGGACGTCCTTTTGTTCGATATCCAGGATATCGGTTCCAATGTGTACACGTATATTTACACCTTGGGCTTTGCCATGGAAGCAGCAGCTGAATATGATAAAGAGGTCATTGTGTTGGACAGGCCCAATCCGATCGGCGGAACCCGTGTGGAAGGACCGCTCCGTTCCGAGGATACGGTCAGTTTCATGGGGAGGTTTTTGCTGCCGGTCCGGCATGGGATGACCGTCGGAGAGCTGGCGACCATGTGGAATCATGAATACAGCATGGGTGTCGACTTGAAGGTGGCCAAGATGAAGGGCTGGAAACGGACCATGCATTATGAAGACACCGGCCTTCCGTGGGTCATGACATCTCCGAACATTCCGACTCAGGAATCGGCCTATTTATATGCCGGCACCGAACTGGTCGAGGATACCAACCTGTCTACCGGGCTTGGAACGACAAAGCCGTTTGAATTGGTCGGTGGTCCGGGAATCGATGGGGAAGCGTTGGCTGCCGAGATGAACGACCGTGACTTGGCAGGCGTAAGCTTCCGTTCCGCTTATTATACTCCCATGTTCGGCAGACATGAAGGACAGTTGATCGGCGGTGTCCAGGTCCACATCGAAGAACCATCCGAAATCGATTTAGTGGCGCTTGGCCTGAACCTGGTCGATGCCATGCGCGATCAAAATCCGGAAACATTCGAAATGACGTCCAGTTATGCCAACCTGATCGGTGACCCGGATGTTCCCGGTATGATTTTGGATGATCAGCCAGTAGAGCAGATCATGGCATCCTGGCAGGAGGAATTGAGCACCTGGATAAAAGAAGTGCGAAACAACTATTTGCTGTACAAACCATTCCCGAAAGGAGCCAAACCGTATAAGAATCAAGGTGTTTTGGGCATCCTGCCGCTTGATGTGTCCGCCTCCGTCGGGGAAAGTGTAGATTTAAGAGCAAAGGGCTATGATGAGGATGGCGACATGCTAGACATCGATGCTGCCGGACTTGACTGGGCTGTCACCGGTGATATTGGCGAGGTGGTTGATGGCGTTTTCCATGCGACTGGAGAAGGAAAAGGAGTATTGAAGGCTCAATTTGGCGAATATACAGCTGAGCGGCAGGTGGATGTCTCGACAACCTGGTTGGAAAATATTCGTTATGGAGTACATGAAGATTATACAAGGATTGTATTTGACCTCAATAAAACCGTAACAAATTATCAGTTGGAAGAAGAAGATGGAAAGGTCCGCTTGGAGGTCCCCTATGGAGAAATCGGCGGTGATCTGGATGAAGGTGGAGGAACAATCCAGATCAGCAACAGTCCGGTAATCGAACAGATTGAGTATGAGCGTGATGGGCGTTCCTTTGTTGCCGTCTTTGATTTGAAGGCTGACAGCGTCAGTTATGAAACCCCGTCGTTTTCGTCGAGAATCGTGGTCGATTTGCTGCATTGATCGGCTGGGAAAAGGTCGATCATTAAAGAAGAATACAAACGCGCTTGGATGAACAGTCCGAGCGCGTTTGGTGTTTTTTGGTGCTGGCAATTGATTAAGTGAAAGGGTCCGACGGAAATATTTTCGTCGTCGAATCCAAAACTTCTTCCGTCCGGAACCGCTGTAGAGGTTCCTCGATATTCGCCGAATATCCTTCGTGGTTCTCCAAGATTTTCTTCCTCCTCTTAGATAGGTTTTCAGCTTTTGTAATCCCTCGGAACCATTTTTTTCTGGAAAATTATTTTAATAGGTATTATGCTTTTCAGAAAATTACCGATATATAGTATGAAAGGTTTATTCATTATGGGGATTAAGGGGTTTTAAAAATGAAAATAAAGCATCGCATTTTTGGTAAAACGCTACAAAGACAGATTCTGATGCCGTTTTTAACTGTACTTATTCTATCCGGCTTGGCCATCGGTTTACAGGGTATAATTATCATGGAAACGGCAGAAATCGGCAATCAAGCAAAACAAATCATCCTTCCGATGGGGATAGGCCTGGTCCTGACGCTCATTATTGCGTCCTTACTGAGCATCTTGTTGGCAAGTAGAGTGACCCAACCTGTTAAGCACCTTCAATCCAAAATAAAACAGATGGAAGAAGGAGATTTATCGATCGACCTGAAAAATGGCCGGACCGATGAAATCGGAGAGCTCGCCGCATCAGTAGACAACATGAAAAACAGAATGAATGAGGTTGTTGAGAATGTTGCATCTGTTTCTGATCACGTATCGATGCACAGCCAGGAATTGACTCGCTCATCTTTGGAAGTCAAGCAGGGATCTGAACAAGTTGCTACAACCATGCAGGAACTTGCATCAGGAGCCGGCATGCAGGCTGAGCACTCTAAAAACCTTTCTCAGGGCATGAAACAGTATAATGAAAAAGTGCGAGAAGCGAACGATAATGGACAGGTAATCTATAATGCGGCCGAACAAATCATCATGATGGTGAGCGAGGGCACACAATTGATGGACACGTCTGTTCATCAAATGGAAAAAATAGAATCCATTGTAAAAAACGCTGTGGAAAAGGTACAGGTATTGGACCAACAATCACAAGAAATCACCAAGCTTGTGTCCGTTATCAAGGATATTGCCGAGCAAACCAACCTGCTGGCATTGAACGCTGCGATTGAAGCAGCAAGGGCAGGAGAGCAGGGTAAAGGTTTTGCTGTCGTTGCTGATGAAGTCAGAAAGCTTGCTGAACAAGTAAGTAACTCTATCACAGACATTACCGGCATTGTCGGCAGTATCCAAACGGAGTCAAACGCTGTGTCAGGTTCTTTGATGAGTGGATATGAAGAAGTGGATCAAGGAACGACCCAAATCCGAAAAACAGGCGACAACTTCAAAAAAATCAGCAGTGCTTTATCTGAAATGGTCGGAAGTGTAATGAGCGTCAATGAAAGCTTGAGCACGATTACCAAAGATAGCGATGCATTGAGCTCGTCGATCAATGAAATTGCATCCATTGCAGAAGAATCCGCTGCCGGTATTGAACAGACCTCGGCGAGCACACAACAGACAAGTAGTTCCATGGAAGACATAACCAATAAGTTTGAACAACTGGAGACTCTCTCAACGGAATTGCAACAGTTTGTAAAACGTTATCTTTCTACCATCTAAATACCTAAAAGGAACAGAAAAAGTCACGTTCGATTTGATCTCTTTCTGTTCCTTTTTTATCACGATTTTACCAGTCTCGTGTTTAGGGGTCGGATGCATTGGACCATCAGCCTTTCCATCTCTTAAAGAAAACAAATCCACTTGTCAGACGGTTTCTACGGCTTTTTTCAAGACGACAAAACGGGCTGAGTTCACATACAATCACCGTTTGCTGTCTGTAAAATGACGATTTTGTGAAAAATAAAGCATATCTTTTTCAGCGACAGCAGGTTTCTATAGCGTATGACAAGGGGAAACATGTTAAACTAATGGACAAACAGATGGAAAATGAGGTGTAAAGATGGGAAAAAGAATCCTGTTCTTTTTATTGACCAACATTTTGGTCATGACGACCATAGTCATCGTCTGGTCGATTATTACTGCATTTACCGATATAGGCGGTTCGTTTGAAACCGGTGGTTCCGGGCTGGGAATCGACTATGCTTCCTTGATGGTATTCAGTCTGCTCGTCGGTTTCATCGGTTCCTTTATGTCTCTGGCCATGTCCCGCTGGGTAGCGAAAAAGATGATGAAAGTGAAGGTCCTCGATCCAGACGGTTCCTTGGCACCGCAAGAACGTGCCGTCGTGGAAAAGGTGCACAGACTGGCCCGGGCTGCTGGATTGGCACATATGCCGGAAGTGGGCATTTATCAGTCGGCCGAGGTGAACGCTTTTGCAACCGGCCCGACTAAAAAACGCTCGCTTGTAGCTGTATCATCCGGATTGCTGCAAACAATGGATGACGATGCCGTCGAGGGTGTCATTGCCCACGAAATCGCACACGTTTCCAACGGAGACATGGTTACGATGACCTTGCTGCAAGGGGTAGTCAACACCTTTGTCGTATTTTTGTCGCGAATTGTGGCCATCGTTGTATCCCGTTTGGTTCGTTCGGAAATGCAAACGGTCGTACGGTTTGCAGCGATTATCATCTTTCAAATCCTGTTCTCCATTCTCGGAAGCATCGTGGTCAGTGCGTTTTCTCGCTGGCGGGAGTACCGGGCCGACCGGGGAGGAGCAGATTTGGCAGGCCGTGACAAAATGGCCCATGCACTGCGTTCGTTGAAATCGTATGTAAACAGAGCACATCTTGATAATGACCGCACTGATGATGCGGCAATCCAGACAATGAAAATCAACGGAAAAAGCGGTATGGCAAAATTGTTTTCCTCGCATCCGGATTTGGATGAGCGGATTGCACGTTTGGAAGAACGTTAATGCAAAAGATTTACTAAAAAGCAGCTTTCCCAGGTTTATTCCTGTTGGTCAGCTGCTTTTTTATTGGATATATAGCGTTTCTATTTGTCAGTTGGCAGACTCCCCGTTTTAGTTAGCCTGAACAATCGCCACCCGCTGCCAAGCAGTATAGCTGAACCTATAATCAAATAAGAAATGTGGAAATCCTGCCAAGCATAGTTGATGGTGACGCCGCCTGCTATAAGCAGGATAAGAATGTTATAGCCAACTTGGAATTTCCAATAACCATCCGTACTGTCCATTTTTCAAGCCCCTTCTGTGTCTATCTTTCTATCTTTCCATTGTAACAAAGCCGTCAAAAGCAGGAATAGGGATACATTTATCGAAATGATAATACGAAAATAGCAATGAAAGGAGCGAGGATGTTGAAATGGATGATGAAGGATCCGGACTTTTTGGTAAGAAAAGCAGAACCAAGCGATTTGGCAAGTGTGTTGTTTTTACTTCAACAGGCTGGCCGCTGGCTGCAGACAAAAAATACAACACAGTGGGATTACTATGTAACAGATTTACAAGAAAACACGGAAGAAGTGAGCGATTCGATAGACAGGGAAAATACATACATAGTGGAGTCGGATAACGGTGAATGCGTCGCCTCTATTACATTGGAGATGGCCCCCACAGGATGGGACCGCTCTATCTGGGGAAATGATGCAAAAAAGGATGATGCTGTTTATTTGCACCGTATAGTGGTGAACAGAAAATTTGCCGGAAAAGAAGTCGGCAGTGAGTTGATCAAGTGGGCCGTGGAAAGAGCGAAAGAAAAAGGGAAAAAGCGAATCCGTTTTGACTGCCTTGCCAGCAATGTCGGATTGAACCGTTATTACCAAAAATGGTATCGACGGGTAGGTATCGCTGACATATACGGGCAGCATAGTAAATATGAAATGGAACTATAGAGTGGAGGAGAAACAACATGGCAAAGGTGATCGGATTTGAAATAAGCAGTCAGGAACCGGAAAAAGCGGTGGCGTTTTATAGAAAGGTATTTGGCTGGGAATTTGCCGATCCTGACTGGGAGTATTGGCCGGTAGTTACGGAGAGCGGAACAATGAAAACCAGCTTAACTGGAGGAATAAGTAAAGGGCCGAGTGATTTTCCACATGGGACGAGGATTCAAATCGAGGTGGAGTCCATAGACGAAACGTTAGCGTTGGCACAACAAAATGGGGCGATGATTGTCCGGGATAAAATGGAATTTGATTCTTTTTTTCTTGCCTATTTAGTCGATCCTACTGGTATCGGCCTGGGACTTATCGAGAAGAGAAATGTTGCAGGACGTTGATCTTGTATTGTTGTTCTAATAGCGTAGGCGGTATCGATGACTTGTGAAGATTTTTCGTTCGTGATGATATAATGGCTGGAGCAAAGAAGGAAAATGGTCAAAGCGATGGTAGTCGACATCGCTTCTTCTTTTTGTCGTGAGAGTGATAATTTTCAGGGGGGATGGAATGCGAAATGAAAGATATTCTTTTAAACGTGACTTGCATTACCGGATAAGGCAAGCAGAGGAAGCGGATGCGGAAAAACTGGCGAAAGTGAGGCGGCAGATAGATGGAGAAACAGAAAACCTGGATCGAGAGCAAGGGGAAGAATATATCGATTCGCTCGGATTCAAGGAGCTAATCAAAAAGGATGCGGAAACAAACTGCAATCTTTTTTTGGTCGCCGAGGCTGGCTCGGACATAGTCGGTTTCTCCAGATGCGCTGGCAGTCGTTTGAAGCGCAAGTCACATCAGGTTGAATTTGGGGTGGGAGTACGAAGGGACTTTTGGGGGCATGGTATCGGGAAAAGTCTTTTGAAAGAATCGATTTCCTGGGCAGAAGCGAATGAAATTGTCAAAATGACGTTAAGCGTACTGGAAACCAATTCAACGGCCATTCAGCTTTACCAAAAGTTCGGCTTCGAGGTGGAAGGCGTTTTGAAAAAGGACAAGCTCTTATCGGATGGTAGGTTTTATGACACCATTTTGATGGCGAGATTTAATGCCTGAGCAGATTCCTGCTATTAGGTTTGAACAGGGAAGATAAATAATGCATGTGAATGAAAAGAGATATTTTTTTATTGATAATCAATAAATCATATATTAATATAAGGTTATCAAACATAATTGAGGTGCTGTATGAAAAAAGGGACGACCATATTTTTAAAATTGGCAGTCATCATCATTGGATTGGTTATCATTGCGTTATGTATTTGGGTCCCCAGCCTGGCCAAAGAAGCGGCAGAAATGAATCCAGAATATGCTTATCTCCGATATCCTGTCTTGATCGGCGTTTATATCCCGGTCATCCCGTTTTTTACCGCTTTATATCAGGCTTGGATGCTTTTGCGCTATATCGAACAGAAACAGGCTTTTTCTCCATGGGCGGTTGCGGCCCTGAAGCGAATCAAAGTTTGTGGCATCGCAATCGGCAGCATCTACATAGCTGGCATGCTTTTTCTTATCAGTCAAAATGCATTGCATCCGGGAATCGCCTTGATAGGATTATTGATTGTTTTTGCTTCATTCGTTATAGCTGTTTTCTCTGCCGTATTACAGGAATTATTGGCAAGTGCGCTCCAAATTAAAAAAGAAAACGAATTGACGATTTGAGGTGAAAAGATGGCGATTGTCATTCGCATAGATGTTATGCTGGCCAAAAGGAAAATGAGTGTCACGGAGCTTTCTGAAAAAGTGGGCATTACCATGGCGAACCTTTCCATCCTGAAGAATGGAAAGGCAAAAGCAGTCCGCTTTTCCACGTTGGAAGGGATCTGCAAAGCCCTGGACTGCCAGCCTGGAGATATTTTAGAGTATATAGAAGATGAAGAAGATGATTCCGGGAAGAAACTGTAGGTTCGTTCATTTACTTCGAACGGGAGTTGTGTCTCCTTCATCATGGCCGTTATTTTGTTTTCATAAATCAAGTCTGGTAAAATAAGTGCAATGCATAAGGTTATGTTTTCTAGGGTTCCGCGGCTGGATTGCCGGTCTGGTCCGAGAGAAGACACACAGCGTCTGCTGTGACACGGAGGGATAAAAGCCCGGGAGGTACTGTCAATCAGTTAACTCCCGGGCTTTTTGTATTGTATAGGAATTACGCAGCTAGGAGGGATTACATGAATAGAGAATGGATCAAAGTAATCATCGCAGCCTTTTTTGAAGTTTGCTGGGTGGTAGGCTTGAAGCATGCTGATAATAGTCTGACTTGGGCAGGGACAGTTTTATCGATCGTGGTCAGCTTTTATTTATTGGTAAAGTCAGGAGAAAAACTTCCGGTCGGCACTGCCTATGCCGTTTTTGTCGGTCTTGGCACGGCAGGAACCGTATTATCCGATATCGCCTTTTTCGGTGAACCGTTTAAACCGGTGAAAATATTGTTGATTGTGATTCTGCTGGCAGGTGTTATCGGTTTGAAATTGGTCGAAGATGAAAAGAAAGGAGAGGAAGCCTGATGGCATGGGCAGCATTGGTAGTAGCAGGTATGTTTGAAATGTTTGGCGTCACCATGATCAACAAATTGCATAAAGATAAAAGCTGGCAGCCATTCATACTGCTGGTGGCCGGGTTTGCCGGGAGCTTCCTGTTCCTTGCTTATGCTTTGCAAACTTTGCCGATGGGGACAGCATACGCCATCTGGACAGGGATAGGCGCGGCAGGTGGTGCGATTACCGGCATGGTTTTATATGGAGAATCGAAACACTGGAAGCGGGTCCTGTTCATCATCGTGATTTTGGGGGCTGCGGTCGGGTTGAAGCTGGTGTCTTGATGGATGGAGTTGGTTCAACAGGAGATAAAACAGTTGAAGGAGGATCATTTTTACCGGATAGAAGTAGGATTTTCCGGGAAAAAATCACCTTGGAAAAGCAGGATTGATGTCACTAGATGAAGAAGGTAACAGGAGTAGTCCCATGGATTGCTTAAGAGTGATGGATGGTGCCTGAATCGTAAATATTGCATAAAGAATGAAGGATTTCGTGCAAAACTGTTTTGCTTTTGGAGAGTTGTATTTTTTGCAGATATAAAAAACATGAAAGCAGACAAGCCTTTTTATTCTGAAATGACGGAGGAACAGCAATGAAAAAACTATTTCAATACAACTGGCAAGTCCGTGATGACTGGTTTACTTGGTGTGAACATGTTCCGGAGGAAGAGCTGTTGAAGAATCGGGCAGGAGGGGTCGGCAGCATCCTGTACACTTTGTTTCATATAATAGAAGTCGAACACAGTTGGCTTATTCTAGATTTGAAAGGCGATCCGGAGCGGGAGAAACTATCATTCGAAAAGTATGACAGCCTGAAGAAAGTCAGAGAGCTGTCAGAAAGACTTCACAGGGAAGTCGAGCCTTTTGTGGATCAATGGACAAGCGAAATGGAGGCACGGCTGTTCATCGAAAAGGATGCGGACGGGAACACAGTAAGCTTTAAGCATGGAGAAATCATTCGGCATGTGATTGCCCATGAAATACATCATATCGGTCAGCTATCCATTTGGGCGAGAGAACTGGGGAGACAACCTGTTACCGCAAATCTTATCAGAAGAGGGCTGTTTGCCGACTGAAGTTGCAAGCTTCAATAAATTTCGGTTAATCGAATGCAAGAAAACGACCGGCTCCAAGGAAGAAGCCGGTTGTCGTTTCTAGTCTTCGTAGGGATCAATCGTTTGAATTGTTCCATCTGTGTTGTATTTCAATTCAGTAAACTTAACGGAGCGTTTGTGATTAACGCCATCGGACAGCGAACAATCATGATAGAACAAGTACCACTTATCCTTGAACTGCACTATCGAATGGTGGGTAGTCCAGCCGATGACCGGTTTCAAAATCGTACCTTTGAACTCGAATGGCCCTTCTGGATTTTCGCTCACTGCATAGACAATTTTGTGTGTCGTTCCTGTGGAGTAGGAGAGATAGTAAAGGCCGTTGTATTTATGAACCCACGGTCCTTCGAAATACCTGCGGTCTTCATCCCCAGCGAGAATCGGATTGCCGTTTTCGTCTACAATGGAAATTTCTTTTGGCTCCCGCTTGAATGTGAGCATATCGTCGCTTAATTCTGCCACGATGGGACCCAATGCGGGTTCAGAGGGATCCGGCCCCACTGCATCCGGCTTGAATGTACCAGTCTGCCATTTTTCCAGCTGCCCACCCCAAAGTCCGCCGAAATAGACATATGCTTTGTCGTCATCATCGACTAAAACGGCGGGATCGATGCTGAAGCTTCCCGGTATGTAGTTTTCCTCGGCTTTGAATGGACCTGCTGGATTAGGGCTGGTCGCAACACCGATGCGAAAGTTGCCTTGATGATCCCGAGCGGGGAAAAATAAATAATAGGTGTTGTTTTTATAAGCAGCGTCAGGCGCCCAAAGCTGTCGGCTTGCCCAAGGGATATCATCCACATGTAGTACTTGGCCGTGGTCTACGCACGGTCCGTTCATATCCTCCAATGATAATACATGATAATCCTTCATTTTATATTGGTCGCCATTATCATTGGAAGGTTCGTCATGATCCAAGTCGTGTGAAGGATAAATATAAACCTTTCCCTCAAAAACGTGGGCAGAAGGGTCTGCCGTAAAGATATGTGTTACCAAAGGCTGGTTGGGCTTAACGTTTTCCGCCATGTAATATCCCTCCATCTAATGTAAATGCTTTCACTAGTAGTATAACGGAATCTTTTTACTTTGTACATTGAATAAACTAACTTTGTTGATTGATAAAAGTATAGATGATAAACGGAAGTCGTGTTAAGTTAGATGGCAGTAAGCAGGAGGTGTGTGGCTGGATGGAAAAACCATTGTTCATTTGGTTGAAAGCAGCTAAGGACAATTTATTTTTGGTAATAGCGATGATCACGTTGATAGTCTTTCTTTATCCTTTTTGGTTGGGTTTTCCACTTTATTACATAAGCGGCGTTTTTCCACTTGCTGTTCCCATTCTATTTCCTTTAGCTTCTGCTTTGTTACTTTCTGTAGGTTTTATCTATATAAATCTATTGGCAGCAAAAGCTATGAAAGATAATAAAGGAAAGCGAAGCGTATGTCAGTGGACATTACATTTTCAGGTTTGGACGATCAGTATCTCCTTTTTCTTTCTGTTGATTGGTTATTGCATGGTATTGTTATTCAGTTGATTTTTCGATTTGACCTGTTTACAAACTTTTATGGGTATTTCAGGGAGTGATCAAAATAATTTATGCCATTTTTTTATTTCTGTTAGCCGGCATAGCAGAAATTGGCGGAGGGTATTTAATCTGGTTATGGTTAAGAGAAGGAAAGTCTTACTACTGGGGTATAGGGGGCGGAATTGCTTTGGCTCTGTACGGGGTCATTGCTACATTTCATAACTTCCCGACATTCGGCAGAGTGTACGCTGCATATGGGGGCGTTTTTATCGTTCTTTCTGTTTTATGGGGATGGGGAATCGATAAAAAACACCGGATTTCTATGATTGGCTGGGAGCTGCCATATGCCTGGCAGGAGTTTCGGTGATGTTGTTTGCACCGCGTCAGTAAAAACGAAGCGTATCTTGCCGAATGTGTAGATACGCTTCATTGGACACGTTTATTGTGCAGCTTCTTTCTTTAGAATATCGTCCACGACATCAGCAATGGTCACATTCCCAAGGGCTTTCTCCATGGCCTGTTCGGCTGCTGAGAACATTGGACCGATGGTGTCCTGGATATTCTTCCCCACCGTACAATCAGGGTTCGGGTTTTCATGGATACTGAAAAGTTCTTTTTCCTGGACTACCTGGACAGCCTTATAAACATCGTGCAGGGTGATCTCCGAAAGATCTTTCGCTGGTTGTGCACCCGCTATTCCCGGCCGGACTTTCACCAGCTCGGCTTTTTTTAACATCCCGATTATTTTTCTGATGAGGGCTGGATTGGTATTGACGCTGGCCGCAATAAATTCCGAAGAGTTTTGTTCTCCTTTATTGACTTCCAGCAATGCTAATATATGGACGCCTACAGCAAAACGACTGCTGATGGACATAACTCTTCACCTTCCTTGAACGGGATAAATCGATCATGTAATGAGGATGAGTACCTCAATATTATAGCGTAAAGCGGACAAACATGGGAAGAATCCCTTTTTGTTGACTTGAATAACACTTGTAACTAAAATTATTACATGTAATCGATTATATTACATGTTTGGGTGTTCAGAGAAACAGGAGGGATTCGAAAATGAAAATTGGAATTATTGGTGCAAGCGGTAAAGCAGGAGGTCTGATTTTAAAAGAGGCACAGGACAGAGGACATGATGTAACGGCAATTGTGAGAAATGCAGAAAAAATCACCGATCCGGAGGTTTCTGTCCTCGAGAAAAACATCTTTGATTTAACAGCAGACGAATTCAAGCCATTTGATGTGGTGGTCAATGCATTCAATGCAGCTCCAGGCGAGGAACACCATCATGTAGAGGCTGGAAGGGTGCTGATCGAGGCAGCAAAAGGCGCTCCTGATACAAAACTCTTCGTGGTGGGTGGAGCAGGAAGTTTGTTTGTGGACGAAGAGAAAACGACTCGTTTATTTGATACACCTGATTTTCCGGATGCATATTTGCCAACTGCCAAAAACGCAGGTCGGAATCTTGAAGATTTGGAAAGTACCACCAGTATTCAATGGACTTATCTTAGCCCGGCTGCTTTCTTCGATCCCGACGGAAAGCGCACTGGAACTTACCAAACAGGGAAAGACCAGGTCATTCAAAACGCAAACGGTGATAGCTATGTCAGCTATCCGGACTTTGCCATTGCGGTACTGGACGAAATTGAAAACCCAGTACATCCAAATGAACGCTTCACCGTCGTCTCCAACCCAGAATAACCATACCCGCCAGAAAAGGGACAGTCCCCGCTTGTGTTTCGGGGACTGTCCCTTTTTCAGTTGGGGACTGACCCCAATCCCGATTGGGGTCAGTCCCTCTGTGAGGAGATGAACATGTTATAATGGTGGGAGTGAGGAGGGGGAATTGTTGGTGAAACATGTTATTTTCGATATGGATGGGACGCTTTTTCAAACGGACAGGATTCTAGAATTATCGTTGGCGGAAACATTTCAGGATTTACGGAGCAAGGGATTATGGAGCGGGAAAACGCCGCTTGAGGAGTATCGCAGCATTATGGGGGTACCACTCCCTGAAGTATGGAGGACTTTATTGCCGAACCACCCTGAACCTATCAGGGAACAAACAGATGCCTTTTTTCTCAGTCAGCTGATAAGCAATATCAGAGATGGCAAGGGTGCTTTATATCCAGGTGTAGTAGAAGTTTTTCAACATTTGGCAGGAAACGGGTTCAGTATATACATAGCGAGCAACGGCTTGATAGATTATTTAAGCGCCATCGTCGAATATTATCAGCTCGACCGATGGGTAAAGGAAACGTTCAGTATTCAACAAATCGACTCGTTGAATAAGGGGGACCTAGTCAAACAGATCGTCGATAAATATGGGATAGAAGAGGGGATAGTGATTGGTGACAGGCTGTCCGATATTAAAGCTGCCAAGCAAAACGGATTGGTGTCGGTCGGTTGTCACTTCGATTTTGCTCGTGAAGAGGAACTGGCACAAGCCGATGTTGTCATTGATGTGCTGTCAGAACTGACCACACTCATTCCTGCATTGGGTAAGCAGCCGGAATCGATCTAATACAGTTCTTTAAAGAGGGGAACGGGAAATGCGAACCATTACGTTATCGAACGGAAAGACAGTCGAGGTCGAATGTCTCAGCTGCGCCTTGACCAGTGGAGCCATAAGACCTGATGGAGGCGTAATAGTAGAGACAGCATTTTTTCATGCGCATCAGGATGTTGCCTATCCAATCAAGGGACTGGTCATTCTGGCTTCCAAGCGTCATATCAAGGGCCTGGATGAGTTGACGGAAGAAGAGCGATTGGATTATATCCATCTGCTGGCAAGGATACGCAAAGCACAGAGAGACATACTCGGAATCGACTATGTATATTACTTTTACAACGAGGACACCACCCATCATTTCCATACTTGGATGGTGCCGCGTTATCCGTGGATGGAAGCTTTCGGACGATCTGTGGAGTCGGTCAGACCGGTGTTGCTTCATGCCCGTAATAAGCGGAATAGCGAAAAGGAACGTGCAGAAGCCATGGAGGCGATTGAAGCTTTGAAAAATGAATTGAATGGCTAAACCGGGAAATCAATTGGTATCTTTAAGGGGACTGACCCCAAACCCGATTGGGGTCAGTCCCCTCTGTGAAATTATTAACATTCTTGTTTCTATTTGGATTATTGTATGCTATTTTTACATAGGTGATGAAAGTGATAATTATGAAGGAACTACTCTCAAACTTGGCGATTTTGTCTTCTTTGTTGATTCTTTATACACAGATGACTAGTGCATCGCCGCTAAGCCGGGGCTCCAGTTGGAGAAGGAAAATCACTATTGGTCTATTTGGTGGATTACTGAGTAACATTTTGATGCAGTACAGCATGAATATCGGCAACACGATTATCGATTTGCGTCATATCCCCATTATTATAATGGCTTACTATGGAGGCTATTTGCCCACGTTGTCGGCAGGTGTACTGATTATCTTTGGGCGTTTTCTCTTCGGATTCAATACATCCTCATTCGCGGCCATTCTTCTGGTGACGCTCATTTCTGCTGCTGCTTTGCTGATTTCCCGCAGGCAATTTTCAAAAAAGAAAAAGATATTTTGGATGGTCACTATTTCAAACCTTGTATTTACTGTCCTTGTCTTAAATCTGTTAAATGATAAGAAACTGCTGCTCTTTTTGGTGCCAATCTATTGGGGGATTTCTTATTTAGCGGGTTTCATTTCATTTTCCGTCGTTGAATATGCAAGAAGGAGCCAGGAATTGTTCAGTCGATACAAGGCAGAATCGGCAACCGACGGATTGACAGGGCTGAATAATTTCCGGAAGTTCGATGAGACCTTCAATCAGTTATTGTTCAACCAGGAAAGAATGAGTGAGAAGCTTTCACTCTTATATATCGACATTGACTACTTCAAAAAAATAAATGACAGGTATGGTCATGGGGAAGGGGATGTCGTGTTAAAAGAGCTGGGAAATATTCTGAAAAGCTCCACAAGATCGTTTGATATCGTCAGTCGGAATGGAGGAGAAGAGTTCACCGTGATTTTACGGGACTGCGGACTCAATCAGGCAATTGAATTAAGTGAACTGATCCGGAAAAATGTAGAGGAATTCACTTTCATATTAAACTCCGGCCATCAAATGAATATCACCGTATCTATCGGGATTGCCAGTTTTGACGACACGACAAGAAATGCCGCCGATTTGATCGATGATGCGGACAAAGCGCTTTATCAAGCAAAAAGAACCGGCCGCAATCGAGTCTGCGTATCTCAATAAGAGGGACAGTCCCCAATTGCTCCAGGGGACTGTCCCCATTCCGTCCAAAGGATAGTGTGATATTAGGATGCTCGGCGTCAATAGCGATATCAATATCAGAACTTTGCTTTTGCTGCATTCTTGCCCATGATCCAAATAAATATACTGTCACACCATGATGTGGCATCGTCTTTTCCAAAATACGCTAGTGTTCATTCAACGTTCGTTCGTGTGAGTTCATTTACATCACACCCTTACCCTTTTTCCTTTAGTATCCCCAGCTCTTAAGCAAAGATTGCTGGCTGCTCTTGAAAATAGTAAGATTCCTTATCATACAGATGTTGTTGAGTTAGCGGAAGCCAATGACTCTTTAAGGCAAAAGATCCTTCAAGAGGGGGTTATCTTATGGAAAGAATCCAACAGCGATTTCAAGCAGCAGCGAATGCTTTGAAGGCATTTAAAAAGCTGGTGATAATAGAAAATCCGGATGATATTGAGCGTGATGAGGCAATCGCTGCTCTCTCCATGGTAGATGATCGAAATCTTATAGTTCACACTTATAATGAAGAAGTTGCCATAAAAATCTATAAAAATTTAAACCACCACTATTTCCTACTCGATAGCTGGTTATCCAGAATGGCGGAGAAAACCGAATAGCCGGATTATTGCAAAACACGCTTGACCTAATCAAGCGTGTTTTCTGCATGTTTCCAAATCTATTCGCATTTATATGGCTGTCAGGTTTGCTTTTTTTGCCATTCACTTCGCAACATCCCCATTTTAATGGCATCATAATACTTACCGTCTACTATTCTTGCGTCTCTAATACGTGCTTCTTCTTTCATTCCGATTTTTTCTGCCACTTTGATCATACGAACATTTCCTGACCAGGTGGACATGCCGAGTCTGTGCAAATCGGTTTGTTGGAAGAGGAAGTCAATCCATCGCTTATAGGCTTCGCTTCCGTAGCCGCCGTTCCAGAAATTTTTATCGTATATGACAATCCCGGTTTCCAACCAATTCGTGTTTTTGTCAACCCAATAGGCACCTACGTATCCAATCAACTTATTTTCGACGTAAAGGATCAATGAGGCAGGAACGCCAGGGGCAATAGGTTCTTCCCGTCGCCAGCTTACTTCGTATTCTTGTTTACTGACTCTTTCTTCGGGAATGTACGGGCCATTCCATTTTTTCGCAGCCTGTTCCGGTTCTTCATACTTCCAGTAATAAAGTTCATCGATTGCTTGTTGATCGGGTTCTTTAAGGATGATTTTGTCCCCGACTATTTTTACCATAAGAAACACACCCTTCTGTATAAGAGCTTAGAGTAATTCGTTCAATTCACTCGTCATCCGTTCAACAAGCTCTGGCCGACCATGAAACTGGGCAGGGGTATTTTGAAAGAGTGCAATTTTCCAAGTATCCCCCTTTTTAATTGTGACCAGTGTGTGATGTGTGTTGAGATCCGGATTGATGGTTTGCTGACCAGGTGAAATCATACCGGCGATTGCTCTTAGTATCGCCGCGTTATCAGCAAGAAATTGGACAGATTTCACTTTGCAAACAAAAGGAGGTGTTGGATGGTCTCTGAAAATAGGGTTTAAGTGATCAAAGATTTCTTGCGAGCCTTTGGCAAGGCTTCCATCAAATCCGATTAATTCACCAAACTCATTAAATAACCCGGCCATCTCTGAAGCATTCCTCTCATTCCAGGAAGTGATCAGTTGATTATATATTGCTTCTATTACCGTTTGTTTTTCGTTGCCCATACTAATATCTCCAATCAATTCAGGTTCATTCTCCCATAAATAATCCCTCAAGTCATGTATTGTCGCATAGAGAGAGTGTAGAAGGGGGGACTGACCCCAAACAGGGCCGGGGTCAGTCCCTAAATCGGGTTCAAAGCTGGTTGGAACCAATGGAAATCCCGATAGGATGGGCTTTTCCGATTGTAGGGACAGTCCCCGATGCCTGCCAAGGTATGTCCCCATACGTGAATGGGGACTGACCCCTTATTCGACCCCTTATTCGACCCCTTATTCGACTTTATTTCCGCTCTATCTTGGGGAAGAAGAGGGTCAGGGCGAAGGTGATGAGTCCGATGGCAAATAGGCCGATATAGACGGCATGCAATGCTGTAGACAGGAAGTCCTGCAGCTGTTCCAGGGCGTTTTCGGGCAGGCGGCTGCGCATGGTTTCGTCCAGCAGCGCATTGGTAGAACTGCTATCGATGACGTCGGAGCCACCTCCGCCACTGTCCTGCATCAATTGATTCATCCGCAAGTTGAGCACGCCGCCGAGGACAGCGGCGCCGAGCGCGCTGCCGATGATACGCATGAACATATTCAAGGACGTGGCCACGCCGCGGGTTTTCCAGTCGACACTGCTTTGAATCGCTACAATAAAGGTTGTGCTGGACAATCCCATTCCGACGCCTACCACAAACGAACTTATCCCTGCATAGACAGGTCCTTTCCCAGGATCCAGGAATACAAACAGCAACCCGCCGATTCCCAGAGCGGTTCCTCCCAAAATCGCAGTCGGCCTGAAGCCGATTTTCAACACCAAATGGCCGGCAATGGTTGCCGAAATCGGCCAGCCAATCGACATGGTGCACAAAGTAAAGCCGGCGACAATGGCGGAATATCCCATCACTGCTTGTACATAGGTCGGCAGAAAACTGGACAACCCGATCATCATCATTCCGGATGTCAAAGTTGCCAGGTTGGCGATAGTGATCAATTTGTCATTCCAGATTCCCAGCGGCATCATAGGGGCTGTGGCTTTTTTCTCCTGCCATATAAACAAAACGGCCCCAATAATAAATACAGTTATCAATACCAGTACCTGAGGCGAAGTCCAAGCCCAGGCAGCCCCGCCTTGAACGAGCACGACGATCAAAGCAGAAATGGCAAGGAAAAACAAACTCGAGCCAATATAGTCGATCGATTTCTTTTCTTTGGTAACATCTTCATGGAAAAACAAAATGACACCGATCATCCCGATAATTCCCAGCGGGATATTCATCCAAAAAATCCAAGCCCAGTCTGAATAACGGACAATAAAACCGCCGAGCAGTGGTCCGACTACAGAAGAAATTCCCCAAACACTGGCCAAGTAGCCCTGGATTTTGGAGCGTTCTTCGACTGTGTACATATCGCCGACGATGGTGGTGACGATTGGCTGGACCGCTCCAGCTCCAAGTCCTTGTACAACCCGGAATACAACCAGCATCGTCATTGTCGTAGCCAGTCCGCATAATAGGGAACCGGCCAAAAAGATGATAACGCCTATTAGGAATATGGGTTTCCTGCCGAACAAGTCTGATAGTTTTCCATAGATAAGCGTAGTGACTGCCTGCATTAACAGAAAAGAAGAGAAAACCCAACTGTAAACTGAAAAACCGCCAAGATCTCCGACGATGTCGGGCATTGCCGTAGCAACAATGGTGCCTTCAATGGCTGCCATAAACATCGAAATCACCAATGCAGCCAGTACAAGCGGCCGTTTGGTTTTATTTGCGGTGGCGGTCTGTGTGAATTCCGACATAATCAAAGCCTTCCTTCGCATTTATTTCTACTATTTTAATGTAATCGGATACCAGCATAATTGCAAAAAAGTACACTGCAACAGCTTGTAGTATAACTGTTGATTGCAAAACGAAACCCACTCCATCAACGCGAGTGGGTTTCAGTTGTTAAAGGTGGCAAACTATCCGCTTGTCAGCTCACACCATTTTCCAAAAAGGTGATGTTCCCATGATCAGCATCCAACTCTGCCTGAATTCCGATGGGGAAGACGTGGGACGGAAAGGTATGCCCTACGTCCACATTTGTCAGGATAGGGATGTCCCTGTCACCGATCACTTCGAGCAACAATTCATCTAAGGTAAAAGGTGCGTTCAAGTCATCGAACTGTTCGTGTTTTCCAACAATCAAACCACTGATCTTATCAAATATCCCGGATACTTTCAGCATGCTGAACAGTCTTTCTTCGACTGCCATGTCTTTAAAAGAATCTTCGATAAAAAGGATGGAGCCGGTTAAGTCAGGGAAATATTCGGTATTCAGGAAGCCTGACATGGTATTTAAATTGCCGCCGATCAATTTTCCGGTGGTCTTGCCTTCCCGCAAACAATTCCATCCCTCATTTAAGTACATTTTTTTAGCCCGATTTTGTGTATGCCAATCGAGCATTTCGTCAGTCCATTTTTCCGGGATCTCAAGCGTATAAGGAGCATTTTTTTGTTTGGTGACCACATGTTGAAAAAATTCCAATCCTTTTGGCAGCATTTCAGGGAATTCTCCGAACGAAGGGATAATCGCAGGCCCGTAAAACGTCGCAAGTCCTGTTTTGGCATAAAGACTTAACAGCAATGCAGTTACATCGCTATATCCCATCACGATTTTCGGATTATTTTTCACCACTTCGTAATCGATATAAGGCAATAAAGAGTTCGAGTTGGTACCGCCTATCGTACTAATGATTGCTTTAATCTCTTCATCATAAAAGAATGCATTGATTTCTTCGGCTCTATCTTTTATACTTCCAGATCGATAAGCCTGCTGTCGGGTGGAACACTTTCCTTCTACTACCTGGTAACCAAGGTTTCGTAACTGTTCCAGTCCTCTTTGGTAACGTTGTTTGAATTTAACAGGTGCAGGGGCAGAGGGGGTAATGATGCCGATTTTGTCTCCCCCGCTTATCTTCCTTGGTTTGATCACGATGATGTCTCCTTTTGGTTGAAAATTTCATTTTGTAAATGATGATAGGTAACACGGAGAATGTTAGAACGATTTTAGTCAAGTTCAAAGAAAGAGAATCGCACTGACAAGTCAATGGCTATATGAGAGAAGGGTGGGTCAAATGGACGGACCATCCAACACCACTATAAAGAGCGTGGCAGAGATCGTCATAACAGCTGTGAAATTGAATGAGAAGCGCTACATTATTCTCTTTCTTTTTCCTGATTATTTCCCCGGAAATTGTCAAAGATTAGTTTATGCTCGGGGGCAGCCGGTAATTCTAGCAGAGAGCTTTTAAGAAACTTCGGAACCAGCGTCTTATTTTCCAGGTCATCCAGGGAAACCCATTGATAGATTAATCGTCCGCCTTCTTCTCCGTAAAATACATCTGTAGTCGCCTCGATTGCTTTGGCAGTGGAAGCAAGGTAATACATCCCGATTTCATGGTAATTCCGATCATTATATTCGAAAAAATTCTCTGTTATCCAGAGCAGACGATGTACGTCAATACTCCAGCCCAGCTCTTCCATTATTTCTCTTTTGACGGTCGTTTGCGAATCCTCTAGAATTGCCACTCTGCCGCCTGGAAGTGCCCAATGACTTTCGTGAACTTGCTTGTGCAGTAATACATGGTCGTTTTTCGTCAATACCGCGGCAGCTCTATAGTTGAATACTGCACCATCGACAGGAAAGGTAGCATCCATTTTATCCCCCGTTTCAGTCTTTCTTTTTTTGTTGATCAAGCATTTGCTCCAAGAATTCCTGTGATTTTCCTTTTGGGATACTGAGCGTTTCCCATTCTGAATCTTTCACTTGCTTGCCTATATAGACGAGTTGACCGACGTGCGAAGCATAGTGCACCAGTTGTCGCTCAATGGCATCGATAACCAAGTGGCCTTATCCACGGATATAGACCGTTTTCAATAAATCGGACTCCGTTAAGTCATTCAAAGCAGCAAATAATTTTTGCCATCCGTGCTCCCACACCTCCAACAGCTCAGCTTTCGATGAAATGGTATCTTCAAATTCTCCGTCACGATTTCGATCGAGTTTTTCTCCGTCGGAATTCATAAAATCCGTCCACCGTGAGACCATGTTGCCACTCAGATGTTTGACGATAATGGCGGCACTGTTGGATTCTGCGTTGTAGACCCAGTGAATGTCCCGCTCCGATAATTGCTTGATCGTTTTTTCTCCGAGACTTTTAACGCTCTTAAATCGTTGAATAACAATGTTCAAGTACTCATTTCCCAGATTCACAGGATTTCCTCCTTTTTCTTTTCCCTTTTAAATACCATTATCACCAATAGACGAGATAAAGATAGCCAATCACCCATAAATAATCCACTATCGCACCTTCCTGGAAAAGCCATAGGAGATATTCCCATGCACCTGGACCGCGACCACTTTGAACGTGATTCTCCAATACTTTTACTAAAATGCAGACGCCGATCACAATGAGGGATCTTTTGGTATTTTTGTTTAGTAAAAGACTGATCACTGCTGCAGGAAGCGTCAGCCAGGGTAAATATATCATTAAAACGATGCGAATAAGCAGTGCGAGAAATAAGAGTAACTTAATAGAGTGTCAAGGTCTATAAAAACAAAGGCTAGAAAAAGGGTGGCGGCTGCAAAAATGCCAAGCCAGAACAAGCATCCCCATTTGAATTTTTGTTTCACCCGATTGGTCTCAGTTATTAATAGATCCTCGTTAGCCATCAACCGTCATACTTCCTTTCGTTCTAAAAAATAGCAATCCTTAGAAAAAGCTGACGACCATGATCACAAACGATATAAGAAACGTCAAAATAACCAAACAAACGATAATAGGGGCGATAAATTTCAAATAGCCGGGTTCTTTTTTTCTAAACCCGCCAAAACTGAAAATCAGACTGAGAATCCCGGTGATAATTGCGGTGGAAAATAATACTTGGATCAGGACGACCAACATACCTTCGGGCTGTTCAGGGGCTATGGCATACGACGCAAAAATAGCTGTTGCACCAATGGCGGCCAGAATCGCAGACCATTTACTATAGGGTTTATTCATGTATAGAATCCTTTCGTGAATTTGCTTCTTTCTTCTTAAGAATCCCCGCTATTAAAACAAAAAGGCCAATCAGAAAAAACAATGGGAATAGATAGAACATGATCATTGCGGCCCAGCCACTTTTTACGAGTACTGCATACGTCAATCCCAATCCGAAAGCTAACGATGGGGAAATCACCAGCATGATCGTAAATCCCCAAATCTTGTATTTCATCTTTTTCGGTTTGCCTTCACTAAATTGATAAGCGATGGCAGCTGCCAGTAGGGCGATAAGATAACCTGTAAAAATTGCCATTCGAATGTTACCTCCTTTATTCACTTTCCATGGCTCCGTCGTCTCTTACGGAAGAAGAGAATAGCCAGCAGGATAACCAGGACAATCAGTACTAGATAAACAACACGGGCGTAGGCCTCCATCGAGTGTGCGATTTCTTGCCAAGAAGCTCCGATGGACGCCCCGACATATACCAGTAGGACATTCCAAATCAAAGTGCCTGCGGTTGTAAGCAGTAAAAATACTGTTACATTCATATTGGACATGCCAGCCGGTATGGAAATCAGACTCCTTACCAGCGGAACAAAGCGGCAGAAGAAAACGGTCCAAGGTCCGTATTTATCAAACCATGAATCTGCTTTATGCAAATCGGATGTTTTCAGACGGAGAAGGTGCCCCCACCGATTTACTATCTTTTCTAAACGGGAAACGTCTAGCTGGAGGCCGATTATGTAAAGAACGATCGCTCCAAGGACAGAGCCTGCTGTGGCGGAGAGGACGACACCTGTTTTGGTTAAGTCGGAAGTGGTCGTTAAAAATCCGCCAAAAGAAAGAATTACTTCTGAAGGAATAGGGGGAAAAATGTTTTCACATGCAATTAAAAACATAATTCCCATGTACCCAAATTTATCTACAATATCTATAAGCCAGCTCTCCATACGTATCTCCTTATCTATCAGAAAACGACAAGTATGATCACTCCTGTTTTCCCATCTTTATATTTTTTGCTTTATAGGAGGAGACAAATGTAATGGTTGCCCCTAGTATAATTTCTATGCAAGCAAAGTAAGAAAAACCCCATACAGGTCCTTGTCCGAATCCACAGATTGAACGATCTGCTAGCAAACAGTAAAATGATAAAACCGAACCATTGCATTGCTTTATAAGTATTTTCCTTCCGCACGATGGACTGTTCCCCTTTTGTAAATTGGAATTTCGAGCTATTGATCCGATTTTAACATAAAATTACAATTAATTTTCATGGAGAAAAGAAAATCCCCATAAAAAGAGACCAAATCACCTGGTGATTTGGTCTGATAGGATTGTTCGGTTCATTTATTTAGACTGTTGCGGTTTCTTTTTTCTGGTTTTTCTTGATTGGTGTATGGCTGCGCAGGTAAGGCATTGCCCATCTGTCCAAGCCATACTTGCCAGCATTGGCGCCTGCTACGATGACGAAGATAGCTAGCAAAATCATTTGGCCGTTGGTGCTTACGGTTCCGCTGAACAGGAATGCGAAGTTCATGACCATGCCCATCAAGGTCGCAAAGTTGGTCAACAATCCAAGAATCAAGGCGATACCGACTAATACTTCACCCCACATGACAAGGAAAGAGAAGAGATTAGCATTTGGCAGTGCGACATGTTCAAGGAATGTCGCCCACCATCCTTGGACAGCTGGATGTTCACCTGTTGCAGAAGCGATGGCCCCTTGCAGGAATCCACTGGCATCGAACCCGCCGCCTGTCAGTTTTTCGATCCCTGCGTGAATGAATTGGTATCCAAGGTAAATCCGGATGACAGCTAACAGACCAGCGACAATATTGTTTTTCCTCAATAGTTCTAACATAGTAGAACACTCCTTTTGTTTAATAAGATAAGGGCTGTAAACTTTGTTCAACATTTCACATTACTTTGTACAAGATCTTGTGTATTTCTTATTACACTTACATCTTATCATGATTTAGGAAGAAGAAAAGGTAATTGTGAATAATTTCACATTTTAGTCATAAAGTTATGGCGTAATTGTGAATATATTCACAATTGGTCATGAGAAGGAGGGAGAAGTCGTCTTTACTCCCTCTCTGAACCTTCATTCCTATTACTCTTATGATTAATATCAAACAAAGTAGGCTGGGCGGACGGATAAGAAGTACTATCTTTTAAATCGGGATCTTCGATATACACGAGCAGCTGTCCATCATTCAATCGATCAACATATAATTCTTTTTCTTCCGGCTGATGTTCAATTTGTCCAGTACCTTTTCTTCGCCAGCTTTGTCCGAAAAAAGGGAAGCGAATTTTTCGCTAGTGGCTGTTTCAACGGTTTTGTATTGAACATTTGTAAGCTCGTTCAACATGCCGGCGTCTTCTTTATGTTGGGAAACAATCCAAATATGTCGTTCTGGTATTCCTTTAGCTTTGATCTCTTTTATCCTTTCAAAAGCAGCATCTTCTGAAGGGAATGCCTCCAGTTTGTTATAATCCTTCATGTGATACACTCCCTTTTTTAATCGTACCAAACCCAGTGCGGGGACGTTTTGCTGATTTCCATAAACTCTATCGGATTGCCGTCCGGATCCGAAACCCAGCATTGAAGGTTGTCGTCCTTTCCTCGTTTTGGCTCGCTGTCCAATTTGATTCCTTTACCTTTTAATTGGTTGGCTATTTTTTCGATATCCGTCACTTCCAGACATAAATGATGGAAGCCGATGTGGCTACTGTCCGCTTCTGCTTTGTTTTTGCCGCCATAAAACAGTTCGATAAATTGGCCTGTCCCGACTTTGACATATTCAATCCATGGATTTCCGTTATCATCCTGGATGCTGAATGCATGTTTGAATCCGAGCAAATCGCAATAAAATTCGAGTGATCGTTTCATATTTTCTACCGTAAAAGCCAAATGCCCGATTCCTTTGATCACGCCGCCCGCCTCCTGTCGTAGGTTTGTTGGTAAGCGTTTTCCCTTTTTATGAAGAAAATAACAACACGCTTGGAAAAAAGTCGGAAGTATTCTTTGGGACTTCCAACTTGCATAATGATAGAATAAAAGAAATAGTGAAAAAGGGGTGGCGATGTGAAGAAAGTAAAACTGGGAACAAGTGATTTACATACAGGGGAAATTTCACTTGGCTGCATGCGGATGGACAAGCTGTCTAGTAATGAGGCTGCCAAGGTCATGGAAAATGCGGTGGAGCATGGAGTCGATTTGTTTGATCATGCCGATATCTACGGCGGCGGTAAATCGGAAGAGGTTTTTGCCAGTGCGTTAAAGGAGACATCCATCAATCGGGAGGACATCGTACTTCAGACGAAGTGCGGGATCAGGGACGGGTTTTTTGATTTTTCCAAGCAACATATCCTTGACTCGGTAGAGGGCAGTCTAAAACGATTGGATACAGATTATATCGATATTCTGCTGCTCCACCGGCCGGATACACTGATGGAGCCGGAAGAAGTGGCAGAGGCCTTTGCCAAACTGAAAGAAAGCGGTAAAGTACGCCATTTTGGAGTCAGCAACCAAAACCCGATGCAAATCGAGCTGTTGAAAAAATACCTGAAGGATGATTTGATCATCAACCAGCTGCAACTTAGTCTGATGTTTACGCCAATGATTGATGCCGGACTCAACGTCAACATGCAGCACGACCCGGCGGTTGTCAGGGATAGCAGTATTTTGGATTACAGCCGGTTACATGACATGACCATCCAGGCATGGTCGCCGTTCCAGTATGGCATGTTCGAGGGAGTGTTTGTCGGCAATGAAAAGTTCCCGGAACTGAACATGAAGATGCAGGAGCTGGCCGAGAAAAAAGGGGTAACGGACTCTGCTATCGCAATTGCCTGGATATTGCGTCATCCGTCCAAAATACAGCCGGTCGTCGGGACGATGAATGTAGAGCGTCTTGCCGGAATTGCCAGAGCTTCGGATGTCGAGCTGACCAGGGAAGAATGGTATGAGCTTTACCGGGCGGCAGGGAATAAACTGCCATAAAAACGAGCGTTAAATTCCGGTTATAATATCAACAGGTTTTTTTGGGAAAATTGATGAATTACATGGAAAATGTCGGGCCAAATCACATTAGATTTGGTCTTTTTTCTCCGTAGATCCCCATTATGAGGAGGTATTTCAGAGACTTGTTCAACTTCGTGGTGCTTTTATGGCAAGCGTCTTTAGTGGTTACCATTGTTACGTTCCTTTTTGGCATTTTAAAGAAATCGCTGGTTTCATTGTTGATTAGCTTCTTCTTCTCCATACCAATTGCCTGGTACTTTTTTGGAGCGGAAAACGGCTGGAGGCTAATAAGTTTCATACCTTTCTTTTTATTATTGTTCATAATTATATTTCGAAGAAGAAAGTGAGTAAACAAAAACGGGGACTTCTATAGAATTAGCTTGCTCTTGTAACAAGGGGACGATTGAAATAGGCATGTCCGCAAAACCCAATAAAAAACCCCCTTCTGGTAGACGGAGGCAAACACCATTCCACCTGAAGAGGGATTTCATCTTTATAAAGCCTCGCATCAACTCATTACATGAAAGACGAAGTTAAACAAAAACAAGCCGGCGATGACATATAGAGCCAGGGAGACCTCCTTCGCTTTTCCGATGGCGATTTTCAAAATCGGATAAAGGATGAAGCCTACAGCGATTCCATCCGCAATACTGTAGGTGAATGGAATCATGGCGATGATGAAAAAGGCCGGGAAGCTTTCGCTTAAGTCTTCCACGTTCAAGTGACGGATATTTTCCAGCATCAATCCTCCGATAATCATCAAAATCGGGGCGATTGCGCTGTCGGGAATGAGCTTGATGACCGGAATGAAAAACGCCGACAGTAAAAACAGCGTCCCGGTTGTTACGGTGGTCAAGCCGGTTCTTCCGCCTGCTGCCATGCCTGCAGCTGTTTCCACGGTTGCGACCGTGGGACTGGTGCCGAACAATCCGGACAATGCTGCGGAAACGGAATTCGCCTGAAAAGCACGGGCAAACTTTTCCGGACGGTTGATGAAGTTCACATGCCCATGGGTGAGTCCGATATTTTCGAACACAAGCACCATGGTAATCAAAAACACGGCAATCCAAAAGGTCAACGATAAGATGTTCTCAAAGGACATTGCTCCGAAAACTTCCATGTATCCCCCGAATGAGAAAGCTGTTTCTCCAGCTGCTTCCACGTGGATCAGGCCGAACATCCATGCAATCAATGTGCCGGCAACTACCGTAATAAGGAAGTTCCCCGGAACGTTTCGGATGAACAGGATGATAGCGATCAAAAAGGTCAGGATCGTGGCAAGCACCTGGGGGTCACCCAGTTCGCCGAGCATGATAATTGAATTCGTTCCTTTTTCGACCAATCCGCCTTTTTCCAGTCCGATCAGCATCAAAAACAGTCCGAGTCCGACTGTGATTGCCTCCTTCAACGACTGGGGAATCGCTTCACTCAACGTTTTCGCAAACCTGGTGAATGCAATGAACATGAACAACAAGCCGGAAATAAACACGACGGCCAAGGCTTCTTGCCAGGTGACGCCCATTGATTGAACGATGGTATAGGAAAACAAAGCGTTGATCCCCATACCAGGCACAAGCAAAATCGGCACGTTTGCATAAAAACCCATGATGAAACAGCCGGCGACAGAAGCGGCGATCGTTGCCAGAATGGCTGCTTCAAGTGGTATTCCCGCTTCCGATAAGATGAGGGAATTGACGGCAATGATATAGACAATCGCAAAAAAGCCGATCAATCCTGCCATTACTTCCCGTTTTACCGTTGTCTCATTCTGCTCAAGCTCAAAGAGTCGCTTAAACCAATTATGTTTCATGGCGGTCTATCCTATTAAATTAGCCCTCTCCCTACCCGCTCGTCCTGTTTGAAAACAGGGAGCCACAAGACAGCATTGTAACAGAATATCACCGTATTGCCAATGGCTCAGCCTGCCAGGAATAGGAAAACCTTGGAGTTGGCCGTTTATTTTCAACCGCTGGTAGGTAGATGAATGGCTTCCCATCTTCTCCTCACATGTTATCTTTGATCGCGTTATCATACGCTGGCACCAAAGGGTTTGGGCAAAAACTTTCAGGTCGGAAAAATATGTCCATTAAATTTCGGAAATGGTATTGTCAGCCACCGGAACAGTGGAGTATAATAAGCCTTCCGTGTAAATTGTAACTCTTAATTAAGGCTTTTTCGTATTTTTAATCGTTTTAGAAAAAGCCGTGATAATTGTTATATACGAGGGGACAATCTCGTTACCCCTCCATAAATTAATAATAGAGAGCATTTATTGCATAAACCTAACTGTCAATCCGGCTATGGCAATCTGTATGCAGGGGAGTTTGATACGATGACTTGGAAAATTTCCGGAAATTCGTTGGAGGAAAATAATTTGTTGTTGAATGAAAGTCTGTTTGCCCTTGGAAATGGTTATCTCGGAGTGAGAGGAAACTTCGAGGAAGGCTATACAGAAAACATTCGTTCCATTCGCGGCACTTATATAAATGCATTCCATGATGAAACGGAAATCAGCTATGGAGAAAAATTGCATGCTTTTCCAGATTCTCAGCAAAAGCTGGTCAATATCATCGATGCTCAGGATGTGAAAATAGAAATAGACGGCGAGCGGTTTTCTTTGTTTACCGGGAAGATACTCGGATACGCGCAGCATCTCCATTTTGATGAAGGTTTTTCCGAGCGGATCATTCATTGGGTTTCTCCAGAGGGAAAAGAAGTGAAACTCCATTTCCGGCGATTGATTTCTTTTGCCCTGAAAGAATTATTTTTGATGGATATCAAAGTAGAACCAGTCAGCGAAATCAAAGAGATCAAGATTATTTCTTCGGTAAATGGCGATGTCTCCAATTATACCGATAAAGATGATCCGCGGGTTGCTTCTGACCATGCAAAACGCACACTTGTCAAAGAAGCTGGCCAAAAAGGCGACTACAGCATTGTCCGCAGTCAAACAATGGTGACGAAGCTGGAGGTCGCATGTGTATCGAGGACGGTGGTAGAAGCAGCGGCAGGTTACCAGTATGATAAAGAAATAGGCGAAAATGCCGTTGAAGAAACGTATAGTTGTGACGGCAGCAGCCCTATCTGGTTCACCAAGTTCAACCTATATACCGATACACTACGGCACAAGGAGAATTTGGTAGAGACAGGAATCGACCTCCTTGCGAAAATAAAAGGGGCCGTTTTTGAAGATTTCGTCGTCGAGCAAAAGGCCTATCTGGATAACTTTTGGAGCAATTCTGACGTAATGATTGCAGGGGATGAACAACTGCAGGAAGGAATCCGTTTCAATTTGTTCCAGCTGCTGCAATCGGTCGGGAAGGATCCGGTCAGCAACATTGCGGCAAAAGGACTTTCCGGTGAAGGATATGAAGGGCACTACTTCTGGGATACGGAAATCTATATGTTCCCAGTCTTTTTGATGACTAATCCCGATTTGGCCAAAAACCTGCTCATCCAGCGCCACTCTACTTTGGACAGTGCCAGGAAGCGCGCTAAAGAAATGGGGCACGACAAGGGAGCTTTATTCCCTTGGAGGACAATCACCGGGAGCGAGTCATCCGCGTTTTTCCCGGCAGGCACGGCCCAGTATCATATCAGCGCAGACATTGCTTACAGTTACATTCAATACTTTTTGGCGACGACGGATGTCGATTTTTTGAAGGATTATATGGCGGAAGTCTTGTTTGAAACAGCGCGGCTGTGGATGGAGACCGGCCATATGTATGAAGGACAGTTCCGCATCGACAATGTTACCGGTCCGGACGAATATACGTGTATCGTCAATAACAATTACTATACCAATGTCATGGCCAAGCACAATTTAACTTGGGCAGTCAAGGTGTATAAGTTGTTGGAAGAAGTCGACGGTGCCTTGCTTGGTGAGTTGAAAACTGCTTTGTCACTCGGTGAACAAGAGGTTGGTGAATGGGCAATGGCAGGAGAAAACATGTATTTGCCGTACGACGAAAAGCTGGGCATCAATGCACAGGACGATACCTTTTTGCAAAAACGACGCTGGGATCTGCCGAGTACGCCGAAGGAGAAGTTTCCTTTATTGCTGAACTATCATCCATTGACCCTGTATCGTTATCAAGTATGCAAGCAGGCGGATACGGTTCTCGGTCATTTTCTCCTGGAGGATGAACAAAGCCTGGAGACCATTCGAAAGTCATACGATTACTATGAACAGGTGACCACCCATGATTCATCGTTGTCCTATTGCATTTTCAGCATCATGGCATCCAAGCTTGGATATCAGCAAAAGGCGTATGATTATTTCATGAAAACGGCGCGTCTAGATCTGGATAATATGCATGGCAATACGAAGGATGGACTGCATATGGCCAACATGGGCGGTACATGGATGGCGATCATATATGGTTTTGCCGGATTGCGGTTGAAAGAAACCGGATTGTCCTTTTCACCGGTCATTCCGGAAAAGTGGGACTCCGTGTCCTTCCATTTGCAATTCCAAAACAGGCAGCTCGCGGTCACCATGGAAAAGGACGGCATCTCTTATTGGCTGAAATCCGGAGAAGCGCTGACTTTCCGCCATTTTGATCAGGACGTTACACTGCAAAGCGGACAGTCGGTCAAAATCAGTACAGACAGCGGAGAACCGGATAGGAACTTGGCAGTCGTATAATCATCATATAGGTTGAGGATAAACAGGAATGCGATCTTCGTGTTCCTGTTTTTTAATTTTTTGGAAAATTATGTTATACTAAAAGAGTAAATACACTAGGAAAGCAATGGGGAGAGTTGTAAAAAGTGACTCAGAAAGTTGATCGGTGAATATGTTAGGTGAATTAAGGATTCCTTTATTCATCGGCAGTTTAGGAATAATGTCTAGTCTCTTTCAAATGCTCCCCGAATTCTTTTTCATGAATACTCCTATGGTACTCGTAGCATCCTTTTTCCGGGATGATGGCGCTTATTTTTGCTGGCTTTGAACACACAAAAATAAATGAGAAAAGGGTTCCTTTTGCAGTTGGATTGAGTATTGTGTTTATCGGGGTTATTCTCGATTGCCCTTTTTTACTAAAAAACGCGTTCCATTAATGAGTTTTCGAATGAAAGGTATGGTTAAAACTCTATAGATTCATGATAAAAGCAACTGGTCAGGAAAGTTGATTTGAAAGGTTTGTCTAAGTGCTCTATTTTTTTACAATAATCTTCCACAACTTTTTGGGCAGAATGGACGGATCTGGTGCTATCATACCGGTAATATATGATCTCTCCGTTAAATTGAAATTCTTTAATGATCGGTGCAATTCCTCCTTTACCAAAAGAAGAAAAGCGGATAAAATCGGGATTTTTACTCTTCACATTTTCTTTAAATTCAAATATTCTTTTTTTCTGCTGCTCGGTCATATTGCCAGGTGTGATGTCTCCATTTCTTTTGGCCTCGCTTAATGTATAATTAACGGGCAATTTATTCGTCTTTTTTTTGCCGAAGTTTTCTATCTGTTCCTTGAAGGCCTCCTCGTCTTGTGCAGAAATAACATCAACAGACAAGGAAGATAAGAGGATAGACACCCCCATTAAAAAAGAAAAAACAACGATGCTTCTTTTCATAAAAATATACCTCCTTTGGAAGTGAATCAGAGGTACTTTCTGCAATAATGAGATTTTTATTCCGTTCGGCCATTCCTTGGAAGTGAGCCCTGTTTACTACCATTTCATGTTGTACACAAAGATTGTTTGTTACGAAAAATTACCAGGGTGGTGGTTATATGAAAAACGTGTATCTTTTTGCCGTGCATGTTATCAACCTATTAATATTAGGCGCTATCGGTTTTCTCGGGATCGCCATGTTCGTGGATATTAGTGCACCGGATGGAACGCCAACCTTTAACCCGATTGATATAGGTCTTCTGATTTTCTACTTAATTATTTGGGTGGCTAGTTACAGTTACCAACTCAGACACAGAAAATGGGTGGTATTATTGGTTTCCAACTTGCTTTACATTGTCATGGTCATTGTTTTGTTGGTCACATTAATGCCGTTGCTTTATAGGGTTTTTTATTTTTAAACACGTCCCCGGTCCATTTGAATGGCATGCTGTCATCACCCGAGCAGCATCTCCTGCAGAAGGGGGGGATGATTGAATAACAACTTATGAAGCTTTAGTAAACAGAAAAAAGTAACCGCCCCGGCCAATGGTGAGCTAGTTACTTTTTTCTACCTATTTGGTCAACCGCTTTGCGGCTTGGAGTTACATCCTGGGTGGCTGCAGCCACTCAGGATCTTCTTTATTATTCTTTATCTGTGCAGTCAATTGTTCGCATAACGAGCGATGTATCGTCCTGGTTTTCCATGGTTTCTGTCAATACACTTCATACGTTTGTCCAGTTTGTTTTCCTTCGACGCTTTTTTTATAGGCAAGGCTCACCCGCGAAGAAGGAACCGCTTCGAATCCGGGGAAAAAGTCGCTGTATTTGTCCAGGGATTCTTGTAAAACATTTGGACTGACATTATTGATACGAATCCCTCTTGGCATTTCTATCGCTGCTGCTTTGACGAATGCTTTTACGCCTCCGTTTGCCATGGCTGCAGATACACCTTTGGGAATAGGGTCATCCATCATGACACCTGTTGTCAGGGTAAAGCTGCCACCGTCGTTCACATAATCGATTCCCAAAAGCACCAAATTCACTTGTCCTTTCAGTTTACTGCTGATTGTAACCTCATTTAGCTCTGGTGTTAGTTCCGTAACGGGAGCAAAGCTTGCCCCTCCTGAGGCGTTGATGACTGCATCGACTTTTCCGACTTTTTCATACATGTCCTTGATACTATCTGGTTCCTGAAGATCTACCTGAGCATCAGCGCCATTTCGACCAGCACGGATTATTTCATGGTTTTCTTCCAGTTCTTTAACGATTGCTGTTCCAATCGTCCCACTTGCCCCTACGATGAGTATTTTCACTTCTATCACTTCTTTCCGATTACAGAATCATTCCACTGCATTATAACATAGCAACGGTATGTTGATATTGACAGTTGTCACAGCATTATTCTGGTTGAAAGCAGTCTCCTGATAAGCATTTCCATTCATCCTTTTTCTGTAAAGGTTTATAATAAAAGGACAGGCATCTAGCCCTAATGACACAGAAAGAAGGAATTATCATGAATTATCAACACATAACAGTAGCCGGAAGCGGCGTATTGGGAAGTCAAATAGCATACCAGACTGCTTACAAAGGATTCCACGTATTTGTATATGACATCAATGAGGAAGCACTGGGGAAAGCGAAAGAAAGAATAAGCAAACTGAAAAGCGGTTATCAGGAGGATTTGGGAGCGGCTGAAGCAGACTTGGATGCTGCCTACGATCGTATTTCGTTCAGTTCTGATTTAGCAGAAGCGGCAGCGAATGCGGATCTCGTGATTGAAGCGATACCGGAAGTGGTCGATATTAAAACGAAATTTTATAATCAGTTGGGAGAAGTGGCGCCGGAGTACACGGTTTTTGCTACCAACTCTTCTACCTTGCTGCCAAGCCAGTTTGCGGAAGCGACGGGCCGTCCGGAAAAGTTTCTGGCTCTGCACTTTGCCAATGAAATCTGGAAAAACAATACGGCAGAAATCATGAAGCATGCCGGAACAGATAATAAGTATTTTGAAGAAGTGATAGAGTTTGCGAAAGCCATCGGAATGGTTGCGTTGCCTTTACAGAAAGAGCAGCCGGGATATATTTTGAATTCGTTATTGGTACCGTTATTGGATGCGGCGGAATTGCTACTGTCCAATGAAGTGGCCGATGTCGAAACCATCGATAAAACGTGGATGATCGCAACTGGAGCTCCCAAAGGGCCGTTTGCCATTTTGGATGTTGTCGGAATCACGACTTCCTATAACATTGTCAAAGCGAAAGCGGACAAAACAGGCGATCCGCAGTTCAAAAAATTGGCGGAGTTGCTGAAAACGGAGTATATCGATAAAGGAAAATTGGGAACTGCCACCGGGGAAGGGTTCTATACCTATCCTAATCCGAGCTATGAGCAACCAGGATTTTTAGATAATTGATTCTGGCCCAGAAGCGGCTGGGACAAATATATCGTGGTCACCCCAACAATCGAGCGATTCCAATTCGCTCGATTTTTGAGTTGGAAAAAGTACACGTTCTAACCTCCCCTTTTAAAAGAGCGACGCTCCACTCCGGCAAGGTACTTCGCTTTCCGCGGGCACGGCTTCAGCTAACTTGCTAAAGAAAACCGCTTTATCAAGTGGATCTTCAGCTCGCGCTCATCCCGCCGGAGTCTACATACCTTGCCTCCGTTGGATGGAGATACCTTCTTCTGGTGTGTTTTCCGTTTTGCCTCATGCCATTGCGGATAGAAAGCGAAGCCGCATGGAGACCAGGAGTACTTCTTTATCCTTATTATGCTATTGTCCCATTTCCAAAGAATAAAGGAATCTCCGTGCTTGTTTTTTGTCTTCTTCTCTGTTTAGATACCTATCAGCCAATATAAGAATACCGTTCTGTTCATCTTGTCTTGGTAAAGTAGAAATCGGCCACGAAAACGTAGCGGAGGCAAGATACCGAGACTCCTACGGGAACAGCACGAGCTGAAAATTCCGCAGGAAAGCGGTTGGTGCTTTCGGAGGAAGTGGAAGCCGTGTCCGTGGAACGTGTAGTATCTTGCCGTAGCGATGCGAAGCAAACATCGAACAACAGGATAAAGAAGTCAATCCAAGGCACAGAAAATTTGGAAACCAAACGAATTTGATTTATATTTCAAATCCGTTCGATTCTTGCTTTGGTGGTTGTGTTTTTGTCCCGGCCGCTTTTGGTTATTTTTCTTCCATTTAAATCCCTCTAAGCAGTAGGCGATAAGTCCTGCCCCCCATACATTTATCTCCTTGACGTGCTACCTTTTTACTGTTTTCTGAAAATTCGTATAACAAAAGTTGAGGAAGTTTTGTCGAGTCTTTTATAATGGACACGTTATATGTAAGCGCTTTAAAAGAGGAGGTGGGTAACCCGGAATGACAGTCTGTGCCAACAAGACACTTTTAAACCATGGGGAGGGAAGTTTGTGAAAAGAAATGTTATATCGAGAAATACTTCCGTTTTACTTATTTTACTATTGATCCTGCAAACTTTGTCGGTATTGGGAGTCCATCGGACCTATGCAGAAGAAGGGGATGAAATCGATTTTTCAACATCTTTCGAAGCGGAAGATCGATTGCCGGATTGGGAGAATACCGTTGAAACGGCAGATGGAAAGGAAAAAACCTCTGGTGTTCAGGGAGAGATTCTCTATGAAGGGATTCAGGGAGATATCACCCAACGCGTTGAAACGATAACGGCCAGCGCTGAGAATCCTCCTAACGAAGTCGCAGATAAGCTCATAGATCAGACAAGTCAGTCGAAATGGCTGGCATTTGAGCCGAACGCTTGGATAGAACTCGATTTTTCCGAACCAGAGCAAGTGATAAAATATGCGTTCACGTCGGCCAACGATGCACCTGGAAGAGACCCGAAAAATTGGACGCTTTATGGTTCCAATGATAAACAGGATTGGACGGAGCTCGATCAACAGTCCGATCAGGAATTCGATGAACGTTATCAGCGGAAAATTTATGAGTTCAGCAATGATCAAGCCTATCAATATTATCGGTTTGAAATCACCTCAAATGCCGGTGAAGGACTGACACAGTTAGCGGAGATCGCCCTTTCCAACGGTGAAGATGCCCCGCCTGTAGAAACGACAGGCGGCATGAAGACCTTGGTAGGGGATGGACCGAATAGCAGTTACACTGGAAAAACAAATGTCGGATGGTCAGGGCAAAGTGCGTTGACTTATCAAGGGACCCACACAGCAGAAGACAGGGGATATTCTTATAACAAAGTGTTTGATGTAGATATAGCAGTAACAGCTGAAACCAAGCTCTCCTATTATTTGCATCCGCAGTTCGCGGACGAAGAACACTTGGATTATTCCAGTACCTATGTCTCCGTGGATCTAGCTTTTACTGATGGGACGTATTTAAGCGAACTCGGAGCGAAAGACCAGCATGGCGTAGAGTTGACTCCGCAAGCTCAGGGAGAATCCAAAACACTTTATGCCAATCAGTGGAACTTCAAGTCATCTGATATTGGTGAAGTGGCGGAAGGAAAAACAATCGACCGTATCCTTGTAGCTTACGACAATCCGGCGGGACCTGGCGTGTTTAAAGGAAGCATTGATGATATCCATATTGAGCGTAACCCGGAAGAGCCTGTCTATGACAGTCCGGTTGATTATGTAAATATTTTGCGAGGAACGAATTCCAATTCCACCTTTTCACGGGGCAACAATTTCCCTGCAGTCGCTGTACCACACGGTTTTAACTTTTGGGCACCGGTCACTGATGCCGGATCGACCAGCTGGCTGTACACGTATCAACAGGCAAACAACGAAGATAATCTGCCCGAGTTGGAGGCTTTTTCACTCAGTCATGAGACAAGTCCATGGATGGGTGACCGCCAGACGTTCCAAGTAATGCCGTCCGCTGCCGAAGAGCCAAGTGCAGAGCGTGAAGAGCGGGCGCTTGCTTTCAGGCATGAAAATGAAATTGCCAAGCCGCATTATTACAGCGTACAATTTGAAAATGGTATTCACACCGAAATGACGCCGACAAACCGGGCAGCCATGCTTCGTTTTACCTTTACCGGAGACAGCAGCAAGCTGATTTTTGACAACGTCAATAATAATGGAGGGCTGACACTGAATCCGGAGGAACAAACACTCAGCGGTTATACCGATGTGAAGAGTGGTCTTTCGACAGGTGCAACCCGTATGTTCGTCTATGCGGAATTTGATCAGGATGTCATCGACAGCGGGAAGTTGACAGGCGAAGGTCGAGATAATGTAGCAGGGTACTACACGTTCGATACATCCGCTGGCAAAACGGTGACCATGAAAGTTGCGACCTCTTTATTGAGCGTAGACCAGGCCAAAAAGAACCTGGAACAGGACATTCAGCCGGATGATACCTTTGACAGCTTACAACGGTCTGCCAAGCAGGCATGGGAAGACAAGCTCGATATCATCGAAGTGGAAGGTGCCAGCAAAGATGAGTTGACCACGTTGTACTCCAACATGTATCGTCTGTTCCTGTATCCAAATGTCGGATATGAAAATACAGGCACTACAGAAGAACCGAGATATCAATATGCCAGTTCTTTTTCCGACCCGGCAGGAGACAATACGGCAACAGAAACAGGGGCGAACATCGTCAATGGCAAGGTATATGTCAACAATGGCTTTTGGGACACATACCGGACTTCTTGGCCGGCATACTCCTTATTGACGCCGACCCAGGCTGGAGAAATGATCGACGGCTTCGTTCAGCAGTATAAAGATGGCGGCTGGATTTCCAGGTGGTCGTCTCCAGGTTATGCGAACTTGATGGTCGGAACCAGCTCTGACGTAGCTTTTGCTGATGCCTATCTAAAAGGGGTAACCAATTTTGATGTCGATGCCTTCTATGAATCGGCGATTAAAAATGCAGCCGTCCGAAGCGATGACGACAGTGTCGGTCGTAAAGGGCTGGCTTCGTCAATTTTTGACCGCTATACCAATACGACTACCGGCGAGGGCATGTCCTGGGCGATGGATGGGTATATCAACGACTATGCCATTGCCAACATTGCCGATAAACTGGCAGAAGAAACTGGGAAGGAAAGCTATGAAACAGATGCCGCCTACTATAAAGAGCGGGCCGGCAATTATGAAGAAATGTTCAATCAAGAGGCCGGTTTCTTTATGGGCCGCAACCCATCAGGTGACTGGCGGACCGATACGGAATCGTTCAATCCGGCTGAGTGGGGCGGTGACTACACAGAAACGAATGCCTGGAATATGGCCTTCCATGTGCCTCAAGACGGACAGGGATTGGCGAACCTTTATGGAGGAAGAGACGGACTTGCTGAGAAATTGGACGAATTTTTCGCCACCCCGGAAACTGCCGAGCATCCGGGACACTACGGCGGATTGATTCATGAAATGCGGGAGGCCAGGGATGTACGTATGGGGATGTACGGTCACAGCAATCAACCGGCACATCACATTCCATATATGTACAACTATGCCGGCCAGCCGGATAAAACACAGGAAAAAGTCCGTGAAGTATTATCACGTCTGTATTTAGGAAGTGAAATCGGTCAGGGCTACCCAGGCGATGAGGATAATGGGGAAATGTCTGCCTGGTACTTATTCAGTGCTGCCGGTTTCTATCCATTGCAATTGGGGTCGCCGGAATATGCGGTTGGTGCTCCCTATTTCGAAAAGATGACCATTCATCTGGAGAACGGAAAGGACATTGTCATCAACGCCCCTGATGTGAGTGACAACAACAAGTATGTGCAAAGCCTGAAAGTAAATGGAAAACCGTATGAAAAACTCACCATCGATCATGAGACAATAGCCGATGGGGCTGTTCTCGACTTTGAAATGGGAGATTCTCCATCGGATTGGGGAACAGGGGAAGAGGCACTTCCGGATTCGATTACGGATCCAAAAACCGATGGTTCCGAGTTATCGGTTGATTCCCTTCACGATTTAACGGATGACGATGAAGGAACCACGTATCATTCGGACCAGGGAACGGCTGATAAGCTGTTCGACAATACTTCGACCACAGAGCTGACACTTGAGAACGAAGAACCTTGGGTACAATACAATTTTGCCGACGGTGCAAAACATGCGCTCATGTACACGGTTACCTCCGGTTCCAATCAGCCACAGGATCCGGAGAAGTGGACGCTGATCGGTTCGAATGACGGAAAAAATTGGACCGTGCTGGATCGAAGGGAAGATGAACGTTTTCAATGGCGCAACTATACTCGTCCGTTCTCGATCGAAAATCCAGGGAACTATCAATTTTACCGCCTTATCATCAAAGATAATGCAGGAGCCGATGAGACGGCGATTGGAGAACTGGAGCTGCTCGGTTATGGGGATACAGGAGCAAAATTCGCTAATGCCGCCAAGGAAGTAAGCGACTTTGCCGCATCAGGAGATATTGCGAAAAAGCTGGAAAAACAACTACAGAAAAAGCTCAATCAGTCCCGCAGCCAGTTTGATAAATACCACATGAAGCAGTCGCTCAAGAAGCTGGATGATTTTATTAAAAAGTTGAATAAAAAATCGTCCGATATTACAAAGGAAGCAAAACAACAACTGAAAGCGGACGCTACCGTCCTTAAAGAAACGGTCTCAAACTTTGTAGATCATGAACCCGCGCCTGGCAAGGGGAAATGGAAATATCGCGGGGAGGTCGAACAGACACCGATTTTCGAGTTTGACAACTTGAAAGCGAATGCTGTCGAACCGGGAGAAGATGCAGAGGTATCCGTCAAGGTGAAAAATATCGGGTTGATGGAAGGAGAAAAACAAATCGGCTTTTCCTTTGATGGCGAACTGCTCGAATCAAAAACGGTAAATCTGGCGCCAGAGGAAACCGAAACGGTCACCTTTACGATTTCGGGTGTACCAGCGGGTATCCACAAAGTTGAAATCAACGGCTTGTCTGCAGACCTTCATGTTCTTTATGCTGGAAAGCCTGTTCTGGAATTGGGATTCGAGGAGGACAATATCGACAGTATCGCGGATGGATCAGCTTATGGCCATGAAGTGTCTGTCGGGGGAAATGCCTCTGTTACAGAAGGGAAATCCGGCCAAGCTTTACGCTTGGATGGCGGTTGGGCAGAAATTCCTCATTCTGCATTGCTGAATGGAGGTGACCGGTTGTCGATCAGTTTGTGGGTAAAGCTTGATGATGCTGGCATGGACCAGAAAATTATCGGGAAAACCTCGATCGGCGACGGTTACGTGGTCGGCGTCGAAGAAGGAATTTATCCGGAGTTGTGGACGGAGACAGGAAGACTATCTCTGAAAGAAGGCTCGATTCCATCGCAGGAATGGACCCATCTTGTACTGACCTGGGAAAAAAACGAGCAGTTAACCGCCTATATAAATGGAGAAAAAACGGCGGAATCGACAGCTGGAAACAGTCCAGTTGCTAACAATGAAAATGACCTGATCATTGGAGGCGCTCCATGGAATCCTAGCTCTTTACAAATGAAAGGCAGCATCGACGAAGTGAAAATATATAAGGAGGTATTGAGCGGGGGGGAAGTGGAACAACTGTACCAGAACAATACTATAAATTAACCTTCCTACCATTTGATGGAGATTAAGTGTATGGTGTGAAAGAGGCTGTCCCATAAGTATTTGAAACTTTTGGGGCAGCCTTTTAATAGATTTATTTCAGTCCAGGAGAAGAGATGTTGTGGAAAGTGGAAGAATGTAGAAGCAAGAAAAAAATTCACCAACATAATAACATATTATGGTAATATTGTAATAGAACGGGAAGAGGGGTTGTATGAAAAAAGGAGATTCTATCTTCATAATAGTAGTCATTCTTCTTGTGCTTTCTCTATCGGCTTGTCGGAAAGGACAGAACCAGGCGGAAGCGAAGAAAAAGGAAAATCAAACAGAGGAAAGTCCGGAAGAGCGTGCAAAAAGGATAGAGAGCGGAATCCTTCTTTACGGAGAAGGGCAAAAAAGTGGGGAGTATGGTATCACATTGAATACCGCTTATTCGGAAATGAATGCGTTTAGAGATTCACAGACCGCTAAGCCTTATGTTGTGCAAGCAGTTGTACGGGTGAGAAATGTGACGGAGGATAAGACGTTGAACGCTGGAACGATCGGTTTTGAATTGCGGAGTGAAAAAACAGGCGTATCTTATGAAGGGGAATTGCTTCCCAACATTAACACTTCGAATTTGGAATTGGAACCGGAAGAAAATGCTTATCTCCAGGTAACATTCGAAGTGGTTTCCATTGAAGATGATTTCATGTTTTACGCTCACTTGTGGAATGAACCGGACTTTGAAAAAACGAGATGGAAAATAGAAAACTTGGAAACGTTTGAATAAGACATCTGATAAAAGTATAAGAGGAGAAAACCACCAGAAAGGAAAAGGTTATGGTAGAGGTGAGATATCGGTTAACGCTTGAAGATGTAATGGCTTTGCAAAAGAACTCTCTAATCCAAACAAAGCTGCATAACAGGAGAAAAACATATGCAAGAGTTATAACGTCTATCTGTATCTTTGTTCTCATGCTGTTATCGTTAGGGAGAGCTCCCCTTGTCAATGAACTCCTGCTGGCGATTGTCCTGACGCTCAGTTTTTTTTGGTTTTCAACCATGTTTACGACAAACTGACATTGTTAAGTATCAGACGAGTATACAGAGGAGCCAAGCAGCATCCAATGTTAGGCTCTAACAGCGTAAACATCACGGACTTAGGAGTGGAACGAAATACTGATAACTTCCATCATTATTATGATTGGAATACTTTTGAAAAAATTTCAGAAGATGACGAGTACTTCTTTTTATATGTGTCAGATGTCTTCGTGATTATTCTTAAGAAGAAATCTACCAATTTAAAGGTAGAAGAAGAAGAAAATTACCATCAGTACATAAAAGAGCAAATGAGAAAGGTAAATGGCGGTTGAAACATTTAATCCCGTGTAAATTTGTACAATCCTGAATCCGTATCTATTCCTTGAATCTCGAGAGGAAGCCACGGCGTTGAGGGGGGATTTTCACGTTTCAAAATGATAAAAGTTAACTTAATAGAAGTATTTGCGGGAAAAGGAGCTTGGGTTAAAACCAGGCTTTTTTTAGTGTTTTTATTGTCTTTTTCTAGTTTCCTGGCACATTTAGTCATAGATTAATGAAAGTGTACATTCTCTCCAAGGAGCTTTTCAATATCTTGTTAGTGATCACAAAAAAAGGAGGAATGAAAATGAGCAATGGAAATAACACCGATGCATTGCTGGATATTTTGAGTCCAGAGGCTGCATCTAAAGCAAAGGCACTTGCGGCAGTATTGCAAGATCAACGATTGGAAAATGAAAACAAGCAGAGATTAGACCAGGAAAACGATCAGGACAACGATCAGGAACAGGAAGCAAAGTTCAAAGTTTTTAACGGAAATTCCTATGTAAAAAATAGCGGGAATAGCAGAAGCGAATCGGAGGCCGAATTAGTTTTTCTTATATTCGTACTTCTGTTCGGAGACTTTGCTTAAAGACCAGCAGCCTTGGGATGTAACAACTAGAGGGAGGAGAGGAGCCCCAAAGGGTCCTCTTTTCCCTTACTTACTACTACTAGAATGGAGGAAGAAAAATGGGGAACGATGTAAAACTGCGCTTGATCATCCAGGAAGAAGTGGAATCCTACATGAAAAATCACTTGGCTGATATCGCGAAACATTACTCGACGGAAATGACGAATGAAAATGGAAACTCCAGTGTGAAACAAAGCGGAAATGGCATCGTGTATGTAGACAACACTGGCATCGCATATGCACTGGCATTGTTTTTCTATCATTTTATGGCAGAGCAATATAAAACAGATATTGATTTAGAAGATATCTTGAGCAAACTGAATGAGCATACCAGTGAGAATCGGAGAATGTTTGAAGAAGTGATACAATCGGTTTCTTCTAAAGATCCGGAGAATAGAAGGTAAGGTTATAAGGAGGGACGGCCGATGAAAAAACTGCTCTCCAAATTAAACGGGGAAAATCCGCATCCTTCACAGGTGTTCCAGATCATTTTCACACATGGCAATTCCATGTTTTTGAAAAATATAAAACATTCTTCTGCCCATTGTTTGTTCGGAGAGGATAGGTATAAACGGAGGACCTATATAAATGCCCAGCAAATCATGGGTTATTCCCTGTTGCCTGATTTTCCTGAGGAAAAAGAAAGGAAGGAACCTGTTAATCTGAACGAGCAAAATCAAACAAACGTCATGGAACAACCAGTTTATCAAAATCCGCCTCAAATACCAGAGGGAAAAGATGAAAAATCAGAAAGAGCGGCAGGTCAACCAAAATCCGATATTAAAACGGAAAACAATGGAATATGCGCATTTGAAGATGATGGTATAATCTCTTTTCCACATGAAATGCCAAAAAAAGTGCAGGTTGAAAAGTTACAAGCAGAAAAAAGCTCTGTTAATCTCCCTGAAGACCTTCTAACGATGGGTGATCTCCTAGGAAAGGAGGACACCGTAGTTCAGGCTGACTCAGGGAAAGTCCGGGGAGAAATCAATACAGAAAAGCTTGAGCAACACCACAAAATCCCGCTCAACCCGAAACAACCTGTCCGCTACAAGGTCAACAATACGAATGGAAATGGACTTATCAAAGACAGCGGAAATTTCATGCGTAAAACATGACCGGCTGTCGGAGTCATGAAACCTTTCCTATGCTAATATATAACTAATAGAATCGAAATAATAGAACGGGGAGCTGGTGAAAATAAACCATGTGGATCTGCATTTATCCGAGGAAGGGATTCGGCTTTATGAAAGCAATCATCTGACAGGGGACTCAGTCAGCGAGCATTATCACCAGGTTTACGAAATTTTATATGCTCTGGAAGGAGACGGCCGGATTGTGCTGAACGGAAGGAGTTATTCCTTTATACAGGATAATGTGGCTGTCATTTCCCCTTATTCCAATCATTCCATCATTTCCGATTCCAAGCTGACGGTACTTGTTCTTGCGTTTGAGCAAACGATATTGGAGAACTCCGTAAAAAAGGAATTGCTTGAGCAATCGTTTGCTGAAACGCAGTTTGTCGAACTGAATTCATTTGAAGGAAGCAACGTCAGGCAACTGCTTCGTAAAATGCTGTATGAGCAGTCCCAAGGCGGAAAGCTCCATTACGTGGCAATGCGGATTTTTCTCTCTGAACTGCTGTTGAAATTTGCCAGGTCACAGAAGGATACAGACGTTTTCGATGCCAACGTGTTACGCGCAGAGCGCTTACAGCAGTATATCGATACCCATTATTTCGAAATTCTGAGTTCGGCGGACCTGTCGAATAAATTGGGAATAAGTACCCGCCATCTGAACAATATTTTCAAAGAACGCTATCAGGTCACTCCGATGCAATATTTGACCGAGGTACGGATCGATCTGGCAAAAAAACTGTTGGCAAGCACAAACAAAGATATTGCATCGATTTGCTTTGAAGCTGGTTTTGAGTCGCTATCCACCTTCTATCGAACCTTTAAAAATGCTGTGGAAATATCCCCGAAGAAATACCGTACCGCCTATAACCAGGAGTTACTTCAAAAATAAAGCAGCCGTTCGAATTCTGTTTCCGATTTTTAGAAATCCGTTCTTAGATTAGTAAGACGGATTTTTTTCATGCCCTTATGATAGATTCATAACGAGGAAAGGGGTTACATACATGCAGCGAAAAATCGGGATCATTATGAACGGAGTAACGGGTCGGATGGGAACAAACCAGCACCTGATTCGCTCTATTGCCGCCATCAGAGATCAAGGCGGCGTAGTTTTAAGCAATGGCGACACCTTGATGCCTGATCCCATTTTAGTAGGAAGAAACCAGGAAAAGCTGAAAAAATTGGCTGAACAGCATAACATCAAGCGTTGGAGCACAAATCTCGAAGAGACGTTTGACGATGAACAGAATGAAATATATTTTGATTCCCAGACAACGGTGAAGAGGGCAGATAGTATCCGCATGGCAATAAATGCCGGCAAACATATTTATTGTGAAAAACCGACTGCGACGAATTTGGAGGAATCGCTCGAATTGGCCAGACTCGCCAAACAGGCGGGGGTGAAAAATGGTGTCGTACAGGATAAATTGTTTCTGCCCGGTTTGTTGAAGCTCCAAAGGTTGATCAGTGCTGATTTTTTCGGGAAGATGTTGTCTGCCCGTATCGAATTTGGTTACTGGGTGTTTGAAGGAGACTGGCAGGAGGGGCAGCGGCCGTCCTGGAATTACCGAGAAGAAGCTGGTGGCGGGATCATTGTCGATATGTTTGCCCACTGGCGCTATGTGATCGATAACCTGTTCGGCGGTATCCGTTCGGTTACTTGTGTTGGCGCAACCCATATCCCGGAACGGCTGGACGAACGTGGAGAGAAATACAGATGTACGGCTGACGATGCAGCTTATGGCACGTTCGAGCTGGAAAATGGCATGATTGTACAGGCTAATTCTTCTTGGGCAGTCCGAGTGAATCGGGACGATTTACTGACCATCCAGGTCGACGGGACGGAAGGCAGTGCAGTGGCAGGACTTCGGGATTGCAAAACGCAGCATCGCGTCAACACTCCAAAGCCGGTTTGGAATCCGGATATCCCCAATCAACATGATTTTCTCTCCCAATGGGAAAAGGTGCCCGATAACCAAGCATTCGACAATGGCTTCAAAGTGCAATGGGAATTATTCCTGAAACATGTTGCTGTCGATGAACCTTTCCCATGGGACCTGCTTGAGGGGGCAAAAGGAACCCAGTTATCCGATTTAGCATTGAAGTCCTGGAAAGAAAGATGCTGGATGGATGTCCCGGAACTGACTGTATAGGAGGGGAAGAAATGAGCATTGAATTGATTTTACCTGCTAAAGACCGAAAGCTCTACACCTACCAAATGAAGGGTTATTCCCCGTTTTCCGTTCCGTCGGGAAACAGCTTTTCCAGTCGGACGGCTTTTTCCGCTGCCCATGTTGTTGCCGATCCGTTGGCAGATGCTGATCCAGTTTTCGATGCCAGTGTCGATTGGAATGCGACGCTTGCATACCGACATCACTTATGGTCACTCGGATTGGCCGTAGCAGAAGCAATGGATACCGCCCAACGCGGCATGGGATTGAATTGGGATAATGCCAAACAATTGATCCGTCGATCGGCGAAAGAAGCGAAAGCGGTCGGCGGCAGAATCGCCAGTGGAGCAGGGACCGATCAACTCGCACCACGCCTGTCTGTAACATTGGACGAGGTGGAAAACGCCTATCTGGAACAATGTGCATTTATCGAAGGGGAAGGAAGCCAGATCATTCTGATGGCCAGCAGGGCTCTAGCTGCTTGTGCCGCAGGACCGGATGATTATAGGCACGTTTACAACCGTCTCCTTGAAAATGTTTCCGAGCCGGTGATTTTGCACTGGCTTGGCCATATGTTCGATCCGGCACTAAAAGGATACTGGGGACATGAATCCATTGACGAAGCGATGGATGTCTGCTTGGCGATTATCCAGGATAATGAAAGCAAAGTGGATGGGATAAAAGTTTCCTTGCTGGATGCTGAGCGGGAAATCCAAATGCGCCGGCTCCTTCCGGACAGTGTGCGGATGTACACCGGCGATGATTTCCATTACCCGGATTTGATAAAGGGGGACGGGCAAGGATACAGCCATGCATTGCTCGGCATCTTTGATGCGATCGCTCCTGCAGCAGCAGCAGCTTTACACGCCCTGGATGAAGGGGATGAAGTTACTTATGATGCGATATTCGAAAAAACGGTACCGCTTGCCCGGCATATTTTTCAAAAACCGACGTTTTCTTATAAAACCGGTGTGGTTTTCATGGCGTATTTGAATGGGCATCAAACGCATTTCCGACTGCTTGGCGGAAAAGAAAGTGCCCGGTCGATTACGCATCTGGCCGATTTATTTATCTTGGCCGATCAGGCGGGATTATTGGAAAGCCCGGAGCTTGCCGCATTTAGGATGAAGCTTATGCTGGAACAGGCAGGAATCGCCCAGGGGGGAAGAGGATGACACAAGCTGCATGGTTAAACAGGCTGAGTTTGAACCAAATTACAACGGAAAAATGGAGCTTGGAAGAAGTCGCCCGTGGCTGTGCAGAAGCGGAAATCGGACATATTGCTTTGTGGCGGCACAAAGTGGAAGAAACAGGCTTGCAGGCAAGCAGGAACTTGATTCGCAATGCTGGCTTGCATGTGTCGAGTCTCTGCCGTGGCGGCATGTTTCCTGCATCGACTGCAACGGAAAGAGAGCGGCGTCTCGATGATAACCGTCGGGCTGTGGAGCAAGCTGCCGAGCTCGGGACGGATACACTTGTGCTCGTGTGCGGACCGGGACCTGACCGCGATATTGCTACGGCCAGAAGGCATGTGGAAGAAGGGATTGTTAAGCTGGTTCCGTTTGCCCGATCCTATGGGATAAAGCTGGGTATTGAACCATTGCATCCCATGTACGCGGCAGATCGATCGGTCATTTCGACGCTGAATCAGGCGAATACAATCGCCGAGCAGTTCCGGCCTGACGAGGTAGGTGTGATTGTCGATGTCTTTCACGTCTGGTGGGATCCCGAACTTTATCAACAGATAGATCGCGCGTCTGGTCGTATTTTCGGTTTTCACGTTTCTGACTGGGCCGTGCCCATGCCTGACATGTTCAAAGGTAGGAGGATGATGGGCGAAGGAGTGATTGAAATCAACCGGATCCGCCATGCAGTCGAAGCGGCCGGCTACCATGGACCGATCGAAGTGGAAATCATCAACCAGGCCATTTGGGATCGCCCAGGTGAAGAAGTGCTGGAAGAAACAAAAGCGAGCTTTGTGAAACATGTTTGATAGGAGAAGCTGTTAGCTGGGATATAATTTATAAAGATTTTTACCTCCTTTCCAGAGCAAGAGACGGCAATATTACAAACAGGCGGGACTGGAGCAGAAGCAAAGCGACCACAACAAAAACCGAACGATTCGTTCGGTTTTTATATTTTCAATAACCTCCGAATTAACTCAGGAAAAAGTAAATTATTCTAACTTTCTCTTAGTAGTAGTGCAAGCCATATGGAAACCGGGAGTGCTACTTTATTTGTACTGTCGGCTTTTGCTTACTTCAATTGCTGAATAAGAAAGGAACTCCCCCTTCTGTTTTTTCTTATTCGTCAAAAAAAGTCTGTCACCGCTGTTTATATTACTTTGTAAATAGCCTCCCAGCCAATAGAAGAGAATATTATATTCATGCTGTCTTGATCACTGGAATTCAGAACATGAAAATCTTGCCGCAGCGATACGAAGCCCGCATCTAACACCAAGGCCAAAAGCATTTACTATTCTTTTAATGTTGGCTCTTTCCTGCTTTCTGTCCTTCTATGGTTTGGTTTTTATTAAGTGCAGTCATGGCAAGATACTTACACTTTTTCTCTTGAAAATCACTACCTCACAGAAAGGAAAATTATGTTAAGGTAAGAGTACATACTAATGAAGAAGGTGATGAAAAGGTGGTAAATCAGGATGAAAAAATCCTTTCCCTGAATAATTTATCGATGAGTTATGGTGGGGATCCGGTACTCAAATGGATCGATTTGGATGTGTATCCCGGCCAAATCATCGGATACATAGGACCGAATGGTGCGGGGAAAAGCACCACAGTGAAAATCATGCTCGGACTTTTGGACGGCTATAACGGAACGGTGGAAGTTTTCGGACAGGACATCGCAAATGGAGATCCTTCCTATAAGCGGAAGATCGGTTATGTCCCGGAGAACGCCGAGATTTATGACAACTTGACTGCCTGCGAATACCTTACATTCACGGGCGAAATGTATGGGATGGATGCCGACGAAGCGGAACGAAAAGCCTTGCTTCTGCTAGACAAATTTGAGATGCGCGGTGTATTCCACACGAAAATCTCGTCTTTTTCCAAGGGGATGAGACAAAAAGTACTGATCATCTCCAGTTTACTGCATGACCCTGATTTGCTGTTCCTCGACGAACCGCTTAGCGGGTTGGATGCAAACAGCGTCATGATTATCAAAGAAATCCTTGCCCAGCTTGCTGCAGAAGGGAAAACGATCTTTTATTCGTCTCATATCATGGAAGTCGTGGAAAAAATCAGCAGCCGGATCGTTCTGTTGGCAGACGGCAAAATCGTTGCCGATGGGACCTTTGCTGAATTGCAGGCAAAAAATGAGGAAGGGACATTGGAAGAAATCTTCAACCAACTGACAGGCTTTAACGAACACCGTGAAATTGCTGAATCGTTTGTGTCGATCGTCCGGGAAGGTGGAAGCTGATGAAAAATTTCTTTTCCTTGCGGATGCTGGATTATTTCCGGCGTTTGTTTGCCATGCTGGGTGTTGATTATCCGGTAATGCGGCGGATTTTGCAGGTGAAACTGACGATGGACCAGCGGCGTGTTCCGACAATCTTTGAACAGTCGAAAACCAAGGAAGGCAATCAATTCATCAAATCGCTCGGCCTTTACGCTTTTTATGGATTGATCCTCATACCGTTCATTGTATTTGGTGATTACTATCTGTTTCAGATGAGTCTCGTTTTCTCCATGATGATGTTTATTCTCATGACAACGATGATCGCCGATTTCTCTGCAGTCCTGCTTGATGTAAGAGACAAAAACATTCTCAATACAAAACCTGTCAACCAGCGGACAGTAAGTATGGCCAAGGTGGTTCACGTCTGCATCTATATGACCCAGGTGACCGGTGCCTTTGCCGTAGTCCCGCTGCTTGTCGGTTTGTTTGTCAACGGAGTTCTGTTTACTGTTATATTTTTAATTGAAATTTTGTTGACTGGCATGCTGATTGTTGTGTTGACGGCACTCATTTACATATTTATTTTGCGATTTTTCGATGGGGAACGCCTGAAAGATGTCATCAATTATGTCCAGATCCTGCTTTCGGTCGGTATCGTAGCGGGTTACCAGGTGTTGGTGCGGGTATTCGATTTTTCCGGTTTGAACATCGAGTTTACCTTTCAATGGTGGCATCTACTGCTTCCGCCGATTTGGTATAGTGCGCCATTCGAATGGATATTGAACGGCAATCCTGCGGGCTACATTGTTGCCTATTCCATCCTGTCCGTCGTGGTGCCGATTGTGGCCATTATTATCTACAGCAGATTCGTCCCGTCATTTGAACAAAATTTGCAAAAGCTGCTGCAATATAGTGGGGACAACAAGCGAAGGGCGCATCGAGTCGATCGCTTCTTTGCTAAAATCGTTTGTAAGAGCAAGGAAGAGCGGACATTCTACCGTTTTTCAGCGCTGATGATGAAGCAGGAGCGAGAGTTTAAGTTGAAAGTTTATCCTTCGCTTGGATTTGCTTTTGTGTTTCCGTTTATTTTTTTGTTCAACGAAATAAGCAGGAATGGGTTCGGCGGGTTGCCGGGAAGCAAGTATTTCCTGACCATTTATTTTGGAAACATCATGATTCCCGCTGTCGTTCACATGCTCAAGTTTTCCAGCAATTATAAGGGGGCATGGATCTTCAGGGCAACACCGATGCGTGATGAATCCATTTTCTACCGGGCGGCTTTAAAAGCTTTTTTGACCAAACTTTATTTACCGCTCATGCTCGTCCTTAGTGTTTTCTTTTTGTCCATGTTTTCGTTCCGGATTGTACCGGATTTGCTTGTGATTTTAGTGACAGGCGTACTGCATGCCTTGTTATCTTATAAACTATTAAACAATCAGACATATCCTTTTTCCCGGTCCTTTGAATTTGCTTCCGATATGGACACCGCCAAAAATATCATTTTAATGATCATCGTCGGCCTGTTTGGAGGGATTCATTACCTGGCCACCCTGTTGCCTTACGGAGTGCTTGGTTATCTGGTACTAGTAATTATTGCCGCTATGATCAGTTGGAAACTTGTTTTCTCTATAAAAGAAAAGAAGGCGCAGGCTGGCCAGAGTTGAGGAATATTGGATAAGGGGTTTAAAGACGGATGATTTAACTATCTCTTTTGCCCATAAACGCAGTCCCTGTCACTTGGATGATCTACAAAACAGAGAGGGCGTATCGGGGGATCAGTATTGATTGTTAGATAACATCAAAATTGGGCTGTTCAATTGGATAAAAAGCAGTGAAACATTTCTGGGGGTGGCAAGGTGAATATTAGACCAAACGAGAATACAGAAGTCGATAGATTAGTAGAGATATGGTATAAAGGTTCTTTAATAGCACACGATTTTATTGATAAGAATTATTGGACCTCACAGCAAAGGGAGATGGCAGAAAAGTATATCCCGATGTCTGAAACCTATGTTGTAAGTAACGAGAAAGCTGTTGTCGGTTTCGTATCCATGATGGATAATTATTTAGCTGCGTTATTTATCGATGTCAAGCATCAGGGTGAGGGATATGGAAAGGGATTATTGGATTTTATAAAAACGAAAAGGGAAAATATACAATTGAAGGTGTACAAGAAAAATAAAAAAGCCGTTGATTTCTATTTAAAAAATGGCTTTGAAATAAAAGAAGAAACAGTAGATGAAGAGACTTCTGAGGAAGAATTTTTGATGGAATGGGAAAAGAGTAAGGGTCGTTGAGAGTGCGGTTATTTATACAAACAAACGATTTTCATAATCGGGCGTTATCCTTTAATAAGGGATGGCGCTTTATTTTTGTATAGAAAATGACAAATTTAACTGTCTGTGGAAAAATATTGGCAGAAACAGCCACGGCCAGCTCCAGCGCCTATCCTCTCGGGTCTTAATTCCACCCTCTGTGTAGTAAAAGCAAACGTTCAATCCTATGAAAAATGCAACTTTCCACTCCGGCAAGGTACTTCGCTTTCCGCGGGCACTGCTTCAGCTAACTTGGCAAAGGATACCGCTTTGTCATGTGGATCTTCAGTCTGCGCTCTTCCCGCTGGAGTCTGCATACCTTGCCTCCGTTAGATGGAGATACCTTCTCTTTGGGTGTGTTTTTCGTTATTGTCATTACGGATAGAAAGCGAAGCCGCATGGAAGCCAGGAGTACTTCTTTATCCTTTTTATGCGATAGTCCAATTTCCAAATAATAAAGGACCCCCATGGTCAAAGAAGAGGAAAGAAAAAAGTAGTTGACTATAAAAAATAAATTATGATATCATGGAAATTTTGATAAAAAACATATATGTGTTAAACTGAAGAAGGTTACCATATATGGAGGTGGACGATTTGTTTGAAATTGGCGATAGCATTGTTTATCCAATGCATGGAGCAGGTATAATTAAAGCCATAGAAGAAAAGGAAATCTTAGGGAAAAAACAACAATATTACGTCATAAAAATGTTAATCAGTAATATGCAAGTCATGATTCCTACGGGTAAAATATTGAGTTCGAGTATACGGCCGGTTACTGACATAATTGCATTAAAACACATCATACACATTTTTCAGTATGGAGAATCGGAAAAATTACTACCCTGGAAACAAAGGTATAAAGTCAACACAGACAAAATAAAAACAGGCAACATACAAGAAGGTGCGGAAGTTGTACGTGATTTATTGCGTATAAAGAAAGAGAAGGCACTTAATACAAGTGAGAAAAAAATGCTGGATAACGCACATGGATTTTTAATTAGTGAACTGAGATTAATTAAAGGGATCACGGAAAATCAAATAAAGAGTTTTTGTTAAGGTTACAGATAAGTAATCTTTTAACACTACCGAAAACGTCCTGGATTTTTTGGGAGCATGATTATTTGAAATGAATCATTTCAAAGACATACTTCGTCAACCCACTTTTAGAGCATGAACTCCTTGTTATTTCATCAATCCAATCCATTTTTATTAGTTGAATTTCTTTTTGCGAACGTTTGAAGTTTCATCAAATAACCCGATAAGATAGTCATGTATTTTGTTTTTGGTAAAAAGAAGATCTCTGTGACAATAGTGCAACAATGTATGGCTCGCCACTCGGCGAGTTTTTTTGGGTTGGGAATTTGAACCATTTGTTTTTGCACAAAAGTCTGTGAATGATTTGGTCTTTTGATTCCGGCGGGCTTGGCATATAGTTAAATTAAGGCCGATAAAAAGTTTTGCCCAAGGGGGGAAAACAATGAGTTTGGATAAGCGCAGTACTGCCATGTTAACTCAAATTGTTCATAGTGAGCTATATATTCCTGTCGAAAAACTAGCCGAGCAATTTAATGTTTCAAGAAGGACGGTCTATAACGACCTGGATAAGATCAACTTTTGGCTGAAGGAAAACAGGATAAGTGAAATACAGCAAGTCAGAGCAGCAGGGTTATACTTGGAAAAGCAGGCGAAACAGGAAATCAGGAGCAGGCTGCTCGTGTTCCCGGTTTATTATTACGAACTGTCCCCTGAAGAAAGAAAAGCATGGCTGGTCACTTACTTTCTGGCCAGTGCAAAGCATCTGTTCCTGAAAGATTTGATAGCGATTACCAGGGTTAGCAGGAACACAGTCCTGGAGGATTTGAAAGGTTTGCGGGAAGAACTCGCCAGCTATCGATTGGAGCTTACTTCCCGAGAAAACTTGGATATCAGGTTGTCGGCAAGGAGACAGACATCAGGAGAGCGCTGGTCAACTATATAGACATGATCAAACCGCAACACGGCTGGTACTCTTTGATTCATGAGCAGGCTTTTGAAGCGGATAAAGAAGAGGACAGCAACTATGTGATTTTCAACCAATCTGAATTAAAAAGGATTTATCGCGAATTGAGCCGCTGTGAGCAGCGTTTGGGCATTCAGTTTACGGATGATGTCCTCAACATTCTTGTCATTCGTTTTTACTTGTTTTTGCAGCGAGTCAAGCAAAAGCAGTATGCAGATATTGATCCGGTTGAACAGAATGTCATTGAACAAACTGGAGAATTTAACGCAGCAAAAGATTTTATCACCGAAGTGGAAAGTAGATGGCAGGAAGAAATACCGGCAACAGAAGGGTATTACCTTGCCAAGCATTTATTGGGTTCCAAAGTGAATTATCATCCAAGCTTCGAGGATGAAAACGGGGAAATTATCGGATTGCGGGAAGTAGTCAAACAGATGATCGAAGATTTTCAGTTGGTTGCAGTGGTTTCTTTTACAGATCGGGCAGGAATGGAAACCAACTTGCTTTTACACTTAAAACCAGCATACTACCGAATCAAGTATGGCATTGATATGGGAGAGTTGCCCTATGACTCTGTGGAAGACAATTTCCCGGAAATCTATCAATTGACCAAAAAAGTGGTCCATCATTTTGAGCGTTTTGTCGGGAAAAAAATCAATCAAAGCGAGATAGCCTATATTGCAATCCATTTTAGTGGATGGCTGCATAAAGAAGGACTGTCCATCCAGACACGCCGAAAAATGTTGATTGTTTGTACTAATGGACTCGGTACTTCCCGTTTACTGAAGAGCCAGCTCGAAGGATTGTTTTCTGAAGTCGTTATCACCGGGATTGCTTCTTTGCGTGAGTATCGCGAGATGGAACTAGCGGTCGATTTCATCGTCTCGACGGTTCCTTTGCCGGATCGGGGAATTCCCGTCTGTTTAGTCAATCCGTTGCTTGATAACCATGACAAGGAAAAACTGTTGAAGCAGGTAAATGCGTTGTTCACAGAAAATAATGGTTATCAACCATACTCGGTCGATACTATTATGGACATTGTGAGACGTTATGCAGATGTGAAGGAAGAAGGAGAGCTACAGCAGGAATTGAGAAAGTATCTTTACCATCCCGCAGTGACATCAGAAGCCAGATTGAAGCCTGCATTGAAAGAGTTAGCGAACGAGGACAACATTCTGTTTGCAGCTAACGCGGGTAGCTGGCAGCAAGCGGTAGAGCTGGCAGCCAGACCTCTTTTGGAAAAAGGATGCATCACGGAAGATTATATCGAATCGATGGTCGACAATATCGAGGAGCAAGGTCCGTATGTCGTGATTTCTCCCTTGGTTGCGATGCCGCATGGTCGTGCGGAAGATGGTGTGAATCAATTGGGAATCAGCTTGTTGCATTTGCAGGAACCAGTAGAAATGCTGGGCAAAAAAGTCAGAATCTTCATGGTTTTGGCTCCGGAAAATAACGAAAAGCACTTAAAAGCTTTGGCTCAGCTAACCAAAATGTTTTCCCATGACAAACGTGCAATACTGGATGCAAAAAACAAGGAGCAAATCTGCAAAATCATTACAACCTATTCATCAAGATAAGGAGTTTGATCATGAAGTTTTTAGAAGAGGGATTAGTCAAAGTCGGAGCAAAAGCTGCTGATGCGGAGGATGCCATCAAACAGGCGGGCGTTTTACTGGCAGACGCGGAGGCGGTGGAGGATGTGTATATCGAGGCGATGGTACAGTCTTTTCAAGACAATGGACCATATTTCGTCCTCGCGCCACACATAGCCATTCCCCATGCAAGACCGGAAGACGGGGTGAAGGAAGCATCTGTTTCCCTGTTGCAATTGAAGGATCCTGTCACGTTCGGGCATTCATCCAATGACCCTGTCCAATTGATTTTCGGACTTGGGGCTTCATCAAGTGAAGAACATGTTGATTTATTAAAGAAGCTGACGATGCTTCTCAACAAGGAAGAAAACGTTAATCAGTTGAGAACGGCAGCAAGTTACCGCGATATTAAAACAATCATTGAAACGGGGGAAAGCAAATGATTAAAGTACTATCGGTTTGTGGACTAGGACAGGGAACCAGTTTGATTTTGAAGATGAATGTGGAGCAGGCACTCAGCGAGAAAGGAATCCGGGCTGATGTCGAGCATACCGATGTATCTTCGGCATCAAGCATGAGTGCCGATTATATTATCACAAGCAACGAACTGGCAGAAGGATTGGAGGGACATAGCGCCAAGGTGATCATCGTCAACAACTATTTTGATATGGATGAGATCAACCAGGCGATTGACGAACATATAGCCAAGGCATAAAGATTGTCGAAACAATATAGAAAGCAGACGAAGGGGGAAACAAAGTGGAAGTCATTTATTGGATAGCCGACAATGTCTTTGGAACACCTGCGATTTTATTAGGTTTTATCGTACTGGTCGGTTTACTGTTGCAGGATAAGACCGCAAGTCAGCGAGTCAGTGGTACATTTAAAGCAATCATCGGTTTTTTGATCATCAGTGCTGGTTCGGACATCATTGTCAGCGCCCTGACGGTATTTGAACCATTATGGAAAGAGGTTTTCAATCTATCGGAGCAGCCACTTGGCGAATTTATGGGCCAGAATGCCTTTAACGCCGAATATGGAAGCGCAGTCACGCTGGCCATGACGATTGGTTTTTTGATCAACGTTTTGCTGGCCAGGTTTACAAAATTAAAATACATTTATTTAACCGGTCATATGATGTTTTGGACGACGACCATTTTTGCCGGGATTGTCGTGCATGCAGTCGGGGATGTTTCCTTTGGTAAACTGGTTATTTTCCTTGCTGTCATCATGGGGATTTATTGGACGGTACAGCCTGCTTTGACACAGCCATTCATGAGAAAAATCACGGGGAACGACAACATCGCTCTGGGTCATACGTCAGCGTCTGTTGCTTTGCTTGGAGCACTGGCAGGAAAGGTGCTCGGTAACAAAGACAATGATTCGGAAAAAATCAAACTTCCAAAAGGGTTGGAATTCCTTCGCGATTCTAACGTCATCACAGCCTTGACCATGGGTCTGCTGTTCCTGGTCGGTGCGGTCATTATTTCCTTTAAAGACACGCCGGGCGCAGAAGAGCTTGTGGCAAGTGCGGGCAGTCAAAATTTCGTCATCTATGCGATCATCCAGTCGTTTACATTCACTGCCGGTATCGCAGTTGTTTTAATGGGGGTCCGTATGTTTATCGGGGAAATGGTTCCAGCCTTCAAAGGGATTGCGACAAGAATTGTGCCGGGGGCCAAACCTGCACTGGACAGTCCGGTCGTCTTCCCCTATGTGCCGAACGCCGTAATTCTCGGATTCTTAGGTTCATTCGTCGGCGCTTTGCTATGGTTGTTCATACTTGGAAACACAGTGGGGTATATTTTTGTCCCTACCATGATTGTCTTGTTTTTCCATTCAGCGACAGCAGGTGTGTTTGGTAATGTCACTGGTGGTGTACGCGGTGCGTTGATTGCCGGATTCATCACCTCCACGGTCGTTGCCTGGGGACAATATATCACGGTGAAAATGCTTTTGGCAGATACGATACCGGATACAGCCATGTGGGCTGCCGATTCTGACATGTTCATCCTCGGCCCGATCATCCGGTTTCTTGCGCAATTATTGTTCTAATGAAAATACAAAGGAGGAAAAGGGCAGCAGTTTTGCCCTTTTTCCACTTACTCTGGAGGGGATAAAATGAGTTTTGTACGCACCTTCGCGGGGGATGTTTCCCCTGACAAATTGGGTTTCACCTATTCACATGAGCACATTGTCTGCCGTCCGCCTTATTGGGTGGAACAGGGGGCTTATGATCTTTTGTTGGACGACAAGGAAAAATCGCAATTAGATGTGCTGGATTTTAAAAGGCACGGCGGCCGAACGATTGTCGATGCCACCGCTGTGGATTATGGCAGGGACGTGGCCGCCGTTCAGCAAATATCCGAAGAGACCGGGATCACCATCATCGGAACAGCCGGTTTTAACAAAAGCTTTTTGTGGGATGCGCCGATGCGGGACAACGTAAAAAAAATTGTCGGTGACTACGAAACATATCGCCAATGGATTGAAGATAAAACGGCCAACCAGCTTGCAGATTTCGTCATTCAGGAAGTAGAACAAGGGTTGGAAGGAACAAAGTGGAGAGGCGGGCAGGTGAAGTTTGGAACGGGTTATAACCGGATCACTCCATTAGAGGAAAAAACGCTGCGGGCGGTTGCGAGGGCACATCATGAAACGAAAGCCCCGATTCATACGCATACAGAAGCCGGCACGATGGTACTGGAACAAATCGAGCTGCTAAAGGAAGAAGGGATCAACCTGGAGCATGTCAGTTTCGGGCATATGGATCGAAATCCGGATCCTTTCTATCACGAACAAGTGGCGAAAACTGGCGCTTTTCTTTCGTTTGATGGTATTTCCAAAATTAAGTATGCACCAGAAAGCACCCGGATTCACTGTATTTTGGAGCTGGTGCGCAAAGGCTATGAGGACCAAATTTTAGTCAGTGGAGACACTGCCAGAAAGTCTTATTATAAACACTATGATTACGGACTCGGGCTGGAAAACATCATTGCCAAGTGGGTTCCCCGCTTCAAAGCAGAGGCAGACAGTCTCGGGTTTGACGGGGAGAAACTGATAACTAAATTTTTCGTGGAAAATCCGGCCCGGTGTTTTACTTTCAAAAAATAGAGAAGGGGTGCTGTTGTGAAGTTTCAATATCAAAACTCCTATAATATTAAAGAAGAAATCCAGCGTTCCAAAGTCGCAATTCTTCCTGTGGGAGCAGTGGAAGCACACGGTCCGCATTTGCCCCTCGGTACAGATAACTTCCTGGCTGAACGGTTGTCGGACAAGCTTGCTGAAATGGTCGATGGTTTGGTATTGCCGACGTTGCCCTACGGACAGGTATGGAGCTTGCGGCATTTTCCTGGAAGCATCACCGTCAGCAATCGTTCCCTGATCAGTTATATTGTCGATATCGGCGAGAGTCTTTATCGCCAGGGTATCGAAGTATTCGCCATGGTGAACGGGCATTTGGGCAATGGAACAGCTTTGAAGGAAGCTGCGCGTGAATTGTATGAAACATGTCCGAAAATGAAAGTGCTGTATTTATTTTATCCTGGCATGAATAAGGCGGCAGAAGAAGTGAGGGAAACGCCATCTACCCATGCCACCTATTTTCATGCCTGTGAAATAGAGACTTCCTATATGCTGTATCTTGCGCCGGAGTTGGTGGAAATGGAGAAGGCGATCAATGATATTCCTGATATTCCATTGAGTGCGGATGTCACACCTACCCCTTGGGAGGAATTCACGGAAACCGCTGTTTTAGGGGACGCCACCCTGGCGACAGAGGATAAGGGCATTTATATAATTGATATTGCATTAAAAAACATGGTTCAATTAATAGAAGCCGCTAAACAAGAGACAGAACAAAACTAGGAGGGTTTGGATGTTAACGAACTACTTTGAGAAGGTGCATGCGTTGCTCCGCGTTATCGAAGAAAAAGAGTTTCCTGCTTTGCGCGAGGCTGCTGGAAAAATTTCTGCCTCGCTGCAAAATGACGGAGTGATCCACTTGTTTGGCTGCGGCCATTCACATATTTTGACGGAAGAGGTTTATTATCGTGCAGGCGGATTAGTCCCTGTGCACCCGATTCTTCATGAACCATTGATGTTGCATGAAGGAGCGGTCCGTTCTTCGACTTTGGAAAGAAAGAATGACTATGCTGGACAATTTATGGAAGATCAGGATATTCGCCAAGGGGATATCATGGTGGTGTTGTCTACATCTGGACGTAACCCGGTACCTGTCGATGTGGCGCGGATTGCCAAAGAAAAAGGCGCCTTTGTCATCGGGATAACCTCGATTCAATATTCACAAAGCCAGTCATCACGACATTCAAGCGGGATGCATTTGTTTGATGCAGTTGATCTCGTGGTCGATAATCATGCACCGGTCGGAGATGCGCTGCTTAGCCATCCGGAAGTACAGGTGAGCTTTGCGCCGAGTTCGACCGTAATCGGAGCCGCAATCATTAATGGAATCTTTGCGCAAGCCATTAAACTGATGGCGGAAGCTGGTTTTCAGCCGCCCGTCTTTTTAAGCGGTAACATAGAAGGAGCAGATGCGCATAATCAGCACTTGATTGAAAAGTACTCTGATCGGGTAAGGTTATAGATAAAGAAAAAGCAGCCGGAGAGATTCGGTTGCCTTTTCTTTATTCTGATTTTGTTTTATAGTAGGACTGAATCAGAACGATCAGGAGGGAACATGTGTGGGACTCATTGCTATTATCACCTATGTAATATCTTTGTTTATTCTTTACATTGTTATCGAAACAGCGGTGAAAAACGGAATCAATAAATCAAATGTGGGCCGCCATTTCAATATGGATCGGCCAGAAGAACCAGAGGACACCAAAAAATCTTTTTTCGATACGGATCTGGATAAGGATTGAAAAAGACGCCCTGAAGTTTTAACAGGGTGCCTTTTTGTTCTAGTATGCAGGAAAGCTCACTACTTTTTTGTAAAATGGATTTACTTTCTGGGTATAGTTGCTCTACTTCCAATAGAATTGCTCCACTTTTGCATAAAATCGCTTATCTTCCAGTAGAAATCGCGCCACTTAAAGCAATTGTAGACTACTGAACCGTCTAAAACTTCTGCCCACCGGTAAGATTCGAGCCTTCTATAAAATACCGTTGAAAATAAAAGAACAATAGAATGATCGGCAATAACACGGTGGTCGACATCGCCATCAAGTAGTTCCACTGGGTAGAGACTGTACCTTTGAATGTTTGCAGACCAATTTGCAGGGTGTACAAATTTTCATCATTAAGGTAGAGCAGCGGACCAAGTAAATCATTCCAGGAACCATTGAAGGAAAAAATGGCTACGGTAATTAACGCCGGTTTGATTTGCGGCAGGATAATCCGCCACCAAATTTGAAAATGGTTGGCGCCATCCATTTTTGCTGCTTCCACCATATCCTTCGGGATGGTGCGCATAAATTGCCTGATCAGGAAAATGAAGAATGCGCTACCCAGGAAAGACGGCACGATCAGCGGCAGGTAGGTGTTTACCCAGCCGATTTTAGCGAAAATGATATATTGCGGAACCAATGTGACAAAGCCGGGGATCAGCATCGTTGCCATGACGATGCCAAACAACAAATTTTTCCCTTTGAATTTTATCACGGCAAATCCATAAGCGATAAACGCATTGGCAAGTACACTCCCTATTGTCGACAGACCCGAAATCAGCAGGGTATTCAATGTCCAACGGGTGAAAGGAGCTGTCTGCCATGCTTCCAGGTAGTTACTGAACTTGAAGCTATCCGGCCAGAAGCTGGGGGGATATTGGGCGATTTCCTGAGGTGTTTTCAAAGAAGTCGCAATCATCCACCATACTGGCGACAGGATGACAAGGCTGCCGCCGATTAAAATCAAATAAATCAACGTTTTCTTGGTTATCCATTTTTTCTTGCTGCCAATAACAGAATTACTCACTTTTCATCCCCGCTTTCATAGTAAACCCACTTCTTGCTCAATTTGAAATGAAGGAAGGTCAGAATCATGACAATTACAAACAATACCCAAGCCATAGCCGATGCATAGCCCATATCAAAGATTTCAAACGCGTTGTTCCACATATGAAGGTTATAGAATAACAAGGAATTGGAAGGTCCGCCTTCGCCACTGTCAGTCATGACATAAGCTTCCTGGAAAATTTGGAAAGCGCCGATCGTCGATGTCACCATATCGAAGAAAATAATCGGGGTAATCATCGGAAGGGTGATATGGAAAAACTTGCGGATCGAGCCGGCCCCATCCAACTCTGCCGCCTCGTACATAGCTTTTGGCACGCCTTGCATGACTGCCAAATAAAGCAGCATGCCGCCGCCGACACTCCACATTTTCATCATGACGAGCGCCGGTTTGGTCCATTCCGGTTCGAACAGCCAGGCAGGCCCGTCGATCCCGAACCAGGCAAGAACGGTATTTACCAGACCTGTAGAAGGACTGAGCAGCTGCATCCATAAAAAATAAACGGCAACTCCCGACAAAACTGCGGGCAAGTAGTATATGGTGCGGAATATTTTGATGCCCTTCATTTTTTGATTAAGCAGCATGGCCACAATTACAGCCCCTGCCGTGGTCAATGGAACAGAGAAAACGACAAAGTAGACTGTATTGTACAGGGAAGTCCAAAATAACGGGTCAATCGTGAACATCCGTTTGTAATTGTCAAAACCTGTAAAATGCATTTGGGAAGTGACGTTATAATCAGTGAAACTGGTTATTAACGAAAACACCAAAGGTCCTAGTGTAAGTCCGAGAAAACCGATAATCCATGGAGCGATAAAGATATAGCCCCAAATATTCTCTTTTAGTGACAATTTGCTCATTTTCGGTTTTCTTATTGCCCTGTCGCGACTCTTGCCATTATGTACCTTATTCTTCTGTGTTGTCCCCAACTGGATTGGATGTTCTTTCATTCCGCTCAACTTCCTCGCCTCCTAACCTGTGTTGTAGTAAGTCTGTGGATTTTCCCCCATCAGAGAGCTGTTATGGAAAAGAGAATGGAAAAGCGGTTCATAACCGCTTTTCCTCAAGATATTTCCAGCTATTGCTTGGAATTTTCTACATCTTTTTGAGCCTGATCAAGTGCTTCTTCAACGGAAATTTTTCCATTGAGCGCATCGTCGATCAGAGGATTGACCAGGTTTTCATATTCCGGATATTCAGGCGGTGTGATGGACAAATAAGTATGTTCCAGGCTTTCCATTGATTTGTGGAAAATCTCCTCTCCTTTTCCATCAAGATTCTCTGTGATTTGTTCGGTAGCTTTTTTGTTGGCGATGTTGTCGAAGTTATTTTCACCCCAGTAGGTTTGTGCTTCGACATCTGTCAGATATTTGATGAATTTCATGGAAGCCTCTGGATTTTTAGCGCCTTTCGGTATTTCCATGACAAATCCACCGCCAGTGCTCCATGGTTCCGTATTTTCGTTATAAGCAGGCATTGTCGCTACACCGTAGTCCAGGTCGCCGCCGAACTCTTGTAATTGCTTATAGAAGGTGCCGATTTCTGCCCACATCGCAACTTTACCTGAAATGAAAGGATCCTGCTGTTCATTGCCGAATTCGGCTTTCATGTTTTGCACAGCTTCCGCCCCTAGTTCTTGCTTCCAATCATACATCCATTGGATTGCTTCCTTTTTGGCGGGAGTGTTGATAGTCGGTTTTCCACCTTCCATTAGCCCTTTTCCATTATCGGCGTTTATCATCCAATCGTGGGTAGTGAAATTTCCCCAGTTCGGGTAGTAACCGACTTGTTCATATCCGCCATCATCGTTTTTGACGGTCAGTTTGTCGGAGTATTCTTTGAGCTCTTCCCATGTGCGTGGTGGTTTATCTGGATCTAATCCGGCTTCACGGAAAGCGTCCTTGTTATAAAAAAGCATTCTGGTATCGGTAGTGAAAGGCAGGGCATATGCTTTGTCGTTATATGTCACGGCATCCCATAGATGCGGATAGAAACTGTCTTTTAAATCGTCATCGACCCACTCGCTTAAATCTTCTACCTGATTGTTGGAGGCTCTGATTTTTACCGTTCTGATATCGTTGACGATGACATCAGGCGGATCACCTGCAGCGATGGCAGCCAGGTTTTTCGTCCAAATATCTCCCCACGGTACATATGTATGTTTGACTACAATTTCATCCTGAGAGTTGTTGAAATCCTCAATCAGTTTTTCGATCATCGGTCGCCTTGTCTCCGATCCCCAAAATGTCCAAAAATCAAGCTCTACTTTTCCTTCTGCGTTCGTGTTATCCGCGCTTCCGGAGCTGCAGGCAGACAGAACAGCCAGCAAGCCGGCGCATACAATCATCAACCACTTTTTCATTTGTTGTCCTCTCCCTTTTAATGATGCGATGTAGGAGAAGTGTTTTATATATCGAACACTTCTCAAAGTTACTTAGAAGTTCCCCTTCTTCTTCTCCTTCAAACTTTTTCTTCTAAGAAAAAACGCGGTTTATGTAAATTAGTGCCGAAGTCTGGGTGGAAAGTGAGAAGAAATATGATTTAATAGGGGAAACCAATAATCTAAAAAAGCCGGTTTACATAGAAGGGGGGCGGAATAAATGAAGATTCGATGGCCCGTGCCACTTCATACTAAAATCCTGGGTTTGGTCGGTACGCTTCTGTTGCTCGTCATTAGCCTGATTACTTTTATGGTGGGGTATATGGAATCAAGGGAGGACGTATCCAACGCTGAGAGCTTGGCCTTGCAGACGGCCAAAACAATTTCTTACATGCCCGGAGTTCAGGATGCCTTCCGTTCGAGGGCTACTTTGGAGGAAATGAAGCAGTTGACAGAACAAATAAGAGAAGAAGCAGGTGCATCAACCATCACGATATTTGACCGTTCAGGAAGAATTATCGGAATGGCCCAGGATGAAACGGCTTCTAAAAAAGAATATGTAACCGCTTCCGGAGATGAGGTATATAAAGCAGTTGTTTTTGGAAGCAGTTACGTGATGGAGACGGGGAGCAGGAAGGAGGGTATCCTGAAGGGGGTTGCACCTGTAACGCTCGATTATCACGATTATAAAAAGGTAGAGGGCGTCGTTACGGTAGATTTTCCGAAGAACGTGATTTACAGCGAGATTTTGGTCGATATTTATAAAATCATCCTTGCTGCAGGATTGGTTTTCCTGCTGGGCATTGTCGGAAGCTTTCTGTTGGCCAAAAGCATTCGCAAAGATACATTGGGCTTGGAACCATTTGAGATTTCCTCTCTGTACAGAGAACGAGATGCCGTCTTGCAGTCTGTAAAAGAAGGAATTATCGCTACAGATCACTATGGGATGATTACCACCATGAATATATCAGCCAAAGATTTGCTGGATATTCGAAGAGAGGAGGTAATTGAACAGCATATTCTTGATGTTCTCCCATCCGAGGAATTGGTCACAATGATTCAGTCACCAACTAAAATTGTCAATAAGGAACTGGAGTACAAAGAAAAAATCATTATCGTCAATACAAGACCGATAAAAGAGAATGGCCGAAAGACAGGGACTGTCGCAAGTTTTCGGGATAAAACCGAGATAAAAAAAATGGTGGACGCCCTCTCGGAGGTCAGGCAGTATTCAGAAGATCTTCGTGCCCAGGCACATGAGTTTACCGGCAAATTATATGTTATTTTAGGATTCATCCAACTAGGCAAAACAAAAGAAGCAATCGAATTGATTCAAAGGGAAGCGAATATACAGGAACAGGTTTCTGAAATGTTCTTTTCGCAAATTCGTGATGAAAAGGTACAGGCAATATTACTGGGAAAATACGCAAAAGCATCAGAAAAAAAGATTCGGTTTACTGTGGATGAAGAGAGCTCGCTTGCGCCTCTACCGGAACATATTCCTTTGTCCCCCTTGATTGTGATACTAGGCAATTTGCTCAACAATGCGTTTGATGCGGTGAAAGGTTGTGTTGCTCCGGAGGTTTCTTTTTTTGTTACTGATTTAGGTAACGATATCATCTGTGAGATAGCCGACAACGGAAATGGTTTGGACAAAGATATGGAAGCCCGTATATTTCATCGAGGTTACTCAAAAAAAGGAACAAATAGAGGATATGGTCTAGCGAACGTGAAAGAGGAAGTTTATTCATTGAATGGAGCGATTGAAGTAAGCAGCAGTCCTGGTAACGGAACGGTATTTACGGTGATCCTTCCAAAGGAAATACAGGAACATAACAAAAGAATAGGGGGATGAAAACATGTTAAAGGTTCTTATTGCAGAGGATGATTTTCGGGTAGCTCAAATTCATGAAGCGTTTCTGGAGAAAATACCGGGAATGACACTCGTCGGTAAGGCCAACAACGCTAAGGAAACCTGGCAATTGCTTGAAGCATTTACTGTCGACTTGATATTACTGGACGTATACATGCCGGATCAATTAGGAACCGATTTGCTTCAGCGTATTCGGGAGAACTATCCGAAGATAGATATCATCATGATTACTGCCGCTACCGACAAAGTGTTTTTAGAAAAGTCGTTAAACTATGGTGTTCAGGACTACTTGATTAAACCTGTTACGATGGAACAGTTTCAACAATCGATGCAGAAATATAAAAAGAAAAAAGAAAAGATCCAATCGAGAGCAGAAGTTGACGAAGAACTGTTGCAGGAAGTGTTTGGTTCTCCACAAATTGAGCAAAAAAGCACAGCTACCCTTCCGACAGGTATCGATCACCGTACGCTTGAAAAGGTCAAAGAAATTCTTATCATCGAACAAAATGGCATAACTTCCGAACAGGCTGCCGGAAAGATTGGTGCTTCACGGACGACTGCGCGAAGGTACTTGGAATACCTAGTGGGCAGAAATGAAGCGGTTGTAGAGCAAATGTATGGTATTGTCGGACGACCAGAGCGGCGGTATTCTATCAAAAAGTAATAGAAACGAGTTTGCAGAAAGTCACTTTTCGCATTTTGTGCATTTAATGCACAAAATGTTTTTTAATTCGTTAAAAAACAATATTTTGAAAACGTTTACATTGAGGGGCTGTATTAGTAGGATACAGATAAATCAAGTATCAGGAGGGAGTTTTTATGAAAAAAATTATCAAAGTGCTTCTTACTATGTCCGTGATTTTAATAACAGCCGCTTGTGCGGGAAACGCTTCCGGAAATGATGGCTATCCGAATAAAAATATAGAAATGGTCGCACCTGCTTCGCCAGGTGGTGGCTGGGATTTGACAGCCCGTTCGCTGGAGAAGGTGCTGTCAGAACAAGAGTTGGTCGATAAAAATATTAATGTCGTCAACAAACCTGGGGGTGGGGGAGAAGTTGGCTGGAAGTATTTAAAGTCAAAGGACTCCCACTCACTCGCTGTCAATTCTAGCCTTGTGCTTACCAATAATTTACTGGAGCAAAGTGAATTAACCTATGAAGAATTCACACCGATTGCTACGCTTGCGACCGAATGGCAAGCACTTGCTGTTCCGGCTGATTCACCTTATCAATCTGCGTCTGAATTTTTAAAGGCTACTAAAGAGGATCCAACTGCAGTAAAAATTGGCGTCGGGCCTGGTCTTGGCAATGATGATCATTTATCGCTGGTCCAAGCAGCAAGTGAGTTCGGCATCAATCCCGCAGAGCTTAATTTCCTCGTTTACGAAGGTGGGGGAGATGTGGTAACCGCATTGTTGGGTGGACATGTTGATGCGGTCACTACCTCACTGTCAGAAGTAAAAGATCAACATTTAGCAGGAAAACTTAAGATATTGGCTGTTTCCTCTGACGAACCGCTTGAAGACCTGGAGGATGTGCCCACTTGGCAGGATGAAGGCGTGGATATGGTTTTCCCGCATTGGAGGGGATTGATGGGCCCGCCTGATATGACAGAGGACGAAATTGCTTATTGGGATAAAAAGCTGGAAAAAATGGTCGAAACAAATCAATGGCAGAAAGTCCTTGAAAACAATGACTGGGAAGATTTTTATAAAAATAGTGAAGAAACAAAAGCGTTTTTGCAAGAACAGCATGACCTTTATCAACGATTAATAAATGATTCCGGTTTACTGGATAACTAAGATTGCTTCTTACCGGTGACTACACTGCGGGATCAGGATTTCATTACTCCCATTTTCTCCAGGTGAGTAAGGGATGATGCCGCAGTTAACCACTACGTCAATAAAAAGATGATAAAGATAAGGAAAGAGACCTGTTACATCGATGGCAGGTTTCATACAGAATAAGGGAGGCGATGGTGATGATGAAAGGAATCAAACTGGGGGTGCCGATATTTTTGCTGCTGTTCAGCTGTCTGTTTTTGATCGGCTCGCTTCAGTTGCCAAAAGCGAATCTGGGAAATCCGAATGCCCCCTTGTACTTTCCTGCTGGTCTTAGCATTTTAATGTTGTTGTTAAGCATCGTGTACTTATTTCAGGAAATAAAGCATGTAGCAGAAGAAAATATGGAAGTCCGACAATTGTTTTCTGGAAGGACACCAAAATTAATTGTGTTTACGATAATTTTAGGCGGTATCTATGCACTCGTTTTTGACCGGATTGGATTTTTACTTTCTACTATTGGGTTCTTAGGCGGTTTATTATTCCTCATCAATGGTTGGAAAAAATGGCTGATAAACTGCGTCGTCGCCGTCAGTTTTTCCTTTTTGGCATGGTATGCATTTAGTCAGCTGCTGGGAGTGAGCTTACCTTAAGGAGGTGATTACAGCATGGATGTTAACAGCTTCATGGAAGGTTTATCGATTGCAATAGAACCGATCAATATTGTTTGGATAATCATAGGTGGTTTCCTTGGTACTATTGTCGGAATGCTCCCTGGACTCGGGCCTGCTACGGCTGTCGCAGTATTGATCCCGATGACTTTTGGCATGAATCCCGTAAGTGCCATCATTTTAATGGCGGCCATTTACTACGGAGCGATGTATGGCGGATCGCGCAGTTCGATTCTGTTAAATACACCGGGGGATGGTTCTGCTATCGCAGCAACCTTTGACGGTTATCCAATGGCCAGGGAAGGAATGGCTGGACAGGCACTGGCAATATCCGCGGTTGCTTCCTTTATTGGCGGTTTGATTGCGGTCATTGGGTTCATTTTTCTTGCAGAGCCGTTGGCCGCTTTTGCTTTGGAATTTGGACCGGCCGAATATTTTTTATTGATGTTGCTTACTTTGTCGGCAATTGTCTCGTTATCAATAGGAAAAATGGTGAAAGGCTTTTTGGCAATGTCAATTGGACTGGCTTTGAGTACGGTGGGAATCGATACCCAGACGGGCATATACCGATTTACATTCGGTTCTTCGCATTTAAGTGAAGGAATCGACTTTCTCATCGTGATTATCGGTGTCTATGCTATCGGCGAAGTGCTCTACAATCTATTATCGATTGACGAGCAGCGGAAGGAAAAGAAAAAGGTAGGCAAGGTTTGGTTTTCAAAAGAACAATGGCGGCGTTCGAAATGGCCGATTTTACGGAGTGGTCCGCTGGGCTTCATCATCGGTGTCCTGCCTGGTGCTGGCGGTTCGATTGCCTCTATGATCAGCTATACGACGGAAAGACAGCTTTCGAAAAGGTCCTCTGAATTTGGAAAGGGAGCTGTGGAAGGGCTTGCGGCTCCTGAATCAGCAAATAACTCTGCTTCGGTAGGTGCCATGATCCCCCTGCTGACAATGGGAATACCAGGGTCCGGCACGACCGCAGTCATGCTCGGCGCCCTGATCATGCTAGGTTTGCGGCCTGGTCCTCTCTTATTTGAACAGCAGCCTGAAACGGCTTGGGCATTAATCAATAGTATGTTTATCGGAAACATTGCCCTTGTCATCATAAATATTTTACTGGTTGGTGCGCTTGTTAAAGTTTTAGACACACCGCCAAAAGTACTTTATCCGATGATTGTGGTGCTTGCCTTTATTGGAACGTACACATTGAGCTATGCCACGTTTGATTTTTACTTTTTGCTTTTATTCGGCGTAATCGGGTTGTTTATGAAAGTACTTGATTTTCCGATTGCTCCGTTGGTGCTGGCGTTGATTGTAGGATCCGACATGGAGCAAAATTTCCGGATGGCTCTTACGTCTTCTAATGGAAGCTTCGGCATCTTTTTTTCTTCCGGCGTCAGCATAGCGTTGATTGTCTTGACTTTGCTTTCGTTGCTGTATCCGCTGGTAGTCCATTGGATGAAAAGAAAATCCCAAAACAAGCACGAGGATCAGATGTATAAATCTTCCTAAACATCTGTACAGATTTTATTTTATAAAAGGAGGAGCGAGATGAAAAGTTATGATGTAGTGGTCGTAGGAGCTGGAAATGCGGCTCTTTGTGCGGCAATCTCTGCAAGAGAGTCAGGAGCCGAGGTACTGGTGCTTGAACGAGCACCAAAACACAAACGTGGCGGTAATTCGTATTTTACAGACGGGGCGATCCGTTTTGCCTACAATGATTTAGATGACATACGAAAACTTATACCAGAATTAACGGGTGAACAAGCTGGGAAAATTGTCATGCCGACGTATGGAACAAAGGATTATTATCAGGACTTAATGAGGGTGACCGGAGGTAAAAGCAAGCCTGAATTGGCAGAACAGCTGGTGAACCTCTCCTACCAGACGATCCGGTGGGTAAAGGAACAGGGAGTCGAATTTGAACTGAATTATAGTAACCAATCATTCGAAAAAGATGGGAAATATCAATTTTGGGGTGGCCTGCCTGTTAAAACGAAAAATATTGGGATGGGCCTTATGGCTGCTTTATTCTCCAGGGCAGAAGAGATAGGAATCGATATTGTCTATGAAGCCCGTGCCATCGAATTGAAGAAAGAGGATCAGCGCATTTCTTCTGTCATTGTCGAGATGCTGGAACAGACGATAGAGGTAAATACGTCAGCCGTTGTACTGGCTTGCGGAAGCTTTGAAGCGAATGAAGGAATGCGTAAAAAATATATCGGGGAAGAATGGGGAGCAGCCATTGTCCGGGGGACTGAGTATAACACCGGTGATGGACTGACGATGGCGTTGGCTGCTGGAGCGCAGCCTTTTGGTGAATGGTCCGGCTGCCATGCCATCGGTACCGATTATCAGGCTCCTAGAGTAGGAGACTTTTCTAAACCCGGAGACATTTTTAAAAAGCATTCCTATCCTTTAAGTATTATGGTGAATCAAGAAGGCCATCGGTTTGTTGATGAGGGGGCGGATTTCCGTAATTATACGTATGCTAAGTATGGAAAAGAAATACTCAAACAGCCGGGACATGTCGCCTATCAGATTTACGACCAGCAAGTAAGACCGATGCTGCGTAAGGAATACAATTTGGAGGAGGCAACTTATCATAAGGCTGATACACTGGAAAAACTGGCCGATCAGCTTCCAGTGAATAAACAGCAGTTTTTGGAAACAATCGAGGAATATAATGGAGCCGTGATGGAAGGGAACTATAATCCGACCATTAAGGATAATAAAGGAACCCAAGGCATCACTCCGCCGAAGTCAAACTGGGCTTTGCCGATTGAAAAAGGGCCATTCTTTGCATTTCCTGTAACCTGTGGCATCACTTTTTCTTTTGGTGGACTAAAGGTAAGTCCAAATGCTGAAGTATTAGATGAAAACGAACAGCCGATTCCAGGTTTGTTCGCTGCTGGTGAAATGGTTGGCGGCATCTTTTATGGAAATTATCCCGGCGGTTCTGGACTGATGTCGGGAGCGGTATTCGGCAAGCTATCCGGAAACACAGCTGTGAGCTATATTCAAGCCGCGAGAACGGTCCATTAATCCACCTATGCAGCAAAGCCACTATCCCGGTGGCTTTTGCTTTTTTGATCCTCTTCCGACTTGGGAAGGCGGATGAAGAGGGAACAACCTCAAATAGAAATGTCCTTCATGATGTGGCAGCCAGGTTTTTCGTATTTTCATATGAGTAGGAGCAGATCAGAGCGATGAACAAAAAGATTCTTTTATTGCTGGCACTGTTGCTGTATTTATCTTTTTTCCTTCCAGTTTTCGATTGGAGTATCAAGATCAAGGCAATTGCAGCCCTGGTTATTATCCAGATGCTTTGGATCGGCAGAATATTTCCACTGGCACATAGCTCCCTGCTATTTATGCTATTGCTGTCGTTTCATTTTTTCACTTATGAAGAAACGCTTGCTTACTTCAGCACCGAAGTAGTCTGGCTGTTATTTTCTACTTTTATCATTTCCCATGCCTTTATCGAAACCGGACTTGCCAGCAGGATTTCTTTTACTGTTTTGAAAATAGGGGGCGGCTCAGGCAAGGCTTTGATTCTGATTTCTTTCCTATTAATGTTTGTATTAGCCGTTCTTATCCCTTCGAATATCGGGAAGGGAAACCTCGTCGCCTCTGTGCTGGACAGGCTGCTAAAAAATCTAAGGAAAATCAACGATATAGAGAATCTCGGTAAGGCTTTGTTCATCGGTGTCAGCTATCTAACATCAATATCAGGAGCATTGGTAGCCACCGGAGCAAGCTCCACCATTTATACATTTGAATTGCTCAGGTCGGTTCATTCTGAATTGAATTACATAAGCTGGCTATTATATTTTGCCCCGCCTGTTCTTTTCTTTATGATGCTATTATGGGCTCTTCTTACTGTAATGTTCCCGCCTGAAAAAAACGATCGAAAAAGAATGATACAGTTGATTGAAGAAGGGCTAGATGAATTAGGCGGAGTAACTACAGCCGAAAAGAAAGTGATTTTGATTATGGGGCTAACCTTGCTTTTATGGATAACCCAATCCTATCATGGATTTTCCATTCCATTAATCGGATTACTGGGTGCTGTACTTACGGTGACACCTTGGATTGGTATCTGGGATTGGCAATCTGCTAGGAATTCGATCAATTGGGATATGATGTTGTTTTTTTCAAGTACTTTGATGGTTTCCGGCATGTTAATCAAAACCGGAACAATTGAATCGATTGCAGGTGCTTTTATTTCGATGATTTCCTTTCAATCCCCATTATTAATTATTGTACTGCTCATTTTGATTACCGCACTACTAAGGATTATTTTTGTAAATGTTTTAGGTTTTTTAACTATCATGATTCCCTTGGCAATAGAAATCGGAGAAGTCCTAGAGGGATTTTCCCCGTTTCTCACAGCCATGACAGTGTTTTTAATGGGGGTTCCCGGCTTTCTTTTGATTACCCAATCTCCCGTCCATTTGATCAGTTTTTCTTACGGTTATTTTACAGATAGAGACCTGATGAGGATTGGATTACCTTCATTTTGTCTTTGGATTTTAACCATTTTAGGTGCTGCATTGTTTTATTGGCCGATATTTTTAGCGAACTGAAAAGAAGTTTGAAAAACTGTCACAAAGAATTATCAAGAAAGGGGAAAGTAACCTGGTTGCCTCCTGGAAGCGCTCAGTAAAAGATATTAATAGTAGGTTCATTAAACAAAGGGACAGTCCCCTTCGTTTTGTGGGGACTGTCCCTGCTTTTGTGCTTTTGTTACTAATAACTTAAAAAGTGTCCATACTCGTATAACTCAGGTATTGTGACCGGAAGTTTTCCCTGCGGATTGACGTCCCCGCTAATTACACGGGCAAGAGCTTCAACCGAAACGTCTCTGTTTCCGTAGGTGGCAAGATAGCCATCCACCTCTGGGAAAGCCATCAAGTCATATGGATTTCGTATAGCCGAAGCAATAACTGGTTTCTCTGTATCGAGCAATTCTTCCACCAGCCGTTGTTGTGCTGCGTTGGTATTTGCGGTATAAGTAGTCGCAATCACGCTGTCTGCAGCGGCTGCCTGTTCAGTTGCTTCTGTGATTTGTGCTTGAGTAGGACTGGTGTTTGTTGGGTATGCCGTTACGTCATAACCTTGTGCCCGGAGCTGTTCAGCCAGGTACTCCGGTTCTGCAGCCGATGGTCCTGTAACGAATACGCTTTGATCATGGGCAAGCGGCAGTACATTCTCTTCATTTTTGACAAGGGTGATGCTCTTATCGGCGATTTCGTCAGCTTTTGCCAAGTTACTTTCGGTGCCGATATTGTCAATCGCACCTTCGTCTGTGAACGGATCTCCGAAAAGTCCTTTTTCCATTTTCGCTTTTAAAATGCGGTAAACCGATTCATCGACGCGTCTTTCGCTGATTTCGCCACTTTGTACTGCTTCCAGCATGGCATTATAAGCGAGTTCTACGTCAGGTGGATTCAACAGGATATCATTTCCAGCTTTAAATGCTTCTACCGGGACTTCCTCTGGTTCTAACACATTAGCACCGGACATACCGAGACTGTCGGTGACAATCAGACCTTCGAATCCCATTTGTTCCCGCAAAAGGTCCGTCAAAATGGGCTTGGAAAGAGTCGCAGGCAACCCAGAGTCATCAAGGGCAGGAACAACGATATGGGCGGTCATGATTGCGTCGATTCCAGCATCAATACCTGCCTGGAATGGTTTTAAATCCACTTCCTGCAAGGTCTCCAGGTCATGATTGATGATTGGAAGACCATAATGGGAATCGACATCTGTGTCGCCGTGACCCGGGAAGTGCTTGGCTGTCGGAATGACATTTTCCGCTTCATAAGCTTGCGATTGAGCCACGCCCAGTTCGGAAACAAGGTCAGGGTTTTCTGCAAAAGACCTGACACCGATTACCGGGTTAGCCGGGTTGACGTTGACATCGAACACAGGAGCAAAGTTCATGTTGATTCCAAGACTTTTCAGCTCTGTACCGATGATGGAGGCAGAGTCTGCTGCCAAATCAGCAGAACGAGTAGCTCCCAAAGCCATGTTGCCAGGAAAGACGGTACCTGGACTGGTCAACCGTTGAACGATGCCGCCTTCCTGGTCGGTCGAAATAAACAATGGTATAGGCATGCGCTGGTCCATCGCTATTTCCTGCAGACCGTTGGATAAAGCGTTCACTTGTTCCAGGTCAGCCGGAGTGCCGATATTATCGGTCCAGTTAAAATAAATCACTCCACCGATATGGTACTTTTCAATAGCTTCTTCAAAGTTCTTTGCCCCCCGATTATTGTTGAGGTTTGTCTGTTCATAGTCGGAGTCTGTCGGGGTTTGTCCATACATATGGATGATGAAAAGCTGACCGATTTTTTCTTCCAGCGTCATATGCTTCATCTTGCTGACGATCCAGCCGTGTTTGGCTTTGCCGCCATTTCCCCATCCCGGTTTGGAAGGATCGTCCCATCCTTTCGCGAAGCCCGCTAAAGGGAATGCCAACAGTAACGTAAGCAGCAGCGACAATGCAGCAATCAATCGTTGTTTTTGCAATAGGCCCACTCCTTATTTCTAATTTAGTTTCCTCTTTTCAACAGTAAGTCACTGACTACAGGTAAATGGTCGGAAGCGTCTGTGTGAATCACTTCCGTGTGGAGCAAGTCAACATTTTGCGAAGCCAGGATAAAATCAATCCGCTTTTGTGGAGAAACGGCAGGATATGTGTTCCCATCACCGTCTCCGCCCCAGGCGTCCTGAAATCTGTCCAAGAGCGGCTGCAATTCGGAAGCATCCGGTCCGGCATTCATATCCCCGGCTAAGATAGAGGTGCCTGTTTCCGGAATGATGCGCAGCATATCTTCCACCTGCATTTCCCTGACAAAGGGATCGGTGCGATAATCCAGATGGGTGACAAAAAACGAAAAGCGCGCACCTTTTGCGTTGATCCGGACATCTGCAAAGCCAGGAGCCAATGCAGGTTCAGGATTGGCATCCTGTGTCGAGAGCCTGGTGATTTCCCGATTTGTTGCGGATGTAATGGGATATTTACTTAGGACGGCGACGCCGAATTGCCGTCTGGGTTCGTCTTCGGTGAGGGGATCTTGGTCGTAAATAGGGGCAAAAAAAGAATACATGTTCAATGCATCTGCAAGCTCTGCCAACTGGTCGTCAAAATTGCTGCGGGCAGCCCAGTGTACATCGACTTCTTGCAGGCCGATAACATCGGCATCTGCAGCTTGGATTGTATCGACGATGCGGTCAAGGTCATAGTTGCCATTACTGCCAATGCCAGTATGCATGTTGTAGGTCATGACGCGGACAGGAACTTGTCTTGCTTCATCGCTTGAGGTTGCTTCGGCAACGGTTCTAACGGTGGGTGACAGGAAGAATAAAGTTGCCGCCAGCCAGAAAAATACTAGTTTTCTCATCAAACCGCCTCCAAAAATTTTAATAGCTTGATAGCACGTATAGCTAAGCACACCTTATGGAAAGCAGTTCTTGGATGGGGACGAACTAAGATATTACGATAAATTCCCACCTCCTTTTTCATCAAAAATCAATACAGCTTAAGCGTAAACGCTTCCTTTATAGTTGTCTATACCAAAATAGAACCAATATTCCGACAATAAATGCGATCGAAATGTGACTATATACCTGTTTTTATGATGAAAGGGGCAAACAATTAACCTGAGAGGCATCAGCGGAAGGATTGGTCATCATTATTTTCTTTTGCTTTGATTGTGCTATTTATTTTCCAGATAGACACATTCAATGGATCGCCAATTAAATATTTCGTTAGTTCTATTAATATTAATGGTTTTCCGATAGAAGTTAAATAGTGCGATGAAGAAAGTGAAGGGAAAGGGAAATAAGGCATGAAAAAGTTTGGCCATCTAGATGGAACTCCTCAATCAATTCTTCCCCACTCAAAGGTAAACCATTTTTCGTATATCGGAGGCCTTGTTTAAGAGTTCCCTTTTAGTCAAGGTACATTTTATTCCTGAATGAATAAAATGATCCTATGACTGGGAGGGAGTGGAGAAATATGTACAATGATCCTTACAGATACCCATATTATTATTATCCTTATTATTCGCAAGCACCGTTCTATTACGATGAAGGAGGAGCATTCCAGGAAAGAGAACAAAATCAACAATATCATTCTTTCCGTTCTCCTCATCAAGGGGTTCATTCATTAAAAGATCAGGGACGCAAACCGTATGTGGTGAACATTAACGAGGCATCCAAGCAAAACAACACATTCCGCACTGCTTTGTGGACGGGAGAACATTTACAAGTTACGTTGATGAGTCTCCGCCCTGGCGAGGATATCGGATTGGAAAGACATCCTCATGTGGATCAATTTCTACGGATAGAACAGGGTCAAGGGGTTGTCCAAATGGGACGACGAAAGGATGACTTGCGTTTTGTAAGAAACGTTTTCGATGATTCAGCAATCATGATACCTGCCGGCACATGGCATAATTTAACGAACACGGGCAATACTCCTTTAAAGCTTTATTCCATTTATGCACCTCCGAACCATCCATTCGGCACTGTTCATAGGACAAAAGCAGAGGCCATGGCAGCAGAAGAACAATAGGTAAGGCATCGAATTACTGTTGACGGATAACCCCTTGGTGTCATAAGCAAATATTTAGAAAAACGATACCAACAGAATGAAATATATTCATTTGCACCTTCTCTGTTGTCCATTGTGTAAACTACCGAATGCTCCTGTTTAGCATTCGGTTTTTTCGGGCAGTTTCCTGCTTATCCAAATTCCCTCTTTTTTATTACATAGCAAAATGGATATCGAAAGAGTAGAAGGAAAATCGCCCATAGAGTGGAATTTATCATATTATCAAGGATTGGTTATCCGCAACTTGGAGAAGGATGTTGATAAAAAATGGAGGAGGAAGAAAATGAGCAAATTTGGCTTATACGGTAAATTCACTGTAAAAGATGGGGAGCGTGACACTTTAGCGGGAATTTTGTTGGATGCTGCAAAAGAAATGGAAAAGCTTGATGCGTGTGAAATCTATATGGTAAATACATCCGATGACGAACCCAACGCTGTGTTTGTATATGAAGTTTGGAGCAATGAAAGTGCACATCGGGCATCTCTTTCCTTGGAAACCACGCAAACATTGATCAAAAGGGCCAAGCCGATCATGACCGGCATGGAAAGAATCAGTAACTTAATCCCGAGGGGAGGGAAACACTGAAAAATGAACAGTTGCATTAAAAACCGAATCAACACCATTTTTGTGCACGTAAGTGATTTAGAGGAATCCGTCAAATGGTATAGCAAACTGCTCAATCAAGAAGTAGAATTATCAAACGTTTCAAAACCTGTCCACAATCTCCCTATGGCTCAGTACACTGGCCTGACGTTGGATGCAGGTCCTGCAGGAGAAACGAAACAAATTACTCCATCGCCGTATCCGTTATTCAATTTTCATACAGACGAACTAGAGCAATCCTATCAATTCCTGCAAACTTCCGGTTATAAAATAGAGTCGGATATCGTGGAATATGAGGACTTTGCTTTCTTTACCATAAGCGATCCGGATGGGAATATCATCATGATTTGCAATGGCTAGTTACTACGCCAGCTTCGTTTCAACATGACGTCATGAAACGCTCAGAAGAATCTTTCTGAGCGTTTCGTAAACTTGTTTCAAAACTTCACATTATCAAGCGTCTCTCCTTGTGATTCATAGCCCTTCATGTATTTGATCCGGCGCTGGGCGGATGTTTCGTTGACTTGTTCGTCAGCGTGGTAGGATGAGCGTACCATCGGACCGGCTTCGCAATGTTTGAACCCTTTTTCCAGTGCGATTTGCTTCAACTCCTCAAATTCATCCGGATGGTAATACCGCTCGACGTTCAAATGCTTTTTCGTCGGCTGGAGGTACTGGCCGATTGTCATGATATCGACCTTATGGGCTAGCAAGTCGTCCATCGCTTCCATGATTTCTTCTTTTGTTTCTCCCAAGCCGACCATGATGCTCGACTTTGTCGGTGTTTCAGGAGCTATTTCTTTGACGCGCTCCAACAGCTGCAAGGAGCGGTCATACATCGCGATGGCCCGGACGCGTTTTGTGAGCCGGCGGACTGTTTCGATATTATGGTTGAAGATGTCCGGTCCGCTGTCCATCAAGGTGTGCAGGCTTTCGTAATCCCCTTTCATATCAGAGGGAAGGACTTCGACTGTGCAGCCAGGGACTCTCCTTCTGATAGCACGGACTGTTTCGGCAAATACAGCGGCACCACCGTCGTTTAAATCATCCCTGGCCACCGCGGTCACTACTGCATGCTTGAGCCCCATGATTTCCACTGATTCGGCGACACGTTCCGGTTCTCCCCAATCCAGTTCGTTCGGCAGTCCGGTTTTCACTGCACAAAAACGGCAGCCGCGTGTACAGGTGTCGCCTAAAATCATAAAAGTGGCAGTTGCACGTTCGCTCCAACATTCGTGAATATTTGGACACTTCGCTTCTTCGCATACTGTATGCAGATTCTTCTCGCGCATCAAGCGTTTCAATCTGTTATAGGACTTGTTCGTGTTGATTTTCACTTTGAGCCATTCCGGTTTTCGTATGTGTTCATATTGCTTCGGCATTTAAACACCACTCCTTCATCTGGAATAATTCCATTCTTCGCTCTTATACTTGGACTCCAGTGCATGTACTTCGGCGACTTGTTCCTCCGAAAGCTTAAACGGCTTCAATTCGATATCGAGACCGCGCTCAAATCCTGTCTTAAACGCTTGTTTGGCTTCTTCAAAATTGATGGGATGCTTGGATACTTCGTTGATGGCGACTGCTTTGTCGCCAAATGCCCGCCTTGCCCGTTCTTTTACGTGATCGTTTGGAAAAACGAATAAATCGAACAGTTTAACTTTATCCACATGCAAGGGAATCGAACCATGCTGCAAGATCACGCCTTTCTTCCTTGTTTGAGCGCTTCCTGCCGCTTTTTTACCGGCTACAATCAATTCATACCATGACGGTTCTTCAAAGCAGACTGCCGAGTCGGTCGTTTCCAGCTTTCCTTCCGGTACAGCGAATTCTGCTTCGATCCCCAGATTTTTGAAACCTTCCAGCAATCCGTGGGAAATTGCCAAATAGGCTCCTTTCACGGAAGCCGGCATCGCTTCATGGTCCTCTGAAACAAGGACGCTGTATGTAAGTTCCTGGTCGTGGAGTACCGCTCTCCCGCCAGTCTGTCTGCGAACAAGTTCGATACCATGCTGCCGGGCTCCTTTCACATCGATTTTGCCATTCACTTTCTGAAAGTAGCCTACAGAAATCCCGGCTGGTTTCCATCCATAAAAACGGAGGACCGGTGGAATCTCCCCCTGGCTGTGCCAATTCAGAAGAGCTTCATCCAATGCCATGTTAAAGGATGGGGTACCGTGGCCTGAATCGACGAAATACCATGTTTCTTTCAATATACTCCCCTTCTTTTCCATGTATTTTTATTCAATGCAATTTTAACAAGTTAGCACTAGATGTCAAAAAATTGGTTTAATTGATAAAATTGGGTATATTTGCTCATTTCAAAGGGCAGAGGGGGATGTGCCTGGGACAAAAGCAGCGTGACCAAAATAAAGAAAAAGTAAACCGTGCTCCTTTCTTTTGAGTCTTTCCCCTCCGGCAAGATACGAACTACGCATCAAACCAAAGGATAACTAAGGAATAAAAAGTAAAAACGGAACGAATTCATGGTCATTTTAGAATTCGTTCCGTTTTTGTTTTGGTGGCCATGCTTTTGTCCCGGCCAACTGGTATTTTTAATTGATACTCCTGTCGTAGATGGAAGTCATCCATTCAACGATGCCCTTATTTTCTTCGATGCGAAGCTGTTCGACATTGTGATGGCCGATAATGCGGCCGTCCCGGATAGCGATTACTTCATCAAGTATCGTTTCGATTTCCTTGATTTCATGGGTGGTGATAAGCACGATTTGCCTTTCTAAATCAATAAACGAAATCAGACCTTTGACAATGGAGTCACGTACCATCGGATCAAGTCCGGAAAGCGGTTCGTCCATCAAAATGACCGGAACCTCTCTGGCAAGCGTCAGGACAATTTTCAGTCGGCCGCGATTTCCTTTGGAAAGCTGTTTCAATTTAGCATCGGGGTCGAGCTTCATAAAAGCACGGATTTCCTCCGCTTTCTCCTTATTGAAATCGGCAAACTGTTCGGCAAAAAAATCGATCGTCTGGCCTACATTATAAAAACTGTAATAGTCATCAAGCTCTGATAGATAAGAAACCTGACTGGCGATTCTGCGATCGACAGGATTTCCGTTCACTTTCACGGAACCACCGGAAGGACGGACAAGTCCGGCAATCAACTTCAATGTCGTCGATTTCCCGCTTCCGTTTTCCCCGACGAGACCGATTATTTTTCCTTTGGTCAGTTCCAGGGAGATGTCCTGTAAAGCACTCTTTTTCATAAAACGTTTGTTTACTTTTTCCAATTGGATCATTCGGTGTCCTCCTCCTTATTCTTGGTCAAATAGCTTTGCAATCCTGATTCAATTTCTTCATTTTTATAGCCCATTTCATGCATGCTGGCAACGAATTGAGAAATTTCTTCTTGTTTGAGCCGTTCCCTCATGTCCTGCAGGATGCTTTGATTTTCGGTCACAAACGTCCCTTGTCCTCGTCTTGATTCCACGATCATCATTCCTTCCAGTTCACGATAGGTTCTTTGTACCGTATTCGGGTTGACGTTTACCTGCAATCCCATTTCCCGGACGGAAGGCAGTTTATCACCAGGTTGTAACTCGCCCCGTAAAATTTGCTTGTTGATGCGTTCAGCCAGTTGGCTATATATAGGGGTTGATGAGTGAAAGGTATCGGACATTTTTTACACCTCGACTTTTCTATCAAGCATCCAGCTTGCAGCAAAAAACAATAGGAGGACGACAATCGTTTCTAACAAGTAAGATCCAAGAAATACATGGACCGTATCGAATTCAGTGAAAAACTCGACGCCATCGGCCTCAAACTTACGATTGAAAACAAAGCCGTTCAGTTCTATTTCCCCCCAAGAAGTCAAGCTTCGGTGAACCGCTGTTTCGGAGAATTTCCCCCACAGGTAGGTGGAAGTCCCGAAAAGGACAAAGGTGAAGCAAAAACTGATAAATCCACCAAAGTAGCGGTTGAACAACAGGTAGACCATATAGAAAAATACAAAGTAAATCGAAAAGTCTATTGCAAACAGAACAACATGCAGCCCGCCGAAAAAGCCGATATTAGTCAGGTTGAAATCGGCTTGCAGCTGGCTTATGGTGCCGGATGCTTGCGCTGAAGCAATCAAGGTGCCACCTGTGATGAGCAAGGTGACCAGCATGGAAATGAATCCTGCACTCATTTTTGCCAGAAGCAATGAGGATCCTGGAAGAGGATTATGCAGCCAGAGATGTAACTTTTTCTTTTCTGCTTTCAGGCTGAAATTCATGTAGTAAATTAGATAAAAGATTTGCATTGTGACTGCTGCTAACGATACAGCAGAGATTGCTTCCGCCGCCAATCCGGATCTCCCTCCGAAATAAGCCGCGACTGCCACTGCAATAATAAAAATGATAATTGGAACGAGAAAGACAGGCATCCCCATCCGCAATTCTTTCTTCGCGAGACTCGTAAATGCATTCATACAGATTCCTCCTGTTTTTGTTGTATTATTGTATTAGTTAAATAGTACACTAATACTAACGTACAGGTCAATAGGTTTTTCAAATTAATTACTAATCGATGTGGTTAACGAAAATAGAGTGCATCATTAATAGGCGTTTTTTTAGGAGGAAAGTATTGTATTAATGGTTACTTCTGTAGCCAAGGTTGCAAATGTGCAAAGGTAAGAAAATCTTTCCCTTATCGTTATTGGTGATTTTTTCCTTTGAACAACAGATAGAATACTTGAAGGTAACTAGCTATGCAGGTTTGACTAGCAACCACATTGCTAGTAATTTACATAGATTTACATAATGTTCATGCCTGCTTCATACTGCCACCTTACACTAATAGTGATACTAAAATCATAAGGAGGTAGCCATGAAGAGGAGGACGTTACAAAAAAGAGTGCGTCAATTTTTGTCGCTGAGCATCATTTTCACCGTTTTACTGATGGACGCAGCTGTATCCCTGCCTGGAGGTTTAAGCGTTTCTGCTGCTACGGACGTTGCGCCCCAATTAAAGGAAGAGAAATCCATGGAAGAATCATCTGTACAACATGGAGAAGAAACAACCGAAGAACTAGCAAAGTCGGAAGGAGAAAAACATACTAGTGAAACAGATGACTCTTCTCAAGATCCCAAAGAAGAAGTAGAGGATAGCCAGAAAAAAAAGACTGAGAATGAAACCGGAACAGCCCGAACGAATGAAGAAAACCCACCTAATGTAGAACAGAAGAATACATCTGATCAGCCAAAGGATACTGACCGACAGCAAGATACACAGGAACAGCTAAAAGAAGAAAAATCTCCTGCGCCACACGCGGAAGATATAAATATCGATGCTTTACCACCTTTAATGATTACCGAGATCAAACCGAAGGATGACGGCTACAGCTATTTTGAACTACATAACCATTCCAACTTGCCGTTTGTCCTTGATTTCCTGAACTTTTCAATTTCAACTGGTGGAGAACAGACAAACATAGAAGTTGCCCCTGGAATCATCCAACCCGATCAAACCCTTGTTTTCTGGAATAACGAGAAACAACGAAATACACAAGACTTTATCGACCACTATCAAGCAGATATACCTCAAAAATCGATCGTTGAATTTAACGGCCCCGTATTTACTAACGGACAAAAGCTTTCCGTGGCAATGCCGGACGGAGAGGAAATCGTTTCGGCAAGCTTTACGACGGAAGATAGGCAGTTAGGAAAAGCAGTACATTTTCAATATCCGGAAAGCGGAAAAGAAATGAGGCTTTTTCAATCAGATTCCGATACAACTCCGACGCTGACGGAAGATGGCCAGCTTCCAGAGCAGCAAATCATGCTGGCTGATACGGCGCAACCTGTCATTCATCACGATGTGATAAAAGAAGTGGAAAGCGGAAAGGCAGTAAAAGTCGAAGCAGAAATCGACACAGATGGACAAGCTGTGGTGGCAACGCTTTTCTACCAAACTGGTGATCAGCCATACTTCGATACCATCGAAATGACACCGACGGAAACGAATCGCTATTCCGCAGAATTAACTGCGGATCAATTGCAAGGGAAGACCTTTACTTATTATATGACCGTGACAACTGCCCATGATCAAGTTACTTATCCTGCGGACGCGCCGGTCGAAGTGAAGATAATCCAGCCGGAGAAGAAAGAGGAAGTACAGGCTACAGAGAAAGTAAGTCAACAAGCCGAATTGGAGGATTTTTCTTCATATCCCCATTTGTTGATTACGGAATTGTCTCCCAATTCAGAAGGAGGCGGAACGGACTATTACGAGTACTTTGAACTCTATAACAATACCGATCAGCCACTATCGTTGACCAACTATCGATTTTTTTATTACTATACGGATTCTGATAGTGAGATAGCTTTCAAGATTCCGGAAACCATCCTTGAGCCTCAGGAAACACGCGTTTTCTGGTATAACAATGGCGGGAAAACAATCGATGAATTTAATGCGAACTTTGACACGGAGTTGACGGAAGAACAGATTGTCGAGGTTACGGACTCCAGCTTTCCCGGCTTTGCCAATGGAGGAAACCGTGCGCTTATTTTGCAGGACAACCTTGGAGAACAAGTAATCTATGCTGATTATCTAGGAGAAGAGAATGATAATACAGGGGCAGACATTCATTACCAATATCCAAGGGAAGGGAAGGTCATGAAAAAGTACCGGACCATGGCAGAACCTACACCAGGTGCGATTGACCTGGAACAAGTACCGGCACAGCCCGTCCCTGTACCGGAAACAGATGAAGATGTCACAGAGCCCGTCATCAACCATAAGCCCGTTTTGGAAGCGACCGCCTTTTCCTCATTAACCGTCGAAGCGACTATCACAGATGATCGGGCCGTGCCTACTGCTACGTTATATGTAAAAGTAGAAGGTGAGGAGGAATATACAGCGCTTGCGATGTCAGCAGCCGGAGCCAATCCAGCCACTTACACAGCCGAGATACCAGGTATCTATGTCAGGGAGGATTTTTGTTATTATATCGAAGCTAGTGACGGCACTCATACTGTACGGACGAAGGAAGCTAGCGTCAAAGTGGAAAAACAGGAGGCGGATCCGGAAAAGCTGCCCTCCCTGCTCGTGACAGAGGTGGTTCCTGATTCAACCAACACTGGATCCGCTGATGGTTATGAATTCATCGAAGTCTACAACAATACCAATCAAGCCATTAATTTCCAAGATTACAAGCTTCAATACCGCTATGGCACAGATCCGGAAAGTGATATTCTCTGGCCGTCGGTTCCTGATGATGTCGTCATACCATCCGGTGAAACGCTAGTGTTTTGGGTTATTAACGGGGAAAACGGCGGCCGGTCCGTGGCCGATTTCAATGCCAACTATGGTACCGGCCTGGTGGAAAACCAGGACATCGTCCGTATCCACACGGCAGGAATGGCTAACGGAAGTATGAGAGGGCTGATTGTTGCGACCAATGCAGGAGAAGAATTATCGATTGCTTATTATAATGACGAGGAAGGAGTAGACGATACCAAGCCAGATAAAGGGATTGTCTACACTTACCCGAGGGACGGTTCGAACTTGATGAAGAAGGTGAGCGCAGGTCTGATGCAAGCAACCCCTGGTTCGGTAGAAGATTATCAGGTTCCTGGAAGCCCGGTTACGGTGCCGGTGGATGACGCCCCTCCGTCCATAGAAAACGTGACAGAGGTAACCGAAGTGAACCAGACGGACGACATCGATTTGACCGCCGATGTAACAGACGATATCGCAGTGAAGACCGTTCGGGTACACTATCGCACGAATGAACAGGAAGCGTATCAATCCGCACTTCTTCAAGAAGATTACGATGATATGCTGTTCCATTTCCGTATTTACTCGCCGGATATAATTGCGAAAGAATATGTCGAATATTATTTCACAGCATCCGACGGAACGAATCAAACGATTAGCGACACCTATCGCATTCAAGTGACCAGCACATTGGATGATTCCAGTCTGAGATTGAATGTGCAGGACGGTTCTGTTTTAACCGGCGAAAAAGTCATCAAAGCGACATCGCGAGAGGATGGGCCGGAATCGCTGAAGCTGTTGATTGACGGCACTGAAGCAGGGGAGAAAACTTCACGCGCGGTCGAGCATCCCGCCTATTTCGCTTTTGAAGTGAGCGGTGTCAATACGTATTTCCAGAACGGAGTAACCATCGGGGATGAAATTGTGCATATTTTCGATGACTGGATCGCGCAATGGCAGACGATCACAATCCCGATAGAGCCGGAAAAGCTGAAGGTTGGCGCCAATACGATTACCATACGGGCGGGTAATAAAGCAACACCTTGGGAAGGTGATCCGGGAGAAAACCGGGATGATTACAACCTGCGGAATGTCCGGCTGGTACTGTCGGATGGCACGGTGCTGACCGACCCGTTACATGCCGATGCCGAAACGGTGCTGGATATGGGCGATGATGGGGCGATGCGCATTTCGGAAGACTTCACCTTTACGATCGAAGAAGAACTTGCTCCATCCAAAGCATATCTATGGGACACAGAGCAGGTACAGGACGGAAGGCATATCATTAGTGCAGAAGATCAGGATGAACGATTGGACACCGAAGTGTATGTCGACAATACAGCTCCCCAGATCGAAACAAATATAAAGGAAGAACACGAATATAAGGGTGAATTTTCTATTGACGTATCCGTTTCCGATGAAATTGCCGGTGTCGACGAACAGAAAATCTGGCTTGACGGAGAAGAAATCGATGTTCCTTTTGCAGCTTCTTCTGGAATGTTGGCGGCAGGAAACCATGAGTTACGGATCGAAGCTATCGATACTGTCGGCAATCAATCCGAAAAAATGCTGGAGTTTTCCGTGGTCGACGAGCATCCATCCAGTCCGGTCAATCAAACTCCGCAGGCTGATTTGAACCAACCAATTAACGGTGATCCCACCTTGCGTGTCAAAGTGGAAGATCCGATGGGCGACGCCATGGATGTGGGTTTTTATCAGGCCTATCAATATACACCAGCTGATCTTGACCATGTCGTCTCTTATAGCAACAAAGCCGATATGGAACCGCCGGCAACTCCGATTCCCGATGGAGAAACAGCATTCAGCAAGGGAGATATCGGTCTTGCTTCTGAAAAGGATGGAAAGTATATGGTGACGGACTCTACTGGACAGTTTCCTTATCATCGATTCGATGTCACCGTTGATGAACAGGTGGAAGAGGATGACTTGATCGAGCTTGTCTGGAACGGCAATTCACTGGCAGGCAGGAAAGTGACAATGTATGCCTGGAACCATCCTGAAGCGAAGTGGGAAATAGTCGACTTCCGTATAGCGGGTGACGAAGATTTTGAATTGACTGGAACTGTTTCTGTAAAAGATTTTGTCAAGGACAGCAAGATCAATGTCATTGTACAGGATGAAATTCCCAGCGGGCCGGAGGCATATGATTATACGTTTGTCTGGATGTCCGATACGCAATATTATTCGGAAAGTTACCCATACATCTACGATGAACAAACAAAATGGATTGTGGAAAACAGAGATGCGATGAATATCCAGTACGTCATGCATACTGGCGACCTGGTTGATGAATCGGACAAGGAATACCAATGGCTTCATGCCGATGATTATATGAAGACCCTTGATGATGCGGATATACCTTATGGCGTCCTGGCCGGAAACCATGATGTCGCCCAGAAAACCAATGACTATACCGAGTACTATAAGTATTTCGGAGCAGACAGGTTCCAGGACAAACCGCATTACGGCGGCTCTTATTTGAACAACCGCGGTCATTATGACTTGATTTCCGCCAACGGAAACGATTATATCATGGTGTATCTTGGCTGGGGAGTCGAAGAGGAAGGCATTGCCTGGATGAATGAAGTGCTGGCTGCTTATCCAGACCGACAGGCAATTCTCAATTTCCACGAATATTTACAGGCGACAGGAACTAGGCATCCCTTGGGAGAGAAGCTGTATAACGAAGTAGTCGTTCCGAATGAAAATGTCATTGCCGTTCTGTCAGGGCACTATCACGAAGCACAACTGCTTGTGGATGAACTCGATGACGACGGAGACGGGGCAACAGACCGTACGGTATATCAAATGCTGGCTGATTACCAGGCAGGACCTGAAGGCGGCCAAGGTTATATGCGCCTGCTCCATTTTGATACCGCCAATAACCGTATCTTCGTCAATACGTATTCTCCGTATCTGGATGATTATAATTATTATGATACGGACGCTTATCCAGATAAAGACGAATTTACGCTGGAATTGGATTTGGAAGCGAAGCAAAAGCGTGTGGCAACCGATTCGTTTGCCGTCAATGTCTACACCAATAAGGAAATCGGAACAGTCGAAGATGTTCCAAGTGGAGAAACAGCAGAGGTAACGTGGACCGGACTGGAAGAAGGGGAGACCTACTCTTGGTATACACTGGTTACCGACCAGTACACTGGTGAAACAAGGTCGGACATTTGGTCCTTTGTCAAAGGAAAAGAGGAACCGGAGCCGGAACCTCCTCAAGACGAAGAGGATCCAGTAGATGACCTGGAACCCCCTGGTACAGGTGAAAAACCAGTGCCTCCTTCAGACAGCGGGGGAGACAAGGACGATAAGCCGGCAGATCCTGTGGACCCAGGGAAAGACGAGGAAACTCCACCAGAGAACCAGCCGGAAGATAAGAATAAAGGCAGTAAGGAAGATCCGAAAGAGGGCAAAAGTGAACCACCTGCCAATGAATCTCCAACACTATTGGGCGGGAAGCTTGCTGATACAGCAACCAATTTGTACAACCTGTTGGTGTTTGGCTTCTTGCTGTTCGTCACAGGTGCGAGCTTGTTCATTTATTTTCACAGAAAAAAACGATTTACTTGATAGCCGGGAAAAGAAGATTAGATTTTAGCCAAGGCAAAAACCGAACGATGTATCAGAATCGTTCGGTTTTTTGCTAGTGAAATTTGACTCACGTTTCAAATCCCCATCGAGCACGCCAAACACATTGCTTTTCAGAGTGCTCCATTCTTGATAAAAAGGAGGAAGGAAGATATGGAAAATGAAGGAGGCTTTTCAATGACCAATCAGCAAATAAGCGGTAACATGCAGTCCTATCGGCTGAAGCAGGCAGGTTCTCTTGATGAACTTGAAAGGATACAGGAGGAAATACCCCAGGTTCAAAGGGGAGAAGTGCTGGTGAAAGTAAAAGCGACTTCTTTGAATTATCGCGATTTAGCGATGGTCCAAAATGATTATCCGGGTGGGGTCGCAGACAACCTGATTCCGCTATCGGATGGTGCTGGGGAAATCGTGGCAGTCGGTGAAGGTGTCCGCCGCTTCCAGGTAGGAGACAGGGTCGCGGGAAACTTCACAAAAGAATGGTTCGGTGGAAAACGGCCTGGGTACACGGAACCTTATGGCTCGCATAGTGATGGGTGGTTAACGGAATATAAGGTATTGAACCCCGAGCTGCTGGTCTCGGTTCCCGATCATCTTACGTACGAACAGGCGGCTACTCTTCCATGCGCTGCAGTCACGGCATGGTCGGCGCTTCACGGTCCAAGCCCATTAGCTGCCGGTGACACGGTTCTTACACTGGGAAGCGGAGGGGTGTCCGTTTTTGCCATTCAATTGGCTAAGCTGCTAGGCTTACGTGTTATCGCCACGACTTCCAGCGATAAAAAGGCAGAAAAATTGAAAGAACTCGGAGCAGAAGACGTGATTAACTATCAATCTACTCCTAATTGGGGAGAAGTGGTCAAGGAACGGACGGGAGGTGTCCAACGGGTCGTCGAAGTAGGCGGTCCGGCTACGATTAAACAATCCCTGCAGGCTGTGGCAAATGGAGAAGAAGTGGCCATGATCGGCGTTCTGACGAAAGAAGGTGACAAGCTTGATTACTTCGATATATTTGGCGGGGCATCTACCAGGACCATTGGGGTAGGCAGCCGGGAAGATTTCGAAAACATGAACAAGCTGATTGCAGATAAGAAGATGACTCCAGTCATCGACAGCATGTTTTCATTTGATCAAGCAAGAGAAGCATTTGACTATTTAGCCAGTCAGAAGTTTTTCGGGAAAATCGTGATTCGTCACGACTAGAAAATAACCATTAGAGGGTTCTTTTCGGCTCGCCAGTAATCCATGAAAGCGCAGGGTATCCTGATAGACCAGGTTTGGACGACGTTATGTCAGTACCAGCCATATGTCCAAAAAGCGTCCTTTTAGAAAATTGCCATTAAAAAAACATTTGCATATCTGACAAAATTCGTTATAATTCAATGTATCGAAAAATATATACGTACTGATGAAACTCGTATAATAGCAGGGATATGGCCTGCAAGTTTCTACCGGGTAACCGTAAATTGCCTGACTACGAGTAAGCCGAACAGTTCATTTAACGTATAGCGTCCTTTCAGTCTAGGACGTTTATGTGTTTTTTTATTGTGAAAGCAGCTTACTCTGGTAAGCTGCTTTTTTTAGTGGCATTTTTATAAAGATGAAGGGAGCGGAAACAGCTATGAGACTATTAAAAGAGAAAATCAAGACAGACGGCATTGTGTTGAATGAGAACGTTCTGAAAGTGGACTCTTTTATCAACCATCAAATGGATCCTAAGCTGATGAAGGAAATTGGGGAGGAATTTGCCCGTCTTTTTAAAGGGGAGGAAATCACCAAAGTATTGACCATCGAATCATCAGGAATTGCGCCGGCCATCATGACAGGTCTGGAGCTTGAAGTTCCGGTGATTTTCGCCAGGAAAAGAAAGTCACTGACATTGACCAGTGATGTGTACACAGCGAAAGTGTACTCTTTCACGAAGCAGGAAACCAATGAAATTACCGTATCCCATAAGTATATTGAAGAAGGAGACAATGTCCTGATCGTTGATGACTTTCTCGCCAACGGACAAGCTGCAATTGGGTTGGCGAAGTTGGTCGAGCAAGCGGGAGCGAATGTTTCCGGGATTGGCATTTTGATTGAAAAGTCCTTTCAGCCAGGTGCGGAAGAAATACGGAAGCAAGGCTATCGTTTAGAGTCTCTTGCCCGGGTCAGGTCTCTTGCCGGCAGAGAAGTCAGGTTTTGTTGATACAAAAGAAACGGTTTATCAATAATACGAGCGGAGGAGAATACAGATGAACAAAAAGAAACTGCAAACACTATCGATCGGCTTCCAGCATGTATTGGCGATGTACGCAGGAGCTGTTGTCGTTCCGTTGATTGTGGGAGGGGCATTAGCATTAACTTTCGAACAGCTCACCTATTTGATTTCGATTGATTTGCTTGCCTGTGGGATTGCCACACTTCTGCAAGTTTGGAGAAATAAATTTTTTGGCATCGGCCTGCCCGTTATGCTTGGTTGTACTTTTACCGCCGTCGGGCCGATGATCGCAATAGGCAGTCAGCATGGGATTTCTGCTATTTACGGAGCGATTCTTGTTTCCGGGCTGTTCGTCGTGTTGATTTCGAAGTACTTCAGTAAGTTGGTCCGGTTTTTCCCGCCGGTTGTCACCGGTTCTGTTGTGATGATCATCGGTTTGACACTCATCCCGGTCGCATTCAATGACATGGCAGGTGGTGAAGGTAGCGCGGATTTCGGCAATCCTGCCAATCTGTTGTTAGCATTCGGTGTTCTTGTATTCATTTTATTGTTGAATAAATTTGCGAAAGGATTTCTGCGCACGATTTCGATTCTTATCGGTTTGGTAGCCGGTACGTTTGCAGCCGCTTTGATGGGAATGGTCGATTTTTCAGAGGTTGGGGATGCTTCCTGGTTTCATTCTATCCACCCATTTTACTTTGGTGCCCCGACTTTCAATATTTCAGCCATCCTGACGATGACCTTGGTGGCGATTGTCAGTTTGATCGAATCGACTGGTGTTTATTTGGCGCTTGGCGATATAACCCAGCGCGAAGTCAGCGGAGAGGACCTGGAAAAAGGATACAGGGCGGAAGGACTTGCAATTGTGTTAGGCGGTATCTTCAATGCTTTTCCATATACTGCTTATTCACAGAACGTCGGTCTGGTACAGCTCACAGGTGTCAAAACGAAACAAGCGGTTTTTGCAGCAGGCTCCATATTGGTAGTGCTGGGTTTTCTGCCGAAAATTGCTGCTATTACGACTTTGATTCCGACCTCTGTCCTCGGGGGCGCGTCGCTCGCAATGTTCGGTATGGTGATTGCTTATGGAATAAAGATGTTAAGTCAAGTGGACTTTGAAAGTCAAGGCAACTTATTGACGGTTGCATGTTCCGTCGGAATGGGGCTTGGAGTAACGGCCGTCCCGGAAATCTTCGCCAACCTTCCCGAAAGCATCCGGATTCTGACGGACAGTGGAATCGTAGCCGGAAGTCTGACTGCCATTGTGTTGAATGTCTTGTTTAACGTGATTCCTGTGCGTTCCGAGAAATCGATTCAAAGACAGATAAGAGAAGAACAAGCGTCCTGACCAGGGCGCTTGTTCTTATAAACTTAAACAAATCCGGTTTTTCTTTTTCACATTCCCACTAAGCCGCGACTCGGCAGATGATGTTCCTTGCTACCTTTCCCTTTCGTATAAGAATGGTGGCAAATAATCTGGCAAGATACTATGCTTCATGGAGGAACGGTTTCAGGTCAGCCATTGATTTGCTTGATGAATTCCTTCATTAAACCAGGCAGGTCTGGCCAGGCATGACCGGAAATAAGATTACCGTCTGTATGAAGATGCTCTTCGATGTAAGTAGACCCTGCTGCTTCTACTTCTGGCTTGCAGGCAACATACGCTGTCATTTCGCGATTTTTTATGTGCTCCCGGACAGTTGTCAGGACGAGGCTGGCATGGCAGACCGCTGCAATCGGTTTGTTTGCTTCAAAGAAATGGCTGACGATTTTCGGCACATGTTCATTCAAACGAATGTGTTCGGGTGCCCGACCGCCAGGAATGATGAGACCGTCATATTGCTGAGGATCGATGTCTGCAAAGGCCTCGTTTGCTTCGATTAAATAGCCGGCTTTCTCGGTGTAGGTTTCCCACCCGACGAAATCGTGGACCACTGTATGCAACGGTTTCGGACTCGTCGCTGCAATGGTTGTTTCAAAGCCTTCCTCCAAACAGCGGAAATATGGATAGTAAATTTCCAACGACTCCACTGCATCACCGGCAAGAATCAAAATTTTCTTTGGCATGTAAACCCCTCCTATTCTTATTACTTAACTACTTTATTCCAGTCTCAGCTTGATAATCCTCCCTGTTTAGAAAAAAACAAGATCCTAGACGAGATGGCGAACAATGGAACTGTTAAACTATTGAGAGAGAGTAATATCTTTAATAGGAAGGGGAAATGAAAATGGCACAATCATTGCAAGGGAAGGTTGCCTACATAACTGGAGGAGGAAAAGGAATCGGTCGTGCTACTGCTCTTGCTTTGGCAAAAGAAGGGGTAAAGGTTGGCTTGATCGCACGGACCTTGCCTGATTTGAAAGCTGTCGCAGAAGAAATTAACGGAAATGGAGGAGAAGCTGCCTGCGCCTCGGCAGACGTATCGGATTTGGCGCAAGTCGAAGCCGCTGTTGGAGCTCTGAAGGAAAAAGTAGGATCGGCCGATATATTAATCAACAATGCAGGAATCGGAAAATATGCTGGTTTTCTTGACTTTGAACCGGAAGACTGGAAAAGGGTCATCGACGTCAATCTGATGGGAGCTTACTTTGTAACAAGAACGGTGCTGCCGCAGCTGATCGAGAAAAAACGGGGTGACATTATCAATATTTCTTCCACTTCTGGTTTACGGGGCACCCCTGGATCGAGTGCATACAGTGCTTCAAAGTTTGGTCTTCTGGGTATGACAGAGTCACTTGCACAGGAAGTGCGCAGGCACAACATCCGTGTGGCCGCCTTGACGCCCAGTACCGTAGCGACAGAATTGGTTTTCAAAGATAATCTGGATGAAGCGGATCAGGAAAAATATATGCAACCGGAAGATTTGGCAGAATATATGGTTGCGCAGCTGAAGTTGCATCCGAGAATATTCATCAAATCTGCATCGCTGTGGGCGACAAATCCATTTTGATCAGAATGTTAGTTTAGAGGAAGAGAGTCAACTAACCATATTGAAAGATAGTATCAGAAATGTGGTTATGGGACCTGAAGGACGTTGCGTATATTTTATGGTGGATAGGTATTTTGGTCAGCAACAGCTTGATTGTCTTTAATACAGTGTAGTCATTCCCGGAAGAAATCCTCAAAGGAGGGATGAGTTTGGATTATATCATCGCCATATTATTTGGGTTGATTGCATATGGACTGCTATTCAGAGCTTCTAAGCGGGAAAAGAGATTGTTGGGCGGTCTGGGGACAATATTAGGGATCGTTTTCCTCATCGGCAGTCAAATCGTGAAGTGGCAGTCCGGTTTTTTTGAAGGATATAACCAGGAAAGCAGTGAAGCAGTCGGAAGCTGGGTTATCCCTGGATTTATTGTTTTAGGCACCTACTTGTTATTGTTGATTAATTATCGCTGGATCGGATTTGCCTGGGGACAGACCTCTGCAGTGAAGTGGACGCTCATCGTGGCAGACATTGTGTTTAGCCTGTTTTATATTATCGGCGGGTATTGCCTACTGTTTGTATTGGGAGTGCTTTATTTTCCTTTTGCACCATAAAAAATTATATGCAAGCCGCACACATGGGTTCGGCTTGCATATACCTTCTTATCGTTGGTCGCTAATTGTAGCATTACTGTTGCTATCAGACAGCTCGGTTAAAGGATCATATGGCGGTCCGGTTTGAGTACCTGTTAACAGGGCAATATCCACGGCATTTTCAGGGTTTCCCCAAGAGTTTCCGGAGAAAGTAAATACACATCTGTCGACAACAAATCCCCTTGTATTATAGACAATATTGTTGATGATGTATCCCGTCGTTCCTGGATTTAGATAAGCAGGCTGGCGCATGGTATGAAAAATGTTATCTTTTACGAGAAGATTGGTCATATTGTTGGCGTTCGTGATAAAACCGCGATTGGTTATCCAACCTGTAGAAGGTCCTGCTTGAGGAGGACCATAAATGGTATTGTTACTGATTTGATGATTGGTTCCTCCAATTTGAATGAATGGCACTGCATAAGGGGCATTGCTTGTAAAGGTAAATCCGTCAATCGTTATTCCATTCCCGGTTACGATGAAAGGTATAACAGCAGCTTGCAACACGAGCGATGTGTTGGGATAAGCTTGGATGGTGACACCGTTTTTATTAACAGGAATACTTGCAGTAATCGGATACGTGCCCCCTAAAACATGGACCGTTCCTGTCGGTGAAACAGCAGCTATCCCTTGTTGTATCGTTCCATAAGGACTGGCATGTGAGCCGTTTCCACCTACCGCACCAGCTTGAACGTACACTTCAAAAGGACTTGGTGCTATTGTACCAGTAGGTCCTTGCGCTCCCGTAATGCCAGTAGGCCCTTGAGGCCCAGTAGGTCCAGTAGCGCCGGTCGGCCCTGTCGATCCAGTGGCCCCAGTAGCACCTCCAGGCGCGCCCGTAGGCCCAGCAGCCCCGGTAGGTCCAGCAGCGCCAGTGGGTCCAGCAGCCCCCGTTGGCCCGGCAGCCCCCGTTGGCCCGGCAACCCCGGTAGGTCCAGTAGCGCCCGTAGGTCCGGTAACACCCGTAGACCCAGCAGCGCCGGTAGGTCCGATAGCCCCCGTAGGTCCAGCAGCGCCCGTGGGACCAGTAATCCCCGTAGGCCCAGCAGCGCCGGTAGATCCGGTCACCCCCGTAGGCCCGGTAGCCCCCGTCGGTCCAGCAGCACCATTGGGTCCAGTAGCCCCCGTCGGTCCAGCAGCACCATTGGGTCCAGTAGCCCCGGTGGGTCCAGCAACTCCAGTAGGTCCGGCAGCGCCCGTGGGACCAGTAATCCCCGTAGGCCCAACAGCGCCGGTAGATCCGGTCACCCCCGTAGGCCCGGTAGCCCCCGTCGGTCCGGCAGCACCATTGGGTCCAGTAGCCCCGATGGGTCCAGCAACTCCGGTAGGTCCGGTCACCCCCTTGGGCCCGGTAGCCCCCGTCGGTCCAGCAGTACCATTGGGTCCAGTAGCCCCGATGGGCCCAGCAACTCCGGTAGGTCCGGTCACCCCCGTAGGCCCGGTAGCCCCCATCGGTCCGGCAGCGCCCGTGGGACCAGTAATCCCCGTAGGCCCAACAGCGCCGGTAGATCCGGTCACCCCCGTTGGCCCGGTAGCCCCCGTCGGTCCAGCAGCGCCCGTGGGACCAGTAATCCCCGTAGGCCCAGTAGCTCCGGTGGGTCCAGCAACTCCGGTCGGCCCGGCAGCACCAGTGGGTCCTGTAATGCCCTGCGATCCGGTGGCGTCAGCTGCGAGCAATGCCACATCATCAATGTAAACGTAAGGGGTTATAAGCGAACTGGCCGGTTTACTGATAATGACTTGTACTTGCGAAGTAGTTGGCGGAGATTTATCAGTGGTTTGATAAATCTCTATCCAAGTATCATCAGTAGCAGAAGGGATGCTGTCATAAGTGATGTCCACTTTCAACCCTTCCATCAACACGTTTTCCTGGTCATCCAAAAATAACACTTGGAATCGGATAACCGGGCTTGCTTGTAAGTCACCTTTTGATAGGGAAGCTATTAGTTCATAGCTTTGATTGGGTTCTACTGACAGTGTTTGAGAAAGTGTGGAAAAAGTTGAACTATATGCCATCCTGGCTGCATAGTATCCAGAATGTTTATGGGTAGAAGTGATGCTTACATTTTGAGCCTGCCAATATGATAAATCACCTGATTCAAAGCTTCCATTTACTATTAAGTTATCGATAGAAATAATAACCACCTCCTTTCTTTTGCTTAATTCAATCGTATGCCAAAAAAGGACAGCCTGTTGAGGACGGATGCCTTATAAAAATAACCAAGATGAATTTGATGGAAAAATGGAGAAAAAGTAGCGGAAAAAAAGCGTTTTGGGCAAAACAAAACCGAGCGAATTCGAAACGCTAATCGTGAATTCGTTCGGTTTTTAAATCTTTATTAAAATCCTTTAATATAGTAAAATCTTCAAATCAACTCCCTTTTAAGAGAAGTTCTTCCTATTGCTACGGTAATTACAGGCGCTTTCCTTTAACCAGTTAGTTGAACCCTCCAGTGGATATCGAAACAACTTGTCGGATTGGAAGGAATATTTGCCATTTATCAATAGGACAAAAAGTTTTTTTAGTTATCGGTTCGGTTTTTACATAGGGAATTAGGTTATGTCCTGGCCCTTCTTAACCAGAGAAAGATTCCTGTACTTGCTGCCAGGATGGTCTATAGGAAGGATTGGTCCTTCGGTGAAAAGCTTTTCTCTGAGTGTTCCATCCCTGTACGACTTTTTATAAATCCCGCGTTTTTGCAGGACAGGTACCACTAATTCCACAAAAGCTTCCAAATCTCCAGGTGTTACGAGGTGATTCAAGTTAAAACCATCCACACCGGATTCTTCAAATTGGAATTGGATGGCGTCTGCTACTTCTTCCGGATTTCCGACAATGATAGTAGAACGGTCCAATGTTTCAAAGCGGTCAAGTACTTCCCCTACAGTAAGCTTTTTCGGAGCATCTTTTGTCAGGGTTGCTGCTTTGTAATGCCCACCCTCTGTCTTTTTGGTGTATTCAAACGGCAATGAGCGGTCGATTTCCTCGTATTCTGAGATGTCATAACCGCTGGCACCATATTGTGCTTTGGCAGCATCCGGACTCCAATGACTGGCATATTCTTCGTATTTCCGTTCCGCTTCCTCGGTTGTTTCTCCGACGATGACATTAAGAAAGGATAAAAATTTTATTTTTGAAGTATCCCTTCCGTGTTTTTCTGCCTGTTCTTTAATGTCTTCGATGTAGTATCGGATCCTTTCCGGGGTCGGACCGCCGACAAAAATACACTCGGCATGCTTTGCGGCGAAGGCACGTCCGCGTACCGATGTGCCTGCCTGGTAAAGGACAGGAGTTCTTTGCGGAGATGGTTCACTAAGGTGCGGGCCTTCAACATTGAAGTAATTACCTTGATGTTTGATTTCGTGGACTTTTTCCGGGTTGATCAAAGTACCTTCTTGCCTGTCTTCAATGAAAGCATCATTTTCCCAGCTTCCTTCCCAAAGTTGATAGGATACATCCAGGTATTCATCGGCGATATCATATCGTTCATCGTGTTTAATCATTTCTTCGAGACCAAAGTTTCTTGCTGCGTTTGGCAGATAGGAAGTCACAATATTCCAGGCAACTCTGCCATTGGTCAAATGGTCCAGAGTGGAAAACCGTCTGGCATTTCCAAAGGGTGGTTCATAGGTGGTGCTGACAGTAATGGCGAATGCCAGGTGCTCGGTCGCTTGGGCCATTGCCGAAACAAGCAGGGCTGGATCATTCACCGGTACTTGTAAACCATCTCGTATCGATGGCGCTTTACTATTACGGTAAACATCGTAGATACCGAGTACATCAGCAAAAAACACCGCATCGAATTTACCTTTCTCCAACAAGCGGGCAAGGTCTACCCAATATTGCAGATCCTTATAGCCGCGATGCCGCTTGCTGTGCGGATGCTTCCAGAGACCATGCGAATTATGCATGGCACTGTTCATTTCGAAGGCATGTAAAATGATTTGTTTGGTCAATGGGAATTCCTCCTGTAACGAATTATTCTGCAGTTCTATTTAAGCACTATGTTTGCCGGCGATGCCCACCTTAGGTCCGAATGCTGCCGCCAGATAGCTCGTCGCCAGCATGCTTACAAATCCGAGTGCTGAACTCACGAACAAGGCGATGTATAAATTCGGCAGCAGGTGGAACTGCGTAAAGGACAAATAAGAAAGGGAACCGGTCAAAACGGAGACTATTGCGCCTGTTCGATTTCCTTTATTCCAAAAGTAGCCTAGCAGTACTGGTCCGAATACGCCGCTGATGATGGCCGAGAAACTAAATTGAATGAGCATGGCCAAGGACTCTGGCCGATTTATTGACAAGTAAAGCGAAGCCGCTCCGACAATTATCAACGAGGACTTGGCAATGACAACTGCACGCTGGTCATAGTTGGCAGGAGAAAGGCTGGATTGTTTTTTTTGCACAAGCGGCAGGTAAATGTCATTGCCGATACTGGAGGTTATCGATAGATAAAGGCTGTCTGTGCTCGAAAGTACGGCTGAAATAACGCCGACGATCATAAACGCAACGAGGACTGGTGGAAAAGCCTCGATTAAATAAGCGGGCAATGCTTGATCTGCTTCTGTCAGGCCGGGAACGAGAATCTTTGCTGCAAAACCGCCGAACACGGGCAGGTAAGAGATGAAAAACAAATGAACGCCGCTTGAAATCACAAAAGGCCGCAATTCCTCTTCTGTTTCGATTGCTAAAATTTTATTTAGCAGCTGCGGCATCAATACAAAACTGATCATCAGAAATTGGATGGCCAAAACGGTAGTGACACTGTCGTACGGCCCGTCCGGTGAAAAAGTAGATACAAGCGAAGGGTCGATGGCCGCCAATTGATCAAACATCCGGTTGAACACCTGAAAGCCTCCGCCGATTGTCCAGAACAATGAAACAATGATCAAGACAGAGGTGACAGACATCAATACCCCTTGAAAAGCATCGGTGATAATTTGCGCAAAGGCACCGCCCATCCCTATATAAACGATCGTGATTGCCACACCGGAAACCACTCCCCATTCATAAGGGATGCCGATAATGGTTTCAAAAATCGTTGCCAGGCCAACATTCTGACCGACAATGTAATAGATATTGAACAACAGCAAGATGGACACCAGGATTTGCAATGTTTTGCTGTTATACCTTTTTCCGAGCCATTCCGGCAGCGTGGAAACCCCGCCTTTTTGTTTTTGGTATTTCCAAAAAGTCTTAGCGAAAAGAAGCAAACCGAGCCATGCGGTTCCGAAGCTTCCCAAGGTGTACCACAATACCGAGATGCCATATTGATAGGCAAGACCAGGCAGGCCTAAGTACAAATTGGCACTGGCAAAGGTGGCGGCAAAGCTAGCCCCCACAAGCCATGGGCTTACTTTTCCACGGGCTGTGGCAAAGCCCGTCATCGTCTTGCTGTGTCGAGATCCCCGTTTGCCGATATAAGAAACGACAAAAAAGTATCCGACTAAAAGTGCCACAATCAAACCAATTGTCCATGTTGGCAATGTGCTCATTTAGCTGCCTCCTTGTTTTTAGGATAAATAATCGAGCAGACAAGACTGCCAATCACGGCAAACCCTATTGCAGACAATCCATACATTAGAAACATGCTGCTTCCTCCTTTTTGTTTTCATCCATCAAAAAAACCCCTTTCTAAGAGAAAGAGGTTTATCATCTAAACATGCATCAGCCCTTTCTCTTATCTCGCAGTATCGCTACTGCAGGAATTAGCACCGTGCTTTAAGCGGTGAGAACCGCGGCGCAGTTATACGCCCCATTTCACAATGGTATTACAGTCGGTTGCCGGGCTTCATCGGGCCATTTCCCTCCACCTGCTCTTGATAAGAGACAACTTCATTTATTTTGTTTTCACTTTAATTAGGAATTATAGTAACAATGGATTTGCAAACTGTCAACAGATATTTCAGAATATTTTTTCTTCATACTCTGGACTTGTTCCACTCCCTGGGGTCAGTCCCCCACACCAGTCCCCCACACAATTAACACTGCGTCACGCTAACACGACAGTGTAGTGGGGGACTGACCCCCTTCTTCATTCGTAGCTTTTTTCGAGTTCGTCGATCAGGCTGGCAACATAGGAGACGGCCTGGCGGATGGCATCGGGCTTTTCCATGTCGACACCTGCTTGTTTAATTAGATCGAGTGGTTTCTTGGTACCTCCTGCTTTTAAAACGTCAAGCCAACGGTCGATGGCAGGCTGTCCTTCCTCGAAAATGGTTTGTGAAACAGCCGTAGAAACCGTCAATCCTGCCGAATACGTGTAAGAATAAAGACCCATATAGTAATGTGGCTGGCGCATCCAGGTCAAGGTCGCTCCTTCATCAATCTCAACGCTGTCATCCCAAAACTCTGATAATACAGCGGCTTTTTGACCGGATAAAACGTCGGCTGTCAATGGCTCGCCGGATTCTGCAAGCTGATAGACCCTGCGCTGAAAAGCTCCTTCCAGCAGATGGGTGACGAAGTTATGATAATAGGTGCCAAGCAGCTGTAAAATGACCCATCTTCTCATCCGGGTATCATCAGTATTCGATAACAAATGGTTGCCAAGCAGCATTTCGTTCATCGTCGAAGGTGCTTCGATGAAATAGGTAGATGGTCTGGAATTGGTCAGGCGTTGATTTTTGCCAGCCAGATAAAAGTGACCTGCGTGTCCGAGTTCGTGGGCGAGCGTAAAGGCTCCACGCATTTGATTGGTCCAGGTTGTCAATATATAGGGATGAACGCCATATGGACTGGAGCAAAATGCACCGGTCGATTTTCCGATGTTGTCGGCATAGTCGATCCAACGTTCAGATAATGCTGTTTCCATAATGCGGCTATATTCGGGTCCCATCACCTTTAGAGCTTCCAATACGGTTTCGGCCGCCTCTTCATAACTGGTTTCCGGATTGAAATCAGGGTCGAGCGGGGCTTTTAAGTCATGGAAGGCCATTTTCTCCAAACCGAGTACTTGCTGCTTCAACTTGGCAAATCGGCGCATATGCGGAGCCAATTCCTCTAGAAGAATATCCAACTGGTTATGGTACATTTCCTGTGTCACTTGCTGTGGGGCCAGCAGCATATCGGTGACGGAATCATAGTTGCGCAGCCTCGACATCACTACTTCCTGATTGACTTTTGTGGCATAGGTAGCAGCAAACGTGTTTTTAAACTGTTTTAACGTTTTGACAAAAGAATCATATGCATTTTTCCTAACCACAGCAGATGGGGAGGCTTCGTAATTGGCTTCATATAGGGCAAAGGAATTCGGTTGATATTCTCCATTATCATTGGGAAAAGGCACAAACTGCATGTCTGACAGCTTGCTCCGATTATAAGTAGTATAAGGAGAACGGAATAAAGAACCCAAAGAAGCTAGAGCCGACTCTGTTTCCGCTGACAGGGTATGCGATTGTTTTTCTTTTAAATCATTTACGTATTTGGAGAAAGGAATAAGCTTCGGTTCATCATCGAAATATTGATTGAGTTTCGCTTCCGGAACGGAAATGATTTCGATTTCGACGAAGGAAAGAACCGCGTCGATTTTTGCCAAAACATCGCTTACCTTTGCTGCATTCGCCTGGTTGGTACTGTCGGTACTGTCAGCTGATTGCCTTAAGTTTGCATAAGTGGCAACTCGTATTACCCGTTGCAACAACTTTTCGCGGGCTTCTAAACAGTCTCGGAGTGTTGCAGCATTTTCTCCGATTTTCCCCTGATACTGAGTGACTTCAGGTAAACTTTGCTGGACTGCACGTAATTCCTCTTCCCATTCATCCCTTGAAGCGAATAAATCGGTTAAATCCCAGGTTGCTGCATCAGGGACCTGGTCACGGCTAATACGTTGGTGGTTGGTCATTAACATGTCCTCCTAAAATTGTTGATTAGATCGGTTCAATCGGTTTATTTCTTTTTATCTAGTTTGAGAGCCGGGAACCGCTTTGGCAACTTACTTTCCTTAATATGGGCGACCGACACAATCGTTTAGCTGATTTCCTTTTTCGATGTTTTTGCCAGCTCCTGCAAAATGACCTCCACAGCTGTGTTTAAATCGTTCAACGACCAGGAAGGAAGCTTCGGATTCGCCAGTGCCAGCTCGTGGTGGGCGGGCATATGGATAAATCCTGTTCGGCAATCGATGTCGCTGGTTTCGATATAGTGGCTGGCTGTGTACATGATTTGATTGCAAAGATAAGTACCTGCTGAATTAGAGATGCCGGCGGGAATGCCTGTTTGCTGAAGTGCTTTCACCAGGTTTCTGATTGGCAGAGTGGAGAAATAACCATCAGGGCCGTTGTCGGCTATTTTTTTGTCCTGATAGCTGTTCCCGACATTATCCGGTTCTCCGTCCATGCAGTTGATGGCGACCCGTTCCGGTGTAATCTGGTTGCGGCCGGCAGCCAAACCGAGGGAAACAATCATATCTGGCTGCAATTGGTCTACTTGGGTGATCAATTGTTTTGAAGCATTTTGAAAATCAACGGGCAATATATGACCGATTATCTCCATGCCTAAAAGTGTTTTCCCTGCGAACTTTCTGGTTACAAGCTCGGTTGGATTTTCACTCATCCCCAAAAACGGTTCAAAACCTGTTAGTAATATCTTCATGAATAAAACCTCTTCTCCTAATTATAGATAGTGATCAAACCAATCCGTGATTTCGTTAAGGCGGCGAATACGCAGGGAAGGATCCCCGCTGCGGGATAATTCATGGTTAGAACCCGGGAATCGCACAAATTTTGTCGTTTTGTTTTGGTGTTTAAGAGCGACGTATAGCTGTTCGCCTTGTTCGATGGGACAGCGATAATCTTTTTCACTATGCAAAATCAACAGCGGTGTCTCAATATCCTTTACATAGCGAAGAGGAGAATGTTTCCACATGCGGTCCGGATCTTCGAGTAAATTGGTTTTTAGCTCCCAATCAGTAAAAAAGTACCCAATATCACTGACTCCATAGAAGCTGATCCAATTACTGATGGAACGCTGTGTAACAGCAGCTTTGAAACGATTTGTATGTCCGACGGCCCAGTTCGTCATAAATCCGCCATAGCTCCCCCCAGTGATTCCTATACGGTTTTCATCGATCCATTTATAATGGGATGTTGCATAATCTACAGCATCGAGAATGTCCTGGTAGTCTTTTCCTCCATAATCCCCGCGCACCGCATCGACAAAGTTCTGACCATAGCCATGACTGCCGCGGGGATTGATGAACAAAATGCCGTATCCGGCTGCGGCAAGTACTTGGAATTCATGCATGAAGGCATTGCTGTACATGGCATGCGGACCACCGTGTACTTCCACGATAAGTGGGTGCTTTTTTTCCTTTGTAAAACCAACAGGCTTCATCATCCAACCATGCAACATTTGACCGTCTGAAGCTTGAAGGTGAATCTCTTCAGCTGGAGAAAGCGTTCGATCATCAAGCCACTTGTTGACGGTTGTCAGCCGCTTTTCATCGCCACCTGATTTTGGAACAAAATAAAGGTCGCCCGGTGTCATTTGATCGCTGACAGCGATGACGGCATTTCCTTTATTGTCCAATTGAAAAGCATAAATTTGCCTGCGTCCACTGGTAACTGTGGATACTTGTTTTTCCATGCTTACTTGATAGACAGAAGTGTTCCCATTCTGGCTGCCCAAAAAGTATAGTCGATCCTGCTGCTTGTCCCATAGGGCGCCCTTCCCTGCGGTACCTGTTCCCATATCATTGATGGCAACATCGGATGCCTGTACATCCCAATCGTCTGTCAGGCAAGTAAGCTGCTTGCTTATTCGGTCCAATACCCAAACCCTGGTAAGTGTTGCTCCTGCATAGGTCAAATCGTGTCCCAATAGAGATAGCTTGTTTCCGTCAGGGGCGTAATTCGGCTGGATGAACATCCCGATGCCATTAGTAAGTCTGGTCAAAATCCCATCCTTCAGGTCGTATTCAAAAATGTCTGAGACGAAGGAACGATCGGGATCATCTGTACGATTGGCACTGAAAGCAATCCGGCTACCGTCAGGAGAAAAGCTGCCAAACTGGTGGTCGAATTTTCCGCTGGTAAGCTGCACGGCTTTCTCGTCTCTGAGATCCCATAGGACCAGTTGTTGAGAGGTATCACGTAAAAGTCCGGCATCATCCGATTTATATTTGAGGCGTGTAGTAGCGTAAGCTCCTTTGCTGTCCTCCTCGTTATCTTTTACATCGGCTTCCTCTTCCACGCTGTCCTGGTCGGAAAGGGGAACCTTGAGCAGCAGTTTATGTCCATCTGGTGAAAAGACGGGCTGTGAGGCACCGTGTTTGAAATTAGTGAGCTGTTCAGCTTCCCCACCCCTGAATGAAATTTTCCAAACCTGTTGTTTGCCGGATCGGTTCGAAGTGAAAACAATTGTTTGTCCGTCGGGGGACCAGCGTGGTTGGTAGTCCATGCTATCCCCATGAGTAAATGGAATGGTTTCGTTTGTCGTTAAGTTGACGACATATAAATTTGACTGGTATTTTTTCTCTTCGCTAATCGTTCGGATTGCATAAACGACCCAGTTTCCGTTAGGAGAAAGCTGGGGATCAGAAAGAAAGGAAAATTTTAATAAATCATCCGCAGTGATTGCTTTTGTCCTCATTTGTTTACCATCCTCTTTTTAAAAGTTTCTGCTTGTCGCTGTCTGTCGTACCAACATCCACGTGGCCCTAAGACCAACCCACTCGTTGACAAAGATCGTCAGCCATTATTACTTTATCCGGGAACCGTGCATACGCTTTTCTATGATATATTTTGCCGGTTTATTCATGACCCTCCATACTATACTTGCTGTCCCTCTATAAATGTTTTCTCTACCTTGCTTTGTAAATCGAAAGGACTCCCACTCCATAAAACGAAGTCGGCATCTTTGCCTGCTTCCACCGATCCGACGCGGCTTTCCACACCTAAATGCCTGGCAGCATCCATAGTAATGGCACGCATGGCTTGAGTCTCGCTCAGTCCTTTTTTGACAGACATGATGGCACTAGTCATCAAATGTTCGATGGTGATTACCGGATGGTCGGTAGTGATGGAAAATGGTACACCGGCTTCTGCTAAAGCAGGAAGCGTATGCCAGCCTTTGTCGGACAACTCTACTTTCGAGCGAGGGGTCATGGTCGGACCAGAAGAGACACGGACACCATGCTCCGCTAGATAGGGTGCAAGCAAATGTCCTTCTGTACAATGTTCGATTGTCACGTCGATGGAAAACTCCCGTTTAATCCGTAAAACGGTCACGATATCATCCGCACGATGGGCATGGACACGCAAAGGGATTTCCTTGTTCAATACTTTTGCAAGCTGTTCGTAGGCCAAGTCCCGGTCGGCAGTGCCAGCTTTCCGTTTGGCTATGTAGTTCTCCGTTTCGATGAGTTTTTTGCGCAGGATGGCGGCGACTCCCATTCTCGTTACAGGCATTCTTCCTTTTTCCCCATGGAACCGTTTCGGATTTTCCCCTGTAGCAGCTTTCAATCCGGAGGGGGTGCGGATGACCATTTGATCGACAATTGTTCCAGCCGTTTTTAGGACACACATTTCGCCGCCGATCACATTGGCACTTCCGGGCATGACTTGCACCGTCGTCACCCCGGCATTCCGGGCATCGGAAAATCCCTTGTCGAACGGGTTAATTCCATCGATGGATCGCACTTCGGGCGTGGCCGCATGGCTAGTTTCATTGAAATCCTGCCCTTCTTTTCCGATTCCTTCCTCATGGACACCTAAGTGGGTATGTACATCAATCAGTCCGGGTGTGAAAAACTTGCCATGGGCATCAATTGTCTGGGTTCCTTCTGGTATAACCAACTGTCTGCCAATCTCTAAGAACTTCCCATTTTCGATTAAGATTGTAACGTTTTCCAATTTTTGACCTGTCCCGTCGACACCTGTCACATTTGTAATGGCTTGCATGCAATTTTCCTCCTAAAAATTCAAAATAATCATTGATTTCTGAAATCTTTCTTTATATAATGGCCTTTATACAATTCCTTGTTACGATAGTAAATCAAAAGAATATTATTGTAAATAATCTTAATATTTAAAAATGGTATCATAAAAGAGTAGTAACACAGAAAAATAGTACGAAAGTCGGTGGTTTAGTGAAGTATCAAATCGATGAATTAGACCGTGGGATTATCCGAATATTATCCAAGGATGGCAGAATCCCTTTTTCGGAAATTGCCAATCAATTAAACGTGACAGAAAAGACCATCCGCCTGCGGTATAAGAACCTTGTGCAAAACGACATTATTGAAGTAGTAGGTGTCGTAAACCCGATAGCGCTAGGTCTGAAGGCGGGAGCCATTATTCAAATCAAAACGGCTCAAGGCCGGTGTGAACAGGTGATGGAAGAATTGAAGACCATGAAGGAAGTTAGATTTATTACCATGACTTCCGGCCCTTATCCACTATTGATTCAAATCAATGTGCAAAGTCAGGAGGATATCAGGGAGAGTATTTTGCAGTTGGATAAGATTGAAGGAATCGTTGAAATCAACACGATTATCCAACTGGAGAACTACAAAAATACGTTCGAGTATATTTAGGGGGAATGGATGTGCTGCAACATTTAAAGATACTGACAAGTTTGCTTGGACCGAGTGGTTATGAACATGAAGTAAGTAACTACTTAACCGACTACTTAAAAGAAAGAACAGATACCGTTTCGGTGGACGCACTCGGAAATGTGACAGCCAGAAAGAAAGGAAATCGACCGGGTCCTGTTTTGTTATTGACAGCTCACATGGATGAAGTAGGATTTTTAATCAAAAAAGTGGAACCAAATGGACTGCTCCGTTTTGAAAAGCTGGGAGGAAACGATGACCGTAATCTACCGGCCCAGCCGGTCAAGCTGTTGGGCAGGGACTCCGTCGTTGACGGCGTGATTGGTACGTTGTCTGCCCACTTTGCAAAATTTGATGATGCCGTTTCGGTTAGAAATCATCGGGAGTTGTACATTGATATCGGGGCAGCTTCTGAACAAGAGGTCTTGGAAATGGGGATAGAGGTCGGAACACCCGTTACCTGGGGAACGGAATGGAAGTTGCTTGGACCACCAGATAAACAGCAAATCCGTGCTAAATCGCTTGATGACCGATCAGGTTGTGCTGTATTGCTACAAGTTTTGGAGGACCTGGAGGGGACAGCTTTTTCGGGTGAGTTGATCTTTCTTTTTACCGTCCAGGAAGAAGTCGGATTGCGTGGTGCCAAAACGGCGGCACAACGTATAACCGCTGATGCTGCTTTAGCAATCGATACGACAGCGGTCAGCGATACACCTGAGAATCCGATGGATAACAGTCTTGGTTTAGGCAGGGGAGCGGGTATCAAGGTGATGGATGCAAGCCTGATTGTCCACAGTACCATAAAACAGTTGCTGATCGATCTTGCCCAAAAAGAGCATATCCCTTATCAATTGGAAATTTTCACCGGCATCGGAACTGACGGGGGAGCTGTCACTTATGCAAACAAAGGGATTCCGACGGGTGTCTTGTCGATTCCGTCACGGTACACCCACACTGCAGTGGAACTGATCGATCTGGGGGATGTGATGGCGGTAAAAGATATAGTGAGGACTGTCATTTTGCAAATGGACGAACAACAGTTCTTTTCTTTTAGATAACTTTCATGCTTTTCACACATCGTGCTTGTGGTTTTCAGGTAGCGTTTTTCCATATCGCAGTGTTAGCAATCAACTTTCCAAAAGAATTAAAAAGGCACATTTAATATTAATTCGCAGCACATCTTTTTTTTTATAAATAAAAGTTAGAAAATTTAAAATTGAAGAACTATTCAGGGGGGATTCGATGAAAATTTTTATTTCTGCCGACATGGAGGGAATATCCGGAGTGGCGACCAATCAGCAATTAAAAACAAACGCAGAATATCAGCGCTTCCGAAGACTAATGACGGCGGATGTAAACGCAGCAATCGAAGGGGCTTTCCAGGGAGGGGCAAAAGAAATTGTCGTAGCTGATGGTCACGGAAATATGTCCAACATCTTAGTAGAGGATCTTGATCGGCGAGCGAGACTTGTCTCGGGGAACAATCGCGTGATGTGTCAACTGGAAGGCCTGGACGATAGTTTTGATGGCATTATGTTCGTTGGCCATCATGGAAGAGAAGGCGGCTCTGAACGAACGGTGATCAGCCATACGCTTGCCGGAGTTTGTGTAAATGAGATGAAAATCAACGGCCGAATCGTCGGGGAAACAGAAATGAACAGTCTTGTAGCCGGGAAGTTCGGTGTGCCTGCTATCTTCATCAGCGGAGATGACGCTTATGTTCAGGAAGTAAAGACCTCCTTTCCTCAAGTAGAGGCCGCGGTCACGAAACGGGCTGTCGACCGTTTTGCTGCAGAGTTGATTCATCCCGAGGCAGCCCGAAAGGAAATTCGAGAAAGAGCGGAGGCGGCAGTAAAAAAAGCGGGAAGTTTCGAGCCGGAAACCATTACTGGTCCTACTACATTTGAAATTGAGATGAAAGGACCGCAGCAGGCACAGATGACCACCACTCTGCCGACCGTAAATTTGATTTCTCCAAAGCGGATCCGATTCACTTGTAACGATATCGTCACCGCGTACAAGCATATGTGGGGTTGTGTCATTATCGCGATGACAGCGACAAATGGTGTGTTGGGACAGGTGAATGCCTGATTGAATATTAAATTGATCATCGACTGATCTCCGGAGGTGAAAAGATGTATATTTTTAAACGGTTGATAACGATGCTGGTAACTATTTGGGTAATCGCGAGTTTGACATTTTTCATCATGAAAATCATACCGGGAGATCCATTTGCATCAGATGCCGACGTGCTACCCGAGGAGGTTTTGCAAAATATTCGTGCAAAATACAACCTCGATGAACCCATTCCGGTGCAATACGCCCTCTATATGAAGGATTTGGCAACATTCGATTTAGGGATCTCGATTGAGTCGGAGTCCAGAACAGTCAACGGAATCATTTGGGATGGCGCCCCGGCTTCTGCCTTGCTAGGAACACAGGCAATGGTGATTGCGCTTGTCTTCGGTTTATTGTTGGGAATTGTGGCTGCATTAAACCATAACAAAATGCTCGATTATTTTTCCATGTTCATCGCTATTGTAGGTATATCGGTTCCGAGTTTTATTTTGGCTCCTCTGTTGATCAACTATTTTGCAGTCGATTGGCAGTTACTTCCGGTCGCTTCCTGGGGTACATGGCAGCATTCCATCTTGCCTTCTGTCGCCCTGGCAGCTACTCCGCTAGCGGTAATCGCCCGCTTTATGCGTTCGAGCATGCTGGAAGTGATGAACCAAAATTATATCAAGACAGCCGATGCCAAAGGACTTCCGACGACCAAACTGGTCATCAGACATGGCATCCGAAATGCCATTCTGCCTGTTGTTTCCTTTATCGGGCCGTTATTTGTGGCATTGATCACGGGAACGTTCGTCATTGAAAAGATTTTTGCTATACCGGGAATCGGGCGTTACTTCGTCGATAGCATCTTCAACCGGGATTATCCGGTGATCATGGGTACGACGATTTTCTTTAGCTCCATCCTGGTGTTGACACTATTCTTAATCGATATATCCTATCGGTTTATTGATCCGAGAATAAAACTAACAAGTGGAGGGGATTAACTTGGAACCTAACCAAGTAGATGATTCATTGTTCCGCCCCTTGTCAGCTGAGCGGAAGCAGTCAGACCCGATCCAGCGACCAAGTATGAGTGTCTGGAAGGAAACCACTATCAATGTTTTAAAAAATAAAATGGCAGTACTCGGTTTTTCCTTACTACTCCTCATTATCATTTTTGCGATTTTCGGACCGAAAATGGTGGCTTTTTCACCTTCGGCCCAGAGTCTTACCGATACAAATCTTGCTCCATCAAGTGAGCATTGGTTTGGTACAGACGACCTTGGCCGTGACGTTTGGTCGCGAACCTGGTATGGAGCGAGGGTATCCTTGACAATCGGTCTGGTGGCGGCCGCGATAGACATATTGCTTGGCGTAACGATTGGCGGGATTTCCGGTTATATGGCGGGGAGGGGCAAGACAGGAGATCGTGTTGACGGAGTGCTGATGCGAATTGTAGAAATTTTATATGGCATTCCTTATCTTTTGGTTGTTATTTTATTGATGGTCATCATGGAGCCCGGTATTACGTCGATTATCATCGCCCTGTCTGTGACAGGGTGGGTGGGAATGGCCCGGATTATCCGTGGACAGGTTTTACAGCTGAAGTCACAAGAATATGTACTGGCTGCAGAAAAACTGGGAACCTCTCATCCCAAAATCATTTGGCGCCATCTCATCCCGAATACAGCAGGAATTATCATCGTCAATTTAACCTTTACCATTCCACAGGCGATTTTTGCCGAATCGTTTTTAAGCTTTCTCGGACTGGGGGTGCAAGCCCCGTTTGCCAGTTGGGGCACGATGGCCAATGATTCGTTGGGCGTTATTCTTAGTGGTCAATGGTGGCGGTTGTTCTTCCCGGGTTTTATGATTTCCCTGACAATGTTTGCTTTTAATGCATTCGGCGATGGGCTGCAAGACGCTTTGGATCCAAGAGCACGAAAATAGGAGGTGGGCATATGGACCATTTATTAGAAGTGAACCATCTGGAAGTGAACTTTAAGACATATGGCGGTGAAGTCAAGGCAGTCCGTGATGTTTCTTTTCACGTCGATAAGGGTGAAATTATGGCAATCGTCGGCGAAAGTGGCAGCGGCAAAAGTGTCACCGTTCAAACAATCATGGGCCTGATTCCGATGCCGCCTGGTAAAATCAACAATGGAGAAGCATTGCTGCATGGCCAAGATTTGCTCAAGCTTACGAAAAAACGGATGCAAAAAGTGAAAGGATCGAAGTTGAGCATGGTCTTCCAAGATCCAATGACCTCACTCAATCCAACCATGAAAGTCGGTAAGCAGATCGAAGAAAGCATTACGACCCATCAAAGGATTGGAAAAACAGAAGTCAAAAAACGGGCAATGGAAATGATCCGTCTCGTCGGTATTTCCAACCCGGAAGAAAGGTACAATCAGTATCCGCATGAGTTCAGTGGTGGAATGCGACAGCGAATCATGATTGCAATCGCACTTGCCTGCAGGCCAGAACTATTGATTGCCGATGAGCCGACAACAGCACTTGATGTAACGATTCAAGCGCAAGTATTGGACTTGATGAAGGATTTAAAAGAAAAAATGAATACTTCGATTATTTTGATTACCCACGATTTGGGCGTGGTAGCTGAAACAGCGGAACGAGTTGCTGTCATGTATGCCGGTGTCATTGTCGAATCCGGTACGGTTGAAGAGATATTCAGCAATCCACGCCATCCTTATACATGGGGATTACTTGAATCGATACCTGATGTCAACAGTGAAAAAAAAGAGCGACTGATCCCCATCGAAGGGTCACCTCCCGATTTATTTTCACCACCCAAAGGTTGCCCGTTTGCACCCAGATGTAAATATGCAATGGATGTCTGTGTCGAAGCGATGCCGCCAGGTTTTGAAGCAGAGGAAGGGCATCAGGCGAAATGTTGGCTGAATGACCCGCGTACTCCGGATGTCGAAGACTTGATAGCGGCCGGGAGGGAAGAATATTGACCGAAACCATCATACAAGTAGAAGGAATTAAGAAGCATTTCCGGCTTAATAAAGAACAAACAGTGAAGTCAGTCGATGACATCTCCATTTCCATCCGCAAGGGTGAAACATTCGGATTGGTTGGCGAAAGCGGAAGCGGAAAATCGACATTGGGGAAAACCATCGTCGGCCTGCAGGACCCCACTGCCGGAAAAATACTTTACAACGGTAAAGATGTCAGCAGCTTAACAAAACAAGAAAAGAAGGATGCCAATCGGGAAATTCAAATTATTTTCCAGGATCCACAGGCATCCCTTAATCCAAGGATGAGAGTCGGCGATATTGTTGCCGAAGGAATCGATGCACATGGGCTGGCCAAAGGAAAGCGGCGTGAAGAACGTGTTTACCAATTGCTGGAGCGGGTCGGTTTAAGACCAGAGCACGCAAAACGGTATCCTCACGAGTTTAGCGGCGGGCAGCGTCAACGGATAGGGATTGCACGTGCTTTGGCTGTTGAACCTAGTTTTATCGTTGCCGATGAACCTATTTCTGCTTTGGATGTATCCATCCAGGCCCAAGTGGTCAATCTGCTTGAGGATTTAAAAAAACAGGAAGATCTGACCTATCTGTTTATTGCTCATGACCTGGGGATGGTCAAGCATATCAGCGATCGGATCGGCGTCATGTACTTGGGTAGGATGATGGAACTGGCTGATAGTGATGCATTGTTCGCTGATCCACTCCATCCCTATACACAGGCATTGCTTACAGCCATTCCAGTAGCCGACCCGCAGGCGAAGAGAAGGGAAAGAATCGTCATTAATGGTGATCCACCGAGCCCTGTTGATCCGCCAAGTGGATGCCGGTTCCGGACACGTTGTCCATTTGCGATGGATATTTGTGCGGAAGTGACTCCGAAATGGACAGAAGTTAAGCAGAATCATTGGGCATCATGCCATCTTTACCAACAATAAGGGAGGAATTTTCATGAAAAAATGGTTGTCAGGAATTTTATTGGTATTGACTGCAGGCTTTATACTTGCTGGATGTAGCAGCGAGGGGGCAGCAGATCAAGGTTCCGCGGAGGATGTCGATCAGGAGATCGTGGTCAATGCGATGAGCGAGCCTCCGGATTTAGATCCGGCTCTAGCCACAGATACGACATCTGGCTGGGTGCTGGATCATGTGTTTGAAGGACTATACACCAAAGACAAAGAGGGGAACCCGGTACTCGGGACAGCAAGTGATGTTCAGGTATCAGATGATGGGAAGACCTACACGTTCACCATCCGGGAAGATGCTACATGGTCTGACGGGTCTCCAGTGACCGCTCAGGATTTCGAGTATGGATGGAAACGTGTGTTGAATCCGGACACGGGTAGTTCATTTGCCTTCTACATGTACTATATTAAAGGTGCGGAAGCTTATAACAAAGGCGAAGGCTCTGTTGATGATGTCGGAGTCAGAGCAGAAGATGAAAAGACATTGGTCGTAGACTTGGAAGCACCACTCGGTTACTTTGACGAATTGCTTACCATGTGGACCTTCTATCCTGTCAAAAAGGATGTTGTCGAGTCAGATGCCAATTGGTCTGCCTCTGAAGATTCGTATGTAAGTAACGGGCCGTTCAAGCTGACGTCTTGGGAGCACGACAGCCAAGTGGTAATCGAGAAAAATGAAGAATACTGGGATAAAGATGTCGTCAAACTCGATAAAGTCACTTATGAAATGGTCAATGACGCCACGACTTATTATCAAATGTTCAAGACAAATGAATTGGATTTGATTCAAACGTTGCCAACCGATGTCATTGATCAGGAAAAGGATTCAGAAGAGTATAAAGAGACGCCTTATTTCGGAACGTACATGTACATGTTCAATGTGGACAAAGAGCCATTCACCAATGCGAAAATCAGACGAGCTTTTTCTTTGGCAGTAGATCGTACGTCGCTTACTGAAAATGTATCCAAAGCTGGAGAAACACCTGCTTATGCTTTTGTGCCGGAAGGAGTAGAGACACCAGAAGGAGACTTCCGGGAAACAGGCGGTGCCTATTTTGAAGAGGATGCCGGGAAAGCGAAGCAATTGCTTCAAGAAGGAATGGAAGAAGAAGGCTGGGACGAGCTACCGGAAGTAACGCTGCTGTATAACACATCCGAGAATCATAAGAAGATAGCGGAAGCAGTCCAGGAAATGTACAGTCAAAACCTTGGAGTAGATATTAAATTGTCTAACCAAGAGTGGAAAACATATTTGGATACAACGGAACAAGGCAACTTCCAAATGGCAAGAATGGGATGGATTGGAGTTCTCGTAGATCCTGTTGTCATTCTCGATTACTATTTGGGAGACAGCCCGAATAATCGGACAAATTGGATCAACGAGGAATATGACGAGTTAATTGCACAGGCTAAAGTAGAACAAGATGAACAAAAACGGTATGATCTACTGCATCAGGCAGAAGAAGTATTAATGGAAGACTTACCGTTCAATCCGATTTATCATTACACCAATACGTATCTAACCTCGCAAAACTTCGAAGATATCGTTTATCCGGTCAATCGGTATCCTTATTTGAAGTGGGCACAAAAGGTTTCTGAATAATAAACCGGATGCAGAAGGGGATCGATCGCCGATCCCTTTCTTGCTTCCTTTGAGAGGAAGTTAGGACATGAAAAGGAAGTTATTGATTTTTCTTGTTTCTATTGTGGCATGGATCGGTGTGAAGTACTTATTGTCTTACAGTTTGCTGAAATGGGTGAATCTTTCGTTTTCTGTCGGCATCCTGCTGATGATTCTGGCTGCAGTTACTTTCATTTTGCAAACAGGCTTTTTTTCTCCATTATTTAAAGGGTTTCGTCTGATTGGGGAGTCTATTTCCAACAAGTCCAATGCGATGGAGCGAACAGATTCTTACCTAGCTCAAGACAGCGAATTACAAAACTTTAAGCAGAAAACCATCCAACTAACAGGTTATTTATCCTTCCTAACAGGGGGTGGTTCCTTGCTTGCTTCACTCATGGGGCTGTTTCTATTGTAATGTTTATCGTTAAGGGTAGTGAAACTGACACCCTTAACAACCGTTTGCGTTTTCTTTGTTATTGGCCATCCACACTCCTACTTTACCGTTCCTCCTCACTTTTTGAAGTAGATTAATATGACTCTCTGTGTTTTGCTTCTATCTTTTACCGTTCCTGCATAATAGTAGAATAAACGAAAGTGAAGGAGGAAGTGGTATGAAGGGTAAAGCATTAATGGACGAGCTTGAAGATTTGCTTAAAAAAACGTGTTCTGATTACGGGATTGCACCCACTCCCTCAAAAGACTTTATGCAGTTATGGGAAGAATTAATAGAAAAAATGGATCCAGGGACAAAGCGGCTGCTCCAACTTCGTTTAGAAGAGGATATTGCGGAAAAAAGAGGGATTGTGTTTCAACAAATGCTTGATATATTGCAGCGAGAGGAGATTGCATGATGCATTGGATGATAGCGATATAACACCGGTGGAAAACGAATTTAGTTGGACATGAAGAGAATATTGAAAAAGCAATGTATCGTTGAATCTAGTGCTCGCTTCTCTGCCAGCAGGTCGATCCGCTAGAGAAGTAGCTGTATTTTTGGTTTTGCCGAATTTATATCGGTTTGTTAAATAGAAAAGCATGAATGCTAATGCATTCATGCTTTTCTGTGTTATGCCAAATCATCATCTACTCTTATGATTGTAAGAGTGGCACCAGCACCATCTTGCAGAACTGCTGCTCCCAGCAGTCCGAACAATTCGAGGCTAATGGTACTTCCTGCTGTTAGTGGAACAATTGCATCACTGTTAAAGTTTGAAAGTGTCAAAACAGGGTTGATGGTGGTGGCTTCTACAGGTGCGCCGTTGATGACTAATCGGGAACCTAATAACAAACCAGCCGTCAAGTTGACATTATAGGATAAATAGTAACGTCCTGCTTCAGGAACCGTAAAGACTGTATCGGCAGCATTAGCAGTTACTCCGTCCAACGTTTGAGCATCAGGTAATGGGACTGGTGTTCCTGTCAAAACCACGGCAATGGTGGCTCCTTCAGTACTCGCTGCAAAAGCAGAAGTTTCCGTGACGGAAGCGGCTGTCGGTCCAGTAGGTCCGATTGGCCCCGTAGCACCAGTAGGTCCGGTGGCACCGGTTGGCCCCGTAGCACCAGTAGGCCCGGTAGCGCCGGCAGGTCCGGTAGCGCCAGTAGGCCCGGTAGCCCCCGTAGATCCGGTAGCGCCCGCAGGTCCGGTAGCGCCAGTAGGCCCGGTAGCCCCCGCAGGCCCGGTAGCGCCAGTAGGTCCGGTAGCCCCCGCAGGCCCGGTAGCGCCAGTAGGTCCGGTAGCACCGGCGGGTCCCGTAGCGCCAGTAGGCCCGGTAGCGCCGGCAGGTCCAGTCGGTCCCGCTGGCCCAGTAGGCCCGGCAGGCCCAGTCGGTCCTGGAGGTCCAGTAGGTCCTGTTGGTCCATCAGGAGCGGTTCCATCCGCTTCTAATAAACTAATGTCATCGACGAACACAAATGGAGCATTTAAAGCACTGAGCGGCTTTCTGATAATCACTTGTGCTTGTGTAGTCCCAGTTGGCGCCTCGTCAGTTGTTTGATAAACTTCTAGCCATGTATCATTGCCGCCATAAGGTATATTTTCGTAGGACACTTCTGTATCCAATCCTGTACCGATTACGGTATTTGCTGCATTCAAAAACAATACTTGAAGATTGATGATGGGGCTGGGTTGGAGTGTGCTTTTGGACAAAGAGACAAGAAGTTCATAGCTTGCTCCTTCTTCAGCGGGAACGGTTTGAGCCAGGGAGGCAGTCACAGTGCTATTTGCAAACCTTGCGGCATAATCACCGGTATGGACAGGCTCTACCACAATATCGGTGTTGACAACCTGCCAACCTGTAAAATCGCCGGTTTCAAAGCCGCCGTTCACGATAAGATTATTGATCGACAAAATGTTGTCCTCCTTTACAACCTAATATATTGACGCGCGTAGCATTCTCTTTACGTCAACTCACAATATAGTATGTAAGGTAGATATGCTTGTTCAGGCTAATCCCCTTGCTGAATTTAAAAGGAGGAAAATGTGCGCATTGCCTTTTACCTGGATTTTGGGAACAAAAGAGGAAAAATAGATAATTCTTTCCTCTTTTGTTGTACAATTGGGAAGTCGGTGAAGAATCAATTAAGATAAGGATTAGAGGGTGATATTTTATGATAAATGGAATCGATCCGTTCATTTTACAATTAGTAATAATACCTTTCATTGTTATAGGGATCGGTCTTTTGGGTGCTTTCATCACGAAAAAAATCACATTAGGAGTCATCATTACTTTAGTAGCAAATATTGCGTTGGAATTAACCTTATTTGAAGGTGGTTTATCCATTTGGAGTGTTTTCTTCCCTTTGATCACATTTATTATTCTCCTGTTTTTTGCAAAATGGTTTAAGTCTCAAGGCATGAAATGATATACAATTTGGGGTCAAACCAAGAGTGCGCCCTGTGTGGTAAAGTAAAGCAAGTTTGGCACCTGTCCTCACTCGCTTGGTGGGAGTAGAAATGCTAGACGGGAAGTTGGAAGGAACGTTTCATCGGGTCGATACGAGAAGGGAAGTGGGAAATAGCACTTCATCAACCCGACAAAAGAGTTTCATCACAAATAAAATGATCGGAAGGAAGCATTTAAACTCGCCTAAGCGCAGCTGTCTTCCAAGCCTAATGAGGAACAAGATGCTTCCCGCAAACAGTTATTCTCGTACCATTGCTTCATCCAATATATCGATAAATCGCTTCACTCAAGCTGGTAACCTTTTTGGCATCCAACAAACGGTCAAGATTGTTGATAGCTTGGGCATGTTGTGGTTTGATTCCGCATAATACAATGTCCTGGCCCATCAAGCGTATGGTATGGAACAGCTCCTCAAGCTTTGTGATCCCTTCTCTGCTTATATTCCCAACTGCGGTGAAGTCGACGAGCAGGTAGTCAATAGTAGAATCATGGAGATGACGGAGGATACCTGTTTTAATTGTTTCGAGTTTTTCTGGAAGTAAATCTCCAAAGAAAGGAACAATTGCTACGCTTTCATGAAGGGGAATGACAGGACCGGAGAGCCTGTTTACTCGTTCAACCGCATTTTCAAGTTCTTCTTTCTTTTCGAGAAGTTCAAAATCCGTATCTTCGAGCCTATCTCTAAGCTTCTGGAGCTGGCCGGAAATCATCCCCATCTGTTCTGGTGCCTCATGGCAAATGACATGCCCCTCTCCATTGTACCAATGAACATTTACCTGGTAGGCTACCAGAGGTTTTTCTTTTGTTTTTAAATTCAGCTCGACGCTATTTTCTGTAATACTTGGTAAGACATTGCTTTTTGCTTTTTCTTGACTCTCCTCATCTATAAGACTTAAAAACCCGTCGCCAATTAAAAATATTTGTTTGGATTTGTCGGACATGGATAGGATGTCGTAGTTTTTATCGATTTTAAAGTAAGGAAGGGGCAGGTATTCAGCTTGCTCCATCGATCTCTACCTCCCCTCTGGAGCGATCCAGCCATTGATCCAGTGCATGTAGACTGTCAAAAATGGCTGTTTCTTCGCTCCCATATTTATATACATTATAATTCCCGGCAATACGGCCACCGACAATGACTTGCGGCCGAAATGCCAAATTTTCCAAGCTGTCGATGTAACCTTGTAACAATGGGAGTCGATAAGACAGGGCAGCGGACAAACCGATAACATCCGGTTCCCATTCGGCGGCCTGCTGTAACGCATACTCCAATGGCAGGTTGGCTCCGAGAAGTCTGGTTTTCCAGCCTTTTTCCGAGCAAAGCGCTGCCGCCATTTTCGAACCGAGCATATGCTGTTCTTCTTCGAGACAAAGAAACATGATTTTCCCCTTTGAAAAGGTATTGCGTCGTTTGAATGGAAAGCTGTATTGGGATAATACAAAATCACATACACTTGTGGCCAGATGCTCATCAGCAACCGTGATGCGGTTTTTTTGCCACAGTTCTCCGATGTATTGCATGGCTTTTGTCATGATCTCGACATAAATCGTCAGGCTGTCACTGTCCGCTTCCTCGACAAGTTGATATGCCGCCTGTTCATCTCCATTCAGCAACATATCGGCAAATACTTTCCACTTAGCTGTCATGACTGCCATCCACTCCTTCTCGGAGGCTTTCGCCTTTGGATAGAGCCAGGACCGCCTGCTCTAGTGCTTCTTGGTAAAAAGTGCCCCGGTGGTGGGGTGTGAGTTTGTCCCCTATGGCTTCCTGTATTAGTCGGAAGTTGGAAATTAAATGTTCTGTTTTCATTCCCCGAACGGTTAAAATATCATTTAACCAGACGGCATAATCGATAAAAATCTGGACATCATCTACCGAGAAAGCAGTCTCTAAATGGTCCATATGGTGTTGATTATCTTCCCGGCATTTTACTATTCCGCGTTCTCCGAATTTTTCGAGCAGTCCGGGATTTTGTCGATAAATTCCAGCTACGGCTTGATCGATGACGGCAGATATGGTTCCCTCAATAGTCATTGAGCCACCACCTTGAATTTATGTACTTTAGGAACAATATTGGCCAGTTGCTTGTCAGGATATTTTTTCTCAAGGTCGTGAATTCGTTGATAATCCTCTCCGGTGACCCAATCCAAATAGCTTTGCTTGTCTTCCCATATTATTTGGACAGTCAATTCACCTGGCTTCCGTTCGTTTTGCAACAGGGAAAAGTCTATAAAACCGGCAGCTTGATCTACCAAGCCTGTCTGGTTTTGATAGATGGAAATGACTTCTTCCGATTTTTCCGGAGGTACTTCAAATATAGAATGGACGATATACATATGGACACCCTCAATTTATGGTAAATTAACATTTTCGGCAAAAAACGATTATCTTCATCCTATCACGAATCCTCTTTTTCTATAAACCTATCAGCTCTTCTTCCAGGAGTTCCCATAAAGAAAAGACCTATGTTAGCAAAAATGACAGAATGATGGATGGGAAAAAGAACATATAGTAAACTCAAACACAATAAATGTGGTAAAGGAGATGGAATGAATGCTTGAAAAGGAGCTCGTGAAGTTGATCAAAAGACTGCCGAAAGTCGACCTTCATGTCCATTTAGATGGAAGTGTCCGCCCCGGTACAGCCATCGAGCTGGCGAAGCAGCGAGGGATCGAACTTCCGGGAAAAGAGATCGACAAGCTGCTTCCACACATGCAGGTGGAGGAAGAATGTAACAGTTTGGAAGAATACTTGAGGAAATTCAAGCTGATTGAACCGCTTTTACAAACAACAGAATCATTGGAACGATCTGCATGTGAAATGGTGAAGCAGGCTTATGATCAAAACTGCATGTATATGGAGGTGCGATTCGGTCCTCAACAACACCGACAGCTTGGTTTATCACTTGCGCAGGTGATTGAAGCGGTTATTGCAGGATTGAAAAAAGGAGAGGAAAAGTTTGGTGTAAAGACAAACTTACTCGTTTGCTGTCTCCGCCATCATTCAGCCACATTAAATAAAGAAGTGGTCGAAGCAGCAGACGCTTTTCTCGGGAAAGGATTGGCAGGAATAGATTTGGCAGGGGATGAAGCAGAATATCCGGCAAATATGTTTACGGAGATTTTTTCCTTTGCAGCAAGCAAAGGAATTCCGGTTACCATACATGCGGGAGAAGCAGCCGGACCGGTAAACATCAAGGATGCCATTGATAAGCTCGGGGCAGTTAGAATAGGCCATGGAGTACGATTGCGGGAGGATCCAGCCTTGTTGGCTGAAATGGCTGCGAGAAAAATCCCGCTCGAAATGTGTCCTGTCAGCAACATCCAAACAAAAGCAGCAGCAGGCTGGTATGATTATCCACTTCGTGATTATTTTGAACGGGGTATATCTGTCACGGTGAATACGGATAACCTAACAGTATCAAATACGACGATCACAAGGGAGTACATGCTGCTTGCCAATCGGTTTGGTTTCTCTGTCGAAGAGATTGTTCAATTGATTCACAATGGTATAGAAGCTGCCTTCCTAGGGGAAGAGGAAAAGCAAGTGTTGAAGCGAAAGTTGGAAGCGGTCGTTTTGACAGCTTGATTGAAAAAAGCGTGCGAGCTTCAACGTCTTAATAAAGAGCAGATTCCATAAAGTTGCCAATTCGTATCGAACGCTCACCTGTACTACGCCATGGACAGACTGTTTTCAGAGCACCATAATGGCAAAAAAGTACAAAGGATATAGGGGCATATCATAAAAAAAGCACCGCCGGCGAGCGATGCTTTTCCATTAATCTATGTTATTGAAAGGATCCTTCATGAATCGTTTCATGGAGAGGACGGCGGGGAGAAGGCTGTTCCCGTTCTTTAAGGTTTTCAGGTAAACCAGACTTTTCTCCTTGATAGCCAATGGCAACAACTGCTTGGATGGCATAGTCCTCCGGAATGTTTAAAACTTCACGAGCTTTCTCTTTGTCAAACCCACCCATTGGATGGGTCGCCAATCCTTTTAAAGAAGCTTGTAAAGCCAAAAATGCCCATGCCGCTCCTGTATCAAAAGCATGCGGGGCATTTTGCCCGACCTTTTCATCCGTTTTTTTCGAGATGATCAATGTCAATACAGGTGCCTTATCGGCCCATGTCCGATTGCCTGGAAGAATGAACGAGCGGAATTTCTCCAAATCTTCATTCGTTCGTGCCAGGATGAACCGCCAAGGTTGGATATTCATCGATGATGGGGCCCATCGTGCCGCTTCAAAAATACTGAACAAGACATCCTCGGGTACCTCTTTATCTAAAAAAGACCTTGGAGACCATCGGTTGAGGAAGAGCGGGTCGATATCGTAGCCGGCTTTCCGGTATTTTTCAATTTCGGGAAGAACTTTAGTGGAGCTCATTTACATCCTCCTTTACTAATTTCCTGATGTAAGAATCAGTATAGAAAAGATATCATTTGACATCAAGATAAATGCTTACCATTTGACTCGGATTAAAGGAATGCCAAATCAGTTTTTTTCAATGTACGGACCGAGAAACGGCCGGCTAATCTTGGTACCGGTTATATGCAGTTTTTTTGTCTCCCTGTAGCATATATCTTTGAGATGGATCTGAAAGGTTTCTGTTGTCTTTACTACTGAAAGAAAAATCACCAGCATCTTGGTAGGATGCTGGTGATTTTACAGGGAGAGTCCCTTTGGGAGCCTTTCTTAAGGTTTGAGCACTACCTTGATACAATCATCTTCCTTCTCGTCGAATAATCGATAGGATTCAGCGGCATCTTCCAGGCCGACTTTATGGGTAATAATGTCTGTCGGGTCAAATACTCCTTTTTCAACCATATCATAAAGTTCCGCCATAAAATGAATGACAGGGGCCTGTCCAGCTTTCACAGTAACATTACGAGAGAAAATGGAATTCATTGGATAGGCTGTCGCAGGGGCCCCATATACGCCAGTTAACTGAATAGTACCGAACTTCTTCACAGAGTGAGCGGCGGTGATGATGGGATCGATCGTGCCAACCTGTCCTGCGAGTGTCTTGATATGATCTTTCATGGTAACTTTTCCGTCCATTCCGACACAGTCAATGACGACTTCAGCACCGCCTCGGGTGATTTCGTGGAGGTGACCGCCCATATCGGTGAACGCATCAAAGTTGTAAATTTCCACGTTGTTTGTGCGCTTGGCATGTTCTAAGCGGTAAGGCACATGATCGACAGCAATCACTCGTTTTGCACCTTTCAGCCAGGCGAATTTTTGGGTTAGCAGTCCGACTGGACCAGAGCCGAGGACGATAACCGTATCACCTTCTTTTACACCGCTGCCGACGACACTCCAGTAAGCGGTCGGAACGATATCGGAAAGAAACAGCAAGCTTTCATCTTCTAGTTCACTGCTTTCCGGGACCACAAAAGAAGAAAAATCCGCGTAAGGTACACGTAAGTATTCAGCCTGTCCGCCTGGATAATTGCCATACATTTCCGAATAACCGAAGTAGGCCCCAGTGTCACGGTGCGGATTGGAATTATCACATTGACTTTCCATTTGATTTTTACAGAAGTGACATTCCCCACAGCTTACGTTGAAGGGAATGACAACGCGATCGCCTTTCTTTACATTTTTTACGTCAGGTCCGACTTCCTCGACAATCCCCATTGGTTCATGACCGATCACATAATCGTCCCCGAGGGGGATATGTCCGTGGTATAAATGCAAATCCGAACCGCAAATGGCGGTTGATGTGATTCGGACAATCATATCATCACCCGTAGTGATCGACGGATCAGCGACATTTTTGACTTCTACTTTTTGTTTGCCCTGGTTGGTTACTGCTCTCACTGGCTTACACACCTTTCCAAACGTGTTGCTTGTCTATTGCCGCAGAAGAACGGATTGAAACATTTTTCCGTTCCTGGGATAAAAATGACCATACTGTGAAAGAAGAGAAATTGATAAAGTTGAATGCATCTTTTATAAAAGAAAACATAATTTGTGTGACAGCCACCATCAACAATTCATCAATGGCAGAAAAGCTGGGGAAGTTTCCTGCTCTCTTTCGTGGGGACTGTTTTTCGGAGGTCTGTTTCCAAAAATCTGTGGTTTACTTAAAAAGGGTTGGAGCATCCAAATGGTAACGAGAATTTCCACTTCATCGAAAAAATTTGCCGGAAACACAGCAAGTTGGTTGAAGAAAAACAGAAAATGTATTATTATTTTCTATGTGCTTTTAAAAGACTTGCTGGTGTAGCACAGCTGGTAGTGCACTTCACTCGTAATGAAGGGGTCGGAGGTTCGAGTCCTCTCACCAGCACTTGTATATGGAGAAGTACCCAAGTCCGGCTGAAGGGGATGCACTCGAAATGCATTAGGGCGGGTTACCGCCGCGTGGGTTCGAATCCCACCTTCTCCGCCACTTTACTTTATATTTTCCTCGCACTAATTTGCCAGCCTTCCCTTCTAAACGAACCCATCTTCTTCATTCAATCCATACCTTTTGTTAATTCCAATCTGATTTTCAGGTTGATTTTTTGTATAATAAGCGGTAGACAACATCAGGAAGCGAGGCGGTACTAATGAACATAGGGATCATCAATTTTGAAATGGCGCCAGCCGGTGTCAATCAATTACTACATAAAGTTGTTTCCGATCTTTTGCAAGCCCATACAGTCACTGGAATTCGTCTTGATGCTCAATCGGGGGCGCTTACATATAAAAATTTTGCTGACGAAAATGTCGCCGGTACGTTTGTGGATTTCAAGAACTTATTGCAGCTTTCCACTCTCCCGAAAGTCCCCGATGGTTTGAAAGAACTGGCAGAATTTGATGCTGTTGTGATGATTGGTCCGCAGCAGGCGGAAGCTTCCGTTAAAGCGTTGAGCAGGATGTTCGATAGCACGAGCTGTTTATTCCTTCCAGTATCTATTAATCAAACGATAGAGGGAACAGATCAGCCTTTGGGCTATGACACGGCAGTCAACTATATGATTGACAGTATATTAAGGATAAGGGATACCATCGATTCACTGAAATACCCAAATCCTCGATTGTTGGGAGTACAGCTTGAAGGTAGTGTGTCCCGGCAGGTCCTGGAGGAAGTGGCGATTGCGATCGGTGGACACGTCTTGAATCATGACTTCGAAGAAAACCACCTTGAACAGCTGAAAAAATCCCTCAAAGAAGATTTTGACTCAGGCCAGACATATGCTTTTTTGTTGTTTGACGAGCGAATCGACGCTGAGCGAATTCCAAGTGAATGGATGGCAGACATCGCAATCGATTGGAAAACACATAAAATTGATGAAGCCCTTTGCATGGGACCAGAACCGACCGCACGGGATCGCATCACAGCAATGAAGCTGGCCGCGGGAATCGTGGAGTGGGTGCGCAATGACCAAGCCAGCGGAAAGTTACTTATTAAATCGAACAAAGTGGACGTACAATTGTATTAGTCTCATGAAACGGCAGTGTTTTGAGAAACACTGCCGCTTTTTATAATAAAATGGTTTTGTCATAGCTAGCCTAAATTGTTGTGGAATCGGGTATCCTCCTATTAAAGGTATTCTGGCGGGGAAGGAGGTACACTTTTGAAAAGCTATCATTCCATTGATTTCGGCAAGTTTTTTGCCATGCTGGGCATAGTGTTTATTCATGCCCGGGCATTTGAAGAAGTCCAGGCCGGCATGATGGACGGCAGCCAATTGGATACGGTGTTGAAGGTGTTTGCCAGGTTCAGTGTGCCATTATTTTTTATGGCTTCCGGATTTTTGTTTACAATGAAAACAAACGGCAGAGGACGAACGTTTCATTATTTTCTTTCCTATATAAAAAAATTGATCCTCTTGTATGCTTCATGGTTCCTGATTTATGCTTTGTACGATTACGGTAAAACTGCCTGGCAGAGCGGAGGATTGATAAATCAGCAAACCCATGAATATATCGCCGGTCTTCTTACTAGAGAGGTTTTCGTATACGGAGTCAGTAATACTCAGTATCACCTCTGGTTTTTGCCTGCGCTTATTTGGGCAACGGTCATCGTCTACTTTTTTCAACGGATGCGAACGGCCGGTTTGCTGCTGGCGGCCAGTTTTTTTCTGCATTTGCTCGGCTTGACCGGCCAGGGGTATTCCCACTTCTATGAAATGTCCTTCAATACAAGAGACCCTTTCTTTTTTGGATTGTTTTATGTGTCGCTCGGCAGTTTTATTGGCTTGAACCATCAGAAATTCGAGATACTGGCATCGCGAATCAACGGTTCTGTATATACGGTGGTCATTCCGGCGTTGTTTTTTCTGCAATTATTGGAGCGTACTTGGACGATGGAGCAACTGGACGGAAGCAAGGAGGAATACTTTTTCATTACGATTCCACTAAGCCTGGCCATATTTGCTGCTTTGCTCAAGTATCGGAATATAGGAGAAGGCACCTTAATCAACAAAATCGGCAGGAACACGATCGGGATATTTGTCATCCATCCGCTTGTCATCAGTTTGTCTCATCTTGTCCTGGCTGCCCTCGGGCTTGAATGGTGGAAACAGCATATCCTTTACGGTGTAATGTTTGTTCCTTTTGTCTACGTCAGCTCTTACTTTTTGTATCAATTGTTGCAATCAGGAAAATATCAATTTTTTCATCCGGAAAAATGGATTCAGTGGGAAGGAAAACCGCCCTTGAAGAAAAGTTGATCAGTGGCTGAATATCGTTGGAGATAAAGCCTTGGCAGATAAAAAAAGTATGGGGAAATGGTAAAATTTTGTTGAAAAATCATGGTTAATAGTCTAATATTACTAGATAATAAGGTCTATTCATTTTGCTTACATTCTGAGCAGGAATTTGTCTTTTGAATGGAGGATAGAAGATGGATAGAAACAGGGGGAATCACGATGCAGACGGCAGTCAAGACAATCATTTTTCAACTGAAACAGCAACAGTATGGCGTGGACATTCAGCAAGTGCGTTCTATTGAGCGATTAGTCGATGTGACAGAGGTGCCGAACACTTCCGATTTTATTAAAGGCATTATCAATTTGCGCGGCCAGGTGATTCCGGTTATCGATTTGAAAGAACGGTTGAATTTGGGAAATCAAGATTATAGTGAAGAAACGAGAGTCCTGATCATCGAGATTGATGGAGTGACGGCAGGAATGATTGTCGATGAAGCAAAAGACGTGATCGACATTGATCCGGAAATCATCGATCCAACGCCAAGTATGGCCGGAGGAGTCCACTCCGAGTTTTTAAGAGGAGTGGCTAAATTGGACGATCGATTGTTGATCATGCTTGACTTTGCAAGCATCTTTGATACAAAAGAAATGGAAGAAGTCAAAGAAATAAACGAAGATTAATGATAACAGAGTGGGGGATTTTCACATGAAGAGCGTACTCGTAACCGATGACGCAGCCTTTATGCGATTGCAGCTCAAAGATATTTTAGGCAAAATTGGGCTGGAAGTAGTCGGGGAAGCAACTAACGGCCAGGAAGCAGTCGACAAATACAAAGAACTGCAGCCGGATTTGGTGACGATGGATATAACCATGCCGGAAATGAATGGTGTAGAAGCATTGCAGGCGATCAAACAGTTCGATGATAGCGCCAATATCATCATGTGTTCGGCCATGGGCCAGCAGGCAATGGTTGTCGAAGCTATTAAAGCAGGTGCAAAAGATTTTATCGTCAAACCGTTTACGGCGGAAAGAGTGGAGCAAGCTTTGCAAAAATTTTTATGAGGCAAAGATACATACAGCGCGTGATGTTTCCAGAAAGGGACAGAGGAAACATCTATACCGGGCGAAAGCAGACCAGATCACAGATGATTTGGTCTGTTTTTTCTTGCTCAGATTAGAAGAAGCATTACGGAAAAAGTGTGGTTCCTTATAGAATTTATTGCTGCTTTCTTTTGCGACGTCCTAATATTCAGAAAATTACTATTGCATTTAAATAAACAAAGCATTAAATTGTTTTTATATTAATAAACAAAATAAGGAGTTGTTTATTATTACGGAAGAAGAGCGTTTTTGGAAAGCGAACGTTGAGGAAATTTCATATGGGTATGTCCACTCGGATGGACAATATGTGTGCCTTCTCTGTGGATCAAGGTATGTGGAGGGAATTATTTATCCGATGGATGGAACTTTGTATGAAGCCAAAAAAGCAGTTGCAAGACACATAAAGGACATGCATCACTCTGTATTTGATTACCTGCTTAAAATGGACAAAAAGTACACCGGGTTATCTGATCATCAAAAAGAATTGCTTCACTTTTTCAGCAAGGGATTCAGTGACAAAGAAATCGTGAGGGAGCTAAATGTGGGGAGTCCATCTACGGTGAGAAATCATCGCTTTAAACTGAAAGAGAAAGAAAAACAGGCAAAGGTCTTTCTAGCGATTATGAACCTTTTGAATAAACAGTCGGATAACCAAAGGGAAGATAATTTTGTGCAATTTCATAAGGGGGCAAAGATGGTGGATGATCGATATGCAACCACAGAAAAAGAGAAAGAAAAGGTTTTATCAACCTATTTTAAACAAGGAACTGATGGAAAGTTAGATAAGTTTCCAAGCAAGGAAAAAAGAAAGTTGATTGTATTACAAAACATTGTAAATCGTTTTGAGCGTGATAAAAAGTACACGGAAAAAGAAGTCAACGGCATATTGAAAACAATATACAATGATTTTGCGACCATCAGAAGGTACCTTATTGAATATGGCTTTATGGAACGTAGTAGGGATTGTAGGGAGTATTGGATAAAAGACTAAGGTTGGAAGAGACAGTTGAAAGTTGAAAAGGGAAGCCATCGAGTAAGCGAATCCATACCAAATCACTCGATAGAAAAGATGGCATGAAATTTGATTCTTGAATGGCTCCCCAAAATACAGGAGTTTATGTCAAAGCATAGCAAAAGGACGCTTGACAGGAGAGAATCTGACTCTGCTCGTTACTGGAGTGGGGAACCATTCCGTATGTTAGTTATAAAAAAAGGTGACGCTATCTTCCTTATTTCCAAGCGGACATATACTTCTTTCGATATTTACTATCTTCTTCATATTCAATCAGATCCATCGCTATTTCCTTAATTTGTTCGTCCGTTACTTCATTATATAATTTTTTCAAACCCACCATCATATCGTATCGGATTAGAGTATGATTCTTTTCATTCATTCCATTTTTAAACCTATCAATAATGTGGTTAAGGAGCATTTCTCTTTGTTCTTGTCCTGCTAATCCTACCTTCCAAATCGATTGTAAAGTATGGCGAGCAGTTACAAATTTCGAATCTTTTGTCACTTCCCAGAGCTTTGGAAAATCATGGAGCATCCTTTTTTCAGGGTCACTAATTGCTAATGCCGAAAGAAACTGTCCTGCTCTGGATCTACGATGATTATCCTTGTCAGTAAGCCAGTCAATCAATTCGTCCCAAACTTCATAAGCCCAGTCCACTTTTCCATTGGTTGCATGAATTATATTCTGAAATGCTTCGTATTGTGAATTTTTGTCTGGGGATTCAAGGTTTTCAAAATAGGACTTAATTGTGTCATTCATTGCAGCACCTCCAACATGATTTATTATAAAAATTTTATCCTACTTATTGTCTCTTTCAAACTTTACCAATCTGCCCTTTTCGGAATAGGGCTGCCATACTCGATAAATTTTTGTTCAGCTATTGCACAAATAGTTTAAGTATTTTGTTTCACAATCTCGTTTTTGAAGTTAAATGAGATACTCTATCATAATATAAGGACATTCTTCACCAAATAAAGTTTAGTTATTGTCTGATATTATGGCAAATATCTGATGGTCTTCCCATTGACCATTAATTTTTACACCCTTTTGTTCTATACCTTCTTTATGAAAACCAGCCTTTTCTAATACTCGCATTGAACCTAAATTGCTTAACATTACTCCTGCATCTATACGATGTAGTTTTAGTTCATTAAAAGCAAAATCTACTGCCAAGGTGACTGCTTCAGTGGTAAGCCCTCTGCCATTATATTGCTTGTCTAAGGAATAACCGATTAAACCTCTTTGGAGTGCACCTCGGGATATACGAGACAGGGATACTTCTCCAATCAATTTATCGCCATCTTTTAAGAAAATACCAAAGGAATATTGTTTATCTTCTTCCCTCTGCTTTATAGAATTGCTAATATATTTACGCTTTGCTTCAAGGGTATAATAGTCATTGCTAAAGGTTGGGGAATATTTCTGAAATAACTCACCATTTCTCAAGTGTAAATCCAGCAAGGCATTTGCATCTGAATCATCGTAAAAGGCGATATAAATTTTTTTATCTGTAGGGCTCATATTAATTTTCTCCTATGTATAAATTTAAATTGATTTTTTTGTGGCGTAATAGTTTACTAATATGCATTACCCGATTTTTTGCCTACCTTTTTAATCTGTCTAATCTTTTTTAAGTAAAATAATATGGCATAAAAAGGTGATTTCGCAATAACTCTAAAGTTGTATTAAACTGCCCCGTCAGTTGAAATACCTCCTTTGATCTTAACAGTTTATCCATTAAAAACTCTAAAAATTGTAAAATTGAGAGTATTAAAACGTTTTTGGAAATACTGGACCGATAGCTGAGAATAGATGCTGTCCTATTGCTGAAAGGAGTGTCAATTCCTATGCTGATTTGCGTTTTTTTATAACCTTTGTCTCAATGAAAATAAGCAGTCCAATTCAATTGTAACTTGGACTGCTCTTTAATGAACCATTTACGATTTGTACTCCAAAACAGCCCCGGTTAAATAACAATAGGTCTGCTTTCTTATTCAGTCAAACAACGGGCTGACTGAACGGTCTTCGAACACTCTGGTGATGGCATCGCTCATCAACGGTGCGACCGACAGCTGGGTAATCCGGTCGAGGTGCTTTTCTTCCGGAATCGGGATACTGTTGGTGACAATTAATTCTTTTAACTCGGATTGATTGATTTTTTCAATGGCAATACCTGAAAGCACGGGGTGCGTGCAGCAGGCATAGACTTCCTTGGCGCCTTTCGCCATTAACGCTTTCGTTCCACTGGTCATACGTGTCCCGGTATCGACGATATCGTCGACCAGGACAGCTGTTTTCCCTTCGATATTTCCGACGATGTTCGATTCGCCGACCTCTGTTTCACGGGGACCGCGCTTGTCGATAATCGCGATCGGTGCTTTCAAGTGATCAGCCAGTTGGCGTGCGCGTGATACACTGCCGTGATCTGGAGATACGACGACTACATCCTCAAATTGTTTTTCCTGCAAATAACTTGCCAAAATCGGAATGCCGGCCAGTTGGTCGACCGGTATGTTGAAAAATCCCTGAATTTGCGGCGCATGTAAGTCCAGAGAGATGACCCTTGAAGCACCTGCTTCCTGAATCAAGTCTGCGACAAGCTTTGCAGTGATCGGTTCCCTCGGTCTTGCTTTGCGGTCTTGTCTTGCATACCCATAGTAGGGAATGACAATATTGATGGTTTTAGCAGAAGCTCTTTTTAATGTATCGATCATAATCAGTAATTCTAAAATATGTTGGTTTACCGGTTCGCTCGTGGACTGAATGACAAAGACATCATATCCGCGTACACTTTCTTCGATACTGATGCGCACTTCACCGTCACTAAAGGTTGTCACCGTACTTTTTCCAAGCTCTACACCCATATTGTCGGCTATCTCTTCAGCCAGTGGCAGGTTGGAGCTCAACGAAAAAACTTTCATTTTTGATTCCTGGAAGTCTCTCGTCACACTTGATTCCTCCTTGTTTACAGGGCTATGCTGCTTTTATGTACCATTGATTTGTCAGGTAACATCTTGTCCATGTATTGCTTTTATTATCTCAAAAACGATTAGGGGAAACAAGCTGTAAGCAGTGTGTCGTTCACTAGACGTTTCCTTATGAGGGAGGGCTTGTTTGCAAATAGAATGTTAGAGAAGATGCTACTTTGTTGGAACTCACCCATTGTTCCGGTATTGTCCATGCAGTATCCAATGGGAATCGAAGTTCTGAAGTTTCTGAACGAACCATCTGCATGATTTACTTCCAGGACATATGGTGGAGGGTCCCTCCAATATAGAGATACGTCTTAAGCATTTGATCTGTTTACAATTCCTTGCTTATACGAAGGAAAGAAGAAGGCCTTCTCTGAATAAAGTGTTTATCGATAAAGGCGAGGACTTCATCGTTTCCTGGAAGGGTTACAGTCTCAATGGCCTCTTCAACCGGCAGCCATTTGTACGCACTATGTTCATGATTAAGTTTTACATGGTGCCGACTGTCAACGTAACCGACAAATACGGGTGCCATATAGATGTATTCCTCCTGTGGGGAGTAAAATTGATAGAATCTATTGGCAGAATACAAAATCACTTCATTTATACCGGTTTCTTCTTTAATCTCCCGCAAGGCGGCTTCCGAGGCTTTTTTTCCGTTTTCGATGCTTCCTCCGATGTAGCACCAGGCACCATCTAGGATTTTGCTTTTCCGTTTAACCAATAAAACATGATAGAGGTCGTCGATTTTCTTTAACAGAACGACCGCAATTCCTCGGCAACTGATTGGAACTTCAAAAATAGTTTCGGTTTGCGACATTAGATAACCTCCTTTTTGTTTTTTCAGGATAAGCTGTTTTATAGGATGTTGCTTTGTCCATTTCAACCATTTCTCTGGAAAAAGAAGGCCTTCTTTGCAGCTTTTCTAAGAACGTCCTCATGATGATGTGGCAGTCTGCACATTTGTTATGGGCAAAAAGGCATTCTCTCCACCTACCATACTAACATAATTTACCAAGAAGAAAGGGCGAAGCATAAAAACAGTCTATCGAAAGTTCTGATAGACTGTTTAAGAGCTGTTTTTATGATGGAACGGCGGCTTGGCGGACAACCTTCTCCATCATGTCAGTATTGGGATAATGGTTCTGGCGATACTTTTCTATCGTCTTCTCCACATCATAAGCAACTTTTTTCATTGTTGCGCTTACCGTTCCGTCCTTGATTTCGATAATGGCGTATGAGGCTTTCGCAATCCCATCAAAAGGAAGGCCGACACTTCCGAGATTGACAACCGTTTTTCCTTTGATTGTCCGGATGTAAGATTTATGAATATGTCCATACAAATAGACGTCTGCCTGTTCTTTAAACAGCTTGGATTCAACGGTGTTGTCATCTGCATCTGGTGGCACTATCTCAAATAGACTGTCGGGCGTGGCGTGGAAGGCGTGGACGGATATGCCGTCTATCTCCAGCTGCTTATGGTTTGGAAGTCCGGCTAAGTAGTCGACCTCACGTTGTTCTAGCTGGGATACCGTCCAGTCCCGCTCTTTGTTCATCAGCTCTAATGCTTTATCCGGCACTTCTCCTTCTTTGATTCCCCGAACGACCCATTCATCTGCATTGCCTTTTATCACGTCCGTATCGAGATTGCGGACTCGTTCGATCGACCGCTTTGGTTCGGGTCCACGAAAAGCGATGTCTCCCAATACGAGGATTTTTTCGATTTGCTGGTTTTCGATATCCTGCAGCACAGCATCGAGGGCGTCGGCGTTGCCATGGATATCGGATATACATGCAATTTTCATGATTATCTCTCCTTCCTTTGGTGTCTTTAGTTTATCGTAGCAGATTTCCTTTGCTCATAAAAAAGTTGTGCAGCCATCTGCGTTATTCCCGACTTTAATCAAAAGAGGACGGGACAAAAGCATGGCCACTAAAGAAAATACCAAAAGATTCTAAATACTTATGAATTAGCTCGGTTTTTAGTTGTATCTCTTGTTTTATCCTGTTGTTTGATGTGTGCTTGGAATCGCTACGGCAAGATACTACGCGTTCCACGGGCAAGGCTTCAACTTCCTCAGAAAGCGAAGTACCTTGCCGGAGTGGAACGTTGCATTTTTCATGAGAGAAGGGTAGAGCGGTTTGTTTTTTGCTAATCAAAAAAACCGAACGAATCGTTCGGTTTTTATTTTGGTGGCGATGCTTTTGTCCAAAGCTCTTTTAAGATGCCTCGTTTGTGTGAATCAAGCAGGAGGATTTGCGTTCTCGTAAGCCTCCAGAAGCAAATCGACAATATGGACAGCCCTCATCTGGTCGGAAAGGCCTTCTTTTTCAATCCCTAATTTCATCTGCAGCAGGCAGCCTGGATTGGCTGTCACAATCGTCTTTGCCTTTGTCGCTTTTGTTTGTTCCATTTTATAATCAAGAATCTGCATGGACATCTCTGTTTCGACAAGATTGTAGATGCCTGCCGATCCACAGCAACGTCCGGCATCCTTCATCTCCACATATTGCGCTCCTTCGATGGAAGACAACAATTTCCTTGGCTCCATGAACGTTTTTTGGACATTTTTCAAGTGACAGGAATCCTGATAAGTGATGATTTCGTCTTGAAGTGACAAAGAAAATTTATCAAAACCCAACTCCACTAAAACACTGGATATATCTTTTATCTTGCTGGAAAAAACTTCGGCACGATCTTTCCACTCCGGCTCATCCTTCAATAAATGACTGTAATCGACTAAAAAGGCGCCACAGCCTCCAGCGTTGGTGATAATATAATCTATTTCAGCTGCTTCGAATGCGGCAATATTGCGTTTTGCCATCGATTTTGCCTGCTGTTTTTCCCCGCTATGGCCATGCAGGGCACCACAGCATGCCTGGGCTTCCGGAACGACGATTTCACAGCCGACGTACTGCAAAAGCTTCGTCGTTGCCTCATTGGTCGGAAGGAAGACAGTGTCCATTAGACAGCCTGCGAAAAATGCGACCCGCTTTTTTACTGGTACAGCCGGCCGCAAATGCCTTGGCCGTTGTTTCATGGATTTGCTTGTCGGAACATCCGGCAGCACTCTTTCCATCAACTGCATCGATTCGGGGAGCAGCTTCATCATGCCGGATTTTCGGGCAACAGTCCGCAAGCCCGAACGCTGGTAAAAACCGATCAGGCCGGTGAGTCCGATCATGCGTTGTTGGTGGGGGAATAAACCTTGGAATGCCGCTTTTCGAACGGCCTGGACGGGTAAGGATTGCTTTTGATTTTGATAGATGATATCCCGTGCCTGTTCCAGTAAATGGCCATAGTTCACCCCGGATGGACAGACCGGTTCGCAAGCCCGGCAGCCGAGGCACATATCCAACGAACGTTTGACATCTTCATCTGGTTCGATCTCTCCGTCGACGACCGCTTTCATGAGTGCTATTCTCCCGCGGGGGGAGTGCGCTTCATCTTTACCCGATTCAATATAGGTAGGACAGCTGGGCAGGCAAAAGCCGCAACGCATGCAGTTGAGTAATTCATCGTAATCCATTTTTTCCTGAAATTGTTGTTGGATCCGTTGCTTCTCTACTGTTTTCATTGTTTGACCACCACCCTTTTGCGATTTTCGTTGGCAAACATCTTACCCGGATTCATGATATTTTTCGGGTCGAATGCTTGCTTGATGGAACGCATGGCTTCCACTCCGGCTTCACCGAGCTTTAGATGCAGGTAAGGGGCTTTCATGGCACCGACACCGTGCTCGCCAGTTATCGTTCCGCCAAGTGCCACGGCAGTAGTGAAAATTTCCTCGAAGGCTTGCTCGACTCGTTCCATTTCCTCTTTATCCCGGGCATCCGTCAAGCAGGTGGGATGTAAATTGCCGTCCCCGGCATGGCCGAAGGTACAAATTTCGACCTGATGTTTTTCTGCTATTTGGTTGATGGCATACACCATGTTGGCAATCTCCGAACGAGGAACCGTAGCGTCCTCGAGGATGGTTGTCGGTTTTAACCGGGCAAGTGCTGATAAAGCGGACCTCCTTGCCGTACGCAGTGCTTCTGCTTCCGCCTCGGAAGCGGCCATGCTCACCTCGATTGCCTGATTTTCCTCGCAAATCGAAAGGATACGGGCAATATCTTTTTCGACAACAGCAGCATCTCCATCCTGCTCGATCAGCAGGACAGCCTTGGCATGAGTCGGCAGACCGATTTTGGAGAAGTCTTCGACCACTTTGACGGTAGGTTGATCCAAAAACTCGAGGGTGGACGGAATGATTTTGCTGGCGATGATTTTAGAGACGGTACGTGCAGCTGCTTCCATGTCCTCATAAAGCGCCAGGACCGTCTTTTTCGTTTCCGGCATCGGAATCAGTTTCAATGTTGCCTCCGTAATGATTCCCAAGGTCCCTTCAGAACCGACAAACAGCCTTGTTAAATCATAACCTGCCACGTCTTTTGCCAGTTTGCCGCCCGTGCGGATCTTTTCTCCATTCGGGAGGACCACTTCAAGACCTAGCACATAGTCACGGGTCACCCCGTATTTCAACCCGCGAAGACCGCCGGAGTTTTCGTTGATATTTCCGCCGATTTGCGAAATCTTCATGGAGCTTGGGTCAGGTGGATAAAACAACCCTTTTGCTTCGACAGCTTCCATCAGTTCCAGGGTATTAACGCCGGGCTGAGCGGTCACGGTCAAATTTTCTTCATCAATTTCCAGGATTTTATCCAAATGCTTCATAAGCAGGACGATCCCTCCCTGAAGCGGCGTCGTTCCGGCACTTAGGTTAGTGCCTGACCCTCTTGGTACAACCGGAATTTCCTGTTCATTGCACCATTTAACTACCTGGGCAACCTCGGAAGCGGACCGGGGAGACACTATGGCATCGGGCATAGCCTGAAATTGCGGAGTGGCGTCAAAGGAGTAAACAAGTTTGCTTGCCTGAGAAGTTTCCACGTTTTCTTTCCCGACAATGGCGGTCAGTAATTCCCTTGCATTGTTAGTCAGCATCGACATTCTCCTTATCTATTGGCTGATTTTCTTTTATTGTAATAACAATATGCAGGGATTTATATGTGGAAACCTATAAAAATGTCGTGAAAATTCAAGTGGGATTTGTATAGTCCTCCAAAAACAATAATGCTAGATAAAAAGATACCTGGGAATAGAGCTGCTTCGGGTCATGGCCGGTAAGTTCTTCGATCTTGCCCAAACGGTAGTGGACCGTATTGATATGGACTTGTAACTGGCGTGCTGTTTCCGAAATCTGCGAGTTGTTGGCCAAAAACACATTCAAAGTGGTCAAGAGAGTCGAATCCTGGGGAAGTTTTCCCAGGCAGCGTTCGATGAAGGCGGTTTTGGTTGCCGGTGTCATATCTTCCAGGCAAAGCTCCAGCAGTAAATCTTCATATAAAACGAGCGCAGCTCTTTTTAAAGCAATGGCCAATGTTTTTTCCGTCTTCTGAAACAGATGTCTCATTTTTCCTGGGGGACCGGCCGGCCCCACTCCGATCTCCGGCAAAAATCCGAACCGCCTTTTGAATTCCTGTTGGAACCGGGTCAATAAACGAGCGTATTCGGGAGCTAGCTTCGTCGCAAGTGATGCCGGTTCATCGTGTATAACCAGACAGCAATCATTTCCCCAGCTAAGCACCATGTCATTCGTTCTTTTTTCCAGCCAATCCCGGGTATTTCTGTAGAATTCAGAGGCGTTTTGGTTGTCAGAAGCAGAAAAGTGAATAAGGGAGCAGCGTTTCCAGGTGGACATATCGATGCCTAAAAGACGTCCGTTGTCCAGGAATGCTTCCGCAGGAACTTCCTGCTGTACCCACTCGAACAAATAGGCTTCCAGTCGACGGGTTTTCCACTCAGTCTGCTGGAAATACATATTTTCCTGAATGAGCAATTCTGTCATTTTTTTTACCAGCGAACCAAAAGGCGTGACCTTTTCCGGACTGCCGGTGATACCAATGACGCCAATCGGCAATCCATCGAAATAGATCGGAAGGTTGATTCCTGCCTTCACGCCGGTCAGGGCAGCTTCGTCTGCTTCGGAAAGAATCAGTTCTGTTTTTCTTTGACAGGCTATGACAGCGCCCTCGTGGTAGCTATTTATCCGGTCTGGGTCAGTACTGGCAATGATGATACCGTCAGGGTCGACAATGATAATGTTTTCATCGAGCAGTGGCTTCACTTCTGATACGATTCTTCTGCCTAAAGCTGGGGTCAGATACATGGTGGCATCCCCTTTGTGTTCGTTTTGATGGAAAGCTGGAAAACGCTAATTTCTCGGGCAATCCAAGTCCTTGGTAAGATTTTAGCAAACAAACATGCAATCGTATACAACGTTGTATTGCCGACATTTTTCAGTGGTTTCGTTTATTCCGGCTATCTACTGTCCATACTACAGTTAGAAACTACCAAACCGGAATGGAGGCCTGTTATGGATGAAGGATGAAGTTGCATTGAAAGAATTGTATTACCAAGTATTGAAAACGTGTTTCGCTTATGAAATCCATATGGAGCCGGGAACGACCTTTATTGACATGTGGAAAGCGCTCATCGTGAAGTTGGATGATCAAACAAAAGCTGTGCTGAAAGCGAGACTCCAGGAGGATGTCCAGGAAAAAAGGGGGACCACTTTTGAAAAGATGCTTCTGTTGCTGGAACGACAGGAAACAAGCTTGAAAGAGTCCCGGAAGCAGATTGGCTGATTTGATAATACAGAAACCGGACAATTTGCGAACATATAAGGAATGCAGGACACCCGGAAAAAAACTCTTCATCCGTGAGGAGAAGAGTAAATCGAATTACCCTTATGATTCTGTTTTTGTTACCCCCAGATGTCCGGTTTTCATTGTAGGCGGGCGAGGTGTTTGCGTCTAGCTTGCTTTATGCTTTTCGTTGCCGGGGCCAAATGAAGTAACTGATCGTGGCAAGCGTATCGACTCCCAAAACCAACCCCCACACTCTGATTATTCCTGTTAAAGCTTCCGTCCGTTCTGCATCTCCGATGATAAAAATCGTGGCAGCAAGCAGCCCTGCTCCGATGGCAAAAGCCAGTATATGGCGCAGCCATCCTTTGGCATAATGCCTGGCATATTGATATCCATAGCGTTTTTGCGGTTTTGATTCCTGCTGCTTTAGAATATAATATTGAAAGCGTTGGTCGGCCCAGGCTATCATACTTTTTCCGAATGCAATCGAGCTTCCGATGTAAATGGCAGCTACACCATGGGCTGCTGTGGCCTCGGCTCCCCGGTTTAAATCAAAACCTGCCAGCAGCAGCAAAATCAAGTCGATCACCGGTGTCATCGCCAGTAAAGTGAGTCCTGCTTTCTCTTTTTTCCATAAATAACGGGTGACCAAACCAGCAATGATTGCAATCCAGAAGGCAATTTCACAGGCAATGATCATCCACACAATATAATTCAATTATTTCTCCCCCTTGAACTTCTCATCGACTTCTCCTCTTATTTAATACAGTTGTATCAGATAAAGCCAGCATAGCACATTCAATTATTTAATACAATTGTACTAAATAATTGAATGTTCGTTTCCGAATTGCTATCGTAAGAATATGCCAAAAAAAGTGAATCATGAACAGCGTAGAAATAGAATAGCCGAAGCAGCCTGGCAGGTCATTTTGGAATTTGGAATGGAAGGGGCTACCGTTCGCAAGATAGCAGAAAAGGCAGGGCTGTCCCTAGGAGCCCTGCGCTATTATTTTTCCAATCAGGAGGATTTGATTCTTTATGCAATGCGTTTAGTGAAGGAAAGAGCAGCGGAACGAATCAAGCAGATCCTCCACCGCGATGGGTCGCCCAAACAAAAGATGCTCGATGTTTTACTCGAAATCGTTCCCACGAACCCGCAGACCAGAGCAGAGATGGAGGTGTGGTTTTCGTTTGTCGGCTACGCCCGGCATCATCCTCACTTATTGAAGGAGGAAGGGGATGGCATTTTAGCCGCCATTCAGCTGATGTTCGGGTATATGGAAACAAATGGTTTGCTGCGGCCAGGTATCGATAAGCAGCTTGAAATCGAGAGACTGTATGCAATGGTCGATGGATTGGCGCTTCACGCCATGCTGGAACCGGAACGGTTGACCGAAAAGCAGGTGGAAAAAGTCATCGCCAGTCAGTTGGATGTTATTTTTGAGTAATGAATTGAGGGGGAGATCATGATGGCAGAAATACAGCGCTTGACCGAAAACGATTTTCCGGAAGTTTTTGCTTTGTCCCAATTTGCTTTTCAATTTAAATTGTCTGATGAGGAGAGACAGAAAAAAATAGAAGAAACAAAACATCACAAAATTTGGGGCTGGATGGAACAGGGGAGACTAGCGGGCAAGCTGCATCTCCATTCTTTATCCTGTTATCTGGACGGTAAAGAGTTTGCGATGGGAGGAATCGGCAATGTAGCAACCTGGCCGGAGTATCGACGGCAGGGCGTTGTAAAGCGGCTGCTGCACCATGCTCTCCTTGACATGAAGGAAAATGGGCAGATGTTGTCTTTCCTGCATCCGTTCTCTTTTCCATTTTACCGAAAATATGGGTGGGAGCTGGCTTTTACAAACAAACACTATTCCCTGCCAATCGACCGGTTGAAGAAAAAGTGGAATGGAGACGGCTATGTCCGCAGAGTGCAAAAAGATATCGCGTTGCTGGATTCGCTTTATAGCCGTTTTGCACAGGAATACAATGGCATGCTGGTAAGGGATGAACGATGGTGGAAGCAAAGGGTGCTCACTGGAAACGAGCACATCGCTGTGTCCTATAACGAGCAGGATGAGGCTGAAGGGTATCTCATTTACCATGTCAACGATGACATCTTCACTGTAGAAGAGTTTGTTTACTTGACGTTAAATGGGTGGCGTGTACTCATGCAATTCATCGCCAACCATGATTCGATGGTGGAAAAGGTGGAAATGGTAGTGCCGGAGAATGATTTATTGCCTTTGAGGATAGATGAACCGAGGTTCCCACAGGAGGTCAAGCCCTATTTCATGGCCCGGATAGTCGATGTGCCGGCATTCCTGAAGGCTTATCCTTTTCGCCGTAACCCTAGTTCGCAGCCTGTTCATCTACAGGTGGAAGACGAATTTTTGCCTGACAATACAGGCAGTTATCGAATTGAGGATGGGCAAGTTATCCACATCGAGGCTGAAAATCCTGGGGGGCACGGCATTTCCTGCTCCATCCAGCAGCTTACGGTGATGCTGCTTGGCACAAAACGGCCTTCGGAATTATATACCGCAGGAATGATTGGTGGCGAACCCACGGAAGTAGAATTGCTAGAGGAAATATTGCCTGTCAGGCAGACGTATCTTACCGATTTTTTCTAGTCACTGGCAAGTTTCGCTTTTTTTCGTGAGGGAATAAGGTTCTATACTTCCATCCTTGCGAAAGAAGGGAAATAATATGGATATACCTTCCACGAAAGCGGAAATAGAGCAACAACATAAACAGGCAAAGCCATGGATCCGGCGTTTCGGCAGGATAGGCTATATGGCCCAAGGAATTGTATTTGCCTTGATCGGATTCCTTGCTTTGCTGGCAGCAGCGGGTTCTGGCGGGAAAACCGCCGGTACGAGCGGAATGTTCCAGTCGCTTGCCGCCCTTCCCCTCGGCGAAATCCTGATTTGGATCATTGGACTCGGACTGTTCGGTTATATTGTCTGGCAGTTGATCAGAGCATTTAAAGATCCGGATGGTTATGGAAAGGGGATACGGGGATTGACCATCCGTACGGGCTTCTTCATCAGTGCAATGATTTATGGCGGCATCTCGTTCAAGGCACTGAAAATCGCTGTACATGCAGGAAGTGGCGGGAATTCTGAGCAGACAATGTCGGCAAAACTTCTATCCCAGCCGTTTGGGCCATGGATGCTTGGGATTTTTGGCCTTGTCGTTTTTTGTTTTGCCATCTATGAAGCAGGTATCGGGATAAAAGGCAGTTACATGAAAAAGTTCAAGCAGGCCGAAATGGAGGAAAAGGAAGAAAGAATCGCTAGAATCACTGGGAAAATCGGGATGATTTCCCGGGGAATAGTATTCGGCCTAATCGGTTTTTTCTTTGTGCAGACAGCTCTCACCACAAATCCCGATAAAGCAAAAGGACTGGATGAAACGTTGTCCGAACTTGCGCAGCAGCCGTATGGCAGTTGGATGCTCGGCGTCGTTTCACTTGGTTTCATATTGTTCGGCCTTTATCAAGTTTTTCGGGGACGTTATCAAAAAATGGATTTTGGAAGCTAAAGAACAGCAAGGGTGTCGATTGTTTGGATATCCTTGCTGTTCTTTTGCGTTTACCATCCCTTAAGACATAATTTTCTGAAAAATGCAAGCGATAAACTTTTGGAAATAAAAAAATATCGGCATTATTTGTAAAATTATGTTGAAAAGTGAAAATTGACACAGTATACTAACTAAAGAACTACATACGAGAGTGATAAACTTCTGAAAAAGGCAAACTAGCCGAAAGGTTAGGACGCAAAGCCCAGGGTCTAAGGTTAAGCGATGAGTCATTTTACTCATAAGCGACTAGGATCGCCTGGCTGCCACACACTTGATTTAGTTGAGAATCAAGCTATGTCTGGCTGTTCCTGATTAGGAAGAGCCATTTTTTTGGGATTTTTCGTAAAAAGAGGTGGTTTAATACTTTTTGTAGTAACCGAGTGTTTGATTTTTACAGGGGATGAAAGAAATTATGGGGAATACGATGGAAAGATTGGTGTGAGTTGGAATTGAATATTATTGTGGTGAAAAATCGTTGTCTATTAAGAGATGGTATCATCAATGTCTTGATGAATAAGTATCCATCTCATTCAGTCAAAGCGGTTTCTTATAGTGAATGTCGTTCTCTTATGCAGGGTGGGGAACCTGTAGACTTATTGATCGTCGATATCGACACAGACAGTCATTCCGTCATGGAAATGATAGAATGGCAGCAACAAAAGGGAGAAAAGGTAATTGTCTGGACTGCGAACCCTGACATTTCCAGGCTTAACGACTGGTTTCAAAAAGGTTTGGACGGCTATTTTTTCAACGGCATGCAGCCGGAGGAATTGTCGAATGGTGTTGACTGTGTATTGGATGGCAATGTGTATGTACATCCCAAGCTCTCGACGGTTTTATTGCAGGATTACTTGAAAATTTCGAACAAGGTTGCAGAACAGCCAGTCGGAATTCTGACAGAGCGAGAATGGAATGTACTGGAGTTGCTGACAAAAGGCTTTAGCAATGACAAAATTGCCAAATTCTTATTTATCACAGAGAAAACAGTTAAAAATCATGTGAGTTCTATCTTTAGAAAATTGGGAGTGCCAGACCGGACGAATGCTGTTTTGTATGCATTGCGGCAACGGTGGTTCTACTTATAGAGAAGGTCGATCGAAAGGGAAGTCTTACAAAATACAGCTGCCAGAGATTTTACTGCTGCATGCTACAACGAGGGGTAGAAAAATATGCGGAAAAAGATTAAGTTACCCAGCCTGAAGTTTTCGAATCTTAGCATTGGCTGGAAGTATGGGGCCAGTTTAGTTGTTGTTTTTGTTTTGTTCGGTATATCTGCCGGTATTGTCACCACGCTGATCAATGGCATCGGTAACAACATCGATGAAGTGGACAGACGAGGGGACCGGGCGATCAAGGTGACGGAAATGGGATCCTTGACCAGAGCCAAGTCGGTACGGATCGCCAGCTACTTGAATAACGACGATGCTCGCTACATAGATGAGTATAATGAACGACTGGACCAATTCAATGCATTGGAAAGTGAACTGAAAGCGAAAATGGATACGTCCGAACAAAAGGAGTTATTCGCACAGATCCAGGAGAATGACAAGCGGATGAACGATTTATTTTTAGAAGTGATTGTTCCGGCAGTGGAACAGGACGAAGCCTCATTGCTGGCCAATTTGAAAGTTGAATCAGATCAGCTGCGGTCAGAAACAGTGCAATTATTGGACAGCTTGCGCGAAACGGTTATAGCTGACCGTCAGGCGGCCATTAAGGAAGCATCAAATAGTTCTGCCTTGGCTAGAAACGTATTGCTTATCGCGATAGCTGCTTCTGTGATTCTGGGCGGTTTGCTCGTCTTCTTCATAAGCCGTTCTGTCATCCGTAATTTGAACAAAGTTATTTACGTCAGTGATCAAGTTGCCGATGGAAACCTGGCAGTCGATCCAGTAGACTATGCTGGCAAAGATGAAATCGGCCGTCTCGCTGCTTCGATCAACGCAATGGGTTACAGCCTCAAGGAGATGGTGGAGAAAATCGCCGGAATTTCCGAGACTGTCAGCGGTCAAAGTGAAGAATTGACGCAGTCGGCCAACGAAGTCAAGTCCGGTTCACAGCAGGTGGCCACCACCATGCAGGAATTGGCATCAGGATCAGAGTCCCAGGCGAACAGTGCTTCTGAATTGGCTTCTGTAATGGGTGATTTCTCTCAAAAAGTACAGGAGGCGAATGAAAGAGGTGCCCACATCGATGAAACATCCAGTCATGTCCTCGGTATGACTGAAGACGGAAGTAGTTTGATGGATTCATCAATAGAACAAATGCAAAAGATTGATGGGATTGTACAGGACGCTGTGAAAAAAGTCCAGGGGCTTGATTCTCAGTCACAGGAAATCTCCAAGCTTGTATCGGTCATTAAAGACATCGCTGAACAAACCAACTTGCTTGCACTGAATGCAGCGATCGAAGCTGCGCGTGCGGGGGAACATGGAAAAGGCTTCGCTGTCGTTGCCGATGAAGTAAGAAAGCTTGCAGAACAAGTAGGAGTCTCTGTTACCGACATCACGAACATTGTGAGCAATATCCAAACCGAGTCCAGCAATGTGACAGAATCGCTTCAAGGCGGCTATAAAGAGGTTGAACAAGGGACCAGTCAAATTGAGAAAACTGGTAAAACATTTGCCAGTATCCATTCTTCTGTTTCTGAAATGGTGGAAAGTGTCCAAATGGTTTCTGGAAACCTGGCAGCCATTGCTGCGAAGAGCCAGGAGATGAATGCCTCGATAGAAGAAATAGCTTCGATTTCTGAAGAAGCCGCTGCAGGGGTAGAGCAAACGTCGGCATCTTCCCAGCAGACCAGCAGTTCGATGGAGGAAGTCGCCAACAGCTCTGAACAGCTTTCCGGCCTGGCCGAAGAATTGAATGGATTAGTAAGACAGTTTCGATTATAGCTTTTTTAAATGAGGGAATTCCTTTCCTCAGGTACGTTCCAAAAACATAGTGGCTGAAGGAAAACCGGACGATATTCGACAATGCCGAGCATTCGAATTCGTTCGGTTTTTTGCTTTTATATATAAGATAAGCTTTTTTGACAGACTTCCTTTTATACGGTTGTTTGATGAGTACTACCCATCGCTGCTTTTAGATACACTGCTTTCACTTTCTCCAAAAATACAAAAGGCTTAACTTGTCGGTTTTCGAGCCATGCTGTTCCTGTAGAAATCCGTATACGCAACAACGTGCATGCCCTTTTACAAAACAGCATGTCAACACGTATTTAGAATGGATGTTTGTATCTGAGTGCAGGCACTCTGTGATTATGAAGGGAGATTAAAAGCAGCGGAATGTTTCCGGTAATCCCTCCCATGAATGGGAAGTGTGCGAATGACAACTATTGCTAGCGCATATAGCGTTTGGGGGCAAATGGAGGATCATTTCACCGATCATGTTGCTTTGCTTATCCTTTGTCCTCCGCGCTTTGTCCGCTGTTCAGCTGATCTATTTTTCTCTCGATTCGGTCTAACTGTTTTTGTCGTTTCGCCTGGGAACGGAACACCGAGACGAACAACAGCACAATCAAAACCAAAATCATCAAGTAAACAAACTGTACGAGCACATCTCCCCATAGTAAATCATTCATAAAACCGTCCTCCTCTAGTAGATGCTGTTTCCAGTTTACCAGAAATTAACTGACAAAGTAAAAAAAATACCGGCAACAGGACTGAAAGGAGTCAGTCTGTTGCCGGTAAAATTTTTATATATAGATTTCGATGCTGTTTTTATCTGTCTGCAATGTTCTCTCCAGTGCTGCCTTTTTCACAATAAGTCCACCTTGCCGGTACGGATTGTAAGCTTCTTCCACGGCCATTTTTTCACCATTGACCAGAACCTGTCTTTCTTTTTGGCCAATGTGAAAAACAAATGTGACCGGCTTGTTTAAAAAACGGAACGCAAATTCGAGATTGTCCATTGAATCAGGTAGAACCGGATCGATGACAAGGTCGCCCCACTGCTGACGGATTCCTAGCACATTGGTGATCAACTGGTTCATATAGATTCCGGGACCGCTTGAATATATCCGCCAGCCGCCTTTCACCGCAACCTCGCCGTTCCGGAGTTTTCCGAAGTTATCCTGTGCATCATACCGAGTTTTGAATTTGCCGTCGGAGCTGCTGAAGTAAGCATTGCTTTGCCGCAGTTCTGCATTCGGCACGGCTTTCTGGATTTGTATCGGATTGATGATATCCAAGCCATTCCATGCTTCTTCCGCTTTTCCTAGCTTGGCCATTGCTTCGACAAAACGAATATGGGCATGGACATACTGCAACCCGATCTCTCTGCCAAAGTTGGCTGCCTGCTCGGCCCGTTTAAAATGAGTGCTGACCCCGCCGGAATAATTAGCCGGCCGGTTCATCAATCGAACGCCGTCCGGGAATGACAACTGCTGTTTTATTAACTGATAATGCCGCTCGGCTTGTTCAGGAGTCAGCAGTTCACTAATGATCCCACGCTGCATTGGCAACAGGCGGTAATCGATTCCTGTTTCGGTATCAGATGGATGCAGCATCATTTGCGGTTTGTCCGGATCCTCCAAGTATAAAAAGCCGGGTATCACATCTGACTGCAGGACATAGGTTTGGAAATCTTGTTTGACACCAGCCAACAGTGTTTCCATCTCCTCGACTTGTGGATCTCCAGCCTTTTTCAAGACACTTGTCATACGCTGTAAAGCCTGGTAGGTCAAGGCCACTGTCCAGCTGCTGACCATATATTGCTTCAACTGCTGATTGGCAGGCTGCAGGGTGTCGTCCCAGTCGCCGTCATCATAAGCGGACAAATGGGTATCATGTAAAAAGTGTTCCTGTATATAAGCAATCTGTTTTTTGACGTGTTCCAAAATGGTCGCTGTTTCTTCAGTGAAAGCAAAGTTGTGTCTGTCTGTATAGGGAACCTTCGTTTGAAGGATGGCATAGTCGTTTGTAGCTTCTACATAGTCGCTGATCACTTTAAGCGGCCAGACGATAATATCGCCATGGCTATCAGCTTGTTGAACGGTGTTGTATTGATCAAACATGAACCACTGCGGCCAATTTCCACTTTCCTGATATTGGTGAGAATATACCATCTTGATTATTTCTTTTACTGTTTGTTCGTTTTGGGTGGCCATGAAATACTCTGTCGGCCCCTGACAGACATCGCGCGTACCCCAGGCTGCGCCGCCGTATTGCTCCAGACCGTGTGGGGTTGAGAAATGGACAAGCATATTATGGGTGTACCACCAGGCGAGTGCGTTGACTTTCTCCAGTGCTTCATTAGAGCCAGAATCAGTACGTAAATGAAAGTCGTTAAGCAACCCGTGAAAATATTCACGATAACGTTTTATCTCATGTGCAGAAGAACGTTTTTCCGCAGAGTATTTTTCTTTTCTGAGCCCGCCAGTTATCACGATCGTCCATTCCGAAGCTGGAGCAAGTGTCAGGACGACCAGAGAAGCATCCCCGGTTTTGATGGAATCGGCCAGTTTTTGCTCGTCACCGAATTCTGCTTCCGCACCAGCAACATGCAGCTGATAATTTAGGGCGGGATAGACAGAAGAACTATCAGCTGATTTGTCCGCCGTGAACGTAACGGTTTGATTGTCCACCTCATAATGGAACGGAACTTCGTATTCGTTGTTTTGCATGGTCATTTGGTTGGTTACCAGGTAACGATAAGCTCTCCCGCTTTGCGATGCTGCTTCCAGTTGAACCTGCTTACTGTCTACAGTAGTAAAATTCGTGATAATAATCGTATCGTTTTCCAATTTGTAATACCAGCGGGCGTAGTTGAACCCGATTTCGAACAAGGAAGGCATCGTCAGCAGACGATAGCTGCCTTCAAGCTCGATATAAACCCGCTGTCCCGGAGTTTTGGCTATGTTCAGCGGATTCCGGGCATTGGTCATCATTTTATTCATGTTGACATTTCCGATTGCCAATTGCGAATTGAAAATGCCATACATATAAGAAGTGGTAGACAAGTTATCGTCCCGTACGACATGGTTCCCGCCACTCATTAAAATGTGGCCATGCGGCCTTTCGACCATGGTATCCTTGCGTTTGAGGACAATATGCTCATACGTATCGGTGAAAAAGGAAAGCAAGCCGTTTTGGTCTTTCTCTTCCAATTGCCGATCCGGAAAATAGCGGTCGATTTCCTGTTCTGTCATTTCCAGTGTTTGCAGTGGTTCACCCAATGAAGTCGATCGAACAACCCGGTCGACAGCCTTCCGTTCAAATCCTTTTTGTTTTTCTGTCGCTTTCCATGCTTGTTCGATTTCTTCCTGGTAATCTAATGCAGTCACCGCCTCCGGATGATCCGGTTTGAAAAGGCCGTAAAAAACGAAGCGGTGGCTGCCGTGCAGCGTTACTTGCTTGGATTGCAACGCAGTATAGGCGAATTCGTATTGATAAATGTCGTTTTGCAGCTCCGGCTTCGTCAATGCCTCCGGTTGATTGGTTGTCTTATAAGAAAGACCGAAGAACTGGAAACCGTCCGTGGAAAAGCCGGAGGCCCCTTGCAGACAGCCTTGCTGCAGATAAGGAAATCCGTCGCTTTGCGGTTGGTTTTGTCTGGTACATACGACATAACCTTTCTGCTCATCATTAAACACTTTATGATCCATGTATTGGGACATATAGGCTTCGTTTGCCCGGACTGCGCCTTTGTCGGCAAGTCCGAGGTCCTGACCATAAATGATGTCTGCCTTTTTACCCTTTCCGTCAAGAGTGATGTCCCAAAACCAACAGTTGTTTTCACCGGGAAGAAAGCGGACTTGATAGTCGATATCCTGAAAAGTCCCGCTCCAGACGATTTCTTTTTCGCCAACCTCGATTTTGCTGTTGGATTGCACACCGATCATGGGAACGGAAACGACGGTGCCATCTGGTTGATGAACCCGCAAATATACATTGTTCAACGCTCCGTCTATCGGATTGGCCAGCCACTGATTGATCAGGGTCTGGTTATGTGTTACTTGAAAAATATCTCCGCTTTCCATAAAGGAGAAGCTGACTTCTCCTGCTTGGAAGTGGTGAGGTGTGTTAGGCATGAAATTTCTCCTCCTGCATTAACGTGATAAATGGAATGATTCCGCAAGGCATTCCTTGCTGTTCGTTCCTACATAAACCGTGAATTTACCAGAATCACTCTTGAATTCCAGATCGGCATGATGGTAGCGAAGCTGTTCTTCTGTCAGCAAGAATTGTACCTCCCGGCTTTCTCCGGGTTCCAGTTTGATTCGCTGGAATCCTTTCAACTCTTTTAAAGGCCTTACTACTTCGCCGACGTGATCCTGTGTGTATAATTGCACGATTTCTTCTCCTGGTGTCTGGCCGGAGTTTGTGACAGTCACAGCGACGGTCAACTCCTGTCCTGCTGTCAGTGATTCTGCGTTAAGAGCCAAATCGTCATAGGTGAAGGTCGTATAGCTCAAGCCGAAGCCGAATGGATACATTGGGTCATTCGGACTATCTAGATATTGGGATACATAGCGTTCTTGGGCATCAGGGGCATCTTTCGGGCGCCCGGTATTGAAATGATTATAATACACTGGTACTTGCCCCACGGAATGTGGGAATGACATCGTCAACTTTCCTGATGGATTGATGTCGCCATACAGCAGGTCTGCGATGGCATTCCCGCCCTCTGTACCTGGCTGCCATGCTTCGAGCACTGCGTCGGCCTGGTCTGCAACTCCGTGTAAGTCCAGCGGACGTCCATTGAACAGGACAGCGACCGTCGGCTTGTTCAGCTGTTTAACAGCCTTGATCAGATCGAGTTGGGCCTGAGGCAGTTGAATATTGGAACGTGATCCAGCTTCTCCACTCATCTCCGAGCTCTCTCCCAATGCCAGTACAACGATATCAGCCGTCTTGGCGGTTTCAATGGCTTCTGCCAGCTGTGCCTCTGATGCCGATTCGATGTCACATCCCTGGGCCGTTCGCAAGTTGTCTGTGCCGATTTTCGTCTTTATCCCTTCGCTTAAGGAAACGGCTTCTTCCCGTGAACCCCTCCAAGACCATTGGCCAAGAATATCCCCGCTTTCGGCCATCGGGCCGATCAAAGCGATTTGCTGCTGTTTTTGTAGTGGAAGGACATGGTCGTTTTTCAGCAGTACAGCTGATTTGGCGGCAAGTTCCCGGGCAGCTTGCCGGTGTTCATCCGACATGATGAGGCTTTTTTCTTTCGCTTCATCTGCCCCGCGGTAAGGATTTTCAAACAAACCGAGCTTCTTCTTCAACTGCAGGATACGCAGGACTGCTTCGTCAAGCAACGCTTCATCGACCGTACCAGCTTCTATTAAGTCGCGAAGATGATCCACATAGCAGGTGGTCATCATTTCGATATCCAAACCGGCTTTAATAGCTTTTAAGGCTGCTTCCTTGCCATCTTCGGCAACTCCGTGCGGTATCATCTCCTTGACTGCTCCCCAGTCGGAAATCAGAACCCCATCGAAATTCCATTCATCGCGCAAAAGGTCCCGCATTAATTTTTGATTGCCGGTAGCAGGAATGCCGTCGACGGTGTTGAAAGCCGTCATCACCATCTCGCTGCCTGCGTCCAGTGCTGCTTTGTAAGCTGGCAAATAGGTTTCCCGCAGTTCCCGTTCCGACATGTTCACCGTATTGTAGTCACGCCCGCCTTCCGGTGCCCCGTAAGCAGCGAAGTGTTTTACGCAGGCGGCGACCCGGTTTATATCGTGGGTGAGATCTTTTCCTTGAAAACCCCGGACTTGGGCTTTTGCGAATTCGCTATTCAGATAAGGATCTTCTCCGGTTGATTCCATTACCCGTCCCCACCTGGGATCGCGAACCAAATCGACCATTGGAGCAAAGGTAACGTGGACACCTGAGACAGCTGCTTCTTTGGCTGCGATTTCTGCGCTTTTTTCCGCTAGCTGTAAATCCCATGAGCATCCGATTGCCAATGACACTGGGAAAATGGTTTTATAGCCGTGAATGATATCAGACATAAACAACAACGGTATACCGAGGCGGTTTTCCTGCAAGTGCTGCTTCTGGATTGCTTTGATTTCTTTAGCGCCCGAAGCGCCTAGAACAGAACCGGCATTCTTGACGACGGATTCGTCGATTCCCATTTCTTCCATTGGACCGGTGATTTCCCCTTTAGCGGAACTCCCTTTGAAAAAAGGTGCGGCCAACTGCATGAGTTGAGCGATCTTCTCATCAATCGTCATTTCTTTTAATAGCCGATCGAGTGATTGTTCTGACATATGGTTACCTCCTGTGTCAATACGTGATATTGTGCTAGTACGTTCTATTCCAATGTATAAATTGGAATCGATTTCACTGACTACTATATGCTATTTATAGAAACGTTTCAATAGAAAAGCACAAAATAATTTATTATAAAAACAAACCATACTATTATTAAATATGTTGTTTTAGGAGGATTTTTCAAGAAATTTATCAAAAATGAAAAATAATAGTTGAAACCGATTTCAGTTAGATTTATAATACGGTTATCGAAACGTTTCAATTAACAAAGAAAAAAGGAGTGGAGAGGCAATGAAACAAAAGAAACTTGGATCTTTGCTCGTCGTGATGCTTGCAGCCGTATTGGTGTTGGGAGCCTGTTCTTCCAATGGGTCATCAGGTGGATCGTCTGATAAAGATACAATAACGGTGTGGACCATGACGCCAGAGTTAGAGGACTTTGTAAAAGAATATGAAGATGAAAGTGGAGTCAAAGTGGAAGTACAAGCAATACCTTGGGACAATGCACATGATAAACTGCTGACCGCTGTGGCATCTGGAAAAGGCCCGGATGTTCTGCAAATCGGTACTACTTGGGTGGCTGAGTTTGCCGAGGCGGGTACATTTTTGGATTTGACGGACTACATCGATGAATATCCAAACTTCAATCCGGATAATTTTTATGAAAGTGCTGTAGAAACGACAAAATACGATGGCCAAACTATCGGAATTCCATGGTATGTAGATACGCGTGTTTTGTATTACCGAACAGATCTGTTAGAGGAAGTCGGATATCCGGAAGGACCCGAAACATGGGAAGACGTAAAAGACGCGGCAACGCAATTGGCTGCACGCGGAGACGATCAATATGGGATCGAGATTCCTCAGGTGGACCAAAACTTCCCGTTCATGCTGGCATGGGAGAATGGCTGGCAATATGAAGAAGGGGAAGGGGCGGCCAACTTTGAAAAAACGGGATTTAAAGAAGGGGTCGAATTGCATCATACGTTCTTTGAAGAAGGAATGGCTCAGCTGACTGAAGGGAAACAGCTTTACCAGGCGTTCAGTGATGGCTCGAAACCGATGTTTTTCAGTGGGCCTTGGGAAATCAACTCCATCAATGAACAAATTCCAGAGCTGGAAGGACAGTGGGACGTTCATGTCATGCCGGAAGCAGAGAATAACAAATCAATGATCGGCGGGGCGCACTGGACTGTATTTAACAATACAGAAAAAGTGGACGAGGCACTTGATTTCATCAACTGGATGGCGGATCCGGAAACACAGGTTTCCTGGTATGACACGGTTACAGAATTGCCCGCAAATATGGAAGCGTGGGAGGATCCTGAACTTGCTGATGATGATAAAATCAGCACGTTCGGCAAGCAGCTAGAATCGACTCAAGCGGTCCCGGTAATTCCTGAGTTCGAAACAATGGCACAGGAACTGATCGATACACTGGAACAAATCAACCGGAATGACGCCGATATCGATAAAGCGTTGGAAGAGTACCGCAATCAAGTGTCAAGCATTCTATCAAAATAAACTGTCGGAACATATTGTATGCAAGGTGTGCGCATCATCAATGCTTGCACCTTGCTTCCTTGTGAATGGTTGAAGGGAGGACCAGGATGAACAAAAGTAAGTTCAATATTACGCCGTTTCTTTTTATTGGACCCGCTGTCTTATTACTGTTTGTATTTTCTTTTGCACCGATTCTAGTCTCGCTTGGTATCAGTTTCACGGATATGAACTTGAGCGGCCTGGCGAACTGGTCGCAAATAAATTTTGTCGGTTTTGATAACTTTGTCCAATTGTTTCAAGATGAGAAATTTCTCCAAGCCATGGGGAATACCTTTTTTTATGTGATTATCGGTGTGCCGTTGGCGGTCGGCAGTTCCCTGTTGATTGCCGTTTTGCTGAATTTCTTTAATAACTGGGTATCCTCCACATTCCGGGTTGTCTATTATGTTCCATCCATCACCAATATCGTAGCAATCGCGGTGGTTTGGAGTTTTCTGTACAATCAAGAATATGGTTTGTTCAATTATCTGTTGTCCTTGATCAATGTCGATTCCGTACCTTGGCTGGAGGAGCCGGTTGTTGCCAGACTGTCCTTGATTCTGCTGGCGGTTTGGAAAAGTAACGGGGTAAGCATGCTGATATTCCTGGCAGCATTGCAATCAATACCGAAAATGTACTATGAAGCAGCAGACATCGATGGGGCGAACAGAATTCAGAAGTTTTTCAAAATCACCTTGCCATCCATGGGATTTGCCACCTTTTTTGTCACCGTGACCACCTTGATTGGCTGGCTGCAATTTTTCGAAGAACCTTTCGTCATGACAAACGGGGGGCCGTTGAACGGAACGAATTCGATGGCTTTATTCATTTATCAGGAAGGCTTCCAGTATAGTCAGTTCGGTTATGGAGCTGCAGCGTCCTTCGTGCTGTTCGCTATTGTCATTGTAGCTACACTCGTTCAATTTAAACTGAGGAAAACAGACTAAACCTAGTGAGGTGCCGCTATGGAATTGAAAAATAAATTTGAGAGAGCAGTTGTGCTTTTTATCCTGTTCGCAGGTGGTCTGCTCGTCTCCCTGCCGTTTATCTGGATGATTCTCAGTTCTTTTAAAAACGACAGAGAGGTACTGAGCATACCGCCGACATTGTTTCCGGAAAACCCGACCTTCGAACATTATATTGAGTTATTCCAAAATCTGAACTTTGGCGTTTACTTGATCAATACCTTGATCATCGTGCTTTTCGCAATGCTTGGTTTGTTATTGAATACAATGGCCGGCTATGGATTCGGGAAATTCGATTTCCGGTTCAAAGAAGGATGGTTCATGATTGTCCTCGTCACGATGATGATTCCCGGCCAGGTCACCATGATTCCGACCTATCTTATTTTAAATGAAATGGGGCTGACCAATACGATGGCGGGAATCATTCTGCCAGGTTTGATTGCTGCCTTTAATATATTTTTGATCCGGCAGTTTATGGTGACGATCCCGGATGATTTGATAGAAGCGGCCCGGCTGGACGGTGCCGGTGAGTTTTATATTTTCTTCAAGTTGATTATCCCGCTTGCCAAGCCGATATTGGCAGTGCAGGTCATTCTTACCTTTATCGCTTCCTGGAACAGCTTCTTATGGCCGTTGATCGTGGCAAATGATGAGTCGCTGTATACTTTGTCTGTCGGGTTGGCGTTGTTGCAGGACGAAAATGTGACGAATTACGGATTACAAATGGCTGGTTCAGCGTTTATGGTTGTCCCGATCGTCGTGATATTCATGATTTTCCAGAAATATATCGTGGAAGGCTTCAATGTATCCGGAATTAAGTAAAAAGATGCGAGGGGAGCGATTGTATGGCTCTGATTGAATGTAACTTTGGTTCGGAAGTGTTATCCAAAAATATGGAAATGAAGGTCATCCTGCCGCAAGAACGCCGTCCTGATGGCACAGGGCACCCCACCCTGTATTTATTGCATGGTTTTAGCGATAACCATACAGCTTGGACAAGGTGCACGTCGCTGGAACGCTATGCAGAAGAAAAGAAACTGGCTGTGGTGATGCCGGCGGTGGATAATAGCTATTATGCCGATATGAAGTACGGAGGCAGCTACTGGACGTTCTTGACAGAAGAACTGCCGAAAACTGCCCGATCCCTGTTTCCGCTGTCCGCGAAAAGGGAGGATAATTTTGTAGCCGGCCAGTCGATGGGTGGATTCGGCGCATTGAAGTGGGCGCTCAACCATCCTGAACGGTTTGCAGCTGCAGCAAGCTTGTCCGGCGTGACCGATATGGTGTATCATTTGCAAAATGTGCGTCAGGAGAATTCCGACAAATCGAGGTATCTATCCCTGGTTTTTGGCGATGAAGATATATCCGGAACGGTCGATGATTTGTTGTATCAGCTTAGACGGCTGGACAAAAGCGTGAAAGAGAAGCCGGCGCTTTATCAGGCCTGCGGCACGGAAGATTTTTTATATGAGCATAATCGGCGTTTTTTGCATGCCTGCAAAGAGACGTCGTTTGCATTGACGACAGATTTCGGACCGGGCGACCATGAGTGGCAGTATTGGGATCAAGTGATTCAGCGGGTGTTGCGCTGGCTTCCGGTAAAATAATTCCAATTCTTTCGCAGTGGGGGATAAATAAAGGGCTTCCATTTGTTAAACTAGAATATAGATACTGGTATGGAGGCTATAGTTTATGGCGACGATAAAAGATGTGGCAAAACTTGCAGGTGTGGCGATTTCGACGGCTTCCTATGCATTGAACAACAGTGCGAAGATAAGTGCCGCCACCAGAAAAAAAGTCGAGGAAGCTGCCCGTTCATTGAACTATCAGAAAAATGGGTTTGCTTCGGATTTGAAAAGAACCAAAACGAAAACGATTGTGCTGATCTTGAGTGATTTGTCCGGACCCTATTATTCGGAATTGATTAAAGGGGTTCAGGAAGTGACCGCGGCAAATGGTTACGATTTGATCGCTTGCAGTTCTATCGGTGGTCAGCAGTCGACAGCGGTGAAATTTTTGAAAGAAAAACGAGCGGACGGTGTGGTTGTACTGGCACACAATATTACCGATGAAGTGATTCTGGATTCCGCACGGCCTGATTTTCCGATTGTGGTGCTGGACCGCAATCTTCAGCATGACCATGTGATTCAAGTGGAGGTTGATAATACGGAGGGGGCACGTATGGCGACCAATTATCTGCTTGATCGTGGGATGAAAGAAATTGCCTATATCAGCGGGCCGAATAATTCGCATGATAACGAGCGAAGACTTTCCGGCTATCGCGAGGCATTGGAAAAGCGGAATGTGCCTTTTTCCTCCCGTTTAAAAATTTCCGGGGACTTCACAAGAGATAGCGGCTATTTTTCCACCAAAATGCTGATTGCCCAGCAGAACCTGCCGGATGCTGTCTTTTTTGCCAACGATGAAATGGCTATCGGCGGACTGCAGGCTTTTGCTGAAAAAGGAATCAGTGTTCCGGATGATATTTCGGTGATCGGTTTTGACGATATCCAGCTTTCCGAGCATGTTTCGCCGCCGCTCACTACCATCCGGCAGCCGAAATATGAGGCGGGCGCGTTGGCGGTTCACTTGATTTTTCAAGTGCTTGCCGGTGAGAAGGTGGAAGATCATTACAATTTGTCCACGGAATTGATTGAGCGAAGTTCTGTGAAAGATCATTCCCATTCAAGGTAAGTATTCGTATGGTGCGGCAGTTAATGCGATTTCGCTCGGCGGTCTGCTTGTGAGCTCACTCTGTAGTGTCTCACCTAATCAGTTTGTCTGCTGCAGACCTTAATATATTTGGCATCTTTCCAGTGGAAAGGAAATGATCTGTTGAAACCTGTTCGGGCATTTAAAAAGGAAGCATGGACTGAATCGCAAGTAGCCAGCGATGATAAAAAGCGACTCTTATGAACTTACTTTAATAAAAAGGAACGGGCCGGGACAAAAGCGTGGCCGCCAATGCAAAAACCGAACGGTTCCGTTCGGTTTTATTTGTGTGTTCCGTAGAAGAACTTCTTTTTATCCTATTGTTTGAGCGTGCTTTGCATCACTATGGCAAGATACTGCACGTTCCCCGGGCACGGCTTCAGCCCCCTCAGCTTATTTGTATCTAGAACAGTGACGAAGATGAAAAATCAGCCCGGAGTCCTTTATTCTTCTGAAATGGCCTATGGAACCAACTATAAAAAAGGCTATTGTCGGACTGGAATCAGAAAATACTTTCTATGTCGTTGACTCTTCTTTAACATGTTTTCCTATCAATTCCGCCTGGATGATATATCGGTTTGGTGCGGATCCGATAAAGTCAAATGGATAGCAGGTCGTCAAGGTCAGTGTCGGTGTTTGTTTCTCGATGAGGACAGAGCGGTCATCAGCGTCGGTGATCCAGGTTTTGCGTATTTGGTATTCATAGAATATATCCTGAAAATCAAGATATATTCTATCACCCGGCTGCATGTCGTCCAACCCCGTAAAAACAGTATCCCGGTGACCGGCTAAGCCGGTATGGCCAAGTTGGCCGGGTTGTTTCATAGTCTCAGAGGCGTACATACCGACACCGTTTTTAAGGGTTTGTTTGTCCGTTCCCCAAAAAACCGGATAAATCTTTTCCAGCTTGGGGATGGTCAGTTCCCCGACTTTTTCTCCTTTCCTGAAGATTTGTGTGGAGCTTACCCTGGTCCGGTCTTCAGATGTCGTGTAACGCTGCAGCGATTCCTGGATGTTTGAATCATTCCAATGTTGGGAGACGGATCTGGCTGCCGTTCGATCAACCGTCACCACTGTTGATTCTTCCCACCATTTATACCCATGCCATCCGGTTATCGCCAAACCGATGGCAAACAGCGCTATTCCGAAAAAATATTTCATGAGGGGTCCACCCACCTTAGCTCTCCTGTGACTCAGCTGATCCGTGCGGTTTCTTCCTTCTGATAAACAGCAGTGCTCCTAACATACTGACAACAGAACCAAACAGGATACCGATTGGATGACTGGATGCCGTATCTGCTAGCTGGTCACCTGTCTCCTTATCTCCTATCCCCATTAAACGGAAAATGTTTTCTGCGTTATCTGTATTATCAATGTGACCGGAAAAGTGTTCAGCTCCTGGTCCGAACGCATATACCGGGACGTCCACCCCAGTATGTCCTTCGGTCGTCCATCCTGTACCGGAACGCATGTCAAAAATGTTTTCGATTGCAGCATCGACAGCCAGGATGAGATCTTCCTCTTCCTGGTCCTTCGCTTCCTCGTAAGCTGCCCGGACAGCTTCGATTTCATCATCTGTCAAATCAAGCTGGATGTTTTCTGCCAATGTGGCTTCGATTTCTGCACCACCCGCAATCTGTTCGGCCATATAGTCAGGGGTTTTCTCCGCCGCTTGTAACACTTCGGGATGCCACTGATATTCCCCGTCACGTCCGACGGATAGCCCGCCAGTTGAATGGTCGGCAGTTGCCACCACCAGCGTTTCTCCGTCCTGCTCGGCAAAATCTATCGCTTTGGAGAAAGCTTGTTCAAAGTCTTCCATCTCACTCATGGCAGCAACAATATCATTGTCATGTCCGGCCCAGTCAATCTGGCTTCCTTCTACCATCAGGAAAAATCCGTCTTCATCATTTTTAAGACGATCCAATGCAGACATCGTCATTTCCGCCAGGGACGGCTGATCCTCTGTGCGATCAATCGCTTTGTCGAGCCCCACGGGAGCAAATAATCCGAGTACCTGTTCATCCTTATTTTGAAGCAGCTTTTTTCTGGTATCGATGTAGCTGTAGCCATCCTTTTTGAATTCTTTGGTCAAATCGCGATCATCACGAATGAAGAAGTCTGTGCCGCCACCAAGGAGAACATCCACTGCGTGTTCTCCGTTTACGAGATTGTCGAAATAATCATCCGCAATTTGATCATAATTATTACGCGATTCATCATGGGTGCCGAATGCCGCAGGAGTGGCATGGTTTATTTGGGAAGTAGCAACCAGACCGGTGGCTTTTCCGTGTTGCTTGGCGGCTTCCAGGACGGTTTTGGTTTCATGTTTTTCCAAATCGACTGCAATCGCTCCATTGTACGTTTTCACGCCGGAAGACATTGCTGTTGCTGTGGCAGCTGAATCCGGAATGTTTTCTTTTTCGTCTTCTTCACCGCCGTCAAAATATGCATCGGCAGAATAGGTGGTCTGCATCCCGGTCAAATAAGAATCAAAAAATGTATTCTCCATTTGCTGTGTCTCCGGGTCATCCTTGAAGTAGCGGTATGCAGTCTGGTAAGCAGGCCCCATTCCGTCACCAATCATAAAAATGACATTTTTCACTTCCGGCTGTTCGTTTACTTCAGCGCTTGCATGGTATGTAGAAGTCGTGGTCGTTCCAAAAGCAAGGGCCGCCAAAGCTGAAGCAACCACCCATTTTTTTGTCCAATTACGCTTTTTCACATTCAGTCCCTCCTAAAAAGAAAAATGGCAATGCTTACTGAGTGAATTCCCGGTTTAACCTGCGGCAAACTGGGGAAAAAGAAACAAATTTGCCAAACGTCAGAAAGGGACTATTTCAGGTTGTGTGGGAAAGAGGGACTGTCCCCGGAAAGGGAAGTTCGACTTCCGGAGGTTTTTCGACACGATTCTTTGCAATTCACTCCGACGATGGAACCATGGTATACTTAGAAAGTAGTGTTTCATCTGGCAAGGTGGCTAAAAGCGGAAAAGGGATTGTTTGCAAGCGATTTTTGAATTCCGTATAGTAGAGGTATTAAGAAACAATGCCAAGCTACATAGGCAGCGTTCAAGGCAGCCAAACTAGGGAAACAAAGTAAAAAATGCAGGAAGAAAGGGTCGAATTCGTATGGCAAAGCAACAAATAGGTGTCATTGGTTTAGCGGTGATGGGTAAAAACCTTGCATTGAATATAGAGAGCAGAGGTTACTCCGTTTCTGTTTTCAATCGTTCTTATGAGAAAACAGCAGACTTTTTAAACAATGAAGCGAAAGGAAAGAACTTTGTTGGTTCTGAAACAATCGAGGAGTTTGTCGCTTCATTGGAAAAGCCAAGAAAAATATTACTGATGGTGAAAGCTGGTGCAGCCACCGACGCAACCATCGAGTCGCTGAAACCTCATTTAGATGATGGGGATATTTTGATTGACGGCGGAAATACATTCTTTAAAGATACCATTCGCAGAAATAAAGAGTTGGCTGAATCGGGTCTTCATTTCATCGGTACCGGTGTATCCGGTGGGGAAGAAGGTGCTTTGAAGGGGCCATCCATCATGCCTGGCGGGCAGAAAGAGGCATTTGACAAGGTGCAGCCAATTTTAGAAGCAATTGCAGCGAAAGTGGATGGAGAGCCTTGTACTACGTATATTGGCCCGGACGGAGCCGGACACTATGTGAAAATGGTCCATAATGGAATTGAATATGGGGACATGCAATTGATTTCTGAAGCATACTTCATTTTGAAGCATGTATTAGGATTGAGTGCCGAGGAATTGCATGAAGTGTTTGCGGATTGGAACAAAGGGGAGCTGGACAGCTATTTGATCGAAATCACCGCAGATATCTTCACGAAAATGGACGAAGAAACCGGAAAACCACTTGTAGATATGATTCTTGACACTGCAGGTCAAAAGGGAACCGGAAAATGGACGAGCCAAAGTGCGCTTGACCTGGGCGTGCCGCTTCCGATCATTACGGAAAGTGTTTTCTCCCGCTTTATTTCGGCGATGAAGGAAGAACGCGTCAAAGCGAGCAAAGTGCTGAGTGGACCGGAAATGGCCAAAGCATCCTTCGACGGTGACAAGAAAGAATTGGTGGAAGCAGTACGTAAAGCGCTGTATATGAGTAAAATTTGCTCGTATGCCCAAGGGTTCGCCCAAATGCGTTCCGCTTCTGAGGAATATGACTGGAATCTTCGCTACGGCGATATCGCCATGATTTTCCGTGGAGGCTGCATCATCCGCGCGCAATTCTTGCAAAAAATCAAAGAGGCTTATGACCGCGAGCCAGGTTTGACCAACCTGCTGCTTGATCCATATTTCAAAGATATTGTAGAAAACTACCAAGAATCTCTGCGTGAAGTACTGGCTATCGCCATCAAGCGGGGAATCCCAGTACCGGCTTTCTCCAGCGCATTGGCTTATTACGACAGTTATCGCACGGAAAAACTGCCAGCCAACCTGCTGCAGGCCCAACGCGATTACTTCGGCGCCCATACTTATCAGCGTCTGGACAAAGAAGGCATTTTCCATACCGAATGGATGAAGTAGGAAGAAAAGCGGAGGCGACCCGATCAGCGACGTAAAAGCTGGACTGAACCGTAGGAGATAAAGGAAAGCCGAAAAGGTGTATTTCCTTTTCAAGCATGACTTATCGTACGGAGGTGAGGGAAGGTTACTAGTCGCTAGGGAGCCGTAGCCGGACAAAGAAAAGTGGAGGCGACCCGATCAGCGACGTGCAGAGCAGCTCCCTCGAGCTCCCTCAACGGGAAGTTCGGCGTTGGTGTTCGTTGAAAAGGTCGATTGAATATAAGCAAAAAGAATCCCTGACCGATTTAATCGGTCAGGGATTTTACATGCAAAAAAGAACCGAAAACCAGTTCAACTGAAACAGGTTTTCGGTTCTTTCATTAGCAAATTCTTATATGGACCACCAATGGAATCCATCGTTTTCCAGTAGCTCATTTGCAGCTTTCGGCCCCATGGACCCAGACTCATAGTTAGGGAAATCTGCTTTCTTGGCAGTCCAGGCTTGGGAAATGACATCGACGAACTTCCAGGACAGAGCAACTTCGTCCCAATGCGTGAAGTTGGTGGAATCCCCGAGCATGCAATCGTATAACAGGACTTCATATGCCTCCGGTGTGTTGATTTTATCGCCGTTATGGCTATAGTAGTTCAATTTGACTGGAGTGGAGGTCGTACCGACTCCGCGTTTTTCTGCGTTCAAATGGAGGGTGACCCCTTCATCCGGATGGATATGGATGACCAGAAGGTTCGGCTGTATGTCTTTTCCTTTATTAAAGTACAAGTTCATCGGCAGTTCTTTGAATTGGACGACAATCTCTGTTGCCTTGGCAGCCATTCTTTTTCCGGTACGTATGTAGAATGGTACCCCGGCCCAGCGGAAGTTATCGATTAACAGTTTTCCGGCGACAAAGGTTTCTGTGTTGGATTCGGAGTCAATTGCCGTTTCATCCCGGTAACCTTCTACTTGTTCTCCATTGGTAAGGCCCGCACCATACTGTCCGCGTACAAAGTAATCATCGACAGTCTCGGGCGTCATCGTCCTTAATGCCCGCAGTACTTTGATTTTTTCACTACGTATTTCATCCGGAGTGAGTTTGATCGGGGGCTCCATTGCCAGAAGGGCAAGCATTTGCAGCATGTGGTTTTGGACCATGTCCCGCAATGCCCCGGATTTATCGTAGTAGCGTCCTCGTTCGCCGACTCCAAGCGTTTCACTTGAAGTGATTTGAATATTGTCGATGTATTGATTGTTCCATAAAGGCTCAAAAATGGCGTTGGCAAAGCGGATCACTTCGATATTTTGCACCATTTCTTTGCCGAGATAATGATCGATCCGGTATATTTGCTCTTCATCAAAAGCTTGGCGGATTTGTTCATTCAGTTGTTTAGCCGAAGGATAATCATGGCCAAAAGGCTTCTCGATAACGAGGCGTGACCACCCTTTGGTATCCGTCAGTCCTTCATTCTTTAAATTTTCTGCAATGGTTCCAAAGAAGTTAGGAGCCATGGCCAAGTAGAATATCCTGTTTTCTTCGGTATGATGTTTTTCATCAAGACGTTCCAGGAGATTTTTTAATTCCTGATAGGAAGCCAGGTCGGTCACATCGAATGGCTGGTAGTAAAAATGAGAAAAGAACCTATCGTTGATCTCTTCGTTATCCGGTCTTGAAGCTTTAACAGACTGTTCGACATTTTCCCGGAACGATTCGTTGGTATGCGGCCGGCGTGCGACACCGACGACAGCAAAGTCTTCTGACAGCTTGCCGTTTTTATATAGTCGGTAAATGGAAGGGAACAACTTACGGTTCGCCAAATCTCCAGTTGCTCCAAATATAACAAGTATGGATTTTGGATTGTCCTCGCTCATAACGTTCTTGACCTCACTTTATCATTTATAGTTACTATTTAGTATGTGATAGATGAATGATTAAAAACGCCTTTTCACTATGAAAAGTAATAAGGAGACGTTTCTTTCTACCATACCATGTTAACTACGAATGACAAAATTATTGAACCCCGATTTGGCGCATAATTTCAGGTAAACGTTTACGAATTCGCTTTCTTTTTTCAGATAATTCCCGACAGTTTCGTTGACACCCTGACAGCGATTAAGTAAACTTACAAACATAAGAAAAAGAAAGCGTTTACTCTTTGTTTGATAAAGGGAGAATACTATGAAACCAACCATCAAAGATGTAGCCAAACATGCCAATGTATCGATTGCCACGGTGTCGCGGATTTTAAATCATACTTCTGTCGGTTATTCTGCTAAAACAGAAAAATTGGTGATGGAGGCTGTAAAAGAGCTGGACTATCGGCCAAATGCTGTTGCAAGGGGATTGATCAATAACAAAACGCAAACAATCGGAGTGTTGTTTCCTGACGTGTCCGGCATGTTGACATCCGAACTGCTCTATGGGGTAGAAGAGGTGGCGCATCGGCTTGGGCATAGTGTAATCTTCTGCAATACTTCGTCCAGCGGGAAAAAAACGCTGGATTATCTTCAGCTGTTATCCGAAAAACGGGTCGAAGGAATCATCTTCGGCAGTTCTGTATTGACAGAGGCGTACTATGAAGCGATTGTCGCAATGAATGTTCCAGCTGTACTGGTATCGACAAAATCAAAGAAGTATCAGCTTCCATATGTAAAGGTGGACGATAAGGATGCTGCCTACACTGCTACTGCATATCTCATCCAACAAGGCCATCGACGCATTGCCATGTTAAGTGGCAATCCCGAAGATAGCGTAGCGGGAAAACCCCGGATAGATGGTTTCAAGGAAGCTTTGCGTGACTATGGATTGAAAGGGGAGGATTCGCCTGTTTATGCGGCGGAAGGATTTTCCTACGAGGACGGCAGATCGTTGTTCGCAAGACTTATCGAAGCGGCGACGGGTGTCACTGCCGTATTTGCTGCAAGTGATGAAATCGCGGTAGGGGCACTTTCAACAGCTTACCAAATGAATATCCGAGTTCCGACTGAACTGTCGATAATCGGTTATGACAACTTAAAAATTTCGGAAATGGCCATCCCGCCACTGACAACGGTGGAACAACCATTATGGGAAATGGGGAAAAAGGCAGCAGAATTACTGTTCGAAGGAATGGAAACTGGGACACCCGGAAAAAGCATCATCATGCCGCATCGTATCATTGAGCGACAATCAGTGAAGCAGTTGGTCTAAGGAGAATGGCTTGCGTAAACCAGCAAGCCATCTTGTACACGAAATAGAGTAAACGTTTACTTCAATCGAGGAGGAGAGAAAAGATGAGTGAACAATGGTGGAAAGAGAGTGTTATTTATCAGATTTACCCAAGAAGCTTCCATGACAGTAATGGCGATGGCATTGGTGATATCAAAGGGATCACCGAGAAGCTTGATTACTTGAAAAAACTAGGTGTGGACGTAATCTGGCTATCGCCGGTTTATGATTCGCCGAACGATGACAATGGCTATGACATCCGGAATTATCGTGAAATTATGAAAGAATTTGGTTCGATGGGTGACTTTGATGAATTGTTGGAGGAAATGCACCAGCGCGGTTTGAAGCTGGTCATGGACTTGGTTGTCAATCATACTTCCGATGAACATGCCTGGTTTGTCGAGTCCCGTTCATCCAAAGATAACCCGAAACGGGATTATTATATTTGGAAGCCAGGAAAAGATGGCAGAGAACCAAACAACTGGGTGTCGGCTTTCAGCGGCTCGGCTTGGCAGTACGATGAAAAAACGGATGAATACTACTTACATCTTTTTAGTAAAAAACAGCCGGACTTGAATTGGGAAAATCCTGACGTCAGGGAAGAAGTGTACCAGATGATGCGCTGGTGGCTCGACAAAGGGGTCGATGGGTTCCGGATGGATGTCATCAACTTTCTATCCAAAGATCAACGCTTCCCGGATGGAGAAGCGGAACCGGGTCAGCGTTTTGCTGATGGTGGCAGATTCTTCGTACAGGGACCGAGAATCCACGAGTTTTTACAGGAAATGAATCAGAAAGTTTTATCCAAGTATGACATCTTGACAGTAGGCGAAATGCCTGGTGTTACAGTAGAAGAAGCGAAGAAGTTCACTGCTGAAGATCGGAATGAGCTGCAGATGGTTTTCCATTTTGAACATGTCGGACTAGGGGATGGACCGAACGGAAAATGGGACAACCTCCCATGGAAGTTGACAGAACTGAAGGAAATCATGTCCAAGTGGCAAAAAGGACTGGAGAAAAAGGGATGGAACAGCCTGTATTGGAATAACCATGACCAACCACGGGCGGTATCCCGGTTCGGGGATGATGGGCAATATCGCGAGCAATCGGCAAAAATGCTGGCTGTTTGCCTGCATATGATGAAGGGGACACCGTACATTTATCAGGGCGAAGAAATCGGGATGACAAACGTACCGTTTCCTTCGATAGAAGAATGCCGGGATATCGAAACGCTGAACTGGTATGAAGAACGGATGAAAGATGAAGGGGTTGATTCGGCAAAACTGCTGGAAGCAATCTATGCTAGAGGGAGGGACAATGCCAGGACACCGGTCCAGTGGAACGGAAGTGAACATGCCGGATTTACGACAGGGGAGCCATGGCTAAGTGTTAATCCGAATTATAAAGAAATCAATGTCGAGAAGGCGTTAGCAGACCCGGAGTCCATCTTCTACTTTTATCAAAAGCTGATTGAACTCCGGAAGCAAGAAGAAACGATTGTCCATGGGGATTACCAGCTATTATTGGAGGAAGATGAAGAAATCTTTGCCTATACCAGATCGATGAAGGAAGAAACATTGCTGATTGTCTGCAATTTCAGCAGCAATGCACAAAAGCGCAGCTTCGGGAATATAACAGACGGAAAACATCAGCAATTGTTGATTACGAACAACCGGAAACGGACCGGTCAGGAGAACCTGTCCGAAGTAGCCTTACAACCGTATGAAACATTTGTTTATAAATTAACCTGACTTAATGATGGGGTCAGTCCCCCGACATGGTAGCGCTGCGTCGTGGTAGAGCGGTGGGGGACTGATCCCTCCCATGTGTTTATGGTTTGGTGGTGATGGTCAAGGCTGGTCTGCGGGCTGCATTGGTTTCTTCTTTTGAGTAGATGTTGACGTTTCCATTCTGCCCTTGCGTATCTGCGACAAGAAAACTGATTGCTTCCGAACCATACTCCTCAACAAATTCCGTAACATCTATTTCATGAAGGGTGGTTTCAGCTTGGTCGACAGTAATGGTTCCCAGGAAAAATGCTGAATCACCAATTCCGGTTACCTCGACTCTGTCTTCAGCAACATTGGGGGCGTTGCTCCAGGTGACAGAATCCTCCTGCCAATCATTGTTCAGAATTCCATAGATACTTAGTGTGACGGAAGTGGTATTGCTTCCGGTCTTCCCTGTCAGTTGGAACTCAGCCGACTCCATTTCTTCTAAGTCATCCAAGTCAAATCGGTAGAGCGCCATTCTTCCTTTACTTTTATCCGGGTTTTGTTTGATGTTGAAGTACTTATAAAAGTTGCGGTCCGGAGCTTCTGTGTCAATCAACTCCTGGTCGATGATTCCGTAATTTGCATCAGGCTTTTCAATGTCTATCAACGCATCATGGGAGGGGGTCAGGGACTGGATGACTGGTTCACTTTCTATCAAATTGACATAATCCTCACCAACAGTCCGCCGGATGACATTATCTTTTATGGTAATCTCTTTCCCTGCTTCCACCCGAATTCCGTTGCTATTGCCGATTAGTATGTTTTTTTCTACTAATATATTTTCCGGTATTCCGGCACCCTTGCCGCCGTTGCGTATATCCCCGTCATCTTCTGCGATAAAGATACCCCAGAACCCCTCGGCGTAATTGTTCATTATTTTATTGTTTTTGACGATTGTACCTGGAGCGTTCAGTAAATAGATTCCTTTCGCATCGGCCGGGGTCGATGTATGCATGATTTTGTTGTTCTCGATCACTGTTTCCGGCGATCCCATCATGACGATTATGCCGTCCCGCGTATTTGATAGAGTATTGTGATGGATATAGTTTCCTGCTCCCGAAGCAGAATGGGAATTTGGCGGCGTTCCGCCAGTATTGCCGACTCCGATACCGCCGCGCGGAATATCGACTAAACGGTTATGGCGTACTTCATTTAAATATTCCCGCTGGCCATGCAAGTCGACTGCATCATGGATGACATCCCGATAGGTGTTGTGCTCGACCAAGTTGTTGTGGGCATAGTTTTGGATCAGCGTTCCATGGCGGAGATAGGGGCCCTCGAAATGGCTGTTTCTAACTATATTAAAATACGTGTCATTGGCGTGTCCCAGTCTGTCGATACCCTGTATCCCCTGGATTCCGACTCCATAGCCGGCACCACCGCCGCCGACGTCCGTCGCATTTTTAAAGGTCGCCTGTTCGACGGTGTTCCGGTTGCTTTTTTCTATCCTCACACCCATCCGTTGAAATTTTTCGATGGTGATGTTGCTTACGGTAATGTGATGGGAAGGCTGTCCGGCAGAATCGGCTATAAAAATACCATAAGCAGGACCTCCGTGCTCGGGATTGTTTTCACTTGGATTATCTGAATAATCACCATCAAAAGTGGAAGTGATGGTTAGATTGGAAATCGCCAAATCGTGTTTTCCATAGGCTGTCATTACTTTACTGTTAGGCACTTCTTTCATATCAAAATTTGATACCAACACTACACCTGTTTCTGATTCGCCCCGAAGATTTACTTCATCCTTTAAGTAGATGTGGGAGGTGAAGTCATTTTCCATGGTGCCCATCAAGTTGTACGTTCCATCAGGGAAGTACACTTCATCGCCGGAGTCAGCAGCTTGTATGGCTGCATTGATGGCAAGGGCATCATCATGGCTGTTATCCCGTAAATCAGCCCCAAAGTCTGTGACATTGAGCGTCTTTCCGGTCACCGGATGTGGGGAGGATGGGACATATGGTGTTTGGTCAGGCAAATAAAGACCGGCTTTGGTGAATGGATCGGCGTCAGGTACCGGGCCGGGATCAATGGCTTCTAATTCTTCCACGATAGGGCCGTCAGGGTTGGGAGGATAGATATGGGCAGCTGTTATGCTATTCCAATCGTTCCGCGAATTGCCATGACCGATAATTCTTACATACCTCGCTTCTTGATCTGGAAAGTCAAAGGCTTCCAGGTTTATGGATGTACCGCTGCTTTCCTGCTGTTCAACGACCTTGGTCCACGTCATACCGTCATCGGACAATTCAATATCCACGGTGGTGGAACGGATATCGCCGTTATAGAAAGCCAGTCCAAGATAGCCCAACTCCTGGATGCTTCCTAAATCATACTGAATCCATTGGCCGTTTCCTTGAGCCGACCATCTTGTCGACAGATTGTCATCCAGTGTGTTTTCCGGAATATTTCCATCATGGACACTTGCAGAGACATCGATGACAGGATAGTGGGTAACTGTTGCTGCAGCATGGAGACTATTGCCGGGCAATACAGACAAACAAGACCAAAGTGACAAACAGATAAGGCTGAACCACACGATTCTACTTTTCATACTTCTCCGCCTTTCGTTTTGTTTTCTCCTTTGAAAAACAACGAGAGCCCTTCTGGATGAAAAGACTCTCGCTGATTCCTGATAAATTGGGGATTAAAATTCCTTCGGTAGCTCCAACCGGAATGTCTTCCCGTCTTTTGTGAAATAAAATTGTTGACTAAACCCTTGGTCATCGATGAAGTAAGAGACATAGGCCGGTTCCATTTTTTTCATCGGATGAAGCAGCGTGACAATCCTGTGCTCGGATGCCGGGCGGGTTTTGGCGTGCAGCCGCCAATGGACCGGGTTTCCTTCCAATTCATCCAAGTCGACCCCAGGGAAGTCATTGTATTGGTTCAATGTCAATTCACCGCTTGAGCAATGGATAAATCTTCCCTCCAACGCTGCACTTTTTCCTTTCACCACGAACGATTGATGGGAAAGCTCCATCTCTTGAAGGGTATGGAGCAGCCAGTCGAGTTCCGCATCCTGTTCGAGGTTGACTGTATCCACAAGGATGAAGTAACTGTCATCGACAAAATATGTTTCCCGCGTATAACGTGTCAGGTAAGGAACGTCATGCTGATAGGCAGCGGTCGCATCGCCCCGTATATAAGCATAATTTTTCTTCTGTTCGACGGTTTCGATTTGTCCGCAGGCATCCTTGGCCAGGAACTTATCCTTCCCTGCATACTGACCCTTCCCGTCGATCAGAATGGCATTTTTGGAAATCGTCTGCCTGCGCCAGTTGGTATGCATCGTGCTGTTAAAAGCGACATAATAACCGCTGTGGATTGCCAAGGGGTCCCCAAAGGCGTGCAAGACAAAAGCGTTTTGATCGCCGTGACTGTGACTGATCGAACCGTAAGGACTGCTTTTTGTCAGGTACATAATATGTTCTTCCGGATCATCCATCCGGTTGTGCATAGCAGCCCATCCGACATCTTTAAACCATTTTACAGGAGAGATATCGGATGGAGCTTTTGCTTCGATTTCCGGATAATCGTGCAGGTACATCATTTCATCAAAATGAAAATCCCACCACCCTTTGTTGTAAAACTTGTCATAAGGGTCGGTATCATACTTTTTAGTCTGCTCGTAATACCATTGGTAATAAGGATTCCCGGTAACACCCGCAAATTGCCGGATGTTGAAGCCCACCTTCAATCCCGGGAGGTCGCCAAGATTGGCATGGTCCCCGAAGCTGGCTCGGTTTGTATCGGGTGGGTAGACATACAAAGGGAAATCACCGGTATTTTGAAAAAATGGCCGTCGATACAGGTCATAGCCGTTGAAGTTTTTCAACAGGTTCATTGCTTCGATGACATAGGCCATACCGGTCAGCCAGTAATGGGGGCCTTCAGCCCATCCGCCATCCGCCCCGCCCCAGGGGGTGTAAAGGCCGCTGTAATACTCGATGGTGTAATCAAGCCACTCTCTTGCCTCGGGAACATCATCAAACAAGGCAATTCCGGCGGGAACAAGAACAGATGACAAGGCACGGACAGCATGACTGTCATATGGGACCTGATGGATTTTGGATCGTTCGATGACGTGAAAGGCGACTTGCTCGGTTCTGATGAACAGCTGTTTTTTTACAAAGTCGGCCTCATTCTCGGAAAGGTATGGAAGCAGCCAGTCGTAACCCCAGCTAAGTGCACCGACGATACGAAAGGCGGCTTCATCGTTGTAGTCCCTGGACGTCGGCCCGTCCGGATTCCAGCTAGCTGTATGGAGCAGCCATTCTTTCGCTTTTGACAGGATACTGTCATCCTTCAGAATCACGCCCGCAACGCTTAAATGGCGGATCGCATGCAATACCTGCTGGCAGTCCATATACATTTTCCGCCAAAGCTTCGCGGTACGCTGGTGATTTGGATATGGCGCCGGTTCCTGGATAAGTGGCATGCTCAGGTAAGGTTCTACAGAATGGCGGTAAAAATTTTTCCAATGGCAATAATCCGGCTCGGCAGACAGATTTGACCGGAAATCGGACAAAGCCTGTTCTGTCAACCAGAGCCGGGGCCTGGCGGTGTTCACCTCTGCATATCGGCTGCTTCGGTCAGGGAGAGGGGTTTCCGGAAGATTTTCCGATATAATAAAACGGCGGACTTTGCTCCAGTCGCTGACCCGGTTTTCCTCCTGATCCAAGAGTGCATAACGCCAAAAATAGGTGCCGGACTGCAAGGGACAGTCCGGGGTGAACAAATTGTGCGGTATCGGCTGATAGGTTAAGGTGTCCTCCTGTGGAAAAGCAGCATCGGTGGATAGCTGCAACACATAGAAGTCATCTTCAAGCTTTGCCGGCATCCAGGTGAACCGCGGGGGATTTTCGATGATCCCGGTCTGTTCGTCTGGCTGATAAGGGATGTTCAATGTGCCGCTTTCCGGCTGGTATAATTTGAACAACGTTTCTTTCACAAAAAGACCTCCTCGAATCAAATTGGTTCCCGCTTTTCCAAATCCGCCGGCGACCTATAGGTCATGGAGGACCGAACGGATATGGAAAACGGGAAGGGATAGCATGAATGACAGCTTATCGGGACAACACGCCGTCGTCCTCGTTATAACGTTTGGTCGCTTCTTCGATTGCCTGACTGCCGCCCTTGTTCAACCATTCTTCGACGATGGTGTCATGATAGTCGAGCGGTTCCTGGCCGAGGATGATTTTTGCTGCTCCGGTCATCCAAACATCAGAAGGGGTGTCGCTGCCTGGACGGATATCCGGGTTGCTTTCCATCGCTTCCAATGGCGGATCGTACAAGATACTGTCCCGTCCTTCATTGCTCAGGATGTCATCGAACACCGACATCAACTCCTGTCCTTCATCGGTCAGTTCGAGGATTCCCTTTGTGTAAGTGGCGTCACGGATCATCCACAGCCAACGGTTGCGATAATGCTGTTCATTGAGGAAATTCGTATCATCTTTCATTTCATAATCGACTGTCCCGTCTTCGCTAAGCTCATACGTGTCGCCTTCAATTCCATAAGTGAAAAACCTTTCCGCTTCTTCCGTGACCTGCCAGTCGAAGAATTTGATGATGTCTTCCACATTCGCATCCGTTTCACTGCTGATCAGGAAGGAGCGGGTTACCTGGCCGTATAAGTAGTGTCCGCCTTTTCCGTCTGGACCGACTGGTGATGGAATGATCGCGACTTCGGCCTCTGGCACATTGTTTTGGATTTCCTGTTCCCATGCATTGACTTCTTCAGCGTTCATTGACCACATCCCAGTATTTCCGGCAATAATGTTACTGCGGTATTCCGGTTGTTGGATAGTCAAAAATTCGGGATGGATCAGTCCTTCTTCATACATGGTGCGGTAGTATTCCAGTGCATCCTTGATTTTGTCCCCGGCCATGAACTTTGGCACAACTTGATCGTTGTATAGCTCCCATTGATATGGAAAGGCATCGAATGCTCCAAAAAATGTGTCCGAATATTTGAAGTCTTCCCGGCCCTGATAGGGATTTTTTACTCCGAGCTCTTTAAAAGCACGCATGACTTCGAGAAACTCATCGGTCGTCTTCGGTACATCCAACCCCGTTTTTTCCAGGAGATCCATGCGGATGGCGGTTCCGCGTCGTGAAGGATTGGAAAGGTATTCCGGTATTGCATAAATTTTTCCGTCATAGGTCACCCGATCCCATGCCTCCTGAGGGATGGCTTCGAGAAGGTGCTGGCCGTGTTCTTTCAACAAATCATCCAACGGCATGAAGGCACCTGCTTCGACCCCGCCGGCTAATTCCGGACCCAGCACACCGCCCCCGGCCTGCATGACATCTGGGATATCATTGGAGGCGAGCATCAAGGTCATCCGTTCCACATATTCATTGTGCGGTACGAGGCGGATATTGATATCGGTGCCCGTCAGCTTTTCCAGTTCTTTGACGTATTTATCATCATTGATGTCCGGATGGCTTTCCACATACGGCGTAGCCAGGGTACGCATGGCAATCGAAAAGCCGGAACCTTCGTCTTCGTTTCCTCCCTGCTCATTTGAAGCCTTAGATTCTGAATCCTTGCAACCTGCCATCACTGCAATAAGAATGACGAGCGTGACTCCCAGCAAAACCGTTCGCTTTTTCATTTGTTCCTCCCCTTTGATAAATAAAATGTAAGTGCTTACAAAAGACTTTAACACATTGCCTGCAATGGCGCTTTCGTCTGTTTTTAGATGCAGTTGTCAATTTTTTATACGGCAGTAAAAATCCAGCGAGTGAAGCAGTCTCCATTTCAATCCTTCAAACTGCCCAGCATGAACCCTTTGATGAAATGGCGCTGCAAAAACGGATAAATCAGCAAAATCGGAACCGTGGCTACAATAATGGTGGCCATTTTGATTCCTTCGGGAGAACTTGAAAGCATCGTTGTGTAAAAGTCTGAGGTAGGGTCTGAGGTGAAATTCTCATCGACGATCATTTCCCTTAATTTGATCTGGAGCGGATACAAGCTTCGATCTTCGATGAACATCAATGCATTGAAATAGGTGTTCCAATGAAAAACAGCGTAAAAAATCCCGAGTGTGGCCATTGCCGGCTTGGAGAGCGGCAGTACGATTTGAAACAGGATACGCAGTTCGCCCAGTCCATCCATCCGGCTCGACTCGATTAGCTCCTGCGGAATCTGCATAAAAAAGGAGCGCATCACGAATAGGTTGAAGGCACTGATGGCTGTCGGAAAAATCAACGCCCATACCGTGTTCAGCAAACCGAGGTTTTGGACCACTAAAAAGGTCGGAATCAGCGGCGCCGAAAAAATCATCGTAAACAATACCATGAACAGAAGGAATTTGCGGCCGAGCAATTCTTTTCTCGATAGGGGATAGGCAAGCGATGCTGTCGCAATCAAATTGAACAAGGTGCCGAACACCGTGATGAATATCGTGACGCCGAATGACCGCCAAATACTTCCGTCTTGGAAAACAAAGCTGTAATTATCGAAGGTGAATTCGACCGGGAGGAAACTGACCTTTCCCTGATCGATCGCTCCGGAACTGCTGAATGATTGAGCCAAAACGTGAATAAACGGAAGAATCATGATAAGGGACACAAGAATCAATACAACCATGTTGGTTCTCAGGAAAGCTTTGCGAGCACGACTCTCTTTGATAGCCATATGATCATTCCTTTCTAATATAGACTGTTGCCGGTGGTTTTACGGCTGACAAAGTTGGCCCCGACCAGCAGAATCAATCCTACTACTGATTTAAAAATGCCGATGGCGGTTGTATAGCTGTATTGGTTTTGCAGTAAGCCGGCTTCATAGATATACGTATCGAATATCTCCCCGTTGACACGGTTGAAAGGATTCAGGAAAACATCGACCCGCTCAAAGCCGAAATCCAAGAAATTGCCGATTTGCAGCAGGAACAGCATCATGATCGTCGGCATCAAGGTCGGGATGGTAATCTTCCAGGTTTGCTGCCATCGATTGGCGCCATCGATATCTGCGGCTTCATACAATTGTGGGTTGATGCCTGCCAGGGCAGCTAAATAGATAATCGTGCTCCAACCGGTTTCCCGCCACATTCCGGAGCCGACAATAATTGTGCGGATAAAACTGTCCTCACCCAGGAAGTAAATCGAATCAATGCCAAAGAGATTCAAAAAATGGTTGACCATCCCGGTAGATGGTGACAAGATTCCGATAAAAATACCGCTGATGATCACCCAGGACAGGAAATGGGGCATGTAGACAATCGTTTGGATGATTCTTTTTGCCAGCAATTTTCTGACCTCGTTCAACATCAAGGCAAGAATAATCGGAGCAGAAAAACCGAAAACAATATCATATAAATTGATCAGCAAGGTATTTTTGAGAATCCGTAAAAATTCCGGATACTGAAACATTCTTTCGAATTGTTCCAATCCCACCCAAGCACTTCCTGTAATGCCTTGAAAAATGTTGTAATCCTGAAAGGCGATCACCGATCCCATAATCGGGATATACTTAAAGATGATGAAGTATGCGATGCCTGGCAATGCAATGAAATAAAGTGCTTTATGTTTCCAGACGAGTGCCAGTTTCCGTGAAGTCATTTGGCTGCCTCCTTTTTAGATATTTCCATAAGCATAATTATTGAAAGGGCTTTCATCCATGGAGTCGATTTTGTACAATTTGTGTTTTTTTTGGATATCGGCCGATTACGTCTCATAGATTTACTAACAAATTCGTTTGAAATCCGGATTTTTCATACCTATTCATCGTCCATTAGTTTATAATAAGCATAAATGTAAGCGCTTTAAAAATGGGAGGGGAATGAATTGCGTGTCCTGATAATCGAAGATGAACCGTTGACAAGGCGTGGACTGATAAAGTTGCTGCAAACGATTCGAGTGAAAGGATTTAATCTGGACAGCATCTCCGAGGCTGCCTATGCAGAAGATGCAATTCCTTATTTGCAAGAGGGAAGGTATGACATTATTTTCACCGATATTGAAGGCGGGGAAATGAACGGTTTGGAACTGATATCCGGGTACAAAGAGTTGCAGGGGGAGGCGCAGTGGGTCATCGTATCCGGATACGACAGCTTCACCTTCGCTCAGAAAGCGATACTCTGCGGGGTTAAAGAATACTTGTTGAAGCCGATTACCAAGGAAAAACTTTCCCAAACCGTCGAGCGGTGTCTGCAAGGATTGAAAACCAAACAGCATGACTTTATCGGGGCGGATGAAATCGATGAATTGCTGGCTGGGCTGGGAGAATCCATCTGGTCTCTTGATCGCCTGGAAGCGGAAAAAGTGTTTCAGGATTGGTCCGGACAGATGGAAGTGAAGCAGCTTTCCTCAGAATATTACTGCAACATTTTGAGCCATGTGATGGAAGTGCTTTTTCATCGGATTGCGTCCAAGGGCAGTCAATTGATGAACGCTTTCCACTGGGAAATTGCCGCAACGGGCAAGAGGGAAGCAGACAAGCTCTTTAGGAATAAATGCATAGAAATAATTCAACTGCTTGAGCAAAAGCGTAAAGGAAACGAGGTCGATCCGATTGAGATGGCCAAAAACTATATCCTCGACCATCTAGATGAAGAAATCAGCCTGGAAGAAGTCGCGGGAAAGCTTGGCTTAAATGCTTCCTACTTCAGCCAGCTGTTTAAAAGGGAAACCGGACAGACATTTGTGAAATACAGAAGCAGCCTGCGCATGGAAAAAGCCAAAGAGCTCTTGTTGAAAAAAGACATAAAAGTGATCGACATTCCTTTTCTGATTGGATTGAACGATCACCCGCATTTTACGAAGACGTTCAAAAAGTACACAGGACAGACGCCTTCAGGCTTTCGGAGGAAGATGGGGGTAGATTGATGAAGGGCTGGATATACCGTTTGAACATTCAACAGCGGCTGCTTGTTTATTTCGTCGTCGTCATCCTGGTCTCCGTCAGTCTGGTCACTTGGTTGTTTTACCGACAGACCACCCTGGAAATCAAAAAACAGTCAGAAGGCTACCTGGAGTATATTGTGGAAAATGCCAGTTATCAAACCGATTTGTTCATCCGGGATTTGGAATTGGCAACCTTGCCGTTGCTGACGGATCGCACCGTGAAAGGCTTTCTGGAAATCGATGAGAGCCAGAGGCTGGAGCAATATTACTATTCGAAAGAGATTAAAAGCCAGATGCATAATCTCAATTTGAAATATCAACACTTGAATCTGATCTATCTGCTGGGTGAAAACGGACAATATGTCCTTTCCAAAAATAAATCCTCCATGGAAGAAGAACCGTTTCCCTCCAAAGCGATCTATCGTAGCTTGCTAAAAACGACGCCGGAAAACGGACGGATTCGGCTGCTTGCCGATCGAAGTCTGTACAATCAGGAATATGTCGTCAGTATTGTCCGCAGGGTGCGCGGCTTGTCTTCGTTTGTACCGAAAGGGATATTGGGGGTGGAATTGAACGGAACGGCATTGGAAGAACTGTGGAACATCGCCCAGTTTGAAAATGGGACATCCCTTTGGATTTTCGATGATAATCATCGCGTTGTCTACCATCCAGATCAAAAATGGCTCGGCAATCCTATTGGCAAACAATTGGAAGATCAGTTAACCACCACCGACAAGAAAACATTTACGGGGGAATGGGATGGCACGGAAATGATTTTCTATGCAGACCACTCCGACCAGACTAATTGGACGCTGGTTGCGATGACACCGAAAGAGGTGATTTATGAACCGGTTGCCGGGATGAAAAAGCAGGTGGTATTCGTCCTGGTATTGTCTCTGATGGTAGCGCTGGTCGTCTCGATTGGATTCGCGAACAGTATTGTAAAGCCATTAAGGAAGATTCAAAAAGGTATGAAAAAAATGGAGATCGGTGAATGGGAACCGATAAAGCCGCTTCGAGGAACCGATGAAATAAGCAGTGTGGTCACCAGTTACAACAAAATGATCGACCGCTTGTCGACGCTCGTCGATGATTTATATGCCGCGGAATTGCAGAATCACAAAGTGTTATACGAAAAGCAAAAAATCGAACTTCAGGCCCTCCAGTCACAAATCAATCCTCATTTTCTCCATAACACACTGGAAACGATGAACTCTTATGCGATATTGAATGATGCGGAAGAAATTTCGGAAATGGCCATCGCCTTATCGCAAATGTTCCGCTACTCAGTTCGGAATTTGGAAATCGTCACCTTGGAGGACGAAATGAACCATGTGAAAAATTTCATGATTGTGGAAGAGCACCGATTTCAAAAGCATCTACCGATAACGTTCGAGATAGAGGAAGATCTTTTCGATGAAGAGGTGGTCAAGCTGTCTTTGCAGCCGCTGGTCGAAAACGCAATCCACCATGGTTTGCGCAAAAACCGCTACCAGGGGGAAATTACAATCCGGGCAGCCGCTGAAGAGAAGCGGCTTCGTGTGGAAGTCATCGATAACGGTGCCGGAATCACTCCTGCCCGACTGCGTGATATCCGGAAAGTTCTCCGGCGGGAAAAGTACGAGGATGTCAGCAACAAGATGGGAATCGGGGTCAGCAACGTCCATCGCCGGATTCAATTGTTATTCGGCGAACAATGCGGTCTGACTATTCAATCGCAGCAAGGTGAGGGCACCAAAGTTTCCATGGAAATACCTCGTAAGGACAGACGGATCAAGGCTGGTTGAAGACTGGCTAAAAAAAACCTTATTCCATCTAAAAAAATCAAAAGTGAAAACGTTTTCTTTCTTGTTATCATAAAGAATATCAATTCCAGAAAGGGGCACGATCATATGCCAGGAGAGTGGGAGCAGGCAGAACCAGGCGTGAAACGCAAAGTTTTCACACCCGGTAAATCATTGATGATGATGGAGGTCCACTTTGAAAAAGGGGCGGAGGGTTCGGAACATAGTCACCCGCATGAACAATTGACCTACTGCATGGAGGGTAGTTTCGAATTCACGATCGAGGGTGAAAAACATCTTGTGCACGCTGGAGAAACATTGGTGATCCCGGGCAATCAGGTCCATGGGGCACTGGCGCTTGAAAAAGGGATTTTGCTGGATACATTCACACCGCTCCGCGAGGATTTATTGAAGTAAAGAGCTTAAAGACGAAAGTCGAGGAAGGGGGCAGTCCGTATGGAAGAGGGGATGATGGGCAGGTTCAATCAATTCTGCGAACAAGTTTATTTCCTCGTGGCAGTTCAGCTGCGAGCCATGGCCGGCCTGTTGGCGGGCGGGATTGTTTTCGGTTTATTTCCGGCATTGTATGCTACATTCGCTGTCATGGAGGCACGCCTTCGCCATCCGGAAACGGAAATAAACTCAGGCGGTGTTTTTTGGTCTGTCTATAAAGCTAGTTTTTTGAAATGCCAACTGTATGGTTATGTCTGGCTGGCTCTCGGTTTGTTTCTTTATTACGACATCCGGCTGTTGTTCAGCTATCCGAATGTACCTGTGTTTGTCGCAGCCTGTTTTCTGGTCAGTCTGTTGTTCATCTACCTGTTGTCATCCTTGCTTATCCTGCCGATAGCTGTTCGTTACCGGTTGCCGGTTTTAAACAGCGTCCGTTTTTCGGCAACGATTGCCATCTTGATTCCGATTGTTTCCTTGGCTTTAACCGTTTTGATAATAGTTTGCGGGCTGGTGTTGGCTTATGTTCCGCTGTTGTTTTTGATTTGCGGAATCAGCTTCCTTGCTGCGGCCTGTACCAAAATCGCCTCTTTTGCTTTCAGAAGGATGGAGCGAAGCGGCTATCTGCGGTTGGAGGATGCTTGAAGCTGGCTATATCTATAACAAACGTTTTGGAAAAGGAGTGGGAGAATGATTGATTTACAAGGGAAAAAGGCGCTCGTGACAGGGGGCGGGACCGGAATCGGGAGAAGTATCGCCCTCGGAATGGCCGAAGCAGGTGCCGATGTGGTTGTCCATTATGGGAAAAACAGAGAGGGTGCTGAGGAAGTAGTCCGGCTGATTGAAGGATTCGACTGTAAAAGCCGGCCAGTCCAGGCGGATGTATTGAAAAGTGGTGACATAGACAAGTTGGCTGCTGAAACAGCAGCTTTTTTTAACGAAGAGCTTGATATTTTGGTGAACAATGCAGGCCACATGGTACAACGGGCGACAATCGAGGAGATGAGCGAGGAACTGTGGCACAAGGTGATCGACGTTAATGTGACCAGCACTTTTCTCGTCACAAAAGCTGTCCTGCCGTTGCTGAAGGCGGCAAAAAAGGAGGGGGGAATAGGCGGAAAGGTCGTCAACATGACGTCGGTTGCCGCCCATAATGGAGGCGGCCCGGGGGCATCTGCTTATGCTGCATCAAAGGCCGCTGTCCTGACGTATTCAAAAGCGTTGGCCAAAGAGCTGGCTCCTTCCCATATAACGGTCAATGCCGTGTCACCAGGTTTTATTGGCAATACACCGTTTCACAATACATTTTCCACAGCAGAAGGACGGACCAACACGGTTAAATCGATTCCTTTGCAGCGCGGGGGCGAACCAGAAGATGTAGCAGGAGCTGTGCTCTATCTCGTCTCCGACCTTGCAGGTTTCCTCACAGGCGAAACCATCGAAATAAACGGCGGCATGTACATGCGCTGAGAAGTTAACGGGGACAGTCCCCCAACATGGTAGCACTGCGTCTTGGTAGAGTGGCGGGGGACTGTCCCCGCAAGTTCTAAAACCGGCAAGTCGGTGATCTGTAATGCGGGGGATTGGAATTTCGGAAACTTAATTTCAATGATCCTGGCAGTAATAGGAAAAGGAAGCAAAAGCATCGTGCCCTTTGGCATGGTGCTTTTTTAACATATAAAGGACGAATCGAAAGAGGTTCCAGGAAAACAATTTTTTGAAGTTCCCCCAACTGTCAGGAAAATAATGTTAACATGAAGTTACCTACTGATTAGAAAGAGTGACAAGCATGAGGAATCCATTATCCAAAAAGATTTATAGAAGAATGCTTTTGCGGGATTTGTTTTTCGGAAGACTGCATAGCTGGATCCTGTTACTTCTATACGCATTGCTGTGGAAGGTTTTGTTCACGATTACAAAAATAGGTCAGCTGAAGACAAATGTCCCCTTGTTTATGGTTATCGGTGCAGGACTGTTACTTCTCTTAATCTATCAGGTCAGTCTATACCGAAAGCAAATGAAAAAAGTGTATTTATATAATCCGGACAATCACTTGGAAATCCGCGATTCCAAACTGGAGATTTACTCCCCTGCTGAAGGAGGGCGGCACACTCTTTCACTGGATGATTTGATCAGGTTGAAAGAAAACAAACAGTGGTATTTTTTATACTTCAACGATAAAACATTTTTCCCAATACTAAAAAGCAGTACTCTTTCGCTGGATAAATTGAAAAAATCCAAGTCTCTCCCTTTCGCTGTTTGGATGGCGGCACCTGTTCTTCTGCTACTTTTTACGGGACTCGGGGCATACAATGTCGGAAAAAATGCAGTCAACTTCAACGGAGCATTGGCCTGGAAAATAAATGAGCTGAAGACCGATACGAAAATCAGATTGGGCAACGATGATTTTTTCACTGCCAAGTTGGAAGGCATTATGGAAGATGTAAAAGAAAAGATGGACATGGAACCGAATCTGATGACGAATGATGTAGAAATTGAGTTTGACAGAGATGGAACGATTACCAGTATCTATATGTATCTTTATGGATACGATGATGACCACTTATTGCGATCCGGGTATTTGATCTATTCAGACGAACCTGCTGGCAATAGGGTGACCGTCCATAAACAGGATTGGGAGGGAGAAGGGACTGAAACCTACAATCCTGCCAATGATTTTTCCATCGTCATCAATATGTTGGATAATATCGATTTGGAAGCAGACATGAAAAATTGGGAAGAAAATCATTTTGGCGTGCTTTATAAAGGCATCCGAAACTGGGGAGGCAATCATGAAGGGATTGTGTACCTGGATGAAAATGGGGAGCGCAGCTTGCCTTCTGGTTTTGAAGGGGATATCGCCGGCCCGTCCGTTTCCTTATATGTTCCGGGAAAAGAGGAACAGATTACGCCGATACGCTATGTATTTAAGCCGTCGTTAACAATAAATAAACAGGGGGAGATCAAGTGAAACAGGCTCTTTTGGTAATTGATGCGCAACAGGATTTAATGGACGGAAGCAAGGTGGAAGAAGGGGTTGTGGAAAAGGATAAAATCATTGCCAACATCAATTTGGTAATTGAAAAGGCTAAGAGCAATCGGGCATTACTTGTATTTGTGAGAGATTTAGAAGTCGCATTAGGGAAGGGCGCAGGGTTTCAAATACATGAAGATATCAATGTTCCGCCTGAAGCTGTCATTTTCGATAAGGAGGCAACCAACTCCTTTTACAGAACGCCATTAAAACAATATTTACTCGAAAATGAGGTAGAACATTTAGTTGTGATGGGGTGCAAAACAGAACATTGCATTGATACAGCTGTCAGAACCGCTACCATCAATCAGTTTGATGTAACGCTGGTCGGGGATGGTCATACGACAAGCGATTCCCAGGTATTGCCGGCACACAAGATCATCCATCATCATAACAGGACACTGCATGGACATTACAATGTCGATCATTTTTCCATGGTTCGAAATGCGGAGGAAGATTTATTTCGACCAGAGCATGATAAATATAGAGAAGTAGAAAATTGAACTTTTGCGTGTTGGGTGGAATAAGGAACACGCCTGTATAATCAAATCTACTTTCGTTTTCTAGTGGAAAACAAATGGAAGGGAAAGATACTAGCAGAGAGTCTTCGGATAAACCAAAAAAGCCAGGGGCTCTTTTTTGTTGCCCAAGTTTCCGTAAGGTATAATCGGTAAAGAAAGGCAGGGGAGGAATATGTTTGATAGCATTAAGAATACGATTGAAAATGCAGGCTTTGGCCGGAAAGGGATCATGAAGAGGTACATTAAAACTTTTTCGGCGAATAATCTGGAAGAAGATGAGCAGCTGCTTGGAGTGGCAGCTCCAAGCGACAAACCGACCCAATTGTTATTTGTGACGAGTAAAAAAACATGTTTTTATCATATGGCGGCTTCTGATCAATCGAATGATGTAAAGGTGGCAAATGAAGAGATAACTTCCTGTGATGTGAAAAGGGACAATGGACTTGCAGGGATCACTATCGGAACAGCAAAAGGACCGATCAACATAAATAAAGTGCCGGAACAAACAGCCAATCAAATCAAAGAAATCCTGACCAACCTTTCATAGAAGAAGGCGTGTTGGGGACAGTCCCCCGGTTTGATTTTGCAACGGGAGGGTCTGACCCGTGTCGAAGGTTGTCGGATTGTTGTGCTTTTAATTGGGAGCGCTTTAGTTTATACTTTTATTATTACAACAAAAGTTAGAATAAAAGTGGGGAACGCGATGAGAACGTTACACTTAAACTTCGAAGAAGCAATCGAAATATGCAAAGCAATATCGAATAAACATAGAATGGCCATACTGCGTCTCTTGAGTGAGCGGCCGCACAATGTCAACGAATTGGCCGAGCGGTTGGATTTGCCGTTTTCGACCACTGCAGTGAATGTCAAAAAACTGGAGGATGTCGATTTGATTATTACAGAATTGCTTCCAGGACGGGGCACGCAAAAAATCAATACGAAAAATTATGATCAAATTGTTATCGATATCGGTCCGCAGGAAACCAAAAAACCGGAGCATGCCGTCGTGTACGATATGCCGATCGGCGAGTACAGCGATTGCGAAGTGGAGCCGAGCTGCGGTCTGGTCGGGGAAACGGACTATATCGGGATACAGGATGATCCGCGTTCTTTTTACGAAACCGGTCGTTCTGAAGCACAGCTGCTATTCTTCAAAGCAGGGCATGTCGAATATCGATTTCCGAACCGGCTTCCATATGGAGACAAGGCAACGCAAATCGAATTCAGTGCCGAGCTATGCTCGGAAGCGCCTTTGTACAAGTTGGATTGGCCATCGGACATAACCGTTTGGGTGAATGGTCATGAAATTGCCACTTGGACTTCACCTGGAGACTTTGGCGGCGAGCGTGGTTTTCTAACCCCTGACTGGTGGATGACCAACCATACCCAGTACGGTTTGTTGAAAAATTGGCGGATTACAGAAGAGGGCTGTTTTCTTGATGGAATGAAAGTAAACAGCGATTGTACGATTGATACATTGAAAATAGCAGAAAAGCCTTTCATATCCTTCAAAGTTGGAATAAAAAGCGATGCTGTGAATATGGGCGGCTTGAATTTATTTGGAAATAAGTTCGGAAATTATGAACAAGGTATTGTGATGAAACTGAAAGTGGAAGAAAAAGATTAACACATCACCCCTATAAACACCTGTAGAGCGCTATTGGCGGCCTGCAGGTGTTTGTTTATGGAAACATGTTATACAGGTTTGTTTATAATATTTTTTAATATTTTATTACAATAATAGTTGAAATAAAACGTGTTTATATATTATAATAGCCGCATGAAAGGGTTTACATCGATACAGGAGGGAGGAGGGACCAAATAACGGTAAAGAAAGTGTTGCTATTAGGAATGATTTGTACAGTGTTGTTCGGGTGTTCATCAGGAGGGGGACAAACTGAAACACAAGAGACGTATCAGAATCCTGTTTATGTACCAGTTATGGCAGACCCTTCGATCATTAAAGCAGATGATGGCTACTATTATGCTTATGGCACCGAGGATGCATGGGGCGATGATTCGGAAACGAAACTGGTGCCTATCGTCCGGTCGGAAAATATGACGGACTGGGAATTCATCGGTGAAGCTTTCAATGAAAAACCTGAGTGGAAGGAATCCGGCGGCAGTATCTGGGCACCTGATATCCACCATTACCGGGGCAGCTATTATTTGTATTATTCTTTATCTGTCTGGGGTGATAGCAATCCTGGCATCGGGGTGGCCGTTTCAGACACACCCGAAGGGCCGTTCGAAGACAAGGGAAAATTGTTCACAAGTGAAGAAATAGGCGTGGACAATTCCATTGATCCATTTTTCTATCTGGAAGACGATCAAGCCTATCTGGTCTGGGGAAGCTTCCATGGCATTTATGGAGTGGAACTGGCAGAAGACGGATTGTCTGTGCAAGGCGAACCGTTCGAAATCGCTGGCACAGACTTCGAGGCACCCTACATTGTAAAACACGACTCACAGTATTACTTTTTTGGTTCAAAAGGATCCTGTTGTGAAGGAGAAAACAGCACCTATCAGGTGGATGTCGGACGTTCGGACAACTTTACCGGTCCATATGTGGACCAGGAAGGCAAACCGTTGACGGAAAATGGCGGAACGACCATATTGTCCGCCGACACAGAGAGCAAGTTCGCCGGGCCTGGTCACAACGCCATTTTAACCGATGAAGCAGGAAAGGACTGGATAGTGTACCATGCGATCGAAAAAGAAGATCCATTGTTATGGTCAGGCGCTTCCAGACGGCCGATGATGATTGACCCGATTAACTGGGAAGAAGGCTGGCCGGTTGTTAGGGACGGCCAGCCAAGCGAGGAACCGCAGGAAGCCCCTGTCACCGAGTAGACGGATTATATTTTTTAAAGGATATGTAAGCGCTTATTTTATAAAAAAAGGAGTGGCGTGATGAAACAGACGAAAAGATGGTTGGGCACCTTATTTGTTGGATTTTTGGCTATGGTCCTGGCAGCCTGCAGCGGAAACAGCGGAGTGGCAGACAATGGGGGAGGAAGCGGAGACGAAGGCGGATCTGGTGACAGCTCCGAAATAACGCTTTGGGCACCATTCTCCGGTCCGGATGGTCCGTATATGAAAGAAATTGTCGATGGCTACAATGATTCACAAGATGAATATACAGTCGACTTTCAAATTGTTCCGCAAACGGAATATTATAAAAACGTCGATTTGGCTATCAATGGCGAGAAGAACATGCCAGACGTGATGATCATGCACGGCGATCAGATTTTCACTTATGCGGAAAAAGATGTGCTCCGTAATATGGACGATATCATGGGCGATGAAATCAGTGAAGAAGAATATCATCCTAGTGCGATAGAAGGTGCTTCGGTAGACGGTGAGCTATATGGTGTACCTCTGGATATCCATCCACTACTGTTCTATTGGAATAAAGATATGTTTGAAGCGGCCGGCCTTGATCCGGAACAGCCGCCGACCAACCGGGAAGATTTCATTGAATATGCACAGAAGCTCACGGATAAAGAAAACAATCAATGGGGATATGCCGTTCCTACCCTATGGCCACAGGAATTTATTTTTCCGACAATCGTCAATCAAAATGGCGGTGAGTTGTATAAAGATGGGCAGGTGCAATTCACCTCCGATGCGGTGGTAGAAGCGTTGGAATTTGAAAAATCACTAATCGAAGAATATGAAGTTTCACCGAAAGACGTTCAGCAGGACGGTGAAGTCACCTTGTTCCTTCAAGGAAAGAGCGCCATGCAGTTGAACGGTCCATGGATGCTTGAGCAGTGGGAGGATTCTGGTATCAACTATGGCGTTGCACCGGTTCCCCAGCTAGGAACAGAGCAAGAAGGCGTCTATGCCAACTCGCACAACTTTGTAATCCCGCAAAACACCGACGATGCGAAGCTGGCCGCGATTACAGATTTCTTAAGCTATGTTGGAGACAATGCCATTTCCTGGGCAGAGTCCGGCCAGGCACCGGCATCGAAAGCCGTATATGAGAGCGATGAATTCCAGGAAGTGAACGACCAGTCACCTCAAGTTGCCAAGCAATTCGATTATGTCAGCTTTGCCCCTGATGTAGATAACTGGGGCCTTGCAACCAGCCCGTTGATGGAGGCGGTCAATGTAGCGCTGCTGGGACAAAAAGGTGTTAAAGAAGCATTGGAAGAAGCACAACAAAAAGCTTCTCAAGCATTGGAAGAGTAACCAGGATGGAATAAGCAGGCGGCGTAGGCTCCTGCTTATTCCATGAAATGCTACTCCCGGTAGGACACTAGCTACATGAAATCGAGGTGAAAACAATGGACAAAGTAATACAGCCAATCAGTAAAGCGAAAAGGGACCGGCGTTCCAAGCTGACTTCCTTTTTGTTCGTACTGCCATACTTAATCATGTTTCTGGCCTTTTTATTTTTTCCGCTCATTTACGGGATTTACATCAGTCTGAATGACTATAACTTATTGGCACAAGACCACCCATTTATCGGACTCGACAACTATGCCCGGATTTTCAATCCCGATTCCGCCATGTTCACTCTATTTTTCGACGGCTTGTGGAATACGATCAAATTCGTGGTTTTCTCGGTGCCGCTGCTCGTGATTATCGGTCTAGCCCTGGCGCTGCTGTTGAACAGCCTCCCGGGAAAAATCAGGGGATTGTTCCGTACCATTTATTTTATACCGTACGCGATTTCGGTTTCGGTCATTTCCATCTTGTTTTTATGGATTCTCGATACCAATTCCGGATTGCTGAATAATTTTCTAATGAATCTTGGTTTTGATCCGGTCCCATGGCTGACCAGGCAGCCATTTGCCTGGATTTCCCTGGTTGGAGCGACAGTCTGGTGGACGCTTGGCTTCAACATGATCATTTTCATCAATGCACTTAATGAGGTGCCGGAAGATATGTATGAGGCAAGTGCCATCGACGGGGCTACCGCCTGGCAAAAGTTCATTCACATAACACTTCCGTCGATACGGCCAATCATGTTGTTTGTCGTGATCACTTCGACGATCGCTTCCTTCAATGTGTACGGTCAGCCGTATTTGATGACAAGAGGCGGTCCTGGCGATTCGACCGAGGTATTGCTGATGGGTATTGTCGACCTGGCATTCGAGCAGCGCGAGCTGGGGATTGCTTCTGCGATGGCACTGCTGATGTCCTTGATCATGATTGCTGTGTCGATTGTCCAGTTCAAAATATCCAATCGGAATCAAGAAGGAGGGAAAACCAGATGAAACAAACGGGAAAAAAGACGGTGTTGGTCATTCTTGCAGCCATCCTCGCATTGTTGTTTCTGATCCCGCTTGCCTGGATGATTTCGACTTCCTTTAAAAATGACTTCGAAGCGATTGCCGGAGGGTTGAACTGGATACCGGAAGATTTCACTTTTGAAAATTATACGTACACCTTGCTTGGTGAAGGGGTGGATGTCCCGATCTTCAAGTGGATGTTCAACTCCTTGTTTGCCGGAATTGCCGGCACTACCATCATCGTTGCCATCGATGCGATGGCCGCCTATGGGCTGGCAAGGCTGGACGTTCCGTTGAAAAAATATTTATTTCCTTTGTTCATCAGTACGTTGATGATCCCTTTTGTCATCACGTTTCTTCCTATGTATATGCAGTTCAGTAACTTGGGGCTGTTGAACACCTATGCTGTGTTGATTTTTCCATACACAGCCAACGCATTCGGCGTTTTTTTACTCTATCAATTTTTCCGGTCGTTTCCGAAAGAATTGGAAGAAGCGGCACACCTGGACGGTGCGAACAAATGGCAAATATTCATACGGGTCGTAGTTCCTTCCGCCAGGCCGATTTTGTGGACATTGGCCATCTTCTCCTTCATGCAGATTTATAATGACTTTCTCTGGCCGCTGGTGGCGACGAATACGCCGGAGATGCGGACGATCACTACAGGAATCGCGATTATGCAGCAGGGAAGCTTCGTTTCCTCGTACGGAAAATTAATGGCATTGACGACAATTGCCACAGTGCCGATTTTGATAGTGTTTTTAATCGGCCAGAAGCAATTGATCAAAGGTATTACGCAGACAGGTATCAAATAATTCATCGGAGGTAGCATATGGCAAACTTACAAGCAGAATATCCAAGGCCTCAATTTCAAAGAAAACAATGGTTGAATTTAAATGGAGAATGGAACTTCGCTTTCGATGACGAGCAAGTCGGTTTAGTAGAAAAGTGGTACCGTTCTTTCCCGGAAAACAGGAAAATACAGGTTCCCTTTGCATACCAGGCGTCCAACAGTGGGATTGGAGATGCTTCCTTTCATGATGTTGTCTGGTATCACCGTACATTTTCGGTCCCTGAAGAATGGGATGGTCAGGAAATCACCCTTCATTTCGGTGCGGTTGATTATCGGGCATGGGTTTACGTTAACGGCCAGCAAGTTGTCTATCATCAGGGAGGAAACGTCCCTTTTTCCGCAGCAATCACTCCGTACTTGAATGAAGAAGGGAACGATTTGGTTGTACGCGTGGAAGATCCTTCCGAGGACACTACAATCCCTCGCGGCAAGCAATACTGGCATGAACAGTCCGCTTCAATTTTTTACACTAGGACGACGGGCATCTGGCAGACAGTTTGGCTGGAGCCCACTGCAGATACATCGATCGGACAGGTGCGTTGGACACCTGATATTGATAACGGCTCGATTGAATTGGAAACAGAAATTGATGGAAATATCGGAGAACAGACAGAATTGCTCGTCGATATCTTTTTCAAGGGAGAGCCAATTATCTCCGAGCGCATGCATGTGTTTCATCCTCATCTGAAAAGAAGCTTTGATATTCGCAGTCGTTTCACCGACCGCAGCAATATTCATGGTCCAGGCTGGTATTGGAGTCCCGAACATCCGAATTTGTTCGATGTCACATTTCGGTTGATACATGGGGGAGAAACCTTGGACCATGCAGAGAGCTATTTCGGCATGCGTAAGGTGTCTGTGGAAAACGGTATTTTTATGCTGAACAATAAACCGTATTATCAAAAGCTGGTATTGGACCAAGGGTACTTTCCGGGAGGATTGCTGACCGCCGAGTCGGATGAGGCACTGAAACAGGATATCGTGCTGGCAAAAAAAATGGGGTTCAACGGAGCACGAAAACACCAGAAGGTCGAAGATCCCCGTTACCTGTATTGGGCAGACAGGTTGGGCTTCCTCGTGTGGGGAGAAATGGCCAATTGCTCGGAATACAGTGAAGCGGCTGTCGAGCGGATCTCGGCAGAGTGGACGGAAGCGATTAAGCGCGATTATAACCATCCTTGCATCGTCGCATGGGTTCCGCTAAATGAAAGCTGGGGAATTTCACGCGTCGCAAGGGAATCCCAGCAGCAGCACCATTCCTTGGCCATGTATTATTTGACGAAGTCATTGGATACTACCCGCCCGGTTGTTTCGAATGAAGGTTGGGAGCATACAATTTCCGATATTTGCGGGATTCATAACTACCGCTCAGCAGAAGAAATGGCTGCAGCATATCAGACAACAGAATCAGCCGTGACGACAGAACCTGCACAGCGGCCGATATATGCACGCGGCTTCAGTCACCGGGGAGCGCCGATTTTGGTGACCGAATATGGCGGAATAGCATACGACGTCAAAGAAACCGATCAGCCGGATGGATGGGGGTATTCCGCCGTTCAATCGGGAGAAGATCTGATCGAACAATACCGGCAGATGACCGAGGCACTGCTCCATGCGCCAGCCCTGCAAGGATTCTGCTATACACAATTGACAGACGTCGAACAGGAAATCAACGGCTTGCTCACTTATCACCGCAAACCAAAATGCGACCTCGAAGCAATCCGCCAAATCAACCAAAGCAAACATTAGCGGGGACAGTCCCCATACACAGAAAACATCCCTCTTTTGGGATGAAAAGCGTTGCTGGGGCCTGACCCCACCAAGGGGTGAATGGCTGAATTACTGTAGAGGAATGCCTTATATGAAGGGATTTCATTTTGGGGAGGCAGCATTTTAGGGGGTCAGTCCCCAAAAGATGGCAAACTAAATTGCCATACCGGGGACTGACCCCCCTCCTCTCTGACCCCCCTCCTCTACGCCTACTCGACCGCCTGGCACCAAAAAAACCTCCGCAGCCCGAACAGGCGCGGAGGTTTTTGGGGTCAGGCGGTTTTTCTACTACTGTTGACCAGCAAGATAATGTACAGGAGCATGGACACGAAGACGGATGCGCCCGCTGTCAGGTAAATGAAACTATACCCGAAAGCACTGGCGATTTGCCCGAATGCCATCGCTCCTACACCGACTCCTAAATCGAAGAATGAGAAAAAAGTGGCATTGGCCATGCCTTTACGGTTGGCTGGAGCTTTATCGACCGACCATGCCTGCAATGCTGGCTGCACGCTGCCGAAGCCAAGTCCGTACAAGGCAGCAGCGATATACAAGACCAGTGAATTCGGCAGCCAGACCAGCAGTATCATGGCACTGAGAATCATCAACGTTCCCGGAAGAAAGACCAGCAGGTGTCCTTTCTTGTCATATAGTCTGCCGGCAAAAGTCCGTGAAACCATTAAAAACAGCGCGTAGACAAGAAAGTACATCTCGATACCTGCGATACCTTCTTCAGCTGTATATAGAGGAAGAAAAGAAGCAATTCCTCCAAAAGTCACTGTAATAAAGAACAACAGCACGGAAGGCTGGATAGCGCTTTTTTCGAAAATGTCAAACTTCACGGTGACCGTCTTATGGCTGGATTGCTCCACTTTTTTATATCGGATCTGGGATGACAGGACGAGAGCAACTACCCCGAGGGCGGAACAAATCAAAAACAGCTGCGTGAAGGAAATCTTGCCTGCCAAGGTCAAACCGAGAGCCGGACCGAAAGCAAGTGCCAGGTTGCCGGACAATCCAAAATAGCCCATTCCTTCGCCTCTTCGTTTCGGCGGAATCAGGTCGGTGGCAATGGTCCCCGTAGCCGTCGTGGAAAACCCCCAACCAATTCCCTGTATGACACGCATGACAAATAAAAAAGCGATACTTGCGATAATTGCATAAGAACCGACAGAGATGACAAAAATGGCAAGGCCGATCATATAGACGAATTGCCTTCCTCTTGATTCTAAGGCATGCCCGGCATATGGACGCAGTAATAGAGCGGAAAAAGTGAAAATACCCGTAATGATTCCGATTAATTGATCACTGCCACCTAATTGCTGGACAAACAGTGGTATGGTGGGCAACGTCATTTGAAATCCAAGGAAAATAAAAAAGTTTGCCAAGCAAATCAGGGCAAAATCCTTTGTCCAAATTTTATCTTTTGAAGCGTTATCGGTAATTGTTTGTTCTGTCATGCAGCTCTCCCTTTCTTTCGAAACTCGAAATATAATTATACACGAGTTTGGCGATATGGGAATATATATGCTTGCTTAACGACTAAAGTATATATTCCCCTTCATTTAAGGCGATATCCATCTTTTTATCATTTTTTACCAGTCATCGCCGGTGAGAATTACTGGGAATGCAGAATCTGGGCTAATGAACTATTCGATATCTAAATTCTTCAATTCGAGAGGTTAGACTATTTAACTAAATCCTTAAAACGTGGGCAATATTACCTGGTTTTTACAAGGGTATAAATACTTAAAAATTTTTATTTGGAAACTAATTCCATGGAAAATTTAGTACCAAAATATCAATTTTCAAAAAATGACAGATAGTCAGTTGACAGTAAAATATTGGTTCATTAGCCTTAAGTAAGAAGGAGCAGACACTAACAATATTTTACTTAAAAGCCTTCAATTCAAACTATTTGTAAAGGGAGATGAGATGTATGGCAGGACAAATTCGTATGACGCCAGATCAACTACAGGCAAGAGCAAAAAGATATGGTCAAAGCTCGCAGCAAATCGAGCAAATCTTGAGAGATTTGACGAATCTTCAGGAAGAACTTCGTGGAGAATGGGAAGGTCGCGCGTTTGAACGCTTCGATGACCAGTTCAGAGAACTGAAGCCTAAAGTCCAGGACTTTTCCCAATTAATGCAGGATATTGAAATGCAGTTGACGAAAACGGCTGAGGCTGTGGCGCAACAAGATGAGGCTTTGTCACAAAACTTCGGGCTTAGATAAAATCCTGACCTCTCTGAGATGGGCTGCACGGCTGATGTTGTGCAGCTCAAATCTTGTCGGTTTCTATCATTCTAAGAAAATTGTAAATTGTTCAAAGAGCCACGTACGTTTGGCCGGTCACCGGCTGTACCGCGAATTACACTTCTATGTTGAAACCTCCAGAAAATCGGAGTGATCCTTAAACTCCACTGACTCGATGACTTTTTGAACGCACATCACAAATGGTTTAGTAGGAGATGTCCCATATGAAAAAACTCGATAAACGCTGGTTGTTATTTTTATTTTTGATTCTTATCCTTGGTTCTAGCTTATCTTACCTGGCGTTGAACCGGCAGACCGCTGAATCGGAAAAGAATGAAACAGATAAAGCTCAAAAAATGGCCATCGCTTTGGTCAATGAAGACAATGGTGCTTCATTGAATGGCGAAGAATTGGCTTTTGGTGATGCGTTTGTAGAAAGTATGAACAACCGGGAAGACCATGACTGGTTCGTTGTCAGCCGAGGTGTTGCCGAAAGCGGACTGGAACGGAATACATACGACATGATGATTGTCATCCCGGATGACTTTTCCGAAAAAGCTCTATCAATCGAGTCGGAAAACCCCGAACAAGTTGTACTCAACTATAAAATCAATGCCTCGGAAAACGAACAGATAAAAACAGAAGCAGAAAAGACAGCAAGCAACATATTGAACAATTTCAACCGCCAGATAATCGACGTTTACTTTGCCAGCATCGTCGGTAATTTACAGGACGCCCAGGACAACATCGGCGATATCATTTCCAAGCAGGCAGTATATACCCGGACGTTCAATAATCAGATTCAGGATCCTTTGGCAAATTATACGGATCAATTCGGCGCTATCCAGGATAATACCCGAATTTCCAAGGAAAGCTTCACAGGGTTCCAGGAAATCGTGAAAGACTTTGAAACCCAGCTGGCAGAAAACGCCGAACTGGATGAAAACTATCAATCAGGAATGCAGGAAGTCTTCCAGCTTGCTGAAAACAACGGCTCGCAAACGCTCGATTTCTCTCAATCTATCAATCAATTTGACGAATCGTTGAATCAATATGACGTCGAGCAGCAGTTAGATAATTTGAAGCAAGCCAATATCAACATCAATAACCAGTTTGCACAGCAGGATAACAGCCAGACAGAAGAACCGCCGGTCACCACGTTTATGCTCAGCCGGCAGAGCGTTCCCCAAGCGCCGACAAACAATATCAAACTGGGCGCTGCTGCCCTGCAAAAGCATTTGCAGGAATCACTGGCGAAAGTGGAAGAGACACAGCAAGAGATAGAAGAACGGCTGAATCCGGAAAATGAGAATGGTTTTACCGGTAAGGTCAAAACACAACTGGACGGTATTCTTGCTTCTGCATTCAGAAAAGATGAGGAGTTGAATATCAATAAACTTTTCGAAAATCCGGATGAGAAGGCAAGAGATTACATAAGCGAACAAATAGCACAGCTGCCTTCACTCGATGAAGAGGACTTTGGCGGAGAAGGACTGCCAGCGACTACCGTTAGAGATATTGAAAATGTCATTGCGGTAACCAACAAGTACAACCAAGAAATCGATTATACAGCTCCGAAAAACAACACGGAGGATATTTTGTCCCACAAAGTGAAAGCATTGAAAGAAAATCTTCACTATTCCGGCTTGACGATGACGGATACAGTCGAAATCGAGAATGTTGAAAGCTTAGACGGAGAGGAGCTTGCTACATTCGAATTGAATATTCCTGACAAAGTCAAGGACAAATACTCCGTAGATCGATTAGTAGTAGCGAACAAAGACTTCACCTATGAGTATCAACATGGCGAGCAAATTGCTTTTGAGCCCACTGAAGGAAATCTCTCGGTAAATGTTACTCTCAGTTTGGAAGATCTAAATAGTCAGATTGATATTTTCCAACCTATTCCTTGGAGTTGGAAGCTACACTTTCAAAATAAGAAAAAGGAACAAAGCGACACATCGGAAACAGCAATGATAGAGATTCCAGAGCCCAGCCTGGTTGCAAATACAAGTACAGAGAATACTGAAACGTCAACAAAATCGACCGGGGAGCAAACGGAACAAGCGGATGAGACAATATCTACTAACGATGCAACATCAGGGGAAAACGGAACCGGAGGATCAGGCGATGGAACAGACGGTTCTGGAGGAACGGATGACGGAAATACTGATGGATCTGGAAGCGGCGGCACAGGCGAAACGAATCCAGACGGTGACGATACCGCTACACCTCCTGATGACGGTGGAACCGATGGAGGTACAACTCCAGGGGAAGATCCTACGGAAGAAGAACCACCTGTTGAAAAAGTGACCATCACGGACAATCGTATTTCTCATAAAGTAATGACACCGCTCGAAGAAGCTGACAGTGCTACACAAAACCTAATCAATGCCGTCAACAGTTCGGTCGTGCCTTATCAGCGATTATATGCCACCTATGAGACATACTTTGGGTTGGACATGGATGCTGACGACTTAAGGAATGACTTGGCCGACAATTCACTGACTGATTTGGCTGGAAAAGCAAAAGACAAGTCGCTCTATTATTTATTCAATGAAAAAGATATCAAAACGCTGCTAAAAGACTATATCGTCGGAAAAATCGTGGACGATGTCACAGCAGAAATCCGGCAGCCTTGGGATAACCTGCATAGCAGAATAACCGCCTATCAGACCCAAGTTCAACAAGCCAAACAGAACGCTGACAAACTGGTCGAACGTATCAATCAGACTGCTGAAGAAGCTAAGAGGCTCAACAAGAACCTTGAAGCAACACTGTCCGACGTCGAAGCATGGCGGGAAAACAGCTTGCAGCTATTGGAATCCAACAACCAGCTGCAAACCAATCAAGAAGAAGAGCAAACTGCGATAATGGCGCTGGATCAGGACTTTCAGCCGCTCTTGAGTGCTAGTCAAAGCCTTTCCGAGCAGGCGCAGGGCAACCTGAATTCTGCCGAGACGGTGTATGACACATTCGATCAAATCGATGAGCAGGCGGATACGATTCAGGAAAGCGGTACGGATTTGGTGAGCCAGGCAGAAACGTTGTCAGTAGATATGACGAACAAGCTGCTGGCTGATCAGGAATTCGCCGAGAATTTCCAGGGAGTGCTGGCGAACAGCAGAGTAGGAGACAGACAGAATGAGGAGTTATACGAGTTTCTGTCCAATCCGGTACAAACAAGCAAACAAGGTACAACAAGATCGATAGGATCTGCAACGACGGAAAATACCTTTACACCGTATTACCTAGTGTTGATTTGCTTTATCGTCGTGTTGTTCACAGCTTATGTCATCTCGACAATCAACCAGAAACGCCGGTCGGAAGACGCATTTGAAACAGAAAAAACGTTGGCAGGCTTGAATGCGCCAATCACACTTGTTACCGGCGGAATCGGAGTGTTGGAGGGAATAGTTATCGGAGTGGTTTCTGGTTATTCAATGGGAATCACGGATAAAGCGCTGCTGCTTTTGACAGGTATGATCATTCTAATGATCACTGGCATGCTGCTGATAGCTACTTACCTATTGAGACAGCTGAAAATGGTGGGGATGTTCCTGCTTCTTATGGTACTCAGTATGTACCTCTTTGGTAAAAATGCCTTTGGTTCCGGGGTGGCAGGCATCGATTATTTGAAAACCTATTCCCCGCTCCACTACATTGAAGCACTGCTTATGAAAATCTGGGACGGCACAGCAAACTATCAATCCGCTCTGCTTATTACAATCGCAGCGGTTGTAGTGGGAGCTTTGGCAAATTTATTTGTCCTGCATCGTGCAGACAATGAAGGAGACATAGACGATGAAAGTGACGAAAAAGCTGGCTAAACATTCGCTTTTACTTGCCGTTTCATTGCTGGTGCTGTTTAGTATCGCAGCACCGGCTGTGGTGGCGGAGAAGAATGGCTCGCTCGAAATGAAAATTGACCGGATCAAAGAGGAACAAAATAACAGTCCTTCCAATCATGAAACGGAATTGGATAAAGTTTTTCCTGACTTATTCGCGGACGAAACCGCAACTGTCATCGAAAAAAAGGAGACAGAAAACAATCAATCAATGGAAGAATTGCAGGAAGAGCTTTTTGCAATGAAAAAGGAGCCAGGCACGCAACTGCACGCGACAAGGGATTCCTTGTTTAAAGAAAACTATAGCCTGACAGCCTCTGCCACGACAACTGCCGAGGAACCGGAAGCAACATCAGAGGAAAGTGACAGCGGTCTTGGAAACACCGTGTTAATGGCTTTGACCGGAGCAGGCCTGTTGTTATCCGGCGGACTTTACATCATGATGCAGAAAACACTTGGTTAGGAGATTGACGCATGGCAAAGGACACCCATATCAATGTGACGATGGATTTCAGCAAACGAATAAACGGGGGCGGGATCTACGATCTTCGTATCCCCTCTCAGTTGTCAGTAAAACAATTGCTTCAATATGTGATGGAAACGTTGAATTTAGCCTATGAGGACAGCCGCAGCAGCATCAAGGTGGTGACCAAGGATCTTCTGATCGCAGATGATGATATGGTAAGTGATTATCCTGTCACGGACGGAGATATTCTCCTTGTTTTATAACGGTTACTAGATAAAAGGAGTCATTCGATATGAAGGAAAAGACATTACAATTTGAACAACTTTCGCTTCCCGTTGGGATAGAAAAGAACAGCTGGCATTTAAAACTGCCGAAATCCCAAACAAATGTAAAAGATATCCGGCAGCTTGATTTGATGCTGCAGCCTTCCGAATACTTTTGTTCGTTGACAATCGAGGAAGAAGCGGATGCGTTCCAATTTGATTTCCAGGTGAACAGCAGAAGAAAGCAGTGGAAGCAAATTCTGAAGCTCCAGCGGAACGAAAAGTTAAGGCTTCTATGCAATGTGGGGAAACTGGAACGTTATTTAACTACTAGAATCACTTTTTTCCTGCATCCGGACAATGTGGTATTCGATGACAATCTCATGCCTGTCGTCGTCTACCGTGGAATCCGCGGACTGGTACCGCCGTACGAAATGGAAGAAAGTTCGTTTTTAAAGCAGTATAAGTGTTTTATCATCGCCTTGTTTTCCAAAAAATATGATTTTGACCAGCTGTATAACGGTTCTTTGAAGGATGTCAAAGAGACCGAGTTTCAGCGGAAAGTGAGCGAGATAGACACTTTGGAGCAGCTTCATGCTTTTTTGTTGGAAAGTTATGAGGAGGAGCAGCGTAAAACGGATAAGACGATGTCTGTGGTTCCGACAAAGCGCTTCAAGCTCTTTAAGCAGCTTTCCATCGGGATGATTGTCGCTGCTGTACTGCTGGCTGTCCCGGTGGTCTATTATGGGTTGATGAAAGTGCCTTTTCAGGATGACCTGCTCACTGCCCATGGTGAATACCTTGCCTCTTCCAACAGCGGAGTGATTTCGACGCTGGAAGATGCTGATCCGGAAAAGCTGCCGCAGCAGACAAAGTATATTCTGGCCAATGCTTACATCAATGTCGAGAATTTGTCTGAGTCGGAAAAAGAAGTAATCCTCAAGAATGTCAGTTTGAAAAGTGACGAAAATTACCTGCTTTACTGGATTTATAACGGACGGGGGGATTTCGATCAGGCGCTTGAAACGGCAAAATATATCGATGACCCGCAGCTGATCATGTACGGCTTGATCAAAAAGATTGAGCAGGCGAAAAACAACCCCGATTTATCCGGAACCGAACGGGATGAACTGGTCAACGAATTGCAGGATGAGCTGAATCGCTATCGTGAAGAGTACAATTTGGATGCGGATGAAGCCGGCGATGCTATACAGGACAATGCGGATGCCGGATCAGAAGAACAACCAGCGAACGATACGCAAAGCGAGCAAGAGGAACAACAGGAAAACGATTCTCAAGAACAAACAGAAAACAACGATGAATGACTTCATGTGTTCCAATTGCAAAAGGGTTAGAGAGGGAGAAACAGATGGCGGAAAAACTACTTATGGTTACTTATCGGCAACAATTACATAAATGCCATTTATACGAATCGGCAGCAAAGCAGGTGACAATCGGGCCGGATCGGTCTGATGCGCTTGCGTTTCCAGAGATGGAACGATCTCTGTCAGGTCAATGGGATGGAAAGCGATGCACCATCGAAGGAAACAAGGTAGAAGAGCATGTGTCCATACAAGTTGCTGACGAGCAGCTCGATGCTTTTCTTCTCGATACAGATGATATGCAAGCATTCGACATAGCGGGCAAGGATACCGTGACAGTCGGCACCCATGCTTATGATGACATCACGCTGCGTCAATCGGAAGCCGATTTTGTGCTAAAAAGATTACCCGAAAATGGCGCATTTGCTTTGGAAGTTTCCGCTGGGAATGTTTATCACAATTTTGCCGGCGGAAGCGAACATGCGGTTGTCCTGCCGGGGGATCAGCTATTTATTGACGGCTTTTTGTTTTCCGTCGGTGAAAATGAAATTTATATCACGGCCTCCAGGCAGCGTTTCAAAAGTAAATTGGTAGAGCTGGTCCATGTGGCCACTCCTTACACAGAAGAGTATCCGGACTACCATCGGTCTCCCCGGATCATTTATCGGGAGCCAGAGGAAAAACGTACCATCGCCAAGCCATCCAACAAACCTTCCAAGCCGAGCGAACAGCTGGCGCGTACGATCGTGCCTCCGCTTGTCATGGTGGTTGCACTGGTGCTGATTTCCCTGGTTCAACCACGGGGAATTTACATTATGGTCATGCTTTCGGTAACGGTCGTCACCATTATTTTCTCCATCTCGTCCTACATCAAGAATGTGAAAAAGTACAATGCCGACATGAAGGAAAGGGAAGCAAGCTACAAAGCCTACTTGCAGCGGAAAACGAAGGAGCTTTACTCGGCAACAGAGGAGCAGCGCCATGCTTTGACCTACCATTATCCAAGCGTGGAAGAAATCCGCGACATGGCAGTCGGCGTCCAGGCCCGCATTTACGAAAAGACGGTTTACCATCATGACTTCCTGAATTACCGGACCGGGCTCGGCGAAGTCGACACTAGCTTTTCGATTGAGTTCAATGAAGAAGAATTCACCCAGGAAAAGGATGAACTGGTCGATGAAGCCCGGCATTTGCTGTCCCAATATCAAACGTTGAAAGATGTCCCTGTGCCGGCATCGCTGATGAAGGGGCCGGTCGGTTATATCGGACAGCGGCCGCTTGTCCTGGAACAGCTTCAGCTGATGGTCATGCAGCTATCCTTGTTCCACAGCTACCATGATTTGCAGTTTGTCACCATTTTTCCGGAAGAAGAAAAAGGAAAGTGGGACTGGATGCGCTGGCTTCCCCATGCAAGTGTCCGCGATGTCAACGTACGAGGCTTTGTCTACCATGAGCGCTCGCGTGACCAGGTGCTTCACTCCCTTTATCAGGTGCTGAAGGAGCGCAAGCAGACACTGGATGAAAAAGGGAACAACAACAGGGAGAAAATCTATTTTTCTCCGCATTATGCCATCCTGATCACGGACGAAAAAATGATCCTTGATCATACCATCATGGAATTCTTCAATGAAGACCCGAGTGAGTTAGGTGTTTCGCTCGTATTCGTGCAAGATGTGATGCACGCCTTGCCGGAGCATGTCAAAACGGTCATCGATATACGGGATGCCAACAACGGAACGATTGTGCTGGAAGAAGGCGAGCTCGTCAACAAACACTTTTCTCCAGACCATTTTCCACAAGGATTTGATAAAGAGGAAGTATCACGCGCCCTGGCACCGATCAACCATTTGCAAAACCTGAAGAACTCCATCCCGGAAAGCGTGACCTTTCTGGAAATGTATGGAGTGGATAAAGTGAACGAATTGGCGATTGCCGAGCGCTGGGTAAAAAACGAGACATATAAGAGTTTGGCCGTACCGTTAGGACTGCGCGGAAAAGAGGACATCGTCCAGTTGAATCTGCATGAAAAAGCGCACGGTCCCCATGGACTTGTCGCTGGTACAACCGGTTCCGGTAAGTCGGAAATCATTCAATCGTACATTCTATCGCTGGGTGTCAACTTCCACCCCCATGAAGTCGCCTTCCTGTTGATCGACTATAAAGGCGGCGGCATGGCGAATTTATTCCGGAATCTGCCGCATCTGGTCGGAACGATCACCAACCTGGACCGGGCCCAGTCGATGCGGGCGCTGGCTTCCATCAAAGCGGAATTGCAGAAACGGCAGCGTTTGTTCGGAGAGCACAATGTCAACCATATCAATCAATATCAAAAGCTATTCAAACAGGGAGAGGCAAGCGAGCCCATGCCGCATTTGTTCCTGATATCCGATGAATTTGCCGAATTGAAATCCGAGCAGCCCGACTTTATGAAGGAACTGGTATCGACGGCGCGGATCGGACGTTCACTCGGGATTCATTTGATACTCGCCACGCAAAAACCGAGCGGCGTGGTCGACGATCAAATCTGGTCCAACTCCAAATTCAAGCTCGCCCTCAAGGTGCAGAACGAAGGAGATTCGAACGAAATCCTGAAAACACCGGACGCCGCGGAAATCACGCTGCCTGGGCGCGCTTACTTGCAAGTGGGAAACAATGAAATTTATGAATTGTTCCAAAGCGCCTGGAGCGGTGCCGATTATGTGCCGGATAAACAGGACCAGGAGTACGTGGACACGACGATTTATGCAATCAACGAGCTCGGCCAGTACGATATCCTGACCGAGGATTTAAGTGGACTGGATAACAAACAAGAAATCGAGAAGACACCGACCGAGTTGGATGCCGTCATCGATTATATCGCTGACTATACGGAAGCCCAGCAGATAGAACAGCTGCCAAGACCGTGGCTGCCGCCGCTTCCGGAAAGGATCAAAGCAGCGGACCTGCACCCGGTGAATTACGAAGAAGAATGGCAGAAGCCGAAGCCGGCTTTGCAGGCTACCATCGGCTTGCTGGACCAGCCGGAGCTGCAGTCCCAGTCTCCATTGACCTTGAACTTAGGCAAGAATGGCCATGCCGCCGTTTTTTCCAGTCCTGGTTATGGGAAATCAACCTTTTTGCAAACCGTCGTCATGGATCTGGTGCGGCAGCATAACCCGGAGCAGTTGCACGTATACCTGCTGGACTTCGGCACAAACGGCCTGCTTCCGCTGAAACAGCTTCCGCATGTCGCCGACACCATCCTTGTCGATGAGGAAGAGAAAGTAGGAAAACTGATCCGCCTGCTTACAGCGTCCATGAAGGAACGAAAACAAAAACTGAGCCAATACGGCGTCGCCAACATGGAAATGTACGAAAAGGCCAGCGGCGACAACGTCCCAAACATCGTCATCGTAATCGATAACTTCGATTCGGTAAGAGAAGCAGATTTTTCCGATGAATTTGAAAAACTGGTCACACAAATCGCCCGCGAAGGCGCAAGTATCGGCATCCATCTCGTCATCAGTGCAGGAAGGCAAAGCGCCATGAAAATGCCGCTCCTTTCCAATATCAAAACGCAGATACCACTGTACTTGATTGAACCGACAGAGGCTAGATCGATCGTCGGCAAAACCGACATCGAGATAGAAGAAATTCCCGGAAGAGGTCTCATCAAACTGGAAGACCCTGCCCTGTTCCAGACCATGCTGCCTGCAGAAGGAGAAGAAACCCTCGAGGTAATCGACGCCATCCAGCAGACGGCGAAGGAAATGGATGAACACTGGCAAGGCGAACGGCCGGAGGAGATACCGATGATGCCTGAAGGAGTTATCGATTTCGAGAAATTTAAAAACAATAAAAAGACAAAAGAGCTTATCGAAAGGAATCAATTGCCTTTAGGGTTGGAATTTGAGGAAGTACAGCCTGTTTCTTTTAATCTGGAAAAATATCATCATTTACTTGCAGTAAGCGATAGAAAAGAAGGCATGGATAGAATCAACTGGGCCATTGCTAAAAATATCGCTTCATTAAGGGAAGCCTATCAAACCATGATTATCGATAACAACGAAAAACTGCTTGCGGAAATCGGCAAAGAAGTGAATGCCTATATTTCGGAAGAACAAGGAATCCTCTCCGTTAAAGTCGATTTAATTAGTGAAATTAACATGCGGTCCCAGCAACAGGGCGACTACGTAAATTGGATTGTCCAAATTGTCGACTTGCAGGATTTTTGTGAACGAAGCGGGATAACGGTAGAAGAGATGACTGTCTTGCTGGAACAGGGAGAAAAAGTCGGCATCAACTTTATTATCGGTTCGGATTACAGCTATATCGGCATTAGTTTCGAACAATTGCCTAAGTATGTTAGGAATAACGCAACAATAGGGTTAGTCAGCATGCGGCTGGGCGATCAAGATATTTTCAAGCAGCCGTTTATCAGACAGGAAAAATATCCAAACCCTTATGAGTGTTATATCGCAATGGATCATCAGCATATGAAAATAAAAATTCCCGAATAAGGAGGAATGAAGTTTGAGCAGTGCAGAGCTTTACAGATTACGCAGGCAGAGAGCCACTGTTGTTCAAGGAATAAGCAATTCACGAGAGCAAATAAGCATTCTTGCTGACAAAATCACCAGGCTTCGGTCGGCGTCTTCCAATTTACAAGGAAGCATCTCTTCCCTGGAGACGAGTAAGCAGCAGATCAACAGCTTATCAATCGACAAGAACAGCTGGAAAGGAAAAAACCAAACTAAATTCGAAAGTCGTTATGATGCTTATAAAGACAGTGTGAAGGATTATGTGGATAAAACCATCGACGCTAGAGAAGGGATTGAAGATGAAATCCGACGTCTAGAGAATACAAGAATGGCTTATACCAATGGTTTAAGCAATCTTCAGTCCACCCTGAATTCTCTTGATTACCAAATCAGCCGGGCGAAGGAGGATTAAGCAATGGCAGAAGAAGTCGGCATTAATATAGACGTATTCCGGTCCAATATCAAAAAGCTGCAGAGCTCTGTTTCGGGACTGGAAAGTGGGATGAAAACGAATAGATCGTTTGAGAAAACGAACATAAAGCCGTTTATTGACGATTTGGAAAACACTATTAAAGCGATCGAACTTCTTGAAGAGTATAAGACGTTACTGATTTCGGATATAAATACCCTTGAAGAAACAGGAGAGAAAATGAGAGAGAAAGACGAAGAACTAGCAAGACCAATGAATAACATGGGCCCACAGCAAATTCGGTAAGGAGAGGAGGATTTTATGGTTCAAAAAGTAGATATATCTGAAGTCATTTCATTTTCTGATGACTTATACGCAGAGACTGAACAATTGGTGGACAAATTAAATATTATTAAAGCGAATATAAATCTTATAATTCAAATGGATTCATTTAAAGGAAAGACAGCAAATTCGGCAAAGGATTTTTTTACAGAGCTTCACACAAAAACATTGAGTGCATTTCAGGAATTGTTTTCAAGCCTGCAACATAATATAGACAGCCATATTCAAGCTTTTCATTCAGAAGTGGATACAAGCTCTTCTACAATTCTTCACAGTCAGTATCTACAGGAAAAAGAAGAAGATATAATTGACGGTTATGCAGAAATTAAACAAACAGCGAGAGAAGTAAACAGTACAATTAACAGAGTTCTGGATATAACCAGTGTAACTACTCCAACTCTTTCGAAGGTTTCCAGTGAAAAGACCGAAGTAAATCAATTGCTAAATAAACTTAGCAAAAATTTCGCTGGTTTTGTAAATACAGGAAGTGGAGACTCCGATGTTAAAACCATCATTTCAGAAATTAAAACTATGTTGAATGAAGCTAGTAAAAAGACAGGCACAGATAGATTTAATGATGAGAATATTATTACTAGTAATATGTCGGCAATAACTCTAGCAGTTAGTACTGCAAAAGAAAGCAGAACTTTTAACTCAAGTCACAAAATGTATAGAGCTGGAAAGCAAGGGGTACTAAGTACTTCTGAGCATCCCGATATGCGAAGAGGGAAAAATTCATACAGAATTAATGCTAATAAAAGAGCCTTATATGAATTAGGGGTAAAGCCTGATGGGAAGGCAACAAGTGATTTTAATTATCGACTTCCTAAAGACCGAAGTAATTGGGGTGACGCCGACTATAAAAGGGCGTTTCATAATCAAACTACTTTGAAATATGCAAGCAAGCAGGTAGGTCAAACTGGATGGTCGAATACAGGAAAGAATGTCTTAAAGATGCACCCGGAAATGAAATATTGGAATGATAAAGTAAAACCAGTGGGTGTGCTTAAAACTACAGGAAAAGCAGCTTTAGAAGGAGCTGCTAATAGTTTCACTGACCCTTTTAAAAAGGGATATGGAGGAATAAAAGGTGTATCAAAATCTCTAGGTGTATTTGGTACAGGTTTAAATTATTATAGTAATTATAATGACGCGAAAAAAGATGGTTTAACTGGTAATGAAGCTGTGAAACGAGCTACTGTAGATACTACAGTAGATACAGCAGTAGGTGGGGCAATACAAACTGCATTTACTGCGGCAGGTACTGCTGCAATACCTATTCCTGGAGTAGGAACTGCAGTGGGAGCTATAGCTGGAATTGGTGCTAACTGGCTATTAAACAAAAAATGGGGGAAAGGAAAGGATTCGAAATCAGCTATGGATGTTATAAAAGGATGGTTTCATTAATCATTTATAAAGAGGGTGAGATAAAATGATGAATAAATTTTCGGAAAGTGATTTTTTAGTGTTAAGAGGTCCTTTAGAATCAGGAAGACAAAGTCCAGGAGGATTAGGTGGTGTATTAGTATTAGCCGTAATCCTTCAAGCACTGATGTTATTTTTAGAACATTTTGTAGGGGGATATTCGGTATATCCAAATAAAGATATTATATTCCAGTTTCATTTTGGGATATCTTGTATTATAGCTTTTTTATCAGTTATTTACATGATTCCGGCTGTTTATATGAATTCTCAAAAAATCCAATACTTTTTAAGCATTATAGCTTCTCAAAATCTTTTTGGTATTTCATTTTTGATAATGGCTTTTCTGGCATTAGGAGCAGATATTACAACAAATACCAACTCACTTGTAAGATTAACTTTTCTAACGTTAGGAGTAGGAGTTTTAATTTTCTTTTCAACTTATATCCGTTTTTATATTTTGCTGCAAAAAGGTGAATTTCGTAAAGGAAGTACAAGGGATATCCAACGAAGTAAGCTGGAAACAAAGTCTTATTTACCCATTGTTATTATTGGCAGTACGGGGTTAGTTTTTATTTTGCAATATATAATGAGAAATTTTGATATGGTTGGTTTTGATACCATCATTATGGCAACTATCATGATTGGATTATTTTACACGATGTTATTTGTCCTGCCGGAACAACTAGTTATTCTCTACTGCAAATATCGTTTTGACAGCTTTAATTATGAACAAAACGGTCAATTAAAACCAATCCGTGACCAAGATGGAAATATAGTCGACGAAAACGTGGATGAAGATATCAGTTACAAGGAGCTCTATGAAGAGATGGAAGATTGGGAGAAAAACTAACTTGTGGAAAGGATGAGATAATGAATGATTGAAACACGAACACTTTATTATAATAATCTATTAACTTATGAAATGAGAGATTTAAAATCGAACTGGCAAGAGGGTATTTTTCTGATGGAAGAGCTTATACTAGCCGAAGGAATATATAAAAACGGCCCGATATTTTTCTCGTTTTGTCCAGAAAAAAACGAAGAGAAATTCGGCAAATTTACATATTACTTGCCAATAAATGAAGCTGTTAAGTTAGAGGACGACAGCACAGATTTTTCTTTTCAGGAAACCTTTCAAATAGAAGAAGCCCTGACTCTTCGTCATGCTGATCAGGAGGTTGACTTTTATGCGGCTCATCAAAAAGTTAAAGACTATGCGGCAGAGAAAAACATTGGTATTACAGATACTTTTTATTGTGTGCTTCTGGAAGTATACGGGGATATCATCATAGATCTGTATGTCCCCGTGGAAGATTGGAGCGGAAATGTATGATTACGGAAAATCATCAAATCGCTTACCGAAATGTCGTATCAAAATATTACAATTTTGTACCTGAAGAGATTGATATAGCGATGAAAGACTTTGATTCAATTTTGGAGAGACAAGGATTGCATACCAATGGAAATATGTTTTTTTCCATTCTAAGTAATCCCACGGAAGAGGTTATGACTGCGGAAATCTTTTTAACAATTGAGGAAGATAAGTTTAAAAATGATACGGATGAACAAATGTTTTTCCGAAGTTATTTTTCAGTTAAACCTATGATAATGTCAAGGATTCTGGAAGACTTTGATGCTGCTTCGCAAGAAAAGTATTGGGAGTTGGTGCAATATCTGCAACAGCGTGGGTTTACTCAAAAAACTCCAGTTTTCGTAGAATTTAAGAATAGCTTTAAAGGACGTAATTATGTAGAGATGAGTATCGGGATATAAAAACAATCAGAGTAAAATTACAAAAATGTAGTGGAGTGTGAGTTTATGAAGAAATTGATTATGTTGTTTACGGTAACCCTGTTTGTATTGGTAATGGCAGGATGTAATAATGCTGAAAATGCGGCAGATGGGGAAACGAACAAGGGTAGCGAAACTTCAGAGGAAAATACCGCTCAAAAAGAATCAGAAGAACCTGTTACAGAGGAGGAAAGTCAATCTAATGACGAGGTGGAGGAATTGAAATTACAGTTACAAAAACAAGATGAAGAGGCCGGTATTACAATAGAAGATAATGAAGTTTATAGCGCGTTAAACGAAGCAATTAATGCTGAACCAAACATGGGCATTCCAGATGACTTTAGTTTGTATCCATTCGATATCCTAATGAATCCGGACGGAAACAATTCTATCGTATTTCTGGCAATCAATCGGTTGAAGGACCCAATTAAAAATATTTCATTTGATTTTAAATTCGGAAACGGGGATAGCCAAGAGTACATATGGGAAAGTACAGATGTCAGTCTGCCTGAAGGGCAATTTGGAACCCTGGAGTCAAACCACGCTATGCCGTTTATGCTTGATATCACACCCGAACAAGAAGCAATTTTTGAGACGTTAAATATGGATAACGTTGACATGCAGGTGGATAACTACAATATGGAAATTGGTGGATAAAATGAAGAACGAGACTTATCGATTTTATGCCGATCGTTGGAAAAACGGATTCCTGGCGATATTATTCTCATTTCTGATTTTTATCTTATTCTCTAAGGTCTTAAATGATACTTCATATATGACGGGAACTGGTGTAACAGTAAGTTGGATAATAGTAGGATTAAGCTTTCTTTTTGCTGTGATATGTCTTATTAGAACCATTGATCCTAGACCTATAGTAGAAGTAAATGATGATGGGCTTAGGATTCAAACTTTCCTATTCTGGAAAGAATTTGTTTCTTGGGAGGAAATCTTAGAAGTAAAAAAAGAGAAATATACACAGCGTGCTTCCAATATCACACTAAATGCACATTTAAAAGTGACATCTTACTTCTTAAGGGTCTATCGGCCAAATAAACGTTCTATAGCAATTAACTTGTCGTTATTGAATAAGCGCGGTAATGAGTTCAATGAGGTGATTGGCCGATATATGAAAGTTAATAAAACGGTTGGGTGAAAGTATTAAACAATAGAGAGTCCAAGATGCACCTGCGAAATATATAATAGCAGGTGCGTTTCGTTTTTCTTTTTGTATTTATTATGGATGAATCTGTTAATATTAGCATTTTTGCATATGGGTTTCTAATCTACTTTAAGTTCCCAACGGAAGGTTCGAATCATACAAAGTTAGGGATGATTGTATGCTGAAAGAGTTAAAAGAAGAAGATTTTGCAGTGTTGAGGGGACCCTTGGAATCTGGGAGACAGAGTCCTACCTCTTTTGCGGCTATATTGTTGTTATCTGTTTTTTTACAAAGTTTATCGTTCGTTTTAACGTATGTAGCTGCTGCAGACGAGACAATATTTCCTTATAAAGATCAAATGTTTGTTACCCATTTGGTGATAACAGTATTATTGATTATTTTATCGGTAGTATATGCCATACCTGCTGTTTTTAAAAAAGGGGAAAAGTTCCAATATCTTTTATCAATTTTAGTGTCCCAAAACATATTGGGGGTATCTTTTTATATTTGTGCCTTATTTTTTATAGGATCAGAAAGAGGAATTACTGAACAGTCTCTCCTACAATTTACGGCCGTAACTCTATTGTTTGGTTTGATTGTTTTTATATTGACTTGTGTACGCTTTTTAATCCTTTTAAAAAAGGGGGCGTATAGAAGAGGTTCCAGTAAAGATAAGCTGCGTTCGAAGTATGAAAGGGGCATTAAGACATATCTGCCTATCATAATAACAGGTAGTTTGGGTGTGGTTTTCATTCTGCAATTTTTAATTAGATCGATCGGTATATATGATCTAGAAACTGCCTTTATGATGGTGCTGTTTATCCTGTTATTTTATGCCATGCTTTTCGTCCTGCCGGAGCAGTTGGTCATCCTCTACTGTAAATACCGTTTTGACAGCTTTAATTTTAATCAAAAAGGTAATCTCAAACCTTTGGGGAGGAAAGGTGCATGAGTAAGAGTATCGACTCTGGAAACATTCACAAAAGTAAGGATGAGGAAGATTATGCTTGGAAAACTATCTGAGGAAGATTTTGCGGTTTTAAGGGGACCTTTTGAATCCGGAAGGCAAAGTCCTCAATCATTAGCTGCTATGCTTTTAGTTTCTACTTTTGCTCAAGTATTAATGTTTGTCTTAACGTATATAGTGGCAGCTGACACTACTAGATTTCCCAACAAAGAAATTATATATCAAATTCATTTGATAATTACAATCATACTAATCATTTTATCCATTATTTATGCTCTCCCGCCATGTTTTAAAAGTATCAGTGGTCAAAGGACACAATATCTTGTAGTTATGTTGGTATCACAAAACCTATTTGGGATTTTCTTATTTATTAGTGCACTCTTTATTATTGGAGAAGGAAACCTAATTACAAATGAATCTATTGTAATGTTTATATATGCCACATTACTTTTAGGAGGGCTGATATTTTTGTTCACCTGTATAAGGTTTTATCTATTACTTAAGAGAGGTGAGTACCGAAAAGGATCAAAAAAAGATATAAACAGATTTGTAATAGAGGATAATATAAAATCATTTATTCCTCTTATAATTTTTGGAAGTGTGGGAGCTTTTTTTATTATTCGATTCGTCATAGAAAACTATTATTATATGGATTCAGAATCCATAGGAATTGTACTAATAGGTATAGCTTTATTTTACTCCATGCTTTTCGTCCTGCCAGAGCAGCTGGTCATCCTCTACTGCAAATACCGTTTTGAAAGTTTCAATTTTAATGAGAAAGGTGAGCTAAAACCGATGTACCTTCAACACACTATCAATCATAAAGAGTCGGTTAGAACTTAGATCAAGAATATAAGTTATTAGTTATTATAGCCTATCCCATTTAAGGTGGTGAGTGAATGTTTAACACTTTGAGAGAGGTTGATTTTGCAGGTTTACGTGGACCATTTAAGTCAGGAAGACAAAGCCCAACGACTCTAGGAGCTGTGCTTTTATTTGCGGTGTGTCTTCAAGCACTCCTATTATACTTAGAATATTTTGTAGGACAGTATTCTATTTATCCAAACAAGGAGTTAATCTTAAAAGTCCATCTTTGGGCATGTTGTATAATAGCTTTTTTCTCAGTTATTTATTCAATCCCCTTAGTATTTTATCGATCTCAAAAAATACAGTACTTATTAAGTATCATTGTTTCGCAAAATTTGTTTGGTGTTTCTGCCTATATTTTAGGAATAATGGTTCTGGGTACTGAGACTGAGAACAGCCAAGCTTCTCTTATCACATTCACATTTATCACTTTTGTTATAGGTGTGCTAGTTTTTAGTATCACTAATATCCGCCTGTTATTGTTGCTTATAGGCGGTAAGTATAAAATAGGATTTACTAAATATAATCAACGGAATAAATTGGAAAATAATTCATTTACATCTTTGATTCTAATTAGTGGTGTTGGGATATTGTTTATTTTGCAATATTTAGTGAGAAATATTGATTGGGCAGACATAGAAACTATTTTTATGGTAACTCTTGCCGTGGTGCTTTTTTATGCTATGCTATTTGTCCTGCCGGAACAACTAGTTATTCTCTACTGCAAATATCGTTTTGACAGTTTTAATTATGAACAAAATGGTCGTTTAAAACCAATCCGTGACCAGGGTGGAAATATAGTTGACGAAAACGTAGATGAAGATATCAGTTACAAGGAGCTTTATGAAGAGATGGAGGATTAGGAGAAAAACTAATTTGTGGAAATGGTGGCAAGGATGATAGAAACATAAACTTTTACAGTTTAGAGCAAATCGAACACACCACCTAACGAAATCTCTTCCCCCCCATCCTATTGCCAATAATGTAAGCGATTACTTATAATGGAATCACAGCAAGCTGAAGCGGTATTTCACTAATAAAAGGATGTGGTGGTATGGAGGAAGCGGTAATCGTCAGTGCGAAACGGACGCCGATCGGTGACTTTTGCGGTATGTTGAAGGATTATTCGGCAGTGGAACTGGGAACGGCTGCACTGAAGGGGGCAATCTCTGCTGGGGGGATGGAAGCCGGACTGATCGAAGAAGTAATTGGAGGACAAGTCTATCAAGCAGGCTGTAAGGGAAATACGGCCAGGCAAATTGCCCTTGCGGCAGGTTGTAGCGATGAAACCGTGGCGTTGACAATCAATCAGCAATGTCCGTCTTCATTACGGGCGGTCGAGATGATGGCGCAAAACATTATGCTAGGGAAAATGGAAGTCGGAGCGGTTGTCGGATACGAAAGCATGACCAATGTTCCGCATTTGATCCAAGGAGCGCGAAGTGGATACAAATTAGGTGGCGGCAAGATTGTCGATGGGTTGCTGCATGATGCACTGATTGACGCGTTTAATGGGTATCATATGGGAATTACAGCGGAAAATTTAGCGCAGGAGTACGATATCAGTCGGGAAGAGCAAGACGTATTTGCGCTGCAAAGCCACGAGCGAGCCTGCCAGGCTGCATCTGCAGGACGTTTCACCGATGAAATCATCCCCTTGGAAATAAAAACAAAACAGGGTACTGTGCAAGTGGCAGAAGATGAACATCCGAATCCGGAAACCAGTTTGGAGCAGCTTGCAAAGCTGACGCCTGCCTTCAAGTCTGACGGAACCGTGACAGCCGGCAATGCTTCCAGCTTGAACGACGGTGCGGCGGCCGTCATTGTGATGAGTAAATCAAAAGCAGAGCAGCTTGGTTTGCAGCCTTTGGCAAAGATCACAGCTTCCGCCTCAGCGGCTGTAAGTCCTGAAGTAATGGGAATCGGTGTCGTTCCTGCCGTGGAAAAAGCATTGAAGTTTGCCGGTCTCTATCATGAAGCCATCGATTATTGGGAAATCAACGAAGCCTTTGCCGCTCAATTTTTGGCAGTCAATCGTGAGCTTAAACTGGATCTCGACAAGGTGAACGTGCACGGTTCCGGCATTTCACTTGGGCACCCAGTAGGCTGTACCGGCGTGCGATTGCTCGTGTCACTATTGACCGTCATGGAACACCGTCAGCTAGAGAGAGGCTGTGCAACTTTATGTGCCGGCGGAGGTCCTGCAGCCGCCATGATCGTCGAGAGGTTCTAACAGACTATGTTCATTGGACACAAGCTTAGGAAAAAGGGCTTGTGTCCTTTTATTTGGCATGCTTCAAAAGCATTTATTTCCGGTCGGAAGTCCCGTTTTGAAATATCATAACACTATTTAAATAAAATATTGACAAAAAAATTCAACGCTTATATAATGAAAGCAACTTAATCATGGAGGATTCCTATGCCTTTTGTTATTGGAATAGATGGTGGAGGAACAAAAACTACCTGCTTGGTAAAAAAAGCAGGGAGCAAGCAACAAGAGATTGCGAGATTTCAAGGACCGGGTACGAACCCGCATGTGGTGGGATTTGAAACGGCTGCTGCCAGGATCGGTGAGCTTATCAGAGGTGGACTCGAAGCGGTAAATGTGAACAGAGAAGAAGTTGCGGCTGTTTGCTGCGGTCTTGCAGGTGTCGGGAGAAATTCCGAGGAACAAAGGATGCAGAAATTAATATCCGATACGTTGGATTCACTTGAGATTTCCGAATATTGTGAATTAAATGTCTGTTCGGATTCCTATATAGCCCTGCGGGGAGCACTTCAGCCGGGGACGGATGAGGGAATTCTCGTCATATCGGGCACAGGGTCAAATGCCCTTGCTTTGACGAGCTCCGGAAGGCTGACGAAGAGTGGAGGCTGGGGCCATATACTCGGAGATGAAGGCAGCGGTTATTTTATCGGGATGAAGGCTCTAAATTATATGACACGGGCATATGATGGCAGAGACAAGGCTACGATGCTGACCAGCTTGATTCTAAAACAACTTCAGCTGGAAAAAGCAGAAGATCTTATCGCATATATATATGGCGAGCGACCAGAAAAACGGGAAATTGCAAGTTTGGCAAGACAAGTCATGGAAGCTGCTGAACACCATGACGAGGCGGCTGAAAACATACTACGCCAGGCGTCGGAAGAGCTGCTTGCACACGTTGAAAGCCTGTTCCGGAAAAACCCGGAGTTTACTGAACAAACGGTAGTGACCGCTGCTGGATCCATTTTTTCGTATTCTAAACTAGTAAAGGAAACCTTTATCAACGGACTGAGGCAGTGGAATCTGGGAATCTATCAGGAAGCATATCAAAGTCCGGCTTTCGGTGCGGCGCTTGTCGCCGAAGAGCTGGCACACCCATCTAAACAGTAGGGGGACGAATAAATGGAGTTGGCAAGCCTAGTAACTGAACAGCGAAATAAAAACAGCATGAAGCTGGATCAAATGTCGACAATCGAAATCCTGCAAACCATCAATCAGGAAGATAAAAAGGTTGCTGAAGCAGTCGAACATGTCCTGCCGGATATCGAGGTGGCTATCGAGCATATTTATCAAGCATTTTCAAAAGGCGGACGCCTTTTTTATTGCGGAGCAGGGACGAGCGGGAGGCTTGGTTTTCTCGATGCCTCTGAATGTCCGCCGACCTTTATGACCCCGCCGGAAATGGTTCAAACCGTGATGGCAGGAGGGAGCCAGGCTGTCAGCAAAGCGCTGGAAGGCTCTGAGGATAATGAACAGCAGGGTGCGAAAGACTTGCAGGCACGGCACCTTACCGCTGACGATGTGGTAATAGGCATCACTGCAAGCGGTCGAACGCCATACCCGATTGGGGCTTTGAAGTATGCAAGGGAAGTGGGCGCGTACACGGTCGCTCTTTCCTGCAATGAGCAGTCTGCCATCAGCAGCCATGCAGACTGCAGTATCGAAGTAATCGTCGGGCCGGAAGTGCTTACAGGTTCTACGAGGCTGAAAGCAGGAACCGCCCATAAAATGATCCTCAATATGATTAGTACCACAGCCATGATCAAGCTTGGCAAGGTGCAGGAAAATTTGATGGTCGATGTCCATGCCAGCAACTACAAACTGATGGAACGGGCAAAACGGATCATAATGGAACTGACCGATATATCGTATCAAGCGGCGGAAGAGGCGCTGGAAGCAGCAAACAGACAAGTGAAGCCGGCCATTGTGATGGTGGAGTCCGAGGTTACATACGAGGAAGCCAAACAGGCTATCAAAGAAAGCAAGGGGTATGTCAGAGAAGCGATTGATTACGCCAACGAGCATTACACGCAAGCGTAAAAGGGGTTGAAACGACGTCTGTGGCCACAGGCTGTGGATGTGTTTCTCATAAATCAATTTTTCACAAAGGGGGATTTTGTTTGAAAAAGTGGAGGAAAGGTCCTGTTGGATTGTTGTGGGCTGCCATTCTGATTCTTGGATTGATGCTGGCAGGCTGTGCACCTGGAGCCAGCGGCGGGGATGAAGCAGAAGGCGGCCAGTCGGAGGATACGGGTGACACTTCCGATGGCGGAGATGACAGTGGCGATAGCAGTGGAGAAATCTCCGGCGAACTGGAGATTCAGTACTTTGTCGGAGGATACGGCGATTCCTGGTGGAAAGAAGTTATCGGGGACTTCCAGGAAGAGTATCCGGATGTGACGATTACCGAGCACGCCGGACCGAACATCAACGAAGAGATGCGTTCACGCTGGGTATCGGATGATCCACCGGATGTTGTCTATATCGACGGTGCCGGTTCCAGTGAAACACAGATGGTGGAAGATGGCCAGCTGATGAATCTTACAGACTGGGTGAATGAAATGGAAGTAGACGGTTCGCCGTTGCTGGACAACCTGATTGTCGAGCCGGCCGATTATGATGGCGACATATACAGCTTGCCGCTTGTATTCGATACGTGGGGAACTTGGTATGATCGCGCATGGTTCGAAGAAGAAGGATTTGAAGTACCGGAAAACTTCGACAGCTTCATGGATTCCATGGCAACGATCAATGACAAGGAAGGCATCGCGCCATTTGTGACGACTGGTCAATATCCATACTACTTCCTGCGCGGCATGCTTTATCCGGCATTCGCAGCTGCGGGCGGTGAAGAATTGCTTGCCAGCGTCATTGATGGGGAGGAAGGTGCCTGGACTAGTGAGCCGGTGCTGGAAGTCATGAAAAAAGTAGAAAAGATGCAAGAAGCGGGTTACATCGATCCAGGTTTCGGTGCGTTGAACCATACGCAATCGCAAATGAACTTTTTACTTCATGATAACGCATTCATTCCGGTAGGTTTCTGGTTACCGAATGAAATGGCCAATGATGTTCCGGACGGTTTCGAATTCGGCTTTATTCCGTCTCCAATGCAAGATGCAGGGGATCCTTTTGCCATCGTTCCGGATTTGCGTCCGCTGGCAATCGCTGAAAAGGCAGAGAACCCAGAAGCAGCAAAAGCGTTTGTCGAGTTTGTCTACAATCGTGAATATGCAACCTTGTTCTCCGAGCATACCGGTGCGATCATGAACATGACAAATGTTGATTTGACAGGCAATGAGAATGTTCCGCCATACTTGACGGAAGCAAACGAAATGATCAACGATCCTGAGCAGGTGCAAATTTATAACAAGCCGCATCCAATGAGCTCAGACTTGGAAACACCGATCGGGGATGCGCTCACTTCATTGATGCTAGGAAACATCACAGCAGAGGAATTCGTCGAGAAAGCGGAAGCGGCAGCAGCCGAGTATCGTGGTGAATAACCTAAGTAATTGAAATGATTGGAATGTAAAGGCAAAGTATGAGTCTTTGCATTCCAATTTTCTTTTATGATGGCCTGATTGCGGGGTCATATCATGGAGCTGGCAAGGCTCCGCCAAAAAAACAAGATAAGATTGGATGATAAATGGGAGTGCTCCGGAGAAAAAATCTACAAAGCTGAAAAGGGTGATACCATGGTTCAATCAAAAAAACAGAAGTACCTGTTCCTGGCTTTTTGTCTAGTACCGACTATGATCATGTTTTCCATTTTTACGTTATATCCATTGTTTAATGGCCTTTATTATTCACTGTTTTCCTGGTCTGGCTCCTCCTCGGCGGCAGAGTTCACCGGGCTGAGCAACTATGTCAAGCTGTTCAACGATTCTATCATTCCGCGCACGATTTTCCATGATTACTTTTTAGTCGTCACGAAGGTGTTCGGCATCATGATTTTGGCCACTTTTTTTGCAGTCGCACTGACACAGCTGCGGATTAAAGAGGCACCTTTTTACCGGATTGTCTTTTTCTTTCCGAATATCATGTCAGTCGTCGTCATCGGTATTCTATGGTCGTTTATCTACAACCCAAGCTTGGGCCTGATCAATTCCGGTCTGGAATTGGTCGGACTGGACAGTTGGACACGGCCATGGCTTGGAAGTGAAGACTGGGCCTTGCCTAGTCTCGTGCTGCCATCGGTCTGGGCAGGGATAGGCTTGTTTATGCTGATGCTCATGGGGGGTATCTCCAATGTCTCGAAAAGCTATTATGAAGCAGCTGAAATCGACGGTGCTACGGAATGGCAGCAATTTTGGAAAGTGACATTGCCGTTGATCTGGCCGCAAATTAAAATTTCGATTCTGTACATAGTCATTACGACTTTGAACGGTTCGTTTATCATCGTTCAGGTAATGACGGGTGGAGGTCCGAATAATTCGACGCATGTGATGGGATCTTACCTATATCAACAGGCCTTCCAGCAATATAATTTCGGTTATGGTGCAACCATCGGCGTCATGATTTTAATCCTCTCCTTGATCACCGTGTTGATCATGCAGTTTTTCATGAGAAGAGAAAAAGTAGAGTACTAACCCAACAGAGTTTCTGACAGGAAGCTTTCGGATTATTACGAGAAAAGGAGAGAGAACCTTTGAAGAAGTCATTATCGCGAATCGTGATCCGACTGCCGCTTATTTTATGGGCGATTGCAGTCATTTATCCGATACTTTGGATGTTCATCGGGGCATTTAAATCGAATGCAGAAATTTATGCCAACCCTTGGGGGCTGCCTCACGTATTCAACTTTCAAAACTTTTCCCAGGCATGGAATGAATACAATATCGATACGAGTGTGTTCAATAGTTTGATTGTCACCGTAGTTGGCGCTTTGTTGACGCTTATCATGGCGATTCCCACTGCATACGCGCTGGAACGGATTGTTTTCAAAGGGAATCGTTTTTTATTCACGCTGTATATTTCGGCCATGATGATTCCGACTGTGTTAGGCTGGATTCCGTTGTTTTTCTTGTTGATGCAGTTGAATTTGCTGGATAATATTTTCGGGTTGTCGATTGTGTATGCTGTCAGTCAGCTTCCGTTCAGTATCTTTGTCCTTACCAGTTTTATGGGGACTATTCCCAAGGCACTGGAAGAATCTGCGGCAATGGACGGACTGTCCCCTTATGGTGTACTATGGAAAATCATTACCCCTCTTTCGATGACGGGAATTATCACCGTTACCATCATGAATGCCATTCAATTTTGGAATGAGTATTTCATGGCATTGATATTTCTGCAAAGCGAGGAGAACTATACCCTGGCGCTGGCAATCGATTATATCAGCAATGAAGCGGAGTACACCAATGCCTGGGGTACACTGTTCGCCAGTCTTGCCATCGCGATTATCCCGGTCATCGTGTTGTATGCGATTTTCCAACGCCGGATTTCGAAAGGCATGACAGAAGGCGCAATCAAGGGGTAACGAAACCGGTACACAAAAAGGATGAGAATGGTGAAAGAAAAAAATATGCTGACGTCCTTGTCTGGAGGGCTGGCGATGCTGAATGAAGTGAAGCACAAGCTGCCTCCATCGGAACGGAAAATAGCAGTTTTCATTTTAGAACAACCACATGAAGCGATTCACTGTACAGCGGCAGAACTGGGAGAAAGGAGCTCCACCAGCAGCGCTGCCGTCATCCGCCTCTGTAAATCCCTCGGTTTAAAGGGGTTTCAGGAACTGAAGCTTCGGATTACCGGCGACTTGCAGAAATCGCCGGATATTCAGTACAGGGATATTCATCCCGGAGAGTCTCCGGAATCGATTGTCGATAAAGTGACCAACAATAGTCTGCAGGCCATCAAAGAAACGACGGAATTCGTCAACTACGAAACGTTGGAAAAAGCGGTGTCAGCCTTGAAGAATGCCGGGAAAATACATTTTTTCGGTGTCGGCGCCTCGGGGATCATCGCGCAGGACGCCCAGCAAAAGTTTTTGCGGATGAACAAAGCGACCTCGGCCTTTACCGATATCCATAATGCGGCCATGTACATTGCCAATGTGAATCAAAACGACGTTGTTTTCGGTATTTCTTTTTCCGGAGAAACGATGGAAACAGCGAAAATGATGGAACTGGCCAAGCAAAAGGGAGCTGTCACCATCAGTTTGACCAGGTATGGAAGTTCGCCGGTTGCAGAGCACGCGGACATCAATTTGTACATTTCTGCATCAAGGGAGGTCCCGGCCCCGTTCCGCAGCGGTGCGACTTCTTCACGCCTGGCCCAGCTTCATATGATCGATATTTTATTTGTCAGTGTGGTGACAGATCAATATGACAAAGCAGCGGAATACTTTCAGGAAATCAGTACAGCGATGAATTTTTTGAAACAGCATTAGCTGCTCTTCCTCTTCTAAAAGAAAGTCCTTCATGTGAAGGGCTTTTTTAAATTGCGTGATTATAGGCATTATAGAACATTGTCTTCAATCTTAGCTGGGGGACTGTCCCCTTATAAACTAATTTATTCATGAGGGGGATAATATCTGTTATGATTATACTAGACAATGAAACGCTTACTTTTCGATGTGGGAGGAGGCTTCATGAAATGTAGAATAGAAACTGGCATCTGTGGAATCGGTTGCTATTTGCTTTGCCTAATTTTCGTTCTCTTTCTCTTTCCTTCCCATTACACACATCCTTTTATTTGAAGCAGCTGATCAAGTGATTTTAAAAACCACAAAATAATCCACAATAAACAACATCATATTGTTGAATTTTTGTTGGTTTTAGATATAATATAGTTGGGATTATTAATAAAATACAAACCAAAGGTTGGGTAAAATGTTCGATTATACAGAAGATATGAAAGAAAAGTTGTCCTTCTTTAATGAAAGACAACAAAAAATCACTGAAATGGTAGATAAAAGCGGCTCATTAAGAGTTGCCGATTTGAGTAAACAATTTAATGTCAGTGAGGAAACAATTAGACGTGACTTTGAAAAGTTAGAAGCACAGGGATTGTTAAACAGGATTCATGGGGGAGCAGTTAGAATAGAACAAAAGTCGGAAATACCGATTCCAAAGCGAAGAGCTAAAAATATTGAGGAAAAAGAAATGATTGCGGCTAAGGCGGCTTCTTATGTAGAAGATGGGGATATTATAGCGATGGACGCTAGTACAACGACTTTAATTATGACCAAGTATATAAAAGGAAAAAGTCTGACTGTAATAACTAATTCGATCGGCGTTTCTTTGGAATTTGCACAAGAAAGTGATATAAGAGTAATTCTTATTGGTGGTTATCTTGCTGAAAGTTCCATGTCGTTGGTAGGTAACTTTGCTGAAAGAGTAATTCAGGATTATCATGTTGATAAATTCTTTTTTTCGTGTTTAGGAGTGGATTTCAAAAGAGGCGTCAGTGAGATCCATGAAGACCAGGCCCTTGTGAAAAAGCAGCTGATTTCCATCTCAGAGGAGCTATTTTTATTGGCTGATTATAGTAAATTCGGAGAAAAATCCCTGTTTCGTTTATGTGATATAACAGAGGCTGATTATTTAATCACAGATAATAAAGTTCCGATAAATACTATAAGAGAATTAAATAATCTGGGAGTAACCGGAATAGTTGGAGAGAAAAGCGATTAGCTTTTCTCTTTTTTTTACCTAATTTTGGTTTAACAACATCTCGACCCCTGATAATGTTGATATTCAAAAATAATTATCAAATAATCCACAAAAAAATGTTGAAAACCAAAAACTTGCTTGTTATAATTGATGCAATCAACTAAATAAGAAAACAGGAAAAATTTTTCTGGACTAATGAATGCGATTACAATTATCTAAAAATTCAATCAACGACATGGTCATGGTCGTTCAGGAGGGAATACAATGGCAGCTATAGGTCCTTCATTAATGTGTGCGGATATGGGCACACTCCGAGATACAGTTAAGAGACTTGATCAAGCACCTGTAGATTTTTTTCACTTTGATATTATGGATGGCTTATTTGTTCCTAACTTCACGATGGGACCAGATATGATAAATAACTTAAGACCTCATACGAATAAGTTATTTGATGCCCATTTAATGATTGAGGAACCTGAAAGATACATAGATTTATTTGCCGATGCGGGTTGCGATATGATTTCTGTTCATACAGAGGCTACGATTCATTTACAGCGTACGCTTCAAAAAATCAAAAATCGAGGTTTAAAGGCAGGAGTAGCCTTAAACCCTGCTACTCCGCTCAATTGTTTGGAGTATGTCTGGGATACAGTCGATTATATTGTGGTTATGACAGTGAATCCGGGTTTCGCTGGTCAAAAGTTCATTCCAATGACATTAAAAAAAATTTCCATGCTAAACGAGTTGATAAGAGAAAGCGGCAGAAATATTGATATCCAAGTGGATGGAAATATCAGCTATGAAATTATTCCAGAAGTGTTGGAAAGAGGAGCAGAAATGCTAGTATGCGGTACATCCTGCTTATTTAGAAAAAATGAGACTCTTGAGCATGCAACAGCGAATTTACAAAGATTTTTACAAGACTTTGAGGAAAAGAATCTGGCCAATTCCTAACTTAAGATAGAAAGAGATGATATCAGATGAGCATAACCGTGGTTGGAAGCATCAATATTGATATAGTCGCTCAAACAGACCGCTATCCTTCTAGAGGGGAAACAATTTTCGGAAAAAAAATAGATTATCTTTCTGGGGGAAAAGGGGCAAACCAAGCCACCTCTGTTGCTAAATTGGGAAAACAAGTAAGCATGATTGGTGCTGTAGGCAATGATTTTCATGGGGATAAATTAGTGGATACCTTAAAAGAACGGAAAGTCAACACTGAGTTTATAAAACGATCCCAAATCCTTGCAACTGGCACAGCGATCATAACGATAGACCAGACGGCAGAAAATACCATGCTCGTATTAAAAAGTGCTAATGACGATTTACTTCCGGAAGATGTTGAAAGCGCATTCGCGAAGATGGCACATAGTGAAGTGTTACTAGTACAAATGGAGGTACCACAGGAAACTGTAATTAGGGCGATGGAGCTCGCTAAGAAGAGAGGGATGTATGTAATTTTAGATCCTGCTCCTGCTGAAGGGATTACGGTTAAAGCCTTGGATTATGCTGATGTCATTACGCCGAATAGACAAGAGACCAAGCATATGATTGGAATCGATGTTATTGATATCGAGACTGCCGTTGACGCTGGTAGAACTTTTGAAAAAATGGGTGTCAAAAATTCGATTTTAAAGATGGCGGATAAAGGATGCGTTGTCTACCAAAATGGAAAGTGGGAGCACCTGCCATCTATACCGGTGACCCCGCTAGATACTGTAGGCGCGGGCGACTCGTTTGCTGGTGCACTGGCATGTGCGATTTCTGACGGATATGACCTTATAGAAGCAGCTAAATTCGCCTCCATTGTAGGTGCTTTGAAAGTTACGAAGCTAGGTGCACAATCAGGAATTCCAACACTTGAAGAAGTAGATGCTTTTTGTAAGGAGCGAGGCCTGAGCTATTACGGGCTGGAAGAGAAAACGTTCTAAAAGGAGGTAGTCAAGTTGAGTGATTATATTTTACAGATGAAAAACATTAGCAAGACATTCCCCGGAGTAAAAGCACTTGATAATGTTGAACTGGAAGTAAAGAAAGGAGAGGTCCATGCTTTAATAGGGGAAAATGGCGCAGGGAAATCAACCTTAATCAAAATCTTGGCAGGTATTCATAAACCGGATCCAGGGGCGAAATTTTACTTCGAAGGAGAAGAAGCGAAGATTAACAAGCCGATTGATGCAACTTTAAAAGGCGTTTCGATAATTTATCAGGATTTAAGCCTTTTTCCTAACCTTTCAGTAGCAGAAAACATTTATATCGGTCAGGACAGCAATAAGAAACCATGGAAAAAAATAAACTGGAAAAACATCAAAAAAACAGCGGAAAGAGCACTTGAAGAGCTGGAGGTAGATATTGATCCGAATACTACTGTAGAGCGTTTAAGTATTGCACAACAACAGCTTGTGGAAATAGCGAGAGCACTGGCTTTTGAAGCAAAGCTAATTGTCATGGACGAGCCTACTTCTGCCTTATCGTCAAGTGAAGTAGAGAAGCTGTATAGGGTTGTGGATAAGCTAAGCAGCAGAGGGATTTCTATTATCTTTATCAGCCATAAACTGAAAGAATTATTTAGAGTTTCAGATCGATTTACTGTTTTACGGGATGGCAAGTATGTAGGTTCCTATCAAACAGAAGAGATAGATGAGTCTAAGTTGATCAATCTAATGGTAGGAAGAGATGTTTCTTATGAAAAGAATGAAAAGGAAGTCGAAACAGGGGAAACAATATTCCAAATTAGCAACTTTTCTAAACAAGGAAACTTTAAAGACATCTCCTTTTCCCTGAAAAAAGGAGAAGTTCTTGGGATTACCGGGTTGGTTGGTTCGGGGCGGACTGAGTTAGCTCAAGCCATTTTTGGAGTAAACAAACCGGATAGTGGTGAACTGAAGATATACGGAAATGATGTGCAAATCCGTTCATCAGCAGATGCTGTAAAGAAAGGTGTGGCCTACATACCTGAAGCCCGGCAAACTCAAGGATTAGTGTTGGAACAGTCTATAATCAACAATATTTCGCTGCCTATTCTTAATAGAATGAGAAATAAGCTGAAGTTGATAGATAGAAAATCAGAAGTTCAACTGGCTGAACAATACATTAAGTCACTGGATGTGCGTCCTGCGCTTCCTGATTTACCGGCCTCGAAGCTCTCTGGTGGAAACCAACAAAAAGTGGTAATTGGTAAGTGGCTTTCCGCACAACCTAAAATACTTATTATTGATGAGCCGACAAATGGTATAGATATTGGAGCAAAAACGGAAATCCATAAATTACTTAGAAGATTGGCAAACGACGGAATTGGCGTCATCATGATATCCTCCGAACTTCCGGAAATTTTAGCAGTCAGTGACAGAGTTTTAGTGATGAGACAGGGAAGGATATCCGGTGAATTAGGTATCAAAGAGGCAACCCAGGAAAAAATCATGAGTTATGCATTGAATTCGGGGAACAAGGATGAGTCATCTGAAGTGTTAAATGAACCAAATCAGGTAAGCCAGGGGGTATGAAACGATGAAAGAATTGCTGAAACAAAAGGAAATAAGTATCTTAGCAATAATCCTTTTAATAGGAGCCGTTCTATCCTTTGTCAGCCCGGTATTTTTAACGATAGGAAATTTCCTGGACATAATCGAAGGAAATGTAGTTCTAGGGATATTGGCAATAGGAATGACGTTGATCATCATTACCAGTGATATCGACGTATCTGTGGCAGCAGTGACTACTGCAGTTGCGGTCTCAATTGGCTATCTGTTTACTTATCTGCCGGATAGCTGGATTTCTGTTCTGCTATTGTTCCTGATAGCACCTGTAATAGGTTTGGTTATGGGATTAGTAAATGGTTTACTCGTATCTATCATCGAGATACCGGCAATCGTTGTGACACTCGGAACCTTGAATATCATTGCAGGGATAGTTTTGTATATCACCAATGGCAACTATATTAATAGCACGAGCTTCCCCAAGTCTTTTATGGAATTTGCAAACTATGAATTGTTGGGAATACCAATCTTAATATATTTACTTGCAATAGTAGCGATTGGAACCTGGTACATTTTGAAGCACACATTAATTGGCAGGTCCGTGTTAGCTATAGGTGGAAATACACAATCGTCCGTAAGAGTTGGAATTGATTATAAAAAAGTAAAACTATTTGTTTTCGCGTATATGGGCGTCTTGGCCGGCATCGCAGCAATTGCACAAACAGCTTATACAAAAGCTGTAGATCCTAACGGCATGCTGGGGCTGGAACTGACTGTAATTGCTGCAGTAGTATTAGGCGGAGCGAATATTCATGGCGGTAGAGGTTCGGTTCATGGGACTCTGTTGGGTGTATTGTTACTGGCTATAATGCAAAATGGCATGATATTGGCAAGAATTGATACCTATTGGCAAAACGTAGTTACTGGCGCCATTATCGTTATAGCTGTTTCATATGATCACATAAGCTATAAGAGATCTCAGGATAAACTAGCAAAAATAGAAGTCGAGGCATAGGAGGTCCAAGGATGAAACTTTCAAAAGAAAGTATTTTAGGATTAATCGCTCTTGGGACATTTTTATTACTAGCACTTATAGCCCCTGGATTTTTATCTTCAAACAACATAACAAGTATGATGTTTCAACTGCCAGAATTCGGGCTGATTGCTCTGGCGATGATGGTAGTAATCGTCACCGGCGGAATCGATCTTTCTATAACTTATATAGCTGCATTATCTGGTGTGGGGGCAGCTTTGATGCTGACAAATGGGTATGGAATGCTACCTGCCATCATTGTAGCAATACTTTTTGCACTAGCTTGTGGTGCATTCAACGGTTTTGTTATATCGAAAATCGGGGTTTCTCCCATCTTGGTGACGTTAGGGACAATGGTCTTATTCGAAGGGATTATCTTGGCCATAACAAAAGGAAATTCTATTTCAGGATTTAGTGATGGATATAGCCTAATAGGCAATGGGTATTACCTGGGGCTTGTCCCGCTTTCGATAGTTATATTTGTCCTATTTGCCATTATAACCGCCATATTGCTTAGCAAAACTAGCTGGGGAAGAAGCGTGTATATGTATGGAAGCAATGAAACCGCCACATTATTTTCTGGAGTGAAAAACAGCAGAGTGCTCATGAAGGTGTATTTATATGCATCCTTGCTGGCAGCCATATCTGCTATCATCATGACCTCTCGTTATAATTCCGTCAAAGTGGATTTAGGTTCATCCTATCTACTACAATCCGTCGCAGCAGCTGTATTGGGCGGAACAAACATACATGGCGGATATGGAAAGGTTATTGGTACTGTCTATGCAGTCATGATTTTCCAATTCATACGCAATGGGTTAAATTTGCTAGGGTTCCATTCTTCCCTTGTTGACGTGGTAATAGGTGCCATTTTGATTCTAGTCCTTGCGATGAATTTCTTCTCAGATAAATTTAAAAAGGCAGCGGAAACAAGAAAAGCAGAAAAGGCTGCCTAAACCGAAAGGGTATATGGCATTCATTGTAAGCGATTACGCGATTTGGATATTATCCTGGATTATCTAGGTAATATAAATTAAATCATTATAACTAAGGGGGACATGAACGATGAAGAAGTTGTATTTGTTATTAATTGCTGCTCTGTTATTGGTTGGTATTTTAGCTGGTTGTGTTGCCGAGAACAGTGGCAGCTCAGATAGCGAGGGAGAAGCTGAAGCAGGAGGCGCGGAAGGTGAGTCTGCTGGAGGAGAAGAGGGTCTGGATATAGCGGTGGTGCCTAAGTTAGTTGGCATTCCTTACTTCAATGCATCCGAATCGGGAGCAAATGAAGCTGGTGAAGATTTGGAAGGAGTCAATGTTAATTATACAGGTCCTACACAAGCAGATGCCTCTGCACAAGTAAAAGTAATTGAAGATCTTATCTCTAAGAACGTCGATGTCATAGCAGTTGCACCGAATGATCCGGCCTCTGTAGAACCGGTATTGAAGAAAGCGAAAGAGAGTGGCATCCATGTAATGGACTGGGACACTCCAGCGGATAAAGAATTAGTAGATCTTTCCGTAAAACAAGTTGATGATGAAGAGTTCGGACGCCATATGGCACAAAAACTAGTAGAAGCAATGGGCACTGAGGAAGGCGAGATAGCCATTTTGACAGGAGGACTGTCTGCAGCCAACTTAAATTTGTGGATTGAAGCAGCCCAAAAAGAATTCGATGAAAATTATCCTGGAATAGAAATAGTATCTGAAAAAATTCCTACAGATGAAAAGCAACAGGTTGCTTACCAAAAAACCTTGGACTTACTGAAATCTTATCCTGACCTTAAAGGTGTGTTGGCTGTTTCTACACCGGCTCCCCTAGGCGCAGCACAAGCAGTGCAGGAAGAAGGTTTGCAAGATGAAGTATCCGTAGTAGGTTCTGCACTTCCTACTGATTCCGCTCCATTCCTAGAAGACGGATCACTTGATACTGCAGTTCTATGGGATCCGGGTAAATTGGGCTATCTAACCGTTGCATTAGGACAAATGCTGGCAGAAGGCGAAATGCCAGAAGATGGACAGGAAATTGAAGGTGTTGGAGAAATTACGGTGAAAGAAGATGGAAAAACGGTGATTATGGGACCTCCGGCTGACTTCACAAAAGAAAATGCAGCTGACTTTGATTTTTAATTAGTACATCTAAAAGAAAAGGGCCGGCTACTAGTAATATTAATACTTTTGGCCGGGCTCTTTTTTCTTCTGGACGTTTAATCGTGAAGGAGGAACTAATTTGAAAAAACAAAACTACGAACTTAAAACTGAAAGAATAAATAAAGCTTTTCAAAGATTGAAGGAAGAGCAGCCTGAGAAAATGGAAACCAGGTTGAACTTATCATGGAGTAACTGGGGATTCGGGCTGGAGTCCCTTGAAGAGTCTGTAAAAAGACTAAAAAACGCAGGTATTGATTACATCGAATTACACGGTAACCATTATGGTGCTGATCTTGGGTACAAAACAGATGAGACGCTAGATATTCTGCACCACTATGACATGAAAGTGTCAGGTGTTTGTGGCATGTTTTCTGCTGAAAATGATCTTTCTAGCAATGTCCCGATGAAAAGACAAGCAGCCATTGAATATATTAAGAGAGAACTAGATTTTGCACATGCTGTGAATGGGGATTACTTGTTGGTTGTGCCTGGAGCTGTCGGACGTCCCAATGCTTATGATGAGACGGAGTTTGATAGAAGTGTTGAAACACTTGGTGGCTTAGGGAATTTGTTCATCGAAAAGGGGATCAAAGCAGCTATAGAACCGGTAAGAGCAGCGGAGGTTAGTTTTGTACATACTGTCGGAGAGGCGAAAACATACATTGAGGCAATTAATCATAAAGGCATTGGTCATATAAACGGTGATATTTATCATATGCAGTCAGAGGAAGCACATATAGGGGAAGCAATTTTAGAAGCCGGGGATCAACTAGTGAACTTGCATCTGGCCGATAGCAATCGAGGAGCTCTTGGGGAAGGATTTATGGATATTGATACGATTATTATGTCACTTTATCTGATCGGATTTAATCAGCCAGGAAAGTACGTAACACCTGAACCTCTTGGACCAGGGGGAGATCCTTATCCGGCGATGAATGCAAAGCCAGATAAACAAAAACTGGATTTTTTAGTAAACCAAACTTCAAGTTACTTTAGAGAGCGTGAGAAGGAATTATTGAGCATGAATAGAGGATAGTCTCCTCTGGCATGATTTAAGTAGGAAGGTGTTGTTTCGTTTGCTGGAAAAATTAAAAGAAAAGGTTTTGCAGGCAAATATGGCATTAGAAGACTTTAATTTGGTTACTTTCACTTGGGGAAATGCCAGTGGAATTGATAGGGACAGTGGGTTGGTTGTTATTAAACCAAGTGGTGTCCCCTATAAAAATCTTACCAAAGAAAAGCTTGTAGTACTAAATATGGAGGGGCATGTGGTGGAGGGTGACTTAAGACCGTCATCAGATTTGCCCACCCATATCGAACTTTATAAATCGTTTCCTGAAATTGGTGGGATTGTCCATACTCATTCTCCTTGGGCTACTATTTGGGCACAAGCTGGGAAATTCATCCCGCCGTTAGGAACAACACATGCTGATTACTTTTATGGCTCTATTCCTTGTACCAGAGCATTGACAGCAACAGAAATAAACCGAAACTATGAGCAGGAAACCGGAAAACTGATTGTGGAGACTTTTAAAGATATAGATTACCGTCGGGTTCCAAGCGTTTTGGTTAACAGCCATGCCCCTTTCAATTGGGGAGCAGATCCCCAAGAGGCTGTCCACAATGCAGTGGTTCTGGAAGAGGTATCAAAAATGGCCTTCCATTCTCTTCAAATAAACAATGGGCTGGGACCTATGGATCAAGTTCTGTTAGATAAACATTATTTAAGAAAACATGGAGTAAATGCATATTATGGCCAGTAGAGGATAAGGAGGCGCAATGATGACTGAAAAGTATGCGATTGGAGTCGATTATGGTACTGAATCAGGACGTGCAGTACTCGTCGCGTTATCAGACGGGAGAGAACTAGAAGAACATGTAACGCCTTATCCACATGGTGTTATTGATAATAAATTGCCTGTTTCAGGGATTAAACTAGACCATGAATGGGCACTGCAACATCCAGGCGATTATATAGAAGTTTTAAAAAAGTCTGTTCCGGCAGTCCTCAAAAAATCCGGAGTGGCACCCCAGGATGTTATCGGGGTGGGGATAGATTTCACGGCATGTACAATGCTTCCAATAGATGCGAATGGGGATCCGCTTTCCTTCCATCCAGAATTGCAGGATAACCCTCATAGCTGGGTGAAATTATGGAAGCATCATGCTGCACAAAAGGAGGCTAATCAACTAAATGAGATAGCATCAGAAAGGGGCGAGGCATTTTTATCTAGATACGGTGGCAAGATATCATCTGAATGGATGATTGCAAAAGCTTGGCAAATCTTGAATGAAGCTCCGGACATTTATGACAAGGCAGATAAATTTGTAGAAGCAGCAGATTGGGTAGTTTCGAAGATGACGAAAACCTTTGTCCGAAACAGTTGCACAGCTGGCTATAAAGCAATGTGGCACAAACAAGAGGGCTACCCGGATAAAGAATTCTTTCGTGCTCTTGACCCTGGATTAGCGGACTTGACGGACACCAAGTTAAAAGGGAAAGTTGAACCACTTGGTTCGAAGGCTGGAGTATTGTCAGAGGAGATGGCTGCTTTTACTGGCTTGTGTGCTGGAACTTCAATAGCTGTAGGGAATGTCGATGCTCATGCATCCGTGCCAGCGATAGGAGTAGTGTCACCAGGGAAGATGGTAATGGCAATGGGCACCTCCATTTGCCATATGCTCTTGGGGACAGAGGAAAAAGATATTGAAGGTATGTGCGGAGTAGTAGAAGATGGAATCATTCCTGGTTATTATGGCTACGAGGCAGGGCAGTCAGCTGTCGGAGATATCTTTGCCTGGTACGTAAAAGAAGGCGTGCCTGCTTATGTTCTGGAGACAGCAGAGAAAGAAGGAATGAACGTTCATCAATGGTTAGAAAAAGAAGCTAGTAAATATAAACCAGGTGAGACAGGGTTGCTTGCCCTCGACTGGTGGAATGGAAATAGGTCAGTACTAGTAGACACACAATTAAGCGGTTTACTGATAGGAGCAACCCTTCAAACTAAACCGGAAGAAATTTACAGAGCACTTTTGGAATCAACAGCATTTGGAACAAGAAAAATTATAGAAGCTTTCCATAGTAACGGCATTTCCGTTGATGAACTATATGCATGTGGTGGATTACCGCAAAAAAACAAGTTATTAATGCAAATTTATGCAGATGTAACGAACCGAACCATTACACTAGCTGATTCTAAGCATACTCCTGCAGTTGGAGCAGCTATGTTTGGAGCAGTAGCAGCCGGAAAACAGAATGGCGGTTTTTCCACCATTGTGGAAGCTGCAAACAAAATGGCTAGAGTAAAAGAAGAAAAAATAATTCCTATTCCAAAAAATGTGGAAGTCTACGAAAGACTTTTCAGAGAATATGAAAAGCTGCACGATTACTTTGGCAGGGGACAAAATAATATAATGAAAGAATTGAAGAGTCTGAGAGAGAATGTTCCAATTTAAATAATTCGAGGAAGTGGAATAATCTCATCCCAAGAGATGGTTTTATTTCCCTATATCAACTAGTTAAGCGCTTTCGACAGGAGGTGTAGTAATGAGCAAATGCAGTATAGCCGTTGATATTGGTGCATCAAGTGGAAGGCTTATTGCTGGATGCCTGCAGGATAATAACCTTAAGTTGAAGGAAATACACCGGTTTGACAACAATTTGATTATAAAAGACGGTCATTATTGTTGGGATGTTCATGCTTTATACAACGAAATTATAACGGGAATCCGCATTTGCAGGGATAGGGGCTTACATCCTGAAAGTATCGGAATTGATACTTGGGCAGTTGATTTTGTTTTATTAGATGAAAAAAATCGATTACTTACAGATGCTATTGCTTACCGCGATGCTAGAACGGACGGAATGATGGAGGAAGTTTTTCACTTCATTAGCAAAGAGCGTCTGTATTTGGAAACTGGAATACAGTTTCAAAAATTCAACACAATTTATCAATTATACTCTCTAAAAAAGAGTAATCCGGAAGTTCTGGAGCAAGCGACCTCTTTTCTGATGCTTCCTGATTACTTCAACTACCTATTGACCGGAAAGAAAGTAAATGAATATACGAATGCTACCTCTACTCAGTTAGTAAATGCCTTTACGAAAAAGTGGGACAATGATTTATTGGATTTGCTTGGGATAAACAAAGAAATGTTCTTAGAAATAAAACCAGCAGGATCAATACTGGGAGATATGGAAACAGAGCTATCAAAAGAGCTTGGTATAGATATGAAGGTGATCCTCCCTGCCACCCATGATACCGGTTCTGCTGTGGTTGCCGTTCCTGAGGTGGATGATACGGTATATATAAGTTCTGGGACTTGGTCACTGATTGGTGTCGAGAATCCGTTTCCTATCTGTATTACAAAAGCGTTGGACTATAACTTTACTAACGAAGGTGGTTTCAGTTATCAGTACCGTTTTTTGAAAAATGTGATGGGATTATGGATGATTCAGGAAGTCAAGAGGAACTACAACGATCAATATAGTTTTTCGGAGTTAGTGGAGTTAGCAGCCAAAGCCTCCGAATTCGGAGCAAAGATAAATGTGGATAATGATCGTTTTCTGAAACCGGAAAACATGATAGAAGAAATTCAAAAGGTGTGTCGGGAGACAAATCAAGAGGTACCTGAAACACCTGGTGAGGTAGCGAAATGCGTCTTTGATAGTTTAGGAGATAGCTACCAAAAAGCTATTAATCAAATTGAAGAAATATATGAAAAAGAATTTAACAAAATCAATATTATCGGGGGCGGCAGCCAGAATGAAATGTTAAATCAGTTGATCGCTGATAAAACAGGAAAAGAAGTTATAGCAGGGCCGGTAGAGGCAACGGCGATTGGTAACCTTGTTTCTCAGCTAATCACACTAGGAAAAATAAAGGATATCGACGAGGCAAGAAACATTATTGGCCAATCCTTTGAGCTTAAGAGATATTCGGCAACCGGACGAGAGGAGGAGAGTGTAACATGATTATAAAAGAGCAATACGAAATGGCGAAAGAGGCATATGAGAGGTGGGGAATAGATGTCGAGGGAGCATTAGATAAATTGCAAAAAATCCCTATTTCGATTCACTGTTGGCAAGGGGATGACGTCAGTGGATTTGAAGTAAATAAGCAGGAACTCTCCGGAGGAATAGATGTAACAGGAAATTATCCCGGTAAAGCTAAAACACCGGAGCAATTAAGGGGAGATTTAGAAAAGGCTCTTTCACTTATACCAGGGAAACACCGAGTAAACCTGCATATGATTTATGCGGAAACTAATGGAGAAGTTGTGGAACGGGATCAGCTGGAACCGAAGCATTTTGAAAACTGGGTGAACTGGGCGAAGGAGAATGGATTAGGGTTAGATTTCAACCCGACACTATTTTCTCATCCAAAAGCGGCGGATGGCTTGACACTGGCACATCCGGATAAAGAGATACGCGATTACTGGATCAGACATTGCATCGCCAGCCGCAAGATTGCGGAGTATTTCGGTAAAGAACTTGGTACACCTGCTTTAACAAATATTTGGATTCCGGATGGTTACAAGGATATCCCTAGTGACCGTTTAACTCCCAGACAACGTTTAAAAGAGTCGCTCGATGAGATATTTGCTGTTGAAATTGATGAAAAATATAATGTCGATGCTGTGGAAAGCAAGCTGTTCGGCATCGGTTCTGAAGCATATGTTGTCGGTTCCCATGAATTTTACTTAGGATACGCTTTAAAGAATAATAAACTGTGCTTGCTGGACACTGGACATTACCATCCAACAGAAGTGGTCTCCAATAAAATATCGGCGATGCTTTTGTATAGTGATCAACTGGCACTGCACGTATCGAGGCCAGTCCGCTGGGATAGCGATCATGTTGTCATATTTGATGATGAGTTGAAAGAAATTGGTTTAGAAATTGTCCGAAACGATGCCCTTGATAAAGTAAGAATAGGATTAGACTTCTTTGATGCAAGTATTAACCGAGTTGCTGCATGGACCATCGGGACCCGTAACATGATTAAAGCTTTGTTATATGCACTGCTTCATCCAAACGAGCACTTAAAACAGTTACAGGAAGAAGGCAACTTTACGGAACGCTTGGCTTTAATGGAAGAATTTAAGACCTACCCATTCGGTGCAATTTGGGATTATTATTGTGAAAAAATGGGAGTGCCTGAAAAAGAAACATGGATGGAAGATATCAAACAATATGAAAACAATGTTTTGCTGAAGAGATAACATACATGCGGATCAGTGGAAGATGAAGCTGGTCCGTTTTTTGTTGGCGACTTTCAGAAGGGATGGCGTGTTCTCATAAATTCTATTAATAGAAGCTTATTTTGCAAAAAACAAATGTTTGTTTATGTTGTTTTTTTATAAAAAATCCAAACGTTCAACTGCTGAGATTTCCGTTTTTTACGTTGCACGTGGCATACGTATCGACTGTTAAATAGGTGTATACTTATCAACCAAAACAAAAACAAACAAAAATAAAAAATACTATTCAAAAATAAACAAACGTATGTTAAGATTAAAGCAGAAAAATAAACAAACCGAACAGAGGAGGAATTAATGTTGGTACAAAATCGATGGGATGCAAGTAAAACAAATGATGAAAGCGGTTTAGAAGAATTGGTGTATCGCTCCAATTTATTGGGATCAGATCGATCTGTTGCCAACTGGGGTGGCGGAAATACTTCAACAAAATCCATAGAAACCGACTTTCGGGGTAACGAAATCGAAGTCATGTGGGTGAAAGGAAGTGGTTCAGATTTAGCCGCAATGGGCGCGAAAAACTTCACAGGATTGAAAATGGACGACATCCGCCCCTTAATGAAAAAAAACGATATGACAGATGAGGAGATGGTCAGCTACTTAGCACACTGTATGATTGATGCCAAACATCCTCGTTCCTCCATTGAAACATTGCTACATGCATTTTTACCATTTAAACATGTAGATCATACACATCCCGATGCAATTATCAGCATTGCCTGTGCAGACAATGGAAAAGCAGTCGCAGAAGAAATATATGGTAACCGTTTTGTTTGGGTTCCATACATTCGTCCTGGCTTCAAGTTGTCCAAAATGATTGCAGCAGGAGTCCAAAACAATCCTAGTGCTGAATTGGTAATCATGGAAAAGCATGGATTGGTGACGTGGGGCGAAACCTCAAAAGAAAGTTATGATAAAACAATTTCTGTCATTCAGGAAGCGGAAGACTACATTGAAGCAAAAGCAAAGGATCAAACACTGTTCGGTGGACAGAAATATCAGTCTTTGCCAGTGGATGAAAGAAAAGAAATCTTTGCAAAAGTGCTTCCAGTTGTCCGTGGCCAAGTAAGCGGAAACAAAAAGATGCTGGTTACATATGACGACAGTGAGGATGTTTTGAACTTTGTAAACAGCGAAAATGCAAAAGATTTATCACAAGTCGGTGCGGCATGTCCGGATCACCTAGTGCATACGAAACGAACGTCTTTATTCATTGAATGGGACCCCAGCAGCAAAGATGCAGACGCTCTGATAGAAAGCGTGAAAGCTGGTATCGCTTCCTTTCAGAAAGAATATGAAGCATATTTTGAAAGAAATAAATCGGAGGGGGACCAAATCGTGGAAACAGCCCCTCGGGTAGTGTTGATTCCAGGACTCGGCATGATCAATACGGGCAAAAGCTGGACTGCAGCCAATGTCAGTGATTCCCTTTACCACCGTGCGATTTCTGTGATGAGAGGATCTACCACTCTTGGAAACTTCGTATCTCTTAATGAAGAAGAGTCATTTGCGATTGAATACTGGCCGCTTGAACTGTACAAACTCAGCCTTGCACCGCCAGAAGCGGAATTTTCCCGCCAGGTAGCATTCGTAACTGGCGGAGCCGGCGGAATCGGAAGTGCTGCTTGTCATCGACTTGTCTCTGAAGGTGCCCACGTCGTGGTAGCTGATATCAATCTGGAGGGGGCAGAGGAGCTTGCCGTTCAAATCAACGATCGATTCGGTGAAAACCGTGCCATTGCCGTGAAAATGGATGTTACAAAGGAAGAAGAAGTAACGGCTGCAATTCAAGATTCCGTTTTAACTTATGGCGGGTTGGACATTGTTGTCAATAATGCTGGATTGGCAAGTTCAAGTCCTTTTGAAGAAACAACGATGGTTAAGTGGAACCTGAATATGAATGTATTGGTAACCGGCTACTTCCTGGTTGCCAGAGAAGCGTTCAAGTTGATGAAAGATCAGGCAATCGGTGGAAGCATGGTTTTCGTTGGCTCAAAAAATTCCATCTATGCAGGCAAAAATGCTGCAGCCTACAGCACGGCTAAAGCAGCGGAAGTCCATCTTGCCCGCACTGTGGCTGCTGATGGAGGTCGATACGGTATCCGTGTTAATTCCGTCCTTCCTGATGCCGTTATCCGTGGTTCAAAAATATGGGATTCTGAGTGGAAAGAAGAAAGAGCTTCCTCTTATGGAATTGAGACAGACGACTTAGAAGAACATTATCGAAAACGTACCATTTTGAACGTCAACATACTGCCGCATGACATTGCAGAGTCGATCGCGTTCCTTGCTTCTTCCAAGTCAGCTAAGACTACTGGATGTATGGTGACAGTAGATGGCGGAGTAGCAGCAGCATTTACAAGATAAAGGTAACTCATGGAGGGCGCTGCGGGGTAACAGCATTTATTCCGGTGTAACCGTCCCTGTCTATCCTGCTTAAAAAAGAAAAATGAGATATTAAACTGGAAATTTGGGAGGGGCAAGTAAATGGAAGCCCCCTCTATGTCCTGTTGCGGATCCGTATTTTCCTGTTTAAAATGAGGAGTAAATTAAACCGTCGTATAGAGAGGGCATGAAAGTAGGGGTAGGAAGTGTTAGTTGCAGAGAGGCAACAAAAGATAGTAGAGGTCGTAAATGAACGTAAAAGTATCCGTGTTTCCGAGCTCAGTCGTATATTTTCGGTTACAGAAGAGACAATCCGCAGAGATTTGGAAAAGTTGGAGACAGAGCAGAAGTTGTCAAGAAGCCATGGAGGGGCTGTAAGCATAATCCCGGATGAATCTCCAGAACTTTCATTTTCCGAAAGAGAAATAACCAACGTTAAAGAAAAGAAGGAAATTGCTAATGAGGCAGCAAAACATGTCATCGAAGGAGATAAAATCATGCTGGATGCCAGTACAACTGCATGGTATTTGGCAAAAGCCCTACCTGATATTCCGGTTACAGTCCTTACGAATTCGATTAAAGTAGCGATGGAACTTAGCAGCAGGAAAGAAGTAACTGTAATCTCAACAGGCGGTACATTGCTGTCTAAATCACTTTCCTACGTCGGACCTTTGGCTGAATCTTCTTTGGATACTTATCATGTAAATAAAGCATTTATTTCTTGTAAAGGGTTCCACCTCGATAAAGGAATCAGTGAGTCAGACGAACAACAGGCAAGAATCAAGAAAAAAATGATGGATAACGCTGACTCTGTTTTTATTATGATTGACCATAGTAAATTCGGTGTGAGGGCTTTTTCCCGGCTTAGCGGTGTAGAAGCTATTGACCATGTTATAACAGATGGAAATGTGGATGCAGCAATCTTGCAGCAATTGTCTGACAAATCATTGAATTTAATTAAAGTATAATAAGTGCTCGGAAAATGGCAGTGGTTTTTTATGGATAAGAAAAAGTAAGAGTCTGTCTCCTAGGGAAATGACCACCAGCCAGCAACGGAGTTTAAGGAAGGGATATTGAGAAGTCTTTTGAATGCGTCACCATTCGATGGCAGGAGGAGAGAAAATGAAAGTTTCCATATTTATTACTTGTCTTGGGGATGTATTTTATGTGAATGCCGGTAAAGCGACGGTGGAGTTACTCGAGCGGTACGGATGTGAAGTTGACTTCCCGGAAACACAGACTTGTTGCGGTCAACCTGCTTATAATAGTGGTTACCATGAAAAGACAAAAGCAGCTGCTAAAAACATGATTACCGCTTTTGCGCATTCAAAGTATGTAGTTTGTCCATCCGGTTCATGTGCTTATATGTTCCATGAATATGAGGAGTTATTGCAGGATGAACCAGACTGGAAAGAAAAGGCGACAGCATTAAAGCGAAAAACGTATGAACTCACCCAATTCTTAACGGAGATTCTTCAAATAGAAAACACCGGAGCAGAATTTCATGCTAAAGCTACCTATCATACATCCTGTCATATGACTCGTTTACTTGGTGTGAAAGAAGCACCATTAAAACTATTGAGCAATGTTAGCGGTCTAAAGATGGTTGATTTACCTAATCGCCATGATTGCTGTGGATTTGGAGGTACCTTTTCTGTCAAGATGCCGGAGATTTCCCAACAAATGGTGGATGAAAAAGCTCTCCATATTGAAGAAACAGATGCTGATGTGCTGATTGGAGCAGATGGGGGTTGCCTCATGAATATAGGAGGGCGGTTGAATCGACAAAATAAACCAATAAAGGTGATGCACATTGCTGAAATATTGAACAGTCGGGGTGATAACTGATGCCATTGCATGTTGGAGAAAAAGCATTTAAGAGCAGAGTTGAAAAAGGCCTTGGAAATGAATTCATGCGAGGCGCCGTCCGTTCTGCACAGGGACGACTTCAGGACAGCCGTTCCAATGCAGCTGAAGAATTAGGGGACTGGGAAGAATGGCGCAATCTTGGGCAGGAAATCAGACAACACACAATGGAAAATCTCGATTTCTATTTACAGCAATTAAGTGAGAAGGTAGCAGAGAGAGGCGGACATGTTTATTTCGCTGAAACAGCTGAAGATGCCAATCATTACATCAGTGAAGTAATTGAAAAGAAAAAGGCACGGAAGATAGCCAAGTCAAAGTCCATGGTAACAGAAGAAATTGCCTTGAATGATATTCTGGAAGATCGAGGTTGTGACGTAATTGAAACAGATTTAGGAGAATATATCCTCCAAATCGATGATCATGCCCCCCCCTCACATATCGTCGCCCCCGCACTGCACAAAAATAAAGAACAAATCAGGGATGTATTTAAAGAAAAGTTGGGATATCTCCACACAGATAAACCGGAAGAGCTGACATTATTTGCACGAGAACAATTAAGAAAAGAGTTCCTATCCGCCGATGTAGGTATCACTGGGTGTAATTTTGCTGTTGCAGAATCAGGCACCTGCGCCCTGGTCACGAATGAAGGGAATGCGCGGATGGTTTCAACCCTCCCTAAAACGCAAATCACTGTGATGGGAATGGAAAGAATTGTTCCTACCTGGGAAGAACTGGATGTACTAGTCAGTCTTTTGACAAGAGCTGCAGTTGGGCAGAAGTTGACCAGTTATGTGACAGCATTAACAGGGCCAAAGGAAGAATCTGATGGAGATGGACCGGAAGAATTTCATTTAGTCGTTGTCGACAATGGACGATCCAAAATATTAGGAACAGAATTCCAAGAGGCTCTGCACTGTATCAGGTGTGCTGCTTGTATCAATGTTTGCCCTGTTTACAGACATATAGGTGGCCATGCTTATGGATCTATCTATCCAGGGCCCATCGGTGCCGTACTGACACCATTATTGGCGGGCTATGAGGATTATAAAGAATTGCCATATGCTTCTTCACTCTGTGGTGCTTGTACAGAGGTATGTCCTGTTAAAATACCCTTACATGAGTATTTAATTGACCACAGGAGAAATATTGTAGAGAAAGAAAACAAATCAAACTTATCTGAAAAATTGATGATGCAAGGCTTTAATAAAGTAGCAGGTTCAGCCGGCCTTTTTAATATAGCGACGAAAATGGCTCCTTTCCTCGTTACACCGTTTGTCAGAGATGGAACTATTTCCAAAGGGCCTGGACCGCTAAAAGCTTGGACCGGGGCTCGCAATCTCCCATTGCCACAAAAAGAACGGTTCAGGGATTGGTTTAAGCATAGAACCAAAGGAGGACAACACATTGCAAACAGGGGAGATTAAAAATAGGGAAACGTTTTTAGATAAGGTTGCCGGTCAGTTGGGACGGAACCGCAGGAAAGATAATGTTATCCGGCCTAGATGGAAGCATCAGGTTCAATGGAAAGTGCTTGCGGACCTTACAGAAAATGAGCTGGTTGATGTTTTGGAGAAGCAATGTGAGGTAATCCATACTGACTTTATCAGGGCAACAGAGAAAGAGCTGGAAGCTAAGGTTTTACAAGTATTGCAGGCGTATGGTGTTAAAACAGCGATGACCTGGGATGATCCGCGTTTTTCCAGTTTCGGCTTAACAAATAAGTACGTAGATTGGAAAAACAATAATGATATTGATGTTTTTAAATGGGATATAGAAAACCCTGTGCAAAGCCGCCGTTTAGCAGAGCAAGCTGATGCAGGGATTACGTTCAGTGACATCACCCTGGCTGAATCTGGCACTGTCGTTCTTTTTAGTAGCGGCGGAAAGGGACGATCAGTAAGTTTGCTTCCTTCTACTTATATTGCTATCATTCCAAAAAGTTCTCTGGTGCCAAGAATGTCTCAGGCAGCGAGAGAAATCCATCAACAGATAGAAAGCGGAGAACAGATTTCTTCATGCATCAATTTTATTAGTGGTCCAAGCAATAGTGCTGACATTGAAATGAATTTAGTAGTCGGAGTACACGGTCCGATCAAAGCAGCTTATATTGTTGTGGAAGACAGGTGACTAGTGAAAGTAAAAACAGGCCGCTTTTAGAGCGGCCTGTTTTTGTCTAACGGTAAATTAAATACTGCTCTCTAACCTCTTTAAACGCATCCAGTTCATCCTGCCATTCGGCTTTCATTTCATCCACGGATCGGCCGCTTTCGATGCCTTCACGAATCCAGCCATTTCCGATCAAGTTGTCGAAGAAGGAGACACCGTTGCTGTTTTCGGCACGGAAGGCGAAATCGTCCGGGTACATATCATGGATCGTTTTAACCAAGTGTAGTCCGGCTTCCACTGGTTTAAATTTGTCTCTATCCATCACATGGATTTCAACACCATTTGAAAGTTCACCGCTATGCTTGGAGAAGCTTGGTGTAAACGATGCAGCCCGGAAGGTGACGCCCTGAAGTTCCAAATCATTCAAAGCTGCTGCCAATTCGGTACTATTGATGAAGGGGGCGCCGATCAGCTGGAACGGTTTTGTCGTGCCTCTGCCTTCTGAGACATTCGTGCCTTCAATCAAAGCTGCACCTGGATACACCAATGCTGTATCAAACGTCGGCATGTTCGGTGACGGCAGGACGAATTCCAATGGCGTTTCATCATAGTACTCGTCTCGGTCCCAGCCGTTCATTTCCACAACAGTCAAATCTGCACCAATGTCATATTCCTCGTTGAAAAATTTCGCGAGCTCCCCGACTGTCATGCCATGGCGCAATGGAATGGGATAATTCCCGACGAAGGAAGCATATTCCGGATCAAGGACAGGACCTTCTACTTTATCTCCACTGATTGGATTCGGCCTGTCCAGCACGATAAAGGGAAGATCGTTTTCGGCAGCTGCTTCCATGGCATAGGCCATGGTGTAAATATAGGTATAGAAACGTGTGCCGACATCTTGGATGTCGAACAAAAGAACATCGATATCTTCCAGCATTTCCGGTGTCGGTTTCCTTGTTTCACCATACAAACTGTAGACTGGCAAACCGGTTTGTTCATCGATATAATATTCGACGTAATCGCCCGCTTGTGCACTTCCACGCACCCCGTGTTCCGGTCCGTATAATGCAGTCAATTCAACATCTGGATCATTATGCAGCAAATCTACGATACTGTTAAGATCCTGGTCGACACCGGTCGGATTGGTGATGAGGCCGACCTTTTGTCCTTCAATCAGATCTTTTTGCTCATTTAGCAACTGTTCAACTCCGAGCCGGAATTTATGCGGGTTGCCTTTTCCTTTATCTTTTCCATAGCCGTGTCCATTCCCATTGCCATTGGCAAACACGACGGTTAGCGAAGAAAGCAAAAGAACGACTGCAAACAACGAGACAACTGTCTTTTTCACAATAATCACTCCTCTGTTCGTTTTTAAAACTGCTTCTCGCATTTACATAGGAACATCGCCAGCTAAATGGGAAGATGAATTTCCTCAAACTTTTGTGGGGCGTCCGGTCCTTCTCTGCGTCCACATGGGCTAGTTCAAATTCCACTGTAGAAAAATCGTTCAGTTCGGGTGAAAATTTTTTAATAGTGGCGTTCGATCCATCCATCGCTATTTATTCGTGTTTTAATCTGTTGCCCTTTTTCTGCTATCAACTGAAGGTTGTGCACATACCAGCCTCTTCCATTGACGCTGCCATCTGTGTCGTAACGGAAGCGGACATAGCTTGTACCTTCTGGCAGTTTGACTTCACGGTGTTGCCATTCGACACTGCTTCCATTGACTGAATCAAGCTGTACCCAGTCTTCGCCATTCTCGGAAACTTCTACATAACCAAAATCGTATTCGGTTTCTGTCCGATACCAGGTATCAAAGCTTAACAAGGCTGGATCGTTTCCATCCCATTCCACTGTTAAGGAACGATCAAGCTGATTGCCATAACCGGCGAACCAGGCATCTTTTTTCCCGGGGATGGCTACAGGAATCGCATCAGCTACATGCCGGGCGAATTGACGTCGTACCGGATTGGTTGAAACGGTGTCTCTGCTGGGATGGACACGGTTTGTCAGCAGGATGGCAATTGTGTCATTGTTCGGATTGATCACCATGGAAGTGCCGGTATATCCGGTATGGCCTAGCGTCGTTCCTTCCGACAAGGCATCCATATACCAGCCTTGTCCCAGTTCCCAACCTAATCCGTGGCTGTTTCCGGGAAATTCAGGGATTTGGTTTTCGGTAAGCAATTCCACCGTCTCCGGCTGCAAAATTTGAGTGCCGCCGTACCGTCCTTCATTGAGGAACATGTGGGCAAATATCGCTAAATCATGGGCGGTGGAGAATACGCCGGCGTGTCCTGCAACACCATCAAGGGACCAGGCGTTTTCATCGTGGACCTCCCCCCAGACCAGCCCGCGATCGGGAACCGACTGATATTCCGTTGCGGCAATTCGATCTTTCAGTTCGGCTGGTGGATTGTACATGGTATCGTGCATGTTCAACGGACCTGTTATATTCTCATAGACAAATTGATCCAGCCGTTTGCCGGACAACCGTTCGACTATCCCTCCGAGTGTAATCATGTTCAAATCACTATAGGTGTACTGTTCGCCGGGAAGGGCAGTCAGTTCCGATTGATAAACAACTTCCATCCTGTCCTGACGATTTTCTCCCTCAGTATAAAGGGGAATCCAGGCGGGAAAGCCGGAAGTATGAGTCATAAGCTGTCTGATGGTAACGCTTTCTTTTCCGTTCGCAGCAAATTCGGGAATGTAATCGGAAACAGGATCATCCAGTCTAAAATAGCCTTCTTCATACAATTTCATTGCCGCAGTTGTCGTGAATATTTTGCTCAGTGAGGCTAAATCAAAGATGGTATCTTCTTTCATGGAAATGGGTTTTTCCATTTCCGTACGGTTAGCATCCGTGTAACGGGCGGCATAGCCGTATGCTTCATGCTGGACAATATGGCCACGTCTTGCGACCAATGTGACAGCACCGGGCATTGCCTGTTCAGCGATAAACCCGTTGACCGTTTGATCGATGGCATCGAGCGGCTGTTGGACCATTCCTGCTCCCCTGGCGTTTCCCGGATGAATGACTGGCGGCAATTTTCCAGGTTGATCCCAGGAAAAAACCGGATGAGATTTAGGCTGTGCATGTTTGTTTTGTTTGGTTTCAATAGAAGGTGAATGTTTATCTGTGGTGTGGGGATCTGCGGTGACCATAGCGGGTATGAGAAATGATGAACAAATAACGACTGTGCAAACAGGAATAAAGTATTTTTTCATGCGGCCTCCTTTTATCGCCATATTATTTTCTTTCGGCAAAAAATACCTCCTTTCGATAGATAACTCTTCTTCATCATATTAAATGGCTAATATAGTTGTCTATACCGAATAAGTCCTTATTGATAAAAAAGCAATGGATTCTAAAGGTATATTTACGCAGGTAAAAGGGATTATTTTTTCGACATAGGCGGCGATAGGAAATAAAAAAGCAGGCCTGATTGAAGAATGGCCTGCGTAATTGATGCTATAGATAAAAGGTAGTATTTAAGAACGGGCATAAGGGGAGTGGTCGTTTGCATTATTCTCTCCATACATCCCGATGATGCCCGGGTCTTCGATGAATTGATCCTGCTCTATGCGATCTTCTTCGTCTAACTCCATCATTTCTTCCTCTTGTAATTCAAAATCCTCTTCCAGTTCTTTCTCATCAAAATCATCTACCAAAACATTCAACAACTTTTCAAGCATTCGTATCACCTCAGTTAAAGGATGTACTTTTTATTGGTATACCCATAAGTTTAGCATCTTAATATGAAGTGATTGTAAATGATTCGATAAGATCAGGTTAATTTTTTGAAAATGAGTATTCTTGCCTGATCATCCCGTTCCCATATGTCTTTGGATATTTTTCCGAGTATTTTCCTAAAGGTGTTTTTTTAGATGGAAAATTTCTCTGGCGTTTTTGTATATCGATTGGCATAGCCGGAAGCAACGAATGCTTCGGGTTTCACCACTGGTTCCCATCCGGAAGCTTTTATCCGGGCCATCATTTCCCCTGCCAAAAAACGGGAGAGCGACCGTTTTTCCAAGCCCACATCGATATGCCCTTCCATGGTAAGAGAACTGCCATGGTAAAGATGGGGGAGGATGATATCGATTAGTTGTTCTTTTTTGTTCTCATCGAATAAATAGGCGATTTGTTCAGTCAAGGATGTTTCCATGGAAATTTTCTCATGCAAATTCATATACTTTCGTGGGAATATGGTGGGGAGAACACATCCCCAGGCTCCTTTCCCCTTCCGTTGTATGACTATCCCTGTTACAAACAGTGTATGCGACCGATATACTTGAGAATCCGTCCCGACCATCAAGCGGTAATTGGCTGCCGGATTTTGCTGCATGAAAGAAAGAATTCGTTGGAAAACCTCTTCGAAGCTTAACTTTTTTTCGGTTAGATTCATAAAGTGATGTCCTGGATGGAAAGGCGACCTGCCTTGTTTCATCTTATCCAACTCCTTTTTTGGTTAAGAAACAAATAGTGGATTCCACACAAGGCTTTTTATGTAATCATGACCATTTCTTCTTATTCTATTCTTAAAGAGATGATCGGTTTCCTGCTGTTGTACTGCTAATCCAAGTATATGAGCATTATCGATCAACATGCTTACGGCTCGTCTTGAGAATTCCGTCGAAAATATTAGGAAAATTCCAACCTTAGATGTATGACAGATTGAGAAATCCATGGCATAATGATGGAGAACAATATATTTTTCATAACAATGCACGAGTACTCCGATAAGTGGCCTCCCCGGCGATTTTCCGATAACTCGTGCATTGTTTTTGTTTTTTGGAAGGATGGGGTAAAAGTTGTTGTTTTATCCCACAAAGTATAAACTGCGACATAGTTTGGATGCGTCTTCCTGACTTCTTACTTTTGTTGAGTTGGAAATCGACGCTGCGAAAATACCCTGCGCTTTCCGCGGGCGGCTGGTGAGCTTCCTCGAGCTGACGCTCTGCGGGATCTCACCGAGGCCTTTCCTCCCGCAGGACAAGGAAGGCTGCGGAAGCGATGCATCGCACGAAGAAAATTGTTTTGTATTTTCGAGGAGTCTTCGGGTATTTTCTTCGCTAGGAATCGCTTTCTGTTTAGAAACCCCTCGAAATTTTTTTATTCATGGTACTCTATGCACCGTATCATCAAAAGACATTGCCAGGAAAACAAGCAGAAAAGTCCAAAAACAGGAGAAAAGACGGGAATTACAACTGTCTTTTATGAAAAGAAGTACACATTTCCTGACAAACGTTTTAAGACGGCTTGTTGTTTCTCAAGGAAAAAGTCTATGCTTCCTTTAATCAGCATGCTCCTTAGCGCAGGGAGCATACGCAGACTCCAGCGGGAACAGCATGAGCTGAAGATCCACTTGGTAAAGCGGTTTTCTTTACCAAGTTAGCTGAAGCCGTGCCCGCGGAAAGCGAAGTATGCTACCGAAGCGGTGGGTAACACACTTTTTGAATAGGCAATGGAACTTCCCATTACAGTTATGTCGCAGTTTCTATCAACTGGGCCAGTTAACAGCAAAAAAGCATGGGAAAAGGGCTTTCTTAAATGTTTTTTTGCAGCTCCTGCTTTTTCTCCTCCTTTTCTCCTTTAAAATTGCGATTTACCATCCGATAAATAAAAAGAGGAAGAAATTCGTCTTTATTCGACATGGCACGATGCCGAGTGACAGTGCATAGAAGAGGAATTCACCGGCGTTCCTTTGTGCCAGAAACAGAGACATTCATTGGTTCAGTGGATAATGGCTGTTTTGGCTATTTTTATAGAGACATCAAAAACAGAGAGTTGTTTATGAAAAACAACAAGAAATCGATATGGGGGAGAATAATGGACAAGACTTCATTTGGAGGAATATTTTTAGCGATTATTGCAGTTGGCGTAGGGATGGTGCTAAAAGGAGTTAGTCCTGTAAACTTGCTCAATCCTGCCGCCCTTTTGATCATTTTTCTTGGTACCATGGCTGCCGTTTGTATTGCCTTTCCGTTGGAAACACTGAAAAAGGTTCCGGCACTATTTAAAATCATCTTTACAGAGCAAAAAACCGAGGATGTAAAAGATATCATACCGATGTTCACAGAATGGGCCAACCTGACCAGAAGAGAAGGTATTCTCGCTTTGGAAAACCATTTGGATGAAATTGAAGATCCATTTTTGGCATCTGGATTGGAATTGGCGGTCGATGGACAGACACCGGAATTCATTCGCGACGTTTTATTGGAAAAAATCGACGCAATCGAAGAGCGTCATCAGGAAGGTGCCTCGATTTTTACCCAGGCGGGAACTTATGCTCCGACCTTGGGGGTATTGGGAGCCGTTATCGGCCTGATTGCCGCTCTAGGAAACATGGAAGACACCGAGGCTCTTGGACATGCAATCGCTGCGGCGTTTGTCGCGACATTGTTTGGTATTTTTTCCGGTTATGTACTATGGCATCCATTTGCCAACAAACTGAAGGAAAAATCCAAAAAGGAATTGCATGCGAAGCGGGTCATGATTGAGGGCATTTTATCCTTGACCACTGGTGACTCTTCCCAAGTTATCAAAGGGAAACTAAGCTCCTACCTCTCCCCGAAAGAATATGCCGAATTTGAGGAGGGAGAAGAACAGTGAGAAAGAAAAAGAAGCATAAGGAGGACCACATTGACGAAACCTGGCTTGTCCCCTATGCCGACTTGCTGACACTTCTTCTGGCGCTGTTTATTGTATTGTTTGCCATCAGTAAAGTCGATCAACAAAAGTTTGCAGAACTGGCCAATGTAATGCGAGGAGAGTTTTCAAGCGGTGAAGGCATCATGGAGGGCGGCACAACGATTTCCCCTGAGGAAGAACCTTTGATTGGTGAAGAGCAGGAGGAAAAAGAAGAAGAACAAGACGAAGAACAACAGGAAGATGCTGAGGATGAAGAGAAAAAAAGAGAGGAAATCGAGAAGCTTACAAAAATCCAACAAAAAATCAACGGGTATATATCCGAAAATAAATTGACAGATGTGTTGGATACAAAGTTGACAGATGAAGGCTTGTTGATTTCTATCCTGAATGATGTTTCTTTCGACTCCGGAAGTGCAGAAGTGAGCGGGGATGGAAAGGAAATTGCGAAAGAAGTCTCGAACTTTTTGTACACCAACCCTCCGCATGAAATCACAGTCAGCGGACATACCGACAACCAGCCTATACACAGTAGTGAATTCAAATCGAACTGGGAATTGAGCGTCATGCGTGCTGTCAACTTCATGCGACTGCTATTGGACAATGAAGATTTGGATGAACGATCGTTCAGCGCGAAAGGTTACGGAGAGTATGAACCAATCGCTCCGAATGACAGTCCTGAAAACCGGGAAAAGAATCGACGTGTAGAAGTCATGATTTTGCCGAATTACGAATGATACGAATCCATAAAAAATCCCTGCCGGAAACGGCAGGGATTTTTTAATTGATTAGGAAGGAAAATTATCTAGGCGCTTCCGAATTTTTCTGACCCGGAAGTTCTTTTTCGGATCCAGAGATGACCACGGTTGCGGAAGCATCTCCGACAACATTCAAGGTCGTCCGGAACATATCCAGGATTCGATCGACCCCGGCTATCAAAGCGATTCCTTCCAAAGGCATATCGACGGAGCTTAATACCATGGTGAGCATGATCAAGCCTGCTCCCGGCACCCCGGCTGTTCCGATGGATGCCAGTACCGTGGTAACCACGACGGTAAGCAACTGAATAAACGACAGGTCCAATCCATAAAATTGAGCAATGAAAACAACGGCAATTCCTTGATATATCGCGGTTCCATCCATATTGATCGTTGCACCCAGGGGCAGGACAAAACTGCTGATTTTCTTGGGAACACCCAAGTTTTCTTGAGTGTTTTTCAATGTTATCGGCAAGGTTCCTGCAGAACTTGCTGTGCTGAATGCGACTAAAGCAGCCGGTGAAATGCCTTTGAAGAAGGTGATAGGGCTCATTTTCCCATATAACCGGACTGCCGAAGAATAGACGATTGCAGCGTGCAGGATACAGGCAATTACCGCTGCAAGGATCACTTTCAGCAATGGAAGCAGCACGGACAAGCCGTATTCTCCGATGACAGGCGCCACAAGTCCCAAAATGCCAATCGGTGCCACATACATGACGATGGAAGTGATTTTATACATCAACTCTGCAAAGCCATCGAAAAATCGATAAACTGGCTGGGCTTTTTCCCCGACGAAGGTGATCGCCAATCCGATAAACAAGGCAAAAAAGATAATTTGAAGGATATTGCCGCTTGCCAGCGCTTCGAATGGGTTTTCCGGAATGATATTTAAGAAGGTATCGACAACACTTTGGGATTCTTGTGCTTCCTTAGCGGGAGCACTTTCCGAAAGTGAAACATCCACCCCTTTTCCCGGTGACATCATGAAGGCCACGGCCAGGCCGATGATGATTGCGACTGCGGTAGTCAACAAATAATAAACAACAGTTTTCAATCCTATCCTGCCCAGTTGTTTCGGATCACCGCTGCTGGCAACGCCGACGACGAGGGTCGATAAGATGAGCGGGGCGATGATGAATTTGATCAGCCGTAAAAACAAATCACCAAGCGGTGCGATGACTGCGATGGATTCTTTGAAAATAATTCCTAGAATAATAGCGAGAATGAACGCTATGAAAATTTGTGTAATGAGATTGAACTTTATTCGCACGAATACCTTCCTTCCTCTTTTCAAGTTAGAAACCCAATTATATATTATAAACACAACCACATAAAAGCTAAAGCATGGAATGGACCAGGCAATCGTTGAAAATATTGGAATAAATATGAGGAGGAAGAACTGTGGGAATACATATTATCGAATCGTTTCTGCAAGGGAAGCGCCCTGATCCTGAACTTTGTGAAGATATGATTGTCATAAATGAGGACTTTGCAGCTGTTATTGACGGTGCTACCAATGTTTCAGGCAGAATGATCAATGGAAAGTCGCCAGGAAGAATTGCTGCAGAAATCGTAAAACAAACTGTGGGACGATTGGATAGGAAAGTGACTTTGGAAGGAATGATCAAACAAATCAATCAATCGATGCAGAATTTCTATCAGGAGCAAGGTCTGTTGGAGGAGATTGATCATAAGAAGTGGTTAGCACCTTCTGCTTGTATGGCTATTTACAGCAATTACCACCGGGAGGTTTGGCAAATCGGAGATTGTCAGGCCATCATCGAAGGCGAGCTTTATAAAAATGAGAAACATCTGGATACCATCACGGCCAATGCCCGTTCTCTCTATTTGGAAGCAGAGTTGAAGAAAGGGAAAACAGTAGACGACCTGCTTGTTCGCGATACTGGATGGGAATTCATCCAGCCTTTGATCCTGCAGCAGTACTATGTGCAAAATGACCCGCTAAATCAGTATGGCTATGAAGTGATAAATGGTTTCCCGATTGACTTGAGTATGATAGAGGTGACGCATGTCCCTTCCGGTAAAGCCGAAGTCATCCTCGCTTCGGACGGGTATCCTTTTTTAAAAAACAACCTGTTCGAGTCCGAAACTGTGCTTGGGAAACTACTAAACGAAGATCCGTTATGCTTTCGGACTTACAAAGCCTCAAAGGGTCTGATAAAAGGCAATGAATCATTTGATGACAGAGCTTATATAAGGATCCGGGTTTGACTCACCTCTCGCCCCGGATCTGTTTTAAAGTGTGCAAGACCGGGTATGTTAACGGTAACAAAGCTCGGAAGGGTGAAAGGAATGTCAAAGCAGATTGATGCTTATTTTAAAAATGAAAACGATGCAGAAGCAGTGCACGCCCGGCTTCAAACACTAAAGGTGAATAACGTGTCAGTCGAAGAAGTGCCGGAAGACACGGATACAAAAGTTCTCGTTCCGTTTTTCCCTGCCAATACAGGTACCGGTACCAATGGCGGTTTTGCCCCGATCGCTCCATTGGTCAACAAAAATCAGCAGAATCAATCAGGTGACGGAAATCCGGAAACAGTGACACATCTACTCCATTTCGACGTAGATGAAGCGGATTATCAGGAAGCGATGGACATACTGAAAGAAAGTGATTGTTATGGGCAGCAATCACAAATGGACGGATCGTAAAATAAGATGAAAGCCAGAGAAGCAACTGCTTCTCTGGCTTTTTTACTTTTTCAAGCCCGCAAGGAAAACAGAAAAACGAGCAAAACAGCCTTCACCGGGCCCGTGTTTACTATTTCCTTGATTCAGAGTGACACTACCTTTTTGAAACCGTCTTGTATATTGGAAAAAGTTTTCGACAAAAAATTTTTCGCTAAGGGTAGACAAAAATTTACAATGTTATAGTATAATGGTTGAAGAAAAAGAAGTCGTTAATAATAATAGATGGGGTGTATTTACTTGGCTGAAAGCAGAAGAGCTAAAAAAACGGGAAAGTCGAAACGCTGGTGGAAAATTCTACTGGCTGTCATTGCGGTAGTCGTTATTGGCGTGGGTGTCTACGCTTTTTCTATATATCATAATGCTAAACAAACGGTTGAGGAGCAAATGCACAAGCCGGTCGACTCAATCGATACTTCAGTCGGCAAAAAAAAGGTGAAAGACAACGAACCTTTGAATGTCCTCCTTCTGGGTGTAGACGAACGTTCTGGAGATTCCGGCCGATCAGATGCCCTGATGGTTTTATCGCTTGATCCAGAAGACGATAGCATGAATCTGGTTAGCATTCCCCGTGATACTCGTACGGAAATAGTGGGGAAAGGGTACGAGGATAAAATCAATCATGCGTATGCCTATGGTGGAACAGACATGTCGATCAACACAGTGGAAAACCTGCTGGATATCGAACTTGATTATTATGTGAAAATGAATATGGAAGGTTTGTCTGAAATGGTAGATGCAGTTGGCGGCATCACGGTAGATAACAAGACTGACTGGATCGACGAGGGCTATTATAAAAAAGGCTATCATTACGAAGAAGGCAAAATCGAACTAGATGGGGCCAAAACAATGGGCTTTGTCAGAATGCGTCATTTTGACAGCGACTTTGCCAGAACAGGTCGTCAACGGCAAGTATTCCAAGCAATTGTCGATAAAGGCGCCAGTGTAGCTTCCGTGAACAAAATCGATGATATGATCGATGTCCTCGGGAATAACATGGAAACCAATATGGATTTCAGTGACATGAAAAATCTGATGATGAACTATCGGGACACCAGGAAAAATGTTGTCAGCTATCAAATGGAAGGCGAAGGCACTTATATCACGAATTCAAGCGGTCAGGATGTGTATTATTTGGTCGTATCCGATGATGAGATTCAAAAGGTGCACGATATGATAAAGAAAGCGAAATCTTGATAAGTGGGCAAAACCCAGGGGGCTAAGTGAAAAACCTCCTGGGTTTTGTTTATTTGAAATCCGTTCTGTATTATTCTCTTTAAGTCCAGCACCATGTTGCATTATGGCTCTTTCCCCTAGAGGAATGTGAGGAGTTCACCAGCAGCCCGGAAGGAGACAAAAATTGCAATTATTGTGAATGGACTCTTTTCGCTTCTGATGACAGCGTTCTTTATCCCATCGTAAAACATTCAACGGGTAAAACATTTGGTCACGGGGAATAGTTTAACTAGATGCTGACTCGGAATGGAAAGGATGGATCAGATGTACAAGAAAGTCAACGAACTCATTACCCTGCTGGAAAACAGCGGGAAATGTGAAGTGAAATTGATCAACCGGGAAAAACACAACTATGGTATTGAAACAACGACAAAGCTGCCATGGAAGCGGCATTCCAAGCGTTTCGGAAAAATCCATGCGGGGGAAAATCGATTGCGGATCGATTTGGAAGTTCCGGAGAATTCTATCCCTATGGAGGAAATAAACAATGCAATTAAATTGCCGCACCGGGAGTATTTGTCCCATCTACGCACCTCTCATTTCGGACTTACACAACATGAAAAGGGATATGATACGGTTATCATTCAAATCTACCGTAAGGAGTTAGACGATTATTCTTTTGAGGACGAACCCTTCGCCTCTTTTGTCAATAAAGTGATTGAAGTGAATACAGCAAAATAAAGTGGAACGACGCAATAATGGCCAAGCCAAAAACCGGACGTTAATTCGAAATCCTGTTCATTCGGACTCGTCCGGTTTTTTATATGAATTGACTTTGACAAATAATAGCATTCTTACATTCTCACATGAATGGTGAAAATACACCACGTGTGCAAGGTAAAAGGTGATTCCCTCTCCGCGGGCATGGATTCAGCGTACTGTCAAAGAAAGCCGCCTTACCAAGTGGAGCTTGATTCCGCGCTGTTCCCGCCTGCTTCTATGTCCTTTGCATCGGGACTTTTTATTCTTTCGAATCGGCGCCCGACAGACCGAGCTTTTTGATCAATGGTTTGATGGACAGGCCTTGCACGATCAAAGAAAACAAGACAACCGAAAAGGTCAGTAACAGGACGGTGTCACGGCCGGCGAATTCGGTTGGCAAGCTGAGAGCAAGTGCAATCGACAAGCTGCCTCGCAAGCCGCCCCAGTTCAGCAGGATACGTTCTTTCCGGTTCAAATCTTTGACAGGCAGTGTACTGATATACAAAGCGATGATTCTACCCAGGATTACAAGGATGATTGCATATGCGATGATGTCCCACTGGTTATTGAAATCAATATTGCGGATCTCCAAACCAATCAACAAAAAGATGATCGAGTTGGCCACAAGGGTGATGACATCCCAGAACGTATTGATGGTGACCCGCGTTTTTTCCGACATACCGATTTTCCCGCCATAGTCGGCGAACATAAAACCACCCGCAACCACTGCGATGACCCCGGAGACCTCCAAATGTTCCGCGATAAAATAGCTTCCGAAAAACAAGATGGCCGACAGGGCAATTTCAAATGGATAATCATCAAAAAAGCGGATGATTTGGGAGAACACAAAACCAAGGATGACACCGACCAACACACCGCCGAGACTGAATTTCAGGAATAACAGGATGCCGCTGCCAAGCCCCTCCCAGCCTAATTCGATATAAGTAAGCAAATAGATCGACGAAATTTTGAACAAGACGACCGCAATCCCGTCGTTGAACAGCGATTCCCCTTCCATGACCGTGGATAACTTTTCCGAAACACCGAGTGACTTAAATATGGATACAACACTTATCGGATCTGTGGCACTCATCAAAGCGGCGAATGTGAAAGCGACCGCTATCGGCAATCCGATAACATAATGAGTGGATAAGCCGATCACGATAAAGGAAAGAAACGTACCGGCGAATGCCATGCCAAGTACGGCCCGCTTGTGCTGGTATAAATGGTGAAAGGGAAGTTTTAACGTCGCATCTCCGAGTAGAATCGGCAAAAACAAAGATATGATGATTGCCTGGAACACTTCTGATTGAGTGATATATGCCTCTGCTTCGTCAATAAGCGGTACATGTACGTTAATAATACCAAGAATTAAACCGACCAAAACGAGTGCAATTGTATAGGGCTGACCGATCTTTTTGGCAATTCCGATCACGGCGATCGAGATAGCAAGCAGGATAAGGATTTGGATAAAAGTCTCGTTAAATTCATGCATCACGATTCCTCCTGGATTAAGTATATCTATATGTTTCTCAAAAACTGGGCAGATAAACCTGGCTGGAGTAAGTGCAGGGCACTTACAACAGACAGGACTATTCTGATTATTGCAAAAAGTGGTTGACATGGAAAGCCATTGGTATTATGATAGGTGTCAAATTAAAAATTCTTATCCAGAGAAGCCGAGGGAACTGGCCCATTGACGCTTCAGCAACCTCTGACCATTGTCAGAAAGGTGCTAATTCCAGCCAAGATCATTCTTGGGAGATAAGAGCGGATATCGGACGATGACAGCCCTCTTTTCTCATGTTGCGGAGAAGGGGGCTTTTTCTAATGAAAAAATCCCTCTTTCCCCGAGTCGAAACGCAAGCCCATTTGGCAGAAAGGGAGAGATTATTTTGAGTGAAATCATTATTTTATCGGGAAGTCCTTCGGCCCAATCAGGAACCGACGCGGTTTTGAACTATTTAGGGGAGTCTTTGAGGCAAAAAGGGTTTTCCACCGTACACTTATCCGTAAAGGAGATCCCTCAGGTCGACTTGTTTGAAGGAAGGTATGACAGCCAGAGTGTAACGGAAGCGGCAGCGCTCATCCGGAAGGCGAAAGGCGCGATTGTCGGGTCTCCCGTTTATAAAGCAGCTTACTCAGGGGTTCTAAAGGCATTTCTGGACATATTGCCGCAGGATGTGTTGGAAGATACTCCGGTTTTGCCACTGATGACAGGCGGCAGTCCCTCCCATTTGCTGGCATTGGAATATAGTCTGAAGCCGCTATTGGCGACATTGAAGGCACAGAATTTGAAAGGTGTTTATTTGTTGAACGAATGCATAGACAAACAGGATATCAATCAGCCGATTCACGATCCTGATTTAAACCAGCGATTAGAAAAGCAATTGGACTATTTTGTCCAGACGGTCAACAAGCAAAAACAGCCAATTTGAACCAATAAAACAATAGGAGGAGAAAATCGATGACGGATAAGCGGATATATTTGAATGCCTTTGATATGAATTGTGCGGGACACCAATCGCCAGGATTATGGACGCATCCGGACGACCAATCACACCGTTATAAGGACAGTGAATATTGGATAGAGCTGGCAAAGCTATTGGAAAAAGGGAATTTCGATGCTGTGTTTTTGGCTGATGTGCTAGGCACCTATGATGTTTACGAAAATTCTCGGGATGCGGCAGTAAGGCAGGGAGCCCAGTCGCCTGTGAACGATCCGTTGCTGGTCGTACCGCTCATGTCGGCCGTCACCAAGCATCTCGGTTTTGGCGTGACCGCTTCTGTCAGCCATGAACATCCCTATACCTTCGCCCGAAGAATGTCGACACTCGATCATTTGACAAATGGAAGGGTGGGCTGGAATATCGTTACGTCTTATTTGAAAAGCGCAGCAGTCAACATGGGTTTGGAAGATCAGGTAAGTCATGATGAGCGGTATGATATTGCAGAAGAGTATGTGGATGTTTGCTATAAGCTTTGGGAAGGCAGTTGGGAAGATGATGCAGTCCGTCTCGATAAAGAGAATGGCATCTATACCGATCCGGAAAAGGTCCATGACATCCAGCATGAAGGAAAGTATTTCAAAGTGCCTGGCGCCCATTTGAGTGAACCTTCGCCACAGCGTACACCGGTTATTTATCAGGCGGGAGCTTCCAAGAAAGGCAGGGCCTTTGCAGCCAGGAATGCAGAGTGTGTCTTTATCGGAGCTCCAACCAAAGAGGCTGCCAGGAAGTCAGTCAAAAAGTTGCGAAAAGAGACTGAACTGGCTGGGCGGAATCCAGAGGATGTGAAAATTTTGACCATGTTCACTCCCATTGTAGGGCGCACAGAACAGGAGGCGAAGGAAAAGTACAACGATTATAAAAAACATATCAGCCATGAAGGGGCACTTGCCTTGTTTGGTGGATGGACCGGTATCGACCTTTCGCAGTATGGCCCTGATGAAAGTTTGCGGTATGTTGAAAACAATGCCATCCAATCAGCAGTCGAAAACTTTACAAGGATTGATCCGAACAAACAATGGACAGTAGAAGAAATCAAAGAATTTATCGGGATCGGAGGTCTTGGCGCCTATGCAGTCGGCTCGCCCGAACAAATAGCCGATACGATGGAAGAATGGGTCAGAGAGGCTGGTATCGATGGCTTCAATATTGCATATGCGATTACGCCGGGAACTTTCCGGGATTTCGTCGATTTGGTTGTTCCGATTTTACAAGATCGAGGCCTGATTCGCTCCAGCTATGAAGGAGAAAGCTTGCGGGATAACCTTTTTGGAGCAGGACCGCGTCTTCTTGAAAACCACCCCGGGAAAAAGTACAGCAGGGCAACTCAAACTGTGTAACCAAGGATCGGAGAGGTGTACCCAGCCTCTCCGATTCTATTTTTAAAAAAGGATGAATTTCCATAGGTGTCCGGTCGTTACTCCTGGAGGTCTTAAGCAAAACCTCTGTGTCATCCATTTCGAAGCTTTGCTTACGTTTGGCGAAGGACCGCGCGTTATTGATAATGCAGGTTGCCAAGGACGTGGAGAATCCGGGTTGTATTCTTTTAAACAGTGCTTGCGCTTTTAATCTGTCTTGCGTTAAAGTAGGTATAATTATGGAAAGCTGGTAAAGGAGAGCGATCACATGGGGAAACATTTTGATACGAAATCTGTTCATCTATCTGGCATACAGGAGAAAAAAATCAATAGCAAGACGACGCCGATTTACCAGACGTCAGCTTTTAAATTCAAAGACCTTGAAGATTTGGAGAATTTTTACCAAGGGAAGAATGATTATTTATATACGAGAGTCGGGAATCCGAATACCGATGAGCTAGGAGCTGCGGTGGCTCAGCTGGAAGGAGCGCCGAGAGGAGTAGCCGCTTCCTCGGGAACAGCTGCGATATTGGCTGGAATTCTTGCCGTTGCCAAGCAGGGGGACCATGTCATCGCGGCTGCTGATATTTACGGTGGTACATATCAACTGCTTGCCAATGAACTTCCGGACTTAGGAATCGAAGTGTCTTTTATCGACTTTTCCGATTGGGACAAAATCGCCGAATATGTCCGAAACAATACAAAGATGGTTTACTCGGAATCTGTTTCCAATCCGTTGTTGCGCAGAGAGGACATAGATGCGCTCGTTGCCCTGGCCAAGGACGCCCAGCTGGTCTTGATGATCGATAATACATTTGCCACACCTTACCTGTGCCGTCCCTATGAGCAGGGCGCCGATTTGGTTGTCCACAGTGCGACTAAATACATCGGCGGTCACAGTGACATTACAGCCGGTGTGCTTGTCGGTCACGAAGATTTAATTGAAAAAGCCAATCAAAAAATCGTGAATTTGGGCAGCAGTTTAAGTCCCTTCGAGGCCTGGCTCACCTGCCGCGGGTTGAAGACGTTGAGTGTAAGAATGGAACGGCATGTCACCAATGCACAAAAACTAGCCGATGCATTGCAAAAGCATGAGGCAGTGGAAAAAGTATATTACCCGAAGGACGTATCACCGTTTGGAAATGGAGCCATCGTAACGATGGATATTACGGCTACCTGTGATGTGGAAACATTCTTCCAATCGCTCGGCTGGATAAAAATCGTTCCTACATTGGCTGGGGTCGAAACCTCTGTATCCTATCCATTGGCTACGTCCCATCGAGCCCTTCCAGAAGAGACACAGAAACAATTGGGAATAACGGAAGGATTGATCCGGATATCTGTAGGAATTGAAGCGGCAGACGATATCATCGCAGGATTCAATCAGGCGTTGAATCAGGCCCGACGTAGTTGAACGGTAGAAAATAGGAGGAAAAAGTATGAAGGAAGTCATTTTACTGCTGGCTGATATCGTCAACCGAATCCATGATGTATTAATTGAACTATTCGGATTGACAATGACGGATAAACAACTGCATTTTTGGGTGATCGGCATTATCGGTATCTTTGCCTTTTTCATCGTCTACTTTTTCTTTAAATTGATCGCCAGCATGAAGTGGAGCATTACCATTCTTTCTTTTATTTACACATTCACCATGATGGTGGTGCTTGTTTTTGCAATCGAAATTCAACAGGCTCTAACCGGCGGCGATATGGAATTTGCCGATGCGGTTGTAGGGCTTTGGGGATTCATCGTGTTTTTCCTCACTTATGTGGCGATTGCTTTAGTCATCCTGGCCTGTATAAAACTCTTACGCCGCAAAAAATAATTCATGAAAGCTGTCCTATCCGGCTAATGCCAAGGGGCAGCTTTTTTTGTGATTTCATGTTCAGGCAGGAAAAATATATCAAGCTTCTCACACTGCGGAACGTGTCGGCACAGCCAAGAAAAGCTTGTTGTTAATGATCATTCTTTTGTCCTCTGCTGGATTGGATACTTTCCAGCAAAATCCACGCTGTGACCACCCCAGCCATATCTTTAACTAGATCTAACTGAGAAAAGGAACGTCCTGGTACATAAAATTGATGAATTTCATCCACGAAAGCATAAACAATGGTTGCAGACATGGCAGCAAGGTCCGTCAGTGTGTTGTGACGTTTGTTGACTATCAACGCTGCTGCCAGGAGAAGGTAAAGAATGGCGAACTCTATAAAATGGAAAGCTTCCCATAGAAAGTTTATCACCACGGCATAACCTCCTTGAAAAAGCGTACAATGGTTTCATGCGAGTAGCTTGATTGAATCCAGATCAACACAGCGTAAAGAATCGGAAGCAAGGTAATCAACAGCCTTTTCATGTTCGTCACTCTTTTCTTAATGGGACTCCTTACTAATTTCCCTTGCGACTTGTTTGGAAAACGTTTCGTCTGTTTATTTCATGAGTAGTGTTCTTTAGGGTATTTTAGTAACTACCTATTCTCTTCAGTAGTGCAGTGCCGGTTTTAAGAAATAACCTGCATTTTCCGCGGGCGGTGGAGAGTTTCCTCGAGTCAGCGCTCTCCAGGGTCATCTCCCCCCTATGCCTTTTCTGCCGCTGGAATCTTCGCCTTATCTATCGGCAAAATATGGTGAGCGTTCCTTCCACACTTCCGTATTGGTTTTTCCGGTACTAAAAGAGTGAACAAGCGGGATTCAAACAGGATTTATCGGTAGCATCCCGTATAGCGAGCATTCATTTTTAAGCAATTGATTAGGGTTCGTTTTATAAAATGGGGTGAGCAGGCCAGTGTTAAGTCGAAATTAATTTCTAAATCGGAAATTATCAAGCCACAACTGACAGATAAGCGTTTTCACCAACTGTTTACATATTAACCTTTGGACAAGCATTATGATAAAATGAATAACTATTAGTAAATTAACGGGATTGGGTGATAATATGACAATACTCCAAGGGACTTTACCGGCGATCCGTGATATGAAAGATTTTGAAAAGCTGCTTACGAGTGATTATGAATATATCATTTTCTTGGAGACAAGGCTTTCCCAGCTTGTTTCCCTGATAAAATATGCAAAAAGAGAACAAAAGAAAGTGTTTGTCCATGCTGACTTGATTCAAGGGTTGAAAACCGATGAAGCCGGGATTGAGTTCTTGATCCGGAATCTGAAACCAGATGGCATCATCACCACCAGAGGGAATGTCATTTCCTACGCCAAAAAACAGGGGGTTCTAGCGGTTCAGCGGCTATTCGCTCTTGATTCGCATGCATTGGAGAGCAATATAAAAATCATCAACAAGGTGAAACCAGATTATATCGAGGTGCTGCCTGGTCTCATTCCGAAATTGATCGGGGAAATTTTTGAACGGACAGGCATCCCGGTCATCGCTGGCGGGTTGATCCGCAGCCAGGAGGATGTGGAAAATGCATACCAGGGAGGAGCGAAAGCTGTCACCACTTCCCGTTCCGAACTATGGAACATTCACTGAGATGGAACATCAGGCGACAACACATCCGGATAACTGACTAGTGCGCAAAAGGTTTGAAGTTTCCGATTTATGTTAATTAGATTAGAAAATCGGAAGGAGTGCGTTTTCATGTCGGAGTTTTTAGCTGAATTAATCGGAACCATGATTTTGATCATTCTTGGGAACGGTGTCGTCGGTGGAGTCGTTCTTAAAGGAACGAAATCTGAAGGGGCAGGCTGGGTCGTCATTACGATTGGATGGGGGCTCGGGGTTGCAATGGGTGTTTATGCCGTCGGGAATGTGTCTGGTGCCCATATCAATCCCGCTGTTACCCTTGGTTTCGCGGCGATTGGAGAGTTTCCATGGACGAAAGTGCCAATGTACATTTCGGCTCAAGTGCTCGGTGCCATCATCGGGGCAGGTATCGTCTTTTGCAACTATTTGCCCCACTGGAAAGCGACAGATGATCCGGGAGCCAAGCTCGGAGTGTTTTCAACAGATCCAGCGATTCGCAGTCCGTTCTCCAACCTGGTAAGTGAAATAATCGGTACATTCGTCCTCGTGATGGGACTTTTGTTTATCGGTGCAAATGAATTCACCGAAGGATTGAATCCAATGATCGTTGGATTGTTGATTGTGGCGATTGGAATGTCGTTGGGGGGTGCCACGGGTTATGCTATCAATCCTGCCCGCGACCTCGGGCCACGGATTGCACATGCCTTGCTGCCGATTCCGGGCAAGGGATCATCCGACTGGGGATATTCCTGGGTACCTCTGGCCGGTCCGGTGTTGGGCGGAATATATGGTGCGTTATTTTACCGTGCTTTGTTTACCGGTAATTATTCGGTTTTCTTCTGGATTCTCAGTGCTGTGATGATTCTGCTGTTGATCGCTGCTGCCAGCAAAGAATTAAAAAGTGGACACTCCCAAACCGAAGAAGTGGAAGAAAAAATAATCGGTGACGATTCGTGAAAACAGCGCCGTTACAAGGACGGGGAGAAAACAAGATATGCAAGGAAACGTAAGTGCTTACAAAAAAAACATGAAATGGATTGACAGCGTTTGCAGCATGGTGTAAAGTTAAGACAACAAGTTAACGATGTGATGGAGATTCGGAGACCCACACTACAATGGCACTTCTCAGGAGAAGTGCGTCGATTGGAGTGTGGGTCTTTTTGTGTTCAAAAACACATCGTTTACTAGGTTAATATAGGAAAAGGGGTGCTGGAGATGTCCGAATTTTTAGCAGAACTAATTGGTACAATGATTTTGATTATTTTTGGCGGCGGAGTTGTCGGGGGAGTCGTACTTAAAAATACAAAGGCGGAAGGCGCCGGCTGGATCGTCATTACAATTGGATGGGGTCTTGCAGTGACAATGGGCGTTTATGCGGTCGGCAGCGTATCGGGAGCCCATATCAATCCTGCAGTGACGTTAGGGTTTGCTGCAGTAGGTGAATTTCCATGGTCAAAAGTGCCGATGTATATCACGGCACAAATGTTGGGAGCATTTATCGGCGGTGTTATTGTTTTCTTGAATTACTTGCCGCATTGGAAAGCGACCAAAGATACTGGAGCGAAACTGGGCGTGTTTTCTACCGATCCGGCAATACGCAGTCCGTTTTCCAACCTGGTCAGTGAAATGATCGGTACATTTGTTCTTGTCATGGGTCTTTTGTTTATCGGCGCGAACGAATTTACCGAAGGGTTGAACCCATTGATAGTAGGTGCATTGATTGTAGCGATTGGAATGTCGCTTGGCGGTACGACCGGTTATGCCATCAACCCGGCTCGGGACCTTGGCCCGCGGATTGCCCACGCACTGCTTCCGATACCGGGAAAAGGCGGTTCTGACTGGGGTTATTCCTGGATACCGGTTCTTGGACCGATTTTGGGAGGAATTTATGGAGCGGTTTTCTATCGTGCCATTTTTGTAAGCGATTTTTCGGTCTTGTTCTGGATATTGAGTGCTGTGATGGCTGTCATCTTGATCGGAGCTGCAAATGCAGAACTGAAAAAAGGAGAAACCACTGCTGATAAAGTGGAAGAAAAAATATCTTAAGGGGGAATTTATCATGAGTGAAACATATATTTTGTCATTAGACCAAGGGACAACAAGTTCGCGAGCGATCCTGTTCAATCGCAATGGGGAAATTGTTGAAACGGCTCAAAAAGAGTTCGAACAATTTTTCCCTCAACCAGGCTGGGTAGAACACGATGCCAATGAAATCTGGACTTCTGTTCTTGCCTGTATGTCGGAAGTATTACGGAAGGCAGATGCGGAACCATCCCAAGTAGCCGGCATCGGCATCACCAACCAACGTGAGACAGCGGTAGTATGGGATAAGAATACTGGAAAGCCGATTTATAAGGCGGTTGTCTGGCAATCCCGTCAAACCCAGGAAATTTGCAATGAGCTGAAAGAACAGGGTTATAACGATTTGTTCCGCGAAAAAACCGGCCTGTTGATCGACCCTTATTTTTCCGGAACCAAAGTGAAATGGATTCTTGATAATGTGGAAGGTGCCCGGGAAAAAGCCGACAATGGAGACTTGCTGTTCGGTACGATCGACTCCTGGCTTGTTTACAAGTTATCTGGTGGAAAAGCCCATATCACCGATTACTCCAATGCTTCGAGAACCTTGATGTTCAATATTTATGATTTAAAGTGGGATGAAGAACTGCTGGATATTTTGACCGTACCGAAAAGCATGCTGCCGGAGGTGAAGCAATCCTCGGAAGTATATGCAAAAACAGTGGATTACCACTTCTTTGGCGAGGAAGTGCCGATTGCGGGCATAGCCGGTGACCAGCAGGCGGCTTTGTTCGGTCAGGCTTGTTTTGAAGAGGGTATGGCTAAAAATACCTATGGAACCGGTTGTTTCATGCTGATGAATACCGGCGAAAAAGGCGTAGTATCCGAACATGGCCTTTTGACGACACTTGCCTGGGGCGTTGACGGAAAAGTGGAGTATGCCTTGGAAGGAAGTATATTTGTGGCAGGTTCTGCCATTCAGTGGCTGCGTGATGGATTGAAAGTGATCAACGACTCTCCAGAGAGTGAAGCTCATGCCAAAAATGTAGATTCAACGGACGGGGTTTACTTCGTACCGGCATTTGTCGGACTTGGCACACCATATTGGGACAGTGATGCACGCGGTGCTGTCTTTGGATTGACCCGCGGGACGACAAAGGATCACTTTATCCGGGCGACGTTGGAATCCCTTGCTTATCAGACCAAGGATGTCGCCGATGTCATGAGTAAGGACTCCGGCATCGATTTGACAAAACTTCGCGTGGATGGAGGAGCAGTCAAAAATGATTTCTTGATGCAATTCCAAAGCGATATTCTCGAAGTGCCGGTAGAACGTCCAGTCGTACAAGAAACCACTGCACTTGGTGCGGCCTACTTGGCGGGACTGGCAGTGGGCTATTGGAAGGATAAGCAGGAAATTGCAAAACAGTGGCAGAATGAGCGTACTTTTGATCCCGCTTTACCGGAAGAGAAGAGTAAAAAGCTTTACGATGGCTGGAAAAAAGCCGTGGAAGCGACACGTGCATTTAAATAAGAAGTGGTAAGGATGCGTTTCCGAAGTGACGAAAGCCTCGGATAGCACCAATCAATACCGCGGGACCGGTTTATCGATAAGGAAGCTTTCGATCGATTGGTCCCGTGTTTTTATAATGCTTAGTCGGATTTTCCCGACTTCTGTCGAAAAAATCCTTCTTACAGTAAAGGGTTTCCTTAAGGATTTAGCGAAGGTTTATCATTAGAGTGTTAGTAGAGTGAAAATAATAAAGGAGTGAAGCAAAATGAAGAAGATTATCAATAATCCGGATCAGGTAGTACTGGATATGGTGAAGGGAATAGCGGCAGCTTATCCTGACAGTCTCAAGCAACTTCCGGACACGATGGTTCTTGCAAGGAAACAGCCGGCTGGATCAGAGAAAGTTGGATTGGTAAGCGGCGGCGGAAGTGGTCATGAACCTGCCCATGCCGGATATATTGGCGAAGGAATGCTGGATGCGGCTGTATCTGGCGAAGTCTTCACCTCTCCTACTCCTGATCAGGTTTTTGAGGCGATAAAAGCAGTCGACAATGGTGCTGGTGTTTTTTTGGTAGTCAAAAACTATACCGGAGATGTCCTGAATTTCGAAATGGCAGCGGAACTCGCCGAGGCAGAAGGAATACAGGTGGAGCATGTGGTGGTGAATGATGATGTAGCAGTCGAGGACAGCTCGTTCACTTCCGGACGACGAGGCATTGCCGGTACCGTCTTCGTTCACAAAATTGCCGGGGCAAAAGCAGAGGCAGGTGGTTCACTGGAAGAAGTGAAAGCGGTGGCGGAAAAAACGGTGGCCAATGTGCGTTCGATGGGAATGGCGCTCAGTTCCGGAACGGTTCCTGCTGCAGGGAAGCCGGGCTTTCAATTGGCCGATGATGAAATGGAGATTGGAATCGGGATTCATGGGGAACCTGGAATAGAGAGAAAAACAATCGCATCTGCTGATGAAATTGCCGAGGAGTTGACCAACAAGGTTTTGGCTGACATCGATATCGCTGCTGAAGAAGAAGTAGCGGTCATGATCAACGGACTTGGAGCAACCCCTGAAATGGAACTGTACATTCTCAATGGAAAAGTCCAGGAATTGCTGGCAGCAAAAAATATACGTGTCCACAAAACGTTTGTTGGTGAGTACATGACATCTTTGGAAATGGCGGGATGCTCGGTCACCCTGTTGAAACTGGATGAGGAATTGAAAGAATTGCTGGACGCCCCGTCCGAGGCCCCAGCGTTTAAAATGTAATAGGAAGGAGCATGCAGGATGGAGTTACAACCACAAGATATAAAACAGTGGCTATTACAGGCCAATCAACTGTTTCAGGAAAACAAGGAGTATTTGACCTCGCTCGATCAGGCTATCGGCGATGGAGATCATGGTATCAACATGGCACGCGGGTTTCAAGAGGTCAAAAATAAAATAGAAGCTGCTGAATATACCAGCGTAAGCGACGTATTGAAGGATACGGCGATGACCTTGATGTCGAAAGTCGGCGGCGCATCCGGACCATTGTTCGGTACCGCCTTCCTCAAAATGTCCACCAGCATGAAAGGGTCGGACAATGCAGACTTTCAGCATTTCGCTGAAGGAATTTCGGCAGCAGCAGAAGGGTTAAAGCAAAGAGGGAAAGCAGAGCAAGGTGAAAAAACCATGATCGATGTCTGGCTGCCAATGGCTGAATATTTACAGACGGAGCAAGATTTTTCTGGTGATGAAATCGAATCCAAAGCAAAATCGGCCATGGAAGCCACCAAAGACATGTCTGCCAAAAAAGGAAGAGCTGCCTACTTGGGAGAGCGTTCTGTCGGTCATTTGGATCCTGGTTCGGTTTCCTCTTATTACTTATTTTCAACCCTGGCTGAGATAGTCAGAAAAGGAGTGTAGTCAATGGACCAGACAGGCATTGTTCTGATATCCCACAGCCCCAAAATCGTCGAAGGAATCAAGGATCTCATCCGCCAAGTGAATTCGGATGTGCCGATTGAATTGGCAGGAGGTACCGATGACGGAGATATCGGAACCAGCATCGAAAAAATCCAGGCTGCTATCGAGAACGCGCATAGTCCTAAAGGGGTTCTGCTTATTTTTGATATTGGCAGCGCCAAGATGAACGCCGAAATGGCGGTGGAAATGTCGGAATACGATCACATAGAAATTGCCGATGTCCCGATAGTAGAAGGTGCTTATGTAGCTGCTGTAGAATCCGGAATGGGGAAATCCGTTGTAGAAATAACCGAAACATTAAAGAAGAACTTTGGATAAGTTTTCTAAAGATAAAAGGCTGTCCCCTGAAAAGAACATTTTCCGGGGGCAGTTTTTTCTAAGAAGATAGAAGAGGGGATGGACGGTGTCGGTTAGACGGGATATCCTTTCTCTATCTATTTCTACTAAAGAAAAAATTTTCGGTTCTCTGTCCATGGTGGTGATGGGATTTTCACGCCACGAATCTTTCCATCTACTAGCGACTATCCTCAAGCGGCAAAGGAAATAAACACTCTTTATTCTTCACGGATGAATGAATCGTGGTGGTGATTCTTCTTCCATCCTCTTTTTATCGTAAGGCATACTCCAAGAAATGGCTATTTTCTCAAGGCCGCAGAGGAAATAAACTCGCTTTCCGCGGACGAACGTCCGAGCCTCCTCGCAAAGCCCGCTGCGGGGTCTCGGTCGCCCGTTATTCCGCAGGAGTCTCGCTTATTTCCTCTGCTACGTTACTATTTCGCTCTATAGAGCAATTTCATCGCTTGCTGCCATGAAATTTTAGGCTTTAATCGTTCAAAGTCTTTGATTCTTCATCCAATGCCCAATAAATCCCCTCGAAATGAAATCGGTCGGCAATGATTAATGGACCTCCTAGGCCTGCCTGCTTAAATGATTGCTTCTCTGTCAAATGGGATGGGGTGATCTGTCACTCCACCCTTTTTTTATCGAATGGCTCATTCCAAGAAACGGCTATTTTCTCAAGGCCGCAGAGGAAATAAACTCGCTTTCCGCGGACGAACGTCCGAGCTTCCTTGCAAAGCCCGCTGCGGGGTCTCGGCGGCCCGTTTTTCCACAGGAGTTTCGCTTATTTCCTTTGCTACGCTACTATTTCGCTCTATAGAGCAATTTCATCGCTTGCTGCCATGAAATTTTAGGCTTTAATCTTTAAAATCTTTGATGCCAAAAGAATCTCGTTTTAAAACTTTTCTCGTATTGTTTATTCCCTCGATATACCCATTAATCACAATCATAGAGTTCTACTCAAAAAGCACTTTTTCTTTTTCCTCTATATTTCATACATCCACATGTTTATTTATAAATATCCAGTAATTCTAATAACATTGAGCGCTAATCTCTCTCTTTTTTTCCTTTGGGGTAAGTATCTTTACGGTAATAAAGAAAGAGGGAAAGAGTGTATTTTTTTGCACACTGCAGGAACACTCATCACGCCAGGGGGACGCCGACATATTCAGTAAAGAACAAAAAATTTTCGAAAAAGATGGTTTAGGTTGTGGAGATGCGGGAATAGTGCTGTAACAAGCTTTTGGGTAACAAGAATCGGGATTTTGCCACATAAAAAAAACAGACCGGAAATTCCGATCTGTTTTTACGATAATTACATACGTCCGTATCCAGCAAAGTGGCTGTTCCAGTATGGATTGCTGACGCTAGTGATTTCTACACCGCTAGAGCTTGCGTGAACGAACTGATTGTTCCCGGCATAGAAACCAACATGAGAAATACCGGATTTATATGTGCCTTTAAAGAAAATCAAATCGCCAGGCTGCGGACTGCTTACCTTGGTAGATTGATTGTAAAGGTTCGCAGCAGACGTACGACCGAAGCTATCACCAGCTTGCTTGCTTACATAATAGATAAATCCGCTGCAGTCAAAACCGCTTGGAGATGCGCCGCCCCATGCATATGGAGTGCCGACATGCTTTTTCGCTTCGTTGACAAGGGCAGAACCATTGTTGCCGCTCGTTGAAACGCTGGCAGATTTAACTTTTGTTTCTTTCTCGCTAACCTTTTCACTAGAATTGGAGGATGCTTGGCTAGAGCTGGAAGATCCGCTTACCTTAAGCGTCTGACCAGTTACAATCAAATCAGAAGAAAGGTTGTTCCAGCTTTTCAGGTTGCTTACCGATACACCATGATTCTTTCCGATTGCCCATAAAGTATCGCCGGATTTCACCTTGTACGTTTTTCCATTGGACGAAGAAGCGTGAGACTTGCTGCTGCTTTCGCCGTCGCCGGTTTCAATCACTTGGTTCGGATAGATGATGGTGCCTGATATATTATTAGTAGATTGTAAATTTTGTACAGTCGTATTATATTTTTGTGAAATGCTCCACAATGTATCCCCACTTTGCACTTTATAGGAAGAAGCTTCCACACTTGTTGTAAAAGCTGATGCCAAAACCACAGTTGCCGCTACAGAAAATAATGTTTTGTTAGACTTTCTCAATTCTTCCACTCCCTGATAATGTTTAAGATTAATTTTTCCCTTGCTATCTGCAAAAGAAAAGATAATGAAGAGTCACAAAGCAAAGGTACGTGGTTACTATTTTTTCTCTCTTTTGGAGAACTGGATACAGTATAGCATGGATTTACCAACTGAGAAGGGTTGTAATAGAACTGTAAAGGATTTTAATCTAGCTGTTAAATAAGGAAATGCTAGAAATGATTGCCAAATTACTGTCGTGACAGGTTTTAGTGTATATCATAGAAGCAGTCTGGCGGGTTGCTTTAATCTTTTTGTAACCTTGTTTTTCCCTTTTTTGATAGAATTGCCCAAGAAGTAAAGGCAATATCATCATAAAAACGAGGGGGAAAATATGTTTAATAGAGTTCATCATACCGCCATCATTTGTTCCGATTACCAGCAATCCAAGCATTTTTATACAGAAAAACTGGGGTTGGAAATCATTAAGGAGACATTCCAGTCTCATAGAGGCACATATAAATTGGACTTAGCACTGAACGGGGATTATATTATTGAACTGTTCGGTTTTCCGGATGCTCCTGAAAGGCCGAATTACCCGGAAGCGTGCGGTTTACGGCATCTGGCTTTTGAAGTAGACCAGCTGGAATCGACGTTAAAGGAACTGCAGGCAAGGGGGATAGAGCCGGAAAGCATCCGGATCGATTCTTCAACTGGAAAGAAATTCACTTTTTTTACCGACCCCGACCAGCTTCCCATTGAGCTTTATGAAAAATAAAGTGATTCCCCGGCTTTCCATGAGAGAAGGAGCAGGGGCTGTCCTGGATCATGTAATATTTTCCCGGCAAGCAGAATAATATGGTTGTATATGGTTGTTCGAGGGAGAAGGATGTTCAGTGCGCAGAGGAATAAATCCGCTAATCATATTGGTGCTGATCCTGATTTTGATCCTTGGTATGACTGGACTGGTATATTTTTTGCCGAATCGGCAGGCAAAGGCTGTAGTGGATAGCTTCTATAGTTATGAACAACAGGGAATGTTTGCAGAATCCTATGCTTTGTTTCATCCACTGATGAAGGAGAAATTTGAGAAGGGCGCTTACTTACAGGATCGGGCCCACGTATTCATGAATCAGTTAGGTTCCGAAACCTTCACTTATTCGTTAGGCGATACCGACAAAATAAAGGATTGGAAAATGGAGGAAGATGTGGAACCGCTAGCTGTTGTTTATAAAATAACAGTAACTCAAAATTATAAGGGCAAGTATGGAAATTTCAGTATTGTGCAAGACGTGTTTGCTGCCAAGGATGATGGCGAATGGAGAGTGCTGTGGAACTACCAAAAGTAGCTGAGCGGGATCGCCAAACAAGAAAAATCTTGTTTGGCAGGAAGGATATTTACTGACCGTCAGTATGTTATTTTGTCTGGCTTGTTGTCCCATTCCTCGAAGGGGCGGTTTCTTTCCTTCACTGGTACTTCCCGAAATGGAATATGTCTTTCGCTGGGTGCTTTTTCGATTTCTTCATATATGAAAGTATCACCAAACCCGACCGCTGCTGCCAGATTTTGATCAGCCGCGTAGTATACTTTTTCAAGGCGAGCCCAGTATATAGCACCTAAGCACATCGGACACGGTTCACAGCTGGTATACAAAATGCAATCAGACAATTGGAATGTTTGCTTTTCTTGGCAAGCCTCGCGGATTGCTTGTATTTCCGCATGGGCCGTCGGATCGTTGGATTTTGTGACAATATTGGTACCTTTGCCGATAATGTTCCCGGTTTTATCTACGATAATTGCTCCGAAAGGTCCGCCGTCGTTTTCGACATTGTCGAAAGCAAGTTGAATTGTTTCTTCTATATATGTTGCTTTTTTCATTTTATACCTCCTGTTCTTACAAGGGAATCTGGTCGAGTGGTCGGAAAATCAATACTACAGCAACTATTTTACATAGAAACAAACAGAATTGCTATTTACAGGTAGGGAATGGCTGATGTTTTGGAAGGTATTATTGAATCACTCTAAATAAGCAGAAAAGGAGAACTGCTATGCCTTATATGGAAATAGAAGCGGGGACGGAATTGTATTATCAGGATCAGGGAGAAGGGCAAACTGTCGTGTTTGTTCACGGAGTGATGATGAGCAGCAAGTTTTTCGGGAATCAGCTTGACTATTTCAAGCAACGTTATCGGACCATTACATTCGATTTGCGAGGACACGGGGAATCGAGCAAAGTGCCTTATGGGCACACGGTCGCGAACTATGCAAAGGACTTGAAACGGTTCATGGAAAAACTCGATTTGAACGAAGTGATCCTTGTTGGCTGGTCAATGGGTGCTTTTGTTGTGTGGGACTATTTCAATCAATTTGGCAGTGACCATGTTAAAGCGGTGACCATTGTTGATCAATCCCCATCTGATTATCTATGGGATGGTTGGGAGTATGGGGCATTCAATTTTGAAGCAATCAAAGGTGTCATGCAGGCAATCCAGGAGGATCAGCATGCTTTTAACAGTGAGTTCATTTACGGCATGTTCAAGGAAAAGCCCGATCCGGACCAGCATCGTTGGATTTTAGAAGAGATGATGAAGCTGCCCGCAGCGATAGCGAGCACTATTGTATTCAATCAAACAGCAGTCGATTATCGAGAAACGCTCTCAAACGTCACGGTACCGACACTGATTTGTTTCGGCCGTGACGACACATTCTTCCCGGTGGCTGCCGGAGAATATATCCAGCAGCGCATACCCGATTCTAGACTGATTGCCTTTGAAAATAGCAGCCATTGTTTATTTTTGGAGGAACCGGATAAGTTTAACAGGGAATTAGATGCGTTTTTTCGATCATTAAAGTGAGAAGATACAAAAGGATGGCGCCTGTAGGTAAGGGCGCCATCTTTTCTATTTTTCAGAGAAATAGTTGAAGATGGAAAGGAGGCAGAAAGCCCTCATTCTTTTCAATAAACCAATCATTGGACAAGAAAAAAGAGTCGATTTTCTTTTTTTAAGTCAAAGAAAATCGACTCTTTTTGGACTGGCCCTTGAAAATTCCACGATGAGCGGACCGTGATGACGCCTGCGGGAACAGCGCGAGCAGAAGATCCACTTGGTCAAGTGATTTTCTAGACCAAGTTAGCTTAGCGTGCCCGCGGCAAGCATACACCGACAATTTATTCGGGGAATCAACAACGAACGTTGACAGCAATTTTATAATAAAAGAACTTTTTCAGTGGCCTCGCCACATGACACTGGTTTTTTCTTATAATAGAAGAAAGTAAGGAATTCACTTGAAAGTTCCAAGGATGCTGGAAGTAACCCCCCTTTGTTGTCACATACGTTTTCTCGATATAGCATTGCGCATGTGGGTGAGTGCTTCTTTTGATTGATTGGCTTTTTTGATGCTGTAATTCACGTACAGAGCGTCGATCAAGGAGAGTTCTGCTATTCGTGAAGATAATGCTTCTGATCGGAATTCGGTTTCTTGCGATGCGGTATAAAGGCAGACATCGACCAGTTTATTCAACGGAGACTTGGCATAATTGGTGATTCCGATTGTCTGTACCCTGTTTTCAAACGCCAGTTCAGCAACTTCGAGTAAATCTTTGTTTGCTCCCGTATGAGAAATGAAGACAGCGGTATCACTACTGGTTAATTGCGAAACGGCCATTAATTGCATATGGGTATCGGTGTGTGCGTAGCTCGGCAGTCCTGTCCGCATGAATTTATGCTGTCCATCGAGAGCAATTATCCCGGAACCGCCATTTCCGTAAAAATGGACTTGGTTTGATTGAACGAGGAGCTGGACAGCTTTTTGGAAATTCCCCGGATCCTGGATTTCCCGTGTATATTCTAAAGCATTGATATTGGATTGAAAAACCTTTTGTGCAATCTCCAATTCAGAATCTTCCGCACTGATGGTTTCGTGAATATCCTTGATGGGATTTACAATTTCCGAGGCCAATGCAATTTTCAATGCTTGATACCCTTTGAAACCGAGACGTTTGCAAAATCGGAACACGGTGGCATCCGCGACATTCAAATCATCCGAAACCTGATTGATGGTAGAGTGGATGATGCCGGCAGGCTGCTCCAGTATAAAGTCGGCGATTTGCTTTTCCTTGTCACTTAATTGCTGATAAATCGAACGAATCCTCCTGGTTACGCTTACATTTTGGTTTTCAACCACGAATGCTCCTCCTTGTGAATCTCTTTTCTATAATACTAAAGGAAATTATTTTAATAATAAAGAGAAAAATGTGAAAAAATATTTCTTTTAACACTTGATGCGAAAAAAATTTCATGTATAATTGGTAAACAAGAAAAATATTTTCTTTAACAAATACTTGTTTTTTAGGGAAAAGATAATTTAGCGTTAGTTTGAAAGCGCTCTACTTAATGAAAGTTTTAAGAATGGAGGAAATCCAATGAGTGAGCAAGTAGTCATAGCCATCGATATCGGGACAACGAGTACAAAAATACTTGCATATGATAAAGCCGGAAATGCCTGGGCCGAAGAAGAACAGGAATACCCGCTTTACACCCCGCATCCTGGCTGGAAAGAACAAAATCCGGAAGAGATCTTTCAAGCTTTGAAAACCGCACTTCGACTAGTTTTGAAAGCGGTTGATAAACAAGGGGGCACTCCCGGCGGTATCGGCTTCAGCGCAGCGATGCACAGCTTGATCGCCATGGATGAAAACGGTAACCCGCTGACGGGATCGCTGACTTGGGCGGACCAGCGGTCGGTTGAGGAAACCGAAGAACTGAAAAGCGGAGAAGGTCATGAAATTTACTTGCGCACCGGAACCCCTATCCATCCGATGTCTCCGCTGACCAAATTGCTTTGGTTCCGCAAGCATGATCAGGAAACTTTTGAAAGGGCTTCAAAATGGATTTCGATTAAAGAATATGTGTTTTATCGATTGTTTGACAGGTATATTGTCGATTATTCCATCGCCTCGGCAACCGGCCTTTTCAACTTGGAAAAGCTTGATTGGGACAAGGAAGCACTTGATCTGACTGGAATCAGCAAAGAACAGCTCTCCGATCCAGTGCCGACGACATATCTAGTCAGTGGATTAAGCGCTGAAAAAGCAAAAGACCTCGGCCTGCCAACGGACATTCCGTTTGTCATCGGAGCCAGTGACGGAGTCCTCGCCAATTTAGGAGTCGGTGCGATCGACCCTGGGTCTGTGGCCTGTTCAATCGGCACAAGCGGGGCCATCCGTACAGTTGTTTCCAAACCATCTGTCGATCCGAAAGGAAGGATATTTTGTTATGCGCTGACAGACGATCAGTGGGTGATCGGTGGTCCGATCAACAATGGAGGGATAACTTTCCGCTGGGCCAGGGACAACTTGTTCCCAGACATAAAACAACAAGCAAAGCAAGCTGGAAGAGACCCTTACGATGATCTGGCTGAGATTGCTTCCAAGGTGAAACCAGGGTCGGATGGCCTGTTGTTTTTCCCTTACTTGACCGGGGAACGGGCTCCTTACTGGAATGCTGACACGAAGGGTGTATTTTTCGGACTGACATTGGATCACAGCCGGGATCAAATGATTCGCAGTGTGCTGGAGGGAGTCATGTTCCAAATGTACACGGTGGTCATCGCTTTGATTGAGGCCGGTGTGGAACCGGTGGAATTCCGCGCCAATGGTGGTTTCGCCCGTTCGGAGTTGTGGCGGCAGATTATGGCTGACATATTCGAAACGGAAATCATGGTTCCGGAAAGCCATCAATCCTCTTGTATGGGAGCTGCATGGTTGACTATGTACAAGCTGGGGATGGTCGAGCGGCTATCAGATATCAAAGAACTAGTCAAAACAAAAGTGAAACATGAACCAGTCAAAGCGAACAGTGATGCCTATAACAAATTGAAGCCATTGTTCATCCGCCTGGCCAGGGATTTACAGAGCGATTTCGAGGTGATGGCAGATATTCAACGCCAGTATGCTGAAGAACAAGCCTAAAAGGCAGTGAACGGGAGAAGTCACCGCGAAAGAGTCTGCCGGGACAGTGAATTTGTTCCGACAGTTTCTTTTGAAAACAATAGTAAACGCTTTCCTGAATATAAAAGGAAGCAATATTACATGAAAAAGGGGAATGTATATGACATCTACATCAGGATTAATTATTGTAGCAGTATTAGCAGTCGTATTATTGTTGTTTCTAGTCATGCGCACTAAATTGCAGGCGTTTATCGCACTATTGGTAGTCAGCTTGCTAGTGGGACTGGCAGTGGGAATGTCACCTGCCGACATTATTACGACCATTGAAGAAGGAATGGGAGGAACGCTCGGTTTCATTGCTGTCATCATCGGCCTTGGAGCCATGTTCGGTGAAATGCTCCGTGTTTCCGGCGGGGCGGAACGTCTAGCACTGACACTGATGGACAAATTCGGTGAAAAAAATGTTTCGTGGGCATTGGGTTTAACTGGTTTTATCGTTTCGATTCCTGTTTTTCTTGACGTCGCACTCGTCATTCTCGTTCCGATTATATACAGCTTGACACAAAAAACGAAAAAATCCTTGCTTTATTTCGGAATTCCATTGATGGCCGGTCTGGCTGTAACACACTCATTCATTCCGCCGACCCCGGGTCCGATTTCCGTTGCGTCCCTGCTTGATGCAGATCTGGGCTGGGTTATCTTGTTCGGTGCTATAGCAGGTATTCCTGCCATGATTTTGGCCGGTCCTGTGTTTGGTAAATATATCGCCAATAAAATTCATATCGGTGTACCAGAATACATGATGGAGCAAATGAAAGAAGTAGACTATGACCGCGAATTGCCCAGCTTTGGCAGCGTTGTCTCTATTATATTGCTTCCATTGATTTTGATCCTGATCAACACGACAGCAGATTTGGTGCTTGCAGAAGAAAGTACCGTGAGAGAAGTCTTGACGTTTATCGGTCACCCGTTCGTAGCATTGACAGTGGCATCCTTATTGACGTTTTATATTTTTGGCTATAAAAGGGGATACAAAAAAGAAGAGATACAGCAAATTACAACCAAAGCATTGGAGCCTGCAGGTATTATCATCCTGGTGACAGGGGCAGGTGGTGTATTCGGCGAAATGCTCATCCAATCCGGGATCGGTGATATCCTGGCCGATGCCATGAAAGATGCCAACATGCCATTGATTGTCTTCGCGTTTATTACAGCTACCGTCGTCCGGATTGCACAAGGTTCTGCTACCGTTTCGATGATCACTGCTGCAGGTTTAGTGTCGCCGCTGCTGGATTCTTTCAATGTCAGTGAACCGATGCTAGGTCTACTCGTCATTGCCATTGCTTCTGGTGCCACAGTGGTTTCCCATGTCAATGATTCAGGATTCTGGCTCGTCAACCGTTACTTTGGACTGACAGAAAAACAGACATTGAAATCCTGGACAGTCATGGAAACAATCATTGGTCTGGTAGGCTTTGGAGTCGCACTACTGATAAGTTTGTTTGTTTAACGGGAATCGAATGAAGGAGGAAACATCATGAAAATAGGACTAATCGGTCTTGGAAAAATGGGATATGAAATTGGTTCACACATGCTAGAGAAAGGGCACGAAGTAACAGCTTATGATGTGGCTGAAGAGCAAGTGGACAAGTTCCGGCAGGAGGGTGGAAAAGGAGCTGATTCGTTATCCGGATTAATCGACACTCTGGAGGCTCCGAGAACTATCTGGGTGATGGTGCCTGCCGGCGAAATCACGGAAAGTGTCCTGAATGAATTGAAACCTTTGTTGTCCCGTGACGATATCGTGATCGATGCGGGAAACTCCCATTACAAAGATACACTTGCCCAATATGAGAGCTTTAAGAAACAGGGGGTCCACTTTTTCGATTGCGGTACGAGCGGGGGCGTATCGGGAGCTCGCAATGGAGCCTGTTTCATGGTAGGCGGTGATCAGCAGCAATTTGAGCGGATAGAGCCATTATTCAGCGAACTTGCTGTAGAGAATGGTTATCACTACGCCGGAAAAGGCGGCAGCGGCCACTTTTTGAAAATGGTCCATAATGGAATTGAGTATGGCATGATGGCTGCCATCGGAGAAGGATTTGAAATCCTGGAAAAAAGTCCTTTTGATTATGACTACCAGGCAGTTGCAAAGGTGTGGAACAATGGTTCCGTCATCAGAAGCTGGTTGATGGAATTGATGGAAGGCGCCTTCTCCAAGGATGCAAGACTTGATGATATCCGCGGTGTCATGAATTCTTCCGGAGAGGGCAAATGGACAGTAGAATCGGCTTTGGATTTCGAAACGGCAGCACCGGTCATCGCCCTTTCCTTGATGATGCGTTACCGTTCACAGGAAACGGATACATTCACTGGAAAAGTTGTTTCGGCACTGAGGCACGAATTCGGCGGCCATGCGGTCGAAAAAAAGTAGTAACGGTGTGAAGGAGGAATGCAGATGAATAATGCTATAGATTTGGTGAAACAAGAAAAAATCGTCTCGATTATCAGGTTAGAACAAGCAGATCAAGTGGAAGCAGTAGCACGAAGTCTTTATCGGGCCGGCATCAAAATCATCGAGGTCACCATGAACACTCCAGGGGCACTGGAAGCAATACGTACGATAAACCATATGCCGGAAGCGATACTAGCAGGTGCGGGAACTGTCCTGGATGCTGCCTCGGCAAATGCGGCAATCCGTGCCGGCGCCAAGTTTTTGCTTGCCCCTACCTTGAATACAGAGACAATCAAGACGGGCAACCGTTACGGGGTGCCGGTCATACCTGGAGTGATGACGCCCACGGAGGCGCTTACTGCTCACGAGGCTGGTGCCAGGATGGTCAAGGTTTTTCCCGTCCGTTCACTCGGACCGGCTTTCGCCAAAGACATAAAAGGTCCATTGCCACAGACTGAATTGATGGCGGTCGGGGGCGTTTCAGCAGAAAATGCCGGGGAATTTTTCAAAGCTGGCTGGGATGCCGTCGGAATCGGCGGTTCCCTGGTCAACCCGCAGCTCGTCAGGGAAAAACGGTTTGAAGAAATTGAAACGGAAGCTAAAAAATTGGTACAAGCCAGAGACAAATCGAATCAGTCATAGAAATAGAAAGCGGGGAGGAGACATTGCATCATCGTATTTTTATCGATACAGGCACAACAAACTCCCGGATCCGGCTCCTTGACAGTAGAAACGGAAAGATAATGGATACGTATAAACTTGCAATCGGTGTGAAAAACGCAGCTGTTGCAGGGACAAATCAGATACTGAAGGAAAAATTGGCTGATGGAATCAAGCAGTTGCTCGAAAACAATCAGCTCCAAGCAGCAGATATCCGCTTCATTGCAGCGTCCGGCATGATCACCTCTGGACTTGGTTTGCATGAAGTCCCCCATGTGGAAGCACCCGCCACATTGTCCGAGGTTGCTTCCAATGCAGAGATTAAGCAGGAAAAGTGTTTTTTATCGATCCCAACTGTCTATATTCCAGGTATGAAAAACAGGATCGATGGATTAGCGGATATCAATGACTATGACGTCATGCGAGGGGAAGAAGTGGAAACCTACGGGTTGTTGCAGCAAATTCTCCCGGAAGGAAAGGGGCTGATGATTTTGCCCGGCTCCCATACAAAGTACGTATTTGTGGAGGAAGAGCAAACGATTCGTTCCTGCATGTCCACGCTGGGAGGGGAGATGCTGCAGGCAATCAGCGAGCATACCATCCTGGCCGGCTCTCTTGACAGTCAGTTAATAAAGACAGTCGATGCCGAAGCGTTGGAAAAAGGGTTTCAGGCAGCTTCTACATACGGTTTAACCCGCAGTCTTTATCAGGTAAGGCTGTTGGACTTGTTTTCCGAATGGACAATCAATCAACGAGCGAACTATCTTGTGGGGGCTGTTCTGTATGAAGATATGAAGTCTCTCCAAACAATCGTTCTTGAAAAATCACAGCTTGACTGGGTCATTGTCGGAGGATCCGACCCGCTGCGAAAGGCTTTCTCTCAGCTGTTGAACACACATTTTACCGACTGGCATGTGATGGAAGCAACCGATGAACAGGTCGACCGTTCTTCTGTCCTGGGTGCCTGGGAAGTCGCTTCTGTAAAATTTCCGGAATAAAATTAGTAGAGGAGGAATCGTGATGAAAATAACCGAATATGAACTGTTCCAAGTACCGCCACGCTGGCTGTTTTTGAAAATAAGCACGGATGAAGGAGTCGTCGGATGGGGAGAGCCTGTCATCGAAGGAAGAGCGCACTCTGTGAAAGCGGCCGTAGAGGAATTGATGGAATACTTGATCGGTAAAGATCCTCTGCAAATCGAGGATCATTGGAACGTCATGTATCGTGCAGGTTTTTACCGAGGCGGTCCCATACTGATGAGCGCCATCGCAGGTATCGACCAGGCGTTGTGGGATATGAAAGGGAAATATTATAACGCCCCGGTGCATCAGCTGATGGGCGGCCGTTGTCGGGATACCATCAAAGTATATTCCTGGATCGGCGGCGATCGGCCCTCCGATGTCGGCACAGCTGCCAAACAGGCAGTCGATACAGGATTCACTGCAGTAAAAATGAACGGAACCGAAGAATTGCAGTATATCGATTCTTATGAAAAAATCGATCAGGCGGTCGAACGAGTTGCCGCCGTAAGGGATGCAGTCGGAAAAGGAGTCGGAATCGGCATCGATTTTCACGGCAGGGTCCATAAACCGATGGCGAAAATCCTGGCAAAAGAATTGGAAGCTTACCGGCCGATGTTCATCGAAGAACCCGTACTGTCAGAAAATGAGGAAGCTTTCAAGGAGATTGCCCGCACTACCCATATTCCGATTGCCACAGGTGAGCGGATGTTTTCCCGTTGGGACTTTAAGAATCTTCTGGCCGACGGTTATGTCGATATCATTCAGCCGGATTTATCACACGCTGGAGGCATAACGGAATGCAAAAAGATTGCATCGATGGCGGAAGCATACGATGTCGCCCTGGCGCCGCATTGTCCGCTGGGACCGATAGCGCTGGCAGCGTGTCTGCAGGTAGACGCCAGTTCACATAATGCTTTCATTCAAGAACAAAGTCTTGGGATTCATTACAATAAAGAAAATGACATCCTGGATTATATCAAGGATCGCAGTGTGTTTGCCTATAAGGATGGTTATGTCGCCATTCCGGACGGTCCCGGTCTTGGCATCGAAGTAGATGAAGACTATGTCCGTCAACGTGCTAAAGAAGGCCACAATTGGCGTAATCCTGTTTGGCGGCATCGGGACGGAAGCCTTGCCGAGTGGTAAGTCTGTATAATTTCCGGTAATCGGGCGAAAAGAATAGAAGACAAAGCCGAACGATGATTCAAAATCTCAAGGATTTGAACGCGTTCGGTTTTTCTTTTCTTGCGGAAAACCTTGGCGAAAAAACCGTTCGATCCTGCTCCTATAAATAGTGCAAACATACCCTTTGGCCAGGTACTTCGCTTTTTCCTGACGCGGTTTCCGCTAGCTTGCCAAAGAAAAGGTTGACAAGTGGATTTCCATATCTCGCATTTTATTTCCGGCAGGCGCAGGAGCGGGAGAAACGCCCTTCAAATGCATTTCATCCATTGCTTGAAGTTGGAAATGAGCCCACATTTACGGATCCGTATAGACCACATGAGGAAAGAGATAAAAATATTCTCCAGAAAGTTGAAAAATACGTTGTTTCTCTATATAATTAATCTAACTACCATACTAGTATTATAATCTTCGGTTTCTTACCGATGGAGGTGAGGATGATTTCTACTATCAAACGTATCAACGGATCAACGAGAGATTTTGTCTATGAAACAGTAAAGCAGCAAATTATCAATTGGGAATTAGAGCCGGGAACAAAGATTTCGGAAAAGGAAGTGGCTGAAAAGCTGGAAGTCAGCCGTACGCCTGTCAGAGAAGCATTTATGAATCTTGCGCAGGAGGAATTGCTCGGTGTCTACCCGCAAAGCGGCACACGTGTCTCGCAAATCGATTTAAGCCTGGTGGAAGAAGGTCGTTTTGTCAGAGAGAACATTGAAAGAGCCATCGTGAAAGAGGCCTGCAAGAATTTTGAGGAAGATCAATTATTTCAGTTAGAAACGAATTTGACGATGCAGGACCTATGTCTGGAAAAAGGGACACACCACCGACTTTTCGAGCTGGACGATGCGTTTCATCGTTTGTTGTTTGAAGGGAGCGGCAAAAAACGGACGTGGGAAATGATAAGAAAAATGAACACCCATTTTGATCGTCTGCGGATGCTGAGACTGGCGTCCAATCCGGATTGGGATGTACTTGTTTCCCAACATAAAGATATTTTCGGATACATTTCCAAGAAAGAGGCAGATTTGGCCGAGGAAGCTATGAAAACACATCTGCATCTAGTCGATTTTGAAAAAGAAGAGCTGAAAGAACGCTATCCAAGCTATTTTAAATAAGGTTGGTTATCCCTGAAAAAGAAGAATAGAGGATAGCTATTCTTTTATATAATTTGAAAGCGGTATCATCACTCTCGATTTAAGCGAACTATAAATCCGCACTCGCATCCACTGATGGAAGAGCTGTTTTGAACTGCCATATTAATATCATGGTTGTTGTTGAATAAAATGTAAAAGGAAGGGGTTTGACTATGATTCATGTTGCGATCATCGGGACGGGTGCGATTGCGCCTTCTCATATCAAAGGGTACCTGCAGTTTCCGGAAAGGTGTAAAATCACAGCGGTTTGTGATCCGGATATTGAAAAAGCCCGAAACACAGTAAAGTCATTTGGCATATCTGCCGATGTTTATTCTGATTATCAGGAACTTGCCAAACTGCCGGAACTTGACTTGGTTTCCGTCTGTACGCCTCCCTACACACACGCTCCCATATCGATCGATTTTTTACGTCAGGGAAAGCACGTTTTAGTGGAGAAACCGATGGCTTCCTCCTTGAAAGAATGCGACGAGATGATCAAGGCGGCAGAAGCCAGCGGCAAGATCCTGTCTGTCGTTGCTCAAAACCGTTTCCGCACGGACTTGATGAAGTTGAAAGCGATCCTGGATAAGAACTTGATTGGACCGGTGCTACATACCCAGGTCGATTCCTTTTGGTGGAGGGGACACAGCTACTATGACTTATGGTGGAGAGGGACATGGGAAAAAGAAGGCGGTGGATGCACATTGAATCATGCAGTCCACCATATCGATATCTTCCAGTGGATGAATGGAGTTCCTTCCGAGATCACAGCTGTCACCAGCAATACGGCTCATGACAATGCAGAAGTGGAAGATTTATCAATAGCTATCGGTCGTTACCAAAACGGCAACCTGGCTCAGATCACCAGTTCGGTTGTCCATCATGGGGAGGAACAGCAATTGATTTTCCAAGGAAAAAACGCTCGTGTTTCCTATCCCTGGAAGGTGGTCGCCTCCCGGTCAAAAGAAAATGGTTTTCCCCTTCAAGATGCGGAGCTTGAAGAAAAAATTGAATCGGTATACAACCAACTCCCCGATTTAGAATTCGAGGGGCATACTGGACAAATTCAAGACGTGCTCTCCTGTATCGAAGAGGGAAGACAAGTATTGGTCGATGGCAAACAGGGACGGCAGACGCTTGAATTGATTATGGCAATCTATCATTCTGCAACTTTACAAAAAACAGTCAGCCTCCCTTTGGCAAAAGATGATCCCTTTTATACAAGAGACGGTGTCATGCAGCATGTTCCTCGTTTTTACGAGAAAACGACATCTGTACAAGGGTTTGATGATAATACCATTACAACATGACAACCAGAAACGGAAAAAAAGGAGGAGAGGGGTAAATGAATAAGCAGGACGGGATGAATTATGCTCCTACAGGGGCGGCCGAACAAGTAGTGGGTAAAGGAGAATTCAAGTTCGCTGCAGTCGGACTGGATCATGGTCATATCTACGGTATGTGCAACGGTTTAATCGAATCAGGTGCAGAGTTGGTTGCTGTCTATGATCCGGATTACGATAAAGTGACTGCATTTCAACAAAAGTTTCCAGGGGCAGAGGCTGCTCCATCTAAACAAGCCGTGCTGGATAATCCGGAAATTCACCTGGTGGCAAGTGCCAATATTCCGGCAGACCGTGGTGCTTGGGGTCTGGAAGTGTTGGGTCACGGCAAGCATTTTTTCATCGATAAGCCTGCTTTCACTTCCTTGGAACAGGTAAAAGCAGCCCGTCGAAAAACGATTGATACCGGGTTGAAGTGGGGCATTTATTATAGCGAACGTCTTCATGTGGAGAGCGCGGTATATGCCGGACGGCTGATCGAAGAAGGAGCAATCGGCAGAGTGGTGCAGGTGATCGGTACCGGTCCGCACCGCGCCAATCCAGCCAACAGACCGGAGTGGTTCTTCGATCCTGAACGGTATGGCGGTATTTTGTGTGACATCGGCAGTCACCAAATTGAACAGTTCCTCCATTTTGCAGGTGCGGAAGATGCGGAAGTGCTTCATAGTAAAGTGGCCAACTATTCTTTCCCGAATCATCCCGAATTCCAGGACTTTGGCGATGCAACGTTGGTTGCCGACAATGGAGCAACCTTTTATTTCCGGGTTGACTGGCTGACGCCGGATGGACTTGGCACCTGGGGAGACGGCCGGGTATTTATTCTCGGGACAGAGGGGTACATCGAAATTCGGAAATACATCGACGTCGCTAGGGACGCTGCCTCGGATCATTTGTATTTAGTCAATCAGGAAGAAGAGAAACATTTCGAATTGAACGGAAAAGTGGGTTTTCCATTTTTCGGGTCGTTCATCCTCGATTGTCTGAACGGGACGGAAAATTCCATGACCCAGGAGCATGCATTCCGGGCTGCCGAGCTGTGTATCGAAGCACAACAACAGGCAGTGCACATCCATCGAGGTGGAGCAAAATAAACCGGTACATAACCAACGAAATGAAAAGAGGGATAAAGTGAAAGCATTTATGGATGAGGACTTCTTGTTGGAAACCGAAACAGCAAAACAGCTTTATCACGACTATGCAAAAGCGATGCCGATTTTTGATTACCATTGTCATTTGACAGCAGAGGAAATCGCCGTGGATAAACGTTTTTCTTCGCTGACGGAATTATGGCTGGAAGGGGATCATTATAAGTGGCGGGTACTAAGGGCTAATGGTGTGCCGGAAAAATATGTAACCGGATCAGCAGGGGAACGGGAAAAATTCGATAAATGGGCAGAAACAATTCCGCATTTAATCGGTAATCCACTGTATCATTGGACACATCTGGAATTGAGGCGGTGCTTCGGAGTAACCGACACGCTTTCCCCGGCAACTGCTGACAAGATATGGGAAGCATGCAATCAGAAAATACAGTCTCCATCGTTTAGCGCAAGGGAAATTGTCCGTTCTTTTAATGTGAAGGGACTGTGTACGACCGATGATCCGGTGGATTCACTGGAATATCACAAACAAATTGAACAGGACCCTTCCATAGACTTTAAGGTTTTGCCGACATTCCGGCCGGATGCTGCGCTGCATATTGAAGGGGCAGGATTCAGGGAATGGCTGGAGCGGTTGGAGAAAGCATCGGGCGGTGACATCACCAGTTACCAGGACTTTTTGCATGCCCTGGAAAAAAGAATCGATTACTTTCACGAATCCGGCTGCCGGCTGTCAGACCATGGGTTGGATTCTCCTTTCTTTTTGACTGCAACCAAGGAAAGGTGTAGTTATATTTTTAAAAGAGCCGTCAATAACGAGCGGATCAGCACACAAGAAGCCGCTCAATTCCGAACAGCGGTGCTGGTACACTTGGGGAAATACTACGCTGAAAAAGGATGGGCGATGCAGCTTCATATAGGCGGACTGCGCAACAATAACAAAAGGATGGAAGCTGAAATCGGACAGAATACGGGATTTGATTCGATTGCTGATTTTACGTATGCCTCCGATTTATCTAACTTTCTGAATGAACTCGATAAAACAGGGAGTCTGCCGAAAACCATACTATATAATTTGAATCCGCGTGACAATTATATGATTGCATCGATGGCCGGAAACTTTCAGGGGGATATACCAGGGAAAATTCAATTCGGGACTGCCTGGTGGTTCAATGATCATATCGAGGGAATGGAAAATCAAATGAAGACGCTAGCCAATGTCGGGGTTTTCTCCCGATTTATCGGAATGTTGACGGATTCCCGGAGTCTGCTTTCCTATACGAGACATGAATATTTCAGGCGGATATTGGCAAATTTGATCGGGGAATGGGTGGAAAACGGTGAAATGCCGGCTGATATCGACTGGCTGGGCAAGGTGGTACAGGATATTTCATACCACAATGTTTGTCATTATTTAGACATAGATTGATAGATAAGGGCGTGTTAGACATGAAAATGGTATTCCGCTGGTTTGGCGAAGGAAACGACAGTGTGTCGTTGAAACATATCAAACAGATACCGGGAGTTGAGGGGATTGTATGGGCATTGCATGATCTGCCGGTAGGTGAGGTGTGGCCTACGGATCGCATTCAAGAAGTGAAAAAACAGGCAGAGGATCATGGGTTTCATATAGATGTAGTAGAAAGTGTCAATGTCCATGAAGATATAAAATTGGGATTGCCATCAAGAGATAAGTATATTGATCACTATATTCAAACAATCAAAAATTTGGCTGCAGCCGGAGTAAAGGTGATTTGCTATAACTTCATGCCGGTTTTTGATTGGACACGGACCGAATTGTTCCGGCAGCATGAAGACGGTTCGACGGCACTGTATTTTGAAAACGAGAAAATCCGGAACTTGGATCCATTGGAGCTAGTCGAGACAATTTCCGATAATGCCGCCTATACGATGCCGGGGTGGGAACCGGAAAGGCTTCAGTATTTAACGAAGCTTTTTGACCAGTATCGTGGGATGACGGAAACAGACTTGTGGAACAATCTGCGCTATTTTCTCGAAAAAGTAATACCAGCGGCAGAGCAACACGATATCAAGCTGGCGATCCATCCGGATGATCCACCATGGTCAGTATTCGGACTGCCGAGAATCATCACCAGTAAGGAAAATATCCGACGGCTGCTGGATCTGGTGGACAGTCCAGCCAACGGGATCACGTTGTGCAGCGGTTCTCTCGGTGCCAATCCGGATAACAATGTTGCGGACATGGTCCGGGAATTCGCCGGTCGTATCCATTTTGCCCACATCCGCAACGTCAAGACAATGGACAATGGCAGCTTTATCGAAACCTCCCACCGTACTTCCGATGGTTCTGTCGATATTTACGATATCGTGAAAGCATACAAGGAGACAGGATATTCGGGTTATGTCCGTCCCGATCACGGACGACATATTTGGGATGAAGCTTGCAGGCCAGGCTATGGCCTTTATGATCGTGCACTCGGGATTATGTATTTATGGGGCATTTGGGATTCGTTGCTACGGACTAGAGAGGAGGACAATCTATATGCTGCCGGTAAATGATAATTTAAAAGGAAAGGTAGCTGTGATCACCGGAGGAAGCGGCGTATTATGCAGTGCCATGGCACGGGAACTTGGCAGGCAGGGAGTGAAAGTCGCCATCCTCAACAGGCAAATAGAAAATGGAAAAAAAGTAGAACAGGAGATTAAGGAAACAGGAGGGCAGGCAATGGCTGTCTCCTGTGATGTCTTGGACAGACAAAGCGTGGAACGTGCCGAGGAATTCATCCGTGAAAAATTCGGCGTTTGTGATATTCTGATAAACGGAGCGGGCGGAAATCATCCGGAGGGAACAACCACGAAGGAAAACTTTCGAGTGGAGGATTTAGAAAGCAATGATTTGCTGACCTTTTTTGATTTAACCATCGAAGGCTTTCAGTACGTTTTCAATTTGAACTTGATCGGAACGGTGATTCCCACTCAGATTTTTTCAAAACAAATGGCCGAAAGAAAAGGCGCAGTCATCATCAATATGTCTTCCATGAGTGCGCCTTCTCCGATGACGAAGGTGCCGGCATACAGTGCAGCCAAAGCCGGCATCGACAACTTTACCCAGTGGCTTTCTGTCCACATGGCCGATGTCGGCATCCGAGTGAACGCCATCGCCCCGGGCTTTTTCTTGACAGAGCAAAACAAAAACTTATTGACGAACAGTGATGGATCACTGACGGAACGATCAAATAAAATATTGTCGCAAACCCCCATGAAGCGTTTTGGAGAACCAGAAGACCTGCTCGGCACTTTGTTATGGTTGGTGGATGAAAATCTATCCGGGTTTGTAACAGGCACCACTATCCCGGTTGATGGAGGATTTATGGCTTATTCGGGTGTATAAGACGGTAAAAGCTCTGCCGGAGAATTGACTCCGGCAGTTTCTTCGTTTTATCGGACAATCGGCCTGTAATTTCATTTTAAACCCCTGCTGTTTATTTGACAGGGTAACAAATGCGGAACGGATAAAATAGTTGCCACTATCGCGACAGGATTGATAAGATGTCTTTAGTTAGTTCATACGTTAAACAAAGGTGAATATTTTTGAAAACGCTAACAAAAAGAAGAAAGCGGGGGAAAGGCATGCAGATAACCAATCCGATTCTTCCTGGTTTTCATCCAGATCCGTCGATTCTGCGCGTAGGCAATGATTATTACATAGCAGTTTCGACATTTGAATGGTTTCCTGGGGTGCAAATTTATCATTCGAGGGATTTACTTCATTGGGAGCTGTTGACTCATCCACTTACTAGAAGCTCCCAGATTCAATTGACAGGCAATGCTAATTCGGGTGGAGTATGGGCGCCTTGCTTAAGTTACTCGGATGGCGTCTTTTATTTACTGTTTACCGATGTGAAAAGCCGCAAAGGCGCCTTCAAAGACACACATAATTATTTGGTCACAGCAGAAAAAATTACTGGTCCGTGGTCGGATCCAATATTTTTGAACAGCAGTGGCTTCGATCCTTCGATGTTTCATGATGAGGACGGGAAAAAGTGGATGCTCAACATGATTTGGGATCATCGCAAAGGGAAGAATTCTTTTGCCGGCATTGCCCTGCAGCAATTTTCCACAAAGGAAAACAAGCTGGTCGGCCCCGTTCGGAATATTTTCTCCGGAACGGAACTGGGAGCAACGGAAGCACCTCACCTATACAAAAAGGATGGTTACTATCACTTAATGATGGCTGAGGGAGGAACCAGCTATGACCATGCTGTCACCATGGCAAGGGCGGCATCTATCACCGGGCCGTATCTTCCGGACCCGGACAATCCAATTCTCACTTCGGATAAAAGCAAGAGCGATGAACTTCAAAAAGCGGGTCACGGGAGTTTAGTGGAAACACAAAACGGTGAGTGGTACCTAGCCCATCTTTGCGCACGCCCGGTTGGAGATCACAAGTGCATTCTCGGAAGGGAAACAGGTTTGCAAAAATGCTACTGGACAAAGGATGGCTGGCTTCGCGTGGAGAGTGGGCCCAACCCGCAATGGCAAGTGCAAGGACCTGCCTTGAAAAAGGCGCCGGTCGAAGTAGAAAGCAAACATGATGACTTTCGGGAAAAGGAGTTGAAGCGTTATTGGAACGCTTTAAGACAGCCTTTTTCCGAGAATTGGATTTCGTTAACTGAAAGAGAGGGATATCTGCGGTTGAAAGGGGGCGAATCATTAAACTCCTTGCATCGTCAGAGCTTGATAGCCCGCAGGCTGGAAAGTTTTCATGCCATCGTAGAAACCGCTGTCGATTTCCGGCCGGAAACTTTTCAACAAATGGCAGGTTTGATTGTGTACTATGACACGGATGACTATGTTTATCTAAGAATCAGCCGTGATGAACAACTGGGCAAATGTCTCGGAATCCTTCATAACAAATACGGTATATATGATGAACCGCTGCCAAAAGATATTCCGCTCCCAGACCAAGCACTTTATTACCTGCGAGTCGAGATAGACAGGAAAGACCTGCAATTCGCTTACTCTCTAGACCAGAATACATGGAATAAAATCGGTGATGTAGTGGATATCAGTCATCTTTCTGATGATGCTACTGAGCTGAATTCACTTCGCTTTACGGGGACGTTTGTAGGCATGTGCTGTCAGGATTTAAGTGGAGGGAATCGTTCTGCCGATTTTCATCACTTTTATTATACTGAACAGGACATCTAAGCATGTACTCAAACACACCACGGACACCGGCATCTAATTTGTGATTGTTCCTTATGTATGTCCTATAGGAAGGAAGGAAATGAGAAATGAAAAAAGCATTGATATTTCAAGGCGGATGGGAAGGGCATGAGCCGGCCGAGGTCGCTGGAATTTTGGCAGACATTCTACAAGAAGAAAAGTTCGAAACGAAAATCACCGGTTCGTTGCAAACGCTGGAACGAGATGATTTAAGCGGCTATGACTTGATCGTGCCGAATTGGACGCAGGGGGAAATTGACGATGAGCAGCTCATGCCTCTACTGGAAGCGGTGGCATCCGGAACAGGACTGGCAGGACTGCATGGCGGATTGGGTGACTCTTTCCGCAGGGCGACCGATTACCAATTCATGGTCGGCGGGCAGTGGGTGGCCCATCCTGGGAACGACGGCGTAGAATACATTGTTCGCATCAACGATCCAGGCCATCCACTAACCCATGGAATGAAGGATTTCACCGTCGTTTCCGAACAATATTATATGCATGTCGATCCAGTAGTGAATGTTCATGCCGTCACTACTTTTCCGGTGGCAGACGGACCGCATGCAGGGAATGGAAAAGTAGACATGCCAGTTGTCTGGACAAAAAAGTGGGGAAGCGGGAAGGTGTTCTATTGTTCTCTCGGCCATGCTGCGGATATTGTCAGGATGCCGGAAGTAACGGCAATGATGAGGAATGGGTTTAACTGGGCTGCACGATGATACAAGGAAGGGAAGGGTTCGGAATGGGAAAAATGCTGGCAGGTATTATCGGTTGCGGCAATATCAGCAGTATTTACTTTGAAAATTTGAAAAAATTCGAGGTGGTCGAAGTCATTGCATGCGCAGATTTGGATATCGAACGGGCGAGGGCAAAAGCGGAGAAATATCAAATTCCTCATGCCTATACACCGGAAGAACTCTTAGCAGATCCTGCTATAGACATCGTGATCAACTTGACTATTCCGGCTGTCCATGCCGAGGTGGCGCAAAAGGCACTGCAGGCAGGCAAGCATGTATACGGAGAAAAACCGCTTGCTGTCAGCAAAGAAGAGGGACGGGCCGTTCTGGAAACAGCCAGCAACAAAGGATTGCATGTCGGCAATGCCCCCGATACTTTTTTGGGCGGCGGACTGCAGACTTCCCGGAAGTTACTGGATGATGGTTGGATCGGCAAGCCTGTATCTGCAGTTGCGTTCATGATGGTTCCCGGTCATGAGCGCTGGCACCCGGATCCTGCTTTTTATTATCAGGAGGGCGGGGGACCGATGTTTGATATGGGGCCTTACTATCTGACAGCTTTGACGTTTTTGTTGGGTCCGGTAAGCCGGGTGACCGGATCGGCCAGCATAACATTCCCGGAGCGAACCATAACCAGTGAGCCTAAATTCGGGGAAAAAATCCAGGTAACCACTCCAACACAGATAAATGGTGTCGTGGATTTTTCCAGTGGAGCTATCGCTTCGATCATAACCAGCTTCGACACTTGGCATCATCAGCTGCCGCATATCGAAATTTATGGTACGGAAGGCAGCATGATCGTTCCGGATCCAAATACATTTGGAGGTCCCGTCTTTCTCAGAAGACAGGATGATAAACAGTGGACAGAAGTGCCATTGAGCCATGGCTTTGCGGAAAACAGCAGGGGGATTGGCGTTGCAGAAATGGCTTATTCGATTCTGGCTGGAAGGCAGTCGCGGGCGGACGGCGAAATGGCTTATCACATTTTAGAGATCATGCATGGTTTTCTCGAGTCATCGCAAAGCGGAAAACATGTCATCATGTCCAGCAGCTGCAGCCAGCCTGATTTGCTGCCAACAGGAGTTTCTCAGCAGAACTTTGATAAAAAGATGTCAATCTAGCAGCCAAGAAGAATGAAAATGTTGCTTGAGGGCAGGCGCCGGATCTGGATGAGACTGTTCCTGTAAATATTGCTCCCCAGGCATTCATTTTAGGTTCTCTGTCAAATGTGGTGGTGTGATTTTACTTCCATCCTCTTTTTATTGAAAGGCTCATTCAAAAAAAGCTATTTTACTCAGACCGCAGAGGAAATAAACTAGCTTTTTGTGGACGAACGCCCGAGCCTCCTCGCAAAGCCCGCTGTGGGGTCTTGGCCGACCGTTTTTCCGCAGGAGTCTCGCTTATTTCCTCTGCTACGCTATTTCGCTCTATAAAGCCTTTTTAACAGCTTGCCGCCATCAAGAAGCTGTTGTGGAAGTCGGCTTCCAAACTGTCAGAAGTAGGGCGACAAAAGGTGGAAAAGCTTCTACAGATCCATCCCCGTTTAAAAGAAGAAGGGAAAGAGTGTGTTTTTTTGCACAATGCAGGAATACCCATCACGACAGGAGACACCGCACATTCAGTATAGAGCCTCATTTTATAACTTCCTGCCCGCAAAAAAGCAGTACAACGATTGAAACCTCGTTGTACTGCAAATTTTACGAACCTTAAACACTTTGACTTTGCAAATCAACCTTGAAAAAGTTTTCGACAGAAAAGGCTGCCACTCCAAGTGCCGTAGAATGTGTCGATAATTCCGAGAACTGAATCTGTAAGTCTTTTTGCTGAAACCATAATGTTTGGTTGACCATTCTGTTGATCAACGGATCACGCAGCCACTTTTTGGCAGAAGCCATCCGATTTCCGATGATCACTTGCTGCGGATTGAAAATATTGATGATATTGTTTAATCCGACGCCTAAGTAGTCGCCGATTTGCTCGAACAAGCGAATCACCTGCTCATCCCCCTCATCGGCCAGGTCGGAAAGGTGCTCGAGAGATGGCTGTCCAGGGGCATCGGGCAGTTTGGAAGCACTGCTTAACAATGCCTGTTCAGAGGCATAAAGCTCCCAGCAGCCTTTATTTCCGCACCGGCACTTTTTCCCATCTACTTCGATTGTCATGTGCCCGAGTTCTCCAGAGAACCCATTGTTGCCTTTATAAAGCGAACCATTCAGGATCAACCCGACACCGATACCGATTCCTGCGCTGACATAAATGATATCATCAACATCTTTTCCAGCCCCGAATTTCTTCTCGCCGTAAGCACCGGCATTAGCTTCGTTTTCTATGACGACCGGCACTTGGTACTTCCTTTCCAGTACGGCCTGCAAGTGAATGTTTTTCCACTCCAAGTTAGGGGCCAGCAAGATTTCTCCGGTATTGCTGACCGTTCCGGGGACACCGACCCCTATGCCGACAATCCCGTAGGGGCTTGGGGGAGCGGCTTGGATTAAGTAATCGATGATATCAAACAATTTCACTTTAATTTCCTCATACGTCAAGTCCGTGTACGACTCCCGTTTTTCATCGCAAATATTACCTTGTAAATCGGTGAGCACGCCCAGCAGATAATTGACCCCGATGTCGATGCCGATAGAATAACCGGCAAGCTGGTTGAAAAGCAGCATGACAGGTCTTCTGCCACCGCTTGAAACGCCTGGTCCTGATTCTGATATTAGTTGTTCATCCAGCAACTCACTCACCAACGAGGAGACGGTGCCTTTATTCAGACCGGTAAGGTTGGCAGTTTCTGCCCGGGAAACCGGCGAATGATCTTTGATAGTTTCAAGGACAAGCGATTTATTTCCTTTTTTTACTACATGCTGGTTCCACGTCTGATTCATCGTCATTTTCATGTCATCATCTCATTCTTCCTTTTCTTTTCAGTTTATCACATTAAGGGAATAAAAATAAACTTTGTTTATTCAGTAGACAAACAAGGTTTGTTTTGATATATTGATAACAGAAGTTGTTATTATTCAGAAAAGAGGGGGTTTACCGATGGTAAAAAAGAAAGCGATTTCATTGTTGTCTGCTGCTTTTGCTTCGGTGTTATTGATGGCTGGTTGTTCAGGGTCTGGGGATTCAGCAAGTGGTGATTCTGATAAAAAGACGATTGAATTCATGCATTTATGGCCGGAAGGCAGTTCAAAGGATCACTACGAGATTGTAAATGAAATCATTGCCGACTATGAAGAAGAACATCCAGATGTGACGGTGGATTTGGAAGTATTAAGCAACGAACAGTATAAAGATAAAATCAAAGTATTGTCCTCTTCCGGGGAACTGCCGGATGTCGGGATGACCTGGCCTGCAGGTTACTTAGAACCATATGTAGAAGGGGAGATGTTTGCTCCGCTTGATGATGTCCTTGATGACGGGTTGAAGGATGAATTCGTTTCAGGTACGACGGAAGCTTACCAAGTAGATGGAAGTACTTACGGTCTTCCGCTGGAGCTCAATATTGCAACCGTTTTCTACAATAAAGCAATTTTTGAAGAATACGGTTTAGAGGCTCCTGAGACATATGAAGAGTTCCAAAACGTGGTCGACACCTTGATAGAGAATGACGTTGCCCCGGTAGCATTGGGCAACAAAGATAGATGGACAGGTTCGTTATGGTACATGTACCTTGCCGACAGAATCGGCGGTGCAGAGGTTCTGAACAAAGCAATCGATCGTTCTGGAAGCTTTGAAGATCCCGCCTTGGTCGAAGCCGCTGCGAAAGTACAAGAGCTGGTAAACAATGATACCTTTATCAATGGTTTTAACGGGCTGGCAGATGAAGAAGCGAAGAGCATGTTTATGAACGAACAGGCTGCCATGTATTTGATTGCGACATGGGATCTGCCGAATTATACAACCAACGAAGATGTGCCGCAGGAATTCCGTGATTCAGTCGGATTCTTCAATTTCCCGACAGTTGATGGACAAGGCGACATGAACAGTTTTGTCGGAGGACCTGGTGTTGGTTTGTTTGTTGCCGAAGATTCGGATGTGAAAGAAGAATCAATGGAATTCGTGAAATATTTTACAGAAAACTGGGGTGAAAAATCCGTAACACAGGCCGGCGTTATTCCGGCCACGAAAGTGAATCCTGACGAAGTAGACCTGCCGGATATGTATTTGGATGTGTTGGATGAATTGAACAATGCATCGAATATCACACTATTTGCGGATGTACAAATGAGTCCTGATGTCGCGGAAGTGCATCTCGATATGATTCAGTCGCTGTTTGGCGGTGAAGTGTCACCAGAAGAATTTGCCAAAAAGCATGAAGAAGCACTTGCCAATGAGGAGTAAGTAAAACAGAAATGGCCTCTCCAACAATGGAGGGGCTTTTTCTTTAAAGAGAAGTGTAATCATGACCACAAACTTTGTTCATCCACTAGACAAACGAGTGATAGTTTGCTATTCTAATAGGGAATACAGGAAGAGTAGTCCTCACAAATCGACAAAAAGTAAGCGATTTCAATCTGCTTTTTTTTGCTAGGAAATCACCATTTGAATGGACACGCGATTTCGCTGCCCGCGTTATCTGGGTGGCATGATTGCACAAAAGAGAAGGATCGTATTTTACTGCTGTGACATGTTTCCTTTCTATCTAATAAAAAGTAGGGGTTGAATGTTATGAACAAAGTGATGTCCAACAAGTTGATGATCGCGCTTTATGTATTGCCGGCGCTTTTGTTGATTGCAATATTGATATTTATTCCGTTGATCCTTACAGGTTACTATGGACTTATGGATTGGAACGGGATCGGAACCATGGAATTTATCGGACTGGAAAATTACATAAATGGGCTGCAAGATCCGAAATTTTGGGAGAGTGCTTATCATTCTTTCCTGTTGGCGGTATTTTCTACGCTTAGTCTCGTTATTTATTTGGCTATTTCGCTGATTCTTGCTTCTAAAATCAAAGGAGCGGACCTTTTGCGGAAAATTTATTTGATACCGATGCTGTTGTCTTCCGTGGCGATTGCCCAACTATGGATCAAAGTCTATAACCCGAACAATGGAATTTTGAATAGTATTTTGATGGGATTGGGAGTGGAGCATCCTCCTGCATGGCTTGCAGAACCATCGATTGTTCTCTATGCCATTTTCATACCGATTCTTTGGCAATACGCAGGATTTTACATTTTGATTTACTATGCTGCATTAAAAAACATCCCGGAATCGTTAATTGAAGCAGCTAAAATCGATGGAGCCACTCCGCTGCAAATAGCCTATAAAATCAAATTGCCGCTGATCATGGGGGTCATCAAAGTGACCATCGTACTGGCAATCGTCGGCTCGCTGAAATATTTTGATCTTATTTATGTCATGACAGGCGGAGGGCCGAATGGGGCAAGTGAAGTAATGGCCTCTTATATGTATAAATTGGCGTTCTCTACCAACGATTTCGGCTACGGGAGTGCAATTGGGTTCCTGCTGCTGATCATCACGCTTATTGTCACGGTCATTATTCGTAAGCTGACTGCTTCCGATGACGAATTACAATACTAGAATCAAAGGAGGAACAACCGATGAACCGCATTGGATATACCGTTCTTTATATTTGTCTTGGATTGGTTGCTTTGTTTCAAATATTCCCGATCGTCTGGCTTTTCTTGTTTTCGCTGAAGGATAACAGGGAAATATTTTCCGGTTCACCATTTGCACTTCCATCTGAATTAAAATGGGAAAACTATGCAAAGGTTTGGGAAGGCGGAATCGGCATTTACTTCTTCAACAGTGTATGGATAACCGGGTTGGCTATCATTCTGACAGTGCTGCTTGCAAGCATGGCAACGTTTGCGATTACGAGAATGAAGTGGAAGCTGAGCGGCTTCGTATTGGGTTTGTTCATGGTCGGCCTGATGATTCCGATTCACTCTGCATTGATTCCACTTTTCAGCATGTTTCTTAATGTCAATTTGATCGATCATCCGCTTTCGATTGTGATCACCTATACGGCGTACAATCTTCCGATTACGATGATGATATTGCTTGGCTTTTATTACACGTTGCCACGGGAAATCGAAGAGGCTGCAATCATCGACGGGAGTTCGATTCACCGGCTGTTTTTTCAAATCATCCTGCCGATGACAACGCCGATCATGTCGACCACGGTCATCATCAACATGATTTACAATTGGAACGAGTTTGTGTTTGTGAATACGTTTATTAGTTCAGATAAATATAAAACGCTTACGGTAGGAATTCAGAATTTCATCGGCCAGTATATGACCGATTGGGGTGCGATCGGCGCTACGCTGATCATAAGCGTCCTGCCGATTCTCTTGGCATTCATCTTTTTCAGCAACAAGGTCGTCGAAGGGATATCTTCCAGCGCGGTAAAAGGGTAAGAAGAGAGGCAGGGACAAAAGCATAGTGACCAAAGCAAAAGCCGAACGATGATTCGAAAAGACGACACATTCGAAATCGTTCGGTTTTTTTATAGTGGACAATTCTTTAACTGGAACTTCCATATATTCTGTTGTTTGATAAGTATCACTGCGCTTTCCACGGACACGGCTTCAACTTCCTCAGAAGGCACCAACCGCTTTCTTGCAGGATTTTCAGCACGTGGTTATCCCGTAGGAGTCTCTGCATCTTGCCTTCGCTAAGTCAGAGTGTTTTGATTTTGAAAAGAAGAGGAGTCCTGTATTGTTATACTCTGTAACTAATACGAGGACTATCACTGCAGAGAAATTCCCTGTAATGAAGTGGGCTTATGGCAACAACTCACAGTCTATGAACTACCTATTTGTGGTGGTTTAAAAAAACGGTGTCAGGGTCTGAACTTTACTGTGATTTTCCGGCTATCCTGCGGAATGCATGCATGCTCATCCACATGGTGATGAAGGCATAAATACTGCCGCCAAAGATGAAAAACAAGGCGGGGATGTATCGCATCACGAAAAAGGTGCAGACGAGACATATCACCATGAAAAAGGTGCTGACCGGATTTACCAACATGATCAGAAAAGCATTCCGCAGCAGCCCGGGAACTTTTAAATCGAAATGGACGAATACAGGAAATAGGTAAAACAAATAGAACACAAACAACAACATAAACGCGAATAGCGGTATATAGGTCCACTCCAAATCTGTCATCTGAATATACTGGATATCTATGTAAATCAATCCGACAATAAAACAGACAAACAAGCCGAGCAAATTGGATTTCCAAAACTCTTTTTTATAATAAGACCAGAATGTAGCCATCACAGGCAGAGAACTTTTCCCAAGGAGCCACTGGCGTACAAGAGCGAACATGGCGATGGTCGCCGGAAAAAAGCCAAAAAGGATTCCGCCTGTGAGCGTGAATAGTATCCATAACAAGTTGATATAGGCAAACCGTGTAATCCATTCTAAGGTAGTGTAAATGGCACCGCCTGGATTCATTTATCGTTCCTCCATCTTCCATACTTGTATTTTGCAAAAAAGGGGAGCGTGTCCTGTTTATTATCCCAGATTCCTAACAATTTAGCATGTACAGATTCATTATAAACTTTGTTTATTTAATAGACAAACTAAAAAGAGATTGCTATAATAATGGATGAAAGCAGTTACATTTTCGAGACAGCTACATAACTATGCTGCCATGGTTCAAAGGCGTATAGTTCCGCTAGTTGCCTTATCATTCATGATATTAGGAGGTTTTCGAAATGGCTTATTTTACGGACATTAACAAAATCGGTTTTGAAGGGGCAAAGTCATCCAATCCATATGCCTTCAAGTACTACAATCCCGAAGAAGTAGTAGGCGGTAAAACAATGGAAGAATATTTGCGTTTTGCGGTGGCATACTGGCACACCTTTACGATGGATGGCTCCGATCCATTCGGTGCCGGTACCATGGTACGCCCTTGGGATAAATATAGTGGAATGGACCTGGCAAAAGCACGTGTAGAAGCCGCTTTTGAATTTTTTGAAAAGCTCGGGGTTCCATACTTCTGTTTCCACGATGTCGACATTGCACCAGAAGGCAATACGTTGAGAGAAACGAACAAAAACCTTGATACCATCGTTGCGATGATCAAGGATTACATGAAGGATAGCAAAACAAAACTGTTATGGAATACCGCCAACAACTTTACCCATCCGCGGTTTATTCATGGAGCTGCTTCCTCCAACAATGCAGATATTTTCGCTTTTTCAGCGGCAAAGGTTAAAAAAGGACTCGAAATCGGAAAAGAGCTCGGCGGCCAGAATTATGTATTCTGGGGCGGAAGAGAAGGCTATGAAACATTGTTGAACACCGACATGAAATTGGAAATGGATAACTTGGGCCGGTTCTTCCATATGGCCGTCGATTATGCCAAAGAAATTGGCTTCGATGCCCAGTTCCTGATCGAGCCGAAACCGAAAGAACCTACCACCCATCAATATGATTTTGATGTAGCGACCGGTTTTGCTTTCTTGCAGCGTTATGATTTGCAGGATCACTTCAAATTCAATATCGAGGCAAACCATGCAACATTGGCCGGCCATACGTTCGAGCATGAGCTGCATTATGCCCGGGTCAACGGTATGCTTGGTTCTGTCGATGCCAATCAGGGTGATCCGCTGCTCGGCTGGGATACAGACGAATTTCCGACAGACTTGTATTCTACCACTTTGGCAATGTATGAAATTATCAAGAATGGCGGCTTAGGTAAAGGCGGTCTCAACTTTGATGCGAAAGTAAGAAGAGGATCGTTCGAGCCTGAAGACTTGTTCCACGCTCATATTGCAGGTATGGACAGCTTTGCAGTTGGTTTGAAAGTTGCTCAGAAGCTTCTTGATGACAAAGTGCTTGAAGACGTCGTGGAGAATCGTTATAAGAGTTACACAGAAGGAATCGGAAAGGACATTGTCAACGACGCTACTGATTTTCATAAGCTTGAAGAGCATGTGCTGGACAAGACCGAATTCAAGCATCAGTCTGGTCGTTTGGAAAAAATCAAAGCAACAATCAACCAGTACTTGTTGCAAACTTTTGCCGACCAATAAATCGACTGAATGTACGAATCGAGGTGGAATCAATGAAATATGTCGTCGGAGTTGATTTAGGCACCAGTGCGGTGAAAATTTTACTGGTAGACCAGCAGGGAAGTGTAGTACATGAAGTATCTAAATCGTACCCATTGATACAAGAAAAAACCGGGTATAGTGAGCAGGATCCGCAAGTGTGGGTGGATCAGACAGCCGCAGGGTTGTCTGATCTCCTGAAGAAAGCAGATGTCGACGCGGGAGAAGTGGAAGGAATAAGTTTTTCCGGACAAATGCACGGACTTGTCCTTCTTGATGAACATTACGACGTGCTGCGTCCGGCCATCTTGTGGAACGATACTCGTACTACACAACAATGTGAAAACATCTATCGGCAAGTTGGTGAAGATAGGCTGTTGGATTTGGCCAAAAACCCGGCATTGGAAGGATTCACCCTGCCGAAGCTGTTGTGGGTGAAAGAAAATGAACCGGAGATTTATGACCGGGCCAGTACGTTTGTATTGCCAAAGGATTATTTGCGATACAAAATGACCGGTGAATTGCATATGGAATATTCCGATGCAGCCGGGACTCTGCTTTTGAACATTGCCGAAAAGCAATGGAGTAAGGAAATATGTGAAGCGGTCGGCATTCGCACGGAGCTTTGTCCGCCACTGGTTGCCCCCGCTGCAGAAGTGGGGACAATTTCGGAGAGTTTTGCTGAAAGAACCGGGATGAATCCAGCCACCAAAGTTTTTGCTGGTGGGGCTGACAATGCGTGCGGTGCTATTGGCTCGGGTATTCTGGAAGATGGAAAAACGTTGTGCAGTATCGGTACTTCAGGAGTGGTTCTGTCCTATGAACAGGGACCGGACAAAGATTTCCAGGGAAAGGTCCATTACTTCAACCATGGAGCTGAAAACGCCTATTATACCATGGGCGTCACCTTGTCCGCTGGTCACAGTTTGAGCTGGTTTAAGGAGACCTTTGCCAACCAAGTCGACTTTGACGACTTGGTTGCGGAAGTGGGGTCAGTCCCTGTCGGGGCAAATGGCCTGTTGTTCACACCTTATTTGGTCGGTGAAAGAACGCCGCATGCAGATTCGGCTATCCGTGGCAGTTTCATCGGAATGGATAGTTCGCATCGACGCATTGATTTTGTTCGGGCTGTTATGGAAGGGATCACTTTCTCACTGAATGAGTCCATTGAAATATTCCGGCAGAATGGCAAGCAAATCGATACGATTGTTTCAATCGGCGGTGGAGCAAAGAGCGAGGCGTGGCTGCAAATGCAGGCAGACATATTCGATGCGACGATCGTCAAGCTCACCAGCGAACAAGGTCCTGGCATGGGAGCGGCGATGCTTGCTGCAACTGGTTGCGGATGGTTTGATTCACTTTCTGCTTGTGCCGATCAGTTTTTACAGGAAGCAGCAACCTATCAGCCGAAACCTGAAAATGTAGAACGCTATCGGGAATTGTTCGAGTTGTATAAAGCTGTTTACAAACATACGGCAGACATTAATCATGCATTGATGCGCTATCGAAAATAAAAAACTTCAAGACCGGCACTTTAAGCTGGGAAGGCTGTCGAAATTTTATCGGCGGCCTTTTTGTATTCACAGACTTTCAGGTTTAGGAGCATGATAACCAGACAGAAAAACGGAAAAGATTATCCTGGAAATCTCAAACTCTAAAAAACCGAAAGCAGGGGAGAAGGGAGATCCCCGGTTACCCGATCATTTTAATATTCGATTTTCAAAAGAAGATGCCTGTTACGCAGAGAATGCAGTATCAGAAATGGGAAGTTCGATTTACCTATTCAAGTAAAGTGTGAAACCCGCTTCGGTAGCATACTTCGCTTTCCGCGGGGACGGCTTCAGCTAACTTGGTAAAGAAAACCGCTTTACCAAGTGGATCTTCAGCTCGTGCTGTTCCCGCTGGAGTCTGCGTATGCTACCTGCGCTAAGGAGCATACTGATTAACGGAAGCGTAGACTTTTTTCCTTGAGACCTAACAAGCCGTTTTAAAAATGTTTGTCAGGAAATAGGTGCTTCTTTTCATAAAAAGAAAGATTGAATTTCCGCCTTTTCTCCTGTTCTTGGACTTTCTGCTTGTTTTTCTAGCATTGTCATTTGATGATACGGTGGATGGAGCCCATGAATAAAAAAATGTCTAGTACACGCTTTTTTAAACAGGAATCTGTTCCTAGCGAAGAAAATACCCGGAGACTCCAGCGGGAGGAAAGGCCTCGGTGAGATCCCGCAGAGCGTCAGCTCGAGGAAGCTCACCAGCCGCCCGCGGAAAGCGCAGGGTATTTCCGAAGCGATGCCCCCCCCACTCAGCGAATACAGAAGAGTTAGCGGCAGATCTATCAAATAGCAACGAAATGAAAACAAAAAGGTCCTGCAAATAGCTTATAAAAAGTTGCGAGAGGGATTTTTGCAAGGGTTCCAGCCTTCTGTGTATCCGGCGTGGTAAAGGCTTTAAACATAGAAAGTTCGGGGCTGCAACCTCTGTCCTATATTAATTTTCCATTAAATAGGGTATAATGAGGATAGAATCAGAAAGGGGATTATATTATGGCTTATTACAACAACAAGAAAGAACCAGCCCCGGAAGTAGAAACAACTATTTGGTCTTGTACAAGCGAGGACTGTGCAGGCTGGATGAGGGAAGACTTCACCTTTGAAGAAACGCCAAGTTGTCCGCTGTGCCAGTCAAAAATGGAAAAAGAAACAAAAACATTACCACAAATTAAGTAATGCCGGGCTGACACCACCATTCACGGAAAGCCTGGTTTATTTAATTGGCAGGAGGCAGGGGGAGCACGATTTGTTGAAAGCCTTTTGCTGAATGGAAACAGACTGCTGGCACTTTCGGTAGTCTGTTTTATTATGAAGTTTGGACGAAAGAGAAATTAGAATATTTGTAATAAAATGAAATCATTTGCTATACTTTATTATAGAGCCATATCTCCATGATTCCAACCTCATAAATGAAAGCGATTACAATTATCGAGGAGGTTTTGCGATGCAGTATGAAGCACCGAATACAAAGGGAGCAGTCGTGAATTTTAAGGAAAGGTATGGAAATTTCATCGGCGGAGAATGGAAGGAACCGGTCGGTGGAGAATACTTCGATAACATAAGCCCGGTAACCGGAGAAGTTTTTTGTCAGATCGCCCGCTCGTCGAAGGATGATGTCGAACTTGCATTGGATGCCGCCCACGCAGCCAAGAATAGCTGGGGGAAAACTTCTCCTGCAGAACGGGCAGTGGTGCTGAATAAAATCGCGGATAGGATGGAAGATAATTTAGAAAAACTGGCGGTCGCCGAGACATGGGATAATGGGAAAGCTGTCAGAGAAACACTTGCCGCAGATATTCCCCTTGCGATAGACCACTTCCGGTACTTCGCAGGTGTTATCCGTGCCCAAGAAGGCAGTCTCAGCCAGCTTGATGACGATACGGTCGCTTACCATTTCCACGAGCCGTTAGGGGTGGTGGGCCAGATCATCCCGTGGAATTTCCCGATATTGATGGCGACGTGGAAGCTCGCGCCAGCGCTTGCGGCAGGAAATGCTGTCGTTTTAAAACCAGCGGAGCAAACCCCAGCGTCGATTCACGTCTTGATGGAATTAATACACGATTTGCTGCCGCCGGGAGTGGTGAACATCGTCAATGGTTTCGGCGTGGAAACCGGAAAACCACTGGCTTCCAGCAGCAGAATAGCTAAAATAGCCTTTACAGGGGAAACGACAACCGGCCGTTTAATCATGCAATACGCTTCCGAAAACATCATTCCAGTTACATTGGAATTAGGCGGGAAGAGTCCGAACATCTTTTTTAAAGATGTAATGGATGCCGACGATTCCTTTCTCGATAAATCGATTGAAGGATTTACGATGTTTGCGCTCAACCAAGGAGAAGTTTGTACATGCCCATCCCGCGCCCTGGTGCATGAATCGATATATGAGCCGTTTATGGAGAGGGCGATCAAACGGGTAAAAGAGATCAAAATCGGTCATCCACTGGATACGGATACGATGATGGGTGCCCAAGCGTCTTTAGAGCAAATGGAGAAAATCACCTCCTACCTGGATATTGGAAAGCAGGAAGGGGCAGAAGTCCTTGTCGGCGGCAACAAAAACCGTTTGTCCGGCGAGCTTACCAATGGTTACTATGTGGAGCCGACTATCTTTAAAGGCGGTAATGAAATGAGGATTTTCCAGGAGGAAATTTTCGGGCCGGTTCTGTCGGTCACCACATTCAAAGACGATGAAGAAGCCCTCCGGATTGCTAACGACACGCTGTACGGCCTTGGAGCCGGTGTCTGGTCCCGGAATATTAATACGGCATACCGGTTCGGCCGCGAAATCGAAGCAGGAAGGGTATGGACGAATTGCTATCATCAATACCCTGCCCACGCAGCCTTCGGAGGGTATAAAAAGTCGGGGATCGGCCGTGAAAATCATGGGATGATGCTCGACCATTATCAGCAGACGAAAAACCTGCTTGTGAGTTATAGCACGGATCCGGCGGGTTTGTTCTAGGCTTCAAACGATTGCTCAGGAAAGGAGTGAAAGCATGGTCGAGAAAGTTACTGCAACCGCGGAAGCAGCTGATTTAATCGAGCGCTTGAAACGGCGACACGGTCCATTGATGTTCCATCAATCGGGTGGCTGCTGTGATGGCAGTTCTCCTATGTGCTTTCCCCGCGACGAGTTTCGTGTCGGCAGTTCGGATGTACGGCTTGGGGTCATTGAAGAGACACCATTTTATATTTCCAAAGATCAATATGAGTATTGGAAACATACTCAACTGATCATTGATGTCGTTAATGGGAGAGGAGGGATGTTTTCGTTGGAAGGACCGGAAGGAAAACGGTTTTTAACCCGGTCCAGAGTTTTTACAGACTTAGAACGAAAACAGCTTGCGGAAGAAGTATGACAATAGAAAGGCTGCTTGCTTAAAGCTGAAAACTGGACGGTAATTCGAATTACTATGCTTTCGAACCCGTCCGGTTTGCTTTTTAGGCAGACTATTCCATTTTGATATAATGCCTCATTTTCCACAGGAACAGGTTGGGCCAACTGGAAATATGAAATTTCAGCTGGATTCTGAGAAGCTTGCCGAAACGAAAGAAACAATTTTCACACGAGAGAAGTCTTTAACTTCCTTCACGTAGGTCGCCCTAAAAATTCAATACCGGCAAGAACAGTATTTTTATATCCATGAAACCGATTTCCTTCAGTGTATGAGAAAATGGAAAAAATTCTGAAAAAACATCTTGCTTTTGCCTAAATAACATACTATACTCAAATCAGAAAGCGTTTACATATAGTTTTTACGAAAATCTATATGTATTTTTTTCGACAGTTTAAGAAACCGGTTTCCTGATTTTCTGTTTGCGGTTTCTAACAGGGAAACGGAGGTGAATTTAGTTAGTTTCCTGGCTGCATGGATAAACCATATCAAAAAAACGGGGGTAAAAAGTAATGAAAAAACTGTTTTACATGGTAGCATTTTTTTCACTGATTTTAGCACTGGCAGGATGTAGTGATGACAGCAAAGCTTCGGAGGATGGCGGATCAGGGAAAAGCGATGGCAAAGTTGAACTGGATTTTTGGGTGTTTGGGAGTGCTGGGTACGATGTATTTGTAGATGAATACATGAAAGAACATCCCGACGTGAAAATTAACCTCAATGAGGGAGAAATGTCTGACGTTCATAATAACTTGTTCACGTCTCTCTCTGCCGGAAGCGGAGCGCCGGACATCACCATGATCGAAGTAAGTGAAATCGCCAAGTTCATGCAGGCGAAGGATCAGTTTTACAATTTGAACGATTATGGCGCAAAAGATGTGCAGGATAAATACTTAGATTGGAAATGGCAACAGGCTCAAAGTGTAGATGGAGAATTTCAACTAGGCCTTCCTACTGATATCGGGCCGACAACCATGTTTTACCGTACGGATGTAATGGAGGAAGCTGGTTTACCGACTGATCCTCAAGAATTGTCAGCAGAAATAAGTGACTGGGACTCATATTACGAGGCAGCGAAACGAATCAAGGAAAAAACCGGAAAGCCGATCACCGATAGTCCTGAATTAATGTTCTCCGCTTTGCGCGACCAGGCTCCGGAACAATATTTCAATGAAGATGATGAGTTGATCATTGAATCTTCTCCTTATGTGAAAGAAGCATACGATTACACGACGAAGTTGATCGAAGAAGGCTTGGTCGGACAAAATGCTCTATGGACTCCTGAATGGGGAAGTGCCATGGCGGATGGCAGCTATGCTACGTTGATCGGTGCTCCTGCCTGGATGATTGCCAATGTAAAAGGAAATGCACCAGATGCTGGTGGCAAATGGTCCTTGACGACAATTCCGGAAGGTGCCGGAAACTGGGGAGGATCTTTCATGGCGATTCCGAAAGAGTCCGACCATCCGGAAGAAGCCTATGCATTTATTGAATGGCTTCTATCACCTGAAAATCAATTGAAATCATTCCACAATAACGGGTTGTTCCCTTCGGCTCCGGAGGTATATGAGGATGAAGAGTTTTTAGCTACTACAGATGAATACTTCAGCGGTGCGGAGACAGCCAAAACGTTCGCGGAAGCTGCAAAGTCTGTTAAACCGATTTATATGGGAGTCAATTATTCGATTGTCCAGGATGAATTGATTCTGGCACTGACCAACGTGGCGGTCGAAGGAGCAGACCCGCAAAAAGAGTGGGATGCAGCAGTTAAACGGATAGAAGATCAATTAGCCAGACAGTAAGGTATGACAAACGGTCCGGGGCCATTACGGCCTGGACCGTTAACCAATGAAAGGGGATAATGTTATGGCCCAACCGCAATTACAGCCTCAAACTGAGACAAAGCCAGTTCCGGCAAAGCCTTCACCCGGAAAAAAGCGCCCTTTTTTTCATCTAAGTGAAAGGAAGAAAGATGCGTTGTCCGGTTACTTGTATATTTCTCCGTTTTATGTACTGTTTGCTGTCTTTGGTTTGTTTCCAATGTTGTTCAGCTTCTATCTCGGCTTTCAGAAATGGAACGGACTCGGAGAAATGGAATTTGTCGGTTTACAAAATTTTCGTTTTGTATTAAGCGACCCGATTTTTTGGAAGTCGCTGTTCAACACGGCAGCAATCGGAATCATCGGCACTCTGCCGCAATTGATTATCGGTATCATCCTTGCTTATGCATTGAATTCTGCACTGCTTAAGTTCAAGAGCTTTTTCCGCGTTTCGATTTTTATGCCGTATGTCACGTCTACTGTGGCAGTAGCGATTGTTTTCGGTGTCATGTTCAACAGCCAGGATTTTGGTTTGATGAATGTCGTGCTCAACTGGCTGGGATTTGATTCTGTCAGCTGGTCCACCTCGGAATGGGGAGTGAAAATAGCGATCTCCACCATGGTCTTCTGGCGCTGGGTCGGGTACAATACGATTATTTATCTGGCTGGCCTGCAAGGAATTCCCAATGATTTGTATGAGGCTGCCAAGATTGACGGTGCCAGTATCCGGCAGCAAATCCAGTACATCACCATTCCGATGCTGAAGCCGATTATCATTTTGACCGTCTTTTTGTCCACGATCGGTGCGATGCAATTGTTTACGGAACCATTGGTGTTCCTGGGTAGAAGTTTTAGAGAAGAAGGCATTACCGTGGTCCTGTATCTGTATCGGGAGGCGTTTTCCAATATGGCCTTCGGCACTGCTTCTGCAACAGCGATCATTTTGTTTATCATCATCATCGTATTATCCAGCATCAATGTATTCTTTACTAATCGAATCGGAAGATAGGAGTGTGGCAGATGAGTAAAACCATAGGAAAAACGAGAAAAGTGTCCATTTCCAAACTGTTTGTCTATTTGTTGCTGTTCATAGCTGCCATTCTTTCTGTGTTTCCGTTCTACTGGATGTTCGTGATGGCAGCGAACCATAATAGTGCGATAAATGCTGTACCGCCTGCATTCATTCCCGGCAAACAGCTGGTGGCGAACTTTCAAAATGTGCTAAGCAACATCGACTTTTTTGGAGCCATGTGGAATTCGTTGATTGTGGCCACAGTTACGACTGCGGGCGTGTTGATTCTTTGCTCCCTGGCTGGGTTTGCGTTTGCGAAATTCCAATTCAAAGGGAAAAACCTGCTGTTTGTTTTTTTACTGGTGACGATGATGGTCCCACCGCAGCTAGGTTTGATTCCGCAATATTACATTATCACCAAGCTCGATTGGGTAAATGACTTAAAAGCAATCATTGTGCCCGGAATGATTGATGCATTCGGCATTTTTTGGATGAGGCAGTACATTAGCAGCAACGTGCCGGATGAGTTGATCGATGCAGCGAAAATCGATGGCTGTTCCAATTTTCGCATCTATTGGAACATTGCCGTTCCGGTGATAATCCCGGCCTTTGCAACGTTGGCGATCATCAAATTCATGTATATGTGGAACGATTTTCTATGGCCGCTGGTCGTCCTGCGTGAAGAATCTTCTTATACCATCCAGATTGCACTGCGGAATTTGATCGATAATTATGTACGGGACAACGGCATGATTTTATCTGGAACGTTCTGGGCTACGGTTCCGTTGATTGTCATCTTCCTGTTATTCAACCGGATGTTCATTCAAAGCTTGACACAAGGAGCGGTAAAAAGCTAAAACAATAGTAAATCAATAAGACTGAGGGATCCCTATGAAGCTGACAATCAAAGATATTGCCAAAATGGCAGGCGTCTCGCCTGGAACCGTATCTAAAATCATTAATGACACCGGCAGCATTGGCTGGAAAACGAAAGAAAAAGTATTGAAAATAATCGAAGAAACCGGGTATCAACCAAGTTTTTCGGCAAAATCGCTGGCCACGAAAAAATCGAATTTAATCGGTTTGATTTATGCGGGAGAAATCGATGTCGATTTCAATCACCCTTTTTTCAACCAAGTAATCAACGCTTTTCGAAAAACCATCGGCCAAATGGGTTACGATATATTGGTGTTTTCGAACAATCAGTTCAGCAAAAGCAATCAGGATTATCTGGCTAGATGTAAGCATTTCCAGCTGGACGGTTGTTTGATCGTAGCAGGGGATTATATAGAAGACTCTATTTACGAATTGGATCAAAGTTCAGTCCCTTGTTTGGGAGTGGATATTGAACTGACAGGACCATCTTCCAGCTATGTGACAACCGACAATAGCAAAGCATCAGCCAAAGTAGTCGAGTATTTTTATTTACACTCTATAAAAGAAGTTGCCTTTATCGGCGGACCTGAGGATTCGGTTATTTCGGACATTCGTAAACAAGGCTTTCTGCAAAGCATGAATCAGCTTGGAATGACCGTCAAGCCAGACTGGATCCAATATGGGAATTACTTCGAGGAAAGTGGCTATCAAGCGATGAAGTCAATTCTCGCCAACAGGCCATATCCGCAGGCGGTCTTTGCTGCTTCGGATATGATGGCATTGGGAGCGATGAAGGCGATCAAGGATGCCGGATTGAACATTCCTGTGGATATAAAGCTGGTAGGTTGTGATGATATTGAAGCCTGCCGCTATAGTGATCCGGCTTTGAGTACCGTGAAGCAGGATAAGGACAAAATGGGCAGATTGGCCGCTTATATGCTAAATGATTTGATCAACGGAGATACCGAACCGAGTTCGATATTGGTGGACCCTGAACTGGTGATCAGGGAATCATCTGCAGTGGATACAAAAAAACTTTCTATTTAAACGGTGGAGGTGAGGGCCATGCAGCGAACGCAAAGTACGTTTAACCGTATCATGGATATTTTCACCCATTTTTTATTGTTGAATGTCATATGGCTTGTCTGTTGCCTGCCGGTTTTTACGATTTTTCCGGCAACAACAGCCATGTTTGCCGTCGTCCGGCAATGGCAGCAAAAAGGAATGGAGTCCGGCGTCTTCCAAAACTACATAGACAAATTCAAGGAGAATTTCAGAAAAAGCTTTGTTATTGGTCTCTTGTGGCAAGCGGGAGGAGTGATACTTTATTTCGATGCCTCGATTCTTCTAAACTATTCTTTTCCGGGAAGCAGCTTCCTGTTTGGAATGACCATGTTTGGCGCAATTCTGTATGGCCTTATTATGCCCAATCTGTTTTTCATGCTGGTAAATTATGAATTGAAGATTCTGGATGTAATGAAAAATGCTTTACTGCTTTCGATTAGTAGAATTTTGCATACGCTTTCCTATGCGATCATCTTTGCAGCTGGATTGGCAATCGTCTATTATTTCCCGTTTTTTCTACTAATCATCGGCAGTCTGCTGGCGTTCATCATGTACCATATCTTTGATAAATTAATCATCCAAATCGGGATGCAAACAAAAAACGAAACTAGAGTAAAAGACACTATTATCGGGGACAGTCCCTCACCGAAGTAACGATGCGTCTTGGTAGAGTGTTAGCGTGACAGGGGCAGCGTGACAGGGGACAGTCCCTCCTAAATCAATTGGGAAGGGAGAGGTTTTATGGCGATTATTGAGTTCGGCAAAGATTTCCGGTGGGGTGTGGCAACAGCTGCATATCAAATTGAGGGAGCTGTTACAGAAGGCGGGAGAGGCCCGTCGATTTGGGATACATTTTCTCACACACCCGGAAAAGTACTTAACGGAGATAATGGCGATGTAGCCTGTGATAGCTATCATCGTTTTGATGAAGATATCCGACTGATGAAAGAACTGGGGGTAGATGTGTACCGCTTCTCGGTATCCTGGCCAAGGATTTTTCCGGAAGGTAAGGGAGAAGTAAACCGGGAAGGACTCGATTATTACCATCGACTGGTCGATGAACTGCTGGCCAATGGAATTGAACCGATGTGTACGCTTTACCATTGGGATTTGCCCCAGACCCTCCAGGATAAAGGAGGCTGGAATAATCGGGAGACGGTGGAAGCGTTTGTTTCCTATGCTGAATTGATGTTCCGGGAATTCTCGGGGAAAATCGATTCATGGATAACGATAAACGAACCGTGGTGTGTCTCTTTTTTATCCAACTATATCGGCGCGCATGCTCCCGGGAATCGGGATCTCGGATTGGCGGTCACTATCTCTCACCACTTGCTGCTTGCCCATGGCAAAGCCACAGCTAAATTCCATGAAATGAAAACAGGCGGAAAAATCGGTTTTGCCCCAAATGTCACTTGGCTGGAACCGTATAGCCGCACCGGGGAGGATGCTGAAGCCTGCCGCAGGGGAATGGGATGGATGATCGATTGGTTTCTGGATCCAGTCTTTAATGGAAAATATCCGGAGTTCATGGTGGAGTGGTTCTCCAAGCATGGGGCATCCTTGACCATCGAAGAAGGAGACATGGAATGGATTCAACAGCCGGTCGACTTTATCGGTATCAACTACTATGAATCCAACGTGGCAAGACATGACAAAGATAGCGGTATGCTACAGATAGAGGGAATCGACATGGGCTACAAAAAAACCGATATTGGCTGGTATATCAATGCGGAAGGATTTTACAAAGTACTGACTTTTATAGCTGATAAATATGGAAGCATCCCGATTTATATAACGGAAAACGGGATTTGTATCAATGATGGAGTGCAAAATGGAACAGTCGATGATCAGCGCCGTATCGACTACTTAAAAGCGCATGTCACGGCTGTGGCCCGCAGTATAAAGTCGGGAGTCAATGTAAAAGGGTATATTACTTGGTCGCTGCTCGACAATTTTGAATGGGCAGAAGGTTACAGCAAACGATTTGGTCTCGTCCACGTCAATTACCGTACCCTTGAACGCACAAAAAAAGAGAGTTTTTATTGGTATCAAAAGCTGGCGGACAATCACTGGTTGGAGGTATAGTGTCATCGGCTGCGGTCTTGCAAGACTGCAGCCCTTTTACATACCTGTTTCACCGTATTTAGATATGTAAATAAACTGTAATAGTCTGTTTCATGCCCATTATAGACAGGGTTCTGGAATGGCGGTTTGTCCTTACCGCTTGCAATGGCAAAGAAAACCATGTATAAAGGGGGAAGAATATTTAAGAAATGAGGCATGGACAAATGAAGAAACTCACACTTTTAATGATGGCTCTCTTTGTAAGTTTGTTGGCAGCGTGCAGTGATGATCAAGACAGTGGCCAGGAGAATGATCAGAATGCCGATCAGCAACAAGCGCAAGAGGAACTGGCTAAACAGCAGCAAGAACAGCAGGAGCAAATGGAGGCTCAGAAAGTGGAAGAGGATGAGCTCGTCGCCGTAGTCAACGGTGAAGAAATCAAAGGCGACGCTTTCAACGAAGCACTGCCCCAGACATTCTCCTCTTTGATGCAAAGCGGACAGGATACAAGTGATGAGGAAATGGTGAAACAGCAAACAATTGATATGCTGGTCAACCAGGAATTGGTCATGCAGGAAATAGATAAGCAGGAAATTGAAGCTCCTGAGGAACAAGTGGATCAGTCACTGGAACAGTATAAATCTCAGTTCGAGGATGACGAACAGTATCAAGCTTCTTTAGAGGAAAATGGTGACACGGAAGAAGATTTGCGTCAGTCTCTTGCTCAGGAAGTAAAAATGCAAGTTTACTTGCAAAATGAAATTTCCGAGCCGGAAGTAACCGACGATGAAGCGAAAGAATATTATGATCAATTGGCCAGCCAGCAGGAAGATATACAAGATTATGATGAAGTGAAAGATCAAATCAAAGATTTGTTGGTACAGCAAAAGCAGAATGAACAAATCAGTGAATTGCTTGCTCAATTGAAAGAAAACAGCGAAGTGGAAACGAAAATATAATAGGGCATAAGCAACCCCTCAGACTGATGTACAGTTTGAGGGGTTTTTCAATGATTTTCATAAGTGTAGCATTTCCTCTTTTGTGACAGCCTCCCAACCGTGTTTTTCCAGTTTTTGTTTGTATAGTCGGCATGGCATCTCCTCTCGTTCTACTTGGAGTGGGGCCAAGGATACCCAACAATGTCCAGCGCTATAATCAAGTGTTACTTTGACGACTTCATAGCCATTGTGAAAGTCGGAATCGAAGCCAGGACCCGTGTGTTGCTTGCTTCAGGCTCCTGAGAAGAAGCGAGGAAAAATATCAGATTGATTTTCATGATTGTGCCTTCCTTTCTTCATGGCGTTATAACAGAAATCCCTCTTTTCGCAATTGATCCCGGATTTTTTTTGCAAATACTGGAGCATGTGGACTATCGCCATGGATACAGATTGTATCTGCCTTGATGGGAATACTATTGCCGCTCACAGTCGTGACCGTTTGAAATTCAAGCATTTGGATTACTTGATCGATGGCCAGTTTTTCATCCGTAATCAAAGCATTCGCCTCACTTCTAGGCGTCAAGCTTCCATCGTCTTGATAGGTCCGGTCGGCAAACACTTCATGTGCAACAATCAATCCAGTCTTATCACCTGCTTTTGCCAGAGCGCTGCCTGACAAAGCGAAAAGTGTTAGGCGGGGATCAAAATCGAAAATGGCTTGAGCGATAGCGTCTGCAATCGACTTGTCCTTAGCAGCCATGTTGTATAAAGCGCCGTGTGGTTTGACGTGGGAAAGACTGCTTCCGGCAGCTTTAACAAACCCAGATAATGCACCAGTCTGATAGATGATCAATTGATAAGCCTCCTCTGGTGAAATCTGCATCGTGCGGCGGCCGAAGCCGTTCAAATCGGGGAGCCCCGGGTGGGCACCGATTTTCACATCGTGCTCGATACAAAGACGGACGGTTTTCGCCATTGTCGCAGGGTCTCCGGCATGGTAACCACAAGCGATATTGGCAGAGGTGATCGCTTGAATTACATCCTGGTCGCTTCCGATGGTGTAGACACCGAAACTTTCCCCCATGTCACAATTGATGTCGGCAGACTTCATGTTTCCAACTCCCTCCATTTTTTGCCCGCAATTCTCTGTAAGATGGTTAACTCAGAGATGGTATTATTCATTTCCAGCAGGGCATCTTCTAAAGTGGTCTTTTGAAAAACAATGGGCTGCCCTGGTCTTATTTGACTTAAAGCTGACAAGTCGCTTTGGATGACTTGTCCGATTTTGGGGTATCCACCAGTCGGCTGACTTTCTGCCATCAAAACAATGGGCTGACCGTCCGGTGGTACTTGAATGGTACCAAATCCTGCAGCTTCAGTGACCAAATCCTCTTGATTTTGGCGTTTTAGAGGAATTCCTTGCAGGCGATAGCCCATGCGATTTGACTGAGGGGTCGATGTATAGTCGGTAGATGTAAAATCGGACAACGATTGTCCGGAAAACCAATGATATTGTCTGCCTTCTAAAAAACGGATGGTTGTCTGTTTTCCAGAGATATAATCAAATAACTCAGGACTTAGCCTCCAGGAAACATCAATCGTCTTCGTAGAAAAATGAATGGGAAGGGTATCCCCTGCTTTTAACTTGCCATGAAAGCTGCCGCCTAATTGGTCTTTCAAGGAGGCACTTTTGGAGCCGAGGAAATCCGGGACATCGAAGCCCCCTTTGACTGCGAGATAACAGTGAAGGCCGCGCCGGGCTGTCCGGAGCTGAAGCGTGTCTGCCTTTTTGACGGAAACAGGCTTTCCGAGTTGAATGGGCTTGCCATTGATTTTTGCTGCCATGTCAGCACCTGCCAGGGCAATGACTGTATCGGATTCAAACGTAATACTCGGTCCGACATAGCTCATTTCCAAAACCGCTTGGTCCAGGTCGTTATTGACGGCGATATTGGCCAATGCCGCTGCCTTTGCATCCATTGTCCCGCTCACGGAAAATCCAGCTGCCCTGTAACCATATCGGCCCATATCCTGAATCGATGTTTGCAAGCCTTCCTCGATGATTTTCAATGCCATTCCGCTTCCTCCTGTCTGAGGTATTCCTGTTTGCTTATCGGATAAAAACGGACCTTGTCTCCAGGCTGCAGCAAAGACGGATTTCGGTCATTCAAACGTAAAAGCTGCCTGGGGGTTCGGCCGATGATCTGCCAGCCTCCGGGAGTATCGATAGGATAAACACCTGTCTGCTTGCCTGCGATTCCGACAGATCCTGCGGGTGTTTTACGGCGGGGCGACTGCTTTCTAGGAGTTGCGATTTCCGGATCCAATCCACCAAGAAAAGGGAAACCAGGCGCAAATCCGATAAAGTACACATGATAGAGCTGGCCTGTATGCTTTTCGATCACTTCTTTTACGGATAGTCCGTTCTGGTTAGCGACTCCCTCGATATCGAGAGCGAATTCCTGATCGTAACAGACGGGAAGCTCTACAGTTTTAGATTCAGAGTTATCGGGTCTTAAAGTGCTGGCTGCATGCTCGATCCGCGTGCACGCATGTTGAAAGGGGTTGGAGCTTCCGACAGCCAGAGGATCATAGTAGACGGTTAATGTTGTGTAGGCTGGGACTGCTTCGGTAAAACCTGGAAAAGGTTCAGCGTTCAAGACTTCAGTCAACTGGTGGATATACATATTCTTCTCAATAGAGATTTCCTCTCCGAAATCAATCAATATTGATGATTCACTCAATGGGAAAAAGGAAAACTGCTTTTGAGTAGGATTCATACGGGTCACCTTCTTTTTTCATGTCTTTCACCTAGTTTAACGCAGGCGGGGAGGAGAGGTTAAGGAAGAAGCCTCGGCGATAACGAAAAAAGGGACTGTCCCTTAAAATATGGGGATAGTCCCTTTTGGAAGATGTTGAAAGCATTTAGGAGAAGCCTTTATTCAGGGAGGGAAATATCCTCCTCATCAAGAAGGTCTTCGACAAGGTTATAAATAGATAGTATCTCATATAAAATGATGATTTCGGCAGTGAAAAAGGTCGGACTGTCCTTTTCTTTTGGATCAGCTGCATCCTTTTTACTTTTCCAGAACTGGGTCATCAAAGACTGGATTTGGTTTCGATGTGCCTCCGAGCTGAATTTGTCTGGGTTTTTCAACGCAGTTGCCAGGCTTTCGACAGTCTGGCATACTTTTTGTTTTTCTTGGTCCGTCCATAACAGCGTATTGAGCGGGGTGTTGATCAAATTCCCGATATGATAATGAATCAGTCGCAATGCAGCTAGCTTCTCCTGCTCACTACGAAAAACCTTCTTGGACTGCTCGTCGAAACGGTGGTATTTTGATTCCTCTTTTTGAAATCGGATTAGCATATCTGTTTTGTCCAACTTTCTCTTCAGCTGTGAAAACGTATCCCGGATTTGTTGGTAATCCGGCTTTTTTTCCGCCAAAATTGCCTTTAGAATATTTTCCAATTCAATGCCGGTTGTCCTGGCCATCGAATGGATATTGTTGAGAATCAACTTCGAATAATTGGGCGGAAACACGAACAAATTGACAGCAGTGGAAATCAGCAGACCGATAGACGTGGTCCCCAGCCTGATAAAAAAGGAAATGAGAAAATTGCTATGGATTACTTCTATCATTGCCACCGATGTCAGTGTCGCCACCAGCAAACCCGAATGCAGTTTTAACCGGAAGCAAGTAACGATAGTACATACAGCCGCTGCTGTGTATGTAATCGGCGAATTTCCGAACAGAAAGATGAACAGTACAGCGTACGCCGATCCGATGGCGGATGCCGGAAAACGGATCAATCCTTTTCTAATCGAGTCGGCGGCAGTCGGCTCGATGGTGACAATGGCTGTGATAACAGCAAAAACAGCAGGCCAATCCAGCCATTGGCAAATCAATGAAGTCAAAAAAACGGCTATCCCCGTTTTTACAATACGGCCGCCGAAGAACCTGAATCTTTTCATCAACAATACACCCTTAATACCAATGATAGTTAAATTATAGCATACCTGCAAAAAAAGAAAGAAGGGCGTTGGGGTCAGTCCCCCACCCTGGTAGTGTGGTAAAGCGATCGCATGTTAGAAGGGTGGGGGACTGACCCCGAAAAGGGTTGGTAAAAAACTGATGAAAGCGTTATCATAATGTGATATGATGGTTAATAATCATTATATAAGAATGATTCGAAACTTTACGTTTCACTTTTTTTCTGCTGCTATCATACACTATCTTAAATACATCATGTTGCAGCCAAGGGTCCACAAATCAAGGGGGTGTAGGTATGCTGTCTGTTAAACGATTCAAACCATATTACATTAAAGAAGAGCGTGATTGTATCAGGGTGGTACTTGCTTACCAATATTTTTCGCTCCTGCTGGACGATAAGGTTTATCAGTTTGTCCCGCTTGAATCACGTGAAATTATCGTCAACCGGGAAACACGCCAAGTAGAGAATCAAGATGACGTATTCGTCTTCCAAAAAGGGAAGGAATATAATCGCCTGCCACTTTCCGATTTAATCAGATTGAAGGACTTTATTACACAACTAAATACCATTATCCATCCTTACTTAACCAACTCGCCGACAATTTTGGATGAAGCCGAAACGGTTATTGAGCAGCTTGAAAAAGAAAATCTGAAACGTTTGATCGATAAGGCACTTGAAGCAGGTGATCAAGCGAGGTTCAAAAAACTTTCGGGCATGCTTAATAAAGAGTACGGCCAAGGCCAGTCCTGACTGATGATTTCAGTATTCAACCATTGCTTCAAAATAGGCTCTAATAAAAAAAGGCCATTTAACCTGTAGAGGGTAAATTGGCTTTTTTTATGTGAAAAAGTTTCCTTTTACAAAGGAGTGCATCTGTATAGTAACTTAACCTCTCCCATCACTCCCCTTATCACCTGACCTGTTTTATTATAACTTCAATCCACTTCGACTTTTGAAACGGCGTAATAAAATCTGACTATCCACACGTGAAATTCCCTTTAAAGCATATAGTTCATTATTGATAAATGACTCGAGTTGAGTAAAATCATCGACTAGTACGTGCATGTGCAGTGTACTAGGACCGGTCATTTGATAACAACTTGCTACACATGGGTTGTTTGCAAGGTTTTCTGCTACTTCTACCAGATTACTTGGATCACAATCCACGTCAAAAAAAGCAGAGACGTTTTTTCCTACTTTTTCACTATTTACAACACATGAAAACTTTTCAATTATCCCTTCTTCAATTAATTGATTAACCCGCGAGCGGACAGAAACTCTTGATAAATTCAGCTGCTTACCAATATCAGTATAGGAGATTCTACCATCCTCGATCAGAAGTTCAAGAATCTGTTTATCTATTTTATCCAAATGTTTATCCATCGCCATCCCCCTATTTCTTATACTTTCGTCCTATATAGAGGGAATTGTACTAAAGATTATTCTAAAACTCAATCTGATATCAGAAAATAGTAACTATTTGAATTTTCATAATTTTTTTGCGTAAAATTGTTTATTTTTTCGAAATATTCATATATAATCAAAAACTATAATTGAATCGTTTGTTAACTAAAAGATTAAAAAAGATTAACAAACGACAGGAAAAAAGAAGGTTACATTAATTTAGGTGTAGTATTGTGTAAAAATGCTTACCTGAAATAAAGTTTCCTAGGGAGGAGGAGGTTGAATGGTTAGCCTGATTGTCCGTCGCTTTTTTCAGCTAATTCTATTGCTCATCGGTATCTCTTTTTTAGTATTTATGAGTATGCATATCGCTCCAGGAGATCCGGCATCAATCATTGGTGGACCGACAGCCAGTGCATCTGATTTGGAGGCGATACGAGAAAGTTTAGGTCTAAATGAACCTGTGCTTGTCCAATATCTTGATTACTTGTCGGGAGTTTTACATGGGGATTTAGGATATTCCTTTCAGACGAACCAATCTGTTGCCGATGCCATTGTTACCCGCTTTCCAAACACATTGAATCTTGCTATCGCAAGTATGATTGTTGCCATCATCATCGGCGTCACAGCTGGTATCATTTCAGCTGTCAAACAAAATTCCTGGTTCGATGTTTCCAGTACTACATTTGCTCTTGCCGGAATATCCATTCCAAACTTCTGGTTGGGGACAATGCTGATTTTATTATTCTCTGTTACTTTGCAATGGCTGCCGGTCGGAGGACTGAACGCTCCCTTTTATACACTGGAAGGGATAAAACAATTGATTTTGCCGGCCATTACTCTTGGAACGGGCTCCGCTGCTATGATTGCCCGAATGAGCAGGTCTGCCATGCTCGAAGTGATTCGTGCTGATTATATCCGTACTGCCAAGGCAAAAGGTGTTCGGCAGCGTGGTCTAATATGGATTCATGCATTGCGGAATGCCATGATACCTGTCATTACCGTAATAGGTGTTAACTTTGGTGCATTGCTCGGCGGTACGATCATTACAGAGCAAGTTTTCGCCATTAACGGTGTGGGACGGTTAATGATCGATGCTATTGCAGCAAGAGACTTTCCTGTTGTACAAGCCACGGTTTTGCTGGTAGCAGCTCTGTTTGTCCTTGTTAATTTAATTGTCGATATTATTTATGCATTGATCGATCCAAGAATCAGTTATGACTAGAGAGAAGGTGAAAGAATATGGCTTCTGAAGCCCTTCATACAGATGTCGACAGAAAACATAAAAAAAGGGAAATGAAAATCGTACAGACCATCCGAAAACTGCTGAAAAACAAACTGGCCGTGTTTGGTTTAATAGTTATTTTGCTTCAAATAATGATGGCCATAACTGCACCGTGGATTGTCAGTTATACACCAATCGAGCAAAATCTGTCCGATGCAGAGTTAGGGGTCGGTTCAGAAGGTCACTGGCTGGGAACCGACAACTATGGAAGGGACATGTGGTCCCGGTTGGTCTACGGTGCGAGGGTTTCCCTATTGGTCGGAGTTACTTCTGTGGTTATTGGCCTTGCTGGCGGCATAGTACTTGGCCTTCTGGCAGGCTATTACAAAAAACTAGATGGGATTATCATGCGGATTGTTGATTTACTCTTTGCTTTCCCTGGTATTTTACTGGCAATGCTGATTATTGCCATGTTGGGAACAAATCTGATCAATGTAGTGATTGCGATCAGTATTTGGTCGATACCAGGGTGTGCCAGAATTGTCCGAGGAAGTGTTTTATCCGTAAAAAAACAAGAATATGTACTGGCTATGAAATCAATGGGTGCAAGTGACATACGGATAATTCTAAAGCATATCCTACCTAATTGTACGGCTCCAATTATTGTCTTCGCTACAATGCGAATGGCCACTTCTATCCTCTCTACATCAGCATTAAGTTTTTTGGGGCTCGGTGCTCAGCCGCCGACATCAGAATGGGGAGCGATGATTGCGGCAGGGCAAGATTTTATGTGGTCGTCTCCTCACATGACGATTGTTCCTGGTATTGCGATTATGTTAGTCGTATTTGCTTTTAACGTTGTCGGCGATGGTTTACGAGATGCACTGGATCCTAATATGGATTTTAACAACTAAAAAACAGGGGAGGAATTATATTATGAGAAAAAAAATCATGTTTTATTTGCTAGTTTTTCTTTTGGCTTTCGCAGCAGGATGCAGTAGTTCTTCGGACAGCGACAGTGCAGGTGCCAGCAATGTACCTCAGGAATTGACTTACGCGACCACATCTGATGCAGTCGGTTTATCACCAATCGATACTAATGATTCTGTTTCTTCAAATGTTATCGCCCAGGTTTACGAAACGTTGTTTACCCGGGATCCGGAAACGATGGAAATAGAACCGCTTCTTGCCGAGTCATATGAAACTCCTGACGAAAACACATGGGAAATCAAACTGAAGGAGGGCATTAAGTTTCAGGATGGAACAGATTTCAATGCAGAGGCTGTCAAATACACTTTTGACCAATTTATGGATGAAAATCGGGCTGCCCCTCGTGCTTCCTTACTGGCTCCAGTAGAATCTGTCGAAATAAAGGACGAGTACACGGTAGTAATAAAAACATCGGAACCGTACGGTCCATTATTGGCTGCCTTGTCTCATACCAATGCTTCCATCGTAAGTCCGACGGCTGATAAAGAAGGCGATATTAACAGTGAGCCAGTCGGCACTGGCCCTTTTGCCTTCGAAGAGTGGGCAGAGGGTGATCACATTACCTTGAAGAAAAATGAAGATTACTGGCAAGGTGAACCTAGCTTGGAAACCGTCACATTGAAAGTAGTACCGGAATACTCAACTGCCGTTTCGATGCTCGAAACAGGAGAGGTTCAATTCCTAGACAAAATCCCGGCAGAGCATTTATCCCGTATAGAATCCATGAGTGACGTCGAAGTACAGACCAAGCCTGGTACGCCTGTGTACTATCTAGGTTTTAACATGGAGAAAGAACCATTCAATAATCCCGAATTCCGTAAAGCAGTGGCATACGCGGTCGACCGGCAGGCATATGTTGATCAGTTGAATGGTTTGGGAGTGAAAAACGATAGTATCATCGGTCCCAAAGTATTCGGATATGATGAGAGTGCCAAGGATGCTGGATATCCATATGATGTTGAAAAAGCAAAGCAAATAATAGAAGAAAACGGGTTTGCTAGCCAAAAAGTCACACTGCTTGCTTCCAACTCGGGAAGCTACATGAAAATGGCTGAAATTGTTCAATCTCAATTGACAGAAGTAGGTATCGATGCAGAGATCGAGTCAATGGAATGGGGAACTTTCCTTGATACGACTTCGGAAGGGAATTTTGAAATGACCTTTATGGGCTGGACGAATAGCACTGCTGATGGGAGTGAACTGCTATACCCTAACCTTCATTCCGATAATATTGGCTCTTCCAATCGTATGAGATACAGCAATAAGGAGTTTGATGCATTGGTAGATGAGTCCAGGACGCTTGTGGACCAGGAAGCCCGACAGAAAAAACTGCAGGAAGCAAATAAAATTGCGATGGAAGATGCCGTATGGGTTCCAATGAACCATGATGTGGTTTCAGCAGCGTATGACAAAAGTGTCAAAGGTTTGGAATTAGATCCGACGGGTGAATGGAAGCTTTATAACGTTACAAGAGAGTAGGGTGGAAGATGGACAAATTGTTGCAAGTCGATAATCTGGTTACCCAGTTCAGGACTGCTGAAGGAAAACTTTCGGCAGTCCGTGGGATATCCTTTTCCGTCGAAAAAGGGGAGACCCTGTGTATTGTCGGAGAGTCCGGGTGTGGAAAGAGCATCACTTCTTTATCGATTATGGGCCTGCTTCCTTCTAATGGAGAAATCGCAGAAGGGTCAATCACTTTTCAAGATGAAGAGTTAACGGGGAAAAAAGAGGAAGAGTTAAGGCAGCTTCGTGGGAATAAGATGTCGATGATTTTTCAAGAACCAATGACGGCATTGAACCCTGTGTTCACGATTGGCTATCAGCTGCGGGAACCGCTTATACTTCATCAGCATATGTCCAAACGGCAGGCGACTGACAAAGCAGTAGAATTGTTGGAACAAGTCGGAATTCCAGACCCGAAAAAGAGACTGAAGCAATTCCCTCATGAACTAAGCGGCGGAATGCGACAACGCGTGATGATTGCTATTGCCCTTGCCTGTAATCCCTCCCTGCTGATTGCTGATGAACCGACCACTGCACTGGATGTAACGATTCAAGCACAAATTCTTGACTTAATAGATGATCTCAAAAGAAAGATGGATATGGGTGTCGTTTTTGTCACGCATGATATGGGGGTTGTCGCAGAAATCGCTGACCGAGTAATGGTAATGTATGCTGGAGAAGTAGTGGAAATAGGAGAAGTGAAAGAGATCTTTAACAACCCACAACATCCTTATACGAAGGGTTTACTTGCTTCTGTGCCGAATGTAGATGATGAATATCATACACTGGAATCTATTCCCGGTTCTTTGCCCAACTTGAATGAAAAAATCCAGGGCTGTCGTTTTCATCCACGTTGCCCATTGGCGACAGAACGTTGTAAAAGAGAGGCGTCGCCTATTTTTGATGTAAGGGAAACCCATCAGTCCAAGTGCTGGCTTCAGGAGGTGAATGTCCATGACAAAGCAGCAACCTCTTCTTGAAGTGAAAAATGTTAAAAAGTACTTTCCCATAAAAAGTGGGATTTTAAAACGAACGACAGGAAATGTGCAGGCCGTCGAAAATGTAAGCATTGATGTCTATGAGGGAGAAACACTCGGCGTTGTAGGTGAATCTGGTTGTGGAAAATCCACATTTGGTCGAACGGTTTTAGGACTTGAACCACTGACGGCAGGGACAATAAAATTTCGAGGTCAAGAAGTAGGCGGCTTGTCTTACCGTCAGTTAAAAAAGTTTAAAAAAGAAATGCAAATGATTTTTCAGGATCCTTATGCTTCTCTAAACCCGAGGCAGCGTGTAGGGGATGCCTTGGAAGAAGCGTTTATTATCCATACGGAATTGCCTAAACAAGAACGTCAGCAGCGTGTAAGGGAATTACTAGTGGAGGTTGGCTTGAAAGAAGAATATTATGAGCGATATCCGCATGAATTCAGCGGTGGACAGCGGCAACGGATTGGAATTGCCAGAGCGATAGCGCTCAACCCATCCCTTATTGTCTGCGACGAAGCCGTATCTGCATTGGATGTGTCGGTGCAAGCACAAATAATTAAATTGTTGAAAAGATTGCAGCAATCGCATCAGTTAACCTATTTGTTTATATCCCATGATTTAGGTGTTGTTCGTCATGTTTGTGACCGGGTGATGGTCATGTACCTTGGTGCAACAGCAGAATTGGCAAGTTCTGATCAACTATATGGCAATCCGCTCCATCCCTATACACGGGCTTTGTTATCCGCGATTCCGCGCCCCATACCTGGAAGGAAAAAGGAGCGGATTAGGCTAAAAGGCGAACTGCCCAATCCGGCGGACTATCCACAAGGCTGCCCGTTCCATACACGCTGTCCTTTGGCAACGGAAAAATGTGCCAAGGTACGACCGGAATGGCGTGAGATAGAGCAGGGCCATTTTGTGGCTTGTCATGAAGTGTAACAGAGCAATGGTTGTACTCGATGGTAATGATATTTAAACGCATCTAGTAACAGGCCGCCGCTTGAATCGCCAGGCGGTTTGCCAATTTTCTATGTATTTGGGAAGGAGTTTTTCAATGAAAGCATTCGACTATTTGAATTATCCTTATCCGTCTCAACGGATGACAGCCGTGGCAAATCGGGGAATGGTTGCGACATCCCAGCCGCTTGCTTCACAAGCAGGTTTGGAAATGCTGAAAAAAGGAGGAAATGCCATCGATGCTGCCATTGCCACTGCAGCAGCATTGACGGTAGTCGAGCCTACTTCTAACGGTATTGGAGGCGACGCGTTTGCCCTGGTCTGGACAAAAGGCAAACTACATGGATTGAACAGCAGCGGTCCTGCCCCCGGGAAAATTTCGATAGAAAAGGTGAAAGAAAGAGGTTATGCCAGCATGCCGAAGTTCGGCTGGCTCCCTGTGACAGTACCGGGGGTACCAGCGGCTTGGGCTGCGCTTTCGGAGCGATTTGGTAAGTTATCCTTGACAGAGGTACTGCAGCCGGCAATTGATTACGCGGCAGACGGTTATCCCATTTCTCCGGTTTTGGGGAAGTTTTGGAAGTCTGCATATAATAAGTTCAAACAAGTACTTACAGATGAAGAATTCAAGCATTGGTTTGAAACATTCGCCCCTGATGGAAGACCTCCGGAAATCGGAGAGGTATGGAAGTCGCCGGGACACGCGGCTACGCTTAGGTCTATCGCCAGTACCAATGCAGAATCGTTTTATCGGGGGGAGCTGGCAGATAAAATCGCGGCTTTTTCTCAATCCGGACAAGGTTTTCTTGAAAAATCGGATTTGGAAGGATACAAGCCGGAATGGGTCAATCCCATTTCCGTTCGATATCGTGGCTACGATGTTTGGGAAATACCACCTAACGGACAGGGATTGATCGCATTGATGGCTTTGAACACGTTAACAGGCTATACTTTTGATGAAAAGGAATCGGTCGATACATATCATAAACAACTTGAAGCGATGAAACTCGCTTTTAAAGACGGCAAACAATATATCACAGAAAAAGAGCACATGACTCATCCGGTGGAAGACTTACTGTCAGCAACATATGCCGAGCAGCGTCGTGCTTTGATCGGCGAGCAAGCATTGACTCCTGAACCGGGAAATCCTCCCAAAGGCGGAACGGTTTACTTGGCAACGGCGGATCAGGAAGGAAATATGGTTTCTTTCATTCAAAGCAATTACATGGGCTTTGGTTCCGGACTGGTCGTTCCGGGAACGGGAATCGCACTGCAAAACAGGGGGCATGATTTCTCGCTGGATTCAGCACATGAAAACGCGCTTGCAGGTGGAAAAAGAACCTATCATACCATCATCCCTGGATTTTTAACCAAAGATGGACAGGCAGTCGGACCTTTTGGGGTCATGGGCGGTTATATGCAGCCGCAAGGGCATCTGCAGGTGATTATGAACACGGTTGATTTTCACTTGAACCCTCAGGCTGCTTTGGATGCACCTCGATGGCAGTGGATAGAAGGAAAAAAAATCATTGTCGAACCGCATTTCCCTACTCCTATTGCCGAGGGATTGTCCAGAAAGGGTCACCATATCCAGATTGAGTTGGAAAAAGGGGCATTCGGCCGTGGACAGGCGATTTGGCGGGACCCGGAGACAGGTACGCTTTATGGTGGGACCGAATCACGGACCGATGGTTCCATCGCAGTATTTTGATTGGCAGCATGAATGAATTCGGAGGGACAGCAAATGACACAATGGCACCTATTTTTAGCTTTTTTCCGGGTTGGCATATTTGGATATGGCGGAGGACCGGCATCAATTCCGCTGGTGCAAAAGGAAGTAGTCGATAAATATAAGTGGATGGATCATGAAGAGTTTGCCAGTGTTCTGGCACTTGGTAATTCCCTGCCGGGGCCGATTGCAACCAAAATGGCCGGTTACATCGGTTATCGGGTCTCCGGGCTTATTGGCATGATCAATGCTGTATTGGCAACCATTCTTCCGACGATCGTCTTCATGATTGTTTTGCTCACTTTCTTGGCATCGATGAGCAACCGCCCCTGGGTGCAAGGAATGACTTCCGCCGTAGTACCTGTGGTCGGCGTAATGCTTGCGGTGCTCACTTATGACTTTTTGAAAAAAGCAAAAGGTGGACTAGGATGGGTGGTGACGGCCGCACTTGCGGTTTCCTCCTTGCTTTTGATGGAATGGGCCGGAATGCATCCGGGTTTGTTGATTGCCGGTTTGTTGCTTTATGCCCTCTTCGGCCCTATGAAGCAAGAGCAAAAGAAGCAAAACCCTGAATCTGTCAATCACCAGAAAGGACAATCGTAAATGATTTACTGGAAAATATTCTTGGCATTTTTTATACCGGGAATCGTCGGGTATGGAGGCGGGCCGGCATCGATACCATTGGTGGAAAACGAGGTTGTCGACCGCTACCATTGGATGTCTGTCAGCGACTTCAGTGAGATGCTGGCGATGGCGAATGCCCTTCCCGGCCCGATTGCGACCAAAATGGCTGGCTATATCGGTTATCAGCAGGGCGGCATACTCGGCTCGGTAGTCGGTGTCTTTGCCACGGTGGCCCCCTCTCTCCTTTTAATGATTGTGCTGCTTAGCATTTTGAATAAGTTCAAAGATTCTCCGCGTGTCAAAAAAATGACCGCACTGATTCGTCCAACGATAGCAGTCCTGCTCGGTATCATGGCTTTCAGCTTTTTTCATAATTCATATCAGGACGCCGGTATTTGGCAAACAATCTTTCTGATAGTGGCCAGTTTTTTATTGCTGGAAAAATGGAAAGTGCACCCAGCCTTTGTCATTATGGGTGCCTTGGCTTATGGAGCTGTTTTCATGGGATAGAAAATTAACTGGTGATATAACACAAACGTTGTTGTTCCGCCCATTGCCGGAAATGCACCCAGCTGCCCTGGAAAGGCGGAGGGGTCAATTTAGCTTCCACTCAATTGACGTGGGAAGTTAGGATTATGTCCTAGTTAATGAAATATCAGCAGGCAATTCGACGACCACTGAAAACCTGAAGTACTAGGATAGATGGAATTAAGAAAAGGGGGATGTGCGGAGTTTTTATTCCATTCATACTCTTAACCCATTCGTACTGACTTCCATTCATCGATAATTGACGGTCTAGCATCATCCCCCCTCCCTTTTATGTACTCCTTTCATTGGACAAGAAAAAAGAGTGATATTCATTGTTGGATATAAGAAAATCACTCTTTTCAGGTTGACCTCTGTTGATTCCGCGATAAGCAATCGGTGGTGACGACGCCTGCCGGAACTGTGCGAGCCGAGGATCCCCTTTGTCAAGTGACCTTCCTGATCAAGTTAACTGAGGCCGTTACCGCGGCAAGCATTCACCGACAAGCAATACGTAGGCTCGACAACTAACGTTGACAGCAACTTTAAATAAAAAGGAATTTTTCGCTGGTCTCGCAATTCCCCCTATCTATAGATAAACACTTTGATTGCTGAATGAAAGGGAAAGGTATAAGCTAACAAACAAACCAGATGATAAGGAGAGGATAGCGTGGATCTTCAGTTAACAGGAAAAACAGCTGTCGTGACTGCTTCCAGCAAGGGACTTGGAAAAGCGACAGCACTTCAATTGGCTTATGAAGGGGCAAATGTTCTGATTTCCAGCCGGAATGAGCGGGAACTGCAAGCCACCGTTGAAGAGATCAAAGGGAAAACAAACAATGACAAGGTCGCCTATGTTGTCTGTGACATGACCAATCCCTCAGACATAAGGAATATGGTCGAACAGGCAGCTGCACGGACTGACACTATCGATATTCTGATAAACAATGCAGGAGGTCCTCCATCCGGAAACTTTCTCGATTTTTCTGATGAGGATTGGCAGCACGCCTTTGAACTAAATCTTTTAAGTTTTATCCGAACCATCCGGGAGGTGGTCCCTTTTATGAAAGAACAGCAAAGTGGACGAATCGTCAATATCGCTTCTTCCTCGATCAAAGCCAGCTTGGACAACCTTATTCTTTCCAACACGATGCGGCCAGGAATCGTCGGACTCGCCAAAAGCCTGTCCCAGGAGCTTGCGTCCGACAATATATTAATCAATACCGTCGGTCCGGGAAGAATCGAGACAGGCAGGATCGTAGAATTAAATAAAAAGGCAGCAGAAAGCAAGGGGGTTAGTTTGGAACAAGTGAAAGCAGAGGCGGACAAGCAAATCCCTTTAAACCGCCTGGGAGAACCGGAGGAGTTTGCAAAAACGGTGGTGTTTTTGGCGTCTGGAGCCAACACGTATATTACCGGCCAATCCTTGCTTGTGGATGGTGGCCTGGTGAAGGCGCTATGAACAATGACAGGGATCGATGTGTATCGAAGTAATAAGATAGGAAAAATAGGACATAAATGAAACGTATAATATGTTTTTGCAGTCGGAAGGAGGCTTCTTTACATGGCGGAAAAAGCTTTGCAGCGACGGTTTATCACCAAAATGGATGCAAGCCCCACTTTTTTCGGTGTCCGGTTTATCCCAGAGGCTGTGCAAGCAATGGAAGCGAACGTGCCTGCAAAAAAGACGGAATACAGCATAGTGGAAGCCATGCTTGATAAAGGAATGAACGTCGTCGAGGCCACAAGCGCCGGATTCATCGAACACTTCCGTACACTTTTACCCTATCAAAAGGAAGACATTATCGTCTGTTTGACCTGTGATTTAACTTCGCTTTCTTTGAGAGAAGAGGACATTACTTCCTTCCAGACGATTAAAGATTCTATCGATACACTTCTTGATCAATTTCCTGCGGAAACGATTGATATCTTGTTCTTTGATTATGCAGCTGTTCCCGGCCATCTAATCGAAAAAGGAGAAATACTGCGGGCGATGAGAGCCGTTCAGGATGAGGGCAAAGTAGCGTTTTTGGGTGCTTGTCTCGACAACCTCCTCGGTGAGGAATTTATATTGACAAACACGTTTGATGCCATCCAGATAGAGTACAACTTAATCAACCAGATCAATGAAAGTAGTATCAAACTGGCCAATGAAAAAGGAATCGGTGTGTTCATCCGGAACGGTCTGGCAAATGGGCTGCTTGCTGCCAATTCTAGCAACGCAACGGACGATACCAAGTTTCAGGAATTGCTGGATATGTTGGAAGGAGATCGGGAGCTGTTGCAACGTCTTGCCCTGCATTTTCTCTTTCACAACAAAGCAATCAATACTGTCCTTATTGAAACTGCAGGGCTGGCAGAATTCAACCAATACTTGAATGTATTGGAAGAAGAAGTGGATAAATGGCTCCTCCAACGTGCGGCAGCAGTATATAGCGCATGAACGAATTAATTGTCGAGCCATAAATAAAATAACTCAGTTAAAAACCGGACGAGTTCGATTGGGGTGATTCCGAATCAGCGTTCGGTTTTTGCTTTGGTCACTTGGCGTGAATCTATATTATAAAAAAGGATACCAGCACATTTAGCATAGAGGCATTAGTCGGCAAGAGAAAACAGTTCACAGTTTATCATTAAATCTTTTGCATAAAAGCAAAAATCCCATACAATCAGCCTAGTAGACTACTAGAAGGGACTGGCAAAAATTTATGCTGAATGAGATAATCAAGAAACAGCAATAGGCGATTCTGTTCTTTTGGTTAACCGCTTACATCGATTGGGACAGGGGGAAGACAATGAAAAATTTGCCGAAAAGTATATTGTTCACGATCGTGCTTGCTTTATTTTCAACCAGTTTTTTTCTAATGCTTTACTATGGCAAGGAAACATTTTATGTTGAAAAGCAAATTTCCTCCCAGCAACTCTATGATTATCATTTTGCCCTCATCACCGAGGAGGTCGGCAATGACTATTGGCGGCAGATTGAGAATGGAGCAAAAGAAGAAGCGGCCAAGCATAATGTTTATTTAGAATATATCGGTCCGCGAAAAAGCGATAATGAAGAGAAGCTGCAAACCTTTGACAGGATGATTTCCTCGAAAGTGGATGGAATCATCACCCAGGGGATGCCGGGAGAACGTTTCAAGGCGCTCGTACATAAAGCGGTCGAACGGGGTATTGAAGTCATCACGGTAGATACCGATGTCCCGCAAAGTGAGCGGCAGTTATATGTCGGAACCGACAATTACAAGGCCGGTTTTTCGGCCGGACAGGCTGTCATTAAAGATACTGAAGGTGAAATCAAGGTCGGCGCTGTTATCGGAATGTATGATGCTTTGAACCAGCAAGAACGCCTGCAGGGATTCAAGGAAGCTATCGCAGAATCAGATAGAATCGAACTGGTCGATGTACTGGAGTCCAACATCACTGAAATCGGTGCAGCCGAAGCTACTTATTCTTTATTGAAACAGCATCCCCAAATCAATGCCTTAGTCGGAATGAGTGCGTTGGATGGATTGGGGATCGTGCAAGGCATAGAGGAAATCCATCTAGACCAAACGCCATACGTGCTGAGCTTCGACATTTTGCCGCAAACGTTGGAAATGATCGACCAGGGGAAGATTGCAGCCACGGTCACGCAATACCCGACGGAAATGGGGAAGCAGGCAGTCAATCGAATGGTCGACCTGCAGCATGGCAGGAAGATAGAGCCGATGCAATATACCGGGACCGGAATCATCCGGGCAAAAGATATCAACAATGGGGAAATCATCCGGAAGGGTGAGGGCTCATGAAATCGATCCGATCGAAATTGATCTTTTACTTTTTTGTTTTTGTCATTCTTTTCAATATTGTATCGATTTCTATTTACGTCAGTTCCAACACGTTGACCAATTCATATCATTCCAGCTTTGAGCGATTTTTGTTATTGAATTCTATCTCTCAATCCGCCAACAAGCTATATGAAAATACCAAGGCATATGTGATGGAACAGTCAGAAGAAAATCAAGCCGCCTATTACCAATCCAGGCGTATTATGAAACAGGAAGAAAAACAGCTTCAGGATATGTTGAGCAGTGAGGAACAAATCCAGACGAAAAACTATATCAACCTGATCGATAACATCATCTATGAAAGTGAAATCACCACCGGCTTTGTCCTTCGCGATGACATCGAAAGGTACACAGCCCATTTGAAAGAAACCGAAAGTACTGCTTCTTATATTCAGGAAACCACCCTGCATTTGATCGACTTGGAATTGACCGAGTACCAAACACTCTATCAGGACTTACAAGACCGTAATGAAGCATTTCGCTGGTTTACCTTCTTTGTATTCACGACAACAGTCATGCTTGCTGTCTTTTTTGCCATTTGGTTTTCCAATGGTATCAACAAGCCGATTCAAACGTTGACAAGGGCAGCCCGGGAGGTGTCCCGCGGCGATTTTGATGGAGAACCGGTCGATGTGCGTTCGAATGATGAATTGAAATTGCTTGGCAGTTCCTTCAACCAGATGCGGGCCAACATTCGGGAACTGATCAAAGAAATTAAAGATCAATCCGAACAGGAACGATTGATGAAGGAACTGGAATTGAAACATCTACAAAACCAAGTCAATCCTCACTTCTTGTTCAACACCTTGAATACCATTTCCAAAATGGCATACTTGGAGGAAGCCAAATCGACTTCCAATTTAATCGATTCGACAGCCGCACTGCTTCGCTACAGTCTAGGGGATATCGAAAAATTTGTGACGCTTCGGGAAGAAGTGCGGGCTGTGAAAGAATATTTGACGATTCAGAAAACACGGTTTACGGAAAGAATCCGGTTTGCAGTAGAAGTAGATGAAACTTGCCTCGACTTTCCGATTCCGCGTCTGACCTTGCAGCCGCTGGTCGAAAATGCTTTTATCCACGGGGTGGAGGAACAGGAGGAAGGCGGCGAAATCAAGCTGTTCGTCTATAAGGAGGAAAGAGCAGTCATTGTAGAAATCAGCGACAACGGCAAGGGGATGACCGGGGAAAAAGTTGCCAGCATTCTTAATGTCACCAGGGATAAGGCGGAAGACCATATCGGACATTCCACCGGATTGGGAGTAAGCAATGTGATTCGCAGGCTGCAGTTATTTTATCGAACCGAGCATGTTATCGAAATAGAGTCACAGCCAGGCAAAGGGACACAAATCCAACTGTTACTGCCAAAGCAGTTCACCCTGCCGGAAACCGGTGATCAGGAGGGAGGAAACAATGAGAGTACTAATAGCGGAAGATGAGCTGCTGGAACGGAAGGCGATGCGCAAATTCCTCGAAGATAACTTTTCTGACTTGACGGTAGTGGGAGAGGCTGCAAACGGCAGGATAGCGATTGAGATGGCAGAAAATTTAGCGCCTCAGATAATTCTGATGGATATAAAAATGCCGGGTATCAACGGACTGGAAGCGATAGAATCCATCCATCAAAGGGATCCCAATATCAAATTCATCTTAGTATCTGCCTATGATTCATTCGATTATGCCAAGCAGGCGATGAAAATGGGAGTGAAGGAATATATTTTGAAGCCGAGTAAAAAAGAGGAAACGATACGGGCGGTCCTCCGAGTGAAAAAAGAAGTGATGGAAGATGCGGCAAGGATGGAGGAGCATCGACATTCGAGTTTGATTGCCAGAGAGTTGTTTTTGACAAAGCTGATGAAATATGAAGTGGGCACCGATACGTTCGAACTGCAGGAAAACTTGTTTCCGGGGTTGCAGTCCGCCTATTTCCTTGCCCTAAAATATCCGCAGCTAGAAGAAAAAGATGCAGAAGCTTGGACCGACTATTTTGGAGAGGATGACTATATTTACCGGATGGAAGATGACCAGCTGATCATTGTCGTGCTTTCGAGGACGGGGAAGGATAAGGCAGCCGTATTGAAGCTGGCGCGGAAGTTGCAAATGCAGCTGGGTCCCCAGGCTTTCATAGGGGCAGGATACCCGACTGCTAAATTGGAGGAGTTGCCTAACGCTTATCATCAGGCAATGCAGGCTGTCAAACACCTTGAGCAAATCGGCAACAGCAATTTTGGATTTCCCCCTGCAGAACAGGGGCGAAGCAACAATTTCCTGGAGGATATTTTGTTAGAAGTGGCTAGTGGAAATCACGCGAATGCCATCCACTTTTTTTCCGAATGGTGGAGGGAGAAAGAAGACAGCGTGGAAATGCTCCATGAGTTATACTTTCATGTGAAACAGGAATTGCAGCAACGAGGCATCCAGCCTCCAGATACCAGACTTCCTCCGGAGGGTGATTATCAAGGATGGACCGACTACTTGAAACTCGCCAGCTTGAATGTCCAGCATCACTATCAGTCGCAGGACAAAATGGAACGGGCGAAAAAATATATCCATGACCATTTTCATGAACCGATCAGTCTGGAGGATGTCGCGGAGCATGCTGAATTAAGCGCTAATTATTTTTCGAATTTATTCAAAGTCTCGACTGGAGAAACATTCATCGATTATTTGACCCACGTCCGGTTGAAAAAAGCAAAAGAGTTCTTGCGCTCGCAGCAATACACTTTGAAGGAGATATGTTTCATGATTGGTTACAAGGACCCAAACTACTTCAGCAGGGTGTTTAAAAAGTATTTTTCGCTGTCACCGAAGCAGTATCAGAAAGAAATCTTAAAAAAGTGAAGAAAATCATAAAAAATTACAGAAAATTGGCTCCCTTTTTTGCGGGAGTCCTCTTTATAATGATAATGTAAGCGTTAACTGAAAACGCTTTACGAGTCGAAGAAAAGGGGGATTTAGAAGTGAAAAAGCTGTTTGGAATTCTTTTATTAATGGTTATGGCACTTGTAATTGCAGCTTGTAGTTCTGATTCATCTTCTGATGGAGGAGAGGATGCCGACGCTTCAGATGGCGGCGATTCTGGAGAATCAGCTGAATCAGGCGGTGGCGGAGAAGGAACAGTGGAAATCTTTAGCTGGTGGACAGGAGCCGGTGAAGAAGACGGACTGTTGGCGCTGATCGACCTGTTTGAACAAGAGCATCCTGACATTACCGTGGACAATGCAGCTGTTGCCGGTGGAGCGGGAACAAACGCAAAAGCGGTTCTGGCTACACGGATGCAAGGGGACGATCCACCATCCACTTTCCAGGTTCACGGTGGAGCTGAGCTGAATGAAGGCTGGGTGGCAGCCGATAAAATGGAACCTTTGAATGATTTCTATGAGGAACAAGGCTGGATGGATAAATTTCCTCAAGACTTGATCGACATGGTGAGCAAGGACGGCAATATTTACTCTGTCCCTGTCAATATCCATCGCGGCAATGTGATTTTCTACAATAAGCAAGTATTCGAAGATAACGGATTGGAAGTACCTACTACTTACGACGAATTCATTGCTGTAGCCGACAAATTGCAGGATGCGGGTGTGACTCCGCTTGCTCTCGGTGACAAAGAGGCTTGGACAGCTACACAGATTTTTGAAAACATCCTTCTTGGAGAGCTTGGACCTGATGATTACAAGAGCCTGTGGGCGGGCGACATTGCATTCGATGATGATCGTGTCGTGGCAGCAGCTGAGAAATTCAAGACGGTTCTTGGCTATGTAAACGAAGACCACGCATCCCGTAACTGGCAGGATGCAGCACAGTTGGTCGGTGACGGCGAAGCTGCAATGATCAACATGGGAGACTGGGCCAAAGGATATTTCTCTAACGATCTTGATTTGGAAACCAACAAAGACTTCGGTTACTTTGCATTCCCGGAAACAGACGGCGACTTCATGGTAATCACGGACACTTTCGGCTTGCCTAAGGGTGTGGAAAATCCGGATGAAGTGAAAGAATTCTTGAGCGTTCTTGGGTCTGTCGAAGGCCAGGATGCGTTCAATCCGCTGAAAGGCTCCATTCCGGCACGTGTTGATGCGGACGAATCAAAATATGACGAATACGGCAAGGATGCCATGAAAGACTTTAATGAATCCAACTTGACGCCGAGCCTGGCGCATGGTTCCGCAGCTGCAGAAGGCTTCGTGACCAAAGCGAATCAGGCGGTGAATATCTTCGTCACACAACTTGACGTCGATAACTTGATCAATACGCTGAAAAACGCGGCATCTGAATTGTAAGAATTAAAAAGGGTAATGCAACATTAATCAAAAAGCGGCTGACTCCGAAACAATGGTTCAAGCTTCTCTCCATTGCCAGCAGGCCTGGCGGTGAAGAGTACGGCTCCGTCGTGACGGGTCAGCCTCTTTCCTGATTGAGACTCTATCCTCTGACAGGAGGTTGATGACATGGCAGAACAAGCAGTTGACAGACAGGAACAGGAATACCCGGAAAACCACCGGCAACAGCAGGCAGCGCAGAAAGAAAAGAAACCAAAAAAGAAAATCTCCGGTGACCAGTGGGTGGCCCTAGGGTTTTTGGCCCCCTCATTCATATTGGTGCTTATCTTCGTCTATGGTTTCATTGGCTGGACCGGCTGGGTTTCCGTAAGTAACTGGAATACACTTGTTCCGGATTTTTCTTTTGCAGGATTAAAAAACTACATTTATTTATTCAATGACTACCGCTTCCAGGCGGATTTGCGAAACACAGTGTTTTTCACGATTCTTTTTATCGGACTGGTTATTGTGATGGGGCTTGGTTTATCCATCCTGATCGACCAGAAACTGAAGGGGGAGTCCCTTTTCCGGAACATCTTTTTGTTTCCGATGGCCTTATCTTTCGTTGTTACCGGGGTTGTATGGCAATGGCTGCTCAATCCATCGACTGGCTACAATCAGTTTTTGGCACTGTTCGGAATCCAGCCAAAATGGTATACAGATACGAATATACTCGCGGGGTTTGAATGGGGCAGTATCGAATTCGGACTTCCTGTTGCCATTATAGCTGTCGTGATAGCCGCTGTCTGGCAAATGACCGGATTTTCGCTGGCGATGTACCTTGCAGGTTTGCGCGGTATTCCGGACGAATTGCGGGAAGCTGCCAGGATGGACGGCGCTTCTGAATTTCAGATTTACAAAAAGGTTATTTTACCGATGCTGATGCCGATCACGGTAAGTGTCATCATCATCATGGCGCACATCTCGTTGAAAATATTCGATCTGATATATGCGATGACTGGTTCTGGTGCAAACTTTGTCACCGACGTTCCAGGTGTGTATATGTTCGAAACGACCTTCCGGGGCAATTACTATGCCAATGGTGCGGCAATCGCAATTATCATGCTGCTTATGGTAGCGGTGTTTATCGTCCCTTACTTACTGGCCAACAGAAGGAGTGATGGATAATGGCTACATTCAACGTATGGAAAACAATCAAATATTTCATCTTAATTGTGATGGCCGTCCTTTTCCTGACGCCGGTTTACGTTATCCTCGTCACCAGCTTGAAGCCATTGGATGAGGTGTCGTTAGCGAATATGTGGGCATTGCCTTCCACGATTGACTTCAGCAGCTATTCCCATGCATTCTCGGAACTAGCACCGAATTTCATGAACAGTGTGTACTTGGTGATTCCGGCGACGTTATTGTCTGCTTTACTTGGTGCAATGAATGGATATGTGTTGTCTAAGTGGAAATTCAAAGGATCGGAACTGATTTTCACAGTCATTTTGTTCGGGATGTTCATTCCTTATCAAAGCATCCTGATTCCGCTTATACAGTTTTTACGTAATATTGAGATGTACAATTCCATTGCCGGGCTCGTTCTGACCCACGTGGTTTATGGATTGCCGATCACCACCTTGATGTTCCGTAACTTTTACGCCAATATTCCGGATACCATGCTGGAAGCGGCGAAAATTGATGGGGCCAATTTCCTTGGGATCTTCCGGCATATCATCATTCCGTTGTCGATTACCGGATTTGTCGTCGTGGCGATATGGCAGTTCACCAATATCTGGAACGAGTTTTTGTTTGCCGTGACCATTACCAACTCGGACAGCCAGCCAGTCATGGTGGCTTTGCAGAACTTGTCCGGAAGCCAAATCGTCCAATGGAACGTACAGATGGCTGGCGCGTTGCTGGCTGCACTGCCGACGCTTCTGGTTTATATTTTACTCGGGAAATACTTTGTCCGCGGCTTGCTTGCCGGATCTGTAAAAGGCTAAACTAGTAGTAGACAGCTAGATAGAACCGGAAGCAAATGAAAGAGAGGCGGATAAACGTGAAGAAAGTGAATTGGGGAATACTCAGTACAGCGAGTATTGGAAAGAAGCAGTTGATCCCGGCGATTGAGCGCTCGATCAATGCTGAAGCTGCCGCTATTGCCAGCCGAGGGGATAAAGCCAAGCGGGCCGCGGAAGAACTAGGAATCAACAAATCTTATACAAGTTACGGACAGTTATTGGATGACCCGGAAATTGATGCAGTCTATATCCCTCTTCCCAACAGTCTTCATAAGCAGTGGGTGATTGAAGCGGCCAAACATGGCAAACACGTTCTGTGTGAGAAGCCAGCAGCTTTGAATGAAACAGAACTGCAGGAGATGCTGGCAGTATGTAAAGATCATGGCGTCAAGTTTATGGAAGCTTTCATGTATCAATTTCACCCATTGCACGAAAAAGTCAGAGACTTGATCAGGGAAGGAGAGATTGGCGAAATTTCCTTGATAAGGGCCAGCTTTTCCTTCCTGCTGCAGAATGACCCGCAAAACATCAGGCTGAACAAGGAGTTGGGCGGTGGATCGATATATGATGTCGGCTGTTATTGCCTCCATTCCATTCGGGAGATTTTGCAGGAAGAACCGACTCAAGTATATGCTCATGCCAAGCAAAACACTGCCCATGTCGATACAACTGTAGCCGGTACCCTTTCCTTTGCGAGCGGGGTGGAAGCGGTGTTCGATTGCAGCTTCGACCAATTGCCGGTAAACGGTTATGAAGTAGTGGGATCTACCGGGAAAATCGAGGTGCAGAACGCCTATCGTCCCGACAAAAATTCAGACGGTGCCGGTTTGTTGCGGGTAACGAAGTCGGATGGAGAAACGGTCGAAATGCGTGTGGAAGGGGATCAGTACAAACTGCAAGTCGAGCATTTTTCCGAGGCTGTTTTGGAAGACAAGGCTTTGCTGTATACAGAAGAAAAAATGCTGAACAATATCAGAACAATAGATGCCTGCTATAAGTCGATTGCGACTGGGAAAGCAGTGCGGATGTGAAAAACATCCTGTCGAAGCTTCCAATGAAAACTGCAGCTCTATGATAGGCAGAATTTTATAAAGCGGTCTGTGTGGAATTTTAATTTCCATACAGACCGCTTTCCGTCTGATTTCAAGAGGTTTGTCCTCTATTCCTCCATTAGTTTGACATTCGTTTCATATGTTCTGCTTGATGCCTTTTTGGGCTCCACCGATGAAACGGACCTCGAAACATTTTTCGTCCATTGCCAGGACGAAATTTATCCTTCCGATCGTCATAAATCTCTATAAGCTCATTGCTTTTCCGAAAATAGGCTTTTCAGGGACCACCGTAACGTAGAGCTTTTCTTTTATGGATTTAAATCCCTGGATGATTGACGGCCCAGCCTTTTGCACCCCTTCATCCCACAAGAAAATCTCTCTTTTTAGATGGGCTTCTGTGATTCCGGGGTGATCCCATGCCCGTGATAAGCATCCACCGACTGGTGTCAACAACAAACTTTGACAGTCTTTTTTTGATTTTTTCAGAAACTCCTGTCGCGGAACGGGGGTTTCTGAAATAAAAAGCACAAATTTTAAGAAAATTGTAAAAATAAGTTGACCCCTGATGGATCATCCGTTAAAATGTAGTTTAACTACACAGAAATAACGATTTAATGTAATAAAACTTCATGATTTCAATGAGTGTTAATGGAGGATTACGGATGAATGATGGATTGGAAAGAATAAGGCAAGGATTAACAACTTTGAAGCCCTCAGAAAGAAAGGTGGCCCAGTACATATTAAAAGATCCTGACAAGATACTTGCGATGCCGATCGCTCAATTATCCAAGGAGTGCGAAGCTAGTGAAGCTACCATTATCCGTATGTGCAGGTCCCTCCAGTTTAAAGGATTTCGGGAATTAAAGTTAAGCATTTCGGCATCTGTCAATCAAAGAGAGGCACAGCCAGAGAGATATCAAGACATCTCTACTTCTGCAAGCATCAAGGAAATCATCGAAGTTGTATCAAGTAATAATCTCCAATCAATAGAAGACACCTTATCTGTCCTGAATGAGAATTCCATGGAAGCTGCGGTTACACTGATGGAAAACGCAAGAAAAATCTTAGTAATTGGTGTAGGGGCTTCGGCCATCGTGGCGCAGGACTTTGAACAAAAATGCAAAAGGATCAACAAATGGTGTGAAGCACTGACTGACAGTCATGCCCAACTCACTTCCGCTGTTCACCTCACCAAAGAAGATGTAGTTCTTGCTGTTTCCTATTCAGGGGAAACCAAAGAAATCGTCGATACGATAAAAATAGCCCGCCAAAATAAAGCCTCTGTTATTTCTATCACCAGTTATGGAAATAACGAGGTGCAAGGCTTATCAAACGTTAATTTATTTGCTTCCAATCTAGAACAAAGCATTAGAAGTGGGGCAACTGCTTCAAGAATCGCCCAACTTAATATTGTCGACATATTATTTACTGGATTAGCTTCTAAAAACTATCAAGAATCTATAGGTTTTCTGGATAAGACAAGAAATGTTATTCAGAGCAGATTTTGATTTTAAAGGGGGGGACGCCCATGGACGAAATCGATCGGATATTTGAGCGTTTTCTCCAATGTGAATTCTTTTCTGGAGGAGTTTGTTCTATATCCATTGATGGGGAAACGGTGTTTCTTGAAGCTTACGGGAAAGCCGACCTTGTAAAAAATTTGGATACGAAACCACACACCATTTTTGATTTAGCCAGTATCACTAAAATTTTCACCACAACGATAATCCTGCAATTAATCACGAAAAAGAAGATTTTTCTTTCAACACCGTTAAAACATTGCCTTCCGATTACATCAAGAAATTCCACATTAGCGAATATAACAATTAACCAATTACTAACGCACACTTCTGGATTGAAAGCGTGGCATCCTTTTTACACCAATTTACCCAACGATAATTTTTTTGAAGTACTTGAGGAAATAGATTTAGTAGAGAGAAGCAGTGACGAAGTAATTTATAGTGATTTAAACTTCATGTTATTGGGTGAAGTAGTTAAAGAGCAGTTTCACGAAGATTTAGAAACAATTGTATACCAGCAGATAGGAAAACCATTAGAGTTGTCCTCCCTGACTTACCAGCCGTCAGAGCACGCTGAAATTGCTGCTACAGAATTTGGAAATAGAACAGAGATGAGAATGTGTGAAGAAAGGAATTTACGGTTTGAAGATTGGCGGTCACTTCATCATCCGATATCCGGGGATGTGAATGATGGAAATGCCTATTATTTCTTTTCTGGAAAGTCAGGTCACGCTGGTTTGTTTTCTAATATAAAAGATTTAATGAAATTAGGTGATTTATATGTGAAAGGAGGAAGTTATAAAGGGAAGCAATTGATAAGGAAGCAATTGATTGATCACAGTCTTGATCGGCAAGCACACAATCGCGGGCTCGGCTGGGAAACGGGTGGTGTATTTCCTGAAGGTGCGGGGCATACGGGATTCACAGGAACTTCTATTTGGGTTGTACCTGAAAAAAAGTTGACCGTGGGAATTCTTACAAACCGTCTTCATGTTGAAAAACCGAAAAATATCAATCCTTTTAGAAAAGAAATATTCGAAACAGTACTTAAGAGATATGAAAAATTAAAGGGGGATTTATAAAATGATGGGAAAAAGAAGAAAGTGGCTGCCATGTTTGTTCCTTTTTATTTCACTAATCGTTGCCGGGTGTTCTTCTGATGAGACCGGGGGAGAAGAGAACGGTGGGGAGGCAAAAGGCGAGAATGCCGAAGAACAAGTCTTAAACATAGCGAATGACCAAGAGCCGGCAGGGTTGGATCCGCACAAGACACCGGCACATTCATCTATAAGAATTTATTCGCAAATTTACGAGGGGCTACTTACTTTTGATGAAAATATGGAAGTGAAAGGGCAATTGGCAACAGATTGGGAACAACCAGATGATACCTCCTATGTTTTTCATCTGGTGGAAGGCGTAAAGTTCCACAATGGACGTGAAATGAACGCCGATGATGTGGTGTATAGCTTCGAGCGAATTTTGAATGAAGAGACCGCTTCTCATATCGCGTCGTATTTTTCCAATGTTGAAAAAGTGGAGGCGGAAGATGACTATACTGTCAAGTTTACTTTAAGTGAGCCTGATGCCACCTTTCTTTCTTACTTGACAAATGCCAGTGCCGTCGTGGTACCTAAAGAAGTTGTGGAAGAGAATGAAGACTTGCAACAAACGGCTGTTGGAACCGGGCCGTTTAAATTGGAAGAATGGGTTCCGGACAATCATGTCACCTTAGTCAAAAATGAAGATTATTACATTGATGATCAACCGAAATTGGATGAAGTCGTTTATAACACGATGAAAGAAGAATCATCGAGACTGTCAGCTATCCGTACGGGTGAAGTGGATTTGACGACATTATCTGCCAAGTCTGCATCATTGCTGCAGGATCAAGATGGTGTGAATATTATGGATTATCAGTCCTTGGAATACAGTTATGTCGGTTTCAACGTCGATAAAGAGCCATTTAACAATGAAAAAGTCCGTCAGGCATTAAGTCTGGCAACTGACCGCCAAAGCATTGCAGAAATAGTCTGGGATGGCGATGCAGTGGTTTCTGGTCCTGTCGCTCCTTCCATGGGAGATTGGGCAATAGATGTTTCGAAGGAAGAACTTTACCAGAGGAATCTGGATAAGGCCAAAGAGCTTCTAGCGGAAGCGGGTTATCCAGATGGGTTCAAGACTGTCATCACAACGGCATCAACTTACCCGGACATGGTCGATACGGCTCAACTTTTACAACAACAGTGGAAAGAGATAGGAGTTCAAGCGGAGATCAACCAAATTGAATGGGGAGAGTATATTGACACATGGTCCAATACCTCTGCAGATGTTCTTGTTGGGCGAAATGGTTCTGGGACTGATCCAGATCGTTCGTTAAACTACTTTTTTAATACCGAAGGTTCTGCAAATGTATGGAATTTTTCAAATGAGGATTATGATAATTTAGTAGAAAAAGGAAGGAAGACCTTAGATAAAACAGAACGCAAGGAAATTTATGCGCAGGCTCAGGAACAAATAATTAATTTATCACCTAACTTATTCCTGGTTTCTCCAATGAATTACGTAGCAGTCAGAGACAGTGTAGAAGGTTTTACACCTTACCCGCATAACGGGGAAGAAATTGTGGAGGTTTACAAAAAATGATTTTCCGGGCTGCTTGTCAGCCCTTCCTATTCTCTTGGCATTGAGGGTGACTAGATGTATGCATATATAGTGAGACGTTTATTAATGCTTGTTCCAGTATTGTTCGGGGTTTCTGTTTTTATCTTTGTGATCATGAGAATCGTACCAGGAGATGTGGCCATGACCATTCTCGGTACAGATGCCACCCCTGAATCACTTAGACAACTGCGAGAGGATTTCGGGTTGAATCTGCCTATCTATCAACAATATTTTGAATGGATGGCAGGTGTTCTTACAGGGGACTTTGGAGAATCAATGAGAACAGGTAAGGAAGTTTTGCCGGATATTCTGAATCGATTTAAATTAACTTTTGAGTTAACCCTTATTTCGGCGGTCATTTCCTGGGTTATCGCTATCCCGTTAGGAATAATCGCTGCTATAAAGAGAAACTCCAAAGCAGACTTTGGAGTGAGGCTTATATCTTTGCTAGGTGTGTCTGTCCCTAACTTTGCATTAGCCACTGTTTTAATTCTCGTCCTCGCTTTGTTCTTTTCTTACAGTCCGCCAGTTGGTTATGTCGGTTTTTTTGCAGATCCTGCCACCAATTTGCAAATCATGATCCTCCCGTCGATTGTATTGGGAACTGCAATGGCAGGAGCTGTCATGCGCATGACCCGTTCTTCTATCCTGGAGGTTTTGCGGCAGGATTTTATCCGTACTATTAGAGCAAAGGGCGCACGGGAAAGAGTAGTGATCTTTCAACACGCCCTGCGGAATGCGATGATTCCGATTCTTACAATCATAGGGATGCAAATCGGAACACTATTGGGCGGAACAGTCATCATTGAGCAAATCTTTTCGCTTCCAGGGTTAGGCCAACTTGTCCTCACCGCTATTACGCAAAGGGATTTTACAGTTGTACAGGGTGCTGTTCTTTTTATTGCCTTTGTTTTTGTATTGATCAATTTGTTGGTTGATCTTCTTTATTCCTATCTGGATCCAAGAATAACGTACAAATAAGTTAGTGGAAAGATTCAGGGAAAAGAGTGATGAAATGAAAAGTTTTTTTGAAAGATTGAGAAAAGATAAGGTTGGTTTAATAGGTTTCCTGGGTATCTTCATTGTCATATTGATCGGACTACTGTCGCCCTTTATCGCCCCCTATAGTCCGGAGCAGATGTTCACAGAACATACAATGGAAGGACCGAGCAGACAGTTTATATTTGGGACTGATGAATTTGGACGCGATATATTTTCACGAATTGTATATGGGACGCAAGTATCTTTAAAGGTGGGAATCATTGCTGTAGGCATCGGAGCCGGATGCGGCTTGATATTCGGTTTGATTAGCGGGTATTTTCAAGGCAAAGTCGATCAGGTAATCATGAGGATCATGGATGTCTTTTTTGCTTTCCCGGATATTTTACTGGCATTGGCTATAGTTGCTGTTTTGGGTCCCAGCTTGACGAACACCATGATAGCCATAGGGATTGTTTTTACTCCCGTATTCACCCGGACAGTCAGGGCGGCAGTTATCGCTGTGAAGGAAAATGAGTATATCACAAGTGCCGTGGCGATCGGCGTGAATCCGATAAATATAATACTTAAACATATAACCCCTAATATACTTGCTCCTTTCATTGTGCAAATCACACTGGCTTTGTCCGGAGCAATACTCACTGAAGCCGCCCTGAGCTTTTTAGGTTTGGGCATCCAGCCGCCGAATCCCTCGTGGGGGGTAATGCTTGATGCGAGCAGGACATATATGGAATTCGCCCCTTGGACAATCTTGTTCCCGGCAGGCGCCATTGTATTCACGATCTTTTGCTTTAATCTTTTTGGAGATAGTTTAAGGGACATTCTGGATCCGAAAATGAAATAGTACATGAGGAGCGTTTGGGATGGACGTAAAAAAAAGACAGCTTGTTACCGAAGAGACGAATTATTCAAGCCGAAAGATAGATGAAATGGGTACGGAGGAAATATTGACGCTCATCAATGAAGAAGATAGCTCAGTTGCTTCGGCCGTAAAAAAACAAATACCAAATATCCATAAAGCTGTGGATTTAATTGTCGCAAGTATGAAAAATGGCGGACGTTTATTTTATGTCGGGGCAGGGACAAGCGGCAGGTTGGGAGTACTAGATGCCTCTGAGTGTCCTCCAACGTATAACACTCCGTCCGATTTAGTGAGGGGATTGATTGCAGGGGGATATTATGCGCTTGTACACTCCCTTGAGGGTGTGGAAGATAACGAAAATCAAGCCGCGGAAGATTTGGTGGATGAGAAACTGTGTTCAGCTGATGTGGTTGTCGGAATCGCGGCAAGCGGCTCTACTCCTTATGTAGTAGGAGCATTGAAGTATGCGGGGATAATGGATGCTGGTACTGTCAGCATTTCGTGCAATCCTGGCTCCGTTATTTCCGATTATGCGGATGTTGCAATTGAAACTGTCACTGGTCCCGAGGTAGTGACAGGGTCTACTAGAATGAAAGCAGGAACTGCGCAAAAAATGGTACTGAACATGTTAAGTACAACGACTATGATAAAACTCGGAAAGGTCTATCAAAACTATATGGTGGATCTGCAGGCGTCTAATGAAAAACTAAGAAGAAGAGCATGCCGGATTTTGAGCAAGTTGACCTCAGTAAGCGAATCTGTCGCCTATTCCAAGCTGTCTGAATCAGAATGGAACATTAAAGAAGCCCTTGTCATGCATGAGGCAAACGTTAGCAGAAGCATTTCCCGAAAGTATCTGGAAGAAAACGCTGGGTTTGTAGCAAAGGCGATCAATTCAGCTAGACGGGAGGTGGATTAGTGGATAAACAGTTAGGGATCGGCTTGATGTCAGGTACTTCCCTTGACGGAATAGACGCTGTATTGATTGAAATAGAAGGTAGTTCCATCCACACAAAAGTAAACGTAATAGAGTCATTGACCCATGAATACGAATCAGATGTAAGGACCGCGATAAAAGAGTTGTGTAATCCCGAAAAAGCAACATTGGAAAAAATCTGTTCGATGAATATGTTCCTGGGTAGAGAATTGGGAATGATCGTCAACGAACTATTGGATAAAGCGGACATAGGCAAAGAAGAGGTCCTGTTTGTCAGTTCACATGGCCAAACCATTTTTCATAAACCGGTGGGTGGAGAAAATAGAATGGATGTGCCGGGCACATTGCAAATAGGGGATCTGTCGATGTTATCAGAAATGACGGGGATAACGGCTGTAGGAGATTTTCGGACAGCGGATATGTCTGCAGGTGGACAGGGAGCTCCGTTGGTATCTTTTGTTGATTATATTCTTTTCAACAATCCTGATCGTTCCAGGGCCATTCAAAATATCGGCGGCATAGGCAATGTCACCTACATACCGAAAAACGCAAAAAAGGATCAGATAATGTCTTTTGACACAGGCCCGGGGAATATGGTGATCGATGAAGTTGTTTATAGATTAACCGAAGGAAAACAAGCTTATGACAAGGATGGAAGAATAGCTTACAGGGGAGAAGCGAATAAAAAGCTATTGAATAAATTGATGGAGCATCCATACTTTGCGATGAAGCCTCCTAAAACTACCGGTCGTGAACTTTTTGGTAGTTCATTCGTAGACACTTTTATGAGAGATTCCGCAGATTTGTCTTTTGAAGACAGAGTGGCCACTGTGACCGCCTGGACTGCAAAGACAATAGCCCAAAGCTATTCGTCTTTTATCGAATCCTCTTGTAATTCTATTGATGACGTCGTGATAGGAGGAGGAGGAAGCTATAATCCGTTTTTAATGGAACAGTTACATCGATACCTTCCGAATCAAACAGTTTACAAGCATGAGGATTTTCAACTTTCCAGCGATTTGAAGGAAGCGATTGCCTTTGCCATTCTTGGCTACCACTGTCTTATTGGACAGTCCAACCAGATTCCTTCTGCCACCGGAGCTGACAATCCAGTTATCATGGGGAAAATCTCGCATACTCAGCAGCAAGCATTTCAACGCTTGAACGTTTTGAGGGGGAATTTACATTGAGTTCGTTGCTTGAAATAAAAAATCTTTCAATAGATTTGCATGCAGACCGTGAAAGATTCAATGTGATAAATAACATCAACCTTACCATTGAAAAAAGGCAAAAGTATGGCATCGTCGGTGAATCTGGAAGTGGAAAGAGTCTGACTTCTCTTTCCATTATGAACCTGCTTCCCGATGCTCTGACTATAAGTAGCGGGGATATTATATTCAATGGAGAAACAGATTTGACAAACCTCTCAAAAAAAGATTTTTTGAATATCAGAGGAAACGAAATCTCGATGATATTTCAGGAACCGATGACTGCTTTGGATCCTCTTTATCCTATAGAGCATCAAATAATGGAAGTACTGAAATTTCACGGAAGTTATAACAAAAAGCAAATGAAACAGTTGGCTGTAGAAATGTTGGAAAAAGTGGGGATTCCCAGGCCGCATCAATTGATGAAAGAATATCCTCATCAATTGTCTGGCGGCATGAGACAAAGGATCATGATTGCCATTGCTTTAATTTGTAATCCAAAGCTCCTTATTGCGGATGAACCGACTACAGCCCTCGATGTCACCATTCAGGCGCAAATTCTTGACTTGATGAATGAACTGACCGATACCTATGATACCTCGATTTTAATGATCACACATGACCTGGGCGTCATAGCGGAAACATGTGAACGGGTTGCGGTGATGTACTCAGGGGAAATTGTCGAAGAAGCCGATGTAGCCACATTATTTAAAAATCCTACTCACCCCTATACAGTAGGTTTACTTGAATCGGTAAAAACACTAGGGGATAAATCGAATAAATTATATTCCATACCAGGCAACGTGCCAACACCGAAGCAACTGACAGGAGGATGTCGTTTTGCTTCCAGGTGTCCCCATGCAATGGAAATATGTCGCAATCAAGCGCCGCCTTTGTTTTCTATTGAAGCAGATCATAGAAGTAAATGTTGGCTTTATGGGGAGGAGGAAGTGGTCAATGGCTGATCAACAAGCAGTGCTGGAAGTGAAACATTTAAAAAAGTATTTTCCCATAAAAGAGGGAGTATTTAAAAGGACGAAAAATCATGTGAAAGCTGTGAATGATATAAGTTTTGACGTCCAAGAACAGGAAACTTTTGCTTTAGTGGGGGAAAGTGGTTGTGGTAAATCTACTACTGGCCGTTCTATTTTAAGAATTTTAGAGCCAAGTGAGGGGGAAGTTTTTTTTAAAGGGGTAAATCTATTAGATTATTCAAAAAGGGAATTCAGAAAAGTGAGGAAGGATTTGCAGCTTATTTTTCAGGATCCATACAGCTCGCTGAACCCGAGAATGACTGTGAAAAAATTGCTTTTGGAACCGTTGCTCACACATGGAATCGCAAATAAAAAGGAAGCGGAACAAAAGGTAGTAGAAATTGCTGAAAGAGTAGGACTATCGAAAGAACAAATAAACAGGCATCCACATGAGTTCAGCGGGGGACAACGCCAGCGGATCAGCATTGCCCGTGCTTTGATACTTAATCCACAGCTCGTTATTTTAGATGAAGCCGTATCAGCACTTGATGTTTCGATTCAGGCACAGATTTTAAACCTTTTAATCGAGTTGCAAAGAGACCTGAAACTCACCTATATATTTATTTCCCATGATTTAAACGTGGTGAAACATATCAGCGACCGAGTAGGTGTTATGTATTTGGGCCAAATGATGGAACTTTCGGATACGGAAGATATGTATAGCAACCCACTACACCCTTACACGCAATCCCTTCTTTCCGCTATACCATCACATGATCCAACGATCAAAAAGGAAAGAATCATTTTAAAAGGTGATGTGCCTGACCCTGCCAACCCGCCTGCTGGTTGTCCGTTTCATTTGAGATGTCCAAAAGCCCATGAAAGATGTGCGGTGGAAAAGCCTGCTTTTTTTGAAAAAGAGCCGAACCATTGGGTTGCTTGTCACCTTTATGAATAATGATTATGTTTGCCGGAAGTTTTATCGCTAATGGATCCCTTCGTACGTATCCGGAATTTTAAAAGAAATCTCTATGCTGTAATACTTCTGGATCCGCCAGCATATCGGTTGATGGTGGAAACATACTTAAAAGAAGAATTAAATAATAGCATTATCAAAGTAATTGCGTTTCCGCCTCTTACTTATGATGATGCTTTTTTTACCCCGTTTTCTTTCCAACCTATTTGCCTGATGGTAGGATTTATTAAACAGGAAATGTAAGAAAAAATAGTACAGCAAAAAGTTTCCAACAATCTCAACCCCGGCACTCCAGCCAGTAACGTCCTTTGCAAACAGATTTGGAAGGAAGAAAGCAGATCCATCTTCTACATATAAAGTTAAAAAAGGAAAGGGAAAACCATACGAATAAGCATATTTGGATGAAGACACAAGGGTAGGAGCCATGTCTGGAATGAAAAAAGACAAGAGAAAAACTAATACTATGGAAGTGAGGAGAATTTTTTTGTTAAATACCCTTCCCCAGCCCATTTTTCTATAAAAGAAAAAAAGGGTGACCATGACAACGAACGATACAGCATATTCGACTGTATTTACACTGGAATATGGAAAAAGTAAGGATGCAATTCCGCCAAGTATCATCGAGAGAATGAAAAACAGGAGGATAAACCGTAGTGTCTCAAGCGTAACTTTCATTTTTCTCCCCCCTTGGAATCTTATGTTCCTGATATACAAACATCACTGTCATTTTAACATAAAATCACATTCATGAATGGGGTGTGAGCAGTGATTCCACTGTATCCTTTGCAAGCGACGAAGAGGTTTTCCGAAAAAAATTTTACCGGGTGTAAAAAATATAAGCCGGGGTGGCAGTTGGGCGGAAGGACGGTTGACTGATTCGCCTTCTTTCGACAAATTTAGCTATCTGCTTAATTTATGGGTTGCAAATTGAATGCGTTTACATTATACTCATACTAAATCGATTTACTAAACCGTTTTACTAAACGGTTGCTAATCTTTTACTCTATCTTTTAAAAAGGTGGAAGTGAGGGAGAGGGGGGCAAGGCTATAAAAACAGTTACGATAAAGGATGTCGCGCGAAAAGCTGGCGTGTCACCAAGCACGGTATCCCAGTATGTCAACAAGCGATATCATTATATGGGGGAAAAAACAAAGAAGAAAGTCGCCGAAGCCATTGAAGAACTCGGCTTCCATCCGAATACAGTGGCAAGAAGTTTGAAACAAAAGAAAACGCTTACCATAGGGGTGATCATTTCTAATATTTTGCACCGGTATTCGACCGTTGTCAGCCGATCGATCGAAGACTATTGCTACAATTTCGAATATCATACGATTATCTGCAACGCTGATGATGACCCGGAGAAAGAACAAAAATATGTGGAAATGCTGCTTGCCAAGCAGATAGACGGTTTGATAGTCGTTCCGACCAATCATAACCGGGAGCTTTACCAAAGTTTGAAAGACCGCAATATTCCGGTTGTTTTTCTCGATCGATACATCGAAGGGTTGGAAATACCGACCGTCATCGTTGACAACCAAAAGGTTACCGAGCAGGCGATCAATCATTGGATTGAAGCTGGCCACAAGCGGATTTCCCTAATCACCGCACCGTTGAAGGTAAGCACGCGAATCGAAAGGGTACAAGGGTATAAGCAAGCATTGGCAAAGGCGGAGCTTCCGATAGAGGACGACTACCTACACCACGTAAAAATGAAGAATGTGCAGGATGTTTGCCGACAGATGATGGAACTGGCACAGCCTCCTACAGCTATTTTGGCAGCCAGTGACCTCGTTTTGATGGAGCTCGTGAAGTTTATCAAGCAGGAGCATATCCAAGTACCGGAAGAACTGGCGGTGATGGTATTTGATGAGGTGCATTTGGCAGAATTGCATGAGCCGCCCATTACTACTATCAATCAACCATTCTACGAAATGGGTCAAAAAGCAGCGAGCCTGCTGATGGATATGATCGACCACAAACAGGTGGAAGATAAAAAGTATGTGTTCGAGGCCACCATCAATATAAGAGAATCGAGTGAAACCAAATTATTAGACAAAGGGGTTTTATAATATGAAAAAACGATTGGGAGTTATTTTTTCTGCACTCATTTTATCCGTTATGACTGCTTGCGGTGGAGGGGATACGGAAAATAGCAATGCTGCTGAAAATGGAAGCGTTAACTTGATTGCAGCTACGCAATTGAATTCAGATAGTGCCTTTGCCACCGGTTTTGAAAAATTCAAGGAAGTGATCGAATCGGAAACGGATGGCGATGTAACTGTTGAAATTCATACAGACGGCGCTTTGGGCGGGAATGAAGATGAATTGGTGCAAAATCTGGAGTCCGGATCCGTCGATTTGGTTGTTGCTTCTCCAGGCTTTATGACACAAGCGGTGCAGGATGTGGACTTCTTCGCCCTTCCTTATTTGTTTGAAAGCCGGGACCATTGGAAAAAAGTTGTCGATGGAGAAGTAGGAGAAACCATTTTCAATAGAATCGAAGAAAACACCTCTTTCAAGATGCTTGGTTACTGGTCTGCTGGTGTCCGCAATTACTATGGTTTCAAACCTGTCGAAAAGCCTGAAGATCTAAAAGGTGTAAAGGTTCGTGTGCAAAACTCTCCAGTTGTTCAGGATACTTGGAAATCGTTTGGCGCCCAACCGGCTAACGTCGCGTGGAATGAAATGTATCAGGCACTGCAAAACAAAGTAATCGACGCAGCGGAAAATGACTTTACGAATATTTACCAGGCAAGCCATTATGAGCTGGCGGATTATATTTCGGAAACTGAACATGATTTCACCACCCGCCTATTCTTTACAGCAGACAGAGTTTACGACCAGTTAAATGACGAACAAAAAGCCGCCTTTGACAAAGCGGCAAAAGAGGCAACGAAAGCTGCACTTGAAGCAGATGATAAATTGGCGGAAGAATCCTTGAAAGCAATGGAAGAACAAGGGGTAAAAGTCAACGAGGTGGATAAGCAACCGTTCATCGATGCCACCGAACAAATCAGAAAAGATGCAGTCAAAAAGCTGGGAATGGAAGACTTGTATCAAAAAGTTCAAGAATTGAAATAAGACACCAAATATGTTGAGTATATAATCCAAACGAGCAAACAAAGGGGATAAGCAGTAAACAGCATAAATAAAAAACCAAACACCCGCCGCCCCGCATGAAAGTTGTCGGGGGACAACCAACATGCAGGGAAGGGGACAGACCCCGGAACCAGCATTTGAACTCTGACGAAACGAAACTTCCGGGGTCTGACCCCATTTCATCGGATTCGCGCCTGAAATAGAAGCGGAATGCTATTATGACGGGATTTTCACCCTCATGGGGACTGACCCCGGTAGTGGTGCTTGGCGGGTTGGTTTTTAGATTGAGGGGTGTTATGTGTGAAGAAATTAATCAATGGCTTAGCGAAGGTTCAATTGGTATTGGCCGCTATCTTTTTCATCGTTTTTATCGTGTGTGTGATTTTGCAGGTAGCATCCCGTTATATCCCGGGGATTACTGTATTTTGGGCATCGACGATTGCAACGTATTCCTTCATATGGATGGTGTTCTTCGGAGCGGCAATCACCTTGCGTGAGAAGGAACACTTCAAGCTGACCATTTTGCTGGATAAGCTGAAAGGGATGCCACTACTGGTTTTGCAAATCGTGATTCAACTGATTCTGATCTGGTTCGGCTATGTCATGGTAACCGATGGCTATGAAATCAGTCAGCAGTTCTGGGGTTGGACGGTCAACAGCATGCCGCAACTGAAACAAGGCTATATGTGGCTGATTCTGCCAATCACCGGGGTAACTTTCATGATTTACGCATTAGAAAGCCTTATCGATGAAATTGTGAAATACCGTAAAGATAAAGGGGGGTATCAAGCATGACAGGCCTTTTACTTGTTCTATTGTTCGCCATTTTGCTGATTATCGGTTTGCCGATCGCATTCGTCATTGCAGTAACCGCTTACGTGGGCATTGCCATGCTTGATACCATTCCGATGACAACGGTCGTGCAAAGGATGTTTTCCGGCCTTGACTCCTTTATTTTGCTGGCTGTTCCGTTATTCATCCTTGCAGCCAACATCATGAACCAAGGAAAAATCTCCGATATGCTGATCAAATTCGCCGTGTCGCTCGTCGGGCATATCAAAGGCGGATTGGCGCAGGCGAACATCGTGGTTTCCATGTTTTTCGGGGGCATTTCCGGAGCATCGACGGCCGATACGGCGGGAGTCGGAAAAATTTTGATCCCCAACATGCTCCGTGAAAAATACAGCAAAGAAACATCAGTCGCGGTAACAGCCGCTTCTTCGACCATGGGAATGATCATCCCGCCTAGTATTCCAATGGTGATCTACGGAAGCATTGCCAATGTGTCAGTCGGAAAAATGTTTATGGCCGGTATCATCCCGGGGCTTGCCATCGGAATCGCGCAGATGATTTATGTGAATTTTGTCGCCAAAAAGCATGGTTATCCTAGTCATCAACGGATGAAAGTCGGCGAGATTCTTAAAGAAGGGCTGAAAAGTCTGCCGCCCCTTCTGACACCGATCATTATTTTAGGCGGAATCGTCGCAGGTATCGTTACACCGACAGAGGCAGCGGTAATCGCTTGTATCTATGCGTTTATTCTATCTTTCTTCTTTTATCGGACCATCAAGATAAAAGATTTGATGCCTATTTTGTATGACACATTGAAACTAAGCTCGCTGACATTGTTTGCGTTGGCAGCTGCCAGTGCATTAGGCCGCTTGATCAGCTATTACAATCTGCCGGTAGTCATCGGCAATTTCTTCACCCAGTACATGCCGTACAAATGGTTGTTCATTGTCGCTGTCATCATCCTGTTCCTGTTGATCGGCATGATTCTGGACACAGTTCCGGCTATCATTTTGTTCGTACCGATCGTTCTGCCGACTGCTTTGAACCTAGGAGTAGACCCAATCCACATCGGCGTCGTGATCATGATGTGCCTGGCAATCGGATTGGTAACACCGCCGTACGGTCTGTGCCTTTTACTGGCAAGCCAGATTGCCAAACTTCAAATCGGCAAATCATTCCGTGCCGTATTGCCCTATATCGGCATCATACTAATAGTGATTTTGCTTATCGCATTTGTGCCGGCTGTTTTCATGTGGCTGCCGACCATGTTTGACATCTAAATAGAAAATGAAAAGCAGCCAAGCGCACCGGGCGTCATGTTCGGCTGCTTTTCCAGTTCACACAAAGGAAGTGTTTCAAATGCTGGACGTAATAACAATCGGAGATGGAATGATCACTTTCAATCCCAAAAGTACCGGACCGATGCGGTTTGTAAACGAGTTTGAACGCAAAGTGGGGGGAGCAGAACTGAATTTTGCCGTAGGCTGCGCCCGGCTTGGACTTCGCAGCGGCTGGATCAGCCGGGTCGGGAAAGACGAATTTGGAAAGTTCATACTCAACTTTATGCGCGGGGAAGGAGTCGACGTCACGGAAGCCCGCCTTGTCGAGGGATACCCGACTTCTGTCAATTTTAAAGAAATTCGTGAATCCGGGGATGGCAAAACGTTTTATTATCGGGAAAAATCACCGACCGAAACGATGACGTTGGAAGACATTGACGAAGCCTACATCAAACAAGCAAAAATCCTTCATATTACCGGCGTTTTTCCGGCAATATCTGAACGGAATGTCGAATTGGTCAGAAGGACCATTTCACTCGCAAAAAAACACGGATTGAAGGTTTCTTTCGACCCGAATATCCGGTTGAAGCTGTGGAGCAAAGCAAGAGCGAGGGAAGTGCTCAAATCTTTTCTCCCGGATGTCGATATCCTGTTAGCGGGAATTGAGGAGTTGAGTTTCCTTTTCGAGATGGATGAAAAGGAAACGGAATTGGTCGAGAAGCTCGAGCCTTTTGGCATAGAAGCCATTGTCATCAAAAAAGGAGCTGACGGCAGTGTCGGATATATACATGGCCAACGCTTGCAAGCCCCTGGTTTCCTTGTAGGAAAAGTGGTCGATACAGTAGGGGCCGGGGACGGATTCGATGCAGGATTCATCTATGCATGGAATCAAGATTGGCCTGCCGAACGGATGTTGACGTTTGCCAATGCAGTGGGAGCGCTCGTTGTTTCCGTGGCTGGTGACAATGAGGGCTTGCCTGATTTAGATGAAGTGTTGGAAATGATAGGGGAGAAAAAACGAATCGAACGGTAGAAAGCGAAGGAGGAATGTTCCGTGAAATTACAAGTGGCGTTGGATCGCCTGTCATGGCCTGAATGCTTTGCGGTAATCGAATCTGTGAGGGGTTCTGTTGATTACATTGAAATAGGTACCGGTACCATCAAAGAATTCGGTGTTGAAATCATCAAAGCGATGAAACAAGCCTATCCAGAAAAAACATTGGTCGCTGATATGAAAATTTGCGATGCGGGTAAGCATGAAACGGCATTGGCGTTGGATGCAGGAGCTGATGTTATCACAGTAATGGGATTCGCACCATTGCAAACGATAAGGGACTGTGTCGAAGTGGCTGATCAGTCCGGCAAGCAGATCATGGTAGACTTGCTTGGAATCAGGAGTCGCGAAAAGATAGAAGAACTGGTGGGGAGTGGAGCCGAATTGTTATCGCTTCACATCGGCAAAGACGAACAGAAGAGCGGCGGACTGGAGGCGGAGCATTTTCGCCTGGTCGAAGGGCTGAACGGTGTCCAAACTGCTGTGGCTGGGGGAATCAATCAAGACAGCCTGCCGGCATTCATGGAGCACCGTCCGGATATCGTTATCGTCGGGAGTGCGATCACAAAAGCTGTGAACAAGGAAGAAGCTGCCAAAACGATTAAAGGGATGATCGAATGAAAAATATGAACCAAATCCTCGATACAGTCGGGAAAGAAATCACAGGAGTACTTAACCAGGTAGATACCGAGAGCGTTCAGCGCCTTGCTGAAGAATTGAACAGCGCCAAGCGGATTTTTGTCGACGGTGAGGGACGCACCGGCCTGATGGGGAAAGCATTTGCCATGCGGTTGATGCATGCTGGTTTTCCGGTGTATGTGGTCGGTGAGACTATCACGCCAAGCATAGCGGCAGACGACTTATATGTGGCACTTTCCGGTTCTGGTTCGACCGGCGGCACGTACACGAAAGCTGATAAAGCACGAGAAGTAGGTGCCAGAGTTGCAGCGGTTACTGCGAATCCTGAGTCCCCTTTGAGTCAGCTGGCTCATCATGCTGTCTACCTGCCGACAGCAACGAAAAAAAGGTTGGCACATGAGCCTGATACAATCCAGCCGCTCGGCAATCAGTTTGACCAAACCTTGCATTTAGTGTTGGACGCTTCAATTATTTACGCAATAGAAGCGTTCAAGAGCACCAGTCACGAGGCACTAAAACAACAGCATACAAATTTGGAATAAGATTTTAAAAGGGACTGTCAAACCGATAGTCCCTTTTGTTATTGGGGTTTTATTGTGGGGAAGTATTATGACATAGCGTAGGCAAACAAAGCAAAGAATGTTACGATTACCCAAATCAGCGGATGGATTCCTGTGTTTTCAAGAACGAAATCATGATAGCTTTTGGAAAAAGAAGAAAAGAAAAACCGAGCATTACCGAGTACAATTAGCATCCCATTGATAAAGGGTGTAACGTATTTCTGTGAAAAGCTGCGGATTTTGATTCACCTTTTTCATGGTTTTTCGAAAAGTGTTTCATGCACATTAAGGATCCTAGTTTAGAGAACAAAAAGAAGGATGACAGCTTATTTGCAAGTTGTCATCCCTCTTCACTGTCTTCCCGGCAGTCAATAGCTGGAAGCTATTTTATTTCCTGTAATGCTTCAACGGCCCGGTCGACTACGATATGGCTGCCACCTTGTTCTTTCACGTTTTCCATCATCATGGAAATTAAGAGGTCTTCATCTTCAGGATAGGTGACGAACCAACCGTTTTCCTCGGCATTTTCATCGTCCAGGCTTTTTTTCAATTCGGCCGTTCCTGTTTTCCCGGACAAATTGATGTCCAACGAAGCTGCACTGTGCGCCGTCCCGTTCGGAGCGGACACGACCTTGCGAAGTGCATCGCGGATTGTATCGATGTTTTTCCCGCTGACGATGCCTTCCTTCCAAACCTTGCTGTCTTCTTCACTTTCTTCCAAGGTCGGCTGAATCATATTACCGTCGTTTAGCAAAATGGTGTAGGCAACTGCCAGATGCAGTGCACTCATTTCCAATTGGCCTTGACCGTAGCTTGTGTCGGCCAACATTGCTTCACTATCGATTTCACCATTATTGGAAACGGTCGAAGCCTCGATTGGATAGGTGTAAGGGAAGTCTTCCCCGACACCAAATTGGTTAAGGCCGTCAATCAATTTGTCGGAGCCGATTTCCAGCGCCTGCTGAGCGAAGTAAATATTATCGGATCGGACGAGTGCATCTGTCAAATCGACAGGGCTGCCTTCAGATACCCGTGTTACACGATAGTCACCCCAGGACTCATCTTTTTGCCAGGTGAGACCGTTGATTTCGATTGCTTCTTTCGGATCGATTGCCCCTGTTTCAAGTCCGATTGCTGCGGTAATCGGTTTAATCGAAGATCCTGGGGCAAAAGTAGCGCTGAAACGGTTTTGCAGCGGCTTTTGTTCGTCCTCCTGCAATTCTTTCAGTCTTGATTGACTGATGCCATATGCAAGTTCGTTAGGATCGAATCCAGGTGCACTCACAAGTGCGAGTGTTTCACCGGTTTTCGGCTGTATAGCAGCGGCTGTCCCTGTTTGATCCTCGTACGAATCGTAAATCGATTGCTGGATATCTGCATCAATGGTGACCGTGATATCTTCTCCGTCTTTGACTTCCTTCTGGGTCAGTATCTGGTCTTCTTCTCCTTCTTTCGTAACAGCAATCGTCACTCCGGATTCTCCCTTGAGACGGTCTTCAAACAATAATTCCAATCCTCGTTTTCCGATAACGTCTCCATTGGAATACGCACCCGGCTCTGCTTCTTCCATTTCTTCTGCAGTGACAGAGCCGATATATCCGACCAGATGAGAAGCCGACTCCCCGTATGGATAAACCCTGCCGGTGGTAGTTTGGCTCAACACCGGTCCTAGTTCAAACAAGGCATCCAGTTGTTCTTTGTTTGTTTTTGGTACTTTTTTCAGCGGAACAAAGGAGTCATCTTGCACCCATTCAGCGTTCAAAGCTGTATTGATGGAATCGACATTCATTGCTAGAAGGTCGGCTATTTCTTTTTTTGTTTCTTCTGCGTTTTCCCCGAATTCCCCGGGAACGACGCCGATTTCGTAAATTTCTTCATTTATTGCAAGTCCGTTTTGATTCCGATCGAAAATCTCCCCTCTTTCAGGAGACTCGCTTTGGAACGAAATTTCCCCGCCATCCTTCAATTGCGGAAAAATGTAGCCTGGATCCCAATTGACTACCCAGTCAGTCTCTCCATCTTCATCTTCTATCTTGTTCATCGTGGCTTGATAATCAAAAGATATCGGTCCACCGATGGTATCCATTTCAACTGAAAGCGGGAAAGAAGCTTTATCTTCCTCTTCGCTGTTTTCTTCCCCTTCTTCAGGTTTTTCATAGCTGACACTCAGATTTTCCACATTTAAATCGTTATAGATTTTTTCGTACCGATCGACGAATTCCTCGGTTGGGTAAGCCTCTTTAGATTCGGAAGAAGCCATTTTATACATAGCTTCAAAATCCTTATCGTTCCAGTGTCCTACAAATTCATCCATCCGTTTTTTGGGGGTGACTTCATCGTTGGAACAAGCTGACAGTCCCAATATCAGTGTAACCATTGCTAGCAAACTATAAATTTTTCTCACGTAGTGAACCCTTCCTTTCTTTTATCGTTAGCGGGCTTGCATATGTTCCTTCAGTTCTGCGTGCAGCCGTGCCAATTCTTCATCCTTGACCATGTAGTACCAAATGCCATCATCCAGTGTTTCTCCGGATCCCTTGATTTCCAGTGTATCGATTGTTTTACGGGTCTGGCGGTAATTGGAATACACATTCCGGATATTTTCCATTTTCATATCGGTCCGGACGTTTCCTCCGATAATATCAAGAATTCGGCCGATCTTTGTGAAATTGGAGAAGTTAGCTGCCTGATCCAGGGAAGCCTGAATGACTTGACGCTGTCTCTCATTCCGTCCCAAGTCCCCCTGCGGATCTTTTTTTCGCATTCTCGTATAGGCGAGAGCTTCTTCGCCATTCAAATGGATTTCTCCTTTTGGGAAATCCATGCCATCCCGAGTGAAGGCGAAACTATTTTCAACCGTCACCCCGTTCAGAGCATCGATGCCGTCCCGGAACCCTTCCATGTTTATCTTTATATAAAAATCGATGGGGACATCGAAGGTTTGTTTGACCGTCTGGACAGCAAGTGCAGTACCGCCAAAAGCATACGCGTGATTGATTTTATCCATTCCCTCTCCGGGGATCTCGGTGTATGTATCACGGGGGATGCTCATCATCACCATAGAATCGGTATTTGGATTGGCGGATACCAGGATCATCGTATCGGAACGCCCCTGGTCATTGTCGCGTTCATCAACTCCTAGTAATAGGAAATTCAACGTCTTTTGTTCGTCATCGGTTTTCGTGACAGTATCGTCGTCAGATGAATTTGATTGTCCATCGGCGGTTTGATTGTTTCCTGACTGGTTGTTCGTGCCGGTTTCCTCTGATTGTTGTTCTCCGTTCAAGGGTTCATGGATATTTTCAACAGTGTCTTGCAACTTTTCGTATAAATAGATTCCGTATCCAGCCGCCGCAATAAGCACTACTAATAATACACCGCCCAACCAGAGCAGCAAGCGCCGCCGATTTCCGCGCTTTTTCCTGTGCGTCTGCCGTGCCACTGCATAACCCCTTTTTTATTGTTTAGTTAAAAGATTCCAAAAACCATTATACCCCATTAACCCGGCCAACGTCTAAAACAGAAACCAAAAAAACTGTGAATTCAGAAGGAAAGGAGAAGAGATCGATGCAGGGTCGATTCGGGGTCAGCGATTCGGGGTCAGGATTCGGGGGTCAGTCCCCGCTTCGGTCATTAAACGCTTGAAAAGGTAGAAACAATTAAAGGAGGGTCAGACCCCCTAAATGGCAAAAAGCCGATATTATAGGGTTTATAGTGAAATAACGGGGTGAAGCTCCTGTTTTGGGGACAGTTCCCCGTATCACGGAGAAGTCGTCTATATTCTATGTAGGACTTTTACGGGGACTGACCCCAATACTGGTCCCAAAGGCTGCTAATTGGTTATTCCACGGGAACAGCGGTGATAACATAGCGCTGAGGGGCATTGCCTAAATAGGAAAAGGGATAGCAAGTTGTCAGTGTCAATATTTCTTCCGGTGCAGTGGGCTTGATTACGGTTCGGTCATCGGCATCGACAACTCTGGCGCTCTTCATTTCATAACGGAACTCCCCGTATGGAAGCCTGACAATAAATATATCACCGACTTCTACTTCTCCCATCCGTCGGAAAACGGTGTCTCTATGTCCGGAAAGGACAATCTGGTCATCTTCGGCTGGATATGCTGTTCCTTTATAATGACCTACTCCTTTTTCCAAATCATCTGGATCGGTTCCCTCCACAATCGGCAGTTCAGCGCCTATTTTTGGTATTGACAGAATCCCGGCCGTTTCTCCTTGTCCCGGAAGATACTCAGCCGTGTTGGCTGCTCCTTGTTCGGATGTTTGAGCGGTATTCATTCTTTCATTCGTTTTCTCTCCATTCAGTAAAGCATGAGCATCAGCAAGACTGTTTTGCTGGGCACGTTCTGTGTGCATCAACTGTATGAATCCGCAGCTCAATAATACAATTCCAGCAATCATTACCAGAAACGCTATTTTTTTCACCCGGTTCATCTCTCTTTCCCATTTCCGATTTATTTTTTGAAAGCAATAGAAATCCGTCAATTTAGCTTACTTGCAGTTTAAATTTACCAGTTTTCCGTAGGCAAAACAACAGACAATAACCTTTGTGATTCGCTAATCTTTTCAAAGTGATCCTAGCAGATATATCACATTAGGGCCATCTGCCCGGAATATTGTTTCGGAAAAACGCCAGAAAAAAGAAACAACTTCGAATAGAGCGGTATTTTGTCATTTTAATGGGAGAATTTCATTACTTGCTGTTTTTTTGCCCTTTACAAAACTAGTAGTTATTAGACAAAAATACCCCGTAGGAAAGCCATGGGAAATATAGTATATTTTGAATATAACATTGCTTCTTCAGTAAAAAGGCAAACTTATTGAAAAGTAAGGACGCAAAGCAACAGATCTAAAGCGCCTAGGTGCAAGGATGGCTGTGCTGCCTGACAGAATATTGGAGGGTAAATTGTATGTTGAAAACGGTAGACGATAGAGTTTTGGATAAAGATTGGGTAAACCTGATGGAAGAAGCAAAGCAAATCGGACTGGAACTAGAAGACGTCAGGCTCTTTTTAACACAACACACCTCCATGAACAGCAAATAACTGTGATTGTTTTTTGTGCTTTATATAGAACCATTCACCTTTCTTATGATATAATCTGGTTGAAAGAAGGTGAATGGCCTTGATCGGGGATAAAATCAAACAATTACGTCAAGAGAAAAAAATGTCCTTATCTGAATTGGCAGAACAAGCTGGTGTGGCCAAATCATACTTGAGCTCTATCGAAAGAAACCTGCAAACCAATCCCTCTATACAGTTTATGGAGAAAGTCGGCGCTGTATTGGGAGTGTCCATCAACGAACTGCTAATGAAGGAAGACAGCGAAGAAATGAAGAAGCAGTTGGACGAAGATTGGTTGGAACTCGTTCAAGATGCCATGGACTCAGGAGTTTCAAAAGAGCAATTCAGAGAATTTCTCGAATTTAACCGTTGGAGAATCAACCAGGAAAAATAAATAAGAATAGAAAAACTGACACCCGGAGGGATGAACCCCTCTGGGTGTTTTGCGTTTCGTGGGGAAAAAATTTATATAAAAGGGTCAGTCCCTCATCTTATTAGTACGGTAAATCAGTAAAGCATTGTTTAACAAAAGGAAAACCTTGGGGGACATAGGCCAAGCAGGTTTTAGATGGTAAGTCCCAAGAATTTTCAGGGACTGACCCCCATTCTGGTAGAGCGGTAAAGGAATGGTATAAATGACAGATTGAATTAATTGCATGAAGGAAAGTGGGAGATGCAGCTCTTGTAAAAGCAGTGTTTCCGGATGTTGCCGATTTGTAGGACGAGAACAGATTTTGCTTTTCATCATAACCGTACAAAACAGAGCATGGAGCCTTATGTTAGGTGCATGTTTCTTGGAGATTATCCTTGATGGGAGAGGGGTTGTGAATCCGCTGAGTCCGAGATTACCGTGATTAGCATTCGTGCAATAGGGGTATATGGATTGGTAGAATCCTTCATATTGGCAGGGTTGAATGTGATCTTTATATTGAAGCTTTGTTTTTATACCGCCTTCAGAAAACAGTTGAATTCCAAATTAATTACATTCACAGATAATCTCGTTTTTTACTAAAATCGAACTCGCTTGTTGGTAGGGGATGAAGTACTGGAGAGAAGAGGAACCAACCGGCAATTGAGTGTAGCCTGCTAAAAAAATAAAAAGCCGCCTGAAAAATTTGTCAAATTTTGAAAAAAACATCGCTTTTTTGTCCCAGAAGATGGTATAGTAATGATATTATGTTTCAAAAAGTTTAGTTGTCAGATTATTCTGTTATTTAAAGTGATTGATAGATTGATAGAAAATTGAGGTGAAAAAATGAAAGAACAAGAGTTATATAAAAATGTATTGACTAAATTAATTGATAAAACAGAGAGTGCCCAAATAAATGATTCCCATGAATTTATCGAACATTTAATCAGGGAATTGAACCAGAATCAAGTATTGAAATCAGATAATGCCTAATGAAGAAAAAAGCGTTGAAACGATTCAACGCTTTTTTCTTTGCATGTTGGCTTTATCGCTCTACCAATATACCAAAGTGGGGGACTGACCCCACTAAATCCTGCCGAAGCATAGAAAAGGGTTTTTGGAAATATTGTCGAATGGTATGTTTGTAAATAGAAAATGAAAGGAGAAATGCGTATGGCGAGATTGTCGAGAGCATGGATTCCGGGTGGAACTTACCACATCACAGCCCGCGGGAACAGGAAGCAAGCCTTGTTTAGAGAGGAGGAAGATTTTCGGCAGTACTTAGAGATCCTTCAACTTGTGAAACAAAAATATCCATTCATTTTGCATGCCTACTGTCTTATGCCTAACCACATCCATCTCCTCGCGGAAGCCACTGATCAATCCCCGAGCAGCTTTATGAAAATCCTGCACATGAAATACGCTATTTATTTCAACAATAAATATGATTTAGTCGGACACGTTTTTCAAGGAAGGTTTCATGCCCATTACATCACCTCTATACAATACTTCCTGCATGTTTCCCGCTATATCCATTTAAATCCTTGCGCTGCCAAAATTTGTACCCTCCCCGAACAATACCGCTGGAGCAGTTACCATGAATATATATTTCCCGAAATGCACAAAAGAATAATAGAGCCAAATAAGCTGTTATCCTATTTCTTCGAACCAAGAAGGCTCCATTACCATGAGTATGTCAATGACAGGAAAACAAAAGTGACCGCTTTGGCTCCGGTATTGCCAGGTCCTATCCCGGAAGACCAATAATTTTTGGTTTTTATTTGGGGACAGTCCCTCTATAATAGGTTTAGCCGAATATTGCGGAGGGAGGAACTGTCCCCTTACAACAAATTGGTATAGACATCTATATATCATTGATGTTATACTTTCTACAGCGTTTTCAAAAACAGCAAGAGGAGTGGATGAAATGTTAGCGTTTTTACAGCGGATTGGTAAATCACTAATGTTCCCGATCGCTATGCTTCCTGCTGCGGCTTTGCTGGTTAGACTAGGTGCCGACGACATGTTGGATATCCAGTTTATCAGCCAAGCTGGAAGTGGGATATTAGATAATCTGGCACTTATTTTCGCTATTGGTGTCGCAATGGGATTTGCCAGGGATGGAAGCGGAGCTGCTGCTTTGTCGGGTGCCGTTGCTTTCCTGGTACTGACTGGCGGTGTAGGATCCTTTGGGGATGATTTGGATATGGGAGTGTTCGGTGGTATTATCGCCGGAATTGTTGCGGGTCTTCTATACAATCGATATTCCAATATTCAACTTCCAGACTGGCTGGCGTTTTTTGGCGGTAAACGATTTGTTCCGATAATTACAGCAATTGTCATGGTAATATTATCTGGTATCTTCGGAATCATCTGGCCGCCAATCCAAGCAGTAATCAATGGTCTGGGTGAATGGATGCTTGGTGCGGGAGCACTTGGCGTCGGAACATATGGTTTCTTCAACCGGTTACTGATTCCAGTCGGTTTGCACCATGTGATCAACACCCTCGTCTGGTTTGACTTTGGCTCGTTCGTGCCTGATGGAGCCTCTGAACCGGTACGTGGAGAAATCAACCGATTCTTGAAAGGAGATCCATCAGCAGGAACTTTCCTTGCCGGTTTCTTCCCTATCATGATGTTCGGTCTGCCGGCAGCATGTCTGGCAATGTATGCCGCAGCTAAAAAGACACGCCGTGCAGCAGTCGGCGGCATGTTGTTCAGTATCGGTTTCACCGCATTTTTGACAGGTGTAACAGAACCAATAGAGTTTTCGTTCATGTTTTTGTCTCCACTATTGTATGTAGTGCATGCCGTATTGACCGGTATATCCATGATGGTTGCTCTATGGCTCGATGTCCGGCACGGGTTCGGTTTTTCGGCAGGTTTTATTGATTATGTGTTGAATTTCGGCATAGCCCAAAACCCGATCATTCTGTTTATACAAGGATTGGTCTTCGCCGCGATTTACTTTGTCGTTTTCTACTTGTTAATTATCAAACTTGATTTAAAAACACCTGGTCGTGAAGACGAGGACGAAGAACATGCCGACGAGAGCGGGATCGCTTCAAAAGGCGGCAAGAATTATGATGCAAAAGCATATCATTACTTACAAGCTTTAGGCGGTCCGGAAAATATCAAAAATCTGGATTATTGTGCAACCAGACTACGTTTGGAAATGAACAACATGGAGCAAGTCGACGAAAAGGCGTTAAAACGGCAGGGTGCCAATGGTGTCATGAAGTTGAACAAGCGTAACTTACACGTCGTGGTCGGAACTACCGTTGACTTCCTGGCAGAAGCAATGCGGAAGCGGATGGAAAACAATAACATGGAAGCTCCCGGAGAAGAGTCAGTAAACGATCAGGCAGAGGGTAACAAAGAGGCTCTAGGAGAACTTAGCGGCGATGATTTTGTTGCTCCGGCTTCTGGGAAAATGATCGATATCACTGAAGTCCCGGACGAGGTCTTTTCTCAGAAAATGATGGGAGAAGGATTTGCGATTGAGCCGGATGAAGGCTTATTTGTCGCTCCGGTTGACGGTGAAATTATTAACGTTTTCCCGACCAATCATGCTGTCGGAATTAAAGCCGAGAGCGGTCATGAAGTCCTTGTCCATGTTGGACTGGATACGGTGCAGCTTGGAGGCAAAGGCTTTGAGGTTTTTGTAAAAGAAGGTCAGCAAGTGAAAAAAGGAGACAAACTTCTTCAGGTTGATCTTGCCTTTATTAAAGAAAATGCAGCTTCCACCATTTCGCCTGTCATCTTCACGAATCTAGAAGAAAATGATCAAGTGAACCTGGTTCAAACCGGAAGCATCAAAGCGAACCAAGCCAATATCGTCGAAGTAAAGTAAACATAATAAGAAGAAGCATACAAAACCCCCGGCTGTACCTCAAACAGCCGGGGGTTTCGTGTAGGTTCGGGGACTGACCCCAAATAAGAATGAAAACCGAAAAATGAATGATTCACTGGCATAGGGGACTGTCCCCCGTTCTGCCCCCCGTTTCAGCCATAACCTGTGGAAAATAAATTAGGGGGTCAGTCCCCTGGCCGATATAAAGCCCATGGAATCAAGTATTTCAACATTAACGCGTACGAAAAGGCCGCTATAGGGACTGACCCCACAACGGCCTTTTTCACTCTGGTAAGGCTTAAAATGAACAATCGGGGACTGACCCCAAATCCCCAAATCCCAGCAGACACAAACTCCCAGACCCCACATCGGAGCCTGTGCTGAATTCACTCAACTTGTTTCAGCGAGGCATCTGGAGTTTGAATTTGTATTTGTCTGCACGGTAGGCGGATTTCACGTATTCGAACGGTTCATCATTGCTTAAGTAGGTGAGTCGTTCGATCAATAAGACGGGATCGCCTGGATTCAGCTGTAGGTGTTCGATTTCTTTTTCATTGGCAAGTGCCGATTCGATTTCCTGATTGGCATGTTTGATGGTGAACCCTAATGTGCTTTCAATATAGTCATAGAACGACGGAGCAAAGTCATCTCTCGTCATGTTCCCAGCGATTTTTTTTGAAGTATAGATGGTTTCGACGGCCAGTGGCGCTTGATCCGCCATCCGGATCCGCTCGATTTTAAAAATGGACGCGCCTACTTCCACCGCAAGATTGGCGGCCAGTTTTTCATCTGCTACAATCTCTTCAAAACTGACTAGTCTGCTGGAAGGTTGGAGGCCGCGAGCCCGCATATCCTCACTGAAGCTGGTCAGTCCCTGTAAATTTTGCTCGAATTTTTGCTCGGCAACGAAGGTGCCTTTGCCTTTTTGCCGGAACAGCAATCCTTCAGCCGCCAGATTGTTGATCGCCTGTCTGACGGTCATCCGGCTGATATGATGTTTCTCGGCATATTCCCGTTCGGAAGGGAGCAGTTCTCCCGGCTTGAGCTGCTCGGTTTTGATCAGCTGTTTGATTTCTTCTTCCAATTGATAATATATAGGTAACGGCGAATTTTTATCGACCATATCCTTCTCCTTTCATCAGTTGGCTTGTTTGGGAAAACTAACGTATCTTTAAAAATTTTATCAAAATATTCGGGCTAAGTATATACTTATCTTAATGTATAGACAACTATATCTCATTATGATACCTTAAAAGTAACTTCAGGCGATGATTTTTGCAATAAAATGAAAAGAGGCGAGCGACAGTGGCGAAGGAAAACACGTTACTTATAAAAAATGTCAAGGTTTTCGCGGAAGAAGAAGTCATCGAAAACGGATATTTGATAGCTGAACAAGGAAAAATAACGGAAATCGGCCACATGAGTCAACTGAAAGATCACAAATTCACGACAGCGACCAATATAGACGCGAAAGGTCTCAATGCCGTCCCGGGATTTATCGACGGGCATATTCATGGTGCCGACGGTGCTGACGTCATGGATGCGACCCCGGAAGCATTGGAGACCATGGCTTCAGCCCTCCCAAAAGAAGGAACCACCAGTTTTCTTGCAACGACCATTACCCAATCAGAGGACAATATCCACCGCGCATTGGCGAACGTGGCATCTTATCAAAACAAGCCGGCACAAGCTGAAATCATCGGCATCCACTTAGAAGGACCGTTTATCGAGGAAAAGAAAGCAGGTGCACAGCCGAAGGAGCACATCCTCGCTCCGGAGGTCGAACAATTTGAAAAATGGCAGCGTATTTCCGGTAATAAAATCAAGACGATTACGATGGCTCCGGAAAAAGACGTGGAGGGAGCACTGATCAGGTATCTCGCCAGTCAAGGCATTAACGTTTCGGCAGGTCACACCGCAGCAACGATTGCCGATATGCGAATAGCGGTCGAGCACGGTGTCAGACAGGTTACCCATTTATGCAACGCCATGTCGCCGATTCATCACCGGGATATCGGGGTGGTAGGAGCGGCTCTCACTTTGGAAGAACTGAAAAGCGAGTTGATTGCCGATAAAATTCATGTCTCTCCGGAAATGATCGGTTTCATTTACCAAAACATTGGCAGTGAACGGCTCCTGCTCATAACCGACGCGCTCCGGGCAAAGTGCTTGCAACCGGGGACCTATGATCTTGGTGGACAGGAAGCGACGGTAACAGAGGACAGGGCGACGTTAAGTGACGGAACCCTGGCCGGATCAATCTTAAAAATGAATCAAGGCGCGAAAAATATACTGGAAACAACCAATGCGACGTTGCGGGACATTATCAACATGACGGCAGTGAATCCGGCAAAACAAATCAATATGTACGAGAGAAAAGGCAGCCTTGCTCCGGGCAAAGATGCCGACATTTTGCTGGTGGAAGATGATGTATCGGTAAAATATACGTTTTGCCGCGGAGAATTGGCATATGAGGAGGCGGACAAAAGTGGAAATTAAACAAGTAGAGGACTACCAAGCTATGAGCGTGGCCGGCGCCCAATTAATCATGGAAACAGTGAACAGACTGGAAAAACCGGTGCTCGGTCTGGCGACAGGCTCGACCCCCGAGGGCGTTTATCAACGCCTGATAGAGGCACATCGAAGTGACCAAGTATCCTTCCGGAGTGCGACAACCTTCAACCTTGATGAATATGTCGGAATGCAGGGAAGCGACCCGCACAGCTATCGTTATTTCATGGACGAAAAGTTTTTTGACCATATTGATATCGATAAACAAAAGACTTTCGTGCCGAATGGAGAGGCGGATGATCTAGAGAGCGAGTGCCGTCGGTATGAGCAGCTGCTGAAGGATCATAAAGAAATCGATCTTCAATTATTAGGAATTGGTACGAACGGCCATATTGGTTTCAACGAACCGGGAACTCGGTTTACGACGAAAACTCATGTTGTTGATCTGGCAGCTTCAACCAGAAAAGCAAATGCCCGTTTCTTTGAGAATGAGCAGGAGGTACCAAAACAAGCAATCACGATGGGAATCGCCACCATCATGAATAGCAAGCAGATTGTGTTGCTCGTATCAGGGGAGAAAAAGGCCCGGGCATTAGATCAACTGCTGCACGGTAAAGTATCGGAGGACTTTCCCGCATCAATCTTGCAAAAACATCCCAATGTTCAAGTCATCGCCGACAAAGCAGCATTATCGAAGGTTAGTGTTTAGGCAATCCAGTGATTTTTCACAGAGGGATTGCCTTTCCTCTTTCCTTTAAAAAATTTCCCGGGAAATAATTGTTTTTTGTCGAAAAAACGGTCAAACATCGATTTCCAAGTATGAGTTCCCCTCGGCTGTGATTTCAGCCTGGTCACTGGTCAAATCGACGATCCACTCGGTGAACGCTTCTTCCTGTCCACTTTCGACATAGACGGAGAATTCCACGTTTTCCTGATAGCCAATTTCCTTCAACAAATGTGGCGAATTCCGGAGCTGGTTTTCCAATTTGCCGAGCAGGGCATAGTCGACCGTGATAAGAAATTTTTGCATCAGCTGGCGTTTTACGATGCCGGTTGTCTCCAGAGCCTGGGAGGTGGTGCTCGAATATGCACGGATCAGTCCTCCGGCTCCGAGCTTGATTCCTCCGAAATAACGGGTGACCACAACTGCAGTATCTTTAAGGTCTTTCTTTTTCAAAACCTCGAGAATGGGAACGCCGGCAGTTCCGCTCGGTTCGCCATCATCATTGGCTTTTTGAATAAGGTTCTGTTCACCGATCATATAAGCAGAACAGTTGTGGGTGGCATCATGATGTCTTTTTTTGATTTCACTGATGAATGCTTGTGCTTCTTCTTCGGTTTCTACTCTTTTCACATGGCCGATAAAGCGCGATTTTTGAATAACGATTTCATCGGAACCGTCGGATTTTACGGTAAAATAGCTATTTAGCATCTTGCATTTAACCTCCTAAATCTTCATTATATAAAGTAAGAACAAGTGCCGCAAATAATTGAGAATCTGCTGGCTGCGCGTGTGGGGCTTTTTTGGGCAACTTGGAAATATTTGAAGGAACTTTTTTATGAAAAATTTAGCAGTACAGGGGAAATTACCCCCATAAGCCTGATTTATCCTTCGAATGTACTATGAGGAGATAGGTGGAGAAAGATGACAAAGAAAGCAGATGAGAAAGCATTGGACCATATTATAACTGAGATGATCGATACCGTGGAAAACAGTAAGGATGAAGTCTTTTACATAGGCGAAGAGTCACGTAAAGAATATGAACAGCTGCAAAATGAATTAGCTGAAACAAAGCGTAAGGTCATCCATGTTATCGAAGAAGGCGACGATCTCGAACAAAAAGTGCGGTTCTCCAGAATTAGACTATCCGAAGTTAGTAAGCATTTTGATAATTTTACAGAAAAAGAAATCAGAGAAGTTTATGATCAAACCCATACGTTACAATCCGAGCTGACAATGAAACGGGAAAAAGAAAGAAACCTCCGTGAAAAACGTGATGAAATCGAGCGCCGCCTCCGCTCACTGGAACAGACAGTCAAGCGCGCGGAAGGGCTGGTCGGAAAAATTTCGGTTGTGCTGAATTACTTGAATGATGATTTCAAGCAGGTTTCCGAAGTCCTGCAGGATGCTCAGCAAAAACAGGAATTTGGTTTGAAGATCATTGAAGCACAAGAAGAGGAACGCAGACGTCTTTCCCGCGAAATGCACGATGGTCCGGCCCAGATGTTGGCTAACATCCTTTTGCGCTCTGAACTGGTCGACCGGACTTTCCGCGAGCGGAGTGTGGAAGAAGCTGTCCAGGAAATGAAAAGCATGCGGAAAATGGTCCATACTTCTTTGTCGGAAGTAAGAAGGATCATTTATGATTTGCGGCCGATGGCTCTCGATGATCTCGGGCTTGTTCCGACAATCAAAAAATACCTGACGAATACCGAAGAATATAACCGGATCAAAATCCAATTCACACCGCTTGGCGAGCAACGGCGACTGGATACCAAGTATGAAGTTGCCTTGTTCCGTTTAATGCAGGAATCTGTGCAAAATGCCGTCAAACATTCAGAGGCGAACTTGATCCAAGTGAAAATGGAAATCATGGAGGACAAAGTTGGATTGGTCATCAAGGATAATGGGAAAGGGTTTGAAATGGGCAACAGAAGGGAAAAGTCATTCGGTATCATCGGTATGAAGGAACGAGTGGAAATGTTGGATGGGGAAATCGACATTTACTCTAAAATCAACGAAGGCACTTCCGTCATTATCAATGTGCCGTTGAACCAGCCGGAAGAATAGCAGAAACGAGGATTGTCGTAATTTGTTGACCATAAAATCTTAGAGAAACTGGCACAAATTAATACAAATCCAACTATATCATGTATAATAAAGAGAAAGAGACATGCTGCGACAGCAGATAAGGTTTAGTAACTGGTGGTAGAAATCATAGCAACTATTACAACAAGAGGAAAAATCAACGCGCATGGCGGCGGGAAGCTGCTGCCCCTGTTACATGTTGATTTATTCTGGCCATTGGCGGGCATGCATTTCCCGCTGAAGGAAGTTTCACTTCATGCAATTAGGAGGAGCAGAGTATGACAACCAACATATTACTAGTCGATGACCACAAGTTATTCCGTGAAGGTGTGAAAAGAATTCTAGATTTCGAGCCTTCATTCAATGTTGTCGCCGAAGGAGATGACGGTTCCACTGCTGTGAAGCTGGTGGAAGAGTTCAATCCGGATGTCGTATTGATGGACATCAATATGCCGAATCTCAATGGTGTCCAGGCAACGTCGGATTTGATTGAAAAACACCCGGACATAAGCGTCATTATTTTATCGATCCATGATGACGAGAACTATGTCACACATGCTTTGAAAACCGGTGCGCAAGGATATTTGTTGAAGGAAATGGATTCCGATGCGTTGATCGAAGCAATCAAGGTCGTCAGCGAAGGCGGTTCTTATCTACATCCGAAAGTGACCCACAACCTTGTCCAGGAGTATCGCAGACTGGCAGAGGAAAGTGCCAACAAGCCGGCGGAAAAGCAAATCGATTATCGCAAACCATTGCACTTGCTGACACGAAGAGAGTGTGAAGTGCTCCAGTTATTGGCTGATGGTAAGAGCAACCGCGGTGTTGCGGAAGCACTGTATATCAGTGAAAAAACAGTCAAAAATCATGTCAGCAACATTTTGCAAAAAATGAATGTAAATGATCGGACACAGGCAGTTGTTTCGGCTATCCGGAATGGCTGGGTCGAAGTATTATAAACAGCGAAGAAGGAGCCGGGGTGATCCCCGGCTTTTTGTCGATTCTGTGTGAATCCCTTTTTGGTATGGACGTGATTCTATTAAAAGTAGCGCGCAAACCATTTTTGTGCTAGATTATCGAGGCACCTGCTTGTAAAATAGTAGGTGAGCACAATCGAAAATTTGTCCATGAAAGGTAGATTTTATGAAAATTGCTGTAATGACAGATAGTACGGCTTACTTACCAGAAGAAGTCCGCCGCGACAAGCATATACATATGGTGCCGCTCAATGTCATATTTGAGAACGAGTCCTATCAGGAGGAAGTCGATATCACGGCAGAGGAGTTTTATCCCAAAGTGAAGGCTGCCGCAGAACTCCCGAAAACCTCTCAGCCTTCGATCGGCCTGATCACGGAAAAGCTGGAGGAATTGGCCAAGGACTATGACGCGGTCATTTCCGTCCATTTATCAAGCGGAATCAGCGGGACGTTCGAGGCTGTCGGTTCTGCCGGGAAAATGGTCGAAGGAATCGACGTATATCCGTACGACTCTGAAATGAGCTGTATGGTACAAGGCTTTTATGTATTGGAAGCAGCTGAAATGGCGGCAAACAATGCGACGGTTGACGAAATCCTGTCCAGGCTCGATGAAATGAAGCAGTCGATGATCGCTTATTTCATGGTCGATGACTTGAGCAACCTGCACAGAGGCGGCCGTCTGAATGGCGCACAAGCTTTGTTGGGCAGCATGCTACAGGTCAAACCGCTGCTTTACTTTGAAGATAAAAAAATCGTTCCGTTTGAAAAAATCCGGACCCGCAAGCGTGCTTTGAAGCGGATTGAAGATTTGTTTGCAGCCGACGCGGAAACGGGTAAGCCGATCCGGGCGGCCGTCATTCACTCATTGCGTGAGGAAGAGGCACAGCAGATGAAACAGGATTTCGAAGCAAAGTATCCGAACGCCGAAGTGGTCGTCAGTTATTTTGGCCCCGTCATCGGCACCCACCTTGGCGAAGGCGCCATCGGACTTGGCTGGTATTTTAAATAAGCTTATTGCTATCATTTCATTTTATTTATATGCTAATGTCCCGCTTTTTGGGCGGGACGTGGAATTTCAGGAAAAGGAGCTGGTTTTTATCTCTAACTTTATTTCCTCGATTCAGTCGTATTTTCACCCTGCTTTCGACTGGATTCCTTCTATAAATATTTCCTCAGAAACACCTTCCGACGTATTCTCCGCAAAAGATTTACTTTCCATAGCCAACCGCTTTTCAGGAAAATTACTGCTCCGTGAAGAAATGAAAATCGAAGAAGTATTATGGGACGAATTAACCGAAACTGGAATGCTTCAAGCTGTAGAAGCAATCGAATCCCGCTGGTGGGGATGGCGCTGCCGCCGTTGTGGGAACAAGCTCCGCCGGATGTTTGCGGAAATTCCTTGTGCTCGATGCAACCAAACCCACATTTACTGCCGCAATTGTGTGGAAATGGGAAGGGTACTGGAATGTCAGCAGTTGTATGTCTGGACAGGCCCCCCTCCAAAATGGCCGGTTCAGGAAGAAGCATGTAGATGGGACGGAGAGCTGACCCATGCCCAACAGCAAGCTTCTGACCGTATTAGAGGAGTGATGGAGAGAGGCGCAGGTGAGCTGCTGACGTGGGCGGTATGCGGGGCAGGTAAAACGGAGATGCTTTTTGCCGGCATCGGTTGCTCATTGGAAGCGGGGAAGCGTGTCTGTCTGGCTACACCGCGTACCGATGTGGTCAGGGAATTGCTGCCGAGATTTCGTCAGGCTTTCCCCGGCACTTCGATTTCCGCTTTGTATGGAGGAAGCGAAGATAAAGCGGCTGACGGTCAACTTGTGTTGGCTACCACCCACCAATTGCTGCGTTTTGCCCGAGCCTTCGATATTTTGATCATCGATGAAATAGATGCTTTCCCCTACCACAACGACCCGTCATTGCCGTTCGCCACCTCAAGGGCAGCAAAAATCGGGGCATCCCGTATCTATTTGACCGCCACTCCGAGAAAAGAGCAGCGTTGTCGCCTTGAACATGGCCAACTGGACTGTGTTTTTGTGCCGATCCGTTTTCACGGCTGCCTGCTTCCGGTTCCACGCCTGATTTTTTCCAATAAAATGAAGAAGGACTTGCAAAAAAATATGCCGCCAGTGGCATTCTTTGACTGGTTGAGGCAGCGCCGGCATCCGGAACGGCAGCTCTTGGTATTCGTGCCGTATGTCGAGCTTGCAGGAAAGATGGAAAAAGCGATAGGTCCTCTTCTGCGAAAAGAATGGGGGGAACTTGCGATTGCCTCCGTCCATGCTGCCGACGAGGATAGGGAAAAGAAGGTGCAACAGTTCCGAAATCGAGAACTGCAGCTACTGATAACTACGACGATATTGGAACGTGGGGTCACCTTTCCCTCTGTCGACGTTGTCGTACTGGATTCCGGTCATGAAGTATTTGATGAAGCTGCCCTCGTCCAGATTGCCGGAAGGGCCGGAAGAAGCCCGGATGACCCGGATGGAGAGGTGCTGTTTTTTCATGCCGGGAAAACGAGGTCAATGGTGGCTGCTGTCCGTTCGATTAAGGAAATGAACAATCGGGCGGTGAAATTCTGATGCACTGTTTATGGTGTGATGAAGAAGTAGTGCCGGAAGTACACTGGGGGAATTTACTGCTTCCTGACAGAATTACGCATTTATGCGGGAAATGTGAAGCAGCGTTGGAAAAGTTGGAGGGGAACCTGTGTGACAAGTGCGGCCGGCATGTTGATCGTGAAGGGGAGACTTGTCGGGACTGCCGGCGTTGGGAACAGCTTTCTCAATGGGAGGGAGTACTTACCCGAAACCGGTCTGTTTATACCTATAATGGGCGGATGCAGACGATGCTTGCCAAGTGGAAATATCGTGGCGATTACAAATTGCGGGAAGCCTTCGAGCATGAGTTCCGTGATACTTTTCATCAAGTCTTCACCAGGGATTTCCGTAAGCGTGCGACATTGGTTCCAATTCCACTAAGCGAAGAACGGCTTTGCGAACGAGGGTTTAATCAGGCCGCAGCGTTGATTGACTTGTTGGGCAAACCGGCGGAGCAGCTTTTGACGAGAACCCACGGAGAAAAACAGTCCAAAAAAACGCGCCGCGAGCGCATTTTTACAGAAAACCCCTTTACGTTGACCAGGCCGACCGACAAACCTGTGATTCTGATCGACGATATCTACACCACCGGAACCACCCTTCGCCATGCAGCCCGTACCTTGAAAAATCAAGGCTGCCCGGAAGTGTTTTCCCTAACCCTCGCCCGCAGTTAAGCCAAGGAACCCCCTCCCAAAAGAAGAGGGGCTTCTTGACGAAGGTAGAGGGGTCAGTCCCCGAACTCCCTGTTCTGTACCGATGTGTCCGAATTGGGGACAGACCTTTACCGCTCCAAACACTGTACTAGCAGCACTTACATTTGAATTGGCGGCAAAAACACCTGTTTTGGGGTCAGTCCCCAAACCTGATTAAATAGCACAACCATACCCCTGGAGGGACTGACCCCATTCTTCAATTCCGCTTCTTTTTCTTCTCCCAAAATATCTCAATTTCTTGTCACTATCCTGGAGGTCATGTGCTATAATGAACGAAAAATGCTTTTAGGGGGAACTACGATGGGAGAATTAATGAACTGTCCGCGCTGTGGTACACTTTTTGTGTCTGGCGTCCGTTCGATTTGCCAGGACTGTTACAAAGAGGAGGAGCGTGCTTACACGACAGTTTACGATTTTCTTCGTCCGCGGAAAAACCGGCAGGCGACTGTTCCGGAAATTGTCCAAGCGACTGGAGTCGACGAGGAAATCATCTTCAAATTTGTTAAGGAAAGACGCTTACGGGCGTCCCAGTTTCCAAATTTGACTTATCCTTGCGAGCGCTGCAGCACGAAGATTTCTGAAGGGAAGCTATGTCATTCCTGCCAGACCGAAATGAAATCCGACCTGGATGAACAAAAAAAACTAGTCGAGATTGCCGAACGCAACAAACAAAACGTAAACGAAACCAATACCTACTATACAGTCGAAAAAAAACATTGACTTTTTATTAAACATTACTCCCAACCTGCCGATATTAAGATTAAGAGCATGTACGCCAGTTAACCGTGAAAGGAGTGCAGTGCATTGAAGATTAACGGAACCAATCAATCCAACTTTAATCCGTACCAAAAACAACTGCAAAAGCAGGCGGAAGTGAAACAGGAAATGAAAAACAAGGAAGATAAATTGCAAATATCGAACCAGGCAAAGCAACTGCAGGAAACTGCCAAACCTGATCCTGCACGGCAACAGCGTGTACAGGAAATCAAGCAAGCGGTAGATTCTGGGGAATATAACATCGATCCAAAACAGACAGCCAAGAAAATGATTGCGTTTTGGAACAATCAACCGTAAAAAGGGAGGACATTGTATGTCCGTTCAACCTATCGTTGAATCATTACAGCGTCTGATCAAACTTCATGAAAGCTTGTTGACCCTGTCCAAGGAAAAAACGGAAACGTTGAAAGCCGGAGATACGGAAAAACTTCAAACCTTGATGCTGCAAGAAAGAAAGCATGTACAAGCAATCAATCAGGTTGAAAAGCAGCGTCAGGAAGAAGTGGGTTCGTGGGCATTCCAAGCCGGAATCGAACCGGAAGATGCTACTGTGTCGGTCATACTCGATCACTTGGAAGATAAACAGGAGAAGATTGATTTAGAAAACCGATTCTTAAAACTGACGAATGTACTCTATGATTTAAAGAAGCAAGAAAACTTGAATCAAGACTTGACCAAGCAATCTTTGCAATTCATTCAAATGTCAATCGACATGATGGATCCATCGCTGAAAAACATGAATTACGGCAGTAACAAAAGCCAGCAGCAACCACAGTCGTCGAAACGGTCGCTGTTTGATTCGAAAGCGTAGCAGGAGAGAGGAGTAACCACTGTGAGTTCAACTTTTAATGGATTAGAGGTAGCGAGGCGTGCGCTGACCACTCAGCAATCCGCTCTATATACAACCGGGCATAACATAGCCAACGCCAATACGGAAGGTTATACAAGGCAGCGGGTCAATTTTGAACAGACCGGCCCATATCCTCCCGCATCGAGGAACCGCCCGGAGATTCCTGGACAGGTCGGAAGCGGCGTCCAAGCAGGCTCGATTGAACGTGTCCGCGATCAGTTTTTGGACAAGCAATACCGAAGCGAAAATGCCAAGCTTGGTTATTATGATTCCAAAGCAAGTGCAATGGAGCAAATGCAGAGTATCATGAACGAGCCGACGGAACAGGGCCTTTCCAAGACAATGGATCGCTTTTGGCAATCGCTGCAAGACCTCGCTACAAATAAAGATGAGGGCTCCAGATCTGTTGCGGTCCAACGAGGTACTGCAGTGGCTGAGACGTTTAATTATGTTTCCGATTCCTTAAATTCAGAAAGAAGCAATCTGCAGGAAGAAATGAATGTTACGAAAAAGGAGATAAATTCATTAGTCAGGCAGATAAACAACTTAAACAAACAAATCGGGGACATTGAACCCCACGGTCTGGTACCCAATGATTTATATGATGAACGAGACAGATGTATCGACAAGCTCTCCGGCCTTGTGAACATCAATGTTTCCTATGAAAGCAGCGGTGGACAGCCAAGCGCGATTGCACAGGGGAAAGCAACCATCACTTTGGCTGATGGACAAGGAAAAGATACAGGCACCACCCTGATCGATGCTTCATCTGGGGAATATAAGCAAATGGAAATAGGCCTCGATGATGAACAAAATGTAGAGCAATTCAATTTCACAACCATTGACAAGGATGGCAATGAAATATCGACTGATTCCATTGCTGCGGCTGACTTCTCTTCTCAAGGTAAAATGAAGGCTCTTATGGAATCGAATGGTTACATAGATGGTGGTGAAGCAGTCGGGGAATATCCGGATATGCTGGACGAGTTGAATTTTTTAGCTGAAAACCTAGCTGCCGCACTTAATGAAGTTCACGCTCAAGGTGTTGATGCCAATGGTGACCCTGGGCAGGAATTCTTTGTGATTGACGACCCGGCCAATGCTGCTGCATCGATAAAAGTATCTGAAGCAATTCAAGAAGATAGTGACTTGATTGCTGTCAGTGCCAATGGAGACAGCGGTAATGGGGAAAACGCGCTCGCCATGGCCGAAGCAATGCGTAAGAAAGGTGTCGGCGAACTGGGAGAAGGTTCGTCGATACAAAGTTACTATGAAGGGATTATCGGTGAAATGGCCGTGGTTGCTCAGGAAGCCGAGCGGATGCAAAGCAACGCTACGGTACTCAGAGACCAAGTGGATGAAAATAGACAATCGGTCAGTGCCGTATCGCTCGATGAAGAAATGACAAACATGATTAAATTCCAGCACGCATACAATGCGGCTGCACGGAATATGACGACCGTGGATGAAATGCTTGATCGGATCATCAATAACATGGGATTAGTCGGAAGGTAGGTGACTGAAAATGCGCGTAACACAAGGTATGTTATCGAATAATATGTTGAGGAATTTAAGTAACAGTTATGATAGCTTGGGGAAATATATGGACCAGTTGTCTACAGGTAAAAAGATCAATCGCCCTTCTGATGACCCGGTTGTCGCTATGAAAGGTATGAATTACCGTACGCAAGTGACGGAGATTGAGCAGTATCAGCGAAACACAAGTGAAGTTCATAACTGGATGGACAACTCAGATTCGGCTTTGGATCAAGCTACGCAAGCTCTTCAAAGATTAAGGGAATTGGCGGTTCAAGGCAGCAATGGTACGTATGAAGATGGACAAAGGGAAAACATGGCACAAGAAGTCGATCAATTGCGTGATCATTTGGCTGATATTGCCAATACGAAAGTGAACGGGAAATATATTTTCAATGGAACGAAAACCGATATTCCTCCTGTTGAAAATGGTGTAGTCCAGGAAGGCGGCGGAGACGTTCTAGTCGAAGTGGCCAGCGGCACTAAGTTAAAAGCCAATATTGATGCCGGAGAAGTATTCAGTAGTGATTTGTTTGACGATATTCAAGCTTTCTCTGATGCTTTGAGGTCTGATATACCTGATGAAGAATTGGATGCCAATATTTCTTCGCTGGATAATCATATCGACAATGTAGTAAACGAGCGAGCAGATTTAGGTGCACGCATGAACAGGTTAGATCTTATAGAAGACCGCCTTTCTTCTCAAGAAGTTACAGCTAACAAAATGATGTCAGATAATGAAGACATTGATTTAGAAAAAGTCATCATGAAACTAACCACTCAGGAGAGTGTTCATAGGGCCGCTCTCAGTGCCGGGTCACGAATTATCCAGCCAACTTTGACAGATTTTCTAAGATAAAATAATTTTGGTGAAAGCACTTGCCCTCTATATGAGCGGCAAGGCTTTTTACTATGAAGGGAATGGAGGAGCACGTATGCAACTGCCGCAGGTCAGAATGCAATCTAAACTGGCAAAAATCCAAATCACGCAGACACCGGTACAGCAAACCATTAAACAACCAAAAGCGGAACAAACAATCAGACAGCCCCATGCTGAAGTTACCATGCAACGCATACCGTCCAAAATGACTATTGATCAATCAAAAGCTTGGGAGGATATGAATCTTAAGAGTGCTGCCAAGAGCATATCTGAAGCGGCCCAAAAAGGGAAAGAGGCAGTATATAAGGGCATGCAGCGAAGAGTGAGCCAAGGGGAGCAACTGATGAAAATTGAAAATGGAGGAAATCCAATAGCCGTCCAAGGAAAACAAAATGGGGAAAAGCCAATGAAGCAATTCAATATTGGCTGGATTCCATCCCATTTTGCCGTAAAAACCGATTACCAGCCGTCCGAGCTGAAGATAAATGTCCAAACCCATGAACCGATTATTGAAAATAAGCCGAACAAGCCAATCATCAATAATCAACCCGGTGGAGTAGAAACATCTATTCTTCAAAAGGAGAGTTTGGATATTGACTTTGCAAATTTGAAATTTAAAGGTATTGATTTTGAAATGTTGATATAAAAGGATGATGAATATGAAAATAAAAACAAAATATTTGGGAGAAGTAGAGATAGATAGAGAAAAGGTGATCGCTTTTCCACATGGAATTCCGGGTTTTATTGAAGAGAAGGAGTTCGTTTTGTTAGATTTGCCAGACAACCCTGTCTTTCAAATATTACAATCTATCAACACCCAACAACTAGCCTTCATCGTTACTGCACCTTATCAATTTAACAGTAGTTACGAGGTTGAATTAGATAAAGCCATTTTAGATGTATTAGAAATAAATGAAGAACAAGAGGTAGTCATTTTGGCCATTATTTCATTAAAAGAGCCATTTGAAAAAAGTACGATAAATTTACAGGCTCCCCTTGTTATAAATAACAGGAATTGTATGGGAAAACAGTTTATAACGAATAATAAAAGATATGGTACAAAGGAACCGATCAATGTTGAATCCATTTCCTCTAGTGAGAAGGGGGATTAATGATGCTCGTATTAACCAGAAAATTAGATGAAGCAATTCAAATCGGAGAAGATATTGAACTAAAAGTATTAGAGATAGATGGAGAACAAGTAAAACTGGGAATAACTGCACCAAAGCATATCGACATCCATCGGAAGGAAATCTATCTCGAAATTAAGCGTGAGAACAATGAGGCTGCTCACGTTTCAAAAGACTTGCTGAATTTATTAAAAAATAATTCAAAAAGAGGTTAAACATTACGCAATTCTCTCCGATAATATAAATGTACACCAAATGATGCCAAAGACGGCCGCTTTGGTTCATGCGGTGGAGACCACAAGGACGTGGGATATATTTAACCATTCAAGGAGGAAATAATAATGAGAATTAATCACAACATTGCGGCGTTAAACACACACCGCCAGCTATCAGGCAACCAGAATGCCACTCAAAACTCTCTGGAAAAACTATCTTCAGGTCTTCGTATCAACAAAGCTGGAGACGATGCTGCAGGACTTGCAATCTCTGAGAAAATGCGCGGACAAATCCGTGGATTGGATCAAGCGCAAAGCAATGCACAAGACGGCATTTCTTTGATTCAAACTGCTGAAGGTGCGATGAATGAAACTCACTCTATCCTTCAACGTATGCGTGAATTGGCTGTTCAATCTTCCAACGATACGAACACCGACGCAGACCGCGCTGAACTTCAAAAAGAAGTAAACCAGTTGTCTGAAGAATTGACTCGTATTGCAGACGATACAGAGTTCAACACACAAAAACTATTAGATGGTAACTTTGAAGGTAAATTCCATATCGGTGCCAACGAAGACCAAAATATTTCTCTATCTATCAATGCTGTTGATGCTGAAACTTTACAAGTAGGACAAGATTTTGTAACTAGTGGCTCTGGCTCTTCGTCAACCATTACTGTGGGATCGGGTTCTGGTGCTGTGACTGGAACTTTTTATGCTAAAGGCGACTCTATTGGAAGTGGATCCGGTGCAATTACAGTAGATGAGGCTGGTTATTATGAAGCTTCTGGTAACCAAATTCTATCTGCTTCTGAGGCTTTTGCAGATGGAACAGAAGGAGTAAAAGGCATCGACATTTCTTCTCAATCCGGCGCTAATAGTGCAATTGATACAATCAATTCTGCAATTGAAACAGTATCCGCTGAGCGTTCTAAACTAGGTGCATACCAAAATCGTTTAGAACATACTATTAACAACTTGGGTACTTCTTCAGAAAACCTTACTGCTGCTGAATCTCGTATCAGAGACGTAGACATGGCTAAAGAAATGATGGCGTTCACCAAGAACAATATCCTTTCTCAAGCTGCTCAATCTATGCTGGCTCAAGCTAATCAACAGCCACAAGGTGTTCTTCAACTACTTCAATAATATAGTATTTAAAACCGCCGTTTTAGACGGCGGTTTTTTTGTGTTTTCATATTCGCAGAAATAAAACACAAATTACACTTGATAGTTGTCGATTTTTACCGATATAAATAGTATAATTACCTAAGTTTATGGGAGGTTTATTAGGTGCTTCTTACAATTAACGACAATTCATTTGAATTAGAGAATAAATTATCCGCTGTTGAGTCCATCATCAAGAAAATTGAAAACGAAGTTTCTGATTCAAATCAGTTCTTTAGTCACTTAATAATTGATGATGAGGAAATTTTTGATCAGTTTGAACTGAGAATTGAGGAAGACATTGCTTCTATCCAAGAGGTGAAGGTTGTCCTTAAGTCCATTAAGCAATTCGTGAACGATTGCCTTACCACAAAAGAAGATTATTTAACAGGAGCTATTCCTGAATTGGAAATTTTAATAGATGAATTATACCAGGGACCAACTAATGAAACCTGGAAAAAGCTTGGACAACTTTTAGAAGGCTTGCAATGGTTGAATCAGCTCATCGATACCATTGACAAAGGTTCGCATCACCCGGGAAATTGGGATGCCTATCTCCGATTGCATGCTACATTAGTTGCTGAGTTTTCCTCATTAGAACAGGCAATAAATACGCAGGATCACATTCTTATTGCGGATATCCTTCAATATGAGGTACTGGCTGTATTGAATTCATTGAAAACTGAAACAACAACAACGATTGACCGGGAAGGGACAAGAAGTAATGTTAATTGAAAACATTAACTATTTAAGAAAGCACTATCGGCAAATAAGAGACTATTTCAAAGAAAATGAAGAAATGTTATTAGAAGAACCTATTGAAATGGTTCAATCAAAAACAGGAATACCGACTCTTCAAGTGCGTACCGAAAGTGGTTCATTGCTACTCCATAGTAAATATAACCCTGAACAAGAAGCTGAGCGTCTCGTTCAAAAATACAAAGATGAGATGGACCAATACCAACATGTGTTATTCTACGGAGTGGGATTAGGCTACCATGTGGAAGCATTCTTGAAAGAGTTTCCAAATATTTCTTTTTCATTGTATGAACCAAGCCCCGCTATCTTTTATCATTATCTCTCTACTAAGCGATTAGAAAGTCTGCCGGTAAAACAGTTGACCAACCTATACTTGGAGACCTCGCCCAGGACTAGTCTGAAAAGTCTTGTCCATCATACTAACGAATTGAACGGGAATATGCTGCTGGTACCTTTGCCAAGTTATGAACGTGTATTTAAAGAATCCTATCAAACCTTTTTGAAGCAATTAAAAAAAAGCATGCAAAACAAAAAGTTCTCGTTTCATACAAACTTAGCATTTGAAAAACGCTGGACGGTCAATAGTATGAAAAATTTTCCTGAAGTCATCAAAACACCGAACATTCTGCACAAAAAAAATGAGGGCATTTTTAAAGATAATCCAGTGATTATCGTTTCTGCAGGTCCCTCGCTAAATGAAGAACTGGAAAATTTGAAATATATCAAACAGAACCGTCTAGCTTATATTTTTGCGGTAGGCTCAGCAAACAAAACACTTATCAAACATGGCATAATCCCCGATGCCGTTTGCTCCTACGACCCTAAAGCGGTGAATTATTTGGTAGTCGAAGAAATTAAAACAAATAAAATCGACATTCCTCTTATTTTTGGCAGTAGTGTAGGTTTTGAAACTCTTGAGAACTATCCTGGGCCTAAGATTCATTTTATCACAAGCCAGGATACGGTTTCAGGATACTATTTGGATGAAGAGCGTTCGGATTATTTTATTGTCGATGATGCACCTTCTATTGCCATTATCACCTTCCAGATTCTTTCCAGACTAAAGGCAAGTACAGTTATTCTGGTCGGGCAAAATCTGGCATACAGGGATAACCGTTTTTATTCATCTGGGATTGAGTATGAGGGAAGGAGTACTTCGGTTTCTAAAAGCGATCTGGATAAAGCAATGACCGTAAAAGATGTTCAGGGAAAAGAAGTTTTAACCAATGAAAGCTTTTTGCGCATGAAATCAGTACTTGAATATTATATTTCAAAGTCCAAAATGAAGGTGATTAATACGACAAAAGGCGGGGCTGCCATCTCTGGCACCACTTTTGAAAGCCTTGAGGAAGTAATTAATCAAAAGTTGACGAATGCTGTGGTGGATGAGAAATGGTATCACGATCTTAACTATTTTTATAATGTGGAAAATATTTGGAAAAGACAATCGGACATGGATAAAGCCAGGACCGAAATTGGAAATATAATGGATGGACTGACTACCAGGCTCCGACAAATTGAATATTTAACAGACAGGAAGCAATCCAAGGAACTTGAAAAAGAATTCGTCGGTTTAGACAAAGAATTTAAAAAGCTTAGAAAGAATGTCTTTTATCGGACTTTTTTACATCCCATGCTGCGAGTTCCCTTTGAATTTACTGAAAAAAAGGTAAAAAATGTAAAATTCGAACATAATCAGATAGTAAAAGGGACAACCATTGTTAGAGCTTATAGCCGATTCATTTATGAATGCAAAAAAACTTTAAACCAGACGTTACCTTTTTATCAAGAGCTTGAAAGTACAACAGCTAAAGAATCACTCAAAGGAGAATACTAGATGATACAACTACCTGACTTTGACAAAAGTTTTGACTATGAGAATGACTTTTATTTATCGTGTGATCCATCAAGGATCTCAAAAATTCTCGCACACTATGAGTTATATAAAAAAGTCTTAAACATTCCGGGAGCAATTGTGGAATGTGGGGTGTTTAAAGGTGCTTCATTGGCCAGATTTGCTATGTTTCGGGAGTTGTTTGAAAACTCCTTCTCTAGAAAAATATTGGGTTTCGATGCATTTGGAAGGTTTCCTGATACTCATTTCTCAGAAGATAAAGAATTAAGGCGTCGTTTTATAGAAGAGGCGGGAGAAGAAGGAATATCAAAAGAACAATTATACGAAGTTCTTGAAAATAAAGGGATAAATAGTCAAATTGAATTAATAGAAGGCGATATTTTGAAGACAGTACCTGAATACGTTAAAAAGAATCCTGGATTAAAAATATCACTACTAAACTTGGATACGGATATTTATGAACCAGCGGTTACAATATTGGAAAATTTATATCCCAAAATATCTATAGGTGGCATCCTCATCTTGGATGACTATGGAGTATTTGCAGGTGAGACAAAGGCAGTAGATGACTTTTTCAAAGATAAGAATGTAGAAATTAAGAAATTTCCATTTGCAAAAACCCCAAATTTTATTATTAAGAATGAGAATTAAATAATAATTGTTAAAAAATATGGAGGCTCATATGACAACACCAAAAATAATTGCTGAAATCGGATGTAACCATAAAGGCGAGATGGAAATAGCTAAAGAAATGATAAAAATGGCTGCTATTTTTTGCAAGGCCGAGGTTGTTAAGTTTCAAAAGCGCAACCCAAAAGAATCTTTGACAAGTGATCAGTATTTTGCCCCTCATCCTAACCCTGTAAATTCATACGGCGAAACTTATGGGGAGCATAGGGAGTATTTGGAGTTTACAGTTGAACAACATGCTGAACTCAAAAAATACTGTGAAGAATTTGGCTTGAGTTATAGTACATCTGTTTGGGATATGACTTCTGCAAAAGAAATAGCATCCCTGGAGCCTTCCTTAATAAAGATTCCTTCTGCACTTAATAATTATGAGGAAATGTTGGAATGGCTATGCGATAATTACAAAGGTGAAATTCATGTTTCTACGGGAATGACTACAAAAGAGGAAATTGATAAGTTGGTGGCTCTATTTGTAAGAAAAAACCGGAATAAAGACGTCGTTTTATATAATTGTACTTCTGGATATCCTGTTCCATTTCAAGACATATGTTTAAAAGAAATTAGCAGATTAAAAGAAAAGTATGGAGAAGTGGTAAAAGAAATTGGATTTTCTGGTCACCATTTGGGAATTGCAGTAGATATTGCTGCATATACCTTGGGGGCAACCTGGGTGGAAAGACATTTTACACTTGATCGGACATGGAAAGGCACTGATCATTCCGCTTCTCTTGAACCAGATGGTTTACGGAGATTAGTTAGAGATTTAAAGGCAGTAGAGGAATCACTGAAGTACAAAGAAAAAGATGTGTTAGACATAGAACAAGTTCAAAGAGATAAACTGAAGTATAAAGGAAGTATGGTAGTGCAATGACTCAAAATAATGTAGCTTTCATACCAGTACGTGGAGGAAGTAAATCTATACCTTTAAAGAACATTAAATTGATGAATAACTATCCACTAATTTACTGGACAATGTCTGCGGCCGTAAAAAGCAAATATATTGATCAAGTATATATAAGTACAGATAGTGAAATAATCGCAAACAAAGTGGATGAACTTAAAAACTTGTTTGATGATAAAGCTGCAGCCAAAATCGTTTGTATAACAAGAAGTGCTGAAACAGCGACGGACGAGGCAAGTACTGAATCTGCATTGATGGAATTTGCAGAAAAATATACTTTCAAGCATGTTTTTTTGATCCAGGCTACTAGTCCATTGCTCACATTTAGAGATTTGGACTGCGGCTACGAAAAATTCTTAAAAGGAAAATATGACAGTCTTTTATCAGTAGTTAGGCAGAAAAGATTTATTTGGGAAGAAAGGGATGGCAGTGTAATCCCTGTTAATTATCAACCTGAAGGTAGGCCAAGAAGGCAAGAATTCAGTGGGTATTTAGTAGAAAATGGTGCTTTTTACGTAACAAGTAAACCGGCGCTCCTTGAATCTGGGGTCAGAATTTCAGGTAATATAGGCCACTATGAAATGAGTGAAGATAGTTACTTTGAAATAGATGAGCCTCAAGATTGGAATATTGTAGAACAACTACTAAAACGCTCCGGCAAAAATGAACTTGAAGAAAAAGTGAAGAATATAAAATTGGTGGCAATGGATTCGGACGGTGTACTGACGGATGCAGGAATGTACTATACCGAACAGGGTGATGAAATTAAGAAATTCAATACGAAAGATGGTATGGGAGTTTCTTTGCTACATGCCAAAGGTATAAAGACAGCTATAATTACTGGAGAGAACTCCAAAGCTGTAAAACGACGTGGAGAAAAATTAGGAATTGAGCAAGTTTACTTGGGTGTTAAGAATAAAGTCAAAGTTATTGATGAATTAGCCGCCTTTTATAACTTAACCTATCAGGAAATAGCTTATATTGGTGATGACATTAATGATTTGGAAGTATTAAGAAAAGTAGGCTTAAGTTTTTCAGTCGAAGATGCGTTGAGTTTAATTAAAAATGAAGTTGACTATGTCACTGCTGCCAAGGGCGGACAAGGAGCTGTCAGGGAGGTAACAGAATTTTTCCTTTCTGTTTTAGATAATAAAAAATAATAAATTGAGATATCTTATTATAGCTAAATGTGAAGGTATAGGTCCATCAAAACGAAGAGTTTTGATGGATTTTTGGCAGAGTTTAAATATACAAAAACAGGGCGGTGATCAAAGTGACGACAGAAGATCTAATGAGCGGTTTGTTTCAAAATATACACCAAACCCAGGAATCACTAACACAACAACAGGTTTTACCTAATTTTCAAGGCGGTTATGACATACGTGAATCTGATGGCAGTGTGGCTGTTTCCATCAATCCTAGTGTAGATGGTTCATCAACCATCATTGGAGATTCAGGAATGGCAGAAGGACATATTCGTGAAGGAGTTGGCGGTGAAACGATTTATGACTTTGGAGCCGGGGAAACGGTGACTGCACGAGAAACGATTACCGGTGGAGAAGTATTTCAAAATGATTTTGGGCAAACAATCGGATACAGTGAACCTTCTTTCATGGGGGAAATGGATTATGAATTTAACAATGGTGCATCTTTTACCGTCACGGATAATCCAATTGGAGAAGGGCTAACCATTGATTCCCATGTAAGTCCGTCACTTCCCGAATTTGAAAGCTTTGCTGATCCAGGGATATCTAGCTTTGAAGGCTTTCATGAAATCGGAACGGTAATGGATACGCTCGACTTTGGTGCAACAGCTGTTGAGGGCACCGGTATTTTCGATATGATTTCGGAGTTGCTGTAAAGATGGGGGCGGAAGCGGAACAATTATTCGACCAGCCTTTCTTTCAAATAAAGACGGCTCGGCAACGAATGAACGAACATTTAAACAAAGATGTGGTAGATGAAATTAATGCATTTGTCGATAGTGAAACCAATGACATGCTTGATCTAGTCTATAAAAAAATAACTCCACGGTATAAACAGTTGAATCGTGAAGTCTACCAGCACCTAGAAAAGGTAGAGTCGAAACAGGACTATGAGCAATGCATCCAACGCTTTTTTGAGTTGACGGACGTTCGGCAAGTAAGTCATGACATCGAGCAGGCGTTGAAGTTTCCTAAATTAAAAAAACGCTACTATCATGCTTTACAAAATTTCTCCAAACAGGAAAATGGAAATCTTATTAAGGCTTATAAATTTGACTCCGACGTTTTCGATTATTTAACCCAGGGGCTTTACATAGAATTGGAAGAAGTGAAAGAGAGCCTTGGAGAGTATGCTCAACGAGTGAAGGAATATATTGAGCTCTTAGCATCTATCCGACATGCTGCCGGTGGGAAAACGTTCTTTAAAATAGTCGCTTCATTTGCAGGTGGAGCGTTGGGAGGTCCATTTGGATCTTTAGCGGCACGCGGTTTATTGAGTGCTTTTAATAATGATGATGAAAGAATACAGTCTTCCATGGTAGCAGTGGAAGAAGCTTGGGATTATTATACGAAAACGCTGGAGCGTTACCTGGACAACCTGAAGATGCACTATCAACATATTCTCCTTTCACTTTATGGGGGGCTGTTTATCAGTGTACAACAGGAACTTGCCAAAAGGTGGCTGACAATTCAGGAGTTGAACCTGCTGCATGATACATACACCCTGGCAGTCCACCCTGATAAACAACCAGATGTCCAAAAGTGGACACTAAAAAACGTCCGGACTGTTGCTTCCCATATTAAAAAAAAAGAGTTAAATCGAGCTAAAGCAATCGCAAATGAGTTTTACCATTATATTAATCAACAGCCTGCTCTTTCACGTCAAGCGATCAATGGGAGTAAAGATGTGCTTTACTATGCCCAGCTTGTAAATGGGAGCACGTTGCTGAGTCAAGCAAATAGGTTAGAGGATAAACATGCCTATATTCAATTCTCGGAAGAATTATTCCAACAGTCCCCTTTCCTGGTGGACGATGAGGATTTACTGAAAATGAATTTATCCCTTCAGCTTGATTTGTTGCTAGATTATGTGATGGCATGTGTGAAGGTTGATAAACAGCTTGATTTTGAATCCTTGTTAACCTATTTTGAGCGGACAATTGAGACATTGGGGAATCGACATGGGGAAGAAGCATGGATATTTGAGCAAGACTCAGACTTACTGAATTTGACGATCATTATTAGTGATTTTGCCAAGGACTTTGGTATCAAGCATCATAAATTTCAATAAGGAAATAGAGCAGCCAACGGGCAAAAGGGAGACGACAGTTTTACAAATTACTACAGATGGTGCGAATATTCGTGCCAGTGCCAGTCTGGATTCCGATATCGTCGCCGTTGCTACTCCCGATACGGACCTAACGTATGAAGGTGTTTCTAATATGGATGAATCGCAAATCGAATGGTACCAAGTGAAAACACTAGATGGAACAACGGGCTGGATCAGCAGTAAGATTGTGCAGGAAAAATAAACAAAGGAAAACCCGGTATTTCTTGTAAAAAATACCGGGTTCAAATTTATAAGAAGAAAGTCTCACAACCTTCTTATTTCCTCTAGTCATTCGACAGCTTTTTTGATACTCTTTAAAGTGGGGTAACGGTGTAAGCGCTTGTGTCCGTTAACAGCGCATACATAGCCAGTCAACTAGAACAGATAAGGGGTTAAGGTATGAGGAGATTAGTGATACTGGGCGGCGGCTACGGAGGGGTTAAAATTCTGAATAAACTTTTGGATGGTGGATTACCTGGAGATGTCCATATTACGTTGATCGACAGGAATCCTTACCATTCGTTGAAAACAGAATTTTATGCAATAGCTGCCGGGACAAAAGCAGACAGGGAAGTAAGAATGGAGTTTCCGAAGCACGGGCAGGTTGATTATGTGTATGGAGAGATTGAAAAAATCGACGTGGACGATAAGCAGATTCTTGTCCAAGGGTTGACGGATGCTGTCCCATACCATTACTTGGTGATCGGGTTGGGCTGTGAAGACAATTACCACGGCATTGAAGGAGCAGCGGAGTTTACCGAGAGCGTGCAAACCATTTCACGGGCCAGACATGGAAGTGTCGCAGTCGGCGACTTAAAAGCATATGGTAAGGTTGCCATCGTGGGTGCCGGTTTAAGCGGTATTGAGGTAGCATCCGAAATCAGGGAAAGCCGGCCGGACTTGAACGTAAGGTTGCTCGATCGTGGGGAAACGGTGTTGAGTGCGTTCAACTCGAAAATTCAAAATTACGTGGAAGAATGGTTTGCCAAAAATGACGTCGAAGTCATTCACAAGGCAAATGTCGAATATGTCGAAAAAGACGGTGTATGCAACAATGGGGTTTGCTTTGTGAATGATGTTACAATTTGGACTGCAGGTGTACAGCCAAATTATTTGGTCCGGGAGCTTCCATTCTCGAAGGACCGACAGAATAAGATAGTGCTAAATGATTATTATCAGGTTCCTTCTCATCCGACGGTATATGTTGTGGGGGACTGTGCTTCTTCTGTGCATTCGCCCAGTGCACAGCTGGCTGGACAACAGGGGGAACAAATAGCGGATGTACTGCTTGCATTGTTAAACGACAATGCGCCGGAACAGCCGAAAGAAATCAAGTTAAAAGGAGCTTTAGGCTCATTGGGCAAATCGGACGGTTTTGGAAATATGCTGCAGCAGCCGGTGACAGGATTGTTGCCTCGCCTGGCCAAATCGGGTGTGCTGTGGCTGAACAAACGACACTAGCATTCAGTATTGGTGAACGGATAGGAGATGTCCTATCCGTTTTATTATATATTTTTCGGATGAACCTTTACTTTTTAAATGTCTTGCCGATATAAAAAGAAACTACATAGAATAGGAGTGGCTTTTGTCATGAACGTTGGGAAGATTTTATCTGGATCCCAACTCCTGCAAAAGACTGAACAACTTGAGTTTTCTACAACTGCAAGAGAAAGGTCCATTAATGAACCTGTTAGTGAACAAACTGATTTTGAAGTAATTAATGGTGCGTATAAAGAAGAAAATGAAAAAAATCAAGTCCAAAACACTATCGACGCACTGAATGAATTTTTAGAGCCGACTCATACTGGTCTCAAGTTTGAATTGCATGACAAGCTTGAAAAGTATTATGTAACAGTGATAGACACGGATACAAAGGAAGTAATCAAGGAAATACCACCGAAAAAGCTTCTTGATGTCTATGCAGCAATGGCTGAATTCATGGGATTTATTGTCGATGAAAAGATTTAAAGGCTGGTGAAAAAATGGTAAACAATGTAAATAGTATGCGAATTGGCGGTTTGGCTTCCGGGATGGACATCGATCAACTAGTCAATGATTTAATGGAAGCTGAGCGTATCCCGCTGCAAAAGATGGAGCAAGACAAAACGTGGACAACTTGGCAGCGCGATGCTTACAGGGATGTAAACAAAAGTTTATCTGAATTAGATGATCTGGTTCAGAAAATGAAATATCAAAAAGTCTATAGTACCAGACAGGCTTCCTCGTCACAAGAAAATGCAGTATCAGCCACGGCAGCTGCCTCAGCTTCAAATGGAACCTATAACATTGAAGTGACTCAGTTGGCAGAGGCTGCAGTGAATGTCAGTACCCAAGGGATTTCTGGAGGAACTGAAAAGATAAATCCGTTCGGCAAACTATCTGAGCAGAATTTTACCGGCGGTGTTACAGTACCTAGTACGATGAAATTCACCACATATGAAAATGGAGAAGGAACAGAATACGAAATTGACATTACAGAAAACGATACATTAAATAGTGTGTTGACGAAGATTACAAACCAAGATAACGGAGTACGTGCTTTTTATGACGTACAAGCGGATAAAGTCGTAATGGAGCGAACAGAAGCAGGTGTACATAATGAAGGAGGCCCGGAAATCGATTTCAGCGCAGACACCTCCGGGTTTTTTACAGGCACCTTGCAGCTTGGTCAGGAGAAGGCTGCGCAAGATGCAGAATTCATATACAATGGCGCTATTACGTTGAAGTCCAAAACAAACTCAACGACTCTAAACGGCGTGACATTTAACTTCAATGACATAACAAATGGTTCCGCCAATATAACCGTCAGTAATGACGTGGATGCTTCTGTAGAAAAAATCATGGAATTTGTCGATAAGTACAATGAAGTGATTGAAAAGGTGAACGGAAGTTTGAGCGAAGAAAGATATCGTGATTATAAACCATTAACAGATGCCCAAAAAGAAGAAATGTCAGACAAGGAAATTGAGTTATGGGAAGAGAAAGCGAAAAGCGGATTGTTAAAAGGTGACTCGATACTTTCCTCGGGGATTTTCAGTATGCGGCAGGACTGGTATTCGGAAATCAACAATGAAAGTGAGTTCTCTCATTTATCTGAAATAGGGATTGAAACTTCTCCGAATTACTTAGACGGGGGAAAATTGATCGTAACCGAGAAGAAATTGCGTGAAGCACTTCAAAAAGATCCTGATTCAGTATACAAGCTCTTCTCAAACGATGTGGAAGGTGAGGGACGGGGGATTGTCAACCGTCTTGATGATTCCATCAATTCTACAGTAAATAGAATAGAAGAAAGAGCTGGTAAAGGATATCAAACACTTGAACAATATACGATGGGGAAACGCCTTAAGGATATGGATAGCAGGATCGATCAATTTCAAGATCGATTGACCCAAATCGAAGACCGATACTGGAGCCAATTTACTGCGATGGAGAAAGCAATTCAAAGAATGAATGAACAATCTTCTTATTTGATGCAACAATTTAATGGATAATATGTTATGGGGAGTGTTTTACACAAATGTCAATGCAACAGCAATACCAGGCGTATAAAAATAATTCCGTGACAACCGCTTCGCCAGGGGAATTGACGCTGATGCTATATAACGGATGCCTCAAGTTCACAAAACAGGCAGTCAAGGATATTGAAGCAGGAAACCATGAACTAAAAAACATCAATATACAAAAGGCTCAAAAAATCATTCAGGAATTAATGGTCACTCTTGATCAAAAAGCCGAAATTTCCAAGGAAATCCTGCCTATTTATGATTATATAAATCGTCGGCTTATGGAAGCGAACATAAATAACGATAAGGAAATCCTGGAAGAAGTTATGGGCTTGGTGGAAGAGTTCCGTGATACTTGGAAGGAAGTCATCAAACTAAATAGACAAAAACAATATGGCCGGGGAGCCCAAGCATGAAGAACCGGATCCAGCCTCTTTATGATATTACCCTGGAACTAAGCGAGAAGTTAAAGGGAGAAATTCCTGCAGACCAGCGTGAAGAGACCATTTCAGAGATTAATAGAGTGCTCGAACACAGAGACACTTTGATAGAAGGAATTGCATCACCTTATTCCGAGGAAGAAATGGAAACAGGGCGCGCTTTACTGCCGATAAACCGGGAAGTTCATGACAGCCTGAAACAGTTACTGATGAGGTTGCGAACAGAAATGAAAACAGTCAAAAAGCAAAAAAACTCTAACCATAAATATACTAATCCTTATAAACAATTAGCGAATTATGATGGTATGTTTTTAGATCAAAAGAAGTGAAAAAGAGGCGTTCGACGCCTTTTTTTTATTGGATAAATCCTGTGAAGCGGGATTGGATTAGGAGTAGAGAATGTCTTTTTACTTAATCTTTCGACACAAATTCGACAAATGATTTCTTCGTTTAGGCAGGAATTGGACAGGGTATTGTGGAATAATAAATACATAAGGTTAAAAAGGAGGCACTGACATGAAATTCAACATTCGTGGTGAGAATCTAGAGGTGACTGAATCCATAAGCAGTTACGTGGAGAAGAAGATCAGTAAGCTAGAACGGTATTTTGAAAAACCGCCAACATCCGATGTATATGTTAATCTAGGTGTCTATAATGATGAGCAGGTAATCGAAGTAACCATCCCGATGACCAATCTGCTGTTGCGGGCAGAGGAACGACACAGCGATTTATATGCTGCCATCGACCTTGTAGTGGATAAATTAGAACGGCAAATCCGTAAATATAAAACAAAAGTCAATCGAAAATCCCGGCAAAACGGCGCTCCTAAACATGTTTTCGCAGAACTCGAACAGGAGGCGTTGGAAAGCCAATTGAATCAGGAAGAAATGGAAGAAGATGCGGGCGTTGAAATCGTCCGTACCAAGCGTTTCAATTTGAAACCGATGGATTCAGAGGAAGCAGTCCTGCAAATGGATATGCTGGGCCACGCTTTCTATGTATTCACCAACTCGATTACAGGTGATACGAATGTCGTCTATCGCCGGCGGGACGGCCGTTACGGTTTAATCGAACCGAATGAGGCTTAATTGCTTCCTTAATCAAAATGATAATTGACAAGTATGAAGTCAGAATAAATTCCATGTTCTATTTTTGTAAAGAAACGGTCCAGCAGATATTGATCGCTGGACCGTTGTTTTGTTTTAGTCATGTGAGAACCGCCCTTGTCAGTGTCCGATCTAACCTTTCCCTTCTTTTGTGAATTTACTTTCTAAAGCAGCATCGCTGCACGCCTTGTATTTCATATCCCTTTTTTAAAAATATTTTCTTTTCGCCAAACTTATAGTTTGCGAGTTATATTACCATTTAAATTCAGAAAATCCTCCTGGCAAACGTATCGTTTCAGGGGGATTTTCTTTGGGTTTTAAGTAAATGGCGATTTTCCGGGAAATAAATCGTATGGTATAACATACTTAACACGGAAACAGGCTGGATAAAAATGGCGGCGCTTACCCTCTCCGGCCTGTTCCGTCCATTTATTCCATACCTCAAGGGAGGGAGCGCATATGGCAGTCGGCCATTGCAAACAATGTGAATACCAAAAAAGTATCCTGAAGCAACACGAAGATACGATCACCCAGCTGCTGGAAATCATCGCTGTGACCAACAGGAAGCTGGCAGAATTAGAAGCGAAGCATATCAAGTTCGAGAAAGTTTACTTCTTTCAACAGCATGATCCCCGTTTCACCGTGCCTCCCAAAGCCTCGCACGTCACCTCTATGCTCCCTCGCCTGCATAAGTAGCCCGCTCCTCCGGGCTGCTTATTTTATCTATCTGGAAAAGCCTGACTCCATTCCCCGGCGCTTTCTTGTCATCGCCCCCCGCTAGTGTTATTATTGATTTTGGACTAACCTATTTCTTACAGATTTAAAATATAGGAGAAAGAAAGCCTGTTTTATGAGCTTTCCTAAATAAAGAGGAGCGTTTTACATGCGTGGATTACTGAAGAAAGTTTTCGGGGATGGTAACCAACGTCAAGTGAACCGTCTGCAAAAAACCGCAGATGAAATAGAAGCGCTGGAACCTGAATACGAGCGATTGACAGATGAAGAGTTACGAAATAAAACAGAAGCATTTAAAGAGCGTTATCAAAATGGAGAAGACTTGGACAGTATGTTGCCGGAAGCATATGCAGTTGTCAGAGAAGGCGCCAAGCGCGTGTTGAATATGCGTCCATTCCCTGTCCAGTTACTGGGTGCGATAGCCCTGCATGAAGGAAATATTGCGGAGATGAAGACAGGGGAGGGTAAAACCCTTGCTTCAACCATGCCCGCCTACCTGAATGCTTTGACTGGAAAAGGTGTCCATATCGTCACGGTCAACGATTATTTGGCTGAACGTGATGCCAACCAGATGGGCGAACTGTTTCAATTTTTAGGACTCACGGTCGGCATCAACAGCAACGGGTTGAGCAAAGACGAAAAACGTGCCGCCTATGCTGCGGACATCACCTATGGAACCAACAATGAATATGGTTTCGATTATTTGCGTGACAATATGGTGCTCTACAAAGAACAGATGGTGCAACGACCGTTGCATTTTGCCATCATTGATGAAGTAGACTCGATTTTGATCGACGAAGCGAGAACGCCTTTGATCATTTCCGGCTCGGCTCAAAAATCGGCGAGTCTTTACCAGCAGGCGAATGCTTATGTGCGTACACTTCGCAATGAAGAAGATTACACATATGATGAAAAAACAAAAGGGGTTCAACTGACCGAAGAAGGGATCAACAAAGCGGAACGCTTTTTCGGAATAGAGAACTTGTTTGATTTGAACAATGTAACCTTGACACACCATATCAACCAGGCCTTGAAGGCCCATGTTTCGATGCACCGTGATACCGACTATGTGGTGGAAGAAGGGGAAGTCGTCATTGTCGATCAGTTTACAGGCCGCTTGATGAAAGGCCGGCGTTATAGTGATGGGTTGCATCAGGCGATTGAGGCAAAAGAAGGCTTGCAGATTCAAAACGAAAGCATGACCTTGGCATCGATTACTTTCCAGAACTTTTTCCGGATGTATGAAAAACTTTCCGGGATGACCGGTACGGCAAAAACAGAGGAAGAGGAATTCCGCAATATTTACAACATGGATGTTATGGTGATTCCGACCAACAAGCCGATCATTCGTGATGACAAAGCGGATCTCATCTACCAGTCGATGGAAGGGAAATTCCGGGCAGTGGTCGAGGAAATCAAAGAACGGCATGAAGCTGGACAGCCGGTACTTGTCGGTACGGTTGCCGTCGAAACGTCCGAGTTGATTTCCAAGCTATTGAAAAAAGCGGGTGTCCCACATAATGTGTTGAATGCGAAAAACCATTATCGTGAAGCAGAAATCATTGAGGATGCCGGACAAAAGGGTGCTGTTACGATTGCCACCAACATGGCCGGACGCGGTACCGATATTAAACTAGGAGAGGGCGTCAAAGAACTGGGCGGTCTAGCCGTTATTGGCACAGAGCGACATGAATCCCGCCGGATTGATAACCAGCTGCGTGGTCGTTCCGGTCGTCAAGGAGACCCGGGTGTAACGCAATTTTATCTTTCCATGGAAGATGAATTGATGCGCCGTTTCGGTTCTGACAACATGAAAGCGATGATGGAGCGTTTCGGCATGGATGATACCCAGCCGATTGAGAGTAAAATGGTTTCCAGGGCCGTCGAATCTGCTCAAAAACGAGTCGAAGGCAACAACTTCGATGCTCGTAAAACGATTCTTTCCTATGACGATGTACTACGTCAGCAAAGGGAAATCATCTACAAACAGCGTTTCGAAGTGATTGATTCCGATGATCTCCGCGAAATCATCGAGCGGATGATGCAGTCTACGATCGAGAGGACCGTTCAATCCTATACTTCTGATGAAGAGGAAGAAAACTGGGACTTGAACGCGTTGGTCGAATATCTGCATGCCAACCTGCTGGAACGAGAGGACATTACAGTCGATGATTTGACCGGAAAAGATCCGGAGGAAATGATCGATGTAATCTTCGAAAAAGCGAAGCAGCGCTACGACAAGAAAGAAGAAGAATTGACACCTGAACAAATGCGCGAATTCGAAAAGGTCATCCTGCTCCGTTCGGTAGATACAAAATGGATGGACCATATCGACCAAATGGATCAGTTACGTCAGGGGATCCACCTGCGTGCATATGGTCAAAATGATCCACTCCGTGAGTATCAAATGGAAGGCTTTGCGATGTTTGAACAAATGATCGCTGCCATCGAAGAAGAGGTTTCCAAGTATGTCATGAAGGCACAAATCAGGGAAAACCTCCAGCGGGAAGAAGTAGTCAAGAATACGCAGGCTGTTTCCGGCGGCCAAGAAGAGAAGAAGAAAACGAAAAAGCCGTATGTCAAAACGGACACAGTAGGCAGAAATGACCCTTGTCCATGCGGCAGCGGGAAAAAATATAAAAACTGTCACGGGCGCTAATGCTCAAGCAGAGGAAAGGAAGACACTTCTTTAGCAGGAAGTGTTTTCCGTTGTCCGGAACGGGAAAACGTTGATAAACAATCATTTGAGGTGACGACAAAATGGAATTAGTGGAAATAAGGCAAGAGTTGGACAAAATGGCTAAGCGATTAGCGGACTTCAGGGGGTCTCTTTGACTTAGAACAAAAGAGGGCCCGTATCGCTGAATTGGAAGAAGAAATGACTGCACCGGACTTCTGGGATGACCAGCAGGAAGCACAAAAGGTCATCAACGAAGTGAACGGTTTGAAGGAACTTGTTGAAAACTTCGATAAACATGAAGAAGCCCATGAAAACTTGGAAGTATCCTATGAACTTGTCAAAGAGGAAAATGATGAGGATCTTCGTGAGGAATTAGAGTCGGAGGTCAACAAATTGACGGAAGCACTCAACAATTACGAGTTGTTCATTTTGTTGTCGGAGCCGTATGACAAAAACAATGCAATCCTGGAACTGCACCCAGGTGCAGGCGGTACAGAATCCCAGGACTGGGCCAGCATGCTGCTGCGGATGTACACACGCTGGGCGGAAAGAAAGAATTTCAAGGTGGAAACGATGGATTATCTGCCTGGTGAAGAGGCAGGAGTGAAAAGTGTAACCCTTTTGATTAAAGGGCATAATGCATATGGTTACTTGAAAGCGGAAAAGGGCGTACATCGTCTGGTCCGGATATCGCCGTTCGACTCTTCGGGAAGAAGGCATACATCCTTTGTTTCCTGTGAAGTGATGCCAGAGCTGGATGACAGTATCGATGTAGACGTGCAAACGGAAGATTTGAAAATCGACACTTACCGTTCCAGCGGTGCCGGCGGACAGCACGTTAACACCACGGATTCCGCGGTCCGGATCACTCACATCCCGACGAACACCGTTGTTACTTGTCAATCGGAACGTTCCCAGATTAAGAACAGGGAACAAGCGATGAAGATGTTGAAAGCGAAACTGTATCAATTGGAAATCGAAAAACAGCAGCAAGAGTTGAATGAAATCCGTGGAGAACAGAAGGAAATAGGCTGGGGAAGCCAAATTCGTTCGTATGTATTCCATCCTTATTCCATGGTCAAGGATCACCGCACCAATCATGAAATCGGAAATACGCAAGGCGTCATGGACGGAGACATCGATCCGTTCATCGATGCTTACTTACGTTCTCAAATGTAAGGATTAGAAAGACTGGAAGTGCCAAGTTGCATTTACCAGTCTTTTTTTCGATCATGGAGATTGATGAGGATTGGAGAATGAGTGAGAAGCATCTGAATGCCTCAGTGGAAATCAAGCAGCGCATTACGTTGATCATTTTGAAGGAGAAGCAGAAATACTTGTGTGTTGCTGGTGACCGGTGACCGGGGCACGGCGCTTTTCATATTTAACGGAAGACAGTCGGGCCCTCATCAATCCTCTTTCCTACGTTTACCAGGCTGGCAGTTAGGCTATTATTTGTATAGGTAAGAAAAGAAGAGGAAGTGACGTTATGCATGAATTGACGAAACGCAAGTGGTTTGTCCCGGCTGTGGGAATTATTTTGTTGTTATTGATTATTTATTTATTGGATTTGGTGAGTTTTGTGTTCACCCCGCTTGTCATTATCTTTACAACGCTGGCGGCTCCGCTCATTGTTGCCGGTGTTTTATACTATTTGATGAGGCCGTTTGTCCACTTTGGAAGTAAATATATGCCGGATTCTCTGGCGATTTTGCTGGTTTATTTATTGGCCGCCGGAGTACTGACAGGACTCGTCTTTCTGATCGGTCCGCCTTTACAGCAGCAATTTTCCAGACTTGTGGAAAATATCCCTCAGATAGTCGATAGTGTGCAAGGCTGGATTGCAGATGTACAAAGCAATGGCTGGGTTCAGCGGTTTCAGGAGAATGGCAATGTTTCCACTGATCAACTGGTCAGCAAGGCCGGAGATTACCTTAGCAGTTCGCTGGAGTCGATAGGCTCCAATATTGTGTCGGTAATCACCACGATAACGAATATTGTGGTATTACTTGTTACCGTTCCATTTATTCTGTTTTACATGCTGCGCGAAGGCGGCAAGCTGCCAAACAGGCTCTTGCGCTTCACTCCCAACAAATATGAGAGCGAGGGAAGAAAAGTACTGAAGGATTTGGATCATGCATTAAGCTCCTATATTCAAGGGCAGCTGATAGTCAGCCTTTGTGTTGGTACACTGCTTACGATAGGTTACTTCATTCTCGGATTGGAATTTTCCCTGGTGCTGGGGGTCGTTGCAACAGTGACAAACGTCGTCCCATTTATCGGACCGTTTATCGGGACAGCACCTGCTGTGATCGTCGGCTTTACGGAGTCGCCTGTAAAAGCATTGCTTGTCCTGCTGGTGATCGTCATCGTTCAGCAAATCGACAGCAACTTTATCTCTCCTCAAGTAATGGGAAAAAAGCTGGACATCCATCCGTTGACAGTCATCTTAATATTGCTTGTAGCAGCCAATTTCGGAGGCATCATCGGTTTGATTTTGGCAGTTCCCGCTTATGCAGTAGGGAAATCGATCGTCGTCAACATGTACCGATTCATCCTTATCCACCGCAAAGCAAAATCTGAAGAACAAGTATGAATGGGGACGCCCCCTGCCGATTTAGCTTGGTAAAGCGTTGTCGCGCTAATGAGCTAACGTGGTGGGGGACTGTCCCCAAAGTCTTGTTACCGGCTTGCGGTCATGATATACTCCTTAAGGTTGGGTGGGGAAGGTTGTCCTTCTCTGCTATTTGATGAACGGGGTGTTATGATGATTGCGAAATATAGGCGGAATCCCATGCCGAAATGGCTGGTTCATGTAATTGAATATTCGGTGGTGATTATCGGAGCGTTTTTTGTGGCGCTCGCTTTTAACGTTTTCCTTTTGCCTCATGATGTGGCATCAGGTGGAGTGGCGGGCATCAGTACGATAACAAAAGCATTGTTTGGCTGGGAACCTTCAGTAGTCCAGTGGGCGCTGAATATCCCGTTGTTTATTTCCGGGGTAATAATTCTTGGTAAAAATTTCGGCCTGAAGTCATTGGTCGGTACAATCGTACTGCCGTTTTTCGTGTTTTTAACGAGAGATCTGCCGCCCGCAACACCGGATCCTTTGCTCGGATCTATATTTGGCGGGATGGGAGTCGGTCTCGGACTTGGTATAGTTTTCCGTGGCAAAGCATCTACTGGCGGAATCGATCTTGCCGCACAAATTCTCCATAAATTCACGCATCTCCCGCTCGGTGTCTGCGTGCCGATTTTTGATGGGATGATTGTGTTGACGGCTACCTTCGTTTTCTCTGTAGAAGAAGGGCTTTATGCATTGATCGGTTTGTTCGTTACCAGCAGGACGATTGATTTTGTCCAGGTTGGTTTGAATACGTCCAAAAATGTACTGATTATTACGGACCATACGGAAGATATCCGGCGGGCTTTGCTCCAAGATGTCGACAGAGGAGTCACCGTTTTAAATGGAACCGGCGGATATACAGAACAAGAACGACGGATCGTCATGTGCGTGGTTGCGCAAAACGAATTCACGAAATTGACACAACTCGTAAAAAGGATTGATCCTCATGCGTTTGTCGTGGCCATGAATGCCACCGAAGTGCTTGGCGAGGGTTTTAAAACCCACTAGTTTGCTTATAATAGTAGATGACAACGTAGTAAATGGGGGAATAAATCTTGAAAAGAATTTTGTTTCTCTTTCTGCTCGCGGCAGCCTTCGTCATGAACGGATGTGGCGCGGGTGATCAAGCAGAGGAAGGTGGACAATCTCCGTCGGAAGATAAGCAAACGGAAGAAAACTCAGGTGACTCAGCAGGAACCGTCGATACTGCGGCAGCGGAAGAAGAGTACAAGAAAAGCTGTCAGTCGTGTCACGGTGCTGACTTGAGTGGAAACATCGGACCGGACCTCCGGGAAATAGGCAGCAAATATTCTCAAGAAGAAATACTGGAGATCATTGAAAAAGGCAAAGGTGGCATGCCGCCCGGACAAGCGACAGGAAAGGATGCAGAATTAATTTCCGCCTGGCTTGCTGAAAAAAAGTAAATTAACCGGTGACAGAAAAAAGATGTCCTCAAGCAGAGGGCATCTTTTTTTGTGGCTGGGTTCAACCTCTTGTTGACGAAAAAAAACTCCGGGTCATGGAAGCACTTTTGTCTTTTGGTTAAACAAAACAAGAAAGATGCCGATAAAAGGGAGGAAGTTGAATTTTTCTGGCAATCTTCATAGTCTATTCTTATAAACTGTCATTATTCCTGGCGGTTTACTATGTTATTGGCGTAATTTGTTGTGATATTGCTAACTTTGAAATATAAATGTAATAATTTTAGGGCTAAAAAAATCAATAAGAGATGTTATAATGTAAAAGAATTGCTGATTCGACAATATAATCAGCGTTGGCTAGCTAGAAAATTCAACAAGATATAACATATTGAGATAAAGGTGATAAATTTATGATAGATATGCAGGGAGTTTACAAGACTTACCCGAACGGCGTCACTGCCCTGAATGGTATTGATGTCCGCATTGAACAAGGTGAGTTTGTATATGTTGTCGGTCCGAGCGGCGCGGGAAAGTCTACATTCATCAAAATGATCTTCAGAGAAGAAAAACCAACAAAAGGGACTGTCATCGTGAATGACTACAAGCTTCATGATTTGAAGTGGAAAAAGGTTCCCTACTTAAGAAGAAACATTGGCGTAGTTTACCAGGATTTCAAATTACTCCCCAAAATGACAATCTTCGAAAATGTGGCTTTCGCACTGGAAGTAATCGAAGAAGGCCCGAAAGTGATTCGTAAGCGAGTAATGGAAGTGTTAGACCAAGTGGGTTTAAAAAACAAAGCTCGCTTCATCCCCGACGAACTATCCGGGGGAGAACAACAACGGGTGGCTATCGCCAGGGCGATTGTCAATCATCCTCAATTAGTTATCGCTGATGAACCGACCGGAAACCTGGATCCGGAAACATCATGGGAAATCATGAAAATCCTTGAAGAAATAAATGCATCAGGAACTACTATTCTAATGGCCACTCACAGCAAAGAGATTGTGAACACTATCAAGAAACGCGTAATTGCTATCGAAGACGGCATAGTGGTACGTGACGAACATCGGGGTGAATACGGCTATGAAATTTAATACATTCAGAAGACACCTTAGTGAAGGCGCCAAAAACATCCGCCGGAACGGCTGGATGACCGTAGCTTCAGTGGGGGCTGTGACCACCACTTTGATCCTGGTCGGAGCATTTCTGGCATTGATGCTTAACTTGAACCAGGTTGCCGGCAATATCGAAGAAGATGTCGAAATCAAGGCACTGGTCGAAGTTACTGCAGATGAAGCGCAAGTAGATGAGATCCGCCAAAAAATCGATGATATTCCGGAAGTTGCTAGTGTAGATTATTCCTCAAAAGAGGAAGAATTAAACGGCTTAATTGAAAGTATGGGAGAACAAGGGGAAACCTGGGAGATGTTTGAACAGGACAACCCATTGAATGACGCATTTGTCATTAAAACGGATGATCCACTAGATACATTTGATGTAGCGTCGGAAATCGAAGGATTTGAAAATATCCAGGAAGTCAATTATGGAGAAGATGTTGTCCAGAATTTATTCCGTTTCAATAAATATGCAAGAAACATAGGATTAGCTTTGATCATCGGTTTGGTATTCACAGCAATCTTCCTTATCTCCAATACCATTAAAATCACCATTATGGCCCGCAGTAAGGAAATTGGCATCATGAAGCTCGTGGGAGCAACGAATGCATTTATCCGCTGGCCGTTTTTTATCGAAGGTTTGCTGCTCGGCATACTAGGAAGTGTGATTCCGATAGCAGTGATTATCTCAGGTTATTACTACCTTGACGCAAATGTAAGCCAATTGATAACATTTGATTTTGTCTCATTGATGCCTTTCAACCCGTTTGCCTGGCAGCTTTCCCTGATTATACTGGGAATCGGCGCCGTCATCGGAGTTTGGGGCAGTGTCATGAGCGTACGGAAGTTCTTGAAGGTGTAGGCAGAGGATTTAGTCAACAATGAATAGACCAATCGCTAAATAGTGTTAACAGGGGGAACTATGAAAATGAATAAGAAAAAACCGGCTTATTTATTCATGATAACTGCATTATCATTAAGCACTGTGTTACCGGGTGTCAGCCAGGTGAAGGCAGATGAACTTGGCAATGTAAAAGATGAAATCAATTCATTGAAAGAAAAACAAGATGATGTCAACAGCGAAAAAAGCGAAGTGAGCGGCAAAAAGTCCAATACAGAAGAAAAGATTGAAGAAAACAAAGAGAATCAGAACCAAGTAACAAATGAAATAGAGAAAATCGATCAGGAACTGTCCGATGCTCAAGATAAAATCGCGAGTAAGGAAGCAGAAATTAATACCACCAATCAGGAAATCGAGCAAACGACTGCTGAAATCGAAAAGACAAAGCAGGAGATTGAACAGCTGAAAGCAGATATCGAGGACTTGAAAGAACGGATTGCCAAGCGTGAGGATTTGTTGAAAAATCGTTTGCGCGCTATTCAAAAAAACGGTGGAGACATCAGCTATTTGGAAGTGTTGATGGGAGCCCAAAATTTCGGGGACTTCATCAATCGGGCAACTGCTGTAAATAAAATCATGGATCAGGATAAAGACATCATGGAAACCCATCGGGCAGAAAAGGCCGAATTGGAAGAGAAACAGGAAGAAGTAGTTTCCAAGAAAGAGCAGTTGGAAACCAAACAAGCCGAGCTTGAAGACAAGAAAAGCAGTTTGCAGCAGCAAAAACAGGAGCTTGAATCGCTGAAAGCCGACTTGAACCAAAAAATGGAGCAAAAGGAATCTTATATGTCCGAGTTGGAAAACGAACAGCAAGAACTCGAAGAATATAAGATGTCCTTAGAGGAAGAACAACAGTTGCTTGCAAGCCAGCAAAGCGCTATTCAAAAAGCAATTCAACAGGCGCAGTCTGAGCAGCAAAAACTGGAACAGATGGCAGCGGAGAAAAAACGTAAAGAAGAAGAAGCACGCAAAAAATCGGAAGCGTCCAATTCAAGCGGAAGCAGCAGTAGCAGCAAAGCTTCTTCCTCCCAACAATCGAGCGGTAATGGTGATTTCATCATACCGGCCAAAGGGAGACATACTTCTGGCTTAGGGCAGCGCTGGGGAACTTTCCATGCCGGAATCGATATTGCAAACGGAATCGGCACAACTGTCAAAGCAGCAGCAAATGGTGTAGTCATCCGGGCGTATCGTTCATCAAGTTACGGTAACTGTGTGTTTATCAGCCATTATATCAATGGACAAGTTTACACAACTGTATATGCTCATTTAAACAGTTACAACGTTTCAACCGGCCAATCTGTAACCCAGGGGCAACCAATCGGTCAAATGGGTAATACCGGTGATTCGACCGGCCCGCATTTGCATTTCGAACTGCACAAGGGTTCTTGGAATCTTTCGAAAAGTAACGCCGTAAATCCTTATAGTTACTTCTAAGTTTTCTACAGGCATGTTTGGGACAAGTCCCGCATATAACTGAATTAAGAAAAGGCATCGCACAGTCACGGTGTGATGCCTTTTTCTTACATCTTCATCCTTTTTGTCCAAAATTTCTCGACCAGCGATTGTTTCGTGTTAAAGTAGTAAGGAGAGACTTTGGCAGAAATAGAATCAAATCCATTGGAGTGAATACCATGAATCTCAAAAAACGCTACATAGCGGCGATTATGGCGGCTGCCCTCCTGCTTGGCGGTGTCGGGGCTTACTTTGGTGTCCAGCTTGCCCAGTCACAGGATTCCACTGCACAACAAGGCGGAGATGGTGGAACGTTCGCCGATTTAAGCGAAGAACAGCAGCAGGAGTTGATCGGGAACTCGCAAGGCAGCGAGGAACTCGCAAAAGTAAACAAGGCATTTAACCTGATCAAGGATAGCTATCTGGAAGATGTAGATGACAGCAAGCTGATCGAGGGTGCGATTCAGGGAATGATGGACAGCCTGGAAGATCCGTACAGTGTGTATATGGATCAGGAAACAGTCGAGGAGTTCAATCATTCGATTGAGTCATCTTTCGAAGGAATCGGGGCCGAAGTCAGCATGGTGGAAGGCAAGGTCACCGTCATCGCTCCAATCAAAGATTCGCCGGCAGAAGAAGCAGGATTAAAGCCGAATGACCAAATCTTGAAAGTCGATGGGGAAAGCGTAGAAGGGTTGGATCTTTATGATGCGGTTTCCAAAATCAGAGGAGAACAGGGTTCGAAAGTTTCCTTGGAAATCAATCGCCCAGGTGTTTCCGATCCTTTGAACATTGAACTGACAAGAGACGATATTCCATTGGAAACTGTTTATTCCGACACGAAAGAAGTAAATGGAAAAACAGCAGGAATCATTGAAATTACTTCCTTCTCAGAAGGGACCGCGAAACGATTCGATGAAGAGCTCGCTAAGTTGGAAGACAAGGGTATCGACGGATTGGTTATCGATGTCCGTGGAAATCCGGGGGGCTTGTTCACAGCTGTAGAGGATATCTTGAAAAACTTCATCCCGAAAGATACACCTTATGTGCAAATAGAAGACCGCAATGGAGAAAAGTCCCGTTACTTCTCAGAGATTGATGAAAAGAAAGGTTATCCAATTAATGTCCTGATTGACGAGGGAAGTGCTTCCGCTTCGGAAATACTGGCAGGTGCGATGCAAGAAGCTGGCGATGCCGAACTAGTCGGTACAACCAGTTTTGGTAAAGGAACAGTTCAGCAGGCGATTCCGATGGGGGACGGCAGTACAATCAAAATGACATTGTTCAAATGGCTGACTCCGGAAGGGAACTGGATACACGAAAAAGGGATAGAACCTACCATTGAAGTCAAACAGCCAGATTACTTTTATACGAATCCGCTGCAAGTCGAGGAACCCCTCCAATTGAATCAAAACAATGATCAAGTGAAGAATGCTCAAATCATGTTGAGCGGACTCGGTTACGAGCCTGGAAACAAGGACGGGCTTTACGACCAGGAAACGGCAAATGCGGTCCAAAGCTATCAATCCGACAACAGTCTTGAAAGCACAGGGAAAATCGACGAACAGACAGCAAACAAACTACAGGCAGATATCATAGAAAAAATCAGAGAAGGCAGTAACGATAAACAAAAGGAAGAAGCTTTGCAAACACTGTTTCAATAGATAGATTTCACCCGTGGGCGATATCACCTACGGGTGTTTTTTTGGATAAGCACCCGCTGGGGTCAGTCCCCTGCCGGTTTAGATTGGTAAAGCGCTAATAAGGTGGGGGACTGACCCCAGCATAAGAAACTTTCTTATAGATCTGTTTCTGGATTGATAGTTTATAGGAGATGTTTCTTAATATTGCTGTCTAATGGGCATTTTCCTATGCTATAATATACATACTATATTTGACCGGTACGTCGTGGTTAGAGCGGGGAGGGGAATAGATTGGCAATGGATGCATGGTTGATAGAATTGGCAAAAGGGATCGGCAAGCTGTTTTTGAATCCGCTGCTGTATTGGTCGGTAATTTTGTTATTGCTGGCTTCGACACGTAGAATCAAGCAAGAACGAAGTCAATTTGGTTTGAAAATTTTCGATGCATTTTCTGAAGCTAAGCATACATGGCCTGTCAGCTTGATTGGCGGAATACTGCTTTCGATAGCTTTTGTCGGTGGCGGTGTAGTCCTCAGCTATCCTGTCATCATGTTATTGTCGGCGATGATGGTGCTGCTTTCTATTTCAGGACGATTCACCTTGCTATCGGCTGCTTATACTTTTGGATTTAGTTACTTGATTTTGTTGATCGCTCCCCCTATGATAGCGGAATACACAGATTTTCCCTTGACGACCGATTTGCAGTCACTGAATTTCCCCGGACTTGTCCTGCTGCTCGCAGCCTTTTTACTAATGGAAGCCCTGTTATTGTTGCGAAGTACAAGCAGGGAGACTTATCCGGAACTGGTCAAAGGAAATCGTGGTAAGTGGGTGGGCCGTCATCGGTTGAAAAAACTGACTGTCATTCCGTTCTTCACCTTGGTCCCATCAGGCATGATCGAGCCGTTTGCGGACTGGTGGCCGTTTTTACATATCCAGGGTGAAAGTTTTGGCTTGGTTCTCCTGCCGCTCATGACAGGGTTCGAGCAAGTGGTGAAAGGAACAAACCCCGTGTATGCTGCCAAAAGAATCGGCAGATCAGTACTTATTTTGGCACTTTTCACCTTTGGTCTTGCCATCGGCAGTTACTTTTTACCGCTTCTCTCACTTGCTGCATTCGGAGTGGCTTTGGTGGGAAGGGAATGGATTTCTTTTCGTTTTCGAGAAAAGGATAAGCAGGAGCAGCCTTTCTTTCATCCTTCTGAAAAGGGTCTGCTGATCCTTGGCATCATTCCAGGTACACCGGCAGATCGACTCGGCATGCTTGTCGGTGAAAGAATCGAGCGGGTAAATGGACAGCAAATCAGCAATGAACAAGAGTTTTACAGTGCATTACAGCGAAATAGTGCTTTCTGTAAATTAGAGGTACGGGATGAACGGGGAGAAATTCGCTTTTTACAACGAGCAATGTATCAGGGTGACCCGCATGAGCTCGGAATCTTGTTCGCTAAAGAAGAATACCGCTTGCGCAAACAGGAAAAATCCGGTTGAAATTCGTGTCGTGAAAAAAGGACCCGCTCAGGGTTCCTTTTTTAATATCGGAAGCAAACACTTTGCTGCCTTTATATTTCAGTTGTTGATGCAAACTAGTGAAAATTCTCTTTTTATAAGGCTCTCACTCGTTCTATAGAAGATGAGCGTAAGTCCAGCATTGCGAAAAACACTCCCTTTCCAGCCTGTAGACTCCTAGAAAATACAAACCGATTTTCTTCGTGCGATGTCTTGTTGTCGCAGCTTCCCTTGGACTGCGATTACTCTTCCCACCGAAAGACACCTTTCCTGCGGGAAGAGAGGCTTCGCTGAGATCCCGTACATATGGCGCTAGCTCGAGGAAACTCGCCAGCCGCCCGTTAAAAGCGTAAGGTATTTCCGTAACGAGGGCTACTGCTCTAACTAGCCAAGGACAAAAGAAAGTCATAAGGAAAATAGGTTCTCGATTCATTATCAATAGTGAAAAAATATAAAAATCCCCAGGCCTAAACCAGCCTGGGGAATCGTTATACTTTCATCTGCAACAGCTCGCGCAGTTCCTGTTCCGACAGCTTCGATAGCATCGTCTCGCCAGGCTGGATGATTTGATCAACGAGTTCGCGCTTTTTCTGTTGTAGCTCGAATATTTTTTCTTCAATCGTACCTTCTGTTATCAATCGGACGACCTGGACTACTTTTTTCTGGCCGATCCGGTGGGCACGGCCGGCTGCCTGCTCTTCGACCGCCGGGTTCCACCACAAGTCATACAAGATGACGGTGTCTGCGCCGGTAAGATTCAAACCGGTTCCGCCTGCTTTCAGAGAAATCAGGAACACGGTCTTTTCTCCGTTATTGAACCGATCCACCATTTCCATCCGTTTTAAAGGCGGGGTGGAACCATCGAGGCAAAAGACGTCGATTCCTTGTTCTGTCAACTTTTTTTCTATGATGCCGAGCATCGATGAGAACTGGGAAAATACCAGCGCGCGTTTGCCGCTTTGCTGCAACTCCTGTACCGTTTCCAGCAGCTGTTCCAGCTTGCCTGATTTTCCATCATAGTTATCGAGGAACAGGGCGGGGTGACAACAGATCTGACGCAGTCTTGTCAGACCGGCCAAGATTTCCAGCTTCCCTTTGTCAAATCCTTTTTCCTCGATTGTTTCGGCCACCTGCTGTTGCATTTTTTCAAGATAAACCAAATACACCTGTTTTTGCTGCTTGGTAAGATCCGAGTATTGCACCGTTTCAATCTTGTCGGGAAGCTCCTCGAGAACATCGGTTTTTAGCCGTCGTAAAATGAACGGCCGGGTAATGCGGGCGATGTAGTCGTGTTCCAGGTTAAGGAACGCTTTTTTATTGACAAACAGTCCGGGCGAAATCGTATGGAAAATCGCCCACAACTCCTCTAAAGAATTCTCGATCGGTGTACCACTGAGGGCAAAACGTTTTCCAGCTTGAATCATCCTTGTGGCTTTCGCAGTTTGCGTCAAATGGTTTTTGATCGCCTGTGCTTCGTCCAATATAAAGTGATCAAAGACTGTATCCTCATAGAATCCAGTATCTTTACGCAACAGTGGATAAGAGGTCACATAAACATCGGCAGCGCTGTTTGAATTGATTATTTCCCGTCGTTGCTGTTTGGTGCCGGCAATAACCGCTACTTGAAGAGAAGGGGCGAATTTTTCAAACTCCTTCTGCCAGTTATATAGCAGGGAGGCGGGAGCCACTACGATACTTTTCATTGTTCCGTTGGTTTCTTTTTCCGACAACAAATAGGTGATTGTCTGGATGGTTTTCCCCAATCCCATATCGTCTGCCAATATACCGCCTAGATGATAGTGACTTAACGTTTTAAACCATCGATAACCAGTCAGCTGATAATCGCGCAATTCTGCTTCCAATTTTGCCGGCAGGGGAAAATCAAGTTCGCCGGGATTTTTCAGCTGGGCGAGCAACTGTTGAAAAGTTTCGCCATATTCGGCATGGTCATCATCCAAAGCTTCCTCAACTTGAAAACTGCGTGCCATGGGCACTTGGATTTTACCGTCCTCCACCTGGCTTTTTTGAAGCTGAAGCTTGTCGGCCAGCTGGCGGAAAGACTCGAATGATTCATCTTCGAGCGAGACCAATGCTCCTTCCGGAATTCGGTAATAACGCCGTTTTTCAATTAACGCCTGCATCAATTGCTGGACTTCCTCGGCTGAAATTCCTTCGACATCAAACTGGATATCAAGCATTCCGTCAAGACGGTTGACTTCAACAGAACTGGACATAACCGGCTCGCCTGTATTGATCAAAGACTTCACCCTGGAAGAAACATATACATCAGCCATTTCTCGTAATTGGGGAAGTGTTTCCTGCAGGAAGTGATAAATCGCATCGGTTTTAAACAATTGGTACATATCGTTTAAATAGACAAATTCCGCCTTTTCCAACAAGTTGATCAATGCCAATTCTTTGTCGGCTTCCCGTTTGATTACCTTTTCTGCCAGTCGATCTTCCTGATAAGGGTAAACGATGTCTTCCCCATAATGGAATTCCAGTTTTAATTGAAGCGAATCGGAAACTTCTTCAAGATAAACTTTCGGACGCAGCGGACTGGTGGTGATAGCCTTCTTTGTTTTTTCTGCATAATGCACCCGGCCGATTTTTTCCAGTTTGGGAACGACATTACTGACGAAGGAACTCATCTCTTTGCCGGCGATCTGTTGCTGTTTATCCGTCCTGTATGGAAGCAGGGCATACAGCTGGTCCATGATTTTATGTTGTTCCTTATCGAGCAGGTAAAAGGTTGCGTCAGAAAAAAGGCAGCCATAGTGTTGGAAGTACATATAATTCGCCAAATCGGAAATATCGATTTGAAAGGCTTCCTCGGCCTGTTTGTCTAGTTGGAAGCGGACAGGCTGAACGTTTTGCTCCACTTCGATCGGCATTTTCTCTTCTCTTACCTGATAATAACTGTCTGCCTCAGCCAGCAGCATGAGCATTTCCCCAGCAGAAGCCGGCGGCAGTATAATCGATCGTTTATCAGCCATAGGATTGGAAAAAGAATTTTCGTATAAAGCCTCATTGTCATAGGCGTCGATCAACTGGTCGATAATTGGTTGATCTTGCTCCCGGAAGACGTGGCTGCCGGGCTGATAGGTGAATGAAGGCGTTACTTTATAAGGAATCCCTCTTTTGATATGGGACAACAATTCCCGGATGTCTTTGATGACATACGTTCTGGATGTGCCCAGTCTCACTTCTGTTTCAAGGAAAAACGTAGAATTATGAGGATTCACTCTGCTTTGCAGGATGTATTCTACCTGCAACAGTTGCTTTTGTTTCGGCGTTTTTTCGGTGAATGCATCGATCATCCTCACAGAAAAGTCATAATCTGCTTGTTCAGCCGTGAAATCCTCCTGTCCGGACTCGGTACGGATTTTACTCCATGACTCCTGGCTGATTGCCAGCAAAACGGCGGCTATGTGCTTGCAGGTATAATGCGTCGCATAGGCCGGACAGTCACAGCTCCCTTCCAGATCATCATCATCGAAAAAGAAAATACGGACACTGTACGTTTCCGTTCCGCGGACTTGGCCGCGCCAGGCATTGATCGTAGGATTGTAGGTGATTCCATGCACCCGGCCCTTCTGATAATAATCCCGGCCCCTTTTATAAAAACGTTCGCCGGTGATTTTCACGATGTCTTGTTTGTCTAAAAAAAACGTTCGCAACTCTATCTCATCCCTTGTTGAAAAACATAGTCATCTCTCTATTATAACAGAGGCAGCAAGCTGTGGGATGAAGGAATGCAGAGAAAAATCCGTCAAATTCGTGGAAGGCATCCTTTCAGATTTGTGTTAGGATTAGAAAAAACGATACAGCAGCATAGGGGGAGAGGGCATGAAATTCATTCTGTTATACGGTCCGCAAGCTGTCGGGAAAATGACCGTCGGGCAGGAACTCGAAAAATTGACTGGATTGAAGTTGTTCCATAATCATATGACTATCGATTTGGTCCATCATTTTTTTGATTTTGACTCGGAGTCGTTCCAGCGTCTTGTCAATCTGTTTCGTCATGAAATCTTCGAAGAGGTAGCGAAAAGTGATTTGCCCGGGATGATTTTCACCTACGTGTGGGCATTCGACGAGCAGGAGGACTGGGATTTCGTCGAAAAAATCTGTGAGACGTTCAAATCCGAGGGAGCAGAAATAATGTTTGTGGAACTGGAAGCGCCATTGTCAACTAGGTTGGAACGCAATGTATCCACGCACCGCCTCGCACAAAAACCGACGAAACGGGATTTGAAACAGTCAGAAAGCAATTTGCGCCTGACGCACGAACAGCATCGTTTGAACTCTGAGCCAGGCGAAATGACACGGAAACCTTACCTGCGAATCGATAATTCGGAACAGACAGCAGCACAAACAGCATTGTTGATCAAGGATGCGTTCGGTTTATAATTTGCGGCTTTCGATAGGTTAGTGAATGAATTGCAATTTTCTGGTTGATAAACAGCAGTCAAATTAGCTATGATAGTAAAGGATTAAAAATTTTTCTCCCGAAGGGGAGTCGTTCGCTCGAAGCAGAGATTTTGACGCACCTGTCAATGGCAGGTGCATTTTAGATAAAGGAGAATCATCCAATGTAAACATAAATCCCTTGCTGTACAGAAACTTAATACCAATCAATCTATATGAAAGGGATTTTTATATGTCTATTAAAGAAGAAGTGAACAAGCGGAAAACCTTTGCGATTATTTCCCACCCCGATGCCGGTAAAACAACCTTGACCGAGAAGCTTTTGTTATTCGGGAACCTGATTCGGTCGGCGGGTACAGTCAAAGGGAAAAAGTCCGGGAAATTTGCTACATCGGACTGGATGGAAATCGAGAAACAGCGGGGGATTTCCGTCACCTCCAGTGTCATGAATTTTCCTTACAAAGGGCATCAAGTGAATATTTTGGATACCCCTGGTCACGAGGACTTCAGTGAAGATACGTACCGGACGTTGACTGCGGTCGACAGTGTGGTGATGATCATAGATGCCACGAAAGGGATCGAGGCGCAGACAATCAAGCTTTTCAAAGTTTGCCGGATGCGTGGCATTCCGATTTTTACCTTCATCAACAAGCTGGACCGGGAAGGCCGTGAACCACTTGAATTGATGGAAGAGATCGAGGAAGTACTCGATATCGAAACCTATCCGATGAACTGGCCGGTAGGAATGGGGAAACGATTCTTGGGGATTTTCGACCGGCACGGCGAGCAATTCGTCCGGTTTAACGGCAATGAAGAGGAAAGCTATATACCATATGCCGATCTCGACAAGGCGGAATATGCTGATTTGGTAAATGATGCAACTTATAAAGAAACGGAAGATGAGCTTGCACTGCTGGATGAAGCAGGTGATCAATTTTCGCTTGACGCCGTGTTGAGAGGCGAGCAGACTCCGATCTTTTTCGGTAGTGCACTTGCCCCGTTCGGCGTACAGACTTTTTTTGATACTTTCATTTCCATGGCACCGGCTCCGACAGCACGAAAGTCGACCGAAGGATTAATCAGCCCGGATAACCCTGATTTTTCCGGTTTTGTTTTCAAAATCCAGGCAAACATGAATCCGGCGCACCGTGACCGGGTTGCCTTTCTGCGCGTATGCTCCGGAAAGTTCGAACGGGGAATGAGCGTCAAGCTGGCAAGGACCGATAAGCCGATCAAACTGGCTCAGTCCCAACAATTCGTCGCCTCTTCGCGAGATACGGTGGAAGAAGCGTATGCCGGGGATATTATCGGCATTTATGATCCGAACGCTTACCGGATCGGCGATACGTTGATAGAAGGCAAAGAGTCGTTTGAATATGATGAGTTGCCACAGTTCCCTCCAGAACTGTTTAAAAAAGTCTCCGCCAAAAACGTCATGAAGGCGAAGCAGTTCAAAAAAGGCATTGAGCAGTTGGTTCAAGAAGGCGCCATCCAGTTGTTCCGAGGCGTCAATGATGAATCTTATATCATCGGAGCCGTCGGTGAACTGCAGTACGAAGTGTTCGATTACCGGATGAAAAACGAGTACAATGTCGAGGTTATGCTGGAATCGATCGGAGAGCGGATTCCGCGCTGGCTCAAGGAAGAACAAGTCGACCGTTCGATGTTCGATGAGCGCAACCTGCTTGTGAAAGATCGTGAGGGAGAGTATCTCGCTTTGTTCAAGAACGATTTTTCACTGCGCTGGTTCCAGGATAAACACCAGGATATCGAACTCATTGATTTGTTTGAAGTGAACCAATACGATCAGAGTTATCAATAAACTGCAACATAAAACAAAGGTGCCTTTTCCAAAAAAAAACCGAACGATTCGTTCGGTTTTTTTTGATGAGCAGAAAGCAAACCGTTCTACCCTTCTCCTATGAAAAGTGCAACTTTCCACTCCGGCAAGGTGATCTGGTGTGATTTCAGTTTTGCCCCTTACCATTACTGGTAGGAAGATAAGCCAATGTAAACCAGGATTATTTCTTAGTCCTTTTTTGTTGTTGGTTCGAACCCTTCAATTTCAGAGGAAAAAGCCCCCCTATTTTACGTCTTCGCCACTACTTAGTACTTATCAGTTAATAGAAGAATACGGTTCTTCTATTCATCTTATCTTTATCCGGTTGGAACCAAACCGCGAAAACATAGCGAAGGCAAGATAAGGAGATTCCAACGGGAACAGCACGAGCTGAAAATCCCGCAAAGAAGAGGAATTAATTGGCATTTTGTGTTAGGATAACTTTCATAGAATCCATTATCATATTGTCTACCCTATTCTATTTATGTAGAGTAGAAGCGTTTCAGAAGAAGGAGAGGAGATGGTTAGAATGGCAGAGTTCAAAATCAAAAAACTGAATACGATCGTAGTCCCTGTAAAGGACTTAGATAGGTCCAGGACATTTTACAAAGATGTTTTACATCTTCCGGAAGACTTTGTCGAGAATGGAATGGCTTTTTATTCCGTTGGAACGGGGGACGGAAAAGTCACGGTGTTATTACATCTCATCGATGAACCGGAACCAGTGGAAAAAGGTATCGTGATCGAGTTTGAGGTAGATGACGTGAACAAAACGGTTATTTCCATAAAAGAAGCAGGTGGACAAATTATCCAGGAACCGATAGACCGTGAATGGGGAGTGAAGGAGGCAGTCATCGCCGATCCCGACGGCTATAACATTTGGATAGTAGAGCCTTTGGTATAGGTGAATTTATTCGAGGACAACTTGGTTTGGTCTTGTAGTTGGTCGTGATATTCAGGGAAGCTTCTATGAAATCACGTCATCCTATCGACAAGTAAGAGAGGAGCCGAATCATCAAAAGAAAAGGCTCCTCTATCTTATGGACGTTGCCACGATATTTTTATTCTTCCACCCCTAGTGTGGTCTCTTCATGTGTATGCAACTCTTCTTTTTTTACGTGGATGGTGATGTCATGCTCACCACTGTGTGCAAAGGTGACTTTGCCGGCATACATACCGTTGTCCCCTTCTGTCAAATTGACCCATTGAGGATCCTCTTCCGGATCATGATAGATTTCCAGTGTGACATTGGCGCCAGTCAACGGCTCGTCCTCCTGGTTGATGCTTACCGTCACTTCGCTTTCCTCATGAACGGTCAGGGAATCCGGAGCATGGAGTTCGACAGCTAAATCCTCCTGGTGATGATGGTTGCTGTCATCTTCTCCTGCAGTTTCATCGTCCCCGTGGCTATGTCCTTCTTCTGCATCTTCGTCTTTTGCATCACCAATAACAATCGATTTTTTCGGCATGATATGCATTTGCCGAGCAGTGACATGGGACTGAACGATAAAGGTACCGTCCGCGTCAAATTTCTTTTCTATTCCATAGACACCGTCTTCCTGGTATTCCGCTTCTATCATTTCACTGTCGTCTTTTGCGCCTTCCTGCCATATTTCAAATTCTACTTCATCGGCATCGCCGACATTTTCTCCACCTTGTGTTACTTTTGCGGTCATGCTGACGGCTTCACCGCTGTCTGCATGTTCTGGGACTTGCAAATCTACTTCGAGGGGTTGTGGTTTGCTGTTTTCATCGCCAGAACCCTTGTTATCGGATTGTCCGCAGGCAGCAAGACCAAAAAGCATGATGACAAGGAAAAATAAAATTCGTTTCATTCTCAAACTTCATCCTTTCTCGCTAATAAGCGCTCCTATCTCAGATTATAGGCAATTGCCAGTAATACTACAATGCTTGTAGATGACTACTTTGTGAACACTGCCATGTGTCAATCATTTTTCTATAAACCTTGAAAAGAACGTGTTAAACTGTCTTCGTGCCGGCAACCGGCATTCATTAGAAGAAAAAAGCTGCATAAGTCGAATGTTTGTTCGGTTTTGTGTTAATATAGTAATACAATGTGATAAAATAGTTCAGGAATAGAAAGAACGGAGGTTGGTTCGATCGTGGAAAATAAATTCGACCTTGTTGCCCAGTATCAGCCTGAGGGAGATCAGCCGAGAGCAATAGATGAACTGGTGGACGGTCTGAAAAAAGGGAAGAAGCATCAGACGCTTCTTGGAGCTACGGGGACAGGCAAAACGTTCACGATGTCGAATGTCATTAAAGAAATTAATCGCCCGACGCTGGTGATTGCGCACAATAAAACACTGGCAGGTCAGCTGTACAGTGAATTCAAAGAATTTTTTCCGGATAATGCCGTAGAGTATTTCGTAAGTTATTATGATTACTATCAACCGGAAGCATACGTTCCGTCGACGGACACGTTTATCGAAAAAGACGCGAGCATCAACGATGAAATCGATAAATTGCGCCACTCGGCAACATCTGCATTGTTTGAACGCAATGATGTCCTGATTGTCGCCAGCGTATCATGCATCTATGGGTTGGGTTCTCCGGAAGAATACCGCAGCCAGGTGCTCTCGCTCCGGACCGGAATGGAAAAAGACCGGGATCAGCTTTTGCGTGACTTGGTCGATATCCAGTATGCCCGCAATGATATTGATTTCCAACGCGGCACGTTCCGCGTCCGCGGTGACTCGGTGGAAATCATTCCAGCTTCCCGGGAGGAGCATTGCCTGCGCATCGAATTTTTCGGGGACGAAATCGACCGGATCCGGGAAGTCGATGCTTTGACCGGCGAGATTATCGGCGATCGGGAGCATATTGCGATTTTCCCGGCTTCCCACTTCGTCACCCGTGAAGAAAATTTAAAAAAAGCGATAAAAAATATCGAACAGGAGCTTAATGAACGGGTAAAAGAGTTGAAGGACCAAAACAAGCTGCTGGAAGCACAGCGCATCGAACAACGGACCAATTATGATTTGGAAATGATGAATGAAATGGGCTTTTGTTCGGGAATCGAAAACTATTCCCGTCATTTGACTTTCCGCGAACCAGGATCGACACCATATACGCTGATCGATTATTTCCCGGATGATTTTCTTATCGTGGTGGATGAGTCCCACGTCACCCTGCCGCAAATTCGCGGAATGTACAATGGTGACCAGGCGAGAAAACAAGTGTTGGTTGACCATGGTTTCCGGTTGCCATCCGCTATGGACAACCGTCCGCTGACATTCAGTGAATTCGAAAAGAAAATCAACCAGATGGTTTATGTATCGGCGACTCCTGGCCCTTATGAGTTGGAGCATACACCAAAAATGACCGAGCAAATCATCCGTCCGACCGGCTTGTTGGATCCGGAAGTCGAAGTCCGTCCGATTGAAGGGCAGATCGACGATTTAATCGGAGAAATCAACAAACGGATCGAGCGAAATGAGCGTGTATTGGTAACCACGCTGACTAAAAAAATGTCAGAGGACTTAACCGATTACCTGAAGGAAATCGGCATCAAAGTAGCTTATTTGCATTCTGAAATCAAAACGCTGGAAAGAATCGAGATTATCCGGGACCTGCGGGTGGGTAAATATGATGTATTAGTAGGAATCAACCTGCTTCGTGAAGGACTCGATATTCCTGAAGTTTCCCTCGTGACGATATTGGATGCGGATAAAGAAGGCTTCCTGCGTTCCGAGCGCTCGCTGATTCAGACAATGGGAAGAGCGGCACGTAACGAAAACGGCCGTGTCATCATGTATGCCGATAAAGTTACTGATTCGATGGAAAAGGCAATCGATGAAACAAACCGTCGTCGTGTAAAACAACAGGCTTATAATGAAGAACACGGCATTACACCGAAGACCATCAAAAAGGATGTCCGCGATGTGATCCGCGCAACTGTGGCAGCCGAAGAAACAGAAGAGTATAAATCTGAACAACCAAAGCTGTCGGAGATGACCAAGAAGGAACGGGAGAAAGTGATCGAGGATATGGAAAAAGAAATGAAACAGGCGGCAAGGGACCTGAACTTCGAACGGGCCGCCGAGCTGCGTGACTTGGTTTTGGAACTTAAAGCGGAAGGATGACCTAGGAATGGCAAAAAAATCGATAACGATTAAAGGGGCACGCGCCCATAATTTAAAAAACGTGGATGTGGACATACCGAAAGATCAGTTGGTCGTGTTGACCGGCCTGTCGGGATCCGGTAAATCATCTCTGGCATTCGATACGATTTATGCAGAAGGCCAGCGCCGTTATGTCGAGTCGCTTTCGGCCTATGCCCGCCAGTTTCTCGGCCAGATGGACAAACCGGATGTCGATGCGATAGAAGGACTTTCGCCGGCAATCTCGATCGACCAGAAAACAACAAGCAAGAACCCGCGGTCCACTGTCGGAACTGTCACGGAGATTTATGATTATCTCCGCTTGTTGTTTGCCCGTGTCGGCCATCCGACTTGTCCGATTCATGGGATAGAAATAACATCGCAAACGGTGCAGCAAATGGTGGATCGGATTCTCGAATATCCGGAAAGAACCAAACTGCAAATCCTGGCACCGGTCGTTTCCGGCCGTAAAGGGGAACACGTGAAGGTGCTGGAGGACTTGAAAAAAGAAGGCTATATCCGGGTCAGGGTAGACGGTGACATGTATGAGATTACCGATGAAATCAAACTGGAAAAAAACAAAAAGCATTCCATCGAAGTGGTTGTCGACCGGATCGTTGTCAAAGAAGGTGTCTCCGGGCGTTTGTCTGACTCGTTGGAAACGGCGCTTGGACTTGGTGACGGAAATGTGATTGTCGACGTTATCGGAGAAGAAGAGTTACTGTTCAGTGAGCATCATGCATGCCCGATCTGCGGATTTTCCATCGGAGAATTGGAGCCGCGGCTGTTTTCCTTCAATAGTCCGTTCGGCGCTTGTGAACGCTGTGATGGATTGGGCACGCAGCTGGAGGTCGATGTTGATTTGGTGATGCCCGACCGAAGTCTGTCCTTGAGAGAAGGAGCGATTGCTGCTTGGGAACCGACGAGTTCACAATACTATCCGAAGCTGTTGGAAAGTGTCTGCAACCATTTCGGAATTGATATGGATGTTCCGGTCAAACAGCTTCCAAAACCGCAGCTGGACAAAATTTTGCACGGTAGCGGCAAGGAAAAAATCCATTTCCGCTATGAAAACGATTTTGGACGGGTTAGGGAAAATGATATTTACTTTGAAGGCGTTTTGAAAAATATCGCTCGTCGTTACCGGGAAACGACTTCCGATTTCATTCGCGAACAAATGGAAAAATACATGACCCAGAAGCCTTGCCCGAAGTGTGACGGTTATCGTCTCAAAGACGAAGCGCTGGCTGTTTTGGTCAATGGGCTTCATGTAGGCAAGGTGACGGAAATGTCGGTGAGCGAAGCTTTTCAATTTTTTGAGTCAGTCGAATTGTCTGAGAAGGAAGAGCAGATTGCCCGGATGATTTTAAAGGAAATTTGCGACAGACTGACATTCCTGAACAATGTCGGACTCGATTATTTGACACTGGCCCGTTCTGCCGGCACGTTGTCTGGAGGGGAAGCCCAGCGGATTCGGCTGGCGACACAAATCGGTTCTGCCCTGACAGGTGTGTTGTATGTATTGGATGAGCCATCGATTGGTCTGCATCAGCGTGACAACGATCGTTTGATCGGAACCTTGAAACGGATGCGCGACCTTGGCAATACGCTGATCGTGGTCGAGCATGATGAAGATACCATGTATGCTGCAGACTGGTTGATCGATATCGGGCCTGGAGCCGGAGAGCACGGCGGGCAAATCGTATCTAGTGGTACGCCGAAGCAGGTAATGAAGGACAAAAACTCTTTGACCGGTCAATATTTGTCCGGCAAGAAGTTCATTCCGCTTCCGCAAGAACGCCGAAAGCCGGATAATCGGGCAATTGAGGTACTCGGGGCAGAGGAAAACAACCTGAAAAAAGTGGATGCAAAAATTCCGCTCGGGTTGTTTACTGCAGTCACTGGTGTTTCGGGATCCGGCAAAAGTACGCTGATCAATGAAATACTGCATAAATCCCTTTCGATGCAGCTGCACCGGGGTAAACAAAAACCTGGCAAACATAAAACAATCAAAGGAATCGAACATTTGGATAAAGTGATCGATATCGACCAGTCTCCGATAGGTAGGACCCCGCGTTCCAATCCGGCGACTTATACTGGTGTTTTCGACGATATCCGTGATGTTTTTGCCCAGACGAACGAAGCAAAAATCCGCGGTTACAAAAAAGGTAGGTTCAGCTTCAATGTGAAAGGCGGTCGCTGTGAAGCCTGCCGTGGCGATGGGATCATCAAAATCGAAATGCACTTTTTGCCGGATGTGTACGTTCCTTGCGAAGTATGTCATGGGAAACGGTATAATCGCGAGACGTTGGAAGTGAAGTACAAAGGAAAAAATATCGCCGACGTATTGGACATGACCATTGAGGAGTCACTTGATTTCTTCGCCAACATCCCGAAAATCCAGCGCAAGCTGCAGACCATATTCGATGTCGGTCTTGGCTATGTCCGGCTTGGACAGCCTGCGACCACCTTATCAGGCGGCGAGGCACAGCGTGTCAAACTGGCCAGCGAACTTCACCGTCGCTCGAATGGCAAGTCCTTTTACATTTTGGACGAGCCGACAACCGGTTTGCATGTAGATGATATATCGCGGCTGTTGGAAGTGCTGCAACGGTTGGTCAACAACGGAGATACCGTGCTGATCATTGAGCATAACCTGGATGTCATCAAGGCGGCAGACAACATTATTGATCTTGGACCGGAAGGCGGCGACCGTGGCGGTCAGATCATTGCAACGGGTACGCCGGAACAAGTGGCAGACTCACCGCAGTCATATACCGGAAAATACCTGAAACCGGTTTTGGAAAGAGATCGTCAACGCATGGCCGATAAAGTCAAGCAACAGGAAAAAGTAGGTTCCAAGTAACAGGAAAACAAAACCGTCTTGGTTGAAAGACGGTTTTGTGCTTGTGTAGAAAATGATAAATTTAACTGTATGTGGACAATGATTGACTGAGACAGCCACGTCCAGCTCCAGCGCCTCCCCCCTCGAGGTCTTAAGCCCACCCTCTGTGTGGCAAAAAACGCCACGCCGAGGCTGTTCTTAAGCTTGTCGGAGGTCCACACGATGTGTGTCAGGCGTTGCCACAGGACGTGGCGGCTTTAGAAGCTTAAAAGGAACATAAAACTAAAAACCGAGCGATTCTACTAGAACTTGTAGAATTCGCTCGGTTTTTTTGCTTTGGTGTCGATGCTTTTGTACCGGCAGCCTTTTGTTATGTTGGATGTGCACGCTATGAGCAAATCATAACATTTTTACATCTGTAAGCTTTATACCGCTTTTAGGAATGCTTGGCATTGAAACCATACTGAAGCTTAAATCTTGCACTGGGGCATGATAATCCAATCTATTAACCATATAATCAAGCACTACCTTCATTACTTGGATCGTTACCCATTCCCCAGCGCAGCGGTGACCGAGATAATGGTCCCCTCCACCTTGAGGAATAAAGTCGAAAGGACTTCCTTGCCATTCAGTAAAACGCTCCGGATAGAACGTATCGGGATTATCCCATAAGTGAACATCATGGTTTGTCCCGTATAAGTCAAGCAGCGTCAACGTCCCCTTTTTAAAGTGGTAGCCATTCCATGTGAAATCCTCTTTTACACGTGCTCCGGCAAACGGAAAAAACGGGTAGTAACGTCTTACTTCCTGTACAAATTGCCGGTAGTAATCCTGGCCGGTTTCTTTCAGTTTGCTTGCTTGACCAGGAAACTGATGTAAGGCAAGGGTTGTAAAACTTATATAGATGGCAATCGCCACAATCGGTCTGAGGATGTTAAGTAACTCTACTGCTGCTACGCGAGGTTCCAATAAATTTCCTTGTAAGTCCCGATGCCAAGCCATGGTGTATAATGCCGTATCTTCCTTTGGCATTCTTTCTTGCCTTCTGACTTGCTCGATCAAATCCATCATCCAACTTTCCGACCGTTTTCGAGCATTTTTCCCTTTTTGATAGCGGACACCCATCGAAACGGAGGATTCGATGATGGTACTTAGATCCTCTGCCCGTTTTTCCACTTCTGAAGCCCAAAGCGGAACGCCAGCCCATTCACAGGCCACCCGGGTCATCAGTTTTTTTGCTTCTTGGTACACACGGATCGAGTTTCTTTTTTCCCAATCCGCCGCCATTAAGTCGAGGTGTTTGTAGGTGATTTCATGAAGCAGTTCCAATCGTTCCTTCGACATCAGCGACATGAACATTTGTTTCCGGTGCCGGTGTTCTTCCCCGTCCAATGTTTGGACGCCGTTTTCTCCAAACAGCGTTTTTTGAACCCTTTTCGGTGCTGCACCGCTCCTTATGAATTTCGTATGGTCATAAAAAACTCCCGCTGCATCTTTACCACCCATACAAATCGCTCTTTGTCCGAGTAAACGAGTCTCGAACAGGTTACGCTGTAAGCTGTGTCGTCTGTTCGGGATGTACATGTATCCTTCCCGCAGCAAATCCAAGCTATGGTCGATACCCGTTTCTTTAGGGAATTCCTGTTGAACTACCATGGTTACACTCCTTCCAACATGTTTACCGCTAGTTTTAAAGCTTCACTTACATTTCTAGCCTTTTCAGCTTGTTTTAAACATATATTTCCTTCTGATCGGCATCACTTGGAGTATTGGAATGCTGCTTCCTTGTAAGGTATTACGAATATATTTAGAGATTAGGAAGGTCCAATCAGCTAAATGCTTTGACGCTTCAGCCGATTTTGGGTAAGGTAAAAATAGTATTCGGTGAAGGAAGGGAAAGTGGGAAATGGAACCTATTCATATAGAAGAAGTACAAAAGCAACTGGACCGTCTGGCCAATAAGGAAGTATATGTTCATTTGGAAACGACCAACGGTGCCTATGCCAGCCATTTTAATGAAAATGCCTATAATGTCGGTGCATTTATCCGAAATGCGAAAGTGAATTATCTGCACGGGAAAATCGTCGGTGACAATGGTACATACCGTGTCGGCTTGAAATTGGATAACGGATGGGTTTATGCAGAAGGAGTCAATCAATGGGAGCTTGATGAACAAGATAGATTATTGATGGCGGGCCATGATCGGGAAGGACGCCTGATGGTCGCTTTGGAAATCAGTGAGCAGCCGTTTAAAAATTAGTTAGGGAGAGATGATCGCTTTGGAAAAACATGTAGTAGTCATATATCCGCACCCGGATGACGAAGCATTCGGTGCCTCTGGTACAATCACCCAATTCAGGCAAGAAGGGGTTCCGGTTACGTATTTATGCGGTACCCTGGGAGAAATGGGGCGCAACATGGGAAATCCGACATTTGCCAATCGGGAAACCTTGTCAGATTTCCGCAGAAAAGAACTGATCGATGCCTGCAACGTAATGGATGTCGAATTGCGCATGCTCGGTTATCGGGATAAGACCCTGGAATTTGAGTCCCGGGATGAAATAGCGAAACACTTGAAAAACATACTGGAAGAAATCGAACCAAGTCTGGTGATTACGCACTATCCGGGCCATGCCGTCCACCCGGACCACAATGCAATGGGAGCTGCAGCGATTGAGGCGGTAAAGCAGATGGATCCGGACAAGCGTCCGAAAGTATGGGCACAAGCAATAAGCCATGATCATGTGAAACTTTTCGGAGAGCCGGACGTAATAAATAATGTAAAACCCGTTTTTGATCAAAAAATGAAAACAATCATGGCGCACCGCTCGCAGGCGCAAGGAGTGTTAGGCAGCATGAATGGCAGTGCCGAAGCGGCAGCTGATCTGGAGGAAGTTGCCAAGGAACGGCTGGGCTACGAAAGTTTTTACACGTGGAATTTTGATTGAGGATTGGAAAAAAGCCGCTGAACTAAACTGTACCTGCAAGCGAGGTTTTACGTTTTAGTTGTAGCGGCTTTTTTTAGCAACTAACAAGGCAGGTGGAAAAAAGTGAAGGAAGAACGTAAAAAAATCTTGAAAATGGTAGAAGATGGACTGGTCAGTTCCGAAGAAGCAGAAGAGTTGCTCGATGCGCTCGAAGAGGCCGAACAAGCGGAACAACAACAAAACGCTGTTTCCACGAAAGTGAACTGGGAAGAGGGAAACCGTCAACAGCAATATAAAACAAAAGCAAGTAAGAAAACCAGTTTTTTCGGTTTTGTCGAAGAAGCATTTCAAAAAATCAAAAATGTCGATCTTGATTTTAACTTTGGGAAGTATTACGAGGTATCCCACATTTTTCACCATCACTCCGCTGTTTTCCAAGACATCGATATCGATGTCGCCAACGGAAATGTTACGATTCAGCCATGGAATGAAACCGATGTCCGGATTGAGTGCAATGCGAAAGTCTATCAGGTGGATAATCAGGAACAAGCCCGGGAAAAGTTTTATAAGGAAGCGGTTTTTCAGTTGGATGAGGAGCGTGTGCAGTTTTATTTGCCAAGTCAACAGGTAAAAACGGAAATCACCGTCAAAGTTCCAGAAAGGCACTACCGGAAAACAGTAGTCAAATTGTTTAATGGAAGCATTTATGGTGAAAAATTAAGCGTGGATCGGTTACACATCAAATCGACCAACGGCTCGATCAATTTGTCTGAAGGAAAGGGTGCCGTACTGGAAGCAGAAACTGCCAACGGTACAATCAATATCAGCGATTGCCGGTGGGAAGTGGCGGATATGGAGAGCATCAACGGAAAAATAAATGTCGAGGGCACCTTCGAGAAAATCGACGCACAGCTCGTCAATGGCAGTATTAGTTGCCTTTGGCAGGACGGCTTTCAACCGAAATCAGGGTTCTTCAAAACGACAACCGGCAGTGTCCGTCTGGTTTTACCGGACCGACTCCGCATCGACGGCAAAGCCGAAACCAAAATAGGAAACATTCATTGCGATTTGAATAATTATCAAGTAATCGAAGAAAAGAAAGAAATGATCAATCGTTCGCTGCATTTTGAAGTCAAGCACGAACAAGATATGGAGCCGTTTTACGTGGAAGCAGAAACGAAAACAGGGTCCGTGTGGATGTTACCGACCAAGTAGGAGGGATATTATATGTCCAGAAAGTTATACCGTTCCCGTACCGATCGGAAAATTTCCGGTGTGTTAGGAGGGCTGGCAGAATATGTGGATATCGACGCCACGCTGTTGCGGTTATTGTTCGTATTGATTTTTATATTTACAGGATTTTTCCCGCTCGGAATCCTCTATATCCTGGCAATATTCATCATGCCTAAGGAGCCGTTCGTCTGATGGTGAAGCGATGGCTGCTTTCCATTTTGCTGAATGCGGTGGCATTGATTGTCGTCGATCAGTTGTTTGCTGACTTTTACCTGGAGGGATTCGGAACAGCACTGTTGGCAAGTCTGATCTTGTCTATTTTGAATGTGATCGTCAAACCGATTTTAATTGTTTTTACGTTGCCGATTACGTTTTTGACGCTCGGGTTGTTTTTATTCGTCATCAATGCAATTACTTTGATGATTACCCAGGGGTTGATAGGCAGCTCGTTTGTAATTGATGGATTTGGGTTGGCGATTCTTGCAGCAATCATCCTGTCACTATTGAACTTGCTGCTCAACCGATTGATCAGGGACACAGTTGATTTGAATCGTTAAACAAATAAGCGGGCTGACGGGATCGTATCGTCAGCCCGCTTTCTTTTAAGCAAAAACGAGGAGATACGGCTGAGGCCATGCCCGCGGCAAGCATCCACCGACAAGCGATTCGCGGAGTCGGCAACAATCGAGGCCACTTTAGGATTTTTTCAGTGGCCTCGATTGTTAAAGGATCCATTTTCGCGTTTTCTCCATATTACGTATCCATAGTGCCTGGAAATGTGGCGATAGACATCCTTTCCTGATGCATTCCTTTCCTTGTCAACTTGCCAGCCTTTCCACCGCGTTCCAATCCTTTCCGTCTGAAAATCTACACACTAATGCCTCCGAATAAAAAAAGTGCTACAATAGGATACAGTGATTAGGAAGGTACGATGGAGGGATACATATGGCAAAAGTACGTACCCAGGATTTACTGAACCAGTTCAACCTGGAACTTGTTGCAGGCCGCAATGGCGTGCACAGGGAGATTTTCATGAGTGATATTTCCCGGCCTGGTCTGGAAATGGCCGGTTATTTTAAATATTATCCGAAAAATCGGTTGCAGTTGCTTGGCAAAACGGAAATGTCTTTTTTTAACGAGCTGAGCACGGAAGAACAGCGGGACCGTGTAGAAAACCTTTGCACAGACATAACCCCGGGGATCGTCATAACCAGAGGGATGGACATCCCGGAAGTGCTGATTGAAGCGGCAGACAATTCTGGTGTGCCGCTGATGCGTTCTCCGCATAAAACGACCAGGGTGACCAGCAGGCTGACGAATTATTTGGAGACCAGGTTTGCCCCGTTTACTGCCATCCATGGCGTTTTAGTCGATATTTATGGTATAGGCGTCCTGATAACCGGGCAGAGTGGTGTTGGTAAAAGTGAGACCGCGCTAGAGCTGGTAAAACGGGGACACCGGCTGGTCGCTGATGACAGCGTTGAAATCCGGCAGGAAGATTACGATAGTCTAATCGGCAATTCTCCGCCTTTGATCGAGCATTTATTGGAAATCCGCGGCTTGGGAATCATCAACGTCATGACGTTGTTCGGAGCAGGGTCGGTCCGTTCGCACAAAAAAATATCCATGATCATCAACCTTGAGCTGTGGGATCAGAAGAAGCAATACGACCGTCTCGGATTGGAAGAAGAAACCATGAAAATCATGGACGTAGAAATACCGAAGGCTGTCATTCCTGTCCGGCCGGGTAGAAACTTGTCTGTCATCATCGAAGTGGCGGCAATGAACTTCCGTTTGAAAAGGATGGGGGTAAACGCTGCGGAAGAGTTTTCAGAACGGTTGACCAACATGATTCAACAGGAAAAAAACGAGGATATACAGGATTAGGAGGCGGACGACTTGACGTGTAGTGCACCCGCGCTAGATCGCGCATTATTGGAATTAGGACCACTGACGGTTTATTGGTATGGAGTGATTATCGCGGCTGGAGCTTTTCTCGGCCTGTGGTTGGCAACAAGGGAAGCAGACCGCCTCGGTTTGAATAAAGATTTGTTTGTCGATTTGATCGTGTTTGCGATTCCAATTGCCATCATTTCGGCACGGATTTATTATGTCATCTTTGAATGGGATCGCTATGACGGCGGGACTTGGTGGGATGTATTCGCTATTTGGGAAGGCGGCATCGCCATCCACGGAGCATTGATCGGTTCTGTTGTCACCGCGATCATATTTGCCAGGGTACGCAAGGTTTCTTTTTGGCAGCTGGCCGATATTGCAGCGCCTAGCATCATTCTCGGGCAGGCAATCGGCCGCTGGGGAAATTTTATGAATCAGGAAGCCCATGGCGGTCCGGTTTCGCAAGCTGCTTACGATAATTTCTTGCAGTATCTTCCTGACTTTATCAATAATCAAATGTGCATCGGCGGTGTGATGTACCACCCGACTTTTCTGTATGAGTCCGTCTGGAATTTGATAGGGTTAGTGCTGCTGTTATTGTTGCGCCGATTCAACCCAAGGCGCGGTGAAGTTTTCTTAAGCTATGTCATCTGGTATTCGATCGGACGTTACTTTATAGAAGGCATGCGGACCGACAGTTTGTATATTGTCGGACAGCTCCGGACAGCCCAGGTCATTTCGATTGTATTAGTTGTACTAAGCATCGCTCTGATTATCTATCGCCGGTACTCGGGGAAGGCAGATAGGCTATACAACGGAAGAAAAGTCTGAAGAAAGAGGGAAAGCATATATGACTGGTATTTTACAACGTGGATTCAAGGCAGGATTGTCGCTGTCCTGGACTTTGGGAAAAGTCATCTTTCCTGTCACCCTGATTGTGACCATTTTGCGTTTCACTCCGGTTTTGGGGTGGTTGATGGATTTGCTCAGTCCACTGATGAAGTGGATCGGCTTGTCCGGCGAGGCAGCGGTCCCGCTCGTGCTCGGGAATTTGCTGAACTTGTATGCAGGTATTGGAGCGATTGTTTCCTTTGATTTTTCGGTCAAACAAGTGTTCATCATGGCTGTGATGATGTCGTTTTCGCATAACTTGTTGATTGAATCGACAGTGGCGTCCAAGGTGGGCGTCAGCTGGTGGATTGTCGTCGGTGTCCGGGTTTCACTTGCTTTGGCTGCGGCATTGCTGATCAACCTGTTTTGGAAGGGCGGCGGAGAACTCGCCCAATATGGCTTGATATCAAAATCCGAACATATACCGGATACATGGACGGGAATTTTTGCACAGGGATTGCAGACAGCTGCCATGGGCGTATTACAGCTGGCTTTGATTGTGATCCCATTGATGGTATTCATGCAATTTTTCCGCGAGCTTGGCTGGATGGATAAACTTTCTGACTGGTTCGCGCCGTTCACCAGGTTTTTGGGCATGGAAAAAAATGCATCGATGACGCTGGTTGCCGGGCTGACACTCGGTCTTGCCTATGGAGCCGGCTTGATGATTCAGGCCGTCAAGGAAGACGGTGTGTCGAAGAAAGATATGTACTTGTCGCTGATTTTTCTTGTATCCTGTCATGCGGTGGTGGAGGATACGTTGGTTTTTGTGCCGCTGGGCATACCAGTATGGCCGCTTTTGGCAATCAGATTGGCGACTGCGATTTTGTTGACAGCTGGAATCGCTTATTTTTGGAACAGGGCAGAATCGAGACAGAGAAAGGAGCCCGCACATGAACATTCGTACGATACTCTTTGATTTAGATGGAACGTTGATTGATACCAATGAGCTGATTATCGCTTCATTCACTCATACACTGGGCAAGTATGCAAAACAGCCTTATGCCCGCGAAGAAATTTTGGAGTTCATCGGCCCGCCGTTGAAAGACAGCTTCATGAAAATCGATCCGGCAAAGGTGGAAGAGATGATTGCCACCTATCGTAAGCATAATTTAGAAAATCACGACAGTTACGTCACGGCCTATCCGACCGTTGTCGAAACGTTGACACATCTGCATGAGGCAGGTTATCAGCTCGGAATCGTCACTACCAAAGTCAAATCGACTGCGATGAAAGGAATGAAATGGACCGGCATGGATCATTTGTTTGAAACCGTGATAGGTTTAGAGGACGTGACCCACGCCAAACCGCATCCGGAACCGATTTTGAAAGCTTTGCAGGAACTGGATGCCAAAGCATCCGAGACCTTGATGGTAGGGGATAATTATCATGATATCGAGGCGGGCCATAATGCCGGCACCCGTACTGCCGGTGTTGCCTGGACGATAAAAGGCCGGGAATTCCTGCAATCATACAACCCTGATTACATGCTGGAAAAAATGAGCGATTTGAGGGATATACTGGGAGTGTGATGAGTGTGCGTAAAACCGAGCGATATCGGGTGGATACGGCCAACTCACTATGGCATATCTACAAAACTGTCCCGTTTTTCAAAGTGGTGAAAAATTTTGCGGTAATCCAGATTGCCCGTTATACACCGTTTTTGTCCGTGAAGAATTGGCTGTACCGGACTTTTCTGCGGATGAAGGTCGGCGACCAGACGGCTTTCGCTTTAATGGTTATGCTGGACATTATGTTCCCGGAAAAAATTTCGGTCGGTAAAAATACGGTGATCGGCTATAATACGACCATCTTGGCACATGAATACCTGATCCGTGAATATCGACTCGGGGAAGTCAAAATCGGAAAAAATGTGATGATCGGAGCCAACACGACGATTTTGCCAGGAGTCACCATCGGAGACGGCGCAATTGTTTCAGCGGGAACGCTCGTACATAAGGATGTGGAGGAAGGGACCTTTGTCGGTGGAAATCCGATGCGAGTCATCTATTCCAGGGAAGAACTAGAAAAACGACAGATAGAGGATACGTTTTTTTCAGAATGATGGCCGATATGGATGCAAGAAGCCGCGACAAAAGCATAGCGAGCAAAACAAAAGCCGAACAATATTCGAAGTGCTGAGCATTCGGATTCGTTCGGTTTTTCTGATTACTTGTCGATGCTTCTTCGGCATTGCACAGAAAGATATTTCCTTACCTAGATAGCTGAAGCTGTGCTGTAGAATACAAGGTACCTTGCCACATTCATCTTCAATGGAATCAATGGCTATTTCATCATTCTGATTCTTTCAGTTTTTACAGGTCAATTTATATGATCTCCCCCTCGCTCCCGCGTACACGTACTTACGAACCAAAGGAAGACGATCATAGCACCCTGCCGAGAATTTCACCGGGCAATCCGTCTATTTCACATACTTTTTCCGATACAAACTGTTGTCTAAGCAAAATTTTCCTGGAGGCATGGTTTTCTGGATCGATGATGGCTTTCAACTTTCGTATTTCTGCTTGTTGGGCCAAATCAACCAACAGTCTCGCTATTTCTGTCCCATAACCTTTCCCCCAATATTCCGGCAAAATCATATAGCCAATTTCTGCTACTTCTTTCGCCTCTTGATACCGAGTGACATGCCCCTGCCCGATGAATCCGCCGCTACGTGCATCAGTAATTTTATAGGAACCTGTTTCATCATCCTTGTTATTGCGCTTTACGATTGTTTCAAAGTTTGTCCGGGCTTCCTCCAAAGGGATTGATCTTTCCGTTATCTGAGCCATTACTTTTTCATCCGAAACAAGACGATAATAGTAAGGAAAGTCTTGCATTTTAAATTTCTCGAGGTGAATTTTGGCCATTACGGGGTTCTCCTTTTTCTATGGTTTAATTATAGTTACGTTTGTCCCTTCCTTTTTGTTTCCCTTCCCTACCCTATCTTGGTCTATGGATTCGATTTTCTGAATTCGCCATCCATTGCTTATACAAGTAGCTGTTGTTTTCTGCAAGATGGAGGTTGTACCTTATCCGTCAAGATAAAAGGAGCTAAAAGAATGTTCAATTCGTAGTGTCTAGTTCTCATTGAAACACGTTTCAAAAGGAAAAAACAGTTTTTTGTAGAATCCATAAGTAAAAAGAAATGGGAGGGTTGGCATGATCGTAGTAAGAAGGGGATTGCCCGAGCATGTGAAGGGCATCGCCAGGGTTTGCATAGAGGGAAGACAGGCTGCAATCGGACATCTGAAGAGTCCAGAGAATCTAAAAAGAAATAACCAGGTGTTTTACAATGATGATCGCATCCGGAAGGAATTAAACGAAACGCAAGGGTGGGATGGCTATTTTGTCGCCCTCGATGGCGACAACGTTGTAGGAGCCATTGGCGGTGGGATGACAGGAGAAAACACAAGTGAAGTCTACGTATTATATTTGGATCCCGAACGCCGAAGGGAAGGAATAGGGACTAAATTGTTACATCACTTAACAGAAATCCAGCGCCATAAGGGGGCCAAAGAGCAGTGGGTTTCCGTGCTGAAAGGAAACCAAAAAGGAATCCCTTTTTAGGCAAAAGGGTTTCGGTTTGTTCGTGAGAAAGAGGCGTATGGCAACATTGAGGGAGAGAATTATGTCTCTTTAAGGTATCGGCGTCCCATAGAAAATTCAGGAACATCGCCATGAAATCTTTTTCATCAGGTAGATGAAGGACAAAAACAGGCAGAGTAATGTCGGAAACGCCGATCTTTGAAATGGATGACCAAGTGGATTTTATGATCCGATTTTCTAGTTGCTGTCCACTGCTCAAATTTTAAATTTGCGCACGCCGTTTACTCTTCCGAATTTTTCGGTTTGAAAGTCATGGCTCGGCAGAAAACAAGTTGTTATGAATAGATGGAGTAGAAGGAGGGAGTTCATAATGGTAAAAAGCCCGGTGAAAAACAAAATCAATTTGGTGTTCATCCCTGTATCGGATGTGGAAAAAGCAAAACAGTGGTATGCAAAGATACTAGGTATCCAAGATGGAGAGGTTCATTTCGGACATTTATTTGCTGCGGGAATGGACGAAGGATCAGGGATGATACTTGATACGATGCCGATGTGGAGAGATGAAAATGGAAAACTGCCGACACTCAATGTCCCTGCCATTCAATTCGGGACAGAGGATGTCCGTGCATCCTATCAATTTATGAAAGAAAACGGGGTAGAGCTTGTAACGGAAATCCAACATGGTCAATTTTTTGTTTTCAAGGATCCCGATGGCAACATGTTGATGGTTTGTGAGGACTAGTATATAAATATTAACGGAAATGGGTGGAGCAATGAAGTATCAAGTGGTCACCTTGCCTGCTTACCGGGCAATAGGATTAAAATGGGAAGGCACGTTCGATGAGATTGTGCCAGATTTAAAAAATATAATTGAACAAATGAAGGGACGTGCAAGTGAGCTAAAGGAAAAGCTGAATCCGGCTGTACAGTTAGGCTTGTCTTATCATGTAGTGGAAAATGGCTTTGCACATTATGCCGTGTATGAAGTGGGAGAGAAACAGGAAATCCCGGAGGGGATGGTGGAAATACGGGTGCCTGCATGGACCTATGTGAAGACGTCCCACCCCAAAGGAGAGGATGTTACCAAGACGTATTCGGACTTGCATCAATGGTTATTCAGTAGTGACTATCATGTGCTTAGAGAAGATGGAATAAAATACTATGACCCTTATATGCCGATTAAACATGAATATTATCCTGTGGATCAAGACCCGGAGGACCCGCATTTTGACATTTATATACCGCTTGTGAAAAAATAATGATAGGACGTTGATTCAAATGAATCAACGTCCTTTTTCATGGAAACCCCGTCTTCGAATGGAGGATTTCATGCTTCTATGAAGAAAAGGGTTAGTAGGACCATAGAATGGGGAAATATATCAAAACAAACGTTTACATTCACTAATATGGGAGGAATGTGCTATGGAAAAGTACATAATGGCACTCGATCAGGGTACGACAAGCTCAAGAGCCATTTTATTCAATCACCAGGGTGAAATCGTCGAAACTGCCCAGCGGGAATTTCAACAGTTTTTTCCGAAATCTGGTTGGGTCGAACATGATGCCAACGAAATCTGGACATCGATTACATCCTGCATTGCAGAGGTCTTGCGCAAATCGGATGCGGAACCGGAAAATATCGCCGCCATCGGGATTACCAATCAACGGGAAACAACGGTAGTGTGGGACAGAAACACGGCCAAACCGATTTACAAGGCAATCGTTTGGCAGTCCAGACAGACTGCCCCGATTTGCCGCGAGTTGAAGGAACAAGGTTACAATGACTTGTTCCGTGAAAAAACGGGGCTCTTGATTGATCCGTATTTTGCCGGGACAAAGGTGAAATGGATTCTCGACAACGTGGAAGGCGCCAGGGAAAAAGCGGATAACGGCGATTTGATGTTCGGGACCATCGACTCCTGGCTGATTTACAAATTGTCGGGAGGAAAAGCGCATGTCACCGATTATTCCAACGCTTCCCGTACCCTGATGTTCAATATCCATGAACTGAAGTGGGACGAGGAATTGCTGGATATACTTGGGGTTCCGAAAAGCATGCTTCCAGAAGTGAAGGATTCCTCGGAAGTTTATGCAGAAACCGTTGAATACCACTTTTTCGGACACAATATTCCGATAGCCGGAGCGGCGGGCGACCAGCATGCCGCTTTGTTTGGACAGGCTTGCTTCGACGACGGAATGGCGAAAAACACGTATGGCACCGGCTGTTTTGTCCTGATGAATACCGGTGATAAAGCTGTCAAATCTGACCATGGTTTGTTGACCACCTTGGCCTGGGGGTTGGATGGAAAAGTCGAATATGCGATGGAAGGCAGTATTTTTGTGGCTGGCTCGGCTATTCAGTGGCTGCGGGACGGATTGAAAATCCTTGAAAACGCACCACAAAGTGAAGAGTATGCACAGCGTGTCACCGATTCGTCGGGGGTGTACATGGTACCGGCGTTTGTCGGCCTGGGGACACCCTACTGGGATAGTGACGCCCGCGGAGCAATGTTCGGCCTTACCCGGGGAACGGAGAGAGAACATATCGTCCGGGCGACATTGGAAGCCCTGGCATACCAGACGAAAGATGTAGTAGACGCAATGGTCGAAGATGCCAACATGGATTTGAAATCGCTGCGCGTCGATGGCGGGGCAGTCAAAAATGACTTCCTAATGCAATTTCAAAGCGATATGCTCGGTGTTTCGGTAGAAAGGCCGGCTGTCACGGAGACAACAGCTCTGGGGGCCGCTTACCTGGCAGGTTTGGCGGTAGGCTATTGGGAAAGCAAGGAAGAATTGAAGCAGCATTGGAAAATGGAAAAGAACTTTGATCCGGAAATGGATGAAAAGGAAAAAGAAGCGCTTTACCGCGGATGGAAAAAAGCGATCGAAGCGACCCAAGTATTCAAGTAAAATACTTTGCAAGGACATCCGCTCGTGCTATAATGAAATCAAGTTAATAAGAAACGGCCGGAGAAGTGGAGAGACCGCACAATTCTATGGGGATACCTATAGAAGCTGTTGCGGTCTCTTTTTTTATTTTCACATTGCCTTGGAAAAATGGATGATTTCCAATTATGGTACATGAACCTGGCTTGTTTCGGGTAAAGAATAGATAAGATAATTTCTCTCAGCCGTGAAGAATAAAGGAGTGTCGGAAAATGGCTAGATTTTCTAACTTGCGAAGACAAGAAATTTTCGAGGAATTGACGAAAGAACCGCTTGATCTATTTATTATCGGCGGCGGCATCACTGGAGCAGGTATTGCTTTGGATGCTGTTACAAGAGGACTGAAAACGGGATTGGTGGAAATGCAGGACTTCGCTGCGGGAACATCAAGCCGTTCCACAAAGTTGGTACACGGCGGTCTCCGTTATTTAAAACAATTTGAAGTGAAAATGGTGGCAGAAGTCGGAAAAGAACGGGCGATCGTGTACGAGAACGGTCCACATGTAACGACACCGGAGTGGATGATGCTTCCATTTCACAAAGGCGGAACGTTCGGTCCGTTTACATCGAACATTGGCTTGCGGGTGTACGATTTCCTTGCCGGAGTCAAAAAAAGTGAAAGAAGAACGATGCTTTCTGCTTCAGAAGCAATGGAGCGTGAACCGTTAATCAAAAAAGATGACTTACGTGGAGCAGGCTATTATGTCGAGTATAAAACGGACGATGCCCGGCTGACACTGGAAGTGATGAAAAAAGCTGCCGAGCAGGGTGCTCATGCCATCAACTATACCAAGGTTACCGAGTTCATTTACGATAAAGACGGCAAGGTTACCGGGGCAGTGGTCGAGGATTTGACTACAGGCGAACAACAAGAAATCTACGCGAAAAAAATCATCAATGCCGCGGGCCCTTGGGTCGATACACTTCGGGAAAAAGACGGATCGAAAAAAGGGAAAACACTTCAACTGACAAAGGGAGTCCATCTCGTCTTTGACGGAGAAACCTTCCCGCTTACTCAGGCGATTTACTTTGACACCCCCGACGGCCGGATGGTATTTGCCATTCCGCGTGAAGGGAAAACCTATGTCGGCACGACCGATACAGCTTATGAAGGAGACATCGCTCATCCGGTGATGACAGTGGAGGATCGCGACTACATTATCGAAGCAATCAATTATATGTTCCCGGAAGTAGGAATCACAGCGGATGATGTGGAATCAAGCTGGGCCGGGCTACGTCCATTGATCGGAGAAGAAGGAAAAGATCCGGGAGAGATTTCACGTAAGGATGAAATTTTTGTATCGGATTCCGGCTTGATTTCCATGGCAGGCGGCAAGCTTACTGGCTACCGGAAAATGGCAATCAGTGCAGTGGACTTGGTTGTAAAGCAATTGAAGGAGGAGGAAGGGGTTCTTTATTCTTCTTCTGAAACGCTTCATTTGCCAATTTCGGGCGGAGACGTCGGCGGCTCGAAGGGCTTTGAAAAATTCAAACATCAAAAAATCGATGAAGGAACTGCACTTGGTTTGACGGAAGATGCCGCAGCATCGCTTGTCGATACCTATGGTTCCAATGTAGAGCGGGTTTTTGCCATGTATGCTGACCTGCAAAACGAAGCAGCCGAAGCTGGTATCGAACCGCTTGTATTTGCACAGCTCCGTTATGCGATAGACGAGGAACTGGTCTATAAGCCGGTCGACTTCTTTGTCCGCCGCACTGGCGCCTTGTTCTTCCATATCAATTGGGTTCGGGAGCATAAGGATAACGTAATCGATTATCTGGCGAAGGTATTCCACTATACCAATGAGCAAAAAACTGAATATACAGAAGAACTGGAACAGCTGTTGAACGAAGCAGTCCATCCGGTTGCCTAAGCAAACGAAAAATCGAGCCGTCAATTTGAACGGCTCGATTTTTTTGGCTTGCACGCCGGATCGAGATTGCCAAGATTCCTCATACCAGCGATGATTCTTCAAGAAGAAGTTCGGCAATCCTGAATGCGGACACTTCCCCTCAATCCATCATCAAGTTAGCTTACTCGATGAGTCCTTTCCACAGTTTTTTGACATGCTTTACTTTGCCGATTTGCCGAGTTAAGTAAATTTTTTTCGGCTTTAAAAAGCCATCGCGGAAATAATATTGTTTATGTTCACGATCCATCAGGCGGAGAATTTCTGTATCCAGTTGCTGCAGCATGTACTTACGGAAGGGGAAGTTTTGATACTTTTTCGGCTGGTATATTTCTTGGGAATACAAATCCGGATATTGGTATAGTCCCCCTTGATATACTAACTCCAGCTCGTCATGATGGCGAAAATCCTCCGGGGTGATCAGGGAACTTCGCTTGGTGAATAACCGATGCCCCGCCCTGCTCAACACTTCAGCGACAAATTGCGAGCAAAAATAGGAAGCGGGCATTTCAATCGGATAGTTTATCGGAATGCCGACAAGGCCTGCGTAATTATATAAGTAACGTTTTGGCTTTTTTTCAAAAACAGCGATGATCCGCTCGAGTTTTCGATATTCCCTGGAAGTCAGCATGAGCCGGTACACTGCGCAAGTGGAATCGGGATACCAGCTAAACGTTCCTGTGACGAAGTCTTCTCTGACAAAACCGCCCCAGAAAGGATTGAGCGGTTCCCGTCTGGCAAAGCTGTATATGCGACGGAAATCTTTATCCAACGCTAACGATGCATGATTGTAAGGAGCTGAAGTAACCGATTTTAACGCCCAGTTGATAAGGGATCCCGTATTAGTCAGCACGATATAGACCGCTTGCATAAAGCCACCTCATGTCAGATATTTAGTACCTGGTGTCAATATACTATGTTTTCCATTTCTTGTATAGCCAGTTTTCGAAAAACGGGCGGAACTTCTGCGGAAATACATCTTGAGACTTAGGATGCTATCCAGAAGATGAGGAAAACTTATTTGGACGGTTTCCGATGGCAGAAAACCTTCGAAAAAGCACTTCATCTACTATTCAATTATCAGGCAAACGGCTTGATGAGTCCATAAATGGTACGAATAGTCGGTAGTTCTATTTGCGCATTGGCTGCCAGTCGCAGGGCGCCACCGTGTAAATGCTCGACCTCCAGGCTGATGCCTTTCCGCCGGTCTTGATGCATCGAGGAGGTAGCTGCGTCGTCCAGTCCGTTCAATTGTCGGATTGCCTGCTCGACATGATCATCGGTCAAGCTTACTTGCTTTTTATTGGCAAGCTGCTTCATTTCCGCCAGCATGGCCTTGGCGACGGCGAATGTTTCCGGGTGGTTTCTGATGGTTCCGATCGGAAGGTCTGCAGCTGTGGTGATACCGGAAAACGCCGTGATGAACATATACTTTTTCCACATGTCTGTATCGATGTCCTCGCTCCACCTGGCAGTAAAATTCGCTTTTTCGGAGGCAGCGGCGATCTGACGGCAGATTTCTTCCTGTTCGGGTGTCAATGCCCCGTAAACGAGCTCGTGGAATGGACTGGTATGTTCGACACCGCCCTGCCCATCCAATGTGGAAATGATAAAGGACAAGCCGCCTAGCACTGCGTCTTTGCCGAGTTTTTCCTGGAGAATCGGAATATGCTCGATTCCGTTCAGGACAGGGAGTACCTTGGCTCCTTTGTCTACCAAGACTTGCAATTGCTCCAGTGTGCCGTCGAGATGGTAACCTTTCACGGCCAATACTACAAGGTCTGCTTCTTGAATTTCCCCGGGATTTTCCACAATTGCCGGTTTGTCTAGCTGATAATCCCCTTCTATGCTCTTTATCCGTAGTCCATTTTTTCTTAATTGGTCTGCTCTTTTTTGGCGGACAAGGAATGTAACGTCTTGCCCAGCTTCCTGCCATCTTGCCCCAAAATAAGCACCGAGGGCACCTGCACCCACAACGACGATTTTCATCAAATCCCTCCCAAAGAATAGCTGTTTGTTCTTTGTCCATTTTAGCACAGTCCAGGTTGGGTATCAGAAAAAAGCGCTTGATTTTTCTGACAACTGAAACCAAAATGAAAGATAATCGTATGTCTTTTCAAGGGGAGGGAAAAAGATGACGAACGTGTCCGAACTATTAACAAGAGATGGGAAACATCAATTATATACCGGTATCATTCTGTTATTTGGCAGTATATGCATGATCATGTTGTTTTTGTTTTTCGCCCATCAATGGGAAACGGGTCTTTTATCGATCGTGTTGGCAACAGTCGGTGGGACGGTTCTTTCCAGAGGAAGACGCGACATGCAGTTGGGAAAACAATCTGAATTGACTATGCAGAAAGAGAAATGGATTCCTGTCAGCAGGCAACTTGATCGGGTCATGGCAATCGAGGGAAACTTTTCGACGAAGACATCGATCATGAGCCTGGACGACGAGCAGCTTTGTGTTTTGAAGGAAACAGGTTTTCAAAGTAACTGGTTCCTCCACATTGTTCGGTTTTTTTCCAGTTCAGGTATTTTTATGCCGAAGAATTTTCAACTGCTGGATGATCAAAACAATATCCTGTTCTATATGCAAAAACGAGGCGGGCTTTCCTGGCGTTCTTATGTATTTAATGAAGACGGAGATTGTATCGGCTACATTTGTCCTGCAAAAGGGGAGAAAGGAGCCTTGCTCGATTTCATTGATCAGACTGGCAACAGGTGGCGTGCCGTCAAGGATTATCGGGATTTTATCTCGGTTACAGATCAAGAAGGAAAAAAGCTGCTGCTCATGAAACCTGGAGCAATTCCTTTAGAACATGCTGAACGTTTTTCCCGCGGTGATTCCGTGGTCTTGGAATGGACTGAAACCGAAAATATCAGTTATTCGCTTTTATTGTTCATTCTCGCTGTTCTGAAAAGCCGGTCAGCTGATTAAAAAGGGATTGAAGTTTACGTTAACGTAAGTGCTATGCTTGATGTATCACCAAGAAAAAATGACCGTGCCTGACAAATAGTCGCTGCGGCTATTTTTTTACCTTTCATTGGTGAAATCCTGTCTGCGCATCGGCAGAGGCTTCAGAAAAGATTCAAGACAAGGGTGATGGTATGGGCGATAGAACATACACGATTTCTGAACTTGCCGCTGAATTTAACGTCAACCCGAGGACGATACGCTATTATGAAGAGATTGGTTTACTTCAACCTCGACGGACAGAAAGCGGCAGGAGATTATTTTCCGGGAGGGAAAAAACCAGGCTTCGCCTCGTGTTCCGAGGCAAGAAGTATGGTTTTCAACTGGAAGAAATAAAGGAAATGATTCAGTTGTTCGACAAGGATCCAAGCGGCAAACAACAACTCTTGAAGACAATTGAGTATGGCAATAACAAAATCGAGGAGGTATCAAAACGGATAGCCGAATTGGAAACTGTCAAGCGGGAAATGGAAGCGCTTGTAGAAGAATTCCGGCGAAAGCTTGCTGAATAACAAAAAACCAAAGATAGGAGTGTACCCTCCCATGAGCATACCGGATTTATTAGCAATCCAGTCTCGAAAGTATCCAGAACATGAGGCGATCGTCACACCAGACGAACGATTGACTTATCGTCAATGGAATAGGACTGTCAATCAGCTTTGTTCCAGTCTGCTTGAATTAGGAGTGGTGAAGGGCGACAAGGTTGTGCTTCATATGCCGAATACGAAAGAATTCTTGATTTGTTACTTTGCAGTCCAGCGGTTGGGCGGCATCATTGTTCCAATCAATCCCAAGCTGGTCGAACAGGAAGCTGCGTATATCATGGAACATAGCGATGCCAGAATGTTCCTCACCCATGAAGCTGTATTTCCGGCGGTGAGCAATCTGCCCGACAAAGTGGAGGGGATGTTCGCGAAAACGGGGCGGCACTCCGACCAATGGTTGTCGATTGACGAGTTGATACTGGAAGGGGCGTCTGGTGAGATATCGTGCCAGCTGACGGAAGAAGATGAAGCGGCTTTGCTATATACCTCGGGTACCACCGGTGCGCCAAAAGGGGTATTGTACACATACCGGAACATTTTATCGGTGGCAGTGATGATTTGTATTGAAATGACGATGAAACCGGAAAGCCGGATCCTTCATATGATGCCGCTCAGCCATTCAGCTCCTCTGCACTTATTTATGGTGGCGGGCACGTATGTCGGAGGTGTCCATGTACTTGTTCCTAACTTCAGTCCCGAATTACTGCTCGAAACAGTATCCAGGGAAAAAACCACCCACTTTTTCGGTGCACCGATTGCATACTTGGCTTCTGCCAAGCATCCGGGGATAGAAGAGTATGATTTATCCTCGATGGAATATTGGGTGTACGGCGGGGCTCCGCTCTCGGGCCCTGAGGTGACCTTTATTCAGGAAAAGTTTTCGACGAAAAAGCTCATGTGTGTATACGGTCTGACAGAAGCCGGCCCAAATGGCACGTTGCTAGGGTTTGACGACCATCCGCACAAGGCCGGCAGTATTGGTCATCGTGCCGCTTTGAACTGTGAGATTAAGCTTGTGGATGAACACGGACGGGAAGTCGAACAGGGTCAAGTAGGAGAAATTATCCTTAAGGGAGAAGGAAACATGAAAGGGTATTATAAAGATTTGGAAAAAACAGCAGAAACGTTGAAGGATGGATGGCTTTACACCGGAGATATGGCAAAAAGGGATGAAGACGGTTACTACTGGGTGGTCGATCGTAAAAAAGATATCATTATTTCCGGCGGGGTGAATATTTTTCCGAAAGAAGTTGAGCAGATGCTGCTCAGCCATCCGGCGGTTGCCGATGTCGCGGTTGTTGGAGTTCCGCATCCCGACTGGGGAGAAACCGTCAAAGCGTATGTGGTGGTGGCGCGGGAAGTGGAGGACTTAACAGCCGAGTGCAGACAATTTCTTGACGGGAAACTAGCGGATTATAAAATCCCCCGTTTATACGAAGAATTGAAAGCGCTTCCTAGGAATGCGACAGGTAAACTTTTGAAAGGACAGCTGCGCAGCCAGCCGCAGCACTAAGGAGGGTTGACATGGTTAACTTTTACCAGGAGGATGCGCATCTTACTTCGTTGTTGGAAAAATATTTGCCCGTTCCATTCTACCATTGGGCTGACAGGCAGCTTCACGTTTTTGGCGAAAGTTGTGCAGGAGAAATCGATGAACGGGCTGTCCATACAGACCGGGAGGGGCAGCCGCGTCTCGTGAAATACGACAAAATGGGGGAGGAAGTCTCCAAAGTTTGGGTGAATGAGGGGTACAAGCGCACCGTAGAAGAAACCTATAATACAGGGATTGTGGGATATATCCACAAGGAAATTCCTGATCTAGGTAGAAAAGGCAACTATGTTTATTCATTTGCACAGGGATACCTGCTTTCCCATGCAGAACCAGGATTTTATTGTCCGGTTACATTGACGATGGCGACCGCTTATTTGATTGATCATTATGCTGATGAACAGTTGAAAGAAAGGTTCTTGCCGCATGTTCTGGCAACTGGCGAAACGGAATTATATGAAGGGGCGACGTTTCTGACCGAACGGCAAGGTGGCTCGGATGTAGGAGCAAACGTGGTTCGTGCGGTCGAAACAGAGGACGGTTACCGGATTTACGGCGAAAAGTACTTTGCCAGCAACGCCGGGCAATGCGGTGTGGCCATGGTGCTGGCAAGAATGGAAGGAGCTGGAGATGGAACGAAGGGACTCAGTTTGTTTTTGGTGCCTTGGGAAGAAAACCGCCAGGATCAAAAGCTGTATATCCGCCGCTTGAAGGATAAGCTTGGTGTTCGCGCCGTCCCATCGGCCGAGGTCGAATTCGATGGGGCCAAGGCATACCTTGTCGGCCAAGCTGAACAAGGGTTTGCCTACATGGCGGAAGCATTGAATCTATCACGGATTTGCAATGCAGTAGCTTCGCTCGGAATCATGAAACGCGCTTTTTTGGAAGCACGGGATTATGCAGGAAAACGGACAGCCTTCGGGAGTAAACTCAAGGACCTTCCAATGATCCAGGATACATTGACCACACTTGCTGTGAAGCAGCAAGTAGAGATGAGCGCGGTGTTTGATATGATTCACCGTTTTGATCAGCTGTGTGCTGATACAGCCCCATCTACCGAAGAGCAAATCTTGATTCGCTTGTACATTGCTATATTGAAAAAAGAGACGGCCGAACAGGCGATCCATTTTGCTCATGAGTCACTGGAGATGCATGGCGGAAACGAATATATCGAAGATTTTGTCACTCCAAGGTTGTTGCGGGATGCCCAAGTGCTAACTGTTTGGGAAGGAACCGGCAATATTTTGGGATTGGAAGTACTGCGGCTGATAGAAAAATATCAAGCAGATCAACTGTTTTTCCACGAAGTACATCGCAGGCTCGCTGCCCTCCCGGAGAATCTCCAGGTATTACGTGAGCAGCTGGAGCTAGAAATAAAACATATCACAGATTGGCTGGAAGATGTGAAAAGGGCAGATAGGGAAATACGGACGTTGCATTGCAAGGAGATTGCCGAAAAATTCGCTGCCGTTTTTGAAAGTATCATTGCATTGGAAGATGCTGCTGAAGGGGATGGACGGAACAAGGATGTGGCTGAAGTCTACATGCAATCTACTTGGAATCCCGGTGGCTATCAGGATGATCCTTTGACAATCCGCCATTTTCAGCGGATTGTCGAAACAAATCAACACGCAGCAATTACTGATTGACAGAGGAAAGAGAATCGGTGTTCCATCTGCCGACATAACGAATATATGGAGTAGCGGACCGAATCGAAATAAAGATTTGGTCTTGTTTTTTTGTTCTACTGAAAAAATTGGATAGAAATATTCGTTATTTTTTAAAAGAGGGTGCTGGCACTGTGCTGCGGAAATATCTGGCGCTTTCCGCGGGTGGCGGTTGAGCCTCCTCGAGATAGTGCTCTCCGGGATCTCACCGAAGCCTTTCCACCCGCAGGAATCCCCAAAAAGTCCCTTTTTTCACTTGTTAGTATGTTTTTATGGCAGTTCCTATATATTACCTTTCCCAAATGTGGTATACTTCAAGCGGTATCAGTCTGTAATTATCAGCTGCCATGGAGCGTCAGCTTTCATGGCGGTTTATTATATACGGTTACGGTTGAATTAAGTCATACAGGGGGAGACGAATGCATACTTCGCAAAAGATGAAACTACCGCTTAATGTTGATAAAGTCATCCCTTTTATCCCTGAGGGCGATTTTTATTTTACGAAAGGTGTCGAAGCCTTTCAAAAACGGAAATTCGATATTGCGGTCAAATGGATGAAAAAGGCAGTCGAAGCCTCACCGGAGGAACCGCTGTTCCGCTGTCAGCTTTCGATTATTTATACAGAAGCGGGCGCCTATCATATGGCCAACCAAGTGCTGACGGAAGTGTTGGATGCACATGGTGACGAATATGTGGATTGCTATTATTTGATTGCCAACAATTATGCGCATTTGGGATTGATGAATGATGCCATGAAAAATGCCAAGCAGTACTTGGAACAAGCACCTGAAGGAGAATTCAGGGAAGAGGCCGAAGAATTGCTGCAATTTTTGGATATAGAAGAAGAGGACGAGGACTGGGACGGTATAGACGATGAACTGTTGATCTTCCAGGAAACCGCCTTTTATCATCTGGAACGTCAGGAGTGGGATTATGCGCTGCCACTGCTTAAGGAAATGATGGGATTGTTTCCGGAGCATGTTACTGCAAAGCACGAATACAGTTTTGCTTTATTCTTTTCCGGAGAGGAAACAGAAGCGATTGCTTTAGAGGAAAAATGGCTTGAAGAGGAACCGCAGTCTCTGTTTTGCCACACAAATTTAGCCGTGTTTTATTTCCATACCGGAAACTCCGACAAAACCGCTGCGCATGTCGAAGCGCTGTTCAATGTATATCCACTGCACAGCCAGCAAAAACTGCGTGTGGCTGTCACGCTGGCAAGAACAGGCTATTATCGGGAAGCGGTACAACGGTTCAAAACCTTGTCTAAATCCAATTTGCAAGGCCATGCTTCGTATTACAAATGGTACAGCATAGCCGCCTTTCATACTGGAATTCCATCGAAAGCGTTGGCCCTCTGGGAAGAAGGCTGCAAACGCCATCCTTTTCTCAGCAAGGATGAAGGCCCTTGGATACACAATAACCATTAAATCCATACTATAAATAAAGACCTGTTTGCAATGAGCAGAATAGTAGACCTGGACATTGATTCATACGATAATGGGCTTGAGAAGACAAAGATGCAGAAGAAAAGGGGCTGATCGAGAATGGCCGATGAAAAAATTTATGACGTTATTATCGCCGGGGCAGGACCTGCCGGCATGACTGCCGCTGTGTACACTTCCCGGGCCGATTTAGATACATTGATGTTGGAACGCGGGATTCCGGGCGGGCAAATGGCGAACACCGAGGATGTGGAAAATTATCCAGGGTATGACCATATTTTAGGACCGGATCTTTCCACCAAGATGTTCGACCATGCGAAAAAATTCGGTGCCGAATACGCGTATGGCGATGTAAAAGAAGTTATCGACGGGAAAGAATATAAAACTGTTGTCGCCGGAAACAAGGAGTACAAAACGAGGGCGTTGATCATCACTACTGGTGCTCAATACAAGAAAATCGGCGTACCGGGCGAAGAAGAGCTTGGCGGACGAGGCGTTTCTTATTGTGCTGTATGTGACGGTGCCTTCTTTAAAAACAAAGAATTGATTGTTGTCGGCGGTGGGGACTCTGCGGTGGAAGAGGGGGTTTATTTGACCCGTTTTGCCAGCAAGGTGACCATTGTCCATCGCCGTGATGAGCTGCGTGCGCAAAAAATCTTGCAACAGCGGGCCTTTGACAATGAGAAAATCGACTTTATTTGGGACACAGTCGTAAAAACAATCAACGGCAAAGATGGAAAAGTGGGCAGTGTTACACTTCACAATCAAAAGTCGGATGAAGAGTATGAGCATTCCACGGATGGCGTGTTTATTTATATCGGAATGGTGCCGTTGAGCAAACCGTTCAGTTCGCTTGGTATCACCAACGAGCAAGGGTATATTCCGACCAATGGAAAAATGGAAACAAGTGTACCGGGAATCTTTGCTGCTGGTGACATTCGCGAAAAAGAATTACGTCAAATCGTGACAGCAACCGGGGATGGAAGTATTGCTGCTCAGTCTGCCCAGGCTTACATTGAAAACCTGGTAGAAGAATTGAAAGCCGTCAATTAAAAGGGATGCGGCAGAGATGGTAATCGTAAATACTTTTTAACTCTGCTGTAACACGGACGAAACAATTATCGGGTACAATAGAATTAACTAATTGACCCCCTTTTAATAAATATATTCTTTGTGCACAGGTGGAGTTTCCGCCTGTGTCTTTTTTTGCCCATCTTCAGACGGCTTCCGGTAAGTTTTGCCTAGGAACCAAACATTGTAGGATTGCTTTTAAACATAGTATAATAAAAAAAGATGTCTTCTTTCAGGTAGTATGAACACCAAGAAAAACAGCAGGACCTGGAAGCAGGGAAGAGGTGATGATATGCGTCGAGTCACAACGAGTATCCTGCGGGATGAGGATGAACTGTTAATGCTGCAAAAGCCGAGACGGGGCTGGTATGCCATGCCCGGCGGCAAAATGGAGCAAGGGGAAACAATCAAAGAAGCAGCAGTTAGAGAATATAAAGAAGAAACAGGTTTGACATTGTACAACCCGCGCTTAGGCGGAGTGTTCACCTTCGTTATCAAAGAAGATGACAAGGTAGTCGATGAATGGATGATGTTTACGTTTTTCAGCAGGGAATATGCTGGAGAGATGACAGAAGACTGTCGGGAAGGAAAGCTGGAATGGGTTCCTGTCGATGAAGCGATTCAGAAGCCGATGGCAGATGGAGATCGTTTTATCATCAATCACCTTCTCACCAGCAGTGAGATACTTTTTGGCACATTTACTTATACAAGCGACTATGCTTTGATCGATTATCGATTGGATCCGCCGGGTCCTTGATCGATTTACGGCTTCTGGAACAAGCGGCGAAAAGGGGAGATTGAGCTTGGCAGAAAAAAACAAAGAAACACAACTTGTAATCATCACAGGGATGTCGGGAGCAGGGAAAACGGTTGCTATGCAAAGCTTTGAAGATTTGGGCTTTTACTGTGTCGATAATCTGCCTCCGGCATTGCTGCCCAAATTTCTTGAATTGATGAAAGACGCAACGAACAACATACGAAAAGTAGCGGTAGTGATGGATCTCCGGGGACGGGAGTTTTTTGATACCCTGTTCGATGCCCTGGATGCTTTGGCAAAGGAGGACGCATGGCTGGAGGAGCACATTCTGTTTCTGGATGCCAAAGACCAGGCGCTTGTTTCTCGCTACAAGGAAACACGCCGCTACCATCCGCTGGCCCCGGAAGGTCTGCCGTTGGAAGGAATCGAACAAGAACGCTCTATTCTCGATGAACTGCGCGGTCGCGCACATAACATCATCGATACGTCGGCATTGAAGCCGAAGGATTTACGGGAAAAAATCGTCGATACGTACGCCGAAAAAGAGCAGCAGGTTTTTTCGGTCCACACCGTTTCGTTCGGTTTTAAATATGGGCTTCCGATCGATGCCGATTTAGTCTTTGATGTCCGCTTTCTTCCAAACCCTCATTATGTTGCTCATATGCGGCCGTTGACGGGTCTCAATTCGGAAGTTTCTTCCTATGTGTTCAAGTGGACGGATACACAAAAATTCCTGGATAAAGTGACGGACCTTTTGGAATTTATGCTGCCGCAATACAAAAAAGAGGGCAAGAGCCAGCTGGTGATCGCCATCGGCTGCACAGGCGGCCAGCATCGTTCCGTAGCGATTGCAGAGCATTTGGCGAAAAAATTCTCCGGCGACTATGTCACCCATGTCAGCCATCGGGATATCGATAAGAGAAAGGGTCATTAAGCTATGAATAAACAGAAACAGCCACACGTAGTCGTCGTAGGGGGAGGAACCGGGATGCCTGTCCTTTTGCGGGGACTGAAAGATTATCCCATTGATTTGTCTGCAATTGTCACGGTCGCAGATGATGGAGGGAGCTCAGGCCGGCTGCGATCGGAAATGGCCATCCCCGCACCAGGCGATATTCGGAATGTGATTGCGGCACTGTCGGATGCCGAGCCGATGCTGCTTGATTTATTTCAGCATCGGTTCGCCAATGGCAATGGATTGTCCGGGCATGCGATGGGCAACTTATTATTGGCTGCGATGACATCACTGACGGGCGATTTTTACAATGGGATCAAAGAAATATCGCGCGTGTTGAACGTCAAAGGAAGGATCTATCCAATCGCCAACCAAAATATGTTCCTTCATGCTGAAATGGAAGATGGTGAGATCGTTTCCGGTGAATCGAACATTCCTCTCGCCAATAAAAAAATCAAGCGCGTTTTTTTGAGTCCTGAGCCGGTACTGCCTTTGCCCGAAGCAGTGGAGGCAATCAAGCAGGCCGATCTGGTGGTGGTCGCACCGGGAAGTTTATATACCAGTACGCTGCCGAATATGATCGTACCTCAAATCGGGGATGCCTTGCGTCATACGAAAGGGAAGGTCACTTATGTGTGCAATGTCATGAGCCAGTATGGCGAGACTTCCGGCTATACAGCGGCCGATCACGTACAAGCGATTACCGATCATATTGGCGAAGGCTGCATTCATTCGATCATCGTCCATAACCAGCCGATAGAAGGAGATGTCCGCGAGTTGTATGCCGAAGAAAATGCTGCACCGGTTGTGTATGATACCGATCGTCTGCTTGATATGGGCTTGGAAATCATTGAAGGCGACATTATCGACCATTCTAAAAAAATGCTGCGCCATGATACGGCCAAAGTATCTGAATTGTTATATTCCTTGATTTAACGATTCACAAAACAGGGGAGGTGAGGGAATGTCTTTTGCATCAGAGATAAAGAAAGAGTTGACAAAAATTTCGACGGACACTTGTTGTGCTCAATCGGAGCTGGCAGCCCTTGTACGTATGAACGGGGCGATTTCCCTGGCGCGTCAAGAGTACCTGCTCGATGTCCAAACAGAAAACGCTGCAATAGCTCGAAGGATCTATACATTGATAAAATCCCTCTATGGTTATCCAGTTGAACTACTTGTCCGGAAAAAAATGAAGTTGAAAAAGAACAATGTCTATATTGTCCGGATGAAGGAAGGGGTTCGCACTTTCCTTGATGATTTGGAGATTCTAAAAGAACCATTTTCTTTTAATCATTCCATCTCGGAAAAATTCACGAGCAAGGATTGCTGCCGCAGGTCTTATTTACGTGGCGCTTTTTTGGCGGGAGGATCGGTAAACAATCCGGAAACCTCCTCGTACCATTTGGAAATTTATAATTTTCATAAAGAACACAATGATGCATTATGTGAGTTGATGAATTCGTTCGACTTGCATGCCCGTAAACTGGAACGCAAAAAAGGTTATATTACCTACATGAAAGAAGCGGAAAAAATCACCGAGCTGCTTACCTATATGGGAGCCCACCAGGCGCTTTTCAAGTTCGAGGACGTGCGGATCGTCCGGGACATGCGGAACTCGGTCAACCGTCTGGTGAACTGTGAAACTGCCAATTTGAATAAAACGATCGGCGCAGCATTTCGACAGGTGGAGAATATCAAATTCATTGATCGGACGGTGGGAATCGATGCGCTTCCAGAAAAACTCAGGGAAATCGCTACATTGCGGGTACAGCATCAAGATGTTTCCTTGAAAGAGTTAGGAGAGCTGGTTTCGACCGGAAAGATCAGTAAATCCGGTATCAATCACAGGTTGCGCAAAATCGATGAATATGCCGAAAAACTAAAAAAAGGTGAACCGCTTGGAAATTAGCTATGTTCGGGACGGGTCGGTATATGGTATAATATTTTAAAGTTGCGGCGAAGCTTGCAGCTGCTCTCTTTACAAAAGAGAGTATTTTTTTAAATATAAATGAAAGCGTTTTCTTTAAGGAGGGAACCGAGTGAAACAAAAAGAGATGGTGGTGGAGTTGGAAGCAGGTTTACAAGCGCGGCCGGCAGCACAATTCGTTCAAAAGGCAAGTGGCTTTTCTTCAGCATTGTTTATTGAGAAAGATGGCAAGCGGGTCAATGCCAAAAGTATTATGGGACTTATGAGTCTGGCGATAGCAACGGGAGAGGAAATCATCCTCATTGCCGAGGGAAGTGATGAAACCGCAGCAATCGATCAGCTTTCGGCATTCATCAATCCCGGCCAAGCGGAACCGACTGTATAAACAATACCAGGCCTTTATAGAGAGGCTTGGTTATTTTTTTGCCCATTTATGATAATCTGCCGTCCCTATTCATAAAGAATAATTTTAATCGATTGAGCAAAATATGGAACGTAACAAAGCTACCATACGTATTACGATAATGGTACCGATACAAGGTTTAAGAAAGGTGGGAATACAGATGAAAGGACAAAAGACATGTCCTTGGGCTGAATCAGGTTCATTGATGAAACAGTACCATGATCAGGAATGGGGAATACCGAGCAAGGATGACACTTATTTATTTGAAATGCTCAATTTAGAAGGCGCGCAAGCCGGTTTATCCTGGAGCACAATCCTGAACAAACGGGAGGGTTACCGTCAGGCTTTTCATCACTTTGATATCAATCGGTGTGCAGCTATGTCAGATGATGACTTGGAAAAAATTCTATCAACGGGAGAGGTGGTCCGGCATCGGCTGAAAATTAACGCAGTCCGCAAAAATGCCATGGCAGCACAGCGGGCGGCAAAGGAATTCGGGAGTTTTTCCGCCTATGTTTGGCAGTTCAGTGATCAAAAACAAATAGTGAATCACTGGGATGAAGCCGGACAAGTTCCTGCCCAAAATGATATGTCGGTTGTCATCAGCAAAGACATGAAAAAACGGGGCTTTACTTTCGTCGGGCCTGTCATTATTTATTCTTTTTTACAGGCTATAGGAGTTTATGATGATCACCTCACTACCTGTCCTTGTCATACCGATAACCGCCAACCTGTTTCAGGAAAGGAGTAATCGGCTGCCACTAGATAATCGGCGGCACATACGATACTATTTTAAAGGGATAACAGAAACAAGCCGACAGAGGAGGATTTAATGATGAATGGAAAACGCTGGCTGGCGCTGCTCATAGCGGCAGGTTTATTTTTAATTTCGATTGGAGTACAGTTCGCAACCAGTCTGGCATCCACCAATTTCGAGGATGTATTCACGCAGCAGGATGAATTGTTTAATGAAACGGTTATCGAGAGTGGGACAAGCGGAAGTAAGATCGCCGTACTCCACTTGGAAGGAGTAATTCAAGATACCGGGTCTGGCTCATTACTGAATAACTCAGGCTACAACCACCAAAACTTTTTGCGAATGCTTGAAAAGGCGGGAGAGGACAAAAGCATCGATGGGATAATTCTCCGTGTGAACACTCCTGGCGGCGGGGTAGTCGAAAGTGCCGAGATCCATGACAAAATTGTAGAAATCCAGGAAAGTACAGATAAACCTGTCTATGTATCCATGGGCAATACGGCTGCTTCTGGTGGCTACTACGTGTCTGCCCCTGCCGATAAAATTGTGGCCAATGCGGCAACGTTGACAGGATCGATTGGTGTGATTATGGAAAGCATCAACTATGCTGAATTGGCAGAAGAATACGGAATAGATTTCAATACAATCAAAAGCGGAGAATACAAAGACATCATGTCTGGTTCACGCCCGATGACGGAAGACGAAGAAGCCATTCTTCAGACGATGGTCGATGAGCTGTATGATGAATTTGTCCAAGTCATTGTCGATGGCCGCGGGATGGAAGAAGCAACGGTCCGTGAGCTGGGAGATGGCCGAGTGTACACTGGCAAGCAAGCCCTGGATAACAAGTTGATTGATGGGCTTGGCACGCTGGATGACACGATAGCGATGATGGAAGAGGAGAATGAATTGGGAGAAGCGCAAGTTATTCAGTATAAAACCGGCTTCCATTTTGACCAGCTACTTGGAATGACTGCGCAAAACTTCTTCGGTCCGGACATGAAATTGGCTGGCCTTCAGGAATTGATCAGGGAGTCAGATGCTCCGCGGGCCATGTATCTGTATTCAAGGTAGGGGGTGCTGTAGATGAGCAATCATGATCAAGAAAACTGGCAAACGGTTGAACATTCAACAAATGACTTGAGGAAAAGACGTTATGCTGGATTTTGGATGAGGTTTTGGGCGTACATAACGGACTTGCTCGTGGTATTTAGTGTCAATGGTATCCTGCTTAGTCCGTTTCATTTTATCAATGACGGCCAGCAACTTGATATTGGTTTTTGGACGGTGACAGGGATACTGGGCTCGATTGTTTTTTATGTGTATTTTTTGTTGATGACCAAATTCTTTGGCCAGACGCTTGGAAAGATGCTGTTTGGTCTTCGGGTGGTCCGGGAAGATGATAGTTCGTTGACCTGGAGTGATTTGTTGTTTCGTGAGGTGGTGGGAAGATTTATCCATAGAGTCTTGTTTTTCACTCCTGTGCTCTATGCGGTTGTGGCCTTCACGGATCAAAAGCAAGGAGTGCACGACCTGTTCGCGAGCACCCGTGTCATCCATACGGAATAACTTTCGGCAGGCTGTCTCGGTTATAAGGCAGCCTGCCAATTTTAATGAATCGTCTCGAACTATCGCCTTGGTGGAAAGGGAAGAAGAAACTTCAAAAACGGCATGCTATGTTAACGAAGTGAAAGCATGGTGAAGGTGTGGAGTTAAAACTCAACTTGTTAAGAAGGCAGTATTATCATTGATAAATATATTTGCAAAAAAAATTTAAAGATTCCTATCGCAGCTGTGTTGCTTTTCAAGCTTTACAGATTGAGGGAACTGCGAATTAATTCTTTCATTCTGAAATAGATAAGGATAAAATGTCGCTGCAGCAGAACACTTCGTTTCATGGTAACGGCCACAGTCAGGGTTCTACTGGAATATCCTTCTTTGCACCCTTGGGTCGAGGAAGTTCACCAGCCGCCCGCGGAAAGCGTAAGATATTTCCTTAGCGCTGGACAACATCCCTTTCATTCAAGGCACCAAGTATTTCAATAAAGATTATTACGTAGATTGTATTTTTTTATGAAAGAACTACGAAAAATAACCGATTAAAAAGAAAAAACCGGACGATAATCCTCAAGATTTCGGATTATCGTCCGGTTTTCGTTTTGGGCACTATGTTTTTGTCCCAGTCTTTTGATTTCCCTGTTTATTAGTCAGGCTTTTTTTCCATTACTTTGTCGATCAGACCGTATTCAACAGCCTTGGAAGCTTCCATGAAGTTATCACGGTCTGTATCGCGCTCGATCACTTCCAACGGTTGACCAGTACGCTCAGAAAGAATGTGGTTCAGCTTACTGCGCATTTCAATAATTCTTCTTGCATGAATTTCGATATCCGCTGCCTGACCTTGCGTACCGCCAAGCGGCTGGTGGATCATGACTTCACTGTTAGGAAGCGCATAACGCTTGCCTGGTTCACCTGCTGCAAGAAGGAAGGCGCCCATAGAAGCTGCCATCCCGATGCAAATGGTGGAAACGTTCGGTTTGATGAACTGCATGGTATCATAAATTGCCATGCCGGCCGTGATCGAACCACCTGGCGAATTGATGTAGAGCGAAATATCTTTATCCGGATCTTCAGCAGCAAGGAAAAGCAGCTGTGCGACGATTGTATTGGAAACATTGTCATCGATTCCGCTTCCCAGCATGATAATGCGGTCTTTTAACAGACGGGAATAAATATCATATGCACGTTCTCCGCGGTTTGTTTGTTCAATAACTGTAGGAATTAAATTCATTGGATAGTTCCTCCTTTTTTAGTTCTTTCATCCTTATGATGAATGACTAATTTCATCTTACTCCAATAGGTCAATAAAGGTCAAACAAAAAACACTTTGCATATGTAAGAAGTGTTCGACCTTTTTTGCCGGTCGGAAAAACCGGATTATCGCCGTTCACAGTAAGAATTTAATCTATAACCATCGTTCCCTGATTTCTGATAAATAAACTTAACAAGTCGGCTGTTTACGTTATTTTATATTTGTTTTTCGGCCTTCCCTTGCTGCCATATTGGGACAAGACCGTGATTTCCCCTCGTTCGGCCAGATAATTCAGGTAACGGTGTACCGTTTGATAGGCAACAGGCAAACTTGCTTGTATTTCAGATATCGTCAACGGCCGTTCTTGCTGGTAAAGAAAATGTTTTATTGTCCGCAATGTTTCTGCTTTGATGCCTTTTTCTACAAAAACATCTTTTTGTCCCGCTGTCAATTTGCCGACTTTCATGTTGAGGCGTATCCTCGATAGGAGGTCAGGGGCTTTTATGGGCTTTAAAGCAAAATCCGTTGCACCTGCCTGCAGAAATTGCTCGGCAATTTCATGGCGTTCGTCGACCGTCAAGATGATGATCGGGACCGAAGCATTCATTCCACGGATGGTTTTGGTCGTTTTCAGTCCGTCCCAGTCCGGCATATGGTAATCAATCAGAACCACGGAAGGGGACACTTTTCGAAACAATTCCACACCCGCTTTTCCCGTAGACGCTTCACATGCCTCCCAATCAGCAAACGAACAGATTTCTTTGATGGTAAAACGAATATCTTCATTATCATCGATGATCAATATCATAAAAGGCGCCTCCTTGACCGGAAGACACCGGCAGGTAAATATCCATTTGTGTATGACTGCCGGGGGTACTTGAAACGAAGATGGTACCCTGGTGATTCTCGACAACACGTTTCACGAAGGACAAGCCGAGACCGGACGAGTCTTTCGTGCTAAAACCTTCCTTCCATATTTCCTGCATAAGTTCCTCCTTTATTCCTGGACCATTGTCTCTTATTTGAAACCGTACCGTATCATTCACTTTTTTGACATCGATCTGGATAAATCCTGCTTTTCCTTCAAAAGAAATAATCGCATTTTCCAGCAGATTGGCAATGGCTCTGGCAAAACGGATTTTATTGACATGGATATAGGGTAGGTTTTCCTGCACTTCCATTTCGAGACGGATTTTTTGATCGTCCAGCACTAAATGGCTGATCACATAACGTAGAAATTCGTCTACATCAATCTCTTTTTTCGTGTTCTCATAGAGGATTTCCGAAATCATTTCATTCATTTTATCAATGGAATGATCGACCCGGGTTAGATAGTCCTGCAGTTTCTTGTCTTCTGTTTTTTCATATTTCATCGCAATCAGGGAGATCAGTCCCCGCACTGTCACTAATGGTGTTTTCAAGTCATGGACCAGTGAATGGATTTCCTCGTAGACCTTTGATTCTGTTAGCGCAAACCGGGTTTCCTTGAGTTCCTTCTCTTGTACTTGGAACCTTTTCAGGGTGGTGATTTGGATGTTGAATAAATGGACCAGCAGGGCAAAGATAACGGCAATGAGAAAAAAAATGGCGAACAGAACAAAGTAAAGCGCTGTAAATAATTGATCCTCGGTGATGAAGCTATCGGCTGTTTTCAAACTGATCGCTAAATCATCTGCTCCGAAGCTCCATTGCGAAAGCAGCGGAATCAAATTTAAACATTGCATGGCAGTGATCAAAAAAAACAAAATGACTGCAAACGTTAAATAATAATATCTTTGTTTGGTGATATAGGAATTCAAAGCCAACAGCAGACCCAATGAGAAAAAGTGCGGTGCATAGGAGGACGATTCTCCATAAAACTCATTGATCAAAAAGACGGCTGTTAAGGTGGCACTGATAAAAAGGAATGAAAATGCAATGCTGTCTGTATTTTTGGTTAAGGCACTGACAATTAGCAACGTACTGAAATAAATCAAAAAATAAAGAAGTGCATTTCTGGATATGTAGGCGAACGATGCTATCAGCAATTGTCCACTATCCATGATTTCCATGCTTTCCTGCAGTCTGTCGATGATGAAGGAAACCCATTCAGCCGACAGACTAGGGAAAAACAGCCCATAGGTTAATAAAAAAAACCCAATCAGCCCTGGAATGGTATTATTCTTGTAATCTGCCATGTTTCCCCCTTCCCTCTCCGCTAGCGGAATGCCGAATTCAACGGGGTATGAAGGTCTTCCAAATCCTGTACGAGAGTAACAGGGACATTGGCGGCATCCATTGATTCGATGATTTTTGTCGAACTGCTGATTGACTTCAGACCTAGAAAATAATCAGCATACGGAGCGGTGGTTTCTATCAACTCTACGGTTTGATTATCCTGTCGTTTGGTTCCCGCGACATGCAGGATGATTACCGGCACTTCTCTTAATTCTGCTTCATTAAGCAACTGCTTGATCCTGTCCGATTCCTCTGTAAATGTCTTGTTTCGGTATTGCAGCCCATAGGGACTATTACCGACAATGATGACTAGCGTCCGGTAATCATAAAGGTCAGATGCCAAGGCACGTGGCCGGTAATCTCCTTCTAAGTGTAAATCCTCAGCCATTTTGGCTAGCAGAAGATTTTCGGGTGCTTGCCCGGCAGAAGTGAATAAAATGGTTTCTTCTCCGATCGGTGCTGGCAAATTCGGATATGAGTTGATGGAAGCTGCGGAATCCGGGCGTGCGAACGGTGAGGCTGCCAGCAAAAGGCCCGCGAGAAAGCAACCGATGACAGCGCTTGATTTTTTCATGTCTGTACCTCCAATTTTCATCCAAACAAGGTAAAGCCACTCCAGGCTTTACCTTTAGTTTACACGATTTTCTGATTTGATGGGCAGCGAACTTGCGGGACCTCGTCCTGCAGTTTATGGCCGCAACCGTACCATTCTTATTGTTTAAGCCGTGGATCCAATGCATCACGCAAACCGTCGCCGAATAAGTTGAAGCCTAAAACGACCAGGAAAATGGCCAATCCAGGGAATGCGACAACCCATGGAGCGGTCTGCAATGCAGCCCTCCCGTCACTCAACATGGCGCCCCATTCTGGGGAAGGAGGCTGTGCACCAAGTCCAAGAAAACTAAGCCCGGCAGCATCCAGAATGGCCGTCCCGATGCTGAGCGTGGCTTGGACGATGATCGGTGCGAGACAGTTCGGCAAAACATGCTGGAACAGGATCCGGTTGTTTTTAGCCCCAATCGCTCTCGCTGCTTCAATGTATTCCGTTTCTTTCACGGATAAAACGGTGGAACGGACAATCCTGGCAAATTGGGGAACACCTACAATTCCGATGGCAATCATCGCATTTGTCAAGCTTGCCCCCAGGACTGCGACCAATGCAATGGCCAGCAGGATACTCGGAAACGCCATCAGGATGTCGATCACGCGCATGATGACCTGGTCCACCCATCGGCCGAAATATCCGGCAATGCCGCCGAGCAGAATCCCGATAACCGCGGATATTCCGACGGCAATCAAACCGATTTGGATGGAAATCCGCGTGCCATATACAATCCGACTGTAAATATCTCTTCCCAGCTCATCCGTTCCGAGCCAGTGATCGCCGGAAGGAGCGAGGTAGCGGTCAAGCAATTGTTGATCTGTCGGATCGTGGGTAGCCACAACGGGGGCCATTGCTGCCACGACGAGTAAAAGCAAAATGATAAGCAGGCCGATAAAGGAAGTCTTGCTTCTTATCAATCTGCTAAAAGCATCGAGCCACAGACTTGAAGACTTGGCTGTTGCCGCTTTTTCCCGCTCTGGCACTCCCGGTGGGGTCGGTGTGGTTTGTGGTATTGCTGCCATTCTATCATTCACATCCTTTCTTAATCGTAACTGATCCGAGGATCAAAGTATTTGTACAACACATCGGTAATCAGATTAACCAGCACAAAAATAACAGCGATAATGAGTATGGAGCTTTGCACAACAGGATAGTCCCTTCCCATGACTGCCAGATAGACATAGCGTCCGATTCCTGGCCAGGAAAAAATGGTCTCGGTCAGTACTGCTCCGCCGAGAAGGAGGCCGAATTGCAGCCCGATGACGGTAAGTACCGGAAGAAACGCATTTTTCAGCGCATGCTGGAAAACGATCAGGTGACGGGCGAGGCCCTTGGCGCTTGCCGTTCGTATGTAATCCTGTTTCATGACTTCCAGCATACTGGACCGTGTCATCCTTGCGATGATTGCCATCGGTATGGTTCCAAGTGCGATTCCCGGCATCAGCAAATGGGAAAACACATCTTTAAATGCTGCCCAGTTGCCGGTAAGCAAACTATCCAGCAAATAGAAATTGGTGATGGTATGAAGTTCGATGTCGTTCGAAATCCTGCCCGAGGCAGGCAATATATTCAGTTTGACGGAGAACAGCCAAATCATCATCAACCCAAGCCAGAAAATCGGGAGAGACACACCGAACAACGCTCCGCTCATACTAAGATTGTCGAACCAGGAGTACTGTTTGACTGCGGCGATCACCCCTGCCAATATCCCGACGACCATCGCCAATATCATGGCAAAAACCGTTAATTCTACTGTGGCAGGAAGTCTGCTCGCAATTTCGATGCTTATTTCTTCTTGGGACTTTACCGATTCACCTAAATCCCCTTGAAGGATTTTTCCTACAAAACGGCCATATTGGACGACATAAGGATCATTCAATCCCAGTTCCTCCCTGAGCTGTTCCAGCTGGGATTCTGTCGATTTCTCACCAAGCATGCTCCTTGCCGGATCGCCTGGTATCAAATGGATCAGCGAGAAGGTCAGAATCGAAACCCCGAGAAGTACCGGGATCAGCATGACCAGTCTTCGCAAAATATATTTAAGCATCACGTTTCCTCCTTTCCATGATAGGGGTAAAGATGAGAGAAGTTACCTTGGCGGCAGCCAAAGTAACTTCTGGATAAGCTTCATATAAGACGGATTAGCGACTGATATCCAGGAAGTTGAACGGTTCGCTTCCAGTCGGGTGTGGAAGGTAGTCGACTACATCCTTGCTGGCTGCAAGCGGTGGTGTCGTATGGGCGATCGGGAACCATGGCGCATCTTCATGGATGATTTCCTGTGCTTCCATATACAGTTCCGAACGTTTTTCCTGATCCATCTCAGTCTGTGCTGCTTTTAACAAGTCGTGCACTTCATCGCTTTTGTAAAAAGCGACGTTTCCTGCAGAGCCCATTTTGGCATTGTCTTTATCAAGCAATACGTACAGGAAGTTGTCAGGGTCCCCGTTGTCCCCGGTCCAGCCAAGGAAGGCCATATCGTGCTCGCCGTTTTCTGTGGCAGCCAGATGGGTATCCCAGTCGTTCTCCACGATTTCCACTTCTATGTTAACTTCCGCAAGCATTTCCTGGATTGCCTGTGCTGTAACTTTCGGCTGCGGCAAGTAAGGACGTGGATTTGCCATGGAATAAAGCGTCACTTTGAATCCATCGGCATAGCCGGCTTCAGCCAACAGTTTTTTTGCTTCTTCAATGTCGTAACCATAGTCTTCAATTTCGTCATTGTACCCCCAAAGGGAAGGAGGCATCGGATTTTTGGCAGCTTTTCCTACACCTTCGAACAGAGTCAGCAATTTTTCTTTATCAATTGCCAGGTTAATGGCCTGGCGAACCTCTTTGTTGCCCATCGGGCCTTCCTGGTCCGTGTTCATTGCCATATAACTAACGTTCATCGACGGTCTGCGGATGATTTGCAGGTTTTCATCGGACTCCGCTTGTTCAATATCCTGTGGATTCAGTCCGTTCATGACATCGATGGATCCAGATTGCAATTCCATGAAACGGGCACCGTTATCTGGAATTGTCCGGAAAATGACTTTGTCGACCTTGGCCGGCTCATCGAAATAATCATCGTTTTTAACGACCGTAATGCTGTCGTCTTTCACCCATTCTTCGAATACAAACGGTCCTGTTCCGACCGGATTTTTGAAGTAATCATCACCATATTCCTCGACCGCATCAGGACTAGCGATACCGAATGGAGGCATAGCAAGCGTGTACAAGAAAGGAGCATTCGGTTCGGATAAAGTGAATTTCACTTCGTAGTCGCCGGTAGCTTCTACCTTTTCAATGATGCCTTTCAAATTGTCCTCTGTCGCACCGAACATGTAGCCATAGTAAATGAAGTCGGCAGATGTAGCCCAGCGCTCAAAGTTGAATACAACATCTTCAGCAGTAAAATCGCTGCCATCATGGAATTTCACGTCATCGCGCAGCTGGAATGTCCAGACTAACCCATCTTCGCTAGTTTCCCATTCTGTTGCCAGTGAAGGCCTTACCTCGGTGCTGTCTTCTTTGTAGCGGACCAGCGTATCATACAACTGGTTGGTGACATAGATGGATTCACCGTCGGTAATTTGCGAAGGGTCCAGCTGAACCGAGTCGGCGCCGCGTCCGAATACAAGCGTTTTTTCACCATCCTCTCCGCTTTCTGTGTCGTCACTCGCTTCAGCAGTGTCATCCCCGGTATCCTCCGACCCGGCTTCGTCACTGCTGCAGCCGCTGGCGATCAACACAACGAATAGCAACATACCAAATAAAGTCCATAATACTTTTTTATTCATTCTTATCCCCCTTAAAGAATTTTATTTAGAATTGACGCTGGAGGTCAGTACTCAAGCGCCACTTCTTTCACAAAATGACAAGCAGCCTGTTGGCCATCCGTTGAAACCTGTTTGAGTTCCGGATTTACGTTCCGGCAGATTTCCTCTGCATAAGGACACCGGGTGTGGAATTTGCAGCCCGCAGGCGGGTTGGAAGGAGACGGAAGGTCCCCTTTAATGGTGATTCGTTCCCGTGATACTTTCGGGTCTGCTTCCGGAATAGCCGACAGCAATGCCTGGGTGTACGGGTGTTTCGGGTTTGCATAAAGTTCCTCGACTTCACCGATTTCGACGATTTGGCCGAGATACATGACCGCGACACGGTCACTGATATGATGGACGACACTCAGGTCGTGGGCGATGAACAAGTAGGTCAATTGGAATTCTTCTTGCAGTTCTTCCATCAAGTTGATCACCTGGGCTTGAATAGATACATCTAGAGCCGAAACAGGTTCATCGCAAATCACCAATTCCGGGTCCAGTGCCAGGGAACGGGCAATTCCTACACGCTGTCGTTGTCCACCGCTGAATTCATGGGGATAGCGTTGTTTATGATAGGAACTGAGCCCGACGACTTCGAGCAGTCGATCAAGCTTCTGCTTCCGTTCTCCTTTCGGCATACCGAAAATTTTCATTGGTTCGGTGATGATTTGTTCGATTGTTTTTCTTGGATTGAGGGAAGCGTAGGGATCCTGGAAAATCAATTGCATGTCGCGCCTTAGCTTTCTAAGTTTTTCGCCACGGTAGCCAGTGATATCTTCTCCATTGAAGCGAATTTCCCCGGAAGTCGGTTCCAACAGCTTTAAAATCGCGCGTCCGGTAGTCGATTTGCCACATCCGCTTTCTCCGACAAGTCCCAGTGTCTCCCCTTTGTTGACTTGAAAGGAAACACCGTCTACGGCCTTGACGGCCCTCTTTTCTTTTTCGAATAAGCTGCTTCCTTTTATCGGAAAATGCTTTTTCAAATTGTTTACTTCTAATAAAACGCTCATTCCGACACCACCTTTTCTTCATCTTCTTCATATAACAGGCATCGGACATGGTGATTTGCTGCTTGTTCTGTCCATGCTGGGTCATGGCTTAAACAGCTTTCCATTGCATGAGTGCACCTTGGCGCAAAGCTGCATCCGCCGGGAAGGGCACGCAAATCTGGAGGAAGTCCTTGGATGGCAGCCAATTTTTCCTGTTTGGCCCCGATGCGGGGAATCGAATTCATTAAACCCAGCGTATAAGGGTGCTTTGGCTGTTCAAACAAAGTATTCTTGTCTGTGTATTCGACAGGTTTTCCGGCATACATGACCATGACCCTGTCGCAAACCTCCGCCACAACGCCAAGGTCGTGGGTAATCATGATAATGGCCATTCCCAGTTCCTTTTGCAGTCTGGCCAGCAACTCTAATATTTGTGCCTGGATGGTAACATCAAGGGCGGTCGTCGGCTCATCGGCAATCAAGACTTCGGGGTTGCAGGCCAGTGCCATGGCGATCATCACGCGCTGCCGCATGCCTCCGCTGAATTCATGCGGATAGTTTTTCAAACGGCCCCGCGCTTCCGGAATCCCGACTAAATCAAGCAGTTCGACAGCCCGGTCTTTGGCCTGCTTTTTGCTCATTTTTTCATGGACCAAAATCGTTTCGACCATCTGTTTTTCCACAGTAAAAACGGGATTGAGGGAAGTCATCGGATCCTGGAAAATCATCGAAATCTCTTTACCACGAATTTTCCGCATTTGCTTTTCCGATTTTTTCAGCAAATCTTCTCCTTTAAACAAAATTTCGCCATCGACTATTTTTCCGGGAGGAGAAGGAATCAGATTCATGATCGACATAGCTGTGATACTTTTTCCTGATCCGGATTCTCCGACTATTCCGAGTGTCTCGCCGGGAGTGATGGCAAATGAAACGCCATCGACAGCTTTGACAACGCCTGATTTGGTGAAAAAGTGGGTATGTAGTTGATTGACTTCCAAAATAGGTGTTTTGGAATTCATGCTCGACCTCCTTACTGAGTGGTGGGTGTTTTCTTCGAGAATCCGAAAACATAGGTGAAGTTTAACAAATCGGACTTTTCTGAATTATCTACTTATTATACATACTATGACGAGCTTGTGGAGTTTTTCTCATTTTTCTCATAAAAAGTCTATGGGTTGGGAGGGGGCGCCTGGTTTTGCTCGAAATAGAGTGGGGATGAAGTTCCTTTTGCATGGAGAGCGACTGGGCTTTGCACTTCATAGGGAGTGTGAAGCGCGTTTTGTGAGGAGAGGGAATCGGAGTTGCACTTGATAAGGTTGTTGAAGCAGGTTTTACCAGAATCTCTCAAATGTGATTACATTCGTGATGCAGTGGCACCCGGCAAACAAACGGATCCAGAAAAAAGAGTGTCCCACAAGTCGATAAAACAACTTGGGAAACACTCTTTTTAAAAGTACGCGCTCGGAGGGATTCGAACCCCCGACAGACGTGGTACCGGAAACCACCGCTCTATCCGACTGAGCTACGAGCGCAATATAATAGGTTGTCGGTTCTCATATTCAGTTCCGACTGACAACGACTATTATACGATAATAAATTTTCGAATGCAAGAGGAAAAATACAACCAATTGAACTGGCAGTCAAAAGGCAACTGGATTATTGCTGTCGTTTTTGTTGTTCCAGCTGGTTGATGGCCTTGTCCAATGTTTGTGATATTTGGAGTACTTCTTGTCCACTCGGATTATTATTGTATGCTTCATACATTTTAACCCGCAATGCTTCGATTTTTTCTTCTAATTCTTGCAAGTAAACCATGACTGCCCTCCAGGAAAAGTGTATCACGGTATGTACTTCCCTGGATCAGCGGAAAAAAAACAATGAAAAAAGTGATCTTTCAGCTTGTAATCAAACCCCGAGGGATAAAGCTTAGCTACAAACAAATCTAAAAAAATAGACCTGTGCACCGTGACGCGTGCACAGGTCTGTTTCACTTGTTTATTTATCAAGGGGAGGTGTTGCATGTACATAAGGAGGAGCTGGTTTCAGTTCTGGTTTTCCTCCAAAGCCTACCGGTTCGCTTTCATATTGGAAGTCATGGCCATCGGGCGCATTGCCAGAAGCCCAAATACCGCGTGCACTATCCTCGCCTTCAGAAAAGTTGTACAGTTTATGAGAGAAATCCAATGCTTCCCATTCAGCCGGCACGGTGGTAGGAGTGATTTTGCCGCCTTCTTTTTCTTCTAATTCCTGCAGGGCTGCCATCCATTGGTTTTGATGCATGGTATCTCTGGCCAACAGGAAGGAAAGCATGTCTTTGACACCGCGATCTTCCGTCAATTCATATAGACGGGCAACCTGCAATCTTCCTTGCGACTCTGCGTTCAGGTTTGCGCGCATGTCTGCCATCAAGTTGCCGCTGGCGATGATATATCCTGCGCTCCATGGCACGCCTGCACTGTTTTCCGGAGTGGCTCCGAGTCCGGAAACAATTGCGTGATGCGGATTCATGCCACCCATGATTGCGCCGATCACAGGGTCTTCGGCCGCTTTTTCCTGTTCATTGATTGGCGCTCCATCCAGTAAACGTGCAACCATAGTGGCGATCATTTCTACGTGGCCGAGTTCTTCTGCGCCAGTATCCATGATCAAGTCTTTATACTTTTCATTTCCGCGCGTATTGAAACCTTGGAATAAATACTGCATCGCTACAGACATCTCACCGAATTGTCCACCTAAAATTTCTTGCAGCTGCTTGGCGAAGAGTGGGTCGGACTTTTCTGGTTTTGCATGATACTGAAGTTCTTTTCTGTGAAAAAACAAGTGAAAAACCACCTTTTTAAGTAATTTGTCTGTTTTCGTCTGACTTCGATATCGCTGACGGGCCCGTCCTTTCGCGACAGTTAACCTCTTCCCGCAAGTCACAACGGATAAACGGATTATTCTTACTTTTTCTTGATAATGATTTTAAAAAATGAAATAGGCAGAAAACCTGTTGACAGGTCTTCTTCTACATGCTAGAATTCTGGTTAAATCAAAATGGAATATTGCGAATACTTATCCAGAGAGGTGGAGGGACTGGCCCGATGAAACCCGGCAACCTTTAAGCCACGGCTTAAAAAGGTGCTAATTCCTGCTGAGCGAAAGCTTGGAAGATAAGGAGTGAATTGATAACCAATGCCTCTCTATCTTCTGGAGAGGCATTTTTTATGTCTTCCTGGACAGTGAACAGGGGGAAAGACAACTGGAAAAGTGATAGATGGATTGAGAAATAATCGAATTAATTGAAAACAAGAAAGGTGGTGGATCCGTCGTATGGAAGTGAAAACAGCTGTCGAGAGGAAGACCGGTACAGTCAACATAGGAGAGCTCGAGTTGGAATCCGGTACCGTGATCCAGGAGGTTGAGCTTGCCTACGAACGGGTTGGGTTGGCCGAAGCACCGGCAATCCTTGTCTGTCATGCATTGACAGGAAGCCAGCATGCAGCGGGCGATCAGGATATGCCTGGCTATTGGGCAGAAATGATCACCCCTGGAGGTTTTATCGATAGCGATCGATTCCAAATTATATCGTTCAACGTACTGGGCGGCTGTAATGGTTCGACCGGACCGCTTAGTATAGATCCCAAGACGGGAGAACCCTACCAGGCCAAATTTCCGTTTATAACGGTCCGTGATATGGTCCGTGCCCAGCATCTGGCACTGGAAAAACTGGGTATCAACCATTTAGCTGCTGTTATTGGCGGTTCGCTCGGCGGAATGCAGGTGTTGGAGTGGGGAGTGATGTATCCCGGTAAAATGGATCGTTTGATTCCCTTGGCTGTCACGCCTTACTTGACCGACTATGCGATTGCATTCAACAATATCGCAAGACTTGCCATCCTGCATGACCCGAATTGGAACAACGGCAATTATACGGAAGAGACCATACCGGAAAGCGGATTGAGTCTGGCACGTATGGTGGGCATGATCACATACCGGTCGGGAGATTTGTTCAATGAACGTTTTTCCAGGAAACAGCGCGCACCTGCCGGCAACTTCCACGATGAAATTGCCTATGAAATCGAATCCTACCTTGATTACCAGGGGAAAAAGCTGACCAAGCGTTTCGATGCCAACAGTTATCTGTATTTGTTGAAGGCGATGGATACCCATGATATCGGACGCGGACGTGGTGGGTGGCAGAAAGCTGCTTCCCGGATCGAAGCACCGGTAACAGCGCTGGGCTACAGCGGAGATTTGCTATTCCCTCCTGGTTCGCTGGAACAGTTTATCGGCCAGTTGAAGCACATCGGAATAGAAGCGGATTACACATTGATCGATACCAGTTTCGGGCATGACGGTTTTCTGGTCGAATTTGAAAAGTGGGGAAGCATCATCAAATCAGAATTGGAAGCTTGATAAGCTAATGAAGACAATTTAATAAGCACTCTTATCCAGAGAGGCTGAGGGACTGGCCCGATGAAGCCCGGCAACCTTCAAGTCGAATTGACTTGAAAGGTGCTAATTCCTGCAGGAGAGATCCTGACAGATAAGAGGAGAGATTGTATGAACAGTCCTCTTCTTAGGAAGAGGACTTTTTATTTTAATTGAAAAAAAGAGTTACGGGAGGAAAAGAAACATGGCAAATACTTACGATTTAGAAACGTTATCACTTCATGGCGGCCAATCACCGGATCCGACAACAGGGTCGCGTGCTGTCCCGATTTATCAAACTACTTCTTATGTGTTTCACGATACAGAACACGCAGAGCGCTTGTTCGCTCTGGATGAACCTGGAAATATTTATTCTCGATTGGGCAACCCGACAGTCGACGTTTTTGAAAAACGCCTGGCTTTATTGGAGGAAGGAGTTGCAGCAGTCGGTGTAGCTTCTGGTATGGCAGCTATCACATTATCGATTCTTAACCTGGCCAGTGCAGGGGATGAAATCGTAGCTGCCACCAACTTATACGGCGGTACGTACAATTTGTTCTCGACCACCCTGCCGCGTTATGGCATCAAGGTCAACTTTGTCGATCCGACCGATCCTGAAAATTTCCGCAAGGCGATTACGGATAAAACCAAAGCGGTTTATGGAGAAATCATCGGGAATCCAAGCTTGCATGTGCTCGATGTCGAAAAAGTCGCGGAAATTGCCCACGAAAATGGATTGCCGCTGATCATTGACAATACCTTTGCCACGCCGCACTTATGCAAACCAATCACATTAGGAGCCGATATCGTGATCCACTCAGCAACCAAATGGATTGGAGGGCATGGCACTTCGATTGGCGGGGTGATCGTCGATGGTGGAAGATTTGATTGGAATTCGGAAAAATACCCGCAGTTTACGGACCCGGATCCGAGCTACAATGGCATCCGCTATGCAGTGGATTTCGGAACATTGGCGTTCAGCACTAAAGTAAGGGTGCAGCTGCTGCGTGATTTCGGAGCTTCGCTGAGTCCTTTCAACGCCTTTTTGCTGCTGCAAGGCCTGGAAACTTTGCATCTGCGCGTCGAACGGCATAACCAGAATGCGCTGGAGCTTGCCCGTTACTTAAAGGACCATCCGGCAGTGGACTGGGTGTCCTATCCAGGATTGGAGGAGCACCCGTCCCACCAGCAAGCGAGTGAAACCTTGCGGCATGGATACGGTTCGATTGTCAACTTCGGCATCAAAGGCGGCAAAGAGGCCGGCCGAACGTTGATAAACAATGTCGCTTTATGGTCGCATCTAGCCAATGTCGGGGATGCCAAATCGTTGATCATCCATCCGGCTTCGACGACCCACCAGCAGCTGTCCCCGGAGGAACTGGAAGCGACGGGGGTCAAAGCGGAGCTCGTCCGGTTGTCGGTGGGGATCGAGTCGGTGAGAGATTTGATCAACGATTTGGATGCAGCATTGGCAAAAGCGACTGGGCAACAAAAGGAGAGCGGACCAGAAATAGTCATCAACGATGAGGGAGTAATCCGCTGGGCATTGCAGTCCCCGACAGAACGTGTCGAATCCGATGGGGAAGAGCGCCAACGTCAAAAAACATTGGCGATTGTCGGGTTGAGTGGTAAAGAGGCAAGGCCGAGCCACCGTCTTGCCAGAAAAATGCAGCGGCTTGGCTATAAAATCATCCCGGTGAATCCGCGGGAAACGGAGATTTTAGGTGAAAAGGCGTACCCAGATTTGAAAAGCATTCCGGAACCGATCGATATTGTCCAGGTATTCAGAAGTCCGGAAGCTGCAATCGGAATCGCACGCGAAGCAGCGGAGGTCCGGCCAAAAATTTTCTGGCTTCAAGAAGGAGTGGTATCCGATGAAGCTGCCGAAATAGCGAGAAATGCTGGACTCCAAGTGGTTCATAACCGCTGTACGTATAAAGAGGCACAACGCCTGCGAGGAACAATTACGACTTATGCTTGTGAAATATAAGACGGATACCAACGACGAGGAGGATAACCATGGATCGCATACCACTGATAGATTTAAGAAGTTTTTTGGCTCTGACAGCTCTGACGGTGATTATTATCGTCACTGCCGGCTGTTCATCGAGCGCAAGCTCTGAAGGAGCGCCGGATAAGATACGGCTTGACTATGCGTACTATTCACCGACCAGCCTGGTGTTGAAAAAGTTCGGCTGGGCAGAGGAAGAGTTTGAAGAAGAAGGGATCGAGATAGAATGGGCACTAAGTCAAGGCAGCAACAAAGCGCTGGAATTTTTGAACAGTGACAGTGTCGATTTTGGATCGACTGCCGGCGCTGCAGCGTTGATGTCGAAAGCAAACGGAGCGCCGATCAAGAATGTGTATATTTATTCAAAACCGGAGTGGACTGCATTGGTCACCTCGAAAGGTTCCGGAATTTCCAGTCTTGAAGACTTGAAGGGAAAAAAGGTGGCGGCCACACTTGGGACGGATCCATACATTTTCCTCTTGCGTGCTCTTGAAGCAGAAGGAGTTCCAGCAGATGAGTTGGAAATCGTCAACCTGCAGCACGGCGATGGGGCATCTGCCTTGACGTCCGGACAGGTGGACGCATGGTCCGGGCTTGACCCGCACATGGCTCGATTGGAACTCGAATCGGATGCAGAGCTTTTTTACCGGAATCCCGACTTTAATACGTATGGTTTCCTGAATGTCCGCGAGGAGTTTGCGGAAAAACATCCGGAATACGTTGATCGGGTCATCAAGGTGTACGAAAAAGCGAGGAAGTGGGTTCAGGATAATCCGGAGGAAGCTGCCGAGTTATTGGCAGAAGAAGCGGAGATTAAAGAAGAGGTCGCGATCAAACAGCTGGAAAGAAACGATTTTTCCGAACCTGTTCCCGGCGAAGTACATCGTGACGCTTTGATTGAGGCCGGAAAAGTGCTGCAGGAAAGCGAAACGATTGATCCGGAAGCCAATATCGAGGAATTGACAGACGAACTAATCGATCCATCTTTCGCGGAAGAAACAATATCGGAGTAAAAAAGTCAGAGAGGAGGACCAGACATGGCCAAAAATCAAAGTGAAGTGAGCGGTGTCTTCACAACGGGAAGCAAAAGCCAGCCATCGACAATCAAACCGAAAAGTCCGTTCACCCATCCCTTGTTATTGGGGAGCATTTTTCCGGCTTTGTTGGTGGTGGTTTGGGAATTGTTAAGCCGTTCGGAAGTCTTTCCAGCCTATCAGCTTCCTGCCCCGTCCGTCATTTTAGAGACAATTGTCGGGATGGCGGAAGATGGCACACTCTGGGGACATGTCGGCATCACCTTCTACCGGGTGTTGATGGGCTTTCTGTTAGGAACGGCAGCAGCCGTCGTGCTCGGTTCGTTGGTCGGATTTTATAAACATGCCGAAGCGCTATTCGATCCGCTGATCCAAGCCTTTCGTTCCATCCCTTCCCTAGCCTGGGTTCCACTGTTCATTTTATGGATGGGAATCGGCGAGCCGTCGAAGATCGCCATGATTGCAGTCGGCGTCTTCTTTCCGGTTTATTTGAATATTGTCAGTGGCATAAGCGGCGTCGACCGAAAATTAATCGAGGTTGGGAAAATGTATGGATTGAATACATTTCAGCTGGTGCGAAGGATTATTCTTCCGGCAGCCTTGCCTTCCTTTTTGGTCGGATTGCGCAGTGGGCTTGGATTGGGCTGGATGTTTGTCGTGGCAGCGGAATTGATGGGTGCGAGCCAGGGGCTTGGGTATTTGCTGGTAGTCGGCCAGAATACACTAGCTCCGGAAACCATTATAGCGAGTATTGTCTTGTTCGCAGTAATCGGAAAGCTGTCGGACTGGGTACTGAAAAAACTGGAGACCCGGACATTGCATTGGCAGGATCGGGCTGCAAAATCGTAAGGAGGTAAAGCGGTGAGTCTTCAATTAGAAAGAGTGGGAAGGACGTTTGCAGGAAAAGCAGCTGTCCAGGATGTTTCCTTCCGAGCGGAACCTGGTGAAATCATCGGTCTTCTCGGAACCAGCGGCTGCGGTAAAAGCACCCTGTTGCGTGCCATCTCCGGACTGGATACCGAATTTGACGGCTTGATCGAAATCAATAATAAGAAAGTGGACGACATACAGAAGACGACTGGGTTTATGTTCCAGGAGCCACGTTTGCTGCCTTGGCTGAATGTTCTCGACAATGTCACCTTCGGCCTTGAGGGAAACAGAGAGGAAAAGAAAAAAAAGGCAGGCCGTTACTTGGAAAGTGTCGGACTTGCCGACAGTGAAAAATTGTATCCAAAGCAACTTTCAGGCGGAATGGCACAGCGTGTGGCAATTGCACGTGCTCTGGCCACCTCACCGGAAATTTTGCTGCTGGATGAACCGTTCAGTGCTCTCGATGCGTTTACCAAAATGCAGCTGCAGGATTTACTGCTTGAAGTGTGGAGGAGTTATCAATCGACAATGGTCCTGGTGACCCACGATGTGGATGAAGCTGCCTATTTATGCGATCGGATCATCGTGCTTAGGGGACAGCCGGGCAAGGTGGAACGAGAAATCACGATTACAGAGCCAAGACCGAGAGAAAGAGGAAGCAGTGAGCAGGCTGCTTATAAGGCGGAAATTCTCGCCAGCTTGGACTTAACAACAGATACAGCTTGACCAAGCTGGATACATAGAGGAGGTACAACATGACAGGAAATGATGTGAAAATACTTGAAGCCGATAAAGGCAAACACAATTTAACAGACTATCGTCGTGTGGCTGCGGAATTCTCCTGGGAACAAGCCGCAGAACAGCTAAACTTATCCAAAACCGGCAACTGGAATGCAGCTTATGAAACGATCGACCGTCACGTTGCCGAAGGGTATGGCAACAAGACTGCTTTATATTTTGTCCAGGAAGCATACAACGAGAGCTTCACGTTCGCCGAGGTAAAAGAAAAAACGGATCACTATGCCCGGGTATTGAAGGAACAGGGAGTCGGCAAAGGGGATCGTGTATTTGTCTTCCTTCCCAAAACCCCGGCTTGTTACTTTTCCATCCTGGCCATCATCAAAATAGGTGCGATTGCCGGTCCGTTGTTTGAAGCATTTATGGAAGAGGCAGTAAAAGACCGGATGAATGACTGTGGAGGCACCGTCTTGATTACGGACGACCAGCTAATCCAGCGGGTTCCTCAAACGGAAATCCCCAGCTTACAAACGATCTTGCTGGTCGATCGAATCGAAGCAGCCAAACCAGAGGCTGTGACGGAAGAAGAACTGGTCGAATGGGTCAATCCGGAGGACGGCATGTTGATTCACTATACAAGTGGATCGACAGGAAAGCCAAAGGGGGTGCTGCATGCGCATAGAGCTGTCGTCCATCACTTTCAATCAGGGCGCTGGGTATTGGATATCCAGGAAAACGATGTATATTGGTGTACCTCCCATCCTGGCTGGGTTACAGGCAGTGTATATGGTTTGTTCGCACCATGGCTGAACCGGGCGGCTGTTGTCATCCAGGCGGGCCGTTTTCGGGCGGAAAACTGGTATCAGATCATCGCAGACTTCGGCGTCACGATTTGGTATAGTGCACCTACCGCTTTTCGCATGCTGATGGCACAGGGGGAGTTATATAAACAATATAACCTGGAGTCGCTTCGTCATATTTTAAGCGTCGGAGAGCCCTTGAATCCCGAAGTCATCAATTGGGCGTGGGACAACTTATCACTGCGGATTCATGACACGTGGTGGATGACCGAAACGGGGGGGCATTTGATTGTCAATCTTCCATCAGAACCGATAAAACCAGGGTCGATGGGGCGTGCCTTCCCTGGAATTACCGTCGGAATTTTGGACGAAAGCGGAAAAGAACTCCCGGCTGGAACAATCGGTCAGTTAGCAGTGAAAACGCCGTGGCCAGGGCTGATGAAAGAAATTTGGGGAAACAAGGATAAATTTGCTTCCTATTTTCTATATGAAGGCTGGTATGTCTCCGGCGATCTGGCGGTACAGGATGAAGATGGCTATATCTTTTTCCAGGGCAGAAGCGATGACATGATCAATTCGGCCGGTGAGCGAATCGGTCCCTTCGAAGTGGAAAGCAAGTTGATCGAACATCCTGCAGTGGCAGAAGCGGGAGTGATCGGTAAGCCTGATCCGCTGCGCGGTGAGCTGGTAAAAGCGTTTATCACCCTGCGTTCGGGATACGAAGAAACATCTGAGCTGCTTGAGGAGCTGCGCGTCTTTGTCAAAACAAACTTGGCGGCACATGCAGCCCCGCGGGAAATAGAAGTAGTCGAAGAATTACCGAAAACAAAGATAAGCGGCAAAATCTTGCGTCGGGAATTGAAGCAGCGGGAGCTCGACAAGGTTGGCGCAACCTCTTAACAAGGAACAGGAGGAGAACTATGACGACAATCAAAGTGGCATTGCTGGGTTTTGGGACAGTTGGCAGCAGTGTTTACCAGACTATTCAATCCCGACGTAGCAAGTTCGAAAGATTAATAGGAAAAAAGGTGGAAATCGTCGGGGTATTGATCCAGGATGAGACAAAACACCGGAATATCGCCGATGGGATTTTGGTAACCTCTTCGTTTGAAGAGTTGCTTGCCATTCCGGAGATCGACGTGATCATCGAAGCGATCAACGGCATTGAACCTGGAGCCGGTTATTTAAGCCGTGCCTTAGAAAAAGGGATCCATGTGGTGACTGCCAATAAAGAGCTCCTTGCTCATGAAGGGCAATCATTAAGGGAAACGGCAGCTAAGGGGCATGCCCAACTCAAATTTGAAGCAGCCGTTGCAGGAGGAGTCCCGATAATAGGGACACTGCAGCAACTATTACAGGTAAATGAAGTTTCGAACGTGGAAGCTATTTTGAACGGAACATCCAATTACATCCTTACGGAAATTGCAGAAAACCAAGTAGGCTTTCAAGCAGCGTTACATTCTGCCCAAAAGCACGGATATGCAGAAGCAGATCCAGGAAATGATGTGGATGGGTGGGATGCTTTTTATAAGCTGATGATTTTGTGCGAGTTACTGCTAGGTAAACAGCCTGATTGGACGCAAGTATCAAGACGCGGCATTCGTGGTATCACGCTTGCCGACATCCAGGTTGTCGAAACGGCCGGTTGGAGGATCAAGCATATCGCCAGTCTCCAGGTTAAGGAGGAGAAGGCACAGCTTCGCGTAGAGCCGATGGCTGTTCCGGAAGGTCATCCGTTATATGAGGTGTCGGGAGTAGATAATGCAGTATCCATTCAAGGCGACTTAGCCGGGAATTTAAAATTACAGGGACCAGGGGCCGGTGCATTGCCTACTGCAAGTGCCATTTTGGAAGATTTCGTCCAATTGTATAAGGAGTCCGACAACAGAAACCGATCAATTGATGCGTCGATTTTGGCAGAAGATTCGAATCGATTACAGGATTGGTTGGCGACGGCCCCCTCCATACCGAAAACTGCTGCTGTCAAACAGCGTTGGAAAGGCAAGCAGGCTGACAACAACGCCTACCTGGTTTCTGCTACTGAAGGAGAGCTTGAGAAATTACTGCAAGCCGGTAAAATCTGTAACTTCTTTAGATTGGCAGGAGCTGGTCGGGAGATTGCGGACACTGTTCCGATATTGATTTAAGCTTCCGTTTATCGATATGTAAAAATCTCTTTATCGGTTGATCACTAGCAAAAGTGTTTGAAGAAAAAAGGTAAATATGAATAGTGGATAATATGGTTGATATTATCCACTATTTTTTTGGCCTTTATTATAAGAGGGGCTAGACTATAGGGTGACTATTCCAGGGTGTTAGTAAACTTCATATCAACAAAGCATTAGAAAGCGATATTGAATAAATACGAGTTTGAAACGATGAATGATTGAAGCAAGAGATGTTCAAAAACGCTAGGAACTTTAAAATATTCAACTAAATTAATTGAGAATTGTTATCAATTAGTGTATATTAGATAGTAACGAACGATACCAATAATTCAGTGAGGAGAGTATCCGATGCAAATATACTGGACTAAAATTAATGATATAATCGAGGAAACGCCGGAGGTTAAAACTTTTCTGCTCAACCGTCCGGAAGGTTTTATATGGGAAGAAGGTTCCCATACCCACTTCGCACTGGAAGGTTTCAATGCCGGGGATAAACCCAACCGCAGCCTGATCCGCCATATGTCAATTTCTACTTTGCCGGACGAAAATACTATCGGTATTACTACACGCATCAGGGAGCAGTGTTCTGAGTTTAAATCGCTTTTAAGGAATCTTGAAATTGGCAATGAAGTTGCAATATTTAAAACCCATTCAAATGTTCCACTTAAAAGAGAAGACAAAAGTGTTTATTTACTGTCATCAGGTGTCGGCCTGGCCACTTTCAGACCGCTTGTACTGGATTATTTCGAACGTGCTGACAAAATCAATCAAATCCATTCCTTGAATATCGAATCATCAAATGATTTCTTATTCACCAATCTATTTGAATCGGCACCTGACAAGAAGTTCACAGCAGAGTTCGTCGACAACCGTAAAGAATACTATGAAAAAGTGAAAACTCTTGCTGCAGACAAGGACGGTCTTTTCTATGTTGTTGGCAGTGACGAGTTCCTTGTACAGAATATTGAATTACTTCGTGAGCAGGGCATCAAGCCAGAACAGATTATGCTCGATAAGCATGAACAACAACTGCCAGAGTTTTTATCATTGGATTTATCGGTTTAAATGGGACGAAATATTTTCTTGGGAACGACCGAGTGCAATTTTATGCTGAGTTAGAGCAACTAATACATCGAGTGATTTACACGATATAATCTGAAGAGAATCGCTACTCCTGATCAAAGGCGCTATTTGAATAAGAGTGCCCTCTTTTTTTAGTTAGATTATTGAGAGGAAGGAGAAAGTTTGTTCAGGACCTATTACTCTCAATATAACAAGAAAATCTATTATGAGATCCACTGCGATGCCCATCTACCGGTATTTTTATATATACATCGCTGTCCTGGGGCTGGTTTCTAGGACTTTAGAGAGTACTGCAGAAAAAAAGCATGAATAATTCCAGAACCATTCAATAAGCCTGATTTTCCTTGGTTCAGATTTTGCCAATTTATACAGTTGCTTTTGGAGACATGCGTACAGTAGGGCGTGTCTATACAGGATGGGCTCATCGCAGATCTTCTACAGAGAAGAACTTTTCCAGAATCAGGATTTGCCGCACTGGAAGATTCTCAGTCTGACTGCTTCACACTGAGGACAGTGATAGTAACCAGTATGAGCACCATTCCGAGAATTTGGATAACAGTCAAATGATCATTGAGAAGCAGAACGCCAAATAATGATGCTGTAACTGGCTCCACCATGGCTACCATCGAAGCTGTTGTCGGGGCGGTCCATCGAATGCCAAAGATATACAATATAAATGAAATTCCTGCACCCACCAAACCTAAAAGAAGAAACCATCCTACATCATTTGATGTTAACGCGGCAGCTGCTTCCCCCTTGTCTGCAAGAAGCAAAAGGATGAGAACAAAAGAAAAAAAGGCGACGGTTAACGTTGTCTGTGGTTTGCCGATGGAGGAGGCATTTTTGAATCCGAATATAAACAATGCATAGGCAAGGCCAGCAGCAAGACCAGCAGCCGCTCCCAGAAAACTCACTGAAATTGAATCGGTGTTGTAGGCGCCTGTAAGCAGGGTAATTCCTATAAGCACGCCAAAAATGCATCCCCATTTAAACCAGGTTGAACGTTCTATTCGTAATAAAAAGGAAATTAAAAGAACGAAAACGGGTGCAGTGTACATTAAAGTAGCTGCAACAGCAATACTGGAAGCTTGGATGCTTAAAAAATATAAAGTGAAATTTCCGGCAACACCAACTCCTGCCAATAGGGACCACAGGTATAACCGAGCAGAGGATGTCCAATTTTGTCTAAAACGAAAGAGAAACCACGTCAAAAAACATATAAACCCAACACCTCCCCGGTATAGGGAGATCACAATAGGGTCCCAGCCCTTGTTCATTAAAATATCGGCAATTCCCCCACTAATGCCCCAGCATATAGCGGCAAGTATAACCAAAACTAACCCTGCCAACCTCATCGTCTGCCTCCTAAGATAAATGGTGCGAATTTTTTATTCTAAGTGGCTGCCGTGGTGAAGAAAGTGCAATGGACACCAACCCGTTAAACGTTTCTATTCATAAGCAAGTTTTTAAAAAAAGGTATAACGGTATTTCCTTTCATTTCTCAAAAATAAACCTCTCTGGTTTGCTCTTTCTACATTCATACGAAAAACCCCTTGATTAGTACACTTTTTTGGTTTTAATGGGAAATAGGGAATAATTCCAGGGTTACATGTTCCCAACTACTTTTCATGATATTATAGAGGAAAAATCTACATACGAGGAGGTGAATCATGCCGAAACATAAGATTTATACCATGAGTTTCGCAAGTGTGTATCCCCATTATATAAAGAAAGCGGAGAAAAAAGGACGCACGAAAACGGAAGTGGATGAAATCATCCGTTGGTTGACTGGATATACCCAGGAAGGGTTAGAAGCACAGCTGGAAAAACAAACAGACTTTGAGACCTTCTTCGCGGAAGCTCCCGGGATGAATCCGTCGCGAACGTTAATTAAAGGCGTAATCTGCGGGGTGCGAGTGGAAGACATCGAAGAACCAACAATGCAGGAAATCCGCTATTTGGATAAACTGATCGATGAATTAGCAAAGGGAAAAACGATGGAGAAAATCTTGCGGAAATAATCATCTGATACAGAGAAACACCGATTCTATTGATGGCAATAGAATCGGTGTTTTTTAATGATTATATAAGAGAAGCCCGAAAATGTTTACAAGGAAAATGTAAACCGAACTTCCTTACACTGTCTAAAACTGTAAACATAAGGTGAAGCGATTGTTTGCCACGATGGCTGATCTATTCAAAGAAGAATATTAATTAGCAGAAGAAGGACTACCCAACCCAGTATTTGGTTGTGAGCTTTTTTAGGTGTGGGTTTTACTGTTGTCATTTGGTGGTTTATAATGGAGTGTCACAAGAAGAAAGATGGGAAGTGCCTATGAAAAAACGTAAGCATAGTGGAGATAATAGATCGACAACAAAACACAATTCATCGACTAAAGCTCACTCAAAAAAGCATTCAAAAGTGGCCACACGAAATAAATCACAAGGCAAGAACCCGCATAAAAGCAAGCGTCCAGGTAACAAGAAAAGTGTAACCGTAAAGGTGAACTGTACAGGGCTCACCAATAATGGAAAAGGGATTGTCCATTGGGAAGGTAAACAGCTGGAGGTAGAGCATCTACTACCTGGCGAAACGGCTGAAATAACGGTGTCCACCAGTGGGAAAAACATTGCTGCGGAACTGAAACGAGTAATAACTCGGTCCGAAAACCGGGTCGACCCAGCCTGTTCTTATTATTACGAGTGCGGGGGATGTCAACTGCAGCATATGAACGACCGCGCGCAAATGCATTTCAAACAGGAAACGATAGATAAATTGATGAAACCGTTCGGTAAACCAGCACCCATTTTATCCATGGACCATCCCTATGATTATCGGAACAAAAGTCATACGACATTCGGTTTGAATAAGGATCGACAAATTATTGGCGGACTTTACGCCCAGAATAGTCACCGGCTTATTTCGATGGATCGGTGTCTCATTCACGATCCGAAAGCGGACGAAATTTGGCAAACCATCAAGGGGATGATGAAATCTTTTAAAATCCAGCCATATAATGAAGATACTGGACAAGGCTTCCTGCGCCACGTACTGGTAAAGGTCGGCAAGGTGAGCGGGGAGATCATGGTGGTGTTGGTTGTAGCTTCCCCTGTATTCAAGGGAAAGAATAATTTTGTCAAAGCACTCAGGAAGGCCCACCCAGAAATCACAACCATCCTCATGAACGTGAATAACCGGAAGACGAGCATGGTTTTAGGTGACCAGGAAAAAGTACTGTTCGGAAAAGGGACGATAACAGACACCTTGTGTGGACTGAAGTTTGATATTTCCGCTAAATCCTTCTATCAAATCAACCCTGTTCAGACGGAAAAGCTATATGCAAAAGCCATTGAGATGGCGAAATTGTCCGGAAAAGAAACGGTAATCGATGCCTACTGCGGTATCGGTACGATTGGTCTGATTGCCAGCCAAAAAGCAGGCAAGGTCATAGGGGTGGAGCTGAATAAGGATGCGGTTCGAGACGCCATCCATAACTCCAAGCGCAATGGCGTGAAAAATGCCCGTTTCTATCAAAGCGATGCTGGTGAATTCATGGTACAGATGGCAGCGCGCGGTGAGAAAGCGGATGTCGTCATCATGGACCCGCCTCGAAGCGGAAGTGATGAAGCGTTCTTGTCCAGTGTGGTGAAACTGAAGCCGAAGCGTGTCATTTATGTGTCCTGTAATCCGGAGACGCAGGTACGGGATCTGAACTATTTGACCAAGAACGGGTATGAGGTGAAAGGTATCCAGCCCGTGGATATGTTTCCGCAGACGGTGCATGTTGAGACGGTTGTGTTGATAGAACGCAAATAGCCTTATATCAAAGGCTTTGAAGGGTTTTAAGTAAGTATTTAAGTGTGTGTTATGTTTCCTCAGACTAATAAGTTTGAGGAAATTTTGCTTAAGGGGTTAAGGTTTGGGTTTTGCATTAAGTTTATTGTGCATGCCGGAATTACTATACCTAGCAGAATTGAAATATTTGCCATGAACATTTACCATGAGACTATAGCACTCTGCTCGGAAAGGATGAAGTATAATTGAAAAGATTATAAAGTAATCTATAAAACACCTAGTGAAAAATCATTTAAACTTTTCACTAATGGTGTATACTTCATATATTATTATAACCTATTGTTTTTGCTTCTATATGGTCTAAAGAAAGCCTTAATTTCTTCGGCGAAAATTTCAGGTTCCTCCATGGCAGTAAAATGTCCGCCGTTGGGCATTGTGGTAAAACGGGTGATATTCAGATTGCGGTGCACCCATTCCTTAGGTGGTAATAATATATCAGCAGGGAAAAGTGCTAAACCTGTTGGAACGTCTATACGCCCCATTGGCGGTAAGGAATGGGTGTTTTCATAATACGTATTTATTGATGATCCTATAGTATTAGTAACCCAATAGATCATTATATTAGTGAGTAGTTCATCCATACTATATCTTTTCTGTAGATCACCATTACAATCGCTCCACCCACGGAATTTCTCAATAATCCAGGCAGCCAACCCTACTGGTGAGTCAGAAAGGCCGTATGCAAGAGTCTGGGGTTTTGTGGACTGAATAGCCATATAAGCTCCCTCATTGGAAATCCATGTTGGGGTATTTTTCTTGTATTGCAATTCTTCTTCTGAAAGTTCTGCATCGTCATGTGAAGCCATGAGATTTCTAATGATCCCGATATCTGTTAGGTGGATTCCTGTTAGGATTTCTGGATGATTTAATGCCAGATATCTTGTAACACCTGAACCAATATCCCCTCCAGCAGCAGCGAATTTACTATAGCCAAGTTCTTCGGTCATTAGTATTGCCCAAAGCTCAGAAACATAATAATTGTTGACTCCACTATGTTTTGGGCTGCTGGAAAAACCGAATCCGGGTAGTGAAGGAACAATTACATCAAAAGAATCTTCCGCCTTGCCGCCGTAACTGGCTGGATCAGTAAGTAGAGGGATAATCTTTTTGTAGCGTATGTAACTGTCAGGCCATCCATGAGTGAGGATGATTGGCATAGGATTAGGACCTTTACCGTGTTCGTGCACAAAGTGAATATCTATTCCCTCCACATTACATTTAAATTGGGAAAATCGATTTAATTCAGCCTCTTGTGCGCGCCAATCAAATTGGTGACGCCAGTAAGAAACCAACGATTGTAAATAATTTATATCAGTACCTCTTTCCCAACCGTCCCCTTCCAACTGATCAGGCCATCGGATATGTTCCAGTCTGTATTTTAAATCATTAAGGACTTCGTCAGATATATTGATATTGAAGCGTTCAATAGACATTGTGATTCTCCTTTCATATAAGTCGTGTAAGATTTATAACTTAGGATTGATAATAGTATATACTATAAAAAATATTTGATACGATGGTAAAAATGTAGCTTTAAACTATACTATTTGTTAATGGGGGGGGATAATTATTCCGCAAAAAGACCGCCATAAGAATAGAACTGTATATATAGAATTCGTTGCAAAAGAAAGTTTTAGTAACTTACCTTATAAGGAGCGTTTCACTATAATTTTTATTACAAGCGGATGTGTTAAGTTGCAATTGAACCACTTCCCTATGAAAATTGTTGCTCCAAGTATTCTTTGTTTGTCTATGGATGATAAAATACAAGTCTTAGAAAGAAACAATGTATCATCACAGTCATTTTCTTTCCATCCTGATTTTTTTAATACGGCACATTTTTCTGAAACTGAGGGGTATATGTCAACCGGTTTAAAAATAGAAACGGGCCTTTCGCTATTTAAAAGGGATAATACTCATACGGGAGTATATACTGCTACCGAGAAAGTCTATCCTAAATTATTTGAGTGGTTTTTTGTTATAGGAACAGAAGTGAATGCTCAGAGCGATTCACTTTGGGTGTGCAGAATAAAAAAGTATTTAATACAAATTTTAGGGTTGCTTGAAGAGTTGAACAACCACAGCGAACAATCACCTGTTGGCCTTGTTTTAGAATATATACACACTAACTATCCCGATAAAATAAGTTTAGAAGATTTAACAAAATGTGCTCATTTGAATAGAATATCACTAAATAAAAAGTTTCAGGATTTATATGGATGTACTGCTAAGGGATATTTATTATTATATCGCTTAAAGATTGCCGAGAATCTTCTGACTCATACAGGTATGAGCTTGAACGAAATTGCATGTGCTGTGGGATTTGAGTATGACTCGTATTTTATAAAGCAATTTACTGTTAAAAAGGGCATGACTCCAACTGAATTTCGCAATAACTCACGTGAGTTTGCATATAACCAAATTGTATAGAACAGGAAAAGAATCTGATTTTATACCAGAAAATATAGGCAACAATAAAAATGAAAAGGCAAAGCACAAACACGCCCCTCTTACTAAAGGAGGATAACTTTACGCAAAATTCATATTAATTGCGTATTTGTATCTTCTTACTGCCCAGACACATGTGGAGTGTGTGACGTGGTTGGAGAAAAAGTAATATAGTTTTAAAAAGCACATGGGTCTTTACATGCTAAGACTCATGCTTTTTTTCTTTCTCTAAACCCTTTTGCAAAACAAAAAATAAGTGTTATCATCATAATGACCGTTCAATATAAAAAGGGGATTTCATATGAAAAAGTCAAAGAAAAAAGAAGCGATATTAAATACGGCTGAAGAGTTATTTTATCAGCACGGTTTTCATTCGATCGGTGTAAAGGCTATATTGGAGCAGGCAGGAGTCGCACCAATGACGATGTATTATCATTTCAAATCGAAGGAAGATGTCATTAAGGAAATATTAGTCCGAAGAGAGAATCATTATTTTGAATTGATGGGAGAGAAACTTAATAAAAGGGAAAGTTTAGAATCTTACGTCATGTCCCTGATTCAGGCTCATATGGACTGGATAGAAGCAGAGGGCACTAACGGTTGCTTGTTTTTAAGAGCAAAGCAGGAATATGAAGGCATAAATGAGGAGATTGCTTCGCTAAGCAGGGAACACAAAAAAACACTGCTAAACCGGATTCAAAATGATATAAAACCATTTAATGTTCCTGGATCCTTCGGTGTTCAGTTATCCATTATATTGGAGGGGATAACATCAATGGCCCAAATACAGGAAGTGGATGAAGTGAAAGAGGCAGCAATCGATTTAGTGAAGAATTTACAGATCAGGGCAAATGAATAGTAGCAATTAGAGGGGACGAATGAACAATGGCACACTAAAATGTCCCTGTTTTTTTGGTTATTTATTATAATGAACGTTATATATAAAAGGGGAGGGGTATCCGAGATGAATGAAAAGAAGTTGATTATGGCAGGGTTGCCTATGATTGCGGTAACATATGGTTTATCCAGATTTAGTTACGGTTTAATGCTGCCCTATATTAGCGAAACCATTAACATGGAGCAACGTACCAGCGGAGTCATTTCTTCGTTTTCCTACATCGCTTACTGTATCGCAATAGTATTGGCGATGGTATTTTCTAATAAGCTTTCTTCAAAATTCATTCTTCTTCTTGCCGGACTGTTTTCGATCATTGGTTTGGGTATTATCTCTGTCGCTTTGAACCCTGGCATTCTAAGTCTGGGCATATTTTTGGCAGGATTAAGTTCGGGCTTTTCATCTCCTCCCTACGCTGCCATTGTGGACAAAAGTGTAGAAAGAAGATTACAGAATCAGACGAACTCTTGGATCAATTCAGGGACCAGTATTGGAACAGCTCTAACAGGGGCTATTGCCATTGTCATGGCAGATAATTGGAGAGAAACGTATTTGATATTTGTGGTCATTGCCATAGCAGTAGTATTCGCTAATTACAAAGTGCTGCCAAAAGAACAAAATGTACAAGAAAACGAGACATTCCATTTCTCGAAAGAAGAGTGGAGAAGGTCCATCCCGTTAATTGTCGCGTCTCTGGTATTAGGAATATCCTGTGCAGCCTATTGGACGTTTTCAAGAGATTTCATCTTGCAGACCGGAAGTGTTCCTGATTATATCGGTGAGTGGTTGTGGGTCGTTATTGGATTTTCAGGATTGTTGGGAGGAACAGCAGGTGCAGTTATAAATAGGTTTAGTTTAGTAACTGCATACAGGATTTCTGTATTGGCTCTTTCAACCTCGTCACTGTTACTAGGGGCATTTGTAGATAATAGGATGATTGGGTTTATATCACCAGCCCTCTTTGGCAGCTCATATATTTTTATGACAGGTGTTTTGATAGCGTGGGGCATTTCTGTATTTAAGTCCAATCCCTCATTGGGGGTAGGTATCCCCTTTTTATTACTGGCCCTCGGTCAAGCAATAGGATCGGTTGTTTCCGGGGTTTTCGCTGGTCTATTAAGTTATCCGGCCGTATTTATAGGAGCTTCCTTTATTGGTTATGCAGCTTTATTTTTGAAAAAGCGAAATAAGTACATTTAAAATTCACTCTCTGGTATGAACAGTCATCTTTTATCCAGCTTGGGCTTGTGCAGCCCATTTAATAGAAAGAGAAAGACTTTGTGGAACATTTTTGTGTTAAGGCTTATACAGATTCCATAATATGCTTGCCATGCGGGTGGTTTATCGATAGATGGTTGTATGTTACCATTTTTTATAGTTAATTAGTTAGGAGTAAATAAAAAATGGATATACCAATAATTTACGAGGACAACCACCTGCTTTGTATCGAAAAGCCAGTTAATATTCCAGTACAAGAGGACCAATCGAAAGACAAAGATTTACTCTCGCTTCTAAAAGAAGATATAAAATATCGATACCAAAAGCCAGGCAACGTGTACCTTGGGCTCGTTCACCGCTTGGATCGACCTGTCGGTGGGGCGATGGTGTTTGCCAAGACATCAAAAGCGGCCTCGCGTCTGTCTGATATGATGCGGCGCAAGACGATTGATAAAAGCTATTTGGCAGTAGTGCGGGGAAAAATGCCGAAAAAACACAATGTACTAGAGGATTACTTGGTAAAAGACACACGTAAAAACCAAGTATATACGAGCTCTTCGGATCATGAAAAAGCCAAAAAGGCAGTGTTGGAGTATGACGTAATCAGTGAAAAGAAAGGATTATCCCTTCTTTCGATAAAACTGCATACGGGCAGACCACACCAAATACGTGTACAGCTTTCCTCTCGAAATCGTCCACTCTATGGGGACCAAAAGTATGGGGAGGACGTCAACCGTCCAGGCCAGCAAATCGCCTTATGGTCTCAATCACTTGCGTTCAACCATCCTACTAAAAAAGAAGAAATGAAGGCAACATCCTTGCCGCCAAACACCTATCCTTGGAACCTATGGAAAGAGCTTGCGCAGTGACAGGGCAGTACAATCATATATGCAAGAGGAAATGATCAGGTGCTAATCATGCATCGATTGGCGCCTTTTACTTTATTGAATTTCAACAGACCCTGCCTTGCTTTAAGAAAGCAATCACCATTCTATCTGTTTCTCCGTCCGACTCACCAAGCCAAATCAAATGGCCCCATGCGTCAAGTAGCTGAAGTTCAGCCATTGGAATGTTTTCCTTAGCAAAGTAGGCATGATCCAGAGACACCGAACGATCATGTTTACTGTGCATGATCAATGTAGGACAGGAGACAGCATGTAAATCCCGAACCGACAGCTCGTTTATCTGTTGTAAGTCTATTTCGAAACCATAGCCTGACCGCTGTCTGTTATTCATTTTCCGGATAGCTTCCACATCGTTTTCTCCCATTTTATCCTTGACTTCCTTGTATGATAGCTTGCTGAAGGAAGGGAGCATTTGCTTGAACATAAAGTTCGGAAAAGTATTACTGAAGGAAGATAATAGTTTCCACGTGTATTTTTCGGTTTTCGGATGGAATAACACGTTCGCCGCTTTGTATTCGATATCCTTGGGCGTCAGCCATTCCTGCGTAACGGCAGATTGCAGGACGAGGGAGCGGGTGTGTCCGGAAAAATGTGCGGCAAAGTAAATGCCGGTGGGACCGCCGGCAGATATGGCAATGACATGCGCGTTATTGATATTCAAATGATCTAAAAGTTTTGCATAGTAATAGCAGGCAGTGGATAAGCTGGTGCCTATTTCCGGAGAAGTTGTTCCATATCCTGCTCTTGAAGGCGTAATCACGGAGAAACCACTATCGACCAACGCTTCGTATCCGAATTCTTCCTGGCAATTGGAATGCCCTCCATGAAAAACGAGCACAGGTCGACCCTGGCCGACAATCGAGTATTCCACAGTAAATCCGTCTATGTAGTATTCTCCCATTTTTCTGTTCATCCTGGCACCTCTTTTGAAAGGAATCGATTTATCATGTTCAAGTAGATTCAATTGCATAGTGAATTTCCAATCGTTTTGTTTGTAATTCTGTGTACCTCTTATACGCTTGGATGAATTCCTCGGTTTCATCTATCCGATCGAATTTCCCGGAGTTTTCAAACCAGCTTGCGCTTTCTACGGAGTAAATAGCGTCTTACACATAGTAGCTTCCTGCTGTTTTATTTTAATAAGATATGGCACAATAGAAGAGTGGAGGGAATAACATGAAAAAAGTGGTTTTATATTCGAAGCCGAATTGTCCCTTATGTGAGGAGGCCAGAGATCTTCTGCTCGCATTTCAGGGTCAGTACGGCTATGATCTGAAAGAAGTCGATATTTATAGCGATGACGAGCTGTTGGAAAAGTATCAGTTGATGATCCCAGTAGTGGAAATCGATGGGCAGGAAGCAGACTACGGGCAAATCGAGTGGGCGAGCGTGAGTGATTTTTTAAAATAGGATTGCTTTTAGTTGTCGGATTTTGACGGTTCTGATACAATGAAATTTGTAAGAGGAATTTTTTTGGAGTCTGCGGGACATAATACGCCTACCAGGGACATTTTTAACCCGGTTAGTATTAACTGGTGAAAAAAAGGAGTAATAACATGAGAGCATTAATCGACCTTCAGAAAAAATTATTCCCTGATGTGTTGGAAGTTATGCAGCGCAGGTACAAGATTTTGCACTACATACAATTGATGGGGCCGATCGGCCGCAGAAGCCTGGCTGATAATATCGAAATGGGAGAACGGCTGGTCAGGAGTGAAGTCGACTTCTTGAACAGCAACGGCTTTCTCGATATCACGGCAAAGGGCATGCTGTTGACCACAGAAGGCACCAACATATTGGAGCAGCTCGGGGAATTCATGAAGGAAGTGTCCGGCTTTAGTGTTTTAGAACAAAGTGTAAAGGATAAATTACACGTAGACCATGTTATTGTGGTTCCTGGTAATAGTGATGAGGTTGATTGGGTAAAACAAGAAATGGGAAAAGCCGCAATCGGGTTTTTGCGGTCGATTCTGGAAAACAATCAAACCATTGCTGTGACAGGTGGAACGTCGATGGCTGCAGTCGCCGAGATGATGAACCCTCTTGAGAATGCAAAAAACTGCATGTTCGTTCCTGCCCGAGGCGGTTTGGGAGAGCGTGTGGAAAATCAAGCGAACACGATTTGTGCGGAGATGGCAAATAAAGCCAATGGGGAATACAGGCTGCTCCATGTGCCCGATCCCTTGAGTGAAGAATCCTATCAATCGATTATCGGAGAGCCATCCGTCAAAGAAATTCTTCAATTGATCAGACAGGCAGATGTCGTCATTCATGGTATTGGCGATGCGATGACGATGGCCGAGCGGAGGAAGACTTCGGAAGAGGTTTTACAGAAGATCAAGACCGGCAATGCGGTCAGTGAAGCATTCGGCTATTATTTCAACAAAACCGGGGAAGTCATCCACAAAGTAAGGACTGTCGGTCTGCAGCTGGAAGATTTATTCAGTTCCCAGTGTGTCGTCGCTGTTGCTGGAGGCACTTCAAAGGCGAAGGCGATCATGTCTTACTTCCAGCAGGGAAAAAGCAACGTCCTTGTCACCGATGAAGGGGCGGCAAAAGAGTTAATAAGGGAGTAATCCCTTTAAATATATAGGAAAAATAAGGAGGAATAACAAATGGCAGTAAAAGTAGGTATTAATGGTTTTGGCCGTATCGGTCGTAACGTATTCCGTCAAGCATTGAAAAATGACGAAGTAGAGGTAGTTGCAGTAAACGACCTTACAGATGCAAACATGCTTGCACATCTTTTGAAATATGACTCTGTACACGGAATCCTTGAAGAAGAGGTTTCTGTAAACGGTGCTAACCTTGTTGTAGCAGGAAAAGAAATCATCGTTAAGTCTGAACGCGATCCAGCTAACCTTGGTTGGGGAGATTTGGGCGTAGAAGTAGTAATCGAATCTACTGGTATCTTCACAAACCGTGACGATGCGAAAAAACATCTGGACGCTGGTGCGAAAAAAGTGGTTATCTCTGCACCTGCTAAAAACGAAGACCTCACATTGGTTATGGGTGTTAACGAAGACAAGTACGATGCAGCAAGCCATCATGTCATTTCTAACGCGTCTTGTACAACAAACTCTTTGGCTCCAGCAGCTAAAGTGCTTCATGAAAAATTCGGTATCAAGCGCGGCCTGATGACAACTGTTCACTCTTATACAAATGACCAGCAAATCCTTGATTTGCCGCATAAAGACTACCGTCGTGCACGTGCTGCTGCACAAAACATCATTCCTACCACTACTGGTGCAGCAAAAGCTGTAGCCAAAGTTCTTCCTGAACTGGAAGGCAAATTGAACGGTATGGCTATGCGTGTTCCAACTCCAGACGGTTCTATTGTGGACTTGGTTGTTGAACTGGATAAAAACGTAACAGCTGACGATGTAAATGCAGCACTTCGCGAAGCTGCAGAAGGCGACTTGAAAGGCATCCTGGAATACAGTGAACTGCCGCTTGTTTCTTCTGACATCGTAGGCAACACCCATTCTTCTATCGCAGATGGCCTGTCTACTATGGTGCTTGAAGATAACATGGTGAAAGTCGTTACTTGGTATGACAACGAAATGGGATACTCTACACGTTGTGTAGACTTGGCTGTTTTCCTTAAAAAACAAGGCCTTTAATCCCTGCAAAAACACGAATAACATGAACGAATGACCAGCAGGGAGGGGGATTTGTCCTCCTCCCTTGCGTGGTTTTCGTATGAATTTAAAGGTTCCCGGTTAACAGGAACCTACATACGGGAATGATAGTATGTGGAGCTATTACAGGTAAGGAGGCTGAAACAGCATGGATAAAAAGACAATTGCCGATCTTGATGTAAAAGGAAAAAAGGTCTTTTGCAGAGTGGACTTCAACGTTCCGATGAGCGATGGCGAAGTCAGTGATGATACACGAATCAAAGCTGCACTGCCGACAATCGGAAAACTGGTTGAACAGGGGGCACAAGTAATACTTGCCAGCCACTTGGGCAGACCAAAAGGCGAAGTGGTAGAAGAGCTTCGTTTGGATGCCGTTGCGAAACGTTTGAGCGATCTACTCGGCAAAACGGTGACAAAAACAGACGAGGTATACGGAAGCGAAGTCGATCAAGCATTATCCGAAATGAAAAACGGCGATGTATTGTTGATCGAAAACGTCCGTTTCCATCCAGGTGAAGAAAAAAATGCCCCAGAACTTTCCAAAGCATTTGCAGACATGGCGGATGTTTATGTCAACGATGCATTTGGAGCAGCCCACAGAGCCCATGCATCGACTGCAGGAATTGCCGAACATTTGCCTTCTGCAGCAGGATTGTTGATGGAGAAAGAACTAAACGTGCTGGGCAAAGCATTGTCTAATCCTGAGCGCCCGTTCACGGCGATTATCGGTGGTGCCAAGGTAAAAGATAAAATCGGAGTTATCGATCATTTGCTCGATAAAGTCGATAATCTGATCATTGGCGGCGGACTTGCTTATACTTTCATCAAAGCCCGCGGCTATGAAATCGGAAAGTCTTTGCTGGAAGAAGATAAAATCGATTTGGCAAAACAATTCATGAAGAAAGCAGAAGACAATGGCGTGAACTTCATTATGCCGGTCGATGTCGTAGTGGGGGATGACTTCTCCAACGATGCGAATACGCAAATCGTCGATATCGAGAATATTCCTGCTGATTGGGAAGCGTTGGATATCGGTCCTAAGACAAGAGAAAAGTACAGCGAGATTGTTTCAGACTCCAAACTTGTGATTTGGAATGGACCAATGGGAGTATTTGAGTTGGATATCTATGCGAATGGTACGAAGGCCGTTGCCAAAGCTATGGCTGAAACAGAAGGTTACACGGTCATCGGCGGAGGAGATTCAGCTGCTGCTGTAGAAAAATTCGGATATGCTGAGCAAATGGACCATGTGTCCACTGGCGGCGGAGCTTCCCTGGAGTTCATGGAAGGCAAGGTTTTGCCAGGCGTCGATGCACTTAGCGATAAATAACAGGAGAGGTGATTCTTATGCGTAAAAATGTAATTGCTGGTAACTGGAAAATGAACAAAGTCCTGTCAGAAGCCGAACAATTCGTGGAAGAAACAAAAACTAGAATCCCTAGCGGAGATAAGGCTGAATCAATCGTTTGCGCACCATTCCCTTTTCTTCCTGTTTTAGTGGAAAAAGCGAAGGGATCGGACTTGAAAGTAGCAGCACAAAACATGCATTATGAAGACAACGGTGCTTTCACTGGCGAGGTCAGCCCTGTCATGCTGAAAGATTTGGGTGTGACACATGTGGTACTGGGTCACTCGGAACGCCGGGAATACTTCGCAGAAACAGACGAAACTGTGAACAAGAAAACCCACGCGGCATTTAATCATGGTCTTACTCCGATTATTTGTGTCGGTGAAACGCTTGAACAGCGTGAAAATAATGAAACAATGAGTCATGTTGAAGCGCAAGTGAAAAAGGCTTTGTCCGGTTTGACAGAAGAGCAAGTTAAAGCTTCGATCATAGCTTATGAGCCAATCTGGGCTATCGGCACAGGAAAAACAGCCACTTCGGAGCAGGCAAATGAAGTGTGCGCTCATATCCGCAACGTTGTAAAACAATTTTCTTCCGAAGAAGCGGGCGAAGCGATCAGACTACAATACGGCGGCAGTGTAAAACCAGCCAATGTCGATGAACTATTGTCACAGTCTGATATCGATGGCGCACTTGTCGGAGGAGCAAGCCTGGAAGCTGATTCATTTGTTCAATTAGCGGAGGCTGGTGCCAAATGAAACAAGATAAACTAGCGGCGTTAATTATCCTGGATGGTTTCGGCATCCGGGACGAAGTGAAAGGGAACGCTGTCAAACAGGCGAACATGCCGAACTTCGACCGTTATTTTAATAAATATCCGCATACACAGTTGAATGCGTCGGGAGAAGCTGTCGGTCTTCCAGAAGGACAAATGGGCAACTCCGAGGTCGGACACCTGAACATCGGTGCCGGCAGGGTTGTTTATCAAAGCCTGACACGGGTCAATAAATCGATCAAAGAAGGCGACTTTTTCGAGAATGAAGCCTTGGTTAACGCGGTCAATCACGCCAAGGAAAACAACAAGGCCCTTCATGTTTTCGGTTTGCTTTCTGATGGCGGTGTACACAGCCATATTGAACACTTATTCGGTCTGTTGAAGCTTGCTTCCACCAAGGGACTTGAGCAAGTGTATGTTCACGGAATCCTGGATGGAAGAGACGTGGGCCAAAAATCTGCAGAGCAATATATCAGACAAACCGAAGAAATCATGGAAAAATACGGTGTAGGGGAATTTGCTACGATTTCCGGCCGTTATTATTCCATGGACCGTGACAAGCGCTGGGACCGCGTGAAAAAATCCTATGACGCCATGGTTTACGGAGAAGGTCCGAAATATAAAACACCATATGAAGTCGTTGATGACTCATATGAAAATGAAATCTATGATGAATTCGTCCTGCCGTCGGTGATCGTCGATGAGAATGGACAACCGAAAGGGACGATAAAAGATGAAGACTCCTTGATCTTTTATAACTTCCGTCCTGACCGCGCCATCCAGATTTCCCGGACGTTTGCCAATGAAGATTTCCGTGACTTCGAACGTGGCGACAAATATCCGAAAAACCTTTATTTCGTGGGACTTACCCAGTTCAGCGAAACGGTCGACGGCTTCGTAGCCTACAAGCCAGTTAACCTCGATAATACAGTCGGAGAAGTATTGTCGCAAAACAACTTGAACCAGCTGCGCATTGCGGAAACGGAAAAATATCCGCACGTGACCTTTTTCATGAGCGGCGGAAGAGAACAGGAATTCCCGGGCGAAAAACGGATTCTTATCGATTCTCCAAAAGTCGCTACCTATGATTTGAAACCGGAAATGAGCGCGTATGAAGTGACAGATGCCTTGTTGAAGGAATTGGATGAGGGGAACCAGAACGCCATCCTCTTGAACTTTGCCAATCCAGACATGGTCGGTCACTCCGGTATGCTGCAGCCAACCATCGATGCGTTGGAAGCTGTAGATGAATGCCTCGGAAAAGTTGTCGACAAAATCATCGAGCTGGGCGGCGAAGCAATCATTACCGCCGACCATGGTAACTCGGATGAAGTGGTGACATTGGAAGGAAAACCAATGACAGCCCACACAACCAATCCTGTACCTGTGATTGTCACAAGAGAAGGGATTGAACTCCGCGAAGGCGGCATTCTAGGTGACTTATCGCCAACATTGTTGGACTTACTCGATGTAGAACAACCAAAAGAAATGACAGGTCAGTCATTAATCAAAAAATAAAGGAGAGATTTACATGCCTTACATTACAGACGTATATGCTCGCGAGGTATTGGATTCCCGCGGCAACCCTACAGTTGAAGTAGAAGTATTCACAGAATCAGGAGCATTCGGCTCTGCATTGGTACCAAGCGGTGCTTCCACTGGAGAACACGAAGCGGTAGAACTTCGCGACGGTGACAAAGAACGCTATCTAGGAAAAGGCGTCCTGCGCGCAGTGGAAAATGTCAACGAAACCATTGCACCAGAACTGATCGGCATGGATGTTACCCGTCAAATCATCATCGATCAGCTATTGATTGAATTGGATGGAACAGAAAACAAAGGTAAACTAGGTGCCAATGCAATTCTTGGTGTTTCCATGGCAGTAGCCCATGCGGCAGCCGATTACCTTGGGCAGCCTTTGTACAAATACTTGGGTGGTTTCAGTGCTCATACCTTGCCAACACCAATGATGAACATCCTGAACGGCGGTGAGCATGCAGACAATAACGTCGATATTCAAGAATTCATGATCATGCCTGTAGGTGCTCCGACTTTCCGTGAAGCACTGCGTATGGGTGCGGAAATTTTCCATTCCCTTAAAGGAGTATTGAAATCGAAAGGCTACAATACCGGTGTCGGTGACGAAGGCGGATTCGCTCCGAACTTGAAGTCGAACGAGGAAGCTTTCCAAACGATTATTGAAGCAATCGAAGCAGCTGGCTATAAGCCTGGCGAGCAAGTAAAACTTGCAATGGACGTCGCTTCTTCTGAGTTCTATGAAAACGGCAAGTACAACCTGAAAGGAGAAGGGGTTGTCCGTTCTTCTGAAGAAATGATCGACTGGTTCGAAGAAATGATTAACAAGTACCCAATCATCTCTATCGAAGACGGTCTTGATGAAAACGACTGGGAAGGCCACCGCATGCTTACAGAGCGTATCGGCGACAGAGTGCAGCTTGTCGGTGACGACTTGTTCGTAACCAACACCGTTCGCTTGAAGCAAGGTATCGAACAAGGTGTCGGCAACTCGATCTTGATCAAAGTAAACCAAATCGGTACACTGACAGAAACATTCCAGGCTATCGAAATGGCGAAACGTGCAGGCTACACAGCGGTTATCTCCCACCGTTCCGGTGAAACCGAGGATGCAACGATTGCGGATATTGCCGTTGCAACGAATGCCGGCCAAATCAAAACGGGAGCACCTTCCCGTACAGACCGTGTAGCGAAGTACAACCAGCTTCTTCGTATCGAAGACGAATTGGTTGGCACTGGCGTATACGGCGGACTGGATTCTTTCTACAACCTGAATAAATAAGATTTTGAAGTTCCTTTCCTTTAACGAAAGGTCAGACTGTCGGATAAAAATCCGGCAGTCTTTTTTTAATGAATTAGAAAACCCCTGGCAATGCCAGGGGTTCCGGAGAGCTTACAGCGTGGTAATAAAAAAACCTCACTTCATGGTAGGATAAAGTTGGTTTCCCGACCACTTCATCTCACCAAAGAAGGA
>NZ_VZDQ01000022.1 GCF_009602435.1 Sediminibacillus terrae
GCCACCAATTGTCCCCATAATCCTTTACAATTGGATAAGACTGACCCTTTTCCAGCTCTCCTACTTTTTTGAGAGAGCCGCTTCGATTATCATAGACTGGGATATTAGCAGTATATACCCTGAAAAAATTATCCGTAGACTTTGTCTCTACCTTTACTTCTGCTTTTCTTACGTAACCTATTCGATCTGAAAGCAGTACTCTCCACCAGTTCCCATAGTCTCCAACCAAGGCGTAGTGCTCTCCTTTAGCTATTCGACCAAAAGGAACGAGGCTTCCCGAGGTATTGTCATACACGGTTACTTCTTTCAACGTTTCAAACGTGCGGGATTGATTAGAATATTTACTATTTTCATTTCGTAGCGAGCTGCCGTCATCCGGAATAGTATCCGATTTCCTTACATATCCATAAATGCCTCCGAAATCGATACGATGCCAGTTTCCATAATCACTGACCCGCGGGTAGACCTGGCCTTCTTCCAATTGGCCCATCGGTCTTAAAGCGCCATTCCCTCGATTGTCATAGACTGTGGTAGTGTCGGTCACTTTAAAATAACCCGCTTCCGAGCCATCCCACGGATTCACGCTTTG
>NZ_VZDQ01000024.1 GCF_009602435.1 Sediminibacillus terrae
AGACCTGGCCTTCTTCCAATTGGCCCATCGGTCTTAAAGCGCCATTCCCTCGATTGTCATAGACTGTGGTAGTGTCGGTCACTTTAAAATAACCCGCTTCCGAGCCATCCCACGGATTCACGCTTTGGATGGTCATCTTCATGGACGATTGATCTTCAAGCTTCTTTTCCTCTTCCTGGACAGGATCAATCTTTTCTAGGTTATTAGTATCGATCTCTTCTTCTGAGATACTTTCTTCCTCTTCTGCTATCGGTTCTCCTTTAGAATAAATGCCATCCTGGTTTACTGATTCATTGGTAGGTCCTTCCTCAGTTCCAGCGTCTGCTATCTTAGTATCCTCTTCAATTACGGAGAGCTCCTCACCCGCCTTCTGAACCAAAGCACGGCTTCCATTATTGGTCAAATAAAATGCCACATTCCCTATGTAAATAATGTTTTTACCGTTCTCACTTTTATATACAGGATACTCACTAATTTTTTCTAGTGCTGTTACCTTCTTTTCTCCTGTTACATCTTTTGGGTATATAATTGCTTCCGGTTTAATTTCAACAAGTTTATACTCAGCGTTTGAGGGGAGTGATTGAAAAGTTGATATGTTATCTGTTGGCATTTCTGCCTTTTTAATATCTTCAGACGGAATACTAATTTGACCGTCTCCGAATTGTATGTTAATTTTCTCTTTGTCTATAACAGTTCCAAAGAAGTACGTATTAGGATTAATTACGAATTGATTATTGATGTTTAAAGGTTTTTCGGAATATAAAACTTCAACTTTATTACTTTCACTAGCCATAAAAGCATGGGGAAAAATAACCATGGAAAATAAGAACAAATATATAAAAAAGATTATTTTACTTTTCACTATATTAGACTCCTTTTCACAAAAAATATAACCTCCCTTATTTTATTATAAAGGAATTATTAAAGATAGATTTTTTTACCTCAAAGGGAATTCAATGTTAATAAAGCACGTAATATCCTAACTGGATTAACTACGTGCCATTTAGAGAATAGATTCACTTTAAAATTTATATCACCTTAAACTAATTTTCATTTCTTTTTGTATTGAATCTAAATACACATAATAGTTTTCTAAAGACAAACAATAAAGAGTTCCATCAACTGATTTGATAAACGCTTCGTTCATTATTTCTTCTATCACCGAGTTATTAAAGTCTATTTCATTTATTTGTAAAGTACCAACCTTATTATTATCAGTAATATAGGCTATATTTTCATAACTATATTCTACAATCAATTGGCCATCATCATTCAAATACTCATTTGTGATTCCTTGGGTAGTTTTTCTCAATTCCTCTAAATCACTACCTAACAATGAAATAAAAAATTCATAGGAATTTGATATTCTCCTAGGAAAGATATCAATGAAGTCTTCTATCTTCAAGTCAGATGTAATCTGCTCAGCTTGATCAATAATTAAAAGATCGTTTTTACTAAGGTAACCGCTAATACCATTAACTTCTACTTTATAAAAATTTTGTCGGGTCTCTTCTTCTAAAATATTCACCTTAGTTCCGAATGCTAAATCTTCAACTTTTTCCCTAGTGTCTATATTTTTATATATACTTGACTCATTTACAATAATCCATCCATCCATATTTAGAATATCTTCAGGAGAAAGCTCTTGTACAGGTTCTCCTTTCTCTACTTGAGATACTAATTTTTCGTCTCCTTTATTGTTAAAACTATTATCTAATGCTTGAAGAGGATTTTCTATAAACATAAGGAATGTACTAAAAAGAAAAAGCAATAATAATATTGATAATTGAACTATATGATGTTTCGAATGATTTTTTTTTCTATGTCGTGCATATCTTTTAGTTAAGACAGGTTCTTCTTTTCCATTTGATATCTGATTCCTTAATTTCTCATACCTATACTCTTTTTTTTCTTTGTTAGATAAACTGTTAAACCAAGAAGTAAACTTTTTATATTTCTCTGCAACCTCTTTTGTTTCCCCAAAAAGTTCAACTCTTCCAAAGTTCAACCATAAAATTTTATCAGAAATTGATTGAACTTGTGGTAGCGAATGACTAATAAAAAATATAGTTTTTCCTTGAGCCTTGAATTCATCAAATTTGTCAGTACATTTTTGATAAAAAGTATTATCTCCTACTGATAAAGCTTCATCAACCACAAGGATATCGGGTTGTACATGAACGGAAATAGCAAACCCTAATCTTGATTTCATTCCACTGGAATAACTCTTAATTGGTTGATCAATAAAATCTCCCAAATCGGCAAAGTCAATTATAGCTGGGGTTATCTCCTCAATTTCTTTCTTTTTCAACCCATGCATTAAGCATTTTAATTCTATATTTTCTCGTCCCGTAACAAAATTATTTAAGCCTGCTGAGATAGCAACTAATGAAGGGTCCCCCTTAACGGTTATCTCCCCAGAAGTAGGAGGAGCTATCTCAGCAAGTATGTTAGATAAGGTTGACTTTCCTGAGCCATTAATCCCTATGATTCCAATTGTCTCTCCCTTGAAGACTTCGAATGAGATATTTTTAAGAGCTGAAAATGTTTTCTTTTTTTGATTAAAGGAAAACATATCCAGTAAAATATCAGACTTTTTCCTATATAAATTATAAGTCTTGGAAACATTTGTTAATTTTACTATAGGGTTTTCCATAAGCAACCTCCTGCTATAAATAATCCACAAATTTATTTTTATAATTTTCATGCAGAAGTGCACCCAAAAATAAAATCAATATTGTGAGTGACCAAAAATACAATGTGGTTCTCCAATCTTCATAAAACCATGTACTATTCAATAAAGAGTCCCTAAATCCATTGACGATGTATGCAAAAGGATTCAATTGAATTATAGTATGGTAACGTTCGGGAAATTCATTCACACTCCATAATATTGGAGTCATAAAAAACAACAACCGCATAGAAGTTTGGACCAGTAATTGGAAATCCCTGATAAGCGCTGAAATGGTCGAAGTAAAAATCGTTATAGAATATAGCAACATGAATAAACAGACTAAGTAATATGGAAGTTGTAAAATATATATATTTACTGGTATACCATAAACAATCATTACAACAGCAAGAATTAATAAAGTAATTAAGAAACCAAATATATTACTCATTATTGTAATAGATGGCAATATACTAACCGGAAACTTCATCTTCGAAACAAGATTTATTTTACTGTAAATACTATTTGAACCTTGCACTATTGTAGGACTGATGAAGAACCAAGGAATCAACCCTACCAGCAGCCAAATGAAGAAGGGAGTTCCTTCAATAGGAACTCCATTTCTAATTCCCACTCCAAACACAAACCAATAAACACCTACTTGTAGTAAAGGGTTTATAAATTGCCAAAGTATCCCTAAAAAGTGCATTTGATATTTGCTCTTTGTCTCATAGAGAGCCACTCTTAAGATTAGTGGGAAATACAAAAACTGCTGTTTAATAGTATTTAGAACCGTCTTCATACTGGTAGATATGAGCGTTTCGTATTTTGATAAAGGTTTCCAAAATTAATATATTGAACATCCTTTGGTAGAGTTGAAATAACATTCTTGGTATCAAATATTCTTGCATGATTCATTCCTTTAAATTTAGACCAGTCCATATCCCTAAACTCATTATGATCGGTCAATATCACTACTAAATCTGAATCCTGTAAGGCCTTTTCAATGTCATTATCAACCCAGTCATTTTCCACATGTGGATCATACGCACTCACTTCATAATTTGAATTCGTTTTTAAGTGTGAATAAATATCCATTGCTGGGCTCTCACGAATATCATCTACATTCCCTTTGTAAGCTAGGCCAAATATAGATACCTTCCGACCACTGACTTGTTCCATAAGTTCATTTATATGTTCTACTACATAACCAGGCATAGATGTATTGATAGATCTAGATAAGCCAATTAACTTAGCTGCTTCTGGTGCTTTAGATACAATAAAATAAGGATCTACAGCCAAACAATGTCCTCCTACACCTGGACCAGGAGTATGCATATTAACTCTTGGATGTTTATTTGCCATTTCTATAACGTCTAATGCATTTATTTCTAACTCATTACAAACTTTAGTTAACTCATTTGCTAAAGCTATATTTACATCTCGAAAAGTGTTTTCCATTAACTTAGACATTTCAGCTGTTTTTGCATTGGTCTTAAGAATTTCTCCTTTTACAAATGTACTATAGACCATAGCCCCTGCTTCCGTACACTGGGGAGTTATTCCTCCCACAATTCTATTATTATATATGAGTTCATGCATAATCTGCCCTGGAAGTACACGCTCCGGACAATGTACTAAGAAAATATCTTCTCCAATGATAAATCCCACTTCTTCTATAAGAGGTTTTACCACATCATCCATTGTACGAGGAGCAATCGTAGATTCAACAATTACCACATTACCTTTTCTGAGGACTGGTATTACATTTTTCACTGCACTAATAACATAACTTGGATCCATAGATTTATGTTCATCATTATTGTTAGGTGTAGGAACAGAAATAATAAAGGCATCGGCCCTTTCAGGCGATAATGCAGCTTTAAATGTTCCTCTTTTAATAACCTCTTCTAATGCTTCTTGAAGGCCCGGTTCTTCTATATGAATATTGCCTGCATTCAATGATTCAATTACTTCCGGTTTAACATCTACACCTACAACTTCCACATCATGTTTAGCAAACATAATAGATGTTGGAAGACCTATATACCCCAAGCCCATTGTATTTATTTTCATAATTTTTAATTCCTCCTGTTTTTCACAAACTAACTATAAGTTTCTCCCATTCCAAACCAATCTTCTCAATGCTGAAGTTATCATTTACATATTTTTTTAACTCTTGCATCGTCTGTTGATCATAGCTAACATTTTTTATTCTTTCAACGGATTCTTCTACACTTGTCATTAAATATTTTTCTGGATAAATTGTATTACTACCATCCCAATTTAAGATAATTGGATAAGTACCCGAAGCCATCCCCTCGCTTGGTGATAAATGAAAACTTTCAAAGTCACTAGTTGAAAGAATAAACCCTATTTTCGTAAACCATTCTGGTATGTCACTTCCGAAACCATCAAATATTACAGAATCTTTCCATGGAGCCTTTTCAATTCTCTCATATAAACTCGTATAGTATAATCTTTCTTCTTCTTTTCTCCAAAGCCAGGGATACTCTTCAGGACGTTTTCCTTTTATATAAAGCGTATATCTTGAATCTTCATTCCAAAGTTTTTCTAAAATATCTACTGCTAAATCCAATCTTTTTCTTTTAGGACTCATTCCCACAAATCCTAAGTTGAATTTTGGTTTATCCTTTACTCTATCAAATTTTTTAGTATCTATTACATTATATATCATTGTCATTTTCTGTCTAGGGAACTTAAACACTCTATAGAATTCTTCATATACATAAGGAGAAATGGCTATAATTTTATCAATGTTACTTAAATTAAACCTTTTCGGATAAGGTGTATCGACTTCTTGTAAATGCATTCTTACAATCAGTTTTTGGTGCGAGAGCTTGTTTTGGGAATACCACACAGCATTGCCGAGCCCCCATTCACATACAATAACATCTGCCCAATGCAAATATTTTAGACTTTCCTCTTCATCATGCCCCGTATGTCCCTTCCAAACATCCTCCTTAACATCAAACCCTTCCCTTAATTCAAAGTAATTAATTATGTTGGTTGCAAATTTCAAATCATGCCCAGCAAACAATATATTAATATTTCCCATAATTTTACCCTCAGATCTCAATATAATCTTCAATCTCTTTTATATAATTTGGTTGAAGTTTTTCTTTATAAGCTCCTTCTACGTAATTTAACTTGTTGCTACTATAAAATTGCTTACCATATTTAAAATAAGGAGAAAAGTCACTTTTCACTATAAAGCTCTTCAGCAACTCTTCTAACGAAGCTTTACTAAAGACATTCGTTTTAATAATTGTTCTAGAAGCAGACAAACTTGAAACAAAAGTGTACTCAAGACCTGAATTACTCTCCAAGAGCATCCCCTTATCCATAGTAAAGTAATTAAACTTACCAATAAAGTCACTATCGGTGTACAAGGTACTTAACATTAAATCCAGAAGATAATTTTTTCCATAATAATCCTCCAAGGAAAAGTAAGCTATATAAGGAGTATCAACCCATTCCAATATATTATTATAGTTATGCATGTAACTTCTTATAAAAGTCTGGATAGAATCATCATTATATTTATTATACATTTCTAAATATCCATCAAAAGTGTCCACTAAAACAAGCAATTTCTTATGTTTGTATGCTTGCCTATTAAATTGTTGCAGAATTTGTAGATATTCTTCTTTAGTTGATGCAAATGCAATAACACTAACTTCGGGATATTGAAAATCAAAATTCAAGCCTGCATTTTTAACTATAGAATATAATCTATTTGTGTAGGTATGTTTTGTTAGTACTTCCCTAATTCCAATTATAGATTTCTTGTTATAAAAGCTTTCTTCTTCCAGTAGCTTTCTAAAGGATTCATCTAAATCTTCAGGATTTTCTTCCATTTCAACTAAATCCCCAAAAATATTTGAAACACCCTGAGCATAGGTACTTATTACGGGAGTCCCACATGCCAATCCTTCAAAAACGCGTCTAGAAAACATGGTTGGTGAATCTTTCACAGTATTAACATTGATCATTACTTGATAGCCTTTGTAGGCTTTATCAATTTCATAATATTTTAGATTCCCTTTTATAAATGGTTGGAATCTCTCTGGAAACTGATGATTAGGCATTAACCCTTTTTTAGTCATCAAATAGTTCCTATCATAAATATCTAATCCGAATTTCGAAGCTGAATCTAATAGCCTATCCATGTCTACTGATCTTTCTTCGTGATGACGGTAATAGGAACCTGCAAAGCATGCTTTCTTTTCCCTTTCATCAACAATTTTCATCGGATTATGGATTAAAGGTTGAGCAGCAAAGGGCAAGGCATAAACGTTACTATGACCTACACTTTTTTGATAGCTTTCAATCATATTCTCATCTGTGGTATAAATATAATCAAATTTTTTTGCTGTTTCAATAAATCTATTAAAATGGACCGGATCTTCTTTATTCCAAAATACAGTTGGTATATTATGCTGTCTACACCAATCAATCAGCATAGCTAGGGGCTTAGAATTTTCTTCTCCATAATCACCAACCCTTTTATTCCACGTTCCATCATTCCCATTCCACGCCGATTCCACCATTAATAAGTCTGGTTCTTCACTAGTTAAAACTTCCAACCAATTTTCTGGGGTAAACTGAATAAGATTACACTCGTATTTATAGCTTTCATAAGTAAACTCATCAAAAATTACGGCCATTTTTAACTTTTTTAGTGGTTTGTCCGGTAAAAGGTTTAATTTATTCACTTCAAATTTATCAATAAAGTTTAAAGACCGTTCACTCTTAAAGGACTCTATCTCTTTAATTTCAAATTTGGATATTTCAAAAGCACCTTCTCCTGCAACCCTTAAAGCAATTCTAAATTGGGTTACTTCAGGAGATGGTTTTATTTTCATAGAAGAATTAGGCTTCAATTGTAAAACCTGAATCTTTGTATTGTTTGAATATCCTATAAACATGGGCAACAGATTAACCCCATCATCAACTTGGGATTTAACAGAAAACTCATATTCATATCCTTTTTGAATATCCATTAATTTAGTTGTAGGCATCTTTCCAAAACTTGTATTGTTTTCTTTATAGGATATATATAAGTGTTTACCTACTGGAATATTTATGTTTCCTGTTAAGTTATCTTTTTTAGTATCAAGCTTTATATTTTTTTGGTTAGTCGAATGCCATAAAACGCTAGACAAGTCCAACTCCATACTATTTGTGATTTCAATCGGTTTTTCATCAATATTAATTTCCAGGTTTTTGAAATAACCTTCACCTGTGATTCTAATCATGAACCCAACCGATAAGACATCTTTATCAAAGATTATATTGAGACTTTCATTTAAAGGAACTTCATCTAATATGTTTTGCCCGCCCTCAGTATATCCAATTATTAAAAGCGAGATATTTGTTTTGTTATACGTTTCTCCCGATGGCATTATAGTGTAACTTTTACCGTCTAATGGGGTAATAAACTGAACCTCACTTTGATCAACGCATGTTAAATGTCTAAATTGGTTCCCTTTCAATTTTGTTTCAAAAATATCATACTTTTGAGAGTAATTTATTTTATCATCTTTTCTTTTCCAACCAATTAATGTTTCGCTGTTCAACCTGTAACTTTTTTGATGTTTTATCTCTAGATGCTTCTTAATTGGCGGCAACTCTTTTCCCCACCAGTAAAACTCATTATTTATTATTATTTCCTCAACACTAAAGGTTCCTTTTCCCGAAACACGAATTGCTAACCTGAAATAATCATATTCGTCGTCCAAACTTATATTGCTCTTCTCATTTAGCTTTATTTCACTACTATTGTTTTTTATTCCATCACAATAAAGAATAATCACTAATTTAACATCTACATTTGTTGTCTTTTGCCCATTAAAAAACACAGATAAGGAATTAGTGTCATTGATTGGGATACCATTTCCTTGAAGATTTTCAAACTTTGCGTTAGGTTCACTGTGAACTAAATATGTGTACCCTTGATCTACAAAATCAGCTTTAAAAGTGTTGTTTTCACTACTGTAAGAAAGATAAGTGTTTTCAGGAACATACCAATCACAAAAACTCAGGTAATGATATGTACTGTTTTTTTCCTCGTTTTTTTCTTCCCAAAGTATATTATTGTTGAGTTGCAATCGCTCAAGTTTAAGCTTTCCTTTTCCTTTAAATCGTATTGCAATCCTTATTTTTTCTATTTCTTCAGATAAAGTAATCTTTCTATTAGTATTTAAATCAGCTTTTAGTGTTTCAACTTTCCCACTATTATTATAGGAAAATACAAAAAAATCCACTTCTAGGGCACCAAGTTTTTTACCTTCGAATTTAAGAATGTTTTCATTTTGCCCTTTTTCGAATGGGATAGAATAGTTAGGGATATGGTCAAATCCATTGTTCTTCTCTAAGTACGTTAGATAACATTGATTATTTTCAGGAATGTTTACTTCGATAAAATTACTATTCTCATTATACATAATGTTATCATTTGTCTTTTTAAACCATTGAGATCCATGGATTAATTCTTCGAAAATTGATCCGGAGTTTCTTTTATTAAGCCAAGCCCTCTTTTCTTGTATGGATTTTAGCCTCTGTTTGATATTAATCGTCATACTTTTCTTGCTCCTTTTCTTTTAGGAAAAGTATCTTTCAACTTTTTTCTTAACTTCCAGTATTTTATTGTGAATTTACCTAACAAAGAATTATAAAGAGCAAAATACTTTTTTTCTAATAATTGATGTTTATTCTGTACATTCTCTAATTCTTTTATTTCTCTTTCTCTTAAATCTAACTGCTTTTCGATTTCATTTTTTAATAACTCATTCTCTTTCTTTAGTGCGATTTCTAGTTCATTGAGTGATTTGTTTTCATCCATCACTTTTTTTTGTTTTTCATATAGAAGGCTGTATTTACGCAATTTTTCTTGAAGAGAAGCGATTTCCGCTTTCAAATTATCTACTTGTTTTAAAACATTTTTTCTTTCCTCATAATTTGCATTTTTTGTTCCGTAAAGTTCTTTTTTCAGGATTTTGTTTTTTTCTTCCAACTCTTCTATTGTTGCTACTTTTTCTTTAATTAATTCGTTCTTTTCTCTTAATTCCTGAGTCAGTTCATATAATTCTTTTTCTAGTTTGTTTTCCTTATCCACTTCACTTTTTAATATTGCTATTTGGTTTAAAAAGTCTCTTTCTCTGTCATATATCTTGGTCTCAAATTCTTTCAGTAACTCAAGATTAAATTTATTTCCCTTTTCTTGATTGTTTTTCACAGTTAGTATTGTTCCTACCCAATTTCCTAAAAAGACTACATCATCAAGTTCTAATTTATCATTTTGCAAACGTAGCAGACCCTCAAGATAATAGGTTTTTTTATGATCAAAATAATCGTTAATACCAAAGGGTACAGTAACTATAATTCGGCCGTCTTCTCTTAGTAATGTAGAAGCCCTGTTAATAAATCTATGTGGGTCAGCAATGTGCTCTAAAATTTCCCCAAATATAATAGTGTCATACTTTTTTTCTCCAAAATCATAATTCATAAAATTTGCTATTTTAAAATCTACATTCTCTATTGTGGTTTGAGCTTCATCACTTAGTAAATCTTCTGCATGTTCTATAGATTCTTTCAATAAATCGATTCCTAATACCTTTTTTCCTTCTCTTGCTAACAATATAGATGTGATCCCCTGCGAACAACCTACATCTAAAATGGACTCCCCAAAAGCATTTTCACATATCCAATGGACTCTCTTTCTTACCTTTTCTCCAAAGCCAGAACCCATTTTATTAAAATATGCTTCTGAAATTCTATCTAACGGTTTTTTCATTATTCTCCCCCGCCCCTATGTTCAATTACCAAAAGTCATCCGAATTGATTATAGATTTCTAAGAATTTTATTTTTTCAAGTTCCCAATTATATTTACCTTTTGCAGTCTTCGTGTTCTCCGCCATTTCTTTGTGCAGCGTCTCGTTCTCCAATAATTCATTTACACCGGCTGCGATTGATAAATAATCATGAGAGTCCACACAAATACCCACATTTTCCCCTTCGACTACTTTTTTTATTTCGGGAAAGCTACAAGCCACAACCGGCACCCCTGCCATCATGTACTCAAATAATTTATTGGAGGAAGCAGAGTAATGATTGAAGTTGGTATTATTAAGAACTTGAAAACCAATATAAGCGGTTTTCGTGTAGCTGGGCAAATCTGTCAGAGGGACTTTAGGCAAAAACTTCACTTTCTCTTGCAAGCCCATTTCTTCAACCAATATCTCTAATGAAGGTTTTATCCTGCCGTCACCTATAAGTACAAGCGTTCCTTCAATAAAATGAGGAACCGCTTGAATTAATTTTTCAAGTCCTCTTCCGGCCTGAATGCCACCCTGATATAAAAGTATCTTTCCATCTGGAGGCAGTTGCAATAAAGAATGCAATGGTGCTCTCTTTATATGTTTATCTTTCTGTGCAAAAGGGTAATTGTGTACTACATTTGGATAAAACCCATATAAATCCTGATTGTATTTTGCCCTTGTATGATTCTCAACGATCATATCGTCAATTCTTTTTATATAGAATTTCTCAAGAGTTCCAAAGTACTTCTTGTCGTAACCAGTTCTACTTGTTTGTACTTCATGAGAATCATAAATAAGCCTTTTTTTCTTAATACGAAGTTTTGCACAAATATATCCTTGAGGTAATGTGTTTAAATCGTTTGAATGATAGATGGAATAATCCTTTCCATATCCTTTTGCTATCATTCTAAACAATATGCCACCTCTTACCCACAATACTTTTAGTTTAGTTTTCAACAATAAGAGTCCTACCATTGTGATAATTCCGGTAATGATAGGAATCAAATACATAAAAAATAGCCATATAAAAAATAACACTAAACAGAACAGTTTATTTTGAAAGCACTTCCGATAAACCTTTTGCATCAATTCTAACAGTATCGGGTACCTTCTCACTCGATAAACAGAGAAGTCATCATTCCGCTTCTCATAAGTAGGCAACCCCTTATCTTTCGGATCATGAATGCAAATCAAGTCTACTTTATACCCGTTTTCAGACAAAGCGGTGCATTCTCTTAGAACTCTGGCATCGTTGGTAAAATGATTCCACACAAACATACAAACTTTTTTATTCATAACGCCCAACCTTACTTAGTGATTTTTCATTGAATACTTGGTTAATCGTTTCTATCAATATATTAATATTATCTTCCCAAAGGAAATGCTCTCTTACATATCTTTGACCATTCATACCCTGTTCGTATCTTTTCTCAGGGTTTCTATATAAATAATCTATAAAATCAATCATTCCTGTAACATTAGTCTCTGATACATAGCCAACTTTCTCTCTGTTGATAATTTCCTTTGAAAAACCAGATACCGAAGCTACAATTGGAACTCCGCAAGTCATATAATCAACGATTTTACCAGGCAGTACCGTTTTAAACACATCACTATTAACTAGGGTAACAATTCCCACTTGATGTTGGGATATCAATTTGAAACATTCATTCCTTGTAAGGGGTGGAACAACATCGACATTCGTCAGCCCTTCTTTTTTAATGTCCTCTAACAATCCTTTTCGTTTAAGACCATATCCTATTATCGTCATTTTGATATGTTTCTTATTAAGTTCCTTAGCAAGATCAATCAACAGTTTATCATTCTGGGCTAGTCCAATATTCCCCGCATAAATCACTTTAAAGTCCCTTCCCGATGATAAGCTCACCGGATATACTTCTTCTGATTTCGCAGAGTTGGGGATATATACCATTTTCCGGTTAAAGTCAGGGGAAATAGATTCAATATAATTATAAAACCCTTTACTATTAATGAGAATTTTATCGGATGATTTATATAACTTCCCCTCAATTTGTTTAAAAAGATAAATTATAGGGGGAAAGTTGAATACATTTACTCCCTTTAATGATTCCGGCCATAAATCACGTATATCCAAAATGAATTTTGACCTAAAACGCTTCTTCGCTATCAGGCCTACTATACCTATAAAAATAGGGGGAGAGGTTGCAAAAACCATGTCATAATTTTTCTGTGAGCGGAAAATAAACCAAATCATCTTTAACGTGATTTCAATATAATAAAACAATCTGTTCAAGATGCTCCGAGAATATTTTTTGTTTCTCACACTCACTCTGTAGATGTTTCCCGTATCTACGTTTAATTCTTCATCATCCCAGAACGATTTATCAGAATACAGATTCCTGACGGGATATGTTGGATCTGTTGTCAGAATGTTTACAGTCAGGTCACTGTTTTGCAACATCGAGTAAATATTCTTCATCCTGTTCCCCGCACTTCCAATTTCAGGATAAAAATGTTGCGATATAATTAGAATTTTTTTCGACATAACTTTCCCCACTATATAAAAACTTCGAATTCTTTTTGACAATGTTCGATGAAAAACGTCAATCTTGCTAGATTATAACAGATATCCGGTGAATTTAATAGGTTTTCCTTTTACTTTTTATGTAAATCTAAGCTCTCTGTCACTATTTCTCGTTTACAATATTACAATTATATTACAAACAACAGAATCTTTCGTCACCTATGATATACTTATTTAATAGAAAATCTTGTAAAAGAACGGGGAATAAGGGGGAAAGTTGGAATGAAAAAGACGTTATTATCAATAACTGCCACTGCAGTAATTGCTTCTTCTTACGGAATGACAGTCGAAGCGGCAACCCACAAGGTTCAAAAAGGCGACTCGCTTTGGTCGGTCGCGCAAAAGTACAACACATCTGTCTCCTCGCTAAAATCGCTGAACAAATTGAATAATAATATTATTTTTCCCAATCAGGTGCTAAAAATTGACGGCAGTTCTACCCAAAGCAAGGATAAAAAATCGACAACTACCAAGGAAAGTAAAGAAAGCAGCAAGTCCACATCTACATACACTGTAAATGCAGGGGATTCACTCAGCAAGATTGCCGCTCAACATAACATTTCGTTGTCTAAACTGATGGAATGGAATAACCTGTCTACTACTTTGATTTATCCTGGCGATGTTTTTGTTGTTTCAAATCCTTCTTCCAATTCTAAGTCGGAATCAAAGACTAGCAACAACAAAGAATCCAAGAATTCGGAAAAAGAACAGGAATCCTCCAGTTCTTCTAGTGTTTCTACATACAAAGTGGTTTCTGGTGATTACCTCGGAAAAATTGCTAGTAAATATCAAGTATCCGTCGATGATTTAAAGAAATGGAATGGCTTGTCCTCTGACCTTATCTATGTTGGCCAAAAGTTGAAGGTAAGCGGCAGCAAATCCTCCAAAAATAGCGGTAGCAACGGAACAACAAAAAAGGAAGCGCCCGATACGAAGGTTGAGTCCAACACTGTTGATTACAACGTCACCAAATTGATCGATGAAGCCAAAAGTTTCATAGGAACCGGCTATGTTTGGGGAGGATCATCACCAAGCGGTTTTGATTGCAGCGGATTTATCTATTACCTCTATAATAAAGCGGGTAAAAACATCGCCCGGTACTCTACCGATGGATACTATAACCGTTCCTACTATGTTAACAACCCGCAGCTTGGTGACTTGGTGTTCTTTGAGGGTACATATCGGGCAGGCATTTCTCACATCGGTATTTATGTTGGGAATAACAGTTTTATTTCAGCTGAATCAAGCGGTGTGAAAGTGACTAGTTTGGATAACTCTTATTGGAAAAAGCACTTTGATGGCTTTAAGCGGTTTTATTGAAAAGAAATCCCCAATCACAGGTTGATTGGGGGTTCTTTTTCATTCTAGTATTATTTTCATATACAGCCGATCATCATAGGAACGGTTTCCATTCATTAACCCTTTGGCTGATTTGAATTTCCTGAAACAAAGAGGATCTTCTTCCAATACTTCCTTCAGCATAGCTTCGGATTCCACCAGTGTATCTTTCAAGTAAGGGTAACCGTCTGATGCAAATACCAAGTGTTTGGTTTCTTCCGGAACCTTTATTACCTTGATGTCACTAGCATCTACTAAAAACCCATTGACCACTTCAAACCCATATTGATTGGTTAAATCGTTTTGCAGGTAGTATTGTTGTTGGATCAATGGCTGGATATATTCCCAACCTGTATCTCTTTCTTTTAAATCGTTGATAGTTTTCCCTTTTTTTAATTCTGCTTCTAAGTACATGGACCTGGCGTTGGCTGTTATATGATCGATATCTTTTTCATTTTGGTGCAGCACTCCATCCATCATGAACTGACAATCGCCGATTTGCCAAATTTCCTGACGGTGTCTGCTGTACACGACCAAGCTGGCAGAGGGAGCTTTCCACCGATACCTTTCAATTTCTTCAGTTAAGTCGTATGCTTCATGAACTTTTTGCATGTTAGCATTAATCGTCTTAATCATTTGTTTGACATCGGCGTCAGGCTCCAGTTCTTCTATACTGGTTTTTATCGTTTCAGCTGCTATTCTACCCGGTGTTTTATGATGAAATAGCTTTCCGCTTACATTTGTGGCGCCGTCTACAACGGCTGCGAAATTTTCTGTCAGTACATATAAATCCTCGCAAAGTTCCGGATTTCCATGTTTGCCTTCGGTAAATTGCTCGATCAATCTCATTACCGGCTTCTTTCCATTTCGTTCATCTTTTGATTCAGTCGTTTTAACTGATCCCAAAATATTAAATCCTCCCTATTTGCGGTTACTCCGTTCCATTCCAGGCTATGTTCAACACCATCTTGGAAATGTGGAAACCGCCTGTATTGGTTTAAAAAAGCAGTAGAACCCGCTAGCGATCGATCTGCGGGAATCAGTGTTTCCTCCAAACCGATGGCTGCTAACGCATCCTTTTCCTGTAGAAAAGCAAGAAAAGCCGACACCATTCCTTTCCCCTGGTTATCCATCACTGCCAGCCCACTACCATTCACCAACATTTCATCTGAAATTGGCGGAAACTCGAACACTTCCCAGTCAAAGGTATTGCCAATCAACCGATCTACCAATAACAGATTCCTTGAACTGCTTAGCAGAATCGCTCCCTTACCATTCACAAAATCTGTAAGAGCTAGCTGATAAGCAAAAGATGGCATGAGTTGATCATTCAGACGTGCAGCACCCCAATCGGTCTTGAGGAAATCGTCTGGTTTTATGGTATGTGGCTGTTTTTCTTTCATCGTATTGATCATGTACCAGGGGAACATTAAGTCGGTATGAAGCTTCCACGCAGCTTCCTCTGATGTCTTCGCTGTCTCTGCTTCCTGCACAATCGCCTTAAAAGATGCATAAGAAGCATCCCTCTTTCTTTTCTTCACCCTACTTTCGTTCATGTACACCAACGGTACTTCATATCCGATCGGCAGTGCATATAGCTTTCCTTGATGCTTATACCGTTCCGTGATAACTTTGGCAAGATCGCTTCGAAAAGAATTGGTTATAAATTCATCAATCGGCACTACTGCTTCCGCCTCAATAAGGGAATGAATGCCATAGAAAGAAGGTATTTCAGCTATGTCGGGTTCTCCTCCATTAGAGACGGCTATTTTTAATTCTTCTATGAGATCATCTCCATTGGTAAAACGGCGTACATTTACTCCGAGGTCTTGCTGGGTGTTTTCATAATTTTTCGCTGCTTCGGCCAACGCTTCTGTGTACACCCATACGAACATCTCTTGTTCCGGATTAGACTCGCTTATCAAAAGATCGCTTGGCTTAAGACGATAAAGGGCGAACCCAAGAAAAATAACGACCACAATACTGATTAACAGTAAAGCATTTTTCAAAATGGTTCGCCTCCTTCACCCTACATAGGGATGCCTTTTTTCCCTGATATGATCGAAACAACAACCAAGGATATGATAGTACTCAACGATAAGATGGAAGCCAAAGCGGCAGCCGTGCCAAAATTAGCTGTGAAGACTTGTGAATAGATTGCTACCGTGATAGTCGCAGTAGATCCTGCATACAAAACGATGGTCGAGCTTAATTCATTTATTGTTGTGACCCAACTGAGGATAGCTCCGGAGAATACACCTGGGATCATCAAAACGGCGGTTGTCTTAAAAAAAGTTTTCATTGGCGGGACACCCAAACTTATGGATGCTTCTTCCACACTTAGATCTATCTGATACAAGATGGCGGTGCTCGACCTCATCGTGTATGGTAGTTTACGAATGAAATATGCTGCCACAAGGATAATCCACGTTCCCGTTATTTCAATCGGCGGCTTGTTAAATGCAATGATAAAACTAATCCCCAATACGGTGCCCGGGATGACATAAGGAATCATAATGAACGCATCGAGTAATGAGCTTACCTTTGAGTTCCTTCTTACCACAATATACGATAGCAGCAAACCGGCCAATACCATTAAAACGATTGCAACCGATGAATAAGTGAAGGTATTAAGAATAGCATGGGGTACACGATAAATGACTTCTCGATAACTGTCCAAGCTGAATTCGCTTGTGAAAACTGGCCCATTTGTTTTGAGAAAAGAAGTTGTTATCACGGTCGCCTGAGGAATCATGGACACACAGATAACCAATCCGATAAAAAGCATGGCAAAGAACTTTTGGACCGGTTTTAATTTTATTAGTTTCGGCTCTGTCATGGAACTCATTGAATAGGATTTTCTCGTGACCAAATACCGCTGCAGAAATAAAATAGTGGTACTTACGGCCAACAAAATCATACTTAACGTACTAGCCATTGCTGGGTTTGAACCCATTTCATTGATAAACTGTTCATACGCAAGGATGGGAAGCAATTTTGTTCCTTGACCCAGCAACATGGGAGTTCCGAAATCTGCGAAGGAGGCCATGAAGACCATTAGAGCACCCGTTGACAAAGTAGGAAAAATCAACGGAAGGGTGATTGTCCGCAACTTTCTCCATTTTGTACTCCCCAAACTGGATGAGGCTTCCTCGAGAGAACTATCCATGGTTTTTAGTGCACCGGAAACATACAAGTAAATATGAGGATAAAACTGGATGGTAAACACCCAAATCATCCCGTGCAATCCATAGATGGACGGAACATTCAATCCCCAGCCATTCAATAGATTGGTGATAAAACCGTTATTACCGAGCATCAATATCCACGAATACGCCCCGATGAAAGGCGGGGACAGCAATGTGAGGATAATCAGGATATGGATGACACTCTTAAACGGCAATTCAAACCTTGTCATAATATAAGCAACGGGAACACCAAGACAAGTGGCAAACACCGTAGCCATGCTGCAAACAATCAAGCTGTTTATAAGCGAGCTGTAGTAATATTCCAACGTGAAAAAATCCTGATAGCTTTCGATGGAAAACTGCCCTTCATAGAAAAAACTGTTGAGAAAAATACTGAATAAAGGATACAACAACAGCAGTAGAACGACAGCAAAGGCAATAACGGTGACAAAGTTCCAAAAATCCCAGCGAAATAGTTTAGACCGTTTCAAGGTAGGCGCGATCGTTGTCATGAATATTTAGTGCCTCCTCTCCGTCTTCACTGAAAATCACCGCTTCTTCCGGATTCAAATATAATTGAACAGCATCTCCCTCTTTCATCAAAAGGTTATAATGCACTGCGTGTTCGTGGACTTGGATTTTGGTTTTTGTCCTGGTCAACTCGACCATGTATTCAGCCTTTTCGCCGAGAAAGGATGCAGAAGTGATTATTCCGTCGACAAACGGGCCTTGGTAATGATTTTCCCTATTAATCTTTACTTGTTCCGGCCTGACTGAATAAATGACCTCTCCGACAGCGGTGCGGTTGATGGAAGCATGGTACACTTGGCCTTCAACTTCGACCCCCATTTCTCCTGTGTCGACTTTTTTTACTTTAGCATCCAAAAAGTTGGTCGAGCCGATAAAATTGGCGACAAATTTGTTTTTCGGTGTCAGGTAAATTTCATGGGGCCTGCCAATCTGTTGGATTTTCCCTTTGTTCAAAACTGCTATTCTATCAGAGACAGCCAGTGCTTCCTCTTGATCATGGGTCACATAAAGTGTGGTGATGCCTAATTCCTTTTGTAAACTGCGAATATCCGCCCTCATCTTTAAACGCAACTTGGCATCAAGATTGGACAAAGGCTCATCCATCAACAACAATCCAGGATGAATCACTATTGCCCGGGCCAGCGCTATACGCTGTTGCTGACCTCCACTCATTTTTGCAGGCTGCCTATCCTTCAATTCAGCTAATTCCACCATTTCCAGCGCTTCCATCACCCTTGACTTTATTTCGGATTTAGGTACCTTTCGCGCCCTCAAGCCGTATGCTACATTTTCAAACACACTCATATGCGGGAAAATCGAGTAGCTCTGAAAGACCATCCCGATATTCCTTTGATAAGTGGGAACGTCATTAATGCATTGCTCATCGAAAAAAATATCCCCTTCCTCTTGCCTGTGAAACCCGACAAGCGTGCGAAGCAACGTGGTTTTTCCACATCCACTGGGACCTAAAAGGGTAAAGAATTCTCCATCTTTTATCGAAATGTTTGCCGCATCCACGCCTTTAACGTCATCAAAGTACTTGGTTACATCTTTGATTCTTACTTCCGTCATTGTTATTTTCTCCCCCTTTAAGCAATAAAGAACCGTTTTTATACGATTCTTTATTGCGGTTATGTTACTTCCCGATAATTAGATCTTGAAATTTACCCATTACGGCTTCCTGATTTTCCGAAGCCCAATCAAAGTCGTAATCGACAAAAGGGATTTCATCGGTTGTAGTCAATCCTTCAGGAGGTTCAACATCCTCTCTAACAGAACGGCGGTTGAATTCCGACACTGTTAATTCCTGCACGTCCTTACTTGTCAAGAAATCAAGAAATTCTTGAGCGTTATCCTTATTTTTGGCATCCTTGATCAATGCTGCTCCATCCGGGACTGCTGAGGTACCTTCTTCCGGATAAGCAACATCGACGTTTGCCCCTCCCGATACGTATCGGTAAGCTGCTTCTTCTAACGTGACGCCAATCGGGAACTCCCCGTCTGCTACCCCTTTATATACCATGCTTGAGCCACTTAATATTTTTCCATCCAAGTTTTCAACAAAGTCAGCTACAAAGTCCCATCCGTCATTTCCATCATCTTTATTTGCCTCCAGCATGGTGACTAACTGAGTATAAGAGGAACCAGACTTTGCCGGATCAGCATAAGCTATTTTCCCTTTCCACTTTTGGTCAAGCAAGTCCTGCCATGTTTTAGGTGCATCTGCTTCTTCCACTAAATCCTTGTTATACATGATGACCATGGGCAGAGCCGAAAAACCTACCCAGCTGGAATCAGGACTCTTGTACATATCAGGTATTTGATCACTTTCAGCTACTTCGTAGGTTTCGAATTGATCGCTATATGCTTGAAGGGACTCAGCGCCGCCTCCCCACATAACATCACCCAATGGGTTTCCAGCCTCTGCTTCGATCCGGTTCAACAGTTCTCCTGTCCCCCCTGTAACCAACTCGACCTCGATATCTGTTCTGTCCTGGAATTCCTTGATAATCGGGTTGATGATTTCGGTTTGATGGGGAGAATAAACAGTCAGTTTATCCGAACTCCCTTTTCCATCTCCGCCTTCACCTGATCCGCTGGCACTATCTCCACAAGCCGCCAATACTACCAAAGCCAAAATACTCAGCCATACTGCCACAGTCTTTCTCATGTTCTGCCCCCTTTTTAATGTTTCATTGCTCCTGTCTCTTCCAGTATAAAGGAGCGAATTTTCAGAACAATGAGGTGGATTTGCGAAAATGTTTAATTATTTTCCTGTTGAGCCACATACTTTTTGCGATATACAGAAGGCAGGAATCCTGTATGCTTTTTGAATATCTGACTGAAATACCTGGCATCCTGATAACCAACACTACTTGATACCTCATTTGTCTTCAAACTGGTTCTGGACAACAATTCTTTCGCTTTTTCCAACCGTAGCTCAGTCATGTACTCAACAAAATTCTTACCGGTTTGCTCTTTGAAAATTCGACTGAAATAACTGTCCGATATATGTAATTCATTTGCCAGTTCATGCAAGGATAATGGCAAGTAAAAATTCTCTTTCAGATACTCGATGGTTTTCTGTAAATCTAGATAAATGGATAGTGACCCGAAATCCAGACATCCTTGTCTATGCATTGCTTTGTTTCGCTCAAGTGCCATTTTCGCCTGCTTGAAAAGAGACGGAATTCCTTTTGGAGAATGGCTGTGTTCACTACAGCCCCCAATACATTCTTTACTGAGGAAAAATTCATTCAAGAGGGCTGGAAGTTTCTCATTCTTATTCACATCATACAGCAATGTAGTCCCCTGGTTATCTGTAGAAGCTAGATGAAGATACGAATTCGAGAACATCGGTAACCAAGTTTCTTCAGAACAAGCGCCTTCCCACTGGATAACGAAAAAATCAGTTTGATCTTCCAGAAATGCAGGCAAGTCCTTGTTGAGTCCTTTCATATAATGGAGCACTTCCAATTTCGCTTTCTCGCGTGAATCCTGCTGATCTGCTTGTATTTCCGATACTAATCGTTTGATGATTTTTTCCAAATCCAAGTCATTAAGTGGTTTTAAAATAAAGTCATCAGCACCCAGACGGATTGCCTCCTGGGCATAAGCAAATTCACTGTATCCCGAAACAATAACCGTCTTGATCGTTTGCTTTTCTTCCTTCACGGCCCTGATCAAATCCAGACCGGATAAGCCTGGCATTCGTATATCCGTTATCAAAATGTGCGGATTCCATTTCTTCACCAAGGACAAAGCTTCCTTACCGCTTTCCGCCTTTCCAACAATTTGGATGCCTAATTTCTCCCAATCCAACGCCATTTTCATTCCTTCCCGGATGATTCTTTCGTCATCAGCTATCACCACTCTTAACAAGCAAATCCTCCCCTTCTATTAGTGGAAGTTTTATGGTCACAGTAGTGCCCTTTCCAAGTTCACTGGAAATAGCAAAGTGGAATCGTTGGTTGAAATAAAGCCGCAATCTGTCCATGACATTTCGCAATCCGATGCCTGTCGATTTTGTCTCTCGTGATGAATAAGTAGCCGTCTGGATTTTTTCTACCATTTCTTTTTCCATTCCTATTCCATCGTCGCTTACCTTTATTTCCAAAAAGTCCCCTTTTCTATCTATCAATATAGCGAGGACGCCCTTTGCCCTCCTTCATTTCCAGACCATGACTTATCGCATTTTCAACCAGAGGCTGGATCATCAGTACCGGAACCAGCAAATGCTTCATATTGACAGAAACGTCCAGCACGACATGAATTTTATCTTCAAATCGAATCTTCTGGATAAATAAATAGTGATTTAACAGGTTTATTTCCTCTTCGAGGGGAACAAATTCTTTTTCTTTATTGATGGAAGATCTCAACATTTCCCCAAGCGAATATGCCATCTGGCTGATTATTTTTATCCCATTCATCTTAGAGACGAAACTGATCGTTTCTAAGGTATTGAAGAGAAAATGAGGATTCAATTGCGCTCTAAGCGATTTAAGTTCCGCATCCTTCAGCAATGTTTTCCGCTCGACGCTTTCTTTGATCAGTCCGTCCACTCGTTTCACCATATGGTTGAAACTCAATCCCAAATCGTTGAATTCATCCTTATAAGGGTATTGAAATCGGGCCTGCATGTTTCCTTTTCTTACTTCTCTCATTGAACCGATTAATCCATCGATCGGTTTCGTAAGGGCTTTCGAAAGGAAGAAAGAAACCCATGCAGCTATGATTAAACCAATGAGACCGATTGTAAGTGCTATATATCCGATTAAGCGACTACCCCCTACGACTTCCTGTTCCGGAATAAAACTGACTATCTTATATTCGGATGCTTCTCCTGTATCATAGACTGCTATAGAAGGTGCCTTATCCAGTGTTGTATTCAAATAGCCGCGCTGGTTGGAAGTAATGGTGTCGAGAGAAGGATGGTCCAATTTTAAACCAACGGTCGTTTTATTCGGATAACTGGAAATCACGTATCCTTTCGCATCCAAAAGATACTTTTGCGTCGCATATTGATTCTCTTCACTCTGGTAAATCTTCGCAATGGTCGTTTCGGGGATGTCGATAATCAAATAACCGAGTGGTTGGTCTGTTTGCCTGTCTTTGATAACCCGTCCGGCACTGAGTACCACATCTCTGTTATCAACTTGGCGGATCGTGTAACGAGTTTCCCAAGTCATGGATCCGTTTTCATCTTTTGCTTTACGAAAAATACCCCAGTTTTCCATGAATTGATCATATTGATGAGGGAGATAATCCCCCGTAAAATATCTGTCTCCATTCAATCCGATTACATAGATATTCACATCCCAACTCTTTGACTCAGTCAGGGTCTGAAAAAGTTCGTCCATCTTTTGAAAATCATTGTATTTTTGAATATCCGAACGATTGGAGGAATGGTGAAGTGTTTCTTGAACAAGCTCATTGCTATAGATAAAACTGCTCAATTGTTCAATATCCTGCTGGAAGAAGGATAAGTTTTTGTTGATTTGGATAAGGCCCTCCATCACCTGGGCACTGACCTGTTCTTTTACGATTTCTTTTGATTTCTGATAAGTGAATATACCAACTAATACTAGAGGAATGACTGCTGCAGTTATAAAGAAGGTCATTAGTTTTTTTTGCAAGGGAAGATTCATGAATTTATTAATCACTGCATCACCAATCCTTTATAAGTATGCGATGAAAGAGGTAGTCTTACTTGATTATAGCACGAGAAACTCCCTTTAATTATGTGAGCAGGTAAAAATTTGACAGAGACTCAGATCAAGGTTCGTGACCAAAATAAAACCGAACGATATTCGAGATGACGAGCACTCGAATCTGTTCGGTTGGTTGATTTTAGGATTGGCACCTAGATAGATTTCCTTATGCCGTGGTTGGTTGAGTGACTTACATTGTTATGGCAAGATACTGCGCCTTTTGAAGCTGCACTCCCGGAATTCACAATATCTTGCCGAAGCGGAATGTTTGCCATCTCTCAATGAAACATTGTTACGCTTTTTATCCTGTGAGCTTGCGGTTTTTGGCAATGGATTTTTTGAATATCCATCCTCCCCCATTTACTTTCTAGGAATAACAGCCTCGACTGCTACCGGTAAATGGTCGGATGCCTCTGTTTGTAATACCCGCTGGTTGGTTAATTCAATTTCGGGTGTTGCAAAGATGTAATCGATTCTCTTGATAGGATCGATTACCGGAAAGGTGTTTGCATGGCCGGCATCTGCGAAAGCATCTACAAAATCCGTTTGATCAACCAAAAACTGGTACTCTTCACTATCAGGTTCTGCATTAAGATCGCCCATCAAGAAGGAAGAACCCGTGTGATGAGAGGCCACTTCAATTATTTCTCCAACTTGAGCCAATCTGCTGACAACATCCAATCCGAGATGTGTATTATACACATTCAAGTGAATGCCTCGTACATTTATTTTGGTTCGAAGCAACCCGCGCTGTTCCTGCCCGAAACTGCTAAGGAAAATATTCTCCGAGTCAATGATTGGATATTCACTAAGAATAGCGGTGCCATACTGCCTGTTTTCTGTCTGGCCATCGGCCGGTTCCAAATCTAGGTTTGCTGCAAAAACATAGTGATATCCCAGTAAATCCGCCAGTTCTTTTGCTACATCCTTGAATTCACTACGATCGCCGTAGTAGCGGTCCACCTCCTGAATTCCAATTATTTCTGCATCAGCTTCCTTTATCACGTTTGCCGTTCGCTGTAAATCGAATACTCTGTCGAGTCCTACTCCGTGATAAATATTATAAGACATTACATCGACTGAGACCTGCTTCCCTTGGGATTCAGCAGTTACTTCCAAACCTGAAGCAAACAAGAATACAACAGTTGCCATCATACTAAACAAAATCTTTTTCACTTACTTATCCCCCCAAAGATAGTTTGTTATGGATTACATTTACAAGATAATGCAATAAAACGTAAGAATATGATTATTATCTCTTCAATCTTTGGGGATATGCCTTGTCTGCGAGAATATGGACTTTTCTATATACACTTATTTCAGTCAACCTAACATTTCTCTACTAGCTTCGATGCGAACGCTTTTCTGTAATGATTAGATGGTCTTGGAGAATTTATTCAGATTCCTCCTTCATAAGAACCCTCCCACCAATGAAATCGCTTACGTGTTATTTTAGCCTAAAAAAACAGCCAACGGGGAAGTCCGTCAGCTGTTTATCAAAAAATTTCATGCTACCTAAAATTTTTACAGTTATAAAACATTTTTTCAGGCTTTAGGAAGGGGAAAAGTTCGAGTTTTGAATTGGCGTACTTTTTTCAACTACATATAAAACAATAACCCGAAAAACCTTGCAATTTCAGCTCATAGGAATATAGTTCGACCTATTATGACAGCGCTTTGTAAGTTCTATTACAAAACCATTACAAGGCTATTAATCTGGCAAATTCATGCTATATTGGAAAAGTCATAAAACATCTGAGGAGTGAAGGAATGAAGACTAAAAAGACATTATTGTCTTTCGCAGCAACTGTCGCTATCGCATCTGCTTTTACAACTAACGTTGAAGCCGCCTCGTACACAGTAAAATCTGGGGATACCCTTTGGGGAATTTCGCAGAAATATGGCACATCCGTTTCCAACTTACAATCTATCAACAGCATTTCCGGCCATATCATTTATCCGGGCCAGGTAATTGAAACGGACTCTAACAAATCTACTACTACATCTTCCAACAATACAGCTAGTTCCAGTTCATCTACTACATATAAAGTGAAAGCTGGAGATACGTTATCACATATCGGTGTCAAATACGGTGTTTCTGTAAGCAACTTGAAGAAATGGAACAGCCTTTCTTCTGATTTGATTTTTGTGGGACAAACCTTGAAGATTAACGGGACTTCCAGTTCTTCACCGAAAACACAAGTGAAATCTTCTACAGTAAGCAATGGTTCTGCTCTTGTAAACGAAGCAAAAAAACACATCGGAACTCCATATGCATGGGGAGGAACGAGTCCGAGCGGATTTGACTGCAGCGGTTTTATCTATTATGTATTCAACAAAGCTGGACAAAACGTATCCCGCACCAATGCTGCCGGATACTACAATCAATCAACCAAGATCAGCAGCCCACAACCAGGAGACTTAGTTTTCTTCAAAAATACCTATAAATCCGGTATTTCTCACATGGGTATTTATGCAGGAAATAACCAATTCGTACATGCAAGTTCAAGCGGTGTACAGCTAACAAGCCTAAGCAACTCCTACTGGAAAGGTCACTTTGCAGGCTACGGCAGCATATAAGGCATTTTAATACTTTGAAGAATACAGGACAGATCGAGAGGGCAATCTCGGTCTGTCTTTTTTATTTAAACCCAATTGCGGGCTGCTGTAAACTCAGTTGTTCTTAGGGACAGATCTCTAGGGATAGAGTTGGAATTACTGTTTATATACCCGCTGTTTGGATAGTTAAACCACTTTTTTAAATTTTTTTCGTTTGTTGGAGGGGCAGGGTAAAGGGACAGTCCCCCACCTTGGTAGCGCTGCGTCTTGGTAGTGTGTTGGGGGACTGTCCCTTCCGGTTGGATCGAAAATGCATGTTAGTAATGATTATTGGAATGATAAGCGTACAGGAGGTGTAAGGGATGGCTCAAGACGTGTTGTGTGAAGTGAAAAACTGTAAGTATTGGGCACACGGCAACAAGTGTGCAGCAGATGCTATCTATGTCGTCAGTCATACTGGCAAAGAAGCTTCAGACCAAGAAGAAACAGACTGCCAAACATTCGAGCCAAAACACTAAGCATCTTCTTGTAAGGGGCCTGTCGAGGGACAGGCCCTGGTTTTAAAACAGACACATTCAACGTACTATGATAGACACGGTGATCTTCTTTTTCAGAATTTCGCTCTTCTTCGCGGGGAAGTCGCTCCTCTTTTAGGTCTAGTTGATCTTCTTCGTTCGAGTTGATCTTCTTTATCCGGCTTGATCCTTGGTTTTTGTTCGTCCTCATCCGGTAAAGTCGCTCGAATTTGGTTTTCAAACACTAAATGACGAACCATTCTATTCCATAAATAAACCCGTCTAACCAAAAGTAAGACGGGAGACTCTAACTTGATACATTTTCCTGATTCTTCATTAAAGATTAACCAAATCGTCCAGTACTTGTGCTCAAGAGATTGCTGTTATTTACCCAACCGTTTCTGTGTAAAGGAAGAAACCCACAAACTAAGAAAGGAAAAAAATAGCAGTGGAATCATCAACGTCAAGGCCAACGAATTAAGCATGGCCGGCGGCTGTGATCCCGATCCTTGCAACACGCTGAAGACCATTACGTTCAATGTTTGTGTTTTCGGACCTGAAATTAACAGTATAATAGTAAAGGTATTAAACATCCTGATGAAAATGTTTATAGCCGAGGCCGTAATCCCGGGGACGATTTGCGGAATGATCACCCGTTGAAACAGTTTGAATTTGGATGCTCCCAAAGATTGTGCTGCATATTCCAACCTCGGGTCAAGTGATTCCACGTAAGGAAGAAGGATGAACACCGAAAAAGGTATCCCCACAATCAAATTAACGACGATTAAACCAGTCATTGTTTCCGCCAAACCGATTGAATAGAAAATAGAAGCTACCGGTATAGCATAAAGAAGGTCCGGCAACGTAAACGGCATTTGAAAGAAGCCGAGAAGTGCCTGTTTGAAAGGAAAATCCCTTCTAGCTAAAATATATACTGTCGGCAAACTTAATACCAAAGAAATAACGGTAGCTGTAAGGACGATTTCCATTGTGATTTTAAAATATTCACCAACTTCGTATGCCTGCCAGGCATTCACGAACCACTCAATGGTATACCCCTCTGGTAAAATAGTTCCGTACCATTCTTCCCCGAAAGCACTTAAAATAACCGCCAAGGTCATCCCCAATACAATGGTCAGGAATAAAAGTATCAACACCCAAGAAGATGTCTTATAGCCACCTTGCAGCAATTTTCCTTTCTTACTGTTTCTTAATGGTTTTTGATGCTTCCCTTTCACAACAGGAGTTTCTGTTTCTTCCTCGATGATCGGTTTTTCCGCTCTCATGATTCCTCACCTCTTTCTCTACTTAAATGTGCTAGCCGAACCGACAAACCCGCGTTTTCTTATTGCAAATACGATAGCCAACACCAATAACTGTGTAACTCCCATGACAATAGCTACTGTGTTTGCCATATTGTAATTAAAGTTTCGCATCGCTTCTTCAAATGCCACAACCACAAACGTCCTTGTTTCAGAAGCAGGATTACCGACAATGACTGCAGTAGAATAAACCCCGATTTGCATAATCAGATTCAGGGCGAAAACCGTTAATACATTCGAGCGGATCAATGGCCAGAATACCCGCTTAAATGTGACCCAATGACTTGCTCCAAGCGTTCTTGCCGCTTTTTCCAAACTGGGATCGATTGAATCCATCATACCAACTAGATTAGAGGCAATAAAAGCTACTCCCAGAATGATCAATGCGATAAAAGCACCCCAATAGTTATAAACCAATGTAAACGGTTCATCCAGTATGCCCATGTTAATCATTGTCGTATTAAACCATCCTGTCGGTTTAAAGAAGGCGATAACAGCCATATCAATGATGATCGAACCCAGGGTTAAGGGAAATATCGTCAAACCGGCTATCAACCCGCCCCCTCTCATTTTGCCTCTGATAAAATAAGTGATGCCAAAAGCAATGAACAACTCCAGAATTGCGGCCGGGACCACTAAGTATAAAGTTCGCCAAATCGTGTCATAGTACTTTGCATTTGTGAAGAACTCGATATAATTATGCATCGTCATTGCCGATGAACCAGGTTCCTGAAAAGTCATGATAAACCCTTTTAACAAAGGATAGACAAATAATAATAAAAGAGGAAGCAATGACGGGAGAAGCAGGAGATAATCTCTTTTCCTGGTAAACACCTCTTGGTTCATGCTCTTCACTCCTTGTCGATGATTAATAGTTTGTCGGGATCAAGGTAAAGCTTCACTTCTTCACCCAATGCATAAGGGTTGAGTCCTAACACATTAATTTTGAACGTCCGGCCGCCAGCTGTTTCTACCTCATATCCTGTTGCACTGCCAATATAGTCACTGACTGTTATGTATCCTTGCAGTGAATTCATTCCTATTTTGGCATCTGTAATGATTTCCACCATCTCCGGTTTGATCGTCAAGATGACCTCATCTCCAACCTGGTGCTTTTCATCCTGTTTTACTGCCAGACGGACCGAATCGTTGTTCGTCTCGAAAATAAAATACTCATCCTGTACATCGACAAGCGTTCCTTCCAGAAAATTACCGTATCCGATAAAATTCGCAACAAAATAATTTTTCGGCCTTCCAAAAATCTCCTTTGGCGTTCCAATTTGTTGAATAACTCCATTGGACATGACAGTCACCTTAGTAGAAAGCGACAAAGCTTCTTCCTGATCATGTGTGACGTATATTGTTGTGATTCCCAGCTCATTGTGCAATTTTTTCAATTGCGTCCTCATTTCTTTGCGCAATTTCGCATCCAAGTTACTTAACGGCTCGTCGAGCAACAATACACGGGGGCGGATTACAATGGCACGTGCCAAAGCAACTCGCTGCTGTTGCCCGCCACTCAAATCCTTGATGAACCGATTTCCTAAATCGGTTAGCTGCACCATGTCGATTGCTTCATTAACCCGTCTCTTCTTCTCCGCTTTGTTTATTTTTCTCATGTCCAACCCGAATGCAATATTCTGCGCAACAGTCATATGGGGAAACAACGCATAATTTTGAAAAACCATGCCGATATCCCTACGGCTCATGTCGATTTGATTAATCGGTTGACCGTTAAAAATGATATCACCGGAAGTGGGCTGCAAGATTCCCAAAATCATGGATAAAATCGTTGTTTTTCCACAGCCACTGGGGCCGAGCAGGGTCATGAATTCGCCGTTTTCGATGGTAAGACTGGCATTTTGAACAGCAGTAGTAGAACCGAATCTCTTCGTTAAATCGTTGATTTCGACTTTTGTAGATTCCGAAACAAAACGTTTGTTATTTAAGGCCTGTGCCAAGATCTTCACTCCTTTATTTCCCCGCCTTACTAAAAGGCGGGGTGTATTCTGCACTGTCGATTTATTTCGAAGCTTGAATTTTCTCTTCCCACAAACTATAGCTTTTGTTCGTTGGTTCTAAATCCGGGAATAATACCCAGTTGTCTTCAGGAACATAAATGGTGTCTCCATCTTTAAATTCTGGCATGACACCTTCCAAATATTTTTCATAAGTGGCTACGCGCTCTTCCTCTAAATACTCGGGGGAAGCATCTCCGTTTGCTGGTAAAAAGCCTACAGCATAACCTTGTGATTGAATTTCTTTAGAGGTGGCAAATTCAAGAAAATCCAATGCAGCTGCCTTTCGCTCTTCTGGCAAATCCTTCAGCATTACATAGAAATGGGAATCGATAATTTGTTTGGTATCCTCTAATACGACAGTTCCAATATTGGGCGGGACCGTTCCTGTGGCTACTAAGTTGGCAAACCAGAATGGTGTATGCGGGATGATGTCCACTCCTCCCTCATAAAGCATATCAAAGCTGTCTGACGTCTTGGTTGGGTAATTATCAATCGTTTCGCCTATATCCTCTAAGTACTTCCACGTTTTATCGAGGGACTCAGGATCATTAAAGTCTTCCCCCAGCGATTGAGCCAAGCCAAAGAAAAATCCTCGTGCAGGTCCGCTGGAAGGGACAGCTGGATAAGTAAATTTACCTGGATTTTCGGTAATCCAATCTTTCAGTTCAGCATAACTGGTTGGCGGGTTATCTACTTTGTCTTTGTTGTAAGCAAGAATCGGACCTCCTGAGCCTGTCGTAACAGGTGCGCCATAACCATCGAACTTTTCTTTATAAGCGCTTCCAATTTCGTTCCATTGATCAGCATGGACCTCTTCACTATAATCCGGCAACAACTGCTCCCATAGACCATCCTTGATTCCCAATGGCAATCCATCTAAACCAGTGATGACCACATCAATCGTTCCGTTATCCCCTTGCGTTTTTATCTTGTTAATTACCTCTTGCGGGGTACCCCGCCCATATTCAACGTTGTATTTGTCGCCATACTCCTCTTCGAACATCGGAATCACGATGTCGTTATAATATTCATCACCACCGGCAACTGAATAGACTGTTAGTGTCGTCTTTCCTCCAGAACCACCGCTACCCTCGGCACCGCCATTGCAAGCTGAGAGCAACAGCCCAATTACAAACATTGTCGTTATCAAAAACAGTTTTTGTTTTTTCAATTCATTTCCCTCCCCAAAGTTTTAAAAATATATCAAAGCACCATAGACTCTGCTGGATTGATTCTCAGTGAATATTGCGGAAAATCACCTCCTTCAAGAACCGCCTTATGTAAGCGTTTGCATAAATAGAAAAATTGAAGGTTTGTTTTCTAATGTGTCAAGTTTTTTTATTCGTTTGTAGTCATACTAATATGTCAGCCTAACTTAAAAACATTTTAGTTATACTAGTATGTTAGTAACTACATTGTACCCGCTATCTTTAGTAATGGCAATATTCTTACAATTAATTTTAGCTTTTGGTGCTTTGTGGCTATTTTGCTCTTTGTAATGGGCCTCTGCCCTTGTCATTAGAAGCAGAGATCTATAGCTTCATGGATGAATGTTCCTGTTTTGTTGGTCCGGAATTCCCGACTTCCTGTAAAAATAGGTGTTCACTTGATCACGCCATTCCATGGCATTGTCCCGTTGCTTTTTTAACCGCTGTTTGACACTTTCAAATATGGCTTTATTCACCTTTCCCTCTATCATGTTCCACTTGACGATAAAGGCTTCTACCTCTTCCACCCCTTCAAAGTGGGTATCATAAATATGCTGGATGACCGTCTTCCCTGATTTCAATTGATGGGTGTAAGGCACATGATGGAAAAATAATAACAGTTCATCTGGACAGAGCTCTAACGAATCATATACTTTTGCATTCGGCTCTTCATATTGCGAGCTATACCCTGTCCCTGTTTCCACCGTCCGGTCCACACCGATGCCATCACGATCGGCAAAGTGATAAGTCCCCCATTTCGAATACTCATAGCCATCGACATTGGGACCATAGTGATGGTTTGGATTGACCATCCAGCCAATTCCCAATGGTGCTGTGTACTTTTCATAAACTTTCCATGAATGAAGCAAAATGTACTCGACCGTGTCGACCACTTCTCGATCATGCCCGAAGGTCAAATGAATCCATTCCTTTGTTATTTGTTCTGTTGTCAACTCAGGATTCCAAATTAATCGCCCATATCCATAAAGGTTCGCTTGAGCAAGGGTATGTCCGGTCCAGTTCGCGTCATTTCCGATATTCGAGACTGCAGCGATACCGCTATATTGATAGTCATGAAGCGATCCGTCTACAATCGACTTAATCTTCGAACCCTCTCCCTTTGTGTACGTTTCAAAATCCAGTACCTCTTTCCACTGAGGAATCAAGTAGCACACGTCGATTTGCTGACCGGTATATTCCTGTGCAATCTGAAACTCCAGCATTTGGTTGGTTTGTGTCATGGCTCCCAACAAAGGGGAAACGGGTTCGCGCACCTGAAAATCCATCGGACCATTTTTTATTTGCAAGATAACATTATCCGTGAATTTTCCATCCAACGGCTTAAAATGATCATACGCAGCTCTTGCTCTATCTGTACTTCTGTCCCGCCAGTCCTGTAGATGATTGTAAACAAAGCAGCGCCAAATCACTTTTCCGTCAAACGGTTTTAAAGCCTTGGCCAGAACATTTGCCCCCTCTACGTGTCCCCGGTTATAAGTGAAAGGACCAGGCCGCCCTTCCGAATCTGCTTTGACAATAAACCCGCCAAAGTCCGGAATATATTCATAGATTTCCGCTACTTTATCCTTCCACCATTTTTCCACCTCTGCACTAAGCGGATCGGCCGTATCCAAACCGCCCAGTTCCATCGGACTGGCATAATTAATGCTTAAAAAAGGGATGATTCCGTAAGCAGAAAAAATGGATGAAACCGCTTTCACTTTCGGCAAAAATGTCTTGCTGATCAGCTTCGTTTCTACGTCCCATACATTTACATTGTTGATCGAAATAGCGTTAATGCCCACAGAAGCTAACAATCTGGCATAATCTTTCACTCTTTTTAAATCTTCTTTAAAATCATTATCTGCATAAAAAATAGATTGACCGGAGTATCCTCGCTCGATTGAGCCATCCATGTTATCCCATTGATTGATCATCCTGAATTGATTTCTTGGTGACTCGACTACTGCGATTGGGTCAATAGGAACCTCTTTTTGCAGAAGTCTTAACAAATGAAATGCTGCATATAGGGCTCCTCTGTCGGTTTTTCCGATTAACAGGATAGCCCGTTCTTCTTTTTCAAACACGGACTTCAACAGATAGCCTTCATCTGTGATGTCTCGAAAAGTATTAGGAGAAATCCCATATTGCTTCAGGTCCACTTGCTCGTATGTACCTAAGACAATGCGCCCTTCACCGAATGCGTCAGGATTGAGGGTTACCCCTAACATAGACTGGATTCCCTTCTTCAATTCATCTGCCGCAGATTCCAAAATCTTCGACTCTTCTTTTACCTCAATTGTTGCCAGCCATTTTTTGTATTCTTCTTTTTTCGCTCCTATCGGCCTATAATGGAGCCAAGCTTGATAGCTATCGGTATCTAACATATCTTTCACACTCTTCACCCTTTCTAGAGAATGGCTCTGCATGTTCAACTAAAATAATTGGAATAAGCAAGCTTTAACTCTTCTTTTTCGTAATTCACCAAATTGAGATGTTCAAGAATTAACTTCTCAGCCATGTCGGCTTCCTTTTGCTGAATATAATTATAGATATCGCGATGCTGTGAGACGAGTACATCCCAGTCCAGGTCTGAAGCCAGCCTCAAGACACGCAGTCTGTCGAAATGGCTGTTCATTTGTCTGATCATCTTCCATGTCCGCAATTTATTACACCCTTCGAACAGCAGCAGGTGATATTGGTCATCCAATTCCAATAATCTGGAATACGATCCTTTTTCTAAACATAATTCCTGCATGGCTAAGTTCGATTCCAAATGGAAAAGCTGTTCTTCCCCGAATTTTTGACATGCCTCCCGGACGATGGCTCTTTCAATATTCTCCCTCACAAATCTGCCTTCTTCTACAAGATTTAAATCAATTTTTGAAACAATACTTCCGATTTGCGGAAAAATTCCCAGCAAGTTTTCCTGTGATAACTTTAAAAAAGCCTCCCTGACTGGTGTGCGGCTTACTTCCAAGTCTGCAGCAATCTCTTGCTCGGAGATTTTATGGCCTGGCTCCAGCTCTAATTCAATGATTCTTTTCTTTAAAGTTTCATAGACAAAACTTCTTGTTGAAAGGTTTTCCCGAGTGATCACTGATGAAATTTCCCTCACCCCTTTACGTAACAACCGTCATTTGATACTCTAATTGTACTAGTATGGTAGTTATAAAAACAGTATAGAGTGTTTATCTGGCAATTTCAATCCCTTTTTTCGCTTGTCTAAATCGTTTTTAACGTTATCCCCCTAAATGACAACGCTTGTAAAAGGGGTTGTGATTGTATATAAATCAACTGATGGAAGGAGAAAAAATGAAGAAGAGAAATGGAATGGTTTTAAGTTTACTGCTGATTTTTGCACTAGTTTTTGGGTCCTTCGGTTGGCAAAGCACCTCTCTTGCCAAAATGAAAACTTCAACCGAATCCCCGGTAACAGTTATTAAATGGGACAATCAACTTCAAGAGATGGACGGTTTTGGCGGATCATTTGCCTTTCACAAGGGCGGCTCGATTATGCGGTTGGAGGAGCCGGTAAGAACTAAAATCCTTGATCTGCTGTTCAGTCAGGAAAATGGCATCGGCCTTAGCATTGTGCGAAGCATGATTGGAGACGGCGGCATTAATGATTGGGGAAATGAACACTACGACGGCCCAACCGACACCATTTTGCCTTCACCTGAAGAATATGTGTGGGAGAATCCCGACTGGGATAAAGAAGCATTTGACCAGTATCAGATTTGGATCATGAACGAAGCTAAAAAACGGGGCGTGGATACATTCTTAAGCACTGCTTGGAGTGCTCCGGCCTGGATGAAGCAAAACGGCAGTGTAATCGATAACGGCACAGCCCCAAACAAGCTGAGAGAAGATATGTATCAGGAGTATGCAGACTACTTAGCAGCATACGTGGAAGGATATAAGGAACACTTTGATCTCGATATCACCCACATTTCTCCAGCAAATGAACCGGATTTCTCCGGTGGCTACTCCAGCAGTTTGTGGACACCAGAAGAACTGAACACATTTGTCAGGGATTTTATGGGTCCGACGTTTGAAGAGAGAGACATTCCGGCCGACATTGTTTTGGGGGAATCAGTGGGATTCAATGAAGAATTCGCTCTTCCGGCCTTGAACGATCCGATTACCAACGAGTACGTCGATGTAGTTGCCGCCCACGCATATACTGGATTGCAAAACGGGGGAACAGAACCAGATCCGGAAGCTTTCCACCAGACACAGGAATTGGGGAAAACCATCTGGCAAACCGAATACATGAACCAGGGAAGCAACAAACAAACTTTTGAACATAATACGATTACAGACGGACTTAGATACGCCAATTTAATTGGCAATATGTTTGAGGAAACCGGGGCGAATGCCTATTTTTGGTGGTGGCCGGCAGCAAATAACGGAGCTGATGGTTCGGATTTGATCCGCCTCGTTAATGATGGCAGCGACCAAGGCATCGCACCGACGGAAAATGGCCAATTCCGGATTTTTAAACGTTTTTACACCTTCGGAAATTATAGCCGTTTTATCCAGCCCGGCTACCAAATGATTGAGGCCGATAAACATCCAGCAGAAGATATCATGGTTACCGCCTATAAAGATCCTCAGACTGATAATTTCACCATCGTAGCAGTAAACAACAGCGACCAAAATCAAGAGATTACTTTTGACCTGGAAGGATTCCCGGGAGATGCAGAAGCCGTAATACCTTATCGCACTTCTGCCAGTGAGAATCTTGAAAAACTAGATACGGTCGAAACAAACGACAACCAATTTTCAATGGAGCTTAGAGAATCCAGTGTTACAACCTTTATTCCTAAACAATTCGAGCTTCCTGCTCTTCCGGATATGAAAGATGTATTTTCCTCTTATGTGGCAGCAGAGAATGATGGCCAATCCTCGGGACTGCAAACCATGGAGAGTAAAGCTGGTGACAAAGTGATCACCAATGTCAGGGATGGCTCCTATATCAAATATACGAATGTGAATTTTGCCGATGGGTCAGCCAGCGGACAGGCCGATAAGCGGGGAATCCTCAGTATGAACGCTACTGTCGCTCCGATTGCTGGAGGTACCATTGAGGTTCGGCTGGACGATCCGGAAAATGGCAAAGTAGTCGGAACGATGGAAGTGCCTAGAAACGGAAACCCGAATGACTGGAAGATCGTTTCTACCATGATTGACACTAATTCTACTGAGGGCGCAAATGGTTTCCACGATTTATATCTTGTATTCACTAACGATAACCATAGTAACAAGAAGATGTTTAATGTAAAGGAATTTCAGTTTAGTGATGAAGTAGTCGAATAGGTGCGGCTGCCCTCATTTTGTTGGGGGCAGTTTTTTATTGTTTTAAGAGGGTTTTCTAGCAAAATGGAGAATTAAGAATGGTACTAGGAAAGGAAGGTGGTTATTATTGATTGTCAAAAAAAGAGCAGTTCCACGCAAACTGCAAGTGCTGGAAGCATTGATTCGCCGTTTACCTGCAAGTCACTCCAAATTTCCCTCTATAAAAGAAGATTACGCCAGAAGACTCACCGGTTATCATGGTGAAAAGCAGATCGATTTCCATCTAACTTCTCTCCCTCCAGATTCCTTTTCCATCTTTCATGATTTACGCCTCCCTTACAAACAACATTTTTTTCAAATGGACTCTCTACTGCTGTCGAAAAAGTTTGCTGTTATTCTGGAAATAAAAAATGTGACGGGCACTTTGCTGTTTGATCAAACTTTCAATCAATTAATCCGGACTGCAGACGGGAAAGAGGAAGGTTTTCAATCGCCTCTTGTACAAGTTGAGAGTCAGAGAAGGAAGCTATTGGAATACTTTCAACAGAACAAACTTCCACTATTGCCCATCGAATCATTTATCGTGGTCAGCAACCCCAGGACAATTATAAAGGCAAGCGGCAACATTGAAGATATCTCGCGAAAAGTAATTCACTCCGAGTATTTAACAGAGAAGTTGAATGAAGTAAAAAGTCACTATGCAAAATCTCCCTCTTATTCTTTAGAAAAGATGCGAATTTCCCTTCTTGATTCCCATATCGAAGAACAAGTCAACGCCTATACATTTAAAGGAATCAGAAAATCGGAAATCCGGGCAGGGGTCCAATGCCCTGATTGTAAAACCTTTGATATGGAAAGAGTTCATAGCAAATGGATATGCTCTTACTGTAAAAGTGAATCAAGAGATGCACATTTACAAGCAATCGCAGACTATATGCTTCTATTTACCCCCTTCATTACAAATCATGCGTGTCAACAGTTTCTTCATATTGATCGACATACGGCTAAGCGACTCCTAAGTAAAAATTTCTCAGCAAAAGGATATTCAAATCAGAGAAAATATTATAATAAATAATTGTTCTATTCATTATATTATATGGAGGTGATCTTCTTCCCGTGGGAATTGTTCTTCTTTCCGGGGAAGTCGCTCCTCTTTTGAGCCTAGTTGATCTTCTTCGTCCAGGTTGATCTTCTTTTTCTGGTTTTCGCTCTTCTTCCCGGGGGAGTCGCTCTTCTTTTGAGCCTAGTTGATCTTCTTTTTCCGGGATGATTTTCTTTTCCTGGAATTCGCTCTTCTTCCCGTGGAAGTCGCTCCTCTTTTGAGTCTAGTTGATCTTCTTCGTCCAGGTTGATCTTCTTTTTCTGGTTTTCGCTCCTCTTTTCGGAAGAGTCGCTCCTCTTTTGAGCCTAGTTAATCTTCTTCGTCCAGGTTGATCTTCTTTTTCTGGTTTTCGCTCCTCTTTCCGTGGGAGTCGCTCCTCTTTTTACTTTAGTTGATCTTCTTTTTCCGGTTTTCGCTCTTCTTTCCAGGGAAGTCGCTCTTCTTTTCTTACTACTCGCTCTACTACAGGAACTACAACAACAGAAAAACCCCCGACTACGTCGGGGGTTCTCTCATTATCTATTTATTTCTCCGGTGCCAGTTCTATTGCCTGACGCAATGCTTCCAGTAAACTTTGGTCATCGGCGATACCGGTGCCGGCGATGTCGAAGGCGGTGCCGTGGTCGACGCTTGTGCGGATGATCGGCAGGCCGACTGTGATATTGACGCCAGCTTCCAGGCCGAGCACTTTGATCGGTCCGTGGCCTTGGTCATGATACATGGCGACCACAATGTCGAAGTCACCGCGTTGGGCGCGGAAGAACAACGTGTCCGCAGGAAGGGGGCCTTCTACGTTGATTCCTTCTCCTGTAGCACGTTCGATGGCCGGAATGATTTTTTCTTCCTCTTCACCATAACCGAACAAGCCGTTTTCACCTGCATGCGGATTGATACCACAAACGGCGATTTTCGGCTGTTTGATGCCGGAATTGCTTAACGTTTCATGAGCAAGACGGATAACGTGATAAACGCGTTCCGGTTCGATCATGTTGATGGCGTCAATCAGTCCGACGTGCGTCGTTACATGAATTACTTTCAACTTCGGTGATGAGAGCATCATCGAGAAATCTTTCGTGCCGGTTAATTCGGCCAAAATTTCTGTGTGGCCCGGATATACATGGCCGCCCTTGTGCAGTGCTTCTTTGTTTAAAGGCGCGGTACAAATGGCATCAATCCGGCCAGCATTGGCAAGTTCGATCGCCGTTCTCAGATATTCGAACGCTGCATGCCCTGCTTCCGGAGAAACTTGGCCAAACGGCAAGTCTACCGGTAATATATCAAGATCATAACAGGCGATTTCACCGAAAGTGGTGTCTTCAAAATTTTCTGCTTCATTCACTCGTTTAATGGTGATTTCGGTATCGAGCACTTTTGCTGCCCGTTCCAGCATTTTGGCATCCCCGATGACAAATGGATGGGCATTTTCGTATACTTCTTGTTTTTGTAAACTTTTCACGATAATCTCTGGGCCGACACCTGCGGCATCACCCATAGTTATACCGACGATTGGCTTCTTGCTCATCATGTAAGACTCCTTTCAATTCCTGCATCGCTCGGTAAATCGATTCTGTTTGTCCGAACGCTCCTGCTTTTGTGACTGCTGTAATTTCACGGCTGGTTCCAATCAGCGTGCCGACAGGAATTCCCGCCTCTATTTGTTTGATCAATCGGAAGCCTACAGCCCCTAAGTGGCGGGCGGTTTCTTTGGCGGTATCACCGCCTGTCAGAATAAAGCCTGTCAACTTTGAATGCTGTTCGGCGACAGTTGAAACAACCTGGCCGATGGCTTCCGAAATACGTTCTCCGATTTGGTTTTTACTAAGTTCCAGTTCTTTTCCCAGTTGCTTCACCTGTTCACGGATTTGCTGGTTGGATGGAACATAAAGCACAATGTCCTTCCCCTGTTTTAACGCGGCTTCGCTCATCTGCACATAGTGTACCGCATGTTGCTGCCAATTACCGGAAAAGATTTGCATGGTGTCGATTTCCACAGGTACGACGTTTTCCTGCTCCTTGGCATAGTGGACCTGCTGCTGCGTTACTTCCGACAAGCTGCCGCAGACTGTCATCACCTGCTCAGAATGCGGGACCACACTTGGCGCGGATTGATCACCTAGCTTAAGAACCAACGGAAGCACCTCTGCCAAACCGGCTGAACCTGCCCAGACAAGGTTGTCAGCCAACAATACCATCCGCTCCACGATGGCTTGCAGGTCGGCTTGTGTTTCGGCGTCACACACAATATATTGCACGTTTTGTTCCTTGAATTGTTTTATTTTTTCGACCCAGGAAACAAAGCTTTTACGTAATTCATCGGCTTTTAGCAATCCGACAGGCGCTCCGATTTCCTCTTCAATGATTGCCGGGATATATGACTCGGTGACGGGATGCTTGGGATCCTGTGCAATTTCCGTCTCGGAAATCTTCACACCTTTCACATAGTGATGACCGTCCACGGTCGTTCTGCCGTAAGGGGGAAAAGCCGGAGCTACAATGACAAACTCCGGTTGAAACACTTCCCGTACAGCTTCCAGTTCTGTTCCAATATGGCCGCGTAACGTAGAATCCATTTTTTTATAAATATGCTGATAGCCTGAATTTTTCAAGTAACTTGCTGCTTTTTTTGTTACATCATAGGCATCTTCCCTGCTTAATGCCCGGGAATTGGTGTCGATGACAATGCCTTTATCTACCTTTTCCTGATGGGTTGGGATATCAAACAACACAGACGTGTCGATACCTTTTTCTGTCAGCTGAACACCGCTGTCATTAGCGCCGGTTAAATCGTCTGCGATTATCCCGATTACTTGTGCCATACTAATCCCCCGTTCTTAAGATGCAGAGATTGAAGTTGCTTTTCCAGAAGAGGTATCTTTCTCTTCGTAGTCTCCAGGAAGGTTTACTCCCTTTTTCTCCAATCGTTTTACTAAAAATGCAATATATATCGGTAATAAAATTGCTGTTGTCACGGTCGACGCTGCGACCTGTACTGTCGCAAGATCAGTAACACTGGCGAAGCTGGCGTTTGCCGCCGCGATGGCTGCTGGTGTCGCCACTGCATTTCCCGCAGTAGAACCTTCTGCAGCTCCGACAATCGGATTCCATTTGAATGCTTTAAACACAAAGTAAGAAATGGTTCCTGTAAGGAAAACAGTCATCAAGCCAAGCACGATACCTGTCAATCCGCCTTCGATGATTTTACCGAAATCGATTCCCATACCAAGCGCAAAGGCGAAGAATGGAATAAGCATCGAACTTCCCTTGTCAAGGAAATCACGCATATCCGAATCCAAGTTACCTAAAACCATACCAACCAGAATAGGCAGCAGAACTGCGATGAAAGATTGCAGCGAGAACATCCCGTCAACGAAGCCCATTGCCCCGAAAATGGACAAAGCGACCATGGTGAAAAACGGTCCATCGTTTAATGCCAGCAAAGAATATGCCGCACGGTCTGTTTTGTTGCCGTATTGGCCGACGATGGCGATATACAAACCACCGTTACTGTTGGTCATTGCAGCGATGATGGCGATCGGTGCCAATCCAAGCCATAGCCCGTTATCTCCTGCCAGTGCGTAGGCAAGCAAACCGAATGCTGCACCGACGACCCATTTTGTCGTCAACAGTGTGGCGCCTTTCCCAAGACTGACTCCCACGTTGCGGAAGTTGATTTGTGCACCGGTACATAATAGGAACAAAGCGATCAAGGTACTTGCCCCATCCACGAACAGTGCCTGTGTGAAGTTACCGATTCTGAGTAAATCAGGAGCAAAGGTATTCAGGATCGCCGCCAATAGTAACGGAACGACCATCATGCCCCCTGGAATTCGATCTAACGTTGCTTTAATTTGCATTTTTCTTCCTCCCCCATTTTAACATGATTGTTTCAAAATAAAACAATATAATTGCTATAAAGCGTTTTCAGTTATTATATTAATGCAAACAGTTACAAAAAGCAACACAATTTGTAAAATTTTTGACGAAAAATACAACATTTCTCTTTCGGTCACGTTTTATTTTGCAACAAAATGGCGTAAGCTCAGTGATTGAGCTTACGCCAAAGCGTAGATCGATTGATTCCCAATCTTTTTGCCGCCTTCGATTGATTCATTCCTTCTTCTGCTAATACCTTTTGCATGATTTGCTGCTCCATATCAGCCAACGTTCCCTGGATGGAAAGGATGGATGTACCTTCTTGAGCAGCGAGTCCAGTCTGCGTCTGCAGGACAGATGGAATAATGTCCTGTTCGACGTAATATCCGTTTGTACGCATGCTTAGTTCTCGCACGACCAGTCTCAACTGATCCAAATTTCCGGGCCATTCGTAATTTTGCAATTCCTGGACTGCCTCCTGCTTGATGCTTAATGTTTCACTGCCTTGATTGGCGTGAAACTCGGATAAAAAGTAGTGGACGAAAGCCGAGATGTCCTGTTTCCTTTCCCGCAATGGAATCAAATGCAATGTAATAGCGGCCAGGTGTTGGAAGAGTTGGTTGTCCAAACGTTCGGCTGCGATTTTCAAGTCTCCCATCGCAATTACGGATACTCGTTGCTGTTTCCCAAAGAGCAGCTGCAACAACACCCTTTGAACGCCTGTCTGGAGTTTGTCTGTTTGTTTTAGTAAAACGGTCCCTCGCTTTAATTCTATAATCGATGCTCTGCTTTCCAGTAAATGTAAATCCTCCTCAGTGACCCTGGCACCATCGATTACAATCATCGGAGCCTCCTGACCAAAACGTTCAAAATGAATGGCCTGTGCAACCGTTTCGCGCCCAGTCCCCTTTTCACCGGCAATCCATATCGCCTCTTCCGCTCCCGCATAATTATGTACACACTCTTTTACGTTTTGAGCAAAGGGGCTATTACCGATGATCGGCATGTGAGCCGGATTGCTTTTAATCTGAATCGCTTGTTCGGTCGCTTGCGATAAAAAGGAAGGACGGAGCAGGATCCCAACGAGCGAATCATCCTTTGTCGGAAAGGTCTGCACAAAATAAGACCGGTTCTTGCCAGCGATTACGGCGGATTGCTCTGCTTGCTGACCGTTCGTTTTTTGCAACATCTTCAGGACAGATTCTGTCTGCAAAAGATCCTGATCAAGAACCGTTTCGGAATACATGGGATTACTGGCCACGACTTCACCGTCTGGTTTGGCCATTGCAAGTGCAGCGGGCAATGATTCAAATGCATTCTTTAAATGGGAGAACTGGGTTTTCACTTTACTGAACAGCCTGTGAATCCGTTTCGCTTCATTGAAGGCAGCCAATACCGCTTCCTTTCCGGATGTGATAAGTATCCCCCTTAAGCCGACCTGCTCTGCCGTCTGGACGGTAACGACATCTCCCATGACTACCGCGTAGCCTGCTTGTTTCAATGCTTCCAGGTGTCCTTTCACTTCTTCGCCGCTCCCGATGGTAATCATTTTGATGTCATATTCGAGAATATTGCAAATCGTAGCCGCTCCTTGCGAAATGTTAGGAAATCCAACCATTGCCACGCCTGCCTCCATGTCGCGGACCAATGTGAACACCCGTAGCATGTCATAGCCGGTGACATCGATCTGGATAACCGGTATTGACACAGCTTCTTCGATCAAGGAAGCCGTACCTCCCCGGCTGATTATCAGATCATAGCCGTCTTTCTCCGCCTGACGGGCCAATTCCACACCTTCCTCTAAGTTTCCGACTCCGATATCTATGGCAAGTTCCTTTTCTTGTTGTCGAAGATGCTTGACTGTCTCTGCTAACCCAGAATATGGAGCAATCACCATTGCTTTAATCATGATTATCCCTCTTTTTCTATTTCTGTTGCAAATTTCAACAAGTACATTATGTCATAGATTTTCGGGTATGTCATTAATAGGGACAGCCATTCAGGCGTTTAGCAAGTCATAGAATCTGTTTATACTTATGAGTAGAGGAACTTTCATATTATTTAAGGAGCCTTTATATGATTAAAATAGTTGCCGTAACAGAAGAAAACCGAAAATGGACCGACATCGATATAAGAGATGTCGATTTTTCACAGTACAAATGGTGGTGGATCGATTTCAGCGAGCCGGACTCCGAAGAAATCAAGCAGTTGGACACCGCTTTGCATTTCCATCCGCTCGCCATTGAAGACTGCATTCATAGTCTCCAGCGTCCCAAGCTGGACTACTATGATGATTTCTCTTTTTTCGTCACACATGCCATTCGTGCTGAAAGTCTCGAACAGCGGGAAATCGATTTTTTTATCGGAAGCAATTATGTGGTAACCTTCCACCACTGGGATTCTGCCGAGGTTCAGCAGGTATGGGACAGGTTGATGCAGCAAGAGGATCTGACTGGCTGGGATGAATACCGGGTCTTTTACGAAGTATTGGACAAGGTCGTCGACAACTTTTTTCCGATAGTTTATCACTTGGAGGACCTGATCAATCAAGTTGAAGAAAATCCGGAGGACAAGCCGATGGATGTACTGCTCGATCAGCTTTTCGATTTAAGGCACGAGCTGTTGCGATTGCGCCACACGATCAATCCAATCAGAGATTTATTTTACCGGATGTTAAGCTCCCATCGTTTGGACGGAATCCGGGAACGGAGGGAATACTTCGCCGACATTTATGACCATTTGATGAAGCTGTCTGAAATGGTTGCATCCAACCGGGAAATCACGAATGACATCCGCGACAACTTTATTTCCGTCAACTCTTATCAGCAAAACAAGGTTATCCAGGTACTGACCGTCATCACCTCGATTTTTGCGCCTTTGACCTTCATCGCAGGCATTTATGGAATGAATTTTGTCAACATGCCTGAATTGGAGTGGCAGTATGGCTACCATGCCTCCCTCGCCGTCATGTTTATTATTACAGTAAGTATGATTATCTGGTTCAAGAAAAAAGGCTGGTTCGGATAAAGCATAGCATCGGAGGGGGGGACAGTCCCCATAATGAAGACGCATAGAGAGGGACTGTCCCCTCGGATTCATGGTTTCCCGACAAGCTTCTAAATAGGGACGGATTTTGCATCCCTGAAGGTTGATATCCAAAGGATTTGTATGTTTCGAAACGAAAATGGAGGCTTAAGAGGGTCAGTCCCTCCTAAGCCTTCCAAAAATCCAAAACGCCAAAAAGGGACTGTCCCCATAAATGGGACAGTCCCTTTTTGGCGTTGATGTTTTAGTTTTCAGGAGATGTCACTTGTTTGAACCCTAATTCGGCTAACGCTTGTTGCAATGTCGCCCTTGTTGTCACCCCTTTGTAGTCAAGGCCGAGATTGCCGATTGTCTGCGCAACCTCTGGACGAATGCCGGTAATGATCGCCTTGATGCCAATCAAACTGAGCGCTTTTAAAATTTGAAAGATTTGATCGGATACCATGGTATCGATCATCGGGACACCCGATATATCCAATATGACAAAGTCAAGTTCGAGATCCGTCCCTTCCTTTAACACAATCTCTGTTATAAGCTGTGCACGATGGGTATCGATTTCTCCGACAATTGGCACGGCAGCGATTCCTGGGGCGACTGGAACCACTGGAACAGACAACTCTTCCAAGGCACTATAGGCAACCTTCATAAGACGGTCGTTATGTTCCTCGTAAACATTTCCAATCACCGCACTCACTTTGTCCAGCAATGGATCAATGATCTTGGATACATCCAACATGGTAATCGGTGCAAACTGCCGACTTTCCAACTCCCTGGTGACCGCATCCCATATCACCCTTCGGTAAAAGGAAACTGCCCGTAAAGCATCACTCAATTTCACATTGTAGCGAATCGTAAAATCAGAAACGCGCCTGGCCCAATCTTCCACTGAAGGCAACATGGTTTCGGATTCCTTATATAAGGATTCGCCCAAATACTTAATCAGCTCTGCCCGGAATTCCGTACGATCCTCGATAGGCATTCCCGAATTTACTAGACTGTTCGTATAATCATCATCCATAGCCCTTTCAAGTTTTTCCGCCAACTCTTGATGCATATTGACTACTTTATTCCCAATATACTCCAATTCGTGTTTCAAAGGAATACCACCTTAATTAATTGGTCTCTTTTATCTAGAATATAGGATATTGGACAGAAAGGGCAAACAATATAGGTTTGTAAATTTTATCCTACCATTAAAACAGGAACTGGATAGGTCAGGTTTTGAGATAAATTGGCCAACCACGTCTGTATTACACAATCAAAACACTTCACGCGACTACAAAATCAGGGTGCCCCGGATATTCTCGTCACTTCTGAATTACAGAGATTGAATGATAGGTTGGAGAACCGCCGGTTATAGTAAGTAATGACCGACGGTTTTGAGGGTAGGAATAATTTTATTTTAGTTTTCCTGGCAAGGCATGGATTGACTCGATCAACGTATTCAGCTTTCCTTCGATACGGTGAAGCAAGTAAAACGTCACTGCTGCCGGAAAACCGACATCCGTCGCCAAAGATAACCACGTCTCCACGCTTCCTCCTCCTCTCCTTGGTTTAGGGGACAGACCCCAAATTCGGACTTTCCCCGGGATATGTCATCGAGAGGGACTGACCCTTCCCCGACTAAATCGTGCTGCATCAAGCTTTAAGATGTGTTGCTAGTCAGATCGGCCGCTCCAGGGGACTGACCCCAAATCGGGGTCTGTCCCCGAAATTGAAGGGGCGGTCGATGACCGCCCCCTTTGCTTGTTGATTATAATTCGATTTCTTCGACGTTTCGCTCGACTATTCGGGCACTTTTTTTGCTGACGAGGTCACCGCCGGAAGAAAAGAACGTGTTTTGATTGATGATTTCATCCATCGCTGCATTGACAGCGGCCGGGTCAGCGGGTTCCACCGGCTGATCAAGGGATATCGTCACGGTTTTGTCCTCTTCATTCAAGAATTTAAGCTCCAACTTCTTCATGTCTCCACCTCCTCCCTCTATTGAGAAAATCGGAACACTACTGCGCGTCCGCCCTACCTATTCAATAATAAGCGAGCTGTCATTTCGCTTAATTGAATAGAGTTCACGTTGCTGCAAATCCGCCAGTGCTGTCGAAACAACAAGCAACTGGTCTGCAGTCGCCGCTGTTTTTACGTTGTTGAAGGTTTTGTTTTTCAGAATCGGCTCTCCGCTTTCCCCGTCTACACCGTCTTGAAAGACCAGCTGCAACCGGGAATCCACCTTTTGCATGTCAGCCATACCACTCACCTCCTTTCACTTCCATGATCGCCGGAAGTTGAAAGATAGGTGCTAAGAAAGGAAAAGACTCCTTACTCCACTCTGACTCATCTGGGAATCCATAAGACGCATCCAGCTTTTCAAAAAGCCGTAAAGATTGGCTTACGCCAATCTATGACAAGGAGAGGAGACTATTGAGATAACGCACGCCACAAGAGTCATTATTTGAGCATTTTAAAGATGTGTCACCCAGAGGAGTTAAAGAGAGAGATTAAGTAATACATCACGTACTACAACCACTACCGATTCAATGCAATTAAAAAAAATGACCCCTGTTCAAACAGAAATCATCTTCTTGATCCAGCCTAGATTTTTTTAATGTCCTTTACATAGGGTACACATTTAAAAAAGGAAAATGTTTTTATAGAAAGTACTCCATTAAAGTTTGCTAGTTTGAATAATCTTTGGTAGCTCACTATACAGAACGGACATCACTTCTTGTAAGGAAGCGCCATTCTCACTTCTTAACAAAAGATGCTTTAATAGTTTCTCCAAACGCTTCAAATCCTGGGTATCATACACAAGTTTTGTATCTTTTTCTGTAAACTTACTCATTTATATCACTTTTTTTCTTTAATAACTTTTTTCTTCTGGAAATTGTAGTCGAGAAAAGTTTTTCAATTTCCAAAAGCCTTTCCGCTTCAGTATCTTGAAGGATATATCGAACCGTTTTTTTTACAGACTTAGGTAATTCATCAAATTGTTTCATATCTGTCAATCCTTATGTTGTAAGATTTTTCAATAATTACTTTACCATTTTAACAGGTAATGAACTGTTATACAATCTTCTATCCTATATGAGATGAACTCACTATTAAAAACGATTATTTAATTAAATCAAAATTCAATTTACTAGTGTCGGATTTCAGTGTAAAATAAAAAATAGTGTTTTATCAAGGATTAGCTCTATCAATAAGGAGACTAGTGAATGGAAAATAATGCCCAACAAAGACGAATAAGGAAACGAAAAGTAAAGAAGCGGAGACGCCTTTTATTTATATTTTTGCCAATTTTGATTTTGATTGGTGCTACGACTGCCTATGGGGCATATTTATATAATAAAGCAGATGAAGTTGTCAGCGACTCCTATGAAGATGACGGGAGAGACAAATCGGAGCTTCGTGAAAAAGAAGTGGACCCGGACGTTGATAACGTTTCGGTATTGTTCATCGGCGTAGATGAAAGCAACAAACGTGACAATGAGGGAAGCTCGCGCTCTGACGCTTTGATGCTTGCCACGCTTAACAAGGATGACAAAAGCGTCAAGCTACTAAGCATTCCACGTGATTCCTATGTGTATATTCCGGAAGTTGGATATAATACCAAAATTAATCATGCTCATGCTTATGGAGGTCCTAAAGCATCCATTGAAGCGGTAGAAAGTCTACTCGACATACCCGTAGACTACTATGTGAAAATGGACTTTGAAGCTTTTATCGATGTGGTCGATGCCTTAAATGGTATTAATGTCGATGTTCCTTATGAAATGTCTGAACAGGACTCTAACGATAAAGCAAACGCTATTCATCTATATCCCGGTGAGCAAAACCTAAACGGCGAAGAGGCATTAGCTTTGGCTAGAACGAGGAAACAGGATAACGACATTGAACGGGGTAAACGTCAACAGGAAATCATTAAAGCTGTGATTAAAAAAGCTGCCAATATTGGATCGATAACAAAGTATGATGACATTATGGAAGCAGTCGGAAACAACATGACTACGAATATGCGTTTTAGTGAGATGAAGAGCTTTATTTCTTATGGTACCAGCGGCAATCTGAATATAGAGACTCTTAATCTCGATGGCCAAGATTCGATGATTGATGGCATTTATTATTACCAACTTGATGAAACCGATGTAGCAAATAAACGAATCGAATTGCGTAATCATCTCGATTTGGAAAGTACTGAACATCCAGGTGAGGATGCAAATGGGAACAACGATTATCAAAATGATTCTGATCAATCCACTGAAGAACCATCCCAAGACGGGACGAATGGTAACGACTCCTATTCGGATCCTAGTCAGGGTGAGCAAAATAATCAATATGACAACTTCAATTCAGAATCAAGCTACTAATTCAAGAACCGCGGATAAGCAAAATTGCTTATCCGCGGTTCTTTTTTTACTATTTTTACCGATAAAATAGTTCTTTTTCATCCTTTAAAAAGGGACACATCGTCGGAGTTTACAACGAATAAAATATGGGTAAAAACAAGATACTGAACCTAATGGGAACTGTCGTTAGAGAAAGGAAATCAGATGATGGAAAAATTAGCGAAAATACATAAAGGAAAAAAATTCATTTACAAGCAAGCAAAACGCCAAATCAGAAAATTGCGTTCTCACCCCTTCCGTATTTCATCCCTCTTCTTTGAGAATAATCAATTGATAGTAGAATTGATAAATCGCGGTAAGAAGAAGCAAACCTTTTCAGAAGCAGCTTTACTTTTAAGAAGTATGGATGAAGAGAAAACAGAATATTACTTTCCTCTCTCCCATTTCTTAAATGGTCGTTACGAGCATCAAATGCATACTTCTCTAGTAATGGAAGAACTACCCGACTTTTCCGAGACCGGAAAGTGGGCTTTCTATTTAGTGGATAAAGATAAATTGTACCGTCTTCCTCCTTCTAAATCTTTTCGCAAGGAAATTTATAGCTTTGCCAATAAAAAAGTAGAAGGAAACCTAATTATCGAACCTTATATCACCGTAAACGGAAATGTCAGCCTGCAGGCAAAGGATACCATTCTGGACAATCAATTGTACCAGGTTCCTAACTTCGTCGATCAAGTGACCACTCTGCAAAGCAGCTTGAAGATAGAAGGCTGGGCAGACTTTTTTCATGAGGATAAACAGCATATTCAGCTGTTAATACAAAAAAGGGACTCTACTTTTCATTATTACCGGCCGATAAGATGGCTGGATGATGGTAGATGGCAAGCAACGGTGGCCTTTTCCGGAATGGACTATCCTAAAGGGACTTGGGATTACTATTTTCATCTGGCAAGCGGTCAGAGATTCAGGATAAAAGTCAAAAACAGCAAAGTCCTTGCTTACCAGGATCCCCTCTATTATCAAACGGAAAAAGAATCCAGAGAATTACGCACCTACATGACGAAAAAAGGCTCTTTGTCTTCCAGAAGCCGGATGGCCTTCATCCGGCTTCGCGGGTTGGAAAGTTCCTTGGTGGACAATTGGTCCGTGCATATGCACGGCATATTGAGGAGTTATTTGTTAAACAAACACGACAGTGATGCTCCGATGCAGATCGCTTTGCGTCAACGAAATACGGATGAGTTTCATTACTTCCCAATAGAAGTCCAGCGTGATCCTGCATCCGAAGGGTTTTTATTTGAATTCCCGTTCGACTATCGGGACATCATTCCCTTTGAAGATATCGACAGTATTCGTTGGGATGCCTATTTACAATTAAAAATATATGGCGAAAAGCATCTGTTTCGCTTGCGAGTCAAATCAGGAACAGTAGCATATAACTCTCGTATCCAGTTCCAAAATTCTACCATTTATCAGGCATTTTATTACCCGACAGTGAAGAACCATTTGTCCGTGTCTTTAACCGAACTGACCGTACAACGTGATTTGCAGCGATTCAATCTCAAAGATGGTCACTTGCAATTAAAAGGGTATGCCTATCTGGATACAGTCAATTTCGATCATCCTAACGTAATCGAGCGCTTTCTGATTATCCGGGAGCGGGAAACGGAAGAGGAAATAAAAATACCATTACTTTCAAAAAAAGTGAACCGACTGCATTCCAGACGATACGATTATCGGTTTGCGGGATTTGATATCAGTGTTCCACTTGAACGGATATATACTCACCTAAAAACCGAAGACAAAGAAATTTATGATTTATTTGTTGAACTTCATTACAAAGGCATTGTCCGAGAAAGAAAGTTAGGTGCACAACAATACACTTACTATAAAGATGAAATTCTTAGAGAGAACACCGTCCCATACGACGGTAATTATATAAGGAATTACTTGACCTACACACCTCGAGGGAATCTTAAAATAGAATCTATTTCTTTCTCTGAAGAAAAGCTGCACTACTTGAAGTACGGTCAGTATATCGATCGTTTTCGGAATCGGCACCGGGATATTTGGCTGGTTGGGGAACGACCGGATACCGCCCAGGATACCGGTTACCATTTCTTTCGGTACTGCCGGCTGCATCATCCGGAAAAAGAGGTCTATTATGTAATTGACCGGGATTCCGAAGATATACGTAACATACTGGATTTAGGTAATATCCTCTACAATGGTTCAGCAGAGCATTTACGAATGGCTTCACTGGCGTCAGTGTTCATTGGTTCTCATGATCCAGATTACTTCCTGCCCGCCAAAGGAGCAGAGTTACAGTCCTTTAAAAAGGGAAAACGAATCTTCCTGCAGCATGGCGTGTTAGGCAGAAAGAATGTAGAGTACCATCGCAAGTACTATAAATATCCATTTCATATGGTATGTGTCAGTTCCGAGCCGGAAAAGAAACTTGTCATGAATAAAATGGGATATAAAGACAGGGAAGTGAAAATCACTGGTCTTTCCCGTTTTGACAACTTGCTGACCGAGCATCATGAAGAACGCTCGATTCTCGTGATTCCAACCTGGCGGGAATGGTTAAAAACAGAGGAAGACTTTTTGGAGTCTGAGTATTTCTGTCGGTACAACAATTTGTTGAACAACGAACGCCTTCATGATTTACTGGAGAAATACGATGTCACCTTGAACCTTTACCCGCATTATCGCATGCAGCAGTTTATCGAACATTTCAGCGGCCTTGCCTGCGATCGCATCAATGTATTGAAACTTGGTCAGAAAAATGTTCAGGAACTAATCATGGAAAACAAATTGATGATCACTGATTTCTCGTCTGTATCTTTCGATTTCAATTTCATGGCGAAGCCCGTCGTTTTTTATCACTTTGATGCAGACTCCTTTTTCCGGGATGGTATCCTGCGTCCGATTGAGGAAACCTTCCTAGGGGACATCTGCCGGTCGGAAGAACAAATGGTCGATGCGATTGAATATTATTTATTAGATAACTTTCAAGAGCACTCTTCCGTATCCGAAAAGAAATACTTGATTTTTTCCCAAGTGGACCGGGACAACTGTAAACGTATCTATCAGGAAATCAACCATATATAAAAAAGGCCGGAAATCTCGGCCTTTTTTTATATTCTATCAATATTTTTTTAGTATTATCCGAAACATAAACTCAAATACTTTCAGAATTCGTCTCCACCTAAATGGCTGCTTTATAGTTCGATAAAGCCACTCTAGTTGAAGATTCACCCACAATTTAGGGGCTCTTTTAACTTCTCCAGCGATTACATCAAAGCTTCCTCCCACCCCCATAAACAGACCTTTATTAAATTCATTGTAATATCTCGTTATCCATTCTTCTTGTCTTGGGGAACCTAATGCTACAAATACTAAATCAGGTTGACTGTCCAATACTTCTTCCATGACTGTACGGTCTTCCAATTCAAAAAAGCCATGGTGCCTTCCCGCGATATGCAAATATGGATGAAGCGATTTTAACCGCTCGATCATTTTTTCACTTACTTCTTCTGAAGCACCTAAAAAAAAGCAACTTAGTTTCTGATCTTCCGCGTAACCGATGAGATGAGTCATTAAATCAAAACCGGCAATACGTTCCTGAATCGGCTGCTTTATTAATTTTGAAGCCATGACAATCCCAGTTCCATCAGGAATAATAAAATCAGCCTGCTTGACCATATTTTTATATGTCTCATTTTCTTTCGTTTTCATAACAATTTCAGGATTGGCGGTGACAATGTATGTTTTCTTTTCCTCAGCTATTCTAGGGTAAAGATGTTTTTCCAACAGCTGCTGTTGGGACAAATTGAGGAAAGGTATATCCATAATGGATACATGGCTATTTGTTTTCAACACAATAAACAACCTTTCAAGTCTAGTTATTTAATCTCATTAAAAGTGAAATCTTATAACTAATAAATATGAATAGAAAAGGATATATCAAGCAGATAATCACAGTATTATACCTGTCCTATTATGCCATTAAACCGTGGCTTCGACAATTAGTATTTTGTTAATACAAAGCAAAGCTATATATCCAATTAAAAACACCACCAATAGTGGCGGTGTTTATAATTATTCGGATGGTAATGGTTGTTTTCGGGCGCTTTTTAGAGCGTCATCACGATGTTTTTGTTTTTCCTTTTTAGACATTTTCTTGAAGGTCTTTAAAAATTCTTCATATTTTGGCATTACTTCTTCAACTGTCCCATAATCTTTCACCTTTCCGTATTCCAACCAAAGCACTTTTTGACAGAATCTTTTCATCTGACCAATGGAATGGCTGACAAAGATCATTGTTTTGCCCTTTTTTTTAAATTCATTCATCTTCTCCAGGCTTTTTTCAGCGAAGGCCTTATCTCCAACTGATAAAGCCTCGTCTATAATCAGAATATCAGGATCAATCGTTACAGAAATCGCAAAACCCAAGCGAGACTTCATTCCACTTGAATAAGACTTTACTGGTTGGTCAATAAATTTTCCTAGTTCTGCAAACTCAATGATATCAGGCTCCATTGCTTTTATTTCTTTTTTTGAAAATCCGAGCATCAAACATTTCAACTCGATATTATCTCTTCCAGTAAGTTCTTTCTTCAACCCAGATGAAACAGCAATCAAGGAAGCTTGCCCGTTTAACTGTACTTTCCCAGATGTCTCGGGCACTATCCCTGCGATTATATTGGAAAGTGTTGACTTCCCTGAGCCATTCACACCAACAAAACCGACAATATCACCTTTTTCCGCTTCAAAGTTGACATTATGAAGCGCATAAAAATCTTCTCCAAAATTTTTAGGCAATATCAAATCAAATATTCGTTCTCTTGAGTTGTTGTACAATTTATATTTTTTCGAAACATTTTTAACTATAATTGATTTTTCCATATTATTCCCTTCTTTAGAGAAAGTCTATAAAATGTCTTCTGAATTTTAGATGCAGAGTAGAACCTATGATAAGCAATACGAAAGTCAGTATCCAAAAATAAACTGTGTACTCCCATTGGCTGACAAAATACCATTCTGATCCCACGTATGCAGCGCGGTATCCTGATATGACATAATACAAAGGATTTAACTTCATAATAAATTGTATAGAAGGCATATCTATAGTTGCAATAGGCCATAAAACTCCTGATAAATATAACACCATTCTTAATGCAGATGCCAAAAGCATATGCAAATCTCTCACTATTGTAGAAAGTGTAGAGGTAATTAATGACAGTGCATAAGTGAATGCAAACGTCGCAAAAGCAAAGTAAATTAATTGCAAATAATATAGATTAATCGAGAAACCCGAGAAATTGAAAAAAACCATCGCTATTACAATCATGATTAAATGGATGTATAGCTGCGAAAAAATAACGAAACTTGGGATGACACTCATCGGAAAATTCATTTTAGAGAGCATGCGTAAGCGTTTATAAATCGACTTAGAACCTTGAATAGTGGATTGGAAAAAAAAGAACCATACAATGAATCCTGCCACCATCCATAGAACAAAGGGTACTTCAATCTCACCCATTTGAATGTCAGCCCGATGTCTTAAACCATATCCAAATACAAACCAATATATTGCTATTTGAATTAATGGATTTATTATTTCCCAAAGTACTCCCAAGTAATTTCCTTGGTTAGCACTTTTTATTTCATATAACGATAACCTTCTGATTAAGAAGAAGTGTTTAATCTGCTCTTTTAACACTATTATTGCTGATTTCATAAGGTATTCCTTCCTCAAATAATTCTATCTATTCACATACTTATCAAATTATACTAAGGTCAATGAAAAAACACAACCTAATTCCGAAGCTCTATCAATACGGCTGCTCCTCTTCAATCATCTGCATAACCTATACTTAAATTAACTGTACTTATTATCTTCAAATACAGTATCCACCACCTGCTTTGCTGCATCACCAGATTCCAATCCACAAAAACGCTGGTAGAAATCCTGATAGTTTTTGTCTGCAGTGATGTCTGCTTCTTTCGCTCGATTTATCTCTTCAATAACTCCTTCGGTGGTTTTCACCAGTGGACCAGGGGCTTGCTCTTCAATATCGAAATAAAAACCTCTTAATTTGTCCCTGTATTCATCGATATCATATACATAGAAAATGATTGGCCTATGCAAATTCGCATAGTCAAAGAAGACAGATGAATAATCGGTAACCAGGATATCTGCCAGCAGGTATAGTTCGCGAATATCTTCATGCATAGAAAAGTCATATGCAAAACCCTTGTAAGCTGACAAATCCAGGTTCTCTGCAACTAAATAATGCATGCGCAGCAGCAGGATATACTCCGAATCCAGGTTTTCTTTCATTTTTGACAAATCAAGCGGGTTGTCAAACTTATAGCGTCCTTTTTTATGAAATTGGTTGTCTCTCCACGTCGGTGCATAAAGGACGATTTTCTTATCCAAGGGCAAATGATATTTTTGTTTTAAAGCTCTCATGGTTTCTACATTATTGGCATGGTACAAATAATCATTTCGCGGGTAGCCTGATTCAATCACGGTTTTATTAAAACGAAAGGCTCTTCGAAAAATTTCTGTGGAATACTCATTCGGCGACACGAGATAATCCCATTTCGCTGCTTCTTCTGTGAAATTGCGTTTGTATTTCTCGGTGGTTGTCCCTGGCATATGGACTTCCTTCATGTCTGCCGCCAGTTTTTTTAATGGTGTGCCATGCCAAGTTTGAATATAGGTCGTATGCCTCGGTTTTGGTATCCACAAGGGCAGTCTGCTGTTGGTGATCCAATATTTGGCTCTTGGCATGATCATCAGCCACCTCAGGGATAGTCTTCTTACCGTATTCAATCCTCTTCCCTCAAACAAGTGCTCGTTGCGTTTATCGACACTCCAATAAAAGGTATAATCCATATCTTGCTCTTTCATATACTCATAAATGGCGCGTGGATTGTCACTGTATTGCTTCCCTAAAAAACTTTCGAATACCGCCAATTTTTTATTAGGGGGAAGCTTTGTCATTATCCAAAACAGCATTTGGTAAATTCTTACATAAATTCTTTTCAATACATTATAAAGCGATGCTAATAAGGAAGCCATTATATTCCTTCTCCTTTAACATGTCTTATCGCCATTTTATCTGTCTGCAATCGTTAAGTAAATTAATAACATAACTGGAACTTATCAATAAATAACAGGACTGATTTTTTCAGCCCTGTATTTCCTGCACTACTATTTGTTAAACACTCGATTGACAACTTTCTCGGCGGCATTTCCCTCATCCCATGCACAGAACCTTCCATAAAACGCATTGTAACGTTCTGCGTAATCTTTACTTAGTTCTTCGATGTTTTCAATGGCTTCGATTATTTGTATTGTGTTTTTCAAAAGTGGACCCGGTGCTTCCTTTTCAATGTCAAAATAGAAACCACGCAAAGTATCCTTATACAAATCCAAATCATACGTATAAAAAAGAATCGGCCTTTTTAAATTGGCATAATCAAAAAATACGGAAGAATAATCTGTGATCAATATATCGGATATCAAATAAAGATGACCTATATCATCATATTTGGAAAAGTCAAAAGCAAATCCATCAAATTCACTTATATCCAATTGATTTGCTATGAGGTAATGCATTCGAAGAACAACAACATAGTCATCGCCCAATCGAGATCTCATTTGTTCTAAATTTAATTGAAGATTAAATCTGTACTTGCCTCGTTCAAAAAATTCATTATCTCGCCAAGTCGGCGCATATAAGACGACTTTTTTTTCTTCCGGTATGCCCAACTTGGTCTTTAGTTCTTTTTGCAGTTGCTCCATATCAGGGGCTGAAAGGATATCATTTCGAGGATATCCCGTTTCCAACATTTCATTTTGAAATTGAAAAGCACTCCTGAATATTTTCGAAGAGTAGGCATTCGGTGACACCAAATAATCCCACTTGCCCGCTTCCCGGACAAAATTACGCTTATATTTAACCGTATTCGTTCCCGGCATACTAACCTCATCCATATCTGCAGCCAGTTTTTTCAATGGTGTACCATGCCATGTCTGTAAATAGGTTGTTTCCTGCCGTTTATTTAAGTAGTTGGGCATCCGTGCATTGCTTATCCAAAACTTGGCTCGCGCTACGTTGTAATAATAACGAAGACTCAACCTTCTTACTTTCTTAGGGTTGCCAGGAATATCTTTATTGAGATCATTCAAACTCCATACGTATTCAAATTCCGGGTAATGTTTCCTCATATATTCGTAAATATATTTAGGGCTGTCATTGTAATTTTTACCTTGAAAACTCTCCAGTATTACCATATTGTCTTTTACTGGCATTTTCATGAACACCAGACGATACAACCCGATAAAAAATTTATTTTTACTTTTTGTCATGTTTCTGATTTGCCTTAAATTGTTGTGTAATTTAATTATCGCCTTATACTTATGCAAATCTTTTGTTCTCAACGTTCTCATTTCTTTACGAAGAATGACTGATTTATTTTTAAGGAGATTTTCATCTACTTTTTTCGCTCCGGCTTTTAGTAAGTCATAAACTTCTTCGATGTTTATTGTATTCTTGATGTATATCGCGATTTGCTTTCGATAATAATTTAAAAATTGTCGATCCAGGTACCTTCCTGCAATAGGGACTTCTTTATATGCTTCTCGCAAGGAATTGTAAATTTGTAAAAAGTCTTTTACTTTTTCTCTACTCTCTGATTGGTTTAACGATGGATTATGAATTGGGTCGTTTCGTCGGCGTTTATAATAAAAGCTGTTTTTTACTAACAGGATATTCTCAAGATTTATCAAGGCAGGAACAAGAAATGCCAAATCCGAGTGATGTTTTACTTGTTCTGAAAAACGCAGCCCATGTTCTTCAATGAAATCTCGTGCGACAAGCCGATTAAGCACTGATCTGTTCTTAAACAGTTTCGCCCTTTTTTTCTTGTATAGAACAGTTTTATCCTTTGGAGTCGTTTCTTCCTCCAGATTACTTGTCTCGTCCTCGGCTGAATATTTTGGAGACTCCAGGTCTTGTGCATCTTCCTGCAACATTTGTTTTTCTTCTTTGTTAGTTGTTCTGTCCGTAGCAGTAATATTTGATTTCCCGACAACCATTGTGAATCCTTCTGCATTCCTCAACAGGCTTCCCAAAGTGTCTTCAGCTATATAATCATCACTGTCTAAAAAATAAATGTAATCCCCACTTGCTTGATCTAGCCCTTTATTACGTGCAAATCCTACACCATGGTGTTTTTCCAGGGTGATGACCTTCACTCGCTCATCCAAAAGATAAAAATCTTGAATTATTTGTTTAGTCTCTGTTTTCGAATTATCATCGACAATGATAACTTCAAAATTTTGATAAGTTTGTTCCAAAACGGAATTTATACAATCATTTAAATACATACCTGTATTACTAACAGGTATTATGACTGAAATTTTTTTCATTATGTCCACTCCAAGAATAGAATTTCAATTTCAATATTATATCATCTAGGTATAAAGCAGTAAATCATATAAATAAATTGCATTATATCACTTCCTTATATATTTACTAATAGGAAAAGGATAAACTATGAAAGAGCCTACACGACTATACCCATATCTATCCTTATCCAGGTACTTTAGTCCTCATAAATAGTGTCTAATAATAGGGAAAAATAACCTTAACAATTTTAGTGAATCTTGCCATAATAAACTATATGTTTATGCTAATGAGGTGATTGATAGAGACAATATACTATGGAAACTTCACAGAGGATTGATAAGTGATTCCTTTTATCAAACTGGAATGTAATCACTCTACTATAATTAGAAAATAATAGAATATAAAATTTCATAATTATTATATAGAATAACTACACTTACTACTCATCTTTCCTATTACGTTGTCAGTAACTCAGCCAAGATTCAATACTACATGGGGGAGAGAGATTGAAGAAAATAATAAGAATAATGGCTTACCTGCTGGTATTTTGGGTATGTGCACACTTTTTCCCTTCCTTTGCTTCAGCAGCTCCGGGTGATAATTTACAGGGGATAGGCTTACAGGACTCAACACCCGTTTATGCAAAGACATCGACTAATTCGACCGTATTGAAATCATACGAGCGGGGAACTTTGCTACGCTATAGTACTTATAACACTTCCTGGTATAAAGCAACGGTCTATATTCGCGGGAAAGCGACAACTGGATATATTCGTAAACGGGATGTCGAAAATGCCGTAACTCCCCAGAGCGATATGCAAGGCGTAGGAAACGTGAAGCCTACGAACGTATATGCTTTAGCATCCAATTCTTCTAAAGTGTTAAAGTCTTATAGCAAAGGAACCATTCTTAAATATAAGACATTTACTTCGAACTGGTATCAAGCCACGGTTTATTTAAACGGCCGTGCGACTGCTGGCTATATAGATGCTAGCGATGTAGAAAATGCAGACAACTCACCGGCCAGTCTCTCGGGGGTCAGTCTGGATGATCCAGTCAAGGTTTATCAACAAGCGACTGAAACGAGCAATGTTCTGAAGTCATATGGACAAGGGACAATATTAAAGTATCAAACTTTCACTTCCAATTGGTACAAAGCCACTGTATATGTCCGTGGAAAAGCCAAAACAGGTTTTATAAGCAAAAAGCAGGTAGAGAATGCCGACCCAGAACCTACCGATTTATTGGGGGTTGGTTTGAAAAGTTCCACTAAAGTGTATGATTCTCCAAACAGCAATTCCAATACACTGAAAGCATACAGAAAAGGGACAATCCTACAGTACCGAACATTCACTTCCGAGTGGTATCAAGCTACAGTGTATGTGAATGGCAAGGCGAGAACCGGATATATTAGTAAAAATGACGTGGAAGATGGTGAAGTGTCTCCAACAGCTTTGGAGGGTATTGGAGTTAATAATCGCACCTTTGTATATGCACAAGCCTCCACCGATTCTGAACAGCTGAAAATCTATAATCAGGGGACAATTTTACAATACGAAACCTTCACCTCCAATTGGTATAAAGCAAAAGTGTATCTCGATGGCCAAGCCAGAACCGGTTATATCGCCAAAAACGATGTGGAGAATGCTGATGATCAGCCGACTACGTTAAATGGTATTGCTGCCAAAGCGCCGACCAAGATATATACTTCGCCGGTAGGAGCCAACACCATTAAATCATACACGCAAGGTTCCTCGCTTAAATACCAGACGTATACTTCAGGCTGGTACCAGGCAACCGTTTATGTCAATGGCAAAAAACAATCAGGCTATATCAAAAATTCTGATGTTGAAAACCTGGAAGCTGTTCCAAAGCAGCTTCAGGGATATGGCGCCAAAAGCCCTACCAATGTCTATGCCACTCCTTCGACTTCCGCTTCTGTGTTGAAGTCTTACGGCCATGGGTCTGAATTGAAGTATAAAACCTATACTGCCAGCTGGTATCAGGCAACTGTCTATGTCGATGGCAAAGCAAGGACTGGTTACATTCATAAAAATGATGTCAGCGATACACCGCAAACAGTCTATCAGACTACGGAATATGATCATACATTCAGCCAGGCTGCTGACATCCAGATGACAAGAACACCAAAGGCAAATGGCTCCGGAACGATTCCGGCCACCAGAAGCCAAGTCGAGTACTACATGAATCCGGACAATTTCGCTAAAGATGCATCAAGCTACTTTCAATTCTTGAAGCTATCACATAGTGCGCAATTAAGTGCCAATGAAATCAACAGCAAAGTACTAAACAACAAAGGTACTTTGACAGGAACAGCAGCTGCGTTCATCGAAGCGGGCGAAAAGTTCAACATCAACGAGGTTTACTTGATGGCCCATGCCCTGCACGAGACGAACAATGGCAAGTCTGCATTGGCTGCAGGTGTAGGTGTTGATACGAAAGGGAATGTAGTGGGCTCGGGACAAACACCAGCTTATACAGTGTATAACATGTACGGCTACGGTGCTTATGACGGCTGTGCCCTTTCCTGTGGTGCCAAATATGCCTTCGATCATAATTGGTTTACCCCGGAAGCTGCAGTTATCGGCGGGGCTGAGGATGTAGCGAAAAACTATATTAATAGAGGTCAGGATACGCTTTATAAAATGCGCTGGAATCCTGCGAATCCGGGCGTACATCAGTATGCGACTCATGTTTCCTGGGCAGTGAGCCAGACGACAAAGATAAGCGATATCTATTCCTTATTGGACAACTATGTATTGAATTACGATATTCCGCAATACCGCAATCAACCAGAGACTGGAACAATCAGTGAGCTTCCTGCAGGAGTTTACGGGGTCACCACCACCAGGTTGAACTTCCGGACAGAGCCGAATTCCTCTAGTGGTGCGACAATTATTAGTACGCTGGATAACGGTCAAAAAGTAGAAGTTCTTGGATCAAATGGCAACGGCTGGTACCAAGTGAAAGTCGGCAGTCAAACAGGATGGGTTTCTTCTTCCTATGTTGATCTTCTGAACCTTCTGGAAGTTACGGCTTCCTCCCTGAATGTAAGAACCGAGCCTTCTACTAATGGAGGTCTGGTCGGCGGTCTGAGTAACGGAACCCTGGTCGCTGGGATGCTCGACAGTAATAACCACCTAAGCAAGAATGGTGTATGGTACCAAATCGACTATAATGGCTCAGCACGATGGGTAAGTGGAGGAAATAACGGAGAATACATTTCCGAAAAATAGTTGAAAGCATAACATAAAGAGAGGGACAGCGTATGGATTTTCCATAAAGTCCCTCTCCTTTTATGAGCAAAATTCTTTACATTAGAAACTATTACCTCTTGTATATTCTTAACAAACCGTTTACAATTTATAGTGTTATGGGTAAAAAAAAGTATAAACTATGCTATGAAATCTTAACTTTTGTAGCATTGATTCCTTAGGGAGGTTTCAATAAATGAAAAAAGTAATCACTTATGGCACCTTTGACTTGCTTCATAACGGCCATATCAATATACTCCGCCGTGCCAAAGAGCTTGGCGATCACTTGACTGTTGCTATCTCGACCGATGAATTCAACGCGATTAAAAATAAAAAAGCATATCACAGCTACGAAAACCGCAAAATGATTTTGGAAGCTATCCGCTATGTGGACGAAGTCATTCCTGAAGAAGATTGGGAGCAAAAGATAGACGACGTACAAAAGCATGATATCGATATCTTTGTAATGGGTGACGACTGGGAAGGCAAATTCGACTTTTTGAAAGATTATTGCGAAGTCATTTACCTGCCCCGCACAGTCGGCATTTCCACTACAAAAATCAAAAAGGATTTATTTAAAGTAAACAATGGCTAGAGAACTGGTGATATCCAGCTATCTCTTTTTCTTCAGGATGCTTTTCAACTTCTTCAAGTTGTTCCCGCTCAAGGAAAAAACCATCATGGTCGCTTCCTTTGGGGACAATATCGCCACAGTAGCGGATGAACTGAAACGTTCTGGTCAAGAGCAAATCATTGTATTAAAAGCAGAAGGATGCAAGCGGGACTTTGCGGACGATTCTCAAGTCTTAATCAAGCATTTTCGTCCATCCCACCTGCTGCAATTCTTACAATCTATCTACCATTTAGCCACATCCAAAGTGATTTTCGTTGATAATTACTTTGGATTTTTATCTGTCACCGATTTTAAAGCGGGAGTTTCCTGTATACAGCTTTGGCATGCTGCGGGCGCCATCAAGCAATTCGGATTGAAAGATCCTTCGATTGAAACACGCAGCAACCGTGCCAAACAGCGGTTTCAGGAAGTATACCGTCGCTTTCATTATGTGGTGGTCGGTTCAGAAAAAATGGCTGGTATCTTTCGAAAAAGCTTTGGCCTGAACAACGAGCAAATTTTGCGGACCGGTGTTCCAAGAACGGACTTCTTTTTTGATAAATCGCACACTAAGCAAATCGAGCAGGAGATAAAGCAAAGGTTTCCGGTTATCGCAGGGAAACAGGTGATTTTATATGCACCTACCTTCCGTGATAACCAACTTCATTCCGCCGATATCGCTTTGGATATTGAACAGCTTTACAAGAGCTTAGGTGATGAGTACGTCTTGTTTTTGCGTCTGCATCCGGCAATCAGGGCAAATCTGGATAACAAGTACAATGATTTTGTCGTAGATGTTACAGACTATGAAAATATCAATCACTTGTTGTTGGTCAGTGACTATTTAATCACTGATTACTCTTCCATTCCTTTCGAATTCGCGTTATTGGAAAAACCGATGATATTCTTCAGCTATGATTTGGCAGAATACCAGACAGCACGCGGTTTTTGGGAAGACTATAAACAAAACATTCCAGGACCAGTTGTTTCCACGACAACCGAAATTTCTGACATCATAAAAGAAAATCGTTTTGATATGGAGAAAGTGCGTAACTTTTCTGCTCAATGGAACCAATACTCGCGAGGAAATTCGGCCGCCAACCTGGTCCAATACCTCTACAGAGAGGAAGAGCAACAACAGCGGGTATCGGAACAATAATCGCCGTGATAGGAGTGTACTCCTATCACGGTTTTCTCATGGAGACTAGTTGTCGTTCCTATGTAAATCAACGGAACAGCTGGAAGAATGATTGATCAGGGAGACATTAAGCGGGAATAACAGACGTCTTGCTGAGGGAGTGCAGTAAAGTCTTGCGGGATAGAAGTCCTTTATGGGGTTACAGTAAGCTGTCCACTGGCCATGAAAAGCGTAATACAATTCCCCCACGCCCTAATATGCAGGAACACAAAAAGAGCTGCTTCACAAGCCTTTAAACGGCTGATGAAGCAGCTCTTTTCTATGTTTATCGTTTCGCCTTGGCGCCTTCCAACAAACGCAGAATCGGGCGATAGTTTTCACTGATAAGGCCTGTCAATTCAACTACAATCTCTACCAGTATCGTCAGTGCCAACAGGGTTATCGTCGATCCCCAAACGGTCGATTTGGTGAAGATGATGGCCGCGATGCTGAACAATCCGCTCATCGCATAAATCAGGATAACGGTCTGTTTATGGCCAAAGCCTAGTTTCAACAGACAATGGTGCAAATGCAGCTTATCCGGGGCGGACAGGGGCTTGTTTTGGATGATGCGGCGAACAATCGCAAAGAAAGTATCTAAAATCGGCACGCCCAAAATGATAATCGGGACAATCAACGAGAACAACGTTACGTTCTTAAAGCCAAGCACCGAGAACACACCGATCATGTAGCCTAAAAACAATGCGCCAGTGTCGCCCATGAATATTTTGGCCGGATGAAAGTTGTAAACCAAAAATCCGAGCGTGCTTCCAAGCAGCATCAATCCCATCAAAGCGACGAACGTATCACCGAGCGATATCGCCAAGCCGGAAATCGTGATCAGAGCAATGGCCGAAACACCGGCTGACAGTCCATCCAAACCATCAATCAAATTGATGGCATTCGTAATGCCGACAATCCAAATCAAGGTGATTGGAATGCTCATGTAGCCGAATTGCAGTGTCTCACCGAAAGGCAAATTTATGAAAGTGATTTGTACGCCATTGAAAACGACGATTCCTGCAGCGATCAGCTGAACGGAAAACTTCACTTTGGCTGACAACTCGAACAAGTCATCAAGAAAACCGATCGTGGTAATCAAAATGGCACCTACCAGAATCGGCCAGTCATACTGACTGACTGGGTCAAACAAGTAAAAGCCGATAAGGAAACTGATAAATATCGCCAAACCGCCTAACCGCGGCATTAATTTGCTATGAATTTTACGGTAATTCGGCTGGTCGACCGCACCGATGCGGATGGCCAGTTTTTTAACCAATGGTGTTATCGCCACCGATATAATAAAGCATAATAGCAATGCTATAAATTCCATGGTCGGTCCTCCTGAATTTCGAGCCTATCTCTCTCTAGTTTGTTTGTCTTTTAATATGACGTGGGTCACTGAAAATAGGTTTCATAGTTTCGTATTTTTTTTGCTTTTGTTACTATAGCACAATACGGGATAAAAAACACGGTTTCCCGAGAAAATTTTACAATTGTTTCAATATAGTAATGAAAATAACCTCTTAAAATGAATCAACATCTCCCTGGTGCAAATACCAGTCCTCAAGCCTGCACCCTATCGTTGTATTCTCTAGGGGATGAACAACAAGCGCGAGCGGGTGGTCCTTTACCTTAAAGCCCTTTGAAGCGAGGGCATTCGCTGATGGAGTTTCAGGCAAGGCCCAGCTCTGTACCACGTCGCAGTCTCGCAATTGGTGCAATGCTCCCTGCAATAATTCCTGCCATACCTTTTCATCGTCAATCGCCAGCCAGTCAACAATTGTTCCGACGGCCACGCTGCCATGATTGAGTTGTTTCCCTTCCTTTTTCACGACTACATAGCCTGCCAACTCCGCTCCCTGACTAAGTGCTGCCATGTGATACGTGTTGTCCGGATGCTGGTGGTAACGCCAATTCAAGTACCTATCGCTCCGGCGGATCACAACCGGCCTGATTGCGGACAGGCGGTCGGCCAGATCAGTGAAACGCCCGTCACATGCTGTGACGGTTTCCAGTCGATATGGAACAGAAGACAGTCTCCTTTGTTTGCTGATTGATTTTTTATAAATACTGCCCAGCGGTTTCGCAAGGCTGGCAAGCTTTATCATCCCCGCAGCCAATGTAAAAGGATTTTGTATGTAAACAAAGCGTGACACAGGACCCGCTTCCTTTGCTGGTGTGCGGGTAAGGAGCAATTCTCTCGCTTTCGGCGCAGGGAAACCATATAGCAGCTTGATTCCCGACTTTCTGGCTTCGGTAAACATCGCTTCATTCAACTGCTGATATATTCCTTGCCCCCTGTTGTCTGGATCAACCATCGTATCGACACGCAATCCTGCCAGATGCAGTTCACCTTTAATATATACTTCGCTTACCCATAAGGCAATGTGGCCGGCGATACGGTCGCTTTTTTCAAAAACCAAAATCCATGGATTAACCGGGTTGGGATGGTTAACGTATTTCCATTCCCAACCTGCTAACGAGCGCTCTTTCCCGAACACTTTGGTGTACAGCTGTTGGATTCCCTCTCGATCCCCCGGCTGAAAAAAACGAATGGCCATGCTATCCTCCCCTTTTGAAGTGCTCATGCATGATCGATAAAATCGGTCAGGATTTCCTGCAGGCGTTGCTTTCCCGATTGAAAAGGTTTCGGAACGAAATGGCTGGCCTGGTGGATGACAGCCTCGAGTCGATCGCCGTCATTCCAACTTAAAATGTGGCCTTGGGCAGTGAATGCTTCCACCAGCTGAAGCTGGTGATCATCATTATGTTCGCCGTACTTTTTCAGACGGGGAGCGGCAATCACCTTTTTCCCCTTTCTCAATCCAGTAATGACAGAACCGGTGCCTGCATGGGTGATAACCAGGCTGGCATCATCGTATAAAGCTTCCATTTCTTCATAGCTGACAAACGGTTTCAATGTCATCCGTCCGCTTTTATATGGTGTGTGGCCGTGTTGGACGATGACCTCTTCTTGGATGACATTTTCCTGTTTGAGCCGGTCCACTTCATCAACCAGGCGGGTGAAAGGAAGTTCGTGCGTGCCTAAAACTACTAGTATCAATAGATTGACCCCCCGTACACTGCCTTCGGATAAATGTCCTTCATCGATTCCCATTGCACGATGAACAAATCGGAAATCGGATAAACCATCCGGCCGGACAAGGTGGGGCTGGTTGATTTGGCAAAGCTCTCGATGAAGATGATTTTGCGCCGGAATAATTTTGCCAGGTAACACATCGGCACCGCTGTGTGTGCTCCTGTTGTGATGATGATATCCGGACGGTGCTTGAGAAAGATGAACAAGGATTTGATCGTATTATAGGTGAATTTGTAGATATAGCGGATCGGATAATTCCGTGCCCCGTACATCAGCAGGGAAACCGGGTATTTTTCCATCAACTGTTCGGTGATCTCCGACTTTTCGGTTACAAGATGGTATTGGTAGTTTTTGAACAAGCCTTCCAACTGTAGCAGCTGGGTAAGATGTCCGCCTATAGATGAAATGAGAAGCAATTTTTTCTGTTTCATCCTGTCTCGCTCCTATCGATGGTAGATTGAAATAAGCTGATCCAACAATTTATCCTGATCGTTTTCCTGGGCTTTCTCTTCTCCCTTGATGACAAGTTGATCACGAAGCTTTTCGCTCGTTATCAGTTTCTCCAATCCATCGCACAGTGATTCATGGTCTTTGGGCTGCACAAGTATACCGGCCCCACCTTTGAGCAGATGGGCAAGACCGCCGACATTGCTGCCGACGACAGGGGTATGGCACGACATGGCTTCCAGTGCCACCAACCCGAACCCTTCCATATGGGAAGGAATGATAAAGATGTCGGAAGCCGCCATCCAGTCCGCCACCTCCTGTTGTCCTTTGGGACCATGGATGGTCACATCCGGGATATCCTCCCTGTCGATTTTCTCCTCGATTCTCTCCAGGAATTCTGGCTGCTTGGCTGCTCCAATGAGATGCAGTTCCAATTGATCAAACGTTTGTTTTAACTGCTGGTAGGCACTCAACAGCTCCATCAGCCCTTTCGCTTCAATCAGGTTGCCGACATACAGCAGTTGTATCCTGTCTTTCTCTAGACCCAACATTCGTTTCGCTTGTGGTTTAGGAACCGGCGTGAAAATCTGCCGGTTGACTCCCATATTCAACACAGTCACTTTTCCGGCATCCACTTGATAGCGGTCAAGCATTTCCTGTTTTAGTGTTTCCCCTACTGCGACGATATGGTCCGCATGCTGCAAAATCCGTTTTGTCTGCTGAAAAAAGAACTTCCCCTTTTTCGCCATTTTGTCCAGATCGCCGCCATGGCAGGTAACAATCAACTTGGTTCCGAACCGCTTTTTGAACCAGAGGCCGAACAATCCGCTCGGGAAAATATAGTGGGCATGGATCAATTGATAGCCTTTTCCCTTGCGAAGACTGATCAGGCCGATGCGTATCATCCAGGTCGAGTATTTTTTCAACAGTTGGTGTTTTCGCATACCCGGCTCCGTAATCGCTGCGACATCGATGTCCAACCCTCGTTTTCTTAAAGCTTCGACCTGATTGCGGACAAATATACCGAAGGTCGGACTGTTTTTCCCTGGAAACATGGTACTCAAGACAAGGACATTTTTTAACGGCATCTGCTCCCCTCCTATTCTGCCGCCGCTGCCAGCTTCCTTGCAGACTGGACGTGGCGTGTCTGGTTGATGACATACGCAAGCATCGCAAAGTAAAACAGTGTGAACGAGTCATTTTCCCAGATGTTGTAGACCAGTCCGGCAACATAGGAGCCAAGCAAGACGGCAAGCAGTACCGTGGCTGTCTTCAGCTCGCTTCGTCTGTTCCACAACAGGTAAAGCATATTCAGTAAAAACACGGCAAACACGATGACGCCGAATATCCCGGTCTGCACGATGACTTGGATGTACTGATTGTCTGAATAAAACTCACGATCGATATTGTAATCTTCATAAATCGGTGAACCGGCATTCAATGTAGCCGAATCACCAAACGTGGCAAAACCTGTCCCGATCACCGGATTGTCCTGGAAGATGGTCCAACCCTTTTCGATGATGTACAGACGGCCTGCACGTTTGCTCCCCTCCACGGCATCCTCGTTGAAAGTCTCCCGCATACGGTCGGAGAAACCGCCGTCGCGCTCGTCGTACTGTTTTTGCGTGCTGCGTTGGGTTTGCCCGAAATCGGATGCTTCAATCGTGCTCGCCAGCATATTGGCAGGGACGCCGATGAAGATGATTCCGGCTGCCAGAGTGATCAAAGTCGTCCTCAGGATTCGCCAGTTCCTGGTCAACGCGATATAAATCAACAGGCCGACAGTAAAGGCGAGCCAGGTCCCGCGCGAATAGGTAAGAAACCAGACACCCATGTAAAGAACCAATGCCATGTTGGCCACCCAGACCATTTTGCCCCGCAAATAAGTGCGTAAAAAGAGTGTCAAAATGAACGCAAAAGACAAGTAGTAAGCGAGCAGGTTAGGATTGCCGATCAATCCATAGATCCGAATCCGATTGATAGCGGAAAGCGGCATGTTTTCCCATGTCGGAGGAAGCAGCCACCCGCGCAAAGAGAGCTTTTCCACCAGTCCGTGCAGGCATATTACCACGGCCAGAATCACGGTCGCCCAAAGGAACCGGGCGATATCCTGTTTCGTGATGTCCATCCGCTTGACGACATAGTAGACAAGGTAAAACAACAGGAAGGATCGCAGCTGCAACACCAAAGCCGTAATCGAAACGCCGGACACGAGCGCAGAAACGGCGCCGATAAAACAAAAGGCGAAAAAAGCGAGTTCAAACCATTGGAACTTCACAAGTGAACGCCAATCGTGCCGGTATTTCAGGATGGTTTTTACCAACAGGATGAAAATCACGGCATCTCCGACAAGCTTCAGGATCGGGTTGAATTCGACCAGAAAGGGACGGATCGGAAAATAAACAAACAGCAAAATCAAGGCGTTTTTTTCCTGAAAATAGCTGTAGGTGACAAAGGCTGCAATGACGGCCAGTGACACGATGAGGTTGTCGAGCATCATAGCGGCCAGTAGAATAAGCAAGGCGGCCGGTACGAATCCGATTTGTTTGATGCTGATGTTCATGGTACATTCTCCTCTCCTATCGATGGGTGCCGGGATGTGACGGCCAATGTTGCTGGTAAATCCTTTTCTTCAACCGATGATTTTTATATATTGCCCACAACAGCGTCACCGTGCGGTTTGCCTGTTTGAACAGCTTGGGATAATCATAGTTTTCGTTTTTTATCGCCTGCATGATTTCCTGAAATTCCTTGCTGGAAAGCTGCAGGAATCCTTCGGCTGCATCAATAGCATTCTCGGCAAGGTGGGCTTTCATCCTGTTAAGTTCCAGAAAGCCGTCGAACGCGATTGCTTGCGATTGAAATACACCGATCGCCCGGCGTTTTGCCGGCAGTGTCTCCGAAATATCGATCAAACAATTGATGGCTGCCGGTGGAAAGGGGCAATTGATTTCATATAAACGAATGAGCGGATCGATGCTGTCTACTTGTTCGAGAGCACCAGCCAACGCTTCCGCTGTCGCGACATGGTCCGGATGGGCATCGACAAACGTCGTGGAATAAATGATATCCGGCTGGAGACGTTTGATGTGTTCGGCAATCGTGCCGCTCAAATCCGGCCGATTCCCGACATGCCCATCCGGCAAATCACAGTAGACAACCTGATCGATTCCGAGAATCGGCTGAACCTGGCTGATTTCCGCCTTCCGCAGGACAGCCAGTTCTTTTCCCGGAAGCCGGCTGACACTTCGTCCTCCATCTGTGATAAACAAACAGGTAACCTGTGATCCGGTATCGGCATGACGACGTATCGTCCCTCCGAGTCCGATCGTTTCATCGTCCATATGAGGAGCTAATACCAGGATGTGTTGATTCGGCACCACGCTTGCGGTTTTTTGACTGTTTTGATAATGTTTTTTCATTAAAAGCCTGGTAACCGGAACGACTACCGGCTCCGCTGATTTTAACAATGTATCTTTCATCATCGCTGTTACGTCTCCTTTTGCTTCGTTTTACTTCGCAGACTTCCGGCTAGGTAGTGCAAGGAGTGCGTCTTCAGGACCCCTGCGGCCCCTAGGAATATTCCCGCACCGATAGCCGCAACCATTATGATATGCAACAACACGGGCCAACCTGTGACCAACCGGCTGAGCGGGATGATGACAGCTGCCATGATTCCTGTAGCGACAGTGATTTTGATAAACTCTCCAGCCAACATGCCTGACGGAAGCCCCTTGACATGCTTCAGGAAGAGAACAAATCCTGTGGTCGCATAAAGCAAACCGACTACCGAGGATGCGAGCGGGATACCGATAAATCCCAGCATGTTCGTGAATAAATAATTGAATAATAGATTCAACACCACGGAAACGGCGCCGATTTTCATGATTAATTTGCCTTGTTTTATCGAATAAAATCCTTTGTTGACCATCGTATTCAAACTGAAAAAAAGTACCGAACCAAAATAGTAGTAGGCCGCCTGGCTTGTCTCCAGGGTAGCCTGATGCGTAAACGCACCGCGCTCATACAATAGCTCGATGATTTGCGGCATGAGGATCATCATCCCGCTGATCGCCGGAAGGACGAGCAAGTACATCAGGTTAAGTCCCTGCGTCATCGTTTGTTTGAATTGCTTCTGATTGCCTGCAGCCTGTGCTTGAGCAAGTGCCGGAAAAACCAGGGTCGCAATCGTGACTCCGAAAATCGCCTGCGGAAAATGGACCAGGTTTTTGGCATAGTTGATATAGGTCACGGTTCCTTCGGGAAAGTAGCCGGCAAATATATTGTCGACTGCCAAGTTGATTTGGCCCACCATAACGGTCAAGGCCACAGGCAGGAACAACTGATAAAATTGTTTAATTTCCGCCGGATTGATTTTTTCTTTCCATCGGATTGCTTGTTTGGGAACAGCCAAAATCAGCTTGAACAATAAAGAAACAATCGTACCTGCAAAATAGCCGGCCGCCAGTGCGTTAGGTCCGGCAGATTCCGCGAATAGAAAAGCGCTGGTTATCATGGCGGCTATCACGATGATTTGCGAGGCAGCTGATGTGGAAAATCGCTGTCTTGCATCCAGATAAGCCTCCAATACAGCGTTTAATCCAACAAACACCAAGGCACCCATAAGCCAAATGGATACCCCGACCGCAACCCTTGTCGCCTGTCCGCTGAATTCGGCATAAAGAAACGGAATCAAATACGGGGAAAGCAGCATACCGAGAACCGCTGCGACTGTCCCTCCAATAGCTGTTGCTTTGAACACATGGGACAAGTGGCTGTTTTCCCTGCCACTGGCAGCTGCCTCGAGATAGCTTGGGACGAATGTATTCTTCATTCCGTTGATCATGAACAGGAACAGCATGTTCGGAATGATGAATGCAGCCAAGAATGCATCCGCCTGATAACTGTCTCCGAAGTAATAGGCAATCACCATGTCGCGGACCAGGCCTGAAATTTTCAATAGCAATGTCATCAGCAAAAACAACAATCCGGCCGCTCCCAGTTTCGACTTCATCCTCATTACCCCGCAGTTTGCTTCCTGTTTTGTGTTTGGACAGTCCGCCAGAGGCGGAGCTGCCTGTAATTCACCTCAAATATACCAAACCTAAACAAAAGAAAAAGGAAAATTCATGATTCTTAACGCACTCTTTACGTACTTCATATTAACTTAGTATTCTGTGAATCTTTGTTAATGGAACAGACCTTCCAGCTTGTTTCTGACAGAGGGGGAAATCGCACTGTTTCCGCCCAAATAGTAATAAACCGGTTCGCCGGGCAGTCCTTTCAGCCATTCGGAAAGCACGTCGGGCACTTCCTTCTCGTTCGTCAACAGCAGCGGTGACTTTTGCCGGGCAGCCAAGGCAGTTCCGGACAGGGAATCCGCCATGCCATAGCCCCTTGCAAAAAAAACGTTGGATAGTGCCTGTTTTGGATAATATTTTTCGGCGATTGCCACACTTGTTTCAAATCTAGTTTTGCCTGATACCCGTTCGACTATACTGACCTTTTGCCGCAATGTTTTCTCGACGGCTGCAGAAACAGCGTTTGTACCACCGATGATAGTTGCTTTGCGTATATTGTTATCTTGTATAAATTGAGAAACTTGTTTGTTTAATCGGCTTTTTTCCGTCAGCAGAATCGGAATTTGATTTTCTGCTGCATAAGAAGCAATGGATAGTGCGTCAGAAGACTTTTCGTCACCTGTCGTGAGATAGATTTCATCGGCAGTGTTCGATCGGGCAGTCACTTCGGCAATATTGGCAGCTGTTTCATATCGGGTCGCTCCGGATAACCGGATGATCTCGGCATTTCCATAGCGGGATTTCAATTTGTTTTCTATTTTCAAAGAAACTGCCGCAGTACCTCCAAGTAAATAAATTTTGTAGGGCCTGGATCCTGAAACATAATGGTCCGGATTAAGCCGGTCGATTTCCTTCAAGGTAACCTCTTGCAGCGTATCTGGAGTGGTCAGCAATAACGGGGACGCAAACTCTGCCGCCAACACGCTCCCGGTCAATGCATCGATTGGCAAGTCCCCCCTACCCAGTACAACGCCTTGGCTATTGTTCCAGTGCCAGCCGAAGTTGGCGATGCTGACGCTCGTTTCATACCGCCGGCTTCCTTCCAAAGCATAGGTAAGGGTGTTTGGCGAACTGCTTAAGTAACTGCTCGCAGCAAAACCGGTTTTTCCGCTGCTTGTCCTTACCGGGTACCAGACAAACTGGGAGGTGTTACTGTTGGAAGATTGAAATGAACCAGTAATGGTCACCCTTTCTCCTCGCTTTAGTGAACCGATCTGCGAACCGGAGGGACTGTCCCTCAACGTCAGACTGTCAGCCGTAACATAAACTGGTTGATTGACAGAATAGTTTTGCCTGGTCGTCACCTGGCTCGCTTTATAACGGATTGTTTCCCCGCCGAAACGCAGAATCCCATCAATCCTAGGGTTCAATAAATAGGTGGGAAATGGCGGCAAGTCTTCTAAGAGACCATAGTCGTTGATGTGTCGATAGATTTTTTCCTGATAAGCAGATGCCGGATTTGTGAGCGGATCATTCCGCGAGGACAAACCATTATACGCAAGAATGGCAAAATACCAGTTTTCCAGCTTTGATTTATCATGGTCATTTATCTTCGGTATCAATCCTGCATTGGCATAGTTCCATTTCTGCTGTAAAATTTTCAACCCTTCTCGAATGTTGTAACGGATATCGGTAGAAAGCTTGTTGATTTCGCGCTGCTTTTCTTCGGGATCTTCTATGAATCGATAGTCTGATACTTGCATGATTCCGATGCCGATGCAGTCGTAGCCCAGTTTGACATTGGTGCCATCCCAATTCGGGCAGTTTTTTCTATAATGGGATTCCGGCGTATTACCCTTTGGCCAATACTGTTGCCAACCGCTTTCCTGGTAGGCGATTGCTTTGACGATCTCCGGAGGAATGCCGGCGTTGACCGCTTCTTCAGTGAGGATGCGGGAGATTTCACTGTAGGAGGGGTTACTGTATTTTTCCTCAACGGAAGCCAGGATAGCAAATCGACTTGTGATTTTGGACATAGCGGAAGGCTGCTCATTAGCTTGCTTTTTGACTTTACCTTGTTCTAGTTTAAACACATCGTCGAGAATATCAGTCGGCTCTGTCATGATGTCATTGTTTTCGAATACTGGGTAGCTCACCGTTATCTCCTGACCTTCCATCTCTAAGGCTGCCCGTTGATAGGTAGGAGAAGTGAAAACTTTTTGATACTCTTCACCACCAGAGAGCACTTCAAAATATACCTCTTGGCCAGTACCATCCAATCGATATTCGATAATCAGGTAGTGATCGGTATCCTCCGTTAGTAATTGAATATCGGCGATAGCCGCCAGAGTGGCTTTGTTGCTATACAACACTTTGGCATTTCTCACCACTTTAATCGATGATGTTGTTTGGTTGTTGTTTACTTCAGCGGTCAATCCTCCTTCAAATTCCAGTTGGGTTTCCCCTCCCGGTATTCCGTTTTCCTCGGCAGCAGTCAAATGACTGGCCGCCATAAACAAAAACAGCAAACTCAGGACAAAGCCGCCTGCTTTCTTTATGCTTGTTTTGTCTCCAAAGTATTTCGACAAAATCGAACACCCTCTCCCCTTTTTTTAACTCTATGAATCTTATAAAAAACGGAGATAGAGGCTTTGTCAACGCGGCTTTGATAATTGTAAACCAATCTGGTTCCCTTAACGTTCAGGATGAATCGTGCGCATCTTACCCTCTGTTGGGGGACACGCTTGTGCCGTTTTAGATAGTTAACCAAAATTTCAAGAAAACTAAACAAAGTAATCAAACGTTTACTGTAAAGTTTTGTTGAAGATTTATTAAGTTGTGGGGTCAGGTTGTGGGGTCAGTCCCCGGCGATAGATGGGGACTGACCCCGTAGGTAATATGGCCTATATTCAAGATAAAAAAAGGAGCCGGGTTGGGCTCTTTATTCTTGGGAATGCTTCTCTTTCTTATATGGTTTTGCAGAGCCGGTGAATGGATTGATTTCGTACGTTAGGTCTCGTCCGGCCTCTTTTTCTTCTTGTGAAACGCTTTTTCCAAGTGCTGCATAATACCAAGCCCATGCGCCCAATGACAATAATCCACCGATAGTTGTAACCCAAAACACAGCGTCCCCGTCCATGCTCCACCTCCATATGATTGTTATTTCCAGTTTAGCATGGAATACCTTTTTTCGGTCATCCTACAGTCTAGTGACTTGCCAAAGAGGTAACCGCCCTAGACGAGTTGACAGTCGGCCGTCCAATCGAATGGTACTCGATTTCACTTGCTTCTGCATCTTTCAAGGCGAAGCAGTTACGGCCGTCAAACAGAAGCGGACTGGCCAGCAGGCGGGCATATTCCGTTAACGGAAGATCCTTGATCTGCTTCCAATCGGTGACGATCACGGCACAGTCTGCAGCTTGGACAGCCTCCTGCAGATTGTCGGTCAACATGATTTCGGCAGGCATCAGTTGTCTGGCTCGAGAGACAGCAACCGGGTCATACCCGCGGAGCATAGCCCCTGCAGCCTGCAGTTTCTCTGCGACCCGTATGGCGGGTGATTCCCGCATATCGTCTGTATTCGGTTTGAAGGTCAGACCAAGCAAAGCGATGGTTTTGCCTTCAAGACTTCCTAAACGGGCTTGAATCATTTCCACCAGCCAATCCCGCTGATTCTCATTGACATGCTGGACACTGCCAAGCAATGGCATCGGGTAATCATGACTTCTTCCCATCGCGATCAATGCATTGGTGTCCTTTGGAAAACAAGAGCCGCCATAGCCGAGCCCCGCTTGGAGAAACTTACTGCCGATACGCGAATCCATTCCCATTCCTTCTGCCACGTTATCGACATTGGCTCCTACATGGGCGCACAAATGAGCCATTTCGTTAATAAAGCTTATTTTAGCCGCCAAAAATGCATTGGAGGCATATTTGATCATTTCGGCGCTGCGTAAATCCGTTTTGACGATTGGCAGCTGGAACGGCCGGTTGATTTCCTCCAGCAGTTCCAGTGCAATTGGATCATCAGACCCTATCACAATGCGCTCCCCGTGAAATGTATCCTGTACTGCCGTACCTTGACGGAGGAATTCCGGGTTGGAAACGATACGTATTTGAACCGGTTCGGCCAATTCTGCCTCTATCATCCTTTTGATAGATTGATTGGTTCCCACGGGAACAGTGCTTTTCGTCACAATCACCGCATTCTGCTTCAAATGGCCGGCAACCGCTCTGCTAGCCGCTTCAATAAAAGTCAAATCAGCTGAGCCGTCAGCCGTTTCCGGTGTTCCGACAGCCAAGTAAACAACCTCTTTCCCGGCCAGCCCTTCTTCATAATCAGTAGTAAACTCCAGCCTGCCGCGTCGGAGATTTTTTCCGAGTAAATCTTCCAGCCCTTCTTCAAAAATCGGAGACCTGCCGTGGTTCAACAAACTGACTTTTTCTTCATCGATATCCAAACAAGTAACCGAGTGGCCGATTTCTGCTAAACAAACACCTGTGACCAAACCGACGTAACCCGTACCAATGACCGCTATATTCATGGCAGTTTCACCGCCTTTTGCTTCTTTCCGTATCCAATGGAGAGGAAGTCAACCAACGGATGCTCCATTTGCTTCTTTCGTTCGCTGCCAGGGAATGCCGCAGTTCGGGACGCTTGTTCATTCTTTTTCATCAAATCGCTCTCCTTTGTCAGGTGTTACTTCTATTTATATTGGGCAGCATGCGAATCCATGCATGACCGTTGACTTCATCCTACCCCGTCGATAGAATCGCCACAATCCCCCTGAACATGCGGTTTCCCGCGCGTTTACAATGTTTACAAATAACAAAACCACAATAAAAGGCGTCCTTTCTCGTTTGAAAAAAGGACGCCTTTTATTTTCTTTCTGTAAAATCGTGTTTGTTAGGTTTTTGTTAATTTTGCTTCATATTCAGCCACGGTCATTGGTGCGTTTTACCAGCTTGTGCATGCTGTTGATCAACGGTTTTTTCCTTTTCTCCACTGCGCCGATTTCCGCTATCAAAGTAAGCAGCAGCAAAATAATGAAAGAAATGACCAGTGAAAAAGTGAGCGATGCATTCGAGAACATGATGCCGAGGATGCCGAATACGGCGCTGAAACCGTAAATGATCAGCACGGTTGCCCGGTGGCTGAACCCCGAGGCAAGCAATTGATAATGAATATGCTTTTTATCGGGAAGCATGATGTTTTCATGGTTGTACAACCTTCGCACTATGGCGAACAACGTATCGAATATGGGTACCGCCAAAACGATCACCGGGATGATAAAACTGAACAATGTCACATTTTTGAACAATCCAAGCAAGGAAATGACGGCTACGGAATACCCGAGAAACATCGATCCGGTATCGCCCATATAGATTTTTGCCGGATAGAAATTATGATAGAGAAAACCGATATTGCTGGCAATCAATACGACGCAAAAATACACAACGACCACGCGGTAATCACCAAGCGCCATAATCAGCACGCTGATCAAAGCGATTGCCGACACGCCGGAAGCCAGTCCATCCAATCCGTCGATTAGGTTGATGGCATTGGTTATGCCCACAATCCATAACAACGTGACGATAAAACTCCAATTACCAAGTTCCACTAATCCAAAAAGCGGTACATTGATCCGCTCGATGATCAGGCCGCCGTATATCAACACGCCGGCAGCAGAGATTTGCCCGATCAATTTATACAATGGGCGCAGCTGAAATTTATCATCAAGAATTCCGAGAATGACGACGATGATCGCCCCGAGACCGATTTCGAACATATGGCGGTGAACCGGCTGCAAATACAGCAAGCCGAGAACCGTGCCTAAAAAAATGGCCAGGCCGCCCAGCCTTGGAATCGCGACTTTATGAATTTTTCTGGCCTCCGGCTTATCCATCGCTCCGATTTTGACTGCGAGCTTTTTCACAGGAACAACGAGCAAGGCAGTAGCCAGCAGTGAAATCAGAAAGGCAATGACAAGCTCTGTCAGGTTAACCATAGAATCCCTACTTTAATTGATTTCTCTCATCTTTAATATGAATCAAACGTTCGATAATATTACAATTTTACTACACTCTATTTCAATTATTCACCGAGACGCACCTGCCCAAACATATAAAGGCAGGCAAAAAACGCATGCACCCGGGTGGGCACATACGTCTTTTACTTGCTAAGCGTTTTGTTCCCGCTTTTTATCACGACGGAACAAACGGACGATTCTTGCTGACAATCCGTCAAAGTAGGTGTAAACAACCGGGATCAGCAGCAGGGTGAAAATGCTGGAGATTCCCAGACCGAAAATGATCGTGATGGCCAGCGGCTGCTGCGATTCAGCTCCTTCGCCTAAACCGAGCGCCAATGGCACCATTCCGAGAATCGTCGTCAAGGTTGTCATCAAAATCGGCCGCATTCTGCTGGCGCCTGCTTCGAGGATGGCATCGAAACGGGACATGCCCCGTCCTCGAAGAATATTGATATAGTCGACCAGCACGATGGCATTGTTGACGACAATACCTGCTAACATGATGATTCCGATGAACGCAGTGATGCTCAACGGTTTGCCTGTCAGGAACAGTCCCAGCAGGATACCGACGACTGTTGCCGGAAGCGAGAACATGATAACCAGCGGTGTCAGGAAGTTCTCGAACTGAACTGCCATTACGGCGTAAACAAGGAAAATCGAGAATACAAGCGCCACTGCCAAATCGGAAAACGCCTCGGCCATATCCTCTACTTCACCACCCATGGAATAGGAATATTCATCCGGGAAGTTTAACTGGTCGAGTTTCGTTTCCACATCGCCACTGATGCTGGCCAAATCCCGTCCCGAGATATCACTGGAGACGTTGACCTGCGGCTGCTGATTTTCCCTGGACAACGTAGCAGGACTTTGAATTTGTTCAAAATCGGCTACCGAATCCAACGGTATCATCGTTCCTTGCGGTGATTGAATCTTCAAATTTTGCAAGTCGGCAATCGTGCCGCGTTGATCTTCCGGGAAGGTCAGACGTACGTTCATATCGTCCCCGTTTTCCCGATAATTCATGACCACCTGACCGGTGAAGGCCATTTGAATCTGGCTCATGATTTGCTGGTGTGTCAAGCCTTGTTGAGCGGCAGCTTCCCGATCAACCGTCACGTTCAGCTCCGGCTGTGTATCGGAAATCGAGGAGGTTGGATTCAGCACTCCATCCACTTCGCCGATTTCAGAAACGACTTGATCGGCCAGTTCGCGCAGTACTTCATGTTCAGGTCCGGTCAGCTGAATTTGTATTGGTGAACCGGTGCTCATCCCTGATCCGCCAAGTGAATTTACTGATATATCGGCACCTACGATATCTTCCATGTCCTTTTGCATATCGGCGATCACTTCATCGGTCGTTTGGCTGCGATCTTCAGAAGAAACCAGCTGCAAGGTATAAGAAGCTTGATTTCCTCCTCCACCGCCGCCCATCATCTGGTTGCCGCCGCCAATACTCAAATAACTTGTATCTAGTACATCTTGATAACTTTGCAATCTCTCACTGACTTCTGCTGCAATTTCTTCGGTCTCTTCTGTCGAAGTGCCGGTAGGTGTTTCCAGTGCAATCTCGATTTGTCCTTCATCGGATGCAGGCATGAATTCAGCGCCGATGAACGGAATCAAAGCAAGGCTTCCGACAATGCACAGGAAGGTCACAAATACAGTCGTTTTGCGGAACTTCAGCACTTTGCGAAGCACGCCTTTATAGCCATTATTGAATTTATCCAGGAAGCGGTCGAACCAGTAACGCCGGCCATGGTCTTGCATGGCTTTGCTCAGCAGTTTGGATGACAGCATCGGAATCAAAGTGATGGAAACAACCAACGATGCAATCAATGCAAACGAAACGGTTAATGCGAACGGCGTGAACAGGCTGGATGCAATGCCTTCAACAAAGACAATCGGCAAGAATACGACCAATGTTGTCGTCGTCGAGGCGATAACAGCAGGAGCCAGTTCCGATGCTCCCTTCTTGGCGGCTTCCACCATCGAAAAGCCGCGCTGGCGATAGGAAACGATATTTTCCAATATGACGATCGAACTGTCGACCATCATTCCGATGCCAAGCGCCAGTCCGCCCATGGTCAGGACGTTCAGTGTTTCACCAGTAAAGTAAAGCAAGGTAAAGGTGGAGATGATCGCAATCGGAATAGAGAGTCCGATGACGATGGTCGCCCGGATGCTCTTTAAGAACAGCAACAGGACAAGAATGGAAAAGATCCCACCGATAATCATATTTTGGACCACGGAACTGATCGATGATTTGATGAATGTCGACGTATCGATCACGACATCGAGCGACACGCCTTCCGGCAGCTCTTCTTTCAAGTCCTCGACTGCTGCCGTGACATTGTCGGAAACATCCACGGTGTTACCGTCGGTCTTTTTCATGACGGAAAGGACTGCCGCCTGCTTTCCATTGACCATGGTGGTTCCGTTCGACTCTTCAAATGTATCTTTTACTTCAGCAATATCTTCTACGTGTACTTGGGTGCCGGACTGCGACTGGATGATCGTCTCCCGGATATCATCAACCGAATCAAAGTCCCCATTCACCCGTACTTGCAGGTCCTGATCGCCTTTTTGCACGGTTCCCGCTGAACCGGATTGGTTCACCCCACCGAGTGCCTGCGAGATATCCTGCGTGCTCAAGCCGTATTGTGCCATTTTTCCTTGATCGAGTTCGAGCTGGATTTCTCTCGTCTGTCCGCCTTCGACGGTCACCGAGGCTACGCCTTCCTGCCGTTCAAAGTATGGGACCACTTGATCATCGGCCACGTTTTGCAGTTGGGACAGATTATCGCCTGTCAGCCCAACCCACATGATCGGCATTTGATCAGGATTGAAGCGGAGTACGGACGGATCGTCCGCACTGTCCGGCAACATTCCTTTGGCTGAATCGACCTGTTCACGCACTTCGAGCAGGGCGTTGTCCAGGTTGGTGCCGGTCGAGAACATGATGATAACAAGGGAGGAACCCGATTGGGATTGGGATTGTACTGTTTCCACCCCTTCTATCGAACTGAGCGAAGCTTCGAGCGGCTGACTGACTTGCTTTTCGACTTCCTCTGGAGCAGCATCCGGGTAACTGGTCGCTACTACGGCAATCGGCAAGTCAATTTTCGGAAACAAATCGATTGCTAAACTGCGTAATGAAACAAAGCCCAGCGCCAGGATAGCCAAGACGATCATGACCACGCCAACCGGACGCTTGACGGAAGTATCTACTAACTTCACGATTATTGCTCCTCCTTCTTGATGCTGACTTGCCCGCCATCACTTAAGGTGAGCTGTCCTTTGACGACCACTGTATCCCCTTCAGCTACATCTGCTTCAATCGCTGTCAGATCGGATTGGGTTTCGACTATTTCGACAGGCATTTCTGTTGCCTGGTCATCTTTCACGGTATAAATAAGCGCTTCGCCGTTGTCATCCACCAGGGCTGCAGTTGGAACAAGCAACGTATCCTTGACCACTTTTTCAGCCAATTGAACTGCGGCAGTCATACCCGGTTTGATATCATTGTCTTCATTTTCGAACGACAACTCGACAGGGTACAAACCGGTATCGTCTGGAACCGAGGCGGCATATTCAATTGTAGCAGTCAATTCTTTGTCCAAACTGGTAAACTGCACTTTCGCTTCGTCTTTATCTTCAAACAATTCCAGGTCTTCTGCAGTTACGGTCACTTCTACTAATAGATTGTCCAAATCGACGATCGTGGCAAGTGGTTCGGAACCGGAGACCATTCCGCCTTCGTTGACTTCAAGCGACGTAACCTCCCCGTCTGCAGGCGCTTCGATGTCGACGTTCCCCATCCCTTCCGCAGATTTGATGGTGGCGATGACATCGCCCTCTTCCACCTTGTCGCCTTTTTCCACTTCCAGCGAATCTACTTCACCGGCTGTGGGAGGAAGGACAGGTGCTGTGGACTCAGGTGTCACCCTGCCATAAAATTGCTTATCCACTGTTAAATCCCCTTTTGTTACTTCCCCCACTTCAACGGGAGTCACGCTTTCTTCTTCCCCGCTGTTATCCGATTCCTGTTCAGAACAAGCCGCCAGTACCAGGGCAATCAGTGCAAGCAGCAGCAATGCGAATTTTTTCATGATCATTCTCCTCTCCATTTGCTGACCATATGTATGATCCATCTCCGGCACACTATGCCGATATTTTCTATAGTTCACGCTTTTTTGTCAAATCTTGCAGTCGAAGTGCTTCTTGTCGAATACTCCGGCTATTCTGTTACTGAAAATTTTTCCCACTGTGATTATACGGCTTGATTACCGTTTGGGTTTCAATTGTTTTTATGAATTCGAGAAAATATACCCATAATGACCAGTCAGTCGTGTTTTACTATATCACGTATCGGCCAGTGTGACAATTACACGGCATATTAAATGAACGAAAAGAATATCCTGCCTCCGTTTCGTGGTGGCAGGATATTCTGAGCTTATGGATTATTGATTTTTGTCGTCGTCATTCATCGTGTCTTCATTGGTGGCATCATTGTTCTCGTCGGTCAGATCACCGGATTCTTGATCTGTGTCCCCTTGATCATCCTGGTTGCCGTTCTCTTGGTCACCTTCATCGGTAATGCCTTCATCGGTGTTGTTCTCATCCATATTATTGTCGCCTTGATTCATGTCATCCTCATCATTGCCGTTGTCTTCCACCGGTGCATCATTATTATCTTCCGGCGGTGGATTGTCGTTATCATCGTTACCGCAGGCAGCCATGAGCATCAAAGCCAGCATGGACGCCCCCAACTTTAATAGCAAGTGTTTTTTCATAGGTAAAAACCTCCTTTATGTTGTCTTCCATTTATAGCCTTCCCATTTTTTCAAAAAAGTTTCTAAAGTTTTTGTAAGGATGTACAAGCTTGTTTTCCTATAGACGAGAAAGCAGCCTGACTGTACGAGGAAGTCAGTTAAAGAAACCTCTTAACAAATGAGAGCAGCCAGTTTCCATTCAGCATCTGTCCCTGATGGATACCGAAAAAAGACTCACCACTAGAATGCCATCCAAATAGAAAATTATACATGGAAGGGAAATAAACAAGCATAAAGAAAGGAAATGAATGAGGGGACAGACCCCCAACACAGTAATACGCTATCGCGCTACCACTATCAAGCGTTGGGGGTCTGTCCCTCGAGGGAGTTTTATTGGTCTTGATTTTCTTGATCGGAATCATCATTCGTGGAATCTTCGTCCATCGATGAGTCATCACTAGAACCGCTGTCTTCTTCACTTTCTACTTCATTTTCGGATGAATCACTGCCTTCGCGGTTCGGTTCGCCTGTCCCGCCTTCGGTTCCATTATCACCGGTACCTTGGTCGCTCTGGCTGTCAGTGTCGCCTGAATTACCATTGTCTTGTTCGATTTCACCGGTTTGCTGGTCACTGTTTTCTTCCACGGGAGAGTCGGGCGACTGATCATCTTCCGGCGGAGGCTGTTCTTCATCTCCACTCCCGCAAGCAGAAACAATCGACAACGCCAATAAGGGTGCACCCAGTTTGTAAAGTAAACGACTGTTCATGTTTCAGACTCCTCCTTGTTGTCTTACTTTTAAGCATCGGTCTGACGCAATGATTCGTTAAATTCTTTCATGGTTACACTATATCCCCATGTCCCGGAAGTTAAACCAGCCTCTATAATGAAATTGGGGACAGTCCCTCCGGTGCGCCGACAAGCTTGATCTTGCTGCGGGAGGGACTGTCCCCGGTATTAGTATTTATTTGATGGCGAACATGATTTCTGCTTCGCAGGCTGTTTCGCCATCTACGGACGCGATTGCTTTTCCTTTTCCGATCGGCCCTTTTAACTTGATGATCTCCACTTCGAGTCGTAATTGGTCACCTGGCTTTACTTGGCGTTTGAAGCGACATTTATCAAGTCCAGCCAAAAAACCAATCTTTCCTTTGTTCTCTTCCTTGTTAAGGATCACGACTGCTCCGACTTGCGCCAATGCTTCGACAATCAATACACCTGGCATGACAGGGTAGTCAGGGAAATGGCCCTGGAAAAACGGTTCATTGATGGTCACGTTTTTTTTGCCGACTACTCGCTTTCCCTCTTCGATTTCGGTTACTTCATCCACCAATAAGAATGGGTAACGATGCGGAATAATGTCTTTGATTTCATTAATATCCAATGTTCTCTTTCTCCTTTCTCATCTGTCGGCAGAGAGCAACCCTGCTGTTATCACAGTGACTTTCTGCCACCTGCCTGTCTACTATTAAAGTATAAAGAAAACAAGCTTTTCCGCCAAGCATCAACAGAATGTTTTTCAGCTGAATCGGAAAACCTACGAATAGATTGGCTGGTCTTATTCAATTTCTTCTGCGAAAACCAAATGTTTCAGGAAAATGGCAGGAAGGGAATAGGCTTTACAGTTGGACAACTTAAAGAGGAGGTAAACCAGATGCTTTGGACCATATTGGGCATCATCCTTGCGATATGGCTGCTCGGCTTTATTTTTAACGTAGTCGGCGGCATTATCCATATCCTATTGGTGATCGCTGTCATCGTACTAGTTATAAAATTCATCCGCGGACGAACCTAGATAACGGGGACTGACCCCAAAAACTCCGGAGGACGGGGGTAACCGTTGTTTTCGGGAGTATGGGGTCAGTCCCCGGAGTGTCATAAAAAAAGGTGATCAAGCTATAAAGCTGTGATCACCTTTTTTATATATGGAAGTAAGCAATTCGAAATTCGCAAACTCTGGTTTCGAGTTTTATTCTTGTTTGCCTGTCACGATGTTGACAATGTGCTCCCACGTGGATACTTCCAGTGCTTCTGTAGGTTTTCCGTCACCTAATACACCATAGCCGAACATCAATCCGCAAATCAATGCCAACCCACACAGCACAAACACGACCACCAGTCGCAGCCAAATCGGAAAAATCCGGCGCCTTGCCTTTAGTAGCTTCCATGTTCTATTTTCTTTTTTTTGGTCCGAAGCTTCTTCTTTCTTCTCCAGAGACTGATCCGCAGTCTTTCTTTGCTGCTTTGTCTGCTGTTTGAATTCCTTGCGCTTGGCTGGACCCTGATTCACTTCTTTTGTAGGATTGTTCGTTTGCATGGCTTTGATGACTCCTTACTATTCATCTTCTGCGGTTTCTAAAAAGGATGACTGGATTTTATCGGATTACCGCAGTTGGTTTACCAGTCCTGCCATTTGATCGCTCATGGAAATCGATCTGGCATTGAACTGGTAAGAACGTTGCGTTAACAGCATATCACTCATTTGTTTGGATATATCGACATTCGAATTTTCCAAGGCACTGGTTTTCACTCGCAAATCATTTTCTCCGACTTGCTGGATGATTTCCCCTTCCTGGTAATTCAATGCGTCCAAATCCGGGAGGCGGAAGCTGTTATCCCCGGTCGGTTCTAACACGCGGGGCCGTACTGCTTCTACAACCGCAAGTCTTCCTTCCCTTGCTGTCTGTCCGTTCCGAGTTACTTCAATTATTCCATTACCCGTAATCTGTATGTCTTCAAACCCATCGGCAAAAGACAACGGCCCGTTTTCACCCATGATCGGGTTGCCATCCTGATTGGTGAGCATGACCTCCCCATTATCCAATGGACTCAGATAAAAAGAACCGGCACGCGTAAATCTGGTTTCACTCACGCCATTTTCCGTCACTTGGACTTGAAAAAGCTGATTGTCATCAAGAAGTGCCACGTCCAGCCCCCTTCCCGTTTCCTGAAGGGAACCGGCCGACAAATCTGCATTGGTATGACCCAGCTTCGCTCCGGAGCCTATCCGCAATCCATCTGGCGTCAAGCGACCCTCTGCATTAGCCGGGTCTGATAGGTTGTCGATTTGCTGAAACAATAAGGAAGAAAAGTTTGCCTGACGGCTTTTATAACCATTTGTATTCGTATTCGCCAGGTTATTGCCGATCAAATCCAATTTATTTTGCAGCTGTCCCATGGTGACCGCTGCCTGAATCCCGATTCTGCTCATGACAATCCCCCTTATCTTACTCGGCCGATTTCATTGACGGCCTTTTCCATACTAGAATCATATGCTTTTAACACCTTCTGATTGGTTTCGAACGAGCGGTAAGCTTCCATCATATCCGTCATCGACCGCAAGGAATCCACGTTGGAGCCTTCCAATACACCCTGCTGCACAGAAAAAGTCACACCTGCTGCAGCTCTGGCATCGACAGCCGGATCGGCTCCTTCATCCATCCGGAAGACATTCTCGCCTTCCTTTATCAAAGAATTGGCATCAGCTGCATAGGCAACTCCCAGAGGAATATTTTGCCCGTCAATCTGTACGGTCCCTTCCTCTGTTACATTAAACTCCATGTTGTTGGTCTGGATTGGATTGCCTGCTTGATCCAGTACATAAAAACCTTGATTGGAAACAAGAAAGCCATCCCCGTCAAGGGTAAAGTTACCATTCCGCGACAATCGCTCTTCTCCTTCTCCATTTTGCAATGTGAAGAACAGGCCGCCGTTTTCATCCGGCAGATTCCCATTTACGAGCGCCATGTCCGTTGAGATGCCCGTCTCTTGCAGATCACCCTGGCTAAAATCTGGAATGGTTTCCTGTATATAGACACCTGAATTGATAGACCCGATCGTCGTCGGCATCGCTCTGCTCAAGTTACGACTTGTCGGCACGTTCTGCTCTTCCATCCGCTGCAACAACAACTCAGGAAATGCTTTCAACGTGGCCTGGTCCTGCTTGTAACCAGGCGTCTGTGCATTGGCAATATTGTTGGACAACGCTTCCTGCCTTCGCTGTTGTGCCAGCATTCCGGAAGCTGCGGTATAATATCCTCTTAACAAAATCCCTGCCCCTTTTTCAGCAAACAGCTGGCCGCTGCCTGCATGTTATTCGTTATGCCACTTTCAAAGTGGGTATCAAAATCATACGTAAATCTGTTTTTCCAGACATTTTTCGCACCATCGTCAGTAGGAAACGGTCATTACACGATGCTTTTCTTATCGACCTTGTCGATGTTTTCCAGCATGATACCTGTCCCTCTCGCCACACAGTTCATCGGTTCATCCGCCAGCAATACAGGAACTTTCAACTGGTCAGCAAGCAATTGATCGAATCCGTGCAGCAAAGCGCCTCCTCCGGTGAGGATGACTCCGCGATCAATAATGTCTGCCGAAAGCTCAGGCGGGGTGTGTTCTAACACCGTTTTGGCCGCCTGTACAATCAAAGAGACTGATTCACGCAGCGCCTCTTCAATTTCCGCTGAATGAATGGTGATCGTGCGTGGAAGTCCAGACACCATGTCGCGTCCGCGGATATCGATGCTTTCATCACGGGCACCGGGGAATACTGTGGCTACATTGATTTTGATATCTTCCGCTGTGCGTTCACCAATCAACAGCTTATATTTTTTCTTCACATAATTAAGGATTTCATGGTCAAACTTATCGCCGGCCATTTTAATCGACTGGGCGGTTACAATATCACCCATCGAAAGGACAGCTACATCCGTCGTTCCGCCGCCGATGTCAACAACCATGTTTCCGCTCGGCTGGAAAATATCCATACCAGCTCCGATGGCTGCCACTTTCGGTTCTTCTTCTAAGTATATTTTCTTACCGCCGGACTTTTCAGCAGCTTCTTTGATTGCCTTCTGCTCTACCTTGGTAATATTGGTCGGGCAGCAAATCAGCATCCGTGGCTTCGATAAAAAGCCGCGGGCATTTATTTTATTGATAAAGTATCTCAACATCGCTTCTGTCACATCAAAATCGGCAATGACTCCATCCTTCAGCGGCCGAATAGCCTCAATGTTGCCCGGGGTTCGTCCGACCATGCGCCGCGCAGCATCTCCTACTTCCAACACTTTTCCCGAGTTGCGGTCCATGGCAACTACCGAGGGTTCATTTAGTACGATTCCTTTTCCTTTAACGTGGATTAACACGTTCGCTGTCCCAAGATCTATTCCAATGTCCCTAGAAAACATGAATCTTGATCCTCCCTGCGTAATATTGATGCGTCGTATCCGTCCCTGAACACAATGCTACTAATGATATATTTTATCACAATTCTTTTCAATTAGTTAGCGGGAATCGAAAAAAATCTTGGTAATTTCCAAATTCTGCTGAAGAAGGCGGAACACCAGTAAAACAGAGACTGACAAGTCGAAGCAGCAGTAAGCATTTGATCACTTGGCAATATGTCGGATACCGATTTAGGTCAAAAGTAACAGGCGGGCGACTTTCAACCGGAAGAGACATTAATTTGTCAGGGCTGCTTTTGCTTTGGGGGAGTTTTTTTATTAATTATCCAAATCACCTGGAATAAAAAGAAGGCTTCCGCCATTGCGGGCGTAAGCCGGGTTTACTGCATCTTCTATTTAGCTTACTGGTTCTGCGGGGGTGTCTGCTTCTGTCGTACTGACGCTGTATTTTAATTTTGTGGCTTCTCCACCGCGGAGATGGCGGATAGCCTTATGGTGATCCAAAATCGTTTTCACTTCATTAGCCAGCTCTGGGTTGATCTCCGGCAGTCTTTCCGTTAAATCTTTATGGACCGTGCTTTTTGATACCCCGAACTCTTTTGCAATCACTCTGACCGTCTTTCTGGTTTCTACAATGTACTTCCCAATCCTGATAGTTCTCTCTTTGATGTAGTCATGCACACCACTCGCCTCCCTGAGTTGTAAGTCCAAGGTGTGAAATGAGACATAGGTGCTGAGAAAATAATGACTGGAATATTCTATGTAAAAAGATACAAAGCAGCGCGGTTGTTATCTTCGATGTTTAGCGGAAAAGCCCCACAGTACGCTCACCTCAGACCCTGCTTGAATGCTAGGTTTTTTACATTTTATTAAAATCGGACCCCATTTATGATTAAATTTGCAAATTGGGGGGACAGTCCCCCACCTTGCTGCCAATTTAGCGCGACGCAGTGTTAGTGAGTTGGGGGACTGTCCCCCTTCATATTTTGCAAGAAAAAAACACCCACTCTAGATGGGTGCTTTTCTATTTAAAAAACCAAGGGGATAGATTTTTTAGCGTGTTCAGTTAAGAGGGAAGCATCTGGGATGCTATTTTTTTGTATATCTTTACTCTGCATGTTCCCTGCAGTGAAAATGCGCTGTTCAGTTTAGTCGGTATTAACCGATTTCACCGTAATCTGGATCGTAATGAAGAACAATCGGCTTGTCATCCACCGGTGCCTTGTCCTTACCATCTGCCAGGAAGGCAACTCCCGGTTGTACCAATGCGAAACCTACCACCAACACAAACAATGCAACTAATCTTTTTACCATAAATAAAACCCTCCTAAAAAATTTTATTTATAAAAAGATTGTTCGATCCAGAAAAGGGTAGTTATGTAGATTTCAGGGAAGCCATTCTGGAAAAAGCAATCCTCTTACCAAATTTGGAACAAATCCTGAATGATGCTTTTTTATCCGGGAATAACCCGGTTTAACCGCCTCGGGATGTATCTTGTTCCCTATAGGCGAATAATACCTTGCTTGTCTTCCTTTTCAACGACAGATTTCAAGCATCGTTTTTAAATCGACTGTTATTTATCGCCAACAAGGGAAGGCGTGAGAAAAAATAGTCACTTCTTTTAACAATAAAGTCGTTATAGGCACGAAGCAGTATCCCTTTGTCTTGTTCTGCCAAACCCAGGTAGTATTTTCGGAAGGGAGATTCCAAGGAAATGCGTTTAAGGATTCTTTTTGCTTCATCCATGTCTCCTCTGGCAATTGCCAAATGAGCTTGTTCACTTGGATCAGTAGTGGTGACTCCATCAACAACTCCAAAATGAGCCGAAATGAATGGGTAGTTTTGTTGTTCTATTGCCCTGATAAGAGTGGTTTTGTTATAGAGAGTGGCGATTCGTTTAGCTTCCTCCAAGTGATAGATACATTGGAGATAGTTTTCATATAAGTAACTCAAGCCAAGATGCATGTGAATATTCGCTTTTCTTTCCTGGCAATAAGGATAAGTTAAAACTTGGAATGCATACTTTCTTGCCAAAATTAACTCGTTTCTTTTCCAGTAGTATGTAAATAAGGTCTCATTGAGGCGGACGAAAAAGAGTGAGGTTAAAAAGGGATCTTCTATCTCGCTGATGAGTTCAGACTGGTGGTCAAGATAATCACCCAGTTTTTCAAATTCATTTAAGTCATAGTAGAGATAGATTTTCATAAAGCCAACTAAACAGTTCAGTTCCGCTATGTTCGTTTTCAAATGATGTACTTCTTCCAGCAGCTCATGTTTCGGCTTTGCACTTTGCTTGCGAAGGACGAAGAGTTCATAGAGGTAGGCCCATTTCCGATTAATTGGATTAACGCTTTGTTTATTTTGTAGAAGTAAAATGTCCAGTTCCTGAAAGAAACCATTCATATAAAGAAATTCCATGCCAGTCCTTTTCACATAGTCGGATGTCGAACCCATGCAAAAAAGCTTCGTCATATGAACGACCTCGTCTTCCGTGTAATCCATACGGATAGTATTTACATAGTCTTCTATGGTCATGTGTTTGTTTAACATGGGTTTCTCAACGACCCTTTCAATAAATTTACTTCGGGAAGGGCTTCCCGTCATGGCATACCTCCTTCTTTCCTTTCAAGATGTGAGTTAACTTGTCATCTTTATTTAATTATCGCATAAATATTACGTTTTTCAACAGGAAAATACGAACATTAGTTCGACATTATATTACAAAATATTACAAATTTCTGACTTTTTCTACAATTACAGATAGGTCTTTTTACGCAGAAAAAAACCCCGGGGATTTTTCCGGGGTTTTCACTTTATGCGTTGGCCATCGCTGCGGAAGATTCACGATCTCCCGCCGATGACTCTTCCGTTGCGCTGCTGTCGTCGTTATTTTCCTTGTCTTGCTCCGAATCTGTCTCTTGTTCATCAGACGGAGTATTTTCACTTTCGTCTGTCGAAGCATCCTGCTCATTGTCAGTTTCTTCGTCTGCAGAAGCATCACTTTCTTTCGTGCTGTCTTCAGCAGACTCAGCTTTCAGCTCATTAAGCTGGCGGTTGAAGTACGATTCCGGATTGACCGGAGTATCACCCTGCCGCAGTTCAAAGTGTACATGTGTACCGCTTGCCTGGCCGAACAGGTTTTTACCGGCTTTTCCGATAACGTCGCCTTGTTGGACCTTGGCTCCTGCTTCTACTGCCACCTCTTCCAGACTAGCATAGTAGGTAGTGACTTCGTTCTCGTGGGAAAGCTTGACTACGTTACCCAAAAGCGGGTCTTCTTTGACCTCCACAACCTCTCCGCTCAGGGAAGCAGTAACATCGAAGCTTTCTCCTTCTGCTGCAGCAATATCGACACCGGTGCTTTGATAGTACTTATTGTTGTATAGTACAAGTGCTTTTTCTTGATCTTCACTATCTGCACTATAGTCATAAAACTTCGTTACAATCTCGGCTTGTGCTTCTTCCTGCACCGGCATTTTTATCACTTCCTGCTGCTCCAACACTGGTTCGGCATCTTCGCCCATGTCAAATGGATTCTCGGAAATGCTGTCCATCTCAGAATCATTTTCTGCCTGCTCAGGGGTTTCCAGACTTTGATACCATAAAACTCCTGTTAAAAGCAAGGCAGCCATCGTCAAGTAAAGTGCCGGGAAAAACCATTTCTTTCGAAAGATACGTTTCCATCCATTTTTTGAAACGTTCTTGTTTTCCTCTCTCATTGATCATCACCTCAGCTACCATTCTGAGCAGAAAATGAGAGATATATACATTTTAAAAAAATTTTTTAGTAATTAATGTTCGACAAATTCCAGATATTATACATCAAACAGGAAATAAGGGGATAGAAAAGGGGGGAGGGGGACTGACCCCAATTCCGTATTCCAGCCGGGAAGCGATGATTGGGGGGACAGTCCCCTCAAAGAGTTTTAGTGTCTATTTCACTCGGCGATTGGCAACTCATAGCCGGAATGGCAGCATTTTCGGTTTTGTGGGGACTGTCCCCAAAATGGTTGCCGCTTAGGTTTTACTCGGAATGGGGTCAGTCCCCGGTTTTCTCTTATTACTATATTTCTCTTGATTTTCACGTTCGGAGGGACTGACCCCCTATCTTGCTGACCCCTATGAAACCCTATCCAGAATTTTCAAGAGTTGGATGCGAGTTGCGGGGCGGTTTGGTCGATGTTGTTGATGTCTGCACCTTTGTAATAGTATTGCAGGATTTGTTTATAGGTTTTGCCTTCTTTGGCCATGCCGTTGGCACCGTATTGACTCATTCCGATGCCATGGCCATACCCTTTGGTGGTGAAAATCAAATGGTCTTTCTTTTGCTCGACTTCAAAGTCGCTAGAACGGAGTGCGAGTTTTTCACGGACTTCTCTTCCAGAGAACGATTCTCCCCCGATCGTAATCGAGGCGACTCGATGGCTCTCTGTCCTATCGATTTCAGCTGCAGCTGCCGCATTGCTGTCTATCTTGATACCAAGTGCTTGTTCCACTTCCTGAGTAGTGAAGATTTGCTGATCTAGATACTTTGGTGACTCTTTATCCCATGGACTGGCGACGCTTCGTAAATAAGGGAGCTCACCTTCCCAGTAGTTTTCCGAGTCTTCGGTGTAACCATTGCTGGTCGAGAAAAAGGCTGGTGTAATCGGCTGGTCTTCATAGGTGACGATTTCACCTTTGGTTGCCGCGACTGCCTCGGTGATTTTTTCCATCTTCCATGTGTAATCGGAACTCCAAACTTCACGCAGTTCTTCTTCACTTTTGTACACTTGATGCTGAACAGTATCCGTAACATCGGCACCTTTCGGGTTTTCATCCGGGTCAAGCGTCAAGTGGTTGACGATATACGTTCTTGCTGCCAACGCTTGCGCTTTCAACGCTTCCAGTTCAAATTCTGCCGGCATTTCCGATGCCACTACGCGGGTGACATACTCTTCAAGAGGAACGGTTTCTACCTCTTCTGTGTTGGAGCGATACACCTTCACCGCAAACGGGGAATCCTCTTTCTTAAGGCTAACCTGTTCTGCTTCAGGTTGTTTGTCGATGGATTGTTTTGCTGTACCGCCAGCCTGGATAAACGGAGCTACAATTAACGTCGGCACCACTAAGATGATAGTGATCAGGCTGGCTGCTACAATCATGCTAGGACCTCTCCATTTGATGGTCGATGCTTGCTTTGATTTCTTCATTGGCGGCCTCCTTTTCTAGTTTGTCTACTAACTAATCTATACAGGAAGGAAAAACAATAGAACTATTTTTTTGCCGCTTGCGGTCATACTGATAGATTGTCCTATTTCGATGGAAGGAGAGTAGCCGAGAATGATTTTGGCGATCAGACTGTACTGTTGAAACCAGTATGGTACCTGTAACTCATGGTTGGACTTAAAGTGGTGATTCTTCATAAATAATGCTTTCCAGTGTTTTATCGCGAATACCGGTGGCTGGACTGCCAATCGCCAGACCTTTTTTAAATGACTAGAGGAACGTCTCTTGCTTTCTCCTCTGGGCTTTGCACTTCAGTGCCCAGTTCGCTGTTCACAAGCAGATGAATGCCTTTCCCCCAAGCAGACGGGAGATGGGCTGGAGTCATACAAATCACTTACCGATACTGGTTTCACAGCAAAACCCCGTCTCTGATCAGACGGGGTTTTGCTGGTGCTTAATGCAGCACCGTTTCTTTTATCGGTGTTTTATTCTTGATGTCTTCGTTATATAAATGGCAGGCAACATAATGATTTTCTTCGATTTCCTGCCAAACTGGATCGATTTTGGCGCAAGCTTCCATGGCAAACGGGCATCGGGTCCGGAATACACAGCCACTCGGCGGATTGATGGGGCTTGGGAGTTCTCCTTCCAGGATCATCCGTTCACGTCCTTCTTCCACGTCGGGATCGGGAATCGGGATTGCGGAAAGCAACGCTTGTGTATAGGGGTGAAGCGGACGCTTATATAAGTCGCTTGCTTTGGTCAATTCGACCATATTGCCTAAATACATAACGCCGATCCGGTCGGAAATATGCTTGACCATCGACAGGTCGTGGGCAATAAACAAATACGTCAGCCCTTTTTCCTTTTGCAGCTTGCGGAGAAGGTTGACGACCTGAGCCTGTACGGAAACGTCGAGAGCGGAAATCGGCTCATCGGCAATGATGAATTCAGGATCAAGGGCCAGGGCCCTGGCAATGCCGATTCGCTGTCGCTGCCCACCACTGAACTCATGGGGATAACGGTTGGCATGGTCCCGGCTGAGTCCCACTTCCTCCAGAAGCTGATACACCCGGTCTAGCCGCTCTTTCTTGTCCGGGTATAATCCATGAATCTCCATCGGCTCGGAAATGATTTCTTTGACGGTGGATCGGGGATTCAACGAAGCATATGGATCTTGGAAAATCATCTGCATGCTGCGATGGAAGTCGAAGGTTTCCGTATCTTTCAACTCATGAACGTTTTTTTCGTTGAACACAACTTCTCCGGCCGTACGGTCATACAGTCCCATGATGGTACGGCCGATAGTCGATTTGCCACAGCCCGACTCGCCGACAAGGCCGAATGTTTCTCCTTCAATCACATCAAAACTGACATCGTCGACCGCCTTCAAGGTTTCATCCTTTCCGACTTGAAAATATTTTTTCAGCTTGTTCACTTGCAGCTTTTTGGTTTGTTTCATAGTGTCCCCTCCGTCTTTTTCCAATACCGTCGGGCCCCGCATAGCTCTTTTTCATAGACGGTGCCGGCCAAAGTTGTGATTTCGATGGACTTTCCAGTCGTCGGAGAATGGATCATTTTGCCGTTGCCATAATAAATCCCGACATGGTGCAGGGCGCCTTTACCTTCTTCGTATGCGAAAAACAACAAATCTCCTGGCAGCAAGTGATCGACTGCGATTTCCTCTCCTCCTAGTGCGGCCTGGTCTGAAGCGTCTCTGGGGATTTGGTATCCATTGGCCTTGTGCATATTGTAGCTAAAGCCGGAGCAATCATAGCCATAGGCGCTCATTCCGCCCCACAAGTATTCCAATCCGATAAAAGCTTCTCCGGTCCTGACAATGTCGCTGCCGTTACCTTGTATCACTCCTTTTTCATCCGGTATGATTTCCACATCCGATTTGTCCAAATATCCTGCGGTCGCATCCGGCAGCAGGACTTTTGCTTGAGAATCTGTCAATCCGAGGAGCGGCAGTGCCGTCAAATAACTCAGTTCCAGCAGGAAATTCTCTTTTTCATCATATAAAGGGACCAGTTTGCCGGAAACAATCGCCTTTCCTTTCACCTGTCTTGCATTTGGTTGCGGTTGAGCCTGACAAGCTGGTATCCAGCCGGGATAACCTCGGGAATCTTTTTTAGATGGCTGAGTCGGTATGATCACCCGCAGCCAATCCTGTTTCTCCTCCAGCACGATTACTTCTTCTCCGTATAGCAATTGGGATTGAACCAAATTTTGTTCACACAAGTCAAGCCGTGTCTGGTAGCTCAAACGAGTCAGCCAGGCTGGCAAATCTACCGGATTGCGGATACCTGGTTCATCCACCTCACGCGGCGCTTCCGGATTTGTCCATAAAGTAGCCACCGGCACATTGATTATCCACCTGTCTTGTTGCATGATTAACGCACCTCCTCGCTTTCCTTTGCCAGTTTCACCTGTTGAATGCCCAATCCTGTCTCTTCTGGTAATCGAATGATTTTCCCATCATATTCAATCCCTCCGGTGACGGCATCTTGCTCCAACATCAAAGGCGCGTCAAAATCGAAACGGGTGATATTCGGTTGACTTGCCGCCAAATGGGCCGCTGCCGTAATACCCAATTTTGTCTCGATCATACTGCCGATCATGCATTCCATTCCATAGGATGCAGCCAACTTGGCAATTTTCAACCCGTTATGAATACCGCCTGCCTTCATCAGTTTAATGTTGATCAGGTCGGCGCAGTGTGACGACAATATTTCCCTGGCATCTTCCGGAGAAAAAACACTTTCATCCGCCATGATCGGTGTGTCCACATGGTCTGTGACGAACTTGAGCCCGACAATATCTCCCGCTTTCACTGGCTGTTCGACCAGTTCAATATCGAGCCCTCCTTCTTCCATTTTCCGGATTGCTGTGACTGCCTCTTTTGCACGCCATCCTTGATTGGCGTCGAGCCTGATCAGAATGCTGTATCCAACACGGTCACGAATCGACTGGATTCGCCGGATGTCGGTTTCGATATCATCCTTCCCGACTTTCACTTTCAGACAGGTGAACCCCTGTGCGATGTAACGTGCCGCATCTTCTGCCATTTCTTCCGGTGTATTGACACTGACTGTATAGTCCGTTTCCAATTGATTGCGGTATCCGCCGAGCAATTGATAAAGCGGCAAACCGCAGTGTCTGGAAAAACAATCATAGACCGCCATATCCACGGCTGCTTTGGCACTCGTATTGCCTACCATACATTGATCAAGCGTTTGAAAAACATCTTCCATGGCCAATAGCGACTTGCCGATAAGCGCAGGCGCAATGACTTTTTCGACTGCATACTGAATCCCAGCAAGACTGTCTCCCGTAATCACGTGGGTGGGCGGCGCTTCCCCCCATCCTGTCGTGCCGTCTGAACAAGTCACTTTGACATAGATTGATTCGGCAATGGTGACGGTCCTTAACGCTGTCTTAAACGGTTTTTTCAAGGGAACGGCTACGCTCGCCGTCTTAATCGATTGTATATTCATTTGGTTGATACCTCCCTGTCCCTCCCCATAATCATCGTACTCCCGGTTCGATGGCCAGCGTCTTGCCACTGGAGGATAAATTCGCCTGGACCCCCAGTGGAACTGCCACATGCGGCTGACAGTGACCTATTCGGAATCCTTTTACGACTGGAATCCCCAAATCGGCTAAATAATCATTCAGTACTTGTTCTAGCGTCAAAGAGTTTTTCCGTTTTTTTGGTACAGCATTTTTGAAATCCCCGACCACGATACCGGCCGCCTGCTCTAACTTCCCGGCCAATCGCAGCTGGTTGAGCATGCCGTCAATCCGGTATGGTTCCTCATCGATATCTTCGATCAACAGCAATTTTCCAGCCGTCTCGATTTCATACGGTGTTCCTAACGTGCTGCACAGCAAACTTAAGTTCCCCCCTGTAAGTTCGCCCTGAGCCTCTCCCTCCGCAATCACTTCTAACGGGGCGATTTCCTCTGAATACAAAATCTTTGTTGGTTCAAAAAGCTGGTTGAACATTTGCCGGGAGAGGGGGTCAAATTCTGCTTCCCCGATATCTGAGCTAACCATCGGTCCGTGAAAGGTGACCATATCGGAACATTGTTGAAATGCAGTATGTAAAAAAGTAATATCACTATAGCCCCAAAACACCTTGGGATTGGCGGCGATCAGCTGATAATCGATTTTGTCGGCGATTCTCGCCGTCCCGTAACCTCCGCACATACATATGATACCGGCTATTCGCGGGTCTCTGAACATCTCATGTAATTCTGTCAGGCGATTTGCATCTGTCCCTGCCAGATAACCGTATCTATCATTGCTGTGTTCTCCAATTTTCACGTTCAATCCCAATGATTCAATAAAGGCTATGCCTTTTTCGAGATTGGCCGGGTTGGGTGGACTGGCTGGAGCGATCAGGCCTACGGTATCGCCTGCCTTCAAACGGTTTGGTAACTTCATGACTTCCTCCTCTTCCACCGGCGGACACTGCTGAAGCTTCCCGAGCATCTCACCGTACGGTTGTTGTCAAACCATTCTTTACCTTGTTGCAAGAAAAGGCCAATACCGGCCAGCCTGGCGGATGATCGAATCCCTTTATTCCAGGCCGGGCAGTATTGAGCCAAATCTCATTAGCTATAAGGATATCCGTTAGTTTTTGTCAGCCCACTTCAGTTCCATATAACCTACAGGGTGACGGACAATTCCGGATACATTATCTTTATGCAAGAACACTTGATTGTAGAAATTGACCGGTACAATCGGCATTTCCTCAAACAATACTTTTTCCGCTTCGTACATCAACTCCCAACGTTTTTCTTCGTCTGCTTCCTCCTTGGCCCGGGCAATCAAATCGTCGTATTTTTCATTTGACCAACCGGTCCGGTTCATCGAAGAATCTGTGACGAAGCTTTCCAGGAAGTTGATCGGGTCTCCATAGTCAGCCAGGAAGGAACTGCGGGAAAGCTGGTGTTTCAAATCCTTTTGGTCTTGAAGGAACACGTTCCATTCAGCATTTTCCAGAGTGATTTCAATTCCAAGATCCTGTTGGAAGCGCTGCTGGACGGTTTCTGCTATTTTCTTGTTGTCATCGCTTGTGTTATAAGTCAATGTAATCGGGGGAAGTTCATCATAGCCTTCTTCTTCCATTCCTTCTTCCAACAGCTTTTTCGCTTGTTCCGGGTCATATTCTACCAAGTCACCATTTGTTTCACGGAAATCATTTCCGGAAGGATCTTCAAATCCGTATGAAACAAAACCGCGAGCCGGTTTTTCACCTTTTTTCGTAACGTATTCAACAATTTCATCCTGGTTGACCGCCATGGCCAGGGCTTTACGGATTTTTACATTCTGGAACGGTTCCTTGTTGACATTGAACCGGTAGAACTGTGTGCCAGCCTGCGGGTCGATGACCACTTGATCGCTGTCGAGCAGATCTTCAGCCAAATCAGCCGGTATCTCCGAGGTGTCCAAATCGCCGCTTTCAAACATTTGATATTCCGTGTTTGTTTCATTTACCATGGCCCAATGTACTTCATCCAGTTTGACGGTGTCTTTATCCCAGTACTGGTCGTTTTTCACCATGGTAAAGTCGCTATCATGGTTCCACTCACTCAGTTTGAACGGTCCGTTGGCGACAAATGTGTCCGCTTCTGCATACCATTCCGGATTTTCTTCTGCCACAGCCTTGTTGACAGGGAAAAACGCCGGGTTGGAAATGACATTAAGGAAAAAGCCTGTCGGTGCTTCCAGTGTCACTTTGAATGTCTTCTCGTCCACTGCTTCCAATCCTAAGTCATCAGCGCTTCCTTCCCCACTGTTGAACGCTTCTCCCCCTTGGATGAAATATCCGAGAAATGCAGAAGAGAAGCCTTCCTCCGGATCAAGCAGCCGGGTCCATGCGTAAACAAAGTCATCGGCCGTCACGTCATCGCCATTCGACCACTTGGCGTTGTCCCGGATATGGAAGGTATATTCTAATCCATCATCAGAGATATCCCAGGATTCCGCTGTTGCCGCTTGTGGCTTATGGTCCTGACCCAATCGGGTGAGTCCTTCCATCAGGTTGTTCAATGACTGCCAAGAGGCTGCGTCGAATCCTTCCGGCGGATCGAAGGATGTCGGTTCCACCCCGTTGTTCAGACGAAGCACCTTGTCTCCGCTGTTTTCACTTGTTCCTTCTTCTGTCGTCCCTGTCTGATCTCCTGAATCCTGATCCTCTTCGCCTGCGCTTTCATTGGCCGTACAAGCGGCCAAAACGAACACTGCCAGCAATACAAATAAAATCGACAAGCCCTTCTTCATGTAAATCCCCCTTTTTTTGGTTACTTTCTTGTCCCTGCCATGGTAGAGACTAGCTGTGCCCTTTGATCCTGCAGCCAGCAGTCCACATCGTGCGTACTGCTGAGTGATGCTGAATCGGGATACACTTTATCACACACCTCCATCGCAAACGGACACCTTGCAGTAAAAGGGCATCCTTGCGGGGGTGAGAATAAATCAGGTGGTGTTCCGTCGATCGGAATAAGATCATCTTCTTCTATATCCAACCGTGGAACGGAATTTAGCAATCCTTTTGTATATGGATGCTGGGGTTCATAAAATATTTCCCGCTTGGTTCCGACTTCGATTATTTTACCTGCATACATGACCGCAATCCTGTCGGCGATTTTGGCAACAACCCCGAGGTCATGGGTGATCAGAATAATCGATACTCCTGTCCGTTCCTGGATTTTCCCGAACAACTCCAAAATTTGCGCTTGTATTGTGACGTCAAGCGCAGTCGTCGGTTCGTCGGCTATCAACAAATCAGGGTCACAAATCAACGCCATGGCAATGACTACCCGTTGCCGCATACCTCCGCTGAACTGATGCGGATATTGCTTCAGCCGCTCTTCAGGACTCGGAATCCCGACAAGGTTCATCATTTCCAACGCCCGCTCTTTTGCCTCCCGTCCGGATATATCCTTATGCTGCTTCAACCCTTCCGTCAGCTGATTGCCGATGGTCAGTGTCGGATTAAGTGCCGTCATAGGGTCTTGGAAAATCATCGAAATATCGACACCGCGTATTGTCCGCATTTCTTTTTCAGAAACAGTAGTCAAGTCTCGGCCCCGGTAAACAATCGAACCATTCGCGATTCGCCCGGGTGGCGTAGGAATCAAGCGCATGATGCTGTTGGATGTTACACTTTTTCCACAGCCGGATTCGCCGACAATGGCCAAAGTCTCCCCTTTTTTCAAATCGAAATTGACACCACGGACCGCCTTTACTTCCCCACCGTATGTTTTGAAGGTTACATGCAAGTCTTTTACCTCTAGTATTTTATCCATTGTTGTCACTCCCTGAGTTTCGGATCCAGGGCATCCTGAAGTCCGTCTCCTAACACATTAAAAGCAAACATCGTCAATGAGATAAATAACGCCGGAAAGAACAGGCGCCACCAGTCTCCTGACAGAATGGTGGACAGGGCATCATTCGCCATCACACCCCAACTGGCGTACGGCGCCTGGATTCCCAGTCCCAAAAAGCTTAAAAATGCTTCTGCAAATATAGCCGTCGGCACGGTCAACGTCATCTGGACAATAATCGGTCCCATCGTGTTAGGCAAAAGGTTTTTGCGGATGATCCGCCATGATTTGGCACCGAACGACTGGGAAGCCAGTACAAACTCGTGGTTTTTCAGTTGCAGTACCTGTCCCCTTACGATCCGGGCCATGCCGACCCATCCGGTGACACTCAATGCAACGATGATCGTTGCCAGACTTGGCCCCATGACAACAAGCAACAAAATGACGACCAGCAAATACGGCAAACCATAAAGAATTTCAATAATCCGCATCATAATGTTATCGGCACGGCCGCCTTTGTAACCAGATATCCCGCCGTAAACGACCCCAATGAAGAAATCAATCAGGGCTGCCATCAGTCCGACAAACAAGGAAATCCTCGCCCCGTACCAGGTTCTGGTAAAAACATCACGCCCCAGTTCATCAGTACCGAACCAGTGCTCCGCGGATGGAGCCATATTCTGATTTGGAGGATTGATTTCCCTTACAGAATAAGGGGAAAAAATCGGTCCAAAAATTGCCAGCAGGGCGAGGAAAATCAAAAAGATCAATCCTCCCATGGCAAGCTTGTTTTTGACGAGTCGCTGCCAGGCATCACTCCAGTATGACAGCGACGGTCGGGAGACCTTCTCTGCATCTTGCCCATTTTTATCAAGCGGGCGAAACCATTCGTCCGGGATACCTGCAGACTGCGGTTCTTTTGGTTTTTCCGCCAGACTCATGTCATTCCGCCTCCTTTTTATGCAGTTTGATCCTTGGATCCAAAATACCGTAAGCAATATCCACGAGGAAAAGCATGATGATCAGGAAAGCACTGTAAAATACGGTTGTCCCCATAATCACCGGGTAGTCCCGATTATTGATACTTTCGACAAAATACTTGCCCATTCCGGGAATCGCGAATATTTTCTCTAAGACAAAGGTACCCGTCAAAATACCCGCCAATAACGTGCCCAAAATCGTCACGACAGGCATCAAGGCATTTTTCAAAGCATGCTTAAAGACGATTTTATACGGTGACAACCCTTTTGCTCTGGCCATTTTGATATAATCCTGTGTCAGCACTTCGAGCATGCTCGACCTGGTCAACCGGGCGATGATAGCCATCGGCCCTGTCGCCAAGGCGATTACCGGAAGAATCATGTGCTTCGGGCTGCTCCAGGTGGCCGCCGGGAGGATTTTCCACGTAACGGCAAACGATTGAATCAGCTGGGTGGCCAAAATAAAATTGGGAATCGAGATTCCGAGCACGGCAATCGCCATTGCAGCATAATCAATGATCCCGTTATGGCGGAGGGCCGCGATGATTCCGAGCAATATTCCGGAAATAATCGCCACGATCACGGATACCAATCCAAGTTCCAGGGAAATCGGAAAACCTCTACCGAGCAAATCATTGACCGTTGAAGTCGGCTGCTTGATCGATGGTCCAAAATCAAAGGTGACAATCGATTTTAAGTAAAGCAGGTATTGGATATACATTGGTTCATCCAGATGGTAGTGAGCCTCCAAATTGGCCTGCACCGCTTCACTCGTCCCCCTCTCCTGGTTGAACGGAGAACCGGGAATCGCATGCATCAAAACAAACGTCAAGGTGACGATGATTAAAATGGTGACCAGCATGATCAGAAATCGTTTCGCTATGTATCGCAGCATGGCTTCCCTCCTAACTGAACGTCGTGCGCATCGCCAGTTCGGTCATGACCAGCATCGCCTGATACGCTTCGAGAATGCTTTTGGCCGGAAATCTGACGGTAGTAGTTCCAGGTTCGATTTCTGTCCCAGGCATCAAGTTGGCCCATTCCGCCTGGCCATAATTGGTGAATTCGATCCGCAGCACCGGATTGTCCGGAGGTGTGAGCGGCTTGACATTCTGTCGGTTTTCCAGGGCTGCGCCCGCCTGCCTTTGCAGCAGCTCTCCCGCCTTTTTCGGGGAAAGGGTTTTGACCGCAGACCGGGAGATTGTTGTTTTGACCGGGGCTGTGACAATGTTCGGGATAAGCTGCTCTGCTTCTTGGCAGGCACAGTCATCTCCTGCCACCATTAAAACTGGCACGCCGTAGTATCCCGCCACAAAGGCATTGAATCCCAGTTCGCCGACAGGCTGGTCGTTGATGAAGAAATTGCGGACTCCGAACGTCATCGAATGAGACATCACGCCTCTTTGTCCTGCACGGGCGTGATAGCCGAGAAACATTGCTCCTATGTAACTGTCATCTAAATTTTGTACCATAGAAAAGGGTTTTACATCGCCTGTTATGAGTGATGCTTCTGGATGGATTGCGTCAATTAAGAGGTTGTTCATTTTGGAGTGGCTGTCATTGACTACTATTTCGTCACAGCCAAATTCACTTGCAGCTTCGATTACATGGTTGGCTTCTTCTGTCATGATTTTGCGGGCGCGTTCATAATTGTGCTTGTCTGAGTCAACGAAGGTTTGATCCGGCAGCCCGGTTATTCCCTCCATATCCACTGATAAGAAAAGTTTCATTTACCCTGCTCCTTCTTTTGGTGTAAAAGCATAGAAATGGAAATCCTTACATAGACATGATTTTAACACAATTTTATAAAAATTTAAACAATTCTTTCGATTCTTCTGTCAAGGGGCTTGTTTATTTTTGGATAGCTGCAAAAATTCGCCTTTTGGGGAATAAATGGAATCCTGGAGGGCGTTAAGACGTTTTATCACAGCACACTCGCATAGTGAACATTCACTTAAGGAAAGAGACTTCTTGATTGTGAAAAACCCACTAAGGGCGTTCTAATAACCAAAAAAGCAGACCAGAAGGAATACCCGAAGACTCATGCAAGAGGAGATGCCTCAAAGAGACCCACAGAGCGTTAACCGGAGGAGGCACAGAAACCGACCGAAGAAAGCGCAATATTACTACGAGGACAGTTCTGCCTCCTTTCTTAAGGATAAAATTTTCACCACATAAAGCATGTTATTTCCACGGTAATATCGCCATGTTAAAACTCGTTTAGAACGCTCGTCCTTTCCGGACACAAAAAAAGCGATCCTGTCCGGATAGCCCGCTGAATCGTTCATTGAACAACACAGCAGTTCCTTTCAGAATCGCTCTTTCATTCTATTAGTTAGGATGATACAGAGGTTTGATGCTGTTGATCGGCACTGACAATCACTTCGCCATCGTCAGTGACACGTTCGATATCCGCTCCCAACGAAGCGAACTTTTCAGCCAAGTTGACATAGCCACGATCGATATGCTTCAATTCGGTAACGCGCGTATAACCTTCTGCTGTCAAACCGGCTAGTATGAGAGCGGCACCTGCACGTAAATCGGTTGCAGCCACTTCTGCCCCCTGTAGCTCGACAGGACCTTCCACAATGACGCTTCTGCCTTCGATTTTCAATTTCGCATTCATGCGACGGAATTCTTCTACGTGCATAAAACGATTCTCAAACACTGTTTCGGTAATCACACTGGTGCCTTCTGCTCTTAACATCAAGGCCATCATTTGCGATTGCATGTCTGTCGGAAAACCTGGATGCGGAAGTGTCTTGATGTCGGTAGCCTTCAGCTTTTCCGGGCCGATGACACGCAGACCGTCTTCCTCTTCTTTGATATATACACCCATTTCCTCCATTTTGGAAACCAGTGAGCGCAAATGGTCCGCTTCTGCACCTCTTACTAAAACGTTACCGCCGGTAATCGCAGCGCCGACCATAAAGGTTCCTGCTTCGATCCGATCGGGAATGATCGTATGCTCGACTCCGTGCAAGGTGGAAACTCCTTCGATACGGATTGTTTCCGTTCCTGCACCGATTACTTTGGCACCCATTTTATTTAGGAAATTAGCAAGATCGACAATTTCCGGTTCCTTGGCACAGTTTTCCAATATTGTTTTACCTTCCGCAAGTGCTGCAGCCATCATGATGTTTTCGGTAGCTCCGACGCTTGGCACATCCAAATAAATTTTTGCGCCTTGCAGCCTGCCTTGTGAATGGACTTCGACAAAGCCATTGCCTACATGGACTTTTGCCCCCATCGCTTCAAAACCTTTTAAATGCAAGTCAATCGGCCGGGAACCAATGGCACAGCCCCCCGGCATCGCTACTTTAGCATGGCCGTATCTGGCCAAAAGTGGTCCTAACACAAGGACAGAGGCTCTCATTTTTCTGACGAATTCGAATGGGGCTTCCGTCTTAAGTGGTTTCGTTGCGTCTACTGTAACGGTGTTATTTGAAATGCTGATATCTGCATTCATATTGCTTAGTACTTCTTTTATCGTGTTAACATCTGCTAGTGCTGGTACTTCATGAATCGTGCTGGTTCCTTCGCTTGCAATTATACTTGCTGCGATGACAGGCAGTACGGCATTTTTGGCACCTTCTACTTTCACGGTACCATTTAGCTGCCTCCCACCACGGACGATGATTTTTTCCACTGCTCATTCTCCTCTGCGTCCAATTTCACTATATTAATATTCAGTAATTATGATAGGTGTTCCTATTGTCATGGTAGTATTGCCACTCGCATCTTCACGAGCAGCTAGCTGGATATTCATTAGGCTGTCCTTGCCGGGGATGGTTTGTTCCCAATAAGGGGTATAACCCGACAGAACGGTGAAATCTTTTTCCTGTATGCGATCTAGTGCTTGAACATTCAATTTTTCTACAAATTTTTCAAAAAAATAAACCTTATTCATTTTATCATCTGACAGTAGTGTCAGACAAGCAAATTTTTTTACATTTGTAGTAAATAATGCTTTAGTCACACTCTCCGATTTAGCATGGTAGTAAGACTTTGTCTGTTCATTCCACCTTTCACCCGTAAGTGAATAGCTGATTTGGATACCACCTTGTTCATTTTTAGGCACAATCATGATAAAGGTTTCGGTCGATTGCGTTTTTTTATGGAGGTTGCTGGCAGTCCATTTTTCTGCCTGGCTCGTTTCCTCTCTATTAATGTCGGACGCAGGGAAATAGCTTTCTAGTTTTCTAGCAATCTCGTGGGCACGGTTTCTGTCCAGTTCATCTTTCATGACTATCTGCCACTTTTCCAGCGGGAGTTGCTCCTGTTCTGCCAATTGGATCAATTGCTCGATTGGTTCTTTTTGTATGGATGCATGAACGAATGATTGCAATGAAACCATGATACCTATTGTTATCACGAGAATGAACCGGATTTTCATTTATATTCTCTCCCTCAGCTTATGAATGAGTGCTTGGACTCTTTCACAAGTATTGACCGGAGAGCAAAAAAAATACGGTTCTTTTCTCGTCATGATTTGACATCCGGTTCACGTTTTCGTGAACTTCGCGTCAAAAAAGAAAGATTAGCTGCTGGGACCATTGCAAGAAGTCCAAAAAGAACCTGCTTACAGTCGTGCCAATTGCAATTGTGATAAATATCAACAAAATATTGGCTTCCATTATGCGTCCTTTTTTAATAAGAGGTTCTAAATTAATGCCTTGCAGCACCCTCCACGTGATAATGATAAAAATCAAGTGAGAAATCATACTGATAAGCGCTTCTTGGCCAAGTGATTGCATCAATTGGATCACACCTTTTCTTTTTGTTGTCGCATCGTTTATTTACTAGTAAAACATTGCCACGGACAAAAAGAAATGTCAACGGGTGATTGTTTGATTCTGGTAGTGTAATACCTTTATTTCAAATTACCTAAACGTAAAAATGGACAAGGCGGGCGGATAGGCTATTCGAATTACTACAGATGGGGAGAGGGTCGGGCCTTCTGTTTGTCTGAATTCGGCCGAATATGACTGTTATTTCCCGGGGAATATCGACACTGGCTTTTCTTTTCTTGCATTGAATCAGCATCTTTTGGTTTTTAAGACAGCGTTCTGCCATTATTGTTTAAAAATGGGGAAGATTGAATTGGAGGAGGGCACGGACTTGCGTCTGCTAGCAGGGGATTTTTATCCAGGCTCTCTCGAAAGCTCTCTTCGCTAAGCCATGGCATCGAGTTACAATACCTGTCATCGTACTGGACGGTTATTCAGGTTATTGCCATTGCCTCAAAATAATCGCTGTCACCAGAGCAATCCTTGATAATTTCAGAAATATATAGCTTACATAGACTCAGACGGGGCGCGGGGGGTTAACTATGGAAAACTGATCACTATCCATGCTTCCCCAGCGGGGTCAAGCATCAAAAGAACATTAAGTCAGCGATGTGGAATTTTAGCTGCTGGTATTTACGGCCAGGTTGCTTAGAAGGCTCAAACGATAAAAAAGACTTTAATGCTTATGCAGCAATTAAAGTCTTTTTTTCGTTAAGTGTGCTTATCGATTTTCCACTACGTCCAGACGGTTGATTGCACGTCTAAGCGCATTTTCAGCCCTTCTGAAGTCAATATCGTCCTGCTTAGTCTGCAGACGTCTTTCGGCCCGTTCTTTTGCTTTGCGGGCACGTTCCACATCGATTTCGGTCGGTTTTTCCGCCGATTGTGCCAAGATAGTGACCTTATCAGGTCGTACCTCGACAAATCCGCCATTCACCGCCAGCTTTTTCGTGTCGTCCTGCCCTTTCAAACGCACAGCACCGATCGATAACGGAGCAACCAATGGAATGTGACCATGCAAAATACCGAGTTCACCGTTTTCCGCCTTTAAACTAACCATTTCGAAAGCATCTTCCATTACAGGGCCATCAGGAGTGACAACACTCACCATTAGTGTTTTCAATGAAACCCCTCCTCGGGCTGGAATATGGCTACATTCAACAGCCGTTTCTTTAAAAATGCCAGAAGAAGGCCGGTAAAGCTGTCATCTGCTTTTACCAGCCTTGACCGGCCTTAGAATTTACGCCATTTGTTGAGCTTTCTCGACTACTTCCTCGATACGGCCAACCAAACGGAATGCATCTTCCGGTACATCATCATGTTTTCCGTCCAAAATTTCCCGGAAGCCTTTTACAGTTTCCTGAACAGGTACATAGGAACCTTTTTGGCCCGTAAACTGTTCTGCTACGTGGAAGTTTTGAGACAGGAAGAACTGAATGCGGCGGGCTCTGGAAACTGTCAGTTTATCCTCGTCCGTCAGTTCATCCATACCAAGGATGGCGATGATATCCTGTAATTCTTTATAACGTTGCAAGGTACGTTGCACCTCACGGGCGACTTCATAATGCTCTTCTCCGACTACTTCCGGATCCAGTGCACGGGAAGTGGACGCCAGTGGGTCCACGGCAGGATAGATACCCTGTTCCGATAACTTACGATCCAGGTTGGTCGTTGCATCCAAGTGGGCAAACGTTGTTGCCGGAGCCGGGTCGGTATAGTCATCGGCAGGCACGTAAATGGCCTGGATGGATGTAACCGATCCTTTATCCGTCGAGGTGATCCGTTCTTGCAGTTGCCCCATCTCTGTTGCCAATGTTGGCTGATAACCAACAGCAGAAGGCATACGGCCAAGCAATGCAGATACTTCCGAACCTGCTTGGGTGAATCGGAAAATATTATCGATAAACAGCAACACGTCCTGGCCTTGCTCATCACGGAAGTATTCCGCCATGGTCAAGCCTGTCAGGGCAACACGCATACGTGCTCCCGGCGGCTCGTTCATCTGACCGAAAACCATCGCTGTTTTGCTGATAACGCCTGAGTCTTTCATTTCATAATACAAGTCGTTTCCTTCACGCGTACGTTCCCCTACACCGGCGAATACAGAAATGCCGCCGTGCTCCTGGGCGATGTTGTTGATCAGTTCCTGGATCAGTACGGTTTTACCAACACCTGCACCCCCGAACAAACCAATTTTACCACCTTTGATATATGGAGCGAGCAAGTCAACGACCTTGATTCCTGTTTCCAGGATTTCTGTTTCTGTTGCAAGGTTTTCGAACTTAGGCGACTGACGGTGAATCGGGTCACGTCGCACCCCTTCGGCCAACGGTTCGTCCAAGTCGATTTTTCCACCCAGCACGTTGAACACCCGGCCGAGTGTGACATCGCCTACGGGCACGGAGATCGGTGCACCTGTATCCACTACTTCTGTACCACGCTGAACCCCTTCTGTCGATGACATGGCAATTGTACGAACACTGTCATCGCCCAAGTGCAGTGCGACTTCTAAAACGAGTTCGCTGCTGGATTCATTTTCATCTTGTGAGGCATATTGCACGCGTAATGCGTTATAAATTTCCGGAAGCTGTCCGCTTTCGAATTTTACGTCCACGACAGGTCCCATGATTTGGGTAACGCGTCCTTTGCTCATCGATTTCCCTCCTAACTTACTATAATGGAGCTATTCTTGTGCCGCTGCTCCACCAACGATTTCTGTGATTTCCTGGGTGATGGCTGCCTGACGTGCACGGTTGTAAGACAACGAAAGATCATCGATCAGATCATTGGCATTGTCCGTAGCACTTTGCATGGCAGTCATCCGGGCAGCATGTTCACTTGCTTTTCCGTCCAACAAGGCACCGTAAAGCACGCTCTCCGCATATTGCGGCAGCAGAACCTCTAGGATTTCTTCCTGGTTCGGCTCGTACTCATAGCTGCTCAACTGCTTGCCTTCCGTACCGATATTCGTCAAAGGAAGCAGTTTTGTTGTCGATACCTCTTGCGAAATCGCACTTACATAATGGTTATAATAAATGTTCAATTCGTCAATTTCTTCATCGATGTACATCTGTACCGTCTCAGAAGTCAGATCTTTTATGTCAGCAAAATTCGGCTGGTCGGCCAGCCCGGTGATTTCCCTGGCGATCGGCATGTCCCGTTTCGCAAAGAAATCTCTTCCCACACGGCCGACAGCGATTACGATATACTCATCTTTCGACTGATGCCTTGCCTGAATATCACGATAAACTGTCCGCAAGATACTGCTGTTGTATGCCCCCGCCAGGCCACGGTCCGAAGTGATGACGAAATAAGCAGTCTTTTTCACTTCCCGCGCCTGCAGCATCGGATGGTTGGCTACATCGCCGCCATTTGCGATGCTTGCGACCACTTCCTGGATCTTTTCGCTATATGGCACGAACGATCTTGCGTTTTGCTCTGCTTTATTCATTTTCGAAGCAGATACCATTTGCATCGCGTTGGTGATTTGCTTCGTTTTCTTGGTCGAGTTTATCCGGGTTTGGATATCTCTTAATGAAGCCACGCTGTCTCACCACCCTTTCTTCAAAGGTTCACGCCGGAATAGATCCTGTCTGATTCCCAACGTCCTCCTGCCTTCTTTCTCATGAGCTTATGCAGATACTACAAAGCTCTTTTTGAACTCTTCGACAGCATTGTTCATATCTTCCGTTTCCGCAAGTTTTCCTGTTTCGCGGATTGTTTTCAGCAATTCAGCTTTATTGTTGCGCAGCCATTCGTGGAACTCACCTTCGAAGCGCGTAATATCTTCCACTGGAATATCATCGAGATATCCTTGAGTCAAAGCGTAAATGATCATGACCTGATTTTCCACTTTCAATGGCTTGTGCAATCCCTGCTTCAATACCTCTACTGTCCGTGCACCACGGTTCAGTTTTGCTTGAGTCGCTTTATCCAAGTCGGACCCGAATTGAGCGAAAGATTCCAGTTCACGGTAGGACGCCAAGTCAAGACGCAGTGTACCGGCTACCTTTTTCATTGCTTTGATTTGTGCAGATCCGCCGACACGGGATACCGATAGACCCGGGTTGATTGCCGGACGTACACCGGAGAAGAACAAGTCCGACTGCAAGAAAATCTGCCCATCTGTGATGGAGATGACGTTTGTCGGAATGTAGGCTGAGATATCCCCTGCCTGTGTTTCAACGAAAGGCAGTGCGGTCAACGAACCAGCGCCTTTGTCGTCGCTTAGCTTGGCAGCACGTTCCAACAGACGGGAGTGCAAGTAGAAAACATCCCCCGGGAATGCTTCACGGCCTGGCGGACGGCGAAGCAAGAGGGAAAGTTCACGATAAGCAGCTGCCTGTTTGGACAAGTCATCGTAAACGACCAGAACATGCTTGCCGTTGTACATGAATTCTTCACCCATGGTAACACCTGCATATGGTGCCAGGTATAGAAGCGGTGCTGGTTCAGATGCTCCAGCAGACACGACAATCGTATAATCCAATGCGCCATAGCGGCGAAGGGTCTCTACAGTTCCGCGTACGGTCGAATCCTTTTGTCCGATGGCTACATAAATACAAATCATATCTTGATCTTTCTGATTCAAAATCGCGTCGATTGCGACGGTCGTTTTACCTGTTTGACGGTCCCCGATGATCAGTTCACGCTGGCCGCGTCCGATCGGTACAAGGGCGTCGATTGCTTTGATACCCGTTTGAAGTGGTTCATGAACGGACTTACGATCCATTACTCCAGGTGCCGGAGATTCGATCGGACGGGTTTTTCCTGTTTCAATCGGTCCTTTTCCGTCTACCGGCTGACCCAGCGGATTGACGACGCGTCCCAGCAATTCATCTCCTACTGGCACCTGCATAATCCGTCCGGTACGACGTACTTCGTCTCCCTCACGGATATCTTGATATGGTCCCAAAATGACGATACCTACATTGCTTTCTTCCAGGTTTTGTGCCATTCCCATGACACCGTTGGAAAACTCGACAAGTTCTCCAGCCATAACGTCATCAAGACCATGAGCACGGGCAATCCCGTCCCCGATTTCAATTACTGTCCCTACATCGTTGACTTCTATATCAGATTGATAGTTCTCAATTTGCTGTTTGATCAGCGCACTGATTTCTTCAGCTTTAATGCTCATGCCATTTCACCCCTATCATCAATTATTTCGCGGATACGATATTCCGTTCGATTCGCTCGAGCTTGCCACTGATGGTTCCATCATAGATCGTGTTGCCAATCTTCAGTCTGACTCCGCCGAGAATCGACGGATCGACGATATTGGTGATCTTCAACTCATTTTTAGCGAGTTTTTTTGCAAAGACTTGAGAAAGCTGTTCCTGCTCCTCTTCGGTCAGTTCCCGAACAGAATAAACGGTTGCTTCCGCTATCCCTTTCGCATCATGCACTAATTCGATAAAGTGACTAATTATGGATGGAATGAGTTCTTCGCGGTGGCGGTCAACAAGCAATGACAGTGTATTGACCACATCGGAAGAAAAGTCTTGAAACGTCTCACGGATGAGTTGTTTCTTTTTATCATTATTAACTCTTGGATGCTTCAGGAAAGGTAGTAATTCTTTATTGTTTTGAAACACTTCTTGTAAAATGTGAAACTGTTGTTCAAGCTGGTCGACGGCTTTTTTTTCTTCCGCCAGTTGAAAAAGAGCATCTGCGTATCGTTTGGCAACTATGGCTTCACTCATCGCTCTTCTCCTACCTCTTTGATATATTCATTGATCAGTTGCTCTTGGTCTTGCGTATTGATTTCTTTTTCAATCACCTTGCTGGCGATTTGCACGGACAAGGTAGCAACTTGATCTTGCAATGCTTTGATCGCTTTTTCTTTTTCCTGCTCGATGTCTTCCTGAGCGGAAATTTTGATGCGCTCTGCTGTTTCGCGGGCTGCTTCGATGATTTGCTGTTCTTGCTTCTGTCCGGCTTTTTTCGCATCTTCGATAATAGATTGCGCTTCCTGCCGGGTGTTCTTCAGCTCTTCAGCAGCTTCGCGTGATGCACGCTCTGCTTCGGCACGGTTCTTTTCCGCCGTCTCGATTTCACTTGCTATATGGTCTTCCCTTTGCTTCATGACATTCATCAACGGGCCCCATGCAAACTTGCGCAAGAGGAGCAATAATACAATAAAGAAAAACAACTGGGTTAACATGTCCCCCACTAGGAGACCGCCCGGCCCAGCATTAATGATCAGCCAACCTGTGTATTGCACAGCATTCACTCCTTTCATCGTCGGTAACCGGTTTATTCGTCAACATTGCTATGTTTCTTCAAGCGTAAAGGAAAGGCGAAAGTTCAAATCAATGAACTTCGCCAATGTATTTAAGTTTTATCTCAATGTTTTGTTACATGACGATAAGCGCGATTACTACCGCGATGATCGGCATTGCCTCAACTAGACCTACACCAATGAACATGGTTGTCTGCAGGGCGCTGCGCAATTCTGGCTGACGAGCGATCCCTTCTACTGTACGACTTACAATCAAACCGTTACCAATACCTGCGCCTAGTGCGGCTAGTCCTACTGCGATTGCAGCTGCTAAAGCTCCCATAATAAAAATCCTCCTCTAGAATATATGAATTTAGTTAATTCCTGATTTTTCAGTATTTCATAAGCAGGTGTCCGGTACTTCCGTAACTCCCCGTTCACAAAAACTGACCCGGGTTCCTCTCTGCCTGTTTGAATAGACAAGCAGCGGGAATACCCTTAATATATAATTTTTAATGATCCGAGCTCACTTTGTGAGACATATAGACCATTGTCAACATAGTGAAAATGAAGGCCTGGATAGCTCCAATAAACAAACTGAATCCTTGCCATGCCAACATCGGGATTGCCCCTCCAAGGAATCCTACTGCACCAGAAGCGGTAAGACCCGCCAGCAATCCAAGCAAGATTTCCCCTGCATAAATATTTCCGAAAAGACGAAGACCAAGCGTCAACGTATTCGAGAATTCTTCCAGCAGTTTAATCGGGAATAAGAATGGCAAAGGACGGAAGTAATCTTTTCCGTATTCCTTCACACCCCTCATCTTGATTCCATAGTAGTGCGTCAACACGATTACCATGGTCGACAGTGTCAGTGTGATGCCTGCATCCGATGTCGGAGACTTCCACCAAAGATGGTGTTCTGAGTCTACAGCCATGAAAGCGACACCGAGAAGGTTGCTGACAAAAATGTAGGTGATCAGCGTCAGGCCTAACGGAAGGAATGTCTTCCCCGTTTTCCAATCCATCGTATCTCCGACAATTCCTTTCACGAAATCTATGACCCATTCCATGAAATTTTGGAGACCGGTTGGCTTCATCTGAAGCTTTCTTGATGCGGCGACCCCCAGGATGAAAACAAGGGTGGATGCGATCGCGATCATCAAAACGTTGGACAAGTTGAAATCAAGCCATGAGATTCCAAAAACGTCCTCGAGTAAGGGTTTTTTATGATCCAAATTTCTTCACCTCTCTTCCCAGCGCTAGTCTTTGACTCTAAATATTGCAAAATCTATCATAATGACAACGTAAACTGTCATTAATCCAATTAACACACCGATAAGATGGAAATATTCTTCGAACTGAAGGGCGATAAGCACAGCCGCTGCGGCTGCTGCCAATCGGGAAAAGGTGCCAATACCTTTGGTAGAACGTTGTTCAGCTGCGGCCTTGCCGAGCTGCTGGATCTTTCTTTGCATAAGCCATAGGTTGTAAAAGCCTATCACTGTTCCAAGGAGAAGTCCGAGGAAGATACGTGGATACGGTGTGAAAGCCGATCCTAGTACCAATAGTGCGAGAAGGTAGAACATCCATTTGCGCTGACGGGTTATCATATATTCGTATTGTTGCATGCTTTGTTCCCCCGTAATGAAGATGCTTGATATATTTTAAATGGATGCTTCTTTATGTACCGGCTCCAATTCAAGGCCAATTCAACCCATTGAACGATTGTCGGAACTTGTGGAAAATCAGCTTGGTTTTTATCTCTCTTTCAGAAGACGGGATTGCATCAAACCGATTAAAACGCAAAAAAATTTTGTCGAATCCGGCAAAACTTTTTCACACCTGCCCTGTTCACCAGGTCAGGTTTGTACTCATCTTACAAGCTGTACAGGTTTTAAACAAGGAATAAGCTTATCAGGAAAAGAAGCTTATGAAACCCTTATCATTCCACACTAGATTAGCATACAATAGGGGTAGTCCAATGTCAATCGGTTTCACGGAGAAAGTAGATATTGGAAAACCTTCCACGAAAACACTGTTCACCAGTACACTCCCCTTTATTATATAAGAAGGAAAACAAACACAAAAGCGACAAATTTGTGACAATTAATTAGAGTCTCGAAGTTTGAAACGAAGCAGGGGTCAAAAATAGGGGTCAGTCCCTAGAGAAAGTCGAAGACACCTAATTTCCGAAAATCGCCGGTTGTGGGGACTGACCCTCATTAACATTTGCCGGTTGGGGACACACCTTTGATGACAAAAACCCTGTAATAAAGGGTGTTTTGGCGGAATCCATGGATTTTTCGGCCGTTTTGGGGTCAGTCCCTCCGCCAACCTCGTTAACCTTACTTAGCCGGAAGAGGGACTGACCCCGGTTCCCCCGGTTCTCCGGTCATTGGTTCCTCTGTCATTCGATTTGCAGGGTGGTGGGATAACTATATTGGTGTTCTTTATCGGTTTTGATGATGATGTTGGCCAGGTATTGGCCTTTTTTTCCGATATTGCGTTTTTCCAGCACTCCTTCGACCAGGCCTGGTTCTTGATTTTGTAACTCCAGTATGGTGCGGTCATATCGAAGGGTCGATGGGTTATAAAGGTCGATGGTCAGTTTTTCCGCCCCTTCAGGAAGGTACATACGATACTGGTATTGGTCATCGGTGAATGGCTTTATGGCGAATTCAATCCCCATCGCTTTCGGATACTCGGCTTCGTTAACGACAAATAAATAAGGAAGTCGATAGGCTTCCTCACCGCTATCACGTTGCAGTGTAAGCCAGCCTTGATGGATTCCGTTTTCCAACATGGTATTTGTAACCGACAAGGTAATCGGAATCTCTTTCTTCTCCCCCGCCTCTACCGTGACAGCCTTTGGCAGTTCCCATCTCAAGCCGCGCTGCTGCTTCGGGATATCAAACCGGAACTCCTGCGGCCGGTCGGATATGTTTTCTACCAACAGTTCATAGGTGCCGGTCTGTTTTCTCTCCTCTATTTTCCCAAAAGATATAAGCGGATTAAACAGGATTGTATCCGTGTTAATAGCGGCATCAATCCGCATCCGCCCCATTCCCTGGACAATCGGATCATATCGGTTTCCCTTTTCATCGTTTACCGGCAAGGCTGTCGTCAGCAGTGCTCCTTTCAGTTGCTCGTGGCTCCAGTCTGGATGGGCCTGTTTAACCAGAGCAAGTCCGCCGGCAACGTGAGGGGCTGCCATACTTGTACCCTGCAACTCCTGGTAACCGCCGGGAACTGTGCTGGTAATGGCTGCTCCAGGCGCCACAATTTCGGGCTTGATTTCCCAATTGACCGTGACCGGCCCTCTCGAACTGAAGGGCGCCATTAAATCCTGTTCCTTTTGATAATTTGTTTCCAGCCAGGTCTCCTTGACGGCGGCATTTTTTTTGAGCCATTGACCGTCCTTCTCTGAAACGGACACAACCGGAATGGCTATCGGCTCGTTTCCATCATCGATAGAACCAGCAAAGCTGCCTTTTTCGTTGTTATAAATCACCACAGCTTCAGCCCCTGCCTTCTCGGCCGCCCGGGCCTTATCGGCAAAGGGGACTGTCCCCCGTTCGATCAGCACGATTCTTCCCCTGGCATCCTCGATTTTACCGTTCTCCAGCTTCCGATGGACAATCGGGTATTTTTTTTCGAGATCCCAGGGGACTGACCCCATGAACAAATTCAAATCGATGGTTTTATCGTGCAGCTGGTCATATAAAGAGGGGGTGGTCATAGGGGGCGTGGAAGCACCGACCGAAATGGCTTTGTCTGAAGTGGCCGGCGATCCCACTGTCCAGTTTTCCGGTCCTTCGTTCCCGTTAGCCACCACCACCGAGACCCCTTTTTCAATGGCTTGATTGACGGCGGCACTCGTCGGCCAATCAGGACCGTTCACCGAGCTGCCAAGTGACATGTTGATAATATCCATGCCGTCCTTCACAGCTTTTTCCAATGCCGCTATCACCTGGACAGACGTTCCCATTCCGCCCGGACCGAGAGCACGATAGCCATAGAGCTCAGCTTCCGGTGCTACCCCCTTCATTTTGCCACGGGCAGCAATTATCCCAGCGACATGACTGCCATGGATGGTCGGCATCCCTTGGTCCACTTGGGTTTCCATCGGGTCATCATCCAAGTCGACAACATCGAATCCGCCTTGGTAGCTTGCAGCCAGGTCAGGATGCGTGTAATCGATGCCAGTATCGATTACCCCTACTTTCACACCTTTTCCGGTGTATTCACTGCCAGCCTCCGATTGAAAAAAAGCCCCCTGTTTCAAAAACTCCACACTGTTCTCTGCAGTGGCTTGATAGGTCTGTACGGGGTAGCTTTTGCGGACAAAGTCTTCGGTTTCGATTTTTTCCAGCTGGTGTGCTTTTCCGCGAACGGCCAGGCCGGTAAAAAGGGTATCATACACTTGCAAGACTTCAATAAAAGGATGATATTTTTCGATGAATTCCTTGTATGCATGAGGGTCGCCATCAACCTCGACGATGAGGGATTGGGATTCTTCTATTTCTGCGGAGGATTGTGCAGAGGGGGTAAATGTCAGCAGGATAGCGAGGACAAGAACGCACACGATATGTTTGACCATGAATAATTCTCCTCTTTTTCCCTTAGTATCCGCCATTCCGACAGAATCATGCATCGGAAAAATTCCGCACCAGAAGCTTAGCGTGTACCTGATCAAAAGGAAGATAAAATGAGTCAGATAAACTTTCTTCGCTACTCATCGACAGGACAGGATACAGCGCTTTCCACAGGCATGACTTCATCCATTCAGAGTGCAAAAATGCTTAGATGCGGCTTTTCAACTCGCATGCTTTTCCCGCAGAAGGATCCTGTTCTTGTCAGTAAACCGCCATTCACTCCTTTTTCACCAATGCAAAAAACCGAACGATTTCGATTGATCGTTCGGTTTTTACTGTGTCACTTTGTTATTGTCCGGAACGATGCTGGCCGCTCCGTTGTTTGTCCAAAATAATAACGAATCGCTTCGGCTATTCTGGCCGAGCCTTTTCCATCTCCATAAGGATTGGAAGCTTTGGCCATCACAGCATGGGCTTTCTCATCTGATAAAAGTTCATTGGCAAGACGGAAGATGTTGTCTTCATCAGTTCCGGCGAGCTTCAATGTTCCGGCTTGGATACCTTCCGGACGTTCGGTTGTATTGCGCAGGACCAAAACCGGAACACCGAGAGAAGGCGCTTCTTCCTGGACTCCGCCGGAATCCGTTAATATCAGATGGGCATGCGCCGCAAAATTATGAAAGTCGACTACACCGAGCGGTTCAATCAGTTTTACACAATCATCATTTCCGAGTATTTCGACGGCCGTTTCCCGGACTACCGGGTTCAAGTGGACAGGATAGACAACCTGAATATCGTCATGCGCTTCGACAAGCCGCTTGATGGCACGGAACATTTGCCGCATATTACTCCCGAGGTTTTCCCGCCGGTGGGCAGTCAAAAGCACTAACCGTTTCCCGTCGAGTTCCTCTAGAATCGGACTCTTATAATCATCTGCAATCGTTGTTTTCAAAGCATCGATTGCTGTATTCCCTGTAACAAACACCCTTTCTTCCGGCTTGTTTTCCCGGAGCAGGTTTTGTTTCGCTTGTTCAGTCGGGGAAAAATGCAAGTCGGCCATGACCCCTGTCAATTGCCTGTTCATCTCTTCTGGATAAGGAGAGTATTTGTTCCATGTCCGAAGCCCTGCTTCCACATGGCCTACCGCCGTTTGATTATAATAAGCAGCCAAGGATGCGGCGAAGGTCGTAGTCGTGTCTCCATGCACGAGTACGATATCTGGATTGGTCTGTTTGATGACCTCGTCCAGGCCTTCCAGCGCTCTAGTCGTTATTTGAGCCAGCGTTTGCCGTGATTTCATGATATTCAAATCAAAGTCCGGCGTAATATCGAAAATGTCCAGAACCTGATCCAGCATTTCCCTATGCTGGGCCGTCACGGTCACGATTGTTTCGAACTGATCAGGACGCTTGTTCAGCTCCAGGACAAGTGGCGCCATTTTGATCGCTTCCGGCCGGGTACCGAAAATCGTCATTACCTTGATCGGTTTCGTCATGGTCGATCCTCCTGCCTTCCGGATTTATTTAGTACCAAACAGGCGGTCACCGGCATCCCCTAAACCTGGGACGATGTAGCCTTTTTCATCCAGTTTCTCATCCAGAGCAGCCAGGTAGATATCGACATCAGGATGCTCCTTCTTAATGACCTCCACACCTTCCGGGGCAGCAATCAGGCACATTAGTTTTATATTTTTCGCTCCGCGCTTTTTCAAGGAGTGAATTGCATCGTTTGCGGACCCGCCAGTGGCCAGCATTGGATCGATGACAATCAGTTCACGCTCTTCGATATCGGATGGGAGCTTGATATAATATTCTACCGGCATCAATGTTTCCGGATCACGATACAGTCCAACGTGTCCTACTTTCGCAGCAGGGATCAAACGGAGAATCCCGTCGACCATCCCCAGCCCTGCACGGAGAATCGGAACCAAGCCGATTTTCTTACCGCTTAACGTTTTTGCTTTGGCTTTGGTTACAGGAGTATCAATCGTAATTTCTTCTACAGGCAAATCTCTGGTAATTTCAAAAGCCATTAACCCGGCCACTTCGTCTACCAGTTCGCGAAATTCTTTTGTCCCTGTGCTATTTTTACGTATGTAGGTTAACTTGTGTTGGATCAATGGATGATCCAGTACATATACATTTCCCACGTTCCGATCACTCCTTTGGTATTTTTGCATCCTTAAAATTGTACTGAAAAAACAGCCTGCTTTCAAGGGGACATGTCATTCCGTGTCGAAGTTTTTCTGCTTTCATACAAAATCCATCACCACGCAGGATGATGGATCGGTTACAGTTGTGTTTCTTTTTCATGGACGACTTCCATTATTTTTTGTTTTATTTCAAGCCTGCACTCGGCAGATAGCGGATCTTGGCGGGGATCGATATGCCGACCGCGGACCAGAAATCCGTCATACGTGAATAAATCGTTGAATTCTCGGTGCTGTGCAGCGTCGTATCCTTTAATATGCAGGTTGTAGCCATCTGCTGTCTCAATTACTCCACCTATCGATACAACGTTTTTTTCATTCATGGTGAAACCCTCCTGGTTAGGGTATACCCTAATCAGGCCATATTTAAAAGTGCGTTTTTCAGGTGTTTTTTTCCAAGTGGTTTCGATTTTTAAAGGGCTCCGTTTCCCCTCTGCGATAATAACGCCGGGGAAGCTCCTACGATTCTCCCTGCTGTGTACTGCCCAAGCGCGTGACTCTCCACTCGACTATCGGCAGCAGCAAACATGCTTTTCCCTGGGCGACATTTCCAACTGGACCGGCCAAGCATAAAAAGAAAAAGCACCTATACCGCCTTTGCCCTGAATGGAAGGGGGAAAGGCAGTTTAAGTGCTTTTATGCTGTCACATTTTAGTCAGGTCTCTCCAAACGGACAGCTTGTTTTCTTGTCTATCGTTGATAGAGCGGGAACTTATCGGTCAATGCTTTTACTCGATCTTTGGCTTCCTTCAGCTTCGCTTCATCGTCATGATGCTTTAGTGTAAAAGCGATGATGGAGCCTAATTCATCCATTTCTTCCAGGCCGAACCCGCGGCTTGTAACAGCTGCTGTTCCGATCCGGACACCGGAAGTCACGAACGGACTTTCTGGATCAAATGGAATCGTATTTTTGTTGGTCGTCAATCCCACGTTATCCAACGCTTCTTCGGCGACTTTCCCTGTCAATTCCAGACCGCGGACATCCAACAGCAGCAAATGGTTATCCGTACCACCGGAGACAATTCTGATGTCTTCTTTTTGCAACGCTTCTCCGAGCCGTTTTGCATTATCGATGATTTGTCGGGAATACGTTTTGAAATCATCTTGCAGCGCTTCTTTGAATGCCATTGCTTTTGCCGCAATGACATGCATCAGAGGGCCGCCCTGCATACCCGGGAAGACGGACTTATCGATTTTTTTGGCATATTCTTCTTTGCAAAGAATCATCCCGCCGCGAGGGCCTCGCAAAGTTTTGTGCGTTGTGGTGGTAACAAAGTCGGCATATGGAACTGGATTGGGGTGAAGTCCTGTTGCGACCAGGCCGGCAATATGCGCCATGTCGACCATTAAGTAAGCGCCGACTTCGTCCGCGATTTCACGGAACTTCGCGAAATCAATCGTGCGAGAATAAGCGCTGGCACCGGCAACAATCAATTTCGGCTTTAGTTCTTTCGCTTTGGCAAGAACATTTTCGTAGTCGATTTGTTCCGTTTCTTTGTCGACCCCATATTCTTCAAATTTGTAAAGCTTACCACTAAAATTGACGGGGCTGCCATGTGTAAGATGGCCGCCATGGCTAAGGTTCATTCCCAGCACGGTGTCACCGATTTCCAAGACCGAAAAATATACGGCCATGTTGGCCTGAGCACCGGAATGCGGCTGAACATTCGCATGGTCGGCACCGAATAGCTGCTTGGCGCGGTCGCGGGCAAGATTTTCTGCAACATCGACATATTCACAACCACCATAGTAGCGACGGCCCGGATACCCTTCCGCATATTTGTTGGTCAATACAGATCCTTGCGCCTCCATTACCGCTTCCGAGACGAAATTCTCCGATGCAATCAACTCAATTTTGTCATTTTGCCGCATTCTTTCGTTTTCAATCGCTTGAAAAAGCTCCTGATCCTTTTCTTTCACATGTTGCATTGCCGTATTCCCCCTTTGGATTTTTGAAGATTATTTGAAGTGGGTTCTCGAGCTTGCGGTCTATGAGCAAATAAGAGAAATGACTGGTTCCTCTTTACAATCCCAGCAAGATTCCTTCTCACAACCAACGACCATTTTCCGCTCGTCACCAATCTATCAAAATAGTAACATTAATCAGTCGCAGAATACACCTGAATCATCTTGCGGATAGACTGCCCGGTGACCACCGATAAGCTTTGGCCGGGTACGTGCCATCGTCACCCTCGCGTTTCCGGCAGCACGTTGTTTGAAGCGCAAGGGAATCGCCACCCGCCGTAAATGCATGCCGATCATCGTTTCTCCGATATCGAGACCGGCGTCGGCGGAAATCGTTTCTGCGAGGACAGGCTGGTTCATATGCTTGTATGCATATGCCGCCATGGAACCACCCGCTTTCGGGACGGGAACTGCTGTCACTTGTTGGTAACCACGTTGGATCAACGTCTCTTGTTCTACAACAAGTGAACGATTCAAATGCTCACAGCATTGAAAAGCCAACTGAATCCCTGTCTCCCGTTGCAGTCGTTGCATCCCCGCAAAAATGACCGCGGCCACTTCTTCACTTCCTGATGTGCCGATACGTTTCCCGGCCACCTCGCTTGTAGAACAGCCGACAACAAACAACTGTCCCTTCCGCAAGTAACCGGAATCCAGCCACTCATCGACAATCGCATGTATCTCCTGTTTTAACCGATCCACCATGTTATACCCAGCCTCCTGTCTATAAAAGGGGACTGTCCCCCGTCAGTTCAGCGTACTAAACTGTTTCGTTGGATTCATAGTCCGTGATTTTTCCGATCCTGTTGGCGTGACGTCCGGCTTGAAATTCTGTCTCCAGCCATGTTTTGACGATTTCCCTGGCGAGTCCGGCGCCTATCACCCGCTCCCCCATCGTGATCATATTCGAATCATTGTGTTCCCGGGTCGCCTTGGCACTGAAAACATCGTGGACGAGCGCAGCCCGGATGCCCTTCACTTTGTTAGCAGATATCGACATACCGATCCCTGTGCCGCAAATAAGGATGCCTTTATCGAATTCCCCGCTGGCGACCCGCTCGGCAGCAGGAATCCCATAATCCGGATAATCAACGGAATCCTCGCAGTCACAGCCGATGTCTTCGAATTCGATTTTCATTTCCTCGAGAAGTGAACAGATTTCCTTGCGCAGGTTCACTCCCCCGTGGTCAGAGGCTACAATCACTTTCATTTTATTACGCTCCCTTCTCCATCGTTGCGTTCAATCGTACTGGTTGCTTCAGAGGGACGACTTCTTCTTCTTTTATCTTGAATTGGTGGATTTCTTTTTTCAATACGTTGGCTTGATCTTCGAGTGAAGCTGCAAGCTGCTCGACACTCGCGATGACCGTGGATTGCTCATTGATGATCGCCGTCATTTCCTCTGCACTGGCAGAAGTTTCCTCGGCTATGGCCGAAACCTCTTGGGATTCCACTGACGTTTTTTGAATAGCCTGCAGCTGTTCATCCACCAATTGGGAAATCCCCTCGATGGCGGAAGCAACCTCATTAATCGATACAGACATCGTATTGATGGCTGCATTGGTTTCTTCGCCTTTTTCTGCTTCTGTCCGGGCAAAAGAAACCTGCTCGGTGATTTGATTGACAACCTGTTGTACATCCGTCTGAATGTTGGTGATAAGCTCCGATATTCCCTGGACAGCCTGTGTGCTCTGGTCGGCAAGCTTCCTCACTTCCTCCGCCACCACAGCGAACCCTTTTCCATGTTCCCCGGCTCGCGCTGCTTCGATTGATGCATTCAAAGCAAGCAGATTCGTCTGTTCAGAAATATCCCCAACCATGCCGATAATATTCTCGACTTCCCGGGCATTCTTTTCAAGACGGGTGACATCTTCCAGAGAATTTTCCTGCTCCTGGGCCAATGATTGAATGCCTGAAACAAGTCTATGTATGACCGCTTTACTATCACTTAACTTGGCAACCATGTCTTGTGAATTCTGCCGGGATTGGCCGGCTTTTTCCTGAACCTGCTGGGCCAGTCTTGTAGCCGCTTCAATCGACTCAGCCGTGTTTTGAATCGAATTGGATGAATTCTCCGCCCCGGCGGAAATATGTTGAATCGCCTCATTGATTTCTTTCGTTTGCGCTGCAGCACGCGAAGAAACCGTTTTGATTTGTTCTACTTTATCGTTCGTTTTATCGAAGTTGTTTTCAATTTTATGAATGATCTGTTTCAAACTGCCCAGCATGGTATTGAAAGCAAGGGACAGTGAATGGATTTCATCCTTGGAGTTCGGAAGCTCCACTTCCTTCGTCAGATTCCCTTGCGCTGCTTCAGCAGCTACAGATTCCAGTCTCGTCAACGGGCGAGTGATAAAACCGGCCGCTGCATAGGCCAAAATGCCGGACCATATGATTCCAAGGGCCAAGGTGGCCATGACAAACCAAAATTCTGAAATAGGGATAAAGGTTTGAATGTAATCATATAAAAGATACATGAATACGGCGCTGATTGAATAGGTGATCAGGGCAAGCAAAGTAGTAAACAAAACCAATTTCCAGCGCAAACTGCCTTTTCTCGTCTTTTCTTCCATTCACATTCCCTCCACTTTTCCGATGCACAAACCAAAACAGGTTTCCCCTGTGACACTAGTCGGGTTCTCCTGGTTGACGCACCTTAATACTAGCTTCTTTATCTATTGTCTATCTTTTTGGCCAGTAGTTCAATATACTTTTCGATTTCCTGCAAAGTTTCTTGATATGTGTTCAAATTTCCGCCAAAAGGGTCGGATATGTCGAAATCCGGCAGGCTTGCCTCCAGCTGCTGGATATGATTGATTTCTTGTCTCAACTGGGTATGAAGCTCTTTATCAAGCTTGTGCGGATCCATGGTTTTGCCATTCTCTTTCATGAACCGTGCCCGTTTTTCCTCTAAATCGGCATAGGCTTTTTTGAGCTGGTCCCAGGCATCCCCGTCACCCTCCAATACATATTCCTTCAGGGTGTACAGCTTTTCGCTGAAGGATGGGTATTGCATAGCAAGGGATTGTTTGTGCTGAGACGTCATGGTCAGGACCAGGTCTGCCCAGTTGAGCAGCTGTACTGTCACAGGCTGTGATTGGTGATTCAGATTGATGTTCTTATTCCCCAATACCTCGATCGTACTGTGGGACGCCTGCTGTCCAGATCCGGCAAAAATCCCGGCAGACTGAACCTCGACACTCGGCAGCTTGTTCCGCAGAAGTGCTTCGGCCATCGGGCTCCTGCATGTATTTCCCGTGCAAACGAACAGTATTTTCATCTTTTTACCTCCAAATAGGAAAGGAACAGGCATTCCGGCAGCTGTCTTTCCATAGTTACTACTGCTATCATTCCTTTTTCTTGCTCCATTATATCATTTAGCCCGATATTCCCTACCGAAAACTTTTTATAAAGAATAACAGGCTAAATTCGTCACGTCCTGCACAATGCCTGCATCAACCCTATCGCGTGCGCCATCGACATGTTTGCGATAAGCCTGGAGGCGCCGTTTTTGTCACAGATATTGGCTGGCTAGAAAATTACGATAGAGAGGTGCCGGAGCTGGACGAGCCTGTTCCAGCACATAATCATCCACAGGCAGTTTCTTTTAACATTTTCCAAAATACAAAAAAGCCGTCTGCCGTTGAATCAGCAGACAGCCCGCATCGATCGGACTAGCCAAAAATAATTTTCAACCCAAATGCACATAGGATACTTCCGCCCAACAGTTCGCTGTAAACACCGATCAGCCCTCTAGCTTTCCTTCCAAGCAGCAGTCCCGACCAAGTCAGGAACGCGCTGAACCAGCCGAACAAGACAATGGCCAAAAAAGTGCGGACACCCGACATCCCCAAGCTGAGACCAACAGAAAAACTATCCAGACTGACACTGATTGAAAACAGAATAAGTCCTGCACCAATCGGCCTGATCAACTTTTTATCTTCCCGATTAAAAGACGATAAAAGCATCTGTACACCGAGCGCGAACAATAATAGTCCACTCCCTAAAATTGCGAAGCCCTCGATTTTGGTGGAAATAAATTTGCCCACTGCAATACCCATAAACGGCATCAACATATGAAACAGGCCGACTGTTAAGCCGATAATAAAAATCCGCTTCAGCCTCAGAGCCTGCATTCCCATACCAAGACCGACAGAAAATGCATCCATCCCTAGCGCTGCAGCCATAAAAATCAACGAAATATACTCGCCGATATTCACACCAGCCATCCCGCCAACCCCTCTCCGGACATGCTATTCCACTATATGCCCAAGAGACAAGTTATATTACCGGAATCGGACAAGACCGGATAAGCCAAAGTCTAGACCAGGGTCCCAGACCAGGGTCAGTCCCCACAGCCAACCTCTGACATTACCTCCCGGTTGGGGACTGACCCCAAAACGGCTGATTTGATGGGCAAGCTTTATACGGGGGACTGTCCCTCCAGGAGAAAAACCTTGAATTATCAAGGAACTCACCAAAACAATTGGCTATCCAGACCTGTCTGGGGACTGTCCCCCGCTGGTACCTAGGGAGGGACTGACCCCCGCTTAAAATTGGTTGATTTTTTTGGTTGCTGCTTTATGGAGGCGGTTCATGATTGCCTGACCGACGCCTGTTTCCGGGAATGTTTCACAGAGTATGATGTCGACATCTGATTTTTTGAACGAGCGCAGCGCATCGTATAAATGGGCAGCCACCTCACTTAAATTGTTCCGCGATCCGCATATATTGATATTGTCGGCGTCCAACTCGGCTGCCAGCTCTTTGCTGGCGATTATCCCGATTTTATCCCCAGCCTGAAGCTGGGCATCGATTTGCGTCTGCATGAAGGATGGGGCGCCGTCCACCAGCCACAAAGGTGCGTCAGGTGCATAGTGTGTATATTTCATACCTGGCGCCCGAGGTTTCTCCACATCCCCGTTCTCCGGAAGCTTCCCGTTTGCCGCCGCGAGCGCCGGATCAACCATGATTCTTCCCACGACTTCTTCAAGCTGCTCCCGGGTGATACCGCCAGGACGTAAAATAATCGGCATTTCGCCGGTACAATCTACCACCGTGGATTCTACGCCAACTCCTGTCGGTCCGCCGTCAAGGAGCCCGGCGATCCTCCCTTGCAGGTCTTCATATACATGATCGGCTGTAGTCGGGCTGGGCCGGCCGGACTTGTTGGCACTCGGTGCCGCCAGCGGAAGCCGGCATGCGCGAAGGAGCGCCTGAGCTACTGGATGGTCCGGAATGCGCACCCCGACTGATGGTAGTCCGGCCGTTACGTTATCCGCAATCGTGCCGTTGCTTTTCAAAATCAGGGTCAGCGGTCCAGGAGTAAAGGCTGCCAACAGCTTTTCGGCCACCTCTGGAACCTCTGCAACGTAATCATCGACTTGAACGCGGTCCGCTATATGGACAATCAACGGATTATCGGATGGACGTCCTTTTGCCCGGAATATTTTATCCACGGCATCCGCTTCTTTAGCATTTGCGCCCAGACCGTAGACAGTTTCTGTCGGGAAAGCCACTACCTCGTTTTGTTCCAGCAAGGCTGACGCTTCCCTGATTGCCAGGTCGGTTGCACTGGTTGTTTGCTCGATTTTCCACACTTTTGTATCCTTCACGGTTACTAACTCCTTTAATTAATCAAACGTTTGATATGTGCTATTCAAGTACTATTCCCTTTCGCAAATTCGCTTATCAACAATTTATCCACATTATGAAATTTTTCTGGCAATTCTGCAAGATGCTGTGTATAACTCCCCTGAAACCAGTCAAAAGCAAAACAATCCCTGCCGAAAACATACGATAAAGGGATTGTTTTGCCAATGAATATGGAAAGGACAAGGAATAAATACCCACTCAAAGCCCCTGTCTTATACACTCAATCCGTACGAATGACCTATTCCCGACACTTATCCACTACTCTCCACAAATTATAAACAGTTGTTGTGCACAGATGTGGATAACTTCTGTTATATCACAGAGATTGTTAATAACTACTGTGTTTATCCCCAAGTCGATTTCACTGAGTCCGTGCACGTTAATTCCGTTCATTTCAAACCCTGGATATCGACAGACTTTGCTTCTTTCCCAAAAGAACTCTTCCACCAGGTCCCCTCTGGCAGTGCATGACCTTCGGCAAACGATGGAAAAGCAGCCTGTTCAAACTGCAATAGCACCAGCAACGTATCGAGTGCTGCTTGATGGCTGTAAATGTACACACAATCAGCTGCTTTCTCTCCGGCCAATGTCATCGCTGTCTCCAATACAGTCCATGGAAAAGAAGATGGCACTCCTTCTTTAATATACAAGCTTTTCAGCCAAAAAACCTGATCCTCCATAGGAAGCAAGGCGAAAAAAGCCTTATATTCCCCTTTTACTTCTATCAGGAATCCATTTTCCTTCACGTTGTGTTTTCCGCGAAAAGCTTCCCATGACCCGGCAAAAAAACGCTGTAACACCTGGTCATCCAACCTGTTAGTATGAATCAGTTTCATCCGCACACTCCCTATCCCGTTTTCTTAAACCGGCTCTTCTGACCGGAATCACTGTTTAATCTAGTCTATGAGTGATAGAGGAGTGATATGATAGATTTAACTGAACCATTCTAAAAAGAAAAACTTCACCTTTACTTCTTTTTCTTCCTCCGGATCCGATTTTTCTGACTCTTCTTGCGTTTCTTCTGTCTCAGCGACAGTGGAACCATCCGCAAAATCGAGAAAGCACAACGGCGGAAACAATACGCACCACCAGTTTGCACCTTTGCCTGCGCCGAGCGTAATCAGGATTGCTTCATACTCACCGGCCGGGTAGACATAGGACCCATATACTTTATCCGGAAACGTAACATTACTTCCGTACTCTACTTGATAGGTTTGATTTGAACCTTTCTCTTCCAGTACTTGCTTAACGATAGCTTCTATCTCGGGAAGCTTGTCCTGGATCAATTCTCTCGCTTCATCTATATCAGAAATATCGCCGACCCATTTTGTAATATCGGCATTGACCCGGTCGCGGATCAAACGCTTTAAAGCCTGATCACTAGCGCTATCACTGTTCGCCAAAATTCTGAGCCGGATCGCTTCATCCGGTATGACCTGATACCCAGCTTCATCCGTTTGTCCTAACTGTCCAAGTCCCTTAGTCGGGAAAAAACCGATCAACGCTAAAAAAATAAGAAAATAGATAAGATAATTCCGCATTTCTCCTGCCCCTTTCGCTAACTGTATAGCTCCATTATGGACAGAGAGAAAAGCTTTTAAACTCGCAATCTATTATTTTTATGCTGCTAATCGGAAAGCTGCGCAAACACCATGCGATTCTTGCCATTTATGTCTTTTTTTATTTCAACGGAAGCGCCGGGGAATTTACTGCGGAGCAATCCGGCAACTTGCTCTCCCTGTTGATGGCCGATTTCAAAAGCTATCAATCCCCGACCGGAAAGAATAGAACCAGCCTGATCAATGATTTGCCGATAAGCTGCAAGGCCTTCATTCTCGGCAAACAAAGCCAATGCAGGATCAAAATTTTTCACTGTGTCATCCAGAGATGCTTTGTCCTGGTAAGAAATATAGGGTGGATTGGAAACGATGATGTCCACCTTTTCGCGCCGGTCTATTATTGGCTGTAAAAAATCACCCAGATAAAACTGGACTTCAGCTCCAAGTCTGGCTGCATTTTGTTCCGCCACCTGTACAGCCTGTTCGGAAATATCCGTGGCAGCCACCTGCCAGGATGGTTTTTCCAGCTTCAGGGTGATGGCGATCACCCCGCTTCCGGTTCCTGCATCGACGAGCCGAATGGGCTTTTCCCCAAATTCCCGGGCATATTCCAGGACACCGAGTACCAATTCTTCGGTTTCCGGACGCGGAATCAAAACATGCTTGTCGACGTAGAACTCCCGGCCATAGAAGGACTCCGTGCCAATCAAGTGTTGGACCGGTATTCCCGTCTCTCCATGTGCTTTCACATCTGCAGTGAACTGATCATCTGTTTCCTTCTGCAATAGTTCACGCTGAGCAGCTAAAAACCCGGCCCGTTCCAATCCAGTATGATATTGCAGCAAGATTTCGGCGACTCGCGGTTCCCGGTCATGCTGTTGTAAAAAAAGAGAAGCCCAGCGAAGGGCTTCATTGATTGTGCGTCGTTGTGCTGTCATGTCATTCACCGATTTGTTCCAATTTTTTGGTTTGTTCTTCCATCAGCAAGGCATCGATGATTTCGCCGACTTTCCCCTCCAAAATCTGGTCGAGCTTTTGGATTGTCAAACCGATTCGGTGATCAGTCACCCGGTTTTGAGGAAAATTGTAGGTGCGGATCCGTTCCGATCGATCGCCTGAACCTACTGCAGACTTTCTTGTTTCATCGTATTCCGCTTGTGCTTCTTGTTGGAATTTGTCATAGATTCTGGCACGCAATACCTTCATGGCTTTTTCCTTGTTTTTGATTTGCGACTTTTCATCCTGAATCGAGACAACGATCCCTGTCGGCATATGTGTCAGACGCACAGCAGACATCGTGGTGTTGACACTCTGGCCGCCAGGACCGCTGGATGCAAATGTATCGACACGGATATCCTTGTCATGGACATCGACTTCCACTTCTTCCGCTTCCGGCATAACAACCACGGTGGCAGTGGATGTATGGATCCTGCCGCCCGATTCCGTTTCCGGAACACGCTGCACCCGGTGAGCGCCATTTTCAAATTTCAGTTTGGAAAAAGCGCCATCGCCATTAATCATAAAAATAATTTCTTTGTAGCCCCCGACACCAGTCGTGTTGGCTTCCATTACGTCGATTTTCCAGCCTTCCGATTCAGCAAAACGGGAATACATCCGATAGAGGTCGCCGGCAAACAAAGCAGCTTCATCGCCCCCAGCTGCACCGCGGATTTCCATGATGACGTTTTTATCATCGTTAGGATCCTTCGGCAACAACAAAATACGCAGCTTTTCTTCCAATTCTTCTTTCCGTTGAGAAAGCTCACTGATTTCCGACTTGACCATGTCCTGCATTTCTGGGTCCTGTTCCTCATCCAGCATCACTTTGGCATCGTCCAGCTGGGTGGTCACTTCTTTATATTCACGGTATGCCTGGATGACGTCTTCCAGGTCGGATTGTTCTTTCGAATATTCACGTAGCTTTTTCGTATCACTGATTACTTCAGGGTCACTGAGCAATTCATTCAATTTATCATAACGGTCTTCCAAGGATTGCAGTCTGTCTAACACTTCATCCACCTCTTTCTCCTTAACAGTATAATTATAGTACAGGAGAAAAACCCCGTCAAAAAAAGCTTGGCAGCGATTTGAAGCGGGTCATCAATCTTTGCGATTTCACCCTGCTCAGCGTGACATCCAGCCGTCAAGCAGTTCAATCAGGCCCATCCCCAATGCCAGTGCAGGTCCTAACAGAAAAACACCGGCCAGCAAATATAGAATAGCCTCCCACAGCGGATGACGCCGCTTACGAGGTTCTTCTTCAATTTTCTGTTCCAGTTCGGTCAATCGCCGATTAAGTCGATTTACTTCTTCGGACAATTCCTGTTCCGAGTGATGGCCCATGTTTGGTCCCCCTTGACATGAATATTGCTTCTTTCTATGTTATTTTAACATAACAGCATTGGCCTGCTGCCCCTCATCCGGTTAAAATTGCGCTTGTTTTGTTCAGGAAACAGGAAGTCGCCAATCCAGACAAAAATCCATTATTATGTATAACGAGACAAAGGAAGCTCTGGACTTCCTTCCGGAACTAGAGCTCCCTTCCTGTCAGATCAACGAATGACCACCCGCACATGGTAATTCCCATTCACCTGGTCATCGACCGACCGTCGGATTTGATTGATTTTGGCCATTTTCTCCCCCGAGTTGAATTTCCCGTTTAAAACGGCTTCAATCCGGATTTCTTCATCAATCATTTCGACACTTTCCACCGTGACGGCTTCCACTGATTCGGCTGCCCGGACGATCGCCGCTCTGCTAGTGTCCTGGACGATTTCGCGATCGCCATATTCATCGAAAATCCTCGGCTGAGTGCCCCGCAATTGGATATACCCTTCTTCCGTTGTTTCCACTTCTTCGCCCTGCGGCATACTCCCTTGTTCCTGTCCGTTATTCCCGGTTCCACATGCATTCAGTATTGCCAAACAAAAGATGGCTGTCAATATTCTATACATACCCAACCTCCATGCTTTTTCCTTAGCATGCTTCTGCAGCACGATAATATCCGCTTGAACGGAATCCAGCAGCTTGCTTATCGATTAGGTCCGCAGCACGAATACACTTCGCTTTCCGCGGGTGCCCCGTGAGCCTCCTCGACTTCGTCTGCGGGGTCTCGCATAGGTCACTGATCCCGCAGGAGTCTACGTGTATTCGTGCTGCTCAGAGTATTTGCAATTTCACTCTCGATTTTGCAGAAAAAAGATAACCAAAACGGAAAGACTTACAGAGAGTTGGTCAAAGGAAGCATATCCTCCTCCGGCTGATAACTGTCATTCTTGATACATGAATTTCGCCCTCTACCTTCTCCACATATCAAAAAAACAGGATACCGAAATGGCATCCTGTCTTGAAATCATTAATTCGATGTAGGAAAAGCTTTTAGGTTTAGCGCTTGCCTGGGCCGGTTCGGCACTTCATGGTGATGGCGGCAGCGAGGCTCGTACGACTCAGAAGCACCCACCAAAATGATGGGATCATCATAGGAAGCAGGCTTGTCATTGATCAGACGCTGGGTCCTGCTTGCCGGGGACCCGCAAATCGGACAAATCGCATTCAGCTTTGTCACCGATTCGCTCAACGCCATCAATTCCGGAACCGGTCCGAACGGTTCACCCCTAAAGTCGGTATCAAGACCGGCAACGATGACCCGGTGGCCATGATTGGCCAATTCATCGACAATGCCGACAATTTCGTCATCGAAAAACTGAACTTCATCTATTCCGATTACATCGACTTCTGCATCGATATATTCAAGAATATCGGCTGCTCTGTCGACCGGACGCGCCAAAATCGACGTTCCGTTGTGAGAAACAACCGATTCCTCAGAATACCGACTGTCAATGGCGGGTTTGAATACCCGGACAGATAGATTTCCATATGTAGCTCGGCGCACCCTTCTTATCAATTCCTCCGATTTACCAGAAAACATGCTGCCGCAAATCAGCTCTACCCATCCACTTTGTTTCATTACATACATCAACGGGACACTCCCTTCAAGATTGCAAAGACGCTGGATCATGTTACTGCCGCAGTTGTACTCTATTTCCATAGTTATTGCCTTGTTCATCTATAAAAAAACGTCTCTTTTTGTTTGAATTCTTCACGATTTGCATCCATCTTGCCACAATACAAAGTAAAAAAACAGGCAAAAAGTTAGACGATTTGCCTGTTTTTCATGATTATCTTTGGTTTTTTCCACCGGGATATCCCCTGGGGACAATTAACCAAGGTTATATTTTTTCTTGAATCGATCGACACGTCCGCCAGCTTTGTCCGCTTTTTGCTTACCAGTGTAGAACGGGTGAGAAGCTGAGCTGATTTCCACACGGATCAACGGGTAAGTATTGCCGTCTTCCCATTCAATTGTTTCTTCAGAAGACTGTGTAGAACCGCTTAGGAATTTGTAGTCAGAGCTAGTATCAAGAAATACTACTTTTCTGTATTCCGGATGAATTTGTTCTTTCATGTTCTTTCCACTCCTTTTGCCCTGAATCCTTTGGAAACAGAGTTATTGTAAGGCCACAATCCGAATATGATCCGGAAAGAGGCGTCAGAATATCCGCCAATAAGGACAGCAATTTATTCTAAGCTCACATAGAATGATTATAACAGTGTAAAATTGCCTTTGCAAGCGACAGTTGGGAAAAATCCAGATGTCCTTCACATGGACGCGCCCGCCTCCACGACGCTAGGGAACTAGAGGTAAGGACGTTATATCCGGAGATTTTTCCGCCATTTACCAGAAAACAAACTACCCCTTTCTGGCTGTCCCTTTCCGCTTCATATCTTCCTCCATGGACTGGAAAAACTCTTCGTTGTTTTTCGAAGCCCTCATGCGGCGAAGGAAACGCTCGACAAAGTCATTGGAGTCTTGCATTGTTTTTCTGATCGCCCAAATCTTATCGAGATGATCCTTGGAAACAAGCAATTCTTCTTTTCTCGTACCGGAACGCAAAATATCGATTGCCGGGTAAATACGACGCTCAGCAAGACTTCGATCCAGATGAAGTTCCATATTGCCGGTCCCTTTGAATTCTTCGTAAATGACGTCATCCATACGCGATCCCGTATCCACCAAAGCGGTTGCCAGGATGGTAAAGCTCCCGCCTTCTTCGATATTACGCGCTGCACCGAAAAATCGTTTAGGACGATGGAAGGCAGCTGGATCGATACCGCCTGACAGCGTACGACCACTTGGCGGAATGACCAAGTTATATGCCCTGGCTAATCTGGTGATGCTATCCATCAGCACAATGACATCCTTTTTGTGTTCCACCAGCCGCATCGCCCGTTCCAATACCAGCTCGGACACTTTAATATGGTTTTCCGGCACTTCATCAAAAGTAGAGCTGACAACGTCGACATCCGGATGGACAGAGCGTTCGATATCCGTCACTTCTTCCGGGCGTTCATCAACCAACAGGATAATCAGTTTTGAATTGGGATGATTCTTGGAAATGCTGTTGGCGATTTGTTTCAACAGCATGGTTTTCCCTGCTTTTGGAGGAGCGACAATCAATCCGCGCTGGCCGAATCCGACCGGTGTCATCAGATCGATAATCCTTGTCGACAGCTTTCTTGTTTCTGTCTCCAAACGCATCAAACGGTCTGGATACAATGGCGTCAGGGCAGGGAAATGAACGCGTTCTTTGGCAGTTTCCGGGTTTTGACCGTTTACCGCATCCACGTGAAGCAACCCGTAATACCGCTCGTTTTCTTTCGGCGGACGGACTTTTCCAGACACCTTGTCACCATTTCGCAGATCAAACCGTCGGATTTGCGAAGCCGAAATGTAGATGTCTTCTGCACTAGGAGAATAATTGATCGGACGAAGAAAACCGAATCCTTCCGAAGGAATGATTTCCAAAACACCATCCATGAACAAAAAGCCGTCCTTTTCCGCCTGGGCTTTTAAAATGGAAAAAACAAGCTCGCGCTTGGTAAGCTTTGCGTAATAGGATACTTTATATTCTTTTGCTTTTTCATACAGTTCTTTCAATGTTAATGTTTCTAAATGAGAAATGGTCAATTCAGCCACAAAATCACCACACCTATTAAATTTTGATATTTTATCGAACACAACCTATCGGAACCTCCGCATGATGGCAGACAGATTCCAACACCGCCGAAAGACACAGCAGTGCTACAGGTTTATTTTCAATCGTAATAAATGAATTGGGTAGTAATGCACTTCCTGGTTGGAGCCTCATTGGATAGCTTTGATAGATTTAGCTGACGGAGGAAAACCCAGTAGGAAAGCCAGCGAGTGTTCACTAAAGGCTTTTCTTTTCAACAATACGATAAAAACGCAACTGGACGCCCAGTGTCGTTGGCGAAGCAAGCGTTTCACTATATACTATCATCCATGCAACTCATACATTCTGATAGCATAAAAGCTGATCCAAGAAGAAGTTGAAGGAAAGCATAAAACTAGAATAGAAGTTTTTACGTGAGTACATCAATCATTATAACCAAACTAAACACTTATTAAACTTCTTCCATAGTACCGTTTCTTTCTCGATTATTCAACTATAATTTATCGGGCAGCCACCAAGAACATTGTATGCCCTTACAATATTCTGACGGCAATCCCTCGGCTCGTTTGTTTACAAGGGAGGGAACATAACAAAGAACGGAGGGCAAGTCAGAGGACACGGAAAAAAGCTTGTCCAACCCGCAGAAGGGCCGGACAGCTTTCCGCCTCCTTATTTATTCCCTGCCGAGCGACTCGACGGAGGGCCTATTCACTGGTCAAGAGTTTTGAAACTGCTCCACTTCTTCAGCGGTCATTTCTTCCCGCCAAATCTTGGCACCAAGCTGGGACAGCTTCTCTGTAATTTGTTCATATCCCCGGTCTATATGTTCCAAACCGGTTATTTCCGTCACGCCATCAGCCATAAGCCCGGCAGCGATCAACGATGCACCAGCCCGCAGGTCGCTCGCCTTTACTTTCGCACCTTCCAGTTGGACAGGTCCGGAGACAATGGCCGAACCACCTTCCACCTTGATCAGCGCGTTCATTCTGCGAAGCTCGTCAATATGTTTCAATCTCGCCTGATAGATTGTATCGGTCACGACACCCGTACCTTTTGCTTTGGTCAGCAAAGATGTGAATGGCTGCTGCAAATCGGTCGGAAACCCGGGATGGACAAGCGTTTTGATATCGACACTCTTCAGTTCTTTTCCGGGCTGGACAAGCAGCTGCTCATCGCCTTCTTCGATTGACACACCCATTTCGCGAAGCTTAGCCAGCAAGGACTCGAGATGCTGGGGAATGACATTGTCGATCAATACTTTTTCTCCCTGTGCAGCCGCCATGATTGTATAAGTCCCCGCTTCAATCCTGTCTGGGATGATGGTATGCATACAGCCTGTCAAGTTATCACAACCCTCAATCCGGATAACATCTGTCCCGGCTCCCTTTATTTTCGCGCCCATGCTGGTGAGCAACGTTGCGACATCGATAATTTCCGGTTCCTTGGCTGCATTTTCGATGACTGTCTTCCCTTTTGCTCTCACTGCTGCCAGCATGATGTTGATGGTAGCCCCGACACTGACCACATCCAGATAAATCCGGGCACCGCGCAATTCATCCGCCCGCAGGTAAATCGCGCCTTGTTCGTTGGTCACTTTAGCGCCAAGCGCTTCAAAGCCTTTTATGTGCTGATCAATAGGACGAGGGCCTAGATGGCATCCTCCCGGCAAACCGATCACCGCTTCTTTGAATCGACCGAGCATCGCTCCCATAAAATAGTAGGAGGCACGAAGTTTTTTCACTTTTCCGCTTGGAAGCGGCATATTGATCATATTGCTAGGATCGATATGAATCGTCTGTCCCTTCCAGGAAACGTCCCCGCCGATTTCCTCCAGTAAATCTCCCAACACGTCTACATCCGATATTTTCGGCAAGCCCTCGATGATCACTTTCGATTCTGCGAGTATTGCAGCCGGCAGCAATGCAACCGCACTGTTTTTCGCTCCGCTGATCCTTACTTTGCCATTCAAAGGTCTGCCGCCTTCTACGAGTATTTTTTGCATCTGGAACTCCTCACTCCCTGAGATTGTTCGAAACAGCTTACTGACAGCGGCTGTCCGCTTTCATTGTCACTGTGGCTTTAAACGCAACTTCACTATAATAAGAATAAGTATTGATGTTCAATCCGAACAACCTGCAGTATTCTAGTTAGTCAACCTTATTCTACACAATTTTTGCCAAACAATACTAATTTTGCATCTGCCGATCCGGCAAAGGGTTGATGGCTTGAACTTTGCTAGAGCGGCAGCAGTCTCACTTGATTGTACCACTCTTCTCCAGGTGCAGCCTGCGATGAGATGCAGGCGCACTCCGCCCCCATAGGGGAACATATGAAGCGAATGAATTTGGTATGTATCTTAGTTGATTGTAAGTAGGAATGATGGCTGGAGAGTGGGATAGTATGAAAAGGAAACTGCCTGTATAGACAGTTCCCTATTTTCAACATTTTTAAGCAGCTTTATTAGGCACGGTTAGAAGAACCAAACTCACGCATTTTGCCAATGACGGTTTGTTTGATCGCTTCACGTCCAGGTCCCAGATATTTACGAGGATCGTATTGGTCTGGCTGTTCTGCAAGTACTTCACGTACTTTTTGCGCCTGGGCGATTTGATTTTCCGTGTTTACGTTGATTTTGGATGTACCAAGAGAAAGCGCACGCTTAATATCTTTAGTCGGGATACCTGTTCCGCCGTGCAATACTAGTGGTACATTCACCAGGTTGAATACTTCTTCCATACGGTCGAAACCTAGGTTCGGTTCACCTTTGTAAGGACCATGAACGGAACCAAGGGCAGGGGCGAAGCAGTCAACGCCTGTCTCATTGACAAGACGCTCACATTCTGCCGGGATGGCATATGCAGCTTCAGCATCTTCAACGATCAGGTCATCTTCCTGCCCGCCGATACGGCCAAGTTCAGCTTCTACGGAAACTCCGTTAATGTGGGCAACTTCTACCACTTTCTTTGTCAGTGCAATGTTTTCTTCCAACGGGAAATGGGAACCGTCAATCATAACGGAAGTGAATCCGGCATGAATAGCTTGGACACATTTTTCAAAACTGGAGCCGTGATCCAAGTGAATCGCGACCGGTACAGTTGTACCATACTCCTCCATCAACGCTTTCACCATCGATACAACCACTTTGAAACCACCCATATATTTTGCGGCGCCTTCAGAAACACCGAGGATTACTGGGGATTTTTCTTCTTCTGCTGCTTGAAGAACGGCTTGGGCATATTCAAGATTGTTCAAGTTGAACTGGCCGACACCATAGTTATTTTGCTTGGCTTCTTCAAGCATTTCTTTCATTGAAACTAATGGCATGCTGTTTTTCCTCCTTAGGGTATGTTGTCTTGCTTAGTATGCAATATCCAGTCAATAAGTATTTTTGATTGGGTACAGTATAAGAATACCAACTACCACCCCTCGGTGCAACAAAACAGTGAAAAGATACCGCTTACCCGGATTTATTCAGATTATTATGTAATCAGTTGCTGTTTTTTTCTGCCAATATCCGGTTGACCCTCTCTCTGGCATCATCAATATTGAACGGTTTCGCGAAGATTTCTTCCACCATTGGAAATTGATCCTTTTTCCCTTCTATTTCTTCGGACAGCCCGCTCATCAAAATCGCCGGCACTGTAACGCCTTCTTCTTCGAGCCGGTGCAAAAGGGCGCTGGCATCCATGATTGGCAGCTTGTAGTCAACCATCAGTAAATCAGGCGGTTCGTTGACAATCTTATCTAGTGCCTCCTTGCCATTTTCTGCTGTTTTGATTTGATACCCTTCCGTTTTCAAAATTTCCTCCAGCAGCAAACGAATCCCCGGTTGGTCATCGACAATCATTACGGTTTTTTTCATTTGTTCTTCAACCCTTCCTGATTTGAAACTATTGCATGTTATGTAAGCATTTTTCTATTTCTTTCCCGCTTCCCCTTCAGGTTTCGCAGCGCGCATTTCTCTCCGTTTGAATGGACACTTACCGCCTAATTACCCAGGAACCGAATAATACTTTTTGCCTATCAATCATATTTTCACATGGTTGGCGAAATGTAAAGATGCCGGGTCTATTAGTTGTTCGATATAAAGGTACGATTTCCTGCTGAATTTGAAGAATTATGTCTCCTTGTTTCGCTTTTCATTCCTTCCATAACTCTTTCAGCCATAACTTGTCGCTTTTTGCCTATATCTTCGTTATAAACAGAAAAGACGAGGCGGGACCAGCCTGCGTAATGCTTCGTCAGCTTTGCATCTTAATCTGGTCTTATGCTAATCTTCGCTGTGGAGTTGCCCGCGCTGGTACCAAGCATCCTTTTCCTCCATAATTGCCTCATGGGATCGGGGAAAGATACGCGTATACACTTTTCAACCATTCGTACTTCTTTTTTGAATTCACGTACTCTTTTCTGAAGTTGAGGAGCCATTGAAGCAGGTCGATGTTCTATCTATTGCGACAAAAAAACAGCTGCACAAAAAAAGCGCACCGTTTTGTCCTGGGACGCACGGCTGCGCTTTTAAAACATGGTTATCTATTGATTGTCTCTGTGAGTTGCCGAAGCACCGATAAATCCATCGAACAGCTGCTGCGGACGATTCGGCCTTGACTTGAATTCCGGGTGGAACTGGGAAGCGACGAACCAAGGGTGGTCTTCCAGCTCAATCGTTTCAATCAACCGACCGTCCGGGCTTGTCCCGGAGAAAACAAATCCTTTTGCCTCCATTTGTTCCCGGTAGATGTTATTGAATTCAAAGCGGTGACGATGGCGTTCGTATACAACGTCTTCCTCTCCGTAAGCAGCCCGTGTTTTGGTGCCTTGTTTCAAGCGGCAAGGATAGACGCCAAGTCTCAAAGTCCCGCCAAGGTCTGACACATCCTTCTGTTCAGGAAGCAGGTCGATGATTGGATGTGGTGTAGCGGGATCGATTTCTGCAGAATGCGCTCCATCCAATCCGAGCACATTCCGGGCAAATTCGACAGTCGCCAACTGCATACCTAGGCAAATGCCCAAGAATGGGACTTTGTTTTCCCGTGCATAACGTATTGCATCGATTTTACCTTCGATTCCTCTGTCTCCAAAACCTCCAGGTACCAAGATTCCATCCACACCATCCAGCTTCGCTGCCACATTTCCGGCCGTTACCTGCTCGGAATTAATCCAGCGGATATCGATGTCCGAATCGTACTGATAGCCGGCATGCTTCAACGCTTCGACCACCGAGATATAAGCATCCGGCAATTCCACGTATTTTCCGACCAAACCGATTGTCACCCGTTTGCTGAGACTGGTGACTTTATGGACTAATTCATTCCACTCCGTCATATCGGCCGGTTCGCAATCAAGACCGAAATGGTCACATGTCAGTTGATCCAGCTGTTGCGCCTGCAAGGAGATCGGAACATGGTAAAGCGTATCTGCATCGCCGGCTTCAACTACTGCCTTCGGGTCAATGTCGCAGAACAAGGCGATTTTATCCTTCATATCCTGACTGATCTCCATCTCAGTACGAAGCACGATGACATCCGGTTGAATCCCCAGCGAACGCAACTCTTTGACACTATGCTGCGTCGGCTTTGTCTTCATTTCCCCGGCTGCTTTCAAGTAGGGGACAAGCGTACAGTGCAGATACATGACATTGTCCCTGCCGATATCGCTTTTGATTTGCCTGATCGCTTCCAGGAAAGGAAGGGATTCAATATCCCCTACTGTTCCGCCGATTTCCGTGATGACGACATCGGCATTTGTCTGCTGGCCGGCGCGGAATACTTTGTCTTTGATTTCGTTGGTAATATGAGGGATCACTTGGACCGTTCCACCGAGGTAATCGCCTTTTCGCTCTTTCTTGATGACCGTCGAATAGATTTTACCAGTGGTCACGTTGCTGTACTTGTTAAGATTGATGTCGATGAATCGTTCATAATGTCCCAAATCCAGGTCTGTTTCCGCTCCGTCTTCCGTGACGAAAACTTCTCCATGCTGATATGGACTCATCGTACCAGGATCGACATTGATGTATGGATCAAATTTCTGGATGGTTACATTCAATCCCCGATTTTTCAGCAAGCGTCCCAGCGATGCTGCCGTTATCCCTTTTCCAAGCGAGGAGACGACTCCTCCTGTTACAAAAATATACTTTGTCACCCTAAATCCCTCTTTCTATGTTAATGATTCTTTGAATGAACTGATCCTTTTAAAAATAATCATCATATAACAACCAGCGATCAATAGCAAGCATTTGCTTACCGGTTAGACTTTTCCAATCGGCTGTTTTTTATGAAGGCTGTTTCTAAATAGTGATATACAGAAAGCGCCTGGGATATATCATGCCGAATTCCTTCTGCGCTTTCAGCGATACGATCATATTGCCCGCACCTCTCATTCCTGACAGCGAACCAATCAGCTTCCTGCAGCCGGATTTTCCTGCCGCGATAATTATCTTGAAAAAAGCATCTGTGAAAAGCAGGGTTCCTTTCCATATAGCTCATGCAGCTTGTCCAGACTCAACACGTTGTTTGGAAAGCGTATATTTTTCTTATAAAACAACAAAAGCGCTCCCCTGTTCAGGGGAACGCTTTTATAAACGAACAATAATTTAAAGAGCCCAAATAAAATTTTACTCACTTGCCTGTGGAAAGTCAAGCGCCGTTTACTTAATTATAATTATCATCGTTCGCATCGTCGTCATCTTCATCGCCGACATAAGAGACGTCTTCCTCGACAACCTTTTGATCTTCATCGTCCAGTTTGCCGCTGCGGAAATCGCCATCATACTCATCATCGTCGTCCGCATTATCGGTATCATCGTCGTCAAATTTATCATCATTGTCATCGGCGAATTCGTCGGTCGTATCGATATCGTCGAAATCAAGATCTTCTTCCAATTCATCCAAATCGTCTTCGATTTCCTCTTCCACGTAGATATCCTCTTTTTTCCGTTTACTTGTTTTCGCTTTCGCTTTTTTCTTCTTTTTCTTTTTGGGCGCTTCCGTGATTTCTTCTTCAACCTGCTCAATCGGGTACCATTCTTTCAATCCCCAAAGGTTGGATCCAAGCGTCAAAAAACGACCGTCCGTGTTCAAGTCGGTATAAAATTGTGCGATGTATTCATCTTTTTGTGCTTCGGTGAACCCTTTCAGTTCCGCAATGCGGTCATATACTTCTCTAAAATCTTTTGCTTTTTTCTCTTCAGCAAGGATTTCACTCGCCAGTTCGATCATCGATAAACCCGTAATCTCCTCGTGGCTGTAATTTGTCAAGCTCACGGTCAAGCACTCCCTTTACGTCAATTTATTAAACAGACAGGTATCCAGCTGGAGCCGCTGCCTGTGCCTGGTTGATATTCGATCAATGAGATTGTTTCGATCTTCAAGTATCAGCCGCCTGACATTACCAGCATGCGATACTGTTAACAAATCCTCTCATACATTATATGGTTATAAAAATCAAATTGCAATAATAGCCTATATTTCCAAAGACATGGCTCCAGATGCTCCGTCTCTTTCCTTTCCAACATGTTTGGGAAAGACTTAATAACCGCACAAGCGAGACATTTATGCCAGCTAAAGCCGATACCTAACGTATTTTTTACTTTCATATCCAATTACTTTTCACAATTTCAGCAGGAAATAAACCTGATAAAATGAAAAAATTCCATTTCCCTTTCCCGGCATCCCCCGGCAACGGTTCACAGAAAAGATGCCCATTGACCTGAAGGGCATCCTTTCCATAAACATGACATATTTTCCGCGACGATTATGTCCACTATGTGACCATAAATCAATCCGGAGATCCACCTATGGAGTCAACAACCGTCACCGCGCTTGCTTTGCATCCTACATGTTGCGTCGATATTGGCCGCCGACTTGATAGAGAGAGTTCGTGATTTGCCCCAGACTTGCCACTTTTACCGTTTCCATCAGTTCAGCGAATATATTCCCTCCAGAGGCTGCAGTCTGTTTCAATCGATCAAGCGCAGCTTCCACTTCAGCCCCATGCTCCTTGTGGAACCGTTCCAACTCTTGGATTTGATGCTGTTTTTCTTCTTCCGAGGCACGGGCCAGCTCCATGCTGTCCATATAATCGGCAGCGGGCGGATTTGGGTTTAAATACGTATTGACCCCGATGAGCGGTAATTCCCCGGAATGTTTTTTCGCTTCATAATACAGCGATTCCTCCTGGATTTTCCCGCGTTGATACTGCCTTTCCATCGCACCGAGCACACCGCCGCGATCGTTGATTCGTTCAAATTCCTGTAAAACTGCTTGCTCGACCATATCGGTAAGCTGGTCAATGATGAATGAACCTTGCAAAGAATTCTCGTTTTTGGTCAAGCCGAACTCTTTATTGACAATCATCTGGATTGCCATCGCCCGGCGGACAGACCCTTCTGTCGGCGTCGTGATCGCTTCGTCATAAGAATTGGTATGGAGGGAATTGCAGTTATCCTGAATCGCGATCAACGCCTGCAAGGTTGTACGGATATCGTTAAAGTCGATTTCCTGGGCATGCAGGGAGCGACCAGAAGTTTGAATGTGATACTTCAGTTTTTGACTGCGTTCTCCCGCTCCGTATTTATCCCTCATCACGATAGCCCAAATTCTCCTGGCGACACGGCCGATAACCGTATATTCGGGATCAAGACCGTTGGAGAAAAAGAAGGACAGGTTCGGCGCGAATTTGTCGATGTCCATTCCCCTGCTCAAGTAATATTCGACATAGGTAAACCCGTTCGCCAGGGTGAAAGCCAACTGGGTAATCGGGTTGGCTCCGGCTTCGGCGATATGGTAACCGGAAATCGAAACGGAATAATAGTTGCGGACCTGATGATCGATGAAATATTGCTGAATGTCGCCCATCATCCGCAAGGCGAATTCAGTAGAAAAAATACAGGTGTTCTGCCCCTGGTCTTCCTTGAGAATATCCGCCTGGACCGTGCCCCGGACAGTAGCAAGCGTACTGGCCTTGATATCTGCCGCTTCTTCGCTTGTCGGTTCCCGTCCGTTCTCATTAGTGAATTTAGCTAGCTGCTGATCGATGGCGGTATTGAAAAACATGGCCAGGATAATCGGAGCAGGACCGTTTATCGTCATGGATACCGACGTTTTCGGATCGATCAAATCAAATCCATCATACAGTTTTTTCATGTCATCCAACGTACACACGCTGACGCCGCTTTCGCCGACCTTTCCGTAAATATCGGGCCGCGGGTCCGGATTTTCGCCATAGAGGGTCACGGAATCAAACGCCGTGCTGAGCCGTTTGGCCTCATCATCCTTCGATAAGTAATGAAAACGGCGGTTGGTTCGCTCAGGTGTGCCTTCCCCGGCAAATTGCCGCTTCGGGTCCTCTCCTTTTCGTTTAAAAGGGAAAACACCGGCGGTAAACGGGAAAGCTCCCGGAACATTTTCCTTCAACAGCCAAATCAGACGGTCTCCCCAATCGGTGAAACTCGGAAACGCTACTTTGGGGATTCGCAGACCGGACAGGCTCTCGGTACTAATGTCCATGTTCACGTCTTTGCCTCTGACACGGAAGGTCATTTCTTCCCCCTGATAGCGGTCCCGTGTATCCTCCCAACTTTCCAGCAGCTGCTTGCTGCTTCCATCAAGCAACGCGTGGTGTTTCTCCATCTGGTCCTTTAACTGTTTCTCCACTTCCTCGTTTTCGACAAGCTCTACCGTTGCCTGCAAATGCTCGATTTTTCTGGCGACAGAAGCTTGATCTTCTGCCTTTTTATGATAATTTTTCACGATAGAGGCGATATCACGCAAATAGTGGCGGCGATCGTTCGGTATGATGACATTTTGTTTTTCGACGAGTTTGGATTTGGCGAAGGAAGTCGTATTTTCCCATTCAAAATCCTCGTTCAATTTTTCGACAATCGCCGCAAACAATGTATTGGTACCTGCATCGTTAAATTGACTGGCAATCGTTCCGAACACAGGGAATGTCTGCTTATCCTGGTGAAACAGCATGCGGCTGCGTTCATACTGCTTACGCACCTGGTTGAGTGCATCCTCCGAGCCCTTTTGTTCAAACTTGTTGATGACGAGAAAGTCTGCATAATCGATCATATCGATTTTTTCCAACTGAGATGGCGCACCGAATTCAGCTGTCATGACATACATGGATAAATCACAGACATCCGTTATCGCAGCGTTCCCTTGGCCGATGCCGCTCGTTTCCACGATGATCAAATCCATTCCGGCTCCTTTCGCAATTTCAATCACGTCGTGGATCGACCTGGATAACTCGCTGCTCGAATCACGCGTTGCCAACGATCGCATGAACACCCGGTCGGAAAAAATGGCGTTCATGCGGATCCGGTCACCCAGAAGCGCGCCGCCTGTTTTCTTTTTGGTAGGGTCGATGGATAAAACAGCCAATTTTTTATCCGGAATTTCGTTAAGGAAGCGCCTGATCAGTTCATCTGTCAAGGAACTTTTCCCAGCGCCCCCTGTCCCCGTAATCCCCAATACCGGAATGGTTTTGGTCTGCTGGTTGTCCCGTACCGCTTCGACTGCTGCTGCCTGCTCGGAAGCAGCGTTGTTTTCAACGACACTGATCATTTTTGCCAGGGCCCTATGATCCCCGGTGGCCAGTCTCTCGACTTCATCCGCCAAATCGACCGGCGGTACAAAATCGCATTCTTCCAACATTTGATTGATCATTCCCTGCAAACCGAGTGTGCGGCCGTCCTCCGGCGAAAAGATTCGTGCCACTCCGTAATCGTGCAGCTCCTTTATTTCTTTCGGGATGATGACACCTCCGCCTCCCCCGTAAACACGGATATGGCCGGCATCCTTTTCTTTTAATAAATCCACCATATACTTGAAGTATTCGACATGCCCGCCTTGATAAGAGGAAATCGCAATCCCCTGTACATCTTCCTGAATGGCAGCATTGACGATTTCTTCAACAGACCGGTTATGTCCGAGGTGGATCACCTCCGCACCGCTGGCCTGCAGAATCCTGCGCATAATATTGATCGACGCATCGTGTCCATCGAACAAGCTTGAAGACGTCACAAATCTGACCGGGTGATCCGGCTGGTATATCTCGACCTTTTCCATCAGAAATCCTCCCCTTCCTAATCACTTAAAATAACCTGTCAACCGCCTGTAGCAGGCAAGCCATCACCAAGACCCAGTCCCGCCAACAAGAAAGCGACCTGTCGTTCTGTGTACGAAGCGATCGTAAACTCTTTCTGCAGCATCCAACGGCGGAAGCCCCACATTTGACCCTGAATGAAAATATTGTTGGCAATCAAGGATACATCTCTTTGTTTGAGCCGGTTTGGGGAACTGTCCTGCAAAAGCTGCTCCAGCATGGCGACCATTGCTTTTTCCTTTTGCATCACATATTCCTGCGCTTCTTTCGAAAGCGATTTCATTTCCTGGTACATGATGACCACTTCATCCTGCATCTCATCCATCAGTAAATAATAAGCGCGGACTGCCTGCACCAAATGATCCAAACTGGCACTTTCCCTCAAAAAAGCCGCTTCCATTCGCGCTTTTACCTTTTCGTATATCGAATCGCAAACCAAAAAAAGTACATCTTCCTTGGTACGGATATATTCATAAAGCGTTCCGATACTGAACCCAGAGGCTTTAGCAATCTCCCTGGTCGTGGTCCGATGGAATCCCTTTTCTTTAAACAAGCTGACCGCGCCCTTGATCATTTGATTACGCCGCCGCTCGATCAGTTGCTCATCTTTGATTGTTGAAGTGACTTTACTTCCGTTCATTTTTCATCACCTCCGCTTCGATTTTATGAGCCATGCAAGGCCAGTCGAGAGGATCCATCCGGCGTTCATGTTGGCGACCTTCACCGCCCCACCTCCGAACGTTCAACGCCGAAAAACCGAATTCAAAAACATCGCAAACGCCTGTGTTGTCCTCTCCAACCGTCTTGCTTCCTTATCCCCCAACTACTGAATCGGTAGCTGGTTCAGGCAAATCATACACCACCAGTTTGCTTTTACTAAGTGAATATGTGCCTGCCAATAATGGCGAGGTGGCTTATTCCTTCGTCAGCATCCGGCCGATCACAAGACGCTGGATTTCATTGGTCCCTTCATAGATTTGTGTGATCTTGGCATCCCGCATATACCGTTCAACTGGATAGTCCTTCGTATATCCATAGCCGCCAAAGACCTGGACTGCTTCGGTCGTAATCCGCATCGCCGCATCGCCGGCAAACAATTTCGATATGGCAGATGCTTTGCCGTATGGCTGTCCGTTCGATTCCAGCCAAGCGGCCTGGTATGTCAGCAAACGGGCGGCTTCTATTTCGGTCGCCATATCTGCCAGCTTGAACGATATTCCCTGGTTTCGGGCAATCGGTTTGCCGAATTGCTCCCGCTCTTTCGCATAGCTGACAGAAGCATCCAGGGCTCCTTGTGCAATACCGAGTGCCTGGGCTGCGATTCCGTTGCGTCCGCCATCCAGTGTCGTCATGGCGATCTTAAACCCTTGCCCTTCTGCGCCGAGCAAGTTTTCTTTGGGAACCCGGCAATTTTCAAAAACCAGCTCAGTGGTCGGAGAGGAGCGTATCCCCAGCTTCTTCTCTTTTTTTCCGAACGTAAAACCGGCCATGCCTTTTTCGACAATAAAGGCACTGATGCCGCGATGCTTGGCATCCCGATCCGTTTTGGCAAAAACGATATACGTATCGGCGACGCCTCCATTGGTGATCCATACCTTGCTGCCGTTCAATACATAGCTGTCCCCATCCAGCCGGGCGGTCGTCTTCATCGACGCCACATCACTACCGGCGCCAGGTTCGGACAAAGCATACGCGCCAAGTTTCTCCCCTCTTGCCAATTCCGCCAAATAGGTCTGCTTCTGATTTTCCGAGCCGTACTTGTATAAAGGCCAGCTTGCCAAAGAGATATGGGCCGACAACGTCACACCCGTAGATGCACAGACGCGCGACAGTTCTTCCACCGCTATGACATAACTGACAAAATCAGCGCCGATTCCGCCGTACTTTTCCGGCCATGGAATTCCCGTCAAACCCAATTCAGCCATTTTGTCGAATAACTCCCTGTCAAACCTCTCTTCTTCATCCCGTTCGGCCGCAGACGGTTCCACTTCGTTTTTGGCGAAATCGCGCACCATTTTTCTTAACATTTCCTGTTCATCGGTTAGTTGAAAATCCATCTATTTATCCCCCTTTTAGACTGGTCAATCTTGCAGCAAATGCTTGCCGATCACCATATGTTGAATTTCGCTGGTACCTTCATAAATTTCACAAATTTTGGCGTCACGGAAAAGTCGTTCGACCGGGTAGTCTTTCGTGTATCCATAACCGCCAAAAATCTGCACTGCCTCGATCGCTGCCTTGACAGCGGTCTTGGATGCAAACAGCTTTGCCATGGATGCCTCCTTGCCGCATGGTTTATTTAGGGCACGCAAAGAAGCTGCCTGGTAGGTCAACAATTTTGCCGCTTCCACTTCTGTCGCCATATCGGCCAGCTTAAAGGAGACGCCCTGGTGGTCGGCTATCGGTCTGCCGAATTGTTCGCGCTGTTTTGCATAAGCAATCGAATGCCTCAACGCAGCCTCTGCGATACCGAGCGACTGAGCAGCGATTCCTATCCTCCCGGCATTCAAATTGGCCATGGCGATCTTAAAACCATCTCCTTCGTTGCCCAGCAACTGTTCATTTGTAAGATAGCAATCTTCAAAATGAAGCTGAACCGTACTGGAACCGTGCAAACCCATCTTTTTTTCCGTTTTTCCAATATGGAGGCCCGGGGTGTCTTTTTCAACGATAAAGGCACTCACCCCTTTATAGCCGCCTTCCTGACTAGTCCTGGCAAAAACGATGAATGTATCGGCATAACCACCGTTGGTGATAAACATTTTCGTCCCTTGCAACAGGTAGCCATCTCCTGTCGGCTTGGCCGTCATTTTAAGATTGGAAGCGTCGGACCCGGCACCCGGCTCCGTCAGCGCAAACGCACCCAAATACTGGCCGCTCGCCAGTTTGGGCAAATATTTTTGCTTCTGTTCTTCGCTGCCGAAATATAAAATCGGATTGGTCCCGACCGAAGTATGTACCGACAGAATGACACCTACCGTCGCACTGACCTTGGACAGCTCATGCAGGGCAATGATATAGGAAGTGTAATCCATTGCACTGCCTCCATATTCTTCGGGGATGGGAATGCCCATAAGTCCCAGCTCCCCCATCCTTCGCACGACTTCAACTGGAAATCGATCTTCCGTTTCCATGCGCTGGATCTCCGGTTCGACTTCCTTTTCGGCAAAGTCCCGCACCATTTTGCGCATCATTTGTTGTTCATCGGTAAACGTAAATTCCATTCAGCCCGCCACCTTTCTCCTTTTGCTTATTCCTGATAAGTGTAAAAACCTCGACCGGCTTTTTTTCCGATCCACCCGGCCTTTACATATTTACGCAGCAACGGGCAGGGACGGTATTTGCTGTCCCCGAATCCTTCGTGCAACACTTCCATGATGTAGAGGCACGTATCGAGACCAATGAAGTCTGCCAGCTGGAGTGGTCCCATCGGATGATTCATCCCCAACTTCATTACCGTGTCGATATCTTCCGGCGAGGAAACCCCTTCGTATACTGCATAAACCGCTTCATTGATCATCGGCATCAGGATGCGATTGGCGGCAAAGCCTGGATAATCGTTCACCTCCACAGTCTTCTTTTCCAACTGGACCGCCAGTTGTTTGACTGTCTGATACGTTTCTTCGCTTGTCTGCAGGCCGCGAATCAGTTCGACCAGCTTCATGACCGGGACCGGATTCATGAAGTGCATGCCGATCACCTGCTCGGGCCGACTTGTAACAGCGGCGATTTCTGTAATGGGCAGCGATGAGGTATTGGTTGCCAACAAGACGTGTGCTGGCGCAAGTTCATCCAGTTCTCGGAATATTTTTGTTTTGATTTCCATGTTTTCCACGGCGGCTTCTATCACCAAATCACAAGACTGAACATCCTGGAACGTGGAGCTAGGAGTCAGCCGGTTGATTGCCGCCTGCCTTGCTTCCCCGGTCAATTTTCCTTTTTCCATGGCCCGCTGCAGCCGCTTTTCGATTCCAGTGATTCCTTTTTGCAATGACGCTTCCGAAACGTCATGGAGCAATACCTCTAGTCCAGCTGTTGCACATACCTGGGCTATTCCAGCTCCCATTTGACCTGCTCCTACCACCATTACTTTATTTATTTGCATGGCCATTTCTCCCCTCAAGCATAATATCTTTTTGTGATAACAACGTATTTTCTTAACGCACTTCCAGCAGAACGGCGTCTCCCTGTCCGCCTCCGCTGCAGATCGCGGCAATTCCGAGACCGCCTCCTTGTCGTTTTAATGCGTGGATAAGCGTCAAAATGATGCGGGCACCGCTCGCTCCGATTGGATGCCCCAATGCAACCGCACCGCCATTAATGTTCACCTTTTCCAAGTCCAGATTGGCAATTGCACTGCTGGCCAGTGATACGGCGGCAAACGCCTCATTCACCTCGAACAAATCGATATCCTCCAAAGACTTTCCTGTTTTTTGCAATAAAGCGTTGATCACCAAGCCGGGAGTCTGTGGGAAGTTTTCCGCCTCGACAGCTACTTCTTCATGGCCAAGCACATATGCGATCGGTTCCAAACCTTCCGTTGCCGCCCGTTGTTCCGACATCAGCAGCATTGCACATGCCCCGTCATTGACTCCCGGAGCATTTCCCGCCGTGATGGTTCCATCCTTATCAAAAGCGGGACGCAAGGAAGCGAGCGTTTCCAATGTGGTCCCTTTTCTCGGTGCCTCGTCTTGCTCTACCACAACCGGCTCCCCTTTTCGCCGCGGCACCTCGACAGGAACGATTTCTTCCGCCAAGATTCCTTCATCGATTGCTTTGACTGCCCGTTGCTGGCTGCGCAGCGCCCACGCGTCTTGTTCCTCCCTGGTAATCCCCAGCTCCGCTGCTGTTTTGTTTCCATAACTTCCCATGTGCACTCCGGCAAATGAACAAGTCAATCCGTCATGGATCATCATATCCTTCACCTGTTGATCACCCATACGGTAACCGTTTCTGGCGTTTGGCAAAAAGTACGGAGCATTGCTCATGCTCTCCATCCCGCCCGCGATGATGACCTCTTCCTCGCCAAGACGGATCAATTGGTCGGCAAGTGTCACACTGCGCATGCCCGAGGCACATACCTTATTGACGGTTTCTGTCTTGACTGCCCAGGGAATGCCTGCTTCCCTGGCAGCTTGCCGAGACGGGAGTTGTCCCTGCCCTCCCTGCAAGACTGTACCCATGATCACTTCATCCACCATTTCAGGCTCAATGTTGCTTTGTTGAAGGGCACCCGCAATCGCCCTGCCTCCTAATTGCGCTGCACTCAGTGTACTCAATGCCCCTCCCAGTTTGCCAAAAGGCGTTCTTGCTCCTGCCACAATCACCGAATTTGTCACGTTTATTCCTCCCCATCATTTGATAACGCTTACATTTTGTCCCGATTGAACGTTCGCTCAGATCCGCAGCAAAAGGCAAGGAACTGTTCTTTCTGACCAGTTCCTTTCCCCTATTACTTTAACGAAGTCCTTTTTCATTCGAACTTATATATAGTAATACATTTCGTTGTTTATGCGGTTTTTTCCTCTTTCTTTTCAAAGACCGATAACGCCAGGATTTCTGCTACATCCATCGTGCTGATATCTTCATCCACTTCTTTTGCTTTCGTGCCGTCGCTCAACATGGTCAAACAGAATGGACAAGCACTCGAAATCATAGTTGGATTGACCTTCAACGCCTGTTCTGTCCGGGCCACGTTTATCCGGTTTCCCGTTTTATCTTCTGTCCACATCAAGCCACCTCCGGCTCCACAGCACATTCCATTTTCCCTGTTCCTATCCATTTCCACCAGACTTATGCCGGGAATCTTTTTCAGTATTTCCCGCGGTGGATCATAAACGCCATTGTACCGTCCTAAATAACAGGAATCATGATAGGTCAGCGTTTCATTGATTTCCCTGCTCGGTTTCAAGCGCCCCTCGGTAACCAGGTCGTATAACAATTGCGTATGGTGGTACACTTCCGCTTCAAACCCAAAATCGGGATATTCATTCTTAAAGATGTTGTAGGCGTGCGGATCGATGGTTACAATCTTTTGTACATTGTGCTTTTGGAATTCTTTTATGTTTTTCTCGGCAAGCTCCTGGAAAAGAAACTCGTTCCCGATCCTGCGGGCTGTGTCACCGGAGTTTGCTTCTTTGTTGCCCAGAATGGCAAATTTGACGCCGGCTTCGTTCATCAGTTTGGCGAAGGCAACGGCGATTTTTTGGCTGCGATTATCATAAGAGCCCATCGAGCTGACCCAAAAGAGATATTCAAATTCCTCACCGGCTTTTTTCAATTCTTTCACCGTCGGAATCGACACATCTTCATCAAGGCCACGCCAGTTCTCTCGTTCTTTTTTCGATAACCCCCACGGGTTCCCCTGCCGTTCGATATTCATCATCGCCCGCTGAGCATCCTGATCCATTCTTCCTTCGGTCAAAACGAGGTAGCGGCGCAAATCGATGATTTTATCGACGTGTTCATTCATGACCGGGCACTGGTCCTCGCAATTCCTGCATGTGGTACAGGCCCAAAGTTCTTCTTCCGTAATCACATCACCGATCAAGCTGGTGTTGTTCACTGACTCCAAACCTGCAGCGACTTCATCCTTTGCGGCCCCTGCATTTCTTGCCATTTGGGCCAGCTGGTTTCCTTCTGTATTGGAAAAAGCATAGCTGGGAACCCACGGCGATTGACCAGTGACAGCTGCGCCCTTTTCGGTCAGATGATCCCGGAGTTTGATGATCAAATCCATCGGTGACAACATCTTCCCTGTCCCTGTTGCCGGGCAGACATTGGTACAGCGTCCACATTCCACACAGGCATATAAATCGATCAGCTGCAGCTGGTTGAAGTCTTCAATCTTGCTGACTCCGAAGGAAACCTCTTCTTCATCCATCTCATCGTCCACTTCAAAGTCCAATTTTTTCAATTTACCTGGAGGGGTCTGCCTGCTTAAAAAAACGTTGGCAGGAGCCGCCAGGAGATGCGCGTGTTTCGACTGTGGCACATAGACGAGAAAGCTGAGCAAGGCCACCAGGTGAATCCACCAGGCAACAAAGAACACAACAGCGGCAGCAGTCGGAGAAATCCACGAGAAAGCGCTTGCAATTAGAGATGCAACAGGCTCTGTCCATGCCGTTTCATGTCCATGCCAAACCATCCCCATTCCATTTCCGAGTAAGACGGACAGCATGAGTGTACCGATAAACAATAGCACGAGTCCAGCTTTGAATCCCCGCTTCAACCGTACGAGTTTCTCAATGTAACGTCTATAAAACGCCCAGACCACCGCAACGAGAATCATCAAGGTTACCAGCTCTTGAAAAAAAGTAAACCCGGGGTAAAGCTGCCCTAAAGGCAAGTGTGCCCCTGGTGACAAACCTTTGACAATGAAATCGATCGCCCCGAATTGAACAAGCAGGAAGCCATAAAACATCATCACATGGATGGCACCCGACTTTTTATCCTTCAATAACTTTTTCTGACCAAATACGTTGACCCAGACACGGTTCAACCGCTTTTTGATTTCCCCGTCGAATTCAAACTTCTTCCCCATTTGGATATAAGCAATCCTCGTTCTGACTACCCGAACGAATAAGTATAGGCCGTAACCTGTCACAGCTAAAAATAATAACCAATTAACCAGCAATAGTCCGTCCATCATCCATCCCCCCATCTTGTGATAATGATCTGTTGTTGTGAAAATTATTACGGAACAGCCCGATTCGTTTTATCAGAATCGTTTCCTCCCCTTTGTATAATGCTTATACCCCTACTTTATATTATGAATGAACATTCAGTCAACCTGAATTTGCGAATTTTTCCACATTTATAGATAGAGTTAATGCGAAAATGCATACTTCAGCAAGCCAGTTGAAAACTAGTAGGAAAAGAAGGGGGCAAAAATATGAAAGAGGTTATCCTATCCCTGTTCACCGGATTGGTCGTCGGTTTTATTTTTGCATGGGGAAAGCTTCCTATTCCCGCTCCGCCTGCTCTTGCAGGTGTAATAGGAATAGTCGGCATCTACTTGGGCTTTAAATTATTTCAGCTTGCGGAACCGTTAATACACAGACTGTTTTCTTAGCACAGTGGCTACTCAAAGATGTTGGACCTTTTTATGGATAAGAGGGAATGGAGAGCTACTGATATGGATTCACTAGAAGAGATGAGCGGGCTGCAACGATTGCGAACCGTTCTTCGCGACGGCCAGTTGCTGCAGTTCCGGGTCGAATGGAGGATTTGATTCGATGAAGGCCTGTTTTTGCTTTTCTGATGATTCATTCGATTTTGGCCGCTCGTATGACAGGCGGTTTTTCTTCTGATCCTCCTCCCCATCGACTGATGAAGTTCATTTTCTGATTTTCTTATGCCCCATTTGCTTTTCATTGCTCGTACGAAGTTGCTTTTCCGAATCTATCGAGTCCCATTCGGCGTTCACCATTCTGTATACATCAAAAAGAGAGGAAGAAACGTATTTCTTCCTCTCCTTTACGCGAAAACTAAATCCTTAACCGCCTATTAAGAATTATTGTTATTGTTTTTTCGCTGTTGGCCGCGACGTTCGCCGCCCTTTTGACCAATTTCTTCATAGAATTCTTCGTCATGGTTTCTGGAAGTAGCGTTACCGCCTTTTTGGCCAATCTCTTCATAGAATTCTTCGTCGTGATTCTGAGAAGTAGTTTCGCCGCCTTTTTGGCCTATTTCTTCATAGAATTCACGATCATGTGTCTTGGAAGTGGTTTCGCCACCTTTTTGACCGATCTCTTCATAGAATTCTTGGTCATGGTTTTGCGAAGTGGTTTCGCCGCCTTTTTGACCGATTTCTTCATAGAATTCACGATCATGATTTTGGGAAGTGGTTTGTCCGCCTTTTTTACCTGCTTCCTCTACTGACATCTTTCTATTGTTGTTATCATTCTTAGCCATGCTGTAAAACTCCTTTCCTGAAAGTTGATTATTATCTCTTACATTACTACTAGTTCCACCATCCACCTCCTGGTTAAACCTATCAAACGAATTTTTTTAAATTTAGAGAAGGAAATTCCTGCTATTTTTAATCATCGGTTTAAGGGGTAAAGATAAATAATTGTGAAAAAGCGAGGTGAAAAACATGCCCCAGATAAAGGACGAAAAGGACTATGTGGATATTCAGATGGGCAGGTTCCAACTTTTCTTCAACAAAAAGTATCGTTTGATATCTTTGACGAATGATATCGCCCTGGGCCTCTGGTTTTTAATCGGCAGTATTTTCTTTCTGTGGAAACAAACGCAGACAATCGGTACGGTATTGTTCATTCTTGGTAGTGCCCAGCTGTTAATTCGACCAATATTGAAAATCATCCATGCCTTTTACTTAAAACGGACGCCTCCCCATCAACAGGATGAATCATAAAAAAAGACTGCATAAAAGGTAATTAGCTCCGTTATTGCGGAAATAAATCAAAAAAGGTTGCGAGTCCCAACAAAAGTTCGGGAGGTGAAATAACCTCCCGCTTGTTGATTTATCACTCACTTTTCGCATAAAAATTCCTTTAACAAAATGAAAAAGAGGAAGTGAAATCGTATGTTGAAATTAATATAAGGAGGAAGCTTATTCAATTAACGGCCAGCTTACTTGAAGTATAATTTTATGACACTGAGCTATTTATGAGGAAAATCAACACAATTGATGATTTATCGGTATATAAAATAATTAAATTTTTAAAGTTGCATTGGGGAGGTCCAGCAATGGTTATTTCCAGTGGAATTTATGATTCTTCCTGCTATGCGACCTGAATCCTTTCCTATAGGGAAAGATATTGATACTCGTCTGAAATAGGGTGGACGACTATATCGGAACTACATTAAATATCCTCACCTTATTGTAAATCACATCCATTTACACACACTCTCCGGAGACCACCTATGAACGCTTTATTTGTAAAGTTTCACTGCTCCCTCCAAAAAGTTTACATATTTCACAATAAAACCTTTTGGCTTTATAATCTTGACTTTATTACCAAATCCGGCTAAAAATTGATAAGCATATTGATTCTCAGGCAATTCAATTGTTGCAAGGTAACTTCTGGAAGTTTCTTTTATAACTGCATCTTTTCCGTATCTTTCGATAAATTGATCCCTTACAGTAACATCTAGCGAAAGATGTACTTTAACCAATTGTTTTTGTTCATTATCTTGTTTTTCATGTTGAAATTCCTGGTCAGTCCTTGGGACAAAAAAACCGGCTTTTTGGATATTTTCTATCCTCGTCAATTTAAACGTTCGATAGTCTTCCCGTTCTAAACTATAACCAAAAAGATAACAATGCATCTCCCTAAAATGTATTTTATAGGGTTCCACGAGTCTGTACGTTTTGTTTCCTATTTGATCCACATACTCAAATTCCAATAACCAATTGTTCTCGATTGCTTGCCTGAAAAATAAAATTTCTTCGTTGATTCGACCCCTTCCCGGCCAATCATAGAAAGTCAAATCAAGTGTTGGAGAAAAATCTATGCTGGTCATTCCTTTGATTTTTTGAATAGTCGTTTGAATCTCTTGATTGTGAATCAATCCCTCAAATCCACCTAAAGCTACAAGTATATTTTCAATATCCTTGTGATTTAGTAATCGTTTATCGAATTTATACTCTTCCATTAGCGCGTATCCGCCTTCAGCACCATATTCCGCATAAACAGGGATGTTCGCATAACTTAATGTTTCCATATCACGTTGTATTGTTCGTTTCGTTACATGAAATAGTCGGCTGAATTCCGATGCCGAAACCACTTCTTTTTGTAACAAAATCATCACTATCGAGATAAGTCGCTCAATTTTTTTCATATTCCCCTCCAATAGATGACATACATATGTCGTCTATGCCCTATTATACTCCAAATATGAAAAGGAGGAATAACATATGAAAGCAATAACTTATCTACAATTTGATGGAAGAGCAGAAGAAGCGTTGGCCTTTTATGAAAAGGCATTATTAGCAACTAAAGTAAAAATGGTGAGGTTTGGTGATTTCGGCCAAGACCCGATAACGGAAGAGGAACAAAACATGATTATGGAATCTCGTATCGAGTTTTCAGGGAATATGTTAATGATCTCTGATGTACCGCCTTTTATGCAAGCTGCGACTGGCGAAATCACCAATGGGAATACCGTCCTAATCAGTATTATTGATGCTGATCCAGAAATCAACAAACAATGTTTTGACGGGCTTTCAGAAGGTGGTACTGTGATCATGCCGATATCTTCTACGCCATGGTCGGCAAGTTTCGGAATATTAGTCGACAAATTCGGGATAATGTGGAAGTTTAATAGTGAGGCAAGTAAATTTCTAGATGGTTATGTAGGATAATCTTGTATTAGTAGGGGTTTTTCCTAAAATAAATCCCGATAGTATATCCGTAATTGGTGGAGATTCTACAACATGGACTAACGTCAGGAAAATGCAGATTAACACGTCAAGGAAGTCCGCATATTAAAAACCTGATTTCTCAAAAAGGATGGGAAATTAGGCTTTTGTGAGTCGAAGAAAAACACTATCCTATTAAAAACCGGACGCATTCGATTACTTGGGGTTCGAAGCGCCCGGTTTTGTTTTGGCGGTTATGCTTTTTAGCCTCTTTCCTTCCATGCTGTTAACCGGATATGGATGAATCGAAAACCATATTTTTGTTACATTCTTTCTGGAGCTTCTACTCCGATCAGAGCGAGACCGTTGGCGATGGTGACGCGGACTGCTTCCATCAACGCCAGACGGGCCTTAGTCCGCTCAGGCTGGTCAGTGTCCAACACCTTCTCGGCGTTGTAGAAGCTGTGCAAGGTCGAAGCCAAATCGAAAATGTATTGTGTCACACGGTGCGGTGTACGTTTCACTGCAGCCTCTTCGATGGCGGAAGTGAATTCACCCAACCGTTTCAGCAGCTCTTCTTCTTTTTCGGTTGCCAATAAGCTGCCATCGATGTCCTTGCTGACTGTAAATCCTTTTTCTTCTGCCTGCTTGAGCATCGTGCATATCCGCGCATGGGCATACTGGACGTAGAATACCGGATTTTCATTGGATTGCGAGCGGGCCAAATCCATGTCAAAGTCCAAGTGTGAATCACTTGAGCGCATCACAAAGAAATAGCGCATGGCATCGATGCCGACTTCTTCCATCAATTCTCTCAACGTAACGGCTTTCCCTGTTCGCTTACTCATTTTGACCCGTTCTCCATTCTGGAACAGATTGACCATTTGAATAATTTCCACTTCCAGCTTATCTTTTTCGTAACCAAGCGCCTGGATTGCCGCCTTCATGCGGGGGATATAGCCATGATGATCGGCACCCCAGATATTGATCAATGTATCGAATCCACGATCAAGTTTGTTCTTGTGATACGCGATATCCGGAGTTAAATACGTATAGCTGCCATCCTGCTTAATCAGGACGCGGTCTTTATCATCTCCGAATTCTGTCGTCCGGAACCAAGTGGCCCCATCTTGATCAAAAATATGTCCTTTATCCTTCAAGGCTTGCAGCGCTTGATCGATTTGGCCATCCTTATAAAGGGAGGTTTCCGAGAACCAGTTATCAAAAGGCACCCGGAATTGAGACAAGTCACCTTCCAATTTTTTCAGTTCGTATTGAAGACCGTACTCCCGGAAATAGTTAAGACGTTCTTCTGCTGGCGAATCGCTCCATTTGTCGCCGTGTTCCGCTGCAAGCTGTTTGCCCAATTCGATAATGTCCTTGCCATGGTAGCCATCTTCAGGCATCTCCCAGTCTTTTCCGAGAGCCTGCATATAACGGGCTTCGACGGAAACCGCCAAGTTATTGATTTGGTTTCCGGCATCGTTGATGTAATATTCCCGTTCCACTTGATAGCCGGCTTTTTCCAATACGTTGGCCAGCGAATCACCAACCGCGGCACCACGGGCATGACCTAAGTGAAGATCACCGGTCGGATTGGCCGAAACAAACTCGATTTGGATTTTCTGTCCGTCACCGACTTTTGAATTTCCATATGCTTCGCCCGCTTCCAAAATCGAAGGGACCAATTCGGTCAAGTATTGGTTGTCCATAAAAAAGTTGATGAATCCCGGACCGGCGATTTCCATTTGTTTGATGGATGCTTTACTGCGGTCGAACTGGTCCACGATTTTCTCGGCAATTTGCCGCGGGGGCATTTTGGCGATTTTCGCCAGCTGCATGGCAATATTGGTTGCATAGTCGCCATGGTTTTTGTCCTTCGGCTGTTCCAGGACGATGACAGGCAGTTCCTCCTGTCCCGCAAGCCCTGCATCGACAACAGCGCGGCTGATTTCTTCTTTTAGTTTTTCTTCTGTTTGCTGCATGATATTCATCGAGACGCCTCCTCCTAGCCGGATTTGACAGGCAGGCCACTCTCGAAGCAGCCAAGCCTGTATTTATCCTGCGCAATATATGTGTTCCCAGAATCGGTCCATTGGACAGTTCCTGGATGTTTTTACTGTTACGAATTCCCGTGCCTCACAAGCACATGCACCATCATTCAATGCGCCAGTTGAAAGCCCAAGGTCAAGCGGTGCCTCCGTTTTCCTTCACCATTCATCTTGGTCGTATAGCTGATGAACAATTCGCCTTGTTGTCGCTCTTCCAGCGATTTAAAAATAATTTGGTCTGTGTGTGTTTCCATGTGCATCGTACCAAATTCATGCCGGTAAACATTTTCGGTCTTTTGTTTTTTCCGGAAAACTTGATGCATATGTACAGCACCGGTACGTTTCACACTGACCTTTTCCGGCTGAATGGTGATCATCGCCTGGATATCCTCTCCCTGCTCTTGATGCTCGGTAAAAGTCAGGACAGCGGTACTGCCTTTTTGTATATAACTGCCCGTTTCTTTTACAACGGTGACATCTTTTTGACCTAAGTCAAAAATTTCGGTCGTTAACTTTATGTCTACAGCTGCTTTGCCTGCTGTCAATTTCCCACACCCCTTCGAACGGGTTTTTCAATAGACATTCCTAAATAACTAATTATAAGAATGAATTTGGAAAAACTCAAGTCTCATTGTATGTCAGTTGTTAAGCTATCCTAAATGAACCAGTCCATCCGAAACCAAAAAACAATTACTTGACACGAACCTTATAAAGTAACGCCTAGATAAACTTTCTTTTATTCTGCTGTTTGAGGCGGGCTTCGCATCGCTATGGCAAGCTACTGCGATTCACGCTATCCATGGGTGAAACTTTGAACACGTACTTTCTCCTAAGCCAGGTTATGAAAAAAACCGAACGATTTGTCCGGTTTTTGGTCACTATGCTTTGCTGTTGTCCCAGCCTCAATGCACAGCATTCAATTTATTCATTTCCAATAAAGGCAGCTTGGCAAAAAAGTGATCACTCCGTTCGCTTATAAAACGGCGATAGGAAATTTCCAGCATTTCGGCATCACGGGTGGCTTTTCCTAAGTAGTATTGCTGAAAAGGGGTCAAACTTTCAAAACGGTTCAAAATACTGATACAAGTTGGTATATCTCCGCGGGCAAGCGCCAGATGGGCCGCTTCTGACTGAATCGGGGTGGAAATGCCCGCTGTTCTGCCATGGAAGGCTGCAATAAAAGGAATGGTATAATTGTTGATTCCCTGGATGGCAGTCAAATCTTCGATCATATTGGCCAGTCGCTTTGCTTCGAGGGCATGTTCCATCGCCTGCTGATAGCTGTCGAACAAATACCCCAGCGCCATCGTGTTATGGATATCGATTTTCTTGCGTGGAGAGTGGGTGGTTTGCAAAATTCGAAAACCGTGTTTTCTGGCAATGATCATTTCGTTGCGTTTCCAATGGAAAGTAAGCAGCATTTCATCCAACCTCACGGAAAACAATTCACGAAGCATAGGATCCCCGATTTTGTGGATGTTTTCCAACAAACCGTCCAGGTAGCTGCTTAATCTGCCAAACTCTTTCCGCTCAAAATGTGCATATACCCGCAAAAACATATGCAAGGTTTCGACTTCGACACTGTCAGCTGCAAGCTTGTTCAACAATCCCACATATTCATCCGTTTTCAGCATTCTTTTCCTGCGCAGATGGATGATCTTGTACAACTGTCCCCACTGACGATTTACCGGATTCTCAGAAACCAGATTTTTTTCGATTAGCTGCTCGAGGTCATCCAGAAAATCATAAGCATACAGAAATTCCATGCCGACTCGCTGGTTGGCCTCTGTCTGGGCTCTCATACAGTAGCTGCGGGTTACCTCGATTGCTGTGGATACATTATCAGAAACAGAAAATGATTGAAAAACATGAAAAAGGGAAAGCTCCCCTTCCTGCATAAGAAACTGATTCCTTGTCCGGCTTTGACCGTTCTCATCGTCAACAGGCTTCAACTTTTTTTCTTCAATGTTTTTCATAGCTACCCCTTTCCACCCCTTATTCTACATATAGCGACAATTTATTTTCTATTATAGCATATGTTCAAACTATTCTGGCATATTTATCCTCTAATTTCCAAAAATTGTGCAGAATGCTGTCGAAGCGCACCAAAACAGGAAGGAGTTACTTCTTCACCCATCCGAGCAGCATTTCTCTCACAAACTTACTGGCAGCGATCACCGTCTGTTCGGTCGGATCATAAACCGGGGCAACTTCCACAAGGTCTGCTCCCACCACTTCGAGATCCGCATCGGCGATCAATTGAATAGTTTCCAGCAATTCCTTGGACGAAATCCCGCCTGCTTCAGCAGTGCCGGTACCAGGTGCATACGCAGGATCAAGTACATCGATGTCTATGGTTACATAGACCTTTCTTCCGGCAAGCTCTGGCAAGATTTGTTTCAACGGCTCCGCGACTGAAAATTTCGCCATATGCATCCCGCTCGATTCCGCATACTCGAACTCTTCCCGCATGCCAGATCGAATACCGAAGGAGTAAACATTCTCCGGTCCGATCAATTCACACGTCTTTCTGATCGGTGTCGAATGGGACAGCGCCTCTCCTTCATACTCCTCTCGCAAATCAGCATGTGCGTCGATATGAAGCACTGCTATATCTGGATGTTTTTCATAGACCGCCTGAATGATTGGCCATGACACCAGATGCTCTCCACCCAGTCCCAATGGGAATTTCTCTTTTTCCAACACTTTTTTGGCATAGTCATAAATCATATCAAGGCTGCGTTGAGGGTTCCCGAACGGCAGAGGTATATCGCCGGCATCAAAAAAGTTCACTTCTTCCAAGTGCTTATCCATGTATGGGCTATATTCTTCCAGGCCAAGCGAAGCTTCCCTTATGCGGTTTGGCCCGAACCGGGAACCTGGGCGGAAGCTGACCGTCCAATCCATCGGCATTCCATAAATGATTGCCTCTGCTTCTTCTGGTTCCTGTCGAGACATGATAAAAACCTTTCCTGAATATGCTTCATCGAATCTCATAATGACGCCCTCCCTTATTCTGTTAATTCCCGGACAAATTTCGGCAGTGCAAACGAAGCATAGTGAAGTTCCTTGGTATAATATTTCGTCTCGATTTCGTTAAAGCGTTCCTCTTTTACTTTTAACGGATCATGGATTTTACTGCCGATAGTGAAGGTCCACAGACCGCTCGGATATGTCGGGATGTTTGCTGTATAAAGACGGGTGACAGGAAAAATCTCTTTTACGTCCCGGTAAACCTGTTTGATCAAATCTGCTTTGAACCATGGGTTGTCCGTCTGGGCGACAAAAATCCCGTCGTCCTTCAGCGCTTTTGCGATTCCATCATAAAAGCCTCTCGTAAATAAGTTCACTGCAGGTCCTACTGGTTCGGTAGAGTCGACCATAATCACGTCGTATGCCCGCTCGCTTTCGGCTATATGCATGAAGCCATCCGCAACCTTGACATCGACCCGGGGGTCCTCTAAATCCCCGGCTATTTCCGGCAAATACTGCTTGGAGTATTCGATTACTTTTCCGTCTATTTCCACAAGCGTCGCAGTTTCTACCTGCTCATGCTTGAGTACTTCGCGGATGACTCCCCCATCTCCTCCTCCGACAACCAAAACGTGCTTTGGATTCGGGTGAGTGAATAGCGGAACGTGGGCAACCATCTCATGATAGACAAACTCATCCTTTTGCGTGGTCATCACCATGCCATCGAGTACCAGCATGTTCCCCCACTCTTCTGTTTCCAATATATCAAGCTTTTGATAATCCGTTTGTTCAGAATGCAAGGTACGCTTGATTTTCGCCGTAATACCAAAATTTTCCGTTTGCTTTTCTGTGTACCATAGTTCCATGCTCATTCTCCTTTTTTAATTGAAGACTCTTAAGTACGCTGCTCAGAGGTCTCGCTTGACCCTGGATCCGCAAGTCTCTTGAAATTTCCGCCCCTTTTCCAGACCGTTGATAACTACCAGAATGGAGCCGCTATATTTTTCCCCTCGTTCTATTCTTATATCATTCACCGACACTACTAGTGTTATTTACCTGATCGGACTGCTTGAAACACAAGATCCCCTTTCAGGATTCGACAAGTTTCACCGGATGTACTATGTCAATTCTCTTGGAATCAAAACAAAAGGCAACAATATTAAAAATCTTATACTTATGCACGGAGAAAAATCAACTGTTTTGTCAGGTTTATTTATCCGCTTTCCTACCTATACTGATAAAGTTGACTGTTCATTTCCAACAACCTACCCCTATATTCATGAAAATCAGGTGGATGCCATGATTTCTTTTATAAAAAAACAACTTGTGAAAATTGAAAACAAACTACTGCGCAGGACTATCCTCTCGATCCTGCTGACAGGATGTGCCGTTGTGCTGACTGCTGTAACGGTTTATTCGGCAGCACTGCTGCTCGGTCCGCCTCCCTTAAGCAAGGGTGGAAATACCATCTATTATAGTGCGGATGAAAAAGTCATCGGTGAAGAGCATGGACCGGAGAGCAGATATTGGGTCACCCTTGACGAAATGTCCCCCATGCTGATTAAAGCTGCATTGACGACGGAGGATAAACGGTTTTATTCCCACCATGGCCTGGATGTAAAACGCATCCTTTCAGCGGCCTGGCATGATTTACAAGCGATGTCCAAGGTGCAGGGAGCAAGCACCATCACACAGCAATTGGCGAGAAATTTGTATTTAACCCATGAAAAAACCTGGACCCGAAAGCTGAAGGAAGCTTTTTATGCGATTCGTCTGGAAATGTTCTATGACAAAAAAGAAATTCTGGAGGGCTACCTCAATACGATTTATTATGGCCACGGCGCTTATGGGGTTGAAGCGGCAAGCAGGTATTTCTTCGATAAGCCAGCCAGCCAGCTTGATTTATCCGAGGCGGCCTTGCTGACAGCGATTCCGAAAGGTCCTTCCTACTATTCGCCATATCGGCATTGGGACAACGCAAAGAACCGGCAGGAGCAAATACTGGCTTCGTTGGAACAGGCCGGGGTCATTTCGGAAAACGAGAAGTACCTTGCAGCAAGGCAAGCCGTACAATTGACGGAACACGCAAAAGAAGCAGAGAACAAAACGGCACCCTATTTTCTGGATACAGTGCTGTCGGAACTGCAGGACATATTGGACATGGATGCCGAGGCTATCCGGTCCGGTGGATACCAAGTGTACACCACGCTTGATCTTAAACAACAACACCAACTCGAAGAAACCGTGAACAAGTCGATCAGCAGTTCCTCTGAGCTTCAGGTCGGTGCCGTAGCCCAAAATCCGGACAATGGCGCTGTCACTGCCATGGTAGGTGGCCGTGATTATGCCGACAGCCAGTACAATCGCGTCACCCAGGCTAAGCGGATGCCGGGGTCCTCTTTCAAACCGTTTTTGTATTATGCAGCCTTGGAAAATGGTTATACCCCTGCCACGACCCTGCTCAGTAAACCGACCAGTTTTGAACTGGAAGACGGAACGGTATATCAGCCAAGCAATTACAATGGCTATTACGCCAATGAGCCAATCACCCTGGCTCAAGCATTAGCGTTGTCGGATAACATTTACGCAGTAAAAACAAACCTTTTCTTAGGCCCGAAAGAACTGGTGGAAACAGCCAAGAAATTCGGAATAGAAGAAGATTTTGCCGCAGTGCCGTCATTAGCGCTTGGTACAGGGGCAGTCACCGTTAATGAAATGGCTGCCGCATACGGCATGCTCGCCAATGGAGGCAAATCAGTAGAGCCGTTCACCATTGAAAAGATTACTGATTCACACGGCAAGGTGTTATATGAAAGGGAAGAACAAGAACCTTCCCATGTGTTGGATCCTGTGAACGCCTTTATCCTGACAGATTTGATGACCGGTATGTTCGATGAATCGCTTAATGGATATATGCGGGTAACAGGTGCATCGATTGCCGACGAATTAACCCGCTCCTATGCCGGCAAATCAGGAACAACCAAGACGGATAACTGGATGGTTGGGTTCAGCCCCGATCTTGTAACAAGTGTATGGACTGGATTCGACGAAAACAAGCCAGTGGAAAACACCGATGATTTGCAGGCTGCAAAAGAAATTTGGGCGGGATTCATGGAAAAAACCCATGCCGACCTTCCATTTCATGCTTTTCCGGTGCCCGATGGGGTGGTTGGCGCTTATGTTGACCCTGTATCTGGTGAACTGGCAACTCCTTACTGTGAACAGCATCGACTGATGTATTTTGCCAAAGGGACCGAACCGACCAGTTATTGTTCGCTTCATCACGATGAGGAACAAGAGAAGCAGGAACAGATACGAGAAGAAGAGGACGAAGAACAAGACAATGGCTGGAAGCGTTGGTTTAAATGGTTGTCCAGAAACTGATCGCTTTCTTATCAAACTGAAATCAACGAAACCGTCTCATAAGTATGTGTGCATAAACAATCCTTCATTGCCACTCTCGCTACGGAAACACACTACGCTTTCCGCGGGCGGCTGGTGAATTTCCTCGAGCTGACGATCTGCGGGAACTCACCGAGGCCTTTCCTGGAAACTCCGTGAATTTCCTTCGCTGATAACCCTGCTGTCCTACATAAAAAGATAATGAATGCACTATCAAACAATGAAGTCCCTTTTGTTTCTGAAAAGCTCGGGAAGTATGCACGGAAAAAGCGAAGTGTTCCATCCTAGCAAGTTTAGCACCTTTTTGCCAGAAGTCAGAAAAACGCAATGTGTTTCCTCAGCAAGTTTTCTGTAAGAAACAATGAATCTGATATAGGTCCGAGGGATTCAACTTCATAAGAAAAAGGCCGGAACGGATTCCGGCCTTTTTCTTTGTCCTAGTACACAGTTTTACCATGTGATACATATTTTACAAACTAATTCGCAAAACCTCAAGATATTCAATCATTATTCACAATTCAGTCACAAAATGTTCAATATTTCTATGCTTGCATCCTTACTCGGGAAGGGCTTGTTTCAACTCATCGGAAGAGTTTTCCCACATTTCTTTGTTGAACTCGCGGAGAAAATCGCCCAGCAGTTTTTTCGAGTGCCCATCCATATGATCGACAATCACTTTGCCTTTCATGGATTTATCCATATGGTTGACATGTTCCGGCATTGATTTATAGGCACGCTTGATCGAACGGTCCACGCGTATTTCACTTCCGGCCACTCCATGGTAATAAGAACCGGAGTCTTTTCTTTCAACAGTTACCCAGACGATCCAGTACAGCTTGCCGTTCGGAACTGCATCTTTATCGGGAAGAAACTTGACCCGCCGCTCGATTTCACTGCGGGCATGCATGGCTCCCATATCGACAAACGCCCGGTCCTCAGCTGGATCGATGATCACCGGCGAAATGTTTTCCAAGCTGATCGAGCCTACACCGTAACCACCATGACCATCGGTGGAATCATCCTTCATGATGGTGAATTGATTTTTTTTCTTTTTGGAAGGTTGCTCCTCGCTCATTTTTAGCTCCTCCTTCTATAATATCTGCAACAGATTCGCAGCCTATTTCTTTATATGATATGCTGTTTTCATTGTAGCATAGGGAAAAATTCAATTTCATCTTTCAAGTATCTACACAGCAGGGATTTTCCCTTGTCACACGAATTAGTCAACGAAATTTTTCAGAGGAGGTACTTACACATGCCATATGTAACAGTAAAAATGCTGGAAGGAAGAAACGACGAACAGAAGAAAGCACTCGTGGAAAGAGTGACGGAAGCCGTCGTCGACACTACCGGCGCTTCCAAAGATAAAGTCGCCGTCTTTATCGAGGAAATGAGCAAGAGCGATTATGCAGTTGGCGGAAAAAGACTGAGTGATGAATAAACCCTGACTAATAAGGAAATCTCCATCAAAGATAGAAGCCAGCGGAACTCCGAAACGGGGTTTCGCTGGCTTGTTTTTTAGCCATGCTTTTTACTTCGTCCGATGTTTTCCTGCCCGACGAAGCCAAACTGACCGGGAGACGGCTCCCTTTCAAAGGATTTCTCTTCAGGCTCCAATTTTTGGCGGGCACCGAACCAACGTCGCTTCTCTATACGCACACCGACCCGCTGTTGCTGCACTTCCTGAATGCCTTCGATGACCAACTGCATGGCAAGTATCAGTACAATAAATGCTGCGAAAACCGGGACGACAATCCACTCGTGTCCACTCATAAATGCATTCCGCGAACCACTGATAATACCCGACCATTCAAATGTCACCGAGTATGGCCACGCTTTATAAGACTCATTCAGCATGATACTGGTGCCGCCCAGAAATATATTAAACAAGCCGAGATGAATAAGAATCAACAATACCTGTATAAACTGCTGACCAAAGATGATTCCCAGCTTGGAATGGAGATGCGGCATAATATGGCGGAACAATATGTGGTTGGAATTCCCGCCTAAAACCCTGGCGCCGTCGATATATTCCGTCCTGGTGATCAAACGGATTTCGTTCCCGATCAACACAGTCGTCAACGGAACAACCAACAAAGTCAACACGCCGGCTTCGACCAATATCCGTTCTGTGAATGAATATTCGAACCCGGAAGTGGTTCCGCTTAAAACGGGAGTCAGTAAAATCACGGCAATCACGCTCAAAGGCAGAAAATGAAAGCTGTCGACAAACCGCTCTATCCTTCGTTTCCACTGCTCCTTGATGAACAGTGCATAAGGAACGGCCAGTATAAATCCCAACAGCATTCTAAGCAGCGCGATAATCCCGGCAAAAAGTATCGTGTACTTGGCACCTGTCAGCAATTGATCGAGGATGCTGTATCCATTCTGGTCGGTTCCCAACAAGACATACTTCGAGGGCGGGTGCGGTTTGCTGCTGACCAGATTCCCATCCTCATCATAGATCAACGTGAAATTTTCAACTGGTTCTTCATGGATGACAGTGTGTATGATACTGACAGCCAATATAGCAAAAATGACTGCAAATCCGACCAGGAACTTCTTATTTTTGAAATGGGCGGCAAGACCCTTCACATAATCCCCAAGTCGTTTTTTCCAAGAGAGATTATTCGGCTTGGAAAAGGTTTGGATGAATTTTTTATCCTTCATTTGCAATGCTGTTTTTTCGGTGAATATCTCGATCCCCTGGTAAAGGATATAAAACGGCGTAAACACCATGATCAAGGCAGCCGCAATCACCATCGGGCGGAAATCTTCCATCACGAAACTGAACAGGCCGCGGATATTAAACATATACTCGATTACAAACAAACTGGACAATGTACCCCACAGAATGATTTTTGAATGATAGAAGGTACTTTTCAATATATTCCGCAGGACATGGACAGCGATGATGGCATTATGTTTGATTCCCTTACTGAGTGCGAAGTCCACATAGTCCTTGGTCAATTCTTCCTCCATCAGCAATAAAATGACGCGAAAAAGGGAAATCATCGGCAAAACCGCCAACACAGTGATCGGTGCTATGTAGATCCGTTCGTCTCCAAGTGTGACGAACTTCATCAGATGGACTCCTGTCTGCTTGAAAATAAAAACAATGAACATTTGCAGCAAAAAGGCCACCATTAAATCGGGTATGGCTTCACAAAGCACCAAGAGCCGTTTTATTACACGAATTAATACTTTGGGCAGCAACTGGGTGAGCAGTGCCAGTATCAATGCCAGACTGAAGCCAATCAGTAACGCAGCGCCAAGAATACGCATGGAATAAAAATAAGGATCCCATAAAAAAGCAAAAACATTCAATTGCTCCTGTCTGAATTGGTACACCCAATTGTCGGGCTGCACTATTTCTCTGGCCAGGTTCCATGTATTTTCGGCATATAAACCAACATCGACAAGGCCATCACCCTGTAGCAAACTAGGAGCAGAGCTTAACGCCACGATACCAAGCAAGCCAAGTACATAATAGCCCAGGAATTTTATTAATTTCACAAGCAACTTCCTTCCCATCCCCCATTTATTTACATCCCTATAGTCCATTGTAATCAATTTTCTAAAAATTCACAACGTGGTAAATAATCACCTTTATCGCTATTTCTCTCGCCATAACTATCAACTAAACTATCCTTTAGTGAACTTTGCATTAAGGTTTATTCCATATAAAAGTACGCACTATGATTGGATTAATTTACTGTTAATAATCAAAAATCAAAAAGACCAAATCATATGCGATTTGGTCTGCCAATTATCATGGTGTATATATAATATGTTTTCCATACTACCGAAATTACTTTGAGAAAAAATCGCTTTCTTCAACAGCATCAAAAAATCAATGGGTTGACTGCCGGCGAAGTTTGTCGATGAATTCCCATGCTTCGGCTATCTCTGTCTCCTGGTAGTTTTGTGTCTTTTTGACGGTTTGGACTTTCTCTTCCACTTCCTGTTTGGACAAGTCATCGAAGTACAGCATCGTAGATACCAATTCAAGAAACCGGGAGCTTTTTTCTTTCATATTGTTTATCATACTTTCAAGCGGCGGGAGTTCAACCTTCGAATGGTTCAGAAACTCTTCCCCTTGTTCCGTTACACGATAACGGTATTGGTAATAGTTGCTTTTGTCTTCTTTTACCTCGGAAATAAATCCAAGATTGCAAAGCTCTTCCACACGGAGGGTCAATTCCTCTGAATAAGGGCCGTAGAAATGAAACTCGTATTTTTCCTCGAATGGAATGTCACACTTCTTCAGTATGTAAATCATTTTCTGCAGTTTTTTCCTGCCGACAACTTCGTCTGCCGTCGAGAAAAACTTCATGATTCTGGCGTGATTTTCTAACATACTCACCATCTCCTGTTCTGGCCGGATGGCCAATCTTGTTATCGCTTATCCGAATAATATCTCAAAAATCCGCATTTTCTCCGGTCTATCGGCCGGAAGTTGTTCCAGGACATCCAGCGGGAAATACAACTTATGATCTGTGCGTTTCTTGCCGGAAATTGCTTCGACAATATCCGACTGGCGCGATAGTTCCTTCAGTTCATCGTTTTTCGGCTGCAACAAATGAATCGGAAGCCGTTCTTCTTCCTCGCCGGGACGATAAAAATCGTAAGGCAGATCAGAAGAGGAATCGACTACCAGGTAGTATTCCGGATCGATGTCGATGGCTTGAAACAGCTTGTATAATTCCATCCACTCTGTCATTTGCTGATTCGGGTTGAACTCGATATATTTAAACAAACGCCGGTTGATAAACCGTTCACACAAATCACGTAAAACGGTGTCGTCTTCTTCCAGCCAGGCTTGAAAATAATACAGGACGATCGATTCATCAAGCCGCAGGTATTCCTCCAAATCGACGTTTTCCGCAAAAAACGAGAGAAAATGGGTCGGCTTCTGCTTAAACTGATAATTTTGTTCGTATAAATATTTGGCCCGATGAAGAATTTTCGACAATATCACCTCTGCACTTCTGGTGACAGGGTGAAAGTAAACTTGCCAATACATTTGGTAACGGCTCATGATGTAGTCTTCCACGGCATGCATTCCGGTCTGCTTGATGACGACTTGATCCTCCGTCGGCCGCATGACCCGTAAAATTCTTTCCATATCAAAATGTCCATAGCTCACCCCGGTGAAATAGGCATCCCGTTGCAGGTAATCCATCCGATCCGCATCGATTTGGCTGGATATCAAACTGACGACCAATTTGTTTTCATAGGTTTTATTGATGACATCAGCCACGTCCTCCGCAAATCCCTTCCCGACACGTTGCAGGATTTTATTGATCTCCGTATCCCCGAGAACGATTTTTTTGGTGAAATCCTCGTGATCCAGCTTAAATACTTTTTCGAAGGAATGGGAGAACGGACCATGCCCCAAATCATGCAGCAGGGCAGCACACAAGCATAACAGCCGTTCATCATTATTCCAGTTCGGACGATTTTCAAAGTTGAACAATATCCGCCGGACGATTTCATAGACGCCAAGCGAATGGTTGAACCTGCTATGCTCAGCTCCGTGGAACGTCAAAAACGAGGTACCCAGCTGTTTGATCCTTCGAAGCCTTTGAAATTCCCTTGTGCCGATCAAGTCCCAAATCACTTGGTCTTTGACGTGGATATACCTATGTACAGGATCTTTAAATACTTTTTCTTCACTTAACTGCTCATCTTTATATGCCATGTCCAGGTCCCTTCTATTGATATCAACAAGACAACAGGGAAATACTGCAATCCTTATCTTTTCTGTACCCGACTCACTCTATAAATAGTCGACCGATTAATCACAGGAATGAGATTGAAAAGCCTGTATAACAAACTTCCCCTGAAAAGTTCTGTACTAGCGGTCGACGAATCCCGACGTTTTATCGGTACCTTTGCATGTCGATTCATAAACAATTACTATCATTATATAATAGAAATGCCGACACAAAAATGGTTTTTTTGCACGAATTGGATTTTTTGTGATTATCAGCCGCTCAGACAATTTGCTATAATGAACTGGCAGCCGCGGAAGGTGCAGCTGCCACCCGACCAGAAGACAACTGGCGGTAATCAAAGGAGATATTGGTATGGAAGATTGGAAAAAACTGTTCAGTGGAACAGTGCGTTATATCGACCAGCGCGGAAAGGCAGGCAGAGATGATGCGATCGCTTCCTTTGCCTACGATGATGCGCTGGCAATTTCTGTAGGTAATGAGACTTCTCCTCCAGCAGCGAGACTTTGGGTTCACGATAAAACACTCATTCTCGGCATTCCAGACGCAAAATTACCTAACGTAGATGCAGCCCTCCAATGGGTCGCCGGGCACGGATATCAAGCAGTTGTCCGGAATTCCGGAGGACTGGCGGTTGTACTTGATGCAGGCGTTCTCAACTTGTCCTTTATATTACCGGACGCCAAAGGAATCGGTATTCACGAAGGATATCAATTCATGGTCACCTTCATTCAGGACTTATTCCGCAACCTGACGACGGAAATAAAGGCCTTCGAAGTAAAAGGTTCGTACTGTCCGGGCGACTATGATCTAAGTATTAGAGGACAGAAATTCGCCGGTATATCCCAACGGCGTGTCAAAAATGGTTCAGCTGTCCAAATTTACCTTTGTGTAGAAGGAAGCGGCCGTGAACGGGCCGAACTGGTCCGGCATTTTTATGAAATCGGCAGGAAAGGGAAATCCAACCGATTTGAGTATCCAGAAGTGAAGCCGGAAACCATGGCATCGCTTACTGAACTGCTTTCCATCCAGCTCACAGTCGATGATGTGTGCAAGTCGATTCACCAAGCCCTGGCATCCGTGAGTACGTCGATTAACGAGCAATCCTTGGACAGCGTTGAACAGCAAGCGTTCGAAAAAAGGCTGGAACAAATGAAGGAGCGAAACATCAAAGCACTGGGAAGTTGAACCCAGTGCTTCTTGTTTTACAGTCTCCGATGGACCTGCCGTTCTATCCGATTCGATTCTAAGGCCTGCCAATCGATGTCATACCCAATACCAGGAATATCTTTTAACGCGATCCCACCATTTTGCAGCATAACCGGCGGTGTAATGATATCCCGGTGCCAATAGCGGTCCGATGCAGAAATATCACCAGGATACAAAAACTGCGGCAAACTAGCTATGGCAATATTATGGGCCCGCCCCACACCTGCTTCCAGCATCCCTCCGCACCAAACAGGTATGTTATTTTCCTGGCAGAAGTCATGTATTTTTTTCGTTTCGCTCAGACCACCGACCCGCCCGATTTTAAGATTGATTACCCGGCAGCTTCCCAGTCCGACGGCAGCCCTCGCGTCTGTCAGGGAATTGATGCTTTCATCCAGGCATATCGGTGTATCCAGCTTGCTTTGCAAAATGGAATGTTCATAAATGTCATCGTGTCCAAGCGGTTGTTCGATCATCGTCAGGTTGAATTCATCCAGCCGTTTTAAGATATCGATATCTTTCAATGTATAGGCAGAATTTGCATCGGCCATCAGTTGGATGTCGGGAAAATGGCGGCGAACTTCGCGAAGGACTTCTACATCCATTCCGGGTTTGATTTTCAATTTTATCCGCTTATAGCCTTCCTCCAGATGGTCTTCCATGACAGTAAGCAAGTTGGAAATGGATGGTTGGATTCCAATACTGACACCGGATTCTATTCGGCTTCGCCCTCCGCCCAACGCAGCCGCAAGCGAAATTTCCTGACGCTTGGCAAATAAGTCCCAAACCGCTCCTTCCACTGCTGCCTTTGCCATGTTGTTGCGACGAATCACCGAAAAGCGGCTGCTGATTTCATCCGGATGGCGAATCGACTTCTTGAACAATAATGGCAATAAAAAGTCCTTGATCACATGTTCGGTTGTCGCCACTGTTTCTTCCGTGTACCAAGGGACCGGAAAGGCGACCGACTCGCCGAACCCGCTATTCCCATTTCCGTCGACAGCTTCCACGATAAAAAAATCTTTCGTCGAAAACGTTCCGAAACTGGTTTGGAACGGATTCTTCAAATCCATGACCAGCCGGTGCAAGATGACTTTTTCTATGTAAAAAGGTTCGTTTTCCAAGCAGAATGCCTCCTTCCCTTAGAGAGAATGTTCGTTGGTTTCCAGTTGGTTTTTATCGTAATACTTTGCACGCACTTTGTCTATCGACGTACCACTTCTTTCGGTCGCGAAAAAAGTGTGCTCGAAAAGTGAGCAGTGTGAATCCTGCGCTGCGGAAACACATTGCGCTATGTTTTCTATTCTTCTTTTGGAACAATGGGTTACTCTTGCCAGCAATAATGTTGATAGAGAACGTCTCTTTCCCTACAGTATGGAAACAGCACACATGAAAAACTTGCAGGAAGGACGAGGCCACTGAAAAAGTCCTTTCTAATCTAAAAGAGCTGTTCAAGTTTGTTGTTGATGCTCACGACGCTTATCGATGGATGCTTGCCGCGGGCACGGCCTCAGCTAACTTGGTAAAGAAAATCACTTGACCAAGTGGATCTTCGGCTCGCGCTGTTCCCGCAGGCGTCACCATCGAACGCTCCTCGTGGAATCAACAGAGGTAAACCGAAGAAGCGTGATTTTCTTTGATTTATTAAAAGAAAGTCACCCTTTTTTCTTGTACCCTGAGATGGCACCAGAAGATGACGTCCTTGAACCCAGCTTGTTAGCTTACTTCCGTCGTAGTGAAACGAATCGTTAAACGAATGAAGGAATAGAGGGCACAAATCACTTGAAATTAGATAAAAAGCGGCCGGTATGGAAATTAAATTCATACCGACCGCTTTTTTAAAATTCTACTTTTCAAAGGCCTTCAGTTTATCACTGGCTTCAAAAGAACCGAGGTTCCTCTACAAGCTCTGCCATCCTATCTGTATTCTTTTACAGGGACTGTGCAGCCGTGATGATTGCCAGTTTGTACACATCATCCGCAACACAGCCGCGTGATAAATCGTTAACCGGCTGATTCAAACCCTGCAGGATTGGACCGACAGCATCGTAATTTCCCAGACGCTGTGCAATTTTGTATCCAATGTTTCCGGCTTCTAATCCTGGAAAGATAAAGACATTGGCATCACCGTTCAGTACGGAGTCCGGTGCCTTCTTTTCGGCTACTGCCGGAACAAAAGCCGCATCGAACTGAAATTCCCCGTCCAGTGGTAAATTAGGATTTTGTTCCTTGGCGATTTTGACCGCCTCAGCGACCTTCTCTGTTTCTTCCGACTTAGCAGACCCTTTCGTGGAAAAGCTCAACATCGCGACTCGCGGATCGATGTCGAAAAGCTCGGCAGTGTCGGCGCTGGCTGCAGCAATCTCCGCCAAGTCCTGGCTGTCCGGCGCAATGTTGATAGCGCAGTCCGCGAAAATATACTTTTCTTCTTCTTTCACCATGATAAATACGCCAGAAGTTTTCTTGATTCCCGGCTTCGTTTTAATGATTTGCAAAGCAGGGCGAACAGTGTCTGCAGTTGAATGGGCCGCTCCGCTGACCAGTCCGTCAGCTTTCCCCATATATACAAGCATCGTACCGAAGTAGTTTTCATCGAGGAGCATTTCCCTCGCCTGCTCTTCCGTGTTTTTCCCTTTACGACGTTCGACGAAGCTTGCCACCATTTCATCAAATGCAGCATAACTTTGCGGGTCGATTATTTCAGAACCCGATACGTCCACTTGAAGCTCTTGTGCTTTCTGTACTACTTTTTCTTCATTTCCAATTAATACAGGTTTCAAGATACCTTCAGCTCCAAGTTGACTGGCAGCAGTCAAGATGCGTTCGTCCAAGCCTTCAGGAAATACAATCCGCTTGCTATCCGACTTCACTTTATCTTTTAAACCTACAAATAAATCACTCATTCAAAAACCTCCAACATTCATTCTGTTATACATGATACGCTTTTTCCTGTATAAATGAAAGCCTTCTGTTTCGAAAATTACCATGCAAACCTTATCATGTCCCCATTTATGTCCAAATGATGACACTTGCGCCCGATAATCTTTTCGAAGCCTTGGAATGACACCCCAAATCTTTTGCGAGACAAGGGGTTTGTCTGATTTTGCCAATGAAAGCTGTCCGGGTTTCCGTTAATGATTATCTTTCCCTAATTATGTTATATTAAAAACATACTTTACCTTGAAGGAGTGACCTACTATGCCAGAAGCAGTTGAGACAATGGACGGCTGGTATTGTTTACATGATTTACGTACTATTGACTGGACTTCGTGGAAGCTTGCCACAAGTGACGAACGACAAGCTGCCATCCACGAATTTCAGCAGCTCCTAGAAAAGTGGGAGCAAGTCGAACAAAATCGCAACGGCAGCCATGCCTTATATACAATAGTCGGCCAAAAAGCTGATTTTCTGTTAATGCTGTTACGCCCGACTTTGGAGGAATTGAATCAAATCGAAACGGAATTCAATAAAAGCAAGCTAGCTGAATTCACAAAGCCTGCTTATTCTTATGTATCAGTCGTCGAGCTTTCCAAGTACAGACCAAGCAAGGACGGCGAAGATCCCGAACAAAAGCCGGAAACCCAGGCCAGGCTGAAACCGACGCTTCCAAAATGGCAGTACATCTGCTTCTATCCAATGGACAAGCGCCGGCAGGGCGACGACAACTGGTATATGCTTCCGTTTGAAGATCGCGGCAAGCTGATGTACGAGCATAGTAAAACCGGCAGAAAGTATGCGGGGAAAATCCGGCAAATCATCACAGGATCCATGGGATTGGATGATTGGGAATGGGGCGTTACTTTATTCGCCCACGATTCACTGGAAATCAAAAAGCTCGTGTATGAAATGCGCTTTGACGAAGTAAGCGCCCGCTACGGCGAATTCGGCGCCTTCTACGTCGGCAGCATTTTGACTCCTGAACAAATACCATCTTTCCTGCAAGTGTAAAATAATCCCGAAAGCCCTAGTCAACCTATCCTTGTGATAAAAAAGACTAGCAGCCGGGATAAAAGCATAGTGCCATTACAATAACCGAACGATATTCAAAATCGTTCGGTTTTTTATTTAGAAAAAAGCAAACCGTTCTCTACCCTTCTCTTATACATTGTGAAACGCTCCACTCCGCCAAGGTGCTTCGCTTTCCGCGGGCACGGCTTCAGCTAACTTGGCAAAGAATAACGCTTTGCCAAGTGGATCTTCAGCTCGTGCTCATCCCGCTGGAGTCTACGCACCTTGCCTCCGTTGATAGAGATACTTTTTATTCTGGTGAGCTTTCCGTTTTGTCTTTGCTGTTACGAAAGCGAAGTATCTGGCCCAACAACAGTGTGACCATGCTTTTTCTCGGTCTTTTATTAAAAATGGTTAATTTCGCATGAGTTGATTCTTACTCCATCTTATCGCATAACATATATCGCTCAAAACATTGGTTAGAGCTTTTCAATTGTTGATCTCGCTATTAAATGTCTAAATTTCTTGATTCATGTTCGAAAAAAGAATGATAGACGAGTCAAGCAAATGCTTATTTCAGCGTATAAAGTCTAGTTACCCAAGGCGAGAAATTTAAAGCTATCAAATTACTTTTCTGTCGTAATATATCCATCGTCTTTAAGTCTTGTGATTTTACAATTTTCAAGGGTTTCAAATTCGTTCAGTCTTTCTTCAATTGTCTTGTTATTACTATCCTTGAATAAGTCTTCTCTGTCATAGTGCTGAAAAGTTTAGTGTTTAGTCTATCCATTTCTGGAGTGAAGAAATGCACTACCTTAATGTGAGGGCCGAGTAAAAGAGCTCCAGCGCTAACGCCTAATAAAGTCATTGTAAAAACCGTTGGATGTTAATAATAATTTCAATGCACTCAATCCTGTTCTCAATTAAATTCTTGGTACATCCTTATTTTAACAAAAAATGACGGGAGCCCTTTTTAATTTAATTATGTTTTCACCAATCTTTGAAAACTCCTTTGTTAAAACGGCATCTTTCCATTCTAAAGTCAGGACACTGTAACTAAGCGAAGGCAAGATGCGGAGACTCCTACGGGAACAGCACGAGCTGAAAATCCCGCAAGAAAGCGCCTTTTGCTTTCTGAGGAAGTTGAAGCCGTGCCCGTGGAAAGCGCAGTATCTTGCCGTAGCGTTGACAAGCACTCATTAAACAAAAGAAGGAAAGGAAGTCTAAGCTTTCTTTCGCTGTTTCTTCTATTATGTAAACAACAAATTTATTATTCCGTTTTGGAAACATTCTAACTCGTTGTTTTTTGCCCGCATTATTCTCCCCCTTCTCCTTTTCACCTTTCCTTTCTTTTTGGTCATATAGATTTTGTCCACGACATACGTATATCTATTAGAGAGCATTGGCAGTGACGAAAATTCTCTCGTTCGCATCAAGAAAGAGGTGACATCTTATAGCCATCACTGAGCATAACGAGAAAGACACGGATTTCATGCGGGAGGTATAGTTTTTATACGCTGCTCTGTCGGAGTATGGCGGGAAGTGCACGGGAACATAGAATGGTTTTCTTACAGGCCTGGGCCTGAATAAATATCGAGTGGATGATGAAGGGAGAGGTTCGCAAGATGAGTAAAGATAAAAGACAAATGCCTTCTGGAGCACAAGGAAGCAGCAGTGCCGGTTATCCATCACAAGGACAGCAAAGCTATGGATACGGGCAGACACCCGGCGGCTATTATTATCCGCAGCAAATGATGCAAGGTGCCCAACAGGGGTATTATCCGGGGATGCAGGGGATGCAGGGGATGCAGGGAATGCCGCAGCAGCAAATGCAGCCACCGCAGCAAGCGCCTCAGCAGCAGCAAACTGCAGGCGTTTCGGATATTCCCGGCATGCTGCCGACCGAGCAGTCCTATATTGAAAATATATTACGGCTCAACCGCGGCAAACGGGCTACCGTCTACATGACATTCGAAAACAATGATCGCTGGAATGCCATGATATTCAAAGGCATCATCGAAGCTGCGGGAAGGGATCATTTAATACTTAGCGATCCGGAAACGAACCGCCGGTATCTGCTTCTCATGGTTTACTTGGATTACATCACCTTTCCGGAGGAAATCAATTATACCTATCCATACGGCGGTGGTTCCGGTCAGGCAGCCACTTACCAGCCACGGCGCTGACAGTTCGATGTCACAAGTGGAACGTGACTGTTCATTCTTTATCCTCACTATAAAACCCTTGCAGGTTTTTAGCATGCAAGGGTTTCTTCTGCTGACGAAAGCCAGCAACACGTATTGTCGATATTCAATCACACGGAAAAAAGGAGGCCTTGCCTAGTGAAGCATCCCTATAAAAAATTCTTTCAATTGCAGCTGCTCATGATGGGACTTGCCTTGATTCTAGGGGTGATCGCACTTGTCAAAGCAAGCCTGTTCATGATAATCGCAGCGTTCTATTTCCTGGCTTTCAGCTTTATTTTTGAAGGACTTGCCGAGCATAAAAAACAACATACCCTTCCATTCGCTCAACAAATGGCCAGGGCTTTTTTCATCCTTGTGCTTATCAGTTATTTGGCGATCATATTAATTTAATCGCAGCATATCCGAGGACGATCCAGCCAGCCAGGAAAGCCAACCCGCCCAACGGAGTGACCATGGCAAAAAACTTGACGCTTGTCGTCGCGTAAACATATAAACTTCCCGAGAACAGGACGATGCCCACAAAGAACAACCATCCAGCCGTGGACAGACTGGCCGCTTGAAAGCGGCTGGCCAGCAGTCCGGTAACGAGCAACGCCATTGTATGGAACATTTGATAATTTACGGCCTTCTCCCATGTGGACAAAGCTTTTTCGGAAATCTTCCCTTCCAGCCCATGAGTCCCGAACGCTCCCAGGGCTACTGCCAGAAAACCATTGATAACGCCAAAAATCAGAAACAATTTCATTATTTTCACCTCTGTTAAAAGTCAAAAATCGAATTGCCGTTTGCTTCTCCATGATCTGCCGTTTGCTTTCCGGCAGATTGGATTCCTGATGACCCAGTCTTTCCAGTGTGCATACCGCCCATCATTTTCGCCAATTCCTGTTCCGGTCCGGCTTCAGCATTGCCTTCTTCCAGCATTAAGTCGCATAACATACGCACCGCACGGACATGCTCTCTCACAGCTGCAGTTTGATCGTTATTCGCCAGAGCTTCCTGCAATTCACTCATCATTTTCGTCAAAACGGACTGATTGGAAATTGCCATGGAATCCCTCCTTCTATTTCCCAAGTAGACTAGCCGTATCAACGAACTGCCGATAGCTACTTCTTTATTATTGCTTCAACCAACTAAGTATAACATGGAAGGAGGCTTCGCTTCACTTCCCCCGTCCTTCCATGACCATTCCCTACAAAACACCAAGGGCATTCAAGAAGATCAGCAAAATGATCACAGGTGCAAAGTATTTTACAATCACATACCACCAATGGCCCACCGTAGCATGCTGCAAATCCGCGGCAGTCAATGCGTCCATTTTATTGAAATACCATCCGATGAACATCGCCATCACCAGACCGCCGATCGGAAGAAAAATGTTGGAAGCTACATAATCCATGGAATCCATGATGTTAAGCTGACCGATTGGCGTGAAGCCTGACCAAGCTCCCATTCCCAGGGAAGCGCCGATTCCCAAGACAAAGATCACTATCCCGGTAATGATGGCGGCCAGTTTACGGCTCCATTTAAAGGAACGCATCAGATAGGCTACCGGCACCTCCAGCAAAGAAACAGATGAAGAGACTGCAGCAAGGGTCAACGACAAGAAAAACAGGATTCCTACAATCCCGCCAAATGGAATTTGGCTGAATATATCCGGGAGGGTGATAAACACAAGCACAGGACCAGAGTCTGGTTCAATACCAAAGGCAAATACCGCCGGGAAGATGACGACCCCGGAGATAACAGCGAAGAAGGTATCCATCAAACCGATACCGACAGTTGCTCCCGGGAGCTTGTGGTGATCTCCAAGATAGCTTCCATATGTCATCATGACTCCGACTCCTAAACTAAGGGAGAAAAACGCCTGTCCGAGGGCGGCAATATAAACAGATGGATCGCTGAGTACACTCCAATCAGGTTGAAACAAAAAACGCATCCCTTCCATCGCACCATCCAACGACAAGCTGAAGCCGGCAAGGATGATCAATAACACAGCCAATGCCGGCATGAAAATTTTGTTCGCAAGCTCGATGCCCTTTTTGATCCCCGTCAAAACAATCGCAATGGTCAGCACCATGAAAATGGCGTGCCACAACAAAGGCTGTGCAGTGGAAGAGGTGAACATCTCGAAGGCTGCACCATAACCTTGCTCTGGTACCGTAAAAAATTGACCTGTTAGATAATTCCAAAAATAATACATGGACCAGCCTGCCACCACACTGTAAAACCCTAAAATCAAAAGCGCTCCAAAGACTCCAAGAAAACCTGCCAAATACCATGGCTTTCGGGGAGCGAGTGTCCGGTAAGACCCGACCACGTCACTTTTTGCCTTGCGGCCGATACTGACTTCGGCGAGCAATAATGGTATGCCGATAATGACAATGCTCGCAAGATACAAAATCAAAAAGGCTCCGCCGCCATTTTCGCCGGCTACATAAGAGAAACGCCAAATGTTGCCCAGTCCGACAGCAGAACCCATCGCTGCAAGCATGAAACCGAGTTTCGATGCCCAGCTTTCCCTTGTGGAATTCATGGTCCAACTCCTTTCCGTATCCATCTTTTTTGTTTTATGAGCTGGCCAAAAACTCCAGCCCGTTTTTTTCTACGCCGATTCATGTGCGTTTTTTAAACATACTTTCCTATCATAATAAAAAACATTTCTTAATACAATAACGCGAGGAAAACAAGTTTTCAACAGGAATTTCCTTGGATGTCCCTGGTATATTATGCTAGTTTGGTAGAGAGCTAGATGCAGAAGGAGGAATGACGGATGGGTGCGTGGTTCGATGTGTCTTCGACTGATATGTTTCAGCCATTTTCAACCAGCCATTTGCTTATGCTGACTGCCTATGCCTGCGGAGTATTGGCCATGTTTTTTCTACGTGAACAATTGCAGACAAACTCTGTCCGGCTCATCATACGATGGCTGTTATTCCTTATGCTTTTTTCCAGCGAGCTTTCTTTTCAGGGGTGGGCCATTTACCATGGAGTTTGGCGCTTTCCGGATCACATGCCACTCCACCTGTGCGGCATAGCGTCCATCATAGCGATGCTGGCGCTGCTCTTTCAGAATAAATCGTTAATAAGGCTAACTTATTTTCTTGCCGTCGTTCCAGCCATGCTGGCATTGATCACGCCTGATTTACCTTATGGGCCGGAACACTTCCGTTTCTGGAAGTTCTTCCTACATCATCTTGCCATTTCCTGGTCGGGAATTTTTCTGGTTTTTTCCACCCCTGTACGGATCACTTTGGCATCGATGCTCCAGTCATTTTTGTTACTGACAGGTTATGCGCTTGTAGTAGGTACGCTAATCAATCCGTTGACAGGAGCTAATTACTTGTATCTGGCAAAACCTGCGGCCAATACCCTGCTCAGCCATTTCGGCAACGGGGCTAGCTATTATGTGAATCTTGTCATGGCAGCATTTATCGCCTTCGCCCTTTTGTATGGAGCGGCAAAATTCTTCACCGAGAAAAATAAATGATGTCCCCTCCATATTTCGTGGCGTTTTTTGCCACACAGAGGATGGGTTTAAGACCTCGAGGGGGTAGGCGCTGGAGCTGGATGCGGCTGTTTCAGCCAATAATTATCCATAGACAGTTAATTTCATCATTTCCTTTACAACAAGAAAGCCTTGCAGCTACAGGCTCCAAGGCTTTATCAGGCTATCTATTTAAATGACAAAATTCATTTGCTGTTGATCTTCTATATACCTTCCATACATCCATAGGACGAATTCCAATTCTTCGTTACAGAGTTCCCGTTTTAACTCCTTTTCTATATTGCTCACAAATACAGTGTAGTCAATCATTCAGAGTTTATCCTCCTCATTCGAAAAAGTTGGCATCCCCCCACAGGTGCCTGAACGTTAAGTGTTTACAGTTTATTTTACTTTTAAAATGCCAAATATTCAATGCTATTTTCAAAAAATTATAAAAAATAAAGGCAATTTTATTGAAATTTGGCGACTTTTATGCCTGTCTACTAGAAATTCAAGAAAGTATTGAACTGTCAATATTGTATACGCTTACACTATATATGGTAGGTATACGATCAATAATATGAACAACCATACTCCATCTACGAAATGCCAATAATATTGAAAGATTTTCTGCTTTTCCTGATAAAGTCCATACGGCAGCGTTCGAAAGGAGTGCAGGGTCAACACCACCATCCATAATAAACCGAACAATACATGGACGGCATGCAGGCCGGTCAGGATATAAAAGGAGGATAAAAAGTTGTTCACAGTAAAGGTATATCCTTCCGTCACGTAATGAAAATATTCGTAGATTTCCAAAAGAAAAAAGCCGGCCCCGAGGAAAAAAGTGGCCGCCATGCCCCCCCTGACTAAAGGCATACTCTTCCGGCTCAATCCCTTTTCGGCCAAAAGCAGGGTTGCACTGCTTGCGAACAAGCAGAACGATGCCAGCAAAACCGATGGAACAGAATAGACATCCCGCGGATCGGGGCCGGGATGTGAAGGTGTATAAACGATATACGTGGCAAATAAAACGGCAAACATGATCCCTTCAACGAATAGATAAATGAAAAATCCCATCCTTTTATCCAAAAACAACGCTTGCGCCTGTTTACTCATCGGCAGTCCCCTCCTTTCCGATTGTATTTATCCGTTCATCACGCCACGTCCGCAGCAAGAACATCACCAACACCAGAACGCCGCTCAAGACTGCCAGTATCCACCATTGATAAATCATGGAAAGCGATAACAGCCAGAGTATCGCACCTATGCATAGCGGCTGGATGGTTTTGCCCGCAATTGGAGCAGGCCGGCTATCTGTTCCGGCAGCCATCCGCCTTCCTGCTTGCTTGGCATACCAAAACGCATCCCGCTGATCTACGACCGGCTGCTTTGTAAATGGGTGTTCCGGAGCCGGAGAAGAAACAAGCCATTCCAGCGTCCGCCCTTGCCATGGATCCGCCCCTGCATGGTCCCCTGATTGCCGAGTGCGGATAATGTTCCAGATGAACACAGCCATTCCCGCCCCCATAAGAAATGCCCCGATCGTGCTGATAAAGTTAAATGCAAATAAGTTCTCGCCCCACTGATAGGTGTACGTCCGTCTTGGCATTCCATTCAACCCAGTGATGTGCATGAGGAAAAACGTTAAATGAAAACCAGTGATGAATAAACCCAAATGCCAGATGCCGAGACGACGGTCCAACAATTTGCCCGTTATTTTTGGATACCAGTAATAAATTCCTGCAAAAACCCCCAGTATCGTGGAGCCGATAATCGTATAGTGAAAGTGGGCGACGACAAAGTGTGTATCGTGAAACTGCATGTCCGCTGCCGCGACGGACAGCATCACTCCGGTGACTCCGCCCATCACAAAAGTTGGAATAAAAGCGAGTGCAAACAGCATGGGCACAGTAAAACGGACCACGCCATTCCTCATGGTAAACAACCAGTTGAACACTTTGATACCGGTGGGAATGGCTATCAACATGGTAGTGATCGCAAAAAAGGTATTTGCCATCGGTCCAAGACCTACGGTGAACATATGGTGCGCCCAAACCATAAATCCAAGAAAACCAATCAGGCAAAGCGACAGCACCATCGCAGTATAACCGAACACCTTTTTTCGTGAAAAAGTTGAAATGACATCAGAAAAGATGCCGAATGCCGGCAAAGCCAAAATGTACACCTCTGGATGGCCGAAAATCCAAAACAAATGCTGCCAATATACTGGATTACCTGCTTCACCTGAGAAAAAGGAGGTATCAAACAACCTTTCAAACATCAATAAAAACAAGGCAATCGTCAATACCGGGAAAGCGACCAGAATCAAAAGGGACGTGACGAGCGTGGCCCAAGGAAACAACGGCATCCGGTTCCATTTCATTCCGGGGGCGCGATGTCGCAAAATCGTGACGATCATATTGACAGCCGTCAACGTAGTCCCCAGCCCGGAAACCTGCAGAGCAAATAAATAGTAGTCATTGCCTTCTGTCTGTGTATATGTATCGGTGGATAAAGGAGTGTAGGCAGTCCAGCCCGCATTTGGGGAACTGTCCAGGAAAAAGGCCATATTGAACAGCATGCCTCCGGCCAAGAACATCCAAAAGCTCACTGCATTCAGAAATGGAAACGCCATATCCCTGGCGCCGATTTGCAAAGGAACCGCGATATTCATCAACCCGATCAGCAGCGGCATCGCTGCGAAAAAAATCATCATGGTTCCATGCGTCGAAAAAACTTCATTGTATTTGTCTCCTTGAAACACCCAGAAGTTGTTTTCCGGGACCGCCAATTGAGTACGCATCAACAAAGCGTCGATCCCACCCCGCAGAAAAAACAGAAAACCGAACAACACGTACATGGAGCCGATTTTCCGGTGATTCGTCGTCCGCATATACTCCCAAACCAACGGCCATTTCTTTGTTTTACTCAACCATAGCAAGAGTATCGGCCCCACCAACAACATCATGATCCAGGCAGCTATTACATCTCCAGGCATGTATAATACGTTGTCCCAAATAGGCAATGTCATGTTTTCCACCCTTTATTAAATGAATTCTCTCATTCTTCCTGCAGCCAGTTACGGTAAGCTTTTTCTTGCAATACATCGGTGTCGAACCTCATCAGGGCATGGTTCACGCCACAAAATTCTGCGCATTTTCCCAGGAACGTTCCGGTTTTATCCGGGGTCACTTCAAACAAAATTTCTTTTCCAGGTATGACATCCTGCTTGCCGCCAAGTTCCGGTACCCAAAAGGAATGAATGACATCCTCCGATTGCAGATGGAGGATAGCTTGTTCACCGACTGGTAAAACCAATCGATTCGACTGTTTGCCATTTTCATAGGTGAATGTCCAATCATAGCGTTCCGCTGTCACCTGAATATGAATTGCCGCCTCATTGGCGGCTGCATTGTCTGTTCCGTTTCTCGATTCAGGTGAAACATGGTAGGTGACGACAACCGTCGGAACTGCAAGGATGGCCAACAGCAGAACCGGGAACAGTGTCCACATGATTTCAAGCCGTTTATTACTATTAATTTCCTCCGGGACGTCATCTTTGTTTTTCGCAGTCTGTTTGTATTTCCAGGCGAATCGAATCAAAAGTACAAACACTACCGCCATCACGACAATCATGATGGCAAAGCTCAAATAAATTAACATGGCCTGGTCTCCAGCGACCTGGCTGTGCGGGTTCAGTGTCCTGATTTGGCAACCATTCAATAATAAAAGCAATACAATCCAAGCTTTTTTCATCCTATCCACCTTTTCTTTCCTTTAAGGTACTTACGTTACACCGTCATGAAGGTCCCGCATGCCAACCTCCGTCAGAAGAAGAGTTCCCAATGGCATAAACAAGACATACCAGTTATAATGTATTCAAGCAAACTTACAAGGGGAGGTGAAGAATTGGAACAAATCCAACAGCTCGCTTACTTTCAAAAGCAACTGCAGGAAAACGTCCAGCAGCTGTCCGATTCACTGCTCCAAAAGTTGTTTGAAAGTTTTCCGGAAACTTTCCAGGACCATACAGAAATCGACCACGAGTTGTCCTATCAATTTTTGCATGACTTGATCACGACGATTGCCGACTTGCTGCCTGATAATGAAGTTTCCAATCAAGAAGCTGTTAAATGGGGGCAGAAAACCGGCCAATTGCTGGTCGAACGGAAAAACAGTTTATCCGACTCGCTGGCCAAATTGAGTGTACATAAGCGTGTCCTCTGGTCATTCATAGAAGAAATAGCTGCCGAGAATCAATATCACGAAGCTTTGGAAACGATGACAAGAATCGATCAGTTGTATAATCATATCATCCATGGGGTAAGCATTACCCTGAAGGAAGAAGATGAACGAAAATTAAGCAGTTTTGAAGAAAAGTATTTGAAAGCATCAACGCCGATCGTCCCGATTATGGATCAGGTAGCCATACTGCCGGTGATCGGGGAAATAGATGAAAAACGGGCGGAAATCCTTCTCGAGGAAACCACCCAAAAAGCCAGCAAGCTGGCGATTGACTGGTTGGTTATCGACCTTTCCGGCGTTGTTACGGTAAACGATTTATTTGTCAGTTATTTATATAAGCTGCTGGATTTATTAAAGCTGCTTGGAATTTCGCCAATTCTTACCGGCATTAAGCCGGAAATGAGCATAAGGGCAATGAAACTAGGCTTGTTCAAAGACAAAGGCGTCATTACAAAATCGCATTTGAAGCAGGCAGTGGAAATGCTCCGCCAGCAGCAAAGCTGATTGGCGTCTGCTCGTCTTATCGACCATGATGGCTTTCCCGTTTGAAGCTTGAAAGTTTAACGGGAAAGCCGGCAAGACTATCACTCGTTTTCTTTGTAATGAAAGTTTTCCAGTTTTTGAAGTCTTATCTCCAATTCTTGCAGTTCCTCTTTCGTAGCGATTCCCAGTTCATCAATGATTTTATTTTTTTGATCAGTCTGCTGTTCACTCCATTCCGCCGCTTTCGACTCTCCTCTTTCGGTGAATTTCCGCAGCATTTCTCTCGCTTGTTTCACTGTCAATTCATCGTTCGCCACCATTTCGTCCAACTTCTTTTTCAAGCTTTCCTTTCCAAGTACTGCAGCTCCCAATCCAAGCAGAAATCCTCTTTTCAGCAAATCACTCATTTACCAAAACCTCCTTTTATGTTTTAAAGAGTGAATCATCTTGTGGTGCTTCCTTGCCAGTGCACCCAACAAAATGAGAAACATTCCACTCGCAAACGCGCCACCCTTTATGAGTTCGCGGGAGTCTATGAACCAACCAGCGGAAAACACGGCAGCAGCGACAGTTAATAAGAAAAAACAGATGGCTGCGTAAAATAAGTAGTATTGATGCATGAATTTATAGCGCTGTTTGTTTTTTGCCCATTCACGATCCCTTTCCCCATCGTTCATCCAGTCAATCAGTTCTCGTGGCAGCGACAGCAGCGGACGGGCCGATTCTTTAAACACCTCTGTATAAATGGATCCTTTGCCATTCTCACCGGAGGCCCACTGTTTCACGACAGGACGTGCCCATTTCACCATGTCTACTTCCGGATAAATCGATAACAGTACACCAAGCAAGATAGATGCCGCCCTGCCCAGGAATGCATAATCGGCCGGAAGCTGGATCGGTTGTTCTTTCACAAACACTTGAAGATCCTCCATGACCTGTTCCAGCAATTCACCCTGCATCCGCTGTCCTGCTTGCTCCTGATAGATATCGAGTGTTTTCTTCAATAGTTTTTTTATTTTTTCTGTATCATAGTTTTCCAGAAGGAAATCCATTTCAAGCAGCGCATGTATCACACGGTCATAATCATCCAGGATGACTCCTTGCACAACACTCCGCAACTGCTTTGTATCTTCTTTCCGGATTTCCCCTGCCATGCCGAAGTCAAGAACGGCGATCGTTCCGTCTTGTTGAATAAGAAGGTTCCCGACATGGGGGTCCGCATGGAAGACCCCGGGATTGATGAATTGATCGATGTAAAAATCAAATAACGCCTTGGCTATTTGTTTTCGATCGATGCCGTGTTCTTGCATAAAAGAAAGATTATCGATTCTTTCCCCATCGACCCATTCCATTACCAGTACCCTGTCTGTACACAACTCATCATAGTATTCCGGAATGTGGATATTCTCATTTTCTTTGAACCGCTTTTTGAAATAGTTGGCATATTGCAATTCCTGTTCAAAGTCCAGCTCCTGACTCATCACCGAGACAATTTCCTTATATAACTTCTGCAAATCTGCTTTTTTTCCATAAATCGTGAACCGGGATAATAGCCAAAACACGATACGCAGCGCCCGGAAGTCCTTGTGAAAAACTTCTTCGACACGGTGTCTTCTTACCTTCACTGCAACAGGCGCCCCGTTATGCAGCTTTGCCTTGTACACTTCTCCAATAGACGCGGACGCAACTGGATAGCGGTCGAAATCGGCAAGATGTGTTTCCAGATTTGTCTCCCACTCTTCCTCGAGTGTTTGCCGGGAATACTTAAACGGAACCGATTTGACTTTGTCCGTCAGTCCTTCTAACTCTTTTATAAAGGCAGCTGGCAGTAAATCCCTTCGCGTACTTAAAAATTGACCGAATTTTATCATCAAGCCACCGAGTTCCAAAGCATTTTTGCGATACTCTCTGGCTTGCCCGGCCAGCATCCGTTCCCATTTTTTATTGGTTTCCTTGTCCCAGACACGGTGTATGAACTGGAAGCTGTAAATTTGCAGGAGAAATTTCATTGTCATGAAAACGATGCTGTATATTCGGTACAGTGTATTGTATTTCACTAAAACCACCATCCACTATGCACACTCTTATCCAAGGCCGTGCCTGATTATTAGTAATAGATACCCGTATCGGGAGCAGAAAAAACGAGCACCTTTTCACAAAGCTTGTCGTCGGCTATCGAATGAGCCGTTAAAGAAGTCCATAAGCCTAGTCGGGCAGCGGATGCTGTCGTAGAAATGCTACCAAATAACTATTCCAAATATTGCGAAAAAATAACTATAATGATAAATGGCGGAGCACACCTATTGATCTATATTTCGGGGAGGGAATGTTATTTGAAGAAAAAACTAACCGCAATCATTTCTACTAGTGTATTATCTTTTTCTTTGTTTGCACCTGTTGCTTCCAACCAGACAGCGGCAGCAGAAAGCACGGAAAGATGGAACATCGAGCGGTATGGGGACGAGTTGGACATCAGTGCAGAGTTGAACGAGAAGTCGAAAGATGAGGAGTTTCAAAAAGAAGCAAGAAAGCTGATTAAACAATCAGCAGCAAAAGTGAATTTCAACGAAGCCGAGACGGCAAGCAGTACAACAACCGATGAAGGATTCACATATGATGGCGGAACCAAACTGTTTCTCGATCGCGACTTGAGCTTTAAAGAATTCACCTTGCGCAGCGTAGGCGACAACGTGGAAATTTGGGTGGCAGAGGATCTTAGTTTCCCGGAGGGGGATCCTAGAGATCCACAGGTCGTAACTCAGGAACAGGTAGACAAGCTTGCTGATGAGTTTGACGAAAATATTTTCCCGAAAACAACTGCATTCTTTGGAACTCCTGATTCTCTCGACGGAAGCAATTCTCCGCTTCCGGATTTGGTTGGGCTTCCAGAAGGATACTACCAGTCGGAAGATGGCAATGACAAAACAATCATGCTGGTTGATAACATCAAAGACGATAACTACCATGATCCGGATTACCCGTTCTTTGTCGCTGGTTTTTTCTGGAGTACATTGGAGAGCTATATCGACCGAAACATTGTTACAATAGATGCAAATAACTGGGAAGAACGCCTGGAAAGTACTTTCTTCGCCACTACAATGCACGAATTCCAGCATTTGATCCACAATGATAACGACAGTACAGAAACTACTTGGCTTAATGAAGGAATGTCGACATTCTCTGAATATCTAGGGGGGTATGGGCACGATTATGGTTCCATCAACTTCCTGCTCGATCATCCGGAAAATTCCCTGGTGAATTGGGATGAACATGTCGGAGCCGATACAGGTCCGGAAACGATTGCTGATTATGGCCTTGTCTATTTGTTCACTTTGTACAATTACGAGCAATTCGGACAGGAATTCATACGTGATGTTGCTACCAGTCCGCTGCATGGCATTGAAAGCTATAACCAGGCGTACAAGGACTTCGGTATCAAAGAGGATTTCCAAAGCGTCTTCGAAAAGTTCGTCACTGCCTTGTTGATCGATGAAAACCAGAAAGTGAAAGGCAAAAAAGGCATTTATGGTTTTGATTCAATCGACTTACGCGAAATACCGGTAGAAGACGGTGAAACTAGAGGAAATACGGTTAACTTTGAAGAAGCTTCCTTGTACGAAAAAGATGGCGTTCCTGCATGGGGGGCCGATTACAAGCTGCTGGATTTTGAAGGAAAAATCGAAAACATTACCTTTGACGGCGTTGACTTCCTGCCAAGCCTTTGGCAGACTGTCACAAATCCGCTGGGTTCCAGCAACCAGGTTTATTGGGGAAATGATGGAGATGAAGCAGACAATAGTCTGATCTTTGAAGCGGATTTATCGGATGTTTCGGAAGCTTCCCTTCAATTCGACCATTACATTGATATCGAAGAACAATGGGATTTCGGTGTTGTCCAAGTTTCAACGGACGAAGGGAAATCATGGACCAGTCTCGAAAATGAACATACTAGATCAGATGTAGTCGAGGAAGGTTATCCGAAGATCAAAGAGAATGTACCTGGATTCACCGGTTATGTTGATGACTAGCAACAAGAAACGTTTGATTTATCTGATTATGCTGGGCAAAAAGTATATATATCTTTCCGTTATTTGACGGACTGGGGAACGACTGATTCCGGTTGGTTTGTCGATAATATCGCCATTCCAGAAATCGATTTGGTGTATGATGGGTCCTCGATGGATGGATTACAATCAAAAGAGGAGCTGCTTGAACAATACGTCAATTATTCAGTTACTTTCGTCAATGAAGATAAACATGGCAAGTTCAAAGTCTATCATGTGGATCCATTTAATATAACGGAAGCCGACGCTTTGAATTTGCGTAATTTATTTAAAAAAGGAACAAATTATATGACTACCTGGTATGCCGCTCCACAGGGAAGTATTGATTCCGTGCCGTTTGAATACAATATTGAATTAAAAGATAGTAAGGGACCAAAAAAGAAGAAAAAGCAGAAATAAGAACCTGGTTCACTGTACGTCGTGTGCTCCCCTCTTTTTACCCATAAAGCAGAACCGCTCTTGCCTTAGCCCGAGCGGTTCTGCTTTTCTTTTCCCTCTATTTAGGAGATATAAATCTAGCATTCTCTTGGAACTTAACTAGATAAAAGTGAAAGATAGAGGATTTCCCTTCACTGTTGACCAAAAGCTTGCTGAAATCCGACGCTGCGGAAAGCGTAGTGTATTCGGGCTGCGGACTACATAAAAATATATCCAGCAATTTTGTTTCACTTTGTCCGTTCACTTTGTTAGCAGAACGTTATAGAGCAGACTAACACCGCCGCTTTGCGCGGCAACGCCGAACCACCCCCGTTGCGGGGGCGCACTTTTTTCGTCGCTATTCGGTCGCTTCCGCTTTTGTTTCATCCAGCTCCAGCTCCCAGCGACTCGTAAAACTTCCCTCGCCTCCGTACGATAAGTCAACATCGTCGCTTACGCTCCGTGTTTCCTTTATCTCCTGCGGAAAACCGGAAGTTCGACTAATACCGCCGCTTTGCGCGGCAACGCTGAACCACCCCCGTTGCGGGGGCGCACTTTTTTCGTCGCTATTCGGTCGCTTCCGCTTTTGTTTCCGGATTGATGACTAGGTCTTTTTCGGCTCTTAGGGTGTATTTTTCACCATTTACACATATCGGTAGATCTGGTCCTTCGAGCAAGTGGAGGACTAGTTTGTTCACTTCTCTGTCCACTTTGATGACTTGATGGTTGTATTGTACGTGGAAGGAGTAGCTATCCCATTCATCCGGCAGCTGCGGAGCCATATGCAGTCCGTCTTCTTTGATGCGCAAACCAGCAAAACCGAAGACGATCGCCATCCACGTACCGCCCATGTTGGCCATATGCAATCCATCCTTCGTATTGCCTTTGGTATTATCCAAATCAAGCCGGGCCGTTTCAATGAAATAATCATATGCCTTTTTCATATATCCCAGCTTGGACGCCATGATACTGAACACACATGACGACAGCGACGAATCATGGGTAGTGATTTTTTCATAGTAATCATACGTGTTCTCCAATGTGCTATACTGCTGTTCATCCTCCAATAAAAAGTGTGCCAAAATCGTATCTGCTTGTTTGCATACTTGGTATCTATACAAGGTCAACGGATGATAATGAAGCAGCAGCGGTTTTTCTTCATCAGGTGTCTCCGAGAGGTCCCACCTCTTTTTATGAAGAAACGAATCATCCTGGGGATTGATATCCAACTCAGGATCATAAGGCAGATACATATTCTCCGCCGCCCGCTTCCAAGCTTCGATTTCCTTTTCCTCAAAACCAATCTGATCAAATAACTGTTCCGCTATCCGTTCATCCCATTTAGGCAAACGTTCCACAATCTTGGCTGCCCACAGCAGATTATGCTTGGCCATTACATTGGTATAATAGTTATTGTTCACCAGACATGTATATTCGTCTGGACCCGTCACCTCGTCAATCGCAAAACTTCCATCTCGTCTGAAGTGTCCGGTATCCATCCATAATCTTGCCGTTTCAATCAATAACTCTGCTCCATAATCAAGCATGAACTGCTCGTCATGGGTGGCAAAATAATACTGGATATAACTATAAGCTATATCCGCGCTGATATGATACTGGGCAGACCCCGACGGAAAATAGGAAGAGCATTCCTCGCCTGTTATCGTCCGCCACGGAAACAAAGCTCCCTGCCTATGTCCAAGTGTCCGTGCCCATTGCCTTGCCTGTTCAAGGATCGAGTAACGGTAGATGAGCAGCTGCTTGGCCAATTCTGGATTGGTCATCAGAAAGACAGGAAATAAATAGATTTCCGTATCCCAGAAATAATGGCCTTCATAACCTTCTCCGGACAGTCCCTTGGCGGAAATGTTACTGAATTTATCTCGTCCTGACGATTGCAGCAGATGGTACAAGTTAAAACGGATGCCTTCCTGCAGCTTCGCTTCGCCTTGAATCTCTACATCGCTTCGCTCCCAGAAAAGCTTTAAATAGTCTTCCTGTGACCGGAGGAGGGTTTCGAATTCGACATCCCGCAGACGATAGTAAATGCTTTTCGCCCGGTCTTTCAAATCATCTCCATGCCTCAACGTATCGACATAGATATTTTGCTTAATGATCTCCACTGCATCTGTCTTCTTTTTATCAAATGTGTACGAAAAGTATATCTTTTGTTCATCCTGTTCAATGTCCGGCTCAATATCGTTATTGTTCGGAAGGTAATGGCTCGTGTGGCAGCCGACTTGCAACCCGGAAGTTTCCGTTTCGCACATGATATACCCCGTATCATTATGAACCTCTATATCCTTTACAGCCAGGCTCTTGGAATGGCCGGCAGCGAGGCGCGGGTCATCCATGCTGATGTAATTGGAAATATCCCCGTCCACCGTAGACATTACGGTGACTTTGTCATTGAAATTGATCGGGTCGATAATTACTTTGCTAATAAATAACTCGCGATGGATAAAGGATACCATGCGCTGAAAAGTGAGCTTCACTTCCTTGCCGCTAGGGGACAGCCAGTGGATGCTTCTTTCCGTATATCCTTTGTCCATGTGAAGGGTCCGCGTATAATCAAGGATTTCCCCTTCTGTGATGGCGAACTTTTCTTTGTCGTCCCCAATGTATATATCGATGGTCTGAGCATCGATGACATTGAGCATTTTTTGCTGGGTCGCGGGAAAACCGTAAAGCTTCTCTCCATACGAAATATTGATGGTATCATGAAAAGCATTTAAATATGTTCCGCGAATGGACTCAAATGAAGGACCGTAGCCTTCTTCAAAACTCCCTCTCACACCGAGATAGCCATTTCCCAAAAAGAACAGGCTTTCTTCGTTTAAAAGATCGGTATCACGCAAGGAGTGGCTATATATTTTCCAAGTCATGTGCCTCAACCTCCTATGCAATAATAGTGTTTGTTTTGATTACCATATAATAATTCGTCTGTGGTTACAAATCTCCTACTTGAGCAGGGAGTGATGTCATTCTTTGACCCCGCCTTGCGTGAGTCCATTGACAATCTGTCGCTGGAATAGCAATACAATCACCAGTGTCGGAATAGTCACGAGTATCGTAGCTGCAGCAACCTGTCCCCAAAGAATCTCGAATTGGGTGCGCAAAAAGGAAATAGCGACAGGAACCGTATGGTATTCGGAATTGGAATTGATCGTGATTGCCAGCACAAATTCATTCCATGCCGTGATGAACGTGATGATCGCAACCGTGAATACACCGGGTGCCGCCAACGGAAACACGATTTTATAGAGCGTCTGGAAAGCCGATGCACCATCGATCCGGGCAGACTCCTCCAATGCCAGCGGGATTTGGTTGAAGTGAGTGACCAGTATCCAGACAGCCATCGGCAAAGTGATCGATGAATACGGAAGCGTGATCCAGTAACTATTCGTCCAACCCAAATCGATAAACAAATTATAAATAGGTCCGATTACGATCATTTGCGGAAACATAGAAACAGCCAATACAATGCCTAAAAGTATATTTTTTCCGCGAAAATCAAAGCGGGATATCGCATAGGCGGCAAAGGTCGCCACTATCACGATGTAGACAGTCGTCACACCCGATACAATCAGACTGTTGCCGATCGCCCGCAAAATCCCTTTTTCCATGATTACATCAGCATAGTGCTGCATCGTCGGATTTTCCGGGATGATGGAAAACGGATTGTTGCCGTAAATCTCGCCTGTCTGTTTAAAGGAAGTGATCAAAATCCAGATAAACGGGAAAACGATGATTACTAAGTAAAAAATAAGCATTATCCAAAACGGCCAGCCAAAGCCTTTTTTCTCTGCACCTGCATTATTTGCCATCATGCTTCCCTCCTTAATTTCTATCCATGATGTTCGTTCCAAGGAATTTGACATAAATAGTGGAAATGATCGCGACGCACACAAACATGATCATGACGACGACAGATCCGTATCCAAAATTCGTCTGGCCGAACATCACTTTATACGAGTAAACCGACAAGGTTTCGGTCGAGCCTCCCGGACCGCCTCCGGTCAACACGTAAATCAAATCGAAAATCCGGAATGCATCCAGTGTCCGGAACAATAAAGCGACGAGAATCGATGGCTTCAATAACGGCAAGGTGATACGGAAGAAATTCTGGACTCTGCCCGCTCCGTCAATCGACGAGGCTTCATATAAGGAGCCTGGAATATTTTGCAGGCCGGCCAACAGCAAAATGGCCATATAAGGAGTGGTTTTCCATACGTCAGCCAGGATTGCCGCGGTCATTGCCCCTGCTCCTGTCTGCATTAAATCGGTCGGTTCATCCAGCAGCCCAATATTGGAAAAAATTTCGGCCACGACACCCGCACTGCCATCGTACAGATAGCTCCACATCAAGGCAGCCACCGCGGTAGGAATCGCCCAAGGAATCAAAGAGGTAGTCCGGATAAACCCTTTTCCACGAATCCCCTGGTTCATGACCATGGCCATGCCGAGGCCGAGAACCAACTCCAATGCGACACTGGCAAACGTAAATACAAGAGTATGCTTAAGTGCATCAAGCACAAAATGATCCTGTAATGCCTTTTTATAACCTTGGAAGCCAATGAAATTGGACTCTATCAAACTGTTTTTGATATCTTCCACTAGCAGCGGCAGGTTTTCTTCTTGCTGTAATTCATAGTTATCAGCCAATGTCTGGACCGTCGAATCGGCATTTTCATAAGCAGCTTCTATCTGTTTCTTTTGCTCACTGCTGATCGTGATGACTCCTTCTTCATTATCGAATTCCTCATCCAGGCTGTTCAATTGGTCGATAACTTCCTCGGCATTGGCTTTGTCTTCTTCACCTGTAATTGTCTCCATGTCCTGGGAGATAAAGCGATCGACATACAAGGATGTTTCCTTGTATAAATCGACATTAAACCGTTCATTAAGGTAAAGTCCTGATTTTGTACGGTCATTCAACTGAAAGTCGAAGAAGCTGTACGTAAAGGACTGAAGAACCGGCCACAGGGAAAAGATGCCGATTAGCAACAGAATAGGAACAATAAATAAAAATTCACGAAAACCCATTTTTCTCATAAGGCTATGTCCCTCCCGACTCTTGATATAATGCGGTTCTTCCTTTTCATAACAATGAAAGTGGAAAAGGGCCCTTGTGAAAGAGCCCTTTTATTCCACCTGTATTTTTCTGCTCCTTATTCTTCTTCGCTGGTGGCATCCTCGATCGTTTGGACTGCATCGTCCAGGCCTTCCCCGGAGCTCAAGTATTTATGGACAGCAACCTGGATTTCGTTTGAGATTTCCGAGTAATCTGCTGATACCGGACGGGCAATGGTGCTTTGAAGCGCATTTTGGAATCCTTCCATCGTCAGCAGTTCATTGGAATCAAGCACTTCCTGGTCTTCAAGCAATGGATTGTATCCTGGCAGATAGCTTCCTTCTGTAGAAAGAATTTTCTGTCCTTCCGGGCCTGACAAGAATTGAATGAACTCCCAGGCGCCCTCTTTCACATCGGAGTTCGCGTTGATTCCCAACAGCCAGCCGCCGACAGACCCGCCATTCGGAAGCGGTGCTGCTTCCACATTCTCTACGTCGACTGTCGCCCCGCTTTCTTCCGGATTTTTAAGCCGGCCATAGATATACGGCCAGTTCCGCTCAAAAACGGCATTCCCGTTTTCAAAGGCAGTGGATGCCTCTCCTTCTGCATAATTCAAGATATCGTCGGGTGTCCAATCAGCAGTAGTGAAATCATACATCGTTTGCAAGCCTGATTCCACATCTTCGAATTGGTTGGTAAATTTGTTGGCATTCACTGTCAGGCCTTCATATTGCTTGGATTGATAAACAAACCCGTTACTGATGTCATTTTCCGAGGCATAACGCCCGGCCATTTCTCCAAGTTCTTCATAGGTATAGTCGCCGGAAATCAACTTTTCTGCATCTTCATCCGAGACAATATCATTGCGGAAGAACAACAGACCCACATCCGGGAAGTATGGAAGGGTATATTGTTTCCCTTTGTAGTTTCCGGATGTCATCGATCCGGCATTGAAGTCATCGATATTCAAACCTGCATCATCCATCATCATATCGATCGGCTCCAAGTATCCAGCCCCGGCGAATTCTCCAGCCCAGACCACATCGAGAGACAGAACATCATATTCTCCCGCTTCGCTGGATAAAGAAGTAAGTAATTGATCATGCATTTGTGCAGAGTCGTTGGTCATCTGTGTCCATTCCACTTTATATTGATCCTGACTATTGTTAAATTCTTCAATTGCAGCCTTGGTTGCAGGTGTATCATCACTTTGTGCAGCAAATGTGACGGTGGTTACTTCCCCGCTTGATTCGCTATCGGAACCTCCGGTTTCACCGGACGTTTCCTCTCCGCTTTCCTGGCTGGATTCTTCGTCTCCCCCGCATGCAGCCAGCACAAGCGCCATTAGTGCAATAGCAAATAAAAATGACAGCCATTTTTTCATGTTGATTGACCTCCTTGTTATTTATATATATTTAACTATAATTAATTGTATAACGATAGCGCTTTCAATGAATACTAAATTTTTTAGATTGTTATTAAATTTTTAGATAGAAATGGAGAGAAGGCCATGGATCATTCGACCCAGATCCCGGTGGTTACCAGTTACCTGACAATGAAACTGGAAAACAGGAACAATGAGTACTATCACCCTTCCTTTCTGCTGGAAAGTCAGCTGCTTGCAGCAGTAGCCCGGGGAGACATCGAAAAAGCCACCCACATCATGCAAAGCATCAATAAGGATAGACGCCCTAAGCTTGCCCACACCCCGCATCGTTCCATGAAAAACTCACTGATTTGCTCCTGTACGCTGTTAACCAGGGCGATCATCAACGGTGGAGTTGATCCGGAGACAGCTTTCACGCTCAGCGATGCCTATATACTGGAAATAGAACGCCTGGATAATTTACAAGCACTCGACCAGATGGAATATGTAATGCTGTCCCATTTCGTCCAAACCGTCAACACAGAAAAAAAACTTCCATATGGGAAAGTGGTAAATCGGGCTATTACGTATATCCAATACCACATTCTTCAGGATTTAAACTTGGATTCTATCAGTAAATTCTGCTTTGTCCATCCAAGCTATTTGTCCCATCTTTTCAAAAAAGAAGTCGGCATTTCTATCGTTAAATACATCAATAAGAAACGGATTACGGAGGCAAAGTATTACTTGCTCCATACCACGAGTTCCATCTCGGAAATTGCCCTGCTGTTCAAATTCTGCAACCAAAGCTACTTTTCTTCCCAGTTCAAGCTTTATGAAGGCATGACACCCCGGGAATTCCGCAATCTTCACATGAAATAAATCCGAGGTTATACAACGGTTTATTTAGGATATAAATTAGCATAAACCGTTTTCCCTGCATTGAATTGGAAAGGAGATTTATGTGGAACAACTGATTAGAGAAAAGTTGACTGCGATCGGTGACTTTTCATCCGTAAACACAATACGTCAGGTAGGCGGAGGTGATATCAACCAGGCATACTATGTACGCACACAGGAACGGGAGTACTTTATTAAAGGGAACAACAATATCCCCCCTCACTTTTTCCGCGTTGAAGCAAAGGGCCTTCGTTCCATTGCAGAAACGAGAACTGTAGCTGTGCCGGAGGTGCTTGATTACGATGAACCCGAAAACGGGAAGACCGGTCTGCTTGTGATCGACTGGATTGAAGGAATTCCTGCCAGCACTACGACAGAACAGCTTGGCAGAAAGGTTGCGGAAATGCACCAGCACCAAAACAGCCAGCATGGCTTTTGCGAAGACACGTTTATCGGGACGCTTCCACAGCCCAATGGATTGTTTGACAGCTGGCTCACTTACTACCGTGAACAGCGCCTTGAATCACAGTTGCATACCGCTGTCTCGCAAGGCAATATGCCGGAAAAACGCCGAAAGCGGATGGCCGTCCTTCTCGACAGGCTGGATGACTGGATTCCTGCATCCGTTCCCCCGTCCCTGCTGCATGGTGACTTATGGGGTGGGAATTGGCTGCCGGGTCCTGATGGCGAGCCTTTTTTAGTCGATCCTTCTGTACTTTATGGCGACCGACTGTTTGAACTCGCTTTTACCGAAGTATTCGGAGGGTTCCCGGATGATTTTTACAAAGCTTATCGGGAAGCATATCCTATACCGGACTATTACTCCGATGTAAAACCTTTATACCAGCTTTATTATTTATTGGTTCATCTGAATATGTTCGGGGAAGTGTACGGACCATCAGTCGACCGTGTTTTGAGTGAATATATCGGATAATGTAAAAAGTTGCATATGAAAAATTTGCACAAAACGGTTGGCTAATTCATGTTTATGCATTAAAATGAATATTGCTGTATTTTTATACTTACTTATCATTATTTTTTATTGAAGAGATATGTTGTCATCTCTTCAAGGGAGGACCTTATGGAAAACAAAAAGTACACACTGGCTGACCATCTTAAATTTATCATTCCTTCATTGATTGGTATATTCCTTTTTATGACTCCTATCGCTGTCGATGGAGAGGTGACGATACCGATTGCCATCCTGTCCAACTGGCTCCAGGATTTATTGGCTGATCAGCTTTCCGCCATCATGACGGTTATCATTGCCATTACAGCGATTGCAAGTCTGATAGTGAAGCTAGCCGGAAAGCAAGTGCTGGATCGTTATCCCTTTTTCCAGCAGCTTTTCCATGTCAGCTGGTTTTGGCTGATAACCCGGATTGCCGCAATGGTATTTGCCATTATGGTTTATTTCGAATTAGGCCATGAAGCAATATATTCGGCTGACACCGGCGCTTTTATTCTCGGGGACTTGCTGCATGTATTATTTAGCGTATTTTTATTTGCCGGCTTGTTCTTGCCGCTTTTATTGAATTATGGACTGCTGGAACTATTCGGTACGCTTCTTTCCAAAGTAATGCGCCCTTTGTTCAAACTTCCCGGCCGGGCATCCATCGACTCGCTTGCCTCCTGGCTCGGAGACGGGACAATCGGTGTTTTGCTCACGAGCAAGCAATATGAAGAAGGGTACTATACCAAAAGGGAAGCTGCAGTTATCGGGACAACTTTCTCGATTGTCTCCATTACCTTTACTCTTGTAGTGATATCCGAAGTGGGTCTGATGGACATGTTCCTTCCTTTCTATGCCACTGTACTGTTGGCAGGGTTTGTGGCAGCCCTGATTATGCCCAGGATTCCGCCGCTTTCACGCAAAGCGGATACGTATGTGGACAATAGCGACCAAGTGAAAGACGAAGGGATTCCAGAAGGACAGAACATCTTTACCTGGGGATACCGCCAGGCGGTTGACCGTGGCGGGCAAGAAACAAGCGTGTTGAAATTTTTCAAACAGGGTGCCCAAAACACGCTGGATATGTGGATGGGTGTCGCACCAGTGGTCATGGCATTCGGTCTTGTCGCCCTGATTCTTGCAGAATATACACCGTTTTTCCAATGGCTTGGTGTTCCGTTTATTCCATTATTGGAAGTAATGCAGATACCAAATGCAACGGAGGCTTCGCAAACGATATTGGTCGGCTTTGCCGATATGTTCCTGCCCGCGATTATCGGCAGCTCGATCGAAAGTGAGCTTACCCGGTTTGTGATTGCAGCACTTTCTGTCACTCAGTTGGTTTATATGTCCGAAGTCGGGGGACTGCTGCTTGGATCCAAGGTACCGGTGAAGTTTTATGAATTGGTGATTATCTTTCTTGAGCGGACCATCATCACCTTGCCGATCATCGCTCTGGTAGCCCATCTCATTTTTTGATTCGTCACTCTCGGAGCTGTTTGGCAAAGCGGAACCCCTCTGGATCGCTTAGAAGGCTCTACCAGAGTGTGAAGGTGCCCTAACCAAGTCTCTTCTTCTAAAAAAGGAGTTGCCCTTCGCAAGATTTGGCGGAAAAACATCAAGCAACAGCCATGGATGTTTTTATAAAAAACAAAAACCGAACGGATTTGGAATGCATAGGCATTTCGAACCTCGTTCGGTTTTTGCTTTTGTACCGGCTGTATCATCTATGTCATCACCGCTGCTTGCGATGGGAGAAGAGTTTTTCCTTCAACAAGGAAGCATTTCCTTCAATAAACGGCTGCCAGATGGTAAGCATCGTTTTGTTGGAGAGTACGAGTACGATCGCCATGGAAACAGCAGCAAAACCGATGATATCCACTGGATGGTTGTAGAAAAGCAAATCTTCCTGGCGGATATACTGGATGAAAAAGCCATGAAGCAAGTAGACATACAGCGTACGCTTCCCGAATTCGGTCCATATTCCATGCTTCCGCGGAACCCAGGCGAATATGCTGAACGTCATAACCAGTGCAGAGCCGTAAACGGCAAGCCGCGACAATCCGCCGGAAGTGGACGCATCCATCGCTGCGTACGACTTGGAACCGAGCAGCCAGTCTGTTGAAAAATCAGGGTAAATACTTATAACCAAAACGGCTGCTGTCATGATGATCAGCGAAGCCGATTTAACCAGTTTGGTTTTGACCAGCATCACTTGTTCCTTGGTCAGCCAATAACCAAGCAGGAAAAACGGAAAAAACACAAACGTCCTGGATAAACTGAACGAATGGCCGATATTATCGAAGTATCCTACTACTATTCCCAAAAGGACTGCCACTGTCAGGCCTTTGAACATCGACAGCTTGCTGAACACGATCAGTAGCAGGTGCCAGCAGAACAAGCTGAATAAAAACCAAAGGGACCAGTGTGGATAAAAAGGAGCTGCCATCCAGTCCCCTTTCCCGATAAAAAAGTAATAGATTGTATAGAACAATTGGAAAATCATATACGGCAAAAGCAGTTTTTTCGATAACTTCGCTATATAGCCCTTACTTCCCGAGCCTTTTGCAAAGAATCCCGACAGTAAGATAAACGCCGGCATATGAAATATATAAATCCAATGATATAAGACATTGATTACTGCTGAATCGGTTTTTAACGGTTGAATCAAGTGACCGAAAACTACCAGAAAGATCAGCAGGAACTTGGCATTGTCAAAAAATGCATCCCTCTTCATGTTCCTCATTCCTCCGCGAAAATAATCATCGTACTTTTTGTTCCTGTATAATTAATACCCATTCTAATCATATTTTCGCATTCTGATGAGCAATTTAAAGAGGTTGTTATGGAATTGTCATGTAACTTAAACAGCTTGTAAAAAAATGCAAAGCCTTGCAAAAAACTTTACCCTGTTACCATGGTAACAGGGTGGGGGACTGACCCTCCTATGCATTTCTTTTCATTTTCTTTTTTGGTTTTTTCGGGCTGGTCGTTTTTTTCTTTGCGGCCGGTTTTTCTGGTTTATCGTTTTTCGCTCTATCCAATGAAGCTTCGAGCGCTTCCATCAAGTTATGCACATTGTCAGGAACTGGCTTATCTTGAGCGGTCGCTGTTTCGTCGGCGTTCTTCTTCTCTTCGATTAAATCAAGTAGAGCCGTCCGGTAATTGTCTTTGTACTTTTCCGGATCGAATTCACTGGTCAGCTGATCAATCAACATTTTGGCCGTATCCAGTTCTTTCGGATCTGCTTTGGCATCTTCAGGGACATTCGGTACTTCTTTCACGTCTCTTACTTCGTCCGGGTAATGAATGGTTTCCACGACCAGTGTATTTTCGTATACTCTGATGGCTGCCAACTGTTCTTTCGAGCGGATCACCATCTTGGCCACACCTATTTTCCCGCTGTCCGCCAAGGCTTGTCTTAGAAGGGTGTACGCTTTTCCCCCACCTTCATTCGGCGATAAATAATAGCTTTTTTCAAAGTAAATCGGATCGATTTCTTCCAGCTGTACAAAATCGACGATCTCTACTGCTTTATCCGTGTGCTCCTCCTGCAATTCTGCCATCTCCTCGTCAGTCAGCACGACGAATTTGTTTTTTGCATATTCGAAAGCTTTGACAATTTCCTCCGACTCCACTTCCCTTTCGCAAACTGGACAAACCTTTTGATACTTGATCGGTGACTGACATTCTTTATGCAGTTGACGCAATTTAACGTCTTTGTTTTCTGTTGCGGCATGCAGCTTCACCGGAATGTTGACCAGTCCGAAGCTGATTGTCCCTTTCCACATCGTATGCATGTTTATCCTCCTTTCTTGCCCCTACTTTCTTGAGCTATAAGACTTAAGCTTATTTTGTCGAAAAAAACACGTTTTATGACTAGCACCCATGGAAAAGGAAAAGACTATTTACCATAACGATCACTGCATAAAGGAAGTTAAAATGATGAAGCTCATGCAGCCAATTGCCAATGAAGCGATACCAAAAGGGAAAGAATGGGTGTTTGAAACGAAATACGATGGATTCAGAGCGGTGCTTGATTGGAAAAAAGACAGCATCGATGTGATCAGCCGCAATGGAAAGAATTTAAGCAGCAACTTCCCGGAAATTCTTGCATTTTGCCGAGAGGAGCAGTCGCGGGTGGCTGCATTGCTGCCGTTGAAGCTGGATGGAGAAATTGTCATACTCAACACTCCCTACCAGGCGAATTTTCCGCTGATCCAGCAGCGGGGACGCTTTAAAACAAAAGAAACCATCGAAAAAGCGGCCAAAGCACGTCCTGCCCATTTCCTTTGTTTTGATTTACTGACACTGGCTGACAAGGATTTAAGCCCGCTCCAGTATCAGGAACGAAAAGGAAAACTAGCCGATTTACTTAACCAGCTGCAAATAAGTCGGCCGGTTGATTGGGTCAAACGGCTAGGATACATAGAAAGTTTCGATGACTGGGAAGTCCTGTGGGAAAAAGTTAAAGAACACCGTGGTGAAGGCATGGTGGTGAAACGGCGTGAAAGCCGATATGTTTCCGGAAAAAATCACCGTGACTGGCTGAAGGTGAAAAATTGGCGGGTCATTAGCTGTATCATTACCGGCTACACTCCTTCCAATGGATATTTTGACGCCGCTGTATATCATGAGGATGCCCTTGTCTCAATCGGGAAATTCAAGCATGGACTGGAGGGGGAATCTCTGGCGATGCTGAAAAAATTGGCCAATTCCAAAGGAGAAAAGACAGTTGATGTGATCAAACTGCCCCCTGCGATTTGTGTGGATATCAACTGCCTTGATATTCAGGACGGAGAACTGCGCGAACCGGTTTTTCGCCGGTTCCGTCTTGATCTGCAGCCCGAACAATGTACATGGCAGCAGGCAAGACAAGGACTGGCCATGCTACCTGCTTCAATCGACTTGAGCAATCAGGAAAAGACCTTTTATCCGAAGAAAAAGCTTGTAAAAGGGGATTTGGTTCAGTATCTACGGGAAATTTCCCCATATATGCTGCCATTCTTGAAAAACAAAGCACTGACCGTCATCCGCTGCCCCGAAGGAGTCGATGGGGAATCCTTCTTTCAAAAGCATTTACCAGATTATGCGCCGGCATTTCTGGCAGGAGACAAAAGCGGTGAAGAGACTCTGCTTCATTGCGGTACAGCAGAATCGCTAGTCTGGCTTGGCAATCATGGCGCCATGGAGTATCACGTCCCCTTTCAATATATGGGAGGGACTGACCCCATTGAAATTGTCTTTGACTTAGATCCGCCATCGATTGGAGAATTCCGCCTTGCTGTTTATGCTGCACAGTTGTTGAAAAAAATGCTTGACCAGCTTTTGCTGCAATCCTTTGTAAAAACATCGGGAAATAAAGGGATGCAAGTTTACATCCCCATTCCTGCAAAAAGTCTTACTTACAACGAGACTGCCACTTTCACGCAGGCATTGGCCATGCTTTTAGTCAAGCAGCATGATGATTTATTCACAATCGAACGGCTGAAGAAAAATCGGGGAAACAAACTTTATGTCGACTATGTACAGCACGGAAGAGACAAAACCTTGATCGCTCCTTATTCACCGAGAAGAAACGAAAACGCCACTGTGTCCGCCCCTTTATTTTGGGAAGAAGTCAACGAACGATTGTCCCCTGAGCAATTCACACTGGAAAATGCTGTCCGTCGGGTACAAGAAAAAGGCTGTCCCTTTGTCGGTTATAACCAGACAAGAGACAGCCAGGATTTAACACACTTAAAACAATTCATCAGCGACAGCAGTTAAGTTCAGGAGAAAGAAATAGCCCAGCTCCCGTTACGGAATACCGGTTCTTTGGTACCATCCTTCGCTACACCGTCAATGTCCAGCTGAGCAGAACCCATCATGAAATCTTCGTGGTTCAGACTGTCATTGACTCCGTGCTCGTCCATTTGTTGCTTGTCCATTCCAGGACCATTCTCAATATTGGTAGGATATGCTTTACCTAACGCCAAATGGCAGGATGCATTCTCATCAAACAAGGTATTGAAAAAGATGATTTTGGATTGGGATATCGGCGATTCGTCAGGAACCAAGGCGACTTCTCCCAATCGGCGTGAGCCTTCATCCGTATCAAGCAGGTGCTGCAACGTTTCTTCTCCTTTTTCCGCGGAAAACGAGACAACTTTTCCCTCTTCAAAGGTCAACGAAAAGTTTTCAATCAAATTTCCGCCGTAGCTCAAAGGCTTGGTGCTCTTCACTGTTCCGTTCACCCCGTACTTGTGCGGCATGGTGAACACTTCCTCCGTAGGCATATTGGGATTGAACTCGACCCCTCCCTCCGATTCAGCCGATCCGCCATGCCAAATGTGGTTTTCCGGAAGATCGATGGTCAAATCCGTACCTTCTGCCCGATAGATGAGCTGCTTGTATTGTTTTTCATTCAAATACTCACGTGCTTTGCGCAGCGTTTCGTTGTGGTCCGCCCAGGCTTTTACAGGATCTTCCTGATCTACGCGGGTGATACTGAAGATTTTTTCCCATAACTTCTCCTGGGCCTCTTCTATAGGAAGATCCGGAAACACTTTCTTCGACCATGCGGCCGTCGGATACCCGACAATCGACCAGCACACCTTGTCATTCATGATATAGTCGCGATATTCGCTCAGTGCTTCACCGCCCGCCTTATTGGCTGCCGCGATTCGCTTGCCGTCGATATCTTTCAGTAAGTCGGGGTTTTCTCCATAAATGGTAAGTAGCGCGTAACCATCCTTGACCATTTCCTCCAAACCTCGAGCTTTCCATTTCGGATAATTTTCTAAAACTTCCATCGGAGCGTTTTTCATTTTTAAATAAGTAAGTGTTTCATCGTTCCATTCCAAATGGACATTTTTAGCCCCTGCCTGGTATGCTTCTTTTACTACCATTCTTGTGAATTCGGCAGCTTCCACAGGAGCATTGATGATCAGTCCTTGTCCTTTCTGCAGATTGACGCCCGTCTGAATCGCCAATCTGGCATACTTTTTCAATGCATCTGCATGATTACCCATCCTAAAACTTCCCTTCACTTTTTCTTCCATTATTCCACAAATCTCGAAGCAAAGATAGTAGACAATTTGAAAAATTCGATCGTTTTTTTCACCTCTTTAAAAGATAACTTATAAGCAACCACAAAAAATTCTACGCTTTTTGCGGGCTGCTGGCGAATCTTCTCCCTTGCTTTCCAAGGGCATATCTTACAATCGTCATGTTACAGTGCCCTCCATAATCGTCTCTTCAAGCAAGTTCGTCATAAACCGAGGAAAAGTCTACCAGCTCATTGGTTTCCGTAAAAGATTGCCCTCAGGGACCACCCTATCGTATAGCCCTTCGTACTGACTTACATTCATGGATAATGGACGGACTAGCATCGAGCCCCTCCGTTTCATCGATTCATTTCCTTGTACAAAAAAAGAGTGATTTTCATTGATTTACTCAAGAAAATCACTCTTTTGGGGTTGATCTCTGTTGCTCCCGCGATGAGCGATCGGTGGCGACGCCTGCGGGAACAACGCGAGCCGAAGACCGATGGAGCGAATGGAATCTTCGTGGTATTTATTGGATCGCCGTTTTTATCGTGTCCAGATTTTTTTCCATCAAACTGAAATAGTCTTCTTGATTTTCAACGTCTTCTTCGGTGAGCACGGCCAAATTATGAACACGGAGTGTTTCAGCACCAATTTCTTTTTGCACTACCTCTGCGACTCGCGGGGTCACATTCTGCTCAAAGAGAATATATTGCAAATCATGCTCCTCAGACTCTTCGATAATCGATTCCAATTGTTTTTGGGACGGCTCCTGCGCAGTCGATAAACCAGATACAGCAATTTGCTCAAGACCATAAGCATCTTCCCAGTATCCAAAAGCGGCATGTGAAACGATAATCTCCCGTTTCTTCCCTTTTTCCACCGTCTGATGGAAAGATTGGTCTAACTCGCGGAGTTTCTTTTCCAAATCTGCATAGTTGTCTTCGAATGCTTGTCGGTGATCCGGCATCAAGTCAACCAGACTGTCTTTAATGTTTTCAGCCAGGTCTATTGAACGGACAGGATCAAGCCATACATGGGGATCATAATCCCCGTGGTCGTGCTCCGTTTCCCCAGCTTCTGCGGTTTCTCCCTCCTGTTCCCCGGCTTCTTCTCCCTCGTGCTCATGGTCGTGTGTTTCTTCCCCGTCATGGTCATGGCCTGCCTCCTCTCCATGGTCATGTTCATGAGTAGAAGCAAGCAAAGAAACACCGTCAGTGGCTTCAACCAAAGAGACATCCTCCGATTCAACCGCTTCGGAAATCGTGTCCGCATAGGATTCCATTCCGGCGCCTATGTAAATGAAAGCATCGGACTCGGCAATGTCGACCAACGTGTTCGAGGTCGGTTCAAAAGTATGGGCATCTGCTCCTGCAGGAAGAATCGATTCTACTTCCACATAATCCCCGCCGATTTTCTCAGCGAAGTCTTGTAAAGGAAACACGGTTGTGTATATTGTCAACTTTTCCTTTCCATCATCTTTCTGTTGGACGGATGATGTTCCACATCCAGCCAGAAGCAGAATGAAAAACAGCATACCGAATAGTATCTTTTTAATCATCATCTTCCTCCCCGATCATATAAATTGAGTATAGCACCTAAAGAATTATATCGTAATGATTACGCTTTGTAAATAGTAATGGTTTCGTTTTATGATTGTTTTTTATTTGATGGTTGTTCATGAAACAACCAAACCGCTCCCGGGGAAGCATGTAAAAGCTTTTCGTTGTAGATTTATTTGCGCACCTGCTTAAAAGGAATCCGTTTTGTCCAGGAAAAAAGCCCAGGCAAAAGCTGCCTGAGCATTCCACGGAAACACTGTTTTCACTTTTCTTGCGTCAAGGAGCAATGGACACATCCGGTTCCAACTGTAATTCTACATTTCCCATTACTGCCCGGGAAATCATACAAGACTGCTCCGCCTTCTCGACTAGTTGTTTGGTTTTGGATAATTCCGTTTCCGAGCTTCCTTGTTTCAGAACAACGGACGGACGATGGATGATTTTCTTATAAGTGAAAACCCCTTTCGTCACATCCACAATACCCTCTGAGTTTAGATCCATATGCTCAAGGGGAAGACCTGCTCGCTCAATCATAGCGCCGAGTGTAATGATATAACAAGTCGCTGCAGCTCCCAATAACATCTCGTCCGGATTGGTCCCCACCCCCGGACCATCCATTTCCGGGGGAATGGATATCTCGGTTTTCAGGTTGCCTGCTTCTATGCGGCCGACCGTGTTCCTTCCCCCCGGCCAGTCTGCCTTCAAATGAAAAGAGTGCGTTGCCATCACAAACTTCCTTTCTATTGCGGAGTCTGTCCTTATTGTAAGGCGCCTCCTACATAATGTGGAAATAAAATGCCTATTCGCTCTTCTAAAAGACATTGAGCAACTTATCATTCTACTGATAAACCGAACACCAACAGACTAGAAGCATATTTCATTCATTGCCGAAAGGACAGCGAGTGAAAGTGACTCTTTCTTATTAGGTAGATTTCCTTTCATCCTATTGTGTATGAGTGCTCTTATCACTGCGGCAAGATACTGTGCTTTCGAAGCCATGCCCGCTTAAAGCGAAGGGCTTTACCGAATTCGATACTAGCCCCATCGTTGGGATAGGCAAGGACGGTTTATGATTTACCCAGTTTAATTCGATAGAAAAATCCGGAAAAGAAAAACCGAACGAGTCCGAATGTTTATGGTAATCGAATCATCGCTCGGTTTTTGCATTGAGCCCTATGCTTTTGTCCAAGCTTTATCTGACGTTTATGCTTGTTTTTCGGTTTCCTTGTTGCTGGATAAAAACCAGCCGGCGACAGCAATGGCAACAAGTACACCGTAGAAAATCAATTTCCAGATGGTAGAGTGGGCAAAGTCATGCGGCAACACATGAATGGCATCATGAGCAAGTACAGTAATCAGAAGCTTGACGCCTACCCAGCCGACAATGATAAAGGCGGCAATCTCCAAACCAGGACGATCATGCAACAGTTTCACAAACAAATTTGCGGCAAACCGCATGATAATCAATCCAATCATACCACCAGCGAATACGACACCGAACTGAGCACCATCCAGACTTCCGACATTCGGGAGATCGGTAGGAGGCAGTGCCACCGCTAGTGCTACTGCGGCAAGAATCGAGTCCACAGCGAAAGCGAGGTCGGCAATTTCCACTTTAAGGACCGTCGTCCAGAATCCACTTCCTTTTGCCTCTGCTGCAACTTCCTCCTCTTCGTTTCCACGTTTTGAAAGCTTATCATATAAGTGCTTGATAGCTATGAACAATAAGTAGGCAGCCCCAATTGCTTGTACTTGCCATACGTCGACCAGAAACGAAATGATGAACAACGAACCAAAACGAAGGACGAATGCACCTGCCAAACCATAGAACAATGCTTTTTTTCGTTTTTCGTCTGGTAAATGCTTGACCATGATTGCCAGTACGAGCGCATTATCTGCAGCCAAAATACCTTCCAGTCCTACTAAAACAATAAGTACCCAACCATATTCAATCAGTAATTGAAGATCCAATGTTAAAACAACTCCTCCTGTGTTTGCTTTTTTGGCCCAAATAAAAACGGCCTCCACCGTGACCCGGTAAAGACCATAAAAAGAGACCTTTACCCTGGTGGTAAAGGTCTCGCTAACAACGATGGTTGCCAATTAAGCCGGAGATTGACTCTCGAAATGACGACTTAAATTGTACAGCTACTCCCCTTTAGATGGTTATATCATAACATTCCCATCAGCAAAGTCAACAAATTTATCAGAAACTGGCCAACTTTGGCGGGAATGCCCTCCAGGACACAATTTTATCGTTGCCTGGAATAGTCTGCCTTATACATGACTTTACGCTTGGATCACCGCGTCGATTCGTTCTTTCATTTGCTGTTTCAGCTGTTCCAATAGCTGCTGGCTATCTTGCCTGCTTGAACTGGACACACCAAAGTAGCACTTGATTTTCGGCTCTGTACCAGAAGGACGGAGACATACCCAGCCGTCTTTATCCAGCAGGTACTTCACGACATTCTCTGCCGGAAGATCGATTTGCTCTGTCTTACCCGTTTGTATATACCGGCGTTCCGATGTTTGATAGTCTTCGGTTGCAATGACTCCCAGACCTCCGATTTCTGTAAGAGGGTTTTCTCTGATGTCCTCCATAATGGCGGCGATTTGCTCGGCTCCATCTTTCCCTTTCAATGTCAGGGAGGACATATCCTCGAAATAGAAACCGTGCTGCTCATAGAGCCCTTCCAATGCCTCCAGCAATGTTTTGCCTTTCTGCTTCCAATAGCTGGCCATTTCGCAAGCGATCATAGTGGATTGAACCGCATCTTTGTCCCGGACGAAATCGCCGATCAAGTAGCCATAACTTTCTTCATAGCCAAATAAAAACGATTCATCTGTCGATTCAAATCCTTTGATTTTTTCACCAATATATTTGAAGCCTGTCAATGTATCGATTGTTTCCACACCATAATGACTGGCTACTGTCCTGCCTAACTCCGTGGTGACAATCGTTTTGATCATTTTGCCATTCTGTCTGTCAGCTTCGCTTGTATGCGAAAGCAAGTAATCGAGCATCAATGTACCGAGTTGATTTCCAGTCAGCACTTGATAAGAACCGCTGCCATCTTTGACGGCCACACCCAGCCTGTCTGCATCGGGGTCGGTTCCGACAAGGATATCGGCATCCCGCTGCTTTCCCTGCTGAATTGCCAGCGTGAACGCTTGATGCTCTTCCGGATTTGGAGAATCGACGGTGGAAAATTCAGGATCTGGTTTCGCTTGCTCTTCCACGACGTGGACGTGTTCAAAGCCTAGTTGCTGCAGTCCATTCAGCACCATATCATGTGCGGTGCCGTGCAGCGGTGTAAATACAATTTGCAGAGAATTGTCGTTATCCTGCTCCTCCGGACTCATACGGGAGATAGTTTTCAGTTGCTCTAAATAGGCAGCATCTACTTCCTTCCCGATCCAGTTAAGCAATCCTTGCTCCTCTATTTCCTGCTGGCCGGCTACCGGGATTTCGAGTTCATTGTCGACATTCTGAACATTGGCAATCACTTCTGCCGCTTCGGCAGGAGGCATCTGGCCGCCATCTTCGTTATATACTTTAAAGCCATTGTACTCCGGCGGGTTGTGACTGGCCGTTATCATGATACCGGCAGCCGCCTGTAAATGCCGTACGGCAAAAGATAGCACCGGTGTCGGACGGAGCGATTCATACACGTATGCTTTAATGCCGTGCGCTCCGAGAACTCTGGCAGATTCAACAGCAAATTCCTGGGACTTATACCGTGAGTCATAGGCAATAGCCACACCGCGATCAGCATAGTCCGCGACATTTTCTTTTATATAGTTGGCAAGACCTTCCACCGCCTTGCGAATCGTATAAATATTCATCCGGTTTGTACCTGGACCCAGCATGCCGCGCATGCCGCCGGTGCCGAAAGTCAGCTCTTTATAAAAAGCATCCTCCAGCTCTTTCTCTGAACCCTGTATTTCTTCTAATTGTTTTTTTAAAGCGGGGTCGAGTTCGGGAAAAGTCGACCATTTATTATATGTAGTTCTCCAAGACATAAATATCCTCCTTCAGATAAATACCCATTACTAAAAAAAGCTTACCATAAAATATAGATTTCCTCTATTTATCCATAAAGAACATACCCGGTATCCGAAAGGTTTATTCATTCTTTTTCGGGACATCCTGAAAGATAGGACAAGAGACTGTCATGAGAAAATCAATTTTCTATTTTTACGGATTGTAACGATTCTGAACAAATCTAGTAAATTTTATTCAGTTCTCTCTTTTCTTTCTACAATTTATTATATAATGGAAAAAAACACTATTTATAAGGTTGTGGTCCCACTTGTCAATTTTCCAGAAAAAATGGGTTCAGGGTTTGATTGTAGCTATCCTGATCTTCATGCTTGTTTACTTGATTTCGATTACCAAGTTCATCTTTGCGCCCGTAGGGGCTTATCTACTTTCCATTGCTGTCCCGATTATCGGAGCTGGACTACTTTATTACATTACGATGCCTGTGGTACGCAGACTGGAGCAAATGCGAATACATAGAATTCTGGCAATCATCATCGTATTCCTGCTCATCATCGGCGTCATTTACTTAACATCCAACTTTATTGCGCCGATTGTGCAAGAGCAATTTACCAGACTTACTGACAACATACCGAAAATGGTGGAGAGCGGCGAAAAATTGATAGATAACTGGCGGGACAATCAAGATATGATTCCGAGTCAAATAGACTCCACGATCGAAAACATAACCAACAATTTAAATGATTATGCACAAAATTTCGTCGGTTTTTTGATTGATTTTCTCGGACAGTTGTTCGGGTTCTTGTTCGCCTTTGTACTGATACCGTTCTTCCTGTTTTTCATGCTGAAAGATGGGCACAAGTTTGTACCATTCATTTCCCAATTCTTAAGCACAAAGAAAGCAGACAGCTTCAGGCGTTTGGCCGACAGTATCAACCATACACTTGCTTCTTTCATCCAAGGACAGTTCATTGTCAGTGTGTGTGTCGGCTTCATGCTTTATATCGGTTATTTGATCATCCATCTTCCATATTCACTCACCTTGGCGTTGTTTGGATTGATCATGAATTTCATCCCGTTCGTCGGTCCCTTTTTATCGGCCATCCCCGCTGTATTGGTCGCCTTCTTCCAGGACCCGATGATGGCTGTCTGGGCGATACTGGTGATGGTGATTGCCCAGCAAATTGAAAGCAACTTGATTTCACCGAACGTCATGGGAAAAGTTTTGTCGCTTCACCCCCTGACGATTATTACATTGATTTTGGCTGCCGGCAGCATCGCGGGCTTTATCGGACTGTTGTTCATCATTCCTGCATATGCGGTGGTAAAGACAATCATCTCCCATTTCTATCATGAGTGGCAGAAAAAACAACCGCAGGATGACCAAAAAATCTTCTAATCGGGGTTTGATTTATAAGTAAGCATTCTTTTTAACTACTAAACTGCCAGGACAAACAGGCGTCAATCCGATGTTCCGCCTATAAGTTCGCAAAGGTGGCAAAAAGAACTGCAAAACAAAAAACGGCATGGTTCCGGTGCTTGACCGGAACCATGCCGTTTTTATCAGGAACGGAAACGACTGAGAAATGAATTCAATCGTTCGCTCTCCGAGTTTTCTAGTACTTGCTCTGGAGTACCCTGCTCAGCAATCCTGCCCTCGTCGAGGAATACGACCCGGTCGGCAATATCACGTGCAAAGTCCATCTCATGCGTAACAAGCACCATGGCCATTTCGCCTTCTCTGGCGATATCACGAATGACTTCCAATACTTCACCGACCAGCTCCGGATCGAGAGCAGAAGTCACCTCGTCGAACAACATGATTTTCGGACGCATTACCAACGCTCTTGCCATGGCCACCCGCTGTTTCTGACCGCCGGAAAGCTGGCTCGGATAATCGTCAAGCTTATCTCCCAGCCCTACCTTTTCCAACATTTCCACAGATCGCTGCCTGGCTTCCTTTTTAGGCACCCCTTTTACATTTATCGGAGCGACCATGCAGTTTTCCAGGATACTCATGTGCGGAAACAGATTGAAATGCTGAAATACCATGCCGATATCACCGCGGACCTGCCGCAAATGCTTTTCATTGGCAGGGACGAGCTCCCCGTTCTTTTCCATGTGCCATAAGTATTGGCCATCGACGACGATGGTGCCGGAGGTCGGCTGCTCCAAGGTCATCAGCATGCGGATGATGGTGGTTTTTCCGGATCCACTTGGTCCGATTAACGCGACTTTTTCTGCCGGAGCGATTTCCAAATCAATTCCTTTTAACACTTCCACCTCACCAAATGATTTGTGGACATCATTATATACTGCAATTGGTTTTGCCATCACGTGACAACTCCTTTATCTATTTTGCCTGTCGGGTTATTTTTGTCGAACCGGCGATTCATTCTTTGTTCAAGTTTGCGGAAAAGTACGGCTGTCGGATAACTCATCACAAGGAAGAATACTGCCACTAGCGTCAATGGCTCTAAATAGGCAAAGTTTTTCGAACCAAAGTTGTTTGCCATATGAAGCATTCCGGCAACACCGATCGTGGAAGTCAACGGCACTTCCTTGAACATGATGATCAAATAGTTGCCGAGCATCGGGATTGTCGGCGGGATTGCTTGCGGCAAAATGATTTTTGTCCATTTATCTTTTAACGAAAGGTTTAATGCAGTAGCCGCTTCCCATTGCCCTTTATCGATCGACTCAATGCCTGAGCGATAAATTTCAGCTATATACGTACTAAAGTGGACACCGAGACCGATGATTGCCACCGTGATTGGATCCAATGTCAAACCGACATACGGAACCATCGGCCATGCGTAATAAAGAAAAAACAATTGAACCAATGGAGGTGTCGAACGGATGAACTCCATGATGAACGCAATAATCATTTGCAAGGGCCTCCAAGGAATCCGGCGGACAAATGTCCAGACAAAACCGAACAACATGGCAAACAGATAACAGGCTATGGTGAGTCCTAGAGTAATCCACATCCCTTGAAAAATAGCGGGTAACGATTCAACTACATAATTCCAATTCCAAGTCATTCACTAGCCACTCCCTTCGATGATTGTTTTTCTGCCCAACGAGTAAGCCAAATCAACGGAAGCGCTAAAATAAAGTAAAAAATCAGAATCAGAATATACACAGTCGGCGCCAGTGACAGGTGCGTACTTCTGAAGACATCGCCATGATAAAGGATATCTGTCAGTCCCACCAGGGAAACCAGAGATGTAGCTTTCAGCATCTGAATCAGGTAGTTACCGAATTCCGGAAGCATCATCCGGACCGCCTGCGGCAAAATGACTAGCCGCATTCGTTGGAACCGTGACATATTCAGGGCTGTAGCAGCTTCTCTCTGCCCTTTGGCAACGGAAAGAATCGAACCGCGGACAATCTCGGACATATAAGCGCCATAGTTCATTGCTATAGCGATTACAGCAGCCCAGAAATCGGTGGCCAAATGGATATCGAAGAGTCCCGGAAGTGCATAATAAAACCAGAATAACTGGACAATCAAGGATGTTCCCCGGAACACTTCTACGTAAAAACCGGTGAATTTCCTTATGAAAATATTATTCGATAGTCTGCCGAACCCTGCGATAAAGGCAATTAAGTATGATAGAACCGCCGAAGCGATCAGTACCGTAACGGTTATGTTGATCCCTTGCATTAACTTGGAGAAGATTTCCGTAAGATCACTGATAAGGATTCACCCTTTCTTTACCGGGAAAAGCAGGCCCCCTGACACGAGGGGGCCTGCTTCACATTATTTTTTCTCCCCTATTATCCTTGACAAAGCTCTTCTGTCGTAATGTCTTCGGTAATGACATTGCTTTCTTCAGAAAAACCGAATGGTTCAATCAAACCGGCAATTTCGCCGTTATCTTTTAATTTTTGTAATTCTTCGTTGTAAGCTTCTCTTAAATCATCATTATCGGGATGGAATACTGCTGCTCCATAGCTTGGCACCCCTTCGATATCCGGCTGTTCAAAGCCTTCTACGAATTCCAGTGCATCTGTGTCGGCAGATTCCAGTGCCATTTTGATTGTCATTTCTGTACCCGTTGTTGCCTGGGCACGTCCGGATTCAACAGCGGAGAATGTAGCCGGGATATCCGGAGCTTCGGAAATTTGATCCTCGCTTACACCTTCCTGCTGAAGAAAATCGATCTCCGTTGCACCTGACATAACCGAAACAGTGATATCCTCGTTTTCAGCTATGTCCGAGTAACTGGTAATATTGTGCGGATTGCCTTTTTCCACGATGAGGCCTTCCCCATATTTAATTTCAGGTTCGCCGAAGTCTGCATTTTCACAACGTTCCGGGGTGATGGCCATACCTGCTGTAGCTACATCGAACTTACCTGCCTGCAAGCCTGGAATCAACTGGCTGAAATCGGCAAGCTGTCCTTCCACTTCATCGATACCGAGGTTTTTAAATACCTCTTTAGCGATTGCTACAGCTTCCCCTTTCAATTCTCCATCTTCCTCATAAGCGTAAGGCTTTTCGTTGGCAAAACCGATGGTCACTTTACCTGCATCCTGAAGTTCGGCCAGCTTGCCGCCTTCCCCTTCTCCACTGGCTTCACCGCCACTGCTGTCGTCAGAGCCACATGCCGCCAGTGCAAAAATCAACACTAAACCGAGTACTAAACCTGATAAGTATTTTTTCATTAACTAATTAAACCTCCCTGAGTTTCTTAAGTAAAAAAGCATTTGCTGTGCACTTGAGCAGACGCTTATTAAGTAAGTAAAAAACTTGTTATCCGTATGGATTTAACCTTCAGCTGAATGTCACGCGAGCAGAAACACCTCCACCACGGATAAAAGAAATGAAGCACAATTCGGAGAAATGCTTGGAGTGCCTATAGGCATATATATAACTTTATACCTAATATTTACATTCATCAATCTATGAATATTCTGATTAAATCGAGTCATACAGCATATAACCAGCTGATTCTGTTATAGCTCCAAGATGTTTATATTTGCTTGGATAAGATAGTAAATGCTTTAAAATTCTAATTAAACAGAAAATTGAATCCGGTTACGAACAGGGGCAACTAAACCAAAAAAAACAGGATTTTATCCGTTTCACCAGGACTCCGGCCATGCACTCAACGGGAAAAGGAATACTGCTTTTGAGTGAAGGTACATGCGGAACGCGAAGTACTTTGCCGGATAGGAGCGTTGCACGATTCACAAGAGAAGAGTAGAACGGTTTGCTTTTTTTCAATTGAAAAACCGAACAATTGTAAAATCGTTCGGTTTTATTTTGGTCACGTTGCTTTTATTCCAGGTTCTCCTTTTGGAGGGACGACCTGCTTTCCGCTTCAGTAACCTGCGCTGCTACTCATTCTGATACAGTGCAATCCCGTTTATCGGAAACTGTACATGACCGACTCGCCGACAGCTTGGTAGCCGATTTTTTGATAGATGCCATTGGAGGTAGGGTTCGCCTGATCTGTGTACAAACTGCAAAAATGATTTCCTTCATGAAGCAGTTTTTGAGAAAGGGCTGCGACAAGTGCCGTGGCATAACCATTCCGCTTGTAAGTGTCTGGTGTATAAACAGCGTTGATCGTCACGCCGTTTTTCGATTTTCTTGATTGATTGGCCATCGATACGGGCTGGCCGTCCACCACCCATAGATAGACGGAACGGGATGCAATAAAATCCTTGGCCATTTCTTCTGCCCGTTCCTCATCCATTGATACGTTTGCCTCTGTCCCAAACCCGATCAACCAGGCTTTAATCAACCCAACATCTTTTTCATCTGCAGACTGGAGGCGCCCGCTTCCTTTTTCTATCGAATTCACCTCATCCAGTCTGTAAATAAGCTGTTCCATTTCCATTTCTGCTTTTTTCCCTGTTAGCTGCCCCCATTCATTCACAAACGGCCGGACTGCTTCAGCAGGTCCCACTACACCGGGAATGTCAATGCCCTGTTGATGAAGTAGGCCGGCAATGAGCGTGAACATTTCTGGATGGACCGCTTCCATATCGGGAAGTATCAAATTGTGCGGCGGTGTTTGAAGAAAAACATATACCGGTTCATCTGACTCTTTAACCATCCCAAAATATGGGGCTGGGCTTTGTGCGCTTTCGTTTTCCTTCAGCCTGTTCAGAATCCCCAATCCCAGATTGTTGCAGGCTTCTCTAGCCAACAACAAGGGCTCTGCCTGTTCAAGAAAAGTGGTAATATCATCCACTTGCAAGACTTCCATCCCTGTTCCCCCTCTCATTCTTTCTAGTAGTTTAACCTATCTTCCAGGCTCTGCCCACTACTTTTTAGAAATCCTGTTGGTTGACGGAGACCACCTGCTGACATACAGTTTTATTAAAGGAGTGGTAATCATGACAAAAAAAGAAATCGAAAACCGGATCAGTGAATTAAAATCTGATTATATGCGTATTCAAGCCGACTTGGAGAAACTTGACTCGGTCGGAGGAAATACTGCCAATGCAGAGAGACAACTGGGTGATATGGAACAAGAACTGGCAAGTTTGAACAAGCAACTCGATGAATTGGATCAGTGAGGGGTTGTAAAGAACCGGGCGCAAAACTCAACCCATGGGTAAAACAACTTTAGGGTGAACAAAGCGAGATTCACTGACGATAAACGAACGAAATTCCCGAGGGTTTCTTTCAAGTCTCGCAAATTTAGTATACCGTTCTTCCATTAAAACAGAGCCTCTCGCCATGAAAAGCAGCAGCCCGATTGGACTGCTGCTTGATGTATGGTCAGTGTGTAATACTTTAAGATTTCATTTATTGATTGCCTTGTTCTTGATGTTGTTGATGTTGTTGATCGAGTTTTGCTTTTATTTTATTCACTTCTTTGCTGGGCGGTGTCAGACTGACCACTACATCTCCGGGCTCTGCCTTTAATTTAATTTCATCGGTATAATACTCGACATTTCCGGAGACGCGCAGGACAAACAATAATATGGTACCGTGGGCCCGGTCATCAAGATAATCTGGATATGTGTACTGATCGGTAATGTTCGTCTTTCTCATTACATAACCGTCATCGATCTTGCCACATAGCCCCTCCAATGAAATTTCCTCGGAAAACAAGACCCGGCCTGCGATCGTTGGGTCCAAGTCCTCCACCTGGTCTCCCCTTTCGGTTTGAATGCTCAGTTTGAACACATTGTTGCGGCCGAACGCCGGGACAAATGCCGTGGCAACCAAAGCATTGTAAGAATCGAATTCAGTAGCCGAAATCAAATAATCATATGGTGTCATATCAACACGGTAATCCGTCTGCTCCGACAATATCTCCCCGTGATGAAAGTTGACTCCGGCATTGCGTGCTTTGGAAAGGCGCTGCCAGGAGGAATCAGACACAATGGCCGGGATGTCCATATCCTTAAGGATTTTGGCCAACGCCACAGTAAAGCTGTTGCTTCCTATAATCATGGTCCCAGGGCGACCTTCTGCAGAAAGGTTCAGCTTTCCGGCCAGCCAACTGATAGAAAACCCATGGGCGACCACTGTGAAAAACACTAACGCAAAAGTGATCGAGGTCACCAGCGCCGCATCTTCATAACCCTCATCATATAAAATGGACGCAAAGTAGCCCGAAACAGTCAGCGCTACAATCCCCCTCGGTGCAATCCAGCCGACAAGCAGCTTTTCTGACTTGGACAAGTCGGTCCGAATCGTCGACAGGAAAATCGACAACGGCCGGACAATGAACAACATCAACAGTACATACCCGATGATTTCCGGCCTGAATATCTGGAGAAGCGTTCCTCTCGTCAGGGATGCTGTCAGCATGATAAAAATCGTTGAAATCAGCAAAATCGAAATATTTTCTTTGAAGTGCCGCATATCCTGAATGGACGAGATGCGGATGTTGGCCAGGGTCATCCCCATGGCAGTCACTGCCAGCAAACCTGTTTCATGTGTGATCTCATCGGCTATCGTAAAACAAGCGATTACCGCTGCAAAAACGAGTGGAGATTTTAAATACTCCGGAACATGACCGGTTTCGAACATCCATCCGATTCCTCTGCCAAACGCCCAGCCGAATATGACGGCAAACAGCGATGCCAGGAGGAAAAACAGCAAAGACAACAAGCTGTGGCCGGTATTGGTGAGAACCAGAATGATTTCCAGAGCAAAAATCGCAAGGAGCGGACCGATCGGATCGACAATGATTCCTTCCCATTTCAAGATTTTGGCGGGTCTTGGTTTCAGCTTCGACTGTCGCAATAACGGCAAAATCACGGTGGGACCCGTCACGATGAACACTCCGCCGATCACAAACGATACAGCCCAGGATAACCCGCCAACATAATGCGCTGTCAAGGAACCCAGTATCCAGGATAAGAATGCCCCAAAGGTGACAATCCGGAAAACAGGCCTTCCCAATCCCTTAATATCTTGTAGACGGAGATTCAGACTGCCTTCAAAAAGGATGATTGCCACAGCCACAGATATAATCGGCCGGTAAAGGTCTCCAAAATCCTCGTTCGGATTGATGATACCTAGCGCAGGCCCCACTAATAATCCGGCTACCGACATGACCACAATGGCGGGAAGACGGTAGCGCCAGGACAACCATTGAGAACCGACACCCAGCGCACCTATCAACATTATTTCTAATAAAAGGGAATCGCTCATGTAACTTCCACCCCTTTCTGCATTTAAATCGTACGATGGAAAAAGATATACCATAGTGTAATGCGGCTGGATTTCCATGTAAAACGGTTTGTTTCACGGCAGCAGGATTTTTGCATGAAAATCGCTTACGGCCACATCCCTCTTCTTTGTTCATTCAGGTATCATTGACAAATGGCTATCTCGTTGGTAGTATAGTTCTGCTTTTTCATATTTCAAAAAAATGCAACGTTTTTATTGATGATACAGCTCGTTCATTTGGTAAGAGCCTGCGTACGGAGGAATGCAGCTTGGTAAAACAGACATTTTTAATCGGTTTTATGCTATTTGCCCTATTTTTCGGGGCAGGAAACTTAATTTATCCCCCCACCTTAGGGTTGGAGGCAGGTACTTCCTTTTGGCCGGCCATGGTTGGTTTTATCTTAACCGGGGTCGGGCTGCCTATCCTTGCAATTGTTGCTATAGCCCTTATCAGTGATCGAACATCAGAATTGGGAAGCAAGGTCCATCCGTCTTTCGGCCTGTTGTTTACATCGATCATTTATTTGGCCATCGGGCCGTTTTTCGGCATCCCAAGAGCTGCCAATGTAGCTTTCGAGATGGGTGTATTTCCATCTGTCCAGGCCGGTGTAAGTCATACCTCGATATTGGTCCTGTTCACGGTTGTTTTTTTTAGTTTGGTCTATTGGTTCAGTCTCAATCCTTCCAAACTGGTCGATCGGATTGGTCAATGGTTGACTCCTGCCTTGTTGATGGCCGTGGCAGCGCTTTGTATCGGCAGTTTTTTCATGCTGCGTTCTCCTTCCAGCATACCAGGCGAAAAATATCATACAGCCCCTTTTTTCAGCGGGTTTGTGGAAGGATATTTAACCATGGATGCCATTGCCGCCCTTGCATTTGGGATTATTGTCGTAACAGCCTATAAGGACAGCGGGGTACAGGACAAAAAAACATTGGTGACCTCCACTTTAAAAGCAGGAATGATATCGGGGGCCGCCCTGACACTTGTCTACGGTTCGCTTGGATGGATAGGTGCCAAAATGGCTGCACAAGGCAGTTTCGATAATGGCGGCCAGATCCTGTCCAGCGCCACCCAGCTGGTTTATGGCAATTTCGGCCTATTGCTGCTCGGGCTTATTGTCGCGTTGGCTTGTTTCACGACTTCCATCGGATTGACAGTTGCCTGCGCTCAGTATTTTGCAAGAACTACCCGGTTTTCCTACAAGCAAATAGCAGCGATTGTCAGCATCGCCAGTTTTTTGATTGCCAACCTCGGCCTAAATCAAATTATCGCCATCTCTGTACCAGTACTTGTCGCCATTTATCCAATTGCCATCGTTTTAGTCCTGCTCACTTTTCTGGACAAGTGGTTTGAAGGATCGACGTCCGTTTATCGAGGTGCAATCCTGCTGACTGCTATAGTCAGTATCTACCAGGGGCTGACCGAATTCGGTTTGGAAATGAGCGCCGTACAACCGTGGATCGAACAGCTCCCGCTTTTCTCCGTGGGTCTCGGCTGGCTTCTCCCCGCCGTAATCGGCGCATCCATCGGCGGTTTTCTCGATCATCGTTGAGATATATTGTGTGCTTAAACATAGCTTGAAATATCGAACAGGGCTGCCCGCTGCAGGGCAGCCCTGTTTTCGTTGTCACGCTTTCCCGGCCGTTCCAGAAAAGACCCTCTCTCCTTTTGCCGCTCATACAGCAGGAGGTCATCATCCACTTATCCTGTATGTTGAAGTTTTTTGGAAACTTGTCAATAAATGCTCATTTTTCTAAGCATGTTGATAACTTCTCCCCTGATAATGGCAATATTAAACATCCTGGATACGAAATATTTAAAGATAGGCAATTCTCGTCTGTACAGAATCATGATAGGATAGTAGTATTGATTTTTTCAATTTGGAACTTAAAGAAAAGGATGAACACCATGATAATGGAAAAAGCCCAACACATACTTGAAGAATACTTTGGTTTTCCAAGCTTCCGGCCTGGCCAGCAAGCTGTGATCGAATACGTGACCAGTCAAAAAAACGCTCTGGCCATCATGCCGACAGGCGGCGGAAAATCACTTTGTTATCAAATTCCCGGGCTTGCCCTTGAAGGAACCGCCATTGTCGTTTCACCATTGATTTCACTGATGAAAGACCAGGTGGACGCCTTGTCCTCACTCGGCATTCCCGCCACCTATATAAACAGCACGTTAAGCACGGAAGAATTCCAGGAACGGATGCAGCAGCTGCGGGCCGGCAGCTACAAATTCGTTTATGCAGCACCTGAGCGATTTGAATCACCAACATTTATCGAGTCAATCAGATCAATCAACCTGTCCTTGATTGCGTTCGATGAAGCCCACTGTATTTCTCAATGGGGACACGACTTCCGCCCCAGCTACCGATCAATCGTGCCCACTTTAGCCAAACTGCCCAACCTTCCGGTAACCGTTGCCTTGACGGCCACCGCTACCGATGAAGTGAACTATGATATCCGCAGGCTTCTTGACATTGAAGACGATCATGTCATCAATACGGGCTTTGCCAGAGACAACCTTTCTTTTCATATCGTCAAAGGAAGCAATAAACGCGATTTTCTGCTTGATTATCTGAAGGAACGCCAGACAGAGTCAGGGATTATCTACACCTCAACAAGAAAACAAACCGATACGGTCCACCAGCTGCTCGAGAGCAAAGGATATGCGGCTGCTAAATATCACGCCGGTCTTTCCGAGCAGGACCGGAAGCAGGCACAGAATGCATTCATTCAAGATGAGAAAACGATTATTGTAGCCACCAATGCTTTTGGCATGGGAATCGACAAATCGAACGTACGTTATGTGATCCACTATGCTCTGCCGATGAATATCGAATCCTACTATCAGGAAGCAGGCAGAGCCGGCAGGGATGGAGAGCCCAGCGATTGCATTCTGCTCTTTTCCGGGCAGGATATCCAATTGCAAAAGTTTCTAATCGAGCAGTCCTTGATGGACGAAGAAAAAAAATCGAAAGAATATAAAAAGCTGCAGGCAATGGTCAATTACTGCCACACCCACAGTTGTCTGCAGACCTATATCCTGCATTATTTCAATGATTATTCTGCGATGGAAGACTGCGGTAAATGCAGCAACTGTCTCAACAGTGACAATCGGGAAGATATGACAAGAGAAGCCCAAATGGTCCTGTCCTGCATCAAGCGTATGGACGAAAGGTTCGGTGCCGGTTTAACGGCCAAAGTGCTGAAAGGATCAAGGGATAAAAAAGTAAAAGACTTTCAGTTTGATCAGCTGTCTACCTACGGACTGATGTCCCAATATACCGAAAAGGAATTGACCAATTTCATTCACTTCCTTGTGGCGGAAAATATTCTTACGACAGGGGACGACCGTTATCCGATACTTAAACTGACCAAACAGGCAAAAGAAGTACTGCAAGGCCGTAAGCAAGTATGGGTTCAAACTGGTTTTGCCAGAAGCACTTCCGCAGCCGATTATCATGAAGCTTTGTTCGAGGAGCTCCGACAGTTGCGCAAGCAGACAGCGATAGAAGAGAAAGTGCCACCTTATGTGTTGTTTTCTGACGCGACGTTAAAGGAGATGGCCCGTCATTTCCCTCAAACAAAAGAAGAGATGCTCCGTATAAAAGGGGTGGGGGAGAAAAAATTCGAACAGTATGGCGAACCCTTTCTTCAAGCAATTTTGCCATGGGCCGATAAAGTGGAGAAAAAACAAACAGAGAGAACATCTGTTGTTTCGAGCAAGGGGATGCTGGAAAAACGGGATAAAGATGATGACAGACCTAGTCACCTTATAAGCTATCAATCATTTGTGGACGGCTCTTCCCTTGCAGAGATTGCGGCCACCCGGGGAATTACCGAGCAGACGGCCGCCAATCATTTATTCAAAGCCTATGGGGAGGCTTATCCGCTAGACTGGGACAGGCTGTTTACAAAGTCGGAGGAAGAGGAAGTGCTTGCCGCCCGTCAGGAGCTGGATGAACCGAAACTGAAGCCGATCAAAGAAAGGATAGAGGCAGATATAAGCTACACGGCAATCAAGGCGGTGTTAATCAAACATGGCATTATGCTGAATCGCTAGCCATGTCTTTTTGTGAAGGATAAGCGCAAACGCCTGTTAAGAGAGGCTAAGTTCGTCACATCGTGTGGATCTCCTACAAGCTTAAACAATACCTCGAAGTGCAAACCAAATAGAAAAAGCACGCGGAGAAGCAGCACTTCCGCGTGCTTTTTCATCATGAAGTATTTTCAAATCCCTGTTGTTGTATCTTGGTTATGCCGTTCCTGGCAATCTTTGCAAAGCTTGATTTTCTCCTCTTGTCTTGTCGACAAGAGCTTTCCGCAGCTCGAGCACTTATGGAACTCATTAGCGTTCGACTGAAAGCCGGCCATCTCGCCTTCATTTCGTCTTACCATGGGGTACTCTCCTTTCGGCTGTTATAGAAAAACACCGAATCTTAACTAGATATTACCCCGGTATGACGACTATCAAACCCTAACTGCTTAAGCGTCGAAGTCCAATGCCCAGCTCCCTTTGCGGAATACTGGTTCTGTGCTGCCATCTGCAGTCACTCCGTCGATGTCAAGTTCAGCCGAGCCAATCATGAAATCCACATGTGTCAAACTGTCATTGACCCCATGCTTGTCAAGCTGCTCATCATCCATTTGTGAACCGCCCTCCAGACTGGTCGGATAGGCCTTGCCCAAAGCAATATGACAAGATGCGTTTTCGTCATAGAGCGTATTATAAAAGATGAGACCTGATTGGGAAATCGGAGATTCATGCGGAACAAGCGCAATTTCACCGAGACGACGTGCTCCCTCATCTGTATCCAGCAAATGCTTCAATGTTTCATAGCCCTGTTCCGCTTGAAAATCGACAACCTTTCCTTTTTCAAAGGTCAAGCTGAAACCATCAATCAAGTTACCTCCATAGTTCAATGGCTTGGTACTGGAAACCGTTCCGTTCACCCCATACTTATCCGGCAATGTGAAGACTTCCTCTGTCGGCATATTCGGATTGAAATCCGTACCTTTTTCCGTCTTAGCGGAACCGCCTTTCCAAATGTGCCCTTCCGGAAGCTCAAGCTCAAAATCGGTACCTGGTGCTTTATAAACCAATTTCTTGTATTGTTTTCTATTCAAAAATTCGCGTGCTTTACGCAAGGTCGCATTGTGTTCATCCCAAGCAGCGACAGGATTTTCTTTGTCGACGCGGACGATTTTGAATATTTGCTGCCACAAGCTTTCCATTGCTTCCTCTTTCGATTGATCCGGAAAGATTTTTTGTGCCCAATCGCCAGTTGGAATCGAAATGATCGACCAAGGAATCCTGTCGTTCATCGTGTACTGGCGAAACTCTTTCATCGCTTCTGCATTGGCTTTGGAAGCCCTCGCCACTTTGCCGGCATCGATGTCCTTTAGTAAATCAGGGTTTGTGGAACGGATGGATAAGACGGCCGCGCCTTCTTTTGCGAAGGATACAAGCTTGTCCACGTGCCACTGAGGGACATCCGTCAATACTTCTTCCGGTGCATTCTCGTATTTAAGCAATGAAATTTCGTCATCCGCCCAATTGATATGTACGTTCCTGGCTCCTAGTTCATAGGCTTTCCGGACGACGATCCGGGTAAAATCGGCACCCTCGATCGGCGCATTGATCATCAATGTTTGGTCTTTTTGCAGGTTGACACCAGTTTTCAGGGCCAACTCTGCATATTTTTCTAATTGTTTTAATTCTGCCATTGTTTTTCCCTCCAAAAAAATCGACCTGTCAGTCTGTTTTCTTTACCTCTCTATTATTTCACAAAAAACGGAAACTAACAAAATTTTCTTATTATTCACGTTGCAATTCATTCAGCGAAATAGCGTCGCGGTGGGATAGCGGTCTACATGACGTTTGGCGTGGGTGCAAATGAACCTTCCTGAACCTCACCACAATATTCTCCTCCTGATAGTCTCCAAACGAATTCTTGGAGGAGCATGAGGTTCCTATGCTACCGAAGCGGTGGTTAGCACGCTTTTTGAATAGGACATTACAGTTACTGCGCATTTTCTATCTACTATATCTGTGGAAAGGGCAAACCCTCTGATTTTTTATTGATTATCCAATTCCTCGACAAGCAGCGAAAGTTCCTCCCAGCGTTCCATTGCCTGTTCCAAGTCAGCTTCCAGCTGCTCCTGCTGGTTATAGAAGTCCTGAACTTTGCCGAGATCGCTTCCTGCCTGTTCGATTTCCTGTTTCACTTTCTCCAGTTCTTCTTCCAGTCCGGTGATTTTGTCTTCTATCCCTTCCCATTCCCTTTGTTCATGATAAGAGAGTTTCTTCTTCTTTTTACACGGGGAAGCCGTTTGTTTGGCAATTTCTTCTTTTGGCTGCCGGCGTGATTTTGCATCCTCCAAGTAATCACTATAATTTCCGTAAAAGAAATGGATGTCATTCCGCCCTTCAAAAGCGATCAAACGATGGACAACCCTGTCCAGGAAGTAACGGTCGTGGGATACGGTTATCACAACACCGGGAAATTGATCCAAATAATCTTCGAGCACGCCGAGTGTCTCTGTATCCAGATCATTGGTCGGTTCGTCGAGCAACAGGACATTCGGTTCACCCATCAGAACCCGAAGCAAATACAACCGTCGCCGCTCCCCGCCTGACAGCCGGCTGACATGGGTCCACTGCTGTGAGCGGGGGAACAGGAACCGTTCCAGCATTTGTTCCGCAGTTATCACTTCACCGTCTGCAGTGTGGACGACTTCGGCAGTCTCCTTGATATATTCGACAACACGCAGGGAATCATCCATTTCTGTATGATCCTGCGTGTAATAACCGATTTTCACAGTAGGACCTGTCTCCACCTTTCCAGAATCAGGTTCCATTCTTCCAGCCATGATGTTCAAAAGCGTTGTTTTTCCACTTCCGTTCGGTCCGATAATGCCGATTCGGTCTCCCGGAATCACGAGGTAGTCCAGCTCGGCAATATAAGGGGTATCTGCAAAAGATTTTCCAATTCGCTCCAGCTCAATCACTTTTTTGCCGAGGCGTTGAGAGCCGACCTGAAAATCCAGTTCCTTACCGCCTGTATCGAACGTGACTTGCTTCATTTCCTCGGCACGCTGCTTTCTGGCCTTCTGCTTGGTAGAGCGCGCCTTGGCTCCGCGGCGCAGCCATTCCAGCTCACGGCGTAAGGTGTTTTTATGCTTCTGTTCATTCTGCTGCTCCAATGATTCCCGTTCTGCTTTCTTTTCCAAAAACGTTTCGTAATTGCCCTCGTACGTATAGAGGTTCCCTTTATCCAATTCATAAATCCGGTTGGTGATCCGGTTAAGAAAGTACCGGTCATGCGTCACGAGAATCAAGGCGCCTTCATATTGCGGCAAGTACCCTTCCAGCCATTCGATCGTTTCATTATCCAGATGGTTGGTAGGCTCGTCGAGAATCAACAAGTCTGCCGGCTGGATCAATGCACGGGCAATGGCCGTCCGCTTTTTTTGCCCGCCCGACAGGTCAGCGGTTTTTTTCGCATAATCTGTAATCCCCAATTTTGTCAGGATTGTTTTCGCTGCTGTATTGGCGTCCCATGCTTCCTGTTCATCCATGGATTGCTGTGCCTTCAACAGCTTCTCCTGAAGCGACGTATTTTGTGGCTGTTCTTCGAGCTGTTGAAGTGTCTCCTCGTACTGCCTCATGGTACGCATGATTGCCGATTCGCCCTGATAAACCTGTTCCAGGACGGTCAAACCACCATCTAAATCAGGCTCCTGATTGAGATATTCGATACGGAAATCATTGGCATGTTTGATTGTCCCTCCCTCATTGGGCTCGATTCCGGCTATCACCTTCAGCAATGTCGATTTGCCGGTCCCGTTCACGCCGATCAAACCGATACGTTCCTTTGGTTCGATGGTAAATCCGATATGGTCGAACAATACCTTGTCACCGAAAGATTTATACAACTGTTCCACAGATAGGATACTCATTCGTTTACTCATCCTTTTGATTATTTAAACTATATCCTTTCAATTATAAAGGATATTCAAAAAAGTTAACAATACGGCAGTTCCCTTATCACCCTCGTGTTGAAGCTCGAATGGAAACCGATAAAGAAAAAGGCCGCCGGATTTGTTTCCAGCAGCCTGATTTAACATACACCCGCCATTTTGGCGATTATTTTTCGTTCTCTGAAGTCTGGTCTTTCCCCCAGTATTCCATCCCGGAAACACCATCGAGTGTTTCCCGATAAAAGACTGGGTCCTTGCCCTGCTTCCTCTGGCTTAGGTAGTCCGTCAGTGTCCGGTAAGCAACTTTCGAAAGCATGGCGATCGCATACAAGTTGATCAAGGCCATGATTGCCATCGAGAGATCGGCCATGCTCCAAACAAGATCGAATTCCTGCAGGGCGCCGAACGTAACCATGAGCAATACAGCCACCCGGTAAACAGTCAGAGCTGTCTTGCTTGTCTTGATAAATTCGATATTCGTTTCTCCATAATAGTAGTTACCAAGGATGGAGGAATAAGCGAAAAGGAAAATAGCGATGGCTACAAACACTGCCGCCCAAGAACCCAACTGTGATTCAAAAGCACTCTGGGTGATCTGGATGCCCTGAAGCGTACTTCCGGCATAGCCTTCTGTTGTTAAAATGATCAATGCTGTCGCACTGCAAATGACCAAGGTATCGAGAAAAACACCCAATGTTTGGATGAGACCCTGTTTGACTGGATGGGTCACCTCTGCTGTTGCAGCTGCGTTCGGCGCACTACCCATACCTGCTTCGTTGGAAAACAAGCCACGCTTGATCCCCATCATGATGGCCGCTCCAAAGCCGCCACCGGCAATTTCCCTGATACCGAAAGCATTGGCGAATATCAGCTGGAACATTTCCGGAATGGCGGTCACATTCGCCAAAAGAATATATATGGCAAGCAATACATACATGATAGCCATGAACGGAATGATGAACTGGGTCACTCTGGCGATACTGCGCAGCCCGCCAAATATGACAACCGCTGTCAGGATAACCAAGATGGCCGCCATCCACTCCGGACTGATTCCAAACGATTCCTCAAAAGCAAGCCGGATTGTATTGGATTGAACGGAATTAAATACAAGTCCATATGTAAACGTAATGATGATGGCGAATACAATTCCGAGCCAGCGCTTATTCAATCCTTTTTCCATGTAATATGCGGGACCGCCGCGGTATTGGTTCTTGTCAGGCACTTTGTACACTTGTGCCAAGGTACTTTCCACAAAGCTAGTGGCGCCGCCGATCAAGGCGATGAGCCACATCCAGAATACAGCGCCAGGTCCGCCTGCGGCAATTGCAGAGGCAACTCCTGCCAAGTTTCCGGTTCCGACCCGTGAAGCAGTACTGATTGTAAACGCCTGAAAAGCCGATGTGCCTTTTTTTCCTTCCGCACTTATCGTCCGCTTATCAAACAATACCCGGAACATTTCAGGAAACAGCCTGAACTGCACGAATTTCGTGCGAATGGTGAAAAACACGCCCAGTCCGATCAGGACCGCAATCAACACATAACCCCACAGAAAGTCATTCAGCGTGGATAATATATCAGCAAACATACCGTTCCTCCCACTCCTTCTCTTCATCTGTCATCCTATGTAAAACAACCCGACAACATTCATTTATTACCCGTCCTGCCAGCCTGGAAAACCAGCATGCGGGCTCATTCAATCTTATGAGAAACACGAGCGGGAATATTCCCGCTCGTGCAATTTGCCTCTATATTATCCTATCTGAGATAGGTTATTTTAGCAAATCGACGAATGCGTTGGCGGTCGACACACTCGATTGAGGGTTTTGTCCTGTTACAAGATTGTCGTCAACAACCGTATAATCGGAAAATGGTTGTCCCTGTGTAAACGCCGCTCCTTCATTTCTCAAGCTGCTCTCAAGTTTGAATGGAAGCTTATCCATCAATTTCATCTGCTGTTCCTCTTCATTGGTGAAAGCTGTCATTCGACGGCCATCCGCCAGCTTACGCCCATTGTCAAGCGTTACATTGACCAAACCAGCAGGCCCGTGGCACACAGCTCCGATTACTTTATTTTTCGCGGCAAAGTCACTTATTATTTCTTGCAGGGCACTGTTATTCGGAAAATCTTCCATTGTGCCATGACCTCCGGGAAGAAAAATCCCATCAAAGTCATCCGGATTTTGAGCAGCAAGGTTTTCTGTGTTCTCTAGTAATTTGACCGGTTTTTCCCATTCATCCGGTGCTTCCTCATCATAGCTGTTCGGATCGAGTGGAACATTGCCGCCACTTGGACTAGCAACCGTAATGTCGAATCCATTCTTTTCAAAAATGCTATATGGCTCTCCATACTCGGACAACCAAAGTCCTGTTTGGTGATCTCCCATCTGTTGGGAAGAGGTTACCACCATCAATACTTTTTTACCCATGTTTGACGCCTCCTTCGATAAGGCTTATTCACTTGTGCTATTCCATCTTCCACACAATGTTAAACATCGGGTACTCATGAAGAGCAAGAAGCCAAAAATGATTGTAAAAGAAAAAAAGGGGCAATCACCGTATTCAGATCGAGAGGTTTAGGGTTACGTTCTTTGCCAAGAGAAAGATCGACTTAACACCCCAAGGGCAGGCGGTGGAAGTGGACGAAGCTGTTCCTGCCGATAACGATACACGGCTATTTCATTTTATAGTTTCCCGGACAAAATAAGCTGTCGCTTTACGATTCGCGACAGCCAAAGGATTAAGTTCGGAAGCGATAAAGCACACCAAATGGATCAATAACGCTTCCGTCTGTCCCGATCGAACCCTGGCGGAGGAAGCGGTCAAAATCATTCTGTGCCACTTTTGCTCTTACTGAACGTAAGCCGATCATTCCATACTCTGGAAGAGCCGCCCCTTCTCCATGCCAAGTATTTAAGCCAATGTGATGATGATAACCTTCAGCAGCAATAAACAACACTTGTGTACCAAGCGAGATAGTTGGAGAAAACCCCAGCTGCCCCACATAAAACTGATGCGCTTTTGGTATAGAGGAGACATGGAAGTGCAAATGGCCGATTGTGGTCCCCTTCGGAAGCCCGTGCCATTTTTCTGCGGAATGGAGCAGGTTCTGGACTTTTAGCGGATCAGCTGCGACAGGAAGTTCGCCGCCCAGACCACGCCATTCACGCTTGTCCCGATCGGCATATACTTCAATACCGATTCCGTCAGGGTCCTCCAAATAGATTGCCTCGCTAAACCCGTGATCCGAGGCACCGACAAGTGGGTAGCGCTTCTCTACTATGTGCTGTAAAAAGGAGGCCAGGGAGCTGCGATCGGGGACAAGAATAGCAAAATGATATAGTCCGGCCATGTTCTTCGACGGCTTGGCCGCATTACTGTCTGCATGTAAACGCAGTAAAACCGTGCTATCCGGTGTTCCGAGAACAGCGGTGTTTCCGTTTGTTTCAAGAACGGCAAAACCTAGTGCGTGCTGATAGAATTCGAGAGAACGGACTAGACTGTTTACCGTCAATTCAACTTCTTCCCATTGAAAGGATTGCAAATTATCCTGGTTCATATTTACTATACCTTCTTTTTATGTTATTCTTAATACAGTTACTTTTAGTAAGTAAGTGTATATTAGTAATATGTTCCCGTCAATCTTTTTTTAAAGGATGAAACCCCGCAGAGCGGAGCTAAAGAAGGATTACCAGCCACCCGCGAAAAAGTGCAGGACTAAGCATCCCTTGGCACTTGTATGGGCAGGGGGCTCCATGAACGGTGATCCGTTTATTTTCAGACTTCTTATACTCCCTTTTCTACTGGTGAATAATAAGATATATTAGTAAGTAAGGCAGGGGTGATATCGATGCAAGAGTTATGTCCTCGTTTCGAAAAGGCCATGCAGCTGTTCGGCAAACGCTGGGTGGGACTCATCTTGTTTGAGCTTCTCGATGGGGAAAAACGCTTTTCCGAAATGGAAGCGGAACTGCCAATCAGTGGCAGACTGCTATCCGACCGTTTAAAAATGCTGGAACAGGAACAAATCGTGGAACGCAATGTGTACTCGGAATTTCCTGTCAGGATTGAATACAGGCTTACGGAAAAAGGAAAAGCCATGGAGCCGGTCATAAAGGAAATTAAAACCTGGTCCGAAAACTGGGTGGCTGCAGACGAAGTCAACGAAACATTATAATAGATGCCATTCAGCCGCTTCCTTAGGAGCGGCTTTTTTCTCCGTATATTTGTTCCGGCGCAATGCGCTTTTTCTTAATTTTATACACTCTAAAGATGGGGGAACAGACGTGAGCGATCACAGTCAAGAAATTACTAACCAATATTGTCGGCAGATAGATGCCGAGACCCGAAAAAAATTCGGTCAGTATTTTACGCCGAGCAGTATTGCCGATGTCATGAAGGCGTGGGTCCTCGGCAACCCCGACTGCAAACAAGTTGTAGATCCTGCGGTAGGTCTCGGAGAGCTGGTCACCGGTCTGCCCGAAAAGCTGGCTGTCACAGGATATGATATCGACCAGCAGGTTCTTACCTTTGCCCGCCAGCGTCTGCAGGCGGCTAAAGTGGATGCTGCTCTTTTGGAGCAGGACTTTTTAAAACGGGACTGGAATGAAACCTATCAAGGTATTATATGTAATCCGCCATATATCCGTTTTAAACACTATTCCGAAAAACAAGGCTATTTGCAATTATTCAAAGAAAAACTCGGCTTAAAGTTGTCCGGTTTCACCAATATATATGCATTGTTTTTGCTGAAAGCCATCCATCAATTAGCCCAAGATGGCCGTGCCGCCTTCATCATCCCATCTGATTTTTTAAATGCAGACTATGGCGCGCCGATCAAACAATACTTGCTTCAACAGCAAAACCTTCATGTTGTCGCTGTCACTAACTTTAAGCAGAACTGGTTCGACCAAGCGGCCACGACGTCCGCTCTCTTCTTTTTCGATAACAGAAGGCAGACTTCGACTCTCGAATTCATTCAACTCGACGACCAGGAAGGACTGGCGCAGCTGAATGAATACATAACCGCTTTTGGTGAACGGCCGCCCGTCGGCCGTATATGTAAATATAAAGAGTTGGATTCCCAAGTAAAATGGCGCACGTACTATCAGCCCTCTAGTAAAAGGCAGTACCGCCATGTGAAACCGATTGCTGAATTTGCCAGGGTGACCCGAGGTATTGCGACAGGTGATAACAAATTTTTTTGTGTATCAGAAACAACCCGCCGGGAATGGCAGCTGGAAAAAGAACACTTCCTTCCGTGCCTTTCCAAAGCCAACCAAGTGACAGGAAACTTCTTTTTTCCGGAAGACTATGAAGCACTTGTCGGTTCCGGTGCTCCGGTACTCTTGTTGAATATCCAGGAAAGCGAACCTTCAAGCAAGCAAGCCCGTGCCTATTTGGCACATGGTGAGGCTTCCGGAAGCAGCAAAAGATATCTAACAAAACGCCGGCGTCCATGGCACAAGAATGAAACAAGGCTGCCCCCGGATATTTTCATATCCACCTTCAGCCGGAATAAAGTGAAATTTATCCGCAACAAAACCGGTGTCAGGAGTTTGACCTGCTTCCATGGTTTATATATGCATCCGGACTATCGGGGAAAACTGGATTTGTTGATGGCTTATTTCATGACCGGAATTTCACAGGACATACTGGAGGAATGCCAGCGTCAGTATGGGAAGGGCCTGAAAAAGCTGGAACCGAATGATATCAATCAGGCCATGGCCGTTGACCTTGATGTAATTACGGAAGCTGAGGCCGCCGAAATCCAAGCGATTTACCAAAGGATACAGACGGAGCAGCTGCAAAATCCAGAAAGTATGCCTCAAAAGGAGATACAAGAGCTGGAAGAGATTTTCGAAAGGATTTTGCAAAAACCTTGAACATCCACAAGACTTCTTCCACTCTCTTCCATCCTTTTCCCGGCTGGAAAGTGGCCGAAAAAACATGGCCACCAAAGCAAAACGGAACGAATTCGAACTGCCAACCGAATTCGTTCCGTTTCTTACCTAATAGTCTTTTAAGGCAACGCTTAACCACATACAATGGAAAGGAAGCTTTACCAGTTAAAATCAGCAAAGCATTATGGAGGGAAAAGAAATATGAAAAGAGATACTGAATTAAACGACCTCATTGCCGAAACCTGTAATAAGATGGACTTTTCAGGGGTTGTGTATGTAAAACAAAACGAGCATATATTATCGGACTCGTCCTTCGGCTATGCCGACAGAGCCGAAAAACGCCGAAACACTTCGGACACCCGCTTTGGAACAGCATCTGGCTGCAAGCTATTTACTGCTATCGGAATTTGCCAACTAGTTGAAAAAGGTTTGTTGAGTTTCGACACTCGTTTAGTCGACTGCTTGAATATCGATTTCCCACATTTTGATAAAGAGATTACCATCCACCAGCTCTTAACCCACACTTCAGGCATTCCTGACTACTTTGATGAAGAGAAAATGAATGATTATGAAGAATTGTGGAAGAACTACCCTGTTTATCAAATCCAATCTCTTAAAGACTTTTTGCCTCTCTTTCAATCTGAAAAAATGAAGTTTGAACCTGGACACAGATTCCATTATAACAATGCAGGCTACATTCTTTTAGGCCTTATCATTGAAGAACAAACAGGAATGCCATTTACAGAATACATAGAATCAGAAGTTTTTCACAGGTCCAATATGATCGACTCCGGATATTTTGCATTGGACCAGCTCCCCGAAAATACTGCAGCAGGGTACATCGACAGTGACGAGGATAACACTTGGAGAACCAATATTTACTCTATTCCCAAAAAAGGAGGCTCGGATGGAGGCGCATTTGTTACAGCTCCCGATATGATTAAATTATGGGAGTCATTGTTGGACTCTACCCTCCTAAAAGAAGAAACTACAAAGGTATTGCTCAGTCCCCACATTAAAGTGAACGGGGAAATACATTATGGATACGGTATTTGGCTGAACCAAAAGAATGATCAAGTCTACAAATATCACGTAATGGGGTTCGATCCGGGAGTCCGTTTCAGATCCTCCGTATATCCAGATTCTGACTTGAAGGTCGCAATACCTTCCAATATAGAATCTGACCCTTTTGATATCACTAAAGCAATTGAAGATGCATTGGTGAAATAGTATCGATTTGGACAATGGTTTGAATTGGATTTCCGTCTATAGGGGGCTTATTCCGGGAATAAGCCTCTTTTTTATGATGGCAATGCTGTTCATGTCCGGTTTCCATGCAATGTAAAAAAAGCTGCCGCAAACCTGAGCAAAGGTTGGCAGCAGCTGTACATCAGCACTTATTTTTCATGTCTCGTATTTTCATTCCAAGGAAAACGAGTACCGAATGTACGGGCCATTTCTTTGGAATTGCTTCTCCTTTGTTTACGGAGCTCGGCCCGTTTCGGGGCCTCTTCATGTAAAAATTTCTCTTCTTTCGATTCCGGATAGACCGGCGGCACTGTAACCGGACGGTTATCCGGCCCAATTGCCACCATGGTGACAAATGCTGTTGTGCATACTTTCCGCTCGCCGGTATTCAAGTCCTCTGTTACTGCTTTGATAAATACTTCCATCGATGTTTTGTGCGTCCAGGTTACGAAGGCTTCCAAACAAATGGTGTCTCCTTCTTTTACCGGCGCCAGAAAGTCAACTGAGTCGGTGGACGCCGTGACAACCGGCTTGCGGGCATGCCTCCTGGCAGCAATTGCTGCCACGTCATCGATATGCGCCATCAGCCTGCCTCCGAACAATGTACCATGGCTGTTTGTATCTGGTGGTAAAACATGCGAATTTTTCACTGTCAATGAAGCGACACAAGGTTTTGCTTCCATCGTGATTCCTCACTTTTCTGTTTAATTTATAGGATTGGCGAAAGAAGTCGGGCAATCGCCTCTTTGATTCGAATCCAAATGGACCGCTGTAAATAAAGCTTATAGGACAACTGACTGGAATGCAAAATATCCTCTTTGAACTTTTCTGCTAACTCACCTGCAACTTGGCGGTCATAAAGGAACGCATTGACCTCAAAGTTTAATTTAAAGCTACGCACATCGATGTTGGCCGTCCCGATCGAGGCTATTTTTTCATCCACCACAATTGTTTTAGCATGAAGAAAGCCATTCTGATAAATGTAAACATCTGCACCTGCTTTTAACAAGTCACCGATGTTGGAATAAGTAGCCCAATAGACAAACGGATGGTCCGGTTTATTCGGTATCATGATCCGCACATCGACGCCCGAAAGCACCGCGATTTTCAAGGCGTCTGCCAGGCTGTCGTCAGGAATGAAATAGGGAGTTTGGATATAGATATATTCCTTGGCAGACATGATCATTTTGATATAGCCGTTTTTAATTTGTTCCCATTCCGAATCCGGACCACTGGAAACAATTTGAATTCCCACTTCTCCGGTCGGTTCGGCCGCATAGTACCGTTCTTCATACATAATATCGTGCCTGGATGCTTGATTCCAGTCCAGAATGAAACGGGTCTGCATGTTCCTGACCGCGTCACCGACGATTTTGAGATGGGTGTCACGCCAATAGCCGAATTTTTTGTTGTACCCCAAATACTCGTCGCCGATGTTGAACCCGCCAATATACCCGATTTTGCCGTCAATGATGGCGAGCTTCCGGTGGTTACGGTAGTTGATTTTTAAATTGACCTTGGGAATCAACGGTGGAAAAAAGGCCTCGACCTCTGCTCCTGCTGCCTGTATTTTGCGGATATATTTCCTGCTTAATTCCCTTGAGCCCATGTCATCATAAAGAATCCGCACCTGGACGCCTTGTTTGGCCTTTTTGATCAATGCATCGGCCAACAATTCTCCAAGCCGGTCTGCCCGGAGGATATAATACAACAGATGAATATGGTCCTCTGCTTCTTCGATGTCCTGAAGCAGGGAGTGGAATTTTTTCTGGCCGTCCGTAAAAATCTCGACACGGTTATCCTGAGTAAGGATGGCATCATCATTGCGTAAATGTAAGTAAAATAAGTCCTTATAAGGGATAAGACTCTCATCCTTAAATTGAAAGCTCCCCTCTTCCAACGCTCGCATTTGTGCCTGGACGGCCGTTTTGACACCAAGTCTGCTTTTGGTATCCCAAGTGAAGATTTTCTTATTGCTAAGCTTGCGGCCAAAGATTAAATAAAGAATGAAACCGGCAATCGGTATAAACAACAGCACCATCAGCCATGCCCAGGTAGAAGAAGCATCCCTTCGTTCTAAAAAGACAATAGCCAGTGCGAGCAGTATGTTGAAAACCAAAATCGATCCAATGATATAAGGAAACACGATCATGATATCGATCATCATGTTTCTCCCCCCCTCCGCCATTATGTAGAAAGCCCGGTGTGAAAGAACGATTCGCCAGTCGATAAGGGCATCAGCAGTGTAATTATACTCTTCTCTCCGTATTTTTCCAAAAACTATTTTTTAAAAAGCCAGGTCCCCACTGCACAGAACTTTGATCAATCTAAAATAATTGATTTTTTGACTCAAGGATTCTAAACTTACTCTATTCACTTTGCTTCTGATTCCCTATAGCTGAGTAAAACAAGAAAGGAATCAACAGAAATTTAAAGAAAAAGAGGTTGACGCAATGGAAAATAACGAATTCAAAGCAGGCGTCCTTTTTACGGCCGCTGCTTATATCTTATGGGGCTTCCTGCCGATATACTGGAAACTCGTGCAAAATGTCCCTGCCGGCGAAATTCTTGCCCACCGGATTGTTTGGTCCTTTGTCTTCATGGCCTTGTTATTATCCTTATTAAAAAAATGGAGACCGTTCATCCGGGAATGCAGACAAATAATCCGGGATAAGCAAAGGCTGATCGGAATTACGCTAGCCTCTATTGTCATCAGCATCAATTGGCTGGTGTTCATCTGGGCCGTCAACAGTGACCATGTTGTACAGGCAAGTCTCGGGTACTATATTAATCCGTTGATAAGCATTATTCTCGGGATGGTTGTGCTCAAAGAAAAACTGACGAAGTGGCAGCTGATTTCCTTTTTACTGGCAGCGGCGGGTGTCGTGAACTTGACGATCAGCTTTGGTGTTTTTCCGTGGGTTTCCATCCTGCTGGCTCTGTCCTTCGGATTGTATGGTTTGTTGAAAAAAACCGTCGCTATCAGTGCGATGTTCGGACTGGCGATCGAGACACTGATCGTCACACCGATCGCTCTGATTTATTTGCTCAGCCGACAAACTGATGGCGGAGCCGCCCCGGAAATTTTCACTTCCACCACTGGACTGCTTATATTAAGCGGCGTAGCGACAGCTGTGCCATTGTTGTTGTTCGCTAGTGGCGCGCAGCGGATTCCCCTTTCCATGGTTGGTTTCCTGCAATACTTCGCTCCGACGCTGATGCTGTTTATCGGTGTATTTCTATACGGGGAAACCTTTACCCATGCACACCTGGTCTCTTTCACATGTATCTGGGCAGCCCTTGCTATATATACTGTCTCCCGGACCAAATGGTTTCATCATTTGGAGTCCAGATTCTCGCGAAGTTATTAGGACTCCTTATCAGGCTTTCCCTAAACTGGTTCCTTTTACCCTTTTTTCTAGTAGGAGCGGATAGCCGGTCTGCCAAAAGTGGAATTGGCCAGTATAGTTTTCCTGCCATTCGCAAAATATATCCTTGCATGATTATATAGCAAGGAGTGAAAAGATGGGTATTCTAAGTGGAAATCCAAAAAACCAGCCGATGCATTATGGCGAAGTCTTTGGAATTTGGAGCAGTCTTGCCGGCAGCAAGGGCATGATTGCCGGTTATCAAACCATGGCGAACCATACCGGCGACCGCGACCTGAAAAAATTGATTGAAGACATGATCCGGACAATGAAACAAGAAAACGAAGAAATTGAAGAGCTTTTGAAAAACAATGGAATAGCTCTTCCTCCATCGCCACCGGAACGGGCGAAAGCTGCTTTGGAACAAATCCCTTCCGGAGCCAAATTCAACGATCCGGAAATAAGCGCCGCTATTTCCCGGGACATCGGGCAGGGACTTGTAGCTTGCAGTCAAATCATCGCTCAATGCATCAGGGAAGATATCGCCATGATGTATGGGCAAATCCATATGAGCAAGGCACAATTCGGCGCCAGGCTGCTGCGGTTGAATAAAGAAAAAGGCTGGCTCGTTCCGCCGCCGCTTCACAACCAAAACTTCGAATAAGCATTTCGGCGGGGGGGCAGCCCTTCCCATCGTTTGACGAGGGAAGGGACTGTCCCCCCTTTTTTATCTCGCTTCGTTTACAAGATAACAATACATTTACAAGCATGGCTTGATTTGTAATATAAGAGGGCGCTTTTGAAGGCTGTCAACACGGTTTTTTATGTAAAATTAACCAGTTTGACGCCTTTTTTGCATGCAACGCAATAAAGAGCATAGCATTCTCACTTCACCTAAGGGGCCGGAGGATCTAGTAATAGAACAGGGAAGGAGGATAATGGCGAGAATTACATAGCGAAAGAACAAGCACCCGTTCGATTGTAAATGGTAAATAGCACCTCAAATATTACAAAAAAGCCATGCTATGATGTAACAGTAAAACAAAACACAGCGAAGAGGAGAGTGTAAAGAAATGTTCAAGAAAGCAAGCATTGTAACAGGAATTTCAGCGGCACTGCTTTTCGGAGGAGCTTTTTCTTCTTCAGTAGATGCGCAGGCAAATAACGCAAACGACCAACAAGGAAAGTCATACCAAGTCTATTACTCTGTGAATAGCTACAAAGGTAACCTTTCACAAGAGGATATTCAAAGTGTTATAGATAAATACTTCAGCAATCACAAGTGGAACTGGAAGCAGCAGGCTCCAGCAGAACAAAAACAGGCTCAGGAGCAGCCACAAAAAGCAGAAGAGAACAAACAGCAAGAGCAGACAAATGAACAGCCTGCAGAACAAAAAGAACAGGAATCTGCAGAACAGAAGCAGCAAACAGAAGCTCCAAGTAACGAGCAAGCTGAACAGGCCCAAGCGCCTCAACAAAACAACAATGAAGCAACTGCAGAGGAGTCCAAGCAAGAACAGACTGAAAATGCAGGACAAGAGCTAAACGAATTTGAACAAGAAGTAGTGGAATTGACCAACCAGGAGAGAGCAAAGCAAGGTCTTGATCCTTTGGAAATCGATACAGAACTAAGCAAAGTCGCACGTGAAAAATCAGCGGATATGGCTCGTAACGGTTACTTCGACCATAACAGCCCGACTTACGGTTCTCCGTTCGATATGATGAAACAATTCGGCATCTCCTACAACACTGCAGGGGAAAACATTGCCAAAGGACAGCGTACTCCGGAAGAAGTAGTCAACGCCTGGATGAACAGTGAAGGCCACCGCAAAAACATTCTTAACGGCAACTTCACCCATATCGGTGTCGGCTATGTCGAAAATGGAAACGTATGGACACAACAATTCATCGGAAAATAATAGACAAGTAGATTTATGGACAGGGGCTGTCCCATTCGCCGGAAAACGGCTTATGGGACAGCCTTTTTGCGCGATTGGGGTCAGTCCCCGGTGACGATACCGGGGACTGACCCCAAAAAAATTTATTTTTTTGTAGGGTTTGGGGGTGGATGGTTCGTCTATAAAGTGAAATGGTCAGAGAGAGGGGGAGCGTCCATTCAAGATGAACTGCTAATCAAAAAAATAAAATCGGGCAACCAGCAAGCCCTTCGGCTGTTGATCGAGCGTCATAAGCAGCAGGTCTTCAAAGTGACGATGAGCGTCCTGCATGATGAAAAGGCAGCTGAAGATGCGGCTCAGGAGACGTTTATCAAAATGGTAGATGCTCTTCCCTCTTACCAGCATCAAGGGTTTAAAACCTGGCTTAGTAGAATCGCTTTCCATAAAGCAATCGACGCCCGCCGGAAACGGCAGCGAATGAGAGAAGATTTCAGCAGCGACGGACAGGAATATCACAAGGGCCAAGTTGACAGCGCGGAGGAGCAGGCGATGCTGCGGGAAAGAAGACAACGTATCCGTGAGCAAATCGATCAGCTTCCAGATAAACTGCAGTTTACAGTACGCTGCTATTACTTAGAAGGCATGTCCTATGCCGAAATCGCAGACCGGCTCGGTTTAGCCGAAAAGACCATTGAAGTACGGCTGTACCGAGCACGAAAATGGATGAAAGCACATTGGAAGGAGGATGATTTTTAAATGATACATATTGAAGAGGAGTTGTGGCCCTACATAGAGGAAACGGTGGATGACCAGAAACAGCAGCAAATCGAAGCCCATTTGGAGACCTGCGCGCAATGTTTCGACCGTTATCTTGCATTACTTGACCAATGGGAGGCACCTGGGCATCTCGCTGACTCCTTTACCGAAGCAACCATCGACAAACTTAACGTCCAACAAGTCTTGCCGCAAAAAGACGGACAGAAAACATCCTCCTCCATATCCAGGGAGGTCAAAACGATCAGCCACTATTTACTGGCTGCAGGACTAACCATTTTATTAATGGCAAGTGGTATCTTCCAGGGCGTCCTTCACGTAACCGATAAAACGAATATACACAGCCGGCCGTCCATGGCAGATAGCCTGATGCAAAAAACAGACAGCTGGCTGACGCAACTAATAAAGGGGGAAGATCAATGAATAAATCATCCATACTGGCTTTCTTTTTAGCGCTCATCCCCGGTTTTGGCCATATGTACCTTGGTCAAAAACGCAAAGGGGTGCTCTATCCGTTGCTTTTCTTTGGCACAATAAGCTTTGGAACGTTTGCTTACATCATCTCTGCACCTAGTGAGTTGATCCCCTTAACATTGCTTATGGCATTTCTGATTTGGGCGGTCAATGTAATCGACATGATTGTCACCTTGCTGATAGGCGGCAACAAGATACAACCCATCGAACAGTCTGCCGAAGCGAAACTTGCTGCCGGGGATGCGACCAATTCCCAACAGACCCATTACAATGAACGGTTCACGACAATCTTGTTATCATTCGTTCCGGGTGTCGGCCACTTCCAACTGGGTCTGAACCAGAGAGGATTGACGTTTTTGGCCGGTTTTTTCGGAGTGGCTTCCATGATTTTCTTTGTTGCTTTTGTCAGCAATCAAGGCGGCTTTCTTATTTTTCTGCTGGCCATGCCGATCATCTGGATTTACAGCTTTTTTGATGCGATTCAACTATTGAACAAGAAACAAAACGGAGAAACCCTTGAGGACCGGACAATCATCGAGGATTTGGATCGTTACCGGGAAGAGGGGAAAAAGAGCAAGATGCTTGCCACCATCTTGGCCATTTTTCCCGGTGCGGGGCATATGTATTTAGGGTTGCAGCGAAGAGGGCTGCAATTAATGGCTGCCTTTCTGCTAGCCATCTATGTGCTGGACGTTCTGCACCTTTCCATCTTCTTGTTTTTGATTCCGATCATCTGGTTTTTCAGCTTTTTCGACGCCTTGCAGCATTCCAGCAAGGCCGAACAGGGAGAAGTTCAGGACGTGCCGATTGTAAAGTATTTGGCAAACCATCAAAAATGGCTGGGCATCGCCCTTTTACTGCTTGGGATTTTCTATATTGCCGATTCCATTTTGCTTCCAGTCATAGCTGAACAAGTGCGTGCAGCGTTTCAAATCGATCTTTGGTATTATTACCGCCAGTATTTTCAAGTATCGCTTGTCTGTTTGCTTTTGATAGCTGGGGGAATTCGTTTGATCATCGGGGTGAAACCGGATAAAGGAGGAAACAATCAATGAAGAAATGGCGGGTAGGATCTGTCTCCATGGGGGCAGCCCTCATTTTACTAGGTACGGTCATCATGCTCTCTCAATTTTTCGATTGGGATGCAACAACGGTTTTATTGGCCTGGTTTCCATTGATCCTGATTGTTTTAGGAGTGGAAATCATCCTTTACGTCTACATGTCCCGGCAAGAACAACCTGTGGTGAAATATGACATTTTATCCATCGTATTCATCACTTTCTTAGGGGGGATTGCGCTCATCCTTTTTATCGGGGCCACTACTGGATTGCTGGATAAGATTAAAACCACTGTCCAAGCTGAGGAGGTGGAAGCAACCTTGCCGCCAATCGAAAAAAATATCGGTGACAAGGTGAAAAAGATTGTCTTGGAGTCCGCGGAGGGAACAAGGCTGGAGACAAACAACACAGGCGCTATTCATATATTCGGCACCTTCCACTCTAGTACGGCAAATAAAAAAGACATCAAGCCAGAGGAAGTCGCCTCTTTTCACCAGGTCGGTGACACCTTGTATGTGGAAATGCTTGAAGCACCCACGAGCCGATTCGAATATGAAGACAGCCGGTTTACTGCAACGGTGTCGATTCCGGGAAACATGGAAACCGAGGTCCGCTCCTGGCTGGATGAAGCGCGCCTGAACCTGGCAGCTATCAAAAGTAATTGGTCGTTGACCGAGGTGGATGAGGTGTATCTGACCAATCCGGATAAGGCCGATGTCCAACTACATACTGAAAACATTTGGCAAGAAGAATCCAGTGACCAAACAGATACATTCGGAAAAGGCACCCACCAACTCGAAATCGAAGCAGTCAATCAACTGCATACCAAGTAAATTCTTTATCCTGATAGAGCAATGGGGGACAGTCCCTCCGGCGGGGACTGTCCCCTTCTTTTTTCAAATTTTTTCTTTAAGGGTTGACTGGATTGACAGAGTGATTTATAATTCTTTCAAAGATTGAAATTTCAAACAAATTGAATAACAAGACTCTTATCCAGAGCGGCGGAGGGACTAGGCCCGATGATGCCCGGCAACCTTCAAGCGACAATGCTTGAAAAGGTGCCAATTCCTACAGGTCCATGATCTGAAAGATAAGAGGAGGACTCCGACTACACGCCCTCTTCTTAGGAAGAGGGCTTTTCTATTCCCCCTCTTCCAACACAACAATCTTGTTACCTGCTTTTCACGGCCTTAGGTACTATTTTTCCCTAGAATTATCCCGCTTAGGAGGAATTAACATGACAAACCCATTCCATTTGCAAGGCACCGAAACACAACTTCTTCACGGAGGACAGACACCAGATCCGGCGACAGGCTCCAGGGCAGTCCCGATTTATCAAACGACATCCTATGTATTCCGTGATACCGAGCACGCCCAGAATCTTTTTGCCCTGGCTGAACCTGGCAATATTTATTCGCGCATCATGAATCCGACTGTGGATGCTTTTGAACAACGGATCGCTCTGTTGGAAGACGGCGTAGCGGCAGTTGCCACCTCTTCCGGCATGGCTGCCATTACTCTGTCGATTCTGAACTTGGCAGGGAGCGGCGATGAAATCGTAGCCGACAGCAATCTTTACGGCGGCACTTATAACCTGTTTGTCAAAACACTGCCTCGCTACGGAATCAATGTCACCTTTGTGGATGCTTCGGATCCGGAAAACGTCCGTGCAGCTATCACCGACAAAACCAAAGCGGTCTTTGGCGAAATCATCACCAATCCAAGCCTGAATGTGTTTGACGTGGAAACAATCGCTGCGATTGCACATGAACACGATATCCCGTTGATTATCGATAATACATTTGCCACTCCGTATGTAACCAAACCGATTACCTGGGGAGCGGACATCGTTGTACACTCTGCTACCAAGTGGATCGGCGGACACGGTACGACAATCGGAGGGGTAGTCGTCGATGGCGGACGTTTTGATTGGAACAATGAAAAATTCCCTGAATTCATTCAGCCTGATGAAAGCTATCACGGCATCAGGTATGCCATCGACACTGCACCGGCAGCCTTTGCTACGAAGCTACGCGTACAGCTGTTGCGCGACATCGGCGCCTGCCTGAGCCCGCAGAACGCATTTTTGCTGTTGCAGGGTCTGGAAACATTGCATCTGCGTGTAGAAAAGCATAACCAAAACGCCCAGCAGGTCGCCGGTTACCTAAGCGACCATCCAGCAGTGGAATGGGTTGCATATCCAGGATTGGAAAACCATCCTTCACACCAACTTGCAGAAAAATACTTGAACGGAAAGGCAGGTTCCATTATTACTTTCGGTATCAAAGGCGGACGCGATGCAGGACGGCAGTTGATCGACAACATCACCCTTTGGTCGCATGTAGCCAATGTCGGGGATGCCAAATCACTGATTATCCATCCCGCTTCCACCACCCACCAGCAGCTTGATGCAGATGGATTGAAGGAAAGTGGTGTTACGGAAGAATTGATTCGTCTTTCGATCGGTATTGAAACCGCAGAGGACTTGATTCAGGATCTCGATCAGGCAATCGCACAAGCTACCGGTACAAAGCCCACCATTACTGCCACAAATGAAAAGGCAGTACAATGGGCGCTTCACTCACCATTCGACCGGACAAACGGGCTCCGGCAAAAAACGATAGCCGTTCTTGGATTAGAGCCGGATGAAAATTTGCCGGTGTATCGAACAGCTGCGAAGTTGCAAAATCTCGGATTTAAAGTCATTCCGGTCCACAATGGAAATGAGCCAATTCTAGGTGAGACGCCAGTGGCGAATGTGGCAGCAATAGAGGAAGAAATCGATGTCGTTTATACACAGGACACACTCGCTGCAGAGGCTTTACTGGCAAATGACGGCCAGGTTGAAACAAAAATACTGTGGCTCGATTCCCAGAGTACTAGCCTGGATGTCACCGATCAGGCGCGCGTGCAAGGGATTACCGTTGTCGAAAGTCTCTGCCCATACCAAGAAGCGGTGAGACTGAGAAGCGGAGATACAAGAAAGCAGCCGGTCCACGCCTAAGCAGGCAAGAATCGGTATGAAAATAGAATATTTCCCTCAACAAAAGCCGCTTGAAAATTCCCAAGCGGCTTTTGTATGTACAAAGACTTGCATAAATTCGTTAAATCCTTTCATACTATCTTTGAAAAGGAGGAGACATGGATGGATTTTCCGACGATACATACAAACTTTTGGGACGCTGTAATAGCAGTACCAGCCGTCATGATTGTCACTCAATTGATAAAAGTATTGTTCCGCGTTCCAAAAAAATTCGTGCCGACACTGGCACTTGTGATTGGGTTGGCAATATCTGTTTTCATTAGTCACCGCGGCAGTTTGATTGCCGGGATTTTTATGGGATGGTTTTATGGCTATGCCGCCATCGGTTCTTATGCATCATTAAAAACCACGATCATCACTTTTTTACATAAACGAAAGGCAAAGCGTCTGACATCTCTCGGCTGATCTGACCAATTTGCAATTATTTGTTTTTCAGCTCCCGCACCTCTTCCTCCAGCTGTTCCACCCTTTTCTGAAGTTCCCTTTTCGGCTCAGACACTCTTTTGTTGATCATGCCAAAGAAGCCGAACAGAGCTACGATTCCACCGGCGATTGCCATGACAAACAATAAACCTATTTCCGCCACCGTTATCCCTCCTGTGTCACTGGTAATTTTGCTAGTGTCTCCTGATTTTTTATCCAAATACGCCAGCACTCTTGTTCTGCTGAAGAATATCTTTAATTGTCTTATCAAGCGTATTGAACCTGAATTGGAAGCCCTCCTGTTCAAGCCGATCCGGAATCACCCAGCGGCTTTTTAGCACAAGTTCCGTCTCTGTCCGGATCAATATCGAACCCATTTCCAGCATCCATTTCGGTGCAGGCAGGCCAACAGGCATGTTTAGCTCTGTTCTTAAAATCTTCATCAATTCCCGGTTATGTACAGGGGTGGGTGCTGCACAATTAAAGACACCGCTCAAATCATCCCTCTCCTGTAAAAACAGCACGATTTGAAACAGGTCTTCAACATGAATCCAGCTGAACATTTGCTTTCCGGATCCCTGTGCCCCGCCGAGACCGAATTTCACCAAGTTTAAATAAGGGGTCATCACCCCTCCTCCCGGGCCTAAAACGATAGCGGTTCGCAGAGCAGCTTGTCTTGTTTCTGGTAAATCAAAAGAAAAGAATGCTTCTTCCCATTTTTCTGCCACGTCCACAGAAAATCCCGTTCCTATTTCTCCGTTTATTTCCGTCATCGGCCGATCTTCGGCATGTCGATAAATCGTGGCGGTGCTGGAGTTGAGCCAAATCGGCGGCGGGCTTATCACATGTCTTGATAACTTCGCCGAGAATAGTCGTCGTTTCGATTCTTGAATGCAGGATTTCCCGCTTGTTTTTGTCATGGTAACGGCAATTTACCGACTTGCCAGCAAGGTTGACGAGCAAATCCGCCCCTTCCAAAGCTTCCTTGATGCCATCCCTGTCGTCCCATGATAGGTAAGAGGGCTGTCTCGATATGATTCCTACATTATATCCCTTCTCTTCGAACCTCCGTTTGAAATAATTCCCGATAAATCCTGTTCCCCCTGCGAGGATAACCTTTTTCATCGTCAAAACCCCAATCTGAATTTTTATCTGAATTGGTTGCCTCTTGATGTTTTGGGTTCATTTTAACATATTAACGGAGTGCCCATGACAGGTTCCCCTTCGAAGGTATTTTTCTCTACGCATTTCCGGCTTACACCTCCATAGGGGTGTTTAAGCCGCTAATCGTGAATAATTATCAACTTTACGCCAAAACGTCACATTATCAGCAGCATTGGTTGGCAAAGAAGTGATTACGGCATGAAATAAGTCAGCTCATATAAGGATGAGCTGTCGCTTTTTATAGGGTCACAAAACCACTTTTACTGCCTTTGTCGCGATAAACGTTTTGATGTATTGATCTAAAATCCGGGTTCCTCCGAAATCATCTTCATAAAAGCCCGTTATTGCAAAACCAGCGTCGATTTGTCCCTGTATTTGGTCTTCCATGGTATGGGCATATTCAATGGTTTGGTTGGAGCGAATGTGATCCTCCACTTCTTCTTCAGGCAACTGATCCAAAGTTGAAGAGGGAATGGGATGCTTCACATCAAGAATCCCTTTTTGTTCCTGCTGGTCATCAAAAATAAACAACAGCGGGTTCGTAAATCCGGCTATCAATGTTCCTTTCTTTTTTAACACCCTTGCCGTTTCTTTCCACACCGGGCGGATGTTATCCACGAACAAATTGGAAACAGGGTGGATGATCATATCGAAAGTTTCGTCTTCAAAGACACTTAAATCACGCATATCCCCTTGCACAGTGTGCAACGACAGCCCGTCCCGTTCTGCAACCAACCTGTCTTTTTCCAACTGCTTTCGTGATATGTCGGTGACGGTTACCTGGGCACCGGCAGCTGCCAGAACAGGAGCCTGCTGCCCTCCACCTTACGCAAGGCAAAGGACCTTCAATCCTTCTAATTGGCGCGGGAACCAGCTGCGCGGTACCGGCTTTTCAGTAGTGACAGTGATATTCCATTCGCCTGCTTTACCTTTTTCAACCGTTTCGCTGCTGACCGATTTTGTATAACGAGAGCCTTCTTCCACTTTCTGATCCCAGGCATTACTATTTTGCTTTGTCGTATCCATCTCTGTCTCCTCCCTATTCCCAGTCTTTTTTATATGTTTTTACCAGCGTATCATAAATAGGCCAAGACGGGGGTCAAGACGGGGGTCAGTCCCTCCTTCCGAATTTTGCTCTTGGGGTCATGCTCTTGGGGTCAGTCCCCATCAAGCCGATTCTTTCATTGATTCAGGTTGATTTTTCGCAGGAATCCTTATCTGCCAAGGATTTCTGCAATTTTGGGGACTGACCCCTCCAAGGGGATTTTGCACCATCATGAGCCGGAGAGGGACTGACCCCTTACCTTAAAAAAGCCAGCTCGTGGTGAGCTGGCTTTTTGGTGTTATATGCTTTTGTCTTAGTATTTTTTCTCTTCGACGATTTCGTGGTTTTCGTCTAAAATCATCAAGCGACTTGGTGTATCGTTGGATGCCAACTTTTCAGCTTCTGCGATTGCATCGTCTTTTTTGCTGTATAAATCAGTCGGAGCTACGTCTTCGATTTTTACATACCAGCCTTCTGCATTTTTGTTTGGTGTTACGCTATATTCTTTCATGTCTATCGCTCCCTTTCAGAAATTGCTTTATTCTTTGTGTACAAAACAATTCCCGACTGCTCTGCGAACCAAACCTATACTATCTGAGCCGCTGCACCTATACGTTCTTGGTTTCTAATTTTGCAGTGCTTTGGTTGACCTGAACGACCGTAGCTGTTTCTGCCGCTTTCACGATACCCAGGAGGACTTTTAACGACACAAGCGCATCTTCCCCTGTCACGGCCGGCTTCTTATTATGAAGGACACTATCCACAAATGAATCGATTACACCGCTGTTCGTTTGGTCATCATTGGTCTGGATGGTTTCCAATTGATACTTGGCTATGGAACCATCCTTTTCTATGACAAGCAGAGGATAGTCCTTGTCATGATATATTTTTATGATTCCACCCGTCAGATAAATAATCGTGCTGTTATCCTCTTCACCATAATAAGTCCAGGAAAAGGAAGCCGTCCCAATGCGCCCGCCGGCTGTTTTCAAGGTGCATACAAGATTGTCGCACACTTCTATCGGTTCCCCGGTAATGCCGGTTTTATCTAAAGATCCTTGAAAGGCACTTACCTGGTTTATTCCATCATTCAACAGATAATGAAGCAAATCGATTTTGTGAATCCCTAAATCACCGGCGACTCCCAACCCGGATCGCTCCTTGGAGAAAAACCAGGTGGATTTCGTTTTATTTATCCCCCATCGTTCAGGACCTGCATGGCCGAAGCTTGTTTTAAAGGTGAGGACTTCTCCGAGTTCTTTATTCTCTATTAACTGTCTTGCTTTTTGATGGGCCCTAGTAAAACGCTGGTTATGATCGATCATCAGTTTCTTGCTTGAGGTTTTCTGGGCCTGGACAATTTGTTCTGCACCTTCGATGGTCAATGCGATCGGCTTTTCACAAAGTACATGCTTCCCGGCTAGTAACGCTTTTACAGAATTGATGGGATGAAATTCGTTCGAGGAGCAATCGCTGATGATATCAATCGTCGGATCTGTTATTAAATCGTCCAGAGATGCTGCAACCGATCCGGCAAATTGGTCGGCCAGTATTTCCGCTCTTTCCGGATTTCGGTCATAAAAAACGATTTCATCGATATACGGATTTGCTTTGTATTCGGGTGCATGGCGAAACTTGGCAATCGATCCACAGCCGATAATACCTGCCTTCAACTTCATAAACATCCTCCTATTCCCGCTTCTGGAAAACTACTGCCACGATGATGATCAAGCCCTTTACAAACCCTTGTAAATGGGGCGAAACATTCATCAAGTTCATCATGTTGTTCAAAATGCCGAGTATCAGAACGCCGAAAAACGTTCCGAGGACCTTTCCTCTCCCACCAGTCATCCTCGTCCCGCCAATGATGACCGCGGCGATTGCATCCAGCTCGTAGGCCTGGCCGGAGCTAGAGGAAGATATCGAGTTCAGTCTCGAGGTTTCAATGATTGCGGCAACACTTACCAAGAGGCCCGCCAGGCTGTAAACACCTATTTTGACACGGTCGACACGTATAGTGGATAACAAAGCCGCCTTCTCATTGCTTCCAATCGCGTAGACATACCTGCCGAATCGTGTTTTTTGCATCAATACATAAACAAGACTTGTCATTACTAAAAAAATGATAATGGGATAATCGATGATCCACAGTTCACTGTTTGCTATCGCTGTGAAGCTGGTTACCTCTCCAGAGATACTGCCTCCGTCAGCAATGTAGAGGGCAATCGACCTTGCTCCCGCCATCATTCCCAATGTGGCGATGAAGGACGCAATTCTCCCCTTTGCAACCATCAGTCCATTCAAAAGCCCGGCAAACGCTCCGACAGAAAATGCTGTCAATATCGCCAACAGGATACTTCCGGTCGCATTCAGGGACAAAATCGAGACAACACCGACAAGTGCCAGGACAGAGCCGACCGACAAATCGATTCCGCCTGAAAGCATGACGATGGTCATTCCCAGGGCGACAATACCGATGATCGAGACCTGCATCAAAATATTCAATTGATTATTGACGTCCAAAAATCGGGGATTTAACAAGGATGCCAAGACAAATATGACCACAAAAGCAATGATTACACTATATTCGGACCAGAGCCAGGACAGGTGCCTGTTTTTGTCCGGGGGTTGTGTACTTTCTTGTTTGATTGCTGGACTAGCCAATGTGTTCCACCTCCCTTTTTGAGCCAGTGGCATATTTCATGATTTCATCCTCGTTAGCTTGGTCCCGTTTCAATTTTGCCGTTATCTCCCCTTGATACATCACATGAATAGTGTGGCAGACTTTGAGAATTTCCGGCACTTCGGAAGAAAGAATGATGATCGCTTTACCCTGTTCGGCCAACTGGACGATCAATTGATAGATCTCCCTTTTGGCGCCGATATCGATCCCCTGGGTCGGGTTGTCAAAAACGAGAATGGGGGTATCGACCTCCAGCCATTTTGCCAGGACGACTTTTTGCTGATTGCCTCCGGAAAGCTTATCGATCGTCACCTTTGGATCGTGCACCTTTATATTCAAAGCTTCTTTAAAATGATGAAACCGGGATTTTTCTTGATTCGGTTGAAGAAAACCCATCCGTTCAAAGTGGGAAAGAGCAGAAATACTCATGTTGTGGTAGACACTTAAGTCTTTGATGATTGCATTCTCTTTTCGGTCTTTTGGGACAAAACCTATACCAGCCTGCAACGCCTGTTTAGGATGGTTGATTGGGACAGAACGCCCCTCTACCTCGATGCTGCCGGAAGACGTCTTGTTAAATCCAAATATGCTTTCAAACAATTCTGTACGACCATCACCGGCCAACCCGGTAAAACCGAGAATCTCTCCGGCATGCAGCGTAAAGTTTATGTCCCGGAAACGACCAGCGCTTGTCAATCCGGTTACATGGAGCATTTTCCTTCCAGCTGCATGGTTGTGAACAAAACGTTCTTCCGACACAGATTTTCCGACCATCATTTTTGTAATGGCCGTCACGTTTTGATCAGCCACCCGGCCTGAGCCGACTATTTTTCCATCCCGCAGGACGGTATAACGATCACAAATTTCCTGGATTTCTTTCAGCTTATGGGAAATATAAATAATCGAAACATTGGCCGCTTTTAAATTTTTCATCAAGGTAAACAACCGGTGCACTTCATGCTCTGTCAGAGCTGTAGTCGGTTCATCCATGATGATGATTTTGGAATCCTGAAGCAGTGCCTTGGCAATCTCGATCAATTGCTTGTAGGAGGCATCCAACTGGCGCACATAAGCTTTGGGGTCGATTTCCACTCCTAGTCCGGCAAGTACCTCGCTCGTCTTCCGGCACATTTCTTCTACTTTCAGCAGTCCTAACCGGTTTCTTCTTTCCCTCCCTAAAAACATGTTTTCATAAACCTTCAAATCTGCGACGACGTTTAATTCTTGGTGAATGAAACTGATGCCGAGCTGCTGAGAGGTGCGCGGGTCGATCATTTCCACTTGCTTACCATTCACCTTGATCGTTCCTTTGTCGGCAGGAAAAATGCCACCCAAAATATTCATCAATGTAGATTTCCCAGCTCCGTTTTCCCCCAGCAAAGCATGTATTTCTCCTTCTTCCAAACAGAGACTGGCCTGTTTGAGTACAGGAACGCGATTAAACGATTTATCGATATTTTCCATTTCCAATACATAATTACCGCTCACTTTACATCACTCCCTATCAGAAAAAGGGATACAATATTTATCGATTGTATGCCCTTTTTCCGCGCCTTTCCTTACCCTTCTGTCAGCTCAATATTTGGAGTCTTCATTATAGAATTGATCCACATTCTCTTTGGTTACCTGGGTTGCCTCCTTGACCACCATTTCTTCTTCCGGCTCTTCCCCTTTTGCAAGGTCTGCTGCAATGGACACAGCATCCCGGACCATGGTCGGCGAATAGAGGAAGGTCGCCTTTATCAATCCATCCTCCTGCATATTCTCGAATACGGTTTTATTGCCGCCGGCTCCTGTGATAAATTGGATATCGTCCCGGCCCGCTTCCTTGATCGCCTGGAGAACACCTAACGCCATTTCATCGTCCTGGGTAAATACAGCATCTATTTGTGAATGCGCTTGCAAAATATTCTGCATGACTTCCAATGACGCTTCTTTCGAAAAGTCTCCATTTTGCGAAGCGATCACCTCTATGCCGTCTTCCCCATCCATCGCTTCCTGGAATCCGCTGCCTCGTTGATTTGTGACAGAACTCGGAGGACCGGTAATTTCGACCACTTTTCCATTCCCGTCCAATTGTTCTATAAAGTATTTTCCTGCATTGACCCCTATTCCTTCATTGTCGCCTTTCACCACGACAGTCGCAGCATCATTTTCAAGCTCCCTGTCAACGATCACCAACGGAATGCCTGCATCCTTCACTTTTTGACCGACAGGTGATAGTGCTGCAGATTCAATCGGCAGCATGACAATGACGTCCACTTCCTGGGAAATCAAATCTTCTACATCATTCGCCTGTTTGTTGGGATCCGCTGCATTGGTCATTACGTAGTCGATTCCTTCTGCTTCCTTTATTTCCTGTGCTTGTTTTTCCGCGTTGTCGATCAATGCTCCCATCCAGCCGTGTGTTGCCGATGGCAAGGATATACCAATTGTAAGATCGCCATCTTCTCCCGAAGCTTCTCCACCGCTTTCCTCACCGCTTCCACATGCTGCAAGTCCGCCTAAAACCAACATAGACAAAAACAAAACAAGTAGTTTTCTCACTTCTCCACCCCTTTTTTGTTATTGGAAGCTCGCTTTAATGTAATCGTTTACATATAAGGCCAGCACTCTGCTATCAAAATGGATTTGATACCACAGTGCCGGTCTTAGTTGCTGATTAACCTAGCGTAGACTCCCGAATGACTAATTCATGATCCAAAATGAGACTTTCCACTTCTTTTCCCTGGATTTTCTTGACCAGCATGTCCGCAGCAGCTTTCCCCATTGCATACATCGGCTGCGAAATCGTTGTCAGGGCAGGATAGGTCATATTGGAAAAAGCGATCTTGTCAAACCCAATGATAGCGATGTCCTCGGGTACTTTCAGTCCTTGGTTGTGGATTTCCTTCAACGCACCGATTGCAAGTAAATCAGATACAGCAAAAATCGCTGTCGGACGTTCCTCCTGCGCAAGGATTTTTTTCATTGCCTGCTGGCCATAAGAAAAGTCCAACCCTTGTGTATGGACAATCAAACTGTCCTCTAGTTCCATCTTGTTTTCTTCTAATGCTTTCTGGTAACCAAGCTGACGCTGGCGGGCATAAAGGTATTTTTCGTCCGAATTTATCAAAGCGATGCGCTGATGTCCGATTCTTATCAAATGTTTCACCGCACGATAGGCTGCCTCAGCATTGTCTATGGTCACATATGGGATGCCACTGTCGACAGCATACTCGCTGCACTGGATGATCGCATGATTTTCGGCGAGCTGGATAAGAGTGTCGATGTTAACGGCAGGATCCATGGAGATGATGCCATCGGCCATTTTTTTTCGGACCAGGTCAAAATAGATGTTCTCCCGTTCCACATTTGTATCGGTTTCACACAAAAGGATATTATAACCTAACTCAATCGCCGTGTTTTCAATGCCGTTGATGATTTCCGAGTAAAAAGGATTCGAGATATTCGGGATCAGGACAAGCAGCAGCCTGCTTTCTGAATTTCTCAAATTCCGGCCGAGAAGGCTGGGTTCATAGTTTAATTTTTTGATTGCATCTTCTACTTTTATTCTCGTCTTTGCCGTGACAGAATTTTGTCCATTTAAAACTCTGGAAACAGTCGCGACCGAGACTCCCGCTTGTTTGGCCACTTGGTGGATTGTTGCCATCTTTCCGAGTCCTTCTTTCTGCATTGCGTAATTTTTTGTAATCGTTTACAATACAAATAGTACTGTACGATTTCATTGCTGTCAACCGTTTCTTGGTAAATATCCCTATGGTTTATGTTATGGATGTAATGGATTACAATCTGTATTTTCTAATAATGATAGAGGAGGGAAAGATGATGAAGTTAGGTGTTTTTACTGTTTTATGCGCTGACAAACCATTTGATGACATGCTTAACTATGTTTCTTCCAAGGGGCTGGAAGCAATTGAGCTAGGAACCGGAGGGTACCCCGGAAATGATCATTGTCCTATCGAGGAATTGATCGATCAGCACTCAGCCCAACAGGAAATGCTGAAAAAATTGACCGATAAAGGGATAATGATCAGTGCATTAAGCTGTCACTCCAACCCCCTGCATCCACAAGAAAAAGTTTCGGTGCCCGCTGACATATTACTGCGGAAAACCATTAAATTAGCCTCACAGTTAGGCGTGCAGGTTGTGAACACATTTTCCGGCTGTCCCGGAGATCACGAGGGTGCACTTTACCCTAATTGGCCGGTGGCAGCATGGCCGCACGACTATCAAGAAGTATTGGAATGGCAATGGCATGAAAAACTGATTCCTTACTGGAAAGAAATAAACGATTATGCAGCCGCCTATGGCGTGAAAATCGGATTGGAATTGCATGGCGGGTTCTCCGTACATACGCCCGCCACCATGTTGAGGCTGCGTGAAGCCTGCGGTCCAGCAATCGGAGCAAATTTAGATCCAAGTCATATGTGGTGGCAGGGGATAGATCCTGTGGAAGCCATCAAAATACTCGGAGATGCTGGGGCCCTGCATCACTTTCATGCGAAAGATACCATCATTGATCAGCAGAATACGAACATGCATGGTTTGACCGACATGACTCCTTATTCAGAATTGCGGAGCAGAGCCTGGTATTTTCGCACGGTCGGCTATGGGCATGGACGTAAAGTCTGGTCCGATATTGTCAGCACCCTGCGGCTCGTCGACTATGATTACGCGGTCAGTATCGAACATGAAGACGGACTGATGTCCATTGATGAAGGGTTCAGCAAAGCCATCGAGAACCTTCGGCCCATCATGCTGAAAGAACCTGTAGGGAACATGTGGTGGGCTTGAAACGCGCCTGCCAGACCGTTCACTTTTACATAAACCGGACACCAGCTTGTGGTCCGGTTTATGCTTCCCCCCTCCCTCGTTTTCCAATGATTCCCCATGAAAATAATTATCGCTGGTAACGCAAGACATGTTATCATATTGTATACTAATACTAACGATACATCGGCCTATGCCGTGGTTTTTCCGGTGACAGATGGAAGGCCGGAATCCCTCTGCCCAAGTTTTTGAAATCAAGCTAAAGGGAATATTCTTTTAGTGCGTGTTCACAATGGAAGGTGAGAAGGACCTAGAAGTTCAGGGCCGCGTGGACTTGTGCATCGGAACGTACACAATCGATACGTGCGAAGCGGAAAAGCAAGCCAACGAATAAATTTCAAGTATCCATTTCACCGGATATTAGACCCATTTCTTTTCATACGGATTTTCTATCAATTTCTATTAGGTGTGATGACGTTGCGTAATAAATACTCCAAGACTATCATCGGTGCCGTTTTATTGATTTTGCTACTGGCTATTGTCACCTTTCAGGCAATCCAGACATCTGAAAGCGACAATGCCGAAAAAAATTTCAGTCCTGAAACACAGGAAAAAGATCTGGAAGTGACTGAAGAAATACCAGATGATACAAAACTGCAAAAAGCCGAAGAGACAGAAGAAGAAGAACAGCCCTTGGCAGAAGATATCAAAGATAAGGTCAGCCAGGTGATCGAGAGCGCCCTCGGGTTATTTGTCAAAAAGGATCTGGACATTGTCGCAATCGGGGATTCGCTTACACAAGGGGTAGGTGATACTTCTCATAATGGCGGTTATGTTGGAATTCTGGGGAACACCTTGAACGATGACGGCCAACAAAAAGTGGACATCGTCAATTACGGTAAACGGGGAAACCGTTCCGACCAGCTGTTGAAACGGTTGGACCAGACTGAAATAAAGAATTCCATCGAAGAAGCCGATATCGTACTCGTCACCATCGGTGCGAATGATATCATGAAAGTAGTGAAAAACAACTTCACCAACCTGGAATACGAACCATTTGTGAAAGAACAGGCAAATTACATGGTGCGGCTTCGAAAAATATTTGATAAGATGTTGGAATTAAATCCTGATGCCACCATCTATTTAATCGGATTTTATAATCCATTCGAAAACTACTTCAGCGATGTCGAACAATTAGGGCAGATTATCGACGATTGGAACGGTACAGGAAGTACAGTGGCTCTGGAATATGAACAAGTCAACTATATTCCAACCAAGGATTTGTTTGCAAGTACAGATCAAGATTTGCTTTACGAAGATAATTTCCATCCAAATAACACCGGATATAAATTAATAGCTGAACGGGTTCTTGAATATATCAGGCCGGAAATAGAACGTTCAGAATAAGCTTTAACAAGAGGGGAATAGAACAATGAGTGAAGAAAAATCGCAGAAACAGAGGAACTGGAAACGTTGGTTTCTTGTACTTGCAGGAATAAATATAGCTGTTATCCTGCTCCTTCTGTTTCTGATATTCATCCCTTCCTGGTCAAACCCGTCACTTGATTGGGAAGAGCTGGAACAAACACCGGGAGCTGAATTCACAGTCACTTCCAGCAAGCAAAACTTAAGTGAGCTGGTCAACGCTTATGTTGATCAAATGTTCAACGATACTACCGGAAAATATGAGGTATCCATGGAAGATGATGTGGAGTTTACCGGATCACTCAAAGCCTTCAGTGCAGAAATCCCTTTTTCCATCCGGTTGGAGCCGATTGTCCAGGAAAACGGGGACCTCGTCCTCAAACAAAAAGACATTTCCCTGGGATTGCTGTATTTGCCCAAAAGAAAAGTGCTGGAATATCTGAATAAAAGCTACCCGACCCCTGATTGGGTGGTCGTCAATCCAGAAGAGGAAACGATTTACATTGCCATCACCCAAATGGAAATGAAGAGTAACTTCAAAGTCAAAGCGGAAAAATTTGATTTGGAGAATGATGATATTTCCTTCCGCATCAAGGTGCCTAATGAAACGCTGGGGCTTTGATGCCGCCTGCGGCAACCTTGTAAGGTTGGCCGCTTTTTATTCGGGAACAAGTCCCTGACGATAGGCATACACCGCAGCTTGGGTGCGATCCTGTACCTCCAGCTTGCTTAAAATGTTACTGACGTGCACTTTTGCTGTTTTCAGGGCGATGAACAATTCGTCAGCAATTTCCTGATTGGTCTTTCCTTGTGCGACCAGTAACAGCACCTCCATCTCCCGAGCCGTCAAGCTTTCATGCGGAAGAGTCGTCCTTCTGTTTCTCATTTTTGCCATCACCTTATTGGTGACTTCTGGCTCGAATACCGCTTCTCCTTGGTATGTGGAACGGATTGCCTGTGCTATTTCACTGGCTTTAGATGTTTTTAACAAGTAACTGGAAGCACCCGCTTCTAGAGCAGGATACACTTTTTCATCGTCAATGAAACTGGTCACGACAATGATTTTCGCTTCCGGCCAGGCTTGGACAATCTTTTCTGTCGCTTCGATTCCATCCATCCCCTCCATGACCAGATCCATCAGAATAATATCCGGACGCAGCTCCAGCGCCAATTCAATCGCTTTTTTTCCATTATCGGCTTCGGCGATCACTTCGATATCCGGCTGGGTAGTCAAATAAGCACTTACCCCGATCCGGACCATTTCATGATCGTCGACAAACAATACCTTAATCATGTCCATCACCCTCTGACTTTATTACCGGCACTCTTACTTCCAATCTCGTCCCTCTATCCGGCAAACTAATGATTTTGATGGCAGCCCCCACTTCGGCCGCCCGTTCTTTCATATTCTGCAGCCCATAAGATCCGGACTGGCTTTTTTCCACATGGAACCCCACCCCATCATCGATCACCCGTAAAATGACCTGGTCTCCGTTTTCAATGAGCAGAATATCCAGTGCGTGGGCTTTAGCATGGCGCAATGTATTGGACACTGACTCCTGCAAAATGCGAAAAAGATGATCTTCAATCCCTCTTTCAAGTTGTACGTCGTCCATTTTCCAGGAAATATCTATCGGGACCTTTTGTTTCAGCTCTCCCAGCAGCTGTTCGATTCCTTCCTGAAGAGATTTCCCTTTCAATGCAGCAGGCCGCAAGTGCAAGAGCAGCGCCCGCATTTCCAGCTGGGACTGCTGAACCATCGCTTCGATTTGTTCCAACTGCAAAGAGACTGCTTCATCGTTATTCAGTTCATTGAGCGCAGAAATCAACATCGAAGCAGCAAACAGCTCCTGACTGACGGAATCGTGCAGCTCTCTGGCCAATCGGTTTCTTTCCTCCGATATGACACGCTCGATTTCCTTCTCTTGGCTCTCCACCCGCTCGGTTGCCATTTTTTGAGCAAGTTTTGTCTGGTCGTAAATATAGGTTTGGAGTTTTGCAGCTTTCTCCTGTATGGCACGCACTTCAGCCAACGAAGCAGATTCCTCAAGAGTTCGCTTATAGTCCTGGTTTCTATCCAGCACCGTTTCCAATAAGCTTAATTGTTTTTTCCAAAAAAGTCCTTCCGCAATTCCGAAGCTGCCCCCTGCCGCCAATGTTATCACGATGATAAATACGGCAAACGGCAATTCCCATACTTTTCGTTGCCAAAGAGCCCCCCAGTCATCGAACGGAAAACCAATCCAGAATACGACCGAGAATACCACCAGCAAAACCAAAGCCGTCAACAAACCGACGACAAGCGAGCGTTGCACGACGTTTTTCATATGCGCTTCACCTCTATTTTGCCGGCCAGCATCGAAGTGACGATTTTCACCTTTTGTTTCGCCTGGTGGTAATTTTCGGTTTCGAGATGGATAACCTTGTTCCACATGTGATCTTCTGCGTAATCAAGAATCTCGGCGGTTCCCAACAAGGTGGAATGGCTGATGCTTATTTCTATTTCATAAGGGACAAGTATCTCGATGTTGCCGAAGAGATTGCGGATTAAAACGACCGACTCCCCTTTTGGCAGCACCGTATTATTCATATCGATAATCGAATCGCCGATACCTGTCTGAATATTGATATCCTGCCATTCGTATGCCCCTGTGCTGGTTTTTTGGCGGCCGAACCATTTATTGGTGAACATCGCCGGACGCTGGACAGTCTCTCCATTCGTGCCATTCTCCCCAAATTGCGGCTGATAGTACACCGGTTGTTTTTTGGAATGATACCATTTGAGCACAAAATAAGCGACGATGGTTAATAGTAAGAATTTGAAGGCGACCGTGTTGAGAATCATGATGATCAGTCCGACCAAGCCTGCCCAAAACACGAGTCTTCCCCAAGATTTGTCAATCCGCTTCCGACCATAGTAAATGGCCGCACTGTAAAGGAAAATAAAGAAGAGAAGCCAAGGTCCATCAAAAAGCAATTCAAACACAAAAATGACGACCGTAATTAGCAAGATCATATCGATGAGGTCTGTATTTTTACGATTAAACATAAGGCTGCTCCTCTTTTTCTAATTAGCTGTCCCAATAGACGGCGATCCCGTTACGGAGATGCTCCTCGCTCATTCGCTGACTGCTATCTCCAAAAGCTGCGCATACAACTTGTTTGCGCAGCTTTTGGAAATTCATTAAAAACGCCATGTATTCCCTTCATCAGCTAAACGATGGGGCACTTCGATCATACAGCCAATTCCCAAAACATGAAGGCGTACGACTAGTACGCCATCCAGTTTTTATCAGCTAGTACGTTCCCTTCTAGATTACCAGAACTCATATGCGAGGAGAAGCGCTAATTATTCCGCTCTTTTTTCTAATTCAGCGATGCGGGCGTCCAGTGTATAGCTTCGGTATTCAGCGTTCACCTGGTTTTCCAGACGCTCGATGTAATCTTCCATTTCAGCAAAGGTTGCATTGCTTTGATCGGCAAAACGATCAGTGTGGAGCACATTATTCATCCCTTTGTGAGCTTGCGCTGCGTTCTCCCGTCCCTTCAACTCCATCCTTTTTACATAGAGATCCTTCAGCTTATGCTTCATCTCTACATATTTGCTTTCCAGGGATTCCAGTTCCTTGATGGCGTTTCGTTTGATGGATTCCAGCTTATCCGCCCGTTCCTCAAAATACACCTGATCCTTATGGGCTTGTTCATGCAGTTCCTGTTCATTTGCCTTCAAGGCAATTTCAGCCTGTCGCTTACGCTTGTCCGCCATAGCGGCGGCCTGATGGAATTCTCTGGTGAACTCCTGCTTGAGGGCATATTGCTTTTCCATGTGGCCCCTGATTTTCTTCACTTCCTGTTCACAGCGGCGTACATATTGATTGATTTGTGCGATCGGATTTTTTCGCTCCTTTTGATCAAGCATCTCATTAAAATCGGCTGAAATCGTGTCCTTAATTCTCGTAAATAAATTACTCATTTTTCATCCAACTCCTCTTCTATGTTTTGTTCTACCAGGATCCTTTTGCGTTTTCGTTAAAGAGACCATCATCCAGAGAACTGGTTTCGTGTCTGTCTTTTTTCCACACTTTATAGGTATAGTACAAAACGACGAAAGCAGCTACTCCAATCAATGCAGGGAGGTTTGCCAAGGAAATCGAAAGACCGATCAGAATGGCGATTGCCCAAAGCGCCTTCTGGCCGATTGTATCCGCAAGAACGAACTTTTTCACTGCATAGTAAGAAACAACCAGACTGACAGCCAGTAAAATCATCGGTCCAAGATTGGCCAGGACGAGGATGACTGCTGTCACACCAAGTAATAGCAACAGGAATGTTTTCATGTCGATATCCTCCTTTCTTGTCTCTATCTTAAAGGGAATCATGAGTGAATATAACGACCTGGAGCTATAACTTTCACTAAGCCTGAAGGCTTATCCCAGGCAATTGATTTAAAAAATCGTGAACAAGGCGTTTCGTTTCCACCAAACAGAGGCAATATAAAAAAGCGTACTTATTTATCGATGCTATATAATTACCTGCAAGCTACGGGAAGGAAGGATAACAAATGAAAGAATTGTGGAGCCTGCTCAAACAAGGAACGAAATCTTCTTTGTGGGCGGCGACAATCAACATTGTCGTCGGAATTATCAAAACTATCGCCTACTTCATCACAGGGAACGTAGCCATGTTTGCGGAAATGATGCACAGTTATGCAGATGCGGCCAACCAATTGTTCGTATTCACCGGTTCGGCATTAAGTAAAAAATCGCCGACAGACCGGTTTCCGAATGGATTCGGTCGTCTGGTGAACCTAGTCCTTCTCGGAGCCGTTTTGATTGTCGGGATTCTCGCTTATGAGACGATAAAAGAGGGGATCCATCATATTTTTCAACCTGAAGGACATGAAGGCTGGTTTTGGCTCAACATAGGTGTACTGGGAGTATCATTTCTTCTGGAAGGATTTGTCCTGACGAAAGCAATGAAGGAAATAACCGAGCATGTTGCCGATGAGGAAAAGAAAGGGTTGAAGCTAGTTACGCAAAGCTTTAAACATGCCAAGGAGGCAAACCCAGCGACAAAACTTGTATTTTTAGAGGACCTGGTTGCGACACTGGGTGCACTGATTGCCATGATTGCCATCGCTCTTTCCAGCTATACGCCTTTTCACAGTGCCACTGGCTATGCTTCTGTCATTATCGGCCTGTTATTGTTTATCGTGGTCGGAAGGATTTTCCTCGATAACGCCGCAGGGGCGCTGGGAATCACTGTACCTGAAATGGAAAACGCGATTGGCAACCTGGCTATAAAGGAAGCGATGGTCAAAGACATCAAACGCCTTCATGTCATCAAAGAAGGCGACCAGCGCCACGTCGAGTTGAAAATTGAAGTAGACCCCAAAGTGACCATAGCCGAAGCTGATGACATGCGGGATCGTCTCGAAAAAAATATCATGTCCCAAAAAGGGGTCACAGACGTAATTATCGAATTTGATGAAGACGACCAGGTTCCGAGCTGGTCCAGAACATCTGAAAAAGAAAACGAATAATCCAGGATATGGCACAAAATCACTTTTAAATTCTTAGGAAAGACTTCCTTTTATGCTGTTGTCGAGTGCTTCGCATGCCACGGCAAGAAATTGCGCTTTTCACGGACATGGGATTCAACTTGCCCGGGAAAAGCGAAGCCCCTTGCCGCAGCGGTTGCAAACGCAGTCAAAATGAGAAGAAATGAAAGGTAGTCCATTTAAAAATAATTCCCCTTTTCTTTCATGGCTTATCCAACCGACCCTACAGTAGTTCCTTTCATACCAGCTAACCCGCTGTTTTCCGTTTGTTTTTTTCCGTTCCTCGTTTCCTGTAAAAGAAGGCTAACAAAGTTTGAAATAAAAGTATGAGGGAAAAAGGAAACAATTACGGTAATAATAACAAGAATTCTGTAAGCGTTTTCTAACCTAGGGACTGGCCAATGGATATCTAAAGAATAGAAAGGGGGGAGTCTAATGTTTTTATCAATTATTTTTAAACTGTTGATCGGTTTGATTGGCATTGTAGCAATCACCAGATTTTTAGGGAAAAAGGAATTGTCGCAAGTTACCCCACTAGATTTTGTATATGTTTTGATTTTAGGCGGAATCATCGAGGAAGCAATTTATGATCAAAACACTAAATTTTATCACGTGCTATTTGCTTTATTCCTTTGGGGATTCTTAATATGGGGAGTTGAAAAAATAACGCAAAAATTCGAAACCCTGCGTACGATCATGAAAGGAAAAAATGTTGTACTCATTGAAGATGGAAAAGTGAATGTAAAAACGATCAAAGAAAACAAATTAGAAATTGAAGAAATCCGCACCTTATTGCGTATGAAAGGTATCTTTTCTATTAATCAAGTTCAATTTGCCATTTTGGAAACCAGCGGCATGATTAGTGTAATAGAGCAAGCAAAAAATGAACCAGTTACAAAAAAAGAGTTACTCGAGGACTATACAGAAAACGCTCCTTCTTATTTGTTGATCGAGGAAAAAGAAATCAAGGAAGACAATCTAAAGAAAATGGGTAAAGAGAAAGATTGGATTTTGAGCGAACTCAAAAAGAAGGGGTATCAATTAAACGATATTTATTTTGCTGAATGGAATAAAAAAGAGGGGCTTTTCATCCAAGTGTACCAATAGGAGATGAATCAAAAGCATAATAACAGATAAAAGGTAACAAACACCTCTTTGGAACAGCATTTGCTACCTCTTGCCTGTTACTTAACTTTCTATGGAAAATCCCGTTCATTTGCGTTTTTCTTGATTATTGTAAAAAATCTTCGATATAAACAAACCAATGACACCGAGCGTGATGAACAAAACCGCCCGCCAAACGATATCGATCGTCGTTAGGTCATAGAGGATGATTTTCGCCAGGGTAACCAGCAGGAACGTTAACCCCAGATACTGCCAGTGCTTTTCCTTAAAAAAACTGTATGCGCCATACATCAGCGCAACGAATATCATCCAGGAAATCGACAGTGCAATATCAAAATCCAGCGCCTTGCGGAATGTCAGCAAATCGGCTATTTCACCAAAAAAGTAGAGAAGCAAACCAGCAATGACGTATGGCGCCGCTATGCCCACCAATGACGGCTTTAACACGACCGCTTTCTCCTTGAAGCAATAAATCACGAGGAAAAAGCCGATCAGCAGCAGCCAGCAAAGAACTTCGGTTGTCGACAGGTCCCTTCCCGGGTAAAAAGTCAATTGGCTGAGCACCGGAAATAAAAGGAATAAGCTTGCGAGAGTTCCCAATAAGCTATCCCTCTTTTGAGAAAGATAATAGACTATAGCTGCCTGGATGATATAAACAAGTATCTGCACATACACGGTTTCTCCCAAGGCTTTGTCGATGATCAAAAACAGATAGAACATCGAGAAGACGAAGAACGTATTTTTCAATACAGCGTGGGATTCACTTTTCATGACGCTCAATCCACCGTATAGGACCGCCGTAACGATATAAAAGCTGTATAGCTGATAGTCATGTTGTCCGAACACATCCCACCCTATCAAGTAAAGGATTAAAGCTCCTGCAGAAATCGCCGGAATATACATTTCCTTGCTTGCTGTGTGATGAATCCGGAAGGTCAGATAAATGATCAACAGTTGCTGGACAACCAGTGCAGAAAAAGTGACAATGGTTGTCGTCCCCATCCCGGCAAAAGCAAAAAACACCACGGCAAACAAAAATGCATAGTTGGCAATGTTCCAAGTTACCTTATATTGCTTATAAATCGATTCCAATACCAAGCCGGCAAAAATCACCGTCTCATACAAGTAAAACACCGTTTCTGTTCCCCTGTCGCCAGCAAATAAAAAGGGATAAAGGTAAGCACCCAGACCGATGATGGCAAGCAGACTTTGAGAAGCAAATTTCCTCGACATCCAAACCCCTGCCATCATTCCTGCTGTCAATAGAATCAAGGTGATTGCGTAAGGAATGAGCTGGTACAAAACATTCCCGGCAAACACCGAAGCAATGTACACAACGATACTGCCGCCAAGCAGGACGATACTGAGTGCGCTTGGGTTTTTGCGAAACTGCATGTGTCCCGATCCATACAGCAATCCAGAGACAACAAATCCAGCCAATACCCGGATCGGCGGGCTGAGAATTCCTCTGTCCATTGCAGCAATGAAAGCCCAGATGATGCCGAGAACGAATACCAAAATGAATACACGCGGCAGCCAATCACTGATGATTTGCTCCAAGGTTTTCGGCTCTTTTTCCGTGACTGACGGGTGCTTCTCTGCCATGGCGGGTTGCTTTTCGATTAGGCCTGTATCGACTTCTCCTTGTTTCAAACTCCTTAATTCTTTTTTCACTTCCACTAACTCCGCCTCGATACGACGGACTTTTTCTTCAAGTTGATAAGCACGGTCATTCATGTTATTTCTCCTTTTCCATCCAATAAATGGGTTCCACTCTTATAATTCAGGATATGCAGCGAAATTCCTTCCTATCTTTAAATAATGTGCTCTCCCTGCTGAACCTCTGCAGTTCGCCTGAATCATTTTAAGCTCCATCGGCCAGATAAAGGAGTGCTCCTCATCGTTACAGCAATATACTTCGCTTCTTTGCTGAATGGAAAGCGTGCTGTCTTTCCGGGGTGGTGTTTTTCTACCTTTTTATGAAAAGGGCAGAACGGTTTATCATCCGTCAATCCCGTTTACATGCAAAAAAACCGAGCAGGTTCGACTGCCTTGGCAACGAACCTTCGTCCGGTTTTCAGATGTGTCATGCTTTGAAGACGTTCTATGCTTCAAAAAATTAGTAGGGACAGTTTTTTTATGCAGTACTCTTTTTCGTCCCCATCTGTTTCTGCTTCGTTTCCTCGATATAGAAAGGGTAATCGGTTAATTTCCCTCTGAAGATTAACTGAAGTTCATGCCATGAGCGGATATCCTGCGGTTTGGTGAGACATGGCGGTTTTTCATGCAGATAGCATCCGCACTCGGAAAGCAGTGTTGCTACGAACTGTGAACAAAAGAAGGCATTTTTTCGCTGCAATTCCCGTTTCAACGGCACAAGGAACAAACCGATAAAATTGTATCGATAGTTTGCTTTGTCTTCTTCCATGGCTCTTATCCGTTCCTTCATTTGCTGATATTCGTCATTGCTGACAGATAAGCGGTAAACCGCTCCTTTGCTGTTGTGAAAAAAAGCAGTCCGGATATCTTCTTTGACAAAGCCGCCGATAAACGGGTTGCGCGGATTCTTTCTTCCAAAACTATAGAGCTCCCTCAAATCATAATCAAAGGCAATCGACACATGGTTCATGCTCGACTTCGTCCAAAGATTGATAACCCGGCCCAAAACGGTGCCGGTATCTGAAAAAACCAAAAAAACCTGCTTGGTTTGCATGTCCATTCCCCCATCGAAACTATCGCGCTTTCTCTTTTTTAAAAGGGCGTATTACTCTTTAATATAGGGGAAAGCAAATTTTTTAGCAATAGACCTGTCAGAAAATTTACATTGCTGGCAACCCCTTCGTTCATGCTATAGAAAAGACCTCCGGCAAAACAGCCGGAGGTCTACCTTATCGCTTATTTGTTTTTCAGTTTTGACAATGCTTCGGCAAGCGCCGGATTGGTGAACTCTTCATTTTGTTTCTTCATATACTTGTTCACATCTTTTTTCGACACTTTACTCTGCTTCTCTTTTTTCTTCCGTTCATTGAACGTCGACAGTTTTTCACGGTGACCGCAGCTGCAGGTGAACATCTGCCCTTCTCCTTCACCGCGCAATTCCAATCGTTTGTGACAATTCGGGCATCTCGCATTGGTCTTTTTGGCGATGTTCTTCTTGCTCCCGCAAGAACGATCCTGACAGACAAGCATCCTGCCTTTTTTCCCGTTGACTTCCAGCATCAGTTTACCGCATTCCGGACACTTGGTACCGGTCATATTATCATGCTTGAAGGTTGCATCGCTGTGTTTGATTTCCTGTACGACTTGCTTCGCATATCCCTTCATTTCTTGGATGAAGGCAGCCTTACTGCGCTTTCCATCCGCTATTTCTCCAAGCTTCTGTTCCCATTCCGCAGTCAAAGCGGGTGACCTAAGGTCTTCTGGTACAAGGTCAAGTAGTTGGCGGCCTTTGGAAGTAATGAAAATATGCTTGCCTTTCTTCTCCATATAAAAGCTGTTGAACAGCTTTTCGATAATATCCGCGCGGGTGGCGACGGTCCCTAATCCACCTGTCTGGTTGATGGTTTTGGCCAGGTGTTTGTCATCCTTGGCCATATAGCGGACTGGATTTTCCATCGCTTGCAGGAGGTTCCCCTCGGTAAACCGTTCCGGCGGCTTTGTTTTACCGTTCGTTAACGAGATTTTCAGTTCTGTGAATGTATCGCCGGCCTCGATATTCGGCAGCTTCTGGTCTTCATCCTGATCGTTTTCATCCTGATAGCGATGGTCATAAACTTCCTTCCAGCCTTGCTTACTGATTCTCTTGCCGCTTGCAGTAAAGATATGGCCGCCAATCTCTGCAGTAATCTTCGTCTGTTCGTATTCATGCGGCGGGTACAAAACAGCAAGGAACCGTTTGACGACGAGGTCATAAATTTTTCGTTCCTTGTCGTTTAATTCCGCCAATAGGACGGTTTGTTCGGTCGGGATTATGGCATGGTGGTCGGAAACTTTGTTGTTGTCCACGACAGATTTTCCGAGTTTGATGTCCCGTTGGCTGATTTTATTGGCCAGCTTGGCATATTCATCGACTCCGCATGCTTTCACCCTGTCCTTTATGGTTGGAACGATATCAGTGGACAAATAACGGGAATCGGTTCGTGGATACGTCAGAACTTTGTGTTGTTCATACAGTTTCTGCATGAGCGACAACGTCTGTTTTCCGGAAAAACCGAAAATCTGGTTCGCGTCCCGCTGCAGTTCAGTCAAGTCATACAGCTGCGGTGCAAAAGTTTTTTTCTGCTTTTTATCGGCTTTCGTCACTTTTGCCGGCTTCCCTTTGATACTGTTAAGGATTTGCTCAGCTTTCTGCTTGGAAAAAGTCCGATTGTTATGCTTCTCATCCTGCCAGGTCAACGTAAATCCTTTGTTTGTTTTTGCCTGGACTCCATAGTATTCCTGTGGCTTGAATTCCTTGATTTCTTTCTCCCTTGCGGCAATCATCGCAAGGGTCGGTGTTTGTACACGACCGCTCGACAACTGGGCATTGAATTTGGTCGTCAATGCTCTGGTGGCGTTCAAACCGACATACCAGTCCGCTTCCGAGCGTGCTACAGCCGCATCGTACAGGTGTTCATACTGCTTACCTGGTTTCAATTGCTTAAACCCGTCTTTGATCGCTTTGTCGGTGACGGAAGAAATCCAAAGCCGTTTGACCGGTTTTTTGACACGTGCTTTTTCAATGATCCAACGCGCTACCAGCTCTCCTTCACGTCCGGCATCGGTAGCGATGACGATTTGATTTACATCATTACGGTTCAATTGTGTTTTCACCGTGTTGAACTGCTTGCCCGTCTTCTTGATGACAACAAGCTTCAGGCGATCCGGCAGCATCGGCAGATCTTCCATCCGCCATGTTTTATATTTTTCATCATACAATTCCGGGTCCGCCAAAGTCACTAGATGACCGAGTGCCCATGTTACAATATATTGTGAACCTTCAAAGAAGCCGTTGCCTTGTTTATGACAATTAAGCACCCTGGCAATATCTCTTCCTACTGAAGGTTTTTCTGCTAATACTACAGTTTTACTCATCAAAACAAATCCTTTCTGGATAATGCTCTTCTTAACTTTAACACATTTTGACTTTTGGCAGAATAGATCTTCCTTGTGTTTGAAAGGAAATAAAAAGGATCAACTCCTTAGCTGGATTCCTTTTACCATGTGGAAATAAGTGCTTCGTATCGACTGTTCATTAGAAAAGCGCGGCAAGTACTAAACAAAAGGATAATAAGAAAACATACAAATAAAACCGAACGAATTTGATTGGCATTTAGAATTCGCTCGGTTTTTACTTTGGTGGCCATGCTATTGTCCCAGTTTCTTTTAAATCGGTTTTTATTCTCCCGTTTCGGCAAAGCGTCGAATGCGTTCACCGATTTGGTCACGTACACGTTGGAACACTTGCCATTTTTCTTCATCTGTACCTTTTGCTTTTGCCGGGTCATCGAAACCCCAGTGTTCCCTTTTCACCTGAGGGGGTGTCATCGGACATTTATCTGCTGCATCTCCGCATAGCGTAACTACCAAGTCCGCAGTGTTTAGAATGTCGGAATCGATAATATCTGAAGTTTGGTCTGAAATATCGATAGCAACCTCGTTCATTGCCTTCACCGCATTGGGATTCAGCCCGTGAGCCTCGATTCCGGCACTTTTGACATCCCATTCGTCTCCAAGATACTTTTTTCCCCAGCCCTCGGCCATTTGACTTCTGCAGGAATTACCCGTACATAAAAAGTAAAGTGTTTTCTTATCCATGTTATCCATCTCCTTGATTTACAGTAATAATAGCGTTAGAAATAATCCTATCAACGTAATGAACAGGATGGGAATCGTCAAAATGATCCCTGTCTTGAAGTAAGTGCCCCAGCTGATTTTTACGCCTTTTTGCGAAAGGACATGGAGCCATAGCAATGTCGCCAGGGAACCGATCGGTGTAATTTTCGGCCCTAAATCAGATCCAATGACATTGGCGTAAACGAGCGCCTCCCGCATGACTCCAGTAGTATCCGTTTCTGCAATCGCCAGCGCATCGATCATGACGGTCGGCATGTTATTCATAATCGAGGATAAAATAGCCGCAATAAAGCCCATTGCCACTGTCCCGACAAACAACCCTTGTTCGGCACTTGCTTCAATCGCCCGGGCCAGAACCTCTGTCAGTCCGGCATTCCGCAACCCATACACCACGACATACATGCCGATCGAGAAAAACACAATCTCCCAAGGCGCACCTTTTACGACAGCTGTCGTGTTCACGGCTTTGCTTCCACGTGCCAGTCCCAGGAAGCATATCGCAATCACACCGGCTACAATGGAAACCGGTAGGGCGATGAATTCACTGACAAAATAACCGATGAGCAGAATACCGAGCACATACCAGGAAATCCGGAACAGTTTCGGATCTCTTACGGCTTCCCCCGGTGTTTTCAACTGGGACAAATCGTATTGCCTGGGAATGTTTTTTCTGAAGTAAATAAATAGTACCAGTACGGTTGCAGCCAGTGAGAACAAGTTCGGGATGATCATCCGCGATGCATATTCCAGAAAACCAATGCCGAAGAAATCGGCCGATACAATGTTCACCAGGTTGCTGACAACCAGGGGCAGCGAGGTGGTATCGGCAATAAAACCGCTCGCCATGATGAATGGAAAGATCATTTTTTCTTGAAAGTTCAAATTGCGCACCATCGCCAACACGATCGGCGTTAATATCAAGGCTGCTCCGTCATTGGCAAACAGTGCCGCCACAATCGCTCCCAACAAGCTGACGTAAATAAACATTTTCACGCCATTGCCTCGTGCGGCTCTTGCCATATGTAAAGCAGCCCATTCAAAGAAACCAATTTCATCCAGAATAAGAGAAATAATAATAATGGCGACAAAGGCGAGCGTGGCATTCCAGACTATTTCGGTTACTTCCCAGACATCACTGAATCCGACCACTCCTGCCAACAATGCAAGAACAGCACCGCCGCAGGCAGACCATCCAATCGATAAACCTTTCGGCTGCCAAATGACGAGAACGAGAGTCGCCATAAAAATCAACAATGCTAAGATGACTGACAAAGACAACGTTTACTCCCTCCGATCAACAACATGTAATCCGTGTACCTTTTGCTTCCAGTTCTTTTAATTTTTCCTCCTGATCAGGCAATTGCGTGAGCACTTGCTGGACAAACGAAAAATATTCACTATTTTTATTGATCGAATAAAAAATCCATTGTCCTTTCCGTTCTTCTTTGACAATCCCGACATCACGCAGTTTGCGGAGATGCTGACTGATCGACGGCTGACTTGCCTGGAATATTTCGACGAATTCACAAACACAACAATCATGGTTTTCAAGCAGCTTCATCATCGTCAGTCGGGTTTTATCCCCCAACAATTTCAAGATCATGGCAGCTTTCTCCATTTCGAGTTCCCTTTTCAGCATATATGTCTCTCCCTTCAATCCGTATATTAATATATAATGATTTGCTTATATATGCAAATAAAAAAACTTTCATAAAAACATATCCGGCATCCCCCTCCACCCTCATGCAATCACCTTAATGGAAGAGGATCCCAGCAATGAACTGGAATATTATATTTTTTTCATTATCTTGCCTTGTCCATCACACTCAGGACATTTATTATCCAGGCGAAAGAACAGGAACTTTTTTTGGATACTTCCTTTCCCACGACAGCTGCGGCATATCGTATATAACTTCACATGTCCAATCCTTTCTGGTTTTTGATTGTACGCAAAATGTAAATTTTTAGTTAATTTCAATTATATCATATTGATTCCCTTGAAAGAGGGAAAACACTTAAGCGTATGCCGACATGGTATAGAAGAATCCCGTTTCCACGATTACCATTTTGATTTTTGATGAAAGAAAAGGGACGGGAACAAAAGCAGCGTGATCAATATAAAAACCGAACCATCTCGTTCGGTTTTTTGGTTAGAAAGGAGTACACTGTTCTACACTTTTAAAAAGAGCAACGCTCCACTCCGGCAAGGTACTTCGCTTCCGCGGACACGTAGTATCTTGCCGAAACGATTCGAAGCACATATCAAACAACAGGATAAAAAGAAGTCTATCTAGGGACAAATAACAACCGGCCTCTTCCCTTTTTATATAGTCACTTTCCAATTATGATCACAAGTAGCTTCAATTGTTTTTCTTTTTAAAATATAGTCTGCAATCAGCTCGGTCATGTCGACCGGAATATCTTTGACCAGCGGCTTGCCCTGGTACATATCGAAGTCGCCGGCACCACCAGCGCGGTAGTTGTTCATTACTACATCATACTGCTTATCAAGATCGATCGGTTTGCCGTGATAGTCCAGCTTGATTACGCGCTCCCCGACCGGATTGGAGATTTGCAGCTGATAATCGATCCCTTCCCACATATCATAGTTATAATGCTGCGGTTTTGGCTCGATAAAAGCTGGATTGACGGTGATTTCTCCATCCACGACCTGGAAGTATTTCGCGCTTTGCTCCAAGGCATCCTTGATATCCTGTCCTCTGATGCGGATGACGTTCAATGTGTTTGGATACACATAATTCGAAACAATGTCCCGCATGGTGACATTTTCTCCAAACCCTGGTGAATCATTATTGAATAGTGCGGTATTGGCAATATCCACACCTGCCGCATCCATTTGTACCTTATTGATGAATTCAATCAAAGGATTGTCCTGCAGCCGTGTTTGCATGGGATCATCTATCGTCATATCCCCTTGGATTTTCCCAATCGGACTATCCAGCCATTCCTGTGTGGCTTCCTCGAATTCAGCAATCAAATCCAACACTTCTTCGTCCGCCTGAATCTGTTCATCTATCTTTATTACTGCGGGCAGCGCCTGTTTCAGTTGCCATCCTTCACCGCCCTTCTCCAGTGACAATCTCACTTCTCCAAGCACTTGTCCATTGTTGCTTGGCTGGACGACAGCTATGTTATTGACCGTTTCGGCAATCGTGCGATGCTGATGACCAGTAATCAGCACATCGACTCCCTCAAGCTCCTCCACCATTTGATAACCTTCATTTTCACCGGTCAGCCTTTCGGTCGGTTCCCCGGTTTTCAAATCCCGTTCAAATCCGCCGTGATAGGAGACGATCATAACGTCCGGCCGCTCTGTTTCCCGGATAAATGCCACCCATTTTTTTGCCGTCTCCAAGGCATCCGGGAACTCCAGCCCCTCGATATTCCGCGCTTCTTCCCAATTCGGAATGAATTGAGTCGTTATACCGAGCACCGCAATTTTGACCCCGGCGATTTCCTTTATGATGTATGGGTCGCCAAATGCCGGTTTTCCCGCAGCTCCATCGACGACTGTCGCGGAAAGCCAGGGAAAATCCGCTTGTTCCACCACTTTTTTCAAATATTCCAGTCCATAATTGAATTCATGGTTTCCAAAAACCGAGGATTGATAGCCCATATGATTGGCCACTTTGATAATCGGGTTCGACTCCTCCTGTTTATACTTCGCATGGTAATAAGTCAGAGGACTCCCTTGGATCAAGTCTCCATTGTCGAGCAGCAGTACATTGCTTCCTGTCCGCTTTTGATTTACAAGGGTGGAAATTTTCGCGAGCCCGAGCCCTCGGTCTGTATGATCCCGGTAAGTAGTCGGATAGATGTATCCATGGATATCGCTGGTGACTAGTACGTGAATCTCTCTCTCCATGATTTCCCTCCTGTTAATGGTTATCTCCTGTTTCTCTAAAATATCATAACAATACCAAAATCTATTATAATCGAAATCGGGAAAATTTTTTAAAAATTTTACAAACTATTTACATCATATGACAAAAATTATGCTATAGTAACGGAGTAACACATTTTAAAAAATATTGGAGGTAGTTTTCCTATGTTGTTTAAGAAGCTTGCAACAGTTGGAGCGACTTTAGCTTTAACGGCTGGTATTATTAGTGGGTGCGGCGGTTCAGATGATGCAGAAGGCGCTAGCGGTGAAGGTTCAGAGGCTTATGTTCCAGAGAAACTGACGGTGCAATTCGTCCCTTCCCAGAATGCCGATACATTGGAAGCCAAAGCGAAGCCATTGGAAGAATTGCTTAGTGAACGTCTGGACATCCCGGTTGAAGTTAGTGTATCCACGAACTACAACACAATCATAGAAGCTATGGATTCAAAGAAAGTTGACGTAGGATTCTTACCCCCTACTGCTTATGTGTTAGCAAAAGAAAAAGGTGCAGCAGAAGTAATCCTGCAAGCACAGCGTTACGGTGTAGAAGATGAAACCGGACAGCCGACAGACGAGCTGGTGGACGGTTATAAATCCGAGTTTGTCGTTAAAGCAGACTCTGATATTGAAAGCATTGAAGACTTAAAAGGCAAAAAAATCGCCTTCCAGGACGTTACTTCTTCTGCAGGATATGTATGGCCGGCAGCAGCTTTGATGGATGCTGGAATCGATCCGCTTGAAGATGTACAAGGTGTCACTGTCAAAGGCCACGACCAAGGTGTCATCTCGGTTCTTAATGGCGATGTTGACGCGGCAGTTGTTTTCCAGGATGCACGTAACACGGTAGTGGGAGATTACCCGACCGTATTTGAAGATACGAAGATTGTTGAGTTTACTGAAATGATCCCTAACGATACCATCGCTGTCCGTTCCGACATGGATTCCGAATGGAGCGATAAAATCAAAGAAGCCTTCATCGACATCGGCCAAGATGAAGAAGGCCATGAAATCGTCAAAGAAATCTATACACATGAAGGATATGTTGAATCAGAAGACAGCAAGTTTGATATTGTAAGAGAATACTCCGACAAAGTAAAAACCGAATAGTTTCATCCGTTTTCGGGATTTAGCCTATCCAATAGTATGAACATACAGCCAGTCGATATTATCTCGTACTGGCTTTTCTTTTATGTAAACAATTAGGTATATCCAGCAGCTCAGATTGATTAAATTCTTGTAAAGGTTGGTATGAAGAGTGATAGAATTCAAGAACGTTTCGAAAGTTTATCCGAATGGTACTCAGGGATTGAAAAACATCAATATCAAGATAGAAAAAGGCGAATTCGTCGTTATTGTCGGGCTTTCCGGGGCTGGTAAATCTACTTTTCTCCGCTCGATCAACAGATTGCACGAAATTACATCCGGTGAAATCACCATCGACGGCAAATCGATCACGAAAGCAAAAGGGAAAGATTTACGCATCGCCCGCCGTAACATCGGGATGATTTTCCAGAACTTCAACCTGGTGAAAAGGTCGACGGTTATCCGGAATGTCCTGTCAGGCCGGGTTGGCTATCATTCCACCTTGCGGACAGTACTAGGCTTGTTCCCCAAAGAAGATGTCAATCTTGCCCTCAACGCATTGGACCGGGTGAACATAGTCGAGAAAGCTTACACCCGATCTGATCAGCTTTCCGGCGGGCAGCAACAAAGGGTATCGATTGCCCGTGCACTTGCCCAGGAAGCAAAAATCATCCTGGCAGACGAGCCTGTTGCCTCGCTTGACCCTTTGACGACGAAACAAGTAATGGATGACTTGCAAAAAATCAATCAGGATTTGGGGATCACAACCGTGGTAAACCTGCATTTCATCGACATCGCAAGGCAATATGCTACCAGAATCATCGGCCTGCAAGCTGGTGAAGTCGTATTCGACGGTCCAGTCGAAGAAGCAACCGATGAAAGGTTCTCAGAAATTTACGGCCGTCCTCTTGAAACACGAGAAGAGGACGAAGTAGAAGTAGGAGAGTCTGCCAATGAATCAAGTAAATGAACAAAAGATTCCGAAAGCACCCAGCAAACTGAAGCATTATTTTACGTTCATCCTGATTTTGCTGCTGCTTTGGGGCAGCGCCTACCAAACTGACAGCACGTTCAGCGAATTGATCGAAGGCTTTCCAAACATGTTTTCTGTGCTTGACCAAATGATTCCGCCCAATTGGGCCTACTTCGACAACATTATCGAAGCCATGCTCGACACCATCCGTATGGCCGTTTTAGGAACGACCATCGGGGCAATCATTGCCATTCCGTTTGCGATTTTCTCGGCTAGTAACATGATAAAGTCCACTTGGGTGTATTACCCTGTAAGGTTTCTTTTAAACCTGGTCCGTACCATTCCGGAATTGTTATTGGCGGCAATATTCGTTGCCATTTTCGGTTTAGGACCGCTCCCTGGTATCTTTGCCTTGGGTATTTTTTCGACCGGAATCATCGCCAAGTTGACATATGAAGCAATTGAAGGCATCGACAAAGGCCCTCTTGAATCGATGACAGCGGTCGGCGCCAATAAGATACAATGGATCATGTTCTCTGTGGTGCCGCAGGTTGCCGCTTATTATGTATCCTATGTACTTTATTCTTTTGAAATCAATGTCCGTGCTGCTGCAATATTGGGACTCGTCGGAGCTGGCGGTATCGGGGAATATTACGACCGGACCCTTGGCTTCCTGGAGTATGACAAGGTCAGCACGATTATTATATTCACATTGTTGGTTGTGTTAATAATTGATTATATCAGTACTAAATTACGGGAGAATTTACTATGAGCAGTGCAACTAGACCGATTAAACCAAAAAAGAATATCGTCAGACGCTGGGTTATCTTTATAGCGCTCGCTTTGTTGTATATCTGGGCTTTATCCGGTGTTCCGATTGAGGGATTCAAAGAGACTGCCGGACAAATCTCGAAAGCGATCGTCTCGGGTATCTTTTCACCGGATTGGGACTATGTTTATTTACCTGAAGGGGAAGACCTTCTGCGCGGCCTCCTGGATACTTTGGCCATCGCCATTCTGGGGACGTTCATTTCGGCCTTTCTCTGTATCCCGTTCGCTTTCTGGGCAGCAAACAATATGAGTAAATTCAAAGCCAATGCCGGTATCGGAAAGTTCTTCCTCAGCTTTGTCCGTACGTTTCCGGAATTGGTCATGGCCTTGTTGTTCATCAAAATGGTCGGACCGGGTTCTTTTGCCGGGGTTCTGGCATTGGGACTCCATTCCATCGGCATGCTCGGAAAATTATTCTCCGAGGAAGTGGAAAACATTGATTTCGGGCCTTCCGAAGCCTTGAAGGCGACCGGTGCCCGTCCGCTTCAAACATTGTGGTTTGCCGTGTTCCCACAGGTTTTGCCCGGTTTTATCTCTTATACCTTGTATCGTTTTGAAATCAACCTCCGTTCTGCCAGTGTGCTTGGTATCATCGGAGCCGGCGGTATCGGTACGCCGTTGATTTTCGCCATGCAATCCAGGGATTGGAGCCGAGTAGGTATCATCCTTCTCGGAATTATCGTCATGGTAACCATCGTCGATATCATTTCCGGATATCTTCGTAAAAAAATTGTTTAATAGTACCGACATTGTCACCCAATAGACAGACACCCGCAGAAAACTACAATTGCCGTGAAATCCAGATCGGTAGATTGTAGTTTTTCTGTTAAATCTTTTCCTTATTATAAGAACGTTGATTGATAGAAATGCTGTGTGGCATCTTGATTGATTGCTGTGATGCCCACATCATTCTCCTATTGCATTGATCTTTAGAACGTGCTTTTCTGAGGGTTCGGTGTTTGTAGCAGGCACAGCCGCCCACGGTAGCGTATTGTAGTTGCAGGCAAATTACACCTTCACTCTCCCGAAAAGTCAGATAGAATCCACAACTTGTCAGAAGCAGTCCTCGCAGTACATTGACTAAAAGCAGCAAAACCTTTATCCTTGATTGGATGGAATACTATTTGGAGGAATGTTATAACTTATGATAAATGTGAGCAATGTAAGTCTCCGTTATGGCGATAAAAAGTTGTTTGAAGACGTTAATATAAAATTCACTGCCGGTAATTGCTATGGCTTGATTGGTGCCAATGGCGCCGGAAAATCAACCTTCTTAAAGGTGCTTTCCGGAGAAGTCGAACCGCAAACCGGTCATGTGTCCCTTGGCCCCGATGAGCGGCTGGCTGTGTTGAAGCAGGACCACTTTGAGTATGAAGAATATGAAGTTCTGAAAACTGTCGTGATGGGCCATGAACGCCTGTACCAAATCATGCAGGAGAAAGACGTCATTTACATGAAGCCGGATTTTTCCGAGGAAGACGGCATGCGGGCTGCCGAGCTTGAAGGCGAATTCGCCGAATTGAACGGTTGGGAAGCTGAGTCCGATGCAGCCGTTCTATTGAAGGGGTTGGGAATCGGTGAAGATCTCCACACGAAGCAAATGGCCGACTTAACAGGTTCTGAAAAGGTAAAAGTGCTTCTTGCCCAAGCCTTGTTCGGCAATCCGGACATTCTACTGTTGGATGAACCGACCAACCATCTGGACATCCATGCAATTCAGTGGCTGGAAGAGTTCTTGATCAACTTCGAGAACACCGTCATCGTCGTTTCCCATGACCGTCACTTCCTGAATAAGGTGTGTACCCATATTGCTGACGTCGATTATGGAAAAATTGAAATCTATGTCGGCAACTATGACTTCTGGTACGAGTCGAGCCAGCTTGCTTTGAAAATGGCCCAGGAAGCGAACAAGAAAAAGGAAGAAAAAATCAAGGAACTGCAAAACTTCGTTGCCCGATTTAGCGCGAATGCTTCGAAGTCGAAACAGGCCACTTCCCGAAAAAAAATGCTCGATAATATTACCCTGGATGATATCAAGCCGTCCTCACGCCGTTATCCGTATGTGGCATTCACACCGGGCCGTGAAATCGGGAATGACCTGTTGCGCGTTGAAGGGATTTCCAAAACAATCGATGGTGAAAAGGTACTTGATAACGTCAGCTTTACCATGAATAAAGATGACAAGATTGCACTTGTCGGTAAAAATGAGATTGCCAAAACCACCTTGCTCCGGATATTGATGGGTGAAATCGAACCAGATGAAGGAACATACAAATGGGGAGTAACCACTTCACAATCGTATTTCCCGAAAGATAATACCGAGTATTTCAAAAATGGTGACTTAAACTTGGTCGACTGGCTGCGTCAATATTCACCTGAAGACCAAACGGAAACCTTCCTGCGCGGATTCCTGGGAAGAATGTTGTTCTCTGGTGAAGAAGCGTTGAAGAAATCCAATGTTCTTTCCGGGGGAGAAAAAGTGCGCTGCATGCTTTCCAAGATGATGCTCAGCAATGCCAATGTCTTATTGTTGGATGAACCTACCAACCATCTGGACTTGGAATCGATCACCTCATTAAATAACGGTTTGGTCAATTTCAAGGGATCTGTTCTATTCACTTCCCATGACCAGCAGTTTGTCGACAGTATTGCCAACCGCTTGATTGAAATTACGCCAAAAGGCTTGGTCGACAAAGAAATGAGCTACGATGAATATGTAGCAGACAAAAAATTGCAACAGCAAATAGAAGAAATGTACGCTGTTTGACTTGTGGAGGCAGAGACAACAGTGTATGTCTGTTCTACCCGCTAAAACCGAACGATTCCAAATCGTTCGGTTTTTTGATTACAAGATAGGAACCGTCTTCCCCCTTCTCTTTGGAAGCTTGCCTTCCCAATCCGGCAAGTTTCGCTTTCCGTGGGCACGGCTTCTAGTCACTGGCCATCAAAGAGTCCCTTCTATGTTTTTAGGTCTATATACCTATTTTGTGAAATATATCACAAAGTTGTTGATTTATCCTCCCGACGGGTCTATACTTGGTATGTAATCAATTGTGATTAATTTCACATGTATATGTGAATTGATTCACATGTATATATACTATCAATCCATTGGAGGATGATTTTCTATGAAAGTAGCAGTTATCGGATGTACCCACGCAGGGACTGCAGCAATAACAAATATTTTGAATATGTATCCTGATGCAGAAATTGATGTATTTGAAAAAAATGACAATGTTTCTTTTTTATCCTGTGGCATCGCCTTATATGTAGGCGGAGTCGTAAAAGATCCAGACGGCTTGTTCTATGCATCCGTTGAAGGCTTTGAAAAACAAGGAGTCCGAATGCATATGCAGCACATCGTGACGGAATGCGATACGAACAACAAAACCTTGGTAGCAAAAAACCTGAAAACAGACGAAACAAGAGAATATCAGTACGACAAACTGATTATCACCTCTGGATCTTGGCCAGTGACACCGCCTATTCCAGGAAGTGACCTGGAAAATGTGCAGCTTTGTAAAAACTTTCACCATGCCAACGAAATCATACAGCGTTCTGAACACGCCGAGAACATCGTGGTAGTCGGTGCCGGCTATATCGGTATTGAGCTAGTCGAAGCATTCGAGCAGGCTGGAAAGCAGGTAACGTTGATCGATAGTGAAAGCCGCATCCTTAACCGTTATCTGGATGAGGAATTCACCAGTCCGATTGAAAAAACACTTAGCGAAAAAGGAGTCACCTTGGCTCTCGACCAGACAGTCAGTTCCTTCCAGGGCGATGGTGGCAAGGTCACACAAGTAATCACCGGGCAATCGAGCTATGATGCAGATTTAGTCATTATGTGCATCGGCTTCCGTCCGAACACCGCATTGTTTACCGGGCAAGTAGACATGCTTGAAAATGGGGCCATCATCGTGAATGAGTATATGCAAACAAGCAAAAAAGACGTTTTCGCAGCAGGTGACTGTTGTGCCGTAGCTTACAATCCTACGGAAAAACCGGCTTATATTCCTTTAGCCACAAACGCTGTCCGGATGGGTACATTGGCTGCTTACAATCTATTGGTACCACGAATCCCCCATCAAGGGACACAGGGTACTTCTGGATTGAAGATCCATCAGCACAACCTATCGGCAACTGGTTTGACAGAAACCGCAGCCGCTACAGCCGGCATGCGAGTGGGAAGCGCGTTGCTGGAAGATACCTACAGACCAGAATTCATGCCGGAAAATACTATGCTCAGACTGAAGGTCGTGTACGAGATGGACAGCCACCGGATTGTCGGTGCCCAAGTCATCTCTGAAGGAGATTTCACTCAAGCAATGAACACATTGAGTGTCGCCATTCAAAACAAGATGACGATTGAACAAATGGCACTGACAGATTTCTTCTTCCAGCCACATTATAACAAGCCATGGAATTACCTCAATCAAGTATGTATCCAGGCAATGAAACAAATCGAGGAAAAGCAGATTAGACAACAAAAGGAGCCTGGGACAAAAGCATCGTGACCAAAATAAAACCGAACGATACTACCATTCGTTCGGTTTTTTGATGAGCAAAAAGCAAAACGTTCGGCTCTATAATGAATGTGGTGGTGCCCCCTGTCGTAGTGGCTGTTCCTGCAGTGTGCAAAAAAACACACGCATTCCCTCTCTCTTTGTTACCTTAAAGTTGCGACACCAAAGGAAAAAGAGAGGGATAGGAGTGCAATGTCATTTAATCATAGAATTATTGGGGATTAAAGATAAACAAGTGGATGTATGGGGTGTAGAGGAAGAAGACAGTGCTTTTAGGGTAGAACTCTACACAAGACAAAAACGACAAACGTGCCCGTTCTGTAAAGAGAAAACAAAACGGGTACATATATATCCATTTAATAATGGGGATATCGAGGGAATAAACAATACATAAAGGTTTTAAAACGAGATTCCTTAAGGATCAAATAGCATAAAATTTTATGGAAGGAAGTGGCTAAAGAGGCTCTATAAAGCGAAATAGCGTAGCAGAGGAAATAAGCGAGACTCCTGCGGAAAAACGGGCGGCCGAGACCCCGCAGCGGCCTTTGCGAGGAGGCTCGGGCGTTCGTCCGCGGAAAGCGAGTTTATTTCCTCTGCGGTCTGAGTAAAATAGCTATTTTTGGAATGAGTTTTCGATAAAGAGAGGGGGGAAGAAAAATCACACCCCCCATGTGACAGAGTACCAAACGTTCTCCCCCTTACAATAGTGCAAATTTCCACTCCGGCAAGGTACTTCACTTTCCGCGTATCTGGCCGTAGCGATTTGAAGCACACATCAAACAACAGGATAAAACGAGAATATATCAAGAAAAACCGAACGGATGTAGTATAAATTTACAATTCGTTCGGTTTTTTCTTTACTGGCCATGCTTTTATCCCGGCCTCTGTTTTACTTTCTAACTGCATTCAAATCCAAAGAAATCCTATTATGCATAGCTCGTTGTCTAGACAAGGATCCATTGCTAGTTATTCAGCAGTTGTCTGCTCCTTGCCGCTTGCTGCAGCTATCAATGTTTTGATTTCCTCACGGTTGTTTTGATGAAGGGCATCGACGATTTTGCTTCCCACGACCACCCCGTCACAGTTGGCGCTCAGTTCTTTGACATGTTCGGGAGTCGATACCCCGAATCCGGCAAGCACCGGTTCCTGGCAAATATTTTTCAAAGAAGCCAAATGTTCCTGCAATTCATCCTTGAAATCTGCCCTCGCTCCGGTTGTTCCGGTCACGGTGACCGCATACAAAAAACCTTCTGTGCGTCTTGCCAATTCCTTCAGACGCTCTGGAGGACTAGTCAAGGATGCTAAGCGGATCAAGGCAATATCGTTTGCCTGCAGCTCCTTTGCGACCAGGTTTTCTTCTTCGAGCGGCAGGTCGGGAATAATCAAGCCGCTGACTCCGGCAGTCCGGCAAGCTGAAGCAAATGCCTCTATCCCATATGCATAAATTGGATTCAGATAGGTCATAAGGACAATCGGAATCGAACGTTTTTCCTTGAATTGGCCGAGTTTTTCCAATATCGCACGAAGACTGACACCTTGTTCAAGAGCACGGATACCCGCCTCCTGTATTGTCGGGCCGTCTGCTACAGGATCGGAAAACGGAACGCCAAGCTCCAGAATGGTCGCACCGCTGTCCTGCAAAAATTGAACCCTTTCTTCTAAACTGTCCAAGCCGCCATCTCCGGCCATGATATAAGGAACAAACGCCTTATCGCCTTGATCAAGCACTTCCTGAAACGCCTGTTTTATTCGTTGTTTACTCATATGAACTCCCTCCAAACGCAGATCTCACCGTATCCACATCCTTATCCCCGCGACCAGATAAACAGACGACAATCGTTTCCGATGCCTCCATTTTTTTAGCCAGCTTCATGCTGTAAGCAACCGCATGAGCACTTTCCAACGCCGGCATGATTCCTTCCGTCTTGGTCAAAAGCTGCAATGCCTCCAATGCCTCCGCATCTGTGATGGAGTCATAGAGGACTCTTCCCGTTTCTTTCAAATGACTGTGCTCCGGCCCGATTCCAGGGTAATCAAGGCCGGCTGAAATCGAGTGCGCCTCCGTCACCTGGCCGTTCTCATCCTGCAGCAAGTAGCTGAGGGTGCCATGAAGAATACCGGCTTTTCCGTCCGTCAATGTAGCAGCATGCTTACCAGTGTCAATGCCCGACCCGCCTGCTTCCACACCATGAAGCGTTACCTGTTCATCTTCGACAAATGGAAAAAACATCCCCATCGAATTACTCCCGCCACCGATACAGGCTACGACTGCCTCCGGAAGTTTCCCTTCCTGCTTAACAATTTGCTTGCGTGTTTCAATCCCGATCACGCTTTGGAAATCCCGCACAATTTTCGGAAATGGGTGGGGTCCGACGACGGAGCCGATAATATAATGGGTATCTTCCACATTTGTCACCCAGTACCGCAGCGCTTCGTTCACAGCATCCTTAAGCGTTCCGCTCCCTTGGTCCACGCTCTCGACTCGTGCGCCAAGCAGTTCCATACGGAAAACATTCAGTTTTTGTCTTCGTATATCCTCTTTGCCCATGAAAATCACACAATCCAGCCCGAGCAATGCACAAACAGTGGCGGTTGCCACGCCATGCTGTCCCGCTCCGGTTTCTGCCACTACTTTTTTCTTGCCCATCCGTTGGGTGAGCAGGGCCTGCCCGATGGCATTGTTGATTTTATGAGCACCGGTATGGTTGAGATCCTCCCGCTTCAAATAAATTTTGGGACCACCAAGCTGGCGGGAAAAATTTTCGGCATAGTACAAAGGGGTTTCCCTGCCTACATATTGCTTGAAGTAATAATCCACTTGATCAATAAATGCCGGATCCTCCATTGCTTCTTCATATGCCTTTTCCAGCTCCAATACGGCCGGCATCAATGTTTCAGGGACGAATCTTCCGCCAAAACTGCCAAAATGGCCCTGGATATCGGGTTGTTGGTAGGTTTTCATGTTATCCTTCCTCTCCTGTGGTTTTTGCCGCTTGAATAAATGTGCGGATTTTTTTTTCATCCTTCATCCCTTCCGTTTCCACCCCACTTGATACGTCCACCGCATACGGGGTGACCTCTTGTATCGCCTCTCTGACATTATCGGCATGTAATCCGCCCGCCAGAATCAACTTTCCGTTCAATGATGGCAGCTCACTGGTCAGTGACCAGTCGAATACTTCTCCGTTCCCACCACGATATTTCCCGGCAGGGCTGTCGAGCAAAAAGTAATCACATTGATAGAAAGCCAGTTTTTTCAGGTCTGTTGTACTTGTGATTTGAAATGCTTTGATTACAGGGATTTTCAAGCTTTTTACCATTTCCGGCGATTCGTCTCCATGAAGCTGAGCATAATCCAGTCCGACGCGTGCGGCAATTTCCTCGACTGTTTCCGCCTGCTCATTGACAAATACACCGACTTTTTTCACTTCGGCAGGAAGTTTTTCTGCAATGGAGCGGGCCTGTTCCACACTAACCCGACGCTTACTTGGGGCAAAGACAAAGCCAATGAAGTCGGCTCCCCCGTTCACCGCTGCTTCTGCTGCCTCCCGTGTCGTTATCCCGCAAATTTTCACTTGCATGTCTACATCCTCCTAAAACTGCGGCACCCGCAAATCCTTAAATGTCTGTGCTAAATTTCCTGAACGCATCATGGTTTCTCCGACCAATATACCTTTGACACCGTGCTGCCGGACTCTTTCTACATCGTCTCTGTGCCGAAATCCACTTTCGCTGATGACCAATGTTTCCGGATCCTTGATGTGCGATGCAAGCCGTTCTGTAATACCGAGATCCACTTCAAATGTTTTTAAATCCCGGTTGTTGATTCCGATGATTTGCGCACCTATGCCTTTTGCCGTGTCCAATTCTTCCTCGTTATGCACCTCCAGCAAGACATCGAGGTCTTTTGCCTTCGCATACTGGTATAATGCGGTCAAACGCTCTTTAGGAAGAGCGGCAGCGATCAGCAAAATAACGTCTGCTCCATAATCCTTTGCCCGGTCGATTTGAATTTCATCAATCATAAAGTCTTTGTTCAAAATCGGTACTTCGACCTTCTGACGGACAGCTGCCAAATCGAGCATGGTACCTTGAAAAAATGGCTGATCGGTCAAAATCGAAATCGCTCCTGCCCCGTTGCCGGCATACTCCTGTGCCTGTTCAGGTGGATTTACGGCAGTGTTTATCACTCCCTTGGAAGGGGAAGCCCGCTTTATTTCTGCGATGATACCGATGGTTTCAGCATGGATAAACCGGTCATATAAGGAGCGTTTCGCTGTCACGGATGCACGGGATGCCGGCTGGTAGCTATGTTTCAGTTGAGCAACTTCTTTCGCTTTTTCTGCCAAAATTTTATCCAGGATAGTCATCAGCCGACCACCTCCTGTTTCACTTTGTTGCTGTAATCAATCAAATTCTCCAGCTTGGTCAATGCTGCTCCCGAATCTATGCTCTCCTTGGCCAGAGCCACGCCTTCATGGACGGTAGACGCTTTACCGTTAGCCAAAATCGCCAGTCCGGCATTGAAAACAACAGTATCCCTATAGGCGCCCGTTTCTCCTCTCAGTACTCGATTTAAAATATCCGCATTTGCTTTGGCATCTCCACCGCGAATGTCGGCATTTGGATAAACGGGAAGCCCGACCTCCTCCGGATGTAACGTAAACGGAATCAATTCGCCCTTTTCCATCAACACCAAATGATTTTTTCCAGCCAGCGAAGCTTCATCCATATAACCGGCGCCATTGACAACCAACGCGCGTTTTCGGCCCAGACGATGCAGCGCTGCAGCCATCATTTCCAGCATCTCCCGGCTGTATATGCCGAGCAACTGGGTTTCTAATGTTACCGGGTTTGTCAACGGGCCGATCAGGTTGAAAATGGTCGGGATCCGCAAGTTTTGCCGGACCTTCATGATTTTCTTCAGAGATGGATGCACATGTGGTGCAAACAAAAAGGCGATGCCGTTATCCCTCAGTACTTCCTGCATTTGCTGCTTCGTCAAATCGAGCGATACTCCGAGCTCTTCCAGTACATCAGCGCTTCCGGTTTTGCTTGAAACACTGCGATTTCCATGTTTGGCGACAGGGATTCCGGCTCCGGCTATCACAAATGCGGAAGTAGTACTGATGTTAAAGCTGTGAGAACCGTCTCCTCCCGTGCCACAGTTATCCATCACCCCATCGATTCCATCGGTAGCGGCAATCGATTTTTCCCGAATGACATTGACGAGTCCTGCGATTTCTCCTGCCTGTTCTCCTTTGATTTTCAACGCGGTCAAAAATGCACCAATTTCCGTCTCGGATGTTTTATCCTGGAACATTTCCTGTGCTGCCTGCTCCATTTCCTGCTGGCTCAATGTTTCCTGTTGCATCAATTTATCGAGATACCGTTTCATATACATCCTCCTTACGTGTTGTCGAAAAGAAATTGCGAAGTATCGCCTTTCCTGTTTCCGTACCGATCGATTCCGGATGGAACTGCAGTCCGTAAACTGGATATTCCTGGTGCTGGAGTGCCATGATTTCCCCGTCGTCTTCGGAAGACGCTGTTACTTCCAAACAAGTCGGAACAGAGGTCTTATCCACGACGAGGGAATGATATCGCATCACTTCCAGCCCATCGGGAAAGCCTGCAAAAAGCTGCGACCCTGTATGAGTAATCGTCGACGTTTTCCCGTGCATGACCCTTGAAGCATGGACAATCGAACCACCGAAAGCTTCCCCTATTGCCTGGTGTCCGAGACAAATGCCAAGTAACGGTATGTTTCCGGCAAACTGCTGTACCGTCTCGACACATATCCCGGCTTCACTGGGACTCCCGGGTCCTGGCGATAAAACGATTGCTTTCGGGGCCATTTTCTGAATATCCGTTATTTTTATTGCATCGTTGCGGACAACCTGCACGGTTTCGCCTAATTCGGAAATATATTGAAACAGGTTATACGTAAAGGAATCATAGTTATCGATTAATAAAATCATGTTGGTTTACCTCCAATAAAGATTTCGCCTTATTGAGTGTCTCCTGATATTCAGCTGCCGGATCGGAGTCAAAAACGATACCGGCTCCGGCCTGTACGTAAGCCTTGTCGTCCTTGATGACCATCGTCCGGATGGCAAGGGCCAGATCGACATCTCCGTTCATATTCAAATAACCGACTGCTCCGGCATACACTCCGCGCCTTTCTTTTTCCAGATCATTTATGATTTGCATCGCCCTTATTTTCGGTGCGCCGGACACAGTACCTGCCGGGAGTGTCGCCGCCAGTGCATCCAGTCCGCTATAGCCCGCCAGAAGGGTACCTTGTACTTCCGAAACAATATGCATCACATGCTGGTATCGTTCAATCGTCATATATTTCGGAATCGAGATCGATCCAACCTGGCAAACTCTTCCCAGATCATTTCTGCTTAAGTCCACCAGCATCTTATGTTCGGCAAGCTCTTTTTCGTCTGTAATCAATTCTCCTGCCAGTTTGTCATCCTCTGCTGTTGTCCTCCCCCGCCGCCGGGTTCCCGCAATAGGGTTGGTGATGACTTGGTCACCTTTCGTTTTAATCAAGCTTTCCGGGGAAGCACCGAGGACAATGTAATCGTCAAAATCCAGATAAAACATATACGGAGAAGGATTCGCCCGGCGCAGGTGCCTGTAAAAAGTAAAAGGATCGGCATCAAAGCTTGCTTTCATACGCTGGGAAAGGACGACCTGGAAGATGTCTCCATCGACGATATGTTGTTTCGCCTGCTCGACTCTTTTCATAAATTCCTGTTTCTCCAGTTCCGGCGTAAATTCGACCGGTTCCAAGAGAGAGGAATCATCCTCCTTCCCCATCGAAACCATACGATGCAAGTCGGATAGTCGCTGCTCCAGTTCCTGTTCTGCCCGTTCCCCCGTCATGTCGATAGCAACGAGGGAAACGGTATGGTGGAGGTGGTCGAAAACAATGACATCCTGATAAAACAGCAAGTGCATATCTGGCATCGCTATTTCATCGTTTGCCACATCTCCAATATCTTCGTATTGCCGAATTGCGTCATAACCGACGTAACCGACCGCACCTCCGTAAAACGGAAACGGAAGCGGCAGTTCCTCTTCCCTCAAATGCTGTTTCGCCACCTCAAGTGGCCTGCCGGTTTCTGTAAAAGCTTGATCGGATAGCGTATCTTTGATGAATGCTTGATTGCCATCCCCTACGATTTCCTTGTATGGATCTGCACCCAAAAAAGAGTACCGTCCTTTTTCCGATTCACTTCCCAAGCTTTCCAATAAAAATTTTCGTTCTCCCTTCAACCGTTTGAACACGGAGATTGGGGTCAATGTATCTCCATTCACTTGCATTTGTTTATATACCGGGATATTCTTCGTCACCGTCATTTTCACACGCTCCTTTTATAATGATGTAGCTGATAAATAAAAAACCCCTATAAACACAACTAACTGTGTTTATAGGGGACGGTTTCTGCCGCGGTGCCACCACTATTGAAGGATTATCCTTCCGCTTTTTCGAGTACGGGACCGATTAAAATGCTTCATCCGATACTCTATCCCTGTAACGTGGGAATGACGGTTCTTCCTACTCCACTTTCAGAAAAACTCTCGTAAGGCCATTCAGTTTTTTTATTCTGCCAGGATCCCACCATCCCCGGCTCTCTTGAAGAAATCAAAAAACTTACTCTTCTTACTCGACGATTTAATCACCTATCTAATTGTCTGGAACGTATAAAAAAAACGGGTTCCCTCTCCATATAAAGGACGAGGGAACCCGTGGTACCACCTTTTTAGCTATTTAAGAAAACAGCCGCTCTGACAGCACAAACCGAAGTCTGCACCTGCCCTTTTAACGTTGGGCCATCCGCCAAAGCCTACTGTTCCGTGAAGTTCGGTTTGGGGCTCGGAAGTCCATTCACACAGCCGACGTACTGGTTTCCAGCTGCCACCAGCTCTCTATAACGTCTTCGCATGTGCTACTCTTCTTCGTCTTTGCCAAAGCTCATTGAATTATTGTTTACAATCATAGTACGGTCTTTTTGTTTTGTCAACAAGATAACGGAAAATTATTTATTGTTTTCCGAAAATTCATACACATGGCTTAAACTTGCTTTCCGAATTCACCCTTTTTGCCGGCCCAATCTTACAACAGCCATTTGCTTTAAATTACCCGCCTGTTTAATCATCATGGGATAAATCCATGCCAGCTTTCCGTCGTGACGCTCTCTTCCGGTCATGTCACCATATCCTGCATACCAAAACGCTTGCCATATGAATTTGGAACAATAATTGGTAGCCAATGTATCCAACCGTGGATCGAAGACATACCGTTTTATCTCGCAGATATGGTCCCCCGCCCACCTGGCAGCGTCCTCTGCTCCCCTCATCGGCCGAAAAATCGTCAGATCGGTTCCGAATTTGTGCCGCGACAAATAGACCGCCAACCCTTCGTAAAAGCCGCCTTTGGGATGGGAATGATAGACAAGCCGGTCATGCCCCACCATTCCCACATGTCCAACCATGAAAGTGGACCTTCCTTTGGCAGAATAAAGCACGTCCCCAGGTTTCATGGCAATTTTCGTTCCTGGATAAAGCTGTTCACCAGACATATGAAGCTGTCCCAGGTCGGCATATGCGAAATCGATGGATCGTTTGGAAAATGGTAACACTTCCCTCTTCTCCTTTTTGCCTTTATATTTCCTTGCGTTTAATTTTTCCTTTCAACTCCCGCTCGATTGCCTGCAAATATTTCCGGTCTTTGGGCGCAACAAAGGTGATTGCCAAGCCTTCACTTCCTGCTCGGCCGGTCCGGCCGATGCGGTGGATATAGCTTTCGGTATCTTCCGGGATATCATAGTTAATCACATGGGTGACTCCTTCTACATCCAGTCCTCTCGCAGCAACATCCGTCGCTACTAAAAACTGTGTTTTCATTTCCCGGAACCGTTTCATCGCCTTCTCCCGTTTCGCCTGGGAAAGATCGCCGTGCAGTTCATCCGACAAATAACCATGGCTTTGCAAAGCGGCGTTGAGCTTGGCCGCCCTCCGTTTTGTGCGGCAAAAAATCACAGCCAGGAAGGGGCGGAACTGGTCCAGTACTGTACGCAGTTTATCCTGTTTTTCCCTATCCGTCGTTTCGATTACCATTTGCTTAATGCCTTCCAGGGTCGTATCGCTTCCCTTTACCTTGACGTTCCGGGGATTGGTCATATAATTTTTTGCCAGTGTTCTCACTTCTTCAGGCATCGTAGCGGAAAATAGCATTGTCTGCCGCTGTTCCGGCAGTTGTCCGATAATTTCTTTTATCTCGGGCATAAATCCGAATTGCAGCATCTGGTCCGCTTCATCCAAAACAAGCATGGAAACGCCGGAAAGGGTGATGGTACCGCGCCTGGTGTGGTCCAGCAGCCTGCCTGGAGTCGCCACCACAATATTCACCTGTTTTTTCAACTTGTTCAACTGACTTTGAATATCCTGTCCGCCATAAACAGCCAACGTATGTATTCCAGAAAAATGTTCCGCCACTTTATTCAGCTCACTCGTTATTTGCAGAGCCAGTTCTCTGGTCGGTGTTACAATCAATGCTTGGGGAGAATCGGCTTCCGGCTGTAAGTGTTCCAGTATCGGCAGTATAAAAGCCAATGTCTTGCCGGTTCCTGTCTGTGCCTGAGCAATCACATCCCACCCTTCATGCAGTAATGGAATCGCCTGTTCCTGTATGGGGGTCGGTTCATAAATACCATGGTCTTTTAAAATATCTGTCAGCTTGGCTGAAACGCCAAGCGAAGAAAATGTCGTCAACCTCTTCACCTCTTCAATCGGTTTCACTTGAAAGTGTTCCCTGCAGCGCAATCGATTAACCGCAGGGCAATCATTAATCCTATTTTAACCTGTCGGTGCTAAGATATAAACTTTCTTACAATATTGTAAGAATTTTATCGAAGATTGTTAGAATTTACTATGGAAAAGGGATAGGTCTTTGATTTACAATAAAAGTAAGAATTCAACAGGGGGAGAATGATAGTGAAGAAACTGTTAATCATCTTGTTTCTTATGTTGATTATTAGCTTCGGAGTAGTAGGTTATGTCCAAACGGTAAGTCCGGACGGGAAAGTAGAAATGGAAGCCGACAAAGGAACCCAACTACTCAATTAAAAGCTATTTTATAAAATAGAGAGATTTGCTTACAGCCGTGATATTTAATATGGCAAAAGCTTTTACGATAAAGAAAAGTGCAAGCGCCTGTTGGTCGCATTCGCCACATCCTGTGGCAACGTCAGCATGGCTCATACCGTGAGGGTCTCCGACAAGCTCTTAATCAAAGTCTCGGGGATAGGAGCTGGATCTTTGCTTAAAGAAAAGGCAGAAGCGCTGCAACGCTTCTGCCTTTTCTTTTACAGGGGGAATTTAATCAAGAATCGTGACTTCTACGGTTCTTCTGCCCCAGTCATATGCTTCTGATTTAGTTGGTACATGAAGGTCCACGCGGTTTCCTTGGATAGCTCCACCGGTATCAGCCGCAATCGCTTCGCCGTATCCTTCCACATAAACTCTGGAACCTAACGGAATCACTTTCGGATCAACTGCAATAACTTTCGCGTTTGGATTTTCATTTAAGTTGACTCCAGTCGCGGTGATTCCCGAGCATCCGGCACAATCGGAAGTATAGGCAGTAGATTCAACGGTTACCACTTTGCCATCTGCTTCTTTTTCAGAGTCGGGTGCCGGTTTCGATGCAACCTGTTCTGCGGCTTTATCCGCATCGGTTTCTTTTGCTGTTTCTTTGTCTACTGTTTCGTTTTCTACTTGCGGAATAACGTCAAGATTATTGGATTCTTCCACCAACAATTCTTGTGCCGGGAGAATCACAGAAGTTGATAGATTGTTCCAATCTTTCAACTCTGAAACACTCACGTCGTATTCGTCCGCGATGCCGAATAACGTGTCGCCTTCTTTTACCGTGTAAGTTTCTGCTTTATCTATTTCTAAATCTTGTCCTGGATGGATAATATCTGTGTCCAACCCGTTGAGATCTCTTAACGTCTCAACAGATACTTGATAGTCATTGGCGATTCCCCAAAGCGTATCGCCTGACTCTACTTGATAGTCTTCGGCGGATGCAGATGTTGCAGCAGTCCCTGCAATAATAAGCCCTGTAGTTAGAGATACTACGAATTTCTTCATCTGTGTTTCCCTCCTCAAAATTTCTGACAAGCCTTATAGTAACACACACAAAATGGTGTTGTGGTTACAGCCTATTTAAGAGTAAATTACAAAAGTAACCCTTTATCATAGACTTGTCATATTTGTAATTGTGGGGCAATAATCCTGGTTTTTATACATGAAAATGTAAAAAAAAACAGGTTTAATAGTGAGAAGGGACCTTTTTGCTAGATAAATTCTATGTTAATAGCATAGAAAAATAGGAAAACAACCCTTGATTTTCCTAAAAAAATTAAATTCTGATATCTCTGATAGGTTCTCATGAAAAATCCAATGCTTTTTCACGCGATGATCATCCACTGGGAGAGGAAATATCTTGCAACTTTACAATTTCTTTATGGCAAATTCATATTCTCTTAGTATGGGTTGGTTAAGATAATAGAGAATACCCCTTTGTGATGGAAGATACCAGCTACCTCCCGCAGCTGGGCTTCCATTTTTTTTGGGGGTTTCGGGTCCGTTTTTTCAAAGGCTTTCTCCTTTTGTAAGATTAGATTCCACCTTAACTTCGTGTTGATGTACTTTTCTTTGGTCCTTCTGCCTTTTTCTGAGCTTCATCGCCCCATGATGTACTTTTCTTTCGTTCATTAGCAAAACTTAAATTTTGCACACATCCAAAAAGTGACCAGGTCAAAAGCATGGCCACCAAAGCAAAAACCGAACGAATTAATTAATCATCGTTCGGCTTTCATGTTGGTCGCTATGCTTTTTCCCCAGGCTCTCCATTCAATCTAATTCTGTTATCAGTTGTTGAACGTCCGCTCTCGGTCTTGGTTTTGGAACTTTTGCCGGATAACCGATTTGCAGCATTCCTGCCACTCTTTCTCCAGGCTGTACACCGACAGCCTCCCGGAACGCGTCCTCCATGGTAATGGCACCTGTCTTCCAGATCATGCCGATTCCCTTTTCCCAAGCCAGCAGACTGAAGTTTTGGATCACACAGCTAGTGGCGGCATAATCTTCTTCACGGAACTTCGGATTATGGTTTTCTTTAATCGTGACAATCAACAAGGCAGGTACATTGGCAATCTTTTGATAAGCTTTTTCTCCATTTGCTTTGCGCTCTTCTGGATCGGCGCCTTTTTCGCCCAGCTTGCGATTGATTTCGGCTACCTTTTTAAGCGACTCGCCATGGACAAAGGTGAAACGCCATGGCTGGGTCATTTTATGGTTGGGTACCCAAACCGCCGATTCCAACATTTGTTTCAATTCATCCAATGGTACCGGACGGTCCTCATAAAGCTGAATGGAACGTCGGTCTTTCATTAATTCAGAAAGATTCATGATTTTCTCCCCTTTGCTTTATTATATAATTATATGAAGTTCGACCATTTATCAATAGTGATAATCATTATCACTTACTGTCAAATTTATCTTATCAGATTTACGGTATGTGTCAATTCTCCTTTCAAACTCCTCCTGATTGCCAGACACGATCCTTTTCTGCAAACAAAAAAATCACTTTCCATATTATATGCCCTTTCCTATTAATCTAGGTCGTGAATTTTCCGCAATGCGCGGAGGGTAGTAACCGTCCTTGAAACATACCTTAAAAAGAACTTGAAAAAGAATTGAAAGCATAGTAAGCTGAAAACAAGATAATTAATTAATTTAATTAAGTTGTTTTATTTTTCAGGAGAGAGGAGTATTAGATGGATACAAAACAACTCATTCATACGTTTCAGAAGATTTTTCAGTCTACAAAACAGCCCCATACGTTCTTTGCACCCGGACGAATCAACTTAATCGGGGAACACACGGATTATAATGGCGGCCACGTCTTCCCCGCATCCATTTCATTCGGCACTTATGCGGCCGCTGCCAAACGTGATGATCAGACCATCAGGCTTTATTCGGTCAACTTCCCTGAAACCGGTATCATTGAATGTGAAATGAATCAGCTGGACTATCAGGAAAAAGATCAATGGGCCAATTATCCAAAAGGCATGATAAACTATTTAATGAAGGATGGGCTCACCATTTCCTCGGGAGCAGATATTTTATTTTGGGGAGATATTCCCAATGGCGCAGGTTTATCATCGTCTGCATCGATCGAAATGGTGACCGGAGTTGTGGCCGAGTCACTCTATGAATTACCTATTGACCGCATCCGCATGATCCAGCTAGGCCAAAAAGTAGAAAACGAGTATATCGGTGTCAACAGTGGAATAATGGATCAGTTTGCCATCGGAATGGGCAAAAAAAATCATGCTATATTGCTCGATTGTCAGTCACTGGATTATTCCTATGCCCCTGTTCAGCTATGGGAGTATATCGTGATGATCATCAACACCAACAAGCGAAGAGAATTGGCAGGATCGAAATATAATGAACGACGGATGGAATGTGAGCGGGCACTTGCCGATTTACAGAAAGTAATCGGCATTAGTAGTTTGGGAGATTTAACAGAGGAGCAATTTGAAGCAAACAAACACGCTATTCAACATGCACTCGATCGCAAACGCGCCAAGCATGCCGTTTATGAAAACCGCAGGACGTTAAAGGCGCTTCAAAGCTTGAAGGATAATGACCTCAAGCAATTCGGAGAACTAATGAACCAGTCGCACATTTCGTTGCAGCAGGATTACGAGGTTACAGGCAAGGAACTCGATACGATTGTCGAAGCAGCCTGGAAACAGCCTGGTGTTCTGGGGGCAAGAATGACAGGAGCCGGTTTCGGCGGCTGCGCCATCGCCATCGTTCCGGAAAAAGATGTGAATAGCTTCCGAGAAAATGTAAACCAATTATACCGGCAACAAGTTGGATATGATGCCTCTTTTTACCCCGCGACAATAAGCGACGGAGCTAAACCATTATAAAAGAAAATCCTCAAAAGGAGTGGGAAAAATGAGTATTTTGGTATTAGGCGGAGCTGGATATATCGGTTCACATGCAGTCTATCAATTAATCGATCAAAATCATCGTGTGGTGGTGGTAGATAGTTTGGAAACCGGGCATCGCCAAGCTGTCCATCCCGATGCGGCTTACTATCAAGGAGATATCCGAGATAAACCGTTTTTAGATGATATATTTAGCAAGGAAGACATCGATGCAGTCTTGCATTTTTCTGCTAATTCGCTTGTCGGCGAATCTATGCAGGAGCCGCTGAAATATTTCAGCAACAATGTGCACGGTACCCAGGTACTGCTGGAAACCATGAAGGCACACAACGTCGACAAGATTGTTTTCTCTTCCACAGCAGCCACTTACGGAGAGCCGGAAGCTGTTCCGATTACCGAAGACATGCGGACAAATCCGGAAAGCGCCTACGGGGAAACAAAACTGGCAATGGAAAAAATGATGAAATGGTGTGCCCTTGCCTATGGTCTCAAATACGTATCCCTCCGTTACTTCAATGTAGCCGGAGCGAGAAGGACAGGAGAGATCGGCGAGGATCACCAGCCAGAGACGCACTTGATTCCAATTGTATTGCAGACCGCACTGGAGCAGCGTGAGGCCATCACTATTTTCGGAGAAGACTACGACACTGAAGATGGCACGTGCATCCGGGATTACATTCACGTGGAAGACTTGATTGATGCTCACCTGCTTGCGCTGTCTTACTTGGAAAATGGCGGAGAAAGCGAGATTTTCAACCTTGGAAGCAATCAAGGTTTTTCGGTAAAACAAATCATCGATACCGCCCGGAAAGTGACCGGCAAACCGATACCGGCTGTGCCCGGTGAGCGTCGACCCGGCGATCCAAGCGTCCTGATTGCATCGGCGGAAAAGGCCAAGCGCATTTTGGGCTGGCAGCCTTCACGCACCTCGATCGAAACGATCATCGAGGATGCATGGAAGTGGCATCGCAACCATCCTCACGGCTATGATGGAGGAGTCGGGGCATAATGTCTGTCTTTCAAACGATTGCCAGTTTAATAGATAAAGCCATTTCCACCGGATTGATTGAGCGGCAAGATGCTGTTTATGTACGCAACCAACTGCTTGGGCTGTTGAAAATGAACGATTATCAAGATGAAGGCCCAGCTGATACGCAGCAGACTTCCATTCCCGACTTCGTCGAGGAGCTTGTCGGTTACGCGGTTGAAAATCAAATCATCGAGGATGTGCTGGATGAAAAGGAAATATTTTCGGCCAATGTGATGAATATCTTCCTGCCGAAACCCTCTGCCGTCCAGCAGACATTTGAAGCCAAATATCGGGAAAGAGCAGAGCAGGCGACAGATTACTTTTATGCTTTAAGCAAAGACAGCAATTATATCCAAATGAAGCGTATCAGTAAAAACATCCACTTTAAAGCAGACACTGCTTACGGGAAAATGGATATTACCATCAACCTGTCCAAACCGGAAAAAGATCCAGAGCAAATCAGACGGGAAAAAGAAGAAAAACAAGCGATTGGTTACCCGCAATGTGTGTTATGCAGGGAAAACGAAGGGTATGTCGGCAGAATCGGCCATCCGGCCCGGTCCAACCACCGGATCGTGAAAATATCTTTGGAGGAAGAAAACTGGTACCTGCAATATTCCCCTTATGTTTACTACAACGAACACAGCATTGTACTGGCGGAAGAGCACCGGGAAATGAAAATCGACAGGCAAACCTTCTTGCGCCTGACCGCATTTGTAGAAAAGTTTCCGCATTATTTTCTCGGTTCCAATGCAGATTTGCCGATTGTAGGGGGGTCGATTCTCAGCCATGATCATTACCAAGGCGGCCGTTATCAGTTTGCCATGGAAGCTGCTGGTAAAACGGCAACATTTTCGTTAAAGGATTTCCCGGCTGTGCAAGCCGGAATAGTCGACTGGCCGCTTTCTGTTATACGTCTTTCTTCTCCTGACCGTATGGAGCTGGTGGAAGCTGCAACCCATATCTTGCAAACATGGCGCAATTACGAGGACGAGCATGTGGCAATCATAGCTTATAGCGGTGGTACGCCACATAACACGGTTACACCGATAGTCCGGATGCGGGACGGCCGCTTGGAAATGGACATTGTCCTGCGCAACAACCGTACATCCGAACAGCACCCCTTGGGGATATTCCATCCCCACGCCGATGTGCATCATATTAAACGGGAAAACATCGGGCTGATCGAAGTGATGGGATTAGCGGTACTGCCAGCCAGACTCAAATCCGAACTGGAGGAAGTCAAACGCTTTTTACTCGAAGAAACGGAAGCGGTTCCTAACCATCACCGCAACTGGGCAGAACAAATCAAACGGAATAATCAGATCCACAAAGAGAACGTGGGAGCAATTTTACAAGATGAAGTAGGAAGAAAATTCACCAAAGTATTGGAAGATGCAGGTGTCTTCAAACGGGATGAACAAGGCAGCCAGGCATTTCAGCGATTTATCATGGCATTGAATCAAGACTAGCAAGGAGTGTATCGAATGCAAATCAAACAGGAACAAATTGCTCTTTCCACCGGACAAAACTGGAAACGGTTCACTTTCTCCAATGACCGTGGCATGGAGTTGAGCTGCCTCGATTTCGGCGGCATTATCACGGAGATACTGGTGCCCGACAAGAACGGCCGCAAAGAAAATATCGTGGTTGGATATAAAAACTACGAAGATTATCTCGACAATCCAAATTTCTTTGGGGCTCTGATCGGCCGCGTAGCCGGAAGAATCGAAGGGTCCTCCTTTTCCCTTAACGGAAAAACCTACCGACTACCGCCAAATGAAGGGGAAAACCATCTACATGGCGGACCGGATGCTTTCCATAAAACGATATGGCAGACAGAAACCTTTGAAAAAGAAAATATGGTGGGCGTTGTCTTTACCCATCAAAGTGGGGATGGAGAAAACGGATATCCCGGCAATCTGGAAATGAAAATCACATACACCCTGGACAACACCAATCAGTTTTCCATCACCTACCAGGGTTCGGCAGACAAGGATACCGTGTTGACCACGACCAACCATTCCTACTTTAACTTAAGCGGTGATTTACAATCTGATATCCGGAATCACGAAGTTACCCTCGACAGCAGTCAGTTCGTCGAGCTCGATGAAGCGTTGATTCCAACCGGCAACAAACTGGATGTCAGAGGAACGGTGTTTGATTTCCGCCAGGGTAGAAAAATAGAGGATGGAATCCAATCCGATCACCAGCAGAATATCTATGCCGGGCACGGCTACGATCATTACTTTATTTTTGACAAGAAAAAGGAGTCTCAAGTCACTGCCGCCGATCAACATAGCGGAAGGAAAATGACGATTAAAACCGACCAGCCTGGAATGGTCATGTACACTTCCAATGGCTTGGGGGAAGGGTTACAGCTGAAGGAGCGGGAATCTGCGCAATACCTGGGTATTTGCTTTGAGACACAGGCTTCTCCTTCCTCGCTGCACCATAAAGGATTTCCTTCCTGCTTCCTGCCTGCCGGAGAAGACTATTATTCCCGGACAGTGTTTCAGTTTTTTTCTTAGAGAGAAATACAACAATTCCATATCTGCTTATTGACAAAGGGTGCTAATATGAGTTGGCACCCTTTCTTTATGGTTGGGGACTCCCTTTATATCGATTTGTTCTTTTAAATAATAACTTTTTTGAAACTTTTCTATTCACTAATTGCTCTAACAGGTGAAAGGAGGGCAAAAACTTGAAACACTCATCCCTAGTCAAAAAAGCAATAAAAGGAGACGAAGCTGCCTTTGAAACACTTGTAAAAAATGAAAGTGAGAAATTGTATAAAACAGCATTTCTTTACGTTAAAAATAAGGAAGACGCTCTCGATGTGCTTCAGGAAACAATCTATAAAGCTTTTGTCTCCATAAACCAAGTTAAAAAACCCGAATACTTTTACACATGGCTTACGAAAATTCTTATTCACACAGCTTATGAGTTATTAAGAAAACGGAAAAAGGTTGTTTATGATGAAAACCTTATTCACCATTTGCCTGAAACAGAAGGAAATCAGGATGTAGAAACGAAGATGGATTTGCTGAACGCTATTTCTTATTTAAGTGAACAATATCAGACAGTCATCATCTTATTTTATTACCATGACTTACCCATTCATCAAATCGCTGAAACCATGGAAAAGCCGGAAAACACCGTAAAAACCTATTTGCGCAGAGCAAAAAAGGAATTAAAACATTATTTGGAGGGAGTGCATCACTATGGACAAAGAGCGTTATCATAAACAAATCAGCGAAATCGATGTTCCCGAAAGCGAGATTTTCCATGCGATAGACAAAGGAATAACCAGAGGGCGAAGAGAAAAAAGGGCACGTAGAAAATCCAGGATCAAGCTTTCCGGCACGATTGCAGCAGGTGCAGCCACCTTTTTCCTGGCAGCCGGATTCGTATTCGCTCCCGTTTCCTATGCCTTGTCAACGGTTCCCTTGTTGGGCAGTGTCTATGAAAAAGCTGGCTTACAAATTGGTCATGAGTTAATGGAAAGTGATTTAGTGACCCAGCTAAACAAAAAGGCGACGAGTAACGGGGTCGATATAACCATAACAAGCGCTTATTATGACGGGAATATCATCGGAGTCACGTTCCAAGCAAAAGGGGAGAAAATCTCTCTGGAAAACATGGGGGGCGATCGCGGACCAGAAGCCGGATATGCCTTTCACCTTTTTGATGGAAAAGAACAAAATCAATGGTCTTCAACGATGAAAGAATTGACAGAAACCGAAGATGGTTATATCGCTTCAATGGAGTTTTATAACGCAGAAGCTGATTTACCCGCTAGCTATTCGTTGCCCTTAACCTTTACTTCGATTACCGGTGTAAAGGGAAAATGGAATTTCGATATTCCTGTTGAGCAAATTCCTCCAGAGACCATTTATTCAAATGCTGAGAGCAAATTGGAAGGTAAAGGTTACTCTCTTACAATGGAATCGGTCGTCAAAGGGGAAGCAACCACAACATTAAATTACAAGACCACTTTTCCATTAGTGGGGGAGAAAGATGAAATCAGAATCCATGTAGTCGATAATAAAGGTAATCGATTATCAAAATACCATCCAAATCTTTTGACAACCGAGTCAGATGGGTCTTCTGTTACAAAAGAATACCAAGAATTATTTAGCAGCAAAATCAGTGAGGATGCAAACTCTTTAACAATTCAACCTGAGATAATAAAAAATGATACGATGCAGATTGGAGCGATGGATCAACAAGCACCTTTCACAGTGGAAAGCAACAGGTTTGACTATGCTGTTAAGGTAACCAACATGGAACAAAACGGAGAACAAATAATAGTGGATTATACGATACAACATACCGATACAAGTAAAATCAGAAAAGATATCATTCAAAACTTTGCTGATTTTATCCAACTAATTAAATCAGACAATGTTCAAAGGAATGAAAAAGGAGAACTGGACAGACAAAAGATGCTTGAACACGAGATTCGGAGTGATCAGGCAACTTTACTCGATGAAAACAGTTTGCACTTTCAATCCATTTATACCATAGATAATCCGGCTGATTTCGATTTTAAGAACTACTCCCTCCTTGTTCCGTTCGCTACCTTAAGCGCAAATGAAAAACCGATTAAAATGGAACCTATAAAAGTGGACTTGAAATAAGTGACAACGGAAAAGGAGGCGGAAAGAACCCGGCTCCTTTTTCTTAGTATAAATTATAAATTTAATTGACTGTGGATAATTAATGGCTGAAACAGCCACGTCCAGCTCCAGTGCCTACCCCCCTCGAGGTCTTAAGCCCATTCTCTGTGTAGCAAAAAGCGCCACGCCGAGAGTGTTCTTAAGCTTGTCGGAGGCCCACACGATGTGGGTCATGCAGGCGTTGCCCCCAGGACGTGGCGGCTTTAGCCTGTACTCCTTTAAACAGGCGCTTGCGCTTTTGTCCTTTACTTCCAATGTTCCGGTATCTTTAGTGCAGGTGGAAGGATAGTAGCATCATCGCCATTTGCTGCGTTTACCTGCGCCTGGGTAAGAAAAATACTATCCGTGAAATCAGCTCCGCTTACATCTGCATCTCGTAAATCCGCTCCAATAAAATCGACAGCACGTAAGTCTGCCTTATACAAATCTGCAGCTATCAGCCACTTACCTCTGAGATCAGCACCCTTCAAATCCGTTCCGCGTAAATCAGCGCCTATAAGGTCATCCTTTTCCGTTAGCTGAAGATCTTTTCCGCTACGTATCCTTTTGCGCACCAATTCACTCGTTTTGACCAGCAACTTATTTACTTTTTTTCTATGAATTGAAACCTTCACTTGTAAGAGTTCAGCCGGAGGTAATTCAGTAAGCCGTATCGTCTCTTCCAAGACCTTTTTCAGTTCACCTGACAGTGACCCCGCTTCCGCGAGATGAACCGCTTCATGCAAATAACGAATGATTTCTTGCAGCTGTTGCATAACCGAAAAAACGCTGAACATTTCTTCTTTCAACTCGGAATGGTCCCGCCAGCTTCTGCCCCTATATGTAAGCTGGGAGACCTTTTGCCCGGCCCCGAAGCATTCATATACAGTACAGCCACGGTATCCTTCTTTTCGTAGCATTTCATGAATACGGCAGCGATAATCGTCTTGGAGGTAGGAACAAGGCGTTCCTCCTGCTTTGTTGGCAGCAAAGTCCGAGGACTTTGCATAAGGCAAGGCAACACAACAAAGTCCAAAGCAACGGGAGCAATCAGCTTGCAATTCATATTCCATCATCTAACTTTCTCTCCCATCATCCATGGTTTCCCCTTTCTTCAACCGGAAATACGGGGCAACGGATCAAACAACTCGGTCAGTACCAGGGCCACCGCCCCTAAAACTGTCGCATTTCCCCTTAACGGCGAAATGGTGATCTCTGTCTGTTTCGCTTCAGCTGTCAATGCCCTTGCTTTAATGGTCTCCTTAATAGGCTTTAAAATTATGTCCCCTGCGTTGGAAACGCCCCCGCCGATGACGATTTTACTCGGGTTGATGACATGGATCAGATTGGTGAGACCAATGCCGATATAGGTTCCGGTTTCCTCCAGTATTGCCTTGGAGTCCTTATCTCCCTGGACTGCCGCCTGATAAACAAGTTCGCCGGATACCTGGTCCTCCTTATCGTCCATCAAGGAAGCTAAGCCGGACATTCTTCCTTCGTCCAGCAGTCTTCTAGCACGTTTTTCGATAGCAGGCCCTGAAGCAACTGTTTGCAGACAACCATTGTTGCCGCATGTACATTTTTCACCGTGAAGATCGAGCGTCATATGACCTATTTCTCCCGCCAAGTCATATTCACCATGATAGAGCTTTCCATCAATCATCAATCCGGCACCGATACCGCTGCCGATATTCAATGCCAGCATGCTTTTTACTCCTTCACTATCCCCGAACCATGCCTCTCCCAGCGCCATCGCCCGTGCATCGTTTTCGACCTTCACTTCATAGTCGAAGGCCTTTTCTAGCTCCTCTTTTATCGCCACATCGCGCAAATCGAGATTCGGTGCAAATTCGGACACTCCATCTTCCACTTTCACTACGCCGTGCATAGCGACTCCTATCCCGACAATTTTGCCAACCAAGCCTTTCCGGGCCAATAGAAGGCTTTTTACACCGGTGATCAGGACCTCAATAAATTGTTGACTGGTTATCGTACTGTCTATTGGAGTAATCTTTTCTTCTTTCAAGTCGCCCGACAAATCCGCCAGAACAAATTTAACGGTTCGAGGTCCTGCATCGATTCCGATGATATAGAATTCTGTACGGTTGATGACCAGCATCGTCGGTTTGCGGCCACCCTGCGAGGTTCCCTGGGCACTCTCCCGGACGATCCCCTGCTCGATCAGCTCTTTGACAATACTGCTGACCGTAGGCGGCGTCAATTTAGTATCTTTGGCTATCTGGGCCCGCGATATGGGCCCGCTCGTCCTTATTTTATTCAGGATGATGGATTTGTTCAATGTCTTCATCCACTGAAAGCTTCCACGCTGCATCGCTTTTCCCACCTGTTGTTATTTTTGTACCTAGATTATACCACAGCTTAATTAAGTTAATTTATTATTTAAAAATCCTCTCATAGAAAAAAGAAAGTCAAAAAGTGGCCGGGGGAAAGCGAAGTACCTTGCCGGAGTGAAGCGTTGCTCTTTTTATAAATTTTATAAACCAAAAACCCAACGAACTAGAATCGTCAGGTTTTTGGTTTGTTCACGATACATTTGTCCCAACCTCTTTATCTGCCAACTGTTCTTTTACGATGTTTCGGATGGATTCTTTAGTAAGCGCCGCGAATGTGGTCATGGACATCGTGTTGGTAGAACTTTTGCAATTTATCCATTTCCTCGGCGCTGAAGCTTGGCACCTCTAATGACTTCAAGTTATCTTCCACCTGCTTGACTGTTTTGAAGCCCGGAATTGCACAGGTGATTTCCTCATGGTCCAAAATCCAGCGAAGCGCCGCTTTCGACATGCTGTCCCTGTCGTTGGCGATCCATTTAAGCTGTTCACTTAATTGGACACCCTTGTTGAATTCGAGACCTGCGAACGTTTCTCCCACATTGAATGCTTCCCCGTTTTGATTGAAATTGCGGTGATCATCTGCCTGGAAGCTGTGGTTCTCGCTAAACTTCCCTGTCAACAGACCACTTGCAAGAGGCACGCGTGCCAGGACCCCAACTCCTTTTTGGTAAGCCTGTGGAATCAATTCTTCCAAAGGCTTTTGCCGGAAAATATTGAAAATAATTTGCAAGGCCGAAACATCCGTGTTTTCCAAACAATACAATCCTTCTTCCACGGTTTCAACGCTGACTCCATAATGGCGGATTTTCCCTTCGGCTTTCAATTTATCCAGCACCTCGAAGACCCTGCCGTCTTTCAAAATGGCGAGTGGCGGGCAATGAATCTGGTACAAATCAATTGTATCCCTGTTCAACCGTTTCAAGCTGTTCTCACAGTACTCCCTTACTCGCCGTTCCGAGTACGTTTCAGGATCTTCGATATCGCCGGCCCGGCAAAATTTTGTCGCAATATGGATGTCATCTTCTTTTCCTTTTGTCGCCTTGGCCAGCAGCTCCTCACTGTGTCCATCGCCATAAACATCTGCTGTATCGAAAAAATTAACTCCGGCGTCCATGGCATGCTGGAGGGCCTTCAATGATTCTTCATCATTGGTATTTCCCCAGGAACCGCCGATTGCCCAAGTACCAAAGCTCAATTCGCTTACCTTTAGATCCGTATTGCCTAATTGACGGTAATTCATCTGACCTGCTCCCTCCAAAAGTCCTTAAAATTTTGAAATACAAATCAATTATGGCATGCCCGCATAACCACTACAAATGTAACGCTTTCATGAGAAGCGAAGCGCCTTGCCCCCAAGAATAGATAATTCCATCCAAGGACTAGATTGTTTAATTAATAGATAATAGTCTCAAAATCTTTCCCATCAACAAATGAACCGAAATATCCACCTGCAAATTCAACTTATTGTTCATCCTTCCCCCACTTATAGGGAGTCTTCGACCATTCATGAAACAGAATAAACAAATACATGATAAAACACACCATTATGTTATCCAGCCATTCAATCTCTTTATTGAAAATCAATTGCCAAACAGTTGATACAACAAAGTATGTTGAAGGAAAGCTCATGCTTTTCTTAAGCACTCTGTCACCTCATTTCATGCAATTCCCTTTCAAGTATTCAACGAATCTTCCAATCAAGCACATGTTGATCCTTGAAATATTTTAACAAACATTCAGATATCGACGAAAAAAGCAAGGCAGGGATGAAAGCAGGACCACCAAAGCAGAAATCGAGCGAATTCTAAATACTAATCAATTTCGTTCGGTTTTTATTTTGATCACGATGCTTTTGTCCCCGCTCGTTTTTCGAATGGTGAAGGGAAAGATTAGCCTGGTCCCTATTGCTCACTCTGCGAACTTTTCAAATAAAAACTTGTATAACCCGTCTTCTTTGTGGCTGTATGTCGTAATTTCGTCTACTTGCTGCTTTACTATATCCGCCGCGTTCTTCATCGCTACCGCATACCCGGCTATTTTCATCAATGGCAAATCATTCTCACTGTCGCCGATCATCATGATTTCGTCATTGGTCAAAGAATAATGCTCCAACAAATATTGAACACCTGTCGCTTTTGAAACGTTTTTCTCCATCACTTCTACATTGTGGTCAGAGGAAGCGAAAGCACTAAAGTCATGCTTTTGCTTTAGCTCGTCCAAAGTCTGTTTCCAGATAGTCATCCGCTTCTTGTCTCTGCTGAAGAAATAAATCTTGGCAGCATCGGCCACCGGCAGATTGTCTGTCCATTCAATGTCTTCCTTGATTGCCGCTTTTCGGGATAGCCATTCATCCTCTTTCACTGAAGCCGGCATCGGCTCTGCAATCTCTGCAGTAAAATAACCTTTATCCTTCATCAAAGCAGATCCGCTTCCCTCTATCGGATGCACTTCGTAATACATTTTTTCCTCCCGGGCCTTCGACACTAATTCCTTGACCAAATTGTCATCCAAGGAATGTTTTACGATTTGCTTTCCGTTTATGTAGACCACCATACCATTGGCACAAACAATTCCATCCACCTCCAAATCAGCGGGAAGGGGGTCCTTCACTTCCTTTAGAGTCCTGCCGGTGGCAATGAATACCAGTCTGCGATTTCGCCGGATTGTTTTGATGATATCTGCCAATGTGTCGCTCACTTGGTTTGTTTGATCGAGCATGGTTCCATCCATATCTAGAATTACCGCTTTCGCCTGAAATGTCATCTGTTTACCTCCGTTGTATAACTTAGTCCTTTTCCAGAATACCGTTTTTTGTTACATTAGCAAGTCAAATGGTGTAAAGTCCTAATCAAGAAGGGAATGATAGCCGAAATTTACACACTTATTTGTTTATGATTCACTATTAATAAGGATAAGGAAAGGTTGATTGAATGAAAAGGTACTCTTGGATAAGTTTCGTTTCCTTAGCTTTTGGCTTATTGGCATGTGTTTTCATTTATACATACAGAAGTCCAAAAATAATGCAATATGGCATCCTGATAAATGCTTCCATCGGGATCATATTTTCGTTCACCGCCTTTTTTAGTAAATCCGAGAAAAAAATCATTGCCATTTTCGCATTACTGCTCTGCCTGACTGCTATATTATTCTTTATAACCGTCATTACTGTCGCTGGTATGGGACAAACTTGAACGGAGGTAGTACTTTTTTATATCATGGAATGAATGAACATTGAGCCGTGAAAGAGCTGAACATACATACAGACTACAAATCCCTTTTTGAACCGGAGTTTATTTGCAGAAGGATATGCTGGCTTGTATTTTCACATAGGCGTTTCAAATGAATGAACTTATAGGAGTGAGTAAATGCCAGATTTAACAGATTACGTCGTTCTCATAACAGGGGCCAATCGGGGCCAGGGAAAAGCCATCGCCCATCACCTTGCCGGACTGGGAGCCAAGGTGGGGATTGGTGCCCGCAACTATGCAGAGGCAGAAAAAGTCGCTGATTCAATCGGAGAGGACCGTGCAATTCCAGTTCCATTAGATGTTACACAAGAGTCTGATTGGAAAGCGGCAGTCGATAAGGTAGTCAATAAATTCAACAGGATTGACGTGTTAGTAAATAATGCAGGCGTCCTGAAAAGGAAACCTTTTACAGAAACAACATTGGAGGATTACCAACAGCTGATTCATGTTAATCAACTTGGCGTGTTCATGGGAATGCAGGCAGTCATCCCACAGATGGAAAAACAGCAAAGCGGTTCAATTGTAAACAATGTATCGATATCTGCTTTTGCTCCGATTAGTAAATCTTCTGCATATGCCGCCACGAAAGCATCGGTGGTGGCAATGTCCAAGGCTGCCGCCATCGAACTGGGACCAAAGGGGATTCGGGTGAATATGATTCATCCCGGTGGAATTGAAACAGATATGGTCAAGCAAGGCGCGGATGTTCCTGCTTATTACGACTCGGTTCCTCTCGGACGAATTGGAAAGCCGGTTGAGATCGCCCAAGCGGTGGCGTTTCTCGCCTCTAGCGAAAGCTCTTACTGCACGGGTACAGAAATGGTGGTCGATGGGGGAATGACGCTAGGAACTGCGGATGATTGAATAAACCAGGGTTTCAAGACACACACAAATGCTTCGCCAGCGTTCGAATGCCCTTCCATACCGGAATGGCATCGATTTGCAGTCATTAATTCACTTTCAGGGTAAAATCAAATTAGAAATAATGGTGGAAACTGGAGAAAATGAAAGGATATGAATAGTAGACCGCTTTCAGGTTTTGTAAAGTTTAAACTGTACAAACAATTCAAATAAAATCATTAAATTTGGCGTTTGAGCATGCTCCCCCAAAAAAGATATAGTATGTACAGACGTTAAATGAGGAATAGTAATGCTACATAAAAAACGAAACAGGTAGCATTAGGCAAAATTAAAGGAGTGTTTGACAGTATGTTTCATTTTAAGTGGAAAAAAATAGGAGCTATCACCGGTCTATCCTTGGCTCTTATCGCCGCTGGATGCGGACAACAGGAAGATAATAGCGGCGGCGGAGACGATCAATCGGATAGTTCTGCAAATATCAGTGAAGAGGTAGACCATACCATCACTGGAATTGAGCCAGGTGCCGGCATTGCACAAGCAACGGATAACGCTGTAGAGGAGTATGAAAACCTCGCTGGCTGGGAACACGAAAAATCCTCCACAGCTGCCATGTTGACAGCATTAGGAGATGCAATAGACAAGGAAGAACCAATCGTCGTTACTGGATGGTCTCCTCACTATATGTTTGCCAAATGGGACCTGAAGTACCTAGAGGATCCTAACGGTGTTTATGGCGATGTAGAAAAGATCATCACTATAGCAAGACAAGGTTTAAAAGAAGATATGCCGGAAGCTTACACGATTTTGGACAACTTCCACTGGGAGCCGGAGGACATGGAATCGGTTATGCTTGATGCCCAGGAAATGGAATTTGAAGAAGCTGCCCAAAAGTGGGTAGATGACAACCAAGACGTGGTGGATGAATGGACGGAAGGAGTCGAGCCTGTCGATGGAAAGTCGATCGAATTGGTTCTTACCCCTTGGGATACCGAGCGCTCTTCAGCCAATGTGGCGAAAATTGTATTAGAACAACAAGGATATGATGTTACCCTTACACCGGTCGATCCGTCTGTTGTCTTTGAGGCAATCGCTGCAGGTGATGCAGATGCTTCCCTTGCCCCATGGATGCCGGCAACGCATGGCGCTTTCTATGAAAAGCATGAAGGTGAATTTGAAGATTTAGGAGAAAACTTGACAGGTGCCAAAATTGGCCTCGTTGTTCCATCGTATATGGACATCGATTCGATTGAAGACCTTGAACCTGCACAGTAAAATGGAACAAATGCTTCCCTTTCGTTAGGGAAGCATTTTTTCTCGATAAAACTCGGTATTACTAGAAGGATGTATTGCCCGATTTTCAATTACGAACCATACGCCGCTTTTTCTGGCGGAAGATTTACAGGTGTTTAAATTCTTCATTAGTTTCTGCAAAGTTAACCGACATAAAAAAAGTGAACGTTCGTTTCCATAAAGACAGCAGGAGGTAGCCCCCTGCTGTCTTTTAGCCATTCTGCTTCGTATCCAATGATTCCAGTCTTGCTTCGATCTCTGCCCGCCTGTCTTCCAAAAACGGGGGCAATGCGACCGTTTCACCAAGATGCTCAATATCCTCATCTGTGGCAAAACCAGGACCGTCGGTAGCCAATTCGAACAAAACCCCATTCGGCTCCCGGAAATAGAGCGACTTGAAGTAGTAACGATCAACCAGTCCGGAGTTAGGGAATCTTGCCTGTTTGATTTTTTCTGCCCATTGGGCAAGTTCTTGCTCATCCGCGACGCGAAAAGCTACATGATGGACACTGCCTCGCCCCGGGCGTTCTTTTGGCAGTCCTTCCTGTTCCTCGACGTGGATCTCCGCCCCTGTGCCGCCTTCTCCGGTAGCAAACACTTGAATATCACCGCCCCCTTGCGAGGTATAACTGCCCACCTTACGGAATCCAAGGATGTTTGTCAGCACTTGAACGGTACGTTCTGCCTGCGGAACTGTCAGCTTGGAAGGTCCAAGGCCGGTAATGCCCTGCTCCTGCGGTACCGGACTCTGCTCCCAGGGAGTTCCCCCGGCCACACCTTCATTGGTCTCATCCGATACCAACGCAAGCCGCTGATCTTCCGAATCACGAAAATATAATACTTTTCTTCCGAATTGCTCGATAATCCCCTCATGTTCAACCTCGTATTCGTTGAAGCGGTCTTCCCAATAAGCTAAAGCCTCGTCATCTTTCACTCGCAAAGAAGTAAGCGAAATACTGTTATTCCCGGGATACGTATGACCTGCCCGCGGAATTTCAAAAAAAGTAAGATCCGTGCCCGGATTGCCAGCTTCATCAGCATAGAACAGATGGTACATGCTGGTGTCATCCTGGTTGACCGACTTTTTGACCAGCCTCATTCCCAAAACCTTTGTATAAAAGTCATAATTGTTTTTCGCATTTGCGGTTATCGCCGAAACATGATGGAGTCCTTTCAGTTCCATATGCATCCCTCTTCTACTTTAATTTATATTATATCTCGAATTCAAGATAATTATAATGCAAGGAATGGCACCTGTCAATGAGCGGAGATTCCAACTATCGCAACAAGGATTCCGCTCCATCGATATACAACTCGGTCCCCGTGATATGGGAGGATTCATCAGAGGCAAGGAATCGGATCAAGTCAGCTACCTGCTCCGGTTTTCCCGCGCCATGCTCCAACGGCTGATTGCCTTCCGGGAATTCTACCGGAATTTTGACTTTTTCCAAGTTCTCTTGATCTGGATGGGTATTTTCCCCGATATTGGTTTCGATTGCTCCCGGACAAATGATATTGACCCGTATGCGATATTCCGCCAGCTCCAACGCCGCCATTTTTCCAAACGCCATTTGGCCCGCTTTGGAAGAACTGTAGGCAGACATTCCGATACCGGAAAATGTCCGGTTACCATTGATGGAACTGGTGATGACGATACTTCCGCCCTTATCTTTCATTGCCGGTATTGCATACTTGACGGTTAAAAAGGTGCTTTTTAGATTATTGGTCAACGTTTGGTCCCACTCGTCAACAGGCAAATCCTCAATCGGAGCCAAATGTCCATTGACGCCTGCGTTGGCAAAAACAAAATCCAAGTGTCCCCAAGTATCGAGTACCTTTTTGACACCTTGTTCTACCTGGATCGGTTGAGAAACATCTGCTTCGATAATGATTGCTTCTCCACCGGCATCGCCGATTGCCTGTTTCACCTCTGCAGCGTTTTCTTCCTTGATATCGACAAGCCCCACTTTGGCACCGGATTGAGCCAGCCGCAATGCAGAGGCACGGCCGATTCCCGAACCGGCACCTGTCACAATGGCTGTTTTCCCCTGCAAGCTTTTATTTTCCATTGAATAGCCTCCTTTTTTCGGTTGTAACCAATTACTTCCTATATATCCTTCCCCCTTCAACTTAAACACCACTCACCCGTCGTTTTGCTTAATTGTCTGGTTTGAAGGAAGTCAAAAAAGGGGAAGTTCACACCAAAACAAACTTACAAACAATGGGAGCGGGTTGCCATGAATCATACCAATCTGTGGTTTACACTATTATCGTGCATCTTTTTTATGGGGCTGGTAGCCTGGATTGCTTACCGGCAGACCAAAAATCAAGTCAACGACTCAGCCGGTTACTTCCTTGCGGGCCGCGGACTTTCCGGTGGATTTATAGCCGGCTCCTTGCTGCTGACCAATCTTTCCGCTGAACAGCTGGTCGGTTTGAACGGACAAGCCTATCGCGCCAACCTGTCCAATATGGCCTGGGAGGTCACCGCACCGATTGCAGTGGTCATTATGGCACTTTATTTACTGCCAAAATACTTAGGGGGATCTGTAACGACGCTCCCAGAATTTTTAAGCCGGCGTTTCGATAAGACGGTTCGACTATATATTGTTGTCTTATTTATGTTTGGATATGTATTCGTTACGATTCCTTCCATGTTGTATTCCGGTGCTTTAGCCGTACTCCGGTTGTTTAATATTCCGGATTTACTGGGAATTCCTTATGTACAGTCTGTCTGGCTGGTCGTATGGGTCGTCGGCCTGATCGGAGCAGCATATGCCATTTTCGGAGGGTTGAAAGCCGTTGCGGTTTCAGACACCTTAAATGGAATCGGCTTGTTGATAGTCGGAATCCTGGTTCCCGTCCTGGGCTTTTTCGCTTTGGGCGACGGGAACATGCTAAGTGGCATGAAGGAAATCACGGTGAACAATGCCGAAAAGTTGAACGCAATCGGCAGTCCGGACGACTCGGTTCCCTTTGGAAGCATTTTTACCGGGTTGATTATCGCAAACCTATTCTACTGGGCATCCAATCAGTATGTCATACAACGTACTTTGGGAGCCAAAAGCCTGAAAGAGGGACAAAAAGGGGTACTTTATTCAGGCTTCTACAAGCTGCTGGTGCCATTGTTCATGATGGTTCCAGGTATCATCGCGTTTCATCTGTACGGGGAAAATTTACGCAACGTCGACCTGGCCTATCCGACGCTTATTTCCAATGTACTGCCGACTTACTTATCAGGGTTTTTCCTGGCTGTCCTGTTAGGGGCTGTGCTTAGTTCTTATAATTCTTTGTTGAACAGTGCTGCGACCATGTTCGCATTTGATGTATACAAGCCACGGGCCAAAAAAGACGTCAGTGATGAAAAGTTGATCAAAATCAGTAAAATATTCGGAACAATCATTGCCTTTATTACATTTTTCATTTCCCCGCTACTCATGTATGCACCGAACGGGCTTTGGGATTTGATCCGGCAGTTTACAGGATTTTTCAATATTCCGATCGTGACCATTTTACTGGCAGCGGTTTTATCGAAATACACACCAGTGATTGCGCCAAAAGTGGTCATCATCTTTCATGTGGTTGCTTACTACCTGATGATTTGGGGAACCGATCACTTATTTGGTTTCTCATTGGACATTAACTATATCCATGTTTATGGTATCCTGTTCGTCATCGAAGTCGGCATCATCCTGGCTTTCCGGTTTACCAAGCCGCGGAAAGAAGCGTATGTTTTCAAAAAGGATCCAAAAGTCAGCCTCGTGCCATGGAAGCATGCCTTACCCGTCACCATTTTACTGCTTGCACTGATGTGTGCAGTATATGTGGTGTTTTCACCTATCGGCCTCGCTTATCCAGATGCAGTCGTATCGGGAAGCTTCTGGTACACAATCGGAGCTCTAGCAGTCGTGACGGCTGCACTTTACTTCCTTGCACTGAGGAATTGGACGAAAAAATATGCTGCCTATTTGGATAAGGAGGAGGAACAAAAGCAGCCCTTTTCCACATCCCGGCAGGTTAACCAATAAGTAGAATATAGTAATGGAACCGGAAAAACTTCAGGACCAAAAGAAAGTGGCCGGGACAAAAGCTTGGCCACCAAAGCAAAAACCGAGTGAATGTTGAACTATCAATCAAATTCGCTCGGTTTTTAATGTTTGTGTTCCTTAGATAGACTTACGTGTCTGGGATTGCTGCGGCAAGATACGTTTTCGGGGTCCCATTTTTAAATAAATAGAAGCATATTCTTCTGGCTGTTAAGGTTTCTAAACAGGGACGAAGACAAAATCAGCACGGAAGGTTTTTAATTTAGAAATTGGAGCTTGAGAACCAACACCACATAAAAAAAGAAGGACTCCTGTTTTCATACGGTTTAGCTTTCTTCATGTAACGGTATGAGAAAAAACAGAAATCAGCTAGGAGTGAGCATTGCTCGTTTGCGAATAATTCCACGAGATCGGAGGAAAGGTACGCAGACTACAGGAACAGAACGAGCTGAGAAAGTGGAAGCCGTGCCCCCATAGAACGAGTTTGCAGTAGCATAGGAAGCACGCAACAAACAAGGGAAAAGTGAGCATACAAAATGATGGTAGCGTACTTTTGTCCTTGCCTTGTTTTCCAAAGGGTAAATTCAGTCAACGATCGGCCGCTGCTTACCGCTGGTATAATCGTCAATAATCGGAACATGGCTTTCGAATAATTGGTCAGGAAGTTCATCAAGTGGAAAAAACCTGGCATCTAACGACTCTTCATTTTCCCGAATTAACTCGCCGCTGTATTCTCTGCAAGTGAACCAAATCTGCACCATTGCGACCTGGTCGCCGTTGCCGAGCGTCTTTTCTTTCGTTTGTCCCGAATAGATGCTGAACAATTCCAATTCACCAAGACACAGGCCTGTTTCTTCAAAAGCTTCTCTTCTTGCCGTATCGGAAACCGTTTCCCCCATCTCCATATAGCCGCCGGGCAGCCCCCACGTTTCATTGTCGGAGCGTAAATGCAGCAACAGACGGTCCTGTTCATCAAATACGAAAACCCCCGCCACCACCATGATCACTTTTTCATGACCGACCATCGAACGCAAATAAGTTATGTAGTCCATAAAACCTCTCCTTTACACGTGCAAAAAGGCAGGCTCCTTCTTGGAAAAACCTGCCTTCAGGCGTGTATGTTATCGATTGGCAAAAAACGCTTCCGCTCTCTCGAGATCGACTTCCTGTTCCGGTGTCAGATCATACTCTTCTTCGATTGCATTCACCGGGCATACCGCTTTACAGGCGCCACAATCGATGCAAATATCCGGGTCGATAAAAAATTGATCCGGGCCTTCTTCTATACAATCAACCGGGCAGACAGTAAGACATTCTGCCGCTTTTTCGTCTTTACAAGGACTTGTGATAACAAAAGCCACCGCGATTCCTCCTTATTAAGCAGAAAGTAGATTAGTACTTCAATTATTATTTAATAACACTTGACCCATGGTTTGCAAGGATATGGATTGCTTTTCCTGTCATTAAGAGTCTGTCATCGTTGGTTTTATTGCTTTGTAAAGCTGTTTAGAAACCTATCAGTCAATAGAAGGAAACGGTTATATACGGAAATCAGAACACGATAACATAGCGAAGGCAAGATACGGAGACTCCTACGGAAACATCACGAGTTGAAAATCCCGCAAGAAAACGGTTTGGTGCTTTCTGAGGAAGTGGAAGCCATACCCGAGGAAAACGTAGTACTTGCCGCAGCGATAAGAAGCACCCATCAAACAACGGGAGAAAAAGATCGAAGGGACTTACAAGCCCAAAAACCGGGCGAATCAATTAACATTCACCCGGTTTTGCTTGGCGGCCTTGCTTTTGTCCTGCCACCATGACTATGCATTTGCTTTCGTTACGAAACAGTTTCCAAATTCATTGACGGTCCGAAAAATTCGAAATGGATGCGATTTTCAGGGACTTGCCATTCCAGCAGAAATTGATTGATTGCTGACATAAATGGAACTGGACCGCAGAAATAAAAATCAGCCTGATTGGTGCCAAGGACTTCTTTCAGCCATGACAATGTAACATAACCTTCTTTGTCAAAGCTTCCGGCTGCTTTGTCTGCTTCCGTCGGATCGCTGTACACGACATAGCTGATGATATCTCCATTCGTTCTTGCCAGCTCCTTCACTTGTTCGTCCAGAGCATGTACCTTTCCATTTTGAGCGGCATGGATGAAGGTTACTTTACGTCCGGGCTGTTGATCCACAATTGTCCGTAGCATACTCATCATTGGCGTCAATCCAACCCCTCCGCTCAAGAGCACGACCGGTCTGTTACTATCCAGGTCGAGTGTGAAGTCGCCAGCGGGTGCACTAACCTCCAGGGTGTCCCCTTCTTTCACATGACCATGAAGGTGGTTGGAGATTTTTCCGTCGGGATTGTTTTGTCCTTCTTCCCGTTTCACGCTGATCCGGTAATACGGTTTTCCCGGCGCATCGGAAAGACTGTATTGGCGGATTTGCGTGTACGGTTCCCCTTCGATTTTCACTTTCACAGAAAGATACTGGCCTGGTAAGTAGTCAGCCAGTTTGCCTCCATCTGCAGGAACAAGGTAGAAAGACGTAATTACATCACTTTCTTTCACCTTTTTGTTCACGATAAACGGACGGAAGTCTTTCCAGCCGCCCTCTTTCTCGGCTGCTTCCTGATACATTTCTTTCTCTACTTGAATGAATACATCGGCAATGACACCGTATGCCTCCCCCCAAGCCTCGATGATTTCATCTGTAGCCTGGTCTCCCAGCACTTCTTTTATAGCCAGTAATAAATTCTCTCCTACAATAGGATAATGCTCCGGCTTGATACCGAGACTGCGGTGCTTGTGTGCTATTTGTTTCACCGCCGGCAAAATCGTCTCAAGCTGGTCGATATGAGCAGCAGCAGCATAAACAGCATTGGCGAGTGCCTGTTGTTGTCTGCCTTTCTTTTGATTGGCATGGTTGAAAATATTCAATAGTTCCGGGTGGTTTTCAAATAAACGTTCATAGAATCTGGTTGTGATGGTCGTGCCGTGTTTTTCTAAAACTGGCACTGTAGATTTTACAATATCAATCGTTTTTTGACTTAACATAGGATTACCTCCAGCTAAAGATGTATTACGTATACATCTTTTCACTATTCGATATTTAAAGCAATATTATAAATACATGTTTTTGATTTTTGCCACATTCCTTTCACAAAACGTTCAAAATACCGGTAAGAAGGCAAAGGAAAAACGGCATGTTCTCTCCATTCAAAAAAATATGATACACTTAACACATAATCAGAAAAGAGGAAGATTACTATGAAATTGACACGTTTTACTGATTATTCGTTGCGAGTACTCATGTTTTTGGCCACCCGTCCGGAAGGTCAGCTGGTCCAAATCAAAACGATTTCAGCTGTTTATAATATTTCGCACAACCATTTGATGAAGGTCATTTATGAACTTGGTAAATTAGGATATATAGAAACGGTCAGGGGACGTAATGGAGGTCTGCGTCTTGCAAAAGACCCGCATGCCATTTCAATAGGAGAAGTAGTGCGTCAAACAGAGGAAGATTTCTTTGTCGTCGAATGTTTTGATCCCTCTAAGAAGGATACTTGCCTTATCAGCGATGCCTGTCGTTTGCAGGGGGTCCTCGGAAAAGCGCTGCATGCATTCCTGGAAACACTTGACCAATACTCTCTCGGCGATTTGATCATCAACAAAGATCAACTGCAAGCTCTGATGGAAGAAGTTACGTAGAGAAAGCCCCGGAAAACGTGAACGCACGATTTCCGGGGCTTTTCCTATAGAATATTCACCTTCCTACATCTCAGTACCATGTGGTTTCACAAAAAAATAACCGCCTTTTATAAAGGCGGTCCATAAATAAACAGATTAATCTTCGACTAAATCCTTTTCAGCCGTCCCTTCTTTCCGGACAGGCTGACTAGCTTTCGAGGGAAAGATTTGCTGTTCTTTCCCTAAAATACGCGCCACTCTGATGGCATCCCACAATGTCGGCAGCATCAGCAGTGACACCGGCACGGCCGTCACGACAATTGAGTTCTGAATGGCAGTAATACTCCCCGGATCGATCGCTAATAAAATAATCGACAGTACCCCGAAAAGCAGCACCCAGAATACGCGAATCCATTTTTGCGGGTTATCGTTACCGGTCAATGTGACCGCAACAGTATAGGAAATCGAATCGACTGTCGTTGCCACAAACACGAGCGTGACAATCAAGAAGCCGATGGCCAACAGCAATCCCAGCGGCATCTGATCCATGATGGCCATCACTGCTGCAGGCATGCCACCCGCGTTCAATGGCTCGGAAATGACTCCCGGATTGGTTAACTCGGCATCGATTCCGCTGCCACCGACAACGGTGAACCAGAAATTACTGATCAACGGCGCTACAATAGCGACGGCGATGATCAATTCTCTAATGGTTCTACCCCGGGAAATTCTGCTGATAAAGATGGCCATCATCGGGCCGTATCCCAGAAACCAGCCCCAGAAAAACACTGTCCAGGCACCAAGCCAGGCTTGATCTCCCTGGTATGTCGACATTGTCAGCATGTTTTGCAAATGGAAACCTTCTGCCGAAATAAACTTGTTGATAATAAACATCGTGGGACCGACAACCAGCATGAAAGCTGCCAGTACAACAGTCAAACTGACATTCATCCGGCTGAGGAACTGAATACCGCGGTCCACACCCGTTGCAACAGAAATCGCTGCTATCACGACGAGAACGGCGATAACAATGATATTCGTCACCAAGTTATTCGGCACCCCGAACAAGGAATGCAGACCATAAGTCAATTGCATGCCGAGAAAACCGATTGGTCCCATGGTGCCGGCTGCAACTGCCACAATCGAAACAATGTCGGCTATCGTGCCGACTACACTCTTTTGAAAGATTTTTTCACCAAACAGCGGGTAAAGCATCGCCCTAGGTTTCAGCGGATAGCCTTTATGATAGTGAGCATACATGAGAACGATGGTTGCCAGTGTTCCCAAAATCGCCCAAGCCATAAAGCCCCAATGCATGAAACTTTGTGCTAACGCAGGGTCGACACCTGCCATGGTCGAGGAGTTGTCTTCAAACAACGGGGGATTCGTGATAAAGTGATACATCGGTTCAGAAGCCGCCCAAAACACACCGCCGCTGGCCATCAGGGTGCATAAAATCATGGCGATCCAGCGGAAATAACTGTTTTCCGGCTTCGCTTTATTACCTAACCTTACCTTTCCATACTTGGAAACAGCCAAGCCTAAGCCAATAAGCAAATTTGCCAACAGCAGCAGCTGCCAGTAAGAACCAAAATATTTGGCAGAAACGTTGAAGGATGCTGTGATCCAGCCTCCTACCATATCTAAATCCATTAGTGATAAAAGGACAAATAAAAGCAGCAGTCCTCCACTTACGATAAAAACAGGATTATCCGTCTTGTTATTCAAACTTGTTTTTTTATCTTGTCGCACTTTTTTCCTCCTGAAAGTTAAGGAGCAAGTGCCTACAATAACGCTTCCCTCTCTCTATCTGTCATCATTGCAGACCATTGGATGGGAAATTATTCTGCTATAGAATTTATGATCATACCATTTAAAAATCGAATAATTTTCAAGTCCGAAAACCATCGGCTTGCTCTCTGAATTTTTTACTGTGTCTGAAGTGTCATTTTCATTCGATTTTTACTGCTAAAGGAAAACGGTCCACGTCCTTTCTTATTTTGCCAAAGATAATAAATATTATAGGGTTTTTTTCAAACATTCGTCAAATATTATAAACAGAACAAATAAGAAAAGCGCAAGCGCTTGTCTAAAGGAAACCTGACTAAAGGCTGGTTCCTGCCATTATTGTTCCACTGGCATTTCGTTTATTCTTTCACAGACAATTAAAAAGGGCTATCCGACAAACTCGGTATAACCCCTTGGATTGCAGAGAACCCTCGATTTCTTTCCGGTCAGAACGGGGAACAGGCCGAAGAAAGACCGTCCGACTCTTTCCGCGAAACAGAAGATATGGTTTAGTAAATTGCAGATCCTTTTTGAGAATGCAATATGCCATTAAATAGATATAGTGTTTTCCTGTTTCACCGCTTCCAGTTCCCGCTTCAAAAACCTTGCCATTTCCAGCATGCCATACTGGCCGGCTTTTGCTTCCGCTTCAGTATTATAATTGGTGTTTGTATTGACGTCGTAAGTGAAAAGCTCCCCATCTTGGTTGAAAATGAACTCAATACCAGCTACGCGTATACCATTATTCGCCAGGAAATGTTCATACCTTTCGATAATCGGCTGGTTGAAATTTTCTACAATGCGAAACTTTGTCTGATCCTCCGGTTGTTCTCCTGCCGGGCAGAACAAGTCGTCGATTGTACAGGCATCTGCAGGACATAATTCGAAGCCTTCAGACGTATCGACCTGGACAGCGTATAGAAACTTGCCGTCGATGAATTCACAGCGGGTAATATAAGGCTCGGGGGCTTGTATATATTCCTGAACCAGGGTGATGCCGTCGACCGGCTCGTCAAAATCGGGACTATCCAAGTACTCCTTCAAACCATCGATGGTATGAAACAACTGCACTCCCAACCCCTTACCAGCCCTGTTGTGTTTCGTGATGAAGGAGTCTGCATGGAGTTTGAGTTTTTCTGCCGCTTCCACAATCTGCTCCTTGCCGACTGCTGCCAGCGTTTTCGGAGTACGAATTCCCGCTTCATTCAATGCCATATACTGATTGACCTTGCTCAATTCCAGCCGGAGGGCACTGCTGCCATTGATCACCGTGCGCCCGTGTCGCTCCAGCCACGCTAAAACCGCCTCCGTCAATTCAGGGGCATACCGATGATCTCTTGTATGGGAGGAGGCACTGATCCGGCTATAAAAGATTCCTTCTGGTGGTTCTTCTGTCAAATCGACCATCCCCTGGTCCAAAAACCATTCTTCATAAGGGACATCAAGCTCCTCCAATCGTTTCGTCAGGTGCTCGGTCCATTCACTATTTTCATGGATGACATATACTTTGCTCATTCTGCCGTCTCCTCTCCTTGGTATGGTTTCAAGTTATTTCAATAACTGACGTCGTTTTTCTTCCACAAGCGGCATGACTTGCTGCGAGAAACGCTCCATTTCTTCCAGCTGGGGCGAAAACTGCAGCAATAATAAGTCCAATCCCGCTTCTTCGTATGCCGCAATCCTTTCCGCAATTTGGTCCGGTGTCCCGATTAAATTTGGACGCGAGCCCCGGTTCGAGACCGAATAATCATTAAGTTCAACTTGTTGCTCCAACTGCGATTTGCTGACAAAGTCTTGATAGCCGGCGTATCCCGCGCTATCTTTCACGTCAGTTATTCGTTTCCATTCTTCCAATGCTTCTTCCTCGGTGTCCCGGCAAATCACGTAGGCCGCCATGCCAAACGATTGGAATTCTGGCTGACTGGCTTCTTCCCGCCTTACCTTCATTTCCGCTATCTTGCTGGCAATCTCATCGACTGTGCCTCCGTGCATGACATAGGCGTCACAGGAATCGACAATTGCCTGTTTGCCACGATCGCTTTCCCCTCCCGCATATAGGGTCGGGAAAGGCTTTTGTACCGGCTTAGGAGCAAGTTTGGCATTGTTCACTTCATAATAATTGCCATGGTAAGAAAACGTTTCTTCCTGCCACATCCCTTTCAACACTTCCAGGAACTCCTCTGTCCGGTCATACCGTTCATCGTGGGCGGTAAATGCCCCACCATATTGTTTTGCTTCTTCTTCCCACCATGCCGAGACGACATTCAGTGTAAACCTGCCGTTACTGATATGGTCAATGTTCGCAGCCATTTTTGCTGCTACAGCAGGATTGTGGAACCCGGGACGGACTGCTGTCATGATTTCGATTTTCTCTGTCACTGCTGCCAGTCCGGCCGCTGTCGACCATGCTTCCAGAGAATCTGCATCGATTCCTTTTATGTCATTCAAATATAACTCAGCAATCAACGTGGTATCATAGCCCCATTTCTCTGCTGACTGTATCACTTGTTTTGCATAATCAAAGGTTGGAGGCATCAGTTCATCCTCTACATTTCGTAACCATCCGCCGAAAATCGGCAGCCAAAATCCGTACTTCATGTTATCTCTCCCCTGCCTGAATGCTGACAAATTTTGTTTCCGAATAAGATCTTATTTGAAACCAGGCGTTATAAAAAAGCCTTCTCCCAGAGAGGAAGAAGGCTTATTCGTCATTCAGCTTCTTATCTCTCAGAGTACATTCACTCTGTAGGAATTGGCACCTTCCTGAAATTTCAGTGGGTTGCCGGGCTTCATCGGGCCTGTCCCTCCGCCTCTCTTCATAAGAATCGTTATTCGGTTGAAGTAATCTTATCAAATAACTCGGGTTAATTGCAACTGGTTGATTTCCACAATTCCATTGATTTTGTTTTTCATAAAACCTATAAACTGTGAATTAACTTGAGTGAGTCCCCCTGACATCCGGCCTTTATTTAGGTTGGAGAACAGCGCTGAGGAAATACCCTGCGCTTTCCGCTGGCGGCTGGTGAGCTTCCTCGAGCTAACGCTCTGCGGGATCTCTCCGAGGCCTTTGCTCCCGCAGGAGTCTCCGGGTATTTCCTCAGCTAAGAATAGCTTCCTGTTTTTAAGCGAGTATACTAGATATATTTTTCTTCATTCAATAGCATGAAACATCTTATCAAAAGACATTTCTAGGAAAACAAGCAGAAAGCCGAGAGAAGGGGAAAAGACGAAACCCAAACTGTTTTTTATGAAAAGACGCACATATCCTGACAAGCGTTTTATTAAGAGGCTTAATGTTTGTGATAATCAGCAAACTTCTTAGCGAAGGTAGCATACGAAGACTCCAGCGGGAACAGCGCGAGCTGAAGATCCACTTGGTAAAGCGGCTTTCTTTACCAAGTTAGCTGAAGCCGTGCCCGCGGAAAGCGAAGTATGCTACCGAAGCGTTAGTTACACGCTTTTTGCATAGGCAATGGAGCTCCCCATTAAAGTTACTGCATAGTTTCTAACTCTCGAGACGAAACAATAAAGTCTGCGAAAAAGATTCTTGTTTTGGCTGCATGCGCCCAATTCGGACGGAAATTGCTAGATGTCTCTTGCCTATGCCCTGTCATACAAATCTTCCGGCAGTTGTTGCAAAAAAGCGGACATTGGACCGATCGAGAACACAGCCAGTTCATGCATCGCCCTCGTACAGGCTGTGTAAAGCAAATTCCGCTCCAGTTCCCGAGAATATTGAGAAGCCGAAGCATTATAGATAATCGCCGCATCGAACTCGATTCCTTTTGCCAGATATGCCGGAAGCACAAGCAGCCCTTTTTGGAAGGTGTGCGTTTCTTCATCCATCAGCTTTGCTTCCGTTTCTTCGCGCAATAATTGATACGCCTCCCGGCTCTCCTCCATCGTTTTGCAAATAATGGCGATTGTTTGGTGATTTGCAGCGGTATAGCCCTTTATTGTCTGCAATATTTGCTGTTTTAGTTTATGTTGATCAGACACCTGGATAATCAATGGCTTTGAACCTTCCCGGTTGAAAGGCTCAATGACATCGCCGCCTGGCATAAAGGCTTTGGTAAACTCCACAATTTGCCTGGTTGAACGATAACTTCTCGTCAGGGTGATCCGTTCGTGCTTTGCTTCCAATCGAGAAGAAAGCAGGGTTTCTTCCGTGGAGGCATGCGCATAAATCGCCTGGTTGTAATCTCCTAGAAGCGTCATCCTGCTAAGAGGGAAAACCTCTTGGAAATAAGCAAACTGGAACGGGGAGTAATCCTGGGCTTCGTCGATGAATAAATGCCTGATAGACCGATTCACCTGAAAGCCGACCAGTCGATTGTAAAAGTATAAGTATGGAGCAGCTTCTTCCCAGGTCAATTTTCTTTTCTCCAGTAACTCCAGCGATTGCCGGCAAATTTCCGGCCAATTATCCGGAAGCTTTACGCCATCGACTCCTGTCTCAGCATCAAAAAGCTTTTGAAAAGTTTTTTCCGCATGAAAGAAGCGGCGACGCTTTATCTTTTGGCGCAACGGCTGGAAGTTATCGTCAATCACCTTTTGACGAAGCAATTCCTCTTCCCGTACAAAGTCATAATAAGGGTCATCGGAGGATGCATCCTCTTCCTGCAACTGCTGGTACACCGAAAGAAAGTCTTCTTTTTCCAAAAGCTGCCCTTCTTCCAACACCCAGTCCTCCTGCAGCTGCCCCTTTGCAAACTTGTCCACTTGTTTCAAAAGCCATTTGGCGGTCGCTTCCATCCTGTTCGGGAGACTCATCGCCGGATCAAGCCTGTAAAAGTAATCAGTTATGGAATATTTATCTACAATCACCGCGCCACGGAAGGTAACGTTCCTGAATTCGATTCCACCAGCATGCAATCCTTCAATAAACTGATCCACCAACCGTTTATACTGGGCTCCCGCTTTGAACGTCATCGCGGATATCCGGGTATGATAATCGGCTTCCTGATTTGCGGCCAGGTAATATTCCACTTGGGCAAATGGCGTTTCAATGTCAAAACGACTGCCAAGACGCTGTTCCAAATATTCATGAAAGGTCGTCTGCTGCATATTTTCTTCGCCCAGTTCAGGTAAAACCGTGGATACATAACTATTGAACAACGGATTTGGAGAGAACAACACCATATTATCCGATGTTAAAACTTCCCGATAGCGATAGAGTAAATACGCGACACGTTGTAAGGCAGCCGATGTTTTGCCGCTTCCGGCAACCCCTTGGACAATCAGCAAATCGTTTTTCTCATTGCGGATGATTCGGTTTTGTTCTTTTTGGATGGTGGCAACGATGCTCTTCATCTGTGTGCTGGCATTGTTGCCGAGCACAGATTGCAATAAATGATCACCGATGGTCAATCCAGTATCAAACATCCCCTTTAACTGACTGTTCCGGATAATATATTGTCTTTTCAGCTTCATTTCGCCATTGATCGTTTCTTCCGTCGTTTGGTATGCCGCAGGTCCGGGCGGATAGTCATAATAGAGACTCGAAATCGGGGCGCGCCAGTCATAGACAAGAAACTCGTCTTCCTGTTCATCCATCAATGAAGCAATGCCCAAGTAAATTTGGTCTGCGTCCTGTTCCCCGTCTTCCAGAAAATCGATCCTTCCAAAATAAGGGGATTCCTTTAATCTGGCGAGTGTTTTCAACTGCTCACTCAATTGACCATGGCTTCTTTCCCGCTCTGATAGCAGCTCGGCCTGCTGTTTCAGGCTCGCCTGCGTTTCGATTACGTCATCCGGCTCATCCAGGTTGACGGTAACGTCTTCCCAAAAGTTTTTGCGGAGGTCCAAAACCCGGTCTTTGATTCCGCCTTTTCTTTCCTGCAACTTTTCAGCAGTTGCATCAATGATATCCAATACTTCATTCAATCGTTCTCTTTCTTGCTTCCAGTCTTTTTCGTCCAAGCCGCCACCCTCCTATCGGCATTGATCATCATATTGTCATGTAATCGCTCCTGACTTGAAGCCTAGGAAAAGGCTTTGGCCAGTAGCTCATACCCTTTTTGTTTATCGGCAAAATAGTAGTTCATCGATGCCAGCATGAACTCCTCTGTTCCGTATTCCTCACTTAACTGCAACAGTTGGCTGCGAACCGTTTCCGGCGAGCCTACCAGCATCCGCCTTCGGTTCTCCCGGACTAGCTGTATCTCATAAGGTGCAAATTGGTAACCCGCTGCTTCTTCCGGAGGAAGGATGCCTTCGCCGGTCTCTCCTCTGGCCATTTTCAACATTTGCACGTCCATGCTTTTAGCCTGCCACTCTGCTTTTTCATCTGTTTCTGCACATACCAGGAAAAATGCGGCTAATGCTTGCGGCTCTCTCTGCAATATCGATGGCTTATATCGTCGTTGATAACTTTTTACAACCGAACCGCCATGCTGTCCACTGATAAATTGAGCGAAAGCATAGGAAATCCCCTGACCCGACGCCAAGCCCGCACTGCCCCCGCTCGAGCCAAGCAGCCATAATTGCGGCGCAGTATCGATATCCGGCATTGCTTTCAATCCTCGAAAGCGGTGGGTTTCATCAGATGATCCCGATAAATAATGGACAAGGTCTTCGATTTGCTGGGGATAGCTGTCTCCTCCCCCTGGCCCCTTACCTTCCTGCAAGGCTGCCGTGGCCAGAGGGATTCCCCCGGGTGCCCGTCCGACCCCGAGGTCGATTCTCCCAGGGTGCAATGCTTCAAGCAATCGAAAGTTTTCCGCAACTTTATATGCACTGTAATGGGGCAGCATCACACCGCCGGAACCGACACGGATGGAAGACGTGTGTGCTGCGATATGGGGAAGGAACACCTCTGGACTGGAATGGGCCAGCGTTTCCAAATGATGTTCCGATATCCAAAAGCGGTGGTAACCGAGCTCTTCGGCCAGCTGGGCAAGTTTCACCGTGTTCTGCAATGCTTCCCTGGCTGATCCGCCTCGTGGAATCGGTGATTGATCCAATACACTTAGACGTACCATGGTAACTCCTCCTAAATAGAGAGTGCCTCTGCAAGCACTTCCTGGCAGCGTCTCTATCTCGATTTATTTATAATGCTTGATTATTCACTATTTTAATATGGTACATCCATAAATATGTATTTGCCAATTTCTTGCACACACGTTATCCATTTTTCTGTGTTCTGCTGGACTGAACCAGCGATGCATAATGACCGTTCTGCTTGATCAGCTCTTGGTGCGTTCCCTGTTCGGTGATTTGACCAGACTGAATCACTGCGATGATGTCAGCATTTTTCACCGTGTTAAGCCGGTGGGCAATCACAAAACTCGTTTTTCCTTTCATCAGCTGCTGGAAAGCATCATTGATTTTCATTTCCGTAATTGTATCGACACTGCTCGTCGCTTCATCCAAAATCAACAACGCAGGATCGGCAAGCATCACTCTGGCGATGGACAGCAATTGGCGCTGGCCATGACTGATGCCGGAACCATCGGCTTTCAGGACGGTATCATACCCCTTCGGAAGCTTACGGATAAATCCATCAGCATTGGCAGCTTTTGCGGCTTGCACGACCTCTTCATCCGTTGCCTTCAATCTGCCATAACGGATGTTTTCTCTGATAGTGATTTCAAACAAAATAGAATCCTGCAGGACAATACCCATGTTACGGCGCAGACTTGCCCTCATTAACTTGGAAGCATCCCGTCCATCCAATAAAATCCTGCCACCATCCGGTTGATAGAACTGGGCGAGCAACGAAATCAAAGTCGTTTTGCCTGCTCCTGTTGGTCCCACTAGCGCTACCGTCTGCCCGGGGGCCACCCGAAGGTTGATATTCGAGAGAGTCCTCTCTCCTTCCTGATAAGCAAAATCCACGGATCGGAATTCAACCGCACCATGTAACCTGTCAACAGGTTTTGCTTGCGGACCGTCCTTTTCCGGTTCTTCATCCATGATTTCGAATACCCTTTCTGCCCCTGCCACTGCAGATAGGACCACATTGTACTGATTGGCCAGGTCATTTAGCGGACGAGTGAACTGTCTTGCATACGTAGTAAAGGTTACAATGATACCGATGGAAACCAAGCCATTCACAGCAAGAATGGCACCGAAACCGACAATGATGGTGAAACTGAGATTGTTCAGAGAGTTCATCAATTTGGGAATGAAACCCGAGTATGTCTGTGCCCAATATCCTGAATCCCGGAGTCGTTCATTCTTTTCATGGAACGCTGCTGTCACCCGTTCCTCTTGGGAGAACGCTTTGATGATATGATGTCCGGACAAGGTTTCTTCCACATAACCGTTTACATCCCCCAAATCTCTTTGCTGCGCTTTAAAGTATCGCCCTGTCCTGTTAGTAATCCACCTCATCCCCCAATACATCAACGGTACGATTGTAAGGGTCAACAACGTCAACAGCGGGCTCAACCAAAGCATGATCGTAACAGTTCCACCAAGCGTCAGCACGCTCGTTGCCAGCTGAATCACGGAGGAATTCAACGTCCTGCTTACATTTTCCATGTCATTTGTCAGACGGCTCATTACTTCTCCGCTCTGTCGCTTTTGGAAAAAAGGTAACGGCAAAAGCAGTATATGACTGAATAGGTCGTTTCGCATTGTCTGTACGGTTTCCTGGGCAATCGTGATCATCCAATAATTTTGCATCCAGACTGCACCGGACTGGGCAATAAAAATCACGCCGAGCAGGATGAGCATCACGGTCAGTTGGTTGGTTTGGAAATCGGCGACCATGTGATCCACCGTTACACCAAGCAGATAGGGACCGAGCAGTGAAAGGGCAGAACTGACAACTACCATGATGAGGACAAGATAAAACAGCTTTTTTTTAGCATACATATAACGCCATATCCGTTGGAGCGTCTGCCTCATGTTTTTTATGTTCGGCTTTTGCCTCGGAGCTCCATGGTTGTGTCTGGAGGGTATTCTGGCAGGCTGCTTTCCGGATACATTACGATTCGTTCCCTGCATGCTCGAACACCCCCGCTTCTGATTGAGATTGATAGATCATACGGTAATAAGCACTTTGTTCGATAAGCTGGCGATGTGGACCGCTTGCCTCCAGCTCTCCATGTTTCAACAGCAATATTTTCTCGGCATTCTTAACGGAACTGATTTTGGAAGCGATAATAAAAACCGTACAGGACCGCCGACGAAGTGCCTGCAAAACCCGGGCCTCCGTATTGGCGTCCAATGCGCTCGTACTGTCATCCAGAATCAGGATTTTCGGTTCGCGGATCAATGCCCGGGCAAGGGAAAGGCGTTGTTTCTGTCCGCCCGAAAGATTGATCCCCCGCTGGCCGATAACCGTATCATACCCTCGCGGCAGACTCATGATGTAGTCATGGATGCTGGCATCTACCGCCGCCTGGATGATCTCCTTCTCTGACGCCTCTTCGTTACCCCATAGAAGATTCTCTTTGATGGTTCCGGAAAACAAGTGGGCCTGTTGCGGAACCATGCCGATTTGCCGACGTAGTTGCTGCATTTCAAATGATTCGATCGGCTTCCCGTCTAAAAAAATACCTCCACGGGTCACCGGAAACAGGCTCGGAATCAGTTGTGCCAAGGTCGATTTTCCAGAGCCGGTTTCCCCGATGACCCCCACCATTTCGCCTGCATCGGCTAAAAAAGATACACCTTGTAGTGCCGGCTGCTTTGCTTCTGGATAACAGAAAGAGACATTCTCAAAGGCGATTTGACCCGACATTCGATGTTCCCCCTGGTCACTTTTATCCAATTGTTCTTCAGGGGGTTCCAGCAGCACTTCCGTTATGCGTGCAGCAGAAGCCTTCCCCCGGGAAAAATTCATCAGTAAAAAAGAAAAAACGCCGAATGAACCAAGGATTCGCGTTGCATAATTCAAGATAGCGACAACTTCGCCAGGTTGAGCATCCCCTGTTTCCAGTTGAATGGACCCTAACCATAGAATCGTTATGATTCCGGCATTCATCCCCAGCATGACGATCGGCATTACTGTCTCCATTAACTGCAGTGCCCGTTTATTGGTCTCCATCAGGGATTGATTTACCTTCCGGAATCTGTCCGTCTCGAATGAATTCCGCAAAAAAGCCTTTACAAGCCGGATACCGAGCAGGTTTTCCTGAATAATGGAATTCAGTCGATCAATCTTAGCCTGGACAGAACCAAACAGCTTGACCCCCTTTGTCATCAGAAAAAGCATGACGAGCAGTAAAAAAGGCACGAATGCTGCCAAAATAAGCGCCAATTGGACATTTACGGTAAAAGCCATGATAACCCCGCCTATGATGAACAAAGGGGCTCGCAGCATAATTCGCATTGCCATAAAAATCAACGACTGAATTTGTGTAACGTCAGTAGTCAATCTCGTAATCAAGGAGGACGCCGCAAACCGTTGAATTTGCGTAACGGAAAACCGCTGAATCCGTTCGTACACATCTTTTCGCAAATCATATGCAGTTCCCTGGCTGACTTTTGAAGCAAAAAAAGAATTCAAAATGCCGGAAGCAAAGGCCAGCACCGACGTACCGAGCAGAACCGCTCCCCAAAAGCCAATCCTTCCCATATCGCGCTGCACTACCCCTGTATCGATAATCGATGCCATTATAACCGGCTGAATCAATTCGACGACTAACTCGACTGCCATCAAAAGCAAAGCCAAGACAGCAGCTGCTTTATATTTGGCTACGTATGTAACGATTTCCTTCATCCCTATTTCCCCCGTAATGTGCCGTTAGCAAAGAATGCTACTAACTATTATACGTCATTGACAAGAAGGTATGGCAGTTGAGGATTCATTTTTCGAGGTTCCATTTCCGCCACTCGAGGAAAAGCACATTGCAAATCCCTTTTTATTTGAAAGAGTATCGGCTAAAATATTTAGTGTTACGAAATATTTTGAAAGAAGTGACCCATTATCACGACACAGGAGAAAATTGCAAAAAGAAACTTGTTCATCATGTGGTTTGCCAACTTTTTCATCGGCGGCAGTATGACCATGATCCTGCCGTTTATTTCGTTATACATTGAAACGCTTGGCAATTTTTCAGATACATTTGTGCAAAACTGGTCGGGATGGACGTTTGGAATAACCTTCGTTGCCGCCTTTACCTTTTCTCCCATTTGGGGAAAAATCGGAGACCAATGCGGTAGAAAACCTATCCTGGTCGTTTCTGCTGCAGGTCTTTGTGTATCTGTTTTCGCAATGGGCTTTGTCACGACGGTTTGGCAGCTATTTCTGCTGCGGCTGTTCATGGGGGTTTTCACTGGATTTATCTCGATGTCGCAAGCGCTCATTTCCACCCAGACTCCGAAACATATCGCCGGTAAAGTACTGGGCACGTTACAGACCGGCAGCATCACCGGCAGCTTGATGGGACCATTGATCGGCGGTACGGTCGCCGATGCGCTCGGATTCGCCACAACGTTCAAAAGCATATCGATCGCTTTGCTCCTGTCGGCCTTGCTCGTATTATTCGGCGTCAAGGAACAGCGAATCGAGGAGGAAGCCGGCAGACAAGCATCTTATACAAGTAAGGAAGTCATTCTGCATATCATACGACATCCTGTCTTGTTGATCGTGATGCTTGTCTCGATGTTCGTTCAAATCGCCCACTTCAGCATTCAGCCGATTTTATCTTTGTATGTGGCAGAATTGCACGGTACTGCGAATATTGCCCTCTTTTCCGGCATCGCGTTTTCGGCGGCGGGGCTTGGCAATTTGTTGATGGCAAGGAATTGGGGGAAAATCGGCGACCGGATCGGCTATATTAAAATTTTGGTGTTTCTATTATTCATGGCCGGCATTGTCTATTTTCCGGGAGCCTTTGTCACGAATATATGGCAGTTGGTTGTATTGCGGTTCTTTCTTGGAGTGGCGATTGGCGGCATCATTCCCGTCCGCATCGCTTATATCCGGCAGGAGGCCCCGATTTCCATGCAGGGAGAAGTGCTTGGCTACAATACCAGTATCCGCTTTTTCGGCAATATGATCGGACCCGCGCTGGGAGGAATGTTGTCCGGCTTTTTCGGTTTCGCCTCCGTGTTTTTTGTCACAAGCAGCTTGCTCGTTTTAAGCGGAATCGTTTTGCTAGGTACCATGTATCGCCATCCCGCCCTGTCGGGGCATCAGTCTCATTCCCATTGACAGGGAATGATAGAAATATATCAAGAAGGTTGGCTGGGACAAACACAAGTTTGTCAAAGCAAAAACCGAGCGAATTCGAACACTTAGCAATTCGAATATCGTTCGGTTTTTTGATTTTCTATTACCTGAAAATTAACTTGGCAAATAAGATACCTTTTTAACTTTCCAATGATCGCAAACACGCCACTCCGGCAAGTTACTTCGCTTGCCGTAGCGATGACAAGCACTCCATAAGTTAAGGTTTTGTTTCAATTTCAACTCTTTATTGATCATTCGTCCATGGTGAATTGTTGAAAAATCGTATCGCGCTGATTGGAGTAAACCTGCCTGCCGGCGATCCGATTGATGATGTGCACATTGCGCTGAACGGACAAGCCCAGGTTGGTCGCACCCGCTCCATGGGAATGCTCCAAATTGGTCAAGGTGAAAAACTGGTTCGGCCGGTTCCGCTTGAAGGCAAGTCGATAATCTCTCGTCACCTTGAACCGTTTGTCATCCTCCCACTCGATCTTATCCGCTAACCGATCATGGAACCAATCAGGAATAGCTGGCTTATATCCTGTGGCAAGCACCACTTTGTCCGTGTTAAAAGAGAATGTCTTGTCCTGCTGCCATTGATGGCATGTCAATTGATAGCCATCGTGATTTTTCGTAATATCCTTTATCTCCGTCAAAGGCTGGATGGTGACCGGAATTTCCCTTCCGCCATGAGATTTTTGATAAAGTGTGTTGTAAATCTCCGCCAAGGTGTCCGGATCGATTCCCTTCCGCAGCTTGTCCAGCATACCAAGGGTTTCGGCCCGCTCCTCAAAATCCAATGCATGGAAATAATCGACATAATCAGGGGAAAAGAACTCCTGTCCCAGCTTGGCCTGCTCCAGTTGAAACAAACCGGGAGAGCGGGTGAACAAAGCCAGATGGCAGCCTATTCTAGCCTGTTCCTTTAATAAATCGAGAAAGACTTCCGCTGCACTCTGTCCCGATCCAACAATCGTAATACATTCCGCACCGAGCAGATTGTCTTTTTCCGCCAAATAGCGGCTGGTATGGACAATATCGCCAGCCGGCATTCCTTCAAGCGGCTTTGGTACGGATGGTTTACTTCCGGTGCCCATTACGACATGGCGCGCATGGTGACTGGTGCGCGTTCCATTGCCAATATCCTCCACGATCAGTTCGTAATAAGGAACCTCTGCTTCCTGATGATCCAGGATGTCGACGACCCGTGACTGAAAATGAAGATTATCGAGCTTTTGTATCGCCCATTTTAAATAGTCATTGTACTCATTCCGTGGAACCTCGAACTTTTTAAAGAAATAAAATTGGTACAGCCGATTGCGTTCATGAAGGAAGTTCAAATAACTGAATCGGTTTGTCGGGTCCGCGAATGTCACCAAATCGGCTAAAAACGGGACTTGTAAATCCATTTCTTCGATCAACATGCCTGGATGCCAGGCAAATTCTGGCGATTCATCAAAAAAAGCGGCTTCCAATTCCGGCACATTATCGAGCAACGCCGCAAGTCCGAGGTTATAAGGACCAAGACCTATACCGATTACATCCTTTATATTCTTCATTGGTTTGCAAACACATCCTTGCAAAAATTTAATTAATATTAGCGTCCCCCATGGTCGGTTATTTTACGCTGCATGACTCTTCTCCGTTTCTCTCCAGGACTGCTCCAACACAATGACCAAAATGGTTCCGACCAGCAGTCCATTGCTCGCCAGGTTTTGAATCAGTACCGGGAGCTCAGCGAATACCTCCATCGGTAAAAACATACAGCCAATCCCGAATAGATAGGAGACACCGATGATGGTCAACCGTCTGGAATCAAGCGGCTCGCTGGCGACATTGCTGAGGCCGAGTCCCATCAGCTGTACGAATGTCGCCAGGATGGCTGCATTGGCTATCGGTGCAGGGATACCAGAAATCCAGGCCACGATAGGCGGGAAGAACGCAATGATGATCAATAAGCCGGAAGCGAGCAAAAACGGCCGTTTCCGCGTTTGTCCGGTCATTTTGATAAATCCAGCCGACGTCGCAAGCGGCACGTTTGCAATTGCCGAAAACATCCCCACCAATCCATGATTGACTCCGAGGACGGTGCTGCCTCTATTGATTTGACTGCTGGAATAAGATGCTTTTCCATATACCGACTGGCTCGTCGCCACCACGGAAGCCACCACGTTCGATAGCAAGATGACAGCTGTGATGAAAGCGATTGGCAAGACTCCCCAATCCATGTTCGGGGCTCCCCAGGCAAACCATTCCGGTACGGAAAATCCAGCCACATCCGGTGTCCGGGAAGAGTCATTCCCCACGAATATGCTGTAGGAAATCCAACCGATTACAATCCCGATCAGTACGGCGTAATTGCCAAGCCAGCCTTTGCCGAATATCGAAAGGCCCAACACGATAAAGAAAGTGAGAAATGCCAGCACTGCTTCTGTTCCGTGAATCGCTTCTACTTCTTGTTGAATCCCAAGCATTCCCTCCAGAAACGTACCGCTCAATTGGATTGTCAGGAGGAACAAAAACGAACCTGTTACAAGCGGTGTAAACAACGGCAGCAGCTTTTCGGCAAGGCGGAAGACACCAAAAAGGACCAGAAAGCCACCGGTGAACAGCATTGCTGTCTCTACTGATTGCAATGTCTCTCCCGTACTCATCCCTTGCTGGGCCCCGGTGACCGCCATCACGGAAAAAATACTGATCCACAGCCCCGCAGGACCTTCCATGATGGGCAATCGATGGCCGAGCAGGCCCTGCAATAGCGAGGCAGCTCCAACAATAAAAAAAGTGCGCTGCATTAAGCCGGCGACTTCGGTAAAGTTCATTTCATAAAGAGAGCCGATGACAATCGGCAAGGCAACCGAGCTTGCCAACAAGAAGATGAACCATTGCAATGTCTCAAGCCCGGTTTTGGAAATCGATGTATTGGAAGAATCCATGCAAATCTACGCTCCTGTAGCCAAAAATGGTTTTTATCTTATCTATCATAATAGGAAAAAGCCGCTATCGTCTATTATAGCGGCTTTGCCATATCACTTTTTAATTGAACAACCCTTTGATTCCTTCGATCAACCGGTTAAAGAAATCGGCCACTCCCTGCCAGAAACCTTCATCGCCGGCAACCTCATCAAGCTTTGAACGGATATCACTGGCGATGTCATCAAGCTGGCTGCGCACATTGTCAAAATCGATGTTGATATTGCGCATTTTCTCGAAGAGATTCGTGAGCATTTGCCTGTCCTCTTCACTCAACTCGATATTCATTTTATCCAGCTGCTCCTGGACGATTTGCTCTACCTCTTCCTTGGTTGCAGGGTTTTGCTCCGCGATTTGCTGCTTGATTTGGGTGAGCAAATCACTTACTTTTTCCTGGTCCATTCCTTCCTTGTCAGCAAGGTCGGTCGCAACATCCAATTCTTCATTGGCTACTTCCATGCGATCTTTATCGAGCGATTCGCCTTCCACGTTGAACGCTTTGTAAATACCAGTGAGCGCCGAATGGCCTGTAACTTTCACCGGGGAAGCGACATCTACTACCGCATTTTCCACTCCGGCAGTCAGCAAGGCATTTGCATACATCTCATTGGTGACCTGGGTGATATTTTCAGAATTGACGACATTGATCACTAATCCGCTTCCTTCTTCCGTACGGGTGATTTTCGCTGAGGAATACATCCGGGAATTCGGATCACCATCGATGTAATTGACCAGATCCTCAGCCGTCACAGTGTATTCGTCCACCGATTCAGGATCCTCCACATCGAGGAGATTTCGCACTTTATCTTTTTGGGCTTCTGTCAATGTTTCTCCATACACAACCCGGGGAACGCCCAATTTTTCATTGATGACATCCCCGCTTTCTTTATCATTGCCGTCACTGGCGAATACGGTGGTGGCTGTACTGACAAATCCTATGACTAACATCAAAATGAACGATATTTTTAACCATTTTTTCATTGTGTTAACGTCTCCTTTTTTCAAAGCGAGTGATAATGGTTGTCCCATTATTATTATTATGCTGGTTTTCTCATAATATGGGAAGTTATTTTTGAGAAGTTATTGGAACAAACACACCCCAACTTTATCAGTCTCTCTGCAGAAAGGAATCGGCCTAAAGGCGTATTTTTCTCGGAGTCTGCTCCCTAAAGCAAGGGGGAGTATAAATGCCAGCCAGTCTTGATGGAAGGTCAAAGAATATAAAGGATCCTGGGACAGAAGCATCGTGACCAAAATGAAAACCGAACGATTCGTTCGGTTTTTTGATGAGCAAAAAGCTAATCGTTTTTCCTTATGTCACCTTGTCTTTATCATGCGGAAATCAGATGGAGCGGAGGCAAGATACGGAGAATCCTACCGGAACAGCACGAGCTGAAAATCCCGCAGGAAAGGAGGCCACTGAAAAAGTCCTTTCTAAACCAAAAGAGCTGTTAAAGGTTGTTGTTGATGCTCACGCGGGCTCTGCCCGAGGAGGCTTGCCACTCCCCCTCGGAAAGCGGAGGGTATTCGGGCTACGGGCTAATGACAAACTCTATAAGGCGGCATTTTGCTCGGTTTTTACTTTAGTGGCCATGGTTTTGTCCTGGTCCCCTCCATTTTATTCCCTTACCGCCAATACATCCATCTCGATGCGGACATCTTTCGGAAGCCTGCTTACCTCCACGGTGGCTCTCGCTGGATATGGTTTGCTTAAATAGCCGGCATATTCTTCATTCACTGTTGCAAAATCATCCATCGAAGCAAGATAAATCGTAAACTTGGCGACGTTGGCAAACGTCAGGTCTGCCTCTTCCAGCACTGCCTGGAGATTTTTCATCACCTGGTTGGTTTGCTGCTCGATCCCTTCAACCACTTCACCTGTAGCTGGATCGATCGGAATCTGGCCGGATACAAACACAAACCCTCCCGCTTCGATAGCCTGAGAATAAGGACCAATTGCCTGTGGAGCGGCTTTTGTTTGGATTTCTTTTCTGTTCATCAGCTTTCTCCTCCCATGTTTCTGATTCTTTTTCTATTTCCAGTCTATCATATACGAGTCCTCTCAATAAGCTTTATAGAACCTGCATGTTACAATAGGGAAAACAAATGGAGCAGCGAGGAGGATATGTTATGGATAAAATCAATGTCGGCCTTGTCGGTTATGGATTTTCAGGAGCAGTGTTTCACGCTCCGCTGCTAAAGGTATCTGAACAGTTCGCTATCACCAAAGTAATGACTTCCCGTCTTGAGGAAGTGGCAAAAGACCTGGGAGAAGTAGAAGTTGTCGATGATTTAGAGGACATTCTCCATGATAGGACGATAGATTTGGTTGTCATCACCACCCCCAATCAATTTCATTTCGACATGGCCAAGCGAAGTTTGACAGCAGGTAAACATGTGGTACTGGAAAAACCGATGGTGCTCACCAGCAAAGAAGCAGAAGCACTTATCGAGTTGGCAAACCAGAAAGACCTTGTGCTCAGTGTTTACCAAAACAGGCGCTGGGACAGCGACTTTTTGACCCTCCAAGAATTAGTCCAGAACGAGAATCTGGGATCCATCAACACGTACGTCGCTCATTTCGACCGATTCAATCCGCAACCGAACCAACAATGGCGGGAACACCGGCAAAAAGGTTCCGGTATGCTCTATGATTTAGGCTCGCATCTGATCGATCAAGCCTTGTATTTATTTGGCGAACCGCAGGAAGTGTTTTGTGACCTTTGGAACCAGCGGGAAGCTTCGCTGGTAGATGACTATTTTCATATCATCCTGGGTTACCAGCGCATGCGCGTGATTCTGCATTGCGGATCGATCGTCAAGCAGCAGGGACCGAAATTCATGGTCCACGGCAGCAAAGGGAGCTTTATCAAGTATGGGATCGATGGACAGGAAGCTGCCCTGAGTGAAGGACAATTACCAGATCAAGGAGATTGGGGTGCCGATGAACCGGAATTCTACGGAAAGCTGTATGTAAACGAAGTTGGACAAGAGATGGAAAAAACGATTAAATCCGTTCCAGGCAATTATCCTGCTTATTATCAGGGGATTTATGATTGCATCCGGCATGGCGCTGAAAATCCGGTTCCGGCAGAAGATGGATTGCGAACCATCAAGATCATCGAAACCGCAGTAAAAAGCAGCAAAGAGAAGGCAGTAATACGGCTTTACTAAAACACTTCTCATTGAGACGTGTCACAGTTTAAATCTCCAAGTTTTCAGGAACTGGCTGGATGGAAGATGGAATAAGTTGAAAATGCTTATATCTCTACTCCGATTGCCAGAATCGTTAAGGAATAAGCTTTATCCGATATCCGTCTGATACAGAAAGCACACGATTAGAGCGGGAGGAAAGATATTGGCGAGACCCCGCAGAGGATAGTTCGGGGAAAATCATCAACAGTCCGCGGAAAGCGTAGTGTGTTTCTGCAGCGAAACGCCAAATATGCTCTGTCCGGGTTATCCCGACAGGATGCTATTGCTTAATGTATCTTTTTCTAATATACCAAAAAGAGAAAAGGAGATTCGTCATGAAGAAGACTTTTCAAGTGAAAACAAGCAACCACTCACAGATGATCGATATCACCGATGAATTGGAAGCCTGGATTAGACAGGAAAATGTCGATGAGGGGATACTCATTGTTTCCTCTTTGCATACCACTGCAGGAGTCACCGTGAACGAAAATGCTGATCCTGATGTGAAAACAGACTTTTTAATGCGTCTCGACGAGGTATTTCCTTGGGAACACCCGAAAGACAGGCATGCAGAAGGCAACACGGCCTCTCACTTGAAAACGAGCACGGTCGGCCATGCCCAAACCCTGATTATATCCAACGGCAAACTTGAGTTGGGCACATGGCAGGGTGTTTACTTCTGTGAATTCGACGGCCCGCGCAGCCGGAAATACTTGGGTAAAATCATTGAGGGATAAACGGGAAAGGAGCTGCATATGATTTGGCAGCTCCTTTTCTTACCCCCTTTTTTTCAACTCTTCGATTGTCTTACTTAAATCGGCATGGATGACAAACTCAAACTGATCATCCATCGCTGTCGGTTCCCGATTGATCAATCCGGATGGTTTCCGTCCATCCCATGCGTATATCGGCAACAGGTTGAATGGAGATACGAGCAGGGAAGTGCCCATTACCAGTAACAGATCTGCCTGTCGTACAGCTGCTTCCGCTTCCTCATGCTTGGTGATCGGATCACCAAATAAAACGATATCCGGTTTCAATATATCGCCACATCCAGCCTGTGTGCAGCCTGGAACTTGTTCGGTCATTATATGCTCCAATGGGTACTGCGTTCCGCAAGCAGGACAAGTTGCTGTATTTAGATTGCCGTGGTATTCAATCACATGGTGATTCCCTGCAGTGGAATGCAAGCCGTCAACATTTTGGGTGACTACTGAAACTTGCTTGCCCTTCTGTTCCATTTCCCGCAAATACAGATGAACATGGTTTGGGGCGTAATTCTTCAGGAGCTTCAGTCGGAAGATTTCCTTGTACTTGTTCCAGAAATCTTCGGGATTATGTTGAAAGTACTCACGCGACATATAGTATTCCCGTGATTGGTCTTCCCGCCATATTCCGTTGGCAGACCGGAAATCAGGAATTCCGCTCGCCGTGGACACACCTGCACCAGTCAAGACTGCAATCGCATTGGCGTTATCTATTTCGGCTGCCAGTTTTTTCACTTGTGGATCCAAGAGAATGACCCCTTTTCTTCGATGTTATGGCATTATCTTATAACTAATACCGGTTTTATGTAAATAAAAGGGCCTCTTTGTTTATTTGGATTTATTTTTGCTGATCATATCCAACGCTACTGCAGCTAAAAGCACCAATCCTTTTATCGCCTGCTGCCAGTCAATTCCGATTCCCAAAATCGACATGCCATTATTCAAAACACCCATAATCAGCGCTCCGATGACTGCCCCTATAACGGTCCCTACACCTCCTGCGAGGGATGCACCGCCAATGACCGCAGCAGCAATGGCATCGAGTTCAAATAAATTGCCGGCCTGAGGAGTTGCTGCGTTCAATCGACCCGCAAAAATCAATCCGGCCAACGCGGAAAGAACCCCCATGTTGACAAATACCCAAAAGGTCACTTTTTTCGTCTTGATACCCGATAACTGGGCAGCGTGCGTATTGCCGCCTACAGCATAGATATGACGACCTGTCGTTGTATTGTTCATATAATAGCTATAGCCGATAATCAGCAATAGAAGAATTAACAATACATTGGGCATCCCGGCATACAAAGCCAGAACATAAGAAAAAATTAGAATTATTATAGAAATAGCTATCAATTTACCAAGAAACAAAGGGAAACTGATAATGTTGTAGTTATACTTAATATAGTCTCTCCTCAACTTCACTTCGTTGAACAGATAGACAACCACTGCCAATCCACCCAATAGCAAAGTCAAAATGTGTAAATTCCCTCCACCGAACAGATCCGGGAGAAAGTCTGAGCTTATTGTACTGAACCCTTCTGGAAAAGGGGACAACGTCCTTCCGCCCAATACAATCAAAGTTAATCCTCTGAAAATCAACATTCCTGCCAATGTCACAATAAAAGCCGGCACATTGACGAATGCGACCCAGAAACCTTGCCAGGCCCCGATGAGAGCTCCCACCACAAGCGAAAGAATGACTGCAACAGTTACAGACATATCGAGATTGATCATAAAATAAGCAGAAATCGCACCGATAAATGCAGCTACCGAACCAACAGATAAATCAATTTCTCCGGTGATGATGATTAACGTCATCCCGATGGCCAGTACGATGATATAACTGTTCTGCATGACGATATTAGTTATGTTCAAAGGAGTAAGCAATATACCGTCTGTAAGTATTTGGAATAAAATCGCAATGCCAATTAATGCAATCACCATTCCGAATCTTCTTATATTCTGTGAAAATACCTCTTTTACCTCTCCCATTGTCAAGACCTCCTGCTACGAGTCATATAAGTCATTAATTTTTCCTGGTCTGCGTCTTTTCTATTGACCTCCCCGCTGATTGCCCCTTCTGCCAACGTATAAATCCTGTCACACATACCCAATAATTCAGGGAGTTCAGAGGAGATCATTAAAATACCTTTTCCTTCTGAAGCTAGATCGTTGATTTTTTTGTATATCTCATTTTTGGCCCCTACATCTATCCCTCTAGTAGGCTCATCTAGGATCAGCACATCTGGATCGGTAAAAATCCACTTCCCAAGCACAACCTTTTGTTGGTTGCCACCGCTTAGATTCACTGTCTTCTGTTCAATGGTAGGCGTTTTAATATTCATCGACGCTTTTAAACTCTCAGCTTGCTCGACCTCTTCATGTTTATGAAGAATCCAGTGGTTGGAAATCTTGTTTAAATTGGCCAGCGTCAGGTTTTCTCTTACACTATCATTCAGTATCAAACCATACTTTTTGCGGTCTTCCGATACATAAGCCATGCCCTGCTCAATCGCCTGGTTCACATTGTCTATTTTAATCTCCTGACCATTTTTAAAAATTCGGCCGCTTATATTCCGTCCGTAAGACTTCCCAAATATGCTCATCGCCAACTCCGTTCTGCCTGCCCCCATTAAACCAGCTATTCCGACAATCTCCCCTTTTTTAATAGAAAAACTGGCATTATGGATAATTTGGTGCTGAGGGTTTTCCGGACTGTAGACATTCCATTCCTGAATCTCCAGTACGGTATCCCCAATCGGGGAGATGCGTTCAGGATAAAGATCATCCATATCGCGTCCTACCATCCCTTTGATGATACGTTGTTCCGTCACTCCGTCCTTTTCCATTGAAAGGGTTTCGATTGTCTTCCCGTCCCGAAGAATGGTGATGCTGTCTACAACAGCCATCAATTCATTCAGTTTATGGGAAATCAGTATCGAAGTAATACCTTGATTTTTGAATTCAACCAAAAGGTTCAGGAGATTCTCACTGTCTTCCTCATTCAAGGCTGCTGTTGGCTCATCGAGAATAAGCAGTTTTACTTCTTTTGAGAGTGCCTTGGCTATTTCCACAAGCTGTTGTTTTCCTACACCTATATGTTTGATCAACGTTTGGGGGTTGATAGCTAAACCTACTTTGTCAAGCAACGCTCTGGTCTTCTCAATTGTTTCCGGCCAATTGATGACACCTTTGGTCGATTGCTCGTTCCCTAAGAACACATTTTCAGCTATCGACAGTTCCGGAATTAAAGCCAGCTCCTGGTGTATGATTACGATTCCCAATTCCTCACTCTCGTTGATGTTCTTGAACTCGCATTTCTGGCCTTGAAAAAAAATATCGCCAGAATAACTATTGGAAGGATGAACACCGCTGAGTACCTTCATCAGCGTAGACTTTCCTGCACCATTCTCTCCTACCAATGCATGGATTTCCCCTTGCTCCACTTCCAGGTTTACATTATCGAGCGCTTTTACGCCCGGGAATGTTTTTGTAATATTTTTCATCGATAATATTGTCGCCATCTGATTGATCACTCCTGCAAAAAGGATATAGATGACTCGGTTAACAACCGAATCATCTATGTATCAGATCTACTTTAAATCTTCCTCTGAGTAGTATCCTGTTTCGATAAGTTCTTCTTCGTAGTTCGAAGCATCTACAGAAACCGGTTCAACAAGATAAGAAGGGACGACTTTCTTTCCGTTATCATAGGTTTCCGTATCATTCACCTCGGGCTCTTCCCCTTTTAATACGGCGTCGGCCATTGCAACCGCTTGTTCGGCCAAAGTACGTGTATCTTTAAAAATTGTTTGCGTCTGTTCTCCTGCAATGATCGACTTTATTGAGGCACTTTCAGCATCTTGTCCAGTTATCACCGGAAGCGGCTTGTCGTCGGAACCATATCCGACTGCTTTCAAAGAAGAGATAACCCCAATACTTATTCCATCATAAGGAGAATAAACAGCATCCAGTTTTTTATTTGAATAATGAGCGCTGAGGATGTTGTCCATACGTTCCTGTGCCTCTGAACCACTCCACCTTAAAGTTGCCGCTTGATTAAAATCGGTTTGACCACTTGGAACTTCCAGCTTCCCTTCATCCATGTAGGGTTGAAGCACCGACATCGCCCCATCCCAGAAGAAATAAGCGTTGTTATCGTCCGGAGACCCTGCGAATAACTCTATATTGAATGGTCCCTTTTCACCGTCAGCAAGGCCTAATTTATCCTCTAGATACTCTCCTTGCAGCACACCCACTTGAAAGTTGTCAAAGGTCGCATAGTAGCTTACATGTTCGCTATTCATGATTAATCGATCATACGCGATAACCGGAATATCAGAACGTTGAGCCTGATCCAGGACATCCGTCAGGGCCTCTCCATCAATAGAAGCGATAACTAACAGGTCTACTCCTTTCGTAATCATATTTTCAATTTGGGACACCTGATTTTCCACTACATCTTCTGCATATTGCAAATCCGTTTCATACCCTAACTCTTCAAACTGCTCCACCATATTATCGCCATCGCGCACCCATCTCTCCGATGACTTTGTCGGCATGGCAATTCCTACGGTTTTATCGCCTTCCCCCTGTCCGCCTGCCTGACCACTGTTTCCGCAAGCACTCAAGATAAGCGTAAACACAATGACTACTAGTGCACAGCATTTTTTCATGCTTCTCCCCCTCGCCTTTCTCAACGAATTTTTTAGATAGCGCTTTCAACAACGAGTCCACTTGTTTATCAAGCGTCACCTAAGTTGTACGTACGATTATTATAAAATAAGCGCTTTCATTATGCAATGACTTTTTGCAAGTTTCTAAAAACTTGTACGTTTTTTATAGTAAACCGGCTATTTAAAGGGGGTTTTACGTAAGAAATGCCAATAAAAAAGAGGATCTGGTTGTACGTACTTTTAACCAAATCCTCTTATATATATCATTTCTTTCGACAAACACCCTGCGTTCCGTTATCCCTTCACTATCTGGAGATTTTTCGTAGAGTTTCTTTCAATCAATTCGGGTTCATATACGACAGAGGAGATAGAATCTTGGTTCCTGTTATCTCTTTCATTCTTGGCATCTATCAATTCAACAACCACTTGTGCCGCCTTTTCCCCCATTTTGCTCTTCGGGTGGGCGATAGTAGTCAGTTTCACTTCAGATAATTGAGCGAGGATAGAATCATCATATCCCACTATCGAGATATCATCGGGTATTGATAACATCCTTCCTCTCAAAACATCTAAAATATTCAACGCAAGTTCATCATTATAGCAGACCAGTGCAGTTGGTATTTCGGAGGAGGACAGAAGCGATTCTAACTCTCTTGAGGGCTTCAGGAATTTCTCTTCTGTACTGTATGTGACGATATTTTGCGGATCAATCTGCAAACGGTTGGCCCGATGGGCTTTGATAAACCCCTTCATCCGTTTTACTCCTTGCAAATCATCCGTTTTAAAAAAACCGACGATATTTTTATGCCCTTGTTTTATAAGATGCTCCGTCTGGGTAAACCCCCCTTTTTCATCATCCATCACAATATAAAGGGGTTCCAGTTCCTCGTAAAAGGCATTGATCATTAAATAGGGGATATTCAGCCTTTCTAAATTTAAGTACAAGTTGATGTTCGGGTTGCTGAATGCGCTTTGCGTAGGCTCGACAATCACACCATCATACTGCTGCGTCAACAGCCTCTCCAATATTTCCTTTTCGTTTTGATGATTATTATTCGTACTGAACAACGTCACATTGTAACCCTTATCGCTTAGGTATGATTCTGCACCGCGAATAATAGAAGGAAAAATATAATCAGAAATATACGTCGTGATAATGGCAATGCTTTTTTGACCGTTCCTGCCTTTTTCCTCTAAATGGGAACGATCGGCACAAAATGTGCCAGAACCTTGTTCCCGATATAGCCACCCTTGATTCACCAGGTCACCAATAGCTAAACGGACTGTATGCCGGCTGACATTAAATTGTTTCATTAGTTCACTTTCAGAGCTTATTTTTTGATTAGGCCGAAAGGTGCCATCGAGTATTTTTGATTTTATCGCTTGTTTTACCATACTATGCTTCGTTTGCATGTAAACACCTCAGTTTATTATCCATTCCGTAAGTTATTCGTATAAGTTACCCTTGTCAGTATAACACCTCCTTCTATGAAAGGCTATGGTTCCAAAACATTATCCGTTCTTGCCCGTATCTCCCTTAGACATAAAAAGGACAGAGATTTTGTTTATCATCTCTGCCCCACACTCATTGTTATTTCCAGACAGCTTCATTCCATTTCAGCTCGTTTTTTAATTGACGCACGTTGGTATCCTTGTCGATAACAATACATTCCATCCGTGTCATTTCCGCAAAATCCAAGAGCTGATCAGTCGTTACATTAAAGGATAAAACCGTATGATGGGCGCCCCCTGCATAAATCCAAGCTTCTGTAGCCACGCTCAATGATGGTTGAGGTTTCCAGAGGACCTTGGCTACTGGCAGATTCGGTGTTGCGAACGGCGGTCGCTCCGCAGTCACTTCATTGACTACTAATCGGTACCTGCCGCCCATCTCGATGAGAGACGCATTAACAGCATGACCACCGCGTCCGTCAAATACCAGTCTGGCCGGATCTGCTTTTCCTCCCATGGTCAGAGGATTGACAACGATCTCTGGTTTCGTGTCAGAAACCGTAGGACAAATCTCCAGCATATGGGATCCCAAAATCATCTCGTTCCCCGGCTCCAAGTGGTACGTATAATCCTCCATAAAAGAGGTGCTTTGATTGTTGGCAATGATTTTCATCATTCGCAGCAATGCAGCGGTACGCCAATCCCCTTCACCAGCAAAACCATACCCCTCGGCCATCAGACGTTGTGCGGCCAATCCCGGCAATTGCTTCATGCCGTGTAAATCCTCGAAATTCGTCGTAAATGCCGAATAACCTCCCCGTTCCAAGAATTGTTTAAGGCCTATTTCTATTCTTGCCTGTTCCTTTATGGAGTCTCTGTTTTCAGCCTCATCACGGATGTTGTAGAGACGTTGGAATTCTTCATACAAGGCATCGACCCGATCCTCTTCCACCCGGTTGATTTCCTCCACCAAATCACCAATCCCGTAATAGTCAACGGACCAGCCAAACTTTATTTGGGCTTCGATTTTGTCCCCGTCGGTAACTGCCACATTACGCATGTTGTCGCCGAAACGGGCCACCTTGATATTCCTACCTTCCACAACGGCCACCGCTGTCTGCACCCAGCTCGAGATTTTATTCAAGACTTCCGGACTACGCCAATGACCGACCACCACTTTGCGGGCAATGTCCATCCTCGTCCCGATAAACCCATACTCCCGATCTCCGTGGGCTGACTGGTTCAAATTCATGAAATCCATGTCTATATCCCGCCATGGTATGTCCCGGTTGTACTGAGTATGCAGATGGAGCAGCGGCTTTTGAATACTGCCGAGTCCTGCAATCCACATCTTCGCCGGTGAAAATGTATGCATCCAGGTTATGATTCCCGCACAATTTTCATCCGCATTTGCCTGCTGACTTAGATGATAAATTTCTTCTGCTGTCGTAAGCACAGATTTAAATATTATTTGAAAAGGGAATGCTCCTTTTTCATTCAGCCCTTTCACTAGTTGGACCGAATGCTCTTCCACTTCTTTCAATGCATCGTCTCCATAAAGGTGCTGACTTCCCGTGATAAACCAAAACTCGTAAGGTTTCATCTTCAACATCAATGTTCCTCCTCTGCCCAGTTAAACGATCATTATTTCAGGTAGTTTTCACTGCTTCTTTTCTCACATCTGCTTTTACATGCTTCAACCGTTTCATCACATCGTTTTCGCCACGCCCGAAGTAGTCATGCAGCCTGTTGTATTCTTGATAGAGCCGTTCATAAACGGTTACATGCTCCGGTATTGGCCGGACAATCTCTTCTTTTACTCGACCCATTTTTTCTGCAGCTTCTACGATGGAATCGAAACCACCCTGCCTTTTTCCAGCAGCAACAGCGCTAAACATAGCTGCTCCAAGGGCCGGAGTCTGCCTGGAATCGGCAATCCGGATTGGCCGGTTGGTGACATCGGCATAAATCTGCATTAATAATTTATTTTTTTGCGGAAGTCCACCGCATGCATACAATTCGTTAACTGGCACGCCATTAAAATGGAATGCGTCGACTATTTTTCTTGTACCGAAGGCAGTAGATTCGAGAAGCGCGCGATAAATTTCTTCCGGTTTTGTTTGGAGTGTAGCTCCGATCAACAGACCACTCAATTCAGTATCTACAAGCACCGAGCGGTTGCCGTTCCACCAATCAAGGGCCAATAGTCCAGATTCTCCCGGTTTATATGCGTTCGCCCGGGTTTCCAGCCATTCATGGACGCTGACGCCCTTTGCTTCAGCTGCCTGGAATATTTCTTCTGGACAAGCCTTATCAACAAACCAGGCAAATATATCACCCACTGCCGACTGTCCTGCTTCATAGCCATAATAGCCCGGAATTATCCCATCTTCTACGACGCCACACATACCTTCCACTTCTCGCTCTTCTGTTCCGAGCAGCATATGGCAAATCGATGTTCCCATGGCCATCACCATTTTCCCCGGCGAAACCACCCCCATCGCCGGAACGGCAGCATGGGCATCAACATTTCCGACAGCTACTGCAGTACCAGGTTTCAACCCTGTTATACGCGCCATTTCTTCAGTCAATCCCCCGGCTCTTGTCCCCAACGATACCACTTCGCCCCGAAGCTTTGTGTCTGTCAGGTTTTCGAGCTTAGGATCCAATGCTTTGAAAAAGTCTTTGTCCGGATAACTTTCCCGCTTATGCCATATTGCTTTGTACCCCGCAGTACAGCTATTACGCAAAAGCTGATTGGTCATCCTGGAAACGACCCAGTCCGTTGCCTCTACGAATTGATCGGTTTGTTCATAGATGTCAGGAGCTTCATTGAGGATTTGCCATATTTTCGCTATCATCCATTCAGAAGAAATTTTCCCTCCATAACGAGGCAAAAACGATTCTCCACGGGTTGCGGCCGTTTCATTCAACTTGGTCGCTTCCGGTTGTGCTGCGTGGTGTTTCCACAGTTTCACCCAGCTATGTGGATTATGTGTCAAGGAAGGATCGAAACATAGCGGATTGCCTGTATTATCGATTGGGAGCATGGTACAAGCAGTAAAGTCGATTCCGATACCGATGATGTCCCCCGGATTGACGGCGGATATTTTCAATACGACAGGTATGGAATGACGAAGCACTTCCAAATAATCATCCGGATGCTGCAAAGCCCACTCCAAATCTAATTTTTCCCCCGTAGGGAGCTGATCGGTCATCACACCGTGTGGATAAGCCGTTACATGATCCGCGATTTCTCTTCCATCGTTCAAGGAAACAAGTACAGCCCTGCCTGATTCTGAACCAAAGTCTACTCCGATTGCATATTTTTCTGTCATTGCCTATCTCCCTCCTTACTTATTTCTGTCCATAGTAAGCACCAGTTCCATGTTTTCTCAGGTAATGCTTATCCAATAATGCGTGATCCATGTGGTCCACCTCTGGATTCAACTGAAAGGTATGCAAGGCCATTTTCGCCACTTCTTCGAGCACAACTGCATTATGGACAGCTTCCCGGGCATCCTTTCCCCAGTTGAATGGCGCATGGCTATGTACCAGTACACTTGGCACCCGTTGGTAGTCAAGATTTTCAAAGGCTTCTACGATGACTTTTCCTGTTTCCAACTCATAATCTTGTTGAATTTCCATTTCAGTCATCCGACGCGTGCATGGAATGCTTCCATAAAAATAATCGCCATGGGTAGTACCGAGTGCTGGTATCGCTTTCCCTGCCTGAGCCCAACTCGTAGCCCAGGGAGAGTGAGTATGGACAATGCCTCCGATATCTTTAAATTGCCGATATAGAACAAGATGTGTAGGCGTATCCGAGGACGGCTTTAAAGTACCTTCCACGACATTGCCCTGCAAATCGACGACCACCATGTCTTCTGCAGTAAGATTCTCATATGCCACTCCGCTTGGTTTAATGACAACGAGTTGGCTCTCTCTTTCGTAACCGCTTACATTTCCCCAAGTAAAGGTCACCAATCCATGTTTGGGTAAAGCAAGATTTGCCTCCAACACTTCCTGTTTTAGCTGTTCGAGCATGCTGCTACCCCTTTCGTTAATGAGTTATCATTATTTGTACGTATAAGTTAATGATAACTACATAATAATTCAAATTGTACGTACAATCAATACTTTCAAAGGAATATAAAGAAAAAATGTTGGGAAGGAGAAAGAGGAAGACTGGGAGAGCAAAAGCTTCGTAGTGTAGACAGATGTCAGAAAGGGGGCTGAGTTGAAGAGCTCCTGACAGAAACTACATCCATTCTACTATTACAAAAAAAGCCCAACCAAACCTGGTTGAGCCTTTCACTAGTGGGGAATTTTATCATCATGCTTCCCTTTATGATGTTTATGTTCGATAACAAAACCGTTCTCTTCAAGCATTCGGTAGTGTTCATCAAGATGCTCGATGATTTTGTCGGCTTTTTCCTTCTCGATCACACCGAACTCCACATATTTGCTGATAATCCCTTTGCGCTTATCAAACATATCCTGATACATGATTGCCAGCTCTTTTTGTTGGTTTTCCGTTAGTTCTGGCATGGTTTCTGTTGGCTTCTGGTCCTCCGCCTGAATGCCGCCTGCACCTGTAAACAAAACGGCTGCCAGTAGCGCAATGGCCCAACAACTTCGATAAAAACGCCGCATCGCTATCCCTCCAATCTATGACTCGTTATCGTCATTTTTTGCATCTTTTGCAAAACTATACAAAAAAGAAGTGGGGACATGGCATTCAGCCGTTTCAAAAACGATCAAGGATTGCACAGATATGGGAGATTAGCGATGAGAAAGGGAATTCAGCACAAAAGGGCAAGTTTGTATGTACGTATTTTTTATAAAAGAAAACGAACGGGTTCGAATGCTGTGGAATTCGAATCACCGCTCGGTTTCTGTTTTATCCGTATGCTTCAACCCCTGGGCCTTTCCGGTTATTGTTGAAGATTGACGACCATGCGCCCTTGAGCTTTTCCTTCCAAGATGGTATTCAAGGCTTCCGGTAAATCTTCCAGACGGATTTCTTTTTCAATGTATTCCGTCAATCCAGCAGGCTTCAAATCATCTGCCAGTCGTTCCCAAACTTTTTTACGAATATCCATCGGACAATTAACAGAGTCAACCCCCAACAGTTGGATACTGCGGCTGATGAACGGAAATACTGCTGTAGGAACGGAAGTGCCACCCGTCAAGCCACTGACAGCTGCCGCTCCTCCGTATTTCAGCTTCGCAAGCAACGCAGCGAGCTGTTCACCACCGACAGGATCGACTGCCCCGGCCCACTCCTGTTTGTCCAGCGGACGGATTTTCCCATCATAGACTGCTTCACGGGAAACAATCTCGTCAGCACCAATATTGCGTAAATACCCATGGGCACTCTCTTTTCCTGTGCTGGCTACTACATGGTAGCCCCGTTTGGCCAGCATCGCAATCGCAGTACTGCCCACGCCGCCCGTTGCACCTGTAACCAGGACCTTTCCTTTATCCGGATTCAATCCTGCTGCTTCCAATTGCTGAATGGACAGGGCGGCGGTGAAGCCTGCTGTTCCGAAAATCATTGACTCTTTCAAAGACAATCCATCCGGAAGCGGCACAATCCACTCTGAGGGAATTCTGGCATATTCACTGTAGCCGCCATAATGACCGGTTCCGATTTGATAACTGGTCGCGATCACTTTATCTCCGGGTTTAAACTGGTCATCTTCCGACTCAACCACTTCACCAGAAAGATCAATCCCTGGAACCATCGGGTAGGTCTCCACTATTTTGTTATCGGGTGTGTTGGCCATTGCATCCTTGAAATTGACGCTGGAATAATGGACTTTGATCAACACTTCTCCCTTTGGCAGCTCTTCCGGTTGAAGGGTCCTTATACCGGCCGAAAAGCCAGATTCTGTCTGATTCACTTTGTATGCTTTAAATGATTGCTTCATATACATACTCCTTTCCCGTCTATCCTTCTCCTATGTATTTCCACCTATGCTGGCAGAATAATCTTTCTTGCTGCCCATCTTTCATTCTCCCTTGTAAATTGCTTTACAGAACGGGCTTAACAAAAAAACGCAACCGGATAAACGGCTACGTGTTGAGAATGAATTTCACATCCGGGTGCTGGTAAACTGTTTGAAAGTCGCCGTTCTCCTTTAAATTATTATACAGGTCTTCCGGCGAAAACCAAAGAAAGTCGTTTTCCAGCTTATAATCAGCTCCATAGTAATAGCTGAGCCAAATCAGTTTCGAGCAGTATATATATTCCCAAGGATCATCCAGTGAGGATGACAGGTTGAATGAAAAAACAGGTGCCTGCTGCCCTTTTTCCTTGAATTCATTTAGATATCCTTCTGCATATTCCGCTGCAGCCTTACCGTCCTCCGAAGCTTTTGGCCGAAAGTGACCGTGGACAGGGTGCTTCGTCAAAAACTGGTGTATGGGAGCTTTGCGAATGGCCGGATGCAAGCCCGGCGATTCAATGACATTCTCTTGATCCACAACAAGCGCCGAATGCCCGACATATCCAGTTTTTATCTCATCGAGATTATCACTCGCGACCAGAATATCACCAGGTTGGAAATCCCTTTCTCTGAAGTCTTGCTGACCTATGCGAAAGTTCCAGCCGGTAAAAGCTACAGGTCTTCCTGTCGGCAGTTCAAAAGAGATAATTTGTAACTGATGGAATCCTTCCCGAAGCATGGTCGTATCGATGGAAAAACGACCGCCTTGCACTTGCACCATATACAACAACTGATCGATATAAACACTGTGCCCGACATCTTCCCTGAGGAAGCCTGATTGGATCGTAATACGTTCCGGTTCCTGATTTAATTGGAAATGACTAGTCAATTTCATCACCGCCCATAGCTAACCTATTCAGTGGCAGTGAAAAATGTGCTTAACTTGCCTGTTTTTGCTTCCTTTTCTGCATGACTTTTTTGACGAACGGTGCATGATACATGTAATCAAAAGCAGTGCTTATTACCAGTCCGTGCAATATAACCCCCACTATTGTCAGCAGTACCACCGTCACCTGGCCAATTGCTGTGGCCGGTGCGAAGTCCGCCTGCCCAAAAAAAGTGAGACTCATCAAACTGCCGAGCAATGCTTCCCAGTAACTCGTCAATCCTGGCTCGTAATAATACAACGGAATGATAGATACAAATACCAAAAACATGGTGACGGAAAAAGTCGTCCCTATATGTTGACGTCGTAAAAGCTTGAGGAAAGGCTTCGTATAGTATTTGGTGATTGTTTTCAATCGCAGTAAATGCAGAATCCTGGCTAAGCGCGCAAATTGGAAGACTGCATCTAAGGGAATTACAGCAATGAGGAGAAAAGGATTACTTTTGATGAATTGCCATTTGTGCTTGCTGCGCAGAAAGCGGTAAACAAAGTCGACGAAAAATATAGCCCAAGTGACCCAGACGATATAACCGTCATACTGGGTGCTTTGCCAAATCGTTGCAATCGAGCATGCAGCCAGAAAAATCATGAATATTTCATAAACAAACTGTTTTTTTGATTTAGTCTGCAAAATCGGCATCCGGGCACCTCCGTTCTCCGTTTCGATAATCCATCGTTTTCAGTATAACGGAAAACAAGGAAGGCTTAAAAGGATAGAAAATCACCACTCCACCCATATTATTAAGTCCTCCATTTCCTTATAATCCGAACATGCATAGGGTGTTGTGAACGTTACTTTCTTTTAATCGTAACCACGCCTCTTTGGCTTGGTACTTCGCTCATTTGAAAGTTATACGAAAAAATCAAAAAACCGAACGAATTCGAGTGCTTACCATTTCGAATATCGCTCGGCTTTTAGTTGTTCACCATGCATTTTGAAGCTACTTTTATTTAAAACACAATCGTTTTGTTTTGATGGACGATGATCCGGTCTTCCAGCTGCCACTTGACCGCCCGTGCAAGGACGCTCCGTTCGATCGATTGTCCGATTTTCTTCATGGCCTCACTGTTGTCGCGATGGTCTACGCGGCTGATATCCTGTTCAATGATCGGCCCTTCGTCCAGTTCATCGGTAACAAAATGAGAGGTTGCCCCGATTAATTTCACACCGCGCTGATAGGCACGCTCATATGGATTTGCACCGACAAAAGCCGGCAGGAAAGAATGATGAATATTGATGATCTTGTTCCTGTTGGCTGCCACGAAGTCTGGTGTGAGGATTTGCATATAACGTGCCAGAACGATCAAATCGATGTCATATTCCTTTAACAGTTCCAGCTGTTTCGCTTCTACCTGTTGACGAATATCCTTGTTTGCCGGAATATGATAAAACGGAATACCCAGTGATTCAACAATCTCCTTTGCATCTTCATGATTACTGATGACGAGTGGAATATCTGCCATTAAATCGCCGCTCTGCCACTCCCATAACAATTCACGGAGACAGTGCAGTTCTTTACTGACGAAAATGGCGACCCGTTTTAGTTGATACACGTAACTGAACCGCCAATCCATTTGGAAGGATCGGGCGATTGCTTGGAACTTCTGCTCCAGTTCTTCTTTAATAGATGGAAGCTGTTCTGCTTCGAATACCACCCGCATAAAAAATTCCCCGCCGGCAGGGTCGGTCGTATATTGATTAGACTCGATGATATTTGCGCCCTGTTGGTATAAAAATTCAGAAACAGCCGAGACGATCCCCGGCTGATCCGGACAATGAATCAGTAACCTCGCTTTGTTTTTATTTTGTTCCTGGAAAGCACTCCATTTGGTTTGCAATGTATCTGTCATGAAAATCCCTCTTTTGCTAAGTATCTGCTTTTATATTGTACTCGATATGCACAATATATTTAAGGAAAGTGCAAGCATCTTGTCGTCTCCCGCAAGTTACCACGCCAGATACCAGTCCTGTTTATCCCGATTTGGTCTTCGAAACACCTTTTCTATACCAGCCACTGGATTGGTCTCTTATCCCTGAGCACCATACTTCCTGAAAAATGCAAAGCGGCAGACCTTTATGAAGCAAATACCTTTTCCATCACAGAAATGAATTGATCAATTTCCGTTTTATTGGTTGTCAATGGGGGCAGTATGCGGATTACGCTCGGCCCGGCTACCAAGACCAACAAATGGTGTTGTTCCCTCGCTTTTATCACATAATCCATTGCATTGCCTTCGACGACGATTCCCTGCAGCAGACCCTTTCCCCTGATTTCTTTGATGAAGGAAAACTGCTGTTTTAGACATTGTAGTTGCTCTTCTAAATAGGCACTCAATTCTGCAGCTTGATCAATCAGCCCATTGTCCATGATGTGCGTAATCGTCGCGAGTCCGGCTGTCGAAGAAAACGGGTTACCACCGAACGTACTGCCGTGCGAACCCGGTGAAAACGCGCTGGCCGCTTTTCGACCGGCGATGATCGCGCCGATTGGAATGCCGCTCCCCAGTCCTTTAGCAAGGCTGACGACATCCGGTTCGATTCCGTACTGTTCATAAGCGAACAAGGTTCCTGTTCTGCCAATACCAGTTTGTATCTCATCGATCATCAAAAGGATGTCGTTCTGCTTGCAAAGAGCCGCCAGCTGTTTCACCCAATCTTCGTCTGCCGGAATGACTCCCCCCTCTCCCTGAACAAGCTCGAGTAAAACAGCACAGGTTCTGTCGGTGACCAACTGTTCCAGCGCTCTCTTGTCATTATAGGGCAAATAGCGGAACCCTTCGGCCAGAGGGGCAAAGCCTTGTTGAATTTTATCCTGTCCCGTAGCTGCCAAGGTAGCTAGTGTCCGCCCATGGAACGATTGACTAAAGGTGACGACCTCGTATGCATCGGTCCCCTTGATTTCCTGCGCATATCTTCTCGCCAGTTTGATAGCTGCTTCATTTGCTTCAGCTCCGCTGTTGCAGAAAAACACCTGGTCGCCAAAGCTATGCTCCACCAGTTTTTCCGCCAATTGCTCCTGAGCCGGTATATGGTATAAATTCGAACAGTGCCAAATTTTATCCAGCTGATTTTTCAATTGTTGCTTGACACTGTCAGGTGCGTGCCCTAAATTGCATGTGGCGATGCCTGACGTATAGTCGAGATATTTACCGCCTTTGTCATCCCATACCCAGCTTCCCTTTCCTTCGACCAAGGTAAGAGGAAAGCGATTATAAGTGGGCATGAGCATAGGGGCTGCCGCTGGTATTGTTTGTTTAGACATATCCAACCTCCGAAGTTAAACTGATTTTTGTTCCGACTGCTGCTCCCTGATAAAAAGACAGCAGGCTGTCCGCCACCAAACCATTCAAGATGACGGTTTCCGGCACTTGGTTCTTCAATGCCTGCAAGGCTGAACGGACCTTCGGAATCATCCCGCCGGTGATCGTGCCATCGGCGATAAGCTGTTCGATTTGGCTGCTGGTTGTTTCATGCAAAACCTTTGTTTCACCATTGTTCTCGACTAAAATGCCGGGGATGTCACTGATGTAACATAACCTTGCCTGCAATGCCTGTGCAACGGCAGCAGCCGCCATATCGGCATTGACATTCAACTTGTTTCCTTCTTCATCCATGCAAATCGGGGAGATGACTGGGATGAATCCTTGGTCGACGAGATGGTGGAGAATCGAAACGTGCACCTTTTCCACCGTACCGACAAAACCAAGTGCAGCATTGTCAGACTGGGTTGCCTGCAGCAGTCGGCCATCCACTCCGCTTAGACCGAATCCTTTCCCGCCTTGTTGCTGCAGTTTTTGGACAAGCTGTTTGTTCATGGTTCCGCTCAAAACCATTTCCGCAACTTCCAATACTTCTTTTGTGGTCACCCTCAATCCGTCGACAAATTGAGTTTCCACCTGCAGGCGGGACAGGGTCCGGGAAATCAGCGGACCTCCACCGTGAACAAGCACCGGCTGGACCTCTCCCTTATTATGCAGTTCTGCGACATTCTGATAAAAAGCAGGAGGCAGCTGGAAAAAAATACTGCCACCGCATTTGATCACTACATATTCCAATCCGATCCCTCCCTCAAGTACGGTACGATGCATTTATCCGTACATAATCATAAGACAAGTCACAGCCCCACGCAGTAGCCGTTCCGGTTCCGCTGCCTAAATCGGTGTGGATCGAGACATGCTCCTGTAACAAATAGTCCTTTGCTGCACTTTCATCGAACACAACAGGCATTCCGTTGTCAACTACCAGTACCGGTCCGAGCGAGATGCTGACTTTGCCGGGATCAACAGGCTGGCCGCTGTAACCGATCGCTGTAATGACCCGCCCCCAATTGGCGTCGGCTCCATGAATAGCGGTCTTTACCAGGTTGGAGGATATGATTGCCTTGCTGACGGCACGAGCCGCCTGGTCTGACTCCGCTCCTTCCACCTGAACCTCGACTAATTTAGTGGCTCCTTCTCCATCGCGGGCGATTTCTTTGGCCAGTGTTTCACAAACTGCCGCAAGCCCTTGTTTGAAGAGAAACCAGTCCGGGTGTCCTTCATGCAGCTGGCGGTTTCCCGCTTTTCCATTCGCAAGCACGAGCACCATGTCATTTGTACTTGTATCTCCATCCACCGTGATCATGTTGAATGAGGTATCGGTGATTTCCCTCAAGGCCTGTGACAAGGCATCTGCTTCAACTGCAGCATCGGTCGTTATAAAACTCAGCATCGTCGCCATGTTCGGGTGGATCATTCCCGATCCTTTGGCCGCTCCGCCGATCGATACTTTCTGCCCATCGATTTCGAGTTCAACTGCCACCGCTTTTTCCCGGGTGTCTGTTGTTAAAATGGCCTGCCCGAATCTATTTGAATGATTGTTGTCCTGCAGCTGGGTTTGGTCAATTCCGTATTTGATTTTCTCCATCGGGAGGGGCTCACCGATCAAACCGGTAGATGCAATGGCCGTCAACTCCTCGGGGACACGGAAGGCGTCCGCTCCCCACTTCCGCATTTGATAGGCATCGGCCATCCCTCGTTCGCCCGTACACGCATTGGCGATGCCGGAATTGACTAGCAGTGCCTGGATTTTCTGCCCGCTGTCAATGCTTTCCTGGGTGACCTTAAGCGGAGCAGCCTGAAAAGTATTGGTCGTATAGACACCGGCTGCTGTGGCGGGAACCTCCGAATAAACCCAACCAAAATCCAGTTTCGTTTTTCGAATGCCGCAGTGGACTCCCCCGGCCGTAAACCCCCTGGGAGTGGTTATGCTTCCTTTTGGCAACAGGGTCAATTCGACCGCTTGTTTTACTTGCTCTGTCATTTTGTCGCACCCTCCTTATGGATAAATAGGTAAGTAGTTTAATCCTGTCGTGACGTCCCAGCCTTTCAATAGATTCATATTTTGAATGGCCTGGCCTGAGGCACCCTTCACTAAGTTGTCGATGACCGAAATGATCGTCAATTTTCCCGTCCTTTTATCTGCATGAATGCCGATGTCACAGTAGTTGCTTCCATAAACCTCTCTCGTTGCCGGAAGCTCGCCGTTCATCCGGATGCGGACAAACGGCTGTTCCCGATAAAACGCTTTGAACACTTCGATTATTTCATTAGTAGAAACTTGCCGGGTAAGGTCAGCATAGATCGTACTCATAATCCCCCTCGTCATCGGGATTAGATGAGTGGAAAACGTCACTTGCACAGGGTGTCCTGCTGTTCTTGTCAGAATCTGTTCGATTTCTGGTATGTGCTTATGTTGTCCTAGTTTGTAAGCTTTCAAATTTTCATTCATTTCCGGATAGTGAGTGCTTGGCGAGGTACCGCGTCCGGCTCCAGAAACACCCGACTTGGCATCGACGATGATCGAACGATCTTCGATCAAGCCGGCGTGAACGGCCGGCAGCAGTCCGAGCAATGTGGCGGTCGGATAGCAGCCCGGATTGGCTATGAGTTTAGCACCTGCAACCTCTTGGGCATAAATTTCACTTAATCCATATACCGCTGTTTTCAAATAGCTTTCATCAGCTGCAGGGGAACCGTACCATTCTTGATAGTCCGTCGGTGACGTCAGGCGAAAGTCACCAGAGAGGTCGATGCATTTTACGTCACGCTCCACAAACTGCGGCGCGAGATCTTTGCTGACAGCTGGCGGCGTGGCGAAGAAAACCACCTCGACTCGCTCAGCCAGCTCCTCTACCACAAGCTCTTCCAAAGGCTTTTCCAGCAAGCCGTCTGTGTGGGGATAAACTGCACCCAGCACCCGGCCGCTTTGTGAATGGGAAATAACCGCTTCAATTTCTGCATATGGATGATTATATAAAAACCGTATCAGTTCGATGGCCCCGTAGCCGGTCCCACCGATTATCGCTACCTTCACCGTGAATTCTCACTCCTGACCTTTCAATTGATTGGTAAATAATTATACTTTATTATGCATTTTTATACAACCGCATTTTTTCTTTTTTTTCGAATTTTCGCCTTCATGCTTTTCTTCGACCGGATAACCTATAATCAAATCAGATGCCAGCTAAAATGGAGAGTGTTACCATTAAAATAAAACGACTTTTATTATGGAAAGAAAGGGAGAGAAGCATGACTCAAAATCAAGAAATCCAATTAGTGAAAAGACCAGAGGCAATGCCGACTGAAGAACATATTCGCATGATGGATACGGAAATGCCCGAGCCCGGAAAAGACGAGGTACTGCTAAAGACGGTGTACGTGTCGGTCGATCCGTATATGAGGGGCCGGATGAGCAGCGCCAAGTCTTACGTAGAACCATTTGCTCTCAACAAAGCCATCAGCGGCGGCGTGATTGCCCAGGTGGTAGAATCTAATGCAGAAAATCTTCAGCCAGGGGATGTTGTCACCGGAACGTTGCCATGGGCAAAATATTCCACGGCGCCCGCAGAGACGCTTAGAAAAGTAAATCCGGAACTCGGACCAGTCACGACCTCTTTAGGTGTGTTAGGCATGCCTGGATTGACTGCATATTTCGGCCTTACCGATATCGGAAAGCCGAAAGAAGGAGAGACAGTCGTCGTTTCAGCTGCAGCTGGTGCAGTTGGATCGATTGTCGTACAAATTGCGAAAATCTATGGTGCCCATGTAGTGGGAATCGCCGGCAGCGAAGAAAAAACCCGCTATTTGACCGAAGAACTGGGCGCCGACAAAGCCGTTAATTATAAAACCGACAACCTTCCGGAAGCATTGGCCGCAGCTTGCCCTGACGGTGTCGACGTCTATTTTGACAATGTCGGCGGAGAAGTGTCGGATGCAGTATATCCCCTGCTGAACGACCATGCCAGAATTCCCCAATGCGGCTCCATAGCTACTTATAATGATCCGGATGCTCAAGGGCCGCGATTGCAAATGCATATCGTCAAATCCCGGGCGTTGATCAAAGGGTTCATTGTCGGAGATTACCAGCCCCGGTTCAAAGAAGGTTTCAGCAAGCTTGCAGAATGGGTGGGAAATGGCAAGCTGACGTATGAGGAAACAATCAAAACCGGATTCGACCAGATTCCGGAAGCTTTTTTCGGTTTGTTCACAGGAGAGAACATAGGTAAACAGCTAGTCAAAACAGCCGAATTAGAATAAACAGAAACAATCAAGCCGATTTGTCGACAGAACACGGACAAATCGGCTTTTCACTTAACTATGGACGGAATGTCCTTCTTTCCACGACACCCCTCGACAGTCTTGTGCAATTTGGGGCAGAAATGAGCAATCTTGGTGATTTTCTTTCTATGAAACTTGTACTATAATAAACACTAATTTAGTTTGTCAGGAAGAAGTTGATCCGATTGAAAAAACTGCTTATTCTATTACCTTTTATATGCTTGGCGTCCATCTTTTATTTATTCTATAAAACCACCTCTTTGCCCGCCAAAGTGGAAGAAAAAACTCCGGCAGCAAATCCATCCGTAAAACAGATCGCCGAACCGGTCGTCCAGTCTAACGCTGAGCTGCAGATTGGAGAAAAACAAACCAGCAACCCGGTACTCCGTAAAGGGGATAACTATTACTTGCCGGCCGCCCCGATTTTGGCTTATCATCCATCTACCGAACTGGCTTACGATCCGATTCTACAGGTAGCTACCGCAACGGTAGACAAAGAGACGCTGCATTTTCCCCAGTCCAGGGAAAGTGGTTACCAGAACATGCTGGAAGCTTTAAAGACGGATTCAATCGAACAGGAACAAGTGATTCCCTATGAAAATAAGCTTTATGCCACGGCAGACTTCCTTAAGCAGTTCGATATCCCGATTGCTAAACAAGAACAAGATGACGAGCTTTTATTTATACTCGATATTCCCGAAGAAAAAGCGGATTTGCCTTTGGACGTGCCACTTATCGAGCAAATGGCGGCCCCCCGTCTTTATAACGGCTGCGAGGTAACAAGCATGGCCATGATTCTGAATTATCACGGGGTGAACGTGACGAAAAACGAACTGGCGGAAAATGTGAGTGTCGTCCCGCTCACCTACGAGAGCGGCTTGAAGGGAAATCCTAACGACGGGTTTGTCGGGAATATGGCAGACGGCCCAGGCCTCGGAGTCTACCATGGACCAATGCTCGATTTGGCGAAACAATATGTCGGTGACAGGGCAGTCGATTTAACCGGCAGCAGCCCCGATGCGATTTATCAATCGTTGGATGAAGGGCTTCCTGTATGGGTCATTACCACTTCCTCCTTTGCTCCTGTCGGCGGCTTTGAAACTTGGCAGACCCCGAGCGGCGAAGTGGAGGTGACATTCAGCCTGCACAGCGTGGCTGTAACCGGTTATGATGACGAATCCGTGTACATCAATGACCCATATGGAGGTAAAAACAAACCGGTGGGTCGGGACAATTTTGAAAAGGCCTGGGAGCAAATGGGCAGCCAGGCAATCGTTATCAAAGAATAAACAAGTGGCTTAGAGAGACTTAGAGATGACGTAGCAGCGATGGAATAATCGAATTCTATCATTCAATTGATCACCGCAAAGGAAAAACAACGAAGGAAAATGGTTTTGCCTGGATGGATTTCCTTTCATTCTTCCGTTTCTGACCGCTGTGTCAAGATACCAGACTTCAGCGGGATGAGTGCGAGTCGGCGCCTCCCCGCTGATAGTGAAGTATCTTGACGGAGTGGAGAGTTACACTGAATAATCGTTCGTTTTTTCTTTCTTCCCTATTCCCTTGCTCACGATGTTTATGCATCCTGATCGATAACAGCGTTTTCCAACGTCCCAATATTTTCGATTTCCATCGTAACCCGGTCTCCAGCTTTCAAAAACTGCGGCGGGTCCATCGCAAAACCGACTCCGTGCGGGGTGCCTGTCAAAATAATATCGCCCGGTTCCAGTGTCATTAGTTCCGAGAGGAAGGAGACGAGGTAAGGAACATCGAAAATCAGCTCGCTTGTACTGGAAGATTGTCGCAGCTCGCCATTGACGTAAGATTTCACTGCCAGTTTTCCCGGGTCCTCGATTTCATCCGCTGTTACAATCCAGGGACCAATCGGTGTACTTCTATCGAGTGTCTTTCCCTGAAGCCACTGCGGCGTCCGTTTCTGTAAATCACGAGCTGAGATGTCATTGCCGATTGTATATCCCGCAATGTATTGATTCGCATCTTCTCTGGAAACCCCTTTTGCACGCTTCCCGATCACCAGAGCAAGTTCGACCTCATAATCAAGTTTTTCTGTGGCCGGAGACTTTTCGATACTGTCTTCCGGACCGATCAGGGAGTTGGCAAATTTGGCAAACAGCACCGGGTGTTGCGGGATAGTACTATTCATTTCTTTTACGTGGTCTGCATAATTGGTGCCGATGCAAATGATTTTTCCCGGATTAGGCACTGGAAGCTCGAGCTTCACGACAGCTCGCTCCACTTCCGCAGTTGTCACTTGCTGCTCCACTGCATATGCATAAGCCTTCTGCGCCTGACGGATGCCTTTCCGGCCCAAGTGATAGAAATCAGTCGGATTGGATGGCAGCAACAGTGCATCCGCTTCTTCACTTTTTGACAGAAGGAACTGCCTATGGGATTCCTGGAGATCAATAATACGATCACCATGGACTGCGCCCATGCGTGGCTCTCCAAGCTTGTTTTTATAGGTATAACTGACCAGCTTCATCTTTTTTCCCCGCTTTCAAAAAATTTCGGTAATGATATTTTTATTATAAAGGATTCATGGAACAAAAGCGCAATCGTCTGTTTAAAGGAGCACAGGCTAAAGCCGCCACGTCCTGTGGCAACGCCTGCATGACCTATATCCTGTGGGCCTCCGACAAGCTTAAGAACAGCCTCGCCGTGGCGCTTTTTGCCACACAGAGGGTGGGCTTAAGACCTCGAGGGGGTAGGCGCTGGAGCTGGACGTAGCTGTTTCAGCCAATAATTATCCAGTCCATTACATTTTCATTTCCTATACAACAAAGAAAAAGCATTCAAGCTTTCTGAATGCTTTTCCAATTATTTAGGGAGAACATCAATAAATGCTTTATAATCCCGGGCTTTCACCAGTTTTTGCACGATTGCCGGGTCATCGATTACTCTGCCGAGCAAGTCATACATGGACTGCAAGTCGGCTGTGCTGTCCTTTTCCACACTGAGCAGGCAGACAAATTGCACGCGTTTCCCGCTCCAGTCAATCGCCCGATTCAAAGTACAAAACGCCAAGAATGTTTGATTCGACTGCGGGGTAATGGGATGAGGAACGGCCACCAAATTTCCGAATGCTGTAGGAGCCACAGCTTCCCTCTCTTCCACTGCCGCAAGGAAGGTCCCGTCCACCAGTTTTTTTTCTGTCAAAGTGTCGGCGAAAAACTCCAGGACCTCCTGTTTCGAAGCGAAATCCTTTTGTAAAAACACCAAGTCCTGCTTAAAGTAATCGGCGATACTATGTTTCGGATCGGCTACAAATGTCTCGATCTTCTTCAAATCGGCGTCTCCGAGAATGGTGTTCACTTCGATGACCGGCACCGGAAGTTGCTCAGAAATCGGAATCGAGCTTACGATAAAATCAATGTCTTGAAAAGATGCCTGATTCAACCTGTAGTACTCAGTCGTCCCGACAACGTCCAGCTTTTCTCCGAATTGTGATTTGAGCTTATAAAACAGTAACTGTGCACTGCCCATCCCGGAGGCACAAACAACCAGGCACCGCTTCGGTCCTGTTTTCAGTTTTTGCCTCTCGATGGCCGCCCCAATATGCAACGCCAAGTAACCGATTTCATTCTCGTCGATTTTGGCATCGGTGTATTCTTCGAGCACAAGACCAGCAATAAGACCGGCTTCAAAGGCCAACGGGTAATTGCTCTTGATGTCCTCCAACATTGGGTTCCGAATATTCATTCCGTATTTATAGCGATTGATGGCCGGCTTCAAATGAAGGCCCAGGCTGATGATCAGCTCTTGGTCTTGCTTGATGCCAAGCGCCAGTTTTTCTTCGATTCGGTCGAGGATGCTCATCACCACTTGATAGATATCATCCTCCATCACCTGATCGATTTCCATACCGGTCTGATACAGCATTTTTGTCCCTAGTAAATGAATGGCTATATAGGCAACCTCTGGCTGCGGAAAAGCGACTTGAAAGCTTTCCTCGACCCGCCCGACGATTTTCTTGGCGACCTGGTATTCCTTTTTGTCGAGAATGTCATCTAAATCTTTATTGTACAACGAGACATGGTATCCATTTTTTATCCGTTGATAAGCGATTGCCAAATGGATAAATAAATTGTTGATGGCAATATCGGACAGGGTCAGTCCGTTTTCCTTGATTTGATTCATGATGATTTTCCAAATAACCGTCAAGTCTTCCTTCGCCAGGGAAGTCAGCTGGTCATTCAACAGATTTTGCCCGGCCTCTTCGCTACGGTCAAAAATATACTCCGCCATACAAAAGCGCAGTTTTAACTCACTGCCGGTGGCTTTCAAGCCATAATTCGGACGGCTTTCCAAATGGATATCATAGTTAGCCAATATTTTTTTTGCATTCTTTAAATCATTTTGAATCGTAGACTTGCTGATGTGCATTTCATCTGCCAAGTCATCCAGCTTCAAGTAATGATCTGTTAGCAGCAGCCTTCTGATCAGGTAAGCGATCCGTTCCTCCGGAAGATCAGGAAGGAGCGTGCCTTCACCTGTTTCCTCTTCCAAAACCTCCTGAAGAAACTTGCGAAATCGTTGGTCATCCTTGATGTAGAGCTTATATCCAGTTCCGCGAATCGATTCGATTTCTGCTCCGTTATGGAAGAGTGTGGCGTCGAGCTGTTTGACATCCTCCCTTGTCGTCCTGGATGTCACTTGATTGATGCTGGCCAAGTAGTCACTTGTCAATGGCGAACGGGCTGCCATTAATTCACGCAGTATAGTGATGGTCCGGGAGTTCATCTAAACGCCTCCTTTCATCGAGGGCTGACTCGTTCCTTCACGCGGAAAAAAGGTTCTGATGGCATCAGAACCTTTTCCAACTGAAAGGATTTTTCCCAATCCACGATTGGTTGCGAGGTACTGTTCTTTTATTATACTACTGTTTCAAAAAATTGTGGCAAGTGTGCTTTATGCGCTTCCAGCATTTCATCGAGAATCTGTTTGGCAACCGTGTCGGATGGGACAAGCGGGTTGATCGTCATGGCAAGCAGTGCTGTACGATAATCACCAGTCACAGCTGCTTCAGCCGCTGTCCGCTCAAACGATTTGATTTGCTGGACAAGTCCCTGTACAGGGACAGGTAATTCTCCTACCTGAATCGGTTTCGGTCCATCCTTGGTGATCACACAATTGACTTCGACAGCCGATTCTGCAGGGATGCCGGAAATTGCTCCGTTGTTTCTCGTATTGACCGGCTGGATATCCCCCCTGTTGTTGTAAATCGAGTCGATCAGGCTACAGGCAGCATCACTGTAATAAGCTCCTCCCCGCTCTTCAAGCTGAGGAGGTTTGATCGCCAATTCTGGGTCGCTGTACAGTTCAAACAATTCCTTTTCCAACTGCTGGACAACCTCTGCGCGCGAGCCCGCTTCGTTTGCTTCTTTTTTCTCCTGGTTCAGCATTTTATCTGTTTGATAATAATAACGATGATACGGACATGGAAGGACTTTCAATGCCCGGATGAATTCCGGCTCCCAGCCGAGATCGACGATGTTTTTCATCGTCATGCTCTCCCCGCTTGTCAGTTTATCCAATACCTGGCTGGTAACTTCTTCACCGTCCAAGTAAACGCGGAGTCCGAAAACCATATGGTTCAAACCGGCAAAATCAATGTGTACTCTATCGGGTTCGACTTCCAGCATCTCCGCCACGCTCATCCGCATTCCGATCGGCACATTGCAAAGCCCGACCGTTTTTTTGATGTCGGTATAACGCAAGACAGCTTCTGTCACCATCCCGGCTGGATTGGAAAAGTTAATTAGCCAGGCATCAGGGCATAACGCCTCTATATCCTTGCATATGTCCAGTATCACAGGGATTGTTCGCAAACCTTTAAACAAACCACCAGGACCATTGGTCTCCTGTCCGATGACATCATATTTCAGAGGGATTTTTTCGTCTTTGGCACGTGCCTCCAACAATCCCACCCGAATTTGCGTCGTAACAAAATCTGCTCCAGGCAGCGCTTCCTTGCGGTCATAGGAAAGCTTGATTTCCATCGGGACACCCGCTTTTTTCACCATTCGTTTGGCAAGTGCTCCTACGGTTTCCAGCTTATCTTGACCTTCCGGAATATCGACGAGCCACAGTTCCCTTATCGGAAGCTCGTTATACCGTTTGATAAACCCTTCTACCAACTCAGGTGTGTAGCTTGATCCCCCACCGATAGTCACCACTTTGATACCAGTCATTATTTTCACGCCTCTCCACTGTTATCGTCATTGCTCTTAGTCAAATCCGCAAAAAAAGGATGGAAAAAAAGACGCAGCGGAATGATTACAATCAATCGGTTCCCGCTGCGCCTCCCCTAATCAGTCGCAGCAAGGTTAAAAGCCATTATTTTCTGCAACTTGTTTGATCCAATCAGCACTTTTCTTCGGTGTTCTTTCTTTTGTTTCTATATCTACGGAAAAGAATCCATATCTATTCTTATAAGCATTCATCCAGGACCAATTATCCATGAATGACCATAAATGATACCCTTTTGTATTGGCCCCTTCTTCGATTGCTTTATGAAGCCATTCTAGATGACCTTTAATAAATTCGATTCGATAATCATCCTGGATTTGGCCGTTTTCGATAAAGCGATCCTCGTCCTGGACACCCATTCCGTTTTCAGATATGAAGGATTCGATGTTGCCATAGTTTTCTTTCAGATTCATCATGATATCGTAAATACCTTTTTCGTAAATCTCCCAGCCGCGATATTTGTTCATTTTCCGGCCCGGCATCTCGTAATGATCAAAGAACCATTCCGGCATGAACGGACTGTAAGGGTTAGGCAGGGTTTCTTTCGCTTTGACACGGCGAGGCTGATAATAGTTAACACCAAGCAGATCCACTGTGTTGTTTTTGATCAATTGTTTATCGCCTTGTTCTGTCACAGGCAGCTGGCCATGTTCCTCTAGGATATCGATCAATTCTTGTGGATATTCCCCTAAAACAGACGGATCTAAGAAACTGCGGTTGAAGAACAAATCAGCAATACGTGATGCCCTTAAGTCAGCCGGGTTCTGGCTTCTCGGGTAAGAAGGAGTCAGATTCAAGATGATACCTATTTTTCCCTCTTTGATATCAAATGTGCGGAACGCCTCGACTGCCTTGGCGTGCGCCACCATCGTATGGTACCCAACCTGAGCAGCCCGCTTGGCATCTACTACGTTCGGGTAGTGGAAATCATACAGATATCCGCCCTCAACCGGAACGATTGGCTCGTTGAACGTAAACCACTTGCTTACTCTGTCGCCAAACAATCGGAAAGCATGCTTGGCATATTCGGCATAAGCCTCCACGACGCCCCTGCTTTCCCAACCGCCCTCGTTTTGCAGTTCAAGGGGCATGTCGAAGTGATACAAATTGACAAACGGCTCAATGTCGTTGGCAATCAATTCATCGATTACATTATTATAAAAGGTGACTGCCTCTTGATTCACTTCCCCGCGACCTCCGGGGATAAGACGGGACCAGGAAATCGATAGACGAAACGTATTATGGCCGATTTGCTTCATCAGCTGGACATCTTCTTTATAGCGATGATAGAAATCAGAAGTGGTCTGTGGTCCTACTCCTTCAAAAAAACGGTTCGGCTCTTGATCATACCATTCGTCCCAAATGTTTCGGCCTTTCCCGCCTTCCTTGGCAGCTCCTTCGATTTGCGTGGCAGAGGTAGCGCTTCCCCACCAGAACCCTTCCGGAAATTTGTATTGAACAGACATAGCTATTACCTCCAGTTACTTGTGTCGATATATTTCGATGATTTCCACGGCTAAATCTCTGACGGTCATCGAGGTCATCAGGTGGTCCTGTGAATGCACGAGAATCACATTCACAGAAGCCCCCTCCCCGCTTGCTTCTTCTTGAAGCAATTTTGTTTGATAACCGTGCGCTTTGCCAAGCTCCTCGCCTGCTTCTTCGATGAGACGGTCGGCTTCAGCAAAATTTCCTTCTTTTGCCTCCTGGATTGCTTCCATGGCACTCGACTTGCCATTCCCAGCGTACAAGATGATTTGAAAAGCAATTTCTGTTAAGTTATCCATCGGTTATTCCACCTTCGAGTCTCAAGTTAGTTACATATTTACCGTTTCATTCCGCTGCTCTTCCGCAGAATTTTCATTTTCATAATATTGTTTATCCATGATTTTCAGGAACGGCCACCAGATGACAAACACCACAGCGATGTTGACCAATTGCAAGGCCCCGCCCTGCCAGCTGTTGCCTGTCGCCAAGAATCCACTCAGCACGGTTGGCGTTGTCCATGGCACGATGACACCATTCGGATAAGGAACCATACCAGAAGCCATCGCAAAATAAGTGATGAACGTAACGATAACAGGCGCGATCAACCAAGGAATGATGACCAACGGATTCATGATGATCGGAAGACCGAATATCACCGGTTCGTTTACGTTAAATATTCCTGCCGGTGCTCCCAATTTACCCAATTCTTTCAATTGACGACTTCGCCCGATCAGGAAGATACCGATGATAACCGCCAAAGTCATACCCGATCCGCCGATTCCGACGATGAAGGTATCAATGAACTGCTTGGTGACAATGTTCGGAAGTTCCTGCCCGGCATTGAAAGCTTCCAGGTTTTGGTTGTTCAAAGCGTACCAGATTGGATCAAATACAGAGTTGACGATAATCTGACCGTGAAGCCCGAAGAACCAGAACAATTGAATCAGCAATACTGCGATCAATGTAGCCGGCAGTCCGCTTCCAAGTGCTGTAAGTGGTTCTTGAATCAAGGTATAGATGAAGTTTTGTACGGTATCGAATGGTGTGTAGCTGAAAATGATTCTGACAACCAGGAATATAGACAATGTCAACGTAATTGGAATAAGGGCACTGAAGGAACGGGATACAGCATCCGGTACACCTGCAGGCATTTTGATTGTCCAATCTTTCTTTACAAAGAATCGGTACAATTCAGCCGCAAAGAAAGCGGTGAAAATACCAAGGAACATCCCTTCCGCTCCCAAGCTTGCAGTCGGGATGACCCCGCCGACTTGCTCGACAGTTTTATTTGCCGTTTCGAAATCGATGACTTGCGGTGTAAGAATCAAGAATGAAGCCAGGGCAACCGCACCGCCATAAATCGATTCGCCTCCATAATGCTCTGTCAGCTTATAGCCAATGCCGATAATGACGAACAACCCCATAATGCTCAAGGTGGAAGCAGATGCAGGGCCTAAAGCCGCCTGGTATGCTTCGTATGCACTTTCACTGATCCACTGATCAAGGAAAGGAAAATTGGCGATTACGACAAAAATGGAACCGAAGATGATGAATGGCAAAGCAACCATAAAGCCGTTACGCAATGCGGTCAAATAGCGGTTGTTGTTTAATTTGTCCGCTATCGGCATCAGAATGTTTTCTAAAACCTCCATGAATTTGTTCACGTTTATTCTCCCCTTTTTTCCAAAACGGCCCGCCGTATCCAACGTACTTTGCCACGCTGGCTTGAACGGGCCTGTTTTATTCTGTTAAACTATCATTCACCCATTAGTTCTAAAGCTTTATTCAAAACAGCCGCGCCATCGACTCTGCCATAAGATACCGGGTCGATGACATCAAGCGGAATGCCAACTTCCTCTGCTGTTTTGGAAAATTTCTTTTTCATAAAACGCATTTGCGGTCCGATCAAAAGTACATCGGCACGCTCCATTTCTTTCGGTGCTTTATCTTGTGCGACAGCCCAAATTTCAGCTTCGATGCCTTTTGCCTCTGCCGCCTCTTTCATTTTCGAAACCAATAAGCTGGTGGACATTCCTGCTGAACATGCGAGTAATATATGTTTCATCTATAATTCCTCCTCAGATGCTGTTATTTTGTATCTGCTTTCATTGTAGGTTACAACCGCTTTCATGAACACACATTGTTTTTCCGTTGCACAACGGAAATGATTATGCGCTTACATTTTGTTCCGTTGGCTTAGGGAGGTGTAAACCGATAGGTAAAGCTGAAAAGTAGTAAATACTTGAAACTTTCAGCATTAAATAATCGTATAGGAATAGATTAAAAATTTTTCAGGTTGCCTCATTCAAACAAATGGAGAGGAATAATAATATGGGAAAACCAAAGTTTCGTGGACTAGGAATTATCCTTGGCGTTGGGATTGGTACTAGCGTCGGAGTGGCCATTGATCAAGTAGCGATAAGTATAGCAATCGGCATTGTGTTAGGATTAACAATTGGTTCTATGGTAGACAAACGGAATCAACACTAAAGGTAGGATTTGATATATTTTCGGGGAGGGTGCAGATGGGGACTGTCAATGCACTGACAACACCGGAAGAATGGAAAGATACATGGGAAAGTTCGATGAATTCACCAATATTAGTCTTTAAACATAGTACTTCTTGTATGATTAGTGCAAGAGCCTTCAAGCATGTAAAGGCTTTTTTTCAAACATCTGGTGAAGATAAAATAGATTGCTATATGGTAAAGGTTATCGAAAGCAGAAGATTATCACATCAGATTGCAAATGATACAAACATTCCTCATAAATCACCTCAAATTCTTCTGATAAATAAACAACAAATTGTATGGAACGCCTCACATTGGAAAATAACAGAAGACCGTATAAGGAAAGCGGTTATATAAAAACGTTGAAAGCTTGCTTCATCGGAAACAAGGAGTTATCGATGCGATTTCTCTTATTACTTAAGGATATACCAACACTACACTTTAATAGATCCTATAAAGCAGGCTGCCCCATTACGTTTTTTACTTGCGGGACAGCCTACTTTTCAATGCTGTTGCTTTATTTTCTTATGAATCCAAATGGCTGCTTGCATGCCGTCACCCATGGCGATGGTTACTTGTTCCGAGTGGGCGACGATATCTCCGGCAGCAAAGACGTTTTCGACATTCGTCATCTTGGTTCTGGGGTCTACAAGAATGTGCTTGTTTTTGTATAATTCGACGCCCAACTGCTCGGCGAGCTGGGATCGTACTTCATTACCGCCCATTGCTACAAAGGCATGATTCGTTTCCAGATTGCTGCCGTCCTCGAGCTTCACGCCTCTGATTTGATATCCATCGGCCTTCAATTCAACAATCGATTGGTCAATCGGTTTAATACCTCGGGAATCAAGTTTGCTTTGCATCTCCTCTTCAATCGGCTGTCGTCCATGATTGATCAACTGGATTTGGCTGGTCCAATTGGTCAATGCGAGCGCCATTCCTGCCGCCGCATTGCCGGAGCCAATGACAACCACCTTTTTATCCAGCACTTCATACCCGTCGCAATCAGGGCAAATATAAACGCTAATACCGAGACAAGGCAGCAATTGTTCAAGTTCCGGCAAATGGTCCTTGATCCCCGTTGCAATCAAAATCGTCTTTGTTTCGTGATTACTGTTACTAGTAGCAACAGAAAATAACTGGTCCTGCTTGTTGACCTGCTCTACGGTTTCTTCAATAAAGTTTACTCCGAGCTCTTCGGCCTGTAGCCGACCGGTACGGCGCAAGGTGGCACCGCTTATCCCTTCTGGCCAGCCAAGAATATTATGATAACAGCGGCAAAGACTGGACCGGCCGTCTGCGGCATCGAAAACCAGAACATTGTCACGGTAACGGCCCAACTGAATAGCCGCCTGCAGCCCGGCGATTCCGCCACCGATAATGATACAATCGTAAGCCACTATTCCGCCTCCATTCATCACGAGTTGTTGTCATTAGTGTAAACAGAAGCTGTAGTTTCACGGCTGTTAGTTTTTAACAAAGAGAAACGTTCCTGTTGTGCAGTTAAAGAACAAGAAACATTAACAATGGAATCGTGATGATGCTCAGCAATGTACTGAGCAGCGTAGCACTTGATACGAATCCAGGTTTTGTTTGGAATTGCAGGGCATAAATCGTGGTGTTCGCTGCCGTCGGAGTAGCTGCCGTCAATATCATGATCGCTTTGACCATATTGTCGACCGGTAAAAAGAATGCAATCGCGAACGCTATGACCGGGGCAAGAAGCAGTTTGATCGACAGTGAAGCACCCAACTTTCGATAATCCAATTGTTTCAAGGAAATACTGGCAAGCTGCATCCCCAAAACAATCATTACAGTCGGAATTGTTGCATCGGCCACCATGCTGACTGCCGACATCACTTGGTCTCCGATTCCGATTTGCAATCCATTCGACAGCAGCCCCAATATCGCGCCATAGACAATCGGTACTTTGACCACTTCCTTCAAAGGGGAAAATGACTGTCCGCCCTGATCACTGCCCTTGGCAGCATAGTAAATGCCTGCCGTACACATGATCAACTGCTGCAAAACCATCAAAATTACCGCGTAATGAAAACCTTCCTCCCCGAAAAGAAGCAATATCAACGGCGCTCCGTAATTCCCGTTATTCATAAACGCAGAGGCAAGGATAAAGCCACTGGTCGTATTTTTATCCCAACGATTGAGCCAAGCAAGAAGATAGCAAATCACAATGGATACCGCACATAACACGACTAAATAAATGCTCAAATAAACATAATCCAGCGTAATTTCATTCTGATAAAACGTCCGAAAAGCCAAAAAAGGTGACATTAGATAAATGGCAATGGTCGAAACAGGCTTTAACTCGAACTTCCATACTTTCTGCCCGATGAAACCAAGAGCGAACACTCCAAAAATCGGGATAAGGACTCCAAAGAATTCCACCATTCTCCCCCCTACATAAGAAAAGGGACCTTTTTCAGATCCCTTTACAGTTTTATTCCTTATTGATTGTGCCACCATTTTCAGAAATCACTTGCTGGTACCAGAAAAAGCTGTTTTTCCTGATCCGTCGTAAATCTTTTTCCCCTTCTTCGTCGCGATTGACATAAACGAAGCCGTACCGTTTCTGATAGCCGTTCAGCCAGCTCAGCAAATCGGTGAACGACCAGACACAGTATCCGAGCAAATCCACCCCGTCCGTTATCGCCTGCTGACACTGCTGCAAATGACTTTTTATATAGTCTATCCGATAATCATCCTTGATGACGTCATTATCCTCTAATTGATCGAACTCACCCAGTCCGTTTTCGCTTATCAAAATCGGAAGTCCGTACCGGCTTGTAATCCGGCGCATACCGATCCGCAGGCCGACAGGATCGATCTCCCAATCCCAATTGGTCGCTTCCAGGTTCGGATTTTTCTTGGTTTTGTACAATCCAGGAATACCTGTTTCCGGTGTCGTGCCCTTTTTTCCTGACGTGTTCATTCCACCGGAACCTACTCCCCCTTCCAGAGGATTGTGTTCATATGTAGTCGTCCGGTAATAATTGACCCCCATGAAGTCGGGCTTTCCTTGTGCCAGCAGTTCCAAATCGCCGTCTTCCATTTCAGGGGCCAATCCGTTCCGCTCCAAATAGTCCCATGCTGCCTTAGGGTATTTCCCCCAAGCGTACACATCCATCCACCAGTGGCTTAAGAACTCCTCGGCATTCTCAGCTGCCAACACATCCTCCGGTTTGGAAGAATAAGCATAGGCAGGGCTGTACGCGAAACTCGGTCCTATCTTGCCGTTCGGCACATATTTATGGAAGTCGGAAATCACCTTGGCATTGGCAAGACTGGCATGATGGTTTGCCTGATACATCCGCTTCCGATCCTGGACGCCGGGGGGATGCAAGGCGAGCTGATAACCCAAACTGATGAAAACATTTTGCTCATTGAGACTGACCCAATACTTTACCCGATCACCAAGCCGCTTGAACAACGTGACACTGTATCGGTAGAAGTCATCAATCACCTGTCGTGATTCCCATCCGCCGTATTGATCCTGGAGCGCCTGCGGCAAATCCCAGTGATACAACGTGACGATCGGTTCAATGTCGTGTTTGAGCAGTTCATCGACCAGCTGATCATAAAAATCGAGACCCTGCTCGTTTACTTCCCCGTGTCCGTCCTTTATGACCCGTGGCCAGGAAACGGAGAAACGATAAGATTTCAAGCCCATCTCCGCCATTAATCGGACATCTTCCCGCCAGCGATGATAATGGTCTACTGCCACATCACCATTGGTACCCTTATATGTTTTGCCAGGTATCCGGACGAACTCGTCCCATATCGATGGAGATTTACCTTCTTCGTTCCATGCCCCTTCGATTTGATAGGCTGCCGAAGCAGCTCCCCATAAAAACCCATCTGGAAATGCTTGCAACTGCTTATGTAACATTTCATTTCCTCCTCTTTCGGATCATATTTCCTTCTACTTCGCCTTCCGTTTCCTGCCTGCTTTTTTTATCACCTGGTTGATTACTTCAGAAAACACAAGCCCAATGGCAATCGCTCCTGAAATCAATCCCGCTTTTGCAGCCAGTTGGACCCCTGCATTATAGTCATTCTCCACGAGATTGCGCATGGCGTCATAAGCCAGTCCACCTGGTACCAGCGGAATGATGCCAGAAACGTTGAAAATGATTACAGGTGTTTTATAATATTTTGCACATACTTTGCTTAACCCGCCGACCAAAAATGCACCTGCTAGTGTTGCCGGGACTGCATCGGTCCCCTCGGATGCCAATCCATAATACAGTACCCAGCCAAGCATCCCGACCAATCCGCATTGTATCAATGCTTTGCGGGGTGCGTTGAAAAGCACGCCGAAGCCGGCGGCTGCTATAAAGCTGGTGATCAGCTGTTCTCCCATACCATCCAAACCTTTCTATCAAACAAATGAAATTCCGACAGCGATCCCAGCACCGATGGCACATGCTGTCAGCAGCGCCTCTGCACCTTTGGATAAGCCGGCAACGAGATGCCCGGCCATCAAATCGCGGACAGCGTTGGTGATCAATAAACCTGGTACCAGCGGCATGACAGCCCCAATGATTATTTTATCCATTTCAGCGCCAAGCTGGAGGTGAATAAACAGAAGGGACAACAGACCGATAATCACAGATGCCAGAAACTCAGCAAAAAAGCGGATTTCCACCCAATCATGAAATCTTTCCATTGCCAAATAGCCGGCAGCACCGGCCAACATCGCCGGTACAAAATCAAGCCAGCTCCCATCAAACATGATTGCAAAGCAGCCGCTTACCAGTGCCGCTGCAATCACTTGGAAGAAGAGCGAAAAGCTATAACTGTCCAAATCGGTTTGTTTCAGCTGATCATTTGCTTCCGCCATGGAAAGCTCGCCGTTTGTAACCTGCCGCGATATACTGTTGACAATGGCTATTTTATGCAAGTCCGTCGAGCGTTCGGAAATCCGCATGAAATTGGTCGGGTCCGTTCCGTCTATGGAAAAGATAATGCCTGTGGGAGTTACATAGCTTTGAGAGGCAGTCTTTCCGAATGAAGCAGCAATCCGCTGCATGGTATCCTCGACGCGGTGTGTTTCTGCCCCGCTTTGCAGCATGATTTTCCCTGCCAGCAGGCAGACACTCGTAATACTTGGCGGTGTTGATTTTACATCCATATCCATCTTCTCCGTAATCAGCTTATATTGGTATTATAAGAGCAAATACTGACGAAAAACAATGACAACGGACTGCTTTTCCATAGCCGGGAATAAAGAATGTCATTTTCGGCATCCTGGTACCTGATCAGAGAGACTCAAAGCTTCATATGATTACTGGATAAGATATCAAAGCAATTAAATAACGAAGTTTTTTTATATCCATATAATCCCCTTTTTATAATCATCGCCAACTACCAATTCACATATTATCATATTTTTTCTAACACGCTTTTATGTGTTATAATAGTTATAACAATTATAACAAGGATGTGATCTTTTGGAACAATTCGATAGAAAAGTTACTAAGATTGGAAATAGTCTTGGCATTACCCTCCCCACTGAATTACTTAAACAAGTTGGTTTAGCCCAGGGAGATGATATCCAAGTTGAAGTTAAAGATGGAAAAATTGTGTTGAGAAAAAAAGAACAGATAACACTTCCTGAAGGCGTTGATGCTGAATTCATGGATGTTTTAAATGACGTCATAAAAGAGCATGACAAGGCATTTAAAGGGTTAGTAGATAGATGATGTGTGAAGTCATTTATTTAACGACAAATCAAGTTATCGCTATTAATACCGTTCAAATTCGACTATATTCCCCTGCTGAGCCAACTGGAGTTAAAGATCCAAAATTACTTGACTCAGCTTTAAATCGTCCTAAACAATCAGTGTTTGGTAGTGACGCTTATCCTACAATTTATGAAAAAGCAGCTGCACTTTTCGAATCAATTGCAAAAAACCACGCTTTTCATAATGCGAATAAACGAACGGCTTTAGCTTCATTAATTGTTTTCCTGAAAATAAACCATCATCTTTGGACGATGGGAATTGAAGAAGAACAAGATTTCATAGTTGATGTTGTTAATCATAAATTCACGTTTGAAGAAATAGTTTCAACGATTAAAAATCATACAGAAAGACTTTAAATCGATTCCCGATTTAATTTGAGAATGGACTTTTAAAGTTTTTACAGGAAGTCTGTATTCCAGAAACACCTCCATTAGCACAGTAGAAAAAACCTTATTCTTGCCTAGTTTTCCTGAATCCATAAAAGGTACGTGATGAACGATTAGCAAGTCTTATGTTTATATGCATTTATTATTGGTAAATCAGGCGGACTAATATTAGAAGGAAGTTCAGTCAAATTAAAAAACTTTAATTCTTGAACTTCATTTTCTTCTCTTCTTAATCCTCCCTCATAGTCCCTGCATATGTAAGCTGTCACCACATTATATACTTCATCTCCATGAGGATATTTATAGTAAAAATCTTGTCCTGAAAAGACATTGAATAAAATTAATTGATTTGCTGTCAAACCAGTCTCTTCAAATAATTCCCTTTTAGCTACTTCTTCTAACGTTTCTCCAATCTCTAACGAGCCTCCAGCTAATCCCCAACAATGATTGTCCTTACGAAGTTGTAATAATAACTCACCATTTTCATTTACAAGAATTACACAGGCACCAGTCATAATTAAAGGGCGACTACCCACTATTTTCCTTAAATCCATAATATATCCCATAACTTCCTCCGATTTTGTGCTTACCTTTACTTCCACATAAAAAGCCACTAATCCTGCTTGGATCAGTAGCTGGTTTTCTTTAATATTGCATCGTTACTTTTAGTGAAGACAATCACAAAGACGCCAAAAAGAAAAAGACAGCAGTGAAATTTTGATTCCTTACTGGTTGGCTTGAAATAGGAAAGAATTTAGCATTTGATAAACGAGTAGAACAAATGCCTATTTCAGCGTGTCAAATGTCTAACTACACAACGGTTGAGATGTTGCGGAGTGCATAAAAAGAGACCTCGTAATAGAGGTCAATAAATTGCTTTTGTACTGTAATATACCCATCGTCTTTAAGTCTTGTAATTTCAGTGGATTTCTTTACTCCGCAGGTGGATATTTTTGGAACCCCACTTTCTAAAAATCTTCTTTTACCTTAACAAGCCCTTTATGGCTTTTTGATTAAAAAAATAAAAAACCGGTTGACTCTCACGTTACGTGATAGCTTATCGTTACAAAGGAAGGGAGGTTTTAAGCCATGGGAATGACAGTAAAACAAGTCGCCGATCTAGTCGGAATCAGTGTGCGCACACTCCATCATTATGATGAAATCGGATTGCTGCCTCCATCTGACATATCTTCCGGAGGGTACAGAATCTATTCCGACAAGGATTTAGAGCAGCTCCAACAAATTCTCTTTTATAAGGAACTCGGATTTTCTTTAAAGCGGATCAGTGAAATAGTAAACGCCCCTTCCTTCAACCGCCAAGAAGCCCTGGAGACCCAGCATAGCATGCTGCTGGAAAAAAGGCGCCGGCTCGATAACATGATTGCATTGGTCGCACAGACAATTCAATCAGCAAAAGGAGAGATTGAAATGACGAATGAAGAAAAGTTTGCCGGGTTTGATTTCAGCCAAAACCCTTATGAGCAAGAAGCACGGGATCGATGGGGAAATAAGGCCGTCGATGACTCGAAGCAAAAAATCGGAAACATGACGAAAGAAGAGCAGCAGGCTCTGGGTGAAGAAATGAATAAGATTTACCGGTGCCTTGCCGGCTTACGCCACCAAGACCCTGCATCAGATGAAGCACAGACTGCTATTGGAGACTGGTTCCATTTGTTGAACAGGATGGGCAGCTATTCGCCCGATGCCTTCAAGGGGCTGGGCCAAATGTATGTCGACGATGAGCGGTTCACGAAAAACATCGACCGGTTCGGACCGGGCCTTGCCATATTCATGCGGGATGCCATGGCGGTTTTTGCCGACAACCGCAAATGATCAGTAATGAAAACCCAGGTGCCATGAAGGGACCTGGGTTTCTTTTTTCTGTTTGCATATTACGTTTTTTTCTTCACATTGTGAACGGCATCTTCATGTTGTTTCATGTGAATCACGAGAAGCGCCCTTCCGTCCGGGAAGCACAAAGAAATCATCGATATGCGTATAATCACCCGCCATACGCCCAATCACCTTTAATGCTTCCGGATCCACTTTATCTTTTTCCATATATACTTCATCCTGGATATGGAAACAAACCAGCCTGCCCAGCACGAGACTGTTGCTTCCGATATCGATGATACGATCGAGCTCACATTCCATTTGAACAGGAGCAACTACAACGCGCGGAGGACTTACCTTCTCACCCGGAACGGCTGCAAGGCCGGTTATCGAGAATTCGTCCGTTTCAGGAGGATGTGCTTTGCTTGTTTCATGCATTTGATTGGCAAGCTGTTCATTGACAATGTTGACGACAAATGCTTTTGTAGTCCGGACATTTTCCAGCGTGTCCTTTACTCTTCCTGATCCACCGACAGAAAAACAAAGGGTGATCGGGTCCATGGAAGCCACGGTGAAAAAGCTGAAAGGTGCCAAATTGGGGATGCCTTCTTCATTGTTTGTCGACACCCAGGCAATCGGACGTGGAACTACCGCTCCCTTGACCAGCTTGCTCATGTCTCGTTCTGTAAATTGCGATTGCTCAATTTTCATCCCTATTCTCCCTCGTCTTTTGACTGTCTTCCTTATTCTGGAACAGTTTTTTCTCCCGCCATTTTCCATAGCGGTAATAAAGGAAAGCAAACAAGCTGCTGATAACGAAACTTATACCCATTCCAAAGGCGATACCGGTTTCCCCTAGTAGTTCCGAACATAAGTAGGTCAGCGGATAACGCAACACCCAGAAAGAGATAATATTCAGGATAAGCACCTGATACATGGCCCCTGCTGCACGTACCGTTCCATTCAGGATAAAATTGATTCCCAAAAAAGGATAAAAGAAAGCAACGATGCGTAAATAGTGACTGCCGAATTGCACCGGTCCTGGCTCCTGAATAAACAATTTGATAGCGACTTCAGCCATTATCACCAGCAACAGGGCCAACAGAAGCATGATTCCCAAGTTATACAACAGCCCGTATGTTGTAATTTTGCTAACCCGGTCCCATTTGCGTACGCCGATGTTTTGTCCGGCCATGCTGTTGACAGCCGTTCCAACGCTTGGGCAGGAAGCATGATGACACTGTCCAGGCGCTGAGCAGCGCTGAAGCCTGCGACCACCGCTTCTCCATGAGATGTCACCACACTCATGATCGCCGCCACTCCAGCAGATATGACCGACATCTGCAATCCCGAAGGTACGCCAAGATTCAATATCAACAGTACTTCTTCCCGTTTTGGCAGTTTAGGGACAGTGAATGGCACGAGTTGATGCTTACGTACATAATAAATGCCATATAAAAAAGCGCTTCCCTGGGACAGAATGGTTGCATAAGCAGCCCCATCCACTCCTAATCCAAACCCGCTGATCAACAGTGGATCCAAAAAAATATTCAAGACTACTGCAATCGTGACGAATCGAAGCGGAGTCCGGCTGTCTCCAACCGCTCGCAGTACGGTGCCAATGAAGTTATACCCCAATAAGAAAAGGATACCGAGCGCATTGATCCGCAAGTATGTGACTGCTTCTCCCATCATGGCCTCCGGAGTGCCGAGCAAACCCAATATTGTCTCGGCGAAAAGGAAACCTACGATTCCCAGGAAAATGGCCATGGCCGTCAGCACTACAACAAAAGCATTGAGATAACGCTTCAATCCCTCTTCATTGTCTTTTCCTTTTTGCTGGGACAGAATCGTCAGAGTGGCATTATTTATTCCGATAATAAAAGATAAGATAGTAAAGATGACCGTACTGGAAACGGCGACCGCGCCTAACGCATTTCCACCGAGCAAGTTTCCCACCCACAAACTGTCCGTAAACTGATACGAAACCTGCAGCAGGTTGGTGAAAATGATCGGAGCCGAAAACGCCAGCATCTGTTTCACTATGTTACCTTCCGTAAAATCTTGTTGTCTGCTCAATAGTAAGACTCCCTTAGCTCGTCTTTCTCCTCATCTTATCACGGTGATAACAGAAAATCATGAAGCATGGCTTGGCAGTGGGAAAGAATACACAAAACCTATCGAGGATCAGAAACCATGTAAGGTTTTCTCACCGAACTGCTGTCAGTTCGAACAGCATCTTTTAAAATAAGGATATATTAACGACGAAGGAGCGCTGAAATGGCTTTTTTGAGAGAAGCGGTCGACAAACAAAAGCGGGCAATGATCCAACAGTTGGTAGTTGAAGGACTAATCAGTATCGATGACCGGGACATCTATCAAAAAACGATCAGTGAACTGGCGGATGAGTATGCGGATGTTGCAGCTGTTTCCCAATTGACCAGAAAAGCTGCAGAGAAAAATACCAGGCGAAAAGGAGTATCGATCCATGATTGATCAGGAGGCAGTGGACTTAGCAAAAAAGATCGTCGAGCTTGATTTGAAAAGGGATGAAACATGGGAGAACTTGGCTGCCCTTGCCGGAGATAAAGCGCATGAGTTACTGCGCAGAGTCCAGAACAGCTAAACATTAAAAACGACTAAGACAAAGGCGCACACCCAAAACAGAAAAACCGGACAATCATTCGAAAACCCCCAGCATTCGAACTTGTTCGGTTTTTCTGTTGTAATTATTCGTATAACGAAAAATGAACTGAAATAGCAGGCGGAGTACTACCGCTATCTGATAAATGTTTTTTCCAAGTGAATGTATGTTATGTCCCGACCCTCACTTTTCATAGCTGCCTTTGTAAAAATTTGTGAGTCGCTCCGGTTAATAATGCAACACCAAGCGGCAGCACCTCTTCATTCAAGGTGAAGTTGGGACTGTGAAGAGGAAAGTTTTCCTTGTCCTTCCATCCGCATCCCAAGAACGCCATGGCACTGGGCAACTCACTCGCAATGTGACTGAAATCTTCCCCTCCCATGCCATAAGGGGCTTCATAAATTTCTTGATCAGGGAAAAGAGTCTGAGCAGTTTCCTTCCATAACTCCACCAGTTTTCCATCATTGGACAGAGCCGGCTCACCGTTTTCAATATGCAACTGATAAGAGCCACCAAAAAGCCGTGCAGAAGCGGCAACGGCCTCCAACTCCTCGACAAGCTGTCGCCTTATCCTTTCTGTATAGGCCCGCACCGTCCCCTTGATCGTCACCTGATCGGGAATGACATTAAAAGCAGTCCCGCCACTTATACTTCCTACACTAACGGCGGCAACTCCGAGCGGATCGATTCTTCGGCTGATCAATCCATATAGTCCTTGCAGCACACTAGTCGCAATCCACACCGGGTCGATTGTCTGGTGCGGGTAGCCGGCATGCCCGCCATTTCCTTGGATTGTCAGGAAAAAGTTATCAACACTGGCCATGCTCGGTCCAGCATTCACTTGCAGGTCCCCTGTATTTCGCCAAGGACACATATGAAGAGCAAGGGCGCCCTCTACATCTTCGAGCACTCCCGCCTCCAGAAAGTAAGGTGCACCGGTCAAGCCATGGTCATCGGTATCTTCCTCTGCAGGTTGAAACAGGAATTTGATCGTTCCATTGGGAAGCAATCCAGCATGAAAATCTTCCGTAAGCAGTCGCGCAGCGCCGAGCAAAATTGCCGTATGTGCGTCATGACCGCATGCATGCATCACGCCATCAATAGCCGAAGCGAAAGGAAGTCCGGTTGTTTCCTGAATCGGCAATGCATCCATGTCAGCACGTAAAGCGAGGACGGGACCGGCTCCATTTTTCAATACGGCCACAATCCCGTAACCGGCAATTCCTTTTTGTATTTCGATTCCTTGCAGTTCTTCCAAACGGGCAGCCACAAACGCACTCGTCCTCTCTTCCTGAAAACTAAGTTCCGGAAATTGATGCAAATAACGCCGCCATTCGATTAGTTCCTGCTTTATCCCTGCCGCCCGTTCTTTAAGTTTCTCCTCATAATCAGGCATTCCTGCCCACCTCTCCCTCAACTGTTCACCAATACCTCTTCGGGTATAGAACGGAAAGCCTGCTCCAGGTCTTCCAGTAAATCTTCTATATCCTCAATGCCGGCAGAGTAGCGGATCAATCCTTCCGGAATCCCCATGGCCGCCCGCTCTTCTGGGGTGCACTCGACATGACTAGTCGTTCTGGAAGGGCCTACGATCGTTTCCACTGAACCAAGGTTGGCCGCCCGATTGGCGTATTTCAATTTTGGCAGCAAGTGTCGTACGGTATCCACACCGCCTTTAACGGCGAAGCTGAGCATTCCCCCGTATCGTTCCATTTGCCGTGAAGCAATTTCATGTCCCGGATGGTCTTCTAGACCAGGGTAGTAAACAGACTCTACAATATCTTTTGTTTTCAGATACTTGGCGACAGCCATGGCATTTTCACATTGCCTATCGATGCGCAGCTTCAACGTTTTCATCCCGCGAAGCAGCAGGTATGCTGCCATCGGATCGAGCGTAGCCCCGTTGATTTCCCGATAGTGGTACACTTGGCCGACAAGTTTTTTGCTGCCGCAAAGTGCACCACCGAGTGCATCGGCGTGGCCTCCCAGGAACTTCGTCGCACTATGGATGACCAAATCCGCTCCAAGCTCCAGCGGCTGCTGGTTGATCGGCGTGGCGAACGTATTGTCAACAATGACCAGCGCCCCTGCTTGCTTACCCGCCGTCGCCATTCTTTCAATATCGGTTATTTTCACTGTCGGATTGGTCGGCGTTTCCAAGTACAATACCTTGCAGCCTTTCGCCACCTCCTTTTCGATGGCTTCATGGTCGCCCGTTTCACAAAGGATCACCTCGACTTGCTGACGGGGAAGGAATTCCGTGAAAATTTTATTGGTGCCGCCATACGTATCCTTGATGGACACAACTCTGTCTCCCGGACTGAGAAAAGTTCCCAACGTATTGCTGATGGCAGCCATGCCGGTCGAGAAGCTGGTAGCGGCTTCTGCATTTTCCAGACAGCGGATTTTTTCCTCGAATGCTTGGACGGTCGGATTCGTGTTCCTGCCGTATATATGTCCCGGCTTGTTGCCAACCGCCACCTCGTACCATTCATCCATATCATCGTAACCAAACGATACACTATGAACGACAGGAACTTGCGTTGCACCAAAAGCCAGCGATTCCTTTTCCCCTGCCCATATCGCCTGTGTCCCTTTCCTGATATCTGTCATCACGACTCCTCCTTTTTTTGATTTAAAGTTTAACTGATTTTACCGTCTGAAGGATTGAGAAACACGGAATCCCGTATGATCACTTCCCTTGGATAGTTGGTAAACGTCTCACAGCCGGTTTCGGTGATCCGGATGGTTTCGCTTATTTCTATCCCGAAATGTTCCAACCACAGTGCAGGTATCAGATGAAACGTCATATTAGGCTGTAAAATCGTCTTGTCGCCACTGCGAAGACTCGCCGTATGCTCTCCCCAGTCCGGCGGATAGTTCAATCCGACCGAATAACCGAGCCTTGCTTCTTTCACGATGCCATGCCGCTGTATCGATTGCTTCCATATCCCGTTTACTTCTTCGCACGTCATGCCTGGAGCTATTCTTTGCAGAACTTCACTCAGGCCTTCTGTCACATAGGATGCGGTTGTAAGGATTTTTTCGTTTGGCTTACCAATGGCAACCGTCCTCGCCAACGGTACGTGGTATCGTTTATAGCAGCCAGCTATTTCTATGCTGACCGTCTCTCCCTCCTGAAAGCGATCATCCGACCAGGTCAGATGAGGGACGGCCGTATTTTCACCTGTCGGAAGAAATGGCACGATAGCCGGATAATCACCGCCATACTGCTCGGTACCTGCTACCATATGGTAATAAAGTTCGGCAGCAGTGTCGCACTGCCTGCCACCAGGTTTAACCGTTGTAATCCCTTTGGTCATCGCCTGTTCCACAATTTTTCCCGCACGGCGCATATATTCGATTTCCTGATCCGACTTAATCAGCCGGATATGATTGACCAGCAAGTCTGCGTCTTGGAAAACTGCATCCGGTAAATGCCTCACCAGCTGGGAAAACGCCTTGGCAGTAAAATAATAGTTATCCATTTCCACCCCGATGCGGCGGTTGCCCTGCCCGATTTGTTTCAGTATATCCGCAATGAAGGCCATGGGATGATGTGTGGTGGAATGAACGTAATAATCCGGGTAGTCAATGACATTTTCATCATAAAGCCATGTTCCTGATTTGGCTCCGGCTGCATCCATATGCCTTCCGATCCATAACGGCTGGGGCTGGTCCAGTATAATCACAACCATTTGGTGAACGTAAAATGACCAGGCATCGTAACCGGATAAGTAATTCATATTGGCCGGATCGGTAATGAGCAGCACCTCGATACCCTGTGCTTCCATTTGCTGCTTCGTCTCCATCAGTCGTTTCTGGTACTCCAAAATATCAAAGGGAAGCAATCCCACCCCTCCTTCAGTTATTAATTTTCTCACTATTATGATAATTCATTGGAGAGGCCGACTGCGATATGCAGGATGTATGATGTTGGGGAACAGGACGTTATACAACTTTTTGGAAGAGCGGCAGACCTTCCGATCAAATAAGTTTTTTCCTTTTCATTTTGAGTTTTTATCGCCTCGATGAAGGGATTTTTTCCCGTTTCTCTTCCTTCACTGTGGATTCCTTTGACCCGAGACAGAGATGATATTTCAAAATGCCCTTTTAACCCATGAAAAAACCTTCCATCCTGGAAGGCATTGTTCACTCTATTTTTTGCATCATCCAAAGCCGTACACTCAGCTCCAGCAGGAACAAATCATCCGGATCAACAAGCGAAAGTTGTGTCAGGGATTCGATATTGCGCAGGCGGTGCAGCAAGGACTGCCTGTGTAGGTTCAAAGAACGGGCGGTCTGACTGACATTGCCCTTATGCTGATTGTAAGCGAGAAAAGTCCGGATTAAATCGGTCTTTCGTTTTTTATCGTATTCGATTAATGGGGAAACGGTTTGGCTGACTATTTCCACGATCGCTTCATCGCCTGCAAAATTCATTAACAAACGGTTGATTTTCGTATCTTCAAAAAAAGTCCTGCCACCAGGTCCATGTTGTTTTCTCCCGATTTCCAGCGCCGTTTTTGCCTCCTGATAGCTCTCTTTAAAACAAGCAATCCCGTTGTCATGTTTACCTGCTCCCCAGGAAATGGCAAGAATCGGCAAGAAAGCATACAATCGTCTTTCCACAATGTCGAGAAATTGATTGGCCGCTTTATAATACAGGTTTTCACTGTCCTCCAGGTAAATGATCACTTCCCCGTCCTCAAAGGTCGCCATCGTCCTTCTGTTCAATACGGCACCCGCATTGGTGATCTCTTTTTGCAGATTGAAATTGAGGCTTTGGAGCGAAGAGTTGTCCGGATTGTCATTCCGGAAATCGACTTGGTTTTTGTAGGATATTTTTCCGACGAGACAAGTGTATGGAAGGGATAAGTCGTAACCAAGCAGACCCGCTTTTGCAGACTGGGACCCTGTTGGCTGCTCGCTTTTGACCAAATCGAGCACATAGGTATCCTTTAAACGGATCTCTGCCATTTCCACCGCATTTTCTTTGGCGAAATGCAGGGCAAAAGCAGTAAGAGCATGTTCGAGCACATTCATCAGGAACCAGGTTAAAGGTTGGCCTGTTTCGGGCTGGAACAAAAGATACCCTTGAATTTTATGATTGTTCTGGATGGAAAGGCGGTAGCAAGGGCGGCCCTGAAGAAAACCCGGCTCCATATAGTGATAAAGTGGATGGTCATCAACGATACCGTTCGAGGCAGGAAAACGGCTTTGCTGATTGGAAACACCGATTTCAAACAACGCAGCTTCCGCCTCATCGAAACAAGAGTGACAGCGGATATCACCAGCCTCGTTTTGGACGGCAACCGGCATTTGGATATGCCGATACACAAGATCCGTTATATCAGTCAGCCCTTTGTCGTGCAGGACACTGCTGATAAGCTGCTTACGAACTTCTTCCGCCTGGTTTCTTTGTCCTTGTTTATCCTTGTTGATTTCCTGCAATACACTTTGCAGGATATCTCCGAAGCGGACTTCCCATGGCATTTCCACGATGATAAACTGGTGTTCCGCAGCAAGAGAAATAATCCTGTCTGGTATATTGAATACATAGCGCCCCGTGGCAATTCCCAATAGAGAAGCGCCGGATTTGATAACGTCGAGTACAAATTGCTCGAGCCTTTCCGGGTGTTCCTCACACCCAATGCCGGTGCTTAAGACAAATTCATTTTTACGGACAAAATTCTCCACCGGGCCTTCAATCACCGAGACCCATTCGACTTGCTTCCCATCAAGCAATTCTTTCCCCGTTTTTACTGCCGAGGTTTCCATCACCGGCAAGTGGACAATGTCATTCGCTGTCAAACCCATCGAATCACCCCGCCTTAAAGAATCAATCAAAAAATGAACCTGTTATTAAAATATTCTGTTAATAATGATTCTATTATGACGGTTTGATTCTGGCAATTCCCTCAGCCATCTTTTTGCACGCCGAAGCGGGCATTGATTTGACCGCGCATCAGTTCTTTGCGGATTTTTTTGTCCTCCTCCTTCCGTTTTTCTTTTAACATCTCCTGCCTGATTTCAAAAGTTTGGACGCCCTCTTCCCGCTTGTTTGCAATATCGATCAACTGCTCCACATCCGTAAAGGAATACTTTCTATTCCCGCGATGGGTGCGTTCAGGAAATATCAGTTTCCGTTCTTCATAGTAGCGAATCTGCCTTTCAGACAAACCGGTCAGTTCGCTGACAACGCCTATGGTGATTACTTTTCTTTCCTTATAAGATGTGTCCTGTTCCATTTACTCACCACCGCTAGTTAGATTCGTCAACATCTTATTCCTGATTATACATGGCTGTCAAAAGCATTCCTATGTTTATGTAAGATAATCTGACAATAGAAAACGGATATGTGAATAAACTTGACATGAAGGCCGGCATTTTTTCTTATCTATTAGGATGTCGGAGTATAATTTCATGTTACTTGCAAGACTGTACTTCCAGATTTCATGCAAAAAACTCGGACCTTTGCGATTAGAGGACCGAGTTTCAATAGTTAATTATATAATATTCTATTTCATTAAAAACCATATAATGAAAAGTATAACAGCTACGACCAGCCAAATAATGGTTTGCTTCATAATATACCCCCTCTCTCTACATCTTTAGATTTATAAACCATTATAAAGAGTGGATGCATAGCTGGTTTGCGAGTAATTCTACATGAACGAAGGCAAGGTACGCAGACTCCTGCGGGATGAGCGCGAGCTGAAGCCGCGCCCGCGGAAAGCGGAAGTACCTTGCCGGAGTGGGCGTTGCTCTTTTTAAAAGGGAAGGTTAGAACGGTTTACTTTTTATAACTCAAAAACCGGGCGAATTAGTTTTGACCACGATCCATTTGTCCCTGCCTCTTCCATTCTACTATTCAACCATGCTTGTTCAGACCGGCAAACACGCCGCCTTTGTCCATCAACTCCTGATGGGTTCCTTCTTCTTCGATTCCATTTTCCGTGACGACGACAATCCGGTCGGCATTGCGGATCGTTGCCAGGCGGTGCGCAATGATCAACGTCGTTCTATCTTCAGCAAGTTCATTCAACGCCTGCTGGATGATCAGCTCTGTTTCCGTATCCAAAGCAGAAGTTGCCTCATCCAATATTAAAATCGGAGGATTTTTCAAAAACATTCTGGCGATTGCTATCCGCTGTTTCTGTCCTCCGGATAGCTTTAAGCCTCTCTCCCCAACAGGTGTTTCATAACCCAACGGCAAGGATTCGATAAAAGTCTGCAAATGGGCTTTTCGTGCCGCCTCTTCGATTTCCTCGTCACTGGCATCAAGCTTGCCATAAGCGATGTTTTCTTTTAAGGTGCCGGTAAACAAAAACACATCCTGTTGAACGATGCCGATCTGGTCACGCAGCGATTGTTTGCGCAGTTCCCGGATATCCATGTCATCCACGGTGATTCTTCCCTCATCCACATCGTAAAATCTTGGAATCAATGAACATATCGTTGTTTTACCCGCTCCGGAAGGACCGACAAAAGCCACTGTTTGCCCCGCCGGAATTGCTAAATCGATATGAGTCAAAACTTGCTTGGAATGCTCATAGCTGAAAGAAACATCCTCAAATCGGATATTCCCTTTCAATCCACTGATTCTTTTCGCATCCGGCTTGTCTTGCACCTCAGGTATGGTATCGATTAAATCGATAAACCGTTTGAAGCCCGCCATTCCCTTCGGATAGAGCTCCATCAGCGCGCTCACTTTATCAATCGGCTTGAACAATACATTGACGTACAGGACGAATCCCACCAGCTGACCATAGGATAGTTCCCCGGTAAAACTGAGCCAAGCGCCGACGACCAGAACAATCAGCGTGATAAATCTGGTCATCATGTAAATTCCGGACGTTCCGTAGGACATCACTTTATAGGAACGCAGCTTCGCCTTCCGGAAGTTTTGATTATCCTTTTGAAACCGGCTGATTTCATAATCCTCATTGGTAAAGGATTGGACGACCCGCACACCGGAAACACTGTCCTCAACCCTGGCATTGACCTCCGCGATTTCCTTGTACATCTTTCTCCAGGCATCGTTCATTTTAAAATTGCAGTAGGAAATCAGCCAGACCAAGAACGGAACAATGATCAAAATGATGACAGCCAGCTTCATATTGACCGTAAACATGATGATAAAGGCGCCCGTGAATGTCATGATCGAAATAAACAGATCTTCGGGACCGTGATGGGCAAGCTCCCCGATATCGAATAAGTCATTGGTGACACGGCTCATGATATGGCCTGTTTTGGTATTGTCGAAAAAACGGAACGATTGCTTTTGCACATGCTGAAACAGCTGGCGCCGCATATCGGTTTCGATATTGATGCCCAGCTTGTGTCCCCAGTAATTGACAATATATTGCAAAAAGGTACTTAACACATATAACGCAAACAACCCGAAGCTGACCCAGGCAATGGCATTCCAATTATGGGTCGGGAGCAATTTATCGACGAACCTTTGGACTGCCAGCGGAAATGCCAGCTCCAACAAGGCCACAATAATGGCACAGGTGAAATCTATGATAAATAACCTTCGGTGTGGTAGATAATAAGAGAAAAAACGAGAAATCACGTATAGCACTTCCTTTAATTCGACAAGTCTATACGGATTATATGCTTTTACAGGGCTTTAGGCAAGGAAGATATAGTAACAAAAGAAGCAAAATCTTTTTCAGGAAAAGGCCGGGATCCATCCCTTGCCTTCACCATTATGGTAAAACTGTTTGGTTATGATTGTCCCACGCATTATGTTTTCTATCTAACTTATAGAAAATAGCATCAAGCTCTTGGAGGACCTCTTCTTTTTCTGATGCCTCATCGCTTTCTTCGTATCTATCGAGAAGCTCCAATGCTCCGGTCATATCATCTTCCGCGTACCCAAATCCTCTGATGGTGTGTATTTCCTTACGGACGATAGATGTTACAAACTCTCCCTCGGCCTTTTCATCTGCCAACCCTTTCACACCAATATCCCCGTTCCGCAGATTGTCAATGGATTGGTGAGCGCTGTGTATCGCCATTCCTGGTTCGTTATTGATGGATACAACGTTGTTTTCTATGTCAACCTTTTTGTCAGCTGTGCTTCGTCCGAAATGGTTTTCTTTGGTAAGTTGTTCCTTATCCACTTGCACTGGCAGCGGAATATCTTCCCCCGTTTCCGTCATTGCTGCCGACTCTGCCTTTGGTTTCCCGCGGTTTGATTGATTCTCCATATCCGAGGCATGAAAGACCCTTTCTAACATACTCTATAAAAATAGCTTATCGAAATAGTTTTTCTACTACAACCATATCACGGAATTTTTATCCTTCACATCGAGAGAACCTCCTATATCTCCTATTTTTTCAAAACTGCTGCCTTTCTATGAAAGAACACACTACCATTTACCCATTCCCGTCCCGGCATTCCGGGTAGATACTACCATTTTCTTGAAATCATACGGTTATATATAGCAATCTATTAGAATTATATGGTATTTTATACTATGTAAATATTCAGAAAATTCAGGGGAGGGAAGTTTTTTGAACAAACAAAAAATAGTTTCAACTGCTATGGCGGTGGCTCTGGGTTTAGGCACCTTGACCGCAGGGGCTTTGTCACCGGTCCAAAAAGCACAAGCAGAAACATTGAGTACCAAGATTCCCACGGCTCAAGTCGGCTCGCCGACAGATCTGGGAATAGCCAACGATGAAAAGCTGATCGAGATGTTGAAAGAAGAGGGGAAAATTGCTGCGGATGCAACAGCTGAAGAGGCCCAGGAAGTTCTTAACCGTTACTTGAAGGCTAAAGCAAAAGGTGCTCCTAAAGAGGAAACTCCTGATCAGGAAGTAAACAAGAAGGATATCTTGAATGAAAATAAAAGCAATAACGCATTGACGAATGGAAAAGGAAACAAACTCGGCATAGCCAAGAAGAATAAAGTCGGCAGTGTCGACGAAGAATCGTATGACGGCTCTGTCCGGGAAGACAAAGTATTGGTTCTGGCCATCGATTTTCCGGATTATGAAAAAAGTTCGATCACGGAAGATGAAACAGATATGTTCTATGAAAATTATACCCATGATCACTTCCAAGACATGATTTTTGGAGAAAATGGCTATGAAGGACCAAACGGAGAAAACCTCGTGTCCATGAAGCAATATTATGAACAGCAGTCCGGCGGAAGTTATACCGTGGACGGAACGGTCGCCGGCTGGTACACAGCCGATCATGAAGCAGCTTACTATGGCGGAAACTACCCGACTCCAGATGGCAGTGATGCACGTCCACGTGAATTGGTGTACGAAGCATTGAGCAAGGCTGCGGAAGATCCTAACGTTGATTTGTCAGAGTACGATCAATGGGATCGCGATGACTATGACGGAGACGGCGTCTACGATGAACCAGACGGAATTATCGACCATTTGATGGTCATCCATGCCGGTGTCGGTGAAGAGGCTGGCGGAGGCAACCTGGGAGCCGATGCTATCTGGTCGCATCGCTGGAATCTTGGCAACCTGGTCGCCGTACCTGGCGCAAGCTCGGACAGCCCTCGTTTTGGCGGACAACTGGCAGCCTATGATTATACCATCGAACCAGAAGATGGAGCTGCAGGCGTATTCGCACACGAATACGGCCATGATCTTGGTTTGCCGGATGAATATGATACCCAATATACCGGAGCAGGAGAACCTGTTTCTTACTGGTCGATCATGTCGAGCGGCAGCTGGGCAGGTGACGTGCCAGGTACGGAACCTAGTGGTTTCAGTCCTTATGCAAAAGAATACTTACAAGCAGAACATGGCGGGAACTGGCTGAGCGGAACGACCTTGAATGCGGATGATATCACCAGCAATGGGACAAGCATCCTGCTCGATGAAGGAGTTACAAAAGGGACGAACAACGATGCCGTAAGAATCAATCTTCCCGATAAGGAAACCGAAGTGAACCAGCCTTTCAGCGGCCAATATGAGTATTTCAGCGGCAGCGGCAACAATTTGAATAATTCCATGTCTCTGACTGTCGACTTAACAGGGGCATCCAGTGCGGAACTGAACTTCAAAGCATGGTATAACATTGAAACTGATTGGGATTACGCTTCTGTAAAAGTGAACGGTGAATCGATTGAAGGAAATCTTACCACCACCGAAGATCCAAACGGACAAAACCCTGGACACGGTATTACCGGAAATTCCGATGGATGGGTGGACGCCAGCTTTGATTTGTCCAGCTATGCCGGACAGGAAGTGGAACTGGAATTGAACTACTGGACAGACGTTGCAGTGGCACAGCCTGGTCTCTACGTGGATGACATAACGGTTACTGCAGATGGAACTGCTGTCGTTGAAGACGATGCGGAAAGTGACTCTCCTTTTGCATTCGATGGATTCGTGAAGGATGAAGGAAAGTTCTATTCAGAAAATTATTATCTGCTCGAGTGGAGATCCCACAACGGAGTGGATGAAGGATTGGCCCATATCCGCCGAGGTGCAAGCTTGATGAGCTTCGATGAAGGACTGATGGTATGGTATGTCGATAATTCCTATAGCGAAAACTGGACCGGCATACATCCCGGCGAAGGATTCCTTGGTGTAGTCGACGCCGACCAGCACACGAATTATTGGAGTGACGGCACAGTGGCCGATACACGCTATCAATTGAACGACGCCGCATTCAGCCTGCACAAATCAAGCAAAATGTTCCTTGATTATACCGAAACACTCGGCGTCACGTTGACAGACAACCATACGAAACGCCGACCATTGTTCGATGACAGTGTGGATTACAGCAATCCAGAATTGCCTGATGCAGGACGCATTGTACCTACAGAAGGCCTGAAATTCCGCATTATAGGAGAAAGTGATGACGGAACAGTAGGAAACGTGTTGATCTACAAGTAATGAATAGAAAAGCCGGCTGCCGAGCCGGCTTTTTTGTGTCTATTTTTTGTCGTACCATTGCGAATATAGTGAAGACAGGGGTTTTTTTGATATAGTAAAGGGGACAAGGAGGCACAAACATGATTTCCATAACTAAACCTGCAGCAAAATGGTACATAAATGAACTGGATCTATCAGAAGGAGATGCGGTCCGATTTTATGCAAGATACGGCGGGCACGGCGGCTTGCACAGAGGTTTTTCTCTTGGACTTGCAATCGAGCGGCCGAAGAATCCGTTTTTTCACACAGAAGCGTCAGGCATTAGTTTCTTTGTGGAGGAATCGGATGCCTGGTATTTTGAAGGATACGATTTCCATATTAAATATAAACGTAAGTACGATGAAATCGAGTTTTCGTTCGAACCAAAAGAAAACGCCAATTCGAACGATTCGTGAGCAGTTAATAATTGCCTCAGCGGCAAGTGAAAAGCTATTTTCAATAAGGAGTTTTTTCCGTGACCGTTTCCTATTCCGTTTCTCGTGAAACAGCTGCAGAAAAACCTCACCAGACAAAAAAGCACCGCCTGATGACGGTGCTTTTCTTCATTATCTCCCACTAATATCGACCCGCATTGCGGCGGCTGTTTCTGAACTTCCGGATGAGAGGATACACCATCGGCCCCCACTTAATCAATCTCTTAATCCATTTTCCCATATTCGGATCCTCCTTTGTTGAAGGTAAATTCCCTTTTTTCTAAGGATCCTAAACGAGAAAATATATTATCAACGATTGATTGCAGCCGCTTTCGTATCCAGCCAAAAATCCGATTTTTCCAGTTGACCGGCCAGTTGCAGTAAATTAACTTCCCATCCTTTCTGAGCGATGAACTGGACCCCCATCGGCAGTCCGCTGTCAGACAGATGCACAGGTACTGTCATCGCCGGCTGTCCGGTCAAATTGGCCAACTGTGTATGGGGTGTGTACGTCAAGCTTGGTTCGAACATTTCGTACACCATCTCCTGCTGTCTGCGTTTGCTGACGCTATCCACCTTCAACAATTGCTCTATTTCTTCTGCAGCATGGGTAAGTTCCCCGTTTTCCGGTGCGGGATGTGCATTGGCCGGTGTGATATAAAAATCGTATGTTTTGTGAAAATCAGCCATAGCAGCAGCTGCTGCATCCCACTCGGCAAGACTGCGGGAATATTCAGCCGCCGTCACGTTCTGACCGGCCCGGTACAACACCCAGGAGACGATCTCCATATCATCGAAAGTCATCGGCCTGTCCAACGCTCTCTCCATACCTGCCATCATGGCAGAAATTTCTCCGCTGTTCATGATATAGTAATTTTCCATCAGCCTTATCCCGTCGATGGGAGCTTCCGCTTCTTCGACTTCATGACCTTGTTCCTCCAGCCAGCTCACCACCTTATGTACAGCAGTCTCTGCTTCTTTACTCACGGGGGTTCCCACCGGCGACGCTGTGGTATAAGCTATTCGGTACTTTTTCTTTAAAGGCTTTTGCATGTCGCTCAGATAATTGCCATCATACAGTGGTATATGAAATGCCGCTTCCTGCTGAAAGGTCTGCAGCAAATCCAACAATGCCGCACTGTCCCGGACAGATCTGGTCAACGCAAAATCAATCGATGCTCCTTGCCACTGCCGTCCGTTCCCCGGACCGACCGGAGTCCTCCCTCTTGTCGGTTTTAAACCGAATAAACCGGTAAAAGAAGCGGGAATTCTGATAGAACCGCCACCGTCACTCGCACCGGCTGCAGGCACAACACCGGATGCGACAGCCGCTGCCGACCCGCCGCTCGATCCACCCGATGAATGGTTCAAATTCCACGGATTCTTTGTCGCTCCATATATCTCTGGCTCGGATATATTTTTCAGTCCAAATTCAGGTGTGTTGGTTTGTCCGATAAATAAAAAACCGGCTTTGCGCAGGCGCGCCACTAAATTGGAATCTCTTTTTGCCATATTGTTGCGCAATAAACGAGAGCCGGCCGTCAAAGGTTCTCCCTCCATTGCCTGGGAAATATCCTTCAATGCGATGGGAACTCCGGCAAAGGGCTGGGAGTCTATATCAAGCTGTTCCGCTTCTTTGAAAACCTTGTCTTCACGAGAGCGAATCACGGCATTGAGTGCGGGATTCACAGCCTCCAACCGTCGAAAAGCAGCCTCCAGAAGTTCCTGCGGCTTCGCTTGTTTTTGTTTTACCAGTTCAGCCAACCCGACTGCATCGTATTGATTATATGTATCCATGCTTTTCCCTCCTGCTTTCGGTTATCCTTCTATTTTGCATTACCTGGCTTGATAGATAAAGCCAAACCATTCTACTTTCCTGTATAAAGAAAAGATAAGCAAGCCATTTTAAATACGAACTAATCTTACCGAAAAGGTGTGAACGATTCATGGCCGATTTTTTAAAGGATGTCTTGCTCGTCCTGTTCCGAATAGCCACTATCCTGCCGTTATTATTGATCATCACCTTGTTCATGGGAAAACGGGCCATCGGGGAGCTGCCCGTATTTGACTTTTTAATCGTGTTGACCATCGGAGCAGTGGTCGGCGCAGATATCGCCGATCCCGGTATCGAGCATTTGCCCACTGTTGTAGCAATTCTCGGAATTGCAGTACTTCAACGTCTGGTAGCCAGTTGGAAATTGTCGAGTCGCAAATTCGGCAAACTGGTGACTTTTGAACCGACCATCGTCATCCAGAACGGAAAGCTGTTAAGAGGAAACTTGAAGAAAATCCACTATTCCATCGATAACGTCCTGCAGATGCTCCGGGAAAAAAATGTGTTTGATATATCGGAAGTAGAGACAGGTGTGATAGAGGCAAACGGTTCCCTGAGTGTATTGAAAAAAACGAGTAAAAACACTGTCACGCGGGAAGACATGGGTCTCCCACAGCAAACAGCCACTATTGCTTATCCCGTCATCATGGAGGGAAAGATTTATCATTCCGTTTTGAAAAAATTCGACGTCGATCAAGACTGGCTGCTAAGGCAACTAACCGCACAAAACATTTCCGGATCGGAGTCGGTTTTTCTGGCCACCATCAACCAGCAATTGCAGCTGCACATATCATTGAAAGATGAGACAACAATCGATTTGCCGCCAATCATTCACTAGTTTTCACAAATGTTTTTGCATTACCCTCCCTGTTTTCAGGCTGCTTTTTCCCACTTGTCAAAACAACCATGCCACTCAAAAGAACGAGCATGCCAAACCAGGAAAAAGCAGTCAGGGTTTCTCCGACCAAAAACACACCAAGCACAGCAGCCGTAAGCGGTTCTGTCAGGGACAACGTGACAGCTGTGGACGAGTGCACTCTCCGGAGCCCAAGGGAAAACAAAAGATAAGCTGCACTGGTTGCAGCCACACCGAGGTGCAAACTGACGGCTATCCCCTGCCACTGCCCGAGCCAAGACGTATCATACCAAAAAAGCAACGGAGCCAACAAGAGTGCACTACCAGTAAAAACAAGCGCCGTTACAGACAACGCAGATCGGTTTTCCATCAGCTGCTTGCTCGTCAAAGAGTAGACAGCAAAGGACAAGCCCGCACCAAGTGCAAACAGTACTCCCAGCGGCCGGACAGTCACCGTTCCGGAGTTAACAAACAGCATGATACATCCCGCAACTGCCAACAGCGTAGCAATTCCCCATCGGACCGTCTGTTTTTTTCGGTAAAAAACCACTTCCAAAATCCCGGCCAATATAGGGGCACTGCCTATTGCCGTCACTGTTCCCACGGCTACGCCGGTCATCGTCACCGCAGAAAAGAACAGCGGCTGATAACAAGCCATACTGATCACGGCAGGCAGCGCCTGCTTCCACGAAAATCCCCGAAGGGAGCTGGCCTTCCAATCAAATAACAACAATAACAGGAGAAGTGTTGTACCTCCTACAGCAAGCCGGATCGTTCCCACAGCCACTGGGTGTGCCGTTTCCGGGGCGAAGGTCTGCGCTGTCCCGGTCGTCCCCCACAGTACTGCCCCGCATATGACAAGCAGGAATGGCATCCTCTCTCTCATGATCATCAAGCACCCCTTCTATGCATGAATCTATAATTTTCTTTCTAATTAGTATAAATAATTATGAATATTATGACGATAAAAAAGGTAGAACCGCTGCTTTGTACCTATAAGAAAGTAGCTGTTTGAATGAAAAGAGCGGACCAGATACTAACAACAACGGGGGTATTTCAATGACAACCAAAACAAAAAAAGAAAAAGGAAAGGGTCGCTTTTTCTCTAAATCATTGCAGCGGCAGATCCTGATTCCGCTGATCACCTTGATATTGGCTGCCGGGGGTGCAATCGGCTATATCAGCTATACTTTCAGCGCATCCTTGACGACGGATGAATTGACCAACAGTATCGAAAGCCAGACAAATGTGTTGAACGAATCCTTTGAAACGTTTTTTCAGGGCCAAGAACAAGTCATCAACCATTATGTCGAACAAAATGAATTGACGCATTTCGACGAACAGCGAAGTGACTTGATGGAAACCTTGACGAATATTTCTTCTTCCGATGAAGCGATACAGACTGCTTACCTTGGCACCGAAAAAGAAGGGGAAATGCTTACTGCTCCAGCATTGGACCTGCCGGATGATTATGATCCCAGGACACGTCCCTGGTACCAGGAAGCAACCGAAAACATCGGCGAGGTTATTTGGACAGAGCCATATATTGATGCCGAAACCGGCGAATTGATTGTCAGTGCGGCAAAAGCAGTGGAAGCTGGTACGGGGGCCGTCGGCGTACTATCAATCGATATCAATATGCAATCCGTCCTTGATATGATAAGCACCGTGGAAATCGGAGACTCCGGCTATGCAGCGATCATGGACAAATCCGGAAAGTTCGTCGTACATCCGGATGAAGCGTATATCGGTGAAGATATGTCTGGGGAATCCTTTTATCAACAGATCATCGAGCAAAACAAACGTTCCGGCGCAGTTGATTTCACATGGGACGGCGGGGATAAAACAGCAGGATACACCTTGAATGACCGTTTGAACTGGATCATTCTCGGGACAGTGGACAAGGCTGAACTGGCGAAGAAATCCCAGCCTATCCTCATACCGATCGCCATCAGCATCTTTGTAGTCTTATTGCTTTCCACGCTCCTTACGTGGATCATCGCCGGTCGAATTACCCGTCCAATAAAAACCTTACGGGAAAAAATGAAGACCGTCGAGGAGGGTGACTTATCCGTAGAACTTACTCATGATAGCACCAATGAAATCGGACAGCTTTCCCAATCAATCAATGAGATGAAAGAGAGCCTCCGTTCGATTATCCGCAACGTGACAGAAGCCACCACGGCGGTTTCCGGTCAAAGCTCCCAGTTGAACCGATCAGCAGAAGAAGTGAAAGAAGGAAGCCAGCAAATCGCTTCGACCATGCAGGAATTAACCTCGGGTGCTGAAACACAGGCCAACAGTTCTACCGAATTATCGGAAATGATGACGGATTTCATGGCCAAAATCAACCAAGCTCATGAAAATGGCGAGCAAATCGCCGGTACATCTGATGATGTCTTGCAGATGACGCAAAACGGAAGCTCTATGATGGAAAAATCGGTAAGCCAGATGAAAAACATCGAAGGCATCGTCAAAGATGCAGTATCAAAAGTACAAGGACTGGACGCTCAGTCACAGCAAATATCCAAGCTGATCAATGTAATCAACGATATTGCAGAACAAACCAACCTGTTGTCACTGAACGCAGCAATCGAGGCCGCGCGTGCCGGGGAACACGGCAAAGGATTTGCTGTCGTGGCCAACGAAGTGCGCAAGCTGGCAGAACAAGTCTCCAACTCTGTAGGCGACATTACGGATATAGTCGGAAATATCCAGCATGAATCCAGCAGCGTAGCAGCCTCGTTGGAATCGGGATATAAAGAAGTCGAAGAAGGTTCCCGTCAAATCGGTGCTACTGGAGAAACATTTGGCGACATCGACCAATCTGTCAGAAATATGGTGGAAAGAATCCAGGATATTTCCGCAAACCTTCGCGATATCGCCGAAAACAGCAACAACATGAATGAATCGATCCAGGAAATCGCAGCAGTGTCAGAAGAATCGGCAGCAGGCATCGAGCAAGTTTCCGCTTCTGCCCAGCAATCCACCAGCGCGATGGAGGAGGTTTCCGGAAACGCCGGGGAACTTTCCCGCCTTGCAGAGGAATTGAAGGAGCAGACAGCGAAATATAAGGCGTGAAAATGGGGAAAACGTGAAGATTTTTATACCTTCACGTTTTTTTCTTTACCTGACCCTTTATGGAAGGATAAGTATTGTCTCGTATAAAAATAAAACCTAAAGCGGAATGGTACTGTGTTAATCTATAGAAGAAGGTACTACTTTTAAGATTAGCAGAACAAATCGTTTAAGCTAAACTGTTGGTAGAAAATATTCAGATTCGTTGGGGGAGTATCACATGGAATTTAAAGAATTTGGATTGATACTGTTTGTGGAAGAATACGAAAAATGCATCCACTTTTATAGGAATGTTATAAAATTACCAATACGAAAGATAAAAGAAACACTGGTGACCTTTGATTTACCAAATGGTTACTTAATGGTAGAGCAAGGTGGGATTGGCTCCCTTCAAGAAAAGCAAAGAAAACAAAATCCCACTGTTCTCCGTTTTGATGTAGAGTCATTAACTACTGCAGTAAAAAAGTTAGAGAACCGTGGCGCTGTATTCTTGAATAGGACTTTACAATTTGATTGGGGTACTATTGCCGTTTTACTGGACCCTGATGGAAATAGGATTGAATTAGGCGAAATAAATCATTCAAGTGGTTCATTTAAACCTAATAGTGATTAAAAGGACATAAAGCCCTTATTGAAAAAACACGCTTGGATTTATTTCCAAGCGTGTTTTCGGTTGATTGCATGGTTACTTACGATATTGAATTTTGCAGGCATGCCTACTATCTTATTGCACCTGTTGAAGCAGCTTGTATGCTTCTTCTTTTGTCTGGACTTGCAACAGCTGCTCACGATAGTTTTCATCCATCAGTTTGCGGGACAGCATCTGCAAAATTTTCAAATGGGCATTGCCTTCTGCTTGCTCCGGTACAGCAATCAGGAAAATCAGCTTGGCAGCCGTGCCATCCATGCTGTTCCAATCTACACCGTCTGGTTTCATCCCGAATACGACACTTGGACGTTTCACTGCTTTTGATTTTCCGTGCGGGATGGCGATGTTCATGCCGATTCCCGTTGTGCTTTCTTGTTCCCGTTCGACGATTTTCTGCTTGAGTTCTTGCGCTGACGTCAATAAGCCGTTGGCGTCCAATTTACCGATCAGCTCATCCATTACTTCATCCTGCGTGTTTCCCTGTAAATCGATATCGATCAACTCGGGACTCGTAATATCGGTCAGTTTGTTGATTTCATCCAATGATTCGGTCTCAGGCTCTTCCGTGTCAGCCGTTTCAGCAGGCGTTTGATTGTCCATCGCTAATTGCTCAGCTGCATCTTCTGCATGAACATCCTCTTCACTTCCGACAGGCGCCGGCTGGTCTGTTACATCTTTTTTAATCAACTTGATCATAAGGGCTGTCACAATAGCACCGACAATGATTGCCACGAAAAACATGATAACATTGTCCACTGCACCGAGGACGCCGACGATCGGCCCACCATGGGCAACCCTGTCCCCTACATTCCCTAGCATTGCGATGACGGAACCTGCCATGGAACCGACCATGATGCTCGGGATGACACGCAACGGATCTTGTGCGGCAAACGGTATTGCACCTTCCGTAATGCCGAACAATCCCATCGTGAATGAAGCCTTACCTGTTTCTATTTCGGTTTTTTGAAATTTCTGCTTGAACAAGAATGTAGCCAGACCAAGCCCGATCGGCGGGATGGCGATTGCTGCTGCAATCGGCCCCATGATTTCATAATTTCCTTCCCCGATCATGGCTGAACCGAATAAGAATGCCACCTTATTTACCGGTCCGCCCATATCGAACGAAATCATTGCCCCCAAAATCAGTGCCAACAGGATGGAACTGGTTCCCTGCATGCCTGCCAGCCAAGAGGTCAGTGATTCAAATACTTGTGCAACCGGTCCGCCAATAAAGAATACAAAAGCCAAGCCTACAATGAGTGCTGAAAAAACCGGTATGATGATAATCGGCATGATTGGCTGGACTGCTTTCGGCACTTTCAGCTTTTTAATCCATAACGCAACATATCCTGCCAGGAACCCGGCGATGATTCCGCCTAGAAAACCAGCCCCTGCTTCACTATTGTAAAAACTTCCGTTAGCTGCAATATAACCACCGATGATACCAGGTGCCAGACCGGGACGATCGGCAATACTGAACGCAATGAAGCCGGCCAAGATCGGTACCATGAAGGTAAAGGAGGCGCTTCCGATGCTTTCAATCGTTTTCCAGAACGATCCTTCCGGTATCTGGATGCCCTCCGGCGTCTGTTGCCCTCCCAAAGATAACGAGATTGCAATCAACAGACCGCCGACGACGATGAACGGAATCATATAGGAAACGCCGTTCATCAAATGACGGTAGATCGGGTTTTCTTTATCCTTCTTTTTCTGCGTGTTTGTCTGACTTTGTCTATCACTATGTCCCTTATACACCGGGACGTCTCCGCTGATGACTTTGTTGATCAACTGCTTGGGCTGGCGTATCCCTTCTTGTACACCTACCACCAACAGTTTTTTTCCGGAGAAGCGGTCTTTTTCCACTGTTTTGTCGGCGGCGATGATGATACCATCCGCCTCCGCTATGTCCTGTTCACTAAATTCATTTTCCACTCCAATGGAACCTTGGGTTTCCACTTTGATGTCTACACCCAATTCATCGGCAGCTTTTTGCAGGTTTTCTGCTGCCATGTACGTATGGGCAATACCATTGGGGCACGAAGTAATCGCTAACAATTTCATCCTGATTCCTCCTGACTTCGTAATCGCTTACATATACTATACCCCTTCTGACCCAGGCCAAAAGTTTTGATTTTTACCACCGCTCCGGAAAAACGGATGTTTTTCGCCCGTCACCATGCCAATAATTCCCACGGCCTTTTCCTTCATGGAACTGCGGAGGGCGACGAGCAGCTGTACTGCCAGAATCGGCACGAACATGCGACATCAGACTCAGATAACCGGCACAGAGAGCGAGTAAAGAAGCAGGACCAGCCGCCGCAGAAGCCACAGGGGGTGAGAGCCGAACTATCCCGTGCCTTCTCAAACGGAGGACACAAATTGGATAACAGTATATAAAAAAGCCATAGCTATATAAAGCTAATAAACTGTTGCACATCGGTTTGTCCTAACAACCGTTCCACTCTGCCAGGCTGTTCCGTAAGATCAGACAACTCTTTGAATACCTCGCGGACGGCTGGATGATCATTAGGCACTGCCAGCATGAACACGAGTGAAGCTCTGCTTTCGCCCCACTCCAGCGGCTCTTTTAACGTGGCAGCAGCAATTGCCGGGGTTTTGATCAAATCGGGACTGCCATGCGGAATGGCAATGCCCGCCCCTATATTTGTATCGGAAAGCTGTTCGCGGTTGATCGCCCTGTGGGCATACTTCTTATCGACATAACCCTGCTCGGACAACCGATTGGCCAGCATCTCGATGACTTCATAGCGGTGTTCCCTTTCTACTTGGAGAAACACAAGAGACGGATCCATCAATTCCGCCAGATGAGAACCCGGTACAGTCACAGCCTGCTTGTTTCCTGATCCAGACTGCAATTTACCGATAAAGGAAGCAAGCTTGTCTATTTCATGTCCCTCCATCAACGGAGAAATTTGGATCGCCGGGATACCGGTTTTCTCGACTGGTACAGTGGATACGATAAAGTCGACTGGATGATCGGCAAGGTATTGTTTTACGTTGTATTTCGCGACACTATCGACAACTTCGATTTCCGGAAACTTTCCTTCCAGCTTCGTCCGCAACAACTGGGATACTCCCACTCCCATATGGCAGACTACGATTGCCTGCAGTTTTTCCACACGCTGATTACGCAGCCGTTCGATCGATGTTTGAAAGTGAATCGTCAAATAGGCGGCTTCTTCTTCCGGCAAAGTAAAATCGAAGTGATCATGGATATCCTCCACGATATAAATCACCATATCGAACATATATGGATACATCTGTTTAATTTCCTGAAGCATCGGATTTTTGACCGGCAATCCGTACGTAATCCGGTTGACAGTAGAAGAAAGATGCAGAATGAGATCTTCTTTCAGTTGGTCATCCTCGGCAAAATCGATCATCGTCACTTCGGACATCCGTGCTGTCAGCTTGTCGACCAGCTCGTTCACCATCGGCACCTGGCTTGTCCATGTAGCATCTGCCTGACCTCCGGGTACTGTTTGATAACGGAGCTTGGCCCCGAGAATATGAAAAGCGAGATAATACATTTCGTCTTCCGGAAACCGGACGGCAAAAGCACTTGCCATCTTTTCAAGAAATTCAGCTGCCCATTCAAGCTCTTCCTTATCATGCAGCATCTGTTTCTCTTTCGAAGAAACGGAAATCGGCTGTCTGGTTTTCACCCGTTTTATCATCACTAGCACGTGAATGGTCAGGCGATCGAACGTCTCGTCTGTAAAGGAAAGCTTATGTCTTACTTGCAAGGCATCGAGTTCTTTTTTTACCAGCCGGATATCGGCACCGGCAAACATCGTTTCCATAAATGCCGAAATCGGCATCGCCTCTTGGCTGCCGAGCCTCGACAGTTCTGAAAGGGCGAGCCGGATGTTTTTCTCCTCGCCTTGGACGGTATGCCCCACTTTTTGCTTGGAGATGACGGAAACATTCATTTTTTTCAACCATTCACGAATGGCATCCAAGTCTTTGCGAATGGTACCTTTATTCAAAAAGTATTTATCGGCAAGCTCTCCTGTGGTCAGCGGCTTTGCTTTTATCAATAACTCGTAAGCAATTTCCATCCTGCGGTCTCTATCCGTTTTCCGCTCCACTATGGGCTGCATTGATTGCAACCGGTCGAACAGACGTGATTTATCGGACTCCTCAATCTTCACGAACACCCCTAAGCCGGGCTTTTTTTCTAAACGCCCCCGGGAATGTTCGAACAAAAATTGTTCCAATTGTTTTAAATCATTGCGGATCGTTTTCTCGGAGCAATCGAAATGCTGCGCCAATGTATCTACTTGGATATAATTGTCTTCCCGGGTGAGAAGAAACCTCAACAGCCCGGTTTGTCGATCGTTCATTTTGTTCACCCTATCACATATAATAGCGTTTTTTCTTGCCAGTTTTATCTTTCCTCAATGAATTCATCTATTTTTTTCCCGAGATGCCTGCCTGGCTCATCCATCATCCCGGCGATCCTGTCTCCTTTTTTCAAATCGAGAACAGAAACGGCACCTTTTTCCGCCTCCTCTACATATACGCTCGTAGAAGACTGCAAAGTAGCCGAAATGCTCCCTTCCTCCCCATGACAAATAACGCGTATCAACGGACGTCTTTCTATTTTCACGCGTCCGATTGAAATCGAACGGCTTCCCTGCGGACTGCTTACCACAAGGGATTCTCCTGCCTTTATTTCCTGCAAGTATCGACTTTCCTTTTCCTGATAAAAATATTGGTGGAATCCTCCACAGTTGATCCGGAACGGCCGTGGAGGGTAACCCTCCGATTGCCTGTTTTCCGACAAAACTTTAAGATATCCATGGCCGGTATTGCCGATATAAAGTCCCTCTTCCTCTTGCAGACGATCGATAAAATCCAGACAGACCCGCATACCTTCCCCTACTTGTTTGAGTTCCACTACTTCTAAATACCTTGTTTTTGCGCTTTCCTCCACTATACCACCCTTTCGCTTACTTCTTCTGTTTTCAGTGTACATAATTGGCTGCACAAAAGAAAACCCGCTGATTTGCGAAGGAAAAAGACGACGATTGATCCTGCAAAAATCTTATCTGATTTTCCTTTTGAAAGAAAGTCACAGGAACTTCCCCATTTTGCTGGAAGTTGTAGTAAAATGGTTCGCATATCCGAAAGTTTACTGGAGGTTAGCAGATGCGAGTGTTTGTGGTTGGACTATTAGCGGCATTGTTTTTCTCTGTCACCTTTATCCTGAACCGATCAATGGAGCTGGAGGGCGGCAGTTGGGTATGGAGTGCTTCTTTACGATTCTTCTTCATGCTCCCGATGTTAATCGCAATCGTCGGTTTCCAAGGAAAAATCAGGCCAGTGTTGGTACATCTGAAAAAACAGCCGACAGCCTGGATTGTCTGGAGCTCCGTCGGCTTCGGTTTCTTTTATGCGCCTATCGCTTTTGCCACTGTGTACGGTCCGGGCTGGCTGGTCGCAGCAACCTTTCAACTGACCATCATTGCCGGCTCCCTGCTCGTCCCTTTTCTTGAAAAACAAACCGGGATAAAGCAATCGATTCCGGTAAAAAGCGTCCTCATTTCTGTCCTTATACTCGGCGGTGTCATTCTGATGCAGCTCGAACACGCTTCTGCAGTACCTTTGGCAAGTGTCTGGTTGTGTACACTCCCGTTGCTCCTATCCGCTTTCAGTTATCCATTAGGAAACCGGAAAATGATGCAAGTCGTCGGCAACGAGCTCAATACGTTTCAACGCATCCTCGGAATGACCATCGCCAGCATGCCGTTTTGGCTGATTCTTTCCGTCTACGGTGCAATAGCGCACGGCGCCCCTTCTTCCAGCCAGCTTGTGCAGACATTCATCGTCGCTGTTTCATCCGGCATCATCGCTACTGGTTTATTTTTCTACGCTACCAATCTAGTTAAACATGACAACCAAAAATTGGCCGGCGTCGAGGCCACACAATCTGGGGAAGTAGTGTTTGCCTTGATGGGGGAAATCATCTTTCTTCATGCAGCAATGCCAAGCGCGCTTTCTTTCGCCGGAGTTTTTCTCGTCATTGGCGGAATGGTGTTGCACAGCCTTAACAGCGGGATGCGGGAGAAAGAAGCATTTCAAGAGGTTTCCAAAGCAAAATGATAACCCAGAGGGAGTGAGGCCCTCTGGGTTATGTCCTTTTCATTCTATAAAACTTCTCTATCCCAATGTCGATGCTCGGCAATCGCCTTACTGAACTGCTCGGCGAATCTTGTTGTGTCTTCACTTGAAACAACGCCGGGACTGTCTTCCATGCCGTCTGCCTCCAATAGCTTTCTGCCTTCATGTGTCGCGCCGATCGGTTTATAGTGCGAGAATGCTTCCATCACGAAATAGGCGGCCTGTTTATAAAATTCTTTGTTTTCCTCTCCTCCTGCTGCGTATACCGCATCAAACAATACGGAATCAGCCGTCAGGAAGGTATGATCGACGTCCAGCTCGGTACCATCTTCTCCGGTCACCTTACCCTGGCTATCACTGATCACTTCTATTTGCAGTCCTTTTCCCTTCAGTTCATCGATAACCGGCTTTACTTCCTTGCCATTGAAGTTTTGGCCGAGGATCAAAGCAATCTTTCGGGTATCGGCCTTGAATTTCGTGTTTTCCTGGCTCAAGGCTGGAGAAGCTTTCGTTACGCCTGTATCTTTTCCTTGCGGCGGATTGGCCCCGATCGCTTTCGCAAATTCTGTCGCCAGTTCCATACTTACATTGCCGAACATATCGACAACCTGTTGACGTACGGATTCACTTTCCACTTTCCCCAGCTCAAAGCTGAATGCCTGGATCATATGTTGTTTTTCCGCTTCGCTCATGCTGTTCCAAAACAACGTAGCTTGAGAGAAATGGTCTTTGAAGCTGTCGCTTCGAGCCTGGACTTTATATCCATCCACTTTTTCCTGATAATGCTTGAACCCGCCTTCCTCTTCACTCGCCGGTTCCGGCGTATTGGCAGCAAGGGAGTTATTATGGTAGCTGACACGCCCCTTGTTGATCGTTTGCCGTCCATAACCGTCCCGCTGGTTATTGTGAAACGGGCAGACCGGACGATTGATCGGCAGCTCATGGAAGTTAGGGCCGCCCAGCCGGATCAGCTGCGTGTCCGTGTAAGAAAACAGCCGTCCCTGTAACAAGGGATCATTCGTGAAATCAATGCCCGGCACGACATGGCCCGGATGGAAAGCAACCTGTTCTGTTTCCGCAAAATAATTATCCGTGTTGCGGGTCAGCGTCATTTTTCCGATCAGCTTCACCGGAACGTCTTCCTCCGGCCATATCTTGGTGGGGTCCAATATATCAAAATCGAAACGGAATTCCTCTTCCTCCGGTATCATTTGCACGCCGAGTTCATATTCCGGATAGTCGCCATTTTCGATTGCTTCCCATAAATCGCGACGATGAAAATCAGGGTCCTTCCCGTTTATTTTCTGTGCCTCGTCCCATACCACTGAGTGGGTTCCCAAAACTGGCTTCCAATGGAACTTGACGAAGTGAGCCTTTCCTTCTGCATTGATGAAACGGAAAGTATGGACGCCGAAGCCCTCCATCATCCGGAAACTACGTGGAATGGCTCTGTCGGACATCGCCCACATAATCATATGAGCCGACTCCTGGTTATTGGCGACGAAATCCCAGAATGTGTCATGGGCAGTCGCTGCCTGCGGAATTTCATTGTGCGGCTCCGGTTTAACTGCATGAATCAAGTCCGGAAACTTCATGGCATCCTGAATGAAAAATACCGGTATATTGTTTCCTACTAAATCGTAGTTCCCTTCATCCGTGTAAAATTTCGTGGCAAATCCGCGGGCATCCCTGGCCAGTTCACCGGAACCACGTGATCCGGCAACCGTGGAGAATCGAACGAATACGGGTGTTTTTTTCGAAGGATCCTGTAAAAAATCTGCTTTGGTGAATTCCTTCATCGATTCATAGACTTGGAACTCTCCGTGAGCGGCAAAACCACGGGCATGTACAATCCGTTCTGGAATGCGTTCATGGTCAAAATGCGTCATCTTCTCACGAAAATGGAAATCTTCCATCAAAGTCGGACCTCGTTTGCCCGCCTTCAGAGAAAATTCATCCTCTGATACTTTGACACCCTGATTGGTCGTCAGTTTTTCTCCTTTGTCATCCGTCTTGAACTGTTCCAATTGTTCCTGTTTGCGGTTTTTGTTTTCACTCATTGAATAAACTCCTCCCTTTATGTAAAGATTGGACAGTTGTCTTCTTCCCGGGTAAACGTGTATACAAACAGGCAATTTAAAGTTTCTATCATTTTTTAATCATTATAATTAAATAGTCGCACTAAATTATGCTTAGTTGACCAGGAAAAAAATCCCTAAGAGGACAAGAAAAATCTGTTACTATATAGGTAAGAAAATTTGTTCCGATTCTGAGGTGGATTATAACATGAAATACTTTTTCATCCTTGCGTCCATAAGCAGTATAGTATTTACTGCGCTTGGGCAGGGAGCTTCCGGGATAGTGGCAGGATTATCGTTACTGCTTCTGGGAGCATACTTTAGTAAACCACGATACATAAGAGGCTGGAGGGATTGAACATTGAGGAGAAAAAATAAGCGGAGAAAAAGAGAAAATCGTCAGGAGAAATGGGATGCCCTTGAGTTATTAACATGGATTCCGGAAATCTTCATGCTTCCTGTCCGTTTGGTTGTTTGGCTGATAAGAGGGATAGGCAGATTGATCGGCAGCATTTTTGACGGCATTTAACCTACTCAAGCCTTTCAGATACGGGATGAAGGATTTTTTTGGATGGCGCGCTGCCTTCATTTGAGCTTAATCGACTGGATGAAGTGCTTTTTTGCCGGGTTCGGCCACAATTCAAGCTTATCAATCGGATGAAGCCGTTCCGCTCCCCCTCTTTACATTTGGAAAAGGAAAAACCCGCCGGTATCAAGGCCACTGAAAAAGTCCTTTCTAATCTAGAAGAAATTTTAAAGTTTGTTGTTGATTCTCACGAATCGCTTATCGTGGAATCAACAGTGGGTAAACGAAAAAGAAGTGATCTTCTTTGATTTCTAAAAGAAAGTCACTCTTTTTTCTTGTACAATGAAAGGAATACATAATAGGGAGAGATTCGATGTTAGACCGTCAATTATCCATGAATTTAAGCCAGGGCGATGGAACAATATAAGACTGAAGCGAAGAATAGCGAATTGAAACACAGACACGGATAGGAGGTCGCCTCATCTTCGGGTCTCGAAGGCATGCGCATGCAAAGTGCGATCGCGATTTTCAAAGCTAATGCGAAACGAATCGTTAAACTCATGAAGGAATATTAGATAAAAAGCGGTCTGTATGGAAATTAAATTCCATACAGACCGCTTTTTTAAAATTCTACTTTTCAAAGACCTTCCGTTTTTCAGTGGCCTCCCGGAATCCGACGGGTTTTTCCTTTCCGTTCTAGTTAAACGGTCGCTTTCGCTTTTTCTTTCTTGATTTGTTTGCTTCGCAATTGTCCGCAGGCGGCATCGATATCGGAACCTTGTTCAACGCGGACACCGCAATTGATCCCCTGGTCCATCAACGTTTCATAAAAATCGAGAATGGCCTGTTTGGTACTGCGCTGATATTGGTTGTGTTCATCAACCGGATTGTACGGAATCAGATTGACATAGGACAAATGGCGTTTGTCCTTCAACAGTCTGGCGAGCTCCAGTGCCTCTTCCTTATGGTCGTTGACATCCCTTAACAGAATATACTCGAACGTGATTCTGCGGTTCGTTTTTTCGAGATAATAATCGACGGCAGGCATCAGCTTTTCGAGCGGGAACGCCTTGTTGATTTTCATGATTTTCGTGCGCAGCTCGTTATTCGGCGCATGAAGAGAAACCGCTAAATTGATTTGAATGTCTTCATCCGCAAAGTCATAAATCCGGTGGGCAAGCCCGCTTGTAGAAACCGTGATATGTCTCGCACCGATGGAAAGGCCCTTCTGGTCATTGACTACACGGAAGAAGTCCATCATGTTCGTATAGTTATCGAATGGTTCGCCGATACCCATCACGACAATGTGGCTGACTCTCTCATCCTTGCCTGCCCCATCTAAATGATGCTGGACATTCATGATTTGCTCGACAATTTCACCACTGGAAAGGTCGCGATTCTTTCGAAGCAAGCCGCTGGCACAGAACGTACAACCGATGTTACAGCCAACCTGCGTGGTCACACAGACAGAAAGTCCATAATTGAACCGCATCAATACTGTTTCAATCAGGTTTCCATCCTGAAGCTCGAACAGGAACTTGATCGTCCCGTCTTTTGATTCCTGCTTGATCGCCTGTTTCAATGTCTGCACGACAAAATGTTCCTCCAGCAATTCAATGCAGTCCTTATTCACGTTTTTCATATCTTTAAAAGCGGTAACCCGTTTTTTATATAACCAATCCCAAACCTGCTTGGCACGGAACTTTTTCTGGCCATGCTCGGTTAGCCAAGACGTCAGTTGTTCGAAAGTTAATCCATAAATGGATTGTTTGTTCATTTGTTACCCTCATTTCAGTAGGTTTCCTTAATTTTTTCCTATACCCATACTACTGAATGTATCGCCATGTAGCAAGTCCCGGTTGCGTGTTTCCTTCGTTTCTCGGCACCTGGAGGTTGTTAGTCTATGCCATTCCGGTTGAAAAATTGGATGATATTGCCGAAGAGGGACGGGTATGAAACCCCTCTCACGACTTCCTAAGAACCTGCAGCCAAACGCCTTTGCTTAACCTTTTTCATCAACCAACCGTGCTTCGGACTGAAAAGAAATGCCACCATAAACAAGAGGCCTGTTGCACTTGCCATCGCGCCGGCTATCGAAACATTCCAATAAACGGCCGCTCCGTAACCGATGATGGCCGAAAAAATTCCGACTATGCCGCTCAGCAACAGCAACGTCAGAAACCGATCCGTCAACAGATAGGCAGTCGCCCCCGGAACGATCAACATGGCAACAACCAAAATAGCGCCGACACTGTCAAACGAAGCAACAGTCGACAGAGAGACCATCCCCATCAGCAAGTAATGGACAAGCACGACTGGTACTCCGATTAACTTGGCATATTGCGGGTCAAAGGTGGAAATTTTCATTTCTTTATAAAAGGCAGCGATCAGTGTCAGATTCAGAATCAAGACGATTCCCAACATCCATACAGCAACGGGTCCGTAGCTCTCTCCATTGATTTGCAACGTATCCCAAGGGACAAATGCAATTTCTCCCATCAAGGCATGTTTCGTATCCAGGTGCACTTGGTCACCGATAAAAGAGATTAACACAACACCCAACGCAAAAAATGATGTAAACACAACTCCGATGGCCGCATCAGATTGGATTCCCGATCGGTGCAACGATTCCACGAAAAATGCGGTTGCCAACCCTACCACCGCCGCACCGATCAGCATGGGAAGTCCGTTCAACGACTGACTGACAAAGAAAGCCCCGACAATACCCAGGAGTACGGTGTGGCTGATGGCATCTGCAATCATCGACATCTTCTTAAGCAGCAAAAGCACGCCGCTCATCCCACACGTGATTCCGACCAAACAACCGGTAAGAATGATCCATAATGTATAACTCACAGCTGCTTCACCATCCTTGTAAACATTCCTTTTTTACTGCCGAACAGAAAGGAAAGGAAAAAAATCGACGATGCGCTTAATACCATCATCGGACCTGTCGGCAAATGGTCGATGGTCGTACTCAAAACAGCCCCGGAAATACCGGAAACCGCGCCAAAGCTTCCCCCTAAAAACGCCATGACCCCAAGCTGTTCCGTCCAATAGCGTGCTGCAAGCGGCGGTGTGATCAACAGTGCAGCAATCAAAACCACTCCCACCATTTGAATTCCGATCACTACGACAAGGAGGACCAGGCTGAACAGCAGCCCATCGAGCAACCGGACGGGAAGGCCGATTCCTTTTGCGAATGACGGGTCGAACACCACTGTTTTGAATTCTTTAAAAAACAATGCCGCAATCAACGTTAAGATCAGCGAACCAATCGTGATCACTTGGACATCACTTTTGACCAGGGAAGCTGCCTGACCGAAGATAAATGTATCCAAGCCTGCCTTGCTTCCCCCAAAGTGCTGTTGGATGTAAGTCAACAATACAATCCCGAAACCAAAAAAGACGGATATGGTGATCCCGATCGCAGCATCTGTTTTGATCCTCGACCGGTTAATGATCAGTTGAATCGCCTGTGTGGCCAACAATCCCGTCAAAGCGGCGCCAATCAAAAACAACGGAATCGACTTCACTTGGAAAAGAATGTACACCAGACAAACTCCGGGTAAAGTAGCATGTGCCATAGCATCACTGATCAAGCTTTGTTTTTTCAATAAAACAAAACTGCCGATGGTCCCACTGGCGAAACCGAGCAGCAAACTGCCTGTCAGCACCCATTCCGTATTGGCGTCGAACCCGAACACCGAGAAGAAATCCATCATTGCCTCCCTCCCGCTGCTGTCGTTTTTTGCAGGAAGGCGATGCTGCCGCCATATGCTTTTTCCAAATTGTCTATCGTGAAAACGGATTGTGTGGGACCGCAGTCGATCGGCCGCTTGTTCAATAGCAAGACATGGTCGAAGTAATCCTCCACGGTCGACAAGTCATGGTGAACGACCAGCACGGTTTTTCCCTGCTGCTTCCAGTCTTTCATCAGTTGAATGATTGCCTTCTCCGTGGCGGCATCCACTCCGGCAAATGGTTCATCCATAAAATAAATGCTGGCATCCTGTGCAAGAGCTCGAGCGAGAAATACCCGCTGTTGCTGTCCGCCTGACAACTGGCTGATTTGCCGTTTCGCGAATTCCTCCATTCCGACTTTCTCAAGACAAGCTCTCGCCCACTCAATGTCTTTGTTAGTTGCCCTCTTGAACCAGCCAATCTGACGGTATCGCCCCATCAAGACGATATCGAGCGCATTTGTAGGAAAGTCCCAGTCCACTTCACTCCGCTGTGGTACATAGCCAATCAACTGTTTTTGCGTTTTATATGGCTGACCAAACACCTCCACGCTTCCACTTCGCGCCGGGATCAACTGAAGGGCTGCTTTGATCAGCGTAGATTTCCCTGCTCCGTTCGGTCCGATAATCCCGGTCAAAGAGCCCTCCGGCACCGAAAATGAAACATGTTCCAAAGCGGGCTGCTTATCATATACTACTGTCATCTTGTTGACGGTTAGGGCATTCATTGTTTCCACCTCATTTCAACGATTCCACAATGGTATCGATATTGTGCCGGTACATCCCTAGGTAGGTACCTTCGACTGTTCCTTCTTCACCCATGGCATCCGAATAAAGTTCCCCGCCGATTCTGACTTGATGTCCCGCTTCTTCGGCACCTTCGACCACTGCATTGATCGATCTCCCGGAAACGCTGCTCTCCACGAAGACCGCTTTGATATTGCGTTCCACCAGTACATCGATAATCCGTTGAATATCGGTCAAGCCATAGTCCGATTCTGTGCTGAGTCCCTGTAGACCGATCACTTCGAATCCAAAAGCGTTGCCGAAATAGTTAAAGGCATCATGCGCTGTTACCAAGACTCTGCTCTCTTCGGGTATTTCCTTTATGCGTTCCCGGGCATAGTCCTCTAATTCTGTTAAATCTTTTACATATTCCACCGTATTCTGCTTATATACGTTCTCATTATCTGGATCAATTTCCATCAATTCGTCCCTGATCTTCTCCGCAGCCTGTTTCCAAATAGAAATATCAAACCAGACATGGGGATCGATGATGCTTGGATTCTGTGGATCGGCCAGGAACTGATCTTCCGGTATCCCCTCCGCAACAGCAACGGTTGGTTTTTTTTGCCGCATTTCTTCAAAAATTTCTCCCATCTGTCCTTCTAAATGCAGTCCATTGTAGAAAATGATATCCGCCTGATCCAATTTCTTGATATCCCCCTGGACAGCGTTGTACAAGTGCGGATCATCACCCGGACCCATCAAGCTTTCCACCTCGATGTGGTCGCCGCCGATCTCGGCTGCCATATCACCGATTTGGGCGATCGTGGTCACTACCTTGACCTTTTCTTCTCCGCTTCCGACGGCCTCCTTTCCAGCCGAACAACCGGACAACGCTGCCGCCAATACACCTAAAAACACTACCGAAACCCACTTCACATTTCCCACCTCCATTAATTTTTCCTTAGGGCAAAACTTTCTTTAAAAAAATTTGCCCTTGCCGTATTTCTACAATAACAAATTGTTTCCCTAAACCAAATTATATGCATTAAGGAAATAATGTCAACTGGTTTAATCATTGTTTCTTTCGCTCAAAACCGACACGGGAGGACAGAAACAGTGCTTTTGACTCCACTCTATATGTCTTGTATGTTATTAACGTAAATCCCTAGTAATCACGTAGGATTATTAATAGAATCCAAACACAAAGGAGTCATTCGATGAAAAAAGTATGGAGGGGCTATCTTGATACGCCCCTGATCGTTAAAATAACCGCCGCCCTTATGCTCGGCGTCATAACCGGCCTTCTTTTCGGCAGTCAGGCGTCCCTGCTGGAACCTTTCGGAGATTTATTGATCCGACTGCTTAAATTTCTGATTATTCCTTTGGTATTGTTTACGCTGATGGTAGGTGTGAACCAAACCGAAGTCGGAAATCTCGGAAGGATGGGCGGGAAAGTCTTCCTTTACTACATTGTTTCCTCTGCCTTTGCGATTATCATCGGTGTTACCATCGCCGGCGTTTTCCAGCCGGGAACCGGGATGACCCTGGGAGACAGTGAAGCGGTCGATGTTCCGGACAACCCTGGAGTATCCAGTGTCCTTTTGAATATTGTGCCGGACAACATCGTAACAGCTTTTACCAATATGAATTTGCTCGGAATCATTTTTACTGCTTTTGTTTTCGGGATTGCCCTTTCTTCTCTCCGCTCTTCGGAAAACCATGCGGAATTGGGCGAAAGCGTATATAACGTCATCAAAGGATTGAATGAGGCAACACTGACAATCATGAAAGTCATCCTGCAATACGTGCCGATCGGTATTTTCGCCATTGTCGCAAACACGGTCGGCAGCCAGGGACTCGATACGTTACTTGAACTGGGCAATATGGTTGCCGTGCTTTATATCGCCTTGATTGCCCAAGTACTACTATACGTCGTTTTCCTTCTTCTGGCCAAGCTTAGCCCGGGGCGCTTTTTCTCCCAGGCCAGGACTCCGATGCTGACCGCATTCGCCACCCAAAGCAGTTCGGGGACATTGCCGTTGACCTTGAACGCTGCCGACAATTTAGGACTGTCACGCAGTCTCTACGGGTTCAGCCTGCCGCTCGGAGCCACGATCAACATGGACGGAGCCGCCATCCGAATCGCAGTTTCTGCGGTTTTTGCGGCCAATATAATCGGCGACCCGCTCAGCTTCACGGATATGCTGCAGGTTGTGTTAATCGGGACACTCGCCTCGATCGGCACGGCGGGAGTCCCTGGGGCCGGAATCATTATGATTGCCACCGTTTTCGCCCAGTTGAATCTGCCGATGGAAGCAGTCGGTCTACTGACAGCCATCGATGCCCTTGTCGGGATGGGATGTACCGCCCTCAATGTCACCGGCGACTTGGTCGGCACCTCGATCATTGATAAATCCGAAGCAAAAAAACCGAAAACAGTTACAAATGGATAAGTATTGTTATCCCAGCCTGGGAAAAAAGCTTCGTGATCAAAATGAAACCGAACGATTCGATAATTCGTTCGGTTTTTTGGTCAGAAAAAAGCAAACCGTTCTATCCTGCTCTAATATAAAACTCTCTTTATGGAAGGAATTATCCTTCATTTAGAGAAATAGTTTAAAATAACCAGTTTTCGAAACAGGAGGACTAAGATGACACTATCATCTTTTTACACGCATCCAATTATTCAAGCACCGATGGCCGGTGGAACAGCAAATCCCGCACTGGCAGCGGCAGTTAGCAATGCCGGGGGACTCGGGTTCCTTGCTGCAGGCTATAAGACTGCCCGGGACGTTCGGGAAGAAATCAAGCAAACTCGAAAACGAACGAGCGGTCCATTTGGAGTCAATTTATTTGTTCCAAGTGAGGATACGGCAGAGTCTGCAACACTCGATGACTATGCAAACCGGCTGGAACACACAGCAAAGCGGTTGGCTGTGTCCACAGGGGAAGCCAGAAACGATGACGACGACTGGGAAAATAAGCTTGAAGTAATAATCGACGAGCACATTCCGGTGGTCAGTTTTACCTTTGGCTGCCCTCCTTCCACCGTCGTGGACAGACTGAAGCAAAACGGCAGCTATGTCATCGTAACTGTCACCTCGCCTCAAGAAGCGATAGAATCTGTCCAAGCAGGAGCAGATGCCTTGTGTTTACAAGGAATAGAAGCCGGTGGCCACCGCAGCACGTTTCAAAACAACGCCGAAACAGAAGACTTTTCGCTCCTCCCTTTACTTCGTCTCGTCCGCCAGCAGGTAGATCTTCCCTTGATCGCCGCAGGAGGCGTCATGCATGGACAAGACATCGCTGCTTTGTTGACAGCGGGAGCGGAAGCGGTCCAGTTGGGTACTGCCTTTTTGCGTTGTCCGGAGAGCGGTGCAAAATCCCTGCATAAACAGGCACTTGCAGACAACCGTTTCTCGGGAACAACTGTCACCCGAGCGTTTACCGGCAGGCGGGCCCGGGGACTGAAAAATGCCTTTATCCAACAATATGACGACGCTGCACCTGCAGCCTACCCTTTTGTCCACTATATGACCAAACCGATTCGAAAAGCAGCTGCAGAAGCGAGTGACCTGGAAGCGATGGCTTTATGGGCAGGACAAGGTTATCGGATGGCCATGGATATACCGGCAGCGGAAATCGTCACGAGGCTGATGGAACAGAAACAGGAAGCAATTCAAGCGCAAAAAAGGCTATAGACAAATGTCTATAGCCTTTGGGCTTAAAAGTCGAAGGTGTCCGGGTCTGGCCCTACCCGGTGGTCCTCGTTCAGATTATCGATTTGTTCGATATCTTCTTTTGTCAGTTCAAAATCAAAAAGATTAGCATTTTCTTTAATCCGGTGCGCTTTCGTCGACTTAGGGATGATGACAATTTTCTGCTGCAAGTCCCAACGCAGGATAACCTGGGCAGGGGACTTATCATATTTCGCTGCGATTTCTCTTAGTACTGGATTGTCCAGAATCTGTCCCTGCATAAGCGGCGACCAGGCCTCCAACTGGATGTCATGCTGCTGGCAATAAGTTAATAGATCGCTCTGTGTCAACTTCGGATGCCGTTCAACCTGATTGATTGCCGGTTTGATCGCTGCGTCTTTCATTAACTCCTCGAGATGGTGGACTTGAAAATTGCTGACACCTATTGCACGAACGCGGCCCTTTTTATAAAGTTCCTCGAGCGCATTCCATGCCTGTTTATACTTTCCTTTTCCCGGCCAGTGAATTAAATAAAGATCCAAGTAGTCCAGCCCCAGCTTTTCCAGACTCGTCTCAAACGCTTGAACCGTTCCATCATAATCCAGACCATCGTTCCATACCTTCGACGTGACAAACAAATCTTCACGACGGATACCGGCAGCTTGTATTCCTTCCCTGATCCCTTCACCGACTCCTGTTTCATTTCCATATATGGCGGCCGTGTCAATACTGCGATAGCCTTCTGTGATGGCGGTTTTCACAGCCTCTACCAGTTCTGGTCCTTCTTCTACTTTAAATACACCAAGACCGAGCCATGGCATTTTTGTCCCATTGTTTAATGTTGTCACTGCTTGTAAATGATTTGTCATCTTTCATTCCTCCTGTTTTATCAATAATTGATCAATAATACTCAACAAGCTTCTTCCTGTACGACTTGCTCCATACGATCTTTTTTCTCCAAGTACCTGCTCCATACAGTAAGCTGAACGGCAGCTGTTACCATCAATCCGCCAAGCCAGCCAGTATGAATCAGTCCGATGGAATCGGTTATGATTCCTCCCAGATAGGAGCCAATCGCAATTCCGGCATTGAAGGCGGCAATATTTATGGCGGATGCCACATCGACTGCACTTGGCACAAAACGTTCCGCCAACATGACGACGTACACCTGCAGCCCGGGAACATTCATAAACGCAAACAAGCCCATTAATATGATCGTCGCCAGTCCGGCCACTTTGAACGGAGCGGTAAATGTCAACGCGAATAACACGAGCGCCTGAATGATGAACATAAACAGCAAAGCCGTAATCGGGTTTTTGTTGGATAGTTTCCCGCCGATCATGTTTCCAATAGCTATCGCCAGCCCGTACACAAGCAGCAATACAGCTACTGTCCCTTGTTTAAATCCGGTTATATTCTGGAGCAATGGAGATAAATAAGTGAATACGACAAATGTGCCGCCATAGCCCAAAGCTGTAATCACAAAGACAAGCAGCAATCTGCCGTTCGTCACAAGCTTCACCTGATCAGCAAAAGATGTCCTGGCACTCGTCTTCAGATTTGCCGGAACTAAAATACTGTTGGCGATGAAGGCAATTACCCCTATCAGGACAATCGCCATAAAGGAGAGCCTCCAACCAAACTGCTGACCTAAAAATGTACCGAACGGAACACCAGTCACCGTAGCCACGGTAAGCCCGGTAAACATGATGGAAATAGCGCTGGCCCTGCGGTTTTCCGGTACCAGGTTGGCGGCAATAGTCGAACCTATCGACATGAACACGCCATGGGAAAATGCCGAAAGCACTCGGGCAGCAAGCAATACCCCGACGCTTGTAGCACTTGCCGCAATGCTGTTCCCTATAATGAAAATAACCATGATCCAGAGCAACAAGTATTTACGAGACATAGCTGCAGTCAAGGATGTCAAAACCGGGGCCCCGAATGTCACCCCCAAAGCATATAAAGATACGGTCAATCCTGCGGTCGTGACAGAAACGTGTAAATCCTCTGAAATGAGCGGCAGAAGACCGACACTGATAAATTCCGTCGTCCCGATGGCAAAGGCACTTACTGCCAAAGCCAATAAAGCCAGGACACTACGCTTTTTTTCTATCGTCATGTATCATTTTCCTCCTCTTGAATTTGAATAATGATGGCTATCGCTGCCGGCAAATGTTATTATGATACACAGATACACATATAGGAAGTACGTACTTCAAAGTGATATAGGAACCAAAAAGTGATGTAGGTACTATTTAGTTCCTATAGGAGGAGAAAATGCAATGAAAAAGAAGAAGTATAATATATCAGTCGAAGCAACATTGGAAGTAATCGGAGGCAAATGGAAATGCGTGATTCTCTGCCATCTCACCCATGGGAAGAAACGGACAAGCGAGCTAAAGCGTTTGATGCCCAATATCACGCAAAAAATGCTGACACAACAGCTCCGCGAATTAGAAGAGGACGGTGTGATCAACCGGATTATTTACAACCAGGTGCCGCCGAAAGTGGAATATGAGTTGAGTGACTATGGCAAAAGTCTGGAAGGGATTCTGGACGCACTGTGTGCTTGGGGTGATCAGCATATCACCAAGGTGTATGGAGACAAATCAGAGGTTTTGGAAGAAAGCGTATTGAATAGGTAAAACAAAGACAGGCTTGATGTTTATCAGGCCTGTCCTTTTTTTATGTCCTTCCTTTGTTATTTAAATGAATAAATCATTATTAAATTGGCTGAGCATTAAGCTGCAAGCGAGTGGGCTTTGACAATTCGTGCAAACCTGGGTACTTGTTCACGAAACTTTGAAAACATTTATACTGCCGAGACATTCTCCATTGGCATTTTGGTGAAAAAAACAGCTTTCTGTCGAAAATAATTGTTAACAGAATAGGTATTTTGTAGTATTATTAGAAAAAATAGAGTATGATTTGTCGGAATTATAGTTCTTTTTTCATATTTGGTTTTTCTCATTCTTACTCTATTTTTCAAAAAATCAAAAGGAGGAGTTGGAATGAAAGTAACACTGCAAAATGAAGCGGGTTTAACAAAAGTAGTAAAAGTTGGGTTTAGCTGGACTACTTTCTTTTTTGGATTTTTCCCGGCCTTATTCCGCGGGGATTTAAAATGGGCGGCGATTATGTTCATAATTGAAGCCATTCTTGGTTCTTTCACATTAGGTATTGGGGCTTGGATAAGCGGGGTAGTTTTTTCCTTTGTCTATAACAAAATCTACATAAAAGAGCTTATCGAGAAAGGCTACAAGCCTGCCGATGAGGCAGCCAAAGCACAATTAGAGCAAAAACAAATCCTTTCTCCAACAGCTTAATAATTTCGATTGGCTTCGGTTGAGAAAGCAAGATAAAACGCTTGGATACATTCTTATATCCAAGCGTTTATTTGTTATCTAGCGTGATAGCCGGATTTTACGTTCCTTTTGAACGGACGTATTCAGCACTAAGTTATCAGGACTCTCCGGTTTGTTTCACCTTGCTTTGCTCCTGTTTGGAAATCAACGCATAGTACGTGACACTCCGCTTAAACTGACCATGGTTCTGTAAAAACTCCTGCAACTCCTCTATCCCGATTCCCAGATCCTTCGCTTCCACCATCAAATCCACCCATTCCTGATCAAGCTTTTCATAAACGTCCACAATAATTCCCTCCTAAAATACAGATGTATTTCAGGCGGCCCAGCCGTCATTATTGTTTCCAATAGAAGACCTGTGGCTTTGCGTCCCTATTTTTCAATAGGTTTGCCCTTATCTGAGTTTTTCCGGCAAGAAGCACGAATGAGAACCCTGACTATCGATTTTTTCTTCCCCCCATTTTACTTGATGGCTCATTACACCTTCATTACATAACCCTTTAAAAAAGCTGCTTGATTTGAAAAAAGACAAAGAATTTTTAATGATAACGGAAATATCCTCCCACCAGGGACAAAAAACTACCTTCAGCGGCAGTTTTTATGGATCACCCTCATTTTAGTTTCTTTTATAAGAATTCCGATGTTCCTTCAAATACAGCAGCCGGTCATTCAGTTCCTCGTCCTCGCCATAGGCTGTACAGTATAATTCCAGATAGATAGCGGCTGATTTATAATCCTTTGCTTCCTCAAACCAATCCGCCAAAAACAGAGCCATCTCCGCCCACTGCTTCTCGATCCATCTGCGCATTTCAATAAACCAGTCTTCGTATAATCCGGGCATCATGTTTTCACTCTGTTCAGACAGCAGCTGTTTAAACCTCGCTGCTTTCTCTTCATTGCCTTTCAAACGATTGGCCAGGCGAATTGCATCGAGGAGACTCTGAAGATCTGATTTTACTTTTGCCTGGAGAAAAACATGTTCCCTGTCCGTGATCAATATTGGATTCTCATTGGCAAAACCGTTTTTCTCCAACAACTGTTTCAAATGATGCAATGCCACACGCAGCCGGTTCCTGGCATTGACCAAATCCGCTTCAGGCCAGAATATATCACAAAGCTCCTCTCTGGTTGCTGATTGTTGAATGCTTAAATAGATTAAGAGCTGTTTCGCCTTTCGTTTCCCCCAGCCTTCAAATAATCGGTTTCCATTCAAATAAACGGAAAAGCCATGGATAACATTTACCAGCAGGATGTTATCCTGTCCGGATGAATCCAATTCCTGCTGCATCAACCCTCTTATTTCGGAATACAATTCCGACGTCAGGTGCTTTTGGTAGTCATAATCCAGCAAACTTATGGAAGCAGCGGGATTCCGGTGTTTCTTTATGAAACCGTCGATCCAGTCGGCAACCAGTTTCGGCTGATCCATTTGAATCATGAATGCCGCCTCGGGAACGGTATAACACCTTGCGTTCGGGTTAAAATTCAGGATGGCACTGGATAGTTCGGGAGGAAATATGATATCCTCTGAACCGGACAAAATCAGAATAGGAACCCTTATCCTGCGTAGATTTTCAACACCCTCCGGTCCAAAACCCGTATGGAACAATTCAAAATAGACCGTCGGGGATACCTTTTTGTACGCATTCAGCAGTGTGGAAGTTTTTGCCTCTGTGGGTATATAACAAGCTTTGTCGACAATTTCTTTTGCCATCGCCAGCATATTGTCCTTCCCGTCAACCATATGCTTCCTCTGGGTGACCACCTTGTCCCCCATCTGTTTCGGATAATGGATGGGTACACTGAACAATACCACTGTCTTCAATTGTCCGGGCCGCTGCCCCGCTATTTTAATGCCGATAAATCCACCCAGCCCCTGTCCGATCAAATGATAAGCCTCTATTGCTAGTTCCTTCATCAAGAAGATAAGATCCTCAGTCAGTAAATCAATGGTTCTCTTCTCACTGCCTGTACCACTTTCCCCGTGCCCACGCAGATCATAACGCAGAATATGGTAATGCTTGCGAAAATAAGGAATGATAAAATCCCATGAGTACATATCCAATCCGATTCCATGAATAAGAACCAGCGTTTCATTGGCGAACGGGTCTTCCGATTCCATCAACTGGTAATGAATGGTTAAGCCGTCCCGATTCATCCAGGACATTCGGCCACCTCCTGTTTTACTGACTATGTAAAATACCCTAAATATTCTTACTACTATCATTCGGCAAAAGTCTGGAAAATCCTTTATACTCTGGCTGTGACATGCGAGGGACTGCCAATTTATGGTATGATGAAAAAGATACCCTTAGAACCAGAAAAAAGCAGGTGAAAATATGGAGCAAAACGCATTGCAATGTTCATTCGAGCGATTCAATTCCACGGCGAGAGAGGAACGGAATCATTTGCACCAGCCTTTAGCCGGAAGTTGATGGCTTCGCAAAGATAAAACAACTCGCTTTTATCCTAAAGCTTCCAGCAATTCTTTTACCATCCGCTTTTTATTCCTTATGGCCTGCTCTTCCTTTTCCAGTTTTTCCTGCAGTATCATCAAACTTTCCGAAACACCCTTTATTAAATGTCCGGAACCACAGCCCTTCATCCGCCTCAACCTTACGATAGTCTGAATATCCTTTAATGAAAGTCCGAGTGACTTCATTTCCCGAATTGCCTCAAAATCGCGTTTTTGCTGCAATCCATATATCCGCTGGCCATTATTCCATGCGGGTTCAAGCAACTCGAGATTTTCATAATGACGAACAGTATCCTTGGTCGACTCCATCTCTTTGACAAATTCTCCAATTCTCATCGAGAAGTCTCCTTTCTTTTCCACCAAAACTATTGACGTGGGGTCGACCCCACCGTTTAATCTACCTTTACATCAATAGGAAAAGGAGGAATTTAGTTGATCAGCAGTACTTTGATTACTTTATTCTCATTAATCAGTCTGTCGGGTGTCGTTGTATTCTTAAGAACAGGAAATGACCGTCCGTATCCCCAGCTGCGGCCAATCCAAATCATCGCTTTGACCTTCTTTACATGTACTCATTTGGGCTTTCTCTTGTTGGGGATATTCTCGTTCATCATGCATGCACCAATTCAATGGGTGATATCCGGAATGGCAGCAGTAATCCTTTCGAGAGTGGGCAATGGCCACTTCCTTTTCGGAAAGAACAACTGGCAGCATTACCTCGTTACGGGAGGATGGATGGCATGCATTCTCGTACTGCAGATTTCGGGCCTGTAAGGTCTGTAAGCATTCCATTCGACTTAAAAAAGCGTCTTCCAGGTAAGTCTCCGGAAGACGCTTTTCCTTATGCGATGTTGTATTGGGCGCTTTTCTGCTTGATACTGTGATATTTGATGATCTGGCTGGCATACCACAGGATGACGACAAAGGTGAGCGAAAATCCGATAATGGCGGACAGCTGGTAATCAAGGTTCAAGCCTTCTGGTGCATAGAAGATGTAGGTGCAGACAACGCCGGTCATGAACACTGCCGGCACACCGCAAATCCAATGCAGCTTGAAATTCTTCAATAAATACAAGGTACCAGTCCAAAGCATCACCGTGGCCACGACCTGATTGGTCCAGCCTACGTACCTCCATAAAAAGGTGTAGTCGATTGTCGCCAGGAAAAATGCCGGAATCGAAATCGGAATCGTGACAAGCAACACCTTCCACTTGTTATCCATTCGATAGAATTTTGACAAAATGTCCGTCGCAATCATCCTGGATGAACGAAGGGCCGTATCCCCGGTTGTAATCGGCAGAATGATGACACCGAAAATCGCAAGAATCCCACCGATTGTACCTAGTAAGGAGGTTGAGATTTCGTTTACCACTCCAGACGGCCCGCCTGCAGCAAGGGCTTCCGAAAGACCGGCTGTTCCGTTGAAGAAAGTCATGCCGGCGGCTGCCCAAATCAACGCGATCACTCCTTCGATGATCATCGCTCCGTAAAAGATTTTACGTCCATCCGATTCCTTTTTCATCGTACAAGCAATGATCGGACTTTGGGTGCAATGGAACCCGGAAATCGCCCCACAGGATATCGTCACCATCAACAATGGCCATACCGGCAGGTCTCCTGGATGGAGATTCGCCATCGTCAGGTTCGGCATCGGTTTGCCGGATACAATGGTACCAATTGCAACAGCCACTGCCATGATAAGCAAAATCGCTCCAAGCAAAGGGTAAATCCTCCCGATAATCCGGTTGACCGGAAGAACAGTCGCCAAGAAAAAGTAACCAAAGATGATGGCGAGCGCAACCATAAAGCTGAGCGGCGTGATTTGTGAAATCAACTGTGCAGGTCCAGCTGTGAAAGCCGCCGCAACAAGCAGCATCAATACCAGTGAAAGGCCGTTAATAAACACTTTCGCAGGTTTTCCCAAGTAACGGCCTACCAATGTTGGAAACTGCGCGCCGTTATGGCGAAGCGACATCATACCAGAAAAATAATCATGAACCGCTCCAGCGAATACACTCCCGACTACAATCCAAATAAATGCCACAGGCCCATAGAGAGCACCGGCAACCGCCCCATAAATCGGACCGAGTCCGGCAATGTTCAATAGTTGGATAAGGTTCCCTTTCCACCAACTCATCGGGACAAAATCCAGATTGTCCCGCTTGGTGTACGCAGGGGTAGCGGTTCTATCATCGATTCCAAAAATCCGTTCTACAAACTTACCATAGAAAACATAGCCGAGTATAAGTAAGATCAATGCTGCAAAAAAGGTTACCATTGCCAATCCTCCTGTTGAAAAATCTAGTAGAGTATCAACAATCTTAACATGTTTATCGAGAAAGTAAATACAATATTCAGAAAAAAACTACTATTTTGTTTAGTAAAGGGCTTTCATAAATATCCCGTCCAGTGAACCTTAAAATTCCGAAGCACAGGAAATAAATTGATTTTATTTAACCCGTTTCCGCTCTTCTTTCAGGCGGAGTCGATCCTCTTGGACCGAAAGTTGATCTTCTTCCGGGGAGTCGATCTTCTTTCTTCCGCTTTCGCTCTTCTTTCGGACGGAGTCGATCCTCTTGGACCGTAAGTTGATCTTCTTCCGGGGAGTTGATCCTCTTTCTTCCGTTTTCGCTCTTCTTTCGGACGGAGTTGATCCTCTTGGACCGAAAGTTGATCTTCTCGATGACCTGATTCTCTTTGCTCGATAAAACAGCAAAAGGCACCCATGATTGGGCACCTTTTGCTGTTAAACCGTCAATCCGCAAGCAAGCCCCAGCCTGAGGGGCTTGTCTTTCTTTCGTTCATATAAACTTTTTATCGCTCCTCTCCATCTTCTTGCATCGCTTCGAATGTCCATTCCAAGTCCAATTGCAGTCCCTGCAGTTCATTTTGTGGTTCGCCACTATCTTTGAACCTGAATTTCACGTAAAGACTATCCTCTGCATTTTCCCCATTACCCGCTTCGATACCGTCTATTAAACCCATGAAATTACCATCTAATAATTCATGTTCCGTTGCCGCATTTTCCAATACCATATCTTTTAATTCAAATAATGATGTGCTGCTGACGATGACCGGATAAGCAAAAACGTTCCCATCACCGGTATTTTTAAGAAAATCCACTCTAAGTGCTTGTGCATACTGAGTGGCGAGTTCCTCGCTTACAGGGTTTCCGTCTTTATCCGTTACCGTATAATCGGTATGGAGCAGTACTTTTTTGATATCCAGCGTTCCTTCATTGGTAAGGAAAAAGCTTTTTTCTGTCCAATCCCCCGGTTTTAAATTATCCAATTCTACTATAGTGGATGGGTTGGCGCTAAGTTCCAGGGTGCCTGAAGAAAAAGTGCTTGCCGTAGTGGTCGTGTCACTGAAATAAGCAAAGGTCCCTCCTCCTACTAAAGCGATCCCCAATACCGCTGACATGATTGCTGTGCTGATTTTTTTATACACAATGATTCCTCCTCTGATTTTGTTATATTTCAACCCATTAAAAAATGGGAGTGCTCGTCTCTTATCAGCGAACAATTTTGTTCTTTTTTAAGAACGATGAATTCATTCTAACTGGTGAACTCTAAAATTCAAAACGTCAAATTTCTTCATTTATTCGTTATAAAGAACAAATCGCTGATATTTGCTCCCATTTCCTCTTTCTTCCTTTTATTTTCTTCTCTTTTTCCACGTAAAAAAACAGATTGCGGTTCCCTTTGAAACAAGCAATCTGTTTTCGCTGATAAAGGATAGTAGGCATAAACCGCTCTTTCAGGCGTGACGATTGGCTGGGAGTGGCAGGTCAATAGCTGCTTGTCGATTACCTCGTCAATCCACTCCGACTCCCACACTTGATCGAGCACAGAAAGCGGCCGCCACTCCTGATTTCTCAAGCGAAACCAAACGGAGGAAGCATCCATATGGTCCTGACAAAAATCTTGAAAATCCTTCATAGCCGGCTCTTCGATGATTAAACGGCCCTGTTTCTCTCTTACCGGAAACCCCTGCCTTTTCAGATGGTGTAACACCGAAGGCATAATGGATCGATTTGTTTCTCTCTCTAACGCAACCTCAAAATTCAATTCTCCTATCATACAGAGGAAATGGACTGAATCCTATTAATTGGTTCGGGCTAAAATTGTCTGGAAGGTAGAGAATAAAATGTCTATATTTGCTATACTTTTGCTAGAAGAATAAAAAAAGCGTGGTGAGCGTGTTGTTTAAAATCCTGTTGATTGAAGATGATGAAGCCTTGTACCAGGAAATCAAAGACCGGCTCGGGCAATGGTCGTATGACGTATATGGAATCGATGATTATGAACGGGTGATGGAAACATTCACAGCTATTCAGCCTGACTTGGTGATTATCGATATCCAGCTCCCTAAATTCGACGGATTCCACTGGTGCCGGATGATCCGGGAGCACTCCAATGTGCCGATCATCTTCCTTTCTTCCCGTGACCACCCGACAGATATGGTAATGTCGATGAATCTCGGGGCAGATGACTTTGTCCAAAAACCTTTTCATTTTGATGTGTTGATTGCCAAAATCCAGGCGATCCTCCGCAGGGTATATAATTACAGTAATGATGGGAACGAACTGAAAACCTGGGCGGGAGCGACCATCGATTTGGAGCGTAACCGGGTCAGCAACGAGACGGGAACAATCGAATTGACCAAAAATGAAATGTATATTTTAAAACTGTTGATCGAGCGAAAAGGCAAAATTGTCAACCGCGAGGAGTTGATCAACCGGTTGTGGGACGATCAGCGATTTGTCAGCGACAATACGTTAACGGTTAACGTGAACAGGTTGAGGAAACGGCTGGGCGAGCTTGGACTTGGCGACTTGATCGAAACAAAATTCGGCCAAGGATATGTAGCGAAGGAGCTGGAAAGTCGATGATCGGAACCTTTTTACGAGAACGGTTAAGCTGGATTCTCCTATACTTGCTGATACAGCTGCTGGCTCTGCTGATCGGTTATCTGGATGAAGCCATCCGCTTTTCTTCAATCATTTATTATGTATTTCTTTCTCTTGTCGCCTTTGTGATTTTTCTAATCGTCCGGTATCAACGGGAAACGACGTTTTTCCAGGAGCTGGCCGACCGTGATTATGACCTCGATGTAACCAGCCTGCCTGAACCAAAATCGCCATTCCAGCGACTGATCATCGACAGTATCGTGATTCCAATCGAACAATTGAAAAAAGATGCTTCGACCAATCAACAACTGTTGGAACAGGAAAAAGACGATTTGCTATCGTGGATTCACGAGGTAAAAACCCCGATGACGACGATGCATTTGATCATCGACCGGATAGAGGAGCAACAATTGAAGTCGCAATTGAAAAACGAATGGCTGCGCATCCATTTACTGCTGGATCAACAACTGCATCAAAAACGGATTCCTTTTATCGAGAACGACCTTTATATGGAAACAATCGAACTGGAACCGCTTTTGTTCAATGAAATCAATTCCCTGCGATCCTGGTGCATGCAAAAACGGATCGGCATCGATGTCGACCTCTCTGTTTCCACTGTCCTGAGCGATGCAAAATGGCTTTCCTTTATCATCCGCCAACTCCTGACCAATGCGATTAAATACAGTGAAGTCTCGTCCGAAATCGTGGTCAAAAGCAACCAGAAAGACGGACAAAGTCAACTGCAAATCACCGATAATGGCAGAGGAATCGAAGCCAAAGATCTTCCCCGCATTTTTGATAAAGGCTTCACATCTACGACGGATCACCGGGACAATGCAGCAACCGGAATGGGATTATACCTTTCCAAAGTGGCAGCGGATATCTTGAAAATAGACATCCGCGTACAGTCCGATCCTGGTACAGGAGCCACTTTCACGTTGACTTTCCCTGATCCGGATGAATTCGTGAAAATCCGAGGCATGTGACAAAAGTGTCACATGCCTTTGCTATTTTGTTAGAAGAATGAAAGGACTCCTGGAATCAGACATTATAAAATGAAGCTAACAACGCACTTTGGAGGGTTACAAATGAATGTATTGGAAGCATCAAAAATCCATAAAAGCTATGGAAACAAATTCACCAAACAAGAAGTCTTGACAGGTATCGACATAAGTATCAAAACCGGAGAGTTCGTCACCATCATGGGAGCGTCTGGTTCCGGAAAAACCACGCTGCTCAATGTCCTTTCATCCATCGACCGTGTCAGTCATGGCACAATCAAGGTCAATGGGGAGGAAATCACCGGCAGGAAAGACAAGCAACTGGCAGAGTTCAGGAAGCATCACTTAGGTTTTATTTTTCAGGAATACAATTTACTCGACACCTTGACGGTGAAGGAAAATATCCTTTTACCGTTGTCCATATCGAAAGTGTCCAAGCAGGAAGCCAACAAACGATTCCAACGTATAGCTGATGAATTAGGAATTGCCGACATCCAGCACAAGTATCCAAACGAGATATCCGGAGGACAAAAACAGCGTACATCGGCAGCTCGAGCCTTCATTCATGAACCAAGCATCATTTTTGCCGATGAACCGACCGGCGCACTCGATTCCAAGTCGGCATCCGACTTACTTTCGAAAATGAGCGACTTGAACGAAAAACGGAAAGCCACCATCGTCATGGTTACCCACGATCCGGTGGCGGCAAGCTACAGCAGCCGGGTCATTTTCATCAAAGACGGCAGCATTTACACGCAATTGAACAAAGGGGATCAGACAAGGCAAACCTTCCTGAAAGATATCATGAAAACCCAAGGGGTACTGGGCGGGGTTCAATATGAACATTAATCAACTGATCTTCCGCAATTTGAAAAAGAACTTAAAAAACTACTACTTATATGTCTTTGCCTTGATTTTCAGCGTGGCTCTCTATTTTGCTTTTGTCACCATGCAGTACGATCCGGCAATGGATGAGGCGAAATCAGGAATTAAAGGGGCGGCAGGAGTACGTGCAGCATCTGTCCTGCTAGTGGCAATCGTCTCCGTGTTTCTGTTGTACGCCAACAACTTATTTATCAAAAGGCGCAGCAAGGAAATCGGGCTGTTCCAGTTAATCGGGATGACAAAAAACCGGATTTTCCGGATTCTCAGTGCAGAAAACCTGATCATTTATTTCGGGTCGCTGGCAATCGGCATCGCGGTAGGGTTTTCAGTCTCCAAGCTGATTACCATGGCTTTCTTCAAAGTAACCGGTATCGAAGCCGTAGCAAATCTTTATTTTTCACCGCAAGCACTTGTTCAAACCCTTATCGTGTTCAGTGCGATCTATTTGTTAATCATGCTGATGAATTATCTGTTTATCAGGCGGCAGAGCATACTTTCTTTATTCCACGTCACTTCTCGTACTGAAGAAAAAGTGAAGAAAATATCAATCTGGGAGATTTTGATGGGTATTTTAGGCCTTGGATTGATTGTGACAGGTTATTATGTTTCTTCCAAATTGTTTGATGGAGACTTCAATTCTATTACCCGTTTGTATATGGCCATGCTTTTCATTCTCGGTTCTGTGATTGTCGGGACTTATTTCTTTTACAAAGGATCCGTCCGTTTTGTAGCAAATTTGATCCGAAAAAACAAAGGCGGCTATTTGAATATCAACGAAGTACTCTCCTTATCGTCGATCATGTTCCGGATGAAATCGAATGCCATGCTGTTGACGATTATTACCACCGTATCGGCATTGGCGATCGCTTTGTTGTCCTTGACGTACATTTCCTATTATTCGGCGGAAAAAACAGCAGAAACGATGTCGCCTGATGACTTTTCGTTGATTGACCAGGAGGCTGCCGAAAGCTTCGGAGAAAATTTAGCCGAACATAGTATTGCCTATCAAAAAACCGAGATAGAAGTATTGACGGCTGACATCGATATTTCAGAAATTACGGATGCAAACTTGGAAGAGTTCAATACAGATGGCGGAAATATGACTGTACCAGTTATAAGCGATACAGATGTGGAAGGGATGAATCTTACAGAAAACGAAACCTTGTTTACCGGGTATAATGACGCTCTTCAAAAAATGATTAACTTAGATGGAGAGGGCAATGTCACGATTCACGGAAAAAACGAAGAAATACTCCAGCGCTATGCCGGCCTATCCAAGGAAAAAGTAATCTCCAACTACTTTACCGTAGGTGGTCTACCCACTGCAGTCGTCGATCGTACAACATATGAACAGTTGAAGCAGGATCTAAATCCAGAGGTACAGCAGGAAGCATCGACCTATATCGGCATCACTTTGAAGGACGAAAACAAAGTTGAGGAAGCAAATGATATTTTCCAAAGCATGAAGATAAGTGAAGAATTCGGGAACTATTCGCTATACCAATCTACGCTGAACCAAAAACAAAACATGGGATTGATCATGTTCATTGTCGGTTTCTTGGGGCTTACATTCCTGGTCACTTCGGGCTGCATTCTATACTTCAAGCAAATGGGAGAAAGCGAAGAAGAAAAACCGAGCTATACCATTCTGCGCAAGTTAGGCTTTACCCGGAAAGACTTGGAAAAGGGGATCCGCGGAAAACAAGTATTCAACTTCGGAATTCCGCTAATTGTCGGGCTGCTTCACAGCTATTTTGCTGTTCAATCCGGCTGGTTCTTTTTCGGCAATGAACTTTGGACACCGATGTTGATCGTGATGGGCCTGTACACGGCGCTTTATTCGATATTCGGGTTCCTTTCTTTCCTTTATTACAAAAAAATCATTCATGAGTCCTTGTGAATACAAGCCCTGATCCCGTTGGCATCAGGGCTTTTTTCTTTAAGCCCTTTTCGCAGGCTTTGTGCTTTTAACATTTCCCTTTTGATACAAACTGTACAATACCTGTAATGGAAGGTTTTCAATGCTATCCAAATAAAGTGTTGACCACCGCTTGGATAGCATACTTCGCTTTCCGCGGGCACGGCTTCAGCTAACTTGGTAAAGAAAACCGCTTTACCAAGTGGATCTTCAGCTCGCGCTTTTCCCGCAGGAGTCTGCGTATGCTACCTGCGCTAAGAAGCAAGAAGCATACTGTTTATCACAAGCGGAGAAGCTTATACCGTTGAAATCCAACCAGACTTCTTAATAACGCTTTTCAGGAAACGTGTTTTTTCTCTTCACAAAAATGTGGAGTTCCGTATGTTCTCCTTCTCTTGGACTATCTGCTTGTATTCCTAGTAACGCCTTTTGATAGACAAGACGTTTCACGCAGTATCAAGTGATGCAAGAGAAAATGTTTCACACATGCATTCCTAAACAGGAGTCCGGCTCCAGCGGAGGAAAGGCCTCGGTGAGATCCCACAGAGCGTCAGCTCGAGGAAGCTCATCAGCCGCCCGCGGAAAGCGCAGGGTATTTCCGCAGCGGCGAACACCTACTCAACGAATATAGGAGGGGAGGAAGGAGCATTCAAACTATGTCACATTTATATCTTACCTGAAAACCAAAGTCTAAAAACAGTCTTTCCTTACCTTGTTCCACTCATTTGTTGTGGTGCTCCTGTTCGGCAATTCAATATTCCGAACCAAGGTTTCCAGCCCTGCATAAGGTAAAGCAATGAAATTCAAGGATGTGAAAAACTGTGAACCAATTAAACCCCGAAAAGGTATCCGTAGAGTTCAGAGGTAGCGTCACACCTACCGCACCCTTCATTTCCCGGCATTATACACTGACCCACTCGGATATTACTGCAGATCTTTTTGTCACCATCGGGAGGAGTTTTGCCTGGGATAAAGTCAACCCATTGTTGCGAGATGAAGTGATCGGAAAATGGTCAACGTGCAATGACTCCTTAGCCTTCCAAGCGTTCGTTCAGGTCGACGGGCCCGACGGACAGTCATCGGCAGCTATGCGGGACGAGATATTCCGGAGGGAACTTCCGCTCGCCTTAGAAGCGATCCGTTATGCAGACCATACATTTTTTTCCATACACCCTGTCCTGGATCATTCACCTATTATCATAGACTTTCTTTCCACGGATCCCCGCTTCCAAAATCGAGAATGTTGGGGCACATTTTCGGCCTATGCCCCATGATCTTGCGGCGATTTCCGGAAAACCTTATAGCAAACAAAAATGACGACAATCAGCCCCACACTAATGAACAAGCCTATCCGTTCACCGGCATGGAATAGCGCACCAGCAAGTACGATCAGGATGAGAACCAAGCCCAAATAAGAGGTATATGGATAGCCAAAAGCTTTGAATGTTCCTTGATTTTCTTGATAGGTTGGATGCAACTTCAAATGAGAAGCCAAAATCATGCCCCAATTCAGGATTAAAATCACTCCGGCAGAAGTGGTCACGTATTCATACATCGAACCCGGCAGTAAATAGGAAAATAAAATGGATACAGCAAGCCCGATTGCAGTTATCAACAAAGCGTAAACCGCTACACCCCGGCTGTTTTTCTGTTTGACTTTCGATGGTGCATCTCCGTCCTTGGCAAGGGAAACCATGACGCGGCTTATCGAAAACAACGCGCCCACCATAGTCGAAAAGGCTGCACTGATAATAATGATGTTGAATATGGAATCTAGGTAGGGGATGCGGAAGGCAGACAAAGCGGTGACAAACGGACTTTCCGATTCGTTGATCTCAGACCAGTCCACCATCCATAAAACAAAGAAAAGGGAAAGGACATACAGGGTTACCAACGTGATGATCAATCCGATTCCGGATTTGGAAATATCCCGTTTATGGTCTAATTCAGATGCCGTGACCCCGACAACGGCAATCCCGCCAAAGGAAAAAAAAATAAAAATCATCGCTGCCCAAAGCCCTCCAAGACCATGGGGAAAAAATCCTCCTATGCCAGTCTGAACGGCTGTATCCATCTCCCCCGGGGAAATGGCCCCAAGCAGAAATAAAGCGCCAAAGCCAATGAACGAAACCAGTGTGGCTATTTTGACGGTTGCAAACATTGACTCGATTTTCCCGAAATTTTGCACTCCCAACAAGTTGATACCAAAGCCGAGCGCTGCGTAAATGATAGAAAAAATCCATAACGGAATATGCGAAAACCAAAACTGCGTGAAAGTCGACAGTGCCACAATCTCGCTGGACATAATCAACACGCCGGACAACCAGTACATCCAGCCGGAAGTGAATCCTGCAGCATGGCCAAACGCTTTCGTGGCATATGCGCGGAAAGAGCCTGGCGACGGATCATTTATCGTCATTTCTGCCAGGGCGCTGAACACAAAAAATGTCGTCAGACCGGCAATTAAATAACCAAACAAAATGGACGGGCCCGCCGTTTTGATGGAAAGACCGGTACCAAGAAAGAATCCCGCTCCGATGATGGAACCGATCCCGATCAAGGACAGCTGCCACCAATGAAGATTGCCCTTGCCTTTTTCTATCTGCTTCTGTTGACGATGCTTAACAGCTTGTTTTACCAAGTGATGATGCTTCAAACCGATTTCCTCCTGCAACCCGACTTTGCCCTTATTATGTGCCGGTTGCTACAAAACCATAACCGATTCTCTTTACAAAGGGGGCTCTTTATCAGCGATCCATAGTCTACTTAAAGGGAAATGGCTGCTTTTTCCCAATCAAAAGGGAACGGAAAGATAAATTTGATAAGACTGCCCTATGGTCTTGTTTACGAAAGTACCCACACTGCGCGAAGGAAATCAGTTTGTATTCCAGGTCTACCAGTCACTCCTTAACAATCCTTTTAAAAAAATAAAGATATCACCAAGGTCCAAATGCAAACAAACAATAACAGGCCAAAACTATATTTCAATGTCATGTTTGTTAAGGTTGCTTCGCTGCCTGTTTTACCTACCGCAGCGGTTGCGATGGCAATCGATTGCGGAGAGACAAGCTTAGCTATCACGCCGCCAGCTGTATTGGCGGCAACCAACAAGGAAGAATTGGTCCCGATGATATTGCCTGCAGTAGCCTGAATAGGTGCGAACAGTGTATTGTTGTTCACCACCGACCCTGTCATGAAGACGCCGATCCAACCGAGAACAGGTGACAGTAACGGAAAGACCTTTCCTGTTGTCGCAACTGCCTCCCCTAAAGCAGTTGTCAATCCACCGTAGGTCATCAGCTTGGCAATGCCGATAATGGCACAGATCATGACAATTGGTTTCCAAAATTCTCGAACGGTCTTACCAAGAAGCTGTAGACTCTGGCTAAAACGAATCGCCCTTGTGGAAGCAACTGTCGTCAATCCTGCCAACAATATCGCTGTCCCGGTCGCCCCCATGAAATCAATCGAAACAGGTATGGAAGAACCAGGAATGATGAAGCCCCATACCGCCCAATCAAACACTGCCCCCTCTGCAAACAACCCTTTAAAAACCGGCAAACTCCACACCAGCACGAATGCCGTTAATAGGTAAAACGGAGACCAGGCCTTGATGACTTCGCCGGCAGAATACTTCTCCGTCTGACACTCCTTTCCGTTCAGTAAAAAAATGTTCTTCGGTTGCCACTTTTTTAAAAATAACGCCAACAAACCCATGGCAAGTAGAGAAGGAATGATATCTGCCAGCTCCGGTCCAAGCACAACTGTAATAAGCGCCTGGGTTACCGTGTATGTTGTTGAAGTAACCAGGATGGCGGGTAGTATTTCTTTCACTCCCTTTATCCCATCAACAAGCAGAATAAGCAAAAACGGAATCGTAAAATTAATGAGTGGCAATGTCAGAGCCGTCATGATCGATACGTCCATCGAATTCACTCCGCCTTCCAATCCAAACGTGTCGATAATTCCCACCGGGATTCCAATTGCACCAAAAGCTCCGGATGCCCCATTGGCAATCAAACAGAGCATAGCGGCCTGCAACGGCTTGAAGCCAAGCGAAACCAACAGTACCGCACAGATAGCAATTGGAACGCCAAATCCGGCAGCCCCTTCCAAAAAGGCATTAAAACAAAAGCCAATCAGTAATAAATGGATACGCTGGTCCTTCGATATCCCTACAATACTCCCGCGGAGTGTTTCAAATTTCCCTGACTTGACCGCAACTTTATATAACCATACAGCCATGACGATTATATAACCGATCGGCCATACTCCTTGAATCAATCCTTGCATGACGCTGCCCAGGGATTCCCCCAAAGGAAGCCGGAAAAGGAACAATGCAATGAAGAACGTCACCAGCAAATTTAACAGGGCGGCATAAATCCCCTTCATTTTCAATACGGTCAGACATAATAAGAACAAGAGAATCGGTATTGCAGCGACCAGTGCTGATACAACCAGGTTATCAAATGGATTGAAGCTCTCTGCCAACATGTTAACTGCTCCCTTTTATAAGTTAGATCCCGACCGTTACTTCTTCCACAATGCTGTTTGGATATCTTTTAATGTTTTAACAGATTGGGCAAACTGGCCTTGTTCCTTTTCATCAAGCGATAACTCGACGATCTTTTTCACCCCTGTCCGGTTGATCACGGCCGGAACACCGATATAGACATCCTCATGTCCGAATTCACCATCCAACATGGCGCCAACCGGGAGGACGACATTTTCGTTTTTCAGGATGGCCCTCGTGATTTTCGCCAATCCCATGGCGATTCCGTAAAAAGTCGCTCCTTTTGATTCAATGATTTTGTAAGCAGCGTCCCGCACCTGGATGGAAATCTCCTGCTTTCTTTCTTCCGTCAGTTTGGGAGCTATCGGTGTGCCGGAAATATTCGCCGAACTCCAAACCGGAAGCTGTGAATCTCCGTGTTCCCCGATAATATAACCATGGACGCTCGTCGGAGCTGTCTCAAATTCTTCCCCGAGTAAATAACGGAACCTTGCCGAATCCAAAATCGTACCCGATCCAATCACCCGTTCTTTTGGCAGTCCGGAGAACTTCCTGGTGGCATAAGCGAGAATATCAACAGGATTGGTGGCCACCAGGAAAATACCGTTGAAGCCGGAATCCATTACACTGGTGACAATCGAATCGAAGATTTTCACATTTTTCGTTACTAAATCGAGTCTAGTTTCTCCCGGTTTTTGTGCTGCTCCGGCACATATCACGACAAGTGCCGCATCGTGACAGTCCTGATAATTGCCGAACCTTATTTGAACCGAGCTCGGAGCATAGACAATCCCATGGTCCAAATCCATGACATCGCCTCTCGCTTTTTCTTGATTCAAGTCAACCAGCACCAGTTCATCACAAATCCCCTGATTCATCAGCGCATAGGCATAACTGGACCCAACCGCTCCTGTACCGATTAAGACGACTTTGCTGCCAAGTGTTACATTCATCATTCATACCTCCCTATCCATATGTGAATTAATTCACATATGGATGTAAAAATTTTTACCTTGGATTTTTCACCAGATCGACTACATATTGTGAAACATTTCACAATTAAATTATAATACACCTTTTTGAGATTTGCAATGCTTTTAAGGATAAGAATAAAGCATTTCTGAAATAGAAAGATTTTCGTAAAACCTCTCCAAAGTGTACACCGTTTCCTAAGTACCTTACCCACTTTCACAGGAAATCACACAATCCTGGAACAACAGGAAAACCGCTAGACGTGCAATCAAACAGATAAAGCTCTGGAACCCGTCGATTATAGGATTAGTCGCTAGGACCAGATGTAGAAGGAACAGGCTTCACGTTAAAGCCATCAAGCAGGGAGACAACTCGTGTACCTGCTTGATGGCTGCTTTTTCCTTCTTTACGAAACGGGGAAAGGAACACCGATATTTTCCTCGCTTAATTTCCAAAGGCGTTTCGCCGCTTCGGGATCAACCGCCCATGGACGGACACCCGTGGCTTTCTCACTATCCTCTGGAACGACTTCTGCGATATCGACGTTTTCGCAATAAACTCCGCCAAGTCCATCAAGCTGCGGGCTCACAGCACACCAGACAACGGTGGCGGCCCCCTGCTCGATGGTATGGAATTGCGGCGTCTCCTCCTTGGATCCGGAACCGTTTTTGCTGTTTTTCATTTGCTTCGGTCCAAACTCCTCTTTAGTTAAATCTCTGCCCAAATCGGTGGTAGGAATCAATCCGGGATGAACAGAAAAGGCACGGACATGGTGCGACTTTCCGCGTTCATCCAATTCCAGTGCGAATAAACTGTTTGCCGTTTTCGACTGTGCATATGCTTTCCACTTATCATACGCATGATGCTCAAAGTGAGGGTCCTCAAAGTCAATGTTTCCCAACCGGTGGCCACGCGATGATACCGCCACAACTCTGGCACCATCCGCTTGTTTTAAAGCCGGCCACAGGCGGGCAGTCAGTTGAAAATGCCCGAGATGGTTGGTGGCGAATTGCGATTCATAGCCCCTTTGATCCCGTCTTAATGGCGGCGCCATGATCCCCGCACTGTTGATGAGTATATCCAATGGACGTTTGGAGGAAAGGAAATTCTCCGCAAATGTATCGATAGAGGCTGGATCAAGTAAATCCATGGTATCTATTTCCACATTGGGAAGACCTTTCAGCGCTTCCTCCCCTTTTTCCAGACTCCGGACAGGTACTACCACGGTTGCCCCTGCTTTTGCCAGCACTTTTGTTGTTTCCAACCCAATGCCTGAATATCCACCCGTTACGATGGCGGTTTTTCCTGCCAAGTCCATATCTCCTATCACTTCTGAAGCAGTTGCATAAGGATCGAAACCGGCCCCAACCGGTTTTTGAGCAATATTTATATTCATAGATGCAACACTCCTTCCTATCGTTTAGTAGTGAATGTTTAAGAGCAAAGCGGTCTTCCCGCCTGCTACCAGCACTTCACTATATAACCTACTATAAACGCGGGAGTGTACTTCAAGGCAAGCATGATGCTCTACCTATATGGAAAGATCCACAGTCGAAAAGGATAAATGATTGGACACCTTGATATCGTCCCGTCCATTTCCACCCGACAGACGCTCCACAAACCGGTTCCAATCACCGATATAATTGGCGGTGTTCCATGTATTATGGTAAGGGTGATAACGGGATAGGCTGTCGGTTTGTTCATCCTGGGTTTTACCGGCATAGGACTGCATAGCGGTGTTCACAACTTGCTTGAATGCAGCGTTGAAGTCGTTTTCTCCCAAGCTTCCCGCCATGCTGCTGACGATCTCGGAAACCAGGCGATTATCCCATCCAACTGCATACGATTCCTTATCCCTTGTGAACGGATCATTTCTCCTGTTGATTATATACTCCTCGGCTTTTTGGTTTTGCTTGTCAATAAAGGTATCGAATGCCGTTCCGAGCTTTGTCTTTACGCTGTCACTGATATCGTAGGTATCGGTAAGCAATGAAAACTTCATGGCGGTCAAACCCAGTTCGACGCCGAACTCTTCTTCCGATTTATGCTTGTTGTATCCAAGCTGCCGGGAGTTATACCCAACGTTCCGTGTCTCCTTGGCCAATATGCCGACCGCGGCTAAGTCCTCCATGCCATACCCTTTGTTTTCCTTATCTTGTCCCTCGACGTTTTCCTTTGCATATGCATGCCGCAATTGTTCCGCCATAAATTGGTTATCGGCCAGCAGCCACTCATCCGCGGTTCCCCTGATCCCTGCAAAATTCTCATTCTGCTCCACAAACGTTTGATACTGCTCTTTTCTTTGCTGGAATTGTGATAAAACACTGGCTTTTAACGCAGTTTGTTCACCACTGACTCCATTATTTTCGAGGAAGCCCCCAATGATAGTTGAAAATGATTCTGCATATTCTTCGATTTGCGTACCGATGATTGTTTCAAGCTTTTGAAACTGGTCTGCCTGCTCCTCACCCGGGTAGCTCTGTTTTATCCGTTGGGAAAACTGCACATACTGTGAAGCTAGATAGTCGAGATCATTGGCAATGTTATCGGTGGACGATGCACTTGCATTCCGATTGGTGAGCCGCAATTCCAAAGACGCCCAGTTTATATCCATGCCTTCCAAATCACTTTCGCGCATAGCCAAGACTTCCTCCTGGCTATAACTCCGTTTGTCGAAAGAAATCGTGCCGTCCTCCTTTTTGGAAAGGTTAACCAGAATAGGAGACATCATCCGGCGGAGTGCTTCTTCCTTATGGACGTTTACGGAAGCAGACACCTCTGCTTTTTGTGGTGATTTCAAATTACTATTGTTTAGAAAATTCGTGTTGAAGGGTTGGGACAAGCTTCGATCACCAGCATGTCCTCTGATATTTTGTCCAACTTTCATGATATGGCACTCCTTTAGCCTGTTTTTTTACAACCTTTTTCTTGGTGGGCAAGAAATCTCGTATTTCCCCATCCTAAGAATTCATAAAGGTTAGTTCAAGAAAGTTATGGTGGGAATAGACTCTGCTCCACTTGCATAATAGTAGTTCAACACACTAAAGAAATCGATTGACTCACCTGTATTTAAGTCAAATACCAAAATATGATCTCCCCAATTTGTTAGGTCGTCCGTGTCCAGTCTTCGTGGGGTAGTTTTCCCAATAGTATCAACAAAAGAGCTATCATATTGTGTAGGAGGTCCTGAACGGAAAGAAGAAACGTGGTGAGTAAATAATGAACCCTCGTCCAAGTAGAGCAATATTGCATTATTTGAGCTTGCATAACTTGCAGTATAACTCACAGGTGCAGAAATAGATTTAATGTTAACATCAGAAATACTATGCTGACGTTGGTTATAATTTCCATCCCACGCAAAATAAAACTCTCTCTCCCAATCTAGTTGGGTGTTTTCTCTTCCTATAGCAGCAACAAATACACCATTTGAATAAATGTCACCATTTGGATAGCCAAGCACAGCATATAACAGAGAATCTGATGTAGAGTACACACTTTCTGCTCCGTTAGGATTGGTTGCATTCATTTTAATCGTATAGGTATCTTCTAATGTATTGGAAGAATATACTCTGAGTGCCCAGTCTCCCGAAGTTATTTGATTGTTTGCAACTAATTGATTAGCATATCCGCCGATTGATGTAGGATATGCAGTCCCTGTTTCCCAATCGATTTGATAAAGTTCTACAATGTAATCCGGGTTCTCAGTTTCTATTTCGAAAAGGATACTCCTATCACTAGGAATGCTAAAAAACCAAAAGTCATCAGGGTCAGAACTTGTCAATGAATCATTAAAATTCATCCTATCTCCAGAGACATCAAAGTTCGAACTTACCGAAAAATCTGGTTTCTCTATAGAAATCCCACTATCCTTGTTTACTTTGGGAATCTCGGATTTAAAATCAACTTCGTTGTTATACAAGGGAGCTTGAACTTTGAACTTTTCTAAATTTTGTTGTTCATTTAGGGATGCGCTTTCAACTGTGGTAGAAATGGTGGAAATACTTAGAAGTAAGATAAGAAAAAAGATAGGAATAGAAGCATACTTTCTTTTAAGATTTTTCATTCATTCTCTCCTCCAAAAATTTTTATCAATCAATGTTTATATCGACATTATATAATGGAGTTTAATAGTTTGCTTGGTTTATTTTTATATTTTTGTAAATTACCAGGAAATAACGCAACATAAATGAATCCCTTGCTTTTCTCAGAGTACAAATTCTAGATACTTATAAGAATTCATATTACTTAACTCCTCCATAAATAAATTAATTTTAATTCTAAAACTCTCGTAAATTCTTTTCCTTACCACTAAAAATCACCACCTGATTCCGCCCTTCTCCTTTTGCCGCATATAGTGCTTTATCCGCTTTATTCAATACCAGATTCAGCGTCTCTTCAGGCACTTTCTCCGCCTCTGCAACGCCGCAGCTTAACGTGACGGAAACCAAACCATCGGTCGTTCTGAGTGGATGTTCCTCGACACTTTTCCGCAATCGTTCCGCGATTTCCCATCCCTCCCACGCTGTTTTCCCCTCCAGTCCAAGTACAAATTCTTCTCCGCCGTACCGGGCAAAAAGGAGGTTTTCCTGTAATTGGTTCTGGCAGATTCTTGCAACGTGAATAAGTAACTGATCCCCGGCAAAGTGACCAAATGTATCGTTCACATTCTTGAAAAAATCCACATCCATCAAAATAACCGTAAAAGGAAAGGCATTATTTTTCGCGTTATTGAACGCTTTCTCACACTTTTCGAAAAATGCCCGACGGTTGTATAGGCGGGTAAGTTCATCATAATAAGCCAAGTTTTCCAACTGAAGCTGAAGGCTTTTCACCTCGGTGATATCGGTAAAAATAATCAACAGACCTTTCGCTTGCTGGAGAGGGGCGGTTCGGACCTGATAGGTGCGCTTTACATCATCTACCGTTAATTCGATTTCGCTTTGGGATTTTACCGATTCCAAATTAGAAGGAAGCGGCGCTCCAGAAAGAATCGGCCACACTTCCCTAAAATCCATCCCGAACAAATTTTTCCTTAAGCGCGGCAGCATTTGTTGACTGGCATGATTGAACTCTATCAAATGGTTGGAAGCATCCAACACCAGCACGCCATCATTGATACTATGAAATATTTCATCCTTTGCAATCGGCATCACCCTGAACAACCGAGAAGAATTAATGGACCATAAATATAAAAGGGAAGAAAGCCACAAAACCATCGGTACAGGATCAATACCAGGAGGCGTAATTCCGATCAGGTAAACAAAAGCAGTGACCATCGGGACCAGCGTACTGCACATCAGAGCGATCAACTGGGGTTGGTAAATTTTCGCCGTTTCTTTCCACCGGGAAAGCACCAGCAGAAACCCTACAAACATACAGGCGAACGTATAGATGCCATGAACCGCATACCACATGCCGATTTCCTGGTAAATATAAGGGATGCCCAAGACAGAATCCGCTTCAAAAACTTTATAATGAAGATGGTGAAAATCATTCGTGGCAACCATCAAAAAACTGACAAACGGAAGCAGCAAAAGCAGGAACAGGGTTTTCCTCTTCAATTGGATGCCTAAGTATCTCATGATGAACAACAAACCGAAGGGCGCGGCGAATGGCAGACCGATATATTGGATGGTTGTCCAAAATTTCATCTCTTCCAAGGTGGTTGCCATCAAGCCAAAAGCAGCAGCAAAACAATAGATGGTTATCGAGGCAGTGTATAGAATGAAGTAGTTGGCAATATCACGGTAATTGTGGCGTTTTCTACATACATATAAACATAAATACAGATTAAGCACACCAGAGGTGCAAATTAAGGTTATAAAAGCGGTTAAAGGAGCATGCACGATTTACCGGACCTCTTTTTAGTAGGTATTTTTCTATAATGTAGCACAGATTTCGTGCTTTTTGTGGTTTTCACAGAAAAATTTTCCAGCGTGCGAAGAAAGAGGTTCCCGGCATGGGAGTTATTGGTACAATCACAACAGGGCTGGCATCTACCGTCGGTTAAATTGTCCTGTCAGTTCTAAGGAGACAAATATGGCAACAAGCAGCATGACTGTTCCGTTGAAGTAACTATGATGAGAGAGATTCAACCATACCACCAGCATGGTCAGCACAAGGGAAATGAAAAGTGAAACTTTCACCAAAACCACCATCCTCTTCTTCCTAACATAAAAGGAAGCATAAATGAGTATATACAGCCATTTATGCTTCCTCCTATTACTTGCTATGGGCAAACGCTGCGTCTGCCAATCCAAGCGTCCTGCCTGTAGAGACTTGCAGCTCGCGGATCAACTCAGGTTTTTCCAAAAGGGGTTCGCCGTAAGACGGAATCATTTCTTTGATTTTCGGTTCCCACTCTTTCAATTGCTGCGGGAAGCACCTTTCGATGACTTCGAGCATGACGGATACAGCAGTGGAAGCACCTGGGGAAGCACCAAGCAGCGCGGCGATCGATCCATCAGCGGCACTTACCACCTCCGTGCCGAATTGCAGTGTCCCTTTGCCGCCATTCTCGGTGTCCTTGATGACCTGCACACGCTGGCCTGCTACGACCAAATCCCAGTCCTTGCTGTCCGCATTCGGGATAAACTCCCGAAGTTCTTCCATCCGCTTTTCTTTGGATAATATCACTTGCTCGATTAAATACTTAGTCAGCGATGCATTTTTCACACCTGCCGCGACCATCGTAGCAAGGTTATCCTGCTTCACGGATGTTACCAGATCAAGCAGCGACCCGGTTTTCAAAAACTTCGGCGAGAAGCCGGCAAACGGTCCGAACAACAAGGACTTCTTGTTATCGATAAACCGAGTATCCAAATGCGGTACGGACATCGGCGGAGCACCCACCTTCGCTTTTCCGTAAACCTTGGCATGATGCTGATCGATCACTTCCTGATTGTTGCACACCATGAAGAGACCACTGACCGGGAACCCTCCGATGTGTTTCGATTCCGGGATACCGGTTTTTTGCAGAAGATGCAGACTTCCGCCTCCACCGCCGATGAAGACAAAGTTTGCCGTATGGTACTCTATCTTTTCATTTTCGATATCCTGTACTTTTACTTCCCAAGTGCCTTCGCTCGTTTGTTTGATATCTTCTACACTGTGTTTATAATTTATTTCCAGTCCGTTGCTTTCCAAATGGTTGAACATTTTCCGAGTCAACGTGCCAAAATTGACATCTGTTCCCGTATCGATTTTCGTGGCAGCAATCGGCTCCTCCATCGAACGCTGTTGCATGATAAGCGGAATCCATTGTTTCAGTTGTTCCGGATCATCTGAAAATTCCATTCCTTCAAACAAAGGATTGTCTGCCATCGTTTTAAAACGCTTTCTTAGAAATTCCACGTTCCGCGCCCCTTGCACAAGACTCATGTGGGGCAATGGCATGATGAATTCCTGTGGATTGTCGATGTGTTGGTTATCGACAAGATAAGACCAAAACTGTTTTGATACCTGGAACTGTTCATTCACTTTGATGGCTTTCGAAATATCGATCGAGCCATCAGGTTTCTCATGTGTATAGTTCAGCTCGCACAACGCAGAGTGTCCTGTTCCGGCATTGTTCCACACATTCGAGCTTTCCTCTCCTGCACTGTCAAGCTTTTCAAATACACGGATGTTCCATTCCGGCACTAACTCCTTCAGCAACGTTCCGAGCGTTGCACTCATGATTCCTGCGCCAATTAAGATAACGTCTGCTTTCGTATATGATTTGCTCATTTTACCTTCAAACTCCCTAACGTTTGCTAAAGATGTAGTTACTTCTGCGAAGGCGTTTACAACAGCAAGGTTAGTTTCAACAAAGTTCTACATCTTTTCCAAATATTTTTATCTCCTCTCTAGTTTATCACTATTATCAAAAGATTAAAATATTTATTGCTAATATAAGGGATTTTGAGTCGGGAAGACTAAATGATTAAAAGAGATTCATAAAAAAGCCGCCGTACAAAAGCTTGGCCATCAAAGCAAATTCGTTCGGTTGTTAGATGCGTGCTTCGTATCGCTATCGCTACAGCAAGAAACTACACTTTCCACGGGCACGGCTTCCACTTCCTCAGAAAGCAAAAGACGCTTTCTTGCGGGATTTTCAGCTCGTGCTGATCCCGTTGGAGTCTCCGTATCTTGCCTCCGCTACATTTTCGGATGCTGATTTTTATATGATCAAGATAAAGTAAGTAGAACCGTATTTCTTCTATTGACGGTTAGGTTTTCTAAACAATGATGAACACGAAACCCAGCATGGAAGGTTTTTATTTTAGAAATTGAAATTTGCGAACCAACACCAGAAAAACAAAAAAGAAGGACTCCTCTTTCCATTCGGTTTAGCTTTCTTCCTATAAGAAAAAACAGAAATCAGCCAGGAGTGGCGCATCGTTCGGTTGCGGATAATTCCATATGAACGTAGGCAAGGTACGCAGACTCCTGCGGGATGAGCGCGAGCTGAAGATCGACTTGGCAAAGCGGTTTTCTTTGCCAAGTTAGCTGAAGCCGTGCCCGCGGAAAGCGAAGTACCTTGCCGGAGTGAAGCGTTACTCTTTTTAAAAGGAAAAGTTAGCACGGTTTACTTTTTTGTAACCAAAAAACCGAACGAATTGGAATCGTTCGGTTTTTGTTTTGATCACGATACTTTTGTCCCAGCCTCTTCTTTTATCCTGTACCTCTAGCGTGATGTCGGCAGTGGAGCATTCGCTGAAACAAAGCCTTTATCCACCAGCTCGTTCCAGAAATCCCCGGGGATATCCCGTTGGATCATCTCGATGTCCTCTTTGATTCTTCCTGGGTGGGTTGAACCAGGAATCACTGCTTTGACTGCTGGATGAGCAGTCGAGAATTGCAGTGCTGCCGCTTTCAATGGGACATCGTATTTCTTGCCGATTTCATTTAACCGGTTCACCCGGTCCAAAATTTCAGGGCCGGCTTTTTCGTAGTTATAATGGTCGCCGCCCAGCAATACCCCGGAATTGTACGGGCTGCCGACCACAATATCGATGCCTTTCTTTTCAGCTGTCGGCATCATCCGCTGCAAGGCATGCTCGTGTTGGAGAAGGGTATATTGCGTAGCTGACAAACAGACATCCGGCTGGGTTTCCTCCAGCATCATCGCCAATTCGATCGGTTCTGTGGTATTCACCCCAAGACCCCAGGAACGAATGACACCTTCTTCCCGCAGCTGTGTCAGTACCCGGAAGGCACCTTTTCTGGCTTCTTCGAACTTCGCCGTCCATTCTTCCCCGTGAAAGTCAGGGGATACATCGTGAACGAATACCATATCGAGCCGATCGGTCTTCAACCGTTCCAGGCTTTGTTCAATCGATCGCTTCGTCGCATCCTCGGAATAATCGGTAATGACTTTATTGTCGCGGGCATACTCGAACAGCCCTTCCTTGTCCTCTTTCTCATCGAGGACGTAGCGCCCGACCTTGGTGCTTATCACATAATCATCCCGATCATATTTGGATAACACCTCGCCGACGCGCATTTCTGCCAGGCCGGCACCATAGAAAGGCGCTGTATCAAAGTATCGTACTCCTTGATCCCAGGCGGTTTGAATCGTGGTTTGCGCTTCCTCTTCCGGAACCTCCCGGAACATATTTCCCAAAGGGGCGGTGCCCAGTCCTACTTTATGATTTAGTGCTTCTTCTAGTGATTTCATCGATTCTGTTCCTCCCTTTTTCAAATCATTTTATATCATTGTATAACCTTCAACAGGAAGATTAAAACAATTGATATACACCGTGTTCTTCCTAAATGTAATGCTTGGAAATAAGACATCATTTCCTTTTTGAGATTGCTTTACTCCAAAAAAAGGGGATCGCTAGCAGTTTCTTGAATAAGTAATATTAAGGCAGGTTAACCATCGAACAAATCAAGGATAAAATCAAAATCGATTCGCAGAAATAGTTCATATGGAACATGGTTTATAAAGGGGGACTCTCTTTTGAAAAATGCCGTTATTTTATCACTTTTGCTGCTAATTACTCTATTGTTTACTGCTTGTATGGACGATGACAGCCAAGCGATGAATGATGAAGGTTCAAACCAGGACAATGAAAACCCGGAAAAAACGGAGAAAACCAAAACCGAAATCCCAGAGACAGACAATTGGAGGCTATCCTCAAAGTTTGACCATACCGTCGAACCGAAAAACAGCGATCAACATACTTATAAGATTGTAGGAAAGAAAGATACCTTTGGGTTTACTGGTCCTTTTCCAATCGTCTCCAAACAGCCACAAAAATATATGTGGTTCTATTTTGGAAAAGAAAATGTATATGATATTCCGGTAGAATTAAAAGCAGTCAAAAAAGGAACCGATAAGATCATAAATTTAGACTCCGGGACTTTCTTTAAGAGCGCGGCGGTAAGCCCTGATAGTGTCAATATGCCTTCAATACTAAGATTTCCATCAGCTGGCGTTTGGAAAATACTTGTTTATATAAACGAAAAGCATGTTGAAAGTATCGTCGTAAATGTCGAATAAGTTTTTACCATGCAACAAGGGATTGTGGAGAAGAATCACCAATAAACACGAAAGCCAAGCCCGCCAGGCTTGGCTTCTTATGCTATTCACTCTTAACCCTCTCAAAAAGGGGAATCAAATTTTATTTCAAATACCGATACTCCAATAAATCGTTCAAGATAGACACTTGCTGCAATAATTCCTCGCCGACATTTGTTTCCCGTACTTTTTTCCTTTCCAGCTCTTTGTCGACCAATCGCTTCACGGACAACACGTCCATCCCGTTCTGCAGGATTTCTTCCTTGGAGTTAAAATGTTTGTGGGCGACGAGCTGCATCCCATATGAATTGTATAACAACGTATATCCTGCAATTCCCGTTGTGGGCTGATAAGCCTTGGAGAAGCCACCATCAATCACGATCATCTTTCCGTTGGCTTTGATGGGGTTTTCCCCTTCAATCTCTTTTACCGGTGTATGACCATTGATGATATGGCCCTGGTCCGGGTCCATGTCGAACTCTTCGAGGATTTTCCGACAGATGTCTTCCTGTTCGCGTAAGTAGTAATAAGGATTTTTCTCCTCTTTGTGCGTTTTTTTGTCCTTGATGAAGTACCTTTCAAAGGTGGTCATCGCTCTTTTGCCAAATAAAGAGGAAGATTCCCCGGTCCATAAATACCAGACCATATCGGTCGCCAAATCGTCTGTCTCTTCCGGATGGGCAAAGGCATGACGCAAATGGCGCTCGAAAACATCAAACAACTCCCGCCCTTTGTAGCTTTTTCCTTCAACCTCCATGCTCTCCATGTTTCCATCTTCATCCAAAGGAATACAGCCATGAATCAACAGGTTGCTGTTATACTTCAAATAAAGGCTGCCTTTTTTCATGAGGAACTTCATGTGTCTGGCCAGTTTTTCCGAATGCTGAACAGAAAACAGCAGCCGGTCGATCACTTCTGCTTCTTCCTCCAACAGTTCTTCCGGATGCTCTGGATTGACCGTAGCAAAGCATGGGTTTTCAAGCGGGTATGTTTCCCCGTGAATCGTCACTTCGTTTGTTTCGTAGTTAACTTTGTCGAGCAGCAGCCGATCAGTCATATTAAAGTATGGACGCCTCTTGATGATCGGACTTTCGAGCTTGAATTGAATCATCGTGATTGCCTGATGAATTTTCGTAATCTGCCATTCTTCATAATCGGACAGTTTATCATCCGGCTGTTTTTTGGGACGAAAAGCCGGATTATCTTCATAGTATTTCTCAGCAAGGTTGAGAAGCGGCCGGAGATTGATGCCGTAAGCATCTTCGATGATACCCAGGTTGTTATAACGGGCGCATATCCGGATAATGTTGGCAAGACAAACCTTGGATCCGGCAAAAGCACCCAGCCACAGCACGTCATGGTTGCCCCACTGAATATCGACAGAATGGTAATTGATCAGCGTCTCCATGATTTTATCCGGTTCCGGCCCCCGGTCGTAAATGTCGCCTACGACATGAAGGTGATCGACGACCAGCCTTTGGGTTGTATAGGAAAGACCGATAATCAACTTGTCTGCCTGTCCGAGCGAAATGATTTCCTGGACGATTTTGGTATAATATTCTTTCTTGTTGGTGAATTCATCTGTTTTGTACAGCAGTTCTTCAATAATATATACGAATTGCTCCGGCAATGCTTTCCTTAGCTTGGAACGGGTATATTTGGAGGAAGCATAGGAAATGAGCTTGATCATCCGCTCGATCATTTCCGTGTACCATTGATTCAGTTCCCGGGTACTGTTGAAATTGCTTTTAATCAATTGGAGTTTCTCTTCCGGGTAATATACCAATGTCGCAAATTCGGTGATTTCTTCCTCTGATAGCTCCTTGGCGAACAGGTCGCTTATTTTCTCTTTCACTTTGCCTGAGCCATTTCTTAAAACATGCTGAAAGGCTTTATATTCGCCGTGAAGATCACTGACAAAATGCTCGGTACCTTTGGGCAGATTGAGAATAGCCTCCAGGTTGATAATCTCCGTTACCACTTTTTCTTCACTGTTGTATTTCTGGGCTAGCAAATCTAAGTATTTGGTGTTCAAAACGAATAAATCCCCTTTCGATGCTCCGCCTTACTTTTGATAATGTATAAGCAGCTACAACACAGTCTATGTGTAGTTTTGCAATAAAGTCATATCTTCCCTTTTCTCCATTTGCGACCGAATTTCCTGCACGGAGCTGGTATGAAAAATATACCAGGGACCGCCGTATTCTGGATTAACACATGCCAGTCACTTTCTGTTAATCGTCCTTTGTAAATACCCCATGTGCTTGATTATTAATCGAGCGTTTCATCCATCTTTTTCTTTCAGCGGCCAAGTCCTTTCGTGTTGATGCCTGTTCCCCCTTTCCCTTGCAACCAAATCACTTCGGGGTTGACTTTCATGTGATTACATATGTAATATAGTCTTACACGTGTAATCAAAGTGTTGTAGGAGGGGTAAATGCGAAATGTAACAGAAGAGTACTTTACTTTGACAGAAAGAAGGGATTATGATGAGGAAAACAAGCCCAGCCAAGTCCAGGCTGATAAAATTCACACTATACATAGCGTTGCTGTGTCTGACTATGCTGACTGCTTGCTCAAATACAGAAAATAACACAGATGCATCATCCAATGAAAAAAGTGAAGCAGCGAAAACCATCGATTTAGATGAAGCATTCACCGAAATCGAGGAAGCGTTTGACGCACGACTGGGTGTTTATGCCATTGATACGGGCACGAATCAAAGCGTCGAGTACAATCCGGATGAGCGTTTCGCTTATTCTTCCACGTACAAATTACTAGCCGCTGCATTCGTGTTGAAGCAAAACGACCTCCAGGATCTTGAGGAAGTCGTGACCTATAGCAAGGATGATCTGGTTACCTATTCTCCTGTAACGGAGAAACAGGTCGATACCGGCATGACCCTTTCAGAAATCAGCGAGGCGGCCATCCGAGAAAGCGATAATACTGCCGGCAATCTGTTACTGGATGCCCTCGGAGGTCCTGACAACTATAAGCAAGCCTTGCGTGACATCGGCGATGACGTGACCCAGCCCGAGCGATACGAAACCGAATTGAATGCATTTTCACCAGAGAATAAACGTGATACCAGCACTCCAAGAGCTATGGCCAACAACCTGAGAAAGGTGGCGCTTGGTGATTTTCTTCCAAAGGAAAAACAAGAATTACTTATCGACTGGATGAAAGGAAATGCAACAGGAGATGCATTGATACGTGCAGGAAAACCGGAAGGATGGACAGTCGGGGACAAAAGCGGAGCCGGAAGTTACGGCACAAGGAATGATATTGCCATTGTATGGCCCCCAGGTAGAGAGCCGATCGTCATGGCAATAATGTCCCGGCACAAGACAGAGGGTGCAGAGTATGACGATGAGCTGGTTGCAAAAGCAGCCGAAGCCACACTTAACGCTTTTAAGTAAAAGGAGTACACATGTCGGAAGACCTGGCATGTGTCCCTTTTTTGTTCCAGCTTCATTTCTGACTTATTCTCTCATTTCATCATCGTCTATAGTAGTATACTATTTATACCAAATGCAGTGATTGCCTGCCTTGACTATCATTTTGACGACAACATGGACAAATGGGCTTACAATCGGTTCCCGAACAAGGAGATGAATAGAATGCCAGACTTCCACCTGGCCGTATGCATGTTTGTATCTTCTGTCGTGGTCATCGCCATCGTGCTGATCCGGAAGATTTTTCAGAACCAGCTATCATCCAAATGGCAATACAATTTATGGTTTCTTTTGCTGACTGCGCTAACACTTCCCTTTCTCCCTGCACATATAGTGCACGTTGGAGCTTCATTCGTGTGGTATCAGAACCAAACGAACAATCCATCGCCGCCCCATTCTTCCCCGGAGAATCCCCTAATGGAAAACGGAAGAACTTGGGCGCATGATTTTTCCATTTCCGTCAATCGGTTCGACGTGACATGGCTAAGTCAAATCCTGACCATTGTCTGGGTTGCTGGCATCCTTGTGATGGTTGGCTTGAACCTGCATGCATGGCTGAAGCTGCGCCAAGTAAAAAAATCTGCCAGGGTCATGACGAATCAGCAAATACTCGCTGTATTCGAGACATGCAAGAAACGTTTGCGTGTCTCGCAAAAACCTGTGCTTGCGGATTCACCGTTTGTTAAGTCGCCGATGACGTTCGGCATTTTCAAAACCTATGTCATCCTGCCGCGTGGGGCAGAAGCATGGCTTTCCGAGGAAGAACTGACATACATTTTCCTTCATGAATTACATCACGTGAAGTATAAAGACATTGTCACGAATTACCTGATCGTCCTGTTTCAAATGTTGTACTGGTATAATCCGCTGATTTGGATGGCATTCCGGAAAATGCGGTTAGACCGGGAAATTGCCTGTGACCATGCCGTCTTGAAAACACTCGCTCCAGACGACTATGCAGCCTACGGAAACACGGTCATCAAGTTTGCGCGGAAATCCTTTTCTGCAAGCCGGTTCGCCATGGTCAACCAACTAGCCAGTTCCAAGCAACACTTGAAAAAAAGGATTGAGCGGATTGCTGCCTTTTCAACAGAATCCAGACGATTAACATTAAAAAGCATGGCGATATTCAGCTTGGTTGCGGCCCTGGTCGTTTGTCAGATACCGGTTGTTTCGGCCATGTCTTATGGAGAGGATCGTTTCCATTTCGAAAACAACCAGACAACTTATGAGGATTTAAAGGTTTTTTTCAACGGGTATGAGGGCAGCTTCGTCCTGTACGATTTGCAGAAAGCACAATACCATATCTATAATAAAGAGAAAAGTGTGTTAAGGGTTTCGCCGAACTCCACCTATAAAATTTACGATGCCTTATTTGCATTAGACGCTGGTGTCATTACTCCCGGGCAGACTTCTTTGAAGTGGGATGGAACAACTTATCCATATAAAGCCTGGAACCAAAATCAAAATCTACATACTGCGATGGAAAATTCCGTGTCCTGGTATTTTCAGGAGCTGGACAAAAAGATTCAAAGGCGTCCTATTCAAGCCTACCTGCAAAAGATACAATACGGAAATCAAAATTTGTCTGGTGGAATGGAATCATACTGGCTGGAATCTTCGTTAAAGATTTCACCAGTTGAACAAGTGCAAACGCTCAAGAACTTTTATACAAATCAATTGATGTTTAAGGAAAAGCATGTTCAACTCGTCAAGGAATCCATTAAGCTGGAGACAAAAGACCATGCAGCACTATATGGAAAAACCGGCACAGGCACGGTAAACGGAAAAGATGTGAACGGCTGGTTCATCGGATATGTAGAAACGAAGAACAACACCTATTTCTTTGCAACCAATATCGAAAGCAAAAAGCATGCAAATGGCAGTACGGCTGCCGGGATTACAAAATCCATCTTAAAAGACAAAAATCTTTATTAAAAAGGCAAAGGCAGGGATTCACATGAGAAATGAGATACCCAGCATTTCAGAGTCGGAGTGGGAAGTGTTGAAAGTACTTTGGCATAAAGCGCCGCAAACAGCAAATGACATCATATCCTCTTTGCCGGCCCAAACGACCTGGAAGCCGAAAACAGTGCGCACCCTGTTAGACCGACTAACCAAAAAACAAGTCATCGGCGTTAACAAGGACCAGCGAGTCTATACGTTTTATCCACTTTATTCGCAAAACGAATGCCAACGCGCCAAAACGGCGTCCTTTGTGAAACGATTTTATGATGGGACGTTCAAATCGATGCTCGTTCAGTTTATGGAGGACGAGGAATTGTCCGATGAAGATATTAAAGAACTGCAATCTATTTTGGAGAGTAAACAGGATAGACAATAACGCTGCACTGCTCGAAGTGAAGGTTCATACCTTCGCTTTTTTTATGGACTTTCTTCCTATTTCAAGAGCTATTACGATCATCAATTTACAGCCACCTCCCATCCTCCATCTGATAAAACAGTTCCAAATACCTAAAAATGACGTGCGTTTTTTTATTTTTCTGCTACTATTATAGTATAAAAGGACGAAGGAGAATGGGAATGTCAATCGAAGAACTAAACCTCAAAACCTTGAGAAAAAAAAATAACGTCATCTTGATGATGCTGATCCTGTCGGTGATCTTGGGTACCGTCGTGGAGATGAGTTTAGGAAAACCACTGGAGCTTATTTTGACCATTGCTATCGGCGGTGGAGTACTTTGTATCGTTGTCGCTTTCTTGAATATAACCAAGCGTCTGACTAAACAATTGGCCTATTTATCGATAATCGGGTTGGGGATGCTTTTGGGAGCGATTATCATTGTCAGCCCCTCGGAAAACAACCTTTCTTTGATTTACTTTTTGTTGATTTGTTCCGCCCTTTATATGAACCTGATCCTCTATGCCATCGGTACGGTTTTCGGAGTCGGTTTGCTCATTTTCGCTTTTACTTTAAACGGAGATGTCTATTCATCCGATATCGGCACCTATTTGCTATTGTTTTCTTTAGCTGTCATTGTTCTATTCTTTCAACAAAAAATCATGGGCAGCCTGGAAAAGAACCTCAGCTCCACCCAGATTGCCATGGCAGAAAAACTGGAAAAGGAAGAAGCACAGCGTGTCACGTTAGCAGATAACTCGGAAGTCATTGCAGCGAATATGCGTAAGATAGAAGGACAATCGGAAGAAGAGAAAGCGGTGACCCGTGAGCTCAACATGGCGCTTCAAGAGATGGCGTCTGGAACCCAGTCACAGGAAAATGCCATCACCGATATCACAAATGCGATTGAAAGCACCGCAAATCAAGTGAACGTGATGAATGGCCGAGTAGACCAAATTATCGACTCGACCACTCACATGACATCACAAATCGATGAAGGGCGTTCGCAGTCGCAACTACTGAGTGACCAAATGGACGAATTCAAGCAGTTTATCCAATTAACGCAAAAGAATATGCAGCAGCTCAGCGGAAATATCGAGTCCTCCCTTGGATCCATCCAGGCAATTCAGGAGATTACTTCCCAAACGAATCTCCTTGCACTGAATGCATCCATCGAGGCGGCAAGGGCTGGAGAAGCCGGAAAAGGATTCTCCGTAGTAGCCGAGGAAATCCGGAAACTTGCTGAAACAACCGATTCAACCGCTGTCCAGATCTCTACTACACTGAATGAAATTCATTCGAACAATCTGGATACACAAGACCAAATGAGTAATGTCGCGAGTAAAATGGATGAAAATATCGAAGGCACAATCAAAAACAAAGCGATCTTTGAATCGATAGAAAAGTCGATCGCCAATTTGAAACAGGAAATCCATTCATTTAGCACCGTCGCGAAAAAAATTGATCAAGAAACCGGGTCCATCGAAGGAGCGGTCAGCGAATTTGCTTCCATCTTACAACAAGCCTCCGCTTCTCTGGAAGAAATTTCGGCAACCGTCCAATCCCAAACGGAAAATAAAGAACAGCTTGCCCAATTGATCCAAGACACTAATAAAGCCACGCAAAACCTTGCCGATCTTTTTTAAAACGGGAATTCTTTCACAGGAGAAACGGCCTTGCCCCTGCTACCAACAGGGACAAGGCCGTCGTTTTATTTACCTGTTCTAATCTTGTTTGTACTTCTCTTTCACCATACCGGCACCGATTCCTCCCCCGACCATGAGAATCAGTGGTCCGAAATTCCATAAAAAGGACCCGCCATACAAAGACAAATCCCATCCCGCTACCTTATTCAAAAGGATGACTACCAACTTAATCACCAAAAGAACGGCCCCGATTAAAAATACGATGTCAAAAAACTCCTTCAGTTTCGGATAAGCCAATTGCCTGCTATCGTTTATCACTTTTTCCTTCAGATCCTCATCACTTCTCAATAATTCATCAATCGTGATTCCGAATAGGTCGCTCAATTTCATGATGATTTCAATGCTGGGAAAATTCTGGCCATTTTCCCACTTTGAAATAGACTGCCGGCTTACAAAAAGTTTTTCGGCCAAATCTTCCTGGGACCAGCCCTTATCTTTTCTTTCCTTTTTTAGCTTATCTGCAAAGTTCATGTCACCATTCACCTTTCTGTTGTCTATGTGTCCATTATGGTTATAGCGGAAGCAAAAAGTAAAGATAGCTCTGGTTGCAACTCGGAGCACGCTAAGGTTGCTGGTTGAAAAACCTTGGTTCAACGGGTTGGGAGCACCCAACCAAATTTAGGTTGTAGGTATATTTTTTTCATTAAAAAACGCAAAAAAGCATCGGCACATGGTTGCCGATGCTTTTCCCGTAATCTATTCAGCCAGATACTCCTCAGTCGCTGCTCTTCTAATAAAATGACCGGATCCAAGCCATGCCGATAATGCAAAAATCAGATAAATAGCTTGTGTGGCCTGAGCACCCTGCAAGAGCACTTGTAATCCCATTCCAAGTCCCAGTGCGGGGATCACCACCAGAAAGGTGCGAAAGATGCGTTCAAACCCTTTGTGAGAAGGCAATGGCCAGATACGCGAAAATGCGATTCCGAGCAGGACACCCCATACCGTCACCACAAAAAGCTGGATGAGCACCAGTGGTGTTGGAAATGGCCAGTCTAACGCGTAAGAGCCTATTAGGTAAAACAGCTCCAAAAACAGCGTGATGCCGATTGCTTTGCGAAAAGTTTGCAGTCCCATCCAAGGATGAAACCATACGAGTACTGTGGCCGAAATGGCGATGATATTTATTAGATCCAACGTATCCACCCCCTTCTCATCAATGGCTAATCAGTTATCTTCTGTCGTTGCAGCGATTTCCAGCTCGCTGTCGACTTCAGGTGCCCGGACATTTTCTATCAGCTGCTGGATTTCCACTGGAGGTGCAGGCGTATTCCGGGAGACAATGAAACTCACGATAAAGTTTAATGCCATTCCGATAACACCCACTCCTTGGGCATTGATGCCAAAGAAGCTGTCCAAAATAGCTCCATCGGTTCCAAAAATCGATTCCGAGAGAATCAGCCCGATCATCAGAAGCGTGAAAATCAAGCCTGTCAGAATACCGGCGATGGCCCCTTCTTTATTCATCCGCTTATCGAAAATTCCGAGCAGGATAACCGGGAACAGACTCGCCGCACCTAACCCGAATGCCAAAGCAACGACCTCTCCGGCAAACCCTGGCGGATTGATGCCGACATAGGCGGCAATCAACAGAGCGACCAATAAGGTAATCCGACCGACCCGCAGTCTTTGTTTTTCAGAAGCATCTTTATTAAATATCCGATAATAAATATCGTGCGAGACTGCACTCGACATGGTGATCAACAACCCGGACGCAGTAGACAGGGCTGCCGCCAAACCACCTGTTGCCACGAGTGCGATAATAAACGGTGCTAAGTTGGCAACTTCAGGCGTGGAAAGCACAATGATGTCTCCATCGATGACGACTTCATTGTCTGCTTCTCCTTCTGAAAAATTGACGATTCCATCGCCGTTGAGATCATTGAATTGGAGTAACCCGGTTGTTTCCCATTTGTTCACCCAGTCGATGTTTTGCACTTCCTCCAATGGTTGATCTGCGATAGTATTGATCAGGTTGTACTTCGCAAACGCGCCGACGGCCGGAGCTGTTAAATAAAGCAGGGCAATGAAAATGATCGCCCATACCGCTGACCAACGGGCGGCCCGGACATTTTTGACGGTATAGAAACGGACGATGACGTGTGGAAGCCCAGCGGTTCCGGCCATTAATGCCAACGTGATCATGAACACATTGAGCATGGATAAATCGGTGAAAGGTGCCATGTACTCTGTCATACCAAGGTCGATCTGGATGGAAGTCAGCCGATCCACGATATCACTGCCGGTAAGTGCCAGCTGTGGAACTGGATTACCTGTCAATTGTAGCGAAATGGCGATGGCGGGGATTAAAAAGGCGATGATGATGACGAAATATTGGGTTGCTTGTGTCCAGGTGATTCCCTTCATCCCTCCAAGAAGGGCAAAGAAACCGACAATGGCCATTCCAATTAATACACCAATGATGATGTCCACTTGTAAATAGCGGCTAAAGACAATACCGACACCGCGCATTTGTCCTGAAATATAAGTGAGTGAAATAAAGATTGTCGCTATCGCTGCGACCGTACGGGCAGAGCTGGAATAAAACCGGTCCCCGATAAAATCGGGCACGGTGAATTTTCCGAACTTCCTTAAGTATGGTGCCAATAATAAGGCCAACAAAACATATCCGCCAGTCCAGCCCATCAAGTAGATGGTTCCATCATATCCTAAAAACGCAACAAGTCCCGCCATGGAAATAAACGATGCAGCGGACATCCAATCCGCAGCAATCGCGGCTCCGTTCGCCACTGTCGGAACATTTTGTCCTGCCACATAAAAGCTGGACGTATCCTTCACCCTCGACCACCAGCCGATCCCTGTATAGAGACCGAACGTAATCAACACCATGATGATGGTAATTGCTTCTACACTCAATGCCATACCTCCCTGCAAATTTATTTCTTTTTACTGATCCTTCTTTTCATAATACTCCCGGTCCAATTTGTCCATTCTGATGGCATAGCTTAAAATTAACAGGATAAATACCAGGATAGCGCCCTGCTGTGCAATCCAGAATGACAACGTCACTCCGAAAAAGGGAACTTCGTTTAAAGGAGCGGCAAAAAGCACACCTCCACCTAAGCCAACAAGAAACCAAATCACTAGTAAAAACGAAATGAACTTGATGTTTTTCTTCCAATACCAATTCTGCTTGTCATCAAGTGTTTGTACTTTTTCCGGTTCTCCCATTGTCCAGCCTCCTTTGATTTTCATTCATCATCAAGCCAATGACTTACCGTCCAATAGATTTTGTTACCAGATAATTTAAAGCGCTTACAAAATTCCGGAAATAAATCACCCCCTTGAAGGCCATGAATCTTTGAAGTTTCTTTTTATTTATATGAAATAATCACGTTTTTATTTTTAGATAATTCCAAAATCTCAAGAACCAAGTATGGTAGTAAAGACTGTCAGTGAAGGTGGAAATCAACATGGTGCACAAAAAGTTTTGATGTCGCTATCCTGCTTTTCCGGCACTATAGCTTAATCAAGATGGATGGGAACCCGGATTTAAGTTCATTGATTTTGCCCCGTCAATGACGGAACGGGGGAAGCAATGGACTTAATAGGGATTGTTTCCAAGTGTAAGATGTTCTGAGGTATAAATGTGTGGTGTCTACTATTCAATGAAGCTAACTAGACCTTGATCTTGCGAGAGCGGTGGAACCGGCATTCCAGATTGGGATTTCGGCTGGAATATTTAACATAGTGAGAACTAGGTTAATATTTCGACAGCCAAGCTAATTCTCCTCCCTTTCCTTTAAATTACCGCTTATATTTTTGCAATCTGTTCAGCAAGGTGATCGCTTCTTCATTCTTCTGAATGGATACAACGAATTAACCTGGGCGCAACTAAATATTTGAACAGTTACCTTTGGTTTTAAAGGAATTTAATACAGTATATGGAAACATATGATACACTATGGTTACTCAGATACACAACATAAACATTCCTTTTATCAGCTGATGAGCAAAAGACTTATAGAATAATTGACAGGGAGGGGTCCGATGGAAGTCTTGATTTTTGTACTTCCGATTATTTCAATTTTGATTGGACTGTACTTTATAACATTAGGACTATGGGAATTAAGAGAGGGCACAAATAGAAAACAATACGTAAAGTATATGTTCACCGGCTTATTTTTGCTGGTTATTTTAACTCCGATGATCTGGGTTTTTGGAAATAGTTTTTTATTTACCCTAATGAGTTAAGTATGAGGAAAATGGACTCAAAGTATTAAATCACCTTTTATCCAGTTGTTTGATGCGTGCTTCGTATCGCTACGGCAAGATACTACGCGTTCCACGGGCATGGCTTCATCTTCCTCAGAAAGCACCAACCGCTTTCTTGCGGAAATTTCAGCTCATGCTGTTCCCGTAGGAGTCTCCGTATCTTGCCTTCGCTAGGTTTTCGTGGTCTGATTTCTACATGATCTAGACAAATTCTTCTATCTGTGTTTGATTTCTAAACAGTGACGAAGAAGAAAAAATCAACAGGAATTCTTCAGAAATTGGAGGGTGCAGTTCAACAGCATAGTAAGGAAAATGCCCTTAGTTCCCATGCAGATCAGCTTTCTATCAAACAATTGACTAAGTTTAATGGATTTTCATCAATTGAATGAGCCGTTTAACTTCTTCTTCCTCGCCTGGTTCAACGTAGACTTTCTCCGTGTCTTCGATAATACCTTCTGTGTACTCCTTCATGAAGTTTTCATCTACATTAGGATCGCCGCTTTCCCAGCGCAATGGCACGTTATATACATTGATTGTTCCGTCACCGTTGCTGCTATATGTAACAGAACCATCCACTAACCGGGAACCTGCTAACTGGATGACATCCTCCGGATAGACAGCACTCGTCTCATCGTCGGGATTGATCAGCTCGCCAGCTGATATACGATGAACATTCAGTTCATCGATTTCCTGATTCGGCCCTAGCTGCAGCCAAACCCTTGCGTATTCGATTTCCTCTGAAGAATATTCTCCCAACGGATCGCTTTCTTCACTTCCAGCGTTCTCAGATGAACTTTTGTTGCTTGTTGTTTCCGAACTTGAAGAAGTATCCTCCGATTCAGTCTCTTCTGAATCCGTCGAGGAATCTAAAACATCTTCCTCTTCAGCTGGTTCGTCTGACTTTTCTTCCGATTCGACAGCGGCATCCTTTTCCGCGGTTTCTGATTCTTCTTTGGAACTGCCACACCCCGTAAGCAACAGGACAAACCCCAATAAGGCAAGACTGCAGCATATAAGTTTTAAGCGTTTTTCCATTCCGTCACCCCTTTCCTGTACTCATAACTTAGCATACCGAGTTCTGATGTCAACGAACTAAAGAAATGAGTTCTCACACAAAAACTTTCTGGTTATTAAGTATTATGATCCACCTAGACTCTTACATTATATACCACCATTTTTTCAATCAAAGTACATTAGAATGGTTAATAGTTATCGAATTGGATATTCCCTTAAAAAGTGGATAATGAGGTAATTCGTCTCTATGAATATTCATATGATAGTTAAAACATCCCCACCCAGCCATATGGTTGTATAGAAGGGTGAATCTAATAATGGAAAGCAAGCACTCAATTAATAACCTTATAGCAAATCCCTGATGGTGTAGGGTAAGAATTTATTCGTTAAATTTCAATAATTTCGAATATAATATTTCCTCAATGAAAACTTTTTATAAGACATTAGATTATTTTATACCAATTCAATTAGTATTTTTTATCTACAATAAAATGTCAAAATAAGTCGATAGACTCCCACTATTAGCCTATCGAAAAAAATTGGAAAAGATTGTTACCCTAATAACAGAGATACCTTTTGCTTATTTTAAGGTGTCTAACAATATTTTAATAGGGGGAATTCTCATGAGTTATCTCAAGAAATCGTTGGTTGGCAAGGCTTTCGTGGTGTTAACAATTTTCTCAATGATTTTTACCTTAGTAGGGCCTTCCGTAAGTGCTACAACTACTACACAGGAGAAATCAAATGAAGCAATGAAAAAAGTAAATCTCAGTGATATCGAATTAAGCCAAAGTGAACAAGAATTTTTAGATAAAGTTATTTCAGTTGGGGAGTTTTTCGTGCCCAACAAAAAAGATAATACGCTAGACATTAGCCTAACAAAGAAAGAATTAATCAACGACTACAATTTTTCTGAAGAAGACTATAAAAAATTAAATGACAATGTTCTAAATTATAAATTACCTCAAGCCTCAAAACGTACTGTAACACCTCAATTCCATGTAGAAAATGGAGCTTTATATATAAGTCACACTGATTTAGTAGGAGGGGCGTTTGGTTTAGTTGCGGCAGCTCAGGCGGGTCCTTATGCATTGCAGGCAGCTTTAATTGCTCTTGGATCTGCCACATCAGGCCCTGTAGGAACAGTTGTGACTACAATTCTCGGAATTCTTTCTGTACCCTCTTTGACCACCTTATCCGGCATGATTATTTGGGCGCTAGGAAGTGGACAAGGTGTATATATTAAACCAGTATTTAGTTACCCTCCTTTAGAACTTGGATACTGGTAGAAATGGAAGAATTATCACCTATAAATAAGAGAGATCCTTAAAGGGTCTCTTTTATTTAGTAAGTGTTTATTTTCAATGGGTTAGCCTATGTTAGTATATAAGTACTTAGAGTTGATGGAGGTTGGTTCCTTTATGGGAAAGTATGTACTTAAAAAAAACAAAAGATCATTACACCTTAATTCTTGGTTTGGCTATGTGTTGATTGCAGCAAGCATAGCGGGTTATTTTGGATACTACCTTCCAAATGATGATGCATTTATATGGCAATGGGTAATATTATCATTAGCAGGTGTTTTATTCTTAAGCTATAAAAATATCAAACTTAAAAAAAATAAACTGAGGACCGTGATTTTAGACATTTTGTACATGATAGTTTTAACATTAATAGCAAGCATACCTTGGCCAAGGGGTTTATCAATACTTTTGATGATTTTTGTGGCTGGTCTCTTAGTTCCTCTATTAATGCATCTTGCATTTCAACCTTGGTCAAAAAAATAATAGTTATTTGGTTGTTTCGGATTGAGTAATCTAACAATGAACCCAGGGCCTACAGCAAGAAAAGTACACCATTGCACTAAAGTTAAAGTCTACTAAGAACCTACTACCAAAGATTTTTTGCATTGTTTGTTTTATATTTTTTTCATATGTTTATACTGAAAGTCTCAAGAATAGGTAAGATCCCATCTAGATGGATCTTAATCTTGCCAATTATTATGTTGATTTCCCTATTATTAGTCCTGAAGTATTTAGGAAAAAGAACAACCCATTTAAGCAGGGTTGTTTTTGTATCTTACCGTAAAGGATAAATGCTATTTTAGAAACTACTATGAAATATCCCTTTAAGAATCAATTAACCATTCCAGACATGAACAAAGCATTGTAAAATTAAACATCGGGGGAGACAATAGATGTACTTTATGAATACTACAATATAGTTGAAATGACATCTGCACATCTCCTTAGCAAAAATTAAATACGATGGAGAGTCTTATCGATGAGTATTTGACGCTTATGAAAAGATACCTGTGCGGTCATTCATAAGAATCTAAAAACCAGCCCCCTCCTTCTCGAGAAAGGGACTGGCTTCAATGTTTTCAAAACTATTCTAATACAAAACTTTCAATTCCTTGACGCCAAACTCCAACGCATCTTCTACGTCCTCCATATAAACATCCATCCGCCCTTTGGTGATGGCACTTCCCCTGTCTTCACAAGTGAATGTTTTATCAAAGTATGGAATGTAGACTTCTGTCCCAAAGGAGAAGGATGGCGGACAGGCGATCGTTTCCCCTTCTTGAACTTCGGTCCCCGATGCTGTAATGCCATACCCCGGGTCTCCTGGGTGTTTTCCGGTTGATTCATAGCCTGCTGTATAAGCAGATACTCTAAAGGTTTCCCCTTTTGCGTCCGGTATGGTGATCGTTTGTCCGGCAAAAATGACATCCGGATTGGTGATGGAGGAGTTATACTCCAGCAAGGAATCGACACTCACGTTATGTTTCATTGATATTTCCGATAGCACGTCGCCTGATTCGACCGTGTACTTGCTGCTTGCAGATACTTCGCCTGCAAACACGATTAATCCTAAAATTAGTAATGTGACTAGTGTTAAGTATTTGATAGTGATTACCTCCTATGTTTTTTCTGCTATAGATATCGCATAGGAGGCAGTCTCTTTTGGTGGTTTTAATAGAATTGCAATATAGATGTAAAGGTAACCGTTTTAAAGATTGAATATGTCATAGAAGTAAAACGAGTAACATCCCATGGTATTTGTGAATCGGCTGCCGGGACAGGATTTGGGCAAGTACTGTTAAAACCGGACAATGTCTTGCCTTTTGCAAAGTTAATACCAAGAAATATCCCCCATGAAAGCAAAGATAGTTTCATGGGGGATTTTCGTCCGTTTGTTTGTTAAGGAGTTACAATGGTTCCGTCAGGTATTCTGCTTTGGGTCCATTCATGGGGTCTGTAAACCACCGGATAATCAGAAGCTTTTTCCTCATTAAAGCCCACTCCAATGCCCGCCTTTTCAATTGGATACAGAAAACCCTGTTTCGGTTGAGGTATATCGCTGAATAGAGATGCCGTATTTTCTTTTACGTCAATGTTTTCCTGGACGGCAGCATTGTGCAGATGAATATTCAAATGGGTATTAACAGCCATACCGATCGGTGTGATATCAGATGGTGTATGCCAGGCCATTCTTATCCCCATTGCATCGCAAAAATGGGCAAGCTTGAGTGCCGGTGTAATGCCGCCGATTTGGGATACATGGCAACGAATATAATCGACACGACGGTTGACGATGAGGTCCTTCCACTCCATTGGATTATTGAACAGTTCCCCCGTTGCAATAGGGGTTGCTGATTGAAAACGCAGCTGCTCGAGCCACTCATTTTGATCTGGCGGCAAAATATCTTCAACATAGTACGGTTTATAGGATTCAAGTTCTTTTGCAAATTGGATCGCTTGATTTGGAAAGAGCCGTTCATGAACATCATGGAGTATTTCAAAAGAGAAACCATATTTTTCACGTATGGCTTTAAACATTTTAAGCGTTGTCTGCATGTACTGGTTTTGATCAAAGTAGGAACCGGGAGTGGGATTTTCCGTCGTATGGATTCCTTCCGACAAACCACCGTAAAAGCCTAATTGACAGCGGATATGCTGGTAACCCTCCTCTAATATGGAATCGATTTGCCTGTAAAGATCCTCCAAGTTATCTGCAACGGCATGTGTATAGGCAGCAATAGCATCTCGTGATTTCCCGCCGAAGAGTTGGTAAAGCGGCATATTGGCCAGCTTCCCTTTTATGTCCCAAAGAGCCATGTCGACACCTGAAATGGCATTGTTTATGACCGGGCCATTTCTCCAATAGCTATTGACCATCATCATTTGCCAAATATCTTCAATATCGTTTGCATTCTTTCCTATCAACAAAGGTTTAAGGTATTCGTCTATCATGGTTTTCACCGCGAGTGGCCGTTGCTGGAAAGTAGCACATCCATACCCATAAACCCCTTGATTTGTCTCCACTTTTACAACAATTAAGTTATGCCTGTCAGGGCGGATTATATAACAAGTAACATTTGAAATTAACAAATCATTCATTCAAGCACCTCTATTCTCTGCTTTTAACTCCTTTATTGAAACACTCCCGATTACCAGCTGTCAATTTGGATTGGAAATAGGAAGCACTATGGATAAAAACCAGTCCAATTTATTGGACGATTACCAAAAAACCCTTACACATCAACGTTCACGGAAGATTTCATCGTATTTTTGTATGGTTTTACATTTAAAGGGGGTGTGTTATATTTCTTTGAGAAAGCGCAAACAATCTTGCAAAGGGAGTGTAGTGATGAGCGAAAGCAATAAAGAAAAAATTGTGCAACACATTATCGATCATCTGGGCGGCAAACAGAATATCGATAATGCGTGGCATTGTATGACACGGCTACGTTTCGAAATAAATGATGATTCACTCATAAACACAAAAGAGATCCAAGGTATCCCTGAAGTGATGGGAGTGCAAAACCAAAACAATCAGCTGCAGATCATTATCGGTACCGACGTGGAGTCTTACTATGAGATTTTAACCAGTAAATTAGGATCGGAAAAAACGGAATCCTCTCCATCCAAGGATAAAAAAGAGAAAAAGAGCCTTGTCACTATGTTCATGGACATAGTATCCGGAGTTTTTGGACCAATTGTGCCTGCAATAGCAGGGGCAGGGATGATCAAAGGCTTGATAGCGGGATTTGTCGCTTTAAACTGGATTTCGGATGAAAGCCAAACCATTCAAGTGTTGGATATGCTGGCAAGTGGAGTATTTACATTCCTGCCGTTTTTCATAGCAGCTTCGGCGGCAAAAATATTTAAAACGAATCAATACTTGGCGATCGCTATTGCTGCTTCGATGCAATATCCGACCATGACAGATGCTGCAGAAGCCGGAAATATTGATGCATTTCATGTTTTTGGTTTTATACCGATTCCGGTGTTCAATTATGCGGGTAACGTAATCCCCATCATCTTCGCTGTATTTGTTCTGAGTTACGTTCAACGCTGGGTAGATAACATTCTGCCAAAAGCATTCAGAACGGTGTTTACACCGACTTTCTCTTTATTTATCGGCGGTTTAATCGCATTTACGATTATTGGCCCGATTGGTATTTACTTAGGGGAAGGATTGGCAGACGTCATTGCCTGGTTATTCGAGTTCTCCCCTATTGTAGCCGGAATCGTAGTAGGGACAATCAGACCGGTAGCCATCCTTACAGGCCTACACCATGCCATGACGCCAATCGCTTTGCAAAACTTCGCGGACCAAGGATACGATATGTTAATGCCTATGATGTTTATGGCCAATATGGCGATTGCTGGTGCGACGCTGGCTATGTATCGAAAAGCGAAATCGGCAAATGAAAAATCAGTTATTGTATCATCATCCATTTCGGCTTTCTTAGGAATCACCGAACCTGCATTATTCGGGGTTCTGACCAAATATAAACGCGGATTACTTGCCGCCACTATCGGAAGCGCACTGGCATCGGCCTTTATCAGCGCTTTTGGCGTACGTATTTATGGCTATATTTTATCCAGCATATTCAGCCTGCCAGCGTACATAGGCGATTATTTCATTTTTGCCATTCTCGGCATTTTGATCGCTGTTGCTGCTGCTTATTTAGTTGCCCTCTTTTTTGCCAGAGCAAACAATCAGTTGGATGAAACGGAAAACAACAACGGGTCAACCAATGAAGACTTGGCAGCCGTGGCTACTGGAATATACGTACCCATCGACCAAGTAGAAGATAAAGCTTTTGCCTCAAAATCGATTGGTGACGGATATGCTATCAAGCCGGAAAAACAAGAAGTATTATCACCGGTATCAGGTGAAATCATCAACATTTTTCCAACCAAACATGCTATCGGAATTAAAACCAACAGCGGTTTAGAGGTACTGATCCATATGGGGATAGACACGGTTAGCTTAGAGGGAAAACCTTTCAACCTTTTAGCAGATGTTGGCGACACCGTGAACGTGAAAACCCAAATCGCTACGATGGATTTAGAACAAATCGAGCATCACCAAAAAGATACCACCATTATGGTTGTGGTCACTAATATGGATAGAGTGGAAGCACTCCCGGTGGCGAAGAAGCAAGCTTATCAAGCTGGAGAAAAGATTGGCGACATACTGACAAGCAGAAAATAAAGAGAGTGCAAAAACCGGGTGACATTCTAACCGGTTTTGGTCATCCTTTTCCTACCGATGACCAAAAGCTAGCTGGCTAAATGCCAGCTAGCTGCTTTGCTCAGCCTCCTAACGCAATTGAAACGGGAGGCTGGATTCGATAAGATGAGTATATAACCCTTGATTTTCTACGTAAAAACTCTAATTCTATGCAGGGAGAAGCGTTTATAAATGAAAAAGAAAGAGTTTATCGTTAATGATTTATTAAGCAAAATTTATCAAAACTATTATTCCGAGGGAAAGCTGCCAACCCAGAGGAAATTGGCGGAATTCTACGAAGTATCGAGATACACCATTCAAGATGCAATCGTCAAGCTCCGGGATATAGGCGTCATTGATGTCATACAAGGCTCAGGCATTTTCATCCGGAAAAATGTCCACCAAAACCCTTTAATTTACAATTCCATCACCGCCACTCCCTATTCAAAAATTTCTTCCAAACCAATTTATTTAAAGAAGGAAGAAGCCACCGAAGAGGATCAGCGTATGTTCGGAATCGAAGAGGGAGAATTCATTTGGAAATTCCAAAGAATACGGATTGTCAATTATCAAATCGTGCAAATCGAGAATTCAAAATTGCCATATAAGTTATTCCCGAACTTGGAATTAAGGGATATCTCTAATTCTATCCAAGAATATGTCCAAAGCGAAAATTATGTCATTTCCCATTATATAACTTCTTATACGCCTGTATTGATCGACAAAGAGCAAGCACAACTGATGGCCTGCAAAAAAGGACTGCCGGCAATGAAAATTCAAAACCGGTGCTTGCTAAGAAGCGGAACTGTTTACGAGTATAGCGAAGTGATTGCTTTGGATTATTCCTGTACTTACATTACCCCTTTCAATAAACAAAACCACAACCAAAGAAAACAATAATGATAGAAAATTAAATAGCCCTTCTTAAAGCAGAATCCTTTCCCTGGATTCTTTTTGTTTTCATCTCAATTTGCCAGCCCTATTTTGCAAACCTGGCTATCTTTTTCATTAACGAACGAAAGAAAAGTGGAAACTTCAACAACGAAAATGTTTAATCCAGTTGCACCAGTAATTCCACCGTTATATCCGTCCCTTTTCCAGGCTTACTATCAACGTGAATCTGTCCGTCGTGCAATTCAATGATCTTTTTAACAATCGACAAACCAAGACCGCTCCCTCCAGCATTGCGGTTTCTTGATTTGTCTGCTTTGTAGAAACGCTCGTACAGATGCACCAAGGTTTCCTTTTCCATCCCGATCCCTGTGTCTGAAATCCTTACCTCCACGCTGTTTTCAGCGGTTTTATTCGCTTTCACTCCAATAGTACCAGCGGCAGGGGTGAATTTGATGCTGTTATGCAGAAGATTCGTCCATACTTGGTCCATCAATTCTTCATCCGCCCTGAGCGTCACGTTCTCCAAAGAAACGTCCATGTTGATTTCTTTCTCGGTCCACTGCGGTTCATTGGCAAGGATGATGCGGCGCAGCTGGTGATCCAGCCGGTATTCATTTTGTTCAAGAGCTAAATGCTCGGACTCCAAAGAAGTGAGCTTCAATAAATTTTCACTCAGTTTGGACAGCCTATAGCTTTCCGTCTCAATGATTTGCAGGTAATGGTCGCGTTCTTCCTGGCCCAAGCTTTTATTTTTTAGCGCATGGGCAAATCCGCTAATGGATGTCAGGGGGGACTGAATTTCATGGGAGACATTAGAGATGAATTCCTGGCGCATTTCCTCCATTTCCCCGAGTTTGTCCGCCATATGGCTGATGCTTTCGACAATTCTGGAGTATGGATGATCACCCTGGTCCCGAAATTGTGTTTGATAAAAGGAAAGGTCGATATTGAAATTTCCTTCCTCCATCATCTTCATTGCCTGGATGATCGGATGCAGGAATTTCTCCTGATTGTTCCTCATCCATTTTGTTCGGCTGATAAAATGCATAGCAAACCCAAACAACAAAAAACCGAAGATCGAATTGACCAGCTGCTTGACAAGACCATGTGGATGATATCCTATCGCGTCATACAATAGAGAGGTTAACCAATAGGCACAAGACCATCCGATCAATAAAGCAGCAGCGACACCCAAAATTGGCATAATTCTTCGTTTAATGAATTCCAATCGCTTCACTGCCTCACCTCCAACCGATATCCGAGGCCCCGGACGGTCGCGATTTTAAACGGGCAGTCGTCTCGGGAAAAGCGCTGCCGCAACCGTTTGATGTGGACGTCCACCGTACGTTCATCGCCCTCGTAGTCAAATCCCCAAATGTCTTCGATCAATTGTTCCCGGGAGAACGTTTTTTGCGGCTGAGCCGCAAGCTTGAACAGCAATTCAAATTCTTTCGGCGGCAAGTATATTTCCTCTTTATCGATAAACACCTTATAAGCTGCACGATCAATAAGGACATTGCCTATTTCCATTTGGTTCGATATGGTCACTTGATAACGTTTAAGCAGTGCTTTCACCCGTGCCTCCAGTTCAGCAGGAGCGAACGGTTTTACCAAATAATCATCCGCACCAAGGTCGAAGCCCTTCACTTTTTGGGCTGTTTCACCTTTTGCCGTCAACATCAAGACCGGCAGCGTGGCGGAATAATAGCTGCGCAATTCCCGGCAAAATGCCCACCCATCCATATTCGGCATCATAATATCCAGGATGATCAAATCTATTTTTTCCTTTTCGAGTACGGACAGGGCTGCTTCTCCGTCTTCCGCCTCCACGATCGCTAGTCCTTCTTTGGATAAAATCACCCGAATCAATTCCCGGATGTTGGAATCATCATCTACCATCAATATTTTAGCCATGCAGTTCATTCCTTTTTATCAACTAAAGGGAATCGCCGGCCAGTTTTGCGATTCCCTTTGTTCTTTTTCCTATTTTATATCATCACGCGCTTTATCACTATGCCTTCCGCATATAAGTCCTTACTGTCAATGGTGCAAAAATGGCCACAATGATAGCTGCCCCCACCAAGGAGAGCGTAAAATCCCAGCCGATGGACCCCGCATTGATCAAATCTCTGACCGCTGTGACCAGATGGGAAATCGGGTTTATTTTCACAAACCATTGCAGCCAATCCGGCATGGTTTCAGCCGGGACAAACGCATTGGAAAGAAACGTCAGCGGAAACAATACAATCATCGAAATGCCTTGGACACTGGAAGCCGTCCGTGCAATCACGCCGAAAAAGGCAAAAATCCAGCTAATCGCCCAAGCACAGCCAATCACGAGGAGCGCTGCAATCAAGACATACCCCAATCCTCCCTCAGGTCGGAGTCCCATGACATATCCCATGGTAAAAGTGAGCACGGTGGCAATCGTGTAGCGGATGCTGTCCGCCAACAACGCTCCGGCCAAAGGGGCAATTCGGGCGATCGGCAAGGATTTAAATCGATCGAATACCCCTTTGTCCATATCCTCCCTGAGTTGTACTCCGGTAACAATCGACGTGGTAATGACCGTCTGCACGAGAATACCGGGAATGATGACGGGTAAATAACTTTGCACATCGCCAGAGATGGCACCGCCGAAAATATACGTGAACATCAAGGTGAAAATGATCGGCTGCAACGTCACATCGAACAATTGCTCCGGCGTGCGCCGTATCTTGATCAACCCTCTAATGGCCATGATGAATGAATTTCTCACCGATTGACGGAAGCTCGTTTTGTTGCGAAGCTTCCGTTCGTGAGCAGGTTTTATTTGTGTACTATCCATATTTATACCTCCACTGCTTTTTCTGATTTATTATTGATTTCATCGGAAGATCCAGCACCTTGACCGGTAATCGTCAAAAACACTTCGTCCAGACTTGGTTTCTGTACGCTTAATTCAGCCAACTGAATATCCGACTCTCTTAAGGCAATCAACAAGTCCGTCATCCGGTCGACATCTGCCATCGGCGCGGTGATTTTGCCGCCTTCCGTGGACACGGTGGACCGGACATTCAATACCCGTTCAACAATGAGCCGAGCATCCTGCATCTGCCGGTCATGTTGCACTCCCAGGTGCAAGGATGAGGTGCCGATCGATGCTTTCAACTCATTTACCGTACCTTCCGCAACGACTTGGCCATGATCGATGACTGCAACCCGGTCGGCCAGCTCGTCTGCCTCTTGTAAATACTGTGTCGTCAAAAGGACGGTCGAGCCTGATTTGACCAAACGCCGGATGGTGTCCCACATTTGGTTTCGCGTGCGCGGATCAAGCCCTGTCGTCGGTTCATCCAGAAAAATGAGCGGCGGCTGGGCAATCAGGCTGACAGCCAAATCCAATCTCCTGCGCATGCCTCCCGAAAAGTGTTTCAACGGCCGCTTTGCCGCTTCCGTCAAACCGAATTCCTCCAACAATTCATCCGCCTTCTTTTTTGCCTCCGCTTTCCCGAGGCCCAGCAAGCGGGAAAAAATCATCAAGTTTTCGGTAGCGCTGAGTGACTCGTCAACAGAAGCATATTGCCCCGTCACTCCGATCAATTGCCGGACGATATGCGGCTCCTTAACCACGTCATGGCCGAAGATGCTTGCAGAACCGGCGTCCGGCCGCAGCAAGGTAGCCAGCATTCTGATGACGGTCGTCTTTCCCGCCCCGTTCGGTCCAAGCACTCCGTAAATCGAGCCTGTGGGCACCTGTAAATCTACGCCGTCCACCGCCCGGTTTTCTCCAAACGTTTTCACGATCCCTTTCGCTTCGACAGCCCACTCGCCGCTGCCTTTAGTGTTATTGTTCTTATTATTCTTTTGCATGCTGATCCTCCTGTTTCTGTTTATATTTCGGATAAAATCTACGGATAAATCATCTCTGGATAGTCGTCCCTTGCCTTTTACTCCTTGTCAATTCCATAAGAGTCCATCGATTGATTGGCAAAAATGTTCATTACCTGTTGGATTATATACGACGTTTATGAACGTAATATGAACAGCGGAATATGTCTTTGAAAAGAATAGTAAAAGGTATATATGCCAGGGATTGGCCAAGTGATAGAAACAGAAGTCCAATAGGCGGTACAGCAGCCGCACCCGGGATAAATGTAAGAGGATATTCATGTAGAAGCTGATGTTTTTGTATGGAATAACTGGGAATAGTTTTGGAGAGGTGATACAAAATGAGCATACTGACTACGATAGCCTGGATTGCGATAGGAATCGGCTTGTTATCCTCCCTCATCATCCTTGTCGACATTATCAGACACCCGCAAATGATGTGGATCATGAACATCGTCTGGCCGATCAATGGTTGGTTTCTTGGTCCTTATGCGGTTTGGACTTATTTCAAATGGGGACGATTGAAAGCGAAAGATTCGGAAACGGAGGACGACCGCGGCTTCCCTGCAAAGGTGTACTTTTCAACAAGCCACTGTTCATCAGGGTGTACACTAGGGGATGCGTTCGGCGTACCGATTGTCACGCTGACCGGTTTCACCATCCTGGGCACCACTTTATTCGCCCATTATGCGATACAGTTCACCCTGGCATATTTATTCGGCATTCTATTTCAATTTTTCGCTATTTATCCAATGAATAAAGACGCCGGTGTGTTGAAAAACCTTAAAAATTCGATCAAGGCGGATACGCTTTCCCTGATATTGTTCGAAGTAGGCATGTTTGGCTGGATGGCCCTCGTGCATTATGTCATCTTCGCCGAACCTCCAAAGCCCCACCAGATGAACTATTGGTTCATGATGCAAATTGCGATGATTTTCGGATTCCTGACAAGCTATCCGGCAAACTGGTGGCTGGTCAAAAAAGGCATTAAAGAAGAAATGTGAGTTTGATTAGCAGAAGGAGAACTGCTATTTTTCACCAATGATGATGGCCGGAACCCATGCGTTGGCCTACTCCGCCCCGCATAGGCTCCGGCTTTTTGTTTTACATCGTCTCCCCTATAAATGCATACAACAGCATGGTTCTATGGCATTACCTTTCACGAGGTGTTCATGCTAAAATATACCTGTTTGCTATTAAACTATTGAAATTAGGGAATAGATATAGAATCATAGATGAAGGAAATCCATACATAAGGAAGTGACAACATGAAAAAATTAGCCCTGCTACTCTCGGGAGTTCTCCTGGTCTTTTTCCTGGTCGCTTGTTCAGAGAACACCTCTACAAACGGCGACAACGAAAAAAACAAAGAAGACAAGCAGTCGGAAGAAAGCACCTCAGGAGATAAGAAGGAAGAAACCAAAGAAACAGATGAAAAACAGGAAGAACAGGAACAGGAAAAGGAAGAAACGAAGCCCCCTCAGCCTTATGAACCGTTAGAGCCGTCGGAAGACGCCGAACCGCTCAAGGATAAACTGTCTGAAGAAGAGTTGGAACAGATGCCGAAAGCCGAAGCGCACGGAGATGATCGCACAAGGATGGTTCCAGTCGGAGAAACGTTGGTAGAAGGAGCCGAGGATAAAACCGAAGGCCCTTTGAAGGATCATAGACTTGTAGCCTACTACGGGCACCCGAACTCTACCAATATGGGCATCCTTGGTGAAATGGAACCCGACGCACTGATGGAAAAGTTAAAAGAACAAACGCAGGCTTATTCAGATGCCGATCCGTCCCGTCCGGCCATTCCGACGATCGAGCTGATTTCAACGGTGGCACAGCGTAACCCCGGCCCCGAAGGAAAGTATTTCCACAGGACATCACCGGAGCAAATCGATGAATATGCCGAGCTCGCCAAAGAAAACGATGCGCTGCTTATGCTGGATGTCCAACTGGGAACGGATTCTGTTTTGAATCAAGTGAAGTTGTTGGAAAAATGGCTAAAGCTCCCTTATGTGCATTTGGCCATTGATACTGAGTTCCACGTGAAAGAAGGAGAAACGCCTGGCATCGATCTTGGTCAAGTGAACGGAGAAGAAGTGCAAGAAGCAGTGAACTATCTGACAAAGATGGTAGAAGAAAATGACCTGCCGGATAAAATCGTCCTCGTCCACCAGTTCATGGACGAAGCATTGACAAATAAAGAAGCTATCAAGCCGACCGAAAATGTGGAAGTCGCTCTGAACTATGATGGCTGGGGCAATTCCGACACGAAGATGTCGCTCTACCGCAAGTTCGTGCGAAACGAAGCCGTCCAATACGGCGGGTTCAAAATTTTTTATCAAAAGGATGAACCCGTGTTGAGCGCGGAGGATGTATTGAAGCTTGATCCGAATCCGGCGATTATTAATTATCAGTGATTACACTAACAGGGAAGAGACGCCTCTTCCCTGTTCATCAAGGTATTTACCAATTCACTTTTGTTTATATACAGAATAGGCAAGCAGTCTACTTATCAGATGGATTACGGAGATTATCGCTTATCGTTTTAATGACCATTGTCAGCCACCACTAACAAGGATTACGAACGTTTTATCTATTCTCCTGACGGAACAATTATTGATGCTGAGGTTGGTAAAGGCATACCAAAATCAGGTGTTCCATCAGATCGCCAGCCAAATTTTTGAATACAAGTCATTCGAAGCTCATTGCCACCTTCCGATTGAGGAATTGCATGATAAACAATCCAATCCTCCGTACCATCTGGTGATTGAACAAAGCTGTTATGCCCGGGAGCAAACATCTTGTTTTTCACACTCTTTGAAAAAACAGGAACCGGTGATTTGAGCCATGACCGACTATTCAACACATCGGAATCTGCTGATGCAGTCAACATCCCTAATGAATAATCATCAGACCATGTAGTACTGGCTGAGTAAACCAAAAATAACATATTGCCTCTTTTTAACATGACCGGCCCTTCATTTATGGCCATTCCACCTTGTTTTTCCCAATCGTATTCAGGTTTTGATATCAATATATCCGAGCTGGATAGTGTCCATGGGTTTTCCATTTCTGCCATATAAAGAGCTGATCCATAATCAGGGAAGTACCCATAGCCCGCATACACAAAGTACCATTTTCCTTTATGTTCAAAAATAGTCCCATCCAAACCTGGATGTTCTGTATTTATATAGCCCTTTTCAATCCACTTCCCATCAAATGGATCTTCGGCTTTATTCTCTAAGACAAAGATTTTTCTAGTCTTATCTCCACCTTTCCCATCGTTAGCAGTGTAATATACATACCATTTCCCATTCGCTTTATGAATCTCCGGAGCCCATATATTGTCACTGTTTATCCCTTCGCGCGGAGGTGTCCAAATAGTTTTGCACTCCCCATCCGGAATGCCCGTTAAACTTTTTGACCTCCACAAATCAAGTCTTTTACGTCTTGTGCACATGAAATAATACTTGCTTTTATCCTTATAGACCCACGGATCAGCACCTGGATTTAACAGAGGATTTTTAAAGGTTCTTTCCTTCATGCATTCACCCTTCTTAAATATAAAGTTAACTAGCGGAATGACCTTCCAACCAACTAATTTCAGTCTAAATTAATTAGGTTTCAGTTGAAAATTGTCAAAGCTTGCTTGATTATTCATTACTCGAAAACCAGCTTTCCCGTGTGTAAAAGGCTGAACCGATGTATCTTCGTACACGATTTTAGGTGTATCCATATCATTCACAAATACTTTGAGCCTAGTTCCTTTCACATCCGCTTTCACATGATGCCAAGAATCTACCGGTAACGTTGCAGAGACACTATCCAATGTTTCCCATCCATAATTTTGCTTTCCTAAGTAAATTCCATTAGTTGTGATAAACGCATAGTAGCCTTGCATAAAGTCGGGATTATTTTGTCCATGTGACATACCATTAGCCGGATTGAGCCCACGTACCAGGATGCCCGCATCACCACTCGTATTACCTAACTGTATATCCGCTTCCACCTGATAGTCGGTCCACCCGTTTTCGCCGACAAGCACCTTGGAAAAGGCTTTGTCACTTGGTTGGAATGTATCATCTTTAACCGACCAATAGTTCTCGTACATTGACCAATCCAAGTTAATTCGCTCAGTAAAATCATCACTTAGAGGAGTCATGGTACTCCCTTTATAAAAGGTCATAGAGGCGATATTTACTTCGCCTTTGACTACCTCTATTCTTAATTCCTGGTTGCCTTTTGTTAATTCTAAATCTTTTATCGTTATGGTTCTCCAATTATCATTACCGCCTGTATTTGGTAAAGATATAGTACCCGTAATATCAGTATCTCCCTGTTTAATTTTCAACTGGCTATCTTCATCCTGTGTCGCAATTCGAAGATCTGCATGAAAGCTATTGGCTTCGTCAACATTCACCTTATAGGAAAGCCATTCTTCCGGTTGATCCATACGTACATAATAGGCACCCTCTGAATCCTTTCGAATGTCTACTGGATCGGGTCGGTATTCATTGTTAGTAGAACCTTGATCGTCATCGTGATAGCCGATACCTTCTCCGCCACTCTGATAATGCACGGCCTCCACTGTACCCGGAAGGGGCTTGTTAATATCCCATACACCACTTCCGTTCACCTTATTACTAAAGGCAACATAACCGAATTCCGCCTGTGCACTCTTTGTCAAATAGCCAATCTTTCCTTCCTTAAGAGATGCTTCTACTGTTTGTTTCAGCATGCCATCAACGTAAACTTTGAAAGAATGCATGGATTTTTCTACCCTTATTTGATGTAACTTTGTAAAATCAAACTCAGTTGGCAGTATAGAGGATTCAGAATGAAATTCTTTTCCATCCCTAACAAAGCGAGTAACCAAGGTGCTTTCACTTGGATCCAATAACGCGACACCATAGTTATTTTCGTCCTGATAAGAAAAAACGGCACCATATAAACCAGAAACCTCCTCATCCTCCAGCAGCTTCGCATGAAATTCAGCCGTATAGTTACTTTTTGTTTCTGCTTTGGTCACTAGCCTATAGGAATTAGTCGATTCTGTAGAAGTTTGCCTTAGATACGTTTTATCATCAATCTCCCAATCTCCATCATCGAGGTTGATCCAGTTGGATTTGACGTTTTTCCGACCAAAACGGTCTTCAAAGGCAGGAAGCTCGGGACTTTGTTGTTTTGTATGAGTCGGACCTAACACCGACATCTTATCTCCATTCCACGCCATTCGGTCCATATTCATGTGCCGTAACGGACCAACAACTCCAGGTCCCTCTAAATTATGATAAAAGATATAGTCTGTATCTAGATTGGGGCCTTTGACTACACTGTTGTGTCCAAGTCCTACTGTTTCTCCCTCTGTATTTAGAACCAATGGATTTTGTCTAGACGGCCGGTATCCGTTGGTTGGACTATCACTTACCGCATAATCAATACGATAGCCTTCGCTAAACACATGGTTACCCGTATAGGTCATGTAGTACTTGCCATTTCTTTTAAAAATTGTGGATCCTTCCGTCCATCCATTCATATATGCTGCGGTAACCGTGCTTTCACCAACCGTTTCCGGATCACGCATAGAAGCAATTTCAATTCCTCCAGTCCCTGCATGTGAGAAGTACATGGAACCATCATCATCAATAAACACATTACCATCGATCGATTTACCGAAGTTATCCGTCACCACTTCAAACGGACCAACGGGACTATCACTTTTTAGGACGTAGTGTCCATTCCCTCCAGGAGAAGTGTACATATAAAAGTATCCATTCCAATAGATTACCTCCGGCGCATAAGCTGCTCTCGTCTCCTCCTCTTCCGTTGCAAGCCCCTCGTACTTCCAATCTACTAGATCGGGGGAACTCCATACTTTCACTCCTATATCCGTATCCCGTGTACTTACATATAAATAATACAAACCATTGTACTTAAATACGTATGGATCACCCAAGCCATAGTCTTCCCACTCGTTATCTAACATGATTGGATTTTGGTAACCGCTCGCTTTAGGCTTCTCTGGACTCTCACCATCCCCACTGCACGCGCTGCAAAAACCAATCATTACAAAAAGTACAACAGACAATAAGCGCATCCATTCCCCTCCAATACCCTTATTACTTGCACGCTTCCTATACAAAAGAGCCTGAATCACAAAGCTTGGATTTTCATAACGACAAAATCCTCCCTTTATGGCCCCCCAAACTACCTCTTATTCATTAATGGCTTTAATTTTTTCCAAGGCAATTTTCGGTGTTCGATCCGCTTTCAATAACCCATTGATTTCTTGTTGAACGTCCGTAGTTTGCGTATAACAGTAACCGCTAATATATGGGATTTCTTTAATTGCATCGGTGATATCTTTATAGCGTTTCAGGAATTCTTCTTCCGTTTGTACTTGGTGCCCATACCCCCAGCCACTGTCATCATCAAAGGCAATGCCACCATATTCGGTAACAATGACTGGTTGACCTTTATATTCATATCCCTCTGCAAATGCATATTTATGCTTATTGTGAGGAATTATATTTTGCAGAATTTGCTCCTTATCTTTATAGCGCTTTAAGAATAATTCTCCAAATTCTTCATAATCATGGAGCGCTATGATGTCAGAAACGGTATGCTCCCACCCATCATTTACGATGACTGGACGTTCTGGATCTATTGTTTTGGACAAGTAATAGATGGATTCTGTAAATGCTTGTTGCTGTTCATCCACCAGGATATTCGGGATTCCCCACGATTCATTGAATGGAACCCAAGTAATAATGGAAGGATGATTATAATGCTGCTTCATGATCTCTTGCCATTCATTAATAAAGTTTTCTACCGCTTCATCTGAAAATTCATAGGTCGCTGCCATTTCTGACCAGACAAGCAATCCTTTTTTATCACACCAATACAGAAAGCGTTCATCTTCAATTTTTTGGTGTTTTCGAACGCCGTTGAATCCCATCTTCCTTGTTTTTTCAATATCTTCTATCATCGCTTCGTCAGAAGGAGGTGTCAGCATAGTGTCCGGCCAGTATCCCTGATCCAGCAGCAGTTTTTGATAGATAGGAACATTATTCAATAATACTTGATCACCTTTTACAGATATTTTTCGCATACCAAAATAGGAATCCACTTCGTCAACTAGTTCCCCACCTGCAAACAGGCGAAATGTAACATCATATAAATGCGGATTTTCCGGGGTCCAATGCATGACTTTCCATTCCATTAACTCAGAACGCAAGTCGGCCACACATTTCATGGTAGCTCTGTCAGCCACGATGGCGAACTCTTTTACTTTTTCCCCATTGAAGCTAATTATTGTTTCTAATCTACAACCCTCTATACTCGCCCCACTTAGCTTATATTCAAAGCTAACAGACTGCTTATCGATGTTTGGCGTGATTTTCACATGATCCACATTCACATCACTTAAAAATTCCAACCAGACCGTTTGCCAAATCCCGGTATTTTGGACATACCAGCACCCAAAGTTTTCATCTCTCCAGCGCTGCTTCCCTCTGGGTTGAGTGCAGCTTTGACTATCTTCTACTTTGACAACCAATTCATTATCCTTCGTACTATCTACCGCGTTCGTAATGTCAAAAGAAAACGCGGCATTTCCACCCGCATGGTAACCAATATAGCTTCCATTAACCCATACCTTAGTAAGGTAATCAGATGCCTGAAACCTCAGAATGACTCGTTTACCTGCTTCTTCCTTTGGGATGGTAAATAATCGTTGATACCATACATACGGATGAAACACTTCCTCTCCGATGCCGCTCGCTTTCGTTTCATACGTGAAAGGCACTTGTATATCCGTAGCAAAGGACGGTGTTTGATACCATAATGCATGTTCGCCGATATTCTGATCATCAAAAGCAAATTTCCACGTTCCATTTAAATTCAGCCACGATTGACGTTTAAATTGCGGACGCGGATATTCCGTTCGCTGATACGTTTTGATACTTGTTGTTGTCTCCATGTATTTCTCTCCTTTTTTACCCCTTTATTCCTGTAAAACTAATGCCCTTAACGATTTGTTTTTCAAAAATCAAGAACACGATAATCACTGGTATGGAAGCGATAGCATTTGCCGTCATCGGTAACACATATGCCTGTGAATAAGTTGCATTGAATACCGGGAGACCCACCGGTAACGTGTATAAATTCTCGGATAGGATAGATAAATAGGGCCATAAAAAGTTATTCCATGATCCAATAAAGGTAAAGATACCTATAGATGCCATTGCAGGTTTGGCCAACGGCAAGATAATTTTATAGAAAATCTTAAAATTGGAACAACCGTCAATAATGGCACTCTCAATTACCTCTTTCGGAACATTGTCAAAAAAGCTCTTCAATACAATGACGCCTAATGGCGATGCAATCATAGGCAATATTAAGCCTGCATAGCTATCCAACATATTTAGATTCTTCACAATCTCATAAAGCGGGATGATGGTGGCTTCTCCCGGAATCATCAATCCTAAAAGAAAGAAGATAAAGATGAAATTTTTGTAGCGAAACTTCATTTGAGAAATAGCGAAAGCTGCAAGAGACGTCAGGATCAACGTCAATATGGTTGTGATCGTTGCAACAAGAAAACTATTGAACAACCAACGTAAAATAAGACTGTCGACTACTATGTCAATATAGTTGGTAAAAGTAAAAGGCGGTAAAAACCAATCTAAAGGATTCGTTGTCGAATAGCCATTAGGTTTTAAAGAAACCAACAACATCCAAATAATCGGCAGAATGAATAAGGCGGCAACAATGAGCCCTACGGTTAACTTCCCTTTTCGTAATGGATCACGGTTTTTTTCTAATAAACTAGATACTTCTGTCTTCGACGTTGATTTTTTTTCTACATTAGGCTCACCCATTTATCGCTCCTCCAATCTTTGGTTCCGAAGTTGGATAATAGAGAGTATTAACAAAATAAAGAACAACGCATAAGACATGGTAGCAGCATAGCCTAGGTTGTTTTGTCTAAACCCTGCTTCATAAATATATTGAATGAGAGGTCTGGTTGCACCGCCAGGGCCGCCACCTGTGATCAACAAGATTTGTGCAAATACTTTATAGGAAGCCAGTATTTGCAATAACAAAATCACTTTCCCGATTGGAACAAGCTGCGGCAATGTGATATGACGGAATTGATCCCAACGACTTGCTCCATCTATTTCACTTGCTTCATACAAGGAATCAGGGATATCTTGTAATCCTGCAAGGAATAAAACCATATTAAAACCAACCGTCCACCACAAAGTGACTACTACAATACTTATCCAGGCAAGTACTTTATCTGCCATCCAAAAGGGTTCTGCTTCAATACCGACACTGTGCAGCACAGTATTAACAAAACCACTGTATGGTTGAAGCATAAAAATCGCTAGAAAGGAGATAACTGCTACGGATAAAATACTCGGCAAGAAAAACGAGCTGCGAAAAAAGGTTTGAAGCTTCGTTTTGATATTAGCTAATAGGGCTAAGCCTAACGCGAGCGCCACCATGGTCGGAGTTGTCAAGATAACAAATAATGTCGTGTTCCAAAGTGTTCGCCAGAAGTGAGGATCTCCAAACATCTCTTTATAATTTTCCAATCCTACAAACTCCATTTTTCTAACGAGAGTCCAATCAAACAAACTCATTTCCAATCCTTTAAATATAGGAAGGATCGTAAATAGTAGATAGGCCACAAAAAAGGGTAAAAGATAAGGAATTGCCTTCAAGTCTTGTATCCACGATTTTTTATTCATGCGTAACCCCTTTCCATCAAACTCTAAAGCTCCTAAGCTGGTTAGGAGCTTTAGATTAAAAGAGTTTTTCCCTGATTAGTCTATTAAGTCCTTGATTTCTTTCTCGATTGTTTTAAATGCCTGTTCAGCTGTAACTTCACCCGTCCAAACTAAATCCAAATTTCGTACCATGATGTCTTGCACACCTCTCCCATAAATGGTATGGTCTGCAAAATTAACATAATTCGCTACCTGAGCGTACTCACTACGGTATGGAAGCTCTTCATACTCTTCCGATTCTATAACCTTTGTTTTCGCAGGAATATGACCTGCTTTAGCCCAAATCGCCCCTTTATCCGTAGCAAAATCCATGAATTGAATTGCCGCCTTTTGTACTTCTGGATCAGCATTTTGATAATAAGGGATGACAAAGGTATGTGAATCTCCCCAAGTACCCTTTTGATCAAATACATTCGGTACTGGCATCGCCGAGAAGTCTAAGTCCTCCGTCGTTTCCCATGTTCCAGTGGCCCATACCCCCGTAGAAATAGCAGCAGCATTTTTAGATTGAAACTCCGTATAAAAATCCTCAAGATTTAATGGGACAACTTCACTATCATAATAAAAACCTCTCAAATAGTTAGCTGCTTCAATCGCTTTATCGACATCCAGGATATATTCAGGATTTTCCATATCCTCCTCGGACAAAATATGCTCCCCGCCAAGCTGGGTATAATAAGACCACCATAGACGGTAACTATCCACCCCTGCAGTAGAGAATGCCAAGGGGTATTTATCGTCAGGCAATTCGTCTTTGAGCGTTGTTAAGAAATTTACAAACCCTTCTGGTGTTTCCTCTATTTTTGGATTGCCGTTTTCATCAAGCAGCCCGGCATCACCCACAAGCTTGTTATTCAAATAAAGTATTTGTGCGTGTGTATCAATCGGTACTGCATAGTGCTTTTCATCATAAACAGTTGCTTCTAAAATATTGGAATTGAATTCATCCCAATTCACTCCGACTTCTGATCCCAGTGAATCCAATTCCTGCACAAGGCCTTGACTAATCAGTTCCGGCAACACACTTGTGTGCGATATGGCTAAATCCGGCCCCTTGCCCGCTGCAACACTGGTCAAAAGCTTTGTATAGTACTCATCATAATCCTGCATAACATTGTTTATATAGACATCGGATTGACTCTCATTGAATTCATCGATGATCTCTTGCATGTATTCTGCATCTCCACCACCAAAAAGGTTCCACATCACGACCTCTGTTGCACCCTCAGGTATCTTGACATCTGATTTACCATTCGTTTCGCCATTGTCAGCACCGCTGGCTTTATCACCCGATCCACCTGAACTAGAGCATGCAGCCAACATAAGGACGGTCAGTGACAAGACTACAGAGAAAATGAGACACTTTTTCATAACTTACTCCTCCTCCTCAAACATGAAAAAACAAAATCGAGTTACTTTTTAACAATTCAGAAATTTATAAAGCCAGCTTCGCAAAAGATTAATACATTTTTCTGTAATACGGAGTTTTTTAACATTGTTTTGCAGAAGAATGAAACCCGACCTTAGAGTTGCATCACGCTCCTTTGGCTTTATTGATGAAAGAACCGACCTACTTGCAACGAATGATTTCAACCTCTCACACTTTTTGTAACCGCTTACCAAGATGATACAATATTAAGTGTATCACTTATATAACATATTTAGTATAAAATATACTAAATATGTTTTTTATCGTATTGTTGCCTGATTCAAATCACACAGAGGGCATAAGCATCCCATCACCACCATGAATACCGATTAATAAAATAAAAAAACTCCCCCTTGTAATATGCAACAAGAGCACACATTACGCGGCGAAGTCAGAGTAGTAAACCGGATGGAATTTAACAAATGGCAGTTCCGAGGAAAAAAGTGGCTGCTTACAGGGAAGAAGCTGTAACAAATTCAACTGGGATAAATAACCTCTCCGGTTCATATTCATCATTTAGCTGCCTTACCAGTAAACAAACAGCAGTTTTACTAATTTCTTTTATATTTTGCTGAATATAAGATATTGCGGCATTCCTAGTCGGGTCAAACGAGACGATTTCTATATCTTGAGGGACTTGCATCCCGATCTCTCTTACAGCAGTGTACGTGTACTTGGCAAGCTCTGCATTCATGGAAAAGACCGCTGTTACACCTGGTCTGTCTTTTAAAAAAGTCCCTATGGTCTCTGTCGCCTGTTTTGAGATGATATCAAAGTCCAATAAACACCATAAATTCTTATTGATATTCAAATCCTTGTCTAAAAATGCCTTTTCAAACCCACTTATCCTTTCATTCGTTGCAGTGTTAGTGTTTGGCCGACTTATTAACCCTATATTTTCATGGCCTTTATCCAGTAAATAGCTAATTGCTTCATACGTACCATTTAGATTTTCTGAGCTGACACTATAAGTATTGATATTCTCTAAATATCTATCAATCAACACTAGCGGGAACTGATCTATTGTAAGCTTTAGGATTGCCTCATTATACGTTGCCTTTTCCGTTGGAAAAATGATCAGCCCTTTGACATTCAATTGACGAAACATATTGACTGCATTGGTTTCCTCTATTTGGGACTCTCGTGTAATTCTAATAATCAGTTCATACCCATTTGCACGTACATATTTTTCTATATAATTCAAAAGCTGTTGATCCACTTGCGTTTTCATGGTTGGTATAATAAGTCCGATTATCCCTTTGTATGAGAATTCAGCTAAAGGAGCAGCGGCTGTATATTTATTATTTTTTTTGATGAATGTTCCTTTTCCTTTTATCCGCTCAACGATACCTTCATCAGCTAATCCTATCAGTGCATTCTTACTAGTAATTTGACTAACATGATACTGCTGTGCTAATTCTTTTTCGGAAGGAACTCGGTCACCAGGCCGAAGTTCTCCTGATTGAATTTTATTTTTGATCTTTTCTTGAATTTGCTTATACAATGGTTCCGCCTTCATCCTCATCCACTCCAAACCCAACAACATAGTATATTAATTATATTAATCATACTATGTAAATCCGATTAATTCTACATGTTTTCTAATTAAATGGGGGATTTAATTGATAATTGATAATTATAATGACAAAAAAGACGCAGATGTTGTAAATCAACAACATCTGCGTCTTTCCTGTAGTATCACAAAACGTTAATAAATTCTAATTTAAGGACCTTTAATCCATTTATTCTTAAACTCTTAAATAAAATGTTGCGTATATATACGTACCTTTTTAAACTCAGAGATTAGACTCGTCTATTTTTGTTAAAACCTCAACATTTTTGATTCTAACCTGAATTGGTTTTCCATACCTTTATTCCTTTGGATCCTGTATCATTTCCCTTTCAATTTATATACATAATACGGAAATAGTTAGGTGGTCATCCTCTTCCTTTTTAGCGGATTAGAGGGCAATAGCACTATAGGGCATTAAGATTGTCAGTGCTTAGGAAAACACTAGGATTAATAACACATACCGAAAAGAATATAAAAGCAATTCCCCGGTTAGATTAATTGCATTCCCTTTATAAAAGTATTACGGTAAATAAAAAAGGAGAGTGAACCAATGAACTATATTACTTTAAACAACGGATTGAAAATGCCCCAGCTCGGATTCGGAGTATGGCAAGTAGAAAATGACGAGGCAACAAAAGCTGTATCCAAAGCGCTTGAAGTTGGTTATCGCTCTATCGATACCGCGATGATCTACAAAAATGAAGAAGGTGTAGGAAAGGCGATCAAAGAATCATCCGTTCCACGCGAAGATTTGTTTATCACGACAAAGGTTTGGAACAGCGATCAAGGCTATGAAAACACCTTGCGTGCCTTTGATGAAAGCCTGGAAAGACTCGGCCTGGACTATGTTGATCTATACTTGATCCACTGGCCGACACCGGAATATGATGACTATGTGGACACATACAAAGCGATGGAAAAGCTTTATAACGACGGCCGCGTCAAAGCGATCGGCGTTTGCAACTTTGAAATTGAACATCTACAACGTCTGCTGGACGAATGCGACGTAAAACCAGTTCTAAACCAAGTCGAATGCCATCCACATCTGGCCCAAAACGACATCAAGGAGTTTGGTGCAAAGCATGATATCTTTGTGGAAGCATGGAGCCCATTAGAACAAGGTGGAGAAATCCTAAAAGACGATGCTGTCAAAAATATCGCAGCGTCCCATGACAAAACACCAGCTCAAGTAGTGCTGCGCTGGCATCTGCAAAACAACACGATTGTTATTCCTAAATCCGTAACGCCTTCCAGAATCGAAGAAAACTTTAACGTTTTTGATTTCGAGCTGACCAATGAAGAAATGGAAAGCATTAATAGCCTTAACCTGGACAGAAGGAAAGGCCCACATCCGAACGAAATGAATAAACGGTAAGTTTTTAATAACACACTAAAAAGAGACAGTTTTTGCTGTCTCTTTTCCACTTTTTCTAAGTGGATTACCATCAAAATAACCAGAATTAACTTAAAGGGTTGATTAACAAGCGTTAATCAGCTTTTTCGGTGGTTAAACAGATTTAGGTTAAGAAAAGGGAAGAGTACTGTCTTGTTAATAGTTATCAAGAATTTATATACTCATCCCCCAATTGGATTTCTAATCCTCTCACATACTAGTCTCTGCCTAAGGTTTCCTCACACCATTGGTTTAATGACCACTTCACTTACGTCGGTATTTTCTGGCTGTTCAAGCGCATAGACAATAGCGCGAGCAATGGCCGTTGCTGGCAGAGTGGTACGCCGGTATTCCTTCATGAAGTCCCTTGCATCGTTGTCGGTAATGCTATCAGCTAGTTCTGATTCCGTTACCCCTGGCGATAACAGGGTTACACGGATATCTTGCCCCACAGTCTCTTGACGCAATCCATCCGTTATTGCACGCACTGCATATTTGGTCGCGCAGTAGACAGCAGCTGTCGGACTAACTTCGTAGGCACCGGTGGAAGCGATATTTATGAAATGACCGTAGCCTTGTTTTTTCATGACAGGAAGACCAGAGGCAATGCCATGGAGGACGCCGCGAATATTGACATCAATCATGCGGTTCCATTCCTCAATCTTCAATGCTTCCAAAGGAGAGAGCGGCATTACCCCTGCATTGTTGACAATAGCATCCACTCGTCCAAAACGACTTTGGGCTAATCTAATGATTGCCTGCATCTGTTCTAATTCTGTCACATCGAGCTGTTGAACGACTACAGAACCACCATCCGAAAGAATGTCAGATGCCAATGCTTCTAGTCTTTCCATACGTCTTGCCCCGATAACAAGATGAACGCCCATGCTTGCAAGCAGTCGGGCTGTTGCTTCACCAATTCCGCTGCTTGCCCCTGTAATCACAACAACTTTTTCATTAAGTGCAGACATTATTAATTGCTCCCTTCACTGAGTTCTTCTAGATATAACACCATACCTGCATGGTAAAGCACCCCGTTGATAAAATCACCATCGGCAGTAAAGCCTGTATCATCAACATATTCGATATGATTGCCCTTGATGGTATAGTTGCCTTGGTAGGCACTTTTGCGGTCACCACGGGCTTCGTCGTATCGTCCGTTCGGAAGCAGCTCGTGACGAATATAACCGTCCGCGGTCACCCAGGTTCCCAAATAGGGATGTAAATGATCATGTTCTTTTTTCATTTCATAACCTCCTTTCATATTTAAACGATGGATGGCACTCCATTTTTTGCAGGATAAGATAACACAAATAAAGCGTACCAAAGAGCGAATAACAGAAACTTGCTCAATTTCTACCCCTCCAAATAAAGTGGCTCATCATAAATTCATTATGAACTTTTGAGCCAAAGAGGGGGTAGCGGAAAAATACACAATTATTGCCTAATACTCCAATAAAATATAGTATAGTGTAAGATATCTATAAGTTTGCTGGAAAAGATGGGGGAGTTGTCCATGGAGCAAATGAAGGAATTAGCAGAGCTGATTGAGAGAAATGTAATGACGGATGGAACGCATGAGACGTCTATAGCAGGCTTGAGGTTTGTTCGTTCCTCTCGGATTTCCGAACCGGTTTACTCTGTTTATGAACCGTCCCTATGTGTTGTGGCCCAAGGATCAAAATTGGTCTTGCTCGGGGAAGAAAACTACAAGTATGATTCGGCCAGTTATTTGACTGCTTCCGTACATTTACCGATCACCGGGCAAATTGTAAAGGCTACACCTGAAAAACCTTATTTATGTGTTCATTTGCAGCTTGAAATGAGTCAGATCTTTGAAGTCGTTCAATCATCGAATCAAGAAATCCCTAGTAGCTCCCCAGGACGTGGACTGGAAGTCAGCCGGATAAATGGCTCGCTCCTCGAAGTGGTATTACGGCTTATTCGGCTATTGGAGAACCCAAAGGATATACCAGTCCTAGCTGAAAGTATCAAACGTGAAATTATTTACCGGGTACTACAGAATGAACAGAATGAGTCCTTGAAGCATTTTGCACTCGTAGGTAGTAAGGCCCACCGGATTGCAAAGGCGATTGGGGTGTTGAACAAAAAATTCGCTCAGCCCTTGAAGGTTGCCGATTTGGCGAAAGAAGCTAGAATGAGCTCCTCCTCCTTTTACAATCATTTCAAGGAAGTCACGGGCATGAGTCCAATCCAGTATCAGAAACAGCTCCGGCTGCAGGAAGCACGCCGATTGCTTTTAACGGAAAACATGGAAGCAGCTGAGGCAGCGTTTCAGGTAGGTTATGAAAGTCCATCGCATTTCAGTCGGGAATACAGCCGTAGGTTTGGCCTGTCCCCAATGAAAGATATACGACTTCTGCGGGAAATGTTTTAACCCATGACTGTTTCACTTCGAAATGGGTATTTGGAGTGCAACTCCAAATCTGTCGGGGTATCTCTTGAAAAATTCCCTAAAAAAGAATTACCATCCTACCCAGACTTCTATTTGTGCCTTCGACTTTTCATACTGTTACATCTACACCTGAAAAAGAATATAAAAAAACACCTATTCTTTTAACTGACCTGTAAAAAACCAGTAAAAGAATAGATGTCAAATTTGATTATTGCAGTGAAAATGAGCCACTTATGCGGAGTTTTGAGCCAGTCATTGCGGAGGAAAGAGCCGCCCTTTGCGGAATGCAGGGCCACTATAAATAGAAAAAGGAAAAGCCTCCTGTATAATAA
>NZ_VZDQ01000025.1 GCF_009602435.1 Sediminibacillus terrae
CTTCCCATCATTTTAAATGAGTAAGATCCCTCAGAGACGATGAGGTTGATAGGTCCGAGGTGGAAGCGTGGTGACACGTGCAGCTGACGGATACTAATCGATCGAGGACTTAACTTAAAACAAAAAGCGTCGCGGACTTTGTCCGCAGAGCGAGATTCAAACGTGTGAAATTCGTTGATGTCTTCCTTCTTATCTAGTTTTGAAGGTACACTTTTCTTAAAAGAATACCGATGTCTGGTGGCAATAGCGGAGAGGCCACACCTGTTCCCATGCCGAACACAGCAGTTAAGCTCTCCAGCGCCCATGGTAGTTGGGGCTTTGCCCCTGCGAGAGTAGGACGCCGCCAGGCATAAATACTTTTCTTATAAATAACGTTTATTATGTTATTTACAATGTCGCGGGGTGGAGCAGTCTGGTAGCTCGTCGGGCTCATAACCCGAAGGTCGCAGGTTCAAATCCTGCCCCCGCAACCAATTAATTTTCTTACAACGTTGAGTTTACTTCTTCGCAAGAAAATGATAGTAGTACTTGAAAGAGTGCAACCAAAATATTTCACTTACTACGTCGAGTTACTCCTTGGCAAGTGAAAAATCCAAGTACTTGAAAGAGTGCAACCAATTAATTTTCTTACAACGTTGAGTTTACTTCTTCGCAAGAAAATAATAGTAGTACTTGAAAGAGTGCAACCAATTAATTTTCTTACAACGTTGAATTTTACTTCATACATATTGGTCCGGTAGTTCAGTTGGTTAGAATGCCTGCCTGTCACGCAGGAGGTCGCGGGTTCGAGTCCCGTCCGGACCGCCACTTACATATCAAACAATGACAAGCCTTAGGAAAAATTCCTAGGGCTTTATTTATGTCCGTACGACACTAAAGGAGAATCTCTAAGCGTGACGCCTCCTTTTCTTTTTCTTACCTGTTTTGCTATGATGGAAATAACATTATAAACTGAGTGAGGAATTGCGAATGGATGAGTTCTCTTTTATTCGATCCATTGCCCCGAAAGTACATCGTCAATCCGGACTAATAAAGGGGATCGGCGATGATACAGCAGTGTTTCGACAACCATATCAGGATATTGTAACAGCAGTGGATACCTTTGTAGAGGGCGTCCATTTCACCAGGAAAACAATGGCCCCTTATCATGTTGGTTATAGAGTGTTGGCGGCAAATATAAGCGATATTGCCGCAATGGGAGGTACGCCTGCCTTTTATATGATATCAATCGTTATCCCGGAAGGATGGAGCGAAGAAGACTTGGCATCCATCTATAAAGGAATGGATGATCTTGCTTCCCTGTATCATATCGATTTAATTGGCGGGGATACTGTCTCAGGTAAGGAGTTATCCATCTCTGTCACCATCATCGGGTATGTTGAACAGAATAAAGTACGGTATAGGAGTCATGCAAGAGAGAAGGATATCGTTTTTGCCACGGGTACTTTGGGTGATGCGTCTGCTGGACTGGATCTGCTGACAAATGCGGACAGTGGTCGAGGTCTGCCTGAAGAGGCAAGAAACTATTTTATTCACAGACACCGGATGCCGTCTCCAAGGGTTTCATTTGCCAAAGCGTTGCATGCCGCCGAAAGAGTCGCTTTGAATGATATCAGTGACGGGATAGCCAATGAAGCTGCAGAAATTGCGGAAGCTTCCAATGTTTCCCTTCATTTATACGACGAGCAAATTCCTGTTCATCAGAGCTTTAAAAGGTTCAAAAGGGAACAGCAGCGGAAGTGGAAGCTTTTTGGCGGCGAAGATTTTGAATTGCTCGGGACGATTCCAGAACGAGACTGGCCCATCGTTTTATCGGCAGCAAATAAGGCTATGATTCCTGTTGCGAAAATAGGCGTAGTAACCACCCCGTCTTCTGGGGCAGGCAATGTTGTATTGCACGAAGGAAATCGTCATACAATCCTGGACAAAGCAGGCTATACACATTTGAAATAGGTGAGAATAGAGATGGAAGAGTTAACGATAACGACACAGACAGAAGCAGAAACAAGAAAAGTAGGAGAGAGACTTGCACTTTTACTGAAGCCCAATGATGTCTTGACACTTGAAGGGGATCTGGGAGCAGGAAAAACAACCTTCACTAAAGGGCTGGGTGCAGGTCTGGGAGTGCGTAGAACGATAAACAGTCCTACTTTTACCATCGTCAAAGAATACACAGGTGAACTCCCGTTATACCACATGGACGTGTATCGATTGGAAGACAGCGATGAAGACATCGGTTTTGATGAATACTTTCATGGCGGAGGGGTCACGGTGATCGAATGGGCTCACTATATTGCCGATTTTTTGCCGGACCACCGCCTGGATATTGACATTCGATTGAATGAACAACAGGAACGGGAGATTACATTTTACCCGAGAGGACATCATTTTGAATCCATTTGTAAGGAGCTAGCTCGATGAATATACTTGCGATAGATACCTCCAATCAAGTATTGGGGATTGCTATTCTTAAGGATGGTTCGCTGGCCGGAGAATATACAACCAATGCTAAGAAAAATCACTCCGTCCGCCTCATGCCGGCGATAGACCAACTGATGAAGGAAACAGAGATGACACCGGAGCAGCTCGACCGGATAGTCGTGGCTAAAGGACCTGGCTCCTATACCGGTGTGAGGATTGGTTTGACCACTGCCAAAACAATGGGATGGGCACTGAATATTCCGGTGACAGGAGTGTCGAGTTTAAAAGCACTCGCATTGCAGGCACAGCTGACGGACGCGTCGATCTGTCCGTTTTTCGATGCGCGTAGAGGGCTCGTTTACACCGGACTCTACAAAAACAAAGACGGCGCCCTTTCATTAGAAGAAAATGAAGTGAACATTCCATTTGCCGAGTGGTTGGAAAAATTGGCGCAACGCGGGGAACATGTCGTGTTTTTAAGTCCGGACATCGAATTGCACCGACAGGTTATCACCGATTATATGAAGGATTTGGCCATCATTCCGGAGCTCGTCAGCCACTATCCGCGGGCTGGATATCTGGCTGAAGCCGGGGCGCTGGAAGAATCGGGGCCGGTCCATGCTTTGACGCCAGAATACCTAAGGCTTGTAGAAGCCGAGGCCAAATGGCTGGAACAACAGGGGAAGAACTAATATGTCAGATACAATCATCAGGCAAATGAGGGTAGAGGATATCGACCAAGTCATGCAGGTGGAAGCTGTCAGCTTCGGAACCCCGTGGACCAAGGACATTTTTGTGAATGAATTGAAAGAAAATCCATATGCTGTTTATTTCGTCGTCGAAAAAGACGGCACGGTCATTGGTTACTGCGGCTTATGGGTGATCATCGATGAAGCACAAATCACCAATATCGCGATTCTTCCGGAGCATAGAGGGAAAAAATACGGCCAGGCATTATTCCACTTTGTTATCAATCAGGCAGTAGCCTTAGGGGCAAAGCAGCTTTCCCTGGAAGTGAGGGTATCCAATCTGCCTGCTCAGAACATGTACAAAAAATTCGGGCTCGTTCCGGGCGGAATCAGGAAAAACTATTACACAGACAATTATGAAGATGCATTAGTAATGTGGGTGAAATTATGACAAAGAACGATGTATATATATTAGGAATAGAAACCAGCTGTGATGAGACAGCCGCAGCCATCGTCAAAAATGGAACGGAAATTGTCTCGAATGTGGTTGCTTCCCAAATCGAGAGCCACAAACGGTTTGGCGGGGTGGTGCCGGAAGTGGCGTCCAGGCATCATGTCGAGCAAATCACCATGGTATTGGAGGAAACGTTTCAACAAGCTGATATGACTGCGGAGGAAATGGATGCCATCACCGTGACGGAAGGACCTGGATTGGTCGGCGCACTGCTGGTAGGTGTCAACACGGCCAAGGCGCTTGCTTTCGCCAAGCATAAACCGTTGATCGGCGTCCACCATATTGCCGGCCATATTTATGCCAACCGCCTTATCAAGGAATTTCAGTTCCCGCTATTGGCGCTCGTCGTTTCCGGAGGCCATACTGAATTGATTGTCATGCATGAGCATGGTTCATTTGAAGTGATCGGCGAAACGCGTGATGATGCAGCGGGTGAAGCCTATGATAAGGTTGCCAGGACATTGAATCTGCCTTATCCCGGTGGTCCGCAAATGGATCGACTAGCTGCAACAGGAGAAGCAAATATTGCTTTCCCAAGGGCATGGCTGGAAGAAGGCTCGTATGATTTCAGTTTCAGCGGGCTGAAATCTTCGGTCATCAATACTCTGCACAATGCGGCACAGCGCAAGGAAACGTTAAAAGATGAAGATGTAGCAGCGAGTTTCCAGGCGAGCGTTGTCGAGGTATTGGCGGAAAAAACGTATCGGGCGGCACAGCAGTACGATGTGAAGCAAGTCATAGTGGCAGGCGGAGTAGCTGCCAACAAAGGATTGCGGACAGCGCTGGATAATAAGTTCGACGATGCTAAACAGGAACTATTGATACCTCCTCTGGACTTGTGTACAGATAATGCGGCGATGATCGCTGCTGCAGGCACAATCGCTTATCAGCAAGGACATCGTGCAGGCTGGGACTTGAATGCCAATCCATCGCTGGATTTGGAACGATACGGCAAAAGAGGATTAAAGCGATAAATTTAAAGGCAAAGAAAAAATCTGTCCCCTGGGTGTGGGCAAAACTCAGCAGGACAGATTTTTTTGCTGCAAAAAAACCACTTATCAACAGGATAGCTTTCAATATGTGGAGAAAATCAACCGAGCTTTGGGAGAGTAAGCGTGGATATGTTGACAGCTTTTGTGGATAAATGGATGCTTATTTGTGGATAATGGGGATAAAATGGTGGAAAACTTATTAGACCGGTTTTGGCATGTGTGTAAGTTTGTGCATAACTCACTATTTTGATTGGAATGAACCTGCCAATCGTTATAGCGATGGAAAGGTTAGGAACACGCAACAAACCACAGGATAAAAGAAGTCTATTTAAGGGACACAAAAAAGAAAAAAACGAACGGATTTGATGTATGCACCAAACCGGTTCGTTTTTTACTTTTATGGCCAGGGTTTTGTCCCGGCCACTTCGTCACTCTTCATGAAGCTCTTCCCATTCTTCCATCAGGTTTTCCAATTGCAAATCCTGCTGTTCTTTTTCTTCCGTCAGCTTCAACGCCTTTTCGTGATCCTGATAGATATCTGGGTCGCATAACAACGCATCGATTTCTTCCACTCGTTTTTCCACTGATTCGATTTCCTGTTCGATTTCCTGGATGCGGCGTTCTTTCTTCCGTTTTTCTTTTTTTAATTCTTTTTCCTGTTCAAAAGTCGTCTTAGCCGCAGCTGCCGACTGCTCTGGAGTACGGTCTTGTTCGTTCAGCTGTTGTAATTCATATTCCTCTTGTTTTTTATCGAGGTAATAATCATAATCTCCTAAATAAATCGTACTGCCGGCAGGCTGCATTTCGATAACCTGTGTCGCCAGTCTATTGATAAAGTAACGGTCGTGGGAAACGAACACTATCGTGCCGGGGAAGTCGATCAATGCTGATTCCAGTACTTCTTTGCTGTCCAAATCAAGATGGTTGGTCGGTTCGTCGAGGATCAGCAGGTTGGCTTTTTCCATCATCAGCTTGGCAAGCGCCAGTCTGGCTTTTTCGCCACCGCTCAAGCTCGTTACATTTTTCAGCACGTCGTCTCCGGAAAACAGAAAGTTCCCGAGAACAGTACGGATGTCTTTTTCATTGGTCATCGGATACTCGTCCCAAAGCTCGTTTAATACCGTTTTGTTGGAATGCAGCCGGGTTTGTTCCTGATCGTAGTAGCCGATTTGTACATTGGTTCCGAGCTGGATGTTCCCCTTGGCTTGCTTCAAGTCGCCGACAATCGTTTTCAACAACGTGGTTTTGCCGACGCCATTCGGTCCGACCAAGGCGATGCTATCACCTCGGGAAACATCGAAGCTTAGGTTGGAAAAAATAGGTTTATCGCTATCCTCGTACCGAAAGGCAAGGTCCTGCACTTTCAATACGTCATTACCGCTGCGGCGGTTGATATCGAATGTGAATTTTGCCGAGGATTCATCTCCCTGCGGCTTATCCAGGCGCTCCATTTTATCCAGCTGTTTACGGCGGCTTTGTGCCCGCTTTGTCGTAGAAGCACGGACGATATTTTTCTGGACAAACTCTTCCATTCTTTTAATCTCAGCCTGCTGTTTTTCAAATTGTTTTACATCCCGTTCGTAATTGGCTGCTTTCTGTTCCAGGTACTTGCTGTAATTCCCATGGTACTTTGTAGAATGGTTCCGGGATATTTCATAGACAGTTTCGACCGTTTTATCCAAGAAATAGCGATCATGGGAAACAATCACGACGGCACCGCTGTAATTGTTCAAATAGCCTTCCAGCCAGGAAAGGGTTTCGATATCAAGATGGTTGGTGGGCTCGTCCAAAACCAGGATGTCCGGCTTGGATAGGAGCAGCTTGCCCAGTGCCAAGCGGGTCTTCTGGCCGCCGCTCAATTCTGCTATCGATGTATCCCAATCCTGTTCATAGAAATGAAGGCCATTCAAGACGGCCTTGATGTCTGCTTCATACTGATAACCGCCCTCCATTTTGAAGGCTTGTTGTTTGGCGTCATAAGCGGCCAGCAATTTTTGATAGGCGTCCTGATTCTCCAGCACATCCGGGTCACCCATCTGTAATTCCATTTCCCGCAGTTCTTGTTCCGTATCGACAAAATGCTGAAATACGCCCAGCATTTCCTGCCAAATCGTCTGATTTGATTCGAGACCGGTGTTTTGGGCGAGATAGCCAAGTGTCGTCTCTTTCGGCTTGTGGATTTCCCCCTCGTCAAAGGGCAGGATTCCCGCGATGATTTTCAACAGCGTCGATTTTCCTGCTCCGTTCCTTCCGACGACAGCAATCCGGTCATTGGTCTGCACTTCTAATTTTATATTGGATAAGATAAGCTCGGCGCCATATCTTTTTGTGATGTCATTGACTTGCATCAAAATCATTTTGTTCACCTCAATGCTTTAAGTGTATCTTAATCCTCTTTGCGGTGGCAAGCGTCACAGCAATGCTTCCGGTGATTATTTTGCTTCATGCGTTCCCCCGATTTCGATATAGTGATAAGTATGGAAAAGAATGTGAATAAAATCACGACTTATTGCTGAATTTTTGATAAACTAAAGAAGTTAAACAAAATAAGAAAAGTACTTGTATAAAGGAAAACCTTTTCCGCAATATTCACCATCATGCCAGCCATCTTGTTGGCAGAATCAACGGAATCATCCACCATCTCTTGGTTGGTGTTTAACGCTGCGGAAATACACTACGCTTTCCGCGGGCGGCTGGTGAGCCTCCTCGAGCTACGCTCTGTGGGGTCTCCCCTAGGCCTTTCCTCCCGCAGGAGTCTCCGTGTATTTCCTTCGCTGGGAATCTGCTTACTTTGTTAAAAGAAGCAACTGATTAGCTTATAGACCCATAGTTGCAAAAGAACCAAAAAAGTTTAATCAAGACACTTCGCAAAGGCACTCGGTGATAAGCGAAATATGCTGCCGATAGGTCTAGTCGGCACTCTGTTTAAGCAGACTTTAGAAAACTGCCTAATCAAAAAAGATAACGGTTACGAAATGATATTATGTACAGGAGCTTGATAGCTGGTCATCGATTATCCGAAAAAGGCATCGATAAACCTGGACCACCGCACGATTGAGCGGACACAGGACAGAAGGGCAACTGTAAGGAGGATATGTATGAACAACGAGCAAAATAAAATACCACAAGCAACGGCAAAGCGCCTGCCACTATATTACCGATTTATCAATAACCTGCATCATCAGGGAAAGCTGCGCGTTTCATCCAAGGAATTGAGCGACGCGGTCAAAGTAGATTCTGCCACCATCCGCCGGGATTTTTCTTATTTCGGTGCATTGGGAAAAAAAGGGTATGGCTACAATGTCGAATACCTGCTCAGTTTTTTCCGGAAAACCCTTGATCAGGACGAAGTGACCAAGGTCGCACTCATCGGAGTCGGGAATCTTGGAACAGCTTTTCTTCATTATAATTTTATGAAAAACAACAATACGAAAATCGAAATGGCCTTCGATGCCGACCCGAACAAAGTAGGATCCGATATTGGCGGTGTCCCTGTGTATCATGTAGATGATTTGGAAGATCATTTAATAAATACGGCTGTCGCCATACTGACGGTACCTTCCACAGAAGCACAGGGAATTACCGAGCGACTGGTCGATGCCGGTGTCTCCGGCATCCTTAATTTCACACCCGCACGGATCACCGTTCCCGATCATATTCGGGTGCATCACATCGATTTATCCGTCGAGCTTCAGTCGCTGGTTTACTTTCTCAAGCATTACCCTCTGGAAGAAGAAGCGGGAGACTAACCCTGCATACCCTCTCGCTGAAGAGGGTATAGGTTTACGATTTACCGTAAACTCATAGGGGGGTGGACGTATCAAGAAAATAGATTCTAAATGGCTGGTTGTCGTTTCTGTTTTATTTGGCACTTTCACCGTGATTTTAAACAACAGCATGTTGAATCCGACCTTGCCGCACTTCATTGAGCTGTTCGACTCCAACGCAGTGTCGGTGGGCTGGATTTTGACAATTTTCATGGTATCGATGGGGATGACGATGCCGCTGACCGGCTACTTGGGCGATCGGTTCGGGAAGAAAAAGATTTACCTGATTGGTTTATCGATTTTTCTGGTCGGCTCGCTGTCCGGTGCATTGTCCCATACCTTGGGAATGATGATTGCCTCGCGGGCGGTACAGGGCATGGCAGGCGGGCTGATGATGCCCATTGCCATGGCCTTGATTTTCCAGGCCTTTCCCCGAGAGGAACGCGGGCTTGCCGTTGGTATCTATGGAGTTGCAGCGATGGTGGCCCCGGCAATCGGGCCGACCATCGGCGGCGTGATCATCGAATTTTTGCCGTGGAATTTTCTATTCTTATTCAATATTCCATTTGGACTTATCGGGTTGATCATCTCCAGTAAATACTTGATTCCGACCAAGCCGGACCCGAATCTGAAATTCGACTTGACCGGTTTCCTGCTGGTGACAGCTGGTGTCGGGGCGATTTTGTTTGCCCTCGGCAGGGGCTCGACATGGGAACTGTTGACACAGCCGTTCAGTTTGCTCATGATCGGTGGAGGCGTGGCAGCCATTATCCTGTTCATTATTTACGAACAAAGACAAGAGCAGCCGCTTCTGGAACTGAGTGTTTTCAAAGTCCCGACCTATGCTGTTTCCATCGTAGTGACGGCCACCGCATCGATCGGACTGTTTTCGGGTATTTTTTTATTGCCGCTATTGATCCAGAATGTGTACGGCTTGAGCGAAATCCAGACCGGCTTGTTGTTTCTGCCGGCGGCTTTATGCAGCGGTTTGTTCATGACCCTCGGCGGGAAACTGCTGGATAAAAAAGGGCCACGCTATGTGGTTCCGCCAGGGCTGCTGCTGTTGGCGGCTACCACCTTTGCCCTGGGGAACCTTCAGTTATCGACACCATTTTGGCTGATATTGCTGATCAACACGGTCCGTGGTGCGGGTCTTGGCATGTCCAATATGCCGGCGACCACTGCCGGGATGAATGCCATACCCGAAAAGCTGGTCGCTCAAGGATCGGCGATGAACAACGTATTGCGGCAAATTTTTTCTGCCTTCGGGATTGTGTTTTTCTCGATTTACTATGAGGTAAGAAGAGCGCAAATTTCCGCTGTCAGTGGATTGGCCGGAGAAGAGGCGGCCTTGCAGGCAATCAACGAAGCTTTTATTTTTTCTTCGATACTGATGCTTGTTGTCGTTCCCGTTTCTTTTATCCTGAATGGAAAACCGAACAATGATACAAAAAACAGCTGACGGGTGTCAGCTGTTTTTGTATGGCCGGAGCTATTTGTTCTTTTTCGATTTTCGAATTTTAAAATGCAAGCCGATCAATCGGAAGGAAACGACAAAATCGAGGGTGGCGAAAATAGCCAGCAGGATCGTGATGAAGTTCCAAATCGTTTCTTCCACCGATTGGGCTGCAATATAGGTGAATACAGCTCCCATTGCAAAATACAAGAAAGCCATAAACAACGGGGATGTTCTCATAAACTGATTAGCCTCCAATTAAGATCATTTGCATTTTTTCCCATTGTTCAAGCATTTGATCAAGTTCTTCCGGGTCCACACTAAACTGGGCGATGACCGTGATGGTGTTCATGGCCATATGGGTGATAATCGGAACGATGATCCGGTTGGTGTGCACATAAAGAAAGGCAAACACCAGTCCCATGCCTGTGTAGGTGATGATGTGAGTGACATCCATGTGGACAAGACCGAAAATAATCGAAGATGCTAGAGCGGCGATGAAAAAATTCGTCCGCTTGTACAGACTGCCGAAGATGATTTTCCGGAAAATGATTTCTTCTAAAATCGGTGCAATCAGAGCAGGAATGATGATGAAAATCGGAGCTGCTCTGGCAATCTCCATGATCTGCATCGTGTTTTCAGAGCCCGGTTTGATACCGAGAACCAATGTTTCGATGATGACAGCCGCATATTGCGCCATGTAAGCCATCGCCACTCCGAGTACACTCCAGCCGATGATGCCGCCGGCTCCGGAAGCGTTCCGGTCACTGCCCTGCCGCATGTCCGGCCGTAATAACAGCAAGGTGATCACAAGGGCGGCAACAAAGCTGATGATGCTCCAGCTGACACTGAAGGTGAACCGATCTATGTTCCACATATCGATGAACGGTACGAGAAAAGCTCCGGAAAGCTGCATGATTATATAGGTCATGATGACATACCAATATCGTTTAGGCACCTTAAACTACTCCTTCAAAAACAGATTTACTTTACTACATCATTGTACGTATTTTAACATACAATTAGAATAGTCATGTAGTAGAAGGACTGAATAGCTCCTGCTGCAGCCGTAGTGGAATGCTGGCGGGAGTCCTTTTTTGCTGTTTGCAGGCCGTTCATAATTTGTCGAAAAAATTTATGATTGCATTGCTTGCAAAATCAAATTGAATTGATTATTATAATAACTGTGTTAGCACTCATCACTCACGAGTGCTAACAAACAAACCAATTAAATAACGGTTAGGGAGGGTTTCACACATGTTAAAGCCACTAGGTGATCGTGTCATTATTGAACTTGTAGAGCAAGAAGAGAAAACAGCAAGCGGTATCGTGCTTCCTGATTCTGCAAAGGAAAAACCGCAGGAAGGGAAAGTCGTTGCGGTAGGTTCAGGACGTGTCACAGATAATGGAGAAAAAGTTGCCCCAGAGGTAGCTGAAGGAAACCTCATCATCTTCTCGAAGTTTGCTGGTACAGAAGTAAAATACGAAGGCAAAGAATACTTAATTCTTCGTGAGAGCGACATCTTAGCTGTAATCAGCTAAGGAAGCGAAGGACCATTTACAATAACATAATTTTTAAAAGTTCAAGGAGGGCATACAAATGGCTAAAGAAATCAAATTTAGTGAAGACGCTCGCCGTGCGATGCTTCGCGGTGTAGACACATTGGCAAACGCAGTTAAAGTTACATTGGGACCAAAAGGCCGTAACGTAGTACTGGACAAAAAATTCGGCTCCCCATTGATTACGAACGATGGTGTTACCATTGCCAAAGAAATCGAGTTGGAAGACCACTTCGAAAACATGGGTGCGCAATTGGTATCCGAAGTTGCTTCGAAAACAAACGATGTTGCCGGTGACGGTACGACCACCGCTACTGTGTTGGCTCAAGCAATGATCCGTGAAGGATTGAAAAACGTTGCTTCCGGCGCTAATCCTGTAGGAGTCCGCCGCGGTATCGAACAAGCGGTAGAAGTTGCAACCGAAGAGCTTAGAAAAATCTCCAAGCCGATCGAAGGCAAAGACTCCATCGCGCAAGTAGCGGCTATTTCTTCTGGCGACGACGAAGTAGGTAAGCTGATTGCAGAAGCGATGGAGCGCGTTGGTAACGACGGTGTTATCACAATTGAAGAATCCAAAGGCTTCAACACCGAGCTTGAAGTAGTGGAAGGTATGCAGTTCGACCGTGGATATGCATCTCCTTATATGGTTACAGACCAGGATAAAATGGAAGCTGTCCTTGAAGATCCGTACATCCTGATCACGGATAAGAAAATCTCCAACATCCAGGAAGTACTTCCTGTACTGGAGCAAGTCGTACAACAAGGCAAGCCGCTTCTAATGATCGCTGAGGATGTAGAAGGCGAAGCACTTGCTACATTGGTAGTAAACAAACTTCGCGGAACATTCAATGCTGTTGCCGTTAAAGCTCCTGGCTTCGGTGACCGTCGTAAAGCAATGCTTGAAGACATCGCTACCTTGACTGGTGCAGAAGTCGTAACTGAAGATCTTGGACTGGATCTGAAAAACACTAGCATCGAACAGCTGGGCCGCGCTTCTAAAGTTGTCGTAACCAAAGACAACACTACTGTTGTAGAAGGAAGCGGAGATCCAGAAAAAATCTCTGCACGCGTAGCACAAATCCGTGCACAAGTAGAAGAATCTACTTCAGAATTCGATACAGAAAAACTGCAAGAGCGTCTTGCTAAACTTGCAGGCGGTGTTGCTGTCATCAAAGTCGGTGCAGCTACCGAAACAGAATTGAAAGAGCGTAAACTTCGCATCGAAGACGCCCTGAACTCTACTCGCGCTGCAGTAGAAGAAGGTATCGTTGCCGGTGGTGGTACAGCACTTGTCAACATCTACAATGCTGTGAAAGGATTGACGCTGACAGGCGACGAAGAAACAGGCTCCAACATCGTGCTTCGTGCGCTTGAAGAGCCAGTTCGTCAAATCTCCCACAATGCCGGCCTGGAAGGTTCTATTATCGTAGAACGCTTGAAAGGCGAAAAAGTCGGCGTAGGCTACAACGCAGCAAGCGGCGAATGGGTAGATATGGTTGAGTCCGGTATCGTCGACCCAACAAAAGTTACCCGCTCTGCCCTACAAAACGCAGCATCTGTAGCAGCTATGTTCCTGACAACCGAAGCAGTCGTTGCTGATCTCCCAGAAGAAGACGGCGGCGCTGCAGGCGGCGGTATGCCAGACATGGGTGGCATGGGCGGAATGGGCGGCATGATGTAAGCTGTCCTCAAACCCTTTGCTACACAGGGATTTGATACCCTATAAATGAATATTGACTGGATTTTGACTGGATTTCTATGAAATTAAGTTTAAATCATATAAGCCTCCCTAGAGTTATAAAACTCTAGGGAGGCTTTATTCTTCTATTTATTTATGTGTTCATTCGCAAATGATTTATTCTAAGCAACCATTTGTTCTAGCCCAACTATAAATATAATTTCTTATTTCTTTAACTCTACCTTCGGCGTTGCATTTTCCATCCCTTTTACCTACTAAAGCTTTCATGTTTAGAATTTCATGTATTATGTTTTCAGAATCAATATATTCGTAAGGGTCTTTAAATCCAGGATTAAGCCAATGTAGATAGATGGAATATTCATTATCTTGAAAGTATTTTAAGGTGTTCAAAGCATCTTTTTTAAATTGGATAGAACATAGAACAATTTTAGGGCTGTAGTTGACTTGAATAATTTCTTCAACTGATTTTCCACGCTCTTGGGGAGAGCCATTTATTAAGAATACCCCGGTGCGTTCACCGCTAGGTCCTACGCAAAGCTTTCTTTCTGATTTTTGAGCAGTTCTAATATTTTGGTCATTAAATAATTTTTTCCATGTTTCCGACTTTCCTGAGTTTCGATGACCTAATACAGCAATTAATAATTTTTTTTCCAATTTATATCCTCCTCTAAAAGGCAATCACTTAAATATATATTATATATACGACGAAGATAGAACCTAAATTCATTTTAATTAGATAATAATGGATTAATTGTAGTAATTAGGTTTAATTAGTATAATTTTACTTAAGGTAAAAGTTAGTTGCTGGATACGTATAGTGAATTTCATATAATTAAGGAGAGTTGTTATGTATAAGGGGATGAACTGGTATAAATGTGACTTGCAAATGCAGACTCCTGGGGATCATTTAAATTGGCTGAGAAAAGACCCAAGTTTCATAAATGGAAATTGTACTGATGAAGAGCTGAATGAATCAGTAGATATGTACTTAAAGCGATGTCACGAAGTAGAATTAGATGTGATAGGTATAACTGATCATAATTTTATAGGAATGCGGTTTTTAGAAGGTTTGATTTCTCGTAATAGAATGATTGCAGAAGAAGTTGGAAGGGACCCTCTAGTTATCTTCCCAGGATTTGAAATTGAAATCTCTCAAGGGAATGGTGTTCATTTACTTTGTCTTTATGGGCCATCCACCCCGTTAAGATTTATTGATGATAAAGTGACAGCACTTGGTCTCCATTATACTGGGAGGACAAATGATGGAAAAATCTTACCTTCTCCATGTACATTTGACCAAGTGTTAATGCAGTTCAGGAAGATCCTACTTATCAAGGTATTGTAATTGCTGCTCATCCTTTATCAGAGAGTGGTATGTTGAACGACCGTTTTTTATCAGAGCATTTTCAGAAGTATATGCTAACAGATAATCGATTACTGGCCATTGAAGTGCCAGGCCCTATAAGTTCACTTTCAAAAGGGTGGCAAAGGTTATTATTATCTGGATCCGATTGTCATCCAGATTGGAGGAGGGAAAACCCCATAGCTACTGTGATGTCCTCAGATTGTTACAGCCTAACTGAGAGTGGAAAGGGCTATATTGGAAAACGACACTCATGGATTCGTATGTCAGAGAATACAATAGAAGCTTTAAGACAAGCCTTAAAGGATCACCAATCTAGAATTCTTTTACAAGACCCAAATCCTTCGGAGGATATACGTTATGGAAGAATTGAATCATTACAAATTGAAAATGTAGCTTTTCTCGAAAACCAAACTATTAATTTTTCGCCAAATTTTAATTGCATTATAGGTGGTAGAGGGGCCGGTAAATCCTCCATACTTGAGTACATAAGACTGTGCGCTAACTATAAAATTGAAAGAGATAATATTGAAAATTTAGATAGAATAAGAAATACTTTAGGTCCAGAATCAAAATTACAATTGACATGGAGAGACATAAGTGGTTCAGATACCTTTAAACATGATATGTCAGATGGTGAAAGTAAGATTATAAGTAGAGAAGAAGATATTGATGATCCAGAAACAATCTTTAAAAAATTAGGTGTTCAAATATATAGTCAAAGAGAAATTTCAAATATTGCAAATGACACTCAAAACCTCTTACGTATAATCGATCAAATTACAGGAGCTAGCATAGATGCTCTGAAGCAACAAGAAAGCTCAATAAAAGAAGATATTCGCTCATATCAACATGAAAAGAATAAACTTTATAGAAAAATTAGTGAGAGAAGAAGTCTAAATCAAGAAATTAATGAATTACAACGCCGTTGGGATTCATTTGTTGCAGTTAAGAAAGAAAATGAAAAGAGGTTAGCAAATCAAGAAGCAAAAAAATATTTAGAAACAATACTTTCAGATACAGAAGAGATAGTATTAGAGTGGGATGAAAAAGTGAATTCTGTCATAAAAGGTTACGAGTTAGTAAATTTAGAAGACAAAAGTTGGAGTAATAAAGACTTTTTTAACGAATTAAATGTTGGTGTACAGCAAGCTAATGGGGACCTTGCTAGAGAAGTAAAGGGAGCTCTTCAAAAATACAAAGAAAAAATAGCTATGCTAACAATAGAGAATGATAAATGGTGGGGAATGGTCCATAATAGTTTCGAAGAATCAGAAGCTGAATTTCTAAAGGCGTGTGAACGTGAGGGCTTAAAACCTGAAGAACTAGAAATTTTAAAAGATGTTAATGTACAGAAAAATAAAAAGGAAAAACAGCTAGAAGAGCTAGAAATAGAAATAAGTGAGCTGCAAAAAAGTGTGGAAAAACTTGAAGAACTATTTGAAACGTTATATCAGGTATGGAATCAGGAGACGAAAGAAAGAATTGAAAAAATTCACTCATTAATTGAACGTGGTGCGATACCGAGAATAGAAGCCAATAACGAACCTTTTATTAAAGTTGAAATTAACCATATGGGGGACGAAACAAGCTTCTTAAGACATTGGAACAATATTAAGGTAAAAAGAAACACAAGATTGGGAAGGAACTGGGAGGAAATAGGAGGTGCTTTGTTTGCTAAATTCTTGAAAGAGGAATCGTTTTCTACCCCATGGGAGTTATTGTTGCAATGGGTTGAGAATAAAGATAAAGTTCCATCTGAGCTACAAGAACACTATGACCAGTTGGTCGAGTTGTTGAGCAATGCTCAAATCTGGGATGAATTAATGATACAACGAATTAATGACGAAATCGACATTACTTTATTTAGAGATGATGGTTCCAGAGCTGGTTCATTATTAGATAATGGTTTGTCTGATGGTCAGAAAAACACTGCAATATTGACACTATTGTTTACCGAAGGAACTAGTCCGATTATCATTGATCAACCAGAGGATGAATTGGACTCAGATTTTATTTATAACCAACTTGTTCCACTGATTAGAAATATTAAAAATAATAGACAAGTAATTGTGACATCTCATAATGCAAACTTACCAGTAAATGGAGACGCAGAGTTAGTTTATGCATTGAGGACAGAGATGGGGAACGGTATGGTTAGAAACCAAGGTGGTATAGATAACGAGGATGTAAGAGAGTCTATCTTAGATATCATGGAAGGATCAGAGGAAGCGTTTCGTAAAAGGCAAGAAAAATACTACTCTTAGAATTGTAGTTGATCTACCTATTTACATTTTAGTTTATTAGAGCCCGATTATACTAAATACTTCTTTAGTGAATGATCGGGCTGTTTTAATTAATCCAATGCGCCTTTCATTAGTTCACTGAATTTATCTGAAGCCTTTTGTTCCATGTTTTTTGTAATATGAGCATAGATGTTCATAGTTGTATTTATATCTCCATGACCCAATCTTTGCTGAATTTCCTTTGTCCCTACACCTGCCTCAATTAAAAGAGAGGTATGAGTGTGCCTAAAGGAATGTGGTGTAACATTCTTATCGATTTCACTAAGCTTTAACAGACGTCTCATACGGTTTTCAACCGTTTTTATAAAATCAGGATAACCTGGATTATTAATCTCTTTTGCAAATACAAATCCAAAATCATTGTACAGATCTCCAAGAGCCATTTTAATTTCTTTTTGGTAAGTTAAATGCTTCTTGAACTCATTCATCACTTGCTTGTCCATTTTTAACGTCCGTATAGATCCTTTTGTTTTAGGCGTGAGCAGCTGAAAATTCTTCGTATTATTGTTTGGGTTGTAATAGGTTTTTGTAATGCGGATAGTTTCATTATCAAAGTTCACATCGGCCCATTTGAGTGCCAGCATTTCTCCAACACGCAAGCCACTATAAGCGAGGGTGAGAAACATAATAAAGTCCCTATCTAATCCCTTTTCTTTAGCTGTTTTTAAAAAAGTTATCAGCTCATTCTTTTCTAAAAATTTTATTACCTCTTCATTCTGCTCAATTTCCTCCACCGTTTCAATTTTCTTTGGGATTTTTGCGAATTCACTTGGGTTTGTTTTAATAAGGTTATATTCTAATGCCTTCTTAAATAACATTCGGCCAGTAGTATGGATCCCATCCAGGGTATTATGGGCGTATCCTTTTTCGTGTAGGTCATCAAGAAATGCTTGATAATGTTTTCTTGTAATATGAGATAACTTCATTTTTGAAAAATATCTTCTGAAGTGCTTCAATTCTTTAGTACGTGCACGATGCGAGCTAACCTTAGAATTTTTAGCATAGAAATTAAGCCATTCATCAGCAAATTCGTTAAGAGTAATATTGTTTTCTTCCACAAAGGAACCTTCTCTTAACTCCTTTTCTAGTTCCTCTGCTTCGACTCTTGCGTCTGATTTTCTTGTGAAACCACCCTTAGACTTTGTTCTTCTTGTTCCGGTGACTGGATCTAACCATTCTAATTGATAGGACCACTTGTTACCTCTTTTTCTTAGATATGCCATAGTATTACCTCCTATCTAAACTGTAAGTTATAAAATGGTTTTGACTGGTACAATAGGACGTCGCTTTATTTTTTCCAGTCGTTCTTGGCATATATCTAACGGAATTTTAAAATCTCGAGACCATACATCAATGATTTCAGGATCATTCAACGTATACTCTTTAATCATGTGATAGGGTAGCGAGGCATAAAGAGTGAAGTGCCTTGCATCTCTTTCTTGAAGATCATAAAAATCTTTAGGCATTATTAACTGCCTTCCAGCATGTCTCAATGCGTGGCATAGCTCGTGGAAGAATTGCTCTCGTTGGTTTATCTGGGGAAGGCGACTATCTAAAACAATTTCTTGAAACTTCCCTACTTTCATATAACTAGCTTGAGTCGGTCTACATTGAACAAAGATTTGGTTTTCATATCCAATGTTATGAACACTTAAGTCAGTGGGTTCTTTAAAATTGTGATTTTTATACCACTGAGTTACAAGATCTTCTAAAATTGTGGTTGTGTAGCAAGGAAACCTCAAACTAATCACCATCCTTATAAGCATTATACGAACAAGTGTTCTATTATTCAATAAATAATTACAAAAAATGGATTAATTAAAGGGGGATTAGGATTACTTATTCTGCAAAGAAACTAAAGTATAGGAATTTATCTCCAGAACCATAATGAAGTTAAGATTCATAGTTTTGGAGAGTGATAGAAAATGTTCCTAACAGAAGCTTGGGAAAAGTATTATGTCGATAAAAAGATTGAAGGTTACTCGCTACTAACACTGAAAACATACTGCTTACAATTCAATATGTTGGTGAAATACTTTGGAGATGTTGATACAGAAGAGGTGGCTATCGATCAGCTAAAGAGTTACTTGGTTGAGGTGGGCGGACATCTAAAACCCTCTAGTCTTGGAAACAAGGTTCGTTTCCTTCGATCTTTTTTCAAGTGGCTACATGAAGAGGGTGTTATTAATGAAAATCCAGCTATTAAATTAAAAGAACCTAAAGTTGGCAAGAGAATCCCTAAGTTTCTAACGGAGATGGAAATTGAGCAACTAAGGGACTCGTGCTTAACTTCCCTGGAAAGGGCACTTTTCGAATTTTTTTATTCAACTGGTTGCCGTATCGGAGAGGTAGTAAACCTGAATAGGGAGGATATCAATTTCTCAGCAAGATCGGTTATTGTAAAAGGAAAAGGAGATAAAGAAAGAGAAGTTTATTTCAGTATTCGTTGTTCACTATGGCTACAGAAATATATAGAGGGACGCAAGGATCATGATGAATGTTTATTTATTACAGACAGAAGACCTAAAAAGAGAATGAGTATTGAGATCATCCGATATATTATTAAACGTATATCCATACGCGCAGCCATTAATAAAGAAATACACCCTCATCAATTAAGGCACAGTTACGCTACCCATTTGCTTAATAATGGAGCGCCAATCGAAGTTATCCAAAGCTTGTTAGGGCATGAGAAAAGTGAAACAACGAAAATTTATGCTCAACTAAGTGGTAAGTTAAGACAGGATTTCTATAGTAAATATTTTTAGGAGCCGTTCCTGTGAGAAGACACGGCTTCTATTTTTTGTAAATAATGCTTGTGGGGAAGGGGTCAATTTGAAATAATTGTTATTAAGCATTAGAAAGATTATCTCGAAACTGAGTCTTCAAGAAAAGGGCAGGATTGTGGAAGACTCAGTTTCGAGATAATATTGCATTTATTTATTAAAAATATCTATACGTGTTCCCATGTGAATTGTTATACATTCAAATAAACGTTTTAATGAAAAACTACTTGGAAATAATGAAGAAGGGAGGTAATAAAATGAGATTCTTGAACGCTAAAACTGGTGCATGGATTAGTACATTTGCCTATTTATTAGTATCACTTGTGAAAATCATTATTGCTTGGCAGGTCAATTCCGTGGCATTAATGGCCGATGGGTTTAATAATTTTACGGATATTATTACATCTGTTGCCCTAATCATTGGGTTGAGAATTGCAAAAAAAGAGGAGGATGAGAACCACCCTTATGGACATCGGCGAGCCGAAAATATTGCTTCGTTGGTGGCTGCCTTTGTCATAGCTGCAATAGGGATACAAATTTTAGTTGATACCGTTCGTACAATGGTAAATCAAAATTTCGTTACACCGAATCCTCTTGCAATATGGGTTGGCCTCGGAAGTGGTCTATTCATGATTTTAATCTACTTTTTGAATAAAACCATAGCCTCAAAAGTAAACAGTCAAGGGTTAAGGTCAATCGCAAAAGATAATCTGTCGGATTCGATTGTAAGTTTTGGTACTGTTGTTGGTATCACTGGCGCTCAATTTGGACTATCCTGGCTTGATCCTGTCACTGGTACGATTGTAGGTCTAATCATTCTCTGGGCAGCATGGGGGATCTTTAAAGAAACCGCCTTAATTTTAACCGATGGGATCGATCCTGAAAAGATACACCAATACAAAGAATCACTTTCAGATATTCAAGAAATAGAGAAAGTCAATGATGTGAAAGCGAGAGTCTCAGGTAATAAGGTCATTTTAGATGTTTCTGTTTCTCTTCAACCGGATTTATCAATTAAGGAAATGACCCATGTAACTGAAGAAATTAAAGAATTAATGCACAAACAACATAACAGCCTTATGACATTTGTTGAATTGAATCCCTCAGTGAAGTGAATTTTTAATACCTTACAAAAGTGATCCGTCAGATCTTGATTCTTTTTAAACTTATTTAACACATATTCAATTAGATATTCAAACAATCATTTGTTTATTTTATTGACAATCTATACAGGTTCCTTATAAGATTGTATATATAATCAAACAATCATTTGAATGTGAGGGTGAAATCATGGAAACCAAACACACTAAAATAAACGATGATCAATGTGAGGTTTTTTGCTACGACGAGGAAATAGTTAACCGATTATCGCGGAAGATTGAAAATGAAAAATTCACTTCAACCGCGGACATTTTTAAAGCATTATCTGATGAAACAAGGCTTAAAATTGCCTATATATTAACGCAGGAAACTGAACTATGTGTATGTGATGTTGCAAACATTATTGGCACAACGAATGCTACAGCTTCTCATCATCTACGTCATTTACGAAACATGCATATTGCTAAAAGTCGAAAACAAGGTAAGTTAGTCTTTTATTCCCTTGATGACCCCCATGTTACAAGTATGATTGTAACGGCGATGGTTCACGGTCAGGAGGTGTAAATTGTGAGTAACGAAGCATCTCAAGATGAGAAAAATGTATATCGTGTTCAAGGATTTACGTGTGCAAATTGTGCTGGAAAATTTGAGGATAACGTAAAAGGATTAGCTGGTGTAAGCGATGCAAAAGTAAATTTTGGCGCATCGAAAATTTCTGTTTACGGTGAAGCGACAACAGAGGAGCTTGAAAAAGCTGGGGCTTTTGAGAACCTAAAAGTAGTTCCTGACAGTTCAGAAAAAAAGGATAAAGATCCTGGTACAGAAGAAAAGTTACCGTTTTATAAAAAACACAGTACATTGTTGTACTCAGTTTTATTTTTGGTTATCGGTTTCACTTCCCGGTTTGTAAACGGAAATGATAACATCGTTACAGCATTATTATTTATTACTTCGATGATAGTCGGTGGGACGTCACTCTTCAAAGTCGGTTTACAAAACTTAGTTCGACTTCAGTTTGATATGAGGACTCTTATGACTGTTGCTGTCATTGGTGGAGTCATTATTGGGGAATGGGCAGAAGTAGCAATTGTCGTTTTACTTTTTGCCATTAGTGAAGCTTTAGAACGATTCTCTATGGATAAAGCGAGACAATCAATCAGTTCATTAATGGACATTGCACCAAAGGAAGCATTGGTTAGACGAAATGGACAAGAGATGACGATTCACGTAGATGATATTGCGATCGGGGATATTATGATAGTTAAACCGGGTCAAAAAATTGCGATGGATGGTGTCATTGTCAATGGCTATTCTGCCATTAACCAAGCAGCGATTACGGGGGAGTCAGTCCCTGTTGAGAAAACTGTAGAAGATGAAGTATTTGCTGGTACGCTTAATGAAGAAGGATTACTTGAAGTAAAAATAACAAAGCTTGTTGAAGATACAACAATATCTAAAATTATTCATCTAGTAGAAGAAGCGCAGGGCGAACGGGCACCATCCCAAGCTTTTGTCGATAAATTTGCTAAATATTATACTCCTATCATTATGGCCATTGCAGCATTAGTTGCTACATTACCTCCTTTATTTTTTGATGGAAGTTGGGAAACATGGATTTATCAAGGTCTAGCTGTTCTTGTCGTTGGTTGTCCTTGTGCGTTGGTGATTTCCACTCCAATTTCAATTGTATCAGCCATTGGTAATGCTGCGAAACAAGGGGTTCTTGTCAAAGGCGGGGTGTACCTAGAAGAAGTTGGTACATTAAAAGCAATTGCGTTTGACAAAACGGGGACTTTAACAAAAGGGGTTCCTGTGGTAACTGACTATGAAGTGTTGAGCCCTCATACAGATGAACAAGAACTACTTTCGATTATTACTGCCCTAGAATATCGTTCTCAACATCCTCTTGCATCGGCCATAATGAAAAAGGCTGAAGAGGACGGTATTTCTTATTCTGAGGTAGCAGTAGATGACTTTACTTCAATTACGGGTAAAGGAATTAAAGGAAAAGTACATGAAAATACGTATTATATTGGTAGTCCGAAATTATTTAAAGAATTATTATCGTCTAATTATAATAAGGAATTAGACCAAAATATTATATCCCTACAAAAACAAGGGAAAACAGCTATGATTATAGGTACAAATGAAAAAATTCTAGCTATTATTGCCGTTGCGGATGAAGTGCGTGAATCAAGCAAAGATGTTATAGAAGCTTTACACAAAGCTGGAATTAAAAAAACAGTTATGCTTACAGGTGATAACCACAGTACTGCTGATGCAATCGGCAGTCTAGTCGGCGTAACAGACATTCAATCAGAGTTACTTCCACAAGATAAGTTAGACGTGATTAAACAATTGAAATCCAAGTACGGAAACGTAGCTATGGTTGGTGATGGTGTTAACGATGCTCCGGCTCTAGCAGCCTCAACCGTTGGAATTGCAATGGGTGGGGCTGGAACAGATACAGCACTTGAAACGGCAGATGTTGCTTTAATGGGGGACGATTTAAGGAAACTTCCGTTTACTGTTAAAATCAGCCGTAAAACGTTAAATATTATTAAGGCTAACATTTTCTTTGCGATTGCTATTAAGGTTATTGCCCTTCTGTTAGTTATTCCGGGATGGCTAACACTTTGGATTGCCATTCTTTCGGATATGGGGGCAACAATTGTAGTGGCTCTAAATGGTTTACGGCTTATGAGTGTGAAAGAAGACGAATAAGGATGTAGGAGTTTCTAAATTGCTTGGAGGGTCTAAGGGGGACGTCATTCCTTATATAAACCTCTATTTTCATTGGGCCCACAGCATTACTTAAATGGCTCTTAAATTAGGGTGGTGAGGCAGCCCAGAACTGGCGGAAGTAACCATTACAAATAGGAGATACAAAACTTGTAGCTATTGCAAGAGGTATGCTTAATGATCCTTATTGGAGTTTACACGCTGAGAAGAAATTAACTCATAAAGTTAACCCACCTTTCAATATCCAAGAGTAATAAGATAAGAGATAAGAAGGTCCCTTATTAGGGGCCTTTTTTAACCTGTACAACGATGTTTTGGACTTTGGCAAACTGTAATCCCTTAGGGTGAATAGTCTTTAATTATCTTGAAATCAAGTCTTCAAGAATACCAGCTAATAGAAGGTCAATAGGTAAGGGTAAAAAAGATGAATCAGACATGGTACAATAAAAATGAACATACTAAATAAACTTCAACAGTATCGATTTGAAGCATTTTCTATATAAGTAATTTATTGGTTTTTTCTAAATCACATAAGCCTTTTTACTTTTTAAGATGGCATAGATCCAATGAATGAGCTTGTTTGCACAAGCAATAATCGCCACTTTATGGGGCTTACCTTCTTCGCGTTTCTTATCGTAATAAGCTCTTAGTTTTGGATTGCGATTCTTGGTTATTCCGCATTGGACTGCGTTATATAGACTCTTGCGAAGGCTAGACGATCCGCGCTTTGTAATTCGGTTAATGGTTGCTTTAAACTGTCCCGATTCATGGACACTTGGGTCAATCCCCGCGTAGGCAACAAGCTTCTTAGGGTGGTTAAACTGATCAATATCCCCAATCTCGGATAGGATTGTTGCCGCAATCTTTCCACCAATACCGGGAATTGATCGGATAATTTTATATTCATCAAATTCTTCAGCCAGGGCATCTATCTCTTTCAGTAGCTTCGATAGGTGCCTTTGGTATTGGAGAAGAAGTTGAATGAACATCGTTAAACTCACCACATGACTCGAGTATAGATTCCGCTTGAAAGGATCTCGTCCTGCTGCCTCTTTGAGTTGGTGAGCTTTATCTAGTGCCCATCCATAAGAGCGTTTAACTCCTTGTTGGAGGATGACTTCAGCGATCTTTTCCTTCGTTTCCTCCCGAACACCTTGAGGTGTTTGATAGTGGAGTAACGTTCGTAAGGAGGTCGGTGAATAAAGAGATCCAAAGACCGTCTTATATTCCGGAAACACTTGATCCAATACCGTTTGGAACTGAAGTTTAATTTGTACATAAGTGCCCGTTAGAGCGTCATGTTGACGGGTTAGATTCCTCAAATTCATGATTTTGACAGCCTTCTTTTTGAAAGGTTGAAGGTCATCATATAGATAATACAATTCCCCTAAACGAAAGGCATCAATGGCGTCCGTCTTTACTTTCCTTAGGCTCATTTTTTTAGCTTCATGAGATAGAACCGGATTCACCAAGTAATAGACAATTTGATGCTCTTCTAAGAACTGTAAAACGGGTTCATGGTAATGACCGGTAGATTCAAAAACGACGACCGGAGGTCGCCCTGTGATTTCTTCCACCTCTAACCAAAAGCGATGAAAATCATGTAACCCTAAAACATTATGCTCGAAAACAAAGCTCTTCTTGTAAGGATCTTTCTTCTGTAAAAAGGCTTGTACTTGGCTTTTTCCCTTCGCAATATCCAGGCCAATGACTGGATCCATGTTTTATCACGTCCTTTTGTTAGATTCACCGGCAGCCCCTAACCTAGCTTGTAGTGTCATAGCTTCGCTTGTTATACGGGATCTAAGTCCCAACCAGCCTCAAACATGTTTCTACAAGTAGGGGGTGGACAGTATACTAGACGGGATCAGAGTCCCACGGGGGCGAACGTCCTACCCGGCTACTTAAAGAATAACCCATAAAAAATAGGTCAACCAGATAAACTGGTTAACCTTATAATACGATAGGGGGCGATTGTTCAATAAGAGCAATCGCTTTTTTATTAATGGGCAGTATTTTTCAGTGAAAAATCACCAAAAAATGAGCATTTACTGTAAAATAATATTAGACCTAGAATTGTGTTAAATAAAAAGCTTAACTTAATATTTTGCCTACAACCTACAAATGTATAATAAGAAAAAGTAGGACATGTTAGTTTATTAGAATTTAATGAATGAAGGTACAGAGCGGAAAAACTATGTAGGAGTGTCCAAAATGAAAAAGAAAATAAACTATTTAACTTTACTTTTGATGATTTTTTTTATGATTGGTTGCACCAATGTCGAAGATCCAGCCACTTCAGAAGGAGAGGTGGAAATAGAAACACAAGAAGTAACCGCAGATGATGCAACGAAAGATAATGAATCAGACGGAGAAACAGATATACAAGAAGGAAATTCATCTGCTGATACCACTACTAGTGGTGAAAAAGAAGAAAGCACTGTTGTTGAGGAGGAACCCACAGAGGAAGACTCAACTGAAACACAAACACAGGATGACCTATTTTCAGGATATGAACGACTGGAAGTAGATGGTGGGGACCTCAGTGGAGATCGAGCCTCTAATGTCGTAGTAGATATAGGTTACGGAGACAGGGAGTACTGGGCCTTTACGAATGTTATATTTAGGTTAGAGGCTTTTACGCTTGGTATTAAAAGAACCACACATATTAGACATATCTAAAATGTGTGGCCTTATTTTGATCTTATCTTCAAGAAACGCCCCCGATTATTGAAAACTCGATTTCAAGATATTCTAGCTTTAGTTCTATTAAAAATATTACCGTCGATCCTTTTGAAATAGGAAATGCTATGCAATCATAGCATGTGAGCTATATCAGAAGCTGCTGTTGGATAGGCATACATCATTTGTTTCATTTCTTTGGGAGGTATCCCGAACCGGATCGCCGTTGCAAAGTGATTAATCAGTTCGTCTGCTTCTTCACTAATTAGATGAGCTCCAACAACCTGATCTTTATCGTTATCTACCAGGATTTTAAACCCGGTATGCGTTTCGTTCGTACGCTTATACGTAAACCACCCATCTACCGTCTGGTGTTTCACGTCAATATCCCTCCCCGAGGCATGCGCTTCTGTTTCTGTCATCCCTACCGAAGCTAGCTTTGGTACAGTGAAGACAACAGAGGGCATAGGCGGATACTCTACTTCCTTATGGTTTCCTTTCAGGATATTGGAAGCTGTAATGTGAGATTCCATGCTCGCTACCGGGGTGAGAGGCAGTCCACTAGTTGAAGCAGCATCCCCTGCAGCATAGACACGTGGGTTCGTCACGCTTTGCAAATAACTATTCACAGAAATCCCATCCTTCGTTGCATCAACATTCCCCTGTTCCAAGTCCAAGTCGAGCGCAGGGACCCGGCCTGCACCGTGCACGACCATATCTGCAGAAAAGGAGATTTCTTTTCCTTTGGTACGGGTTCTGACCACAAGAGAATCGTTTTCTTTCTCAATAGCTTCCACCGAATACTCTTCATGAACTTCGATGCCAAGGTCTTCGCTCTTTTGTAACAAGGAAGCGACAAGGTCGCTGTCAAAATGTTTCAGTGGACGTTCCCCGCGGTGAATAATATGAACCTTTGCCCCTGCCCGTGCCGCAATATGGGCAAATTCAAAAGAAATATACCCGCCTCCAACAAAAACGATTGTCTCCGGAAGTCGATCCAGCTCGAGGAACTCGTCACTATGCGTCATGTATGCTTCTCCCGGAATCGATAATGGCGTCGGTGTGGCACCGGTAGCTATCAATATATATTTCCCTTCAAGAACTTCATCTTCGACCCTTAACTGTCGGTCGTTGATAAAAGAAGCTTTTCCATGGTAAGTGTCCATCCCTTTTTTGTTTAATGCCTTTTCTTTTTTATCCGGCACGTCATCCGTGAATGTCTTTTTGAATGCCATAAGTTCCGGCCAATCGATGGTTACATCCCCGTGAATGCCGCTTCCTTTCATTCGTTTATGCCAGTCATATAGTTCTGCAGCTCCATGAAGCACTTTTTTCGGATCGCACCCTCGCAGGGCACAAGTACCTCCATACGGGCGATCATCTATCATGGCCACACGCCAGCCTTCTTTCAGGCATTTTGCTGCTGTGATTGACCCTCCAGAACCTGAACCTATCACAATAAGATCGTATTTATTGGTCATATTTATCTACCTCCTAAAATCTTTCTTATTTACGTTTGCCTACTTTGTGAAATGACAAACCCTGTACCTTATCCATGGTTTTAAAAAAGTTCATCGTAACTTACGGAGAACTTTTTGCTAGCCTGCACAACAAGACAGTTTGGAGACATCTTTATCGAACGTAAGACTGGCTAACTTCAACCCTTCTGCCATTGTAAGGTAAGGAGCCATGGTCTCTTGAAGGTCGTCGGCTGTTAATTTAAATTTCACAGCTAACGTAGCTGCATAAATGACATCCCCTGCATTTTCAGCTACCACATGAGCACCAATAATCTGGTTGGTTTTTGCATCCATAATTAATTTGAAAATACCCTGGGTTTGATGGTTCACTAGTGCTCTTGGAACTGACTCTAAGGGAAGCACGGACGTTTTCACATCATAGCTTGCTTGTTTGGCCTGGTGTTCTGTCCGCCCAATAGAAGCAATCGAAGGAGTCGTAAACGTCACTGCAGGAACATGTTCCAGATTTTGTGTCTTTTTCGTTTGCTTGGATACGTTTTGTCCAACAATACCTCCTTGGTGAGCTGCCACATAAACGAATTGAGGGCTAAGTGTTACATCACCAGCTGCATAGATATGAGAGATATTGGTCTCCAGATAGTCATTAATTAAGACTTCTCCATATTCCCCCAATTCTAAATCAATGTTCTCTCCTTGGAGTTTTTCTGTATTGGGCTTCCTTCCTGCAGCAACGAGAAGCTGATCGCCTTGAATGGTTTCAGGCTTCCCTTCCACTTCAAGATGAACGAACTTTTGACCGTTTTTGTCCTCGACTTTATGATAGCTAACACCTTTCAATAATGTGATGCCTTCTTCTTTTAACATATTTTCAACGGTCTCAGAGATTTCGGGATCATAATGTTTCAAGAATGTTGCACTACGTTGCATGAGGGTGACTTCCGCGCCTAAGTGGCGATACATTTGCCCTAATTCCAGGGCGATGTATCCCGACCCTATAATAACCAGATGCTTAGGAACTTCTTTCAACTCTAAAGCAGATGTGCTTGTTAAAAAGGAAGTCTCTTTCAATCCAGGAATCTCCGGAATGAAAGGAGAAGCCCCAGTAGCAATTAAAAAGGACTCAGCCGTTAGATGTTTTCCCTCTACGGATATGGTGTGTGAATCACGAAAGTAAGCCTCTCCTTTAATGAGATCGAACCCGTATTCCTGAATAAGGTCTTCGTACTTCTCTTTACGCAATTGGTTAACCAACTTCTCTTTTTGGTTTTGCAGCCCGATCATATCTGGTTGTTGGGCCGAAGTCGTCAAACCTTGGAATGGCTGTTGTTCGGTTTGGAATTGAATGTGTCCAGCTTGAATAAGGGTTTTAGAAGGAACACATCCGATATTGACACAGGTGCCTCCAACCTCCCCTTTTTCTACCATGGCTACCCGTAATCCATTCTCAGAAGCTTGAATGGCCGCAGAAAAAGCTGCCCCTCCGGAACCGATAATTAAAAAATCGTAATCGTACCCTTCACCTGAAACACCTTTTTCACTATCGGAGGAAATACGAATCATTTCCCCTGGTTGATACGGCGTCTGGTGTAGTTTTTCCTTTATATTTTCTTCCTTGTACCCGTCTGGTAATTGAAAGTCAGCCTTCCCTTCTTGATAGTCGACATGAATATTTTCAGCGCCATTTTTTTGAAGTGTCTGCCTTACATGATCTTCACAGCTTGCACATGTCATTCCTCTGATTTCCATTTGAATTTTTTTCATATTCATCTCCTCCTTCATTTTTAAGAGCAACAGTCCTTATTAGTTGATGTTGGTTTACTTCTTTTATAAGACCCTACCGCAAGGATCAAAAATACAATCAATAGTGGAATTAAAACGTAATCCAAGTAACCTACCCACGCTCCTAGACCAAGTAAACCTAGTGAAATTACTAACAAAGGCGTCGCACAACAAAGAAGGGTTACGAAAAATCCAGTCAAACTTCCGATAAACCATTTATTCCCCCTCATACAGTGCCCCCTTTTGCTCTCCACCTTCAATCACCTTTTCTATAATCGGGCAGGCATACAGGTCTTTTTCATCCGGACAACAGATCTTCAATTCATTCAACACTTTTTGTATATGTTGCAATTCTCTAATTTTCTTTTCAACATCCTGCTGTTTTTCTGAAACGAATTGATACATATCCTGACAACGATCAGAATCTTTATCCACCACTCCTAGTAGCTTGTGGATTTCACTTAGTGAAAAACCCAGATCTTGCATTTTCTTGATAAAATTAATGCGCTTCACTGTGGCCCCTCCATATATGCGATAACCTGAATTGTTCCGATATGGTTTAGGTATTAATGATTTGCGTTCGTAGTAACGGATAGTTTCTTTATTCACATTACAAGCTTCGGCTAGCTGGCTGATTTTAAATTCCAAAGCAATCACCTCTACATATAATATAAACCCTGTACTATAATACAGGGTCAAGTGTGAATCGATTTTATTTTTCCAATCTTAAACTCAACAGATTATTTTTTGCCGAAAAATTCACTCTCCTTATTTATTAACGATTGATTGTGGTATCTCGAAACTAAGCCTTCTACAATCCTGCCCTTTACTTGAAGACTCGGTCTCAAGATAACTGCCCTTAGTTGCAGAAGGATTTATATCTTCGTAAAGTATGCTGAAAGTTTTTCTTTTTCTTTTTCCCTTAACTGTTTATTTTCTTCTTCCAGTTCTTTATTCTTTTTCTCCAACTTTTCAACCCTTCTTTTAAGGGAAGCAATTACAGCTTTCTGATTATTTTCATCACGCTTGGTACTAGACTCCACAAAGGCTTCTTCTTGTTGTTCTCTAAGGAAAGCAATACGTTCTTTAAGCTCTATGTGGTTGTAAAGAGTAGCTTTAGCTACTCCTGCTTCTTTTGCCACGCTATTAAAATTAATTACTTTAGAACTCTTTGTAAGGCGTTTTATAGCTTCCTCAACTTTATCTTTGGTTTTCTGCTTTCGTTGTTGATGCAACTGCCTTATTTGCTCCTCACGGTCAAAATTACTCATTTTTAACACCATTCTTTTTCTTACTTTCATATTTTCTCTTCATACGATCAAAGCGGCCAAAAATCACATTTCCACCCTTGATGATCTCGTAAATATTTTGATATCTCTCCAAGTTCTTTTTATTTGCTTTTACCATCTCTTCCCGGCCATACTCTTTTGCGGTTTGAATATTCTTGGTTACAGACTCAATGAGTAACTCATATTTTTTCACGTCGAAACTATCCATTCCAACAGCTAAATCAAAACAAGGTTTGCCATCGTTGGCTGTAAGACAAGGGGGTTCTGCTGCTAGTGGACAATTCCCATTGACCCTCGCCCGACATGTCCCATAAGGGTTATCTAAGGCGTTTAACTTCTCGTCTTTCCACAGCATATCAAGGATGCCTTCAGGAATATCTTCCTTTTCTGAAATCTGATGAATTTCCCCGTTTACGTTAAAAGTAAATACACCTTGTTTCAACACCTTTTCGAATTCTTTACGTTTCGTATCATCTAACAGACGAGCATATTGCAAGGTCATTTCGGGTGATGCGTGGGCTAATAACTCCTGCACCGTTAAAATATCAGCTCCACCGTTTAACAATTTTATTCCATAAGTATGTCGGAACATGTGATTATTGAATTTAAACAATTCGCCTGCTTCATCTGTTATATTCACTTTTCTTGCTAAATGGTTTAGTTCTGCTCGACAAAAATTCGAACTCAATGGTCTTCCCTTACGGGAACCTCGGTAGCGAACAAAAAGGTATCTTTCTGGGTTGTTATCATCGTTGCTGTATTGCTTAGAACGCTCAATTAAAGCTGCAATTATATCTGCTAGATGGTCATCAATGGGTATTTTATGACCTATTACATAGGTTTTTTCTATATCTGTGGTAAGGTTTGGTTTTCCATTTATTCTACCTAAAGAATCCTGCGTCAATCCCAATGTATCACTTATGCGAAGTCCAGTTTTGAAAGCAATCCATACAATTGGCTGTACATCTGGATGAAGATCATTTAGATTATCAAACAGTTGTTCCAATACATAGTCAGGTATGTAATTAATATCATCATCTGATTTTTTAGGGACAGTAGGAATGTCTTCAGAATAAATTAGGCGATGCACGGTTTTTTTAGGTGCGAAATCTTCGAACTTCTCGAAAGTTTGAAGGTCTCTAATAAAGTTACGAATAAGCTTTAATGCCTTATTAATATAGCTTTTAGGATTGGTAAGTTTCGTTGTATGTTCATTTAACTCTTCTAGGTACTTTTCCAAATGTTTTCTTTCAAGTTCTCTCAAATCATTCCATTTAGGATTTTGTTTTGAAATTGAGTTCAAAAAATTACCAACGAACACTTTATACTGTAACGATGTACCCCAAACGAAATTTTTGCCACTGATTAGACGGCCTTTTATATATTCTTTAAATACTTTGCGAAAACTGTTGTTCTCAATTCCTAAAAAATCAATGTAATAAGAAGTTGATGAAACATTGAATCCAAAATCGTATCTTTTATTCAGCTCCCGTATATCCCATCGATCCTTCTCCCATTCATCACGAGTATCCGTTAGTCGTAAGAGTGGATTATATATCATTCGGATAGATTTGGCTGGTAACGTCTTGGCATTGATTTCTTCCCCCCTTAGAGTCGTAATATACCTTGTCTTTATTCCTTTTCGATTCAGCCAAAATATCCATAGCTTTTCCTCTTTTTCAATGTCTAAATCAAGAAGGGAAGTGAGATTTGGATGCCTTTCTTCTAAATATTCACCCAGTAATTTTACGCTATGATTTAGACCTTTAAATAAAGACCGTAATGCCCAACGGTCTGAAAAAAGTTGACTAAAAAAAACAAATTTCAGTTCCATATTGATGGTGGAACTATCGCATTCAAAGTAAAGGTTATGTGCTATTCTCTTTGTATTCGTATCTTTAAAATTAGGGACCTTGGCAATCTCATGTATATTCCAAACATCATTGACTAAAAAGTAATCATCATTTACAACTCTTCTCGCTACTTTTCCATTGTCGGATATCTCTTTAACCTCGTAAGAGGATAGGGTGGAAGCGATTAAGTCCCAATATTCACTTTTATTGGGTATTGAATTACTTGGTATGATTTTATCCAATGTTTTCTCTCCTAACATACTAATATAGCTCTAAAAAAGGGAACTACTCTGCCAGGAATACCTGATTAAAAAGCATTCTCTTTGTTCTCTATGCCTCGCCCAATTTCAAAGGCATGAGAGGCTTTCTCCCAATCCTTACGAATATCATCTTCTGAAGGATGAACATATAAGTCAATGGTTGTTTGGATTTGTGCATGACCTAGACGTTCTTGTACTGCCTTTATGTTCTTTGTTTGAAGATAAAATATAGTTCCGTGTGTATGTCGGAATAGATGTGGAGTAATATATATGCCCGTTTTCCTTTCAATCTCTTTAAAAGTGGCATAAACATCAGAATAGGTTAGAGGTTCTCCAGCGTTCTTACCACGGACCTTTACAAATACAAAGTTATGGTCAGGATTATATTCATCAAGTACTTCATACAAATAATCATCATACAAGTCCATTAGTCCCTGGGAAATATCAATCTTTCGTTCTCCTGTTTTTAACTTCCCCCCGTTTGGTAACTCTCCTTTGTTTTTTAGTTGGATTTTGTGCTTTCTTTGTACAGCGTCAAATTGAAAATCTTCAAGAAATAAGGAGAGAACTTCACCTATACGGAAGCCACTTTCAAAAAGTAATCTTACTATAAATCTATCCCTAAGATTAGTGGTAGATTTATAGATTTCATTAACTTGCTCCTTTGTAAATACCTTTACTCTTGCTCTAGGTTCGTTTAATTTGAGTACATTTTTAAAACGTGGTTTGTCTTTATTTACGTGATATAAAAAATCCTTATATCCACTTCCACCTGCACCTAGAAACATCTTCTTCATCAACTTATCTACGATTCCTGATTCAATTAATTCATTTCTGTATAGAAAATCATAAAACGATGACACTACTGAAAGATAAGTGTTAACTGTTCTTTCACTACGTTTAGCCTTCTCTTTTTTCTGAGGTAGTACTTTATTACTTTCATAAGGATTTCTGAGCCAAGCAACGAAGTCAGATAATATTTGAAAGTTAACTTGCTGATAATCAATTCCTATTTGTTCTAAATATGTAAAGTAATATTTCAAAGCTGTACAGTAAGTCTGTAGAGTATTGCTACTACTCTCCTGGTTATAGTGATATTTCATGTACTTTGCAACGGGTTCAACGGGTAATCCATTTGAATCAATTAGCAGATATACTTTTCTATTCCCAATCAATATTTGTTCTACCTTCATGAAAACATCTCCAACCAATTATAATTTACGATAGTGCTTCTCCTTATATAAGGATTACCGTTATTTTCGTTTCTTTAAGATCCTCAAACTATCGTTTCTGCGGAGTGCTGCCCTCGCACCGAAGCTACGTCCTCAAAAGACAAACAAACGTTCCTGTATATTGTTACATTTTATACTTATTAAACCCTATATTCAACCATTATTTATTCAATTAATTATGTAAAAAAAGGGGGTAAGTAGCCTTCATAATAGACTGATTACCCAATGGAATAGTATCTTAATTTAACGAATGAGTACGGACAGTTAGTGAAAGTCGTGGCTGATGAAATCATTCTGCAGGACGATAGTGCGGAACCGGTCTTATCATCCGGCAGATATTTCTCAGACGAAGCAAAAGTACCTGGTGTCGAAAGTGATAAGTTAGATGAAGGACATATCATTGCCGACTCTCTAGGAGGGGTTTCTAACGCATATAATATTACCCCACAAGAAAGCACCCTGAACCGGCATGGGGATCAAGCGTACTTGGAAGATGCTATACGGAAGGCAGGGGGCGCTACAAATTTTGAAGCAATAATCACTTATCCTGATACGAAAACGCAAGTTCCTTCCGATTATCAATATACTTACACGTTACATGGTAATGAAATCATCGATACCTTCGACAATGTAAATCCAGACGAAGTGAATGAATCACTCGGACTAACTAATGACGATTCCTCCAATTCCAACGGCTCCACCGAGGAAGGGGACGTTTCTAGCGTTGATACGAATGGCAATGGTCAGGTGACGATCCAGGAAGCAAAGGATGCTGGTTTCAGTATGCCGATTACGAGTGATCATTGGTTATATCAATACATGAGAGATAATGATGGAGATGGTATGGTTGGGGAGTAAATTTTCTGGACGCTGAGAACAAATAAATGAACGCAGAACATGTCTGTTTTGCAAGTTTTATATTTATATCAATTTAGAATTCTCTGGAGTAAAGGTTGGTTTCAATAAAAATCGCCTGAAGTAATAGAGCGTGTCTTCGGATACGCTCTATTTTTTGTTTTCCTGTTCAAGCTCTTTTGACTTTCTTAACAGATATTGAAAATAACTTTCCAACTCCCGAATTTGTTCCGGCCCCATAGCCTTCCATTTTTCTAAATCGAAAAATGCAGCATCTTCAATCCCGTACTTATCCATGAGCTTATTTATTTCATTGATAGTATTGTATTCATTTTCTTTTGTTTGGTTTACTGTAGTCTCAGACCTACCTAATAAATAATCAACACTCACATCTAATGCATTAGCAAGACTAATAAGCATCTCATTTGAAGGTGTACTATAACCATTTTCGTAGTTACTAATTGTACCCTTGGTCGTTTTAATCTTATTTGCTAATTCATTTTGAGTGAGTCCCTTGGTTTTTCTAGAATATTTAAGTCTTTGTGAGAGCATTTTTAGAATCCTTTCACTTTTTTAGGTACAAGATTATTGTACCATCTTTAGAGTTATTTATTGATGTTTTTAACTAAAGTACAAGAATCTTGTTTTTATGTGTTGACATACAAGTAACTTGTACATATACTTTTAAGTACAAGTTATTCATACAAGGGAGGTGAGATAATGAAAAATAGACGTTTGAAAGAAGCAAGGATTAAAGCTAACATGAGTCAAACTCAACTCTCTGAATGTTTGGGGTATAAGGGAAAACAAAGTGTAGCTAATTGGGAAAATGGATATTCAACACCAACTCTTAAAGTAGCTATTCGTTTATCAGAACTATTGGGAAAAGATATCAGTTATTTATTCGGTCAAAAAGTACAAGAAACTCATACTTTTAGTTCTCAAGTATTAAAATAATTGAAGAAAGGAAATGATTTAATTGTTTGAAGCAAAATTACAACCTGAAGCCGATTTTAATAATAAGGTGTACGATATCTTTTATGATATTGCAAAAAAGGCTCAAGAAGATGTCCAAAGAGAAGCAGAGTTGCCATATTTATTGGACCGCACTAAGTTAGCCGAATATGTCTTTAATGTAAGTGTACAGTCATTAGACGCTCATATTCTAAAGCGAGAAGACTTTCCAAAGATTCATGTTGGAGGTAGAACACTTTATCCTAAAGATTTAGTAATGAGTTGGATTAGAGATCATGTTGAGATCTCCGAAAAAACAGCACCAGAAAGAAGCTTTGGTGTGATATAACTCTATAAATCTATCATAAATTAACCAGAATATAGCTGATGGTACAAAACAAGGGGGGAGTTCAATTAATTTTAGTAAGTCTGCAAATTATATGAGAGCAGAGAGAAAGGGTATTAATAAAACACAGCAGCAATTGGCAATTGACATGTTTCAATCTAGGGAGTATATCTCTAAGCAAGAAAGAGGAGAACGGAAGATCCCCCCTGTAACCACCAAATACTTTATCGAAAAATATAATAGTCCATGGCTAGCTCTGGAAGCTGTTAATGAATATATCGGATGGGGGATTACACAGTTAGATAGTATTCCTAGAGCCACTAACGATAAATACTTTCTCCAATTGATATTAGAGAAAGAGTTAAAGGAAGCACTTAGACGCATTGCTCAAGTGAAATGGACAGAAGACTTATATAGTATCCACTCTATGGATTTACAAGACATCCATAGGTCTGCAGATATAATGGCTAGTGTAGTTCACTTCTCTACTGTGTATCTGGCAACTTTGTGTGATGAGTACGATATAAGTTGGTTGAAAATATGGGAAAAACACCACACCTGTTTAAAATCTAAAGGCTATATCATCTGATTATCACATGTATAGAAAGAAGGTGAAATAATGCAAGGGTGGCTGAAGCTTCATCGGAAAATCCTTCATAGTGAAATTTTTGAAAATGAAAAGATGCTAAAAATCTTCATATATTGTCTTACAAAGTCAAGTCATAAAAGTACGGAATCAAGGGTGGGGAGGCAAAGTGTAAAACTGGAACCTGGACAGTTTATATTCGGTCGTAAGAAAGCTGCTTCTGAATTGAATATGAATGAGTCTACTGTTCGTGATTACTTGAAAATACTCGAAGAAGATGGAGTTATTTCTGTACAATCCACCAACAAATATAGTGTCATAACCGTTGATAACTGGGCAATTTATCAATCAAACGATGAAGAAAATGACAACAGAACAACACCATATAACCAGCAGAAGAACAACACTTTACCATCAGATAGACAGCAAAAAGACACATACAAGAATGGAAGAGAACTTAAAGAAGTTAAGAATGTAAAAGAGTTTGTTACTACTACGACTACTTCAGAACAGATGGAATGTCCCATTCAATTTTATCAAAACAACTTTGGCGTTATACGTCCTAAAATTTCAGAAGATATAGTGAGCTGGAGTGAGGACCTTGGAGAACCATTAATCTTGGAAGCTATGAGGCGTTCGTTGGACCGTAATAAACCAACGTGGGGATATGCGAAGAGTATTCTTCAGTCTTGGATCAATAAAGGCATTCGAACAATAGAAGAAGCAGAGACAGAAGAGGTGGAATATAAAAATAAAAAGAATAGAAATGGTTCAGTAACTAATAGGTCTTCCCAAAAGGAAGTAATTCCTGAATGGTTCAACAACCACGAAGAACAAAAAAAGCAGGATATAAAAAAACAACCTAGCATTGATGATACAGCTCGGACCATTGAGTTAGCGATTAAGCTAAAAAGATCGAGGGAGAATATTCTTGAATCTATTGATGATCGATATAACCTTTCTGAAGAAGATATAGCTTCTATTCGGGAAGGAAAACGCTCAGCGAAAAATATTTTATTAGAACAATTAAAGCTTAGAGTAGCTGGCGAGCCATAAACATGGGAGGTGGTAAGTTGAAAACCAATAAAAAGCACTTTGCTTACTATGATATTTCTTCACAAGCTGACAATGTAAAAACCTTTGAAGGAAAAAGGTATAATGTGCATGGCATTTGGGCGGTGGATCGCCATGGTACTGCTGAAAAGCTGTCTAGTATCTATTATCGAATTCGAACTGTTAAGGATGGTCAATTTAGAACCATTGCTAAACGTAAAAACCCTATGAGTGAACTGAAACCTGTTAAGTAAATATAACGATTTTAATACGTGCTTAGATAGCACATTTAGATCCTTGAAAACTACATATCTAAGCTAGGAAAAGAAAGGTCACAGAATTTTCCTAGCTGTTGATGAGTGTTGGGTGCGTGTTACTCGAAACGCATCTAGTGACCGGGTAAGCGTTATATCAACGATGGTTTTTCTATTTAAAGTGAGGGGACTACTGATGAAACTTTTAATATTAAGACCTAGATATATAAAGTTCTTCGTATATGCTAGAAACGTTGTGCTTTGCAGTACACTATAATCATTAGGGAATGCTGCATAGGGTTGATTGTATCTTGCCAAAAACAATCTTTAAACCATCAAGATAATCTTCCAAATCATGGATTTATATTTAAGTAGGTGTTAGAATCGTTATACAAATCACTTGAGAGGAGATTGATCTGATGGCAAAGTGTTGGATCGGTGGTTTGACTGGATTTGTTATGGTTCTAATCCTGGTTGGTTGCGGGTCACAAGGAGCCACAGGTCAAGTCGAGTCTTTATCACCAGAGGAACTAAGCGAATATATTGAAGGCAATGATGAAGCTTTTATATTACTTAATAATACGGAAGATAAAACAGAGCGAACAGATAATATTTCATTAGTTGAGAAAGAAATTGATGAAATTAGTGTAAAAGAAATTAATGCTAAGTCAGATGAAATGTTGGATAAGGATTTGAAACCTAGAGACTTAGGACTCAAGGATATTCAATTCGAGACTCTAGGTTTTTATGAAAATGGAATTTTGAAAAAGTATGTTTCTCTGAGGGATGTTGATTATTCCTCAACTGGTGAGAAAGAAGATGCATTAGAAAAATTCATAAAAAATAATTAATCGTGATAGAAGTGATCTTTTAATAGGTCGCTTCTTTTTTTATGGACGAAAACCTTGAAAGGGGGTGAATGTTAATGGGCGTTACTAATCGTGAACTTAAGCAATCAAAAGACTTAGTTCAGACGTTGCTGACCATCCAAGACATTTCTTACAATGATTGGCTTCATGAAAAGCATCAAGACTACATTCAACAAAACCAAGATGTCGTTATGAAGTCATTGCTCCATTACAAAGGGGTGGATGAAGAAAACAAGAACAAAAATATTTAATAAGGGGAGATTTTAATGAAGTACTTTGCAGATCATTCCATGCTTGCTGCCATTAGTAATTTACAATCTACTGGGGCATCAATTCTAACCGCCATGCAGCTTTTGGGTATTATCTCGGCTGCCATTGCTTTTGGTATAGGAGCCTACCATCTTATATGGGGTGGAGTTAGAGGTCGCCAAAGCTCTATCGTGTGGTTTATTGGTGGTGCCGTTGGACTTGTCGTTCTAATGGGAGCTACAGCTATCGCTGAATACATTGACAGTCAGGTGATCTTTTAAAGGAGAGTAGATTCATGAGGGTATTATTCACATCAAAAATGGATGGTGAAATTTCAAGCTTCCACCCTTATTCCTTCCAGGAAATTGTCATTTTAACGGCAGAATTGGATGCTAAATTAAAGAAGAAAAATGCAAAGCCAATTCTGCTAGATTTCATGATATTTAATGAAGAAGGAGACAAGCTGTACAACGGCTCATATGAAATGGGGAAAGAAGAGACATCCAATATTTATGACCATGTTTGTCAAAAGCTTTTACAGTTACCCATGGAAAATAAAAATGAAGAAACAAAAAGGGATGTCTTTCTTCAACAATTAACTTCTAATACACCAGCATCTTATCAAATTGATATGACAGAAGTATTGAAAGAGAAGGAAGAACAAAAGTCGAGTTGGAAGCAACTTGGTAAGCGTGGCAAAATTTTTGTGAGTGTGATCAGCACCACATTAATGGTGGCTATAGTTACATCCATTACTCTATTTATACTTCTAAGCAATCAAGGCAAAGACCTAAAAGCCACGACACAAGAGCTGGAAAAAATGGAGAATGTAAAAACGGCTTATGAAGGTTACTGGACAGGTGATCAGAAAAAAGCTGTAGATCAGTTACAAGGAATGGAAACCTTAACGGAATCGGAGCGCCAAACATTGCTTCATTTTCTTGTGGAACTTAAAAAGTATGATCAAGCTTTGCAATATGTAAGAAAGGAAAGAACTTCTTCACTGGCTGAGCAAGTCATGAAAGTTCATGGTCTGGAAGAATTGGTTTCCTTTCAAGAAGCTTATCCAAGTCCTTTGGGTGAATTTAAAATAGCCTTTCATAATGGGGAATACAAACAGGCGGTGGATATTCAAGATATGGCGATGTCTCCTGAACTGTATAAACAAAAGGGGATCGCTTATTTGAGGCTTGGTCAATTGGAAGATGCAAAAAAGATGGCCAGTGAAGCGAAAAATGATGAACTGAATAAAAAGATTAATGAGTATCAAGAAATTGAGGAACAGTTGACTAAGATAAACAGCCAAATAGAAACAGAGAAAAAGTCAGAAGATCAAAATCAATCTAAAATCGATTCGCTTAAGGAACAACAAGATGAGCTGGAGAGCCAAAAGAACAATATATAAGAGGGTGATTCATTTGAAATCAGTCATTGCTAAAAAACAGGTGCTTATTCTCCTAAGCATCTGTTTTTTTATATCCACGATGCTGGTCAGTACTTTCGTATGGAATTTGGGATATGCCATGTGGTCAACCTTAAAGACTTTCCCAGAATTCAGTGAACCAATAGAAATTAAAGCTTCATTTTTGACAGATTTTCATATGCAAGAACAACCTTTCTACTATGGAATAGCGGCCTTAATCGGCTTAGTCGGTATAGCCCACATGATTTACAAACTTAGAAGTAACTTTAAACCCGTAGGCACGGACGAAAAAGGTTCCCAGAGATTTGCAACTAGAAATGAAATTCAACAACAGTACAAGGCCATTCCTGATCGAAAGCAACCATATAAAGGTCAAGGTGGCCCTGTGTTATCTAGAAAAGGAAACAAAGCTTTTATTGATCCGTCACCTGTCAATAATTTGATTATTGGTACGACAAGGAGTGGTAAGGGTCAAACCTATGTAATACCAACAATAGATGCTTACACTCGTGCTGAAAATCAGCCTTCTTTAGTCATCAATGACCCCAAAGGGGAGTTATTTGCTTCTAGCCGGGAGACGCTGGAGAGAAGAGGATATGAGGTTGAGGTTTTAAACTTAATGAACCCAATGCAAAGCATGAGCTTTAATTTACTAGAACTGGTTAAACAATCATATAAAGATGGTGATTATTCTACAGCTCAAACGCTTTGCGAAACCATTACTCATATGCTTTATCACAATCCGAATGCTAAAGAACCTATGTGGGATGATTCAGCTAAATCACTTGTAAATGCTATGATCCTTGCGGTTACAGAGAAAAGCATAACCGAAGGGATGGAAGAAAAAATTACGATGTACACGGTCGCCAACATGCTCTCAGAGTTAGGGACCAGAAATGAAATGGATGAAGAGGGTCAAGAATACAATGCATTGGATCAATTTTTCCAAGAACTACCCCAATCACATGTAGCGAAAGGTCAATATGCAACGAGTAATTTTTCCAAAGGGAATACTCGATCAAGCATTTTTACGACAGCGATGAATGGATTGACGAAGTTTACAATGAGTGAAACAGCTAAGATGACAGCAAAAAACTCTTTAGATTTAAAAAGAGTGGGCTTCGGTCAAAGTATTAAGGGGCGAGGTGATCCTTTTTCCAAAGTGATGATATCATTCCCGGATGGATCCACTGAAGTCAATCAATCAGGTGAGAGTGGGACATGGACCATTAACTTTAAAACCTCATTAGAAGTCGGTGATCAATTAGTTATTTCTCAAAACTCGGCTCCTGGTACTTCAAAAGATAAAGAAGTTCAAAAGGATAGCTCGACGATTCGGGTTGATAAAGTAGATGAAGAAACGGGCAAGGTTTATTTTTCTTACACGTCCGCCAGCAACACTATGGAAGTGAAAGAAATTACTTACTCCACTAAGCCTATTGCAGTGTTTATGGTCACACCGGATTATGATACGTCCACTCATGCTATACCGTCTATTTTCGTTAGCCAATTGTATTATGTATTATCAAAAAATGCAGCCATTGCCAAAGGACAAAAATGCTTACGAGAAGTGGTCTTCATGTTAGATGAGTTTGGAAATATGCCTGCGATAGCAGATATGGAAAATAAAATAACGGTATGTTTGGGAAGAAACATTCGTTTCCACTTAGTTGTTCAATCCTATGCTCAATTAAAAGACTTGTATGGAGAAGATGGACAAGCGACCATCCGAGGTAACTGCGGGAATGAAATTTATATATTGAGTGCTGACTATGATTCAGCTTCCTATTTTTCTTCTAAGTTAGGAAAGAAAACGTTAAATACTCAAACGCGGTCTGGATCTACTTTTTCCCTGGATAAGTCGAAAACGGAAAGTACGGAAGGAAGAGACCTTCTAACGGCCAATGAACTGCAGGAATTAGAGGAAGGAGATACGGTAGTACGCCGAGTATTATTACGACGTGATAAGAGAGGACGAAAAATTCGTGCCTTTCCTATTTATAATACAGGAAAGTACAGTATGAAATATGCTCACACGTATCTTAGTTCAGAATTCCGTCCAGGTAGATCCATTACGGAAGAAGAGATTTCGACCCCACACCGCCATGTTCATCCAGCAGACTTAGTTATTGATTTTCAAACTGGCTATTCTAATAAAGCACAGACAGACGAGGCGGTAGAGGATATGGAAAATCGCTCGCAAAATGGACCATTCAGTGATTCAGAACAATCTACGGAATGGTGGAGGAAGGAAAAAGTCGGTGAGTTCTTCGATAAAAGCACATTCTCCCTGATCCATCAACAAGTTGCTCCTCATTTAGAACACAGTGAGGAGGAAATGAATGAGGAACCTATGGAAGCTTTTCTTTATAACTTAAAGCTTTTAGGTGATCATGAAGAAATTAACCGACAAGTGTATAGTCACATTCGCAAACAAATAGATAAGTTAATTGAAGAACAGGAAACACCAGTGGAGCAGGGATGAAAAATGGAAAAATAATAAAGGTGGTGATGGAGTGTCCGATGAAGAGCTGTTAGAGATATTGTTAAGGTTTTCCGAAGTCTTATCAACGAATAATATCTTTACATCTGGGTTAAGGATCGTAGGGTGGGGAACGATATTATTCTTGAAAATGATTGTTGATGGTCTGGAAGGAATGGTTGATCAGGTCTTAACCTTAACGGATTTCTTTTCGAGCGATCCCGTGACTAACTTTCTCGAAACCATCCAGCCTGTTCTCTATATCATGCTGGCCATTTCATTGGGAATGATCGGCTTTCGATTAATCTTTAATAAAGAAAAGAATCGATCTGACATTCCAATGAACCTATTTATATCGATCATGACGATTACTCTGTTGTCTTTTGGAATGGGGAAAGTTAATGACTTTACTGGAGATGCAATGGACGTAGCGAAAGTACAAACAGATTCTTTTACCACTTCTGATCGAGTAATGGAAGACCATATTACGGATATTTCTGTCTATGATGAATATGGATGGGAAGACCCAGAAGTGGAAAACCGGCACCATGTTGCTCCTAGTAACATTGATAAAATTTCTATAAATGAGACGATGACTAAGGAATTCGAAAAAGCAAATGGAGACCAACTCACATCTAAAGGGAAAGAAATCGTAATGAATAAGGTAGGGTTAGAATCAAATGGTGAAGAAGGACTTGTTGAGTTAGGCAAGAGCGGGCTGTTTGATTTTCTTCCAGAAAATTATTACAGGTGGCATGTGGATTGGTTTACTGCCATCGTAACTCTTTCCGTGATGGCTTTTACCATGATATTAATATCGATTAAAGTAGCCAAGCTCTGTTTTGAGCTTGGCTTTAATCATATCGTGGCGCTAATTATGGCGTATTCTGATATATCCACGGGCCAGCGATTGAAAGCGATCATTAAGAATATTGGAAGCATTTTTGCTTCGCTTATCATGATTTTCTTAAGCTTACGTGTGTATATGTATTACACAACTTTTATAAATAATAATCTTGAAGGACTTGGGTATCTGATTGCTTTAACTGCAGGAAGTTTGGCTGTCATTGATGGTCCTAATATCGTGCAAAAACTCTTTGGAATAGATGCTGGATTGAAAAATGCCTGGCATGTTGCGATGGGTGGTTACCTAGCTTCTAAAACACTCGGACCTCCCGTGAAGAAAGCTGCAGGAGCTATTACAAGTGGTGGTGTATCAGCCTTGATGAATACAGGTGCCGGAACAGCTGGAGCAGTCGCTGGTATCTATGGGCGCAAAGGTGAAGGAAAAGCGCAGACAAATGGAAAAAGTGATCCGTCATCTAGTTTCTCTTCAAAAGAAGGAAATAGAATTCAAGGAAACTCGCAAAAGAAAGAGCCAAGTCCAATGACATACAATCAGAAAAGCCAAAAAGGTTCTTTGGAAGGAAAGGAAACCAGAAGATCTGAGGAAATAAATAGTCCTGCTACCCATGAAAATCAGGGGCAATCACAGCCTTCTCCGGAGAAGAGATCCTCTATGGCCTCTCTACAAGAAGGCTCCCCAGGAGGATTGGATGTCCCATCTCCAAACCACAGCTATGAGCAAACTTTATCTAATAAACCTATGAAAGAAACAAGACAAGGAAATATAGGTAGTAGTGAAAAAGGAAGCGAACGTTTAGATGCGAACGATAATGAACCTAAGGAAGAGACAGACCAAATAGCTGCAAGCACAAAAACAGAAACATCAGGTGTGAAAGCTCCAGAAAGTACAGATGACATTCCGATGCCGAATCAATATAGAACAGAGCAGCGAACGATAGGGAATTATATGAAAGATCGCCTTGGTGAGCGATTCAATCATAATCCTAAGATTCAGAGTGCAAAACGGACGTATAACTTATCTCGAAACACTACAGAGAACTGGATAAATAAAATTAAGAAACGCGGGCCTGAGTCTTAACTTGGTTCGCGTTTTTTTATGAAGGAGGGTTTTTATTGCAATACAAGATACCATCCGAAATTGGAAGTGAGTTGAAGATCAACCGTTTATTTTATCTTACAGACTTACTTGTGGTACTCATCTTAGGCGGCATAGGCTTTACATTCCGATATGTCGTTCATTCTTCATTCGTTTGGTACTATGCGATTTTTTGGATCATATTGATGGTTGCTTGGTTAATCCGCCCCAAAACGAACCCTAAACTCCGTATGGTCAAAGCCTTGTTCTTAGCTGTCACAAGGGACCGAATTGCTTATTGTGCCATCGATAAAAAAGAACGGGAGGATGGTAGGAATGGTGATCAAATATGAAGAGTTAAATGATGAAGAATATGTTTCAAAAGTTTAAGGCACTTCTTGAAGAACAGCTTGGACGAGACTTAACAAAAATAGAAGCACGGAAGATTCGGTGGTTGTCTGGATGGGAGCATGAGACGGTCGGCGTATTTTTTGACCTGATTCATGAAGTAGCAGGAAAGAAAAATGAGGGAGGACTTTAAATGAAGAAGAATAAGAAAGGCCACCCTTTCTTTAAAGAAGACAATTCCGAAAAAATGGCTCTTTTTGATGAACGAAAAACTACTGAGAAAAACAAGAAGCTGCAAAGGTCGAAAGTTAAAAAGAAAAAGAGAGAGGTGGCCATTCCGTCCATAGCTGAGGTTCTTCCCATTCAAGACATGACCGAGGAAGGATCCTTTCAATTAAAAGGAGATGGGGGCTATATGGACGTGGTACAACTTCAGAGTAAGGATATTTATTCTCCATCTACCCAGGAAACCGAATACGACATCATGAAGATGGCCAAGTTCTTTCAATCGTATGCGCCGGATATCAAGATCGTATCTATGAATTTTCCGGTTAATATGAAAAAACAACTGGATGCGATTAATTACAAGATTGCTCAAAACAAAGCTCCTCTATATGAACGCTTTTTAATTAGAAAAAGAGAGGAGCTGCATTTTTTAGAGACCTACCGGACGAATAGAGAATTTTATTTATATATTTACGCGACTAGCCTTAAACAGCTTGCTGAGTATAGAAACAATTGTCGGCGTTATCTTGGGCGAGTCGCTCCGGTCATTGAGTTAACCGATGAAAAGAAGCTTGATTTGCTCTATAAGCTAAACAATCAAAATTCTAAATTAGAAAAGAGGGGTTAAGGAATGTTCTCATTTTTAAAGAAGAAAAGTGATGCCGAAGAAACACAAGAAAAAGGATATAACCCTTTCTTACTGGCCCATATTCAACCGCAAGGAGGAATTAAATTTCACGAAACCTTCACCCGGAAAGGAGACGGTTATGAAGTTTGTGTCCATGTCTATTCCTTCCCTAAAAATGTTTCAGATTTTTGGTTAGAGCCTATTTTCAATATGGAGAATGTCATTACTACGATGGATATTGTCTCTGACGATCGTTACAAAGTTCGAGATGGTTTGAACAAAGGGATGGCTGAACAGAGTTCCAGAATGATTAATGAAAAAGATAATGCAGGAATCATAGAAGCGCAAAATAACTACGATGATTTGCGGCAGCTGTACAATCAGGTGTCTGAAGAAGGAGAGATCGTTAAACGTGTTCACCTTAGGCATTATGTAAGTGCACCAACAAGAGAAGAGCTGGAAGACAAAGTGAAAGTCGTCTTATCGACTTTACAGGACGAGAATTTTCGAGGATCTATCTTCTTAAACGAACAGGAATTCGAATGGAAATCACTACTCACGAATTATACAGAACAATCCACTTATCGAAACAAAAGGGAAGGTCATCCGATACCCGCATTAGGGTTAGCTGGTGGCTTTCCTTTTCATTTTACTAGCTTAAACGATCCTTACGGTACATTCTATGGAACGACACTCACAGGAGGAAACGTCGTCTTTGATCTTTTTCATAGAGATCAGCAGCGTAAAAGTTATAACGGAGTCATGGTAGGAGCGATGGGGGCAGGAAAATCTACTACTCTTAAGAAGATCATGCTGGATAATGCGATTAAAGGATATAAGGTCCGGACGTTTGATGTCACAGGAGAATTTGTGGAGTTAACGGAAGCTTTAGGTGGGAAGCAGATTGCTCTCGATGGTTCAGATGGGGTCATCAACCCTTTGCAGGTGTATCGAACGGCAGAGGACGAATATACGTCCTTTACTCAGCATTTATCCAAATTGACGACATTCTATAAATTCTTAGCACCTGAAGCGAATGATAGTGAACTAAAAGAATATGAAAATCTATTAAGAAAGCTCTATGAAAAGCTTGGCTTATGGAACGATGATTCAAATTCAAATATAACCGAACTTTCTGTCCATGAGTACCCTATCTTCACCGATTTTCTTGCCTTTATCGAAGAACAACTCTATGAAAATATCAAGGAAGGGAAGCAAAAGGAGAAGTTGAGTCAGGAAAGGAAACGACGCCTGGAAAGCATCGAATTAAACATTCGTAACCTTGTAGAGACTTACGCGCATCTCTTCAATGGAGTATCAACCATCGAACACTTTGATGAGCAACAGGTCGTTACGTTTACCCTTAGGGGCCTATCGCAAATGAGGGCAGAGGTTTTCCAAGCGCAATTGTTTAATGTACTCAACCTCCTGTGGGACTCCATGCTAACGAACGGTTCACCTCAGTTTGATGCTTATAATCGAGGAGAATTAGCTTTTGAAGACGCTGTACGATATCTCATCTTGATGGATGAAGCTCACCACATCATTAATACAAAGAAGAAAAGTGAGAGTGCTCTTGATTTTCTTACAAAGTTTAGCCGAGAGGCCAGGAAGTATTTTGGTGCTCTTCTCTATGCCAGTCACACCATCCGTGATTTTGTTCCTGAGGGTTCGGATCAGAGTATGGTAGAGGAAATCAAGAAGCTTTTTGAACTGACCCAATACAAAATTATTATGCAGCAAGATAGTAACAACTTAGAGATGATGCAGCAAATATTCATGGGGCAGTTAAGCCAAAGTGAATTAAAAGATATCCCTTACCTACAAACAGGGGAGACGATGTTAAGCATCCGTGCGGTTGAAAACATTCGTTTCAAGGTAGAGGTATCGGACGAAGAATTAGCCTTGTTTGGAGGAGGTGCATAAGGATGCCTTGGTCCCTCCTCCTGGGGTTAGTCCCTCGGAAAGTATGGCTTTGGTTGATTGGTATTCTGGTAGCTCTTTTCCTTCTACAAATGCTTTTGTATGCTTCAGTCATTACAGGGTTGATCGGTTATCAAAAGTCTTCCTCCAGTGAGGACGTGAGGTCCATTGATGTGGTAAATGGAACAGCGCAAGTTTCAGCCGCACTAGAAGAGTACCGTCCTTTGTTTGAAGAATATGCTGAAAAGTATGGGGTGTCCAAGTATGTGGAGCTTCTCTTGGCCAAAACGATGCAGGAATCTGGTGGACGTCTGGATGATGTGATGCAAGCAAGTGAGTCTCTCGGTCTACCTCCAAACACGATAGAGGATCCTGAAAGAAGTATTAATGTCGGGATCCGATACTTCTCTGAAATGCTGGATAAAGCAGGGGGAGATATTAAGCTAACCCTCCAAGCTTATAACTTCGGTGGAGGGTTTATTGATTACGCAAACGAACACAACAATGGAGAATACAGCAAAGAGTTAGCGATCGAATTTTCAAGAATGAAGTACCAGAAATTGAAGCATACAGGCATGTATACCTGCATTAGACCTGAGTCGGCAGAAACAGGAGCTTGTTATGGGGATATTGGTTATGTTGAGGCTGTTTTAAGTTACCTTAAAGGCGGAGTTATTGAAGCAGATTTACAACCAACAGGAGATTGGGTTATGCCCGTTGAAGGAGCACTCACACAAACATCTAATTACGGAATGCGCTCAGATCCCTTTGATGGTACACCGGACATGCATAGAGGTATTGATTTTGCTTGTACGAACGCCGTAACGCCTATTCAAAGCGTAGATAACGGTCAAGTGGTTGAAGTGGTAAGAAAAAACTCTGGATATGGAAATAACGTTCTTGTGAAACATGATGAGGGACTTTATAGTCACTATGCTCATTTGTATACGATAAGTGTACAAAACGGGGAGATGATTCAAAAAGGAACAAAAGTAGGCAAGTGTGGTTCGACAGGAAACTCTACAGGTCCCCATCTACATTTTGAAGTTCGGACCAAAAAACAGTATCGTTCTGATGTGAATCCTGCCCCTTATCTTGGGCTCTAAGAAAGGAGAACGTTGATGAATAGACGTGTTCTTTTTGTCCTGTTTGTCGTTCTGTTAATCGTTCTCACATCGGTTAACATATATGCTGCACGCACAGCATCGAGTGATGATCTACAGGAAAGCTTGCATCAATTAAAGGTGAAAAACGAAAAGGTTATGGAAGAAAAAACCGAATTAGAGATGACGTTACAAAAACAGGAACCTGCTGACATTCAAGCGAGATATGACGCTTTAGTGAAGCAGGTTTCTGTGTTTATAGAGGTTGCTTTTACACAGGATAAAGAGACATACCAAGAAAGGAAAAAAGAAGCACACAAGGTGATGAGTAAAGATTTAGCTGCAACCTTCTTTCCTACAGATACCTATAAAGGAGACAGGAAAACGGAGGCGGATGAAGTAGAAATATTCATCAAAACAGGTAATCTCACAAACAATAAAGCTAGCGTATTAGTTAAGTTTAAACACACGCTCTATTCTTTACAGAGCGATCAAAAACAGGTGTCTCCTGTGTTCCTCAGAATAAATGCTCATAGAGAAGAAGGGCACTGGATAATAACAGATTTTCAAGACGTAGAAGAGGAGGGCTATTCATGAAGAAACAAACGAAACACATCACGGAAGGAACCTCAAAAAAATATCTTATTGGATTAAGCGTCATGGCTATGGCGCTTCTTTTTTTCTTGTTTTCTGGTTTTATATTTGGTGATGAAGAGCAGAGTAAAGTTCAACAAACGCCTGTCAATGAACCTCTGAACTTACAAGGATCAGGCGAACTGACCATAAAAGACTGGGTTTATAATCCAACGAAAAAGTTGATGGTTGTCACCTTAAACCTTAATAAATCAACCACTTTATTAGATGAAAAGTTAAGCTTCACGGCTCAGGAAAAAGAGCATCCAAAACGCGATTTACCAACGCACGTTGAGTATAACGATGAAAGCAGATATGTCATTAGCATCCAACAGGTAAGTCCTTCCTTTGATGTAATGGCCTTAGATTTAAATAAGGAAAATGCCAATACGCTTTTAACGCAAGAGAGTACTCAAAATTCCTTGAAAGGGGGTGAGGAAAAGAAAGAGCTGGCACGTATTTATACAGATCAACGTAGAGTGGAAATGGACAAACAATTAACCATCTTAACGGAGCAGAAATATGAAGTGGCTGCTGTATCTGAACAGATCGAAGAGGCAAAAGAAACAATAAAAGAGAAGAAGGAAAGTATTCAAATGATCGATGAACGAATCAGAGAAATTGAACAGAAAACCGTTGAATTAGAATCAGAGCTTCTTTACGAAACGGAGGAAGAGAAAAAGCAAACGGAGGCTAGAATTCATCACCTAGAAAATGAGAAAGACCAGATCAATCAAGAGGCAGCTGAACATGAACTAACTATTCAAACCATCGTTGAAAAGATTGAGATGTTAGAAGAAAAAAGAGAAATGATTTCGAACTAAAAAGGACGAAGGTTGTTATTAAGGACAACACAGGGGCCGCACATCTCCTGTGCAGGGACCACACATCACGGCGAATACACGAATGAACGTTCCTGTTTTAGCCTCACAGCGACCGCACATCTGGAGATTTTCTTGTTCCCTCGTTTTGCCCGGCTCTGCCGGGATTCACACGCCAAGTGGGAACAAAAACCCCTTATGCTCTTCTCTTTATTCACTAGTTTTAGGAACTTCATCAAAAGGAGTGATTGTAATGGAAGTAAGAATTCGTTATATGGATCCAAAAACCGTTCAACGAATTGACGAACTTGCGGAAGAAAAAGGGATAAGTCGGCAAGAGTTTTTACATGCTCAGTTGCATCAGTTAGCTGTCTTTCGAGAAGAGAACAATCGGGAACAAAGACTCCAGCAATTAGTCGATCGAAACATTCAAACGATGGCTCATTGTTATACAGCGATTCGAGAAATGAATGATCTTTTACAGATTGAAGAACCAGGTGAAGAAGCATGAGTGAAACCGTAACGCCTGGAGTGGTTTTAAAAACAAAATTTGTGACAGCGAATAAGAAAGGATTTCAGGATTATGTGCAATACGTGGACCGTGAAGAAGCGAAAGGAAAAGGGGAAGCTTATAGCTCCTTGTTTAGTTTATATAATCACTACATGGACGATCCAGATAAAACATCTGCCTTGTTTACTCAGCAATCGAATCGTTTATCGGTGGAAGCAAAACAGGGGATTAAATCATTATTTGAACAGGCTCAAAAGAAGAACAGTATCATGTGGCAAGATGTCATTACATTTGATAATGATTGGCTTCAAAAACGAGGCGTTTATGATTCAAAGACACACACCTTAGATGAAGATGCTTTGAAGCAAGTAACACGGAAATCTATGCAGGCCATGATGAAAAAAGAGGGATTGCAAAAGAGTGCGGTTTGGTCGGCGGCTATTCACTATAACACCGATAACATTCATATTCATGTGGCTACAGTCGAACCCAATCCGACTCGTGACCGTGGAAAGCGAAAACCGAAAACATTAGACGCGATGAAAAGTGAAGTCGTGAATGGATTGTTAGATCGAACGCAAGAACGAAATCAAATTAACACGTTGATTCGTGACCACATGGTTAATGCAAAGAAAGAAAATAGCAGCATGAAATGGAGCAATAGAGAAATAAAACCTCTGTTCCTCGACGTGTATAATCACTTGCCAGAGGATAAGCGACAGTGGCACTATGGCTATCAAACGCTGAATCATATTCGACCGAAGATTGATGAACTAACGACAAGATATTTAGATAAGTATCATGGCAAAGATATGAAGCAGCTGCATGATAAATTGGATCAAGAAGTGAATGAATTAAAACGGGCCTACGGGGATGGGTCTAAGGATAAGAAGCGATACCAACATTACAAGCAAAACAAGATGGATGATCTCTATAAACGAATGGGCAATGCGTTCTTACAAGAAATGAAACGGTACGAACACCAGCAGTATCCTAGGCAAACGATACAAACAAATTCCTCTTATAAGTCCATGCCATCAGGAATTCAATTGCAACGTTCCTTAAGAAGCATTCAACGTTCATTGGGACAAACGTATGACCAGTTTATCAATGACTTGGATCATCAAAAGTTAGAACGAGAAATTGAAAGAGAAAGGTAGGGGGTCCATGAATGAGAAAACGTCAAAATGTCACGTTGCATGAAGAGACAATTGCGTTAATTAAAGAGTATCAGGAACAGCACCATATTCGTTATCCAGGTGAAGCTTTGGATCGTATGATTGAGGAATGGGAAGCACAGAATGCGAAGGAACAATCACAAGAATATCTCATGAGTTTGATGGCTCAACGTTTCCAAGACGTATTTTCTGAAGAAGTGAAAAGGTTGCGGTTAGCAGCCAATCGAAGCGATAAAAATACGCAAGTACTTCTTGAATTAATGAATGGTTTTGCGATGGATCAAAACTTAGAAAACTGTGTTACGACACCGATCTTTGAGAGCCAAGCGATGAAGGATGCGAGACAAGCAGTCGAAGAAAGAATCAGTCACCAGCGTCAAAAGAGAATTAGTGTCGCAGAGACCCAATCACAATCAAACTAATGATATTAAGTGTAAATTTATAAACCAAAGGAGTGAAAGAAAATGCTTTTATTTAATAGCAATTATGAGGTAGGAGTTTTTAATCGATTAAGCGATAATAACGAGCTTGTGATGGAAGTGGGCCAAGAGGAATATAGTCTAAAATTAAATGATGAAGAAATGTCTGATCTTGAACAACATTTAGTGAATCAAGAGAACCTTCTCATTCCATTTAATAAATCAACGAAGGAACTAATTCTAGATACCCAACCAAACTATGACGAAGAGGAAATGGAAGAGCTCATGAACATCAGTGAGGGAGCTGAAGATCATGGTAAAGACTAAACAACCTTATAAAAAGAAAACGCCGGAACAGGTGAAAGAAGAGATCAATCAATTGACGGAGGGAATGGAAAAGAGCATCTCCAATCACTTTCATTCTCCTGAACAAATGAAAGAGTATCTAAACTTTATGGGGAAGTTCCACCGATATTCCCCACGCAATACAGCGTTAATTGATTCTCAGTTTCCAGGTGCTGAAGCAGTAGGTTCCTATGCATTCTGGAAAGAAAAAGGATTTCCAGTAAACAAAGGAGAGAAAAGTTTAAAGATTCTTGTACCCAATCGATTAGGTCAGCAATTTCAAAATGAAGAGGGCGAATGGAAACCTCTAAAGTATGCGACGAAAAAAGAAAAGCAATTAGTTAAAGACGGTCAACTCGACAAACGAGATGGCCGTCTTGTTTATTCTACAGGAAGTGTGTTTGATATCTCTCAAACATCAGCCACTCAAAAGGATTTACCCCAGATCTTTCCTAACAAATGGATTGATGGACAGGTTGAAAACTACAGTCAGCTTCGAAGAGGGATGGAGGATATAGCTGAGAAAAATAACATACGAATTGTAGAGCCTTATGAAGAGTTAGGGGCAGCCAAAGGAGTGAGTTATACCGGGCGGGGAGAAGTAGCTCTTAATCCGCGTAATTCGAAGCGTCAGGACACAAAGACGCTGTTACATGAACTAACTCATGCCAAACTTCATACAGAAGAAAACATGAATGACTATACCAAGCCGGAGAAAGAGTTTCAGGCGGAAATGACTGCTTATACCGTTGCTTCTTATTTCAAAATCGATACCAGTGACTACTCATTGGATTATCTGCATCACTGGACCAAGGACCATGAATTTAAAGACCATGAAAAGCTACTACAAGAAGTTCAGTCAACAGCTAAAGAATTCATTATGACCATTGAAGAATCAATGGAACAAGAAAAGGAAGGGGAGAAAAGTATGGATGCTAAAGAACAAAAACATGAAGTGGAAGAGGAGAAACAAGAAGGGGAGAAGTTACCTTCAGAAAAGCTTCGAGATATGTACAGAAGCCAAGTGAGAAAGGCTGAGAAGGATAACGGGCCATTTGTTAAGAAGGAAAAGGCCGATGAGGAATATTCTCATCATGACTTCAAAGATGCTTATAAAAAAGAGCTCATGAACTTTATTGAACCGACAGTTGGAAAAGAATTGGATAAAGAAGAAAACAATGACCGGCAAGACCGTTTAAATCAGATGCGTGCTTATCAAGAGACTCACAGTAAAGAAGAGGTGTACCAAATTAAAAAGGAATCTCTTCAAGAATTGAAAGAGCTACCTTTAACGGATCGTGGAGAGCAGCGACTATCTCAAATAGAAAGTAAGCTGGATCGCGAATTTCATGAAGAGAAAGGGATGGAAAGCACCAGTTCGGAAATGAAGAATGGAAAGGATAACAAGGGGGCTTTTCACCAGGAGGAAAAGCAAAAGGAAAAAATAGAGGTTGAACGTTAGACAGGGAGTTTCTCCCTGTCTTTTTTTATATCTAATTTTAGAAAGGAGGAAGTGCTGCATGGCCAAACATGTAAGCGCGGACCAAGTGGAAGTTGCTCGTAATGTGGATCTCATAGACTATCTTGAGCGTAAGGGAGAACCATTGAAGAGAGAAGGGAGGTACTACCGACATCAAGTGCATGACAGCCTAGTGATTAAAGACCAAATGTATGCTTGGAACTCGAAAGATGAAAAAGGAGCTGGAGTCATTAACTTTGCGAAAATGTTTTATGGCATGAGCTTTCCGGAGGCTGTTCTGGATCTGAATGCACAAGGTTATAAAGTGAAAGATAATTTTCAAGAGCAAAAGCCTAAAAAGCCTTATCAATACCCTTCTCATTATGAAGTGAATGATAGGACAAAGGCTAAAAATTATCTTACGAATGAACGTAAGATTCATCCGAAAATTGTCAATTGGCTTGATAGCAAAGATTTAATCGCGCAGGATAAGCTCGGAAATGTAGTATTTAAGTGGAAGCAGCAGGGAGAGATCGTAGGGGCAGATCGACAAGGTACTTCTCCTATGAAAGATGGGAGAATGTTTAAAGGGATTGATAGGAACAGCCATGGTTCGGCTGGGTTCTCAGTTGATATTGGTAAACCACATTCTATTTATCTTTTTGAAAGCCCAATTGATGCGTTGTCCTATTGGAGTATTAAGAAGGAAAAACTGCAGAACACTCGGTTAGTTTCCATGTCTGGGCTTAAGCGGCAGACCATGATTGGTGAAATAAAACGGATGGGCAAAGAAGGTCATAAGGTGAAGCAGATAACTTTTTGTACAGATAATGATAAGGCTGGAAGAGAGTTTGCTAACAGGTATCATCAGCTAATGACAGACACTATAGCTAAAATTGATTTTCCTATTAATAAAGATTGGAATATGGAGGTGATCAAGAAGACCAAGCTGCAAATCCAAAGTTTTATGCCTCAAAACAAAAAGAGTTATAGAGAAGGATAGAATAATTTAAATATAGGATTTTAACTTCTCGAAGGTGTGTTCCGTAATATAGTAACGACTAACCTGGACTAGTTCCATATGTATTACGTATCCTTGATGCTTATCGTAAAGTAGTGTTCACATGCACTAAAGTGATAAAAGTGGATAAGTAAATAACGATATGATGTCGTACACGAATTGATTCCTGGAAACATTTCTTAATACATCCGAGTAAACTCTCAAAAGTCTAGTGAACTTTTGAGAGTTTTTGTGTTTTATAAAAAGCAAAGTGAATCGTGTTACATTTTTGTTAAATTTAGTCGACTTTTGTCAAAATATAATGGATTTACCTCTATAATTAGCTTGCAAGATGTTCGTATGACGTTAGGTTTATTGTCATTCTTAAAATATAAAATACAAAACAAGGAGTCATATCAATGAAGAAATCTGTTTTAACTATCCTAGTCTATTTTACTTTTTATGTTGCATTCTCGCCCACAATAAACGCGGAAAAAGATGTCACACCTCCAGCGATTTCTAGTGAATCGGCTATTGTATTAGAAAAAAATACAGGTGAAATTATTTACGAAAAAAATGCAGAAAGAAGAATGTATCCTGCGAGCCTAACTAAAATTGCTACTGCTATTTACGCGATTGAAAACGGAGACCTTGATGAACGGGTAACTGTTAGTAAAAAAGCGAGTGAAACTGCCGGATCAAGTGTTTACATTCAAGAGGGTGACCAGATAAAACTTAGACAGCTTGTACAAGGCCTATTAATTAACTCTGGGAACGATGCAGGTGTTGCTATTGCTGAGCATTTGAGTGATAATGTTGCTCAATTTACGGCTGATCTAAACATATACCTCGAAAATAAGGTAGGCGTAAAAAATACGACGTTTTATAATCCTCATGGACTATTTAATAGACTTCACATGACTACAGCAAAGGACTTGGCAAGAATTACACAATACGCCATGAAGAATGATCAATTTAACACTATATTCGGTACTAAGAGGCTTGTCTGGAAGAGTGAGTCTTGGAACACCACCCTTTACACTCATCATAAATTGATGAGAGAAAATCCTTATAAAGGTATAACGGGTGGAAAAACTGGTTATATAAATCAAGCAGGGTTTACTCTAGCTACAAGTGCTACTAGAGGTCAAACAAGCTTAATTGTCATTACGTTAAAGACTGTAAATCAAAATCAAGCGTATGAGGATACAGAAAAGTTACTTGACTATGGATTTAATAATTTTCAGACATCAACTCTTGAAAAAGGAAGTACATTTACACTTTTAAAGGAAGAATATCGACTTCCTAAAACGCTATCGTACACACACTTAAAAGTAGATAAAATTGAAAAAACGGTTGAAAGCTCAGGGGATTTAATTATTTCTACAGCTCAAGGAAAAGTGTTATCTTCAGTTGAATTAGAAAAGGTCGCACCTAAATTGCCAATTTTAGAGAATTTATTTTCTATTAATACAGCAAATGTTCAAGGCCCTAGTGATTTTCAAGCTCATAATCAGAAGTACCCGGCAATAACCTGCCCAGGAAGTTATCGTTTGATTAAAAAGAGTACATTTTTGGGCCAACCTTTCAAATGTTAAAGAATTAATAATATCTTTTCTTAAATATAAGTGTAACTTAGCGCTACAATGATGTGAAAACTGATTTATCAAGTAATGATAAATAGAGACAAGCCCATACACTTTACAAATCAGTTGAAGTTAATCATTTTTTTTTGAATATTCACGATGGTGATTTAAGTAATTGCATTTATCTAATTTATTTGAACGTATAGTTAGTTGTCGAAAAGTTTTAGAGTTTCTATCATTAAGGTCATACTCTTAATACTTTTATGCTTTTAAAATCAAACTTGGCTACTAAGGTAACAGTGTTCAAAGAAAATAAAAAACTACTCAAATAATTTACCCTTCTTCATAGTTTCTCCATATTTTTTCATTAGAATAATAAAGCTAGTAAAATAGTGGAGGAGAAGAGTAAATGTGTGGGTTTACAGGATTTATTGGAAGTACAAATAACGATTTGGCGGTTATAGAACAGATGATCGAGCGTATTATTCATCGAGGTCCAGATTCATCAGGAGTGTTTTTAGACAAAGAGGCTGCGCTTGGCTTCCGACGATTAAGTATTATTGACTTAGATCATGGAAGTCAACCGATTTATAATGAAGATGGATTACTCGTTCTGATATTTAATGGGGAAATTTATAACTTCCCTAAGCTGAGAGAAGAACTTATTTCAAAAGGGCATATTTTCCAAACGCACACGGATAGTGAGGTTCTAATCCATGGGTATGAAGAATATGGAGAAGATCTGGTGGAAAAGTTAAGGGGAATGTTTGCCTTTGTCATTTGGGATAAACAAGAGAAGAAGTTGTTTGCTGCGCGCGATATGTTTGGAATTAAGCCTTTTTATTATGGGTTAATGGATGGCACGTTGCTTTTTGGTTCTGAAATTAAAAGCTTTTTGCCTCACCCGGAATTTAAAAAGGAATTTAATGAAAAGGCATTAAAGCCATATTTGACGTTTCAATACCCTGTCTCAAATGAGACCTTTTTCAAAGGGGTCTATAAATTACCTGCTGCGCACTATATGACGTATCAAAATGGTGAACTGAAAGTAGAACGTTATTGGTCACCAGAATTTAATGAATCCGATCAGCCTCTCGAAGAACTTGTTGGTGAAATTGATGATGTCATAAGGGAATCTGTACAAGCGCACAAAATTAGTGACGTAAAAGTGGGTTCATTTTTATCCAGTGGGGTAGACTCAAGTTATGTGGCTTCAGTCTTAAAGCCTAATAAAACGTTTACTGTAGGATTTAGTGACAGAAGCTTCTCAGAAATTGATAATGCCAAGGCTCTTTCAGATAATCTAGGAATTGAGAACGTAAATGAAGTTTTAGATCCTGAACTCTGCTTTGAAAAACTGGAAGATATTCAATACATGATGGATGAGCCTCATTCCAATCCATCAATTGTACCACTCTATTTCTTAGCAGAGCTTGCAAGTCGTGATGTGACGGTCGTGCTTTCAGGGGAAGGTGCCGATGAATTATTCGGGGGGTATGCCGAGTATGAAACGACAGCGCCTTTGAGAAAGTACAGAAAACTTCCTCTATGGGTGCGTAAGCCTTTAGGTCAAGCAGCGAAGCAATTGCCTGATATCAAAGGAAAGAATTTTCTTGTTCGAGGAGGTCTCCCTGCCGAAGAATGGTTTATTGGCCAAGCAAATATCTTCAAAGAAACTGATGTAACAGCTCTCTTAAAAGAAGACTATAAAAATGCTCCATCCGTTAAGGATATTGTACAGCCTTATTTTGATCAGGTGAAAGATAAAAGCGACCTGACAAAAATGCAGTACTTAGATCTCCATCTTTGGCTTGTTGATGATATTTTATTAAAAGCCGATAAAATGAGTATGGCTCATTCTCTTGAATTAAGGGTACCTTTCTTAGATAAGAAAGTGATGGAAACAGCAGCGAAAATACCAGATAAATATCGTGTGAATGAGATCGATACAAAATACGCTCTTAGGTTATCAGCAGCACGTGCGCTGCCGGAAGAATCAGCAAATCGTAAAAAAATTGGTTTCCCGGTTCCCATTAGGAATTGGATTCGGAATGAGAAGTATTATAAAACGATAAAGTCTTATTTTGAAAGCTCAAATGCAGAGAAATTCTTTAATAAGAATGGACTTTTAGAACTTCTAAATGACCATTACGAAGGAAAAGCGAACAATGCTCGTAAAGTCTGGACGGTATTTATGTTTCTTGTTTGGTACAAAAAGTACTTTGAAGAATATTAATCGCTTCTAAGTTCGTATTGGAAATTTTTACTGATGCCTCCACAAAACGCCCTATATACAAAAGCTCTCCTTTTTTAGGAGAGCTTTTATTAAAATTTTCTATGGATCTTTAATCATAAACAGGGAGGAATTCGATGAGAAAAAAATGGGTATATATTCTGATTCCTACTTTGTGTATAGGTGTATTAGTTATAGCTTTACCTTGTGATAAAACAAGTAAAGGAGCAAGGGATATGCCAGGGGGGAGGGTGATTCAGTCAGAGGGGAATTTCATATTGAGAAACAACAGAAATAACCAACCTCTTAAAAACTACACCGTGGTCTTGGAAGATAAAGAAAAAGGTGACCTAAAAGCTTCTGAACGAACAGATGATTTGGGAAGAATACAAACGGGGCCGCTGACAGCTGGTAAATCCTATAAAGTTATTGTCACCTCACCTGATAGAAAACGTGGACCGTTACCTTTAGAGAATGGAAAACTCTATCGACACTCTCTTTCCAAAACCCCAGTTATACTTGAAATATATGAAGAAAGGAAACCCACCCTTTTAGACTTTCCTACAGTTATGCAGGAACCTGAATTTCCAAATGGATGTGAAATAACTTCGATTACATCAATTCTTAACTACGAAGGAATCGATGTAACAAAAGTTACGATGTCCGATGACTATCTCATAAAAAAACCATTTAGCTACAAGGAAGGCAAACGGTTTGGGGCTAATCCTGATAAGGCATATGGAGGTAATCCTAGAAGTGAAAATAGTGGATGGTATGTTTTTGAGGATCCGATTGTGGACGCAGCAAACCAGTTAATCGCATCCACGGATAAAAATTTGACTGCAAAAAAAGTCAGCGGTAGCTCTAAAAAAGAAATATTGAATTACATTGAGACCGGCACTCCAGTTATGGTGTGGACGACGCTAGATCTTTCAACACCTGTTAAAAGTGGAGGATGGTATATGTATGGGACAGAAAAATTCCATTCATCTTATACTAATTTACACGCCATGGTATTAACTGGATGGGAAAATGGCAAGGTACATGTAATGAATCCACTTAAGGGTGAAGTCGTATATGAAGAAGAGAAACTATTCAAAAGTTACAAAGAAATGGGCAGTAGAGCCGTAATTATACAATGATTTTAAAGGAGTACAAGAATGGAACTTCATGAAGTAGGGGCCATCCTGAATAGCAAGACAAGAGACAGTGTAATGGAACACTCCAAAACGATTATAAGGGGAATATCCTATAAATCACAAGATGTCCAGGAAGGATATCTATTTGTTGCAATCAAAGGATATCAACAGGACGGACATCTTTATATTCAACAAGCGATTGATAATGGAGCTTGTGCGATCATCGGGGAAGAAAAGTGGCCGAATTTATCTGTTCCCTATTTTCAAGTGGAGAATAGTCGTAAAGCTTTAGGGTTGATTAGTGACCATTATTATGACTTTCCTACGGATGGCAAGATACTAATAGGCGTCACAGGTACAAACGGTAAAACCACCACCAGTTCTCTTATAACACATATTTTAGAAAATAATGGATCTTCTTGTGCTTTTTTCGGTAGCACAAAAAACATTATTAATGGAAAGGTTTATCCAACAATCAATACCACACCTAACTTACTAGAAATAAATAGACTATTAGCCGGAAGTAAAGATGATGTGGTGGTCATGGAAGTATCCTCCCACGCTTTAACACAGCATAGAATTGAAGGGCTCTCGTTCGATTATGCTTTATTCACCAACCTTTCTCATGATCATTTAGATTATCATGGTTCTATGGAAGACTATTTCCAAGCTAAAAGAAAGCTGTTTGAGATGTTGAAAGAAGACGGAAAAGCTATCGTTAACACGGATGATTATTGGGGCCAGCAATTGGCGAGTCAGCTTGTGGGTCATGGAGTCCCCACGATAACCATAGGTGAATATGGGAAAAGGGATGTGAAACTGGAAAGCTATGCTTCTAACCCAAGGAGTTTACTTTTGAAAGAAAATAACGAAATAATTTCGATAAAACCTTTGCTGTACGGACTTCATAACATGTATAACATCGCGATAGCTTATGGGACAGCGAAACAAATAGGAGTTGAGAAAGAAGGTATCGTCCAATCGATTGAACGTTTTGAAGGTGTAGAGGGCAGATTTAATGTTAAACATCTTAATAATGGAGCTACCCTGATCATTGATTATGCTCATACTCCCGATGCTCTTTTTCACTGCTTGAATACAGTGAGAGAGCAGGTTTCGAACAAGGTTATTCATGTATTTGGATTTAGAGGGGACAGAGACACGACCAAAAGAAGGGAGATGATATCAATCTCATCTGAGATGAGTGACTGTTATATCCTTACCTTCGATGATCTTAACTCTGTTTCCCAGATAGAGATGAAGAATACTTTAATTGGACTTCAAGAAAAGTATGGGAATGAAAAGGGAAAGGTGATAACAGATCGTACATTAGCAATTGAAAGTGCCATAAATATGGCCGAAACAGGAGACTGGATTCTCATTACAGGTAAGGGGTATGAGAAGTACCAACAACGTTATTATTATCCTGTTCAAGATGATGAAGAGGCTGCGTTGTATTTTTTAAATGAAAAAGAAGAATAACAAAATTAAAGTGTTAGCGACTTCTTAACTGAACTATATTTATTGATTATATAAGATGTTTAACATAACTTTTGACATGCTCTTACTGTAATATCTTCCATGCTATTAAATAAACTCTACAAATGAAAATGAATGGATATTTAAATCTCGCTGTAACTCTTAATATCCCCTTACGAGTCATGAAACTTGTGGGAGGATATTAAGAGTGCTTTGTTGAATGTAATAAAACCCCTTATGATAAGGAGTTTGCCGCCTTCTGTTATGTTTTTTTATAAAAGGGTTGATTATTTTAGTAGCGGATTTAGATAAGATTCACGAATTTTCCAATTTGAAATAAAATAATGCAGAGGTGATCATGGTGTGTTTGGACAACGGTGCAATTGAACAACAGGCAAAAGGCTGCTTTATAGAAATTCAGAAAAATTCAATCTATAAACCGATTAAGTTAATTTTGGCTGACGGAACGTCTATACTAGTCCAGAATAATACTGAATTCAAATTTTTAAATTCCACTGTTTTAATTGATAAAATAATCTTATCAGACGATGATGGGAAACTTTACTCTATAAAATCAAATCTGAATGGATTACGCTTTGCAAAGGGCGAAATAAATTATTATGAATATTTATGGTATTGTAAAAGAGAAATCGGGATCCTAATAACCATACTGCTTATGTCATTCGGTGTTTTTATTTCATTAGGGTGGCTTTTATTGAAATATTTAGTGTAAATAACACACCATTTTACAATGTGTGTAATTCATATAGAATTACAAGATTATTTCCACATAAATATGGCCGCCCTCTTATAAATAAAGTTAGGCGGCGAAATAAATTAATATAAGTTAGTGACTGGTCTTTACAAGTTATTTTTGATCTATTCTATTATAATGTACTCTTATTTTAAGGAAATAACGACGATAGATGATTGTACAAATAGCCCAAACAATGAGCACAACAGAGATAACTTGCGCAGTGCGAAGATTCCAAATCATATATAAACTATCTGTACGCATCGCTTCTATAAAGAAACGACCAAACGAATACCAGATGACATAACTTAAGAAAACCTCTCCTCTAATTGGATTGTACTTTCTAAGTATTATTAATAGGGTGAATCCTGTAATATTCCACAAAGATTCATATAAAAAAGTTGGATGGTATAGAATACCATCAATGGCCATTTGGTTGATAATGAAATTTGGCAAGTGTTGCATGAAATTATTATAAAATTCTTCAGATACAGGTCCCCCGTGTGCTTCCTGGTTCATGAAGTTCCCCCAGCGTCCAATTGCTTGACCCAGAATAATACTTGGGGCAGCAATATCTACGAGTTTCCAAAAAGAAACCTTACGCACCCTTGCAAAAATCAAACCTGTTAAGGTGGCTCCGATTATAGCACCATGAATGGCGATACCACCTTCCCATATTGCAACTATGTCGATAAGAGGCCTCTCAGCATAACGTTCCCACTCGAATGCTACATAATAGATTCGTGCGCATAATATTGCAATTGGAATTGCATAAACCACCAGGTCGACGAATGTTTCTTTGCTTACACCAATACGTTCTGCTTCTCGTAGAGCGAGAACCAATCCTAAATAGGCCCCAGCAGCAATGATGACACCGTACCAATATATAGTTAAAGGCCCCAATTCGATAAATACTCGACTTAAAGGTTCGGCCTCATAATTCACCTAAATTCCTCCTTCATGAATGTAGAATATAGTTCTGTTCACTTTAAAGATGAAGAAAAATTATCAAGAAATTGTGGAGAACTTAGTAATATTCTATGAAGGATTATACTAGTTTTATAGAAATATAATATGCTCTGAAGTTAATTTAGAACAAGGAGTGGAGAGCCCACTTGAATAGCCTTATTGCTAATGGCCAATTGCACATTGTTTTTTGGAAAAGCTGTCTCGGCTGTATCCTTCATCAGAGGAGAGTAACCTTCTAAAATTGTTTGGCTGCTATCGGAGTATTTATTTGTGATTTTTCCATCCAGTTCCTCAACGAGAAGTTTAGCATATTTATCTATTCTTTCTTCTGGTACTCTTTTGTAGAACTTTTTTTCAATCATAAGGTTCAATTGTGGAGAAATGCCAGTAATACCTAGTTGGTGTTTTAACGTTTTCCAACGCTTGAGAGCATTCTGCTCATCAACCCACGGTCCCTTTATCTTTACTAATAAGTATACTTCATATTGGTCTAAACCTTCTTTTTCTACTCCCACCCATTTCATTTGTAGGTAGGCACTGTTCGATAACTTTTTCTCGCCTGTAAATTCTAAAATATGATGACCGTTATCATGCCCCACTTGTAATAAAGTAATTGTAAATGCATCCTCTAGTTTAGAGGCTTTTTGAAAAAAATCCTTTCTATTCATGTATACTTCTTCCTTGTTACTGTGAGAAATAATGTACTGAATAGAACCAGTCTCTTGATCATCTTTTACTAACGTTACTAGTTCTTTCGGAAATTCGAATGCACGTGCTGAAATTATATGAAAGGATAATCCAAAAATTATGAGGGAAAAAGACAACCCGATAGTAATGCTATTCAGAAAAATCTGATTATGAACCTTCATAATTAATCTCCCTTAATCTTAATAGCTTGTATATATCACCTATAATTGACACTTAGGTTACAGTTTATACATTAAGGTCATAGCTTAATAGATTTAGAAGAAGATTTTTTTAGTTTTGTTTATACGGAACTGGGTATGTGTATAATAGAATAAAAAATTAAGAGAGGTGGAAGTTATGCAATTTGATTTTACGAAAGAAACATCCAAAACCGTAGATGAGGTTATTTCTTCTCTGGAAAACTCTTTAAAAGAAGAAAAATTCGGTGTTCTTTGGAACTTTGATTTAACGGGTAAGTTACAAGAAAAAGGGATGGGATTTAATACTCCTTATAGAGTATTAGAAGTCTGTAATCCAGTTGAAGCGGATCGTGTCCTTCAGGAGAACAAAATGGTCGGTTATTTTCTTCCGTGTAAAATAGTCGTATATGAAGAAGAAGGACAAGTGAAAGTAGGTATGCCGAAACCAACAACATTAATTGGGTTGGCTGATGATGAAAAATTAGCTGAAATTGCTGAAGATGTTGAACAGCGCTTGCAATCATCTATTGAAAAAGCAATTTAATAAAAAAGATAAATTAGATTGCCGCCCATTTATTATGGGTGGCTTTTTCTGCTCTAAAATAATATTGAAATTTACACAGAATCTGCACAACATCAATGTAGGATGAAAAGAGACTTTAGAAAAATATTTTTTTATTTGAACGTTATGAAGGACGTTTACTAGTGCGCACATGTTGAAGATTCTAAATGACTTTAAAGCGTGGAGGTAAGGGATGTATCAATTTTTTAGTGAAATAAGTAATGTCTTTAGTCAACCTTTTTTTAACTTAGCTTTACAGTGGGAAGGTGTTCCTCTTCTCTCTGCTTTTTTACTCGGTTTAGTGGGAGCCATAGCACCTTGTCAATTTACAGGTAATATTGGAGCCATAACTATTTATGGGAATCGATCATTGCAATCCAACGTACCCTGGCTTCATGTTTTGCTCTTTATCATAGGGAAAATTTTCGTATTTTCCACCTTAGGGTTAATCGTTTGGATGCTTGGAAAAGAAATTCAGTCCAGTTTAACCTCGTACATACCGTTTATTAGGAAAATGATTGGTCCGTTTCTAATTGTCATCGGATTATTCATGCTGGGCATTTTCCGTATGAGATGGAGTATAAAATTAGCTGAAATTCCCGAAAGATTTTTGAGAGATAGTTATTGGGGAAGCTTTCTTATGGGCGTGAGTTTTACTCTGGCTTTTTGTCCAACCATGTTTATTTTGTTCTTTATGACGTTAATGCCGGTCGTCTTATCTACGTCATACGGGGCGGTGCTACCTTCCGTTTTTGCAGTGGGAACTTCTATTCCTTTAATTGTTTCCATTTTCCTAATTTGGTACTTCAATTTAGGAGGATCATTCATGAAAAAAGGGCGAAAGATTGGTGGGCTAGTTCAGAAAGCTGCTGGATGGATCTTAATTGCGGTTGGTATTTTGGATGCTTTAACTTATTGGTGAACAAACATGGCTTTCTAGGTTTAATACAGTAAGGATGAGGTTATGGAAAGGATAAATACTACAGGGAGGTATTTTAAATGCATACACCAGATCAGCAACAACTTTATGGGGAGAAAAAGGATGGGATAAAATATTTTGAGCTAACAGCTGAACCAGTCCGAAAAGAATTATTGAACGGAGTGTTTATTGAAGGATGGGGTTATAATGGTTCTATACCAGGGCCAACTATCATAGTAAACCCGGGTGACCAAGTGAACATAAGGGTGAATAATGAGCTTCCGGAGTCAACAAGTGTCCATTGGCACGGACTAGATATTCCCGTAGAAATGGACGGTAGCGTGACCCTCCAACCTTCTCCTAAGATAGAGCCAGGACAGTATTATGATTATCGATTTACTGTAATTAATGCTCCAGGTACTCACATGTATCACTCTCACTATAACTCAATGAAACAGCAAATGATGGGACTTGGAGGAGGTTTCATAATCAAAGAGAAAAATGATCCTGTTGAGCATGATTATTTCCTTTTATTGCAAGAATTTGCTTTAAAGGATTTAGAGCATGGAAGTGTGGAAAAAGGAACATATGAAATAAACCCACACTCCCACGCATTTAATTTCTACACCATAAACGGACGTTGCTTTCCTGATGTTAGCCCGATGGAAACAGAAGAAGGGGAAAAGGTGAGGATCCGGCTAGGAAGTATTGGTCACAGCCCCGATCCCATGCATATCCATGGCCATCAGTTCGAAATTGAAAACCAAGATGGAAATCCACTTCCGGATGCAATGAAAATGAAGAGGAACAGCGTTACCTTGTCACCGGGTGAAACTTTTGACTTGATAGTTGACCCAAATAACCCAGGAGAGTGGCCGTTTCATTGTCACACGCCCCATCATATGTCAAATAATCACGCAGAGGGGCACGGAGGTATGATGACATCACTGAAGTATATAAAGGGATAAAAATTCATGTTCAATCTATTTTAAGAATGATACCTGATCAAATAGGTATCATTCTTCTTTTTACGATAAAGTATTGTATTTATGAATGGCAGGTATGGAAAATGCATAAAATCTGCACAAAGAATGGGTAGTGACGGTAAGTAGACTGTGTCAAAGGAGTGATTTTATGGAAGAGTATAAAAAAAATAGCCTTTCGCTCATAGGGGCAATAGGACTTGGAACAGGAGTTATGATAAGTGCGGGAATCTTTGCTTTACTAGGACAGATTGCAGAATTAGCTGGAACATGGTTTCCACTCATGTTTATTGTAGGGGGGATAGTGACAGGATTTAGCGCTTACTCTTACGTTAAAATGAGCAATGAGTATCCTTCTGCTGGTGGAATAGGAATGTTCCTAGTAAAAGCTTATGGAAAGGGTACATTGACTGCTTCAGCTGCTATGCTGATGGCCGTATCGATGGTGATCAATCAAAGTTTAGTGGCCCGGACTTTTGGAACTTATACTTTGCAAATATTTAATATAGATGAAGGGAGCTTCCTTGTTCCTGTTCTCGGTGTAGGATTGCTTTTATTCGCTTTTATAGTAAATATTTCGGGTAATAGCTTTATTCAAACGTTTACGTCCATTATTTCCCTCCTAAAAATAATAGGTTTAGTCGTGTTTGCTATGGGAGGATTATGGGTGGCCGGTTTTTCTGTTGTTCCAGCAGGGGGAGGAAGCGGTACGCCTGATTCGACGGTGGCTAGTATGATTGCTGCTATAGCTTTAACCATCCTTTCATTTAAAGGTTTCACAACGATTACTAATAGCGGTTCAGAGATTGTGAATCCAAAGAAAAATATTGGAAGAGCGATCATAGCTACCATCTTAATTAGCCTTGTTGTTTATCTGCTTGTAGCATGGGCTGTTTCAAGCAATTTATCCTTGAGTAATATTATTGAAGCGAAGAACTATTCCCTTGCAGAAGCAGCTAGGCCTGCCTTTGGTGACTTCGGGGTTTGGTTCACAGTTGCTATTGCTATTATAGCTACCATTTCAGGTATTGTTGCAAGTGTTTTCGCTGTTTCACGTATGTTGGCTATGCTTACGGATATGAAATTAATTCCTCATAAGCATTTTGGCATGCCAGGAAGAGTTCAAAAACACACCCTTGTATATACAGTGGTGTTGGCGATGTTTCTAGCAGTCGTCTTCGATTTAACTCGGATTGCATCTGTAGGGGCTATTTTATATCTTGTCATGGATATGATTGTCCACTGGGGAGTTTTCAAACATTTACGAAAGAAAGTTAATGCTAATTCCGGAATTGTATTAACTGCTTTATTGTTAGATGCTATTGTATTGTTGGCTTTCACATGGGTGAAGTTGAATACCGACTGGTTGATCGTAGCTGTCTCTATATTATTTATTGTATTAATTTTTATTGGTGAACACTTGTTTTTGAAGAACAGACCAGCGAAGTGAGCCAATTCATTAATAAAACAGAGCACAATAAAAACACCATTATTAAAATATAGAAGGGTGTTTCTTACTGGTTGAGTGTACAAAATTTATTCTGCACAAATTATGCACGTGTGTACTTTATCATTAGAAATAAGTTTACATTCAATGTGCTTATGTTTTTTTCCGGTATTTCAAAATATATGAATCATTGAAGTAAATTAAGATGATTTAAACACTAATGAAACCAAACCAAATGAATTATTTAAAAACGTCGTACTTACAATAGAACGACGTTTTTAAACAGATTAATTTTATACGGTCCGTGGTATAGGTATGTAAAATGAAAAGGAGGTATTGTTTATGAATGGAATGATGAACGGAAGCGGTATGGGGAGCGGCTTTTTCGGTTATGGATTATTAGGTCTTATTATTTTAGTGGCCATTATTTTAATTGTCGTGTGGATGATGAAACCAAATACGAGTAAAAAACCTCCTCAAGATGGATCCTTAGAATCTTTAAAGCGCAGATTGGCAAACGGAGAAATATCTGAAGAAGAATACGACCGATTAAAAAAGAAACTAGAACAGTAGTGAAAGTCTGGAGAGGTGAAACAAATGAACCGAAAGATCATTGGATCAATTCTTATAGCTGTCTTATTAGGTTTTGGAGTATGGATGTTTTTCCAATCTCCATTTTCAGGCTCGACCCAGCAATCCTTACCGGCAGGAGTCCAACAAGATGGGGTAAGCATTATGGATCTGGAGACACAAAAAGCTGGAAATCGACCTGTCAAAACCTTTGAACTAAAAGCCAAAGAAACAATCTGGAAAATAAATGAGAGCAAAGAAGTGGAAGCCTGGACGTATAATGGAAAGGTTCCTGGGGAGCCCATTCATGTCACTGAAGGGGATTATGTGAAGGTGCGTTTGAAAAATCAACTGGATGTCCCTGTGACGATCCATTGGCATGGAATGATTTTGCCTAACCAAATGGATGGGGTGCCTGGGCTGACTCAAGATGCTGTTCAGCCTGGGGATACGTTTACTTATGAGTTTATAGCTAACGATGCAGGTACCTATTGGTATCATTCACATCAGCATAGTTCAAAGCAAGTAGATAAAGGGCTATATGGACCATTAGTAATTGAAGAAAAAAGCAAGAAATTTGAAAAAGATAAAACGTTCATACTAGATGAGTGGGCTGTGAATCAAGAGAAGCAAAGCTTATCGAATATGGGTGGAATGATGATGGGGTCCATGTCTGGAGACGGAGAAGCTGATACAAAGCAGATGTATGATACGTTAACGGTGAATGGTAAATCGGGTTCAGCCATTCAGCCATTAGAGTTGGAGGCAGGAGAAACCGCACGTTTGCGTTTTGTTAATGCTGGTTATCAACGACATCGATTAGTTTTTCCGAAAGGTTCTATGAAGGTATTAGCAACGGATGCTGAAGATGTGAAGCAAGTTGGAGAATCAATAAACACTTTGGAAATTGCACCTGGTGAACGTATTGATGTGGCCTATACAAAAGAAAAGAAAGGTCTAGAGGTTATTGGAGAAGATCCTCAATTGCAAAATGCTGACCAAATGAAAATCCCGGTTGTTTCCAATGGAAAAGAGAACATGTCAGATGGCAATGATTTGAATGTAGAGACTGCATCCTCCATAGGAAGTGGCACATCTAAAGGAAGTGAACAATTATTATTCGATAAGGTGCCTGAAACCGATGTTTCTTACCAAATGGATTTAAGTATGGGGATGAATATGGGAGAAGGAATGGCCTTTCAAATTAATGATAAAGTTTTCCCTGATACCCCTATGATTTCCGTAGAAGAAGGAGACATTGTCAAGGTGAAAATCAAAAACACTGGTATGCTTAACCATCCGATGCATTTACATGGGCATCGTTTTCAAGTGCAATCGAGAAACGGGAAACCTTATGATGCTCCGATCGTTAAAGATTTAATTCATGTGAAGCCTGGTGAAACTTACACAGTCTACTTTAAAGCTGATAACAAGGGGGAGTGGTTATTTCACTGTCACGATAATAACCATGCTGATCGCGGAATGGTGACTATCGTTGATTATGAGGGTGTTTATTCACCGTTTGGATTAGGTGGGGAAAATAGTAACCAGCCATGAAACAAAACAAAAATAAAGACGATTCCTTTTTGGGAATCGTCTTTATTTTTTGTTGGGGGAGAGCTTGATTCTTCTCATAATAGAGGACATTAATTGTTCTTGTTGAGTAATTTTTAAACCGGCCACTTCAATATTATCCATTGTTCTCCTGTTTATATTTGCGCCAATAATAGATAGGCCAATTGGGTTTAAAATATCCATGATCTTTCCTACCCATTCCACATCACTTCTCATATGTTCAAGCATTATAATTTGTCCGGTAGGTTTTGTCACCCGTCTGATTTCCTTTAAACCTCGAATAGGATCAGGCACCGAACAAAAAACACAAGTAGATACTACAGTATCGAAAGTATCATCATTAAATTTTAGGTTTTGAGCATCCATTTCTAATAATTCAAAGTGACCTGAAAGTTGATTGACTTTTTGTTTAGCTTTTTGAAGCATGTTGGGGCTGAAATCTATACCCGTTACATTAGTTTGATCATTGTAATACTTCAGGTTAGTCCCGGTACCTACACCTACTTCCAGTGTTTCTCCATAAGCCTTTTTAAGAAGGTTTTCTCTCCATTGATCACGGATCATGTGGTCCATTAGATCGAACACAATGGATATTCGATTATACCGTTGTTTAATTTTTTCCGTTTGTTTTTTGTCCATATGATTTCCCCCATTTAATGACAGATTAGATCTACAAGCAACCAATTGACTGGATAACTAGTAAGGAAACCAAGGATCATAACAATTTGCATCATGAACCATTACGTAATCTCAGTTGGTCTGTAAATAATATGTAGTGAGCAATAGCTATCCAACCGAAAATTCTTACTTCTTCATAGGCAATTAAAGAAAGTGAATTTGCTTTAACAGCAGCTTTTATTAAGCCTATGACTCCCTTATTTTTATTGATTTCAAAGATATACGCTAAGATGAATTCAACCATATAATGAGCAAATAATCGTCAATCCAGTTATAGCTACAATTGGAACGGTAACTGGATCTCCGAGAGTACAGGCTGCTGAGCAATGGCTAGTGAAAATGAACACTTTTGCTGGGCGTCCGCGATGATAGTCTATATCCAAGTTCTTAGCTTTTAATCGGCCCCATTTAAAGTATGTCCAGCGCGCGAATGGAACAAAAAACCATCCGTTTATAGGCTATACAAAGTTCATAACCTTCATCATTTGTGGATCGCGGATGTCATCAACTATGATGATAAGGGAAGAGATAAGTCGATTATTAGTGCAATCCATGAGACTGTAACTAACATATAATCACCTCTAATATTGTTGACATACCCAGTAATGGTATTTTCCCAAACATAACTAGCACGAGAATTAATATTAAAACACTACTGTTGACTAACAATACCACATAGGGGTATATTTAATGCTAAGGGAGGAATTCAAACATGGAAGACCAATACTTACCGGAAAACAGTAATAAAAAACCTGTAAAACCTAGAACAGTTCAAGAAAAAGAAGCTGTTATGAACCGGTTGAAACGTATAGAAGGACAAGTAAGAGGAATACAAAAAATGGTGGAAGAGGATCGGTATTGTGTTGATATTCTTATCCAAATCTCAGCTATAAATAAAGCCTTAAATAAAGTTGGCCATTCGTTACTTGAACGTCACACTCATCATTGTGTAGCAAGTGCCATTAAAAATGGAGAGGGCGAGAAAGCAATTGATGAATTAATGAAGGTGGTCCAACAATTCTCCAAATAGGAGGGTCGTGTCTATGAGTGAGCAAAAAGATATGAATTTAGGAATTACCGGTATGACCTGCTCGGCTTGTTCAACGCGTATTGAAAAAGTCTTGAACAAAATGGACGGCGTTGAGGCCAATGTGAATTTGACGATGGAAAAAGCAAGTATCCATTACGATGAAGAGCGAGTACAATCTTCCGACATTACTGCCAAAATTGAAAAGCTAGGGTATGGTGTCCAGAAAGAGCAAGTAGAATTGGACATTCACGGGATGACTTGCTCTGCATGTTCATCACGGATTCAGAAAGTATTGAACAAGATGGATGGAATTGACCAGGCCACGATCAATTTAGCAACTGAGGCTGGTTTTGTTGAATACGAACCTAACCGAGTTAGCGTTGACGATATCATCGCCAAAGTGAAGAAGCTTGGCTATGATGCAGTGATCAAACAAGATCGTGAGGAACAGAAAGATTATAAGGAAGAGGAAATCAAGAAAAAGAAACGCCATTTATGGATGTCTGTTCTCCTTTCATTTCCACTGTTATATACCATGATTGCCCACTTGCCGTGGGAGATTGGGTTGCCAGTTCCTGAAATTCTAATGAATCCTTGGTTTCAATTTATTCTTGCAACTCCTGTGCAATTCTATATTGGTGCTCGGTTTTATGTAGGCGCATATCGCTCCTTACGGAATAAGAGTGCCAATATGGATGTGCTAGTAGCATTAGGTACATCGGCAGCTTATTTTTATAGTTTGGTCGAGGCGGTTCGCTGGCAGATAAACTCTCAAATTATGCCTGAGCTTTATTTTGAAACAAGTGCTGTTCTCATTACCTTGATCCTTGTTGGGAAATTATTCGAATCCCTTGCAAAAGGGCGTACTACGGCTGCTTTAACGAAGCTATTGAACCTCCAAGCGAAAGAAGCAACGGTCCTAAAAGATGGTGAAGAGGTAAAGATCCCTGTGGATCAAGTAGAAGTTGACGATATATTGTTAGTTAAACCAGGGGAGAAAATCCCCGTAGATGGAAGTTTAGTTCAAGGGAAATCGTCTATAGATGAGTCCATGATTACAGGAGAGTCCATTCCAGTTGAAAAGAATGAAGGAGATTCTGTTATCGGCTCAACCATCAACAAAAACGGTACTATACAAATGAAAGCTGAGCGGGTTGGGAAAGATACAGCTCTTGCAGGAATTGTTAAAATTGTTGAAGAAGCACAAGGCTCAAAAGCCCCTATCCAAAGAACGGCAGACATCATATCTGGAATCTTTGTACCAATTGTCGTTGGAATCGCCGTTCTTACGTTTATTAGCTGGTTTGTATTTGTAACCCCAGGCGAATTGCCTGCAGCCCTTGAAGCTTCAATTGCTGTACTCGTTATTGCCTGCCCTTGTGCACTAGGTCTTGCAACGCCCACCTCAATCATGGTAGGTACCGGAAAAGGGGCTGAACAGGGTATCCTTTTTAAAGGCGGTGAATATTTAGAAGGGACACAAAGCATAACCACTGTTCTATTAGATAAGACAGGTACAGTGACGAAAGGTAAGCCTGAAGTTACCGATTTCGTTGCATTTGGTGAGGATAAAGAGGAGTGGCTGGCTGATTTAATCGCTGCCGAGAAGGCATCTGAACACCCACTAGCCGAGGCAATTGTCGCCTACGGAAATGAGCAGAACGTAGAACTCAAGGAAGCTATAGACTTTGAAGCGATTCCTGGATATGGGATTCAAGCGAAAGTAGAAGATAAAAAAGTCCTTGTTGGGACTAGAAAACTGATGGAACGTGAGAGCTTACCTTATCAACAATATGAAGAGGCTTTTTCAAAGTTAGAACTTGAAGGTAAAACAGCCATGTTTATTGCGATTGGCCAAGAAATCAAAGGGTATATCGCGGTTGCTGACACGGTAAAAGAAACTTCTAAGCAAGCGATTGCCGACCTGAAAGAGTTAGGGATCCAGGTCTTCATGGTCACAGGGGATAATGAACGGACGGCTAAAGCCATTGCGGAGCAAGTTGGAATCGATGGTGTCATTGCCGAAGTTTTACCTGAAGAAAAAGCTGAGAAAGTGAAGGAGCTGCAAAAACAGGGTCAGAAAGTCGCTATGGTAGGAGATGGGATCAATGATGCTCCTTCTTTAGCTACAGCTGATATTGGTATTGCTATTGGGACTGGAACAGATGTCGCCATTGAAACAGCCGACATCACACTAATCGGTGGAGATCTTGAACATTTGAGTAAGGCCATCCAACTAAGTCGTAAGACAATGAAGAATATTCGACAGAACCTGTTCTGGGCACTTGCCTATAACACAGCGGGTATTCCTGTAGCTGCAATTGGATTATTAGCCCCATGGGTGGCTGGTGCTGCGATGGCGTTCAGTTCTGTAAGTGTCGTTAGTAATTCGCTTCGTTTGAAGCGTGTGAAGATATAATTAAATTAGAAAGGATGAATCAAGAATGCAAACGACTATTAAAGTAGAAGGAATGACGTGTGGACATTGTGAACAAGCGGTTAAAGGTGCCTTAAAAGAGGTTGAGGGAGTACAAGATGTACAAGTAGATTTGAAAACAGGGAACGTTGACATTTCTGCAAATGAGAATGTTAGTAAACAAGAAATGACTGAAGCAATCGAAGAACAGGGGTACGATGTAGTTTCTTAAATAAGAACTAAAAGAAAAATGAAAGCCTGAAGCTACGACAAAGGTTGTATCTTCAGGCTTTTTTTCTATTTGGAGAGAGGTTCAAAAAATATAGAATTTCTTCACATTTTCTCGATAATTTTTTGAGAGGATGAGTTGAGATTTCTTCAAGGAGTGTTTGAAATGAATATGAGATTTACCCTTTTGATATTGGCATCGATTACAGCTATTGCTGGGTGTAGCCAATCAGAACAAGAAAGTAACCAAAAGGAAGGGGGAAAAGAATCCCTACAAACAGCTACAGAATCATTTGATGGATCAATAGAGCATGTGCATGGTATGGGGTATGTTGATGGAGAGACAATTGCATACGCCGCTCATTCAGGGGTTAAGCTTTTCCAAGATGGGGATTGGATGGAATCTAAATACCACAAAAATGATTATATGGGTTTTAATGCAGTCGATGATGGTTTTTATACTTCTGGTCATCCTGGTAAACAAAGTGATTTACCTAACCCTGTTGGACTTCAAAAAGGAGATTTGACCGATGAAGACCTATCAGCTCTTGCTTTTGAAGGAGAAGTCGATTTTCATGCAATGGGAGTAGGGGCAATCAATCATGCGATTTATGTATTGAACGAGAGGCCTAATTCTGAGATGGACAAAGGGCTTTATAAAAGCACGGATGAAGGGGAGACTTGGAAAAAAATCAAGGCTGAAAACTTAGGAGAGAAAATCTTTCAAATTGCCGTGCATCCGGATGATGAGAATATCGTGGCGGTGGCAAGTGCGACAGGGATTTACCTCAGTGAAGATGGAGGAGAGACCTTCAAGATGATTTCTGAACAAGGACAAGGGAGCGGTTTGTATTTCACAAAAGATCGATTATTCTACGGTCTTTATACCGGAGAGCCTTTATTGAAGAAATATGATTGGAATGATCAATCAAAAGAAAATATGAAACTCCCTAAGTTGAAGGAAGATGCTGTCATGTATATCTCTAAAAACCCAGACACGGATGGTGAGTTTGTTATCTTCACAATTAAAGGGAACAGTTACATGACTACAAACTCTGGAGAATCATGGAAACAAATTATAGACCAAGGGAAAACAAAATAAAAAGTGAAATTTACTATAGAGAGGTAGGTTATTTTTGAAAAAGAAAAAAAAGCGGCGTTTGTGGATGAGAATTGTGGTATTGAGTCTCTTTATGTTTGTAGTCGGGTTTGTCCTATACCAAAATTTCACTAAAGATTCAGAAGTTGTGAATGCAGGAGATATGGCACCAGATTTCGCATTAAAAACTTTATCTGGAGAAACCGTACAGCTGAGTGACTATAGAGGACAAGGAGTGTTCCTCAATTTTTGGGCTACGTATTGTAAACCGTGTGAAGAAGAGATGCCTTATATTGAGAGTCAGTATCAAAAGTTTAAGGATGAAGGTGTGAAAGTTCTAGCCGTTGATGTGGGTGAAAACGACGTGACGGTATCTGCCTTTGTGGAACGGAAAGGTATGACGTTCCCTGTATTGATGGATAGCCGTGAAGAGCTTCTTGATGCTTACGGTATTGGACCCATCCCTGTTACTTTTCTAATTGATAAAAATGGTAAAGTAGTCGATCGAATTACTGCGGGATTGACGGAACCTCAAGTTCGTGATTATATGAAGAAAATTCAGCCGGAAAAATGGAGGGAGTCAGATGGCTGATGTGAATGTGTTCTTAGCCTTCGGTGCGGGGTTCTTATCTTTTATATCGCCTTGTTGTCTCCCGTTATATCCGGCGTTTCTATCCTATATTACGGGTATGTCTGTCGATGATTTACAAAAAAGAAAAAAGTTTTTCCAAAAGCAGCCGATGCTCCACACAACTTTTTTCCTTCTTGGTTTTTCAATCATTTTTATCGCGATTGGCTTTTCTACCTCATGGATCGGAGGGTGGTTCATTCGTTATGACGATCTGATTCGTCAATTGGGAGCAATCCTAATCATTTTTTTAGGGTTGGTTGTCGTCGGCTTTTATAAACCTATACTCTTCATGAAAGAATATAAAGTATCGTTGAAAAATCGACCTCCTGGATATTTAGGCTCTAGTGCTGTGGGAATGGCTTTCGCGGCTGGATGGACCCCATGTACAGGGCCGATTCTTGCTGCTGTTATTGCTTTAGGTGTTTCCTCCCCTGATGAGGCTGTCTTCTACATGATCAGCTATGTTCTAGGGTTTTCCATTCCATTTTTCTTGATGGCTATGTTTATTGGCCGTATAAAGTGGATCAAAAGACATAATCGGAAAATTGTTAAGTTTGGCGGATATGTCATGATTATTATGGGGGTGTTTTTGTTTTTTGGATGGATGACACGATTGACCTCCTTCATTACTAATCAATTTTTTGGAGGATGGACTGGCTTCTAACTATCTGAATTGAGGGGACAGTATGAAGAAAAGTATTTCATTGAAAATAGGATTGTTGTTCTTTATCCTAATGACCATTATTGAACTCTCATTATTCTTTATTTTGTATACCAATATATCAAATTACCAAATTGATGAAGTATTAGAGGGGCTTTTAAGCCGTGGGAGCAGTCACCGAAATGTATTAGAAAAAAAGTTCGATCAGTCTACGCTTAATCATGTGGCGCTAATGGAAACGGAGGCAGTCACAGATGTAGTCATTACAGATAACCAAGACAAAATTCTTACTAGTTCATCAGCTATTGATTCATTTCAGAAAGAGCTGATTCAAAAATATAGAACTAGTCCTAATGATCAAGGGATGATTATTGAAGAGCAATGGAAAAACTCGCCCTATGTTGCCACTTTATCTCCCATTATTATCAACGGCGAGCTTCGAGGGAACGTGTATATGTTTTCTCCCTCTTCAATTATCCGGGATCTTACGTCCCATCTTTCTCAACAGTTTATTTTTGTCATGGTGCTCATCCTTGTTGTGACTTTGGTGGTCGTGTTCACTCTTTCGAAACAGGTTACAAAGCCCCTTATTAGAATGAAAGAAGAAACTGAAAAGCTAAGCAGTGGAGAGACAAATGTGGAGTTGAGTGAGCATTATAATGATGAACTTGGAGTCTTAGCTCATTCCATCAACCGTTTAGCGGAAGAGTTAGAAAGAATGAAGAAGGAACGTAACGACTTTTTGTCTTCGATTGCACATGAATTACGCACTCCATTAACTTACTTAAAAGGGTACGCCGATATTGCATCACGGGAGCAAACAGATGAAGAGGATAGAAGAAAGTACCTTGAAATCATTAAAGAAGAGACCGAAAGTCTTACAGCTATGGTTCAACAACTTTTTCAATTAGCAAAAATGGATGAAAATGCGTTCGCTATTCAGCCAGAAGTGCGTGAAGTTAAACCATTACTATTCGAAGCAAAAGAAAAAATGTACCCATTGATAACGAATAATGAGGCTGAAGTGAGTATCGATTGTTCTGATGGAATCGATATATATGCAGATCCAATTCGTTTCAGGCAAGTGATCATGAATCTATTAGACAACGCTCTAAGGTATTCCGGAGAGCAACCAAGAATCCATATCCAGGTTAATAACCTGCATACGAGAGTTCTTATTAAAGTAAGAGATGAAGGGTCTGGTGTCCCAGAAGAATTCCTTCCCTATCTTTTTGATCGCCTTTATCGAATTGATAAATCAAGATCGAGGGGTTTAGGGGGTACAGGTTTGGGACTTGCCATCGTTAAGGAGATAGTCGAGATTCACGGAGGAAAAGTCGAAGCCATGAATCAAGAAGGCTTATGCATTCAAGTATCTTGGCCAAAGGAAGGAAGTTTATGACTAGAATTTTACTTGTTGATGATGAACAAAGAATGCTGAATTTACTTTCCTTATATTTAACCCCTCATGGGATGACCTGTGATCAGGCTTTGAGTGGTTATCAGGCTCTTAAGCAACTGGATAAAAAATCTTATGATTTAATCCTATTAGATATCATGATGAAAAATATGGATGGCTTTGAGACATGTAAGAAAATAAAAGAACGAACGGACATTCCAGTTATCATGCTTACGGCGAAAGATCAAAAGCATGATATTCTTCATGGTTTGCATTTAGGAGCCGATGACTATGTTACTAAACCGTTCGATGAGGAAATTTTGCTCGCTCGTATAGAAGCCCTTTTAAGGCGAGGAACGAATCAAAAGAAAATTGAAATAAATGGTTTAGTATGGAATCAAGATTCGTATCAACTGCATTTTAAACATAGAGAAATTCGTTTGACCCCTAAAGAATTCAAATTGCTAGGGCTGCTCCTCAAACGACCGAATCAAGTTTATGAACGTGAAGATCTATTAGAATTGGTCTGGGGATTTGCCTCTGAAACAGAGGGGAGAACCATTGATTCTCATGTTCGAAATCTGAGAGAAAAAATTCGAAAACAGGATTTTCCTATTGATTCTCACTTGAAAACGATATGGGGGGTCGGTTACAAATGGGAAAAATAAATTTTGTAAAAGATGTTTAATTATACCGGTATAGGGTTACCATACCTATGTAATTAAATTTAAAAGGAGGACTTTATTAATGTCACATGAACAGTACCAGTCCGCAATTCAATCGTTACATGAGTGTATGGAAGCCTGTAACCATTGTTATGATGCATGCCTACAAGAAGAAGACATAAAAATGATGGCTCAGTGTATTCGTTTGGACAGAGAGTGTGCAGATATCTGTGCTTATCTTGAACAATCTCTAGTTAGAGGCACTCCTTTTGCAGCAGAATTAGCTAGCGTTTGTGCAAAAATTTGTGAAGATTGTGGAAATGAATGTAAAAAACACGACCATGACCATTGTCAAAAGTGTGCAGATGCGTGCTTTAAATGCGCGGATGCATGTAAGAGCATTGCATAACATAATTACGAATAACTAAGACTAGCACTTTTGCTAGTCTTTTTTTCTTGAGATGAATGTTTAGATATACCCCTACGAGGTAAAAGTATTAAGAAAGAATGAACACATAGAAAAAAAGATTGGAGGATTTACATTGGGACACGAACATCATAAACATGAAAAGCAAAATGAAAACCATGATGAACATGGTCATGAGGAACATGATCATGGGCACGATCACCATGGGCATGAAGATCACGAGGGGCACGATCATGGGACGATGGTTGAAGATTTTAAAAAGAGGTTTTATATATCTTTAACCGTAACCTTACCTATATTAATCTTGTCTCCAATGATTCAGAATTTTATTGGTCTGGATATTTCTTTCCTCTACGATCAATACGTTTTATTTGGTTTGGCAACTTTTGTGTTTTTCTATGGTGGTTGGCCTTTTCTTACGGGAGCAGTAGATGAATTAAAACAAAAAAATCCTGGCATGATGACCCTGATAGGACTAGCGATCGTTGTTGCTTATGTATATAGTTCTCTTGTTGTTTTCGGATGGTCAGGAAGAAACTTCTTTTGGGAACTGGCAACGTTAATTGATATTATGTTGCTAGGTCACTGGATTGAAATGAAGTCTGTAATGGGAGCATCGAATGCTTTACAAGAGTTAGTGAAATTAATGCCTAATGAAGCTCACCGATTAAAAGAAAATGGAGAAACAGAAGATGTCCCATTAAATGAACTTCATTCGGAGGATCTTGTACTCGTAAAACCCGGAGAGAAGATTCCTGTAGATGGAGTAATTACAGAAGGTAAATCGGCTATTGATGAATCGATGCTTACTGGAGAATCTGTACCTGTAGAAAAGGGAGCAGAAGATGAGGTTATCGGTGGATCCATAAACAAAGAAGGCAGTCTCACGATTCAAGTGAAGAAAACGGGAGACGATACGTATTTATCTCAAGTGATTGAACTAGTTCAAGAAGCTCAAAATTCAAAATCCCGAGCCCAGGACTTCGCTAACCGGGCCGCAAAGTGGCTCTTTTATTTAGCGCTGGGCGCAGGTATTACCACATTTATCATTTGGGTAGCTCTAGGGTATTCTTTTGATGTAGCTTTAGAACGTATGGTAACCGTTATGGTAATCACTTGTCCTCATGCTTTAGGTCTTGCAGCACCACTTGTAGTAGCCGTTTCTACTTCGTTGTCAGCTAAGCAAGGGCTATTAATAAGAAATCGGACTCAATTCGAAAATGCAAGGAATATAGACGCCGTCATATTTGATAAGACAGGTACGTTAACCAAAGGTGAATTTGGTGTCACGAATATTATTCCAAATGAACAAGAGGAAAATGATGTGTTGTATTGGGCAGCAAGTGTCGAGCAAAATTCTGAACACCCTTTAGCTAGAGGTATTCTTGAAAAAGCTCGAGAACAAGAGATATCTCTTGGAAAAGTAAAGGATTTTGAATCCATCACAGGAAAAGGATTGAAAGGATCTGTTGAGGATAGGGAAGTAAAAGTCATGAGCCCTGGTTATATGAAAGATGAAGGCTATTCTTATGATACAGATTCTTTTAATGAATTATCAGAAGAAGGTAAGACAGTGGTATTTGTTTTACTTGACGATCAATTTATAGGAATGGTCGCTCTGGCTGATATGGTTCGGGATTCGGCAAAAGAAGCGATAGCAGAACTAAAATCAAATAATATTCATTCTGTTATGCTTACCGGTGATAATCAAAAAGTCGCGAACTGGGTGGCAAAACAGTTGGATATTGATGAAGTGTACGCTGAAGTATTACCTGATCACAAAGCTGATAAAGTGAAAGAAGTGCAATCCCAGGGAAGAAAAGTCGCGATGACTGGAGATGGAATTAATGATGCACCGGCTTTGGCGACTGCAGATGTAGGGATAGCCATTGGAAGTGGAACGGATGTGGCTGTCGAAACGGCAGATATTGTCCTTGTAAAAAGTAATCCCAAAGACATTGTTTCCATTGTAAGCTTATCTAAAAATACGTATAAGAAGATGGTGCAAAACCTTTGGTGGGCAGCAGGTTATAACATATTTGCCATTCCTTTAGCAGCTGGGGTTTTAGCTCCTATTGGTATTGTACTCAGTCCTGCAGTAGGAGCAGTTTTAATGAGTTTGAGTACGGTGGTTGTAGCCATTAACGCGAAGTTACTAAAAGCAGAATAGTAAAACGAGGCAAAGAAATTTTCTTTGCCTCGTCCTTATGATGAATGGTGAATGTGTGGAGTTTTCTGATGCGTAGGCTCACTGACAAACCAACTTCCTCCTAATAAAAAACTAATCACCAGCAAGAATAACAGGATAGGTTTGAGAAACCATTTCTTTGATGGGATGGATTGGTCAGGACAAGAAGTGCATGCAAACATAGGGTATAAAAACAGAGAACATACAGCTAATGTTATGAATAGTTTAATTAGAATAATGGATTCAGTAATAGAGATCATCTCTCCTAGCATAGCTCCCATCATTCCGCCCATTAATCCAGCTGATAGCCCCTCAATACAGGAAACCATTCCTAGTTTCCAGTTACACACCCCTCCGATAAAAGCTCCTGCTGATATACTTAAAACTGTAGAAATGAACAAATTTCCTTGAAAGAGCGAACCCAGCATTAATCCAATAACAAGCCCAATACTTGTCCCGGATATCATTGAGATGACCATGCGCTGGCTATGATGAAGAGATGCATGAAATTTCTTCGTTAATATAAGTGAAAAAATAACAATTAATAGTAAAGCCAATACAATAAAAAGTTGAAAATCACTCATTCCTATTCTCCTTTGGTGACCCATAATCGTTACCTACTTAACTTTATGACGTTTGGATGGGAATTATTTTCACTTTTAATATATTTATTGGAGGGATTTTATTTGCTGTGATGAAAGTGTGGAAATTTAATCCTTCTATATAAAACACTTATCATGGGGATGGTAAGATTCCCCTACTGTGATGCTGTGGAAAGGTATAGATGAGGGGCCGCCTCTTCCTTTTCACTTCGGACAAGAATATGACCCACTAGTACCTTAAGTGAGCCACAATCATAAATGGTAGTGGCTCTGTGTCTTTATTGCTGTAACCCGTAAAGTCCACACATCGACATTTCTCCCTCGTATGCCTCGTGAAGGATAGATCCTTCGGGATTGGTTTGTTGGATAGATGGCGCTGGTATACTTCGTATTATTTGAAGCTCCTCAATTGGTTCATGATGCAAATTGCAATAATCATTCGCTTCTTGACCTGCTGATGGGCGGCTGGTCAAACAAAGTATTAAGTAAGAAATGGAGCAAATTCAATATTGTTAACAGATCTTAATCACTTCTCCATAGAATCTTGATAATTTAATCTCATACTAAGCTTATTAACAAAAAGGAGCTGATAAAAATGAAAAAGTTGATAATTGGAGCATTATCATTTGGAATAATTGCTGCTGGCGGTGTGACGGGAGTCAGCGCTAAAAGCGGGCAGATGGAAATGCCACAAGAAAAAAGCGCTCAAATGATGGACATGGATAGAATGCATCAAATGATGCTAGAGTCAAATGCTGTTATTAATTTTGGCCAGGCGAAAAATCTAGTGGAAGAAATGCATCCGGAAATGACGAATCAGGAAATAAAAGAGATGTATATTAACATGCATGGTACGAATGGAGCTGCGCCTAGCAAGAACTTCAAAGAAATGGAACATAACCAATGAGTATTAAAAAAGCTGACCCGGATTCATGAATCCGGGTCAGCTTTTATCTTATTTAAATTTATGATGTTTGGAAGAGAGTTTATTTTTGAGTATTTTTATTGCAGGTCTTTTATGTTGGGATTTTCATATAGAAAGTAAGAAACAGATTGAGTATAAACTATTTTTATTAAGCAATCTGTATAAAGGTATGGAAGGGAACTATTAATAGTACTCACCTCTATGGCGTTGCTGAGCATAAGCAACTCTTATTATTTGAATCTATTAAAAATAAGAGATTCTAGTTATCCTTCATCAGCATAGAGTTAGTAGTATAAGCTTTCTGTTGAAGGGCGGTTGGGGAATGGCAAACGATAATCATAAATACAAGGGTCCTTTTTTTACTGTTCTCAAGATTTCTTTAGTTACCATACTATGCAGTTTCTTGATGGTTTCTATTCTGACAAGCAGTGTTGTAAAAAAACATATCTATTCTCCGACGCTGCAATCTATTTCGCAAATTCTCCCGGATAATGTTTATCTGTTTCTTATACAACAAGAGATAAAACCCCTAGGTATTTTATATAGCGAGGATAAAGTAACAATGGATTTGATGAAATTAGCAACAAATGTGGAAATTGGGGATTTTCGTAGCTTACTTGGGAGGGAAATTCCAGGTTTAGAAAGGTATCATACTGAAATAGTCATTGCCGGTGAAGGAACGGATATTGGGAACCTCCCGTCAGAATCGCCTCCACCTTCTGAAGGTCAGTTAAATGAACAAGATATTGTACAAGAAGAGGTGGATAAGGCGAATGAGGAAAACCCACATAAAGAAACGGAAACAGTAACTGATAAAGTGGTTTACATTTACCATTCTCATAGTTGGGAGGCATTTAAGCCTTTAATTAAGAGCGATGATTCTACCGATGCCTCTAGTACGAATAAAGACGTCAATGTCATTGCGGTAGGAGCTAAGTTAATGAACGAATTAGAAAGCAAAGGAATAGGTGTTAATCATAATCAATTAGATGTAACCAAAGGATTAAAAGAACAGAATTGGAATTATAATCACTCTTACGAATATTCAAGAGGATTAGTAAAAGAAGCTATTGCTCAGAATGAAAAGCTGACATACTTGATAGATATTCATAGAGATTCACAGCCGGGCACAATTACAACTAAAAATATTAATGGTATCAACTACGCTCGACTCTTTTTCGTAGTTGGTAAAGAGAATAAGAACTATGAAAAGAACTTGGATATTGCTACAAAACTCCATAATGCTTTGGAAAGGAGTTATCCTGGAATTAGTCGTGGTGTGTTTGTCAAAACGAAATCTGAAGGTAATGGGGTTTATAACCAAGATTTGACTGAAAGAGCTCTACTTTTAGAGTTTGGAGGTGTTGATAATAATCTAACAGAGCTCTATAACTCAGTTGATGCATTTGCTGAAGTGTTTGAAAGTTATTATAGGGACGAAGGGAAGAAAGTGAATTCTAATTAAATAGTGATAGCTTATTTTAATGACCGGAATGTTCACTTATAGAAAGCTTGTTTAGCCTCGTTTTTAAATGTAAGAATTGAAACACTGATATAATATTGCTCACTCAATAGTTCACTGAACCATACCTATGTAATAAGTTTTAAAGGGAGGACTTTGTTAATGTCACATGAACAGTATTAGTCCGCTATTCAATTTTTACATGAGTGTATGGAATCCTGCAACCATTGTTATGATGCATGTCTCAGGAAGACGACGTGAAAAGTGAAAATGATGGCCCAGTGTATTCGTATGGACCGCGAATGCGCAGATATTTGTGCTTTCCTTGAGAAATCCCTTTCCAGTGGAAGTCCATTTGTTTCCGAACTAGCAGAAGCTTGTGCGAGAATTTACGAAGTGTGTGGGAATTAATGTGAAAAACATGACCGTTGTCAAAAATGTACCGAAGCATGCTTTAAATGTCCGGATACATGTAAAAGCATTGCATAAATTCCTTACTAATAGAACATTAATTGAGCCTAGCACTTGTGCTAGGCTTTTTTCTTGATATATTAATATTTATACCCATACTATGTAAGAGTAATAATGTAATTGTACTCATAGAACTGGGGGACTAACAGCAAGATTCTTTGACTCGTTACAATTTGTACCAAAAACCATTGAGATGACCATGCGCTGGTTATGGTGGAGAGGTATGGAACTTTCTTGTCAATAGTAATGATAATAGTAAGGCAACTACGATAAACATCTATCTTTTCTTTTATGTCTATTTTCTAAGGAGAAAAAAATGAATCGAGATGAAGCGTATAAGATTTTATAGAAAAGCAAAATTTCATCTAAGTCAATAATTCTAATCCTGTAACACTCTCTTTTTACATACCTATAACCTTTATCAGCCATAAAAAAGGGCGAAATCTTTTGATTTCGCCTGGAAAATCTTCCGGTTGAGATTGTACTACTCAGCTGAAAGTTCATTCGCTGTAACCCATTTATGGTTGGTGACTTCTTCTCCTCCATCCGTTGGAGTAAAGTCAATTATATAAACGGTAGTTTCCTCAGCTGAATCAATGACAGCCTCTGCTCCATCCATTCCTTCCATGTGGGAAGCACTAAGGGTCACTTCTTCTCCTGGTCCGAAGGCTTTTTCCCCAGCCTCTTCAATTTCTTCATGGATGACCCATTTATGATTCTCCACACGTTCCCCGCCATTGGTAGGATCATAAGAAACAGAATAAGCTACCGTATCATAGGCCCCTACAATCGTAGCCTGTGCTCCTTCCATCCCACTCATATGAGCCTCCTGGATGATCGCTGTACTGCCCTCTTCAAATTCCGGGTTCTCTTCTGCTTTTAGGCCTTCCGGTACTTCACTGGATCCCGAGTGCCCCATACCTTCATGGCTTTCCGAACTTTCCTCCGTATTTTCATCTGAAGATGGTTCTTCGGTTTGGTTTTCATTTTGGTCCGACGATTCCTGCTGCTCTCCTTCATTTCCCCCTGAGCAAGCAGCTAATACAAGCAATAAAACCACAAATAATACGATTAAAAGAAACTTCAAATTTTTCATCTTTATTTTCCTCCCATTCTTCCCCGTTGTTTGTAAAGTTCACCTTTTTAATGTATCCCCCTTATATGCATTTTTTGTGCAGAAAGGCGGGTCATTGAAAATGCTCTTCTTGATTTATTGAAAGGTTTTTGAGGGCGAATTCTTTTGATTTAGCATATATTACCACCTTCTGGTAACACCTCTATCAATATTACTTAATTTCAATGATGTCACAAATTTATCACATCTATGCTGGAAATAATGCACAGTTTCTCAATAAATGCGTGCTACGTTTATAGAGCTAAATCTTATAAAAGGGGACAGTACTATGAAAAGAAAATGGATTATTATTTTGGTTGCATTAGCGGTCATGGGTTCTACGTTTATATACCGGCAATTATCACTGGCTTCGACATCCGATACCGGTGCAACTGCATCAACATCTAAATCGGCTCTGGTCGAATCGCCAGGAGTAGAAACATTGCACGGCGAAGAGGAAGACGGAGTCAAACGTTTTGAATTGACAGCTGAACCGGTGACACAGACTTTCACCAGTGGCTATCAGGGAAAGGCGTGGGGATACAATGGCAGCACGCCGGGTCCGACACTGATCGCAGAAGAAGGCGATAAGGTTGAAATTACGGTGACGAACAACCTCCCAGGAGTAACATCTGTCCACTGGCATGGCCTTAAGGTTCCGAATGACATGGATGGTGTAACCTCTATCCAGAATACACCGACCATTGAACAAGGTGATTCCTTTACGTATTCCTTCACACTCGAACAGTCTGGTACCTATATGTATCACTCGCACACCAATGTGTCCAAACAAGAATTGATGGGGCTCGGAGGAGCTTTTGTCATACAGCCGAAAAAACAGAACCAGCAAGTGGACAGAGATATTGTCATGATGCTTCAGGAATGGACCCTTGAAGGCGCGGGAGGTCATGGTGATATGGAAATGGCGACTCCAACGTCCGAAATGAGTGAGGAAGAACATTCTGTGATGGAAGAAGTGACAGAAAGAGCAGGCGAAGATTCAAAAGCCTATGAAATCAACCCGTTAGGAATGGAGCCGAATACGTTCACCATTAACGGAAAAGCTTATCCGGATACAAAACCGATTCAGGTGAAAAAAGGAGAAACAATACGTCTGCGGTTTACCAATCTCAGTGGCAATTCTCACCCAATGCACATGCATGGCGATGACTTTAAAGTGGTAGCTGCTGATGGCAACCGCATTGATAAATCTGCACAACTCACGAAGAATACTATTAATGTGGCTGCTGGTGAAACCTGGGATGTTGAGTTCACAGCAGAAAATATAGGCAAATGGCCGATTCATTGTCATAAACCTCATCATACCATGAACGCGGATGGTGATACAGGCGGCATGTTTACTGTTATAGAAGTAATAGAATAACTTCTCAGCAAACCATTGATTTAGTCTGTCAATATTTCTCGACGGTCTATTAATCTAAATAGCATGGAAAAGTATATTCTATTTGTATCGATATTCAAGGTAATTACTTAAACGGGTTATGATTATGAAAAACAAGTTGTAATGGGGAAAGCAAAGTTTATCTTATTCTATAACCCTAAACATAGTTAAACTCTCTTAAATTTTGGCTGTGTTAAATGAAGCTGTTGATATATAGGTAATAAATAAGGAACTCCTCAAAAGTTTTCCGCTGCATTGTGAGGATTCCTATCTGCTGTGGTGTTTGGTGATTTTAACGTAAAAAAACAAGACGATTGTACAACCATCTTGTTCAATGGAAAGTGGTTTAATAACTGTTGACGCATGAAGGCAGGTCCTCTTTGGTCGTTTGAGGATGACAATCAGATTCTGGATCTTCTTCCGGTTCTTCTTTACGTGCCACCCATTTGTCCCTGGAGAACTGAATGGCTAACACAATCGCACGGAAAGTGATATCCATTCCGATTGCAATCCATACGCCAAGGAGTCCCCAGCCAAGTTTGATACCTAACAGGTACACAAATAATGTACGAACCGCCCACATGCCGACTCCTGTTAAATACATCGGAAATTTTGTATTATTAGCCCCTTGAAAGGCTCCAGTCAGGACAATGACAACCGCTAAGAACGGCTGGAAGACACCGGAAACTTTCAAGGCTGTGCCGATATTATTGACAACCGTTTCATCCTCCGTGAAGAAAGAACCGGCCCACTCTCCGAAAAAGAAAAGAATGGCCCCGAATAAGGTCATGATTCCGAAAGCCAGATAAACCCCTAACTTCGCATATAATTTTGCTTCCTGATACTTTCCGGCACCAATTTGTTGTCCGACAAGGATTGTGACAGCCGTGGCAAAGCCAAACCCAAGCATATAGGAAAAGACTTCAATATTTCCGGCGATTTGATGGGCTGCAAAGACATTCGTTCCTAACGCTACAACTAACCCAAAATAGACAATCTGGCCTGCCCGCATGATCAATCTTTCTCCAGCTGCCGGACTTCCAAGGACAAACAGCTCCTTCAGGTGGTCTTTGTCCAAGTGCCAATAGTCACTGCGCACTTTAAGCATATCAGATCTCTGAATATACCAGAACAGACCGATGGAGCCCAAAATACGGGAAGTGACTGTAGCTACCGCTGCCCCAGCAATCCCCCATTCAGGAAAAAACCAGACACCAAAGATAAGTAAATAATCCAGCCCTGCATTAATCAAGTTGACTACTATAGCTACATACATAGGTGCCTTCGTATTTCCCGCTCCTCGCAAAATTGCACTAAGGACAAACATAAATGCCATAAAAATTGATGGAATGGCGACAATTCGGAAGTACAGGGAACCGGCTGCAAGCACATTTTCCTCTATTCCCATCAGCTGCAACAGAGGCTCCGCAAAGAATAAAGTCACTAAACCTGTTAATATCCCTAAAATAGCTGCTACAACAATCGACTGCTGAGCAATATGTCTTGCTTTTTCTATCTTTTCCGCTCCTAAAAAATTGGCGATATAGACGTTCGCTGCCACCCCCAATGCCATGAATACTGCAAAATAAATAGCCAATACAGCATTCGTCACACCTACGGCAGAAACTTCCGCAAGTCCTATCTGGGACACAAAGTACGTATCTACAAATCCCAGAATCGTCTGGAAGAAGTTTTCAATAACTGCTGGGAGCGCCAAGACCAAGATTATTTTTATTTTTTCTTTGTTTGTGGCCGCCTCATCAATACGGGCATTCTCTATATGTGTAGGCATGCTATTCTTCTCCTTCCCTTCCCTTTCATTTCTTTTATATCTAGTCGTTCCCCCGAAGAAGATATAGGTAAACACCTATTTGATGTTCACCTGTTCCATAGCAGGTTATATATAATCTATACACTTATAATTTTTAGAAGTGATAAAATGATCAAATTAAACCAACACAAAAAACAATTCGCAGGTATGCCAAAGAAAAATAATGAACAAGCAACGAACAACTTGAAATATTTAAGCACCAAGAACATTACCAGACTGGATAAGTGCCCCGGTGGAATTAGCAGTCATGACCTCTCAGCTGATATGGACGGCAACGCATGAAGAAAACCGTCCTGGGACCATTATTTTTTCAGCAGTGGACAGCTGGCAGTTGACTTTGGCAAGCGCGGACTTAATTCATCATCCGAACAACGGACCGGTTCTATTGATTAACGACGAGTCCATTCCTAAATCTACGATGAATGAAATCATTCGCCTGCAGCCTAAAGGGAACAGTGAAGGAACACAAGTGAAAGTAATGGGGGATGTTTCGGAAAATGTATTAAGTGCACTCGAAGATTATTCCATTGATCAAATAAATGATGATAACCCGGCAAGCTTTGCATCAGAAGAAACAATAATGATAAAGATAAGGATTTTTCAATTATAGCTACCTATTGGATCGCTCACATGCCGGAACCTGTCCTATATGTTTCAGAAGACAAGATACCTGAATCTACCAAAGATGCAATTAAAAAACGAGAAAATCCTAATATGTATATTTTAGGTCCACCTTGGTTGTTTCTGAAAAAGTAGAAAAGGAACTGAAAAAATTAGGGAATGTTACAAGGATTAAGGGAGAGAACCCGAGTGAAGCTGGTCTCGAATTTACCCAATTCCAAGATGGAGAAAACGGGTTCGGGTGGGGCATTAATAATCCGGGTCATGGTTTCTCGTTTATATCATCCGAAACACCGATTTTTTCACTGGTTACCGCACCGCTCGCGCATCTAGGAAAGCATGCACCATTACTGGTTTTAGAGAAAGGTGATATAACAGAGAACGTCGATAGGTATCTTGCAAAAGTAAAACCTGTCTTTGAAGAAAGCCCCATGGGGACCTTATAATCACGGGTTTATCTTAGGTGCTCTCGATGATATCTCCTATGAAACCCAGGGGGTAATTGACATTAAATTAGAAATCGAGCATAAAAATGGCGGAGGCCATCACTAAATAGTTAACAAAGGGCTGTCCGGAAAAGTATACTCACGACTTTAGGACAGCCCCTGTTAATGGTTGACGAGCTAACTTACTTTGCCATCGGTTATACCACCAACAAATCCTAGCCTGGTTTAGTAACCTGTTATACCCTTCCGTTAATAAACCCTTTACTAAAGAAAATAGATAACCATAGACCTCAAATGTGGTGGCTATGTTTCCTAGTAAATCTTCTCTGGTAAAGATTAAAATAACCTTTGTATTAATTAACTCCTTCTTCAGTCATTATTCAAATCTGGAGGAATACACATGAAGGTAAGGAGGAATGACTGTTATGATTCTGAAAATGATAGACTTAAGTTTAATGGCTGAACACCTACCTGTTCATAAAGCTGAAATGGATAAATTAGCATCGTATATATGCAGCATTCAAAACACAGAAATTAAGCAGGTAGCTACAGAACAATACATGATCATGAAAAACCATGTGAAGGTTATGGTTGAGCTTATGAATCCCGTTCAAAATGAAACCATTGGAATCAATGACTTACATAAATGGGAACCGGTTCAGATAAACTGTCACCAAATCTCCGTAGGCATGAGTCAAGAGAATATATTAATTGAACTCAAGAATACTGCAGAAACAATGGCTAATAAAAATTTTAATTCAGGACTAAGGATGAAAGTCGAAAATGTCCGTAATATTCATGTTCATATGGCTCTGCAGCAAATGATGATCCTCAATCGTTATATCGCCTTAATGGATAAATTAGCGAAAGATACAGCTCCAGTGAGTTCCCGAAAAGAGCAGGAAGAAACATATCAGACGTTTAAAAACTTGTTTAACCTGTGACAAGTAAAACTATTTACTTTCAATGATAAGTATTTATTCTAATTAAAAATGGGAAGCGATTTTTTGTCATACTTAAACCTTTATTTAATAGCATATTTATCCTAACAAACCCTATACTCCTGTTTAATTTGGTAAAGTGCACTTTTTCAGTTTATATAAGTTATTTGTATGTATTTAAATTGATGAAACCATGGGTTGCATTACTTCTAACCGCTGTTCTTATATGACTGGATATTGACTGGATACTGTTCATAAATATTGATAGCTTATTTAATCTCATTCTTAAACGTAACGTTTAAAACACAGATAGAATAGGTGCTTTCACCTCTTTTAATTATGTATATAATATACTCAGGGAATGGGCGGCATGATGTAACATTAGAAAGCGATAAGGGCTTGCCAGTCGCGACCCGCATAAGCAGATTGCCGCAAACTGACTTGTTCTCTGGTCATTGAAGGTGAACTGCTTATGACGCGAGCGACTAGCCCTTGTAGCTGGACTGCCCGTCCAACCCATTGATATATAAGGATTTTGTAGCATTTTGAAATAATATTGAGACTCCTCATTAGTTGATTAAACTAATGAGGAGTCTCTTTTTTCGGCTTTTTTGGTTAAGTGAAGATACATATTTTTAATTTTGCCTTTCGAAATTATCAGAAAATAATCTTGATTATACCCATTGGAAAATCTATACCATAGCTTTTAACACTAAGCTTACAAAAAGTGTACTAAAGATAACAGATTGTTTACCATTCGAACACTTCTGAAGATAAAAAGATATAAAACCATATAATAATTCAGTACAATATAAAGATTGGATCATAAGATCAGTCTTCAGCAGATAGGTCAGATTATCTATTGTATTGTGTAGTAGACCAATATACTACGCAACAAATAATTACGGGTAAGAACTTACCTTATAGTGAAAAGGTTGTTCTATAAGTATTAGTTTTCTGGCCAAACTGTGGGATTTTAAAAATAGTTAAGCGAAGAAAAATAGAATAGAAGCTCTTGAATTTTCTAGAGCTTCTTTATTCGAGGTTACTCAAGTTTTGATAGGAACTATCCTCTAGTTTTTTGCAATTTTTGAGTATTGTGTTCTATTGATAATGATGCCCACAATGCACGATGAATCATTATAGTTTTCTCGAGCAATATTTCGTCGTCACCCCTGTGTGCAAAACGCACTTTTTCTCCTGTATTCCCTAACAATCCAACTCTATATGCATATGATAAAATTTCTCCTATCTTATGCCTTTCTAAGAGAACATCAACTTCAGAATACATTTCTCTAATACTTTCAGCATGTTTTCTAATATTGTTAAAAGTAAAAGGGTTCTTTATTCCATAAATCATTCTTTTGATTCCTGAAATCTCCCTTTCGTTATAAATCGCTCTTAACTCCTCAGATAGTTCAACCCAACTTTCCGTGGAATAATGTTTCCTGACATCATCAAAGACTTGGTGTGTAAACTTAGTGGCTTTTGGATGTTGTTTTTGTGCAAGATTGAGTAATCGTATAACATCTCGAGGTCTGTACCATGTTAAATGAAGTATATATCTTGGAGTTTCTTCATTTTGAATTTTAGTTGGGAAATATCTATTCCAAATTGCTTCATAAGAATCATCAAGGTTCAAATCATGAATTTTTTCAGACGCTAAAATCCTCTTTAAGATTATTTGTAATATAGGATGATTAGAGATATTCCCTCCCGACTGGTGCCATACAATCGGAGTCCCGAAATCGGAGATAATTTTATTGATTTCTTTACCAGACGATTCAACTGCAGTTAAAACTTCTGATCTAATGGCACTTATTATATATATATTATATCTTTTCTTTCTACACTTAATGTTAAAGTCGTTAATAGCGATAATTAAATCTCTAATCAATTTTTTATCTCTTATGTATTGCTTTGTAACTCCCAATGTTAACTCTAATTCATCTAAAAAAATAAATAATTTTTCATTGGAAGAAACCAAACGTTCAAACAGATTATCTGCTTGTTTTACTAAGCTAGAAAAACTAACCTTAGTTTGATTATTATCCTCCCAGTCAAACTCCAATCCTAATGTTCCCGAAACACCGTCTAGTCCTGCATTTAATTCAACATTTCCCCTTTTTAATTTGGGGAATAGTTTTTTGATTCCAGACTCCTCATCTCCAAGTTTAGGGGCCTTAATACAAGTAGAATACCTTTTCCAATTCTTATCATTTTCAAAGATAGTTAGATTTCTACTTTCAATTACTTCTACAATTTGACGATGTATAAACCATCTCCATACATCTTCATAATCATTGTCAGTAGTATCCATCTTTTCTGAGTTATTATTAGCAACAACTGTTCTTGCTGCTTTTGAAAAATCTTTTCTATCTTGTTCTTTAATATCACTTTTGAATAAGACAAATGAAGTTTGGGCATTCAATTCATTTTCTACATTTATGGCCATATATCTGAGCAACGCTGTTTTACCAGTACCTTTTAAACCAGTAACAAAGAATTTTCTCCCATCAAAATAATCATTAAGTATAATATTCTCCGGCATAAAAAAAGAATCTTTAAACCTTATGCGTTCATCCTCAGTATTACTTAGTAACTCATGCTTTGCATCTATATTGCCCAAATATAAATCAGAAAGCTGTAATTTTATTTCCATATAGACTCCCTCCGTTATATATAATTATTCTACATAAAGTAAAAATCTCCTTTATTTTTCCATACTCAGGCAAACGGGTAGGTTTTTCTCATATCGAGTTATAGTTGGGATGTTATTGATGGGTAAGTAAGACAAAAAATCAACCAGATATATTTACTGCACAGCTCATCAAACTCTGTAATAGAAAACGATAAAACCGTATGACTAATTCCTTGATATAAAAAGGAGGATTAGTGGACAATTTTTTAGCTTCATTTAGAATAGCAAAATGCTAGCATTCTTAAAGATGTTACAGCCAACCATATCAATACCAGCTTCAATCAATAATAAAGTGTAGTGTGGATATAATTTATATGTCATAAACCGCTTTTATAATCGGACTGTACTGCAATGCGTAAAGCTGGAAAAAGGCAACACTAAAGTAGAAGCGACTCAGTCATTCTTCAAAAAGAGAACGCCACTTCAGCTTAAAGGAGAAGCCTCGAAGAGATGGAGACGGTATATCCTAAGTTTCTAGTTTATGGATTGAATGGCTGACAATTGTTACTTGTACTTCCATGTCAAAGTATTTTTTATCTGCATCCAGGAAAATTTCCTTTTGGATAATATGCGATCCCGAATTTTAGTGCGAGTAGTTCGCCATCTGCAAACAAGTTTAATTAGAGAATGAAAAAGAGCTACCGCTCGTCTTTTTAAATTAATTTTATGGGTTAGGATAAATTTAAAGTTCTGTTAACAATTTTAGATTGACATGACTAAGTTGCATGATACCTTAAGAATATATAAAACTATTTCGAGGTGAATAATTTGAGCAATATATTTACCATGTGTTTTGTTGAAAACAATAGTCAATTGCTTTTACAAAAACGAGTAAAGAAACCGTTTAAGGGATTATGGAACGCACCTGGCGGGAAAGTAGAGACATATGAATCTCCCATAGAAGCATGTAAAAGAGAAATCCAAGAGGAAACAGGTCTAGACATAGATAATGTAAATTTTAGAGGGATTTTAACAGTGACGAATGAGAACCAAAAAAGTAGTGATGTGCTAATGTTATTTCACACTAAAGAATTTTCAGGGAGCCTATGTGGCTCTGAGGAAGGCGAGATAGATTGGGTAGAAACAGAGAAAATATATTCCTATGATAATACTCCAGAAAGTTTTACATACCTTTTACCCTATATACTTGAAACAGATAGTACGTTAACAGGAAAAATGATATACAGTAGAAAAAAGTTGGAATTATTTGATATTAATGTATAATTTGATAGAAATTCCTAATTAGGAAGGAATTAACTCAAATTTTGCCGAATACTCTATTATAAAAAATGTAGGGGGCTAAATCATTATGGGTAGTTCGGGCGTTGGTAATTTTGGAAATTATCCAGGAAATACTGATCCAACCAGAGACATGTGTCGTATGGAAAGAAAAAACGTAGGGATTGAGGAAGTTGGAAGGTCAGAATATTTAAATGTACATGGAGATGTTCCAGCGTTAATGGAACCGGTCTTATTGAGCGACCAATTAAAAAATGGGCGCTTGGTTATATTGGCTGAAACAACCGGTGAAGAAATCGGTTTTTTACCTAGTAAGTACAGTAGCTTGCTAGCGTGTATGAGAAAAGGATTTAGTTACAGAGGGCATGTAGTTTATAGTGCTTTAAGACCTATTCCAAAAGTGGAGGTGGATTTAAATGCACATGAATGAACCACAAAAACGTTTTTTGATTCTTGGTGAGGTATTTACTGATGTGCATTTAGACATTTCGCAATCACCATTAAGGCTTGGTGGTATATTCCATAGTGCAAGAGCTTTTAGTGCCATTAATTGTGATTATGCTTTAGCCGCTATAGCACCTAGATATTTATATGAAAATGTTCAAAAATTTGGGAATGAATTGAATGCACAACAAACTTTTATTGTGGGCGAAATAAACGGGGCTCCAAACATCATGAACATTCAAGAATCTGCAGAGAATGGAGACCAAGGTTATAATGATATATTAAGGGGGGAGGCTGAAGTCGCGGTTTACCATCAGCAACTAATCCAAATTATTGAAGAGTACAAACCATCAGATATATTAATTTATCCAGGCAAATACAGTATTGAACATACTTTTCCTGCGTTCGAAAATTTTAATGGGAATCTACACATTGATGTTCAATATGGGATTAAGTCCCTTGAAAAAATGATTTCATATAATTTCAAGTTTAGTACAATCATTCTTTCAACTTCATCAACATTGTTTGAACAATACAACTTCTCAGTGACAAATTTAGTCGGCTCTACGCTAGGGGCAAACACAAATTCTTTTTTACTAAAAGAAAATAGAGGTGGTTCAACTTATTACGATACAAAAGAACAAACATGGCAAGAAGCACCAGCGTTTAAAACTGAGACAGTCCACTCAGTTGGGGTTGGTGATTGTTTTAATGCCGTTTTTTTATCTCAACAAGGTCAAAGAACAAACGGATTAGCATTAAAAATTGCTTCCTATATTGCAATGCTTTATGCCAGTACTTTTGTTTTTGAGGAATTTAAGGATCTAATTTTAAATTTAAATTTTAATGATATTGAAAAACTTCCTGCGAAAAGATTATCGTGGGGGGAAAGGGAAAAGCATCATATCTATATAGCAGGTCCTGATTTTCCAGATATTGATACCAGATTAATTGAAGAATTGCATGATAACTTAAAATATCACAACTTTATTCCACACAGGCCTGTGGTTGAAAATGGCATAATTACTGGTAGTGAACCAGAGGAGCAACAACAGGTAGCATTTCAAAAAGATATAGCTTTGCTTGAAAAGTCTTCTGTTTTGATCGCGGTAATATTAAATGATGATCCTGGAACCTATGTAGAGATAGGTTACATGGCTAAAAGCGGTAAACCTGTAATTGTATTTGATCCCTATAAACAAGTTAGAAATCTGTTCCTCAAGAAATCTGCAGATTTTATTGTGCACTCCATGAATGAGTTGATTGACACAGTGTTTAGTGTATTGGGAAAAAAAGACTTTGATCCGATTGAAAAGTATGACGCACTCCTACTTGCTTCCGGGGGATTAGATTCAACTGTCTTAGCATATAAATTACTAGCAGAAGGTAAAAAAATAATGCCTGTCTTCCTCAGGTATGGTCAGCATTTTGCGGACACCGAATTTAATACATTATTAGATGTTTTGCCGCCAAAATTGCTATCTCATATAAAAGTGATTAACATAGAGGACATATTTAAAGGTTCAAAGTCAAGAATGATAAAAGAACCCAATTTATGGTTAGATGAGGTCAGTGCCGACGACTTATATCTACCTTATAGGAACCTATTATTTTTATCAATTGCTTCATCAGTCGCACAGACAATGGGAATAGGGGAAGTTTATTCAGCGTTTATTAATTCTAACCATGCTAAAGAAATAGATTGTTCAAAGGAGTTTTTTGATAAATTATCTGGAATGCTTTCCGAATATGGAACTGTACAAATAGAAATGCCTTTTAGAGACTTTTCCAAAGCAGATGTCATTAAGCTGGGGATCGATTTAGATGTTCCAATTGCACACACATATTCTTGCCAAGCAAATAGTACAACCCCATGTGGCGTTTGCCCAAATTGTGTGGATAGGCTTGCTGGCTTTGAATCTTTTCAAGAAACTAATATAAACTCTGGTCGTTGAAACGGGTGTTTTTAACATTTTTCTAATTGTTTAATGGTACGAAGACTGAGGGCTTACATGCAATATTTGTATTGTATGGAAAAAAACAATACGAAAATAGAAGAGTAACTCCGTACAAGTTTTTGACTTTGGCCCAACAAGTTCAAGAGAAGTAAAAGACAAAGCCGAGTCAATCAACAAAATTTTCAAAAAAATACTTTGACATCATTTATGTAAGCGATTACAATAATGGTAGTTCTTTAGATATTAGAAGAGAGTGATCGAACTTGCTTTTACAGGTTGACCGAAGAATTGGCAAGCAGGCGATGTTGTTGGTATTAAATGAACAATTTGAAAACGATCCTGAGTTTAATAAGCAAATTGAGCGTCAAAAGTGGCAGTTTTGTACAGGGAAAGTAGGTTCGATGGATTCACATAAGGTCGTTGCAGCTATCGAAACAGCGGCGAAAAGAAACGGTATTATCAAGGCCGATCTTTACAGGGAATTGCACGCTTTGTACCATGCGATCATCGAAGCGCTTCACGGTGTGACCCGCGGGCAAGTCCAGTTGGGTACAATATTACGGACGGTCGGGTTAAGATTCGCGCTTGTGCGGGGAAACCCGTACGACAACGAAGAAGAAGGCGAATGGTTGGCCATTGCGCTTTATGGAACGATTGGTGCTCCTGTCAAGGGATTGGAGCACGAAACCATTGGATTGGGAATCAATCACATATAATGTAGCCCATAGATATTAGCCAATAGGGGGCTGTACCGAAGAAATCAAATTTTCTTCGGTACAGCCCCTTTTTATATCCACTTTATTACTGTAAAGGAAAGGAGCATACAATGATTACATTGGAAGGACATTCATTAACGTTAGATGATGTCAAACAAGTTTTGTACGATCAGGAAAAAGTGCAGGCTTCAAAAGAGAGCTGGAAATGTGTCAGCAAAAGCCGCCAAGCAGTAGAGAATGTAGTCAACGAAGGAAAAACCGTATACGGAATCAACACCGGATTCGGAAAGATGAGTGACGTGTTAATCGAAAAAGGAGATGTCGAAGAACTGCAATTGAATTTGATTCGCAGCCATGCCTGCGGTGTCGGCGAACCGTTTTCCGAAATCGTCAGCCGTGCCATGGTATTGCTTAGGGCGAATGCGCTTCTGAAGGGATATTCGGGTGTAAGAAAACAACTGATAGAAAAACTGTTAGCTTTACTGAATGAGCATGTTCATCCCGTTGTTCCCCAACAAGGTTCACTTGGAGCCAGCGGTGACCTTGCTCCTCTTTCACACTTGGCATTGGTTTTAATCGGGGAAGGGGAAGTGTTTTATAAAGGTGAGAGAATGCCGACAATGAAAGCTTTTGGCACTGTCGGACTTACGCCGATTACATTAACCGCGAAAGAAGGCCTGGCTCTGATTAATGGTACGCAAGCCATGACAGCGGTGGGAGTCGTTTCTTATTTGGAAGCGGAAAAACTCGCACTGCAAACCGAAGCGGCTGCTTCCATGACGATGGAAGGGTTACGCGGGATCATTGATGCGTTTGACGAAGATATCCATTTCGCAAGAGGGTACCCGGAACAAGTTGACGTGGCAGCACGGATGCGTCGATATCTAGATGGAAGCAATCTTATTACCAGGCAAGGGGAAATCCGGGTCCAGGATGCTTATTCACTACGCTGTATTCCTCAGGTACATGGCGCAACATGGCAAACCCTTAACTATGTAAAGGATAAGCTCGAAATCGAAATCAATGCGGCCACAGACAATCCACTCATTTTTGAAGGCGGCCAGAAAATCATCTCAGGCGGCAATTTTCACGGCCAGCCGATTGCATTGGCCATGGACTTTTTAGGGATTGCAGTTGCCGAGCTTGCCAACATTTCGGAACGCCGTATTGAACGGCTAGTCAATCCCCAGTTAAACGATTTGCCGGCGTTTTTAAGCGCTAAGCCGGGGCTGGAATCTGGAGCGATGATCATGCAATACAGCGCGGCTTCCCTCGTGTCTGAAAACAAAACACTTGCACATCCAGCCAGCGTCGACTCGATTCCGTCATCAGCTAACCAGGAAGACCACGTCAGCATGGGAACGATCGCGGCCAGACACGCTATGCAAATCATTGCCAATACAAGAAGAGTTGTAGCGATTGAAATGATCTGTGCATTACAGGCTTCAGAGTTTCGGGGTGTCCAACACATGGCCCCACGAACACAGAGGATATACCGGAAAGGGCGCGAGATTGTCCAATCCATAACAAAGGACCGTGCCTTTTCAAAAGATATTGAGTCTGTTGCATTATGGATGAAACAAGGAAATTGGGATTCGATTTTACATCCAGTAAGTGAAGAAAAACAATTCATATAAAGGGAGAGATGGTCATGGCAGAGGTAAAAACAAACATTCGTGCACCAAGGGGGACCACATTAAATACGAAGGGGTGGATTCAGGAGGCCGCTTATCGGATGCTGATGAACAATCTCGATCCGGAAGTGGCTGAAAAGCCTGAAGAACTTGTGGTATATGGCGGGATTGGAAAAGCGGCCCGCAACTGGGAAAGCTATCATAAAATTGTCGAAACGTTAAGGACGCTTGAAAATGATGAAACGATGCTAGTCCAATCCGGAAAACCAGTTGCCGTATTCAAATCACATACCGATGCGCCGCGTGTATTGCTTGCCAACTCAAATATTGTTCCTGCGTGGGCAAACTGGGAAACGTTCCGCGACCTTGAAAAAAAAGGCTTAATGATGTACGGCCAAATGACGGCCGGGAGCTGGATTTATATCGGCTCACAAGGTATTTTACAAGGAACATATGAAACGTTTGCGGAAGCAGCACGCCAGCATTTTAACGGCTCACTTAAAGGGACGTTGACGGTTACAGCAGGTCTCGGTGGCATGGGTGGAGCTCAGCCTCTTTCTGTCACGATGAATGAAGGGGTGGTCATTGCCATTGAATGTGATAAAAAGCGGATTCAGCGCCGGATTGATACGAAATATTGTGACTTGATGGTAGAGTCTTTGAGCGAAGCGCTCACGATGGCGAAGGAAGCAATGCATGAAGGCAAACCCCTGTCGATCGGCCTTCTCGGCAATGCCGCTGAAATTTTGCCAGAACTCGTTCGTCGCGGTGAAGTTCCGGATCTTGTGACAGATCAAACCTCTGCACACGATCCGTTAAACGGTTACTTGCCGGCAGGGATGTCCCTTAGTGAAGGCGAAGAGCTTCGAAAAGCCAATCCTGACGAATACTTGAAAAGAGCGAAATCAAGCATTAAAGACCACGTTCAGGCGATGCTTGAGTTGCAAAAGGCGGGTGCTGTTACGTTTGATTACGGGAACAACATTCGGCAAGAAGCGTATAACGAAGGTCTCAAAAGTGCGTTCGATTTTCCTGGGTTCGTCCCGGCATTTATTCGCCCGCAGTTTTGTGAAGGAAAAGGTCCGTTCCGCTGGGTTGCGCTTTCGGGTGATCCAGAAGATATTTATAAAACAGATGAAGTGATATTAAGAGAGTTTGCCGATAACGAACACCTATGCAAGTGGATCAAAATGGCAAGGGAGCAGGTATCTTTCCAGGGACTTCCTTCCAGAATCTGCTGGCTCGGTTATGGAGAAAGAGCAAAGTTTGGAAAAATCATTAATGAAATGGTCGCATCTGGTGAAATTTCAGCACCGATCGTCATAGGCCGCGATCATCTTGACTGTGGTTCGGTTGCATCACCGAATCGAGAAACAGAAGGGATGAAGGACGGCAGTGACGCTATTGCCGACTGGCCGATCTTAAATGCTATGATCAACAGTGTAAACGGGGCCAGCTGGGTGTCCGTCCACCACGGCGGCGGTGTCGGAATGGGGTATTCAATGCATGCGGGCATGGTTATAGTTGCCGATGGGACAGAAGAAGCGGCGAAACGTTTGGAACGAGTCCTCACCTCAGACCCGGGTATGGGTATTGCCCGCCATGTTGATGCCGGTTACGATCTTGCGATTCAAACCGCGAAAGAAAAAGGTGTTCATTTACCAATGATGGAATAGACATGACGGGAGTGCAGACAGTCCAGAATACTGTCTGCTTCCCATTATCTTTTACAGGGAGTGGAGAAGAGTGACACAAGAAGCAGATATACTGTTATATCAAATTGGTCAACTGTTAACGATGGATGGCAGCGAGGGGCCGGTGAAAGGCCAAAATATGAGCAAACTCGATGTTTTAGAGGACGGTGCAGTCGCTATCAAAGACGGCAAGGTCATTGCTGTTGGAAAAACAGATGACTTAAAACACATCGAGGCAAAAGAAAAAATTGACTGCCAAAGAAAATTAGTGACACCAGGACTCGTCGAGCCGCACACACATCTCGTATTCGGCGGATCACGTGAGCACGAAATGGCGTTGAAACAACAAGGCGTGCCATATCTTGATATTTTAAAACAGGGCGGAGGCATTCTTTCAACCGTCCAATCGACACGTGAAACGCCGGAGGAAGAGCTGCTCGAAAAAGCAAGATTTCATCTCAACCGGATGATGAGCTATGGAATTACAACCATGGAAGCGAAAAGCGGATACGGGCTTGATTATGAAACGGAAATGAAACAAATGCGGGTTGCGAAACAACTTCAGGAGGAGCACAAACTTGATGTGGTTTTGACCTTCCTGGGCGCCCATGCGATACCTGAAGATTATAAAGACGACCCTGATACGTTTTTAAATGAAATGATAGCAATGCTTCCCGAAATCAAAGAAAAAAACCTTGCCGAATTTGTTGATATCTTCTGTGAAACGGGTGTTTTCAGTGTGGAGCAGTCCCGTGAGTATTTACAAAAAGCAAAAGAATCCGGGTTCGAGGTTAAAATTCATGCCGATGAAATTAATCCTCTCGGGGGAGCGGAAATGGCTGCGCAAGTCGGGGCGGTTTCAGCTGATCACCTCGTCGGCACAAGCGATAAAGGCATCCAAATGCTTGCGGAAAACAACGTGATTGCTACATTGCTTCCCGGAACTTCGTTTTATCTTGGGAAAGAAAAGCACGCAAGAGCGAGAGACATGATTGAAGCAGGTGTGTCGGTTGCACTTTCAACCGATTTCAATCCGGGTAGTTCCGTAACCGAAAACTTGCAATTCATTATGAATTTGGCTGCCTTAAACCTGAAAATGACTCCGGAAGAAATTTGGCATGCGGTAACAGTGAATGCGGCTCATGCAATCGGCCGCGGGGATCAAGCAGGAATAATTGCTGTGGGCCGAGCTGCGGACATCGTCATCTGGGATGCGTCAAACTACTTGTATATTCCATATCACTATGGAGTGAATCATGTTAACACTGTATGGAAAAACGGTGAAAAAGTGTTTGAAAGAGGTGGTTGGCATGGCTGACATCCCCTATTTATGCCCTGCGGGAAAAGCGACTTTCAAAGATAGCGAAGTGACAAAGGCGCACGAACTCATCGTGCCATGGAATGGGGAAAAAGTGAAAGGCTTTGGTGTTCTTGGTGCCCCGCTTTCCAAGCCGTCTATCAGTCATTCTGGTGCGGCGAGTGCACCCGGGGCCATCCGTTCCGCTTTTTCTTCCTACACCACATATGCCATTGAGGACAATGTGGATCTGAAGTCTATCCAATTACATGATTTTGGCGACGTGAACATGCACGTGACGGACCTGATTAAATCCCAGCAACGCATTGAAGATGCATTTTATGAAGTATTCCGATCACAGACAGAAATGACTCCGATCATTTTCGGAGGTGACCATTCGATAAGCTCCCCGAGTATCAAAGCTTTTTCCAAAGCAAGGGGAACAGTCGGCGTTATTCAATTCGATGCCCATCATGATTTGCGGAATTTAATAGATGGGGGGCCTTCCAACGGTACGCCTTTCCGAAATCTAATAGAGTCCGGTACGTTAAAAGGAGAAAATCTCGTCCAAATCGGCATCCGTAGCTTTTCAAATAGCCGCGAATACCATGATTACGGGAAGGACCACGGTGTATCCATTTATACGATGAAGGATGTGCGACAGCGCAACATCACTGATATTTTACGAGAAAGCGTAAATCGTTTGAAAGAAAAAGTCGATGTGATCTATGTTTCCGTTGATATGGATGTATTGGACCAGGCGTTTGCTCCCGGGTGCCCCGCAATCGGCCCAGGAGGCATGGACAGCGAAACGCTTCTGGAGGCGGTGCATTATCTTGGAGGTGAAAAATCTGTACGTGCCATCGATATTGTTGAAATTGATCCGACGATTGACTTTCGTAACATGACAAGCCGGATTGCAGCGCATGTGGTATTACAATTTCTGAATAGAAGTCATAAGGGGGAAGGTTAATGGAATGGGTTGTTATTATTTCAGTTCTTGTTCTCATCGCATTAAGTTTAATGCGGGTGAATGTCATATTTGCCATTATTGTAGCTGCTGAGACAGCCGGACTGCTGACCGGTCTCTCCTTGACAGAGACAACGAATCTCATGATTTCCGGCATGGGCGGGTTGGCCGATACCGCATTAAGCTATATTTTGTTGGGGATTTTCGCTGTAATGATCGGTTTTTCCGGGATCGTCGGTTTTTTGGTGAAAAGACTTGTAAAACTAATAAGCGGAAAACGTTCGATCCTTTTACTAGTGATTGCCGGAGCAGCATGTTTATCTCAGAATGTCGTACCAGTCCATATTGCGTTTATTCCAATACTTATTCCACCGTTGTTGCATCTGTTTGACAAGATGAAGGTGGACCGACGCGGTGTGGCAGCGGCGTTGACTTTTGGTCTGAAAGCACCTTATTTGACGATACCAGCTGGTTTTGGGTTGATTTTTCAGGGAATCATCGTAAGTGAAATGTCTGCTAATGGCATGGACGTAGCACTTTCAACTGTTACAAAAGCGATGATCCTTCCGGGTGTTGGTATGGTTGCCGGTTTACTATTTGCCATATTTATTACCTACAGAAAAGACAGGGAACTTAGTGCAATAAGTGATTCCCCGTTAGCAGAAGGGGAGATTGCTGCGTCGGTGGAACACGAACAACTTGTGTTTTCAAAACATCATTTCCTTACATTAATAGCTATTGCCGCCGCCCTCGTTGTTCAATTGATTACCGAGTCTCTGGTTTTGGGGGCGCTCACAGGAATTGTTTTCATGTTCGCCCTCGTTGTCGTTCCGTTTAGAGACGGGGATCGTTTTGTGAACGAAGGTATTCATATGATGGGGATGATTGCATTTGTCATGCTGATTGCTTCAGGTTATGCAAAGGTCTTGACAGATACAGGCGCAATCAAAGCACTTGTTACTTCAGCCTCCCAGTTTCTGGGCACCAGTCATCTTGTTATTGCGGTGGTGATGTTGCTTGTTGGGCTATTGGTAACGATAGGGATCGGCTCTTCCTTCGGCACCATTCCGATTATTGCAGCGCTGTTCGTGCCGATTTGTTTGGAAGTCGGTTTTTCACCGATGGCTACTGCGGCTTTGATTGGAACGGCTGCAGGATTGGGAGATGCAGGCTCGCCGGCTTCCGATAGTACGTTAGGTCCCACCTCTGGGTTGAATGCGGATGGAAAACACCACCATATATGGGATACATGTGTACCGACATTCATGCATTACAACACCCCTCTGTTTATTTTTGGTGTGCTGGCTGCTGTGGTGCTATAACGAAATCCCACTAGATCAAGTCCTTCCGTCTATTTGCTTGATTTGCATCCGGACTGTTTATTCCGTTCGATGAAGAAACTGGACATTACGCCTCCATTCACAAGGGGTCGGTTCCATGAAGCCAACAAACATTCTAAACAGGTTTGTTGGCTTTTTTCATACAATAATTCTTTTCATGCTAAAAAAGCAAAGAAGATAAGGTATGTCAGAAAGCAAGCCTGATGTAAACCGTGCATAACCTAAAGCGATAAGATAATTACGACAACGTTTCACAAAACTCTTTCAAATCAGTGGAAACATGAAAGAGTACGTGACCTTATAAAAAAATCTTTAATAAAATTCACTATTATTCATCCGTTTCCAATCCTAAAAAACCACCGACTTCCTTCACATAACCAGCAAGTGGATAGGCTTTGTACAGGCGGCTTGATAATCGGATCGGGTCTCCAAAAAAGTACCTTTCAAATTGAGTTTGTCTCGTTCCGAACGAACTCATGGTCAGGTCCCAGGCCAACCGGAATATTTTCACCCGGTCCTCTGCGTTCTTCGTTGCGGCTTGGAGATACTGATCGATGTCAGATCGGATCGAGGAATGAAAGGCGTTTTCCGTAGGTAATCCAACCAGTCCGCTGGCCCCGATTAATTGAACAATTTCAGTGAAGCGAGGATAAATTTTGGGAAAGATGTTATTGGCAACCTGCAGTGGAACATCACTTGGACGCATGGTCCCCCACTTATCCAAAGCTGCATCGTTTTCTGCCTTCTCCAATAGAGCATTCATTGTTTCAAGACCAACGATGATTTCTGACAGCTTATCTTGGATATGTTGATACTCGCTCACATTGATTGTTTGTACGAGAAGCTCCGCCAGCCCTAGAAAGAATTCGGTTTTGACAATTCGTCTGATCAAGGATTGATGGGCTGTAAAAGTATGAAAAGAATTTTGGGATGAGAATTCAGCGGCTGCAACTCCATTGTCATAATAAAATACCCGATTCCACGGTACGAATACATTGTCGAATACAAGGATGGTATCCATCTCTTCGAATCGAGAGCTTAAAGGGTGATTGAAAAGGGACTCCCCGCCCACAAATGACTCTCTGCAAATAAACTTTAAACCTTTCGTATCTGACGGAATGGAGAAGGCAAAAGCTTCATTTTCATCCAGTAAAAAATTAGGAGTACTAGTAACTAGCACTTCGTCGGTCAACCCGCCTTGAGTAGCTAAAAGGCGTGCGCCTTTAATAATTATTCCTTCTTCGTTTCGATCAATCACCCGGGCGACGATGGGTTCTTCCTCAGAGGACTCAGAGTAGGTAATGGAACGATTTACTTGAGGGGTGACAAATGTATGGGTGAACGAAAGGTCTTTTTCCATAGCCATTTCATGTAAGGATCGGATATTCTCTGGAAAACAATTGACTTTTCCTTTTAACAGAGGAGATGAGGAAGCGAAGCTCATCACAGCGGAATTGAGATAATCAGGACTTCTTCCCATAAAGCCCTTCGTTTTCCTGGCCCAATGCTCACTTACTTTTCGTCTTTTGATTAAGTCCTCTTTTGTTTTGGGCTGCAAGAAAGAAAGCCCGACAGCATCCCCTGTATTCGGTGAAAAGAAAGTCATTTCATCTTTCAATTCAGGGTCATGCTGCATATCATATAGGGAAGCCTTTGTCTGAAGGATTCCTTTGAATGCGGGGTGCTCAGAGATTTTTCCCTGAACCTTTTTTCCATCTAGCCAAATTTCAGTTTTCAGCGAATTGATGCGGTCAAGAAATTCTGCCCCCTTGATAGCTCCCATAATAACACTCCCATATCCATTTACTTTTATAAGGACCTGTGGTTTTAACTTGCACAAGGGCCCTTTGTTTTTAAGTACAAAGTAAGGACTGGATAACAGGCGACAAACCTTTCAAGGAAACCGTACAATTGTCCGGCGTGTACCAGTCCATATATCAATCAGTTGGGTAAAGCCAGAATCCTTTTCCATTTATGAGCCAAATATACATAGTCGATCTATAATATGCTGAAAAACAGTGGAAAGTTAAAAAGGGAGGACGAAAATCTATAGCGAAAATGATTCAGGACTTTTCAGATAGATAATGCCTTTTAGAACACCAATCATTTAGGTGAATATCCTGGTATGGGAGGTGTTTATATGAGAGAGTCGATCAAGCGGATAGCTCAACAGTTTATCGTTTCACACTTTCCTGAGTCAGATGTAGCTTTGTTAGGTGGAAGTGCTGTTTATGGAAATGTGACAACAGAATCGGATATTGACTTCATTATCATTGATGAAACAGAAACACCAAGACTTGAATGTTTTCATTTTCTAGGGTGGAAAATCGAAGCATTTATTTATACAGCTTTTTCTCTTGAGTTGGAATTTCAAACAGCTAGATATAAAGGGATGCCCACCATCCTTAAAATGTGTGCCGAAGGTGTACTTATAGAAGATAAACATGGGGATGGAAAGAAACTGCAAAGAGAGGCAAAAGAACTTTATGAACAGGGCCCGCAACTTTGGGATGAGGACAGAATAAATGCAGCGAGGTATCAGATCACAGATTATTTGTCAGACTTCAGAATTTCAGAGGATTTTGAAGAAAGTTTATTTATTTTAAATAAGTTGATCCATACGTTAACCGAACTGGTTTTAAGGGTGGACGGCAATTGGTTTGGGGAAGGGAAGTGGGTTGCTAGAAACCTTAAATCATATGATAAAGATTTGTCTGATAAACTGGTTGAATATACAAAGGAATACGTGAAGACAGATGATAAAACGGGACTGATTTCATTCATTCAATCTACACTTGATAGGTATGGTGGACAATTATTTGCTGGTTATAAAGGATTCTTTTTTTAGCTGTCTCTGTACAGGGCTTTGTGTTTGTCATAGGCATCTTTTTTGTGTCTATAAACAGGATGATTAAGTTTCTGCTTTCCGCTTAATCAGCCGAATCTCGTGAGTGCATGGAGTATATTTTAAATTTAAACATCATCGATTGAAAAAATAAAAATAAAAATCAATAAAATTAATTATTTAATTAAATATATAAACAATTTAAGTTTACATTATTAATTTTGTTGTATATAATCAAATTAAACAAAAAGAAAGGAATCAGATATGGCTCATCCACTACTTACAAATTGTCCTGTATGTTCTCAAAAACTCACGGTTACAAAACTGCATTGTGCACATTGCCAGACGACCATCGAGAACGAATTCGAGTTATTCAAGTTTGCTTCATTAACGAAAGAGCAGCTTCGTTTTGTTGAAGTTTTTCTCATATGCAGAGGCAATATTAAAGAGGTTGAAAAAGAACTTGGAATTTCCTACCCAACCGTTCGTGGCAAGCTGAATGACATTGCATCCGCATTGGGTTATGAACAAAAGAAGAAGAAGGAAGTAGACGAGAAAAAGGTCGTCATGATGCTGGAAAGGGGAGAAATCTCCGCAGATGAAGCAATCAAAATCTTAAAAGATGAATAGGAGGAATGTGAAATGAAAAATGAGATTGAAAAAGTGTTGGCAATGGTCCAGGAAGGCCAGGTTGATGCGGAAAAGGGCGCTGAATTAATTCACGTTCTAAAAGAAAAGGAACAGAGCGCTTCGATTGAACCAAGTGAAACTTCCCAGAAGACTGCCGGCTTCATGGACAAAACATTAAAGATACGCGTCATCTCTACTGATAATGACAACGTAAATGTAAACCTTCCGATCAAGCTGGTAAAGGTCGTTTTATCGGCCGGTCACAACATCGCTTCCAAGATTCCTCAGTCTGAACAATATGTGAAAGATATCGATATCGATTTGATTTTAGAAGCAATCGAAAATGAACTGGACGGCCAAATTGTTGATGTGAAATCAGCAAACGGTGATACTGTCTCCGTAGTTATCGAGTAAAGGGTGCAGAACATGCTACATGTAAAGGTGAAAACAGATGAAGCAAAATTCACGATACCTGTTCCTTATGTTCTCTTAAACGTAGGTGTTTCCATTTTCACCTCGAAACTGTTGATTCGGTATGCAAACAAATGGTCTAAACCTCATCTGGAAAAGAAAAATATATCTTTTACCATTCCCTCCGTAGATAAAACAGAACTCAAGCGTATTATCAAAGAACTGAAAAAGAATAAAGGTCTAGAGTTGGTTAACGTGAAAGCTGAAGATGGGACGGAAGTGATGGTGAGATTGTAGAAACGAGGTGAATTCCTGTGTTTCAGGATGTCGATATTTATTATGAGTAGGGACGGGGACTAATACCTCGTCCCTTTGTGTTTCAAAAAAGGAATATAGTGCAGTTAAAGTAAAAGAAAAATACTTTTATACGTGTTTCCCCTGTTTACACAATCTCTCTCATGAACTACCCAATAGCCCTCCCTTCATAAAAACCAAACAAAAAATTTACTTGACATCTTGCTGACACTTTTCTGCTTTAACATAACAAATGTACCAGGGAGGAGGAAGGCAGGATGTCATTGGGAAGACAAGAATTAAAACACGCCATCTCACATGCGGAATATCAAGTGTTAAGAAAAAAACTCGCTCATTTTATGAGGGTCGATCCACATGCAGCGTCCGATGGAAAATATATGATCCGCTCTACTTACTTTGATAATTTTGATAACAAAGTGCTGCAGGAGAAAAAGGAAGGTTATTTAAACCGGGACAAGTACCGGGTGAGGATATATGGAAAGTGTGATCATGTCATTAATTTAGAAAGAAAAAGCAAGCGGAATAATCTTACCTTTAAATCCAAATGTCAGATCACAAAGCGTGAATTCGAGAAGATCAGAAAATCAGAGATTGCCTGGATGGAAGAGGATGACCGTCCTTTAGTAAGGGACTTGTTTTTTGAAATGTACCATTATCAGTTAAGGCCAAGGACGGTCGTCGATTATATCCGGGAACCTTATGTCTATCCGTTCGGGAATGTACGAATCACGTTCGATTTGAAAGTACAGACAAGCATGCACAATACGAACATGTTTGCCCAGGACTTGCCGATGGTGGACGTATTAGAGCCGGATATCGTGATTCTGGAAGTGAAATATGATGAATATTTGCCAGATGTGATTAAACATTTGCTTCAGCTGTCAGATACGAGGCAGGAAGCATATTCCAAATACCAATTAAGCAGAATGTATGGATAAAGAAGAGGAGAGAAAAAAGTGCTATATACAACAACCACAACTACAACCAATTTTTCAGATATATTTAAATCCAGTTTTATGGAGAATACCGCGTCATTTTCGATTATTGATTCCTTGCTAGGGCTGGGTGTTGCGTTCTTGATCGGTTTGTTTATTTACGGAGTCTACAAGAAAACCTTTAAAGGGGTGATCTATTCCCATTCCTTCAATATATCGCTCGTGATTATGACGATGGCAACCTCGCTTGTGATTATGGGAATAAGTCAGAACGTGCTCTTGTCACTTGGAATGGTCGGGGCCCTGTCAATCGTTCGTTTCCGTACTCCGATAAAAGACCCGATGGATTTGGTGTTCTTGTTCTGGTCGGTGATTGCAGGAATTCTGAGTGGTGCAGGTTTCGTTTTATTAGCCGCAGTAGGTTCGTTTTTGATCGGCGTAGTGATTGCTTTATTCTCGAACAAAATCAAAGTGGAAAGTCCTTATTTGTTAGTGGTGAAATTCGATAAAGATGCAGTTGGAGAGAAAGTGGAACAAGTTATCGGGAACAAGGTGAAGAAATATGTGCTGAAATCAAAATCGATGATGCAAGGCGATGAAGTGGAAGTGACGTATGAAGTACGCGTGAAAGAAAACGATGCGCAAGTGACATCGACCGTTTCCCAAATCGATGGGGTCCGTTCAGCCGTGATGCTGAGCTATGACGGGAATTTCACTGCGTAATCCAGGAGGGAATAACATGAAAAAATCAATCAAGGGAAGGTTTCTCCTTCCCTTTTTTATAGGAACGGCAATCATGATTGCCGGCTGTAGTAAAACAAATGACAATGGAACATTAACCGAGCAGGCCCAATCGGCAGTCAGCTATGATGCAGAGGATGCGTACACCGGATGGGAAGAGCAAGATGTAACGAACATCACTTTCGATGACCAGTCAATTGACGTAGAAGAAGACAACAACGGTGTCATTGTCAATGAGAATACAGTGGAAATCCATACTTCTGGAACCTATGTTTTAGAAGGAAGCGCAACAGACAGTCAGGTGCTTGTCGATGCAGAGGATGAAGGAACCGTTCGACTGATACTGAACGGACTGTCACTTGAGTCGACGACAACAGCTCCTATTTTTGTCAAACAGGCGAAAAAAACCGTTGTTTCAGTCGAAGAAGGGACAAGCAACACCCTCACGGATCCCTCGGAATATGTGTATGAAGAGGACGCAGATGAACCGAAAGCCGCCATCTACAGCAAAGATGATCTGACGGTAAACGGAACGGGCAATCTAATCGTAAATGGCAATTATAATGATGGAATTACAGGCAATGATGACTTGAAAATCATCGGAACAACCATAGACATTACAGCAGAAGACGATGGCATCGTGGGCCGTGATTTGTTTGCATTGAATGAAGCACTGGTAACGATCGACGCAGGCGGTGACGGGGTGAAATCCTCCAATGATGCGGATGAAGATAAAGCAAACATTGTATTGGAAAGCGGCTCCTTAACCATAAATGCTGGCGGTGACGGTGTACAGTCAGAAAACACGGTAACCATATTGGATGGAGAATATGAGATTATGGCCGGAGGAGGCAGTCCGGAAACGATCGAGGCTACAACCGAATTTGGAGGCGGCTTCGGCGGTCAGGGGCAGGGCACAATGCCTGGCGGACAGGACTTCTCCGAAGATAACATGCCGGCGGAACGGCCGGACGATGCGGAGGGGATGGAGCCGCCGACAGAAGGTGATGGCGATGATTTTGAAGACAGACAGCCTCCTGAACAGATGGAGGAAGAACAAGCACAAACTAATGGGGAAACAGAAGAAGACGATACACCAAGTACCAAAGGAATCAAAGCAGAAAACAGTCTGGAAATCGCCGGTGGCACCATTGCGATCGATGCGAATGATGATGCCTTGCACAGCAATAAAGAATTGACCGTTGCAGCTGGGGAAATGACGTTGGCCACCGGAGATGATGCGGTTCACGCAGATGAGGAAATCATCATCACGAATGGTTCCCTCCAAGTCGACAAAAGTTATGAAGGAATCGAAGCGGAATCGATAACGGTTTCCGATGGAACAATCCATCTGACCGCAGAAGACGATGGTTTTAACGTGAATGGTGGGACAGATCAGATGGGGATGCAAGGATTTGGGGAAAACCAAACGGATAATGAAGAGGAAAGCACGGAAGAAGAAGCAGATCAAGGAAAATTGTCGATTGAAGGTGGGTACATTTATGTCGATGCAAATGGCGATGGCCTTGACTCCAATACTTCCGCCGAAATGACAGGCGGCACGGTACTCGTGTACGGTCCGACGAACAATGGCAACGGAGCCTTGGATTACGACCAATCCTTTGAAATCAAGGGTGGAACTTTGATTGCTGCTGGAAGCAGCGGGATGGCTCAAGGCGTTTCCGACAGCTCGGAACAAGCTTCGTTTATGATGACTTTTCCTGAAATGCTCGAAGCCGGTTCTACGGTTTCCGTACAAGATGGCAATGGAGACATTGTTGTCGCGGTTGCACCCGAAAAGGATTTTCAATCGGTCGTCATCAGTTCACCAGATTTACAGCAGGACCAATCTTATACGCTTTACACAGATAGTGGGCTGTCCGGCGATGAAACAGATGGATTCTTTGAAGATGCCACAATGGAAGGCGGCACAAAAGTGTTGGAGTTTTCGTTAACAAGTACGATGACGTATTTGGATGAATCAGGCGAAACCGAACAAGCGAGCGGCATGTTTGGTGGCGGACGCGGACAAGGCCGGCAAGGGCAAGATGGAAGCGAAATGCCACAGCCCCCATCCCAGTAAATAGCAAGCAGGGCCCAAATAAGAGATCCAAAGAAAAATCGAACGATGATTCGACCCTTAAACAGTCGAACTCGTTCGATTCTTCATTTCTGGTTTTTATTAATTCAAATTAATCCGAATTGGTAGCAAGCACTCCGGCAAGGTACTTCGCTTTCCGCGGGCACGGCTTCAGCTAACTTGGTAAAGAAAGTCGCTTTACCAAGTGGATCTTCAGCTCGCGCTGTTCCCGCTGGAGTCTCCGTACCTTGCCTCCGTTAATTGAAGCGGTTCTGTTTTAGTGAGAGATTCCTTGTTAAAGATAACTGTCTCCGGAAGATAAGCAACATTGAATCAATGTTAATTGCTCTATGCTAGTAATTGTAGTCTTCATAACACTTTGTTGGCGGAAATGAAATCGAAACACCCTGCTGATTTTTATTTATAGAGTGTCCATTAGAATTACCTTTTTATACTGTTCAAATCCTGGTCCATGGTCAATGCAAAGTAGTAAATGCTGGTTTTTTAATTGCATCCACCATCCTGTATGCAGAACACTGTAAAACAGCGAAGGCAAGATGCGGAGACTCCTACGGGAACAGCACGAGCTGAAAATCCCACAAGAAAGCGATCTATGCTTTCTGAGGAAGTTGAAGCCGTGCCCGTGGAAAGCGTAGTGTCTTGCCGTAGCGATTAGAAGCACTCATCAAACAGCAGAACGAAAAGAAATTTATTTTGGTAGAATCATTGTTGGTAATCACCTGAGTAATATCAGGAAAGTAAGGCTTACTTTCTGTGATAAAATAACCTTGGGAGTTGAAAAGAATGAGCAGAGTGTTGATCATAGAAGATGAAGTCGCTATTAGCAAAGTGTTGAATGTTTATTTGCAAAAAGCCGATTTTGAAACAAAAGTAGTAATGGAAGGAAACCAGGCCATTCCGGCTTTTCAAGAATGGAATCCTGATTTAGTATTATTAGACATTATGCTCCCGGGAACAGACGGCTGGCACATACTAAAGGAAATAAGAGAAACAAGTACATGTCCGGTTATTATGTTGACTGCTCTAGGAGACGTCAACTATCGGCTGGACGGTCTGAACGGAGGAGCAGACGATTATATTACAAAACCGTTTATCGGAGATGAAGTGATCGCCAGAGTGAACGCCGTATTACGCAGGTTCCGCACCGATGATAACCAATTGAAAAAGTTCGGAGCCTTGCATATAGATCACGAAGCACACCGGGTCCTCCTCCATCAAAAAGAAATCGAATTAACACCACGTGATTTAGCATTGCTGTTGTTCTTATCCGAGCACCCGAATAAAACGTTTACGAGAGACCAATTGATCGAGCAAGTATGGGGTTGGGATTACGAAGGCAGCGACCGGGCTGTCGACTTATCGATCAAACGGTTAAGAAAATCATTGAAAGACTGGTCCGGTGAAGAAGGAGAAATAAAAACGCTCAGAGGGGTGGGGTATCAGTTCCGTGTTCAAGAAAAATAAAAAAGTATCATTACAACGATATTGGACAACCCGATACCTGATTACACTTGTGGTTGGACTTGCGGTTATCACGGTTCTTTCAGCGATGTGGATTCGCCATACCACCCTGGAAAACCGTCTGAACATGATGGAATTCATGGCAGAAGAAACAGCCAACCGAATTGAAAATATGACAGATGATACGCTGCCACCCGAATTTGAGATACATCGCCTTTTGACAGATAGAGGCAGATTTATGAATATGGAAAGCAATCCGGTCATTTATGCAACCGACTCAGAGGGCACGATCATCAGTAGTAATTTGCCCCCGCAATCCAATGGCCAGGAAATCCATACTTCTATATTGGAAAAAGAAGATACCATTCAAACCATCACTTCTGATAACGAGGAACAAGTCAAACTTTATGTTGTGAAAAAGCCGATTGAGACGGAAGATGCGACCCTTGGCTGGGTGCTCTATGTGGAATCAAAGGCGGAACTGACGAAAGTTCGCCAGGAATATGGACAGTTAATGATTGTAATAGGCAGTCTGCTAATATTGGGCTGGATTGCCATTTATTTTATAACGGGCCGATTATCCAAGCCGATCAAGGAAGTTGCTGCAGCTGCCAAACAAATAGAAGAAGGCAACTATGATGTCCGTTTTTCCATGGATGCAAAGGAAGAGGAAGTCCATGAGCTGATAACCTCCTTCCAGCAAATGACGCAAAAATTAGAACATCTGGAAGCCCTTCGGACGGAGCTGTTGGCAGGGGTTTCTCATGAACTGAAAACACCGGTCACCTCGATAAGCGGGCTGTTGCAAGCGATTGATGAAGGTGTCGTCGACAAAAAAGAAGCAAAAGAGTTTCTGCAGCTTTCCATCAGAGAATCCGAAAAAATGAAAAAAATGGTGGAAGATCTGCTGGCGTTTAATAAATTTGCAGCAAACGCAGTACCGGTTTCAATGGATACCTATTTGATCAATGAATTGATGATGGATACCCTGGACGTTTGGAAAAAAACCAACATGCAAGAAGGCATACAAATGGATGTTTCGTTGTTGAAAGATGATCGGACGGTTGAAGTGGATCCTTTGCGCATCCAGCAAATCATGACCAATCTCTTGAACAATGCCTCTCAGGCAATAGGGGACAAAGGAAGGATCACGGTAAAACTCCATACTAGTCAGGATAAGGTAATAATCGATGTGAAGGATACCGGCGAGGGAATTCCGGTGCAGGAACAATCGTATATATTTGAGCGGTTTTACAGGGGAGAGAACAAAAAGTACAAAGTTGGCGGATTAGGACTGGGACTGCCTTTCAGCAAAATGATTGCGAATGTGTTGAACGGTGAGCTCATGCTTGTTGAAAGCAGCCATACCGGAACAACTTTCCGCGTTGAATTACCTCTTTCCGAACAAGACCGTGTTGTGGAATAGTGGGGGTCTTACACAATAGAAGGAGTTATACGGCGGAAGTTTTACAAGTTAAGATTGGAAGATTGTGTGAGTACACAGGATTCTTAGTCGGACTGGAAAGTTGGTGAACAGGAAAAGAGTATGAATACACAGTTGAAAGAAACGCATACAAAGAAAATTTTAACGGAAGCCAAAGGATATCTGAATGTTGGCTTCACCCATTCCTTGAATCCATACAGTGGTTGTGGATTCTCTTGTTTGTACTGTTACGTCAGAGAAATGCCTATTCAAACGTTCAGAGACAGTGCATGGGGCGAATGGGTGGATGTAAAACTAAATGCAGCCGATAAATATCGGCATGAAATAAAAAGACTTCGGAAGAAACAGTCTTCCGTGAATCTTTTCATGTCTTCTGCGACAGACCCGTATCAGCCGATAGAACGCAAGGCACAGATAACAAGGGGCCTGCTAGAAGAAATGGTTGAAAATCCGCCCGATTTTTTACAGATCCAAACCCGTGGCCCTCTTATCACGCGAGATATCGATTTGCTAGTTCAACTACAAGAGAAATGTAAAGTGCTTGTATCCATGACAATTGAAACGGACAGAGAAGATATAAAGAAGCTGTTCGCCCCTTATGCTCCGGGGATCAAATTGCGATTAAAAACGTTGAGAGAAGTCCACGAAGCCGGTATCTTCACCCAGGCTTCGATTTCACCGGTTTTGCCATTTACTCCTGACTTTCCAAAGGCACTGGAAAACATCGTGGACAGCATTTGGATCGATACATTGAATATCGGAGATGGTATGTCGGGAAAGCGTTCCGCCAGATTGGGTATGCCCAGGTTATTTAAGGAAAATGGACTGGAAAAATGGTATCAGAAAGATATCCACGTAAGAGTGAAAAATTATTTTAAAAAATACTTTCCCGAACATATGGTCAGAGTTTCAAGAGAAGAAGCATTTCCGGCATTATGGAATAAGTAGTTTAAAGACAAGCTTAAGCACAGCCTCGAGGGAACAGGCGCTGAAACTAGACATCTCTGACATGTATCCTTGCTTATCTTATAAAAAGAAATCAATTAAAGATTTGAAAAAGAACAAAAGCCTGGAGTTAGGTAATGTGAAAGCCCGAGAGATGGTAAGATTATAAAAACGAGGAGAATTTGGTGTTTCAGATGGCGATACTTCGGCACATCAGCACCTGTTCTCCTCTTCGCGTCTTTGCAAGTCGATTCTCTCTTTTTCACTCATGGTTTTTTATAGCATAATCTCCACAAAAAACACCTCCATTCTAAAGATTCTTTCCTTTCGCTTCAGCTTCACAACTTAATTAAAACTTCTTGCCTATAAGGAGTGTTAAGGCGATGACTTTGTAAAGTTTATTGACTAAAGGTGACTCTTTCTAGTCGCATCAGAGCTGGATATCAATCTACAGTGATAATCAAAGACCAACGCAAAAAGAAAGACGATTTTACGTATTGACCAGTGTGGTCAATACTGTTAAGATAAAAATGACCGATCTGGTCAAATAATCGAGGGAAGGAGATCGCGATTATTAACATTCATTTTCATAAATTACACCCGGAGAAAAAAACACTTATTATTAATGCCGCAATAAAGGAATTTATCCAAAATGGATTTGATCGGGCATCCACAAATGAAATGGTAAAAGAGGCAAAAATATCTAAAGGTTCCTTGTTTAATTACTTTAATAGCAAGAAGGATCTTTACGTCTATTTAATTGAATATGGCATTCAAGTGATTGAGCGTCTTTATGAACAAATTGATTTAAATGAAACGGATTTATTTAAAAGAATCGAAAAAATCGGCTTACAGAAAATGCACATTCAAAAAGAGTATCCTCACGTATTTGATTTTCTGGCTTCCTGTGTGCAAGAGGAATCGGTTGAAGTAACCGATATTATTAAGGACAAAGTCAATCCAGTCCAAGAAGATGGGAAAAAGCTAATCTATAAAGATATTGATTACACCAAGTTCCGTGAAGATATCGATATCGAAAAAGCAATCGAAATTCTGAATTGGACCATGTTTGGTTTTGGGGAGAAATCCATCCATCAAATCAATACATTTGAAGATATCGGGAAATTCGGAGATTACTATCTCAAAGAATGGGAGAGCTATGCCCAAATTCTGAAGCATAGCTTCTATAAGTGAGCGTTAATTCTAATTAAGGAGTGGCATGGTGATGACAAACATTGTAAGCATTCAAGGTTTGCAAAAAAGGTTCGGTAAGTTCCAGGCGTTGAATGACGTGAATTTTACGGTGAATGCTGGAGAGGTTGTCGGTTTTATCGGCCCCAATGGAGCTGGTAAATCTACAACGATCCGGATATTACTGGGAATTATCAAGCGGGATGCCGGTAATGCGGAGATATTCGGAAAGGATGTTTGGAAAGACAGCCTTGAAATTCATAAACGCATTTCATATGTTCCAGGAGACGTCACGTTGTGGGGAAACCTGACAGGCGGTGAAATGATTGATTTATTTCTTAAATTGCACGGCGGGGGAGATAAGCAAAAACGCGACGAGTTAATCAAACGATTTGAATTAGATCCAAAGAAAAAAGCGAAGGGGTATTCAAAAGGAAATCGCCAAAAGGTAGGGTTGATTGCCGCGTTGGCTGCCGATTCGGATCTATACATTTTCGATGAACCGACATCCGGTCTTGACCCTTTGATGGAGGCCATATTTCAAGAGGAAGTAGAAAAAATCAAAAAATCCGGTAAATCCATCCTTTTATCCTCTCATATTTTGAGTGAAGTAGAACGCTTGGCAGACAAGGTTGTGATCATTCGCCAAGGTGAGGTCGTGGAAACCGGCACCCTCGATGAACTCCGTCATCTGACTCGTTCTACTGTCACGTTGGCAACAAAGGGGGATGTAGCAGAAATGGCTGGTTTAAAGGGTGTATTTGATTTCAACCAAAAAGATGACGAAGCGACATTCTCCGTTGATAACCAACACCTTGATGACATTTTAGTAAAAGCGAGCAAATTAGGGGTTAAGAAATTCGAATCCGTCCCGCCAACCCTTGAAGATTTGTTCATGCGTCACTATGAAGGATAATCGCCTGGAAGGAGGTTGACAATCGATGAAGGAAAAACTTGCAAGTTGGCCTACACTGTTTCTGCTTTTTCTAAAACGTGATTGGAAAAAAATAGTTGTTTGGGTGGCAGGACTAGGTTTATTTTCAGCTGCTTATGTTCCAGCTTTTGAAGAAATAACCAAAGGGCAGGGACTAAAGGGAATGTTCGAAACATTACAGAATCCGGCTATGATAAGTATGGTTGGCCCTACGCCTGTCGAGACAGCTGCTGATTACACTTTAGGTGCCATGTATGCACACGAAATGTTGCTCTTCTGCAGTTTATTTGCGATGGTCATCGCTGCTTTACATGTGGTAAGTCATACTCGTAAAGAAGAGGATCATGGTCTGCTGGAACTTGTGCGCTCATTTCAAATCGGTCGCCAGGCAAACTCGCTTGCCGCGATGATGGAAATCCTTTTCATCAATGTCTTACTAGCCCTCTTTATTGGTGGGGTGATGATAAGCTTTGGTGCTGATACGATTACTGTCGAAGGCTCCTTTTTATTCGGAGCATCCATCGGAATGGCTGGTATTCTCGGCGCCGTGATTGCTTTGGTTATGGCACAAATCATGCCTGCTTCATCCGGGGCGACGGGATCATCCCTTGGCATTATAGGTTTGCTTTATATCATTCGTGCGGGGACAGATGTCTCCAATGCTGACTTTTCCATGGTCAATCCTTTAGGATGGACTTATTTAACCTATCCTTTTACGGATGATAACTGGCTCCCGCTCATCTTTGCTTTGATTTTCAGTATCATTATGGTGGTCCTTGCTTTTACGCTTGAAGGGAACCGGGATTTGGGGGCTGGCTATCTCCCTGAAAGAGAAGGACGAGATAGAGCCAAGAAATCCTTGCTGTCCGTCCATGGTTTGTTCATTAAAATGAACAAAGGCGTCATGATTAGTTGGTTGATTGCGTTTGTCATTATGGGAGCTGCGTATGGTTCCATTTATGGAGACATGCAAACCTTCCTTGGAAGTAATGAAATGATGGAGCAAATGTTTGCCCAATCAGGCGTTTCGATTGAAGAATCCTTCACAGGAACGATCATGATGGTCATGATAAGTTTGGTTTCCATTTTACCCATTGTCATTGTAAACAAACTTTTTTCGGAAGAAAGGCGATCGCGCTTAAGCCAGCTTTATGCGACTAAAGTGACCCGCAACCAATTTTATTGGACCAGTATTGGTTTAGCCGTTTTGGCAGGCCTGGCAGGTATTTTCTTAGCAGCAGGCAGTCTCGGAGGGACAGCTAGCGCAGCCATGGAGGATAACGTAACGATGGATGTGGTTGATTTTTTTGCTGCTGGTTTCAACTTCTTGCCGTCTGTATTCTTTTTTATTGGTCTAGCGGCTTTAGCTCTCGGTTGGGCACCTCGATTAGGTAAAGTGGTTTATGTTTATCTTGGCTACTCCTTTGCGATAAACTATTTTGGCAACATTTTAGACTTGCCGGAGTGGTTTTCCAAAACGGCCATTCAAAGCTGGCAATCTCGAATGCCATTAGAAGATTTTAATGCTCCAAGCTTCCTTACAATCATTGTCATTAGCATCGCTTTGATGATAATTGGTTATCTGGGCTATCATAGACGGGATTTGATGGAAGGGGCTTAATAGGATGATAGAAACACCTCCTTGGTCGAAAAAACGTAACGGCTGAAAGGAGGTGTTTTTCTATTTTCGCCCTTTTTGGTAAAAAAAGGAGGCTATCAAGTGTATCAAAAAACGGATAAACAGGGAGTGAGAAATGTAGCTGCCGGTAAAACGATGGAGAAAAGTGGGAAACATTTTCGGAACTTGAAAAGCGAAATCATGCGGGAATCGGGCTGGATGTGTTGTTAGGGGGTCGAAACCATGAAAGGCGTCATTCAAACAGGAAGCCAGTCCCTCCAAAATAGAGGGACTGGCTTCCTTGCATCCTTCTCCTAAAAGGCGCTTTATTTCACCCATTCATCAATCAAATCCTGATTCTCTTCGACCCATTTTTTCGCCCCGTCTAGCGGTTCTTCGGCATTTTCTGTGTAATCGATCAGTTCGCCGATTTGCTTATCATTCATCTTCCAATTTTTAAACCATTCGCTTACTTCAGGGTAATCTTCCGCAAACCCTTGTCTTGTGGCATGATGGATTTTTTCTACACCGCCGAATGTTTCTTGTGGGTCCTCCAGGAATTTCAGATCATATTTGGAGAATATCCAGTGCGGGCTCCAAAGCGGTGCAACGATGGGTTCCTCAGCTTTTACCGCTTCACCGATTTCAGCCAACATGGCAGGTTCAGAGCTTGGCAGCAGCTCATACTCGAGATCATAGTCTTTAATTAATTGTTCGGTTACTTCCATCGTACCAGCGCCAGGATCAAAACCGACAATTTCGCCATCGAATAGTTCTTTGTGGTCGTTTAAGTCCTCTACACTGTCGACTTCTTCCAAATAACTTGGCACGACAAGTCCTACTTTTGCATTGTCGAACCACGTTGCATCAGAGAAATTGACCGTATCCTGGTATTTCTCCAGGTAATTGGCATCCTGGACGGGCAGCCATATTTCCAGGCTGGCGTCCAACTCGCCATCTTCCAAAGCCTTCATCGTTGTACCCATGTCCAGTACATTTAACTTCACATCATAGCCTTTCTCTTCTAAAATAGCTTTCCACATATTTGTAACAGCAATATTTTCAGCCCAGTTAATTTGGCCGATCGTTAATGGTTCTTCACTTTCTTCTGTTCCTGCTTCGCTGTTAGATTCTCCGCTTGTGTTTCCGCATGCTGTCAGTACTGCGAGCATGAGAATCGCCAAAATAAGACTAAGCTCTTTTTTCCAAGTATTCATGTTGAAAAAAACTCCCCTTTGTTTTTGTATATTTATTTAAATACATTCAAAACATTAAATGTATTTAGAAATAATTTAACGAAATCGCCGAAAGAATCCATCTCTTCTCCACAAAGAGACGGTAACATTCAGATGGTCGGGTAGTCTATCGTCATCTTTCTATAGACTACCTGATAACCACCTGTCATTTATTCTTGCTTATCTTTTGGTAAAAATTCAAATATCTTCCCGCTTCTAATGCTTGCAACTAAATCATTCAACCAGTGGTAGTAGGTTTTCGATTCCTCCAATTGATCATAGTACTTTTTGGCATCGGCAACGATTTCCGTTGTACTGCTGGTTTCTTTTATGACATCGATTAAATCTTCTTGTGCTTCCTCGATTGCTTCCATATTCATTTTCACTTCGCGTTCCCACATCTGACAATAAAACACCATGAAGGAACGGAAGAAATTTTTCTCCGCAGCATAGGTATGCTTCCGGGAACCGCGTGTGAAAGTCTTTTTCACCATGGCTATTTCCTGGAGTTTGCGGACACTGGTGCTCATGCTCGGTTTGCTCATGTCCAGCTCCGTACGCATTTCATCCAAGGTCATCTGGTCTTTAAAATACATGGTCGCATATAGATTTGCTGCAGAGGGAGTTACCCCATATAAGTCCATTGTCTCGGCAATGGCGCCAATGACTTTGTCTTTGGCCTCTTCTATTTTCATTCTGGATCTTTCTGTCGAATCACTCATAAAGTCGCTCCTTCGCGATAAAGTAAAGCGGGTTAAATAAGAATTAAATCTTTTTTACAAACTTCATGTTAACGTGTTCAGATGAAATGTCAAATCAAATTGCTGCATTTTCTCGTATGCAATTGCCTCTTACCGTAGAGTTCGCAACTATTAGCGCTTCATTCAAATTATTAAAATATTGGAGGATGAATTTTTTTGACAGCCTTAAAAAGACGTGTTACGATTTTAAAACGTTAAATATATTTTTAATAAACTTAATCTAAAATGAAAAATGGAGTTGATAGATTTGGATTTGAATCTAAAACAACAACAATACATCAATGGAAATTGGGTCGACGCCAATGTCGGAAATACGCGAGATATCATTAACCCATTTAACCAGGAAGTGATTGCCACGGTTGCGGAAGGAGATGCATCCGATACAAAAGCAGCAATTGCTGCAGCAAGGGAAGCATTTGATAAAGGCGAATGGCCGACTACCCCGGCAACGGAGCGGGATGCGATCGTAAGAAGAATTGCTGAACTGATTGAAAGAGATAAAGAAGAGCTTGCTCGTCTGGAGTCGTTGGATACTGGTAAAACAGTAGAAGAAAGCCGCGGGGACATGGAGGATATCGCCGGTGTTTTCCGTTATTTTGCCGAGCTTGCCGACAAAGATGGAGGCGAGCTGATCGATTCTCCAATCCCTAATTCCATCAGTAAAGTGGTCCGCGAGCCGGTTGGTGTTTGCGGCCAGATTACCCCTTGGAATTATCCATTGCTGCAAGCGTCCTGGAAATTGGCTCCGGCGCTTGCGACCGGCAATACGTTAATCATGAAACCAAGTGAAATCACACCACTGACGACGATAAAAGTCTTCGAACTAATCGAAGAGGCAGGGGTGCCTGCTGGTGTTGCCAATTTGGTGCTTGGTGCTGGCAATACCGTTGGTGCTGAGCTGTCTGATAACACGGATGTAGACCTTATTTCTTTTACAGGCGGTATTGTAACCGGAAAGAAAATCATGCAAGCAGCAAGCGTGAATGTGAAAAAGCTGGCGCTTGAACTTGGCGGAAAAAACCCGAACGTCGTCTTTGCGGATGCCGATTTCGAGGTAGCAGTCGACCAGGCGTTAAACGGGGTCTTTTTCCACGCAGGACAAATTTGTTCCGCCGGCACCAGACTGATTGTCGAAGAAAGGATTCATGATGAATTCGTAAACGCACTTGTTGAGAGAGTGAAAAAGTTCAAGCTCGGAAACGGATTTGATGAAGATACGCAAATGGGTCCGCTTATTTCGGCAGAGCACCTTGCAAAAGTAGAAAAATATGTAGAGACAGGTATTAAAGAAGGTGCAACAGTAGCAATTGGCGGCAGTCGTCCGGATGATCCGGAACTACAGGATGGATTTTTCTATCTGCCTACCATTTTCACAAACTGCACAACCGATATGCGTATCGTTCAAGATGAAGCTTTCGGCCCAATTATCACGGTGGAAAAATTCCGGACAGAAGAGGAAGCGGTAAAGCTTGCAAATGACTCTATCTATGGTCTTGCCGGCGGCGTTTGGACCAATGATATTGCAAAAGCGGAGCGCTGTGTGGCGAAGATGCGTATGGGGACGGTTTGGATCAATGACTTCAACCTTTACTTCCCGCACGCACCATGGGGTGGATTCAAGCAGTCTGGCATCGGACGCGAACTAGGGAAACTGGGGATGGAAGAATATACCGAAACAAAGCATATCTTTCAAAACCTGAAACCTGAATCGATGAACTGGTTCTAAGCTATCAATCTATTAGGATGTCCATAGTTGGGAGGGATACTTTTCATCCCTCCCAACTTAACGCCCTGATCTTACAGTAAATGACAGATGAAAATAAAAACAACCTACACCGAGGAGGAACAGAAGATGAGTGAAACATACGATATTGTGATTGTTGGCGGGGGGAGTGCGGGTTCCGTGCTTGGTGACCGCCTGAGCGAAGACGGGAAAAAAAGTGTCCTTGTTTTGGAGGCGGGACGCAGTGATTATCCATGGGATCTATTGATTCAAATGCCGGCGGCTTTGCCATTCCCGGCAGGTAAAAGCCTTTACGACTGGAAATATGAATCGGACCCCGAGCCGCATATGAATGGACGACGTATCAAGCATGCGCGTGGAAAGGTACTCGGAGGATCGAGCTCCATCAACGGGATGATTTATCAACGCGGAAACCCGATGGATTATGAACGCTGGGGAGCCGACGAAGGGATGGAAACGTGGGATTTTGCTCATTGTCTTCCATATTTCAAACGCTTGGAAAATGCTTTGGGATCACCGGACGATGATCTTCGAGGCCACGACGGGCCGATCAAATTGGAGCGCGGGCCGGCCAAAAATCCTTTGTTCCAAGCCTTCTTCAATGCAGGGGTAGAAGCCGGTTACTCACGGACCCCTGATGTGAACGGTTTTCGCCAGGAAGGATTCGGTCCGTTTGATAAACATGTTTACAAAGGCCAGCGATTGTCAGCTTCACGCGCTTATCTGCGCCCGGCGATGAAGCGGGAGAATCTGACGGTCAAGACGCGCGCTTTTGTGATGAGCATCGATTTCGATGGTACGCGTGCTAAAGGATTGACCTATCGGCGCAACGGGAAGACGCACCAAGTGAACGCAGGGGAGGTCATTCTCGCAGGCGGTGCAATCAATACACCGCAGCTGCTTCAGCTGTCCGGTGTAGGCGATGCGGAACATCTGCGTTCTCTGGGCATTAAACCAGTGGTCGACCTTCCGGGTGTGGGAGAAAACCTCCAGGACCACCTTGAAGTCTATGTGCAACATGCTTGTTCAGAACCGGTTTCCGAACAGCCGAACTTGAATAAATTGCGGATGCCTTGGATCGGGCTGCAATGGATGCTCGGACGTACGGGAGCTGCGGCGACCAATCATTTCGAAGGCGGAGGTTTCGTCCGTTCGAACGAGGACGTCGATTACCCGAACTTGATGTTCCATTTCCTTCCGGTAGCGGTCCGTTACGATGGACAAAAAGCGGACACCGCTCACGGATTCCAAGTGCACATCGGACCGATGTACTCCGATGCCCGCGGATCATTAAAGATTCGTTCAAAAGATCCGAAAGAGCATCCGAGCATGGTTTACAACTATCTATCGACAGAACAAGACAAACGCGAGTGGGTGGAAGCAATCAGAGTCACTCGTGACATCATGTCACAACCAGCTATGAAGCCTTACAACGCAGGGGAAATTTCGCCTGGTCCTTCCGTCCGGACAGATGAGGAGATTCTGGAATGGGTGCGGAACGATGCGGAGACGGCACTTCATCCGTCTTGCACGGCAAAGATGGGACCCGCTTCCGATCCTATGGCTGTTCTAGACCCGCAAACCATGAAGGTTCATGGTCTCGACAATGTACGCGTGGCAGATGCTTCGGCGATGCCTTACGTCACGAACGGCAATATCCATGCGCCGGTCTTGATGCTGGCGGAAAAAGCAGCGGACTTAATCCAGGGGCGTAAACCGCTCGAACCTATTCATGCGGATTACTACCGTCATGGAGTACATCCGGCCGATGCAGGCACCGTAACTGCTAAATAATATGTTTTATGAGAAGGCCTCTTTTATGATGTGTATGCTCGAAAAGCATTCAACCTATGAAAGAGGCCTTCTTTTTTTAGGAGAAAGAAAAGAATCCCGATATGGATGCTGTATCTCGGGGGACATTCCGTTAAGAAGCTGGGACAAAAAACGAACGATTCCAATTCGCTCGGTTTATGAGTTGTAAAAAGTAAACCGTTCTAACATTCACTAACCTAAAGAGCAACGCTCCACTCCGGCAAGGTACTTCGCTTTTCGTAGGCACGGCTTCAGCTACCTGGTAAAGAGAAGCACTTTGCCAAGTGGATCTTCAGCTTGCGCTCATCCCGCAGGAGACTGCGTATCTTGCCGTAGCGATACGAAGGACGCATCAAACAACAGGATGAAAAGAAGTCTATCTAAGGAACACAAATAGTAAAAACCGAACGAATTTGGTTGATAGCTCAAATTCGCTCGGTTTTTGTTTTGGTGGCCTAGCTTTTGTCCCGGCCACTTTTGGTTCTTTATTTAGTTTCCAGTTGAGTTTCAGCTAATTTTGCCAGGTCCTGGGCGTTTGTGCTGATTTCTTGGACTGTGGCAGAAATGTCTGTGATTGCAGTTGCCTGTGTATCCGTCATTTGATGGATACCGGAAAATGCATCATCCAGTTTGGCAATGAGCGTTTGGATATTTTTGGTGGCATCGTTGATTTTTTTAACGTTATCTTTTGAGTTATTGGCAAGTTTCCGAATTTCCTCTGCGACAACACCGAATCCTTTCCCCGCTTCACCCGCACGTGCGGCTTCAATCGATGCATTCAGACCCAGCAGATTGCTTTGTTCGGAAATGCCCTTGACCACTGTTGATATTTCGCCGATTTCTTCTGTACTTTCACTTACTTTTTTCACTTGTGAAGAAACATCTGTTACGTGTTCCGCCAGATCATTTATGGAGCCTGTGATTTCCTGAACAGAAGCTGCAGACTGTTCAACAATTGCTAGAAGGCTTTCAGCCACTTCGTGCAATTTATTGGCTTTTTCCAGACTGGTTCCGATTCCGACTCCCCCGATAACGGTTCCATTTTCGTCGCGCAATGGAATAGCACGGGCGATTAGTGGGAAGCCGAATAATTCTTTCGGAACTATTTCCGACTTCGGACAGTTTTCCCTAATGGCCTTTGTGATGATGTCCCCCTCTGTAAGCGGATCGCCGGGGTTGACGTTAAGGGAGAATGTTTCACCTGGAATATTGATGATCAGTTTCTCCGTATCATAGATGCCGACCGTGATGTCATCGTTTATTAATTGATTTAAGACGGGTGCCACCTTGACAAAAGAATCTAACAGCTCTGAATCGGTCCCGGTTTGAATTTTAACTTCGGTCATTTTATTCCTCCTCGTTTTGTTTAGTATGGAAACTGGCGCTGTCCATAATTGATCGAAATCCATTTCAACGTCGTAAATTCCTCAAGACTCCATTCCCCATTAAGTCGACCTAGACCGGATTGTTTTTCTCCTCCGAATGCAACAATTGGTTCGTCATTGATCGTAATGTCGTTCACGTGAATCATGCCGGTCTGTACCTGCTTTGCCAACTGGACACCGCGTTCTCCATCTCTTGTGTGCACAGCACCACTTAGACCAAAGTCGGTATCATTCGCAATCTGTATTGCTTCTTCATCCGTATTAAATGTCATAACACTGACTACAGGGCCGAACATCTCCTCCCGAGCAATGTCCATGTCCGGTGTCACACCTGTCAATATGGTCGGTTCCACCATATTACCTGAAATATTGCCTCGTAGCAGTGGTTCAGCCCCTTGTTCTATGCCTTTCTCGATGATTGCTTTTAAGGTCTGGGCCGCTCTTTCGTTTACGACAGGTCCAATAACGGTATCAGGGTCTCGCGGATCGCCTGTTTTAAGGGAAGCAATTTTTTCTCTATATTTGCTGATGAACTCGTCATAAACAGACTGGTGGACAATGATACGGTTTGCGGACATACAGATTTGGCCCTGATGGGTAAAACGGCTGAATGCAGCTGCGTTCACCGCATAGTCGATATCCGCGTCGTCCAAAATGATAAATGCGCTATTCCCGCCTAATTCGAGCAGGGCTTTTTTGAAATGCTTTGCTGCCAGTTGTGCGATATGTCTACCTACGCCGGTGGATCCTGTAAAGGAGATAATCCTTGGGATAGGGTGCTCTACAAACGAATCGCCGATTTCGTTAATGTCTGTGACTACTACGTTGAAGAGACCTTTTGGAATGCCGGCTTCTTCAAAAATCTTTGCAATCAATGTACCTCCGACGATAGGTGTTTCCTCGTGCGCTTTTAGAACCACACCATTTCCAGCGCCGATTGCTGGGGCAATCGATTTGATGGACAAGAAAAATGGAAAGTTGAATGGGCTGATGACTCCTACTACACCAGCAGGCATGCGATATAGTCGGTTCTCCTTCCCGTTTTCAACGGATGGCAGGATTTTGCCTTCCTTCTTAAGTGGAAAAGTTGCTGCTTCCTTGATCATATTTTTGACAAGGCCTATTTCGAACGCGGCTTTTAATCGTGTTCCACCGAGTTCATCGATAATGAGGTTCGTGATCTCTTCTTCATGGGCGTCAATATAGGTTACCGCACGCTCAAGAATGTCACGTTGTTGGTAAGGGTTGATTTGATTCCATTCATCCATGGCTGCTTGTGCTGCTGAATAGGCAGTATCTATATCCTCTGTTGAAGCCATTTTGAATTCTGTTAGTACATCACCGTTATATGGATTTATATCTTTCAATGTGCGGCTGCTTTTTCCATCAATCCATGTGCCGGCAATGTATTGTTTGTTGAGCGAGTTGATGTCTAACATGCTATTCCCCCTGGTATGTAAAATGTAAATACTTTCTTTTCTAATATCGGTAAATATAGCCTATAAGTAAAGGGGTGTTTGCGAGGTAGCTTCATGCCTTTAGGAGATAGCATACGTTGGCGGATCGACGGAACTTGATTGAATGGGCATTCTTGAAAGCGATAAAAAGCTGCGGAGATGAAAAAAGGACGAAAAAAATCCCCACATTTTTGTGTGGGGAGAGGGGCCTACCAGCCATATACGCCTTCGCACGTATTGGCCTGTGGTTCATAATAACAATGCTGTTTAAATTGCCCTGTGAATGGCTGGCCGTACCAGTCAGGTGGACATTCGCCATAAGGGTTGAAATACCAAAGGGCAAATTTGGAGGGATGCTGTCTCCAAAAGTCCAACACTTGCCTGGCCAGCCTTTTTTCTACACCTCTGGCTCTGTTATAAAAAACATTCCCCTTTTGCACGGCTTCGAAAGAGTAATTTCCGCCCTGCACTTGAAAGATGACATCCCGTATCGATCGCAAATCTTCAAAATCCAGACAGTTTGCTTTCAGCCGGTTTACAATGACATTTCCGACCATCAGCATTCCTTGTTTTCCTTCCCCTTCAGCTTCCGCCCTCATCATCCTTGCGACAAGGTTAACATCGTTCTCCGTATATTTTACTCTTGCCATTTTTGTATCACCTCTAAGAGTATTCTATGTAAAATGCCCACAAAGTTGCTTTTTTACTTGAACAATGTGGTGCAAGAAGATAAGTATGGCTAACTGGGCTGCTTATATACAAACACGCGATGGTCGGATAATTGCTTGGAGTGCTTTGGTCTTAGTGACCATTTTCCTCTATTACTTATTTTCCTTCCCTATCTCCGGGAGTACGGTCTTTGCCACTTTTTCATCCAATGCTTCATAATCGTAATACTTGATGGTTTCATATAGCTCTTGGCGGGACTGCATGTCTCCGAGTTTTTCCTTTTGCGTGTCGTGTTCCATGATTTCCATGAACACCCGCTCGTAAGCTTTGGCTGCCACGCGTAAGGACGTAACGGGATAAATGACCATACTCATTCCGAATGAAAGGAAATCCTCCCCTGTAAAATAAGGGGTTTTTCCGAATTCAGTCATGTTGGCGAGCAGTGGTGTTTTGATTGCTGACGATGCCAGCCGAAAGTCTTCTTCACTTGTCAATGCTTCAGGAAAGATGGCATCGGCTCCAGCGTCGACATACATATTGGCACGCTCGATGGCTTTTTCCATTCCTTCCACCGACTTTGCATCTGTCCGGGCTACGATGACAAGTGTGGGCGCGACTTCTCTGATGGTCCGGATTTTTTGCATCATTTCTTCTGGTTCGATCAATTTTTTGCCATTCAAATGCCCGCATTTTTTCGGCAGCAGCTGATCCTCTATTTGCACGGCTGCAACTCCGGCTTCGACCATTTCCCTTGCGGCCCGGGCTACGTTGATGACTCCTCCGTAGCCTGTATCGATGTCGACGAGCAGGGGAAGATCGGAAGCCCGTATAAGTTCCCGGGCTTTTTCGGCCATTTCATTTGAATAAATGAGACCAAGATCAGGAAGCGCCCGACTGGCCGTATAGGCGGCACCGGACAGATAAATGGCCTGGAATCCGACATCCCGGGCGATTTTGGCGGAAATCCCGTCGTGAGCGCCGGGGATTTTCAGCAATTCCGGTCGGTTGATCAATTTTCTAAAAGTCTCTGCTCTTTCTGACTGTGTTGATTTTGGTTCGACAATCCATGACATCTATGCTTCCTCCTTCATTATATGCGGAATAGCTCCATGAACTGATTGACAGGTGTATCTGTCAATTCTTCATAGTTCTCGCACAATTCAAGTATCCGGTTGGCCTGGCGAAGCGGGAACCGGGTCTTCACATTGTGCTGGAACTTTTCCAAAAGTAACGGAATCCCTTCGTTGCGGCGGCGTCTGTGTCCTATCGGATATTCTACAGCTATTTGTTCGGTATGTGTCCCATCATGGAAGAACACTTGGACAGCATTGGCGATCGAGCGCTTATCCGGATCTAGATAGTCTTTGCTGTATTGCTCGTTTTCGGTTATAACCATTTTGTTTCTCAAGCGGTCGATTTCCGGGTTGGCGGCTACCTCGTCTTCATAGTGGTCCGCATTCAATGAACCATATAGAAGGCCGATGGCTGTAATGTACTGGATACAATGATCTCGGTCTGCCGGATTGTAAAGCGGTCCCTTTTTATCGATAATGCGGATGGCTGATTCATGCGTTGTAATGGTTATTCGCTCGATCTCTTCGATTCTTCCGTCGATTTGTTCATGCAGTTTGATTGCTGCTTCCGCTGCAGTTTGAGCATGAAATTCAGCAGGAAAAGATATCTTAAACAAAATGTTTTCTATTACATAGGAGCCAAAAGGACGTGCCAACGTCAGTTCTTTTCCGCTAAAGAGTACGTCCTGGAATCCCCAACCTGGCGCCGAAAGGGCAGTCTTATAGCCCATTTCTCCATTCATCGTCATTAAGGCCAGTCTTACCCCACGGCTTGTCGCATCTCCGGCCGCCCACGATTTCCTTGATCCTGTGTTGGGTGCATGACGATAGGTTCGAAGGCTGGAATTATCGACCCATGCTTGTGAAACCGCATTGATGACATCTTCTTTGCTACCTCCAAGCATGGCGGTCACTACGGCTGTTGTGGCCACCTTGACGTAAAGCACATGATCAAGCCCCTCGCGATTGAGGCTGTTTTCCAGTGCCAATATCCCTTGAATTTCATGGGCTTTAACAATATTTTCCAAGACAGTGCTCATCTGCAGCGGCTGGTTTCCTTCCGAGCATCTTTTACGGCTGATATAATCAGAAATTGCCAGGATTCCTCCTAAGTTGTCAGAAGGATGCCCCCATTCTGCAGCAAGCCAGGTGTCATTGTAGTCGAGCCAGCGAATCATGCATCCGATATTGAAGGCTGCGTGGACAGGGTCCAGTTCATAAGATGTACCAGGAACACGGGAGCCGTTCGGGACGACGGTGCCAGGTACGATAGGCCCTAAATGCTTGGCGCACTCTGGATAGCGTAAAGCCAAGAATCCACAGCCAAGCGTATCCATCAATACATATTGTGCTGTTTTCAACGCTTCTTCGCTATCGATTTTTCCATAAACGGCATAATCTGCAATACGTTCTAATACTTGGTCGGCAGTTTGTGCCGTTTTTACATTCATTTCTGTCATTGTCAACGCCACCTTTTTATTATGTAGTAGTTTTAAAAAAGCCAGCCGGGGTACCCCGGCAGATTGAGTTTTAAGGGTGGAGCCCGCGTGGTCCAGTATAGAGAACTCTTGGTCTGAACAACTTATTGTTGGCATACTGCTCAGATACATGGGCACATAATCCCAGCGTCCTGGCAGCAAAGAAAATAGGGGTATACAAGTCGATCGGGATACCCAATAAGTAATAAACAGGCGCTGCATAGTAGTCCAGATTCGGATAAAGTCCTTTTTCTTCTTTCATCAATTGTTCCCCGGCTTCACACATTTCCATGAGGTCATTCCGGTTATTCACCGCTGCCAGTTCGCGTAATGCTTCTTTCATCAGCAAAGCTCTCGGATCCATCTTTTTCATATAAACACGATGTCCGAAGCCCATCACTTTTTCTTTCATTTTAAGTTTTTCATAGAGGAGATGGCGGAAACCATCGGTTGTTTTTCCTTCCAACAACATATACATAACTGCTTCATTCGCTCCCCCGTGCAGGTTTCCTTTCAACGAAGCGACTGCTCCGGTCAACGCCCCGTATATATCTGAGTTCGTCGACGCTATGACGCGTGCAGTAAAAGTTGAATTCGGCATTTCGTGTTCACTGTAAACCATCAAAGACTGATCGAAATATGCAGCTTCTGTTGCTGTAGGCTTTTTACCTGTAATCATATGCAAGAAATTCTCACTGTACGACAGTTCCTGACGCGGCGGTATCACTTTCTCGTCATGAAGAAGGTGATAGCTGTTCGCCACAATGTTGGGGATCTTTGCCAATAAACTGAGCGCAATTTGTCTGATTTGTTCTTCGCTCCGTCCGTTCAGATCCTGTTCATATCCAGCGAGTGCGGAAATCCCTGTCCGTAATGCATCCATCGGGTGTGTTTGCTTAGGCAGTTTGTGGAAAAGAGAGAAGAAATCATCTGGGAGGTCATATTCTTTTTTTAATTGTTGTTCAAGAGTGGAGCGTTCTTGTTGATCAGGCAATTCTCCCTGAAGTAACAGCTGAACGAGATCTAAATATTCCCTGTTTTGGGCGAGCTCGATCAAATCATATCCTCTAAGGACAATTTCTTCCGCTTCCACATCCAAGTAAGAAAGCTTCGTTTCGGATGCAATCACCCCGTCCAAACCGGGTTTATAACTCGTTTTTTCTTGCATAAGACCCCTCCTAGCAGTTTTTAGTAAACGCTTTCAAAAAAAGCGATAAAACAAACACGGCTGGTGACAATCTTCCAAGCTTTGTGAAATTCCACTCTATGCGCATTTTCACTTCTTCAATATAACAAATTTTTAGAATGTAAACAATTTTTCTAAGAGAGGGGGACGGGTTATTTTCACTATGGAAAAAGGAGAAGTCAGCATTCTTTTTTTATCCATGGGGGGTGAAGCTGTCCACGATATTGGGTGGACTCCATATAAACGTCAAGTTGGGAGCCCGCAATACGTGAGCGTGCTAACGTATCTTGGAAAAAACAAGTCCGGGACAAAACGGTTTTTTGGTTGCAAAAAGTAAACCGTTCTAAATTTCCCTTTTATAAAGAGGAACGCTCCACTCCGGCATCAACTAACAGGATAATAAGAAGTCTATCTAAATAGTAAAAACCGAACGAATTTGATTGATCGTTCAAACTCGCTCGGTTTTGGCTTTGGTGGCCATGCTTTTGTCCCGGACAAGAACTTCTAAGTGAGACATGTTTTCTTACGGACCGAAACTTAGTTTGCGTTCAATCCTCCGGTTGCGCTATAAACATGACCGGTTACATAACTAGCTTGTTCCGATGCCAGGAATACATAAATCCCGCTCAGCTCGACCGGCTGACCTGCTCTTTGCAATGGCGTTTCCGGTGTTTCTTTTCCGAAGGTCGGAATGTTTTCCTGCGGCTGGCCGCCGGAAATTTGCAGGGCAGACCAGAACGGTCCTGGTGCTACGGAATTCACGCGTATGCCCTTGGAGGATAGTTGTTTCGCCATGGACTTGGTGAAGCCTACAATCGCACTTTTCGTTGCTGCATAGTCCGGTAAAAGCGGGGATGGATAATAAGCCTCTACGGAGGAAGTGGTAATGATCGAACTTCCTTCAGGCATATGAGGCAGCGCTTCTTGGACCATCCAGTACATGGAAAATACATTGGTTTCGAACGTGGAAACAAGTTGTTCGGTTGTAAGGTCGGCGATATCTTTCACTGCCTGTTGTTTACCGGCTACAAGGACCAATGTATCAAGGCCGTCCAATTCTTTAACAGCATCCTGTACGAGAGACCGGCTAAATTCCTCACTACGCAAGTCTCCCGGCAGTAGGACTGCTTTTTGTCCTTCTTGCTCGATTAATGCTTTCACTTCCTGCGCATCTGGTTCCTCGACGGGAAGATAATTGATTGCAATGTCTGCGCCTTCCCGAGCATAGGCGATTGCAGCAGCACGGCCGATGCCGGAGTCCCCACCTGTAATCAATGCTTTTCTTCCTTTCAACTGGCCGGAGCCTTGGTAACTATTTTCCCCACAGTCGGGAACAGGGTCCATTTCTTTTTGAATACCTGGCGGATTTTGATATTGTTTCGGGAAATCTTTATGATAATACTTTTCTAATGGATTCTTAGGCATGAATAAAACCATCCTTTCTTTAAATCTTGTAAGGACATGTATTTGTGTACCTCGTAAGAAGCAAGAATAAACCTAACTCGATCAAGCAAAAGGAACATACAGGGAGGATGGGGAGGGATAAAAGAATGGAATAAAAAAAGTTGAAAGCGCATTCATTTTTTGGTAGTGTGTAATTATCGAAACGTTTCAATTATTGTGAAAAGAGATGAAGAGGAAAGTTGGAATGGAGGGAGGGAATGGTGTTTTTTTCAACTTAGAGGATGCATAAGTGGCAAACCAAAGCAAATGAAGGAAAGATGATAGGTAAAAATTGGAAATGGTAGAAGATCGCGCCAGATGAGACTAATTTTCTGGCTGTTAACTTGATGAAACAGGAATGTCTGAGTGGGAAACGAAAGAAGAGGTTCAGCAGGAAGCAATCCGGCAAAAGATATATTACTGGAAGACTGTACAACGTCAAGAAGTGCATTGACAGCTATTGTACGGATGGTTTCATGATGGTTTTGATTGAAACGTTTCAATGAATGGCGTGGTTTTATAAATATCAAAGGAGCGTGGAAAGTTGAAAAAGGGAATCAAAGTCTTTCTGTTTGCAATAGTCCTGGTTGGCACTGCTTTTGTGTTGGGGGCATGTTCCGATGCATCCTCTGGTTCTAACGATGCGCTTCAAGTATGGACGATGTCTGATGAGTTGGAAGGGTTTGTAGAAGATTATGAAGCAGAACATGATGTCGAAATAGAAGTGCAAACAATACCTTGGGAAAACGCGCATGACAAATTATTGACGGCAGTCGCTTCCGGAAAAGGTCCCGATGTGCTGCAGATCGGCAACACGTGGGTTGCGGAATTTGCGGAAGCAGGAGCATTTTATGATATGTCGGATGATATTGGCGACTATGAAAATTTAGATTTGAATAATTTTTTTGATGGGGCGAGAGGGACAGCGGAGTATGAAGGTCAAGTAATCGGGATTCCATGGTATGTGGATACGCGTGCTCTTTTTTATAGAACGGATATTTTAGAAGAAGCGGGTTATCCAGATGGGCCGAAAACATGGGACGAGATGATCGATGTTTCTGAAAAACTTGCGGACAGAGGGGACGGTCAATATGCGATCGATTTACCACGGACTGACCCGCAGTTTCCGTTTATGTTGGGATGGCAGCAAGGTTGGACATATGAAGTAGGCGAAGGATCAGCAAATTTCGATGACCCTGCTTTTAAAGATGCGGTTGATATTTATACCAAATTCTATGAGGAAGGCTATTCCCAGTTAGAAGAAGGCAAGGAGATTGTTCAGGCATTCAGCGATGGATCCAAACCGATGTTCTTCAGCGGTCCGTGGGATATCAAGACATTAAAGGATAACGGCGAAGATATTGAAGGGAAATGGAATGTCGCGCTAATGCCAGAAGGAGAGACAAATAAATCGATGATGGGTGGAGCGCATTTGTCGATATTCCATAATTCGGAGAAGGTGGACGAAGCGCTTGATTTCATTAACTGGATGGCTGATACAGATACGCAATTGGCCTGGTATGAAACAATGAGCGAGCTGCCGGCCAATCAAGCGGCATGGGAAGATCCGATTTTAGCCGATGACCCGATGGTGAGTACCTTTGGAGAACAATTGCAGTCAACGGAACCACTGCCATTGATTCCAGAATACGAAAGAATGGGCAACGAGCTGTTAGACACACTGGAACAGATTTATCGAGGAGATGCGGATACTGACGAAGCACTCGCAAACTATCGGAAAGAAGTAGACGATATTTTGGCCGATTAGGTTTTTAGTAGAGAGGGTAATGTGCACCTCTCTCCTTTTCTTATAACACTTCGATAACCGAATAAGAGGAGAATGGAAATGATAGAAGTCAAGGACGAAAAAATGATTATTGACGGGAAAGAGGTACTGCTCTTTGGAGGAGAACTGCATTATTTTCGAGTGCCGAAGGGGGAATGGAGAAACCGCATCAGGCAAGCAAAGGAAGCAGGGCTGAACATGATCAGTACGTATATTCCCTGGGGAATTCATGAATATGAAGAAGGCAAAATCGACTTATCGGGTACTTCGAGAGAGGAACTCGATCTCCTTTCCTTTCTGGAAATCATCAAGGAGGAAGGGATGTATTGTTTGGTCCGTCCGGGTCCGTATGTAATGGCCGAGGTGATCGATCATGGAATTCCGACTTGGTTTATCGACCATTACCCAGACGCCATGGCAAAAACGGAGGAAGGAAATGTCCATCCGACCAGAGTGGTAAGCTACATGCACCCGACTTATTTAGAGAAAGTGGAAAATTGGTACAGGCATGTTTGTCCGATCATCGAAAGATTTCAGTGGCGTCGTGGCGGACCGATTATCATGTTTCAATTAGACAATGAAGTCGGGATGTTTCATTGGGTCACAAACCAGGGAGATTTTAACTCTGTCACATGGGATTTCTTCACGAACTATTTAGAAAACAAGTATTCCTTAAACGAGTTTAATGACACATTCGGTGTAGAGGAAAATAGTATTGCCCGTTTCGTGGAAACAAAGCTGTGCCAACCGCAAGCGGCCTACGGCATGCCTTTGAAAAACGAGTTCAGTTTATTTATGCGACAACATTACCGGCAGTACATCGAACATTTGAAACAGCTGGCAGATAGCGAGGGCATTCAGGTGCCTTATGTGATAAACATCCATGGGTTTGACACCGTGGACCACTTGAAACGGGGAACAAAATACCCGATTGGATTATCGCAGTTAGTAGAGGTTGCCAAAATAGATGGAGTGATGGCTGCTGGCGATTATTATATCGGTAATATCGACTATGATAATTTCGTGGACATTGTCCTGGCGAATGCTTTCACCAAATCCATTCAATGGAAAGAGCAGCCTCTGTTCTCGGCTGAATTCCAAGGGGGCAGCATTCCCGATCGGCCGAGGCTGCAGCCAAGCACGTTCGACTTAACGACTCGTCTTTGCATTGCCAACGGGATGAATGCGGCAAACTATTATATGTTTGTCGGCGGCGAAAACTTTGGGGGGATCGGGATACTGGGCAGGCGTCATGAATGGCAGGCCCCTTTAACAATGATGGGGGAAAAACGGGCACACTTCCAAGTGATCCAGCATCTGGGGAATATGCTGCAGGTTTATCAGCAGCCATTGACAAGTTCGAAGCCGGAAATCGATACTCACTTTGCTTTCTACCCGGATTACTTCATGACCGAATTCAGCAATCAGTTCACGGCTGAACTGGATGAATCGCTCCAAAAGGAAAGAGAAGCCAATCTCTTTAACGGGCTGGCGAAAGGCTTGCGCGTGAACAATATCGTCTATGATGGCTGCAACTTATTGAAGGACGGCGATATAAACCCGGCAGAAGTACCGTCGCTGTGGGTATTTGCCCACGACCGGATGGATGGAAAAGTCCAAAGTAAGCTGATGGATTATATCGAAACGGGCGGCGAACTCGTCTTGTTTCCGGTTATCCCGACTAAAGATATGAACGGGGAGCCATGCACCGTTTTAAAAGATTACATTCAGGTGGAGGTAAAAGGGAGTGAAGCTGGCGGGTTTGTTCAGGTAGATGATGTGGACAATGTGAAAATCGACCGCATGGAAATGTATGACATCCGGGAAGGTGCCTTCGGATGGGCTGAAAACAGGGAAAAGTCCGTGGTCGCATTTGAGAAGCGCTTAGGAAAAGGCAAATTAGTGATGTTCGGTGTCAGCATGGAATTTGACTATCAATATAAAAAAGAAATATACAGAAATCTAGCCGCGAAAATCGGTGTGAGTAGCAAGTTCCGTGTTGAGGAGGAAGTGGATGTTTCAGTGAGAGATGGCCGGAATGGAAAGTTTTTATTCTTGAACAACTTTGATGAATACGAAAAGGAAACAACGGTCGATTATCGAGACAGCCAGTTGTTCGACGGGAAAGCCATAATCGTTCCTGGGAAAGGCGGCCTCCTGCTACCGATAAATGTGCGGCTGCGCGAGGATTTAACGATTCTGTATGCCACGGCGGAAATCGTCGAGCTGACAGAGTCCTATCAAAAACTGTCGATGGTGATCAGGAGAAGACAAAGCCAAGAAGAAATCGTATTTCAGTCACCACACTGGCGCCCCGAACCGAATGGAAATATTCAGGTCGTTGAGAAAGGAAGAGGAACGTATGGTGTGAAAGTTAATGTTCTGACGGAGTATGCAACAATAGAGCTCCTCCGAAAGTAAAGGGGATACTTTGTTGTATTGTCGGGAGCAACACACCTGTCGCATTTGGAAATGATCTTTCTTGGATTTTGTTGAAAGGGAGGACAAGTCTATGAAAATACTCTATCTCGATATCGATGCCTTGCGCCCTGATCATTTAGGCTGCTATGGTTATCACCGTAATACCTCGCCGAACATCGACCGTATTGCGGAACAGGGCGTCCGTTTCACTAATCATTATGCCTCCGACGTACCGTGCGCCCCGTCACGCTCTGCTTTGTTCAGTTCACAGTTCGGAATCCATAATGGAGTCGTCAACCACGGAGGGTTGCAAGCGGATATGCGTCCTATCGGAAAAGACAGACCATTCAACTTTCATGATTCGCAGTACCAGACTTGGGTGGACACGCTGCGAAGCAAAAACATGCATACGGCGATTATCAGCCCATTTCCCGGCAGGCATGAAGCTTGGCACATATTACGCGGATTCCTGGAAACATATGATACAGGGAAGCATGCGGGAGAAACAGCGGACGATGTGACAAAAGAGGCGCTGGATTGGCTGGAGTCCCGCGGCAGGGAAAAAGAGGATTGGTTCTTATACCTCAATGTTTGGGACCCCCATACACCTTATCGGACTCCTGCATCGTATGGGAATCCATTTGAAAAGGAGCCCGCCCCTGAGTGGCTTACCGAAGAAATGATTGCCGAGCATCGGGACAGTTTCGGCCCCTACAGTGCCCGGGATCTACCACCGGTAAGACAATGGCCGGGAATACCGGAAGAAATCCGTGACCGGGATGACTTCAAGGCATGGATAGATGGGTATGACACCGCCATCCGTTACGTCGATGAGCATATTGGGAAAATCATCGATCAGTTGGAGAAGCAAGAAATCCTGGAAGAAACAATCATCATCATTTCCGCTGACCACGGGGAAAACCAAGGGGAATTGAATGTCTATGGTGACCACCAGTTAGCCGATCACATCACTTGTCGTATTCCTTTTATCATTTCCGGACCGGATATCGCAAGCGGCCTTGTGGATGAAGATTTGCATTACCAAATCGATGTGGGGCCGACACTTGCAGAACTTGCTGGCGGGAAGCAGCGTGAAAAGTGGGACGGGCAAAGTTTTTTGCCTGCCATTATTGATGGAAAATCGTCGGGGAGGCCACATTTGGTTGTCAGTCAGTGTGCTTGGAGCTGTCAGCGAGGCGTGCGTTTCGATCATTGGATGCTTATCCGAACGTATCACGACGGATTAAAAGAACTTCCCGATTTCATGTTGTTTGATATTGAAAAGGATCCGCACGAAACCAATAATCTGATAGACGAACACCCTGAGGTGGTGGCGAAAGGCCTGCGCATCCTGGATGAGTGGGTGACAGAACAGATGAAGACATCTGATTCACCCGTCGATCCGATGTGGAGTGTGATTCATGAAGGCGGCCCTTTTCATACGAGAGATGACCTGGATTTGGACCGATATTTACAAAAGTTGTACAAAGAAGGCAGAAATGAGCCAGCCGTGAGATTGGAACAGCGTTATCGATAAGAAAAATCATAAACCAAATGGTAAGCTGGAAGAGCGCTGTCCAGCAAAGAACATAAAAAGAGCTTGGGACAAAAGCATAGTGACCATAACAAAAAACCGAACGATTCATTCGGTTTTTTGTTTTATCATAATCTGGCGTTTAACCTTTTCTTATGAATAGGCGTCCCACTAATCCGGCAAGATACTTCGCTTTCCGCGGGCACGGCTTCAGCTAACTTGGCAAAGAAAACCTCTTTGCCAAGTGGATCTTCAGCTCGCGTTTGTCCCGCAGGAGTCTACGCACCTTGTCCCCGTTGAATGAAGATGGTTCTTTTCTGGCGTGATTTCCGTCTTGTCTATTGCTGTTATGGATAGAAAGCTAAACCGCATGGAAGCGAGGAGTATTTTCCTTCTTATGCTGTTGATCTGCGTCCTCCAATTTCTGAAGAATAACGAATCTTCCCCTGCTGATTTTTCGTCTTTGTCACTATTTAGAAACTTAACGTCAATAGAAGAATAGAGTTCTGTTTATTTTGTCTTGATAGGTAGAAATCAGACCACGAAAACGTAGCGGAGGCAAGATACGGAGGTCCAACGGAACAGCACGGGCTGCAAATCCCGCAAGAAAGCGGTTGGTGCCTTCGGAGGAAGTGGAAGCCGTGCCCGTGGAACGCGTATTGTCTTGCCGTAGCGATGCGAAGCGCGGATCAAACAACAGGAAAAAAGAAGTTTATGAACATACAAGTAAAAAACGAACAAATTCGATTGATACTTCGAATTCGCTCGTTTTTTCCTTTACTCAGTAAACTTTTTAAATGCCAGCACGGCATTGTGTCCGCCGAAACCAAAACCATTGGAAATGGCATGGTTTATCTCTGTTTTGACAGCTCGATTTGGTACGTAATCCAAATCGCATTCCCCATCGGGTGTTTCATAATTAATGGTCGGCGGAGCGGTGTCTTCCAGGATGCTTTTCAGTGTGATGACTGCTTCAAGCCCGCCTGCTGCTCCGAACAGATGCCCGGTCATCGATTTCGTCGAGCTCACCTTCAGGTCATAAGCGTGCGAGCCGAATACACGTTTAATCGCGTTTGTTTCCGATTTGTCTCCGTCGGGCGTGCTTGTTCCGTGGGCATTGATATAATCCACAGCCGTCGGTTCGATATTCGCCATATTCAAAGCAAGCTTCATGGCGCTGGCAGCGCCCTCGAAATCAGGAGCGGTGATGTGATGGGCATCCGTAGTCGAACCATAGCCGACGATTTCTCCCAATATGGCTGCCCCTCTTGCTTTGGCATGCTCATATTCCTCCAGGAATAAAATGCCCGACCCTTCTGACATGACGAATCCATCCCGGCCGCTGTCAAAAGGACGGCTGGCTTGTTCAGGAGCATCATTGAAAGTGGACATGGCCCTCATTTTAGAAAACCCTGCAAAAGCAACCGGTGTGATAGAGGCCTCCGCCCCGCCGGCAAGGATACCGTCGGAATAACCGTGTTTGATATTCAGATACGCCTCCCCGATTGCCTGATTCCCTGTGGCGCAAGCCGAGACAGGGGAAAAGCTTGGACCCTTGAAGCCATTTTTGATGGAAAGGATGCCTGAAGCCATATTGCTGATCATCATCGGCACCATAAACGGCGAAACCCGCTTCGGCCCTTTGTCGAGAAATGATTTGTGCTGTTCCAGCGTTGTATGGATTCCTCCGATGCCGGATCCGACATAAACGCCGAGTCTTTCCTTGTTTGCTTTTTCCAAATCCAAGCCGGACTGTGTCAATGCTTGTTGAGCTGCGGCAACGGCATACTGAATGAATAGGTCATACTTACTTGTTTCTTTTTTTTCGAGATATTGTGTGGCATCAAAATCGGTAACATAACCGGCGATTTGTGTGTTTATGTTTTCATAACCATCCGCTTCGATTCGTTTAATGCCGGATTTTCCTTGTTTCACCTTGTCCCAGAGAGCCTCGACAGTGTTCCCGAGCGGCGAGACAACTCCATATCCTGTTACTACTACTCTTCTTGTCATATCCCTGAATCTCCTTGATCACATTTTAAAAGTCTAGTGAATGTTGTCCATATCTTTGAAAAAACTTCCTCTCCCAGTACGCGCTGATACTGCAAGCCGCCTTTCGCACTGGCGATGAGGAGGGCTGCCAATCCTTCCGAATCCTCCATCGCTTTCAAGCCGCCATCCTGCTTGGCGTCTTCAAGCAGCTCTGTCATTATCCCGATTTCCCTTTGGCTGATCTGTCGGACTTTAACCTGCATAGTTCCGGGCAAGTCATTATAATCAGCCTGTAACGCCGAAATCGGACAAACGGCATGTGAATCAACTTGAACTGCTCTTTTGGAGAGGAAAGCAAGCGGTTTGTCGATGTTTTTCATTTTATCCTGTTTGATGGCGGAGTATGTTCGTTCAAGTGTTTCCTCCAGATGTGTACAAACGGCGACGCCCAATTCCTCTTTCTTTTCAAAATGATAATGAATGCCAGCCTTTGTGACACCGAGTTCTTTGGCCAAGTCATCATAGCTGAAAGCTGAAAAGCCTTTTTCTTTTATAAATTTCATCGTTAATAAAATGATTTGCTCTTTTTTAGTGGTCATGGCAATACACTAACTTACTAGTAAGTAAGTTGTCAAATGATCAAGATCCGGGAAAATGGAAATGTCGGTACCCCGACCCCGCGTTCAGGACAGGGATAACCTTGATAATCCCCAGGATATAATAGAGAATGAATAGCAGGACAGGAAAACTTGTCACCCTATGTTTTCCTGAAGCCGTTTGATTAAGGTGATCCAATAAGTCAAGATACTACTCGACAGTTTTTGGGGAGTGACCAATATGCAGGATATTTCTATTTTAATAGCGGAAGATGAAAAGGAAATTGCCGATTTGATTTCCATTCATCTTGAAAAAGAAGGGTATCGCGTTTTTGTGGCAGCGGATGGCCGAGAGGCGTTGGACATTGTGCAGAGCCGGTCTGTCGATCTGCTTGTGTTGGATATCATGATGCCGAAAATGGATGGTTATGAAGTGACCCGTCAGATCCGGGAGCGTTACAGCATGCCGATTATTTTTTTGAGTGCAAAGACTTCGGATTTTGACAAGGTGCAAGGGTTGGTGATCGGTGCGGATGATTATATGACAAAGCCCTTCAACCCGATTGAGTTGATCGCCCGGGTCAATGCACAGCTGCGCCGGTTCAAGAAATGGAATCACAAGCAGACAACACAGACTTCCGACCTGGAGTTCGGTGGTTTGCATATTTCTCCTGACCAGCGACGTGTATTGCTTTACGGAGATACGGTTGAATTGACGCCGAAAGAGTTTGATATTTTGTTTTTACTGGCCAGTCATCCGAATAAAGTTTTCAGCGTGGAAAATATCTTTCAGCGCGTCTGGGACGAAGCGTATTATGAAGGGGCCAATACCGTGATGGTCCATATCCGCACCCTCCGGAAAAAGCTGAAGGAAGACAAGCGGAAAAATAAATTCATCAAAACAGTTTGGGGCGTGGGGTATGCATTCAATGGGTAACCTGTTACATAGTTTTCGGGCAAAAATGGTCATGTTATTCGGTTTGAGTATGCTGCTTTCCGGGCTTGTCACGTATCTGATCTATAAGGTTTTGCAATATTATTACCATACAATGGTTGATTACCAGGATCCACTCACACGGTTGCGTGCCTTTATTCTCCAAGTGGGTGATTTTAATTTCTTTTTAATCATTTTTATACCGGTTGCCATTTTGTTTTTCTTCGTACTCACGAAGCCATATTTAACTTATTTCGATGAAATATCGAAGGGAATACACAATCTTGCCCGAGGAGATTTTCAACACACGATTGCCATCCAGACAAATGATGAATTCGGAGATATAGCAAAAGACATCAATCTGGCAGGAGAGAAACTGAAAGAAGCGATTGAAAGAGGGGATTTTTCAGAGAGCAGCAAAGACCAGCTGGTAGTGAATCTGGCGCACGATTTGCGGACACCGCTCACCTCTGTTTTGGGATATTTGGATTTGATATTGAAGGACGATGGCTTGACGGAGGAGCAAAAAAAACATTATATCACCATCTCTCATACGAAATCCCAGCGCTTGGAGAGACTGATTGATGAATTGTTCGAGCTGACAAGAATGAATTATGGCATGTTGACCGTCGAAAAAAAACAGATTAACTTAAGCAATTTACTGAATCAATTAACAGAAGAGCTATACCCGGTTTTCGAACAAAATCAATTGGCTGCCAGATTGGATATTGTTCCGGATTTGCCCGTTTCGGGAGACGGCGAACTCTTGGCCCGGGTATTTGAAAACCTTCTGACCAATGCGATCCGCTATGGGCAGGATGGTCAATTCGTAGACGTGAAGGGATTTATAGACGGAGATGACGTGGTAGTCCAAGTCATCAACTATGGAGACAGTATTTCGAAAGAGGAATTGCCCTACCTTTTCGATATGTTTTATAAGGGGGATAAATCCAGGGCGCACCAGGAAAACAGTACTGGTCTCGGTTTGTTCATCGCTAAGAACATCATGGAGCAGCATGGCGGTACGATTGCTGCGGACAGCAATTTGATTCGTACGGTGTTCGAAGTCCGGATACCGCTGAATGGAGGAGAGACCGACCAGCAGTAAGCATCATTTAAGAAATATTTAAACTTTACCCCACTTCTTTTTTAAAAAGTTTTTCTTATTCTAATAACAGTTCGGAATGAGGAGGAAACAGAAATGAAGAAGTGGGTTTTATTATTGTTGTTACTATTAATCGGTGGTGGTTATTTTTACGGAGGTAAGGCCACTCCGTTTTTACAGGAGAAGGTGAAAGTAGAAGAAAAGGAACAGGAAGGTTTCCGGGATGTTGAGAAAATAGAAGTAGGAAAAGAGCAAATATATGAGGGAGAGTTATTGTTGGTGAATGAGCAGCATGCAGTACATGAAGAGAGTGTCAGGCAAGATATAGTAGAATTGTTTGACCATCCGGAATTGACGAAGAACTATGGACTGCTGAACAATGACATAAAACTATCGGAGGCATTGGCAGAGGATTTTTTATCGATGGTACAAGCTGCTGAACAAGACGGTGTACACGATTTTTTGATCAGCAGTGGCTATCGCGGTTTTGACGAACAAAATCGATTATATCAAGATATGGGTGGGGATTACGCCTTGCCGGCAGGAAAAAGCGAGCATAATCTCGGGCTGTCACTTGACGTGGGATCGACAGAGGGCGAAATGAGGATAGCAGAGGAAGGGAGATGGATAGAAGATAATGCTTGGAAGCATGGTTTTATCCTGCGTTATCCAAAGAATAAGACGGAGATCACGGGCATTTCCTATGAGCCGTGGCATATTCGGTATGTTGGCTTGCCGCATAGTGCGATTATACATGAAAAGAACCTGGCGTTGGAAGAATACCTCGATTATTTGAAACAACATAAAGAAATAACCGTAGAAGTGGATGGAAAAAAATATGTCGTTTGTTACTATCCGGTATCGGAAACCGAGACCATCGAGGTGCCGGCGGATGGCGATTATACTATATCCGGCGACAACATCGGCGGTGTCATTGTGACATCGGAGAAATAATAGAGCGGAAGCCGGCGGATTAACAGGTTTGGAAAAACAAAAACTTGCAGAAAACCGGAGTAAGGTTTATCTGCAAGTTGAACGGCATTGCCAAGGGAATGTCGCTGTGCGATGAACATATGTTGCCATTGCCTGTACGGTCCGGTCTGAAGCCAATATGATTAATCCGTTATTGGGGTGGTTTTTCTCTCATGTTGTAACTCCATCAGGTATTCCTGGTTATCCTTAATGTCTTTCAATTGTTTCAGGATAATGGCCAAACAGACTACTATAACGAATGAGAATAAAATGATTCCGAGCTCCATAAGAAAAATGCCTCCTTTCCTCTTTCCTCTGATTAGGTTTAAGTGTACCAGGAAGCTTTTGTAGAAACATCAGCTGTGAATCTTCTGAAAAGGAACCTTCCCGGTTGAATTTCTTGTCTAACCCTCTATATAATGAAAAGCATTGCAGCAAAGAATAGGGGGAGAAAAATTGGGATACATAAGAAAATTTTTGCCGGTGGTGGCATTCGTGCTGCTGTTGGCGGCCTGCAGTAACAATGAATCCAGCGAAACAAACGATGGAGATGAAGGTGGAGAGGAAGAGAAGGTGCTCCAGTTAAGTGCACCGGGTGAAATTCCTGGACTGGATCCGACGATGGCAGACAACGACTTCAGCTTTAACATGATCAATCAAGTATTTGAAGGTTTATATCGTCTCGATAAGGAAGGGAATCCGGAACTGGCCCTTGCGGCAGAAGAGCCGGAAGTAAGCGAGGATGGAAAGGTCTACACTTTTTCCATTCGCGAAGACGCAAAATGGTCGGATGGAACTCCTGTTACCGCCGGTGATTTTGAATACGCATGGAAAAAAGCAGTCAATCCGGATACGGCGGCGGCTTACGGTCCGCAGTTTGAGGAAATCGTCGCCAATGCTTCCGAAATCCTTGTCGGCGACAAGCCGGTCGATGACCTCGGAGTCGAAGCCCTCGATGAAAAAAACTTGAAAGTGACATTGGAAAACCCGATTCCATTCTTCAAGGAACTGCTGACAACGGCTATTTTCTTCCCGCAGCCGGAAGACTTTGTAGAGGAACAAGGGGAAGCATATGCGAGGGATTCGGCACATATTCTGTTCAACGGGCCATTTGTCATCGAAGACTGGTCTGGCACCGACACTTCGTGGACCTTCGAAAAAAATGACCAATATTGGGATAAACAAGCGGTCAACGTTGATAAAATCGAAATGAATGTAGTCAAAGATACGTCGACGGCTGTGAACCTTTACAAAAAGGGCCAGCTGGATCGAATTGATTTGACAGGCGACTATGTCAATGAGTATAAAGATAGCGAAGAATACCACACCTTTTTGACCGGTGCCACTTCTTACTTGAAGATGAATCAGGGCAAGGATGGCGAAACGACAGATTTAGCCAATTTGCATATCCGCAAAGCGATCAACATGGCGGTGAATAAACAGGAAATCGTCGATACCATCCTTAATAACGGGTCGATCGTCATCCAAGGCAATGTGCCAAAGGGACTGGCAGAAAATCCGGAAACCGGAGAAGATTTCCGTGCCGAAAACGGTGCTTTGGTCGAATATGATGTGGAGCAGGCGAAGAATGAATGGCAAAAAGGATTGAAAGAGCTTGGTAAAGAGGAACTGGAATTTACCTTGACTACTTCTGACTCCGGTACGTCAAAGCAGTTTGCCGAAAACCTCAAATACCAGCTAGAATCGAATCTTTCCGGCATGACGTTGAATGTCAAAAGCGTGCCGCCGAAGGCCAGCATTTCGGCGAACGTGAACCAGGAGTATGAACTGATTTTGACCGGATGGAATGGGGACTACCAAGATCCGTTGACATACTTGAACCTGTTCATTACGGATAGTCCCGGGAATCACACAGGATATTCGAACGAAGAATACGACAAGCTAGTCCTCGGTGCCAAATCCAATTTGGCCGACAAGCCACAGGAACGTTGGGATGCCTTGTTGAAGGCGGAAAGAATGCTGATTGAAGACAGTGCGGTGCTCGTTCCGCTGTATCAGAAAGGCAGTGCTTATTTGCAGCAAGATTACGTGAAGGACCTGGTTACCTACCAGGTGAGTGCTGATAATTATAAGTGGGTCGACATTGAAAAATAACGATTGAAATTGTGAAGAGGCCATTCTGTCGAGGTGGAGAAAACCCATCGACGGAATGGTCTTTTTTTGTTAGATGAGAGGGAGTTATAAATCTCATTCTAAACCAGCGCCTGTCACGACTGTAACAAGGCGGTATCTGGATAAGTAAATCACAATACTGCACAATGATTGCTCATCAATCTAAACTGAAAGCGTATACAACGTTGTTTTTTTCCGTGCTACAATGAAACCAGCAAGAGGGGGGTGATGCAGTGTGGACGATCGCAGTGATCGAATCTTAAAAGAGATACTGAATTATCCTGGAACAACCAGCAAGCAGCTGGAAAAGAAATATAACTTGTCACGTCGGCAGCTTGGCTATAGTCTCGGCAAAATCAACAGCAGGCTCAAGGAGAACAAACTGCCTGCCATCGAACGGACTCGGCAAGGGCAGTTTCTAATCGGTCAGGAAGTATACTTTTACTTCAACCGGGATTCCGAAGTAATCGAAACGTCGGCTCCGGCTTTATCGGAAAAACAGCGTGTACAGTTGATAACTTTGATGCTTGTCAGCAGGGAAGACCTATCTCTTTTCCATTTCACGAGTGAATTTTATGTCAGCAAAAACACGATATTACAGGATTTGAAACTAGTAGAGGAGCTTGTCGGAAAATTCACCCTTTCCGTCCGCTATTCCCGGAAACAGGGTTATCTTTTGGAAGGAAATGAGTTTCAAGTCCGGCGTTTATTGACATACATCACGAACAAAACCCTGGAAATGGTCAATGGCAAAACACATTTTCTTCGTATTACCGGCATTGGAGAAAAAGACATCCAGGCACTTGCAGAAAGAGTCGGTGGGGTGGAAAAAGAGCTTGGCTTGAAATTCACCGATGAGAAACTGACCACGATGCCGTACATTCTTTCTCTGGTCATCAAAAGAATCGACAAAGGGTGCTTGATCAACTCTTTTTATATCAAATATGAAGAACTGTCGGATACCAAGCAATATCAGGCCACGGAAAAAATATTAGCCGATATCGGGCCGATTCCGATGGAAGAGCGACTGTTCATCACGCTGTTTCTCTTGTCTACCAATGTTTACTGGTCGGGTTTTTTGACAGAAGAAACGATTCCCAATCTGATCAGTGCGCTCAGAAAAATGCTGCGGATATTTGAAAAACGGGCATGCATTACCTTGCAGGATAAGGAACAGCTGCTCAACAAACTCCTTTTGCATGTCAAACCTGCTTATTATCGTATTAAATACCACCTGACGGAAATGACGGAACACCTGCATGAACAGAACAAGCAGCTCCAAGAACTGCATCATTTGATAAGACAATCTACCGGACCGCTGGAAGAGTTGATCGGAATGCCGATACCCGAAAGCGAAACAAGTTATTTAACGCTGCTGATCGGCGGATGGATGACCAGACAGGGGGAAGATATCCGCAAAAAATGGAAAGCGATCGTTGTCTGCCCAAAAGGTGTATCAGTGTCCAGGATGATGTACAGCGAGCTTCGTAATTTGTTTCCGGACTTTATTTTTCTCGATACCTTGTCGATGAGGGAGTTTCAGGAATATCAATTGGACTACGATATCGTCTTTTCCTCTGTTCCGATAAACACCACGAAAAAGCTGTTCATTGCCAGCCCGATTATGGAGCTGGAAGAAAAGGAAAGGCTCAAAAAGCAAGTGATGCTCGAGCTTAGCGGGGTCATCCCCTCGGCCATCGAGGTAGATGATTTGCTCGAGGTCATTTCCGACCATGCCGACATCCGGAACGAAAAGCAGCTGGCCACTGCCCTGTATCAATACATCCACCGAGATCCCACTGCTGCAATAAAACGAAGCAGCAAGGGGCAAGATGGTCTGGCACTGGCCGATCTGTTGACTCCGGAACAAATCACACTGAAACAAGCAGCAAGCTCTTGGGAAGAAGCCGTCCGAATTGCCAGCGGTCCTTTGCTGGAAAACGGGACTGTCACGGAAGGGTATGTAGAGGCGATGCTGGAGAATGAAAAAGACCCATATATTGTGCTTGCGCCAAATATGGCGATTCCCCATGCCGCACCTGATCAGGGTGTCCGGAAAGTGGGCATGAGCATGCTCCGACTGGAGGAGGGAGTCCCCTTCACAGATGATTACTCGATCCAAATCATTGTAGTAATAGCAGCTGTGGATAAGAAAAAGCATTTGAAAGCCTTGGTCCAGCTCATGGAGCTGGCCAGGTCGGAAGAAGCGCGCAGCCAGGTGATGAACGCCGATACCTCTGCCGCTGTTCATGCTGTGATTCAGCAATATGCCGACACATATAATTTACAACTAGGTAGCGAGGTGGAGACATGAATGACTTCTATTTTGAAGAAGCGAACGTACTTTTGAATCTGGAAGCAGAAAACGATAAAGACGTACTAGTGCGGATGGGGAGAAATTTGCAGAAGCTTGGCCTGGTACGGAAGAGCTTCATCGACGCGATTGTCGCCAGGGAAGAAGAATTTTCAACAGGGCTTCCGACCAGCAGCGTTTCTGTAGCGATTCCCCATACCGATATCGAGCATGTGAAACAGAAGTCGATCAGTATCGGCGTTTTAAAAAATGAAGTGGCTTTCGGCGTGATGGGCGATCCCGAAGAAACGACGCCGGTCAAGGTGGTGTTCATGCTGGCGATGGATGAAACACATTCCCAGCTTTATCTGTTGCAGCGGTTGATGAGCATTTTCCAGCATAACACCATGTTGACCACCATCGCCCAGGAGCAGGACAAAGCAAAGATTGTCAGGCTTGTAAAGTCAGAATTGGAAGAAATCAATGAAGGAGGAGAAGTGACATGGCAAAAAAACAAGTATTAGTGGCGTGCGGGGCAGGAATAGCGACATCGACGATCGTAAACAATGCAATCGAGGAAATGGCGAAAGAGCATCAGCTTGATTTGGATATCAAACAAATCAAAATAGCAGAGGTGAACAGCTATGCGGAAACAGCGGATCTTCTAGTGACAACAGCGACCATTCAAAAAGACTACGACTTTCCCGTCATTACGGCTCGTTCCTTTTTGACTGGTATCGGAGTGGAAGATACCAAAAAGCAAATACTCGATGCACTGCTGAAATAATAAAAAGTGGAGGTAGGAAGAGCGTATGGGTATGGATGGAATACTATTTGTGAATTATTTCACATTAAATGAAAATCAGGGGGGATGAAAGTGCAGGGATTTGTCGATTTTATACAAGGATTTCTGGATTTAGGAGCCACGGTCATTTTACCGGTAGCGATTTTTATATTGGGATTGGTCTTCGGGCAAAAGCCGGGGAAAGCATTCCGCTCCGGCTTGACCATCGGGGTGGCGTTTGTCGGTATTTTCCTGGTCGTCGATCTGCTCGTCAACAACTTAGGACCGGCTGCCCAGGGGATGGTGGAAAGACTTGGTGTGGAGTTGAATGTCATTGATGTCGGATGGCCGGCAACGTCGTCGATTGCCTGGGCATCTGTGGTTGCGGCCTTTATCATTCCTGTAGGCTTGGTTGTCAATGTCGTCATGCTGTTGACGAAAACGACCAAAATCATGAACGTGGATATTTGGAACTTCTGGCATTATACCTTCATGGGTGCAGTCGTATATTCCATCTCCGGTAGTATTGTCCAAGGGCTTGTCGCGGCGGTCATTTTTCAAATTATCACCCTCAAAATTGCCGATTGGACAGCGCCGATGGTAAGGGACTTTTATGATTTGCCCGGGGTGGCCATTGCAACAGGAAGTACGGTTTCCTATGCGCCGGGAATCTGGCTGGTGAAATTACTGCAGAAAATACCAGTCATCAAAGACTTGAACGCCGATCCGGATACGATTCAAAAACGTTTTGGGATTTTCGGGGAGTCGATTTTTATCGGGTTGGCTTTAGGAGCGATCATCGGCGCTTTGGCAGGATACGGAGTCGGTGACATCATTGATATCGGCATGGCGATGGCGGCTGTCATGGTCTTGATGCCTAGGATGGTCAAAATTTTAATGGAAGGCCTGATGCCAGTGTCGGAGTCGGCACGTGAATGGCTCAACAAACATTTCGGCAACCGCGAAATCAACATTGGCCTCGATGCTGCAGTATTGCTCGGTCATCCTTCAGTTATTGCAACAGCTTTGATCCTGGTGCCGATAACCGTCATCCTCGCAGTCATTTTACCGGGAAATGCCTTGCTGCCTTTCGGCGATCTGGCTACCATTCCGTTCGTGGTCGCTTTCATCGTAGGGGCCGCCCGGGGTAATATCATCCATTCCGTCATCGTAGGGACAGTGATGATCGCACTGTCGCTGTACATGGCGACAGATATTGCACCAGTGTTCACCGAGATGGGTGCCAACGCTGATCTGGAAATGGATATAGCCGAAAAGTCGACAAGGATTTCCAGTATCGACCAAGGCGGCAACTTAATCAATTGGGTTATCTGGAGAGTTTTCGAAATATTCAACTGATGAAAAGGGAGGAGCAATCGCTAGATGAAGTCATTAGTCAAAACAGCACCCGGTTTCGGTCACCTGGAGATTCAGGAACGTCCGGAGCCGACGCCGGGGAAAGACCAAGTGAAGATTCAAGTAAAATGTGCCGGTATCTGCGGGTCCGACATTCATACGTATGAAGGCAACTATCGCGTGGCAGTTCCCGTGACACTGGGGCATGAATTTTCCGGTATGGTGGTGGAAACCGGCGAAAATGTTTCGGAGTTCAAGGTCGGTGATCGAGTCACTTCTGAAACGACTTTCCAGATCTGCGGCGAGTGTGCCTACTGTCAGACCGGAGATTATAATCTCTGTAGCAATCGCAAAGGGCTAGGTACCCAGCAGGATGGCGGTTTTGCCGAATATTTGATTGCCCGGAAAGAAAGTGTGCATCTTTTACCGGAAAATGTTGATTTTCAAGCTGCTGCCATGACAGAACCTTTGGCCTGCACGTATCATGCCATAGAAAAATCCGTTATCCATCCAGGTGACCTTGTCGTCGTCCTTGGGCCTGGACCGATTGGTCTTTTGACTGCACAGGTTGCTAAAAGCCGCGGTGCCGTTGTCATTATTACCGGCCTTGATCAAGATCAGATCCGTCTGGATAAAGCGGCGGAAATCGGAATCGATCATGTGGTGAATATTCAGCACGAGGATTTGAAACAGTTGGTGGACCACCTAACGGATGGCTATGGAGCAGATATAGTGATGGAATGCTCAGGGGCTGCCCCTGCAGCAAAACAAGGGTTGGATTTGCTGCGGAAGAAAGGGCAATATGTCCAGGTCGGATTGTTTTCGAAGCCGGAGATCCCGTTCGACCTGGAGAAAATCATCCAAAAAGAAATCCGTGTATTGGGGACGAGGAGTCAAAAGCATTCGGACTGGGAGCCCAGTCTGGCTCTGATGGAAGAAGGAAAGGTGGATGCGGCTGCACTGGTCACCCATGAATTTCCGATTACGGAATGGGATAAAGCTTATCAAGCGATAAAAAGCGGGGAAGCGATAAAAGTGCTTCTCAAACCGGTTGGGTGAACCAAAGCGTCGTTGCACCAGACATACTAAAAAGGGGTGGGAAAATGGTTGATGGATTTTTGGATTTGATGCTTGGCAATTTCCGTATGATCAGTACCTTTTATTTTCAGCACCAAACTTTGTTCAATGCACTCATAGTCGGAGCAGCGGTTTATCGGCTGTTTTTCCTAAGAACAACCCGGCTCGCAGCTAAACGCGCGGGGAAGGATAGAAAGGAGGGGGAGGATGAAAGCACTCAATCTTTACGGGGTGAAGGACATCCGCTGTGAACAATCTCCGGAACCTGTCATAGAAGATGGAAAAGAGGTCATCATAAAGGTTAAAGCAGCGGGTATTTGCGGATCAGATATCTCCCGCTATCAAAAGCTAGGTCCCTATGTAAAAGGGATGACATTCGGCCATGAATTTTCGGGAGAGGTCGTGGAAACCGGGGAAGCTGTCACCGAAATAAAAACAGGCGACAGAGTTGCTGCCTGTCCGGCGTACGCATGTGGAGAATGTGAAAGCTGTCGCCGTGGCGAACCGGCCCGCTGTGCTCAACTGTCTGTCATCGGTGCCCGCCATCCAGGAGCCTATGCAGAATTTGTGAAGCTTCCTGCCGGGCATGTCATGCGGCTTCCTGACAATGTGGACTATGACACAGCGGCTCTTGTTGAACCGGCTTCAGTCGTAGCCCACGGGTTTTACCGTACAGATGTCCGGCCCGGGGCGGAAGTAGCGGTGATGGGAGCGGGCAACATCGGCCTGTTGGCGATCCAATGGGCAAGGATATTCGGTGCCCGAAAAGTATATGCTATCGATGTCGACGATCAAAAGCTGGAAATCGCCAGGGAGTTGGGGGCCGATGTGACGGTCAATCCATTGGTCCAGCCAGCTGACGAACAAATCATGGAACAAACTGGCGGGCGAGGTGTCGATCTGGCGGTGGAATCTGCCGGATCCCCCGCAACTTCTGCCCAGGTGCTGGCATTGCCTCGGAAAGGCGGAGAAGTGGTTTTCCTCGGGATTCCCTACGCCGATGTTACACTGGAGCGGGATTATTTTGAAAAAATCGTCCGCAATGAACTGCGGGTACTCGGTTCCTGGAATGCCGTGTCTGCACCTTTTCCGGGAAAGGAATGGACGTCGGCTATCCACTATATGAGCAGCGGTGCAATCCAGGCCGAACCGATGATTTCACATCGCTTGCAGCTGGAAGAAGGGCCGGGTATGTTTCAAAAACTCGTGAACCGTGAAGAGCAAGCCGCTAAGGTGCTTTTTTACCCGGATAAGGAATAGATGCCTTCCAGGAAAAATGATTTCAAAGCTAGTGTCACCAGCCATTGCTGGATTTATCAGAATAACAATCTCCAAATTATGGACTGCTTGCCTTGATACTTCCTTGTATCAAAAAGGATGGGAAGAGGAAAAGTAACAAGGAACGACCATCTAGGGGGTGAACAGCTCATGGACAAGCAACGAGGTATGTGGATTCCGCTGATTGCCTCAGTAGGAATCGGTGCCGCAGCTTACTACAGCATGACGAAAGGACAGGGGCTGGGCAAAACAATCCAGCAGTCGATGCCAATGATGTCCGGCATCACAGGCCAGGGCGGCAATGCTCATTCACCGCAAGCCCAGAACCTTTTCTAGAAGCCCTATAGATATATGAAAGAAGCACCCTGTACAGGGTGCTTCTTTTTGCGGGGACTGACCCCCACCGTGTCAGCGCGGTGCAGTGGTAGAGTGGTGGGGGTCAGTCCCTTCGATTCTCCCCTTGTTTTAGTCGAAGTCGTTGTAATCCTCGTAATCATAGTTGAAGGGTTGCTGTCCGTATGGGTTGTAGCCTTGACCGGGAAATCCTCCTCCATATCCTGGGTAACCGCCCTGGCCAGGAAAACCGTATCCAGGAAAGCCTTGGCCGGGATATCCATGCCCGTGTCCGGGATAATTCCAGTTGGGACCGCCGTGAGGGGATCCAGGGTAATGCTGCCATGGCTGGCCGCCGTAATGTGGCTGGTACCCATGCCCGCCATAGCCGCTTCCGAAGCCTGGATAGGAATACCCTTGGTTGTAGCCGGGAAAGCTGCCTCCCCCTGCATAGCCGAATGGTGAAAACTGCCTCATTTCTTCTTCATGGAACAAACTCAATCACCTTCTTTTCTGGATTCATCATTATCTTATTGTGCCGGTGCCCAGAATGAGCTTATCCTGAAAGGAATTAGGCGTTTATCCAGGTGACGGCCAACATTTTTGCCAAGAACGGTTGTTTTTTCAGAAAAATCCGGTTATTTCCTTCTTTTCCTGCTGTTGCAGCTTGGACGCCTCTAGTCCGAATGTAGTATAGTTATTATAGGGAATATGTGTACAACCTGCACATAAAAAATTTGGAAGGAGTATGTATCTTTATGACCCAGCACGCTTTTTTGTACAACTCCAAGATTAGTAAGGTACTTAGAAATATCAACCAAGTAATCGTAGGAAAAGATGAACCCGCAACACTGAGCCTTGTCGCTTTATTGGCCGAAGGACATGTCCTTCTGGAGGACGTTCCGGGTGTGGGAAAAACCATGTTAGTCCGGACTTTGGCCAAATCACTAGATTGCGATTTTAAAAGAATACAGTTTACTCCGGATTTGCTTCCATCCGATGTGACCGGAGTTTCGATATACAATCCGAAAGAGTTGGAATTTGAATTTCGAGGCGGGCCGATTCTCGGCAACATCGTCCTGGCAGATGAAATCAACCGGACCTCTCCGAAAACACAATCTGCTTTGCTGGAAGGGATGGAAGAAAACAGCGTCACGGTCGATGGCAATACAATCGAGCTGAAACATCCTTTCTTTGTCATGGCCACCCAGAATCCGATTGAGTATGAGGGGACATACCCGCTGCCGGAAGCACAACTTGACCGGTTCCTGCTCAAGCTGAAAATGGGCTATCCAACTGCACAGGAAGAACTGCAAATGTTGGAAAAAACATCGAAAACCCATCCCATTAACGACATCGAGGCCGTGATCGACAAAGAGGAATTGGTCACGATACAACGGGAAGTCAAGGAAGTATATATGGACCAGAACGTCCAGCGCTATATCATCGATATCGTTACAGGAACAAGAGAGCATCGGGGAGCTTATTTAGGGGTCAGTCCCCGTGGGTCTATTGCCCTGATGAAAGCGGCCAAGGCATATGCTTATATTCATGACCGCGATTACGTGCTGCCGGATGATGTGAAATATTTGGCGCCGTTCGTATTGGCCCACCGGATCATTTTGACTTCGGAGGCAAAGTTTGAAGGCATAACGGCAGAAATGATCATCGAGGAGCTGCTCAGCAATGCCTCGATCCCTGTGCGAAAGGAATATAGTTGATGAAACGCTCGTTTTCCATGGGCTTTAAGTTTTTTTTCGTCTTGCTGTTATTCGGCACCTTTTTTGCCTATGCCATGTTCCAGGGGGGCTTCGTCAGCTGGTTTTTGTTTTACAGCTTTCTGCCGATCATTGTCTACATGTTCTTGTTGCTCATCTATCCAATTTCCAATTGGACGGTTAAGCGCCGTTTGTCCAAACATATTATCCAGGCTTCCGATCACCTTTCAGTCGAAGTGGAGCTGAGCCGGCGCTTCGCTTTTCCGCTTTATTACTGCATTGTCGAGGAATACTTTCCCGCAAGCCTGCAAAAAGAAGATACCAGTCGGTCGAAATTCCAGCGTATGAGCAAGACAGATGCACTGGCGAAACGTAGGGTCGTGAAACGCGTGTCCTTTCCATGGTTCAAGCGGAAATGGACCTATCGTTATACCTTGGACAACGTGCCGCGCGGGGAGCATCACCTCGGTGCCTTCCGTGTCAAAACCGGTGATTTCTTCGGGTTTATCAAAAAAGAATATGTATATCCCACTCCCAGTTATCTGCTTGCATATCCATCGGAACGCGATATTGTTTTTCGCGAAAAAGTGAACAGTTTCGAGGAAGGGGCGTCTGCTTCCTACAATGTCAATGCCAAGAACACCAACGTTGTCACAGGCGTAAGGGAATATATGCCGGGAGATCGTTTTTCCTGGATTGATTGGAAAACGACTGCCCGTAAAGACACGGTCATGACCAAGGAATTCGAGCAGGAAAAGAGTTCGAACATTATGCTGATTCTTGATGCCATTTCCTTTCCTGCTCAGGACCAAATCGCCTTCGAAGGAAGTGTCGAATTGACTGCTTCCCTGTTGAAAACGTTGAAACGGAAAGCTTCGCAAATGACGTTCATCGGGCTGGGGGAAGAGCGCGTGTTTTTCCCTTTGCAAGAAGATCCGGCAAAAAATGTATTGATTCAGAACTATCTCGCAAGGGTACAGCCTGGCGGCAATATGCCGTTTTCCAGGCTGCTTGATCAGGAAATACGCAATATCCCGCAAGGACTGATCGCCATGGTTGTAACCAATCAGCTCGACCAAGCCACTATTGAAGCAATGGAACGCCTTAAGCGCAAAAGCAAAAAAATCATCGTCTTTTTGATCAAACCTTCTGCAAAAATTACGGAGGAAGATAAAAGGATGATTCATCAATTATCTGTTGGAGGCGCATCAGTGAATGTTCTGACTGAAGAACAGCTGGTGCAGCAGAAGCTGGAGGTGAGCAGCTGATGGCATTGTTTTCGAGCAGTAAACGCCAGCTCGTTTTCCGTATGAGCATCTATCTGTGCGGTTTCTTCTTGCTTTGGGAATGGCTGCGTCCCTTGGAAACGTTGACGGATACAGGGAGCCTTTCCGCTTTTGTGCTATACACCGGATTTTGTTTTATCATATCGGTGCTGAATATGAAATGGTGGCTGTCGGTGCCGTTGAAATTGGGCGGGTTATTGTTTGTGCTGGATGGGTTGTTTATCTCGGAAACCATGTTTTCAAAAGGCTGGTTTTATTTACTATACTTGCACCTGCAATATAATTTCGAGATGATTTCCAGACAGAATTGGACGGAAATCACACCGTTGTTCCGCAGCCTGCTGTTTTTGATTTTATTATGGCTGATGAGCTATTTAATGTATTACTGGTTTGTTATTTCAAAAAGAATATTCTTGTTTGTACTGCTCACTTTTATCTACTTGACAGTGCTCGATACATTTACTGCCTATGAGGCAAACACTCCCATTGTCCGTGCCTTTATCGTGTCGCTGATTGCACTTGGTGTCTCGAATTTTTATAAAGAATTGGGCAGGGAGGCAGTGACCTTTACTGGGCTAAAACGGGTCTCCGCCTGGGTACTGCCATTGGCTGCAGTGATCGCCTTTTCAAGTCTCGTCGGCTTTGCGGCCCCTAAATTGGACCCGCAGTGGCCTGACCCGGTTCCATATTTGACCAGTACTTCACCGGATGCCGGTTTCGGAGAAGAAGGTACCGGCGGGGTGCAAAAGGTAGGTTATGGCGAGGACGATTCCCGTCTCGGAGGTTCCTTTGTCCAGGACGACTCGCTTGTCTTTCAGGCACAAGTCGAAGAAAAACATTACTGGCGGATTGAAACGAAGGATATCTACACCGGCAAGGGGTGGGAGCGATCGACGGAACCGGAATATAACCTGACCAGCGATGGATCGATAGATTTCGATACAATTGAAAGCACCGTGGAAACAGAGTCGCTTCAAGGAATCGTCACTTTTCAATCCAATGCCTTTTTCTCTAAGCTTGTTTATCCATATGGAATCAAGCAGGTGGAAGGGGAGGAAGGTGTCAACTATCTCGTCGACGATCAGTTCGGTTCGATTGCCGTAGAAGCACCGGAAGAGCAGGGAATTGTCGATCAATACCAGATTTCCTACGACAAGCCATCCTATTCGATCGATCTCTTGTCGGAGGCGGGGGACGAGGACCCGCAAGCAATTAAGGATGATTACCTTCAGCTTCCGGAAGACCTGCCAGACAGAGTCGGAAATCTTGCCGGTCAAATCGTTTCTGAAGAAGAGACGAGATATGATCAGGTAAAAGCGGTCGAACAGTATTTCAACCGCAACGGCTTCGTTTATCAGACAGAGGATGTGGCAGTGCCGGGCCGCAACCAAGACTATGTCGATCAGTTTTTATTTGAAACAAAGGCAGGTTACTGTGATAACTATTCGACGTCGATGACGGTAATGCTCCGTACACTCGGCATTCCCGCACGCTGGGTGAAAGGTTTTACAGGCGGAGAATTGGCGTCGGCTTCGGACGACAGCATCGAAGGCCTGAATAACTATAAAGTAACCAACTCGAATGCGCATTCCTGGGTTGAAGTGTACTTTCCGGAAGTAGGCTGGGTGCCATTCGAACCCACCCAAGGCTTCAGCAATCCGGTTGATTTTTACCGGGATGTCAACCAGGAGGAGGACAGCCCGGATACCGATGAAGCTGCTGAACAGGAAGAGCAGGAACGTCCCGGCAACCAACAAGAAGTGGGGGCGGATGAGGATGAGTCAGCTGCAGAGGGTGACGCCAATGTCCAGTTCACGGATGGGTGGAATTGGACAGTTGCCGTGGTTGCAGCGGTGCTGGTTGGAGCAGCCGTGATCATCTATCTTACCCGGTACCACTGGATGTCGGCCTGGGTACGCAGGAAGTTTCATCACCAGCAAACTCCGCAAGTTTACCAGGAAGCCTATCTGTTCCTGTTGAAGCTGCTGACCCATAAAGGCATGGGCCGTCAGGAAGGCCAGACTTTGAGAGAGTATGCCTTCCAGGTCGATAAGCGTTTTGAATCGCAGGATATGGTACGGCTCACACATCAGTACGAACGGATGCTTTATCGGAATGAAACAGATTCGGCCCAATGGGGGGATATTACTGAATTGTGGGAAAACTTAATTAAACGGGCATTGTCTTGACCAGCTGTCTGCAGCGCTGATAGAATAGTAACAATTCAAACGGGCCTGACTAGTCAGGACTGGAAAACAAAGGAATCAACACTTCATATATCCTCGATAATAAGGTTCGAGAGTCTCTACCGGAGCACCGTAAACGCTCTGACTATGAAGGTGGAAATCACCAGCTGTTTCAGGCTGTGCCGTATAGATTTCTGCCTTCCTCGAGACGGGAAGGCGGAAATCTATTTTTTTGCGTTTTGTATAGAGGGATTATCGGTTTCTAACGATAAAACCGGCAGCTGCTACAGGAAAATGACAGCAATCAATTTGCAGAGCTAAGGAGATGGATGGGTTGGAAAACAATGAAATGATATTGGTCCTTGATTTTGGCAGTCAGTACAATCAGTTGATCACCAGAAGAATAAGAGAATTCGGCGTATATAGTGAATTGCATTCGCATCGCTTGACGGCTGAAACAATCAAACGGATGAATCCGAAAGGGATCATCCTCTCAGGTGGACCGCACAGTGTCTACGATGAGAACAGCTTTCGTTGTGATAAAGAAATTTTTGAACTGGGAATCCCGATTCTGGGAATCTGCTATGGCATGCAGCTGATGACCCTGCACTTTGGAGGTCATGTCGAAAGAGCGAAAGAAAGAGAGTATGGAAAAGCGGACATCGATTTGTCCGGCAGTCCGATTTTGTTCAATGGCACTCCGGCCAAGCAGACGGTTTGGATGAGTCATGGCGATAAAGTGATCGAGCCGGCAGAAGGTTTCACAATCGACGCGACCAGTCATTCAACACCGGTTGCAGCCATCAGCAACACGGACAAGCAGCTGTACGGCGTTCAATTCCATCCGGAAGTAAGGAATACGGAGTATGGCAATAATTTGTTGAAACAGTTTGTTTTCGATGTCTGTCAGGCAAGCGGTGATTGGACAATGGAAAACTTCATCGATCAGGAAGTGGAAAAAATCCGTGCCAAAGTCGGAGACAAAAAAGTCCTCTGTGCACTTAGCGGCGGTGTGGATTCTTCTGTAGTGGCGGCATTGATTCATAAGGCAATCGGCGACCAGCTAACCTGTATCTTCGTAGACCACGGATTGCTGCGTAAAAATGAAGGCGACATGGTCATGGAAACATTCCGGGACGGATTCCATATGAACATCATCCGCGTCGACGCTCAGGAGCGGTTTTTAAGCAAATTGCGCGGAGTGGCAGATCCGGAGCAGAAACGGAAAATCATCGGCAATGAATTTATTTACGTCTTTGATGACGAGGCGGATAAATTGAAGGATATTGATTACCTGGCGCAAGGGACCCTGTACACCGACATAGTGGAGAGTGGAACGGAAACCGCCCAAACGATTAAATCCCACCACAATGTAGGCGGACTGCCGGAAAACATGCAGTTCGAGCTGCTCGAGCCGCTTAACACCCTGTTCAAAGACGAAGTAAGGGAACTGGGCATCGAGCTTGGTGTACCGGAAGAAATCGTCTGGCGTCAGCCTTTCCCGGGACCGGGACTTGGCATCCGGGTACTTGGTGAGATTACGGAAGAGAAGGTGGAAATCGTCCGGGAATCCGATGCAATTTTACGAGAAGAAGTGAAGCTGGCCGGACTGGAAAGAGATATTTGGCAATACTTCACTGTGCTTCCGGATATCCGGAGCGTAGGGGTCATGGGTGATGCAAGGACTTATGATTATACGATCGGCATCCGTGCGGTCACTTCGATCGATGGCATGACTTCGGACTGGGCGAGGATTCCATGGGACGTACTCGAGAAAATCTCGACCCGGATCGTCAATGAAGTCGACCATATCAATCGCGTAGTGTATGATGTGACCAGCAAGCCGCCTGCTACGATTGAGTGGGAATAAAACTGGCAAAACCCGAACGATGATTTCATTTTACAATAAAACATTCGTAAAATGTCTTGACTAACGGATAGGACGTTAGTATGATAGGAATGTAATTTTAAAATGAATATTGATTGAAACAACCGTCGTATAATTTTGGGGATATGGCCCATGAGTTTCTACCGGACTACCGTAAATGGTCTGACTACGCTGGTGATTGACAGATGATTTTTTGTCGATTCCCATACGTGTGTGTCCGGTAGCGCTCTTGGTTTAGACCAGGAGCGCTTTTTTGTTTGGATCCGCAATTATTTGTTTTAGTAAATTTGAAAAGAGTCTATTGCGATGGAATGGGGAGGAATAGAGAATGAAAAAATATTTTCGGTTTGAGGAACTTGGTACCAATTATCGGACGGAGTTCATCGCCGGGCTGACCACTTTTTTGGCGATGGCTTATATTTTGTTTGTCAATCCGGCAACGTTGGCGCTAGTGGGCGTTGAGGAACTGCCGGAAGGCGTTACGCGAATCGACCAGGGAGCCGTATTTACCGCCACCGCGCTGGCCGCAGCTGTCGGGACTCTGATTATGGGAGTGTTTGCCAAGTACCCGATCGCACTCGCGCCGGGAATGGGCTTGAATGCCTTCTTTGCATACACGGTCATCCTTGGCTATGGAATTCCGTGGGAAACAGCGTTGGCAGGCGTAATGGCGTCCGGTTTGATTTTTATCGTCTTGACATTGACAGGGTTGCGGGAAAAAATCATCAACGCGATTCCAGGCAATCTTAAAATGGCGGTTGGAGCCGGAATTGGCTTATTCATCGCTTTTATCGGCTTTCAAAATTCGGGTATCGTGATCGGTGACCCGGACACAATGGTAGCACTTGGTGATTTGACCGATCCGAATACACTTTTGGCGGTGTTTGGGGTGGTCGTGACCGTTATCCTGCTCGCATCGAATGTGAAGGGCGGCGTATTTTATGGCATGATTATCACCGCTATTGCCGGTATGGTTGTTGGATTGATCGATCCGCCATCAAGCACAGGTGATATTGTCGGGCCGGCTCCGAGTCTTGCTCCGACTTTCGGACAGGCTTTTGCCCATTTCGGTGATATCTTTACCATTCAAATGCTAGTCGTCATCCTGACGTTTTTGTTCGTCGACTTTTTTGATACGGCTGGAACACTGGTGGCTGTTGCGACCAAAGCAGGTCTTATGAAGGATAACAAATTGCCGCGTGCAGGAAAAGCATTGTTCTCGGACTCCGCTGCAACAGTCGTCGGAGCGACGCTTGGCACATCGACGACGACTTCTTATGTCGAGTCGACAACCGGCGTCAGTGCGGGAGGAAAAACAGGCTTCACTTCGGTGGTAACAGCCGCTTTCTTCTTGCTTGCACTTTTCTTCTCGCCGCTTTTGAGTATTGTGACTTCTGCAGTGACTGCGCCAGCCTTGATCATCGTCGGTGTCCTGATGTGTTCTACATTGAGAGACATTGAGTGGGGCAGCTTTGAAATTGCCGTGCCGGCGTTCCTGACGATCATCATGATGCCGCTGACCTACAGCATCGCTACCGGAATCGCCATCGGTTTTGTCTTTTACCCCATCACGATGCTGGTAAAAGGGAAAGCGAAAGAAATCAATCCGGTTATGTATCTGTTGTTTGTAATTTTCATCCTGTACTTTATTTTCTTAAGCTAATGAAAAGTGGTTGGAGGATAATATAGATTCTTAACAGAAATAATTCCACATTTTACTGATTGCGCAGTGGATAGAAACTGCGCAGTAAGCTGTTTTCTTCAGTCTCTGGAAAAGTGTAGTCCAACGCTGCGGAAATACCCTGCGCTTTCCGCGGGCGGCTGGTGAGCTTCCTCGAGCTGACGCTCTGCGGGATCTCACCGAGGCCTTTCCTCCCGCTGGAGTCTCCGGGTATTTCCTACGCTGGCGACAGTTTCCTGTTTATGAACAAGTGTACTAGCGGTTTTTTGCGATAATCAGCATACTTCTTAGCGCAGGTAGCATACGCAGACTCCAGCGGGAACAGCGCGAGCTGAAGATCCACTTGGTAAAGCGGTTTTCTTTACCAAGTTAGCTGAAGCCGTGCCCGCGGAAAGCGTAGTATGCTACCGAAGCGGGGCTTAACACTATTTTTGAATAGGCAATGGAACTTCCCCTTACATTTAATTCACAGTTTATATGAAACCGGCAAAGAAAGACCGAACGAGTTCGAATATGTAAAATTCGAATCATCGTTCGGTTTTTGCTTTGGCCGCTGTGATATTTGTCCAAACTCTTTTTTTCATTATTTTCATACCGGTGTATTAGCGCTCATATTCAATAAGCAAGGGAGAGGAATGGCTGTTACAACACAAGGGTGTTGTATTACTCGAAAACACTCCTTTCTTTCATCCATCCTGCTAATCCTCCATGTCGACAATCTCTAAACGTGTTTTCTTGTTGTCATTTTTCATCAAACGATGCAGCCGGATCACCAGTAAGCCACGTTGGTAGGAGGCGTCCACTTTTTCCCTGCGTACAGGAAAGGGTAAGTCGATTTTACGTTCGAAATGGCCGTGCAGGATCTCTTCACGGACGACTTGACCTTCCGCTTCCTTCATATCGATACTGCCCCGGATTTCCAAAGTGGCATGGTTGACGAATATATCAATGTTTTTCAAATCACTTACTCCCGGAAGGCTGGCGATACAGACAATTTCCTTTTCCTTTTGATACAAATTCACCTGTGGCAGAGTTGGTTTCAAAACACCTTCAAACTCGTTCCAGAAGCTATCGCCGAAAAAGTGATCCATATTCCGCTTCCAATCTCCCATGTTTTTAAATGGATCCACAGCATTTCCCCCTTTTTTAGTTGTTTTAGCCAATTAAAATGCGATATATTGTATGCATGAAACAAAGATGGGTGAATGCCCCGTGTTTTTCAGTAATGTTTTAGGAGGAATTTAATGCTCGATAATGCAATCATCATGGTATCCATCATTTTGATTATCAATATTGTTTATGTTTCTTTTTCCACGATTCGTATGATTCTGACCTTGAAGGGCAGAAGATATATAGCGGCGATTGTCAGCATGTTTGAGATCACCATTTATGTGTTAGGGCTGGGTTTGGTGCTCGACAACCTGGATCAAATCGAAAATATCATCGCCTATGCACTTGGTTTCGGAATCGGCGTTGTCGTCGGTTCGATGATTGAAGAGAAACTCGCATTAGGTTATATTACTGTCAATGTTATCTCATCCGATCCGGAAATCGAATTTACGAAGCAGCTGCGCGACAAAGGTTACGGTGTCACCAGCTGGTACGCCTACGGCATGGACGGCGACCGGCTCGCCATGCAAATTCTTACACCCCGTAAATACGAACTCCAGCTTTACGAAACGATTCGTTTGATCGATTCCAAAGCTTTTATCATCGCATACGAACCGAAGCAAATCTATGGCGGATTCTGGGTGAAACAAGTCAGGAGAGGACGGATCAAAAGTGGCAAAAAAGAAGAGCAAAAGCAGCAGGAAACCATCCAGCAAAACGAACAGTAAGCGAAGGTTTGAACTGTTGGAGGGTGAAACCATCGATCAGTGCCTGGACCGGATTGCCAAAGAAGGGTTTACTCCGATCAAGAGGACAGAGGAACCGATATTCGAAGAGGTCAACGAGAAAGGAGAAACCAGCTACCAGCCGGTAGATCGGACGGTTATATTTGAAGCTGTCCCAGTAAAACACGAACAATAAAATTATCTGGTTAAGAATTGTTCGATTTTTGTTGACCATTTTTATAAAGCTTGTTATCATAGATATGCATTCGCAAACAAGGGCGGACTTTGGAGCCGCATCAAGCATAATCAGCTGAATTTACCATACCTCATATAATTTTGGGAATAGGGCCCGATAGTCTCTACCCGTCACCGTAAATGACGGACTATGAGGGAGGATGTAACCCCCGCGTACTCAGTATGTGGTGGTTCTATGGATGCATATATACGGTAGACGTGTGCCCATTCATCTTCTCTCATGAAAGCGAGGAGGAGATGAATGGGCATTTTCATTTTTACATTCGCTAAAGAGCCGGCGATACATAAAAAATAAGAAATGGGGAGAGTCTGCTATGGCAAAAGTAGGGGTTATCATGGGTAGTATTTCGGACTGGGAGACGATGGAGCACACTTGCAGCATGCTGGAAGAACTGGAGATCAGCTATGAGAAACAGGTCATTTCGGCCCATCGGACGCCGGATGACATGTTCGCCTATGCGGAATCCGCGAGGGAAAAAGGCTTGCGAGTCATCATTGCCGGTGCCGGCGGTGCTGCTCATCTTCCTGGCATGGTAGCGGCAAAAACCACCCTGCCGGTCATCGGCGTTCCGGTACAGACGAAGGCGTTAGACGGTATGGACTCTCTGTTGTCTATCGTGCAAATGCCTGGCGGTGTGCCAGTCGCCACTGTGGCAATCGGCAAAGCGGGCGCTAAAAATGCCGGACTGCTTGCCGCACAAATTATCGGCACTTTTGATGAACAAACTGCCGGCAGACTGGAAGCTTTTCAAGCAGAACAACGAAAACAAGTTGCGGAAATGAGGGATCAGCTTGCAGACAAATAACGTTTTACCTGGCAGCACGATCGGAATTTTGGGAGGCGGTCAGCTGGGAAGGATGATGACGACGACAGCCAAACACATGGGATACAGGATTGCCATTCTGGATCCCACGCCAGATTGTCCGGCCGCTCAGGTGAGCGATCATCATATCGTCGCAGCCTATGACGACATGGAAGCCATCAAACAATTGGCGGAAATCAGTGACGTGGTGACGTACGAATTTGAAAACGTAGATTTAGATGCAGCGCGATATCTGGAAAAGGAAAGGGTACTGCCTCAGGGAGCCGAATTGCTGCAGGTAACTCAGGATCGGGAAACGGAAAAACGCCGTTTGGTGGACAGCGGCCTGCAGGTGCCTGTTTTTGCAATCCTTGAGGATGAACGTAAATTGGCTGAAGCTGTGGCAAAAGTTGGATTGCCCTTCGTATTGAAGACCTGCCGCGGCGGTTATGACGGCAAAGGCCAGATGATAGCAAGGACGGAAGAGGATCTGGCAGAGGCCGGGCAGTTCATCTTGGATAGCGGCCGTTGCATCCTGGAAGAATGGATTCCTTTCGAAAAAGAAATCTCGGTCGTTTTCACACGCTCGATAACAGGGGAAATCACCTTTTTTCCTGTTGCGGAAAACGAGCACAAAAACCATATTCTCCATAAAACGATAGCCCCGGCGACGGTGTCGGAGACAGTTCGTGACAAAGCGCTGGTTGCTGCACGTACTGCTGCTGAAAGTCTTTCTGTTGTGGGTACATTTGCAATCGAAATGTTCGTTGCAGGAGAGCAGGTGCTGATCAATGAAATGGCGCCGAGACCGCACAATTCGGGTCATTATACAATCGAAGCGTGCAACGTGTCGCAGTTCGAACAGCATGTCCGTGCGGTTTGCGGTTTACCGCTTGTACCGGTGTTTTTTCACGGAGCAGCGGTCATGATGAACCTGCTTGGCGATGAAATGACAGCCTGTCTTGACAACATGGACTCCTTCGCTGATGGACACCTGCATATTTATGGAAAAAAAGGTGTCAAGCCGAACCGGAAAATGGGGCACGTCACGTTTGTCGGCAGGCACTTGGAAGAATTAGTGAACAAGCTGGAAGAAGGAACAGTGATTCGTCAGTAGGATTTGACGAATACTAAACATATTAGCCAGTCACGGCATCGTAAACATTCAGGAGGTAGCTTATGATTAATCGATATACAAGAGAAGAAATGGGAGCAATTTGGACTGATGAAAATAAATACAAGGCATGGTTGGAAGTGGAAATTCTCGCCTGCGAGGCTTGGAGCGAGCTTGGTGTCATTCCGAAACAGGATGTGGAAAAGCTGAGGGCCGACGCTTCTTTCGATGTCAAACGGATTTTGGAAATCGAACAGGAAACACGCCATGATGTGGTTGCCTTTACAAGAGCCGTATCTGAATCGCTGGGGGAAGAACGTAAATGGGTCCATTACGGGCTGACTTCTACCGACGTTGTCGATACCGCCTTATCGTATTTGTTGAAACAGGCCAATGACATTTTACGCAGTGACATTCAGCGGTTCATCGATATTTTGGCAGTCAAAGCCCAGGAACATAAACATACAGTCATGATGGGGCGCACACATGGTGTCCATGCCGAACCGACAACATTCGGATTGAAAATGGCGCTTTGGCACGAAGAGATGAAACGGAACTTGGAGCGATTCGATGCTGCGGCGAAGACAATCGAGACCGGAAAGCTTTCCGGTGCTGTCGGTACTTATGCCAACATTGATCCGTTTGTGGAAAAATACGTGTGTGAAAAACTAGGACTCACTCCTGCACCTGTATCAACCCAGACTTTGCAGCGTGATCGGCATGCGCATTATGTATCGACACTATCGTTGGTGGCCACTTCGATTGAAAAGTTTGCCGTGGAAATCCGCAACCTGCAAAAAACCGAAACACGCGAGGTAGAGGAATTTTTCGCGAAAGGGCAAAAAGGTTCCTCGGCGATGCCGCATAAACGTAACCCGATCGGTTCGGAAAACATGACCGGTATGGCCCGTGTGCTGCGCGGGCATATGGTGACAGCATACGAGAATGTTGCACTTTGGCATGAACGGGATATTTCCCACTCATCAGCTGAGCGGATTATCCTTCCGGACGCCACGATAGCCTTGGATTACATGCTGAACCGTTTTGCGAACATAGTCAAAAACCTGACAGTATTCCCGGAAAACATGAAGGCCAACATCGATAAAACCTATGGCGTTATTTTTTCCCAAAGAGTGCTGCTGGCGTTGATCGATAAAGGCATGAGTCGTGAGGAAGCGTATGATCTGGTCCAGCCAAATGCGATGAAGGCTTGGGAAAAAGGCACTCCGTTCCGCAGCCTGGTGGAACAGGAATCCAAAATCACCAGCTTGTTGACTGAAGGAGAAATAGCCGATTGTTTCGACTATACGTATCATTTGAAAAATGTGGATGGTATTTTTGAACGTATCGGACTTTAAGCTGTAGAGGCACAGGAAACTGCAATCCAAACAACCAAAAGGAATGGATGGGGTGACGCAATTGAAGGGCGAGCTATTGTATGAAGGCAAAGCGAAGCAAGTATTTCAAGCAGAAGGCAATATCGATCAGTTGGTACTATCTTACAAAAATGATGCAACCGCCTTTAACGGCGAAAAAAAGGCGGTTTTTTCAGGAAAAGGCAAGTACAATAATTTGATATCGGCAAAGGTTTTTGCCTATTTGCGTGACAAAGGTGTGGCAAGTCATTTTGTACGCAGCCTGAACGATACAGAACAGCTCGTGGTAAAAACAGACATCATCCCAATCGAAGTGGTTGTACGGAACCTTGCAGCCGGCAGCATCACCCGCCGGCTAGGCATAGAAGAAAAGACGAAGTTTACACCTCCGTTGGTGGAGTTGTTTTATAAAAATGATGAACTCGGCGATCCGCTTATCAATGATGAACACGCATTGCTGCTGGCGGATGTCCAGTCGGAAGAACTGGAAGCAATCAAAGCAATGGCCTTGGAAGTGAATCAACATCTGCAGGCATTCTTTGAATCTATCAATCTGACACTGGCGGATTTCAAGCTGGAGTTCGGCAGAAATATGGCCGGCGACATCCTTCTCTCTGATGAGGTATCGCCGGATACATGCCGGCTTTGGGATAAAGACAGCGGCGCTAAGATGGATAAGGATGTATTCCGGGAAGATTTGGGCGACCTTTTGCACGTATATGATTCGATTCTTCAACGACTGGAGGCGGTAGTATGAAAACAGTGAAAATCTTCATTACTTTAAAGCAGGGTGTCTTGGACCCTCAAGGGAAAGCAGTTCAGGAGTCGTTGCACAAGCTGGGCTTTCCGGAGGTAAAAGGTGCAAGGGTTGGAAAATACATGGAGCTGCAGCTCGATTCCCAGAGGGACATCGATCGGCAAATCGAGGAGATGTGCTCCAAACTGCTTGCCAATCCAGTTATTGAAGATTATCAGTACACGATCGAGGAGGGAGCTGTCCAGTGAAATTCGCGGTGATTGTTTTCCCAGGCTCGAACTGTGACAGAGACATGTATCATGCAGTGAAGGATTCACTTGGCGAAGAAGCGGAACTTGTTTGGTACGAGAATGCCGATTTGTCCGGATTTGATGCCATTTTGCTTCCCGGCGGATTCTCATATGGAGATTACCTGCGATCCGGCGCGATTGCAGCGACCTCCACTATCGTCAACCAAATCAAACAAAAGGCTTCCGAGGGTACACCGGTTCTAGGGGTGTGTAACGGATTTCAAGTTCTTCTGGAATCAGGCCTTTTACCCGGCGCCATGCTCAGGAACAAAAAGTTGAAGTTCATGTGCCGTCAGGAAGAATTGGTGGTCGAAAACAATCAAACCCAGTTCACCACTTCCTATGGGGAAAAGGAAGCAATCATTCTTCCGATTGCCCACGGGGAAGGCAATTATTACTGTGACGAGGGAGTACTCGCCGACTTGGAGGCGAACCGGCAAATCGTTTTCCGCTACGCTGACAATCCGAACGGTTCTGTCGGGGACATAGCCGGAATCATCAATAAACAAGGAAATGTACTCGGCATGATGCCCCACCCAGAACGAGCAACAGAAGCGGTGTTGGGAAGTGCTGATGGCTTGAAGCTGTTTGAATCGGTCGTAAACCATTGGAGGGAAGCATATGTTGCAGGTGTCTGAAATCAGCCCGAAAGTGATTGAAAAAGATTTGATCTATAAAGAGATGGGGCTCACCGATGCGGAATACCAGCACATCAAAAAGGTGTTGAACAGGCGGCCCAACTTCACTGAGACAGGTATATTTTCGGTCATGTGGTCGGAGCACTGCAGCTACAAAACCTCGAAGCCTCTGTTGAAAAAGTTCCCGACGAAGGCCCCTCATGTATTGCAGGGACCGGGGGAAGGAGCGGGAATCATCGATATCGGCGATGGCCAGGCGGCTGTGTTCAAAATCGAGAGCCACAACCACCCATCAGCTGTCGAACCTTATCAGGGGGCTGCCACCGGTGTCGGCGGCATCATCCGCGACGTTTTTTCGATGGGAGCACGGCCGGTCGCCTTGCTCAACTCGCTGCGTTTCGGCAGTCTTGCCTCTGAACGGGTCAAGTATTTGTTTGAAGAGGTCGTCAATGGAATCGCCGGTTATGGCAACTGTGTCGGCGTGCCGACAGTCGGCGGTGAAGTACAGTTCGACAATTGTTATGAAGGAAATCCGCTCGTCAATGCAATGTGTGTAGGATTGATCGACCAGAAGGATATTCAAAAAGGAATTGCTGCCGGAAACGGCAATACCGTTTTGTATGCTGGAGCGCCAACAGGGCGGGACGGCATTCACGGGGCCACTTTTGCATCGGAAGATTTGTCGGAAGAATCCGAAAGTAAGCGTCCTTCAGTCCAGGTCGGTGATCCATTTATGGAAAAGCTGTTGATCGAAGCCTGCCTGGAAGCGATTCATTGTGAATCATTGGTCGGCATGCAGGATATGGGGGCAGCCGGATTGACTTCATCCGCAAGCGAAATGGCCAGCAAGGCCGGGATGGGGATGGAAATGGACCTAGACCTGGTACCACAGCGCGAATTGGAGATGACCCCATATGAATTGATGCTGTCCGAATCGCAGGAACGGATGTTGATGGTGGTGAAGAAAGGCGAAGAGCAGGAAATCATCGATGTCTTTCAAAAGTATGGACTTGAAGCTGTTGCAGTCGGACGGGTGACGGATGACAAGCAATTCCGTTTGCTGCACAAAGGCGAGGTGGTTACGGATATCCCCGTAGATTCCCTAGCGGAGGATGCGCCGGTCTATCATAAACCTTCCGAAGAACCTGCTTACTTTAAAGCGTATCAGCAAGTCGATTACTACCCAGACGGTGTCCATAACTATACAGAAACGCTCAAGACACTGCTGCAGCAGCCGACCATCGCCAACAAGGAATGGGTGTATGATCAATATGATTCGATGGTACAGACAAATACAGTAGTCATGCCAGGCTCTGATGCGGCAGTGATCAGAGTGAAAGGGACTGACAAGGCCCTTGCCATCACCACGGACTGCAATTCTCGTTACATCTATTTGGATCCGGAAACCGGCGGGAAAATCGCAGTTGCGGAAGCAGCCCGGAATATCGTCTGCTCAGGCGGAAAACCGCTCGCTTTGACCGACGGGCTCAACTTTGGAAATCCGGACAAACCGGAGAACTTCTGGCAGATGGAAAAGAGTGTCGATGGCATGAGTGCAGCCAGTCTTGCTTTGAACACGCCGGTTATCAGCGGCAATGTATCGCTATATAACGAAACGAATGGCCAGGCGATTTTTCCGACCCCTGTTGTCGGAATGGTCGGCTTATTGGACTCACTGAATCATGTGACGCCATCTTTCTTCCAGAAGGCGGGAGACGCGATTTACGTAATCGGTGAAGCGAAAGCGGAGTTTGGCGGAAGCGAACTGCAAAATGTCTTGGAAAACAAATACTTCGGCAAAGCCCCTGCAATTGATTTGGAACTGGAAATGAAACGACAGACTCAATTACTAGAGGCGATTCAGGACGGTACCGTTGTTTCTGCCCATGATTTGGCGGAAGGAGGACTTGCGGTGGCCCTGGCTGAGAGCTGTTTTGCCGGCCAGGCCGGTCTGGACGTATCATTGGAAGGGGATGCTGTGACCGAATTGTTCAGCGAAACGCAATCCCGTTTCCTCGTATCTGTAAGCCAGGAGAATCAACGGGCATTTGAACAGATTGTGGAAGATGCCATTCAAATCGGTGTCGTTACGGACGATGGACAGTATCGCATACGGATAAATGGTGAAACAAGAATCAATCAAGCGGCAGAAGATCTGAAAGCACTTTGGAAAGGGGCCATACCATGCTTGCTGAAATCAAAGGCTTAAATGAAGAGTGCGGCGTATTTGGAATTTGGGGTCATGAAAAAGCGGCTGAGGTTGCCTACTACGGGCTCCACGCATTGCAGCACCGCGGCCAGGAAGGAGCGGGGATTGTGACCAGTGATGGAGAATCCCTTCATCTTCATAAAGGAAACGGTCTGATCAATGAAGTGTTCCAACAGGACGAATTTTCCCGGCTGAGGGGGAACGCTGCTCTGGGCCATGTCCGCTATGCGACGCAGGGGGGCGGCGGCTACGAAAATGTTCAGCCGCTCGTGTTCCGGTCGCAAAAGGAAAGCATGGCGCTTGCCCACAATGGCAATCTGGTCAATGCGTATGCCTTGAAGCATCAGCTCGAAGCCCAAGGAAGCATTCTGCAGACGACTTCCGATACCGAAGTGCTGGCCCATTTAATCAAGCGGAGCGGCCACCTGCGGATGGAGGAAGCCATCATTCAAGCGCTTAGTATGATCAAAGGTGCTTATGCCTTTTCTATCCTGACCGAAAACAAGCTGTACGTAGCTTTGGATCCGCGCGGCTTGCGGCCGTTGTCATTGGGCATACTCGGCGGTGCTTACGTTGTGTCTTCCGAAACCTGTGCCTTTGATGTGATCGGTGCTTCTTACTTGCGGGAGATTAAGCCGGGCGAGCTGTTGATCATCGATGATCACGGGGTGAGTTCCCGTACATTCGCTTCTCCGTTAAATCGTACGCTTTGTTCAATGGAATATGTTTACTTTTCCCGCCCGGACAGTGACTTGAACGGAAAAAACGTCCATGCTTCCCGCAAAACAATGGGAAAGGAGCTGGCCAAGGAAGCTCCTGTGGAAGCTGATGTGGTGACCGGTGTTCCCGATTCCAGTATTTCTGCCGCCATCGGCTATTCGGAAGCATCCGGCATTCCGTATGAGCTCGGATTGATCAAAAACCGCTATGTCGGCCGGACTTTCATCCAGCCCTCCCAAGAGCTGCGGGAACAGGGTGTTAAAATGAAGCTTTCCGCCGTCAGGGGAATCGTGGACGGTAAACGGGTAGTCATGGTCGATGATTCGATTGTCCGCGGTACGACTAGTAAACGGATTGTCCGAATGTTGAAGGAAGCAGGTGCAACAGAAGTCCATGTCCGGATTGCTTCGCCTCCGATCGAGAACCCTTGCTATTACGGGATTGATACCTCGACAAAAGGTGAATTGATCGCCTCTTCCCACAGTGTCGAAGAAATCAGGGAACTGATCGGTGCCGACAGCCTTTCCTATTTGACGACAGAAGGATTGGAAAATGCGATTGTGGCAGGCGAGAATTCGGCCGAATATGGTATCTGCAATGCCTGCTTCACCGGAAACTATCCGACTGAAATATATCCTGAAACAGCACTTCCGGCCACAAAGGCATAGTGCCGTGGTCCGGCTGGCAGAAAAGGAGCGTTCATATGAGTGAAGCTTATAAACAAGCAGGCGTGGATGTGGAAGCTGGATACCGCGCAGTAGAGTTGATGAAAAAACATATTGCCAAAACCGATCGGAAAGAAGTGCTCGGCGGTGTCGGGGCTTTTGCCGGATTGTTCGAGCTCGGTTCATTTTCTTATGAGGAGCCTGTCCTTGTCTCAGGTACGGATGGGGTCGGGACCAAATTGAAGCTGGCTTTTGAAATGGATAAGCACGACAGCGTAGGGATTGACCTTGTAGCCATGTGTGTCAACGACATTGTCGCACAAGGTGCAGATCCGTTGTTTTTTCTTGATTATATTGCGTGCAGCAAAAATGAACCGGAAAAAATCGAGCAAATCGTCAAAGGGATCTCGGAAGGCTGCGTAGTTGGAGGCTGTGCGTTGATCGGCGGAGAAACAGCAGAGATGCCGGGGATATATCAAAATGGTGAGTATGATTTAGCCGGATTTGTCGTGGGCATCGCCGAAAAAACCAAAATCATCAATGGCAGTGACATCCAGCCTGGCGACGCGGTTATCGGAATTGCTTCCAGTGGCGTGCATTCCAACGGCTTTTCCCTCGTGCGCAAAATTGTAGAAGAACATCAACTCGATTTGAATAAAATCTATGAACCGTTGGATCGGACGCTGGGTGAAACCTTGCTGACGCCGACGAAGATTTATGCGAAGGCTGTTCAGTCCCTTCGCCGCCAAATCACGGTAAAAGGGATTTCCCATGTCACTGGCGGCGGTTTTTACGAAAACCTTCCGCGTGCATACCCGGAACATCTCGGTGTAACCATCGAAACCGGATCGTGGTCGGTTCCGCCAGTGTATGAGGTGCTTCAAAAACATAGTGGTCTTTCATTTCAAGACATGCTCGGCGTATTCAACATGGGGGTCGGAATGGCAGTCATCGTCCCTGAAGAAGAAGCTGCAGCTGCCATCACCCTGCTGGAACAACAAGGAGAAGCGGCTTTCCGTATTGGGAAAGTGACTAATGAGCAGGGAGTGAACCTTCGTCATGCATGACAAACAACGGCTGGCTGTATTTGCTTCCGGAACCGGCAGCAACTTTGCTGCAATAGCTGATGCAATCGACCAAGGGAGACTGGATGGAGAAATCGTTTTGTTGGTTTGCGATAATTCTGAGGCTAAGGTTATCGAAAAAGCCAGGGACCGTCAAATTCCCGTATTTGTTTTTCAACCTAAAACCTACACTTCAAAAGTGGATTATGAACGGGATATATTGCAAGAACTGAACGATTGCCAGGCAGAATGGTTGATCTTGGCCGGTTATATGCGGCTGGTCGGCGATACCCTGCTCGACCCTTTCGAAGGGCGTATCGTCAACATCCATCCCTCCTTGTTACCTGCCTTTCCAGGTAAGGATGCAATCGGACAAGCGTTTTTGGCAGGGGTCAAGGTGACTGGGGTAACGGTGCATTTTGTCGATGAAGGGATGGACACAGGGACAATCATCGATCAGGAAGCTATCAGGATCCAACCCGAGGATGACCAGGACACCTTGCAGGCAAACATCCAGGAAATCGAACACCGGCTTTTTCCCAAGACTATCCAGGCACTCATTCAGACGAAAAAGAGAGAGGAGATTAAATCATGAAGAAGCGCGCATTATTAAGTGTTTCAGATAAAAGCAATGTAGTTGATTTTGCGAAAGGGCTGGACCGGCTGGGCTATGAGCTGGTATCTACGGGAGGAACCCTGAGAAATCTGCAGGAGGCTGGACTTTCGGCTATTCCGGTTTCGGATGTAACCAAATTCGATGAAATTCTGGACGGCAGAGTCAAAACGCTGCACCCGAATATTCACGGCGGGTTGCTGGCAAAACGCGATGAAGGCGGACATCTGAAGCAGCTTGAGGAGCGGGGGATCGATCCGATCGATATCGTAGTCGTCAATCTTTATCCATTTAAACAAACGATTGATCAACCCGGAGTCACCGAAGCGACTGCAATTGAAAACATCGATATCGGCGGTCCGACCATGCTGCGGGCAGCGGCAAAAAATTTCCGGGATGTCACCGTGGTGGTAGATCCTGATGATTATCAGCAGGTGTTGGAAAAGTTGGAACATGGCGGACTCCAAGAGGAAGACCGTAAACGCTTAGCGGCCAAGGTTTTCCGTCATACTGCCAATTATGATGCCCTGATCGCAGGGTATTTTTCCGAAATTACTGAGGAGACGGCTCCGGAAACTTATACTGTTACATATGAAAAAGTACAATCGCTGCGCTATGGAGAGAATCCTCATCAGCATGCAGCATTTTATCGACAGCCGAATGGAAAGGGAGCGTCGATTGCCAATGCGGAACAACTGCACGGAAAAGAGTTGTCCTATAATAACATTCAGGACGCCAATGCGGCACTGGAAATGGTCCTGGAATACGAGGGAGCCGCAGCCGTAGCCGTCAAACATATGAATCCGTGCGGAATTGGGATCGGAGAAACGATCGGATCTGCCTTCCGCAAGGCCTATAAGGCAGACCCTGTATCTATTTTTGGCGGCATTGTCGCACTGAACCGCGAAGTAGATGCAGCTACTGCAGAACAGCTGAAGGAGATTTTTCTGGAAATCGTCATTGCTCCTTCCTTCTCGGAAGAGGCGATGGAGTTGTTGACAGGGAAGAAAAATATCCGTCTATTGAAAATTCCGATGGAGAACCCGGGCCCTAACCGGCAAAAAGTCGTAAGCGTAACCGGCGGTCTGCTTGTGCAGGACATCGATAGCGGCCAAGTGACCGAACAGGAATTGACCGTGGCGACGAGCAGAAAACCCAACGAAGAAGAAATGAAAGACCTGTTGTTTGCTTGGAAGGCAGTAAAACATGTGAAATCAAATGCCATTGTGATTGCCAATCAAGACCAGACCCTGGGAGTCGGTGCCGGGCAAATGAATCGTGTAGGCGCTGCAAAAATCGCGCTCGAACAAGCGGGAGAACGAGCAAAAGGAGCTGTGATGGCTTCCGATGCCTTTTTCCCGATGCCCGATACGGTAGAGACAGCTGCCAAAGCAGGAATCACCGCGATTATCCAGCCAGGTGGTTCCAAGCGGGACGAAGACTCTATCAAAGCTTGTGACGAACATGGTATCGCCATGGTATTCACCGGCATGAGGCATTTCAAGCATTAACAGGAAGGAAAAGCGGAACCTGGCAAAGTGGGTTCCGCTGCTTTTGATTCAGACCAGTACAGGGGAGGGGTTCGATGAACGTATTAGTAATTGGCAGCGGAGGACGGGAACATAGCATGGTAAAAAAGCTCAAGGAAAGCAGGCTTGTCGATAAACTGTATGCTGCACCGGGGAACGGCGGAATCAGCCGGGATGCGCATTGCGTATCAATAAAGGATGGGCAAATCGAAGAGCTTGCTTCATTTGCAAAAGAAGCAGCCATCGACTGGACCATCGTCGGTCCGGAAAACCCGCTGGCTGCCGGGATTGTCGACACTTTTGAGAAAGAACAGCTGCAAATTTTCGGTCCAGCACAGGAAGCGGCAGTCATTGAAGGAAGCAAGGATTTTGCCAAAGGATTCATGCATGACTATGGAATTCCGACTGCTGCCTATCAAACCTTTACGGATGCTGAAAAAGCAAAGGCTTATATCCGTGCTCAAGGTGCTCCGATTGTTATCAAAGCGGACGGACTTGCAGCCGGTAAAGGGGTGGTAGTGGCTGAGACACTTGAACAGGCGCTTACTGCTGTTGATCAGATGCTGATTGAGAACGAATTCGGAAATGCGGGAAGCAGAATTGTCGTCGAAGAATTTCTAGAGGGAAAAGAATTTTCTCTTATGGCTTTTGTGAATGGCAGCCAGGTCTATCCGATGATACCTGCCCGGGACCATAAGCGGGCCCATGAAGGAGATAGGGGACCGAATACCGGCGGAATGGGCGCCTATGCACCAGTTCCGGACTTGGCTGATGAAGTTGTCGAGTCAGCTATCTCTGATATTCTGAAGCCTGCCGCCGCCGGAATGGTCGCAGAAAACCGGTCATTTACCGGTGTACTCTATGCAGGTTTGATTGAAACTTCTGAAGGTCCCAAAGTAATCGAGTTCAATGCCCGGATGGGCGATCCGGAAACCCAGGTCGTGCTCCCGTTGCTGGAGAATGACTTGCTGCAGGTCATCATCGATGTGAAAGCAGGAAGGGACCCGCGGCTTACTTGGAAGGAAGCTGCGTGCATCGGGACAGTGGTTGCTTCTGCCGGTTACCCTGGTCCTTATAAAAAAGCGAAGCTGCTTCCTGCTCTGGATGGAGCGGAGAAAGAAGACTGTTTTGTGATCCATGCCGGAACGAAACGGGAGGGAGAGCAATATGCTTCCACAGGCGGCCGTGTCCTGCTGGCTGGTTCGTTGCAAAAAAGTCAGAAGGCTGCACAGGAGGCGGTTTACTCCTTTCTGAAAAGGTTTGATGGCAATGAGAACTTTTTTTATCGACGGGACATCGGATTTGCCGACAAAACGGATAAAGTATAAAAGGGCAGCCCGCAGCTGCCCTTTTTCCATGCCTACACTAGCTTGATGATTTTTCCGATATTAAGAGAAGATGTTTATCTATGTGTTACCTTTGCGGAAAACATATAAACTACGACATAGTTTGGATGCGTCTTCCAGACTTCTTACTATTGTTGAGTTGGAATTCGACGCTGCGAAAATACCTTGCGCTTTCCGCGGGCGGCTGGTGAGCTTCCTCGAGCTAACGCTCTGCGGGAGCTCACCGAGGCCTTTCCTCCCGCAGGACAGGTGTTTTCGGTGGGACGAGTAATCGCAGTCCCAAGAAAGGCTGCGGCAGCGATGCATCGCACGAAGAAAATTGTTTTGTATTTTCGAGGAGTCTCCGGGTATTTTCTTTGCTAGGAACAGCTTCCTGTTTATAACCCCGTGTACTAGACATTTTTTTATTTTTCGGTACTCCATGTACCGTATCATCAAAAGACATAGCTCGGAAAACAGAGCAGAAAGTCCAAGAACAGGAGAAAAGACGGGAATTACAACTGTCTTTTATGAAAAAGAAGTAGACATTTCCTGACAAACGTTTTTAAGATGGGTTATTGGTTCTCAAAGAAAAAGTCTCTAGGCGATAGTCAGCATGCTTTTTAGCGCAGGTAGCATGCGCAGACTCCAGCGGGAACAGCACGAGCTGAAGATCCACTTGGTAAAGCGGTTTTCTTTACCAAGTTAGCTGAAGCCGTGCCCGCGGAAAGCGAAGTATGCTACCGTAGCGGTGGGTAGCACGCTTTTTGAATAGGCAAGGACACTTCCCATTACAGTTAATGCGCTGTTTCTATCAACTGTGAAAAGCTAGGCTTCAGGTTTCGACTAAGGATTAAACGGCTCCCCTGCTTATAGGAATAAAGGACGGTTTCATATTGGACCTGCTATCATCATAATAATCGAGACTTTCGTGAATAGAATGATAGTAAAAATATGAAGATTTTGTTATATTATCTTCCAAATGCTTATCTTTGGTTTACACCATGTGTTACGATAGAAAAAACAATCAGAGAATAGGAGAGTTTGCCATGAATGAGCATCGCTATCGCTGGAGAAACAAGCAACTGCGCGAACACGTTTCCGTTATCGACGGCCTGCTTGCACCGACATTGCTTTTGAAGAATGTCGTTTACTTAAATGTATTCCTGAAAAAATGGATTAAAGCGAATATATGGGTGTATCAAGACCGCATCGTTTACGTCGGAGACCGCCTGCCCAAAAACACGAATGGCACAGAAATAACCGACTGCGACGGGAAGTATGCTGTACCTGGATACATAGAGCCGCATGCACATCCTTTCCAATTATACAATCCGCATCAGCTCAGTGAATATGTTGCCCAAACCGGCACCACGACATTGATGAACGACAACCTTATCTGGCTATATTTATTGGAAATTAAGAAAGCGTTTACACTATTGGATGATTTTATGGATTTACCCGTGTCGATGTACTGGTGGGCAAGATTCGATTCCCAATCTTCGTTACAAGGTGAATTGAGTGTATTCAGCAATGCCCAGGTCATATCCTGGCTCGAACATGAAGCCGTTGTGCAGGGCGGGGAACTGACTTCTTGGCCCCAGGTCCTGGAAGACGACGACCGGATTTTGTACTGGATGCAGGAATCGAAACGTCTGGGGAAACCGATCGAAGGCCATTTCCCGGGCGCTTCAGAACATACATTGATCAAAATGAAACTGCTCGGTGCCAGTGCCGACCACGAATCCATGACCGGGCAGGAGGTGTTGGACCGCTTGCAAGCAGGGTATCAGGCAGGATTGCGGTATTCCTCGATCCGGCCGGATTTACCGAAGATCCTGGAGGAAATTCAACAACTTGGGCTCGACCAATACGACCAGCTTACCATGACCACGGACGGGTCCACCCCTTCTTTTTATGAAAAAGGCATGATGAACCAATGTGTCCGCATAGCCTTGGAACAAGGGGTCCCTGTAGAAGATGCTTATATGATGGCCAGTTATAATGCCGCCAGGCACTTCAATATGCGAGACAGACTGGGGAGCATAGCCCCGGGGCAGGTAGCGCATATCAACCTGCTCGAAGCAAAAGACAATCCGGACCCTGTCTCGGTAATTGCCAAGGGCCAATGGATGAAACGGAATGGCAGTCAAGTATCACGTGACCGTACCATCGATTGGAAGGAGTACGGCATCGGACCACTGGAACTGGACTGGGAGTTGGAAGATGGCGACTTGCAATTTTCGATTCCAATCGGCCTGGAGATGGTCAATGATGTCATCATCAAACCCGTTGCCTTGACATTGGATGTCACTGTGGATGAAATCGAGGAAAAGTATGACGAAGCGTTTCTGATGCTGGCAAGCCGCAAGGGGGAATGGCGGGTCAACACGGTTATCAAAGGGTTCACCAACAAGCTTGGGGGCATGGTCAGTTCTTATTCCAACACTGGAGATATCGTGTTGATCGGAAAGAACAAGCAAGATTTGATGCTGGCTTTCCGACGCATGAAAGAAATCGGCGGCGGAATCGTACTGGCTCACCAAGGCGAAATCATTTACGAGATGCCGCTGCCTTTGGCGGGGATGATGTTTGCCGGTAAAATGGAAGACCTTATTGAGAAGGAAAGAGAACTGAAATCGATTCTGAAGGCATTTGGCTACCGGTACGAAGATCCGGTGTATAATCTGTTGTTTTTGTCATCGACCCATTTGCCGTTTATCCGGATAACCCCGAAAGGAATCATCGATGTGAAAAAGAAGGAGGTTCTTTTTCCGGCAATCATGCGGTAAAATAGAGGTTAAAACAAAAAGAGAGAGAAAAAAGACAAAGGTGTGTGGGGAAATGCGAAACAAATGGTTGAAACTTACTCTCGGTTTACTGCTGATCCTGATTGTTGGGTTGGCGGCAGCCTGCTCGAAGGACGAGCAGTCACAGGCGCCTAAAACGGAACCGGATGAGCAGGAACAGGAGGAACCGGTTGGCGAACCGGAAGAAACCGAAGAACCAGCATATGAAAATGTCTATCCGTTGACTGGAATTGGCACAAACGATCCAGTCGATAACCGGATCGTTGCTGTCATGATCAACAACCACTATAAGGCAAGGCCGCAGTCCGGCTTGACGAAAGCGGACATTGTATTCGAAATTTTGGCTGAGGGAAGAATCACGAGATTCATGGCATTGTTCCATAGTGAACAGCCGGAAGTGGTGGGACCGGTGAGAAGTGCCCGTCCGTATTATTTCAATTTGGCGGATGATTACGGGGCTCTTTATGTGTATCACGGTGCTGCCAACTTTATCGAGGATATGCTGAAAAATGGGGCTGCGGATCATTTGAACGGAGCGTATCATGATAATGACGGTCATTTGTTCAAGCGCTCGCAGGACCGTGTGGCACCTCACAATTCGTATTTGCAGTTTGACGCCGTGAAAGAGGTCGCCGAGGAAAAAGGATATGAGATGCAGGCAGACTATGAGCCGCTTCCTTTTTTGGACGAGGGGGAAACAGCTGCTATTTCCGGGGACAGTGCCTCCGAAGTTTCGTTTTCCTACAATGATACTCCTGTACGCTATGTCTATGATGAGGAACAGGAAAAATATTTGCGTTATAATGGAGACAGCCAGACAGTTGAACTAGACTCCGATAAAGCAGTACAATTAGATAACGTCCTGATTATGGCTACTCATCATGAAGTCATCGACGATGCAGGCAGGCGTGAAGTGGACATGGAGTCCGGAGGCAAGGCGTACTTGCTTCAAAAAGGTGTAGTACAGGAAGTCCAATGGGCAAATATCGATGGGAAAATCCTTCCGGTGAAAGATGGGGAACCTGCAGGACTGGTTCCAGGCAAAACCTGGATCAATGTCGTGCCAGACAGACAAAGCCTGGAAGAGACTGTCACCATCAACTAAGAGACGTATTGGACAACCTCTTACAAGGAGTGTAGTAAAATGCAAATAGATAAACTAAGGGGCGAACAGCTCGATCGATTGTTCGATGCCATTCTCAGCCTGGAGGACCGGGAAGAATGCTACCGTTTTTTCGACGACATCGCTACAATCAGTGAAATTCAGGCATTGGCACAAAGGTTGCTGGTAGCAAAAATGCTTCGCGAAGGGGACACGTATGGAGTGATCGTCGAGGAATCGAATGCATCGACGACCACGATTTCCCGGGTCAAGCGTTGCCTGAACTATGGGAACGACGCTTATTCGATGGTCCTCGACCGGCTGGAGCAAAACGATAAGGAAAAAGAGGAAAAGTAAAGGCGCCGGGTCTGCAATAACTGTAGACCGGCGTTTATTTTGAAGGATGAGAAGGCTAGGGGGTAATGACATGGTCAAGTTCGGGATAATCGGTACTAATTGGATCACGGAAAAATTCCTTGATGGCGCTGCACAAGTGGAAGATTTCCAAGTGACGGCGGTTTATTCAAGGACAGAAGAGAAAGCACGTGCATTCGCGCAGAAACACAAAGCCGAATATACATATACAGATTTACAAGCGTTCGCGGCAAGCGATGCTTTCGATGCTGTCTATATTGCCAGCCCAAATTCACTGCACGCAGAACAGGCGATAGAGTGCATGGAACGCGGGAAACACGTGATGGTAGAAAAGTCGATTGCTTCTAACAGCCGTGAGGTAGAACGGATGATCGAAACCGCAAAGCGGAACGGTGTTTTATTGATGGAAGCGTTGAAGACTATGTTTCTCCCTAATTTTCAAGCAGTGCAGGATAATCTGGAGAAAATCGGGACCGTCCGACGTTACTTCGCCAGCTATTGTCAATACTCTTCGCGGTATGATGCTTATAAGGAAGGGACCGTACTCAATGCATTCAACCCGGCTTTTTCCAATGGCTCACTAATGGATATCGGTGTGTATTGCATCTATCCAATGGTTACGTTATTTGGCACTCCTGAGCGAGTGACGGCCAGCGGTCTAATGCTGGATTCCGGCGTAGATGGCCAAGGAAGTGCCTTATTTGACTATCCGCAATTGAACGGGGCGGTGATGTACTCCAAAATAGCTGATTCCTTTCTCCCGTCTGAAATCCAGGGAGAGAAGGGAAGTATTCTGGTGGACAATATCAACACACCGACCCGGGTGAAAATCAAGTATAAAGACGGCACTAGCGAGGATGTCAGCAGGCCGCAAGTGGAGAACGGCATGTTCTATGAAGCTGCTGCTTTCGTAGAACTAGTGAAACAAGGGAAAACCGAGTCGGACATCTGTACGTTCGAACGCTCGCTGGAAACTGCCAGGGTGTTGGAGGAGATCCGTAAACAGTCGGGGATTCATTTTCCAGCAGATGAACAGTAAAAACTCGGAAATCGAGAAGAAGCTTGAGTCACACGGTGGTTCAGGCTTTTTCTATGGGAAAATGTAATGCAGGAATGATCAGACACCAGATTTATTTCAGATTTTTCTAAAAAACAATGGAAAGGAATGTTAAAATCAGGTTAGGTTGTTGCTATGTTTTTCCACAGCTATAGCAGTACATTGTTACGGAAAGGGGGATGACGATGGAGTTTGCCGATTTTTCCGCAACCCAGGTTAGAATCGCGAGACCTACTGATAAATTTGATGAGGTGGTTTCCTTTTATGAAAGGGGACTCGGCCTCAAGATACTTACAACATTCTCGGGCCACCGAGGGTATGAAGGTGTTATTTTTGGTCTGCCTGATCTCCCTTACCATTTGGAATTCACCCATCATGCAGACGGAAGTCCCTGTCCTGCTCCAACAAAAGATAACATTGGTTTTTTATATCCCTGACAAGGAGGAACTGGAGAAGGTGGCTGAGAGATTGAACTGCATGGGTTACGGTGAAGTGGAACCGAAAAATCAATATTGGCAAGAAAAAGGGATAACAATCGAAGACCCTGATGGCTGGAGAATCGTATTGATGAATACGAACGGTATTTAAGGAAGGAAAAACCAGCGAGATAAAGAAGGGGAACAGTTTTCTCTTAACAGATGAAGATTGAGATAGCTATCGTCTCCATGCTGCAGGTTTTAGCGAAAAACAGTGAAACTCAATATCAAAGGCAAGGGGGAGTTAGATGGATTTATTGCAGTTGGCGACAAATCTTTCTAAAGTATATATGCGAAACGATAGGGTCGAAGCAGTCTTGCTTGGTGGTTCGGTGGCACGCCGTTGGCAGGATGACTATTCCGACATCGAACTTTTTATATTTTGGAAAGAAAGCCCGAATGAACAAGATAGAAAAAATCCCATTGAAGAAGTCGATGGAAACATTATTGATTTTCATCCTTATGAAGAAGAAGAGTGGTCGGAGACGTATATAACAGAAGGAATAAAGTTAGAGATAAGTAGCTTTTTGACTGACACCATCCATAGAATTCTGGATGAGGTAATCACTTGTCATGATACTGACTTGGATAAACAATGCTTGGCAGCCACTATTTTTGACGGGGTGCCGCTTGGCGGAAAGGAAATTATTGATTCGCTAAAGAAAAAAGTGGAAGTATACCCTGAAGAACTGGGCGAGGCCATGATTAGAGAAAATCTTGATTTAGGAAACAGATGGAGTAACCGAGAAGCACTGCTGGCCAGAGAAGATTGGCTGATGCTTTATAAGGTGATCACTTCTGTCCAGTCGAATATCATGGGAATGCTTTTTGGTTTAAACCGTTTATATGTCCATCATCCTGCCTTTAAATGGCAAAAGCAAACCTTGGAAAAAATGAAAATGGCCCCAAAAAATATAACGGAAAGCCTTCCATCAGTCTTGATAGATTCTCCTGAGAAAGGCATTCGGGAGATTGAAGGAATTCTTCAAGAAGTTTACGAATTGATCCAGCGGACACATCCGGAAATCGACTTGACGAGTGTTATGGAAAGAACCCGATTCTTGAGACCGCAAAGGCAGGGCGAGTAACGGTGATAGGCTATATTTTTCAACAGGAGGAGTCAGAACATGTACAAGCATATTATATGGGATTTCGATGGGACACTGTTTGATACATACCCGGTGATGGCAAAAATTTTTCAAGAATTGCTTCAAGAGAGAGGAATAGAAGAGCCAGTAGAAAACATAGTGAAACAATTGAAAGTCTCGATGTCAGCTGCTCTGAATTATTTTGAAAAGAAATACCAAATAGACGAGGAATTCAAGGCAAGCTATCAAGCACGCCGAAAAGAAGTGGAAGCTGACTCCTCCAAACCATTTGCAGGAATTGCAGAGGTTTGTAAATACATCCATTCAACCGACCGGAAAAATTATTTGTACACCCATAGAGGAGAATCTTCCATCATGTTACTAGAGAAGTTCGGGTTGGATGGTTATTTTTCGGATTTCATCACCTCGCAAAATGGATTTGAACGGAAGCCGAGTCCAGCCGCAATTCAATATCTGATAGAAAAACATGGTATCGTATCCGCTGAAGCGATCATGATAGGCGATAGGGATTTGGATTTAATAGCGGCAAAAAAAGCCGGCATAGATGCTTGTTTCTTTGATGAGCTGGGAGCCGCAAGCGACCATTCCGATCACGCCATTAAAGATTTTCAGCAGTTGTACGCCATAGTTTGAATGGACTTATAGGTGCATCCATATCGCGTTTTTTATGGGGGATTTTACGTGACAAATAGAACAAAAAGAATCATCGCCGGTGCGATTGGTTTGATTATACTTTATATCCTGACAATGACTTGGTTTTATCCTTATTCCATTTTCAGTCTCCATAAATCGTATGCGTACAAACCAGACCCGGTTATGGTGGATGGTTATCTCGAAGATGTTGAAGAGTTCAACGATGTTTTTGGAAAAGACTTGGAAGAACTGGAGTCAGAAACACCGATCGACATGACGGTGGAGAGAACGCAGTATATACTTCCTTTATTTGAAGAGGAATGGCTGGTTAGCAAGAATACGCACAAGATGAAGGAAGAAGATTTAGAAACGATGCTGTTTGAAGTGAGAAACGCAAGGGAGACTTTGCTTAGCCTGGTCGAGCAAGGCGATTATTCAAAAGAACAAAGAGGATATCTAGTTCTCAGCATAGAAAGCTTGCTTTCGTTAGAGGAATCGATTGTAGATTTCCAAAATAGCAGCTTCACCTCCAGAAAAACGTTGAAAATGCAATATCATAATCTTCACGTCGGTTTCATGAACAATTTTATGATGTATAGAACCTTTTATGAAGTGAGTGAAGGAATGTAATGGAAAAAGGATGGCACAGCGACTGTCTGTATAAATGATCCTGGTGAGTTGCTTGTGGTCCTGCAAGGAAAAACCGAAGAGGCGAAAAAAACAACCGAGGGATTCACGACTTCGTCGGAATCACCTATGTGACATATGTTTAACAGAAGAACATGACCTCTGAAAATCCGGAATGTTTCCATCCTGCGGCAATCCATTTGCATTTTGATTCCATAAGGTATAAACTAATTAAAGATATTAAGGGTCCTTAATATACAGAGGAAGGAGGAGCGTGCATGAAATATTCGAGAGCGACCAATTATGCCTTACACACCATGGTATATTTGATGTCGGCGCCCAGAGGGAAAACGGTTGGCGTAGATCAGTTGGCGAAGGCACAAGACTTGTCTCCGACATACTTGTCCAAAATCCTGACCAAACTGGTAAAAGCGGGTTTGATTGAGTCGACTCCGGGTGTAAAAGGCGGCTACAGTATCGCAAGGAATTCAAGCGAAATTTCTTTTTTGGATGTAATACAGGCAATTGAAGGGATGACAACGCTGTTCAGTTGCTCCATGGAACACCAGGAATCCCGTAATGGAGAATGTATGATTGAAAATGTGATGATCGATGCGGAAGAAAAATTGAGAGAAGAATTAGACAAAAAATATATAAGTGAAATCGCCAAACAAATGGAAGCCAAAAGAGAAGAGAAAAACAGGGTAAACCATTCCCATTAATTTTTTTGTTTTAATTATAGATATTAAGAGTCTTTAATATACTTTATAAAAGGAGGAAGCAATATGTTGTTGGATTGTGTAATTGTTGGAGGGGGACCGGCGGGTTTGAATGCATCGCTTGTCCTTGCCAGGGCAAAAAAGAATATTGTTCTGTTCGACGAAGACAAACCAAGAAATGCAGTCACGTACGAATCACACGGTTTCATTACTCGAGACAGAATCAAACCATCCGAATTCAAACGGCTTGCCAGGGAAGATTTGAAGGAATACCCGAGTCTTGAAATCCGGAATCAGCGCGTGACAGCTATTCAAAAAGAAGACGGGTCCTTCTTGGTACAAACAGGTGAGGGTGATCGTTATCGGTCCAGAAAGATTATTCTGGCCACAGGACTTACTGAACTCTTGCCAGATATCGAGGGAATTCATGAATTTTACGGGACTAGTTTGTTCAGTTGTCCGTTTTGTGATGGGTGGGAATTAAGAGACCGTCCACTAGTTGTCGTGGCAGAAGATGAGCGTGCCATGCATGGGGTGAAATTGATAGCTAACTGGAGTAAAGACCTGGTGGTTTGTACGAATGGAAAAACTCCTTTCACAGCAGAACAGAAAGCATTGTTATCGAAGAAAAATATCCGGATCATCGACAACGAAATAGAAAGTTTCCAAGGTGACAAGGGTCAGTTGGAAAAAATCAGGTTCAAGGAAGGGGAGGAGCTGGAAAGGGAAGGAGGCTTTATTGCAAGCGAGCTCAAGCAGGCATCCTCATTAATAGAAAGTTTAGGGTGTTCGTTGAACACAATGGGCGGAATAGAAACAGATGATTTCGGCCGTACGGAGGTCGAAGGGGTGTATGCATGTGGAGATAATGCCCTCGTCGCTCCTGCCCAATTGGTTATTGCCGCAAGCGAAGGGAGTAGAACAGCGATTGGCGTAGTAGCTGATTTAGTGAACGAAGATTTTTAAAAACGATCTCACGTATTGAGAAAAAGGAGGAGAAAATTTAATGGAAAAACATAAGCATGATGAACGGACGAAAAAGGAACGATTGGCGAGAAAATGGAATTCCTCGAGAACCCGGACAAAAGAGGGGATATACCGCCAGAACAACTATTGAGCATGATTCCGGTCAAACAGGGAGACGTTATTTTGGATGTAGGCGCCGGAACTGGTTATTTGACGATTCCGGCGGCTAAGGCGACTGGTGGACCGGTTTATGCATTGGATTTAGACCCTGATATGTTGAAGATGATCGAATCCAAGGCGAAAGAATACGGTTTGACGGATGTCCGGACGGTAAATGCGAATATCGATGATATTCCATTGCCCGACGTTTCGGTGGACATTGCCCTTGCATCGCTGGTTCTTCATGAAATCGATCCGTTATCCAAATCCTTGCAGCAAATCAGAAAAGTACTCAGGCCTGGAGGATATTTTGTATGTGTAGAACTGGAAAAGGAGGAATCCGGCAACAATCACCATCCGCGGATTTCCGTCAAAGATATGGAACAAGAAATGGTTATGGCGGGTTTCAGCGTCATAAAGAAGCTGAAACCGACCGACAAGGTATACATCCTCATAGCACAAAAATAGCCCCTGATCAGGAAGGGGAAAAGCAGAAAACCGCTTGGAAACAATCCAAGCGGTTTTTTTTGGGGCCTGACCCCCAACATGATAACACTGCGTCGCTACCAATGCGGCATGTTGGGGGTCAGGCCCCGGCACCTAAAAACTTCATGCATTTTTCACTCTTTTCATTGCTTGTTTTTTGGTATAATGATTAGATGGAGATATATTAGAACCTCTGTGCCATCAGAGGCTCATTTTTTAGCAGCCGGGCCGTGGCCGGCTCCGGATGGAGGTAGTTGTTGAATGTATGATATGAAGCAATGGGAGCATGTTTTCAAGCTGGATCCCGATAAGGAAATATCGGAAGAAGCATTGGAGCAGATATGCGAATCGGGCACCGACGCAGTGATTGTCGGCGGCACCGACAATGTCACCCTGGATAACGTCCTGAATCTGTTGGGGAGAATCCGCCGTTTTACGGTTCCTGTCGTTTTGGAGGTTTCCAACTTGGAAGCAATCACCCCGGGCTTTGATTTCTATTATATACCGATGGTGCTCAACAGTCGCGACAAGAAATGGATGCTTGATCTGCAGCACCAGGCTGTCAAGGAATACGGCGAGGTCATCGACTGGAATGAAATGTTTGTCGAAGGATACTGTATCCTAAATGAGGAAGCCAAGGCTTTTCAGGCGACCGACAGCTTTGTTCCGTCCGAAGAAGATGTCGTGGCGTATGCGCAAATGGCGGAGAACATGTTCCATTTGCCGATTTTTTATCTGGAATACAGCGGAACATATGGAGACCCCAGGCTCGTTGAAAAAGTCAGCAGGGAGCTGGAGCAAACATTGTTGTTTTATGGCGGCGGCGTCTCGTCGCCCGGACAGGCGGAGGAAATGAAACAACAAGGAGCAGACGTAGTCGTCGTCGGCAACAGTGTCTACGAGGACTTGAAAAATGCATTGAAAACAGTCAAAGCAGTCAAGGGAAATAAATAAAGGTGGTGTCACATGTGAGTCAAACGATGGATGACTTGCTGAAAGGATTGAACGAAGAACAAAGAAGAGCGGTAACCCATACGGAAGGACCGCTTTTGATCATGGCCGGAGCTGGAAGTGGGAAAACTCGTGCGCTTACCCACCGGATTGCCTATTTGCTTGGAGAAAAAGAAGTCTCCCCGCGAAGCATTTTGGCAATCACGTTCACCAATAAAGCGGCAAGGGAAATGAAAGAAAGGGTATATCAGCTCGTCGGACCGGACGGGGCTAATATTTGGGTGTCGACCTTCCACTCGATGTGTGTTCGGATTCTGCGCAGAGACATCGACCGGATCGGCATCAACAGCAATTTTTCGATTCTCGACAGCAGCGACCAGTTGTCTGTCATCAAGCAAATCTTGAAAGACTTGAATATCGATCCGAAAAAATTCGAACCGCGTGCGATGCTTGGAGCAATCAGTTCGGCTAAAAACGAGCTGGTCACCCCGGAAGAATACAGCAAAACAGTCGGAAGCTTTTATGAAAAACAGATCGCGGAAGTCTACGAGCGTTATCAGAAGACGTTGAGAAAGAACCAGTCGCTGGATTTTGATGACCTGATCATGCAGACGATCAACTTGTTCGACCGTGTGCCAGAAGTACTGGAGTACTATCAGCGTCGTTTCCAATACATCCATGTCGATGAGTACCAGGATACCAACCATGCGCAGTATTACTTGGTAAAACAATTGGCAGACCGCTATCAGAATCTGTGTGTCGTCGGGGACTCCGACCAATCGATTTACCGCTGGCGCGGTGCGGATATTCAAAACATCCTGTCTTTTGAAAAAGACTACCCGAATGCCACCACCGTCATGCTCGAACAAAATTACCGTTCCACCAAATCGATTCTCGATGCTGCCAATACGGTCATCAAAAACAATTCCGGCAGAAAGCCGAAAAACTTATGGACAGAAAACAACGAAGGCAGCAGAATCCGTTATTATCAGGCAGCAACAGAGCAGGATGAAGGTTTGTTCGTAGCCGATAAAGTAGAAGAATTTGTTTCTTCAGGTGAATATACGTACAAAGACATTGCGGTCCTTTACCGGACCAATGCGCAATCCCGATCCGTCGAGGAAACGTTTGTCAAAGCGAACCTCCCTTATCAAATCGTCGGAGGCACCAAGTTCTACGACAGAAAAGAAATAAAGGATATGCTTGCTTATCTACGCCTGATCGCCAATCCGGATGATGACCTGAGCTTTGCGCGGGTCGTCAATGAACCGAAACGCGGGGTCGGGAAAACCTCTCTGGAAAAGCTGCAGGCTTATGCGGCAGAACACGGAATCTCCCTGTACACAGCCGTCCAGGAAGTCGACTTTACCGGTGTGAGTGCCAAAGCGGCCAAAGCGCTTGCCGACTTCGGTGCCTTGATTCGCAACTGGACGAAACAACAGGAATTCTTGTCCGCCACCGATATGGTTGAACAGGTGTTGAAAGGGACAGGCTATGAAGAAATGCTTAAGAATGAACGCAGTATCGAAGCACAGAGCCGTCTGGAAAACCTGGAGGAATTCAAAACGGTAACCAAGCATTTTGAAGAAAGCAGCGAAGACAAAACCTTGATCGCCTTTTTGACGGATTTGGCTTTGATCGCCGATATCGATAAGGTCGACGAAGACCCGATGGGCGATAACAAAATTGTCCTCATGACGCTGCATGCGGCAAAAGGGCTCGAATTTCCTGTCGTTTTCCTGATCGGCATGGAGGAAAACGTCTTTCCGCACAGCCGGTCGATCATGGATGACGAAGAGATGGAAGAAGAACGCCGTCTTGCTTATGTCGGCATTACCCGGGCCGAGAAGCAGTTGTTCCTTACCCATGCCAAAATGCGGACGCTATTCGGCCGTACCAATATGAACCCAGTCAGCCGTTTCATCAATGAAATCCCCGAAGAATTGATGGAAGGACTGGAAGAGGCCAAACAAGCGCCATTCGGGTTTGGGCCGACCCAGTCTAAACCAGATCCATTCGCCGCACCGAAACGCGCAGCGAAAAAGATCAATCGGCCGGCGACGACTGGCGGAGAAAGCATCGGCTGGCAGCCGGGCGATAAAGCCAACCACAAAAAGTGGGGACAGGGAACAGTGGTCAAAGTCCATGGCGAGGGCGAAGCAATGGAACTGGATATCGCCTTTCCTGCACCGACAGGCATCAAGCGGCTTCTGGCAAAGTTCGCACCAATCACTAAAGAATAAATTGAGGTGTATGAGATGAATCTGGAACAAGCCAAAGAAAAAGTCGAAGAATTACGAGACAAACTAAACCAGTATGGTTATGAATATTATGTATTGGACAAACCGAGTGTGCCAGATGCCGAGTACGATAAACGGCTCCATGAGCTGCTTGAGCTGGAAGGACAGTTTCCTGAATTGGTTACACCGGATTCTCCTTCACAGCGTGTCGGAGGAGAACCGATCGATGAGTTCAAAAAAGTCCAGCATGCTGTACCGATGCTCAGTCTTGCCAATGCTTTCAACGAAGAGGACCTCCGTGCTTTCGACCGCAGGGCCCGGGAAGGGGTAGGCGAAGCTGTCACCTACGTTTGTGAATTGAAAATCGACGGGCTGGCTGTCTCGTTGAAATATGAAGACGGCAAGTTTGTTCAAGGGGCGACCCGTGGCAACGGAACCGTTGGAGAGGACATAACCACCAATCTCCGGACGATTGGCAGTATCCCACTGAAAATCAGCCAGAAGGAACCGATCGAAGTCCGTGGTGAAGCATACATGCCGCAAAAATCTTTTCTCGCTTTGAACGAAGCGAAAGAACAGAATGGCGAAGAACCGTTCGCCAATCCGCGCAATGCGGCAGCAGGCTCATTGAGACAGCTGGATCCGAGAGTTGCGGCCAAACGTAATCTCAGTATTTTTCTATATGGGGTCGGTCAGTGGGAAGCCGGTGCGCTTTCTTCCCATAGTGAACGGCTGGAATACATGCAGAAGCTCGGTTTGAAAACAAATCCTGAATGGCGCAAATGTGAAAATATCGATGAAGTGATCGAATTTGTCGACGAGTGGGTCGAGAAGCGGGGAAGCCTCGATTATGACATCGACGGAATCGTGATCAAGGTGGACCGTCTCGACCACCAGGAGCAGCTTGGTTTTACTGCGAAAAGTCCGCGCTGGGCGATTGCCTACAAATTTCCGGCCGAGGAAGCGGTCACCAGGCTGTACGATATCGAACTAAGTGTCGGCCGGACAGGTGTCGTGACGCCGACCGCCCTTTTGGATCCTGTCAAGGTTGCCGGTACCACGGTACAACGGGCTTCGCTGCACAACGAAGACTTGATCAAGGAAAAAGATATCCGGATCGGCGATACCGTCGTCATTAAAAAAGCCGGCGACATCATCCCGGAAGTAGTCCGAGTAGTGGACGAGCAGCGGACTGGCGAAGAACAGGAGTTCCATATGCCCGATCACTGTCCAGCCTGCGGAAGCGGACTGGTCCGTCTCGAAGAAGAGGTGGCATTGCGCTGCATCAATCCTAACTGTCCGGCGCAGTTGAAAGAAGGGCTGATTCACTTCGTTTCCCGCAATGCCATGAATATCGACGGCTTGGGGGAAAAAGTGATCGAGCAGTTATTCGATGAAAACCTCGTGCACCATATTTCCGATATATATAAACTAGAACGCGATGAGCTGTTAAACCTGGAACGAATGGGTGAAAAGTCGGTCGACAACTTGTTGAAGGCAATAGAGGTATCGAAGGAAAATTCTTTAGAACATCTGTTGTTCGGTCTCGGTATCCGTTTTGTCGGAGCCAAGGCTGCCAGAACATTGGCTGAAGAATTTGAACACATGGACAGACTGCAGGCCGCCGAGTATGAAGATTTGACTGCGGTATATGAAATCGGCGATAAGATGGCTGATTCTGTCGTCCGTTATTTCCAAAAACCGCAAGTGAAGGAATTGATTGAAGAACTGAAAGAACTTGGCTTGAACATGGAATATAAAGGCATCAAAAAATCAGAGTCAACCGCGGATTCTGTTTTTGCCGGCAAAACCGTCGTGCTGACCGGCAAGATGGAAACCTTCTCCCGGCCGGAAGCAAAGGAGAAAATCGAGATGCTTGGCGGCAAGGTGACAGGGAGCGTCAGCAAGAAAACAGATTTACTGGTTGCCGGGGAAGATGCCGGATCGAAGTATGACAAAGCAAAAGAGCTTGATATAGAAATCTGGGATGAAGAACAATTGAAGAGAGCCTTGGAAGAGTGAGGGTGAACAGAATGAAAAGAAAAGCAGTCATTTGGTTATGCGTACTCCTGGCATTGGCCGGGTGTGCGCCATCCTTTGACAACGATGAGGAAATCATCGAAGAAAACCAGGATGATACCAACCAGGAAACGGCCATCATCCCCAGCTACAATGTGACGGAAGAAGAATACAAGGTAATTCTTCCTTACAAGGTCAGCAAAGCCCGGGGAGTGATCGTCAAGCAAGTCGCCAACCGTCTCGATATCGGGGAATTGGAAGAAGGCTTGCGCAGGCATTCCAAACAATCCTTTGATCCGGATAAGTTTTACTTTCAGGAAGGGCAAAAAATCGATGAAGACACAGTACTCTCCTGGATCGATGAGCTGAATCCGAAAGTGGAAAAGGGATCGAAAAAAGAAGTGTACCGGAATAACCCGAGGTATTTGTCACACGTTCTGGAACAGGATTACTTGCAGAAAACCGGAGAAAATACAGTGGAACTGGGTGGCATGTCGATTGGGATTGCCCTGAAATCGAACTACCGATTCCAGACGGAAACCGGCGGCCCTTATTACTATGAGGAGATCAGCAAGAAAGAGATGCTGAGCGAAGGGAAAAAAATAGCCCAGCAAATCCTGGAGCGTGTCAGAGGGATGGAGGACATGCCGAACATTCCGATCATGATTGCCCTTTATCGGGAAGAAGAGCGCAGTGCGCTGGTGCCCGGTGAATTCGTGGCCAAGACGGAAGTGTCCGCCAATTCCTCTTCTCTCGGGGAGTGGGAAACGATCGATGAAGAAAACGTTCTGTTTCCTTCCGACGAAGCGAAAGAAAATTATTCCGAAGAAAGCGATCGGATGAAGACGTTTGAACAGGATGTGGGTGAATACTTCCCGAATTATACGGGAGTAATCGGCGAAGGCTTCTATATTGACGATGAATTGAAAAAATTGAGGATCGAGATTCCGATAGAATTTCAAGGGAAAGCAGAAGTGGTTGGATTTACCCAATATGTCTATGGGTTGGCCATGGAAACCTTTGAAAATTATTATGACCTGGAAATCAACATCATGTCCAATCAGCGGCAGGAAAGCCTGATCACCCGGGATGCGGGCGAGGATGAACCAGAAGTCCATATCTATCAATAACGGTACGAAAGCGTTTGAATTGCGCGACATTTTCGGTTAAAATGGGAAATGGTTGCGCCTGACAATCTAGTAAGCATGTTCAGGCCAGAATGTTTGATAGAATAAGGAGGTCATGTTCATGGTAACACCTTACAAGCACGAACCTTTTACAGACTTTTCGATTGAAGAAAATCGCAAAGCATTGGAAGCGGAACTGAAAAAAGCTGAAGAAAATTTCGGCAAGGAGTATCCGCTGATTATTGGTGGAGAGCGTATTACTACCGAGGAAAAAATCGTTTCTTACAATCCTGCGAATAAATCGGAAGTGATTGGGTATGTGTCAAAAGCCAATCAGGACCTTGCAGAAAAAGCAATGAAAGTTGCAGATGAAACATTTGAATGGTGGAGGAAAACCAATCCCGAAATGCGTGCTGACATTCTGTTCCGCGCTGCGGCAATTGTGCGCAGACGCAAGCACGAATTTACTGCCCACCTCGTAAAAGAAGGCGGAAAACCATGGAAAGAGGCGGATGCCGATACGGCAGAAGCAATCGACTTCATGGAATATTATGGCCGCCAGATGCTTGATATGAAAAATGGCGTAGAAGTGAACAGCCGTGAAATCGAAAATAACCGGCTGCACTATATCCCGCTCGGAGTGGGAATCACCATTTCTCCATGGAACTTCTTATTCGCGATTATGGCTGGAACAACCGTAGCACCTATGGTAGCCGGCAACACTGTGTTGTTGAAGCCAGCAAGTACGACACCGATCATTGCTTACAAGCTGATGGAAGTGCTTGAAGAAGCTGGCATGCCTGCTGGTGTTGTAAACTTCGTTCCTGGAAGCGGTTCAGAAGTGGGAGACTATTTAGTAGACCATCCGCGTACTCGATTCATAAACTTCACCGGCTCCCGCGAAGTCGGAACCCGGATTTATGAACGCGCGGCGGTTGTACAGCCGGGGCAAAAATGGTTGAAACGATCCATTATCGAAATGGGTGGAAAAGATACCATTATTGTCGATGACAATTCTGACCTTGAGCTTGCTGCCGATGCGATTACTTATTCCGCTTTCGGTTTCTCAGGCCAAAAATGTTCGGCTTGTTCCCGTGTAGTGGCTCATGAGGACATCTATGATGATCTTCTGGCGCGCGTAGTCGAGAAGACAAAGGAAGTGAACGTCCAAGATCCAACACGTCATGACACGTACATGGGTCCAGTTATCGATGAGGCTGCATATAATAAGATTCTTGATTATATTGAGGTCGGCAAACAGGAAGGAAGGCTGATGGCCGGGGGAACAGGGGATAAATCCCAAGGCTGGTTCGTCCACCCTACTGTTTTCGCTGATTTGGCGCCGGATTCCCGGATTATGCAAGAAGAAATTTTCGGTCCGGTGGTAGGCTTTACGAAAGCAAAGGATTTCGATGAAGCAATCGAAATAGCCAACAATACCGAGTATGGTTTGACCGGTGCAGTGATTACCAACAACCGGGAGCATATCGAACAGGCTCGTGAAGATTTCCATGTTGGCAACCTTTACTTCAACCGAGGTTGTACAGCTGCAATCGTCGGTTACCATCCATTTGGAGGCTTCAATATGTCCGGAACTGATTCAAAAGCCGGTGGACCAGACTATTTGTCCCATCTGATGCAGCCGAAAACAACTTCGGAAATGCTCTAAAATTTTTGAAAAACCCAGTCCTTTTGCAATCAAAAGGGCTGGGTTTCTTTATTTAGGAAAGTAGGAAAGTTATGGACCACTTAATCGCTATAAACCCCCCTCAACTTTCCCAATATGAATTTTCATGAAATGTGTTATTATGGAATTACAGGAAAAACCCATATTTATAGATTAGTCCAATAGGTCTAACGGTCATCTATAAACATAGGTTATTTACCCTAAAGGTACGAGGTGGACAATCTATGGAAATTGGCCCTTTTATCAAACTACATAGAATCAAACAAAACATGACACAGGAAGAGCTGGCAGAAGGAATTGTTTCAGAATCCTACTTATCCAAGATTGAAAATCGCCGCACAGAACCAAGTGCAGATGTCATCAACATGCTATGCACCAAACTTGGAGTCGAAGTCAAAAGTGAAGAAGACACTATGTTGAAAGAAAAGTGTCAGGAATGGTTCGATATGTTGTTCGAGGTCAACAGGAAAGAAGATATCACGAATAAGTATCAGGAACTACAAGAAATCATCGACAACAATTATTCCCATACCCAGGTTTTATTCGAAATCCATAAAATCCGTTATTACTTGATTATGGATGAAGTCAATTTAGCTCTGAAGCAGATTAATAACTTGAAAGAAATATCCAACACCTTTGACAACTACCAACTGTATTTCTGGATGAAGTTCAAGGGCAATTATAATTCTGTCATCGAAGAATTTGGTCAGGCGATCCGCTTATACAAACTAGCCGAAGAAAAGGCCAATCAAATTGATATTTCGGATGACGAAGCAGCTGATCTCAAGTACACTATGGCAGTCACTTACAGTAAGTTACGTAATACACTGGAAGTGATCGATTATGCGAACAAAGCATTGGAAGAGTATAGTAAAAATTATAATTTTATTCGCTGTGCGCAATGCCATATTTTGCTTGGCATCTCTTATCGAAGGATTCGTATTTATGATAAGGCAATTAAAAATTATAACCTTGCACAACACCTTGCGAAGCTAAATAAAAATGATGAATTAATTCAACTTACAAACATTAATTTAGCTAATTTATATGCATCTAAAGGCGACAATGCAAATTGCATTAAATGTTATACAGAAGTTCTAAAGAAAAAGGAATATTTAAAACGAAAAGAAATTCTTATAGCAATTACCTCTTTAATGCGAGAGTATTATGTAAATAAAAACTATAGTATGTGTAAAGAAATGGTGGATGAAGGCCATAAAGTGATGAAAGATTTGGATCGATCACGATTTAAAATCTATGATTATGAATTAAGGACTTATGACTATGCCTTGAAAAACGAAAATCAAAAGTTTGAAGAGCTTGTTGTCGGAGAATTCATTCCCTATTTGCAGAAACAAAAAGATTATGCTTCATTAATTGTTTATACTAACATGGTTGGGAAACATTATGAAAACCAGAGTAAATATAAATTAGCTTCAAAGTACTATAAGCTTGCTAATTTCTCGTATGAACAGTTAATAAAAATATAGGAGGGGTTTAATTTGAAGAAGAACCTAGTAAAGTTAGTTTTAGGGGTACTGTTATTAAGTGGAATCTATATGGTTGGAGAGAACTATAATAGTTTAGCAAAGGATGCGGAACCGAGTATCTTTTCTTTTGAGTTATCCAAAGATGCAGAACCAAGCATCTTCTCTTTTGACCTATCAAAGGATGCAGAACCGAGTATTTTCTCCTTTAAATTAGCCAAAGACGCAGAGCCGAGCATCTTTTCTTTTGAGTTATCCAAAGATGCAGAACCGAGTATTTTTCGTTATAAGGATGCAGAACCAAGTATCTTTTAAGTAATCACTATTTTATTAATAAAGCAATTTTATATTGCTTTAATTATACTACTACCTACTAAACCTTACTTGCCCGGGATAGCGTTTTATAAACGCTGTTCCGGGTCTTTTTTTATAATGATTGGTCATTGGAGGTGTGAAGCAGGGTTAGGGGAAGTGTTTTGAAATACGATACCAGAAGAAAAGGACAGTTCGAACTGGATGCAGTAAAGAATGTTCATTTAATTTTATTAATTTTGGTGAATAGATATTATCCTAATCGCAAAATATAAACGAAAATCGGCAAAAAAATGCATATTTATTAATCGAAATGGAGTTTCGATAAATTTTACAATGTTCTGAAAAATGATGTATGTTATAGTTAAGAGGTTGTGTCTGTATTTTCGCTTTTACCCTTGTCTCAATGATAAAAACGAAAATGCATACATAATGTATAAAAAAAGGAGGAGAAACCATGGAAGACTTTGCACTGACTGGCGCCACCTGGTTTTGGTTATTTGTACCGATGCCAATTTTGATCATTTTATCAATTATCACGTTATTTACTGAGAGGAGAGAATAGGAAGACATGGGAACAGCTACGTTAGTAACTTTTATTGTATACCTGATCGGTATGCTGTTAATCGGAGTCATTTCATATCGTTTAACGAATGATTTATCAGATTACGTACTTGGAGGCAGAAGGCTTGGGCCTGGAGTAGCCGCATTGAGTGCCGGTGCTTCGGACATGAGTAGTTGGTTGTTATTAGGTTTGCCGGGAGCCATTTATGCTACAGGGCTTGCTGAAGGCTGGATGGCAGTTGGACTGGCAATCGGTGCCTATTTGAACTGGCAGTTTGTCGCCAAGCGTTTACGCGTTTACACCGAAGTATCCAACAATTCCATCACGATTCCGGATTTCCTGGAAAATCGTTTCCGCGATTCATCCCACATTTTGCGTGTGATTTCAGCAATTGTTATTTTAGTTTTCTTCACTTTTTACACATCATCCGGTATGGTAGGAGGCGCGAAGCTGTTTGAAGCATCGTTTGGACTATCCTACAATCAAGCACTGTGGATCGGTGCAGTCGTCATTGTGTCTTATACATTCCTTGGCGGATTCCTGGCAGTAAGCTGGACCGACTTTATACAAGGGATTTTAATGTTCCTGGCCCTGATAGTCGTGCCGATTCGTGCCATCTTCGTCATTGGTGGCTGGGATGCTACAATCGATGCTGTCGGCCAAATCGAACCGAGCCACTTGAATATGGTAGCTGGTGTAGGAATCATCTCCATCCTTTCTTCGTTTGCATGGGGACTTGGTTACTTCGGCCAGCCGCACATCATTACCCGTTTTATGGCGCTTCGTTCACCGAAGGATGTACCGATGGCCAAGTTTATCGGTACCACGTGGATGATTCTAGGTTTATATGGAGCAGTGTTCACTGGTCTTGCCGGATTAGCGTTTATCAACACACAGGATGTTGGGATGCTGTCGCAATTCGGCATTGAAGTGACCAGTGAAAATGGCGTGCAGATGCTGGCTGACTCGGAAAAAATATTCATTGCATTCTCGCAAATCTTGTTCGATCCGATTATCGCCGGTATTCTGTTGGCGGCAATTCTTTCTGCAATCATGAGTACGATTGATTCACAATTGCTTGTTTCTTCTTCAGCAGTGGCAGAGGACTTTTACAAAGCGATTCTGCGCAAGAATGCCAGCGAGCGTGAACTGGTATGGGTTGGCCGGGCTGCAGTTATTGCGATTGCCTTGATTGCCACATTTGTTGCTTCCAATCCGGATAGTTCTGTACTGGAACTGGTTAGTTATGCTTGGGCTGGATTCGGTGCAGCATTCGGTCCGATTATCCTGCTTTCCTTGTTCTGGAAAGGAATCACCAGAAACGGTGCCCTTGCCGGCATTATCGTCGGTGCGATTACCGTGGTCATCTGGGGAGACTTCTTAGAGGGCGGCATTTTCGACTTATATGAAATCGTCCCTGGCTTCTTGCTCAACCTGATTGTATCGGTACTGGTCAGTATGGCCGGTAAACCGCATCCAGAGGCAGAAGCAGAATTCGATGAAGCAAAATCTCACTATTAATAAAAGCGAAGGAGTCCTTCCATTGGGAAGGGCTCCTTTTCCATTTGTCAGGAAGTTGGCCTTTCGGTGCAAAGGAGCTTTGCTTATGCTTTTTCTTTGGAAAGGATTGGGACCATTCCATTTCAGCAAGCTGCTCAAACATGGTAAAATAGCAAGTGGCGGCTGTTGTACAAGTTGCCAATGTTCCGGTATTTTTGCTATTATCATAAATATTGCTTCTATTCGTGACAGGTAGCTTATCCAACCGAGAAACAACGGAGAACCTTTTTTATTGTAAAGGAAATGATAAATTTAATTGTCTATGGAAAATGATTGGCTGAAACAGCCAAGTCCAGCTCCAGCGCCTTAAGCCCACCCTCTGTGTGGCAAAATGTCCCCACGTCATGGCTGTTAAGCTTGTCGGAGGCCGCAGGATTTGGGTCATGCAGGCGTTGCCACAGGACGTGGCGGATTTAGCCTGTATTCCTTATACAGGCGCTTGAGCTCTTGTCCTAGACGAATAAAACAAGCGGAGGTGACTGAGATGTCCAACATCTCGAAGGAACAGGTAAGGCATGTGGCCCATCTGGCCCGGCTGGCGATCAGCGAGGAAGAAGTCGAAAAAATGACGAAACAATTGGATGATATTATCCATTATGCTGAAAGTCTGAATGAATTGAATACGGATGATGTAGAACCGACAACCCATGTATTGGATTTGAAAAATGTAATGCGCAAGGACGAGCCTGGAAAGTGGATCGAGAAAGAAGATGCATTGAAGAATGCACCGGACAAACAGGATGGGCAATTCCGTGTCCCATCAATACTTGAATAGGGAGGTTTACAAAGCATGTCGCTTTTTGATTATACGCTAAAACAGTTACAGGACAAGCTACATAACAAGGAAATCACCGTCAGTGATTTGGTTGCGGAATCATATAATCGAATCAACGCTGTCGATGATCAGGTCAAAGCATTTTTGACGCTTGATGAAGAAAAGGCAAAAGCCAGGGCGGAAGAGCTCGATAAGCAGGATGGAGATGCCCGTTCCTTGTTATACGGGCTGCCGATCGGCATTAAAGACAACATTGTGACCAAAGGTCTGCGCACGACTTGTGCCAGCCAATTCCTCGATAATTTTACCGATCCGTTATACGACGCTACAGTAGTCGAGAAACTGCAGAAAGAGAATACCGTCACCATCGGAAAATTGAATATGGACGAATTTGCCATGGGATCATCCAACGAAAACTCGAGCTATTCCGCCACACGCAATCCGTGGAATACTGATTATGTGCCGGGGGGTTCGAGCGGCGGGTCCGCAGCAGCCGTTGCAGCGAAAGAAGTATTTTTCTCCCTTGGTTCCGATACAGGGGGTTCGATTCGTCAACCGGCAGCCTTTTGTGGTGTGGTCGGATCGAAACCGACTTATGGACTCGTATCCCGGTTTGGTTTAGTGGCTTTCGCTTCATCCCTGGATCAAATCGGTCCGATTACACGGACGGTGGAAGACAACGCCCATCTGTTGCAGGCTATTGTCGGGCATGACCCGATGGATGCCACTTCCGCTGATATCGAGATTCCGGATTATACGGAAACTCTCGACCAGGGAGTCAAAGGATTGAAAATAGCTGTCCCTTCTGAATACTTAAGCGAAGGGGTCAATCCGGAAGTAAAGCAAGCAGTTCTCGAGGCTTTGAAGGTATATGAAGATTTAGGTGCCACATGGGAAGAAGTCTCCCTTCCGCACTCACGCTATGCAGTAGCCGCATACTACCTTTTGTCATCTTCTGAAGCGTCTGCCAACCTGGCCCGCTTTGACGGTGTTCGTTACGGTGTCCGTTCCCAACAGGCAGATAACATGATGGACATGTTCAAGCGTTCCCGCAGTGAAGGCTTCGGCGATGAAGTGAAGCGCCGGATCATGCTTGGAACTTTTGCATTGAGCTCTGGCTACTATGATGCTTACTACAAAAAGGCACAGAAAGTCCGTACGCTGATAAAAAATGATTTTGAAAAAGTGTTCGAGGATTATGATGTGATAGTCGGACCGACGACGCCTACCCCTGCTTTCAAAGTGGGAGAAATCATCGATGATCCACTAACCATGTACACGAACGATATTTTGACCATTCCTGTCAACCTTGCCGGAGTTCCGGGCATGTCCGTACCGTGCGGATTCTCCAGTGATGGCCTGCCGATCGGACTGCAAATTATCGGCAAGCACTTTGACGAAGCTACCATGCTGCGGACCGCATATGCATTCGAGCAGGCAACCGACCACCATAAAAAACAGCCTGAATTGGGAGGTGCCAACTAATGAATTTTGAAACGATCATCGGCTTGGAAGTCCATGTCGAGTTGAAAACAGATTCCAAAATATTCAGCCCGAGCTTCAATCATTTCGGTGCTGATCCGAACAGCAATGTCAATCCGATTGATTTAGGGTATCCAGGGGTATTGCCGGTCCTCAATGAGGAGGCAGTGAACTTCGCGATGAAAGCGGCGATGGCCCTGAACTGTGAAATTGCCACCGACACTAAATTCGACCGGAAAAACTATTTCTATCCGGATAATCCGAAAGCTTATCAAATCTCCCAGTTCGATCAGCCGATCGGCGAACATGGCTGGATCGAGATCGAAGTGGACGGTCAGAAGAAAAAAATCGGCATTACCCGGCTACACCTGGAGGAAGATGCCGGTAAGCTCACACACAGTGACGACGGTTACTCACTGGTCGACTACAATCGCCAGGGTACTCCATTGATCGAAATCGTCTCTGAACCGGATTTGCGTTCGCCGGAAGAGGCGTATGCTTATTTGGAAAAGCTGAAAAACATCATTCAATATACCGGTGTTTCCGACTGTAAAATGGAAGAAGGCTCGTTGCGCTGTGACGCCAACTTATCCATCCGTCCTATCGGTCAGGAAGAATTCGGGACAAAGACCGAATTGAAAAATTTGAACTCCTTCTCCTTTGTCCAAAAAGGGTTGGAATTTGAAGAAAAACGCCAGCAAAAAGTGTTGCTTTCCGGCGGAGAAATTTTGCAGGAAACAAGGCGCTACGATGAACAGTCAAAAGAAACCATTTTAATGCGGGTAAAGGAAGGTTCGGATGATTATCGTTACTTCCCAGAGCCTGACTTGGTACCACTTTATATCGACGAGGCTTGGAAAGAGCGCGTCCGTGCAGAGATACCCGAATTGCCGGATGCACGGAAACAGCGGTATATTCATGAACTCGAGCTCCCTCCATATGATGCCATGGTTTTGACCGGCACCAAGGAAATGTCCGATTTCTTTGAAGAAACCATTCAACAAGGGGCGGACATGAAGCAGGCTTCCAACTGGCTGATGGGAGAAGTATCAGCCTATATGAACAAGAAACAGGTGGAACTGCATGATTTAGCGCTGACACCGGAAGGACTTGCGAAAATGATCAAGCTGATCGAGGATGGAACGATTTCTTCAAAAATCGCCAAAAAAGTCTTTGCCGAGTTGGTTGAAAAAGGCGGCGATCCTGAGCAAATCGTCAAAGACAAAGGGCTGGTACAAATATCTGATGAAGGCCAGCTGAAAGAAATCGTCACCGGCATACTCGATGAAAATGAGCAGTCGATCATCGATTTTAAGAACGGAAAAGACCGGGCGCTCGGATTCCTGGTCGGCCAGGTGATGAAAGCCACCAAAGGCCAGGCAAACCCTCCAATGGTCAACAAGATTTTGAAAGAAGAAATGGATAAGCGCTAGCACGAAAAAAGGGGGATGGCTTCTAATGGGAGCCACCCTTTTTTCTTTTATCGATTGGAAAGCAGGCGTTCCAAGCCTTCAGACAGGATGTGTCTTTATTCCTTCACCGAATGATGGAAAAAAACTTTTCAAACCGACGGAAAAGGGCTATGATGGAAGATGGACTAGCAAAAGTGCTTGTCTTTGTTTTTTTTCAGTAAGGCACTGACATAGTTACAGCTGCCTGCAATGATAGATGGAACAGGGGGAGACCTTATGAAAAGGGCCCGTATTATTTACAATCCAACATCAGGTCGAGAAGCCTTTAAAAAAGAACTTCCCGGCGTTTTACAATCGCTTGAACAAGCAGGTTACGAAGCATCTGCCCATGCCACCACCTGTGCGGGAGATGCCACAAAAGCTGCCCAGACAGCTGTCGATCGCAGATTCGATATCGTCATAGCCGCTGGCGGAGACGGTACGATCAACGAAGTGGTCAACGGCATCGCCGGCAATGATTTTCGGCCGAAACTCGGTATCATTCCAGTCGGAACCACAAATGATTTGGCGCGTGCGTTGCACATTCCACGCAATATTTCTAAAGCGGTGGACGTTATCCTGGCAGACCGGGTGAAAGCTCTCGACATTGGCCAGGTAAATGATCAGTACTTCATGAATATAGCCGGGGGTGGAAAGCTGACTGAGCTTTCCTACGAAGTGCCGAGTAAACTCAAGACTGTCCTTGGCCAGCTGGCCTACTATTTAAAAGGAATGGAAATGCTGCCGTCTTTGCGGCCGACCAAAGTAACCATCGAGTATGATGGGAAAATCTTCGAAGGTGAAATCATGCTTTTTTTGGTGGCCAATACCAATTCGGTTGGCGGATTCGAAAAATTGGCCCCGGGTGCAACGATGGATGATGGCATGTTCGATTTGCTGATACTGAAAAAAGCCAACATTGCCGAGTTTATCCGTATTGCCACCCTGGCATTGCGTGGCGCCCATTTGGAAGACTCGCTTCTTTTCCATGCCCGGGCCAACCGGATCAAGGTGCACACGGAAGAAAAGATGCAGCTCAATGTCGATGGGGAATATGGCGGCGATCTCCCAGGAGAGTTCGTCAATCTCTATCGACATATAGAATATTTTGTGCCAGAAACTTTCATTGAAAAAGAAGAGGCCAAGAAGCAAGCTAGACTGGAAAATTCATGATAAAAGACGCACGACATTTCGTCTGTGCGTTTTTTTGTTGTCTTTCTACCATTAAAGAATGCTCCAAACAAATGACAACAGGACTGAAAAGAGTTGTCGAAAAGGCAAATATTTCCCGGGAAATTACCGGAAATGTCAGTTTGTGAATAGATATTTCCTTTCCGTCCCTATATGTGGTAAACTTTTGTCAGCAATTGACAAGAAGGACGATGATAGTTATGGCTAAACAAAAGCCGCCTGTAAAAAAGAATCAGACGATCGAGCTTTCGTTCCAGGATCTGACGCATGAAGGGGCAGGTGTCGGAAAAGTGGAAGGCTACCCACTTTTTGTTCCGTATGCACTTCCCGGGGAAACAGCAAAAGTGAAGGTTGTCAAAGTCAATAAAAACTTCGGATTCGGTAAGTTGTTGGATATAAAAGAAGTCAGCCCGGAACGAGTAGAGCCGCCATGTGACGTATATGTCCAGTGCGGAGGCTGTCAGCTGCAACATATGAGTTACGCGCTGCAGCTGGAAATGAAACAAAATCAAGTGAAGAATGCCCTGCGAAAAATCGCCCACTTGGAGGATGTGCCGGTTCATCCAGTTTTGGGCATGGAAGATCCATGGCGTTATCGAAATAAAGTGCAGATTCCTGTCGGAGAACGCGATGGAGAATTGATTACCGGTTTTTATCAAAAACGCAGTCACAAAATCATTGAAGGCATGGACCGCTGCGTCATCCAGGATGAAGTCAATGATCGGATGGTGGAAGTCGTCCGCCGTATGGCCGATCGACTGGGAATCTCCGCCTATGAGGAGGAAAGCGATAAAGGAGTACTTCGCCATATCATGGTACGGACCGGACAGGAAACCGGTGAAACCATGATCGTCCTGATTACCAGGACGGAAGAGCTCCCCCATCAGGAGGAACTCGTCAAGGAAATTCACGAGACTTATCCGCACGTCAAGTCGATAGTGCATAACGTCAATAAAAAGAAGACCAATGTCATCTTTGGAAAAGATACCAAGGTATTGTGGGGGAATGAGTACATTTATGATACTATCGGCGACATTAAATTCGCCATCTCGGCACGATCTTTTTATCAGGTAAATCCTCCGCAAACAAAACGTCTATATGATACCGCCTTGGAATATGCAGCGTTGACCGGCGGCGAAACCGTCGTGGACGCTTATTGCGGAATCGGCACGATATCCTTGTTCCTCGCTCAGCAGGCCAAGAAGGTTTACGGGGTGGAAATCGTTCAGGAAGCGATTGCGGATGCCAAGAAAAACGCAAAGCTGAACCACATCGCGAATGCAGAATTCTATGTAGGAGAAGCGGAAAAGGTCATGCCTTGGTGGACTGCCCAGGGGTTGCGGCCGGATGTAATCGTCGTCGACCCGCCGAGAAAAGGCTGCGACGAAGCTTTGCTTGAAGCAATGGTCACCATGAAACCGGAGCGGATCGTCTACGTATCCTGCAATCCATCCACCCTTGCAAGGGATCTGCGCATCCTGGAAGACGGCGGTTACGAAACCAAACAGGTACAGCCAGTCGACATGTTCCCGCAAACCGGGCATATCGAAGCAGTGGCGGAGATTCGCTTAAAAAAATAATTTTGATTGTCGGCCCTGAGTTCGTTAATGCGGACTCGGGGTCATATTATGGATAGGAAGTAACATAAAAAAACAGCCTTCTCCTAAGGGAAAAGGCTGTGTCGTAGTTCCTTCCTGGTATCAGGCTTTTTGGTCAAACTTATTGATCAGCGTATTATCTTCATCCACCAATCCTAAAGCGAACGCTTTTTCCATGATACCTTTCACTTCCTGGGTGCGTCGTGGGTTATCTGTATAATTCATTTGTGTTTCCAAAGCACTCCGATGAAAGTCGGACATCTCTCTAACATTCTTTTGATTCACAACTTTTTCATCGTCCAGCAGTTCCTGAAACTTAGAAAAAGATAAATCTTCCTGTTGTTCACGCATACTTGTACCATCACGTAATTGGTTCCGCAAATGAGCGGAAACCGTCAGACGGCTGTAAGCGGCGAATTGTGTGTTATCGGGGGTAATTCTCATGTCTTAAAACTCCTATTCTACTTCAATATATAGATTTTCATACAGTGTATTGTTTGGCGGGTAGTAGTTGTTTGCGGAAATGGTGAATCTTCCACTTGAAACGGCGGATAACGGAAAGCCAACATACTTGATTGTGCCTATCACATTATTGCCGCTGTCGGTTACGTATTCATCATCTAAGGCTTTAAAGGTTTGGGAGGTGATATTATTCCCATTATTGTAAACGCGGAATGTACCTTGTTGTATCGTGCCTTCTACATAGACGGCCAGATATCCCGTTTCTCCCCCCATCGGATTCACAGCGCTTTGCTGGTTGAAGTTAACATCTTCCCATACATAATTGGCTGCGTCCGAAGTAACCCCGAATATTTGGACATTTGTCAATTCCGGCGCAGGTGCTGCAGATGCTTTGTCAGCCGGTAATAATGGAATGGCCAAGAAAGCAATAAGAAGTACTCCTAACAACTTTTTCATTCTTCGTCCTCCTCTTTTTTGGTAATAAATCCCTACACCACCATCCTAACCCAATCTATTACAAAAAACAACAATCTTCTAAAAAATAGGAAGGTTTATCTAATTATCTGAAAGATTGGGAATTTTTTACTACTCAGCTTTTACTGTTTGATAAAGTGTGCTTAACCATGGTATAAGTGTAAAGGGAGCAAAGCCATTTTGCTTTTTTATTTTGGGGATAAGGATGTATTTTGGTATCCCGTGATGAGAGGAATGGAGTTAAAAATGACAGAAAATTTTTGGCGCGATTTACCACGGCCATTTTTTGTACTGGCACCAATGGAAGATGTGACAGATGTTGTTTTTCGTCATGTGGTGAGTGAAGCAGCCAGACCTGATGTGTTCTTTACAGAGTTTACAAATACAGAGAGTTATTGTCACCCAGAGGGAAACCAAAGTGTGCGCGGGCGTTTGACGTTTACAGAAGATGAACAGCCAATGGTTGCCCATATATGGGGGGACAAGCCCGAATTGTTTCGTGAAACGAGTATCGGTGTGGCGAAGCAAGGGTTTAAGGGGATAGATATCAACATGGGCTGCCCGGTAGCAAATGTTGCACCAAAAGGGAAGGGCAGCGGCCTTATCCGCCGTCCCGACGTGGCAGCTGAAATCATACAAGCAGCGAAGGCAGGAGGTTTGCCAGTAAGTGTGAAAACAAGGCTCGGCTACACAGAGGTAGACGAGTGGAAAGAATGGTTAGGACACTTGCTCAAACAGGACATTGTCAATCTTTCCATCCATCTGCGTACGAGGAAGGAAATGAGCAAAGTAGATGCCCATTGGGAGCTGATCCCAGAGATCAAGAAACTTCGCGACGAAGTGGCACCAGATACCCTGTTGACAATCAATGGGGATATTCCCGACCGTCAAACCGGGTTGAAGCTCGCACAAGAATATGATGTGGATGGGGTCATGATCGGGCGCGGTATTTTCAACAATCCATTTGCCTTTGAGAAGGAACCCCAAGATCATAGCAGTAAGGAATTGCTAGATCTGTTAAGACTGCACCTTGATCTCCATGACAAATATTCGCAAGAATTCGAGCCGCGTCCTTTCAAACCGCTTCTTCGCTTTTTCAAGATTTATGTAAAAGGATTCCGGGGGGCGAGTGAATTAAGAAATCAATTGATGAGTACTAAGTCAACAGATGATGTGCGGGCAGTGCTTGATGACTTCGAAGGTAAGAATCCTAATGGAATGGTGGAAAAAAGCGAAGCATGACGTGGGATTACCTACTTTAATTCGTTACTGATTCTGGAATATATCTACCAGCTTTCACTCTATAAGTACGTTATTCAATGCCTAATTAAGAAAAGCAGCCACGACCCTGATTTCGTTAAAAAGTTTTTTCCGAAATTCGGGGTCTTTTTATATTGCTTAAGACTTCAAATATTATAAAATACATGCAGGGGAATGGAGTGCTAACATAAGTGAGGAATTAACGTGGAAGGGATAAAACGCTAGTTCTAATTAATAATCACAAACCTTTTCTTTGCATTCATCTTTTACTTTAGGAAAGCCTTCTTTTTCCCCAAGGCTATTCACCGTAAATTCTTTTGGGTCGACACTTGCAGAGAAACCCGCTTTTCCATTGACAGTGCCGCGAATCATTAAGCCCCCCATCGGGTCGCTTAGATCATCACTAAAATCTACCGTACGAATGTTTTCATAGTTATTATATAAATAACTTTTCACAGTATCTCTAGCTTTATTGACGGTTTCCTCATCAAAGTTGCTATTCGTTTTTCCAACGCATCCTGCCAGCATTGTAATGGACAGTAAAGCTATGAAAAGATATTTTTCCATGATGGATACCTGCCTTGTTAGTAATCGCAACTTTTTTCTTTGCATTCATCTTTTCGTTCAGGGAATTCCTTTCCTTTTTCAATGCTTCCTACATAAAATTTATTCTGAGAGGAATCAATGTCAATATCGATGGAAAAGTTTGCTTTTTCATTTTCATTCACTATCCCTCTAATCATTAAGCCTCCCATTGGGTTACTATAATCCTCGCTAAACGTTATCGTATGAATGCTTTCAAAATTATTTTTAAGGTAGCTTTCAGCAGTTTCTTTAGCTTGAATAATCGTTTGCTCATCGAAGGTGTTCGTATTCACATTACAACCTGCCAGAGCTAGGAGTATCAACAAAATGATGAAAGGAATTCCTCGCATAGTGAAAACCAGTCCTTTTTTATTAATAATCACAACTTTTTTCCTTGCATTCATCTTTTATACTAGGAAATCCTTCTCCTGCACCAATACTTTCAATTTGAAGAGAATCACTCATGCTAATAGAAAACTCTGAATTTTCATTAACCGTTCCTCTTAGCATCAACCCACCCATAGGGCTACTGTAATCCTCACTAAATTCAATAGTGTGGATGTTTTCATAATTGTTACTTAAATAACTCTCTGCCGTCTCTTTGGCTTGATTAATTGTTTCTTCATCAAAGTGGTTCTTATCATCATCCGCCATGCATCCTGCTAACGTAACGAACGGAAATAAAATAATAAAAAGAAATTCACGTATAATGGATACCAATCCTTTTTTATTTATAATCGCAACTGTTTTCTCTGCATTCATCTTTTCGTTTAGGAAAATCTTTGTCTTTACTGATGCCAGCTACAGAATAGTCTTCAGTTAAAGTTATGGAAAAATCAATATCTTTATTAACTGTACCATCTAGTATCATCGCTCCCATGGGACTTTGATATGGATTTTCAAGTTCAATGGATCGAACACCTTTATAGTTGTTTTCAATATAGCTTTCAGCAGTTTCTTTAGCTTGAGAGATTGTGTTTTCGTCATATGGATTAGACGAATTACATCCAACACACATGAGCGTTGTTAACACAAAAAGAAACTTCCACACAGCAATTACCATCCTTCATTAATAATCACAAACTTTCTCTGCGCACGCTTCTTTTTCAGCTGGGAATCCTTCTTCTATACTGATTCCGGCTACTGTAAGATTCTCATTTAATGTTATGGAGAAACCACTTTTACCATTTACTTTCCCATCAATCGACAAAGCTCCCATGGGGCTTTGATAGGGTTCTTCAAATTTTATGGATTCCACACCTTTATAGTTGTTTTCAATATAGCTTTCAGCAGTTTTTTTAGCTTGAGAGATTGTGTTTTCGTTATACGGATTAGACGAATTACATCCAACACACATGATAGTGGTTAATACAAAAAGAAACTTCCACACGGAAAATACCATCCTTCATTAATAATCACATGTTTTTTCTTTACATTCTTCTTTTTCTTCCGGAAATCCTTCGTCTTTACCAATTCTAGATATCGTGAAATCCTTATTTAAACTAATCGAGAATCCAATTTCTCCATTCACCGTTCCATCTACTGTCATGCTTCCCATGGGTGCTTGGTATGGCTCTTCCAGTTCAATAGAATGAATTCCTTCGTAGTTATTTTCAATATAACTTTTAGCTGATTCTTTAGCTTTTGATATTGTTTCTTGATCGTAATCTCCATTCGGTGAATTCGCATTACATCCTATAAGCAGTAAAGTGCTCAACAAAAAAGTAATAAGATACTTATGCATCATGAAAACCAACCTTAATTAATAATCACAAAATCTCTCTTTACACTCTTCTTTTTCTTCTGGAAAGTCCTTTCCTTTCCCTATACTGCCTACTTGCAATTTATCCCCCGAATCAATATCAATATCAATTGAAAAGTTTGCGTCCTCCTGCTCATTTACTGTTCCCCTAATCATCAACCCACCCATCGGATTACTATATTCCTCGCTAAATTCTATTGTCTGGATGTTTTCATAATTATTTCTTAAGAAACTCTCAGCTGTTTCTTTAGCTTGATTAATCGTTTGCTCATCGAAGTTGCTTTTATTAGTATTCACATTACAACCTCCTAATAGTATAATAGACTCTATAATAATTATAAAAAAAGTAAATATTTTCATGTTTCGCACATCCTTAATTACTTGAAATTTAATTGATAACTTTAAAAAGGGTGAGGATAATGAAAGATTCTCTGATAACTGATAAAACTGCTTCTAAAATTGCAGAACAATCTTATGATAAAATCTCGGAAGTTATAGTTGGTTTTCCTAGACGAAGAGAGGTTTGGAAAACGATCGAAACCATCACTGACAAAGACACCGGCCTTCACGGTTATGTCCTGCAAAATCCCGAGACAGAAGAGGTAGTTATCAGTTTCCGTGGAACAGAACTTCCGACCACTACCACGAAACAAGTCGAACAAAAATATGTTGGTTCCCCCTCACAGGATGCAAGGTTGGCAGGAGCTGGCGGAGGGGCGAAGTTAAAAGATGGCAAACTGATTTATGAAACGAAAGACACGGACTTTTCTGAATTCGCAAAAGATGTGAAAGAAGATGTGGAAGGTATCGTCCTTGGTAATTCCAATTATAGCAAAAAGGAATATCGAAAAACACCTTATATAGCAAGCCCCTCACAAGATGCTGCGCTTCTTGCTGGTACAGCTAAGTTAACTCCCCATGATAAATCCATCACATACACCAACAAAAACCAATTTACCGAAGCGGACACCATCGTAAATAAATATGTAAAGCAATTTGGGGCCAACAACATTACCTTTGTCGGCCACTCGTTAGGCGGCGGTCTTGCTCAATACTATGCGGTAAAGTACGATTCGCATGCTATTACCTTCGCTGCTGCCGATATTTTTGATTTACTGTCCGATGAAAATCAAAAGCGAGCTCTAAATGGAGAATTTAAAGATAACATCATTTCTTACACCTACCCTGATGATTCTGTAGGGACCTATTATAAAAATTCCGTTGGTTCCGTTTATTATATGGGGGATCCTGCGCCTGGCGGCTGGGGGTTATCTAGCCATGGCATCAAGAATTATATGGACAACAGCATGTATGATGAAAACGGCTATTTTCTGCCAAGTCTCTTATATGATGAAAAGATTCAAGACCAATTAACGATGTCGCCTTTAGCTCTGAAAAATAGTGGTGTTTCGGACTTTCCTATCCGTATCCAGGCGAGTTTAATGGATAGTTACGTGACAGAGCTGAAGGACAGTGAGCACCAAATAGCAGTGACAAGAAAGGCTGTGACACATTTTCTCGACGACTACCTGGCAACCATGACAGAGTTGAAGAGTAAGTACATAAATATGGTTGGCTATGGTGAATATGATAAGTTGAACTCTTCCCACGTGGAAGAAGCCTTTCGTGATTTGACAGAGATTGGACCAGAAGGAATACCGATGTTACTTGAAATCGATGAATTGGAAGACCTGCTGGCAAAACTTCAAAGGTCCCATTTGGACACAGGGGATATTGCTTATAACATGGAAAAAATGAGCAAGGATTTTACCCAGGTGGATCAGCTGCTAGCCCAATGGTTAAAAATCCAATAATGCAATACAAGAAGAAAAGTGGTGGATGCAATGAAAGAAACGAATATAGCGGACTGGTGGGAAAATTATTTAGAAACGAAAAGGCAAGAGAATGAGTTGAAGAACCGCATCAAAAGCGATTTGGAAGCAAAAGTGGAGTTCTACAAGCAATACCTTGCCCGATGTTATAAGGTCCAGCCTCTTTCTGAAAAACACAGGGATATCATTGGTAAACTAGAACATAATTTTGACGGGAAGGCGAACCAGGCACTGATCCGGCGATTTGAGAAGAATCAATCCGATCTTACGGAAATCAACAATCTTTACAAGGATATCTATGAAAATATAAAGCTGAAATCATGGTTTTGGTAAAAAGTGTCCATTCGAGGTTCTGAATGATCCAGCGTAACTTTTTTGGATTTCATACAGTTCTCTAACTTAAGCCTTCCAAGTAATAAGAAACACACAATTCTGATATAATGCGAAGAAGATATAACCGATATATAAGACAAAAACGGTTGAGAGGGAGGCAGCATGTCAGCAAGTAAACAAGTATCAAATCAACCGCATGTTCCCCGAAATAAACTTGGGGAGATAGCAGAAAATAAATACTTTCAAGCAATCATCATTGCCATCATTGTGTTAAATGGATTGGTCATCATTGGCGAAACCTACTTTGTGGGCAATCGAATGCTCCAACTGATGGATCGGATCATTATTTGGATATTCGTGGTGGAAATGGTGATCAAATTGGTTGGACTCGGTGCGAAAAGGTATTTCTCGGATAATTGGAATGTCTTTGACTTTTTGATCGTGGCCGCAAGCTTGATTTTTTATACAGCACCATTTGTCACGGTTGTACGGTTGGTACGGGTCCTGCGTCTGTTAAGAATGATTCCGGCCGTTCCTGCGTTACGAAAAATCGTCGACTCTTTGATGCGGTCAATCCCCGCTTTAACAGGAATACTGGGTTTGACGGTATTGATTTTTTCCATCTACGCGATTATCGGAACCACCTATTTCAGGGATGTCTTGCCGGCTGAATACTTTGGCAGCTTCCATGCTTCCTTGTTCACCCTGACGCAAGTGGTCACATTTGAATCGTGGGCAAGCCAGGTAGCAAGGCCGGTAATCAACGAAATACCATGGGCCTGGATTTACTTTATCTCCTTCATTGTGATCGGCGCCTTGGTAATCCTCAACCTGGTAGTAGCGGTGATTGTAGACTTCCTAAGTCAGGAGGGCGAAGATTTACATCAAGACCAGTTGGCGAAGTTATCGAAGGATAACCAGGAACTGAAAGCGGAAATGCGGGAGATCAAGCAACTGCTTCTTGAGCGAAAGAACCCAGAGGCCGACTGGGAAGAAGAGCAGGAATAGGATTGATATTCTCGTTGGGAACCACTAACTTCTTTGGCAAGTTAGTGGTTTTAATTTAAACCAGCATTGTTCTTAGAATTTTTTCGCTGTTCTTCATTTGATGTGGCTTTCATAGTGAACGGAAAAAGTCAGCTACAAATAAAGAATATCCCATTCTTTTAGGCGTGATTGCTTACTTGGCATCTAGAATCTATCATGATGAGTTTTTATAATAAAATCCTTACCGACGAATGGGAGTGAAGATCATGGAATTAGTTTTTATAAGGCATGGCCAAGGAGAACATACCTTGTTTCCTCCTGAAAGTTTACATATTACAGACCCAGGATTGACTGAAGCAGGGAGGCTTCAAGCAATATCACTTCAAAAGCAGTATCCTCTATCAGAAACAGATCTAATTATCAGTAGTCCCTTAAGAAGAACGCTTCAGACAGCTCAAATTTGGAGTGAAGGGACTTGCTGTGAGAAAGTGGTCAGTCCGCTCGTTTCTCCAAGAATGTTCCCCCAAAATCCAGAATGGGCTGCCTTGCCCTGTGACAATCTTCTGCCAAAAGAAAAAGTTAAAGAAGAATTCAATGATTTTTTCATAGAAGAGCAATTCGGCGAGTGGTGGTCAAAAGGTATCAATAAGTCCTCTGAACAAGTATTTGCAAGTATTGCAAAAAGATTCCTGAATAGGTGTAAGCAAACAGGAAAAGAAAGAATTTATATCATTTCTCATGATGGAACCATTACTTCTTATAGACAATACATGACGGGTAGAAAATTATCTCGTAACGACTTTCCAAAAGAAATCGGGGACTTGAAAATAAATTTTTAGTGGAACTTGGAGTGTGCCATGATTCGCTTCTTCATAAAGGGGGTTAATAAGTGAACGGAAACATTAATTATAAATTTTGGACTACCTGTATGATAAAAGATAAAAACAGAGTATTGCTGCTAAATAGGCAGCATGATGAATTAAAAGGATATATTCCTCCTGGTGGAAAAGTGGAGTTTCCGGAAAGTTTTGTGGAAGGCGCCATTCGTGAGGTGAAGGAGGAGACTGGACTAACGGTGAGAAATCTGGTCTACAAAGGTCTCTATGAATTTGTGAATGAAGAAAATAGCGATCGTTATATCATTTTTAATTACATAACGGAAGACTTCAGCGGCGAACTGTTAGAAAATCCACCAGAGGGAGAACCTACTTGGATACAAATAGACAAGGCCCTGAAACTTCCCATGCAGGTCGCAACGAAGTTGAGTTTTCCTTATCTGTTTGAAGAAGGTACTTTTGAAATGCAAATCCATTGGGATAATGAACAAGACCGAGAAGGAAATGTGACTGTTAAACGGACTTGACATTCATTTGAAAAATCCACACAGTGAAGTAGTAATTTAATTACTAGAGATATTCCTATACATATAGAGCTTACTTGCTAAAAGAATATTTAACCAAAATATTAGAGATATTGGGGTGAGTAATCATGGAACTGTTTCTCTCTGGATTATTTACATTTTTACCGATTATCATATTAGCCTTTTTAATTAGATGGGTACGCCTGATAAAAGTAAATAGTGATATTCAAGTTAAACAAAATGAAGAAATTATTTCCCTGCTTAAAAAAAGGGATTTGTAAAATCGCAATCTAGACATGGAGGGATAAAATTTGAAAACGATCGGACTTATAGGTGGCATGAGCTGGGAATCATCCGTAGAGTATTACCGGATCATCAATGAAGAAGTGAAAAACAAGTTAGGCGGGTTACATTCGGCTAAATGTCTGTTGTATAGTGTGGATTTTGAAGAGATTGAACGTTATCAAGCGGAAGGCGATTGGGAAAGTGCTGGAAAGCATTTAGGTGAAGTCGCATTTTCTCTTGAGAAAGCGGGCGCGGACTTTATCGTGATTTGCACCAACACGATGCACAAAGTGATTGATTACATAGAAGACAAAGTGGAAATCCCTGTTTTGCATATCGCTGATGCCACTGCAGCCCAAATTCACAATGCCCGTATGAAAACAGTAGGATTGCTCGGGACAAAGTATACGATGGAACAGGATTTTTATAAGGCGAGATTGGAATCAAACGCTATCAACGTTGTAGTTCCGGATGAAGACGAACGGACTAAGGTGAACAGTATTATTTATGATGAATTATGTTTGGGTGAAATTTCCTCTTCCTCAAAGGATTATTATAAACAGGTTATTCGCCATTTAGTGAAAAATGGCGCAGAAGGAATCATTTTAGGATGTACCGAAATCGGTTTATTAGTTAAACCCGAAGACGCAGATGTTCCGTTATTTGACACAACAATTATTCATGCAAGGGAAGCGGTAAGGAAGGCATTAAATCAAACCAAGCTAGTAAACTAGTATTCAATATTACGGTGTGTGTATCCCGGCAGGATTAACGCTAACTTTGTAGAAGTACTAGTGAGACAGACGGGAATAGTGAGTCTATTAGATGGGAGGGTTATCGTTTGAAAAACACGGTCTTGTTTATTCATAGTGCTGGTGAACAAGGTCAAGATCAGGGAAGCGGCAATTTGTCTTCCTATCTAACCAAGGAGCTGGGAGATAATTATAGCTTTGTTTCTCCGGCCATGCCAGAACCGGAAAATCCCGTATATGCACATTGGAAAAAACAGCTTGAGAAAGAACTCCGTAAACTTACTGGAGAAGTGATTTTGATTGGTCATTCATTGGGGGGTTCTGTCTTACTTAAGTATCTAACGGAGCAATCATGCAACCTGGTTTTCTCCGGTTTGTTTATTATCGCCTCACCATATTGGGGGCTGGATGAAAGTTGGCAGTCAAATGAATTCACACTCCAGCATAATTTCGAACAAAAGCTCCCTGTCATACCGAATTTGTTCCTTTATCATAGTGTGGATGAAGACATCGTTCCTTTCGCACACCATATCGCATATGCTGAAAAGCTTCCACAAGCAACCACAAGGGAACTGGAAGGAAAACAGCACTTATTTCTTAATGGATTGCCTACACTGGTCCAGGATATAGAGGACATGTAAATTACTCGTTAAATATTTTTCCGGTTTTTGATGGAAAAGTGAAATAAAGTTTCCCGATGTTGTGAAATGTTCATCGGCATAGCAAAAGTTTACCTGGACAAAAAGGGGAGTAAAGGAGAAAACAGATGAATAAAAACAAAGCACTGATCATTGTCGATGTACAGGAAGCTTTTGAAGATGAAAAGTGGGGAGTGAGAAACAATCCGCAAGCCGAAGAAAATATTCGCAGAATTCTGAATGTTTGGAGAGAAAAGGAATGGAAGGTCATCCATATCCAACATACCTCGGACAATCCCGACTCGCTATTTCACCCAGGCAACAAAGGGTTTGCCATAAAAGAATCCGTGCAGCCGGAGGATGGGGAAAAGGTTATCACAAAGAAAGTGAATAGCAGCTTTATTGGTACGGATCTGGAAGAGACTTTGAGAAGGAATGACATTTCAACCGTAGTCATAACAGGATTGACCACTCCGCACTGTGTCTCCACTACCACGAGAATGAGCGGCAATTTAGGCTTCGATACCTACCTTGTCTCAGATGCCACGGCAGCCTTCGGAATTACGGATCATGATAACATTTACCATGATGCGGAGACTATTCATCATGTATCGCTTGCCACCTTGCATGATGAATTTGCGACGATTGTTTCCACCGGACAGCTCCTGGATAAAATCAGATAGGCCATTGTATTCATATGCGTTGGAATTTGGAAAGAGAGACCCTTGTCGCGAGATGATAAGGGTCTTTTTAAAAGACTGATTCTGTTTATTTGAACGCAGGCTTTTCGAGTTTCACCTTCATTCTCTCGTCTCTATATCAAACGTATGGATCATCCTTTTCTCCAATCAATAACTCTTTTCCCTTAGCTGTGCGGTTTCATGAAATTTCTGCTTCGTTCCATCACTTCCAACATCAAATGGTGCCAAAATGTATGACCATCTGCATATTTTACATCCGTAATATGGTAACCCTTTACTGTGTAATCCTGGTTTTAAAAAATGCAATTTTCTCCATATAAAAGTCTTTGGCCTGTTCCTTTGTCAAAGTGGTATCAAAAGAATAATCATGTTGACATTTAAGGAATTTTAGAAATGTTTGGAAAACTGTTAAAATAAATAGTAATCGAGAAGGATAGTATGTTGGATAAGGAAAAGGGGAATGACGAGTGGAAATGACAGAACCAGCAGGACTGGACAAGAGAATTGTTTCCAGAATAATCGATGGCATAATTATCACCTTGGGAACCGTACTTACCTCCTATATTTTTTACGGGGATTTTATTAATGGAGATGATTTTCGTGTCATTGATTTTATCGGAATTTTATATGGTTTGCTCTTACCTGTTCTCTGGTATGGCTATACCTTGGGAAGAAGGGTGACGGGAAATCGCATTGTCAGGATTGAAGGAGGAAAGGTCGGAGTCGGTACCATGTTATTACGGGAATTGGTAGCCGGTATTTTTTATGCACTCACATTTGGAATTGGATTGATTGTCAGTGTCTTAATGGTGGGGATTCGGGAAGACCGCCGTGCGATTCATGATTTTATTGCCGGAACCTATGTGACAAGATGTCCACCAGAGAAAAACGAGAATGCTCATCATATTTGAATAGGGAGTGGGACGCCGTGACGGAGGATTTTTACTGTGACGAGGTTTTAAGTGGAAAAACAGAAATTGAAAAAGTGCTGGAAACAGATAACGTGTTGGCTTACTATCACACCAAACCATTTTGGCCGGTACATATTGTTGCCATACCGAAGGAACACATTTCCTCGTTGATTACCTTGGAGGAAGAGGATAATGAATTGTTGCTGGAACTCCTCGATGTCATCAGGAAAGTTGCCGCAATGGTGATAGAGGAACAAGGTGCCTGCAGAGTGATCACTAACTTGGGCGACTACCAGGATTCCAAACATCTACATTGGCATATTGTGTCAGGAGAGAAACTCTCGAGTAGGTGAAGTTTCCTGCATGGTCAAGTGCAAGCTTATCTAGCATTACTGCGTGATTCAGGCAGAATGATTAGCAATCCAAAAATGAAGGGGAAAGCATCATATCCAAAATTTTTTGGAAATAGGGCTGGAACAATGCAGGATAGACGCGGAGTGATTTTTTCTAATGTAGGCAGAGCTCTATTAGTCACAAATTATCTATTTGGCTCAGGGGGAGCATTAGGATTCATCAAATAATAAAAACGAACATCCCGATCGGGGGGATGTTCGTTTGACAGAATTGCTTATTTTTTGACCGCATGAATGTAGTGTATCGTCTCAAACGCAGTTAAATAGTCGGAACGGTTCATGAAAAATCGCTTCTGGATTGTCTCCGGTGATAAATGTTCATAAATAAGTAATCCTGCATCCTCTAACATTTTCTCCATTTCGTTAAAAGAGAAACTGGATTTCATTGGTTCACCGCTTGCTGCTGCCATTTGCACCATATGTTGGACCCTGTTCGATATTCCTTTTTCATCAAAAAGTGTATCGTCTGGGTAATCAAAAACGATCGAACTGCCCGAAGGCACTTTGGCAAACAGTTTCTTCAATAAATCGGCATTTTCTTCTTTCGTCAGATAATAGGACACGCCTAAAAGACTGAAGAATGTTTTGTTGCCGGGAGAAAAACCTGCTTCCACAAGCGGCTGCTCCGTAAATCCTCTGGTGAAATCCATCGGGATAAAAGAAAGGTTGGCCGGCACTTCATAGTCCGACTGTGTCACCCGTTCCCTTTTGAATGCTTGTGTTGCTGGGTGGTCCACTTCGAATATTTTTAACTGCTCCCTTAATTCGGGATGTCGTAAACTAAAGGTATCCATGCCGGCGCCAAGAATGACATACTGCTTAGCACCTAATCGGATTTCATGAAGCAATACACTTTCACAATATGCTGCACGTGCGAGCGGAGTAGGAGAAAGTTGAACTTGCGTAATCCATTTTAATATTTCATCTGGTTGGTCTTGAAACTGTCGGGCTATTTTTTCATTGAAAAAAGGAACCCCGTCGATCATGTTTTCACGGATGTCGGCGAATTCTTTTTGGGTGATCAGATTCTTTGCGACAAAGTCATCAAATACTTTTGGCTGGTCGTATTCACTGTGATAAACACGGGCGAATGTAGAAACAAGAGAAGTTAAACTGGACTTTTCTTTGTTCATTTATTGACCGTCTCCCTTAAACAAAATAAGATTCCCCTGGCCAGGAGAATCTTATTATACATTCAAGTCATGTAAAAGTAAATTATAGCATAACTAGAATTTTTTGTCAAATATTTAGTTTGCCGTTATTCCGAAGCTTTTCCACTACCGTTTGAATTGCCTCTTCTTGTCCTCTACTTTTCTTGTAGATAAAATACACATTTTGAGCAGGAATCGGTTTTTGGGACCCGACGGTAAGGGGGACTAAGTCTGTTCTTGTACGGTCCACCATTTCATCCGGCAAAAACCCTACCCCCTCCATTTCCTCGATCAGTTTCATTTCCAGCTCACTATGTCCGACTTCTATTAACGGCTTGAACAAGTCACTGCCTATTTCTTCTTTCAACCATTTTTCAAAATGGTGACCCCAGTTCATATAAATCCACGGCAAGCGGGGGAGTTCTAGTATGTTTTCCAGGTCTGTACCAGCGAAGTGCTTGTGCCCGTATAAACGATAGGTATCATTCAACACATGAATGGAGACGATGTTCGGGCTAACTGGTTTGTTATAGACAAAGCCAGCATCAATCGTGCCATCGAGAACTTTTTCAACGATGATGGGAGAGTGATCTGTTTCCAATCTTAAGGAAAAAGAAGATGATTGGAGATCTCTTATTATTTGGACCATGGTTCCTCTCCAAAGGGAGTAGGTAGTAGCGATAGTGATTGTGCGAAGGGCGGCATGATGTTCAGAAACCATCCGCAAAGACTTATTCCATAATTCCATTTGCCTTTGTAAATATGGCAACAGTTCTGTCCCGATTTCTGCTAGTTTTATCCCTCTCTTGCTTCTGGTCAGCAATTGTTTGCCGTAAAAGTTTTCTACTGCTTGAATTCTGGAAGTAACGGTAGACTGTGTGATATGTAACAGCTCTGCTGCTTTGGTAAAGCTTTTCACATCGGCCACGGTCAAAAAGGTTTTCAATTGTTCGTAATCCATTGTGCAAATCGCCCCTCTATTATTGGGAAATTCGATGATTCATATCGAAAAATTCGTTTTGTCTATTATAACATGTTGGATTAAAATGGTTGTCAAGAGGAGCGGGAGGCGAAAACAATGGAAAATCTTCAAGCATATATCGAGGCGTTTGCCAATGCATGGATGGAAGTGAGAAGAAAACCGAACACCCAACTGGAAAGACAACCACTTTTTATCAAAGTGGATTTCGGGGAGGAAGTGGCAGGACGAAGGAAAGAGTTTTTCGTTGTGCGGGAATCTGTCGATAAGGGGGATTTTCTGATGGATCAGGAAGACCATTGGGTAACCGTGATTGACGATGAAGATCCAGGAGAACTCGTCCATTATGAACAGGTCGCGAAAGAATACTTGATGTACCATTCCACTATCCAATCCGATGACTGGCATCTCGTCGAAAATGGAGACAACTCTATCAAGAGAATTGAAACGAGAATACTGGCCAATAAGGTCAATGCTTATTTTGACAAAGACTTTGCCGACGAAGAGCGACTGGAAAATACTTCTGTCGAGTACGATGTCCTATATGAAAAAGGGCAATTGGCGGGACACGGGAGGGTTTCGTTTCTGGGAGATAGAAGTCTCTGTTGCCTGGACAATATTTTTATAGATTCCAAGTATCGCAGAAAAGGTCTGGCGAAAAAGCTTTGTTCCCACTTGCTTGCCAGGTCGGCTGAAAAATCGTGCAGTCGTTGTATCCTGGGAGCTTCTCAACAAGGGATGCCATTGTATAAAAAACTGGGATTCGACATTGTTTCCCCCATGTATGTCTATCAACGCAAAACGGAGGAGGAGAAATAGAGTGAAATACCCATTCCCTGAACAAGTGAAAACAAATCGTTTACTGCTTCGTAAGCCAAGGCCGGAAGATGCCGGGGACGTTTTTAAGATAGAAAGTGATCCAGAAACCAATCGCTATAGACCGGCCGGGCCGATGAAATCGCTTGAAGAAGCGGTCGAAACCATAAAGGAGTGGCGGAATAATTGGTCGACCGATGGCTATGGGTATTGGCTGGTCGTTTTGCCGGAAACAGATGAAGTAATCGGCATCACCGGAATCAGACAGATTTGCTGGCGGAAGCGGGATGTGCTGAATTTGTATTATCGGTTTTCGCCTAAAGCATGGGGGAAGGGCTATGCGGCAGAAGCGGCCGCTAGTTCGATTGAAATGGCCCGCAATTACTTGCCGGAACTTCCTGTCCTGGCAAGAATCCGTCCGATTAATACAGCCTCCCGGAAAGTCGCGCAAAAAAGCGGACTAAAGCGCAGGCCGGATTTGGATACAGCTGGACATGAGGTTTTTGCTTTGGGATGGGAGGGTCTTAACGGAAATGGTTAGAGGAAAATAGGATTGTGAAATGTCATTTTATGCAATCACGGTTTATGTTAGTATTGGTTAAATTGTAACTGGATGGTGAGGTTCGTGTTTAAGTCGGATTTTGTAAACTATACAATTCGGATTATCCTTATGTGGGTGACTTACACAATAGTTGTCTCAAGCCAGGAGGGCTTCAGGAATAACACCGTGCTATTAGCCATTGTCACCATTTTGTATCTGTTGCTTTCCTCTATTTATGTGAGAAAAGCGGTAAAAGCGAGAAAAAAAGAAAAGGAATCCTGCTAATTCCGGTAAGAAGAATTCGTTGGCAGCAAAAATAGAAAATAGTGAGGCAATTACATGCGAAACATATTCATACTTGCGTTAGTATCGTGTACTATCCTGATTGGCGGATGCGGATCAAAAGAGAAAATGGATTTTTACGAGCAAACGAAAAGCACGGATTTATCAGATGTGACGATCGACACTTTGACGTTGAATGCAAAAGAAACCCAGGTGAAAGAGGTATTGGGGGAGCCGGATTTTACGGAAACAGTCGAGGAGCCTCCTTCCACGTACTACATATACGGAGAAGACGAGAAATTATATGATTTGGATATCAGGCTTGTCGATGGGAAAGCAAAGCGGTATTTCCTGGCGAAAAACATTGTTCATTCGGACCTTGGAGACCTGATTGGTAAGTCTGAACAAGCTGTGTTTCAGACGTTCGGGGATGATTACTATAAACGGATGGACACAGGCACAAATGTGATTGGCTATATTGACAAGCAAAATAAAATAAATATGGAATTCACGGTCGATGAAACGGTCACAGGCATCATTTTATCGGAAGTAGAATGAAAGCTTAAGCCCCGGGAACACAACTGTTTTCCCGGGGCTTGTTTCACATAAATAAAATTCTCTTCAATGCTTCAAGGGTTCTTGTCTCATACTCAAGCTAAATCCGACATAGGCAAGCAATGCCAGCAAAATCGATGTCACCACTGCGTGCATCCCGAATGGCTCGGGATAAAAAGACTGGAAGACTATATAAGAAATAATACCGACCAGCATCGAGGCGATGGCGCCATATTTGTTGCCTTTTTCCCAATAAAGGCCCATTACGATCGGCCAGATGAAGGCCGCTTCCAATCCGCCGATGGCAAACAGGTTCAGCCAAATGATCAAGTCCGGCGGGTTCACCGCCATCAGGAACACCAGGATGCCAAGCAAAGCGGTAATCCCCATGCTCATTCGCTGGACTTTTTTTCGGGACGCTTCCGGTTTTATATAATTGATGTAGACATCTTTGACGATTGTGGAACTGACAATCAACAAAAGCGAGTCGACCGTTGACATAATCGCCGCCAACGGTGCAGCCAAGACAACCCCTGCCAGCCATGGAGGGAGAACCTCCAGAGCAATGAGCGGCATGACTCTGTCGCCCACCTCGATGCCAGGCAAAATCGGTCTGGCGAATACCCCGATCAAGTGCATGTTCAGCATGATGACTCCGACGACGATGGTCCCGATCATCAATGCCAGATGGAACGACCTCGTATTTTTATAGGACATGGCCCGTACGGCGATCTGCGGCAGGGCGACTACACCGACTCCGACCAAAATCCAATAAGAGGATACGTAAGGTGCAGTCAATGTTCCATCCGAACCAAAAGGGGTTATCAGGTTGGGATTTTCCGCCTGCAAGTCTGCCATGATTTCCGAAATGCCGCCGCCAGCGATGATGACGGCTATTAACAGCACCAACGTTCCGATAAACATGATGCTTCCCTGGATGGCATCGGTCAACGTGACGGCACGGAAACCGCCGAATGTCACGTAAATCAATACTGTCACGACAAAAATGAACAAAGCCGATGTATAAGACAAACCGGTCAAGGATTCAATCAATCGCCCCCCGCCGATCCATTGCGCCGCCATTGCCGAAAACAAAAAGACGACGATACTGACGGCTGACAGGAGGACGACAAGCTTGGACCGGTATCGTTCCTTTAAAAAATCGACCAATGTCGTGGCTTTATATTGCCGGGTCACAATGGCGAATTTTTTCCCGAGGATCATTAAGGTAAAGTATCCAGTTGCCACCTGTGTGACGGATAATAATACCCAGCCCAACCCTTCATTGTAAGCTACACCCGGGCCGCCGATGAAGCTGCTCGCACTGCCGTAGGTAGCCGTCATGGTCATCGCCAGGACGAAACCACCCAAACTCCGGCCGCCAAGATAGTAATCCTGGACAAATGATTTTCCGCTTGTTTCTTTTCGGCTTGCCATCAACCCGATAAAAAAGATCAGGGCGACGGAGCCGAATAACGTAATTGCTGCTTCCCAATTCATTGGTCCTCATACACCTCATCATCAAAGGATACATCCGTGAAAAAATATTTCACGACAATAAACACAAGTGCCGCCATCACGACGACTCCTGCCACACAGCTGTAGAAAAACCATGCCGGCAATCCGAAAACATATGTATATTCTGAAGGGTCTTTTCCGCCTAATCCATAGGCGAAGGCAAACCACCAGATGAAATTGAAAACTGCTAAACCGATACCGATAAGTGCTTCTCTGTTGGCGATGCGAAAACGGGCATCTTTTCCTCCCGAAGGTTTTTTCTTCAAGGTTCATCCCTCCCTGGTTGAATTTTAAAGCAATAGACTTTCTCCTTTTCATCTATTTTAAAGGTTTTTCACCCTGAAAAGCGAGAAACTTGTTGGCATTCGTTATACCCTTATAGACCTTAGCGCGAATTTCTGCGTTATTCAACTCTGGGAGCCTACGGTAGAGGAATCTAGCTTTTACTTGTTGAATAGGGAAGCTATGGATATATCAAGTATACAGAAAGATAAAATACGGAAGAAGGGGTTGAGCACAATGTCTTTACGGAATGTCATATATGTGGAGTATGTTATCGGTTTTATTATCTGTCTGTTTATCTATATAAAGCTGGACTATTCCATCCTGTTATTTTTTCTCTTGTTATTAGTCCCTGATCTTACCATGGTCGGTTACTTATTCAACCTTAGAATAGGTTCTCTTGTTTATAATATCGGACATAGTTTGATAATACCTTGCATTTTACTTTTCATTGCTTATCTAGGTGGATTTTCTTTCCTCCTGATGACTGCTGTGATTTGGATTGCACATATTTACTTAGACCGCTCCCTTGGCTTTGGGCTAAAGTATTCGAAAGGTTTTAAAGTAACACATTTGCAAAAAATTGACTGATTGTATGGGCTCTTGGCAGTAGGGTGGCTGGTTTATGGAACTGGCAAGAAATTTATCTGGCATCTTGCAGAAAAACATGTTAAAAAAGGATAGGAATCAACTTAAACTAGCAATCCCTTTAAGGATACGATAGCGTAATAGATTCCGTTACTGGAGGGAGGAATGATGATGCCGAATTCAAAAGCGGAAATCATGGATACTGAAATCGATCATTTAGATAGAAAAGGATCCGGCCGCGCGGTTGTCTGGCGTGACACCGGAAACGAAAACCCGCGGAAATTAAAGCTGATGGTGCCCAAAACGCTTCCAGGCGAAAAGGTGCGGGTCTCTGTAGAGAACACAAAGGCGAGACGGACCAAGGGGAGATTGGAAGAGCTTCTGGAAGTCCATCCGGAAAGAACCACGGCGCCATGTCCGCACTTTGACAAATGCGGGGGATGTGCATGGCAGCATTGGCAATATGAAGGGCAGCTGAAGCAAAAGACTGCCCACGTGAAAGATGCCTTGATATCTCAAGGATTCAATCCGGAATTGGTCCGGGACACCATTGGCATGGACGAGCCTTGGCATTATCGCAATAAAATGGAATTCACTTTTGCCCCGGACGGCTCGATGGGCTTGCATGAGCAAGGGAATTTCCGCAACATCATTCCGCTTGAAACATGCCTGATTGCGGGCGAAGAGATGACAGCAGCTGTCATGGAAGTTGCCGATTGGGCGAAAGAATATGCATTGAGCGGTTATGAAAAGGAAACACACCAGGGGCTGTTACGTCATTTAATGGTGAGACAGTCGTTTGTGACGGGAGAAATCATGCTTGGATTGTTTGCGACGGAAGGTCCTGACGGTAATCTGGCAGACGCCGCCGACCAGTTGAAGAAAAGAATCGAAGAAAATTATCCGCAGGTGAAAAGCTTGTTATGGCTCGTGAATACCGATTGGGCGGACCGTACCCAGGCGGAGGAAACCATCCTGCTGTCGGGACGAGACTTCATTTATGATGAAATCGGAGGCTATCGCTACCGCCTTTGGTTCGATACCTTTTTCCAAACAAACCCTGTACAGGCCCAGAAGCTGATCGACCTTGCTTTGGAAATGGGGCAGCCCAAGGAAACAGAAAAAATGCTCGAGCTTTTCTGTGGAGTCGGAACTTTTTCCCTCCCGTTCGCAAGCAAAGTCGGAAAACTTGCCGGCATAGAAATCGTGGAAAGCTCGATCGAATCGGCAAAACGAAATGCGTCAGATAACGGCATTTCCAACACGGAATTCTTGGCTGAGAATGCCAGAATGGGAATCGACCAGGTGCTTGAGAGACTAGGCACGCCTGATATCCTGCTATTGGATCCACCACGTGCCGGTGCAGGCGGAAAAGTGATGCGCAAAATCGGTCGTGCCCAACCGCAGCGAATCATTTATGTATCCTGCAACCCCGAGTCTTTTGCTGTGGATGTGAAGGAACTGGAGCCATTTGGGTATTCGTTGAAGGAAGTACAGCCGGTCGATTTGTTTCCGCATACGGTGCATGTGGAGTGTGTGGCACAACTCATTTTAAAAGAAGGCAACTAACCCTTAGGGTGTTGCCTTTTTTATTGCAGTTGTAACGGATTAACAAAGCTATACCGGATGTTAACACTGCCATCTTGATTACAGGTTATTTTCTCAACAAGCGAATGGAGGATTTTTGGTGTTAGTTCTTTCAATGCAAGAACTTCTTTTAATTTATTACCGATATGGAAGGTATAAATTTCGGTATTTTATCCTATACTGAAAATATGTTTCTGTTATTTGTCCGTACTGGTATACCAATATAGGTAGATTACCGAACAATTTTTAAATTTAAGCCCTTATAACAAAGGGCTTGGGTAATTATTTGAAGATGTTTGAAGCAATGCAGGAAAACTGTTCGGTAATGTATCTAACTACCTATCTGTTATTTTCGGTACTTTGACCATTATTCATTTTATAAATGCTCTCAAATGGGTTCTTCCGGAAGACGATTTGAGGTGCCTTTTCAGGTGACACGAGAACTAAGTCTACAAAATAAAGAATAATAAGTCGTTTTTCTGATTCATTCAATTGTTGTTTAAGTACCTGGTCAAATCGAGTGAAAAACACACCAGAATGAACTGCTTCTTGAAGTTCAGCCAGAGCTTTTTAGCTGTTTTCTAAACTTTCTAAATCAGACTTTTTATCCTTTTTTAGGGAGTCGATTACAGATTGTAACTCTTTGTCCTCGTGTTCTTTAGCAATACAACCCTTTGAATTCAATTTGTCAATATCTTTTTCGAGGTTAGTGATTTTTTCTTTCGTTACGCATTGTATTTCTTTGAGGAAAGCTACAGTAGTGGTTTTAGTTGCATCAATTGAAGCTAGGGATTGAACATGAGTTAATAGAGAGTCGCATGTACGGTATTGATCTCCAGTTTGTAGTTACATGTTTTACAGACATAGTCCTGATAATAATACTTTTTACCATTTCTCGTAGTGGAAGCATTCTGTGTTTTGAGACTTTCTTTACAGTCGCTACAAGTGATTTTGTTTAAAAAGAGAAATGGCGTATCTAACCGGCCAAACTTGCTTTGGAGCTTAATATTGTTGTCTTTTAAATGCAGAAGAAAACGGTCTATGATGGGTTCATGAAAATCAGGGTATTCGTACTTTCTTTCTTTTTTGTGTTTCCGAATGTTCCAAGAGAGCGTACCTGTGTATGCTGGATTCTTGAGAATAATCTCAATTGTATTGGCACCCCATTCACCGCCAGTAGGAGAGGGGATAGCTGCTTCATTTAAGATTGTTGCGATTTTAACCTTAGAAGTGCCCCAGCTCTGAAGATAATATATGAAAGTTACAACTTCAGCTTTTTCATTTGGGATGAGTTGTCTGTTAACTTGCTTATATCCATAAGGAATCTTCGCGCTAGGTCGTACTTTTTCATCTTTTTCTAGAGTGGCAGTTAAGCTTGCTAGTGCACGTTCTGACTTTATCTCCGATTCTTGTCGGAAGACAAGGAGAGCAGTTTTAGCTTGTGGGCTGTCTGGGTTGAAGGGCTCTTCGGAGTTTGTTGTGAATACCTCCAGTTGAGGAAGTTCTTTTTGAAGGGGACGGTAAAAGTCTTTTACAAAGGTATATCCTGTACGATCCATGCGTGACTCTTCAAAAAAGATAACGCGCGGAACTTCTGATTCGATCATCATATTCTTGAGTCTCATCAGCTCTTTTCGCTGATCTGCACGTTTGGAATATGCGCTCGTACATCTTCGATATAGATAAATTCATCTGGAACTGTTAAATTTTTTCGACTTGCAAATTCTTGGATATGGGCTTTTTGGATTTCAATGCTATTATTATCTTGTTGCTTATAAGATGATCGTCTTATACAACCAAATGCTAAGTCCATGCGGATTCGTCTCCTCCGTAAACTAATTCAGATTGCATATTTTGCAAATAGTCAAAGTTGAAGACCTCTATATCTATATCCTCTTTGTAAATAATCAATTTCTTAATAATTAGTGAGCAAAGTAGTGATAAGCTGACTCTTGATCTATTATTCAGATACTTCTCGACTATCTGTGATATCTCTTTATTATTTTCAAGTAATGATTCTTTTTCACTCAGATCATCTACAAGTTTCTGTTTTTCTTCCCTCAAATGGTTGGCCTTCTTATAACGAGAATCAAGTTTCCAATCCTCCGAATACTGGTTGCTGCTTAATACAAACTCTTCCATAAGCTCTCTTATTCTTAACTCATGATTTGAAATCTCTAACTCTGTTTGCTTTTTGATTTTCTTGAAAGATTCCAGCGAGTGACTGCAAAGCTTTTTGTTATCCAGCTTGTTAGCAATTTCTTGTAAAGCCTGCTCGATTATTTGTTGTAGCTCGATAATCGGTAACTTAACTTTGAACTTTCTATGAGCATTATTAGAACATGTGAAAAAACCATAAACACTGTTTTTGTCCTGTCGATAATTTGGTGTCTTCTTACAATAACCGCAGGTAGGGGATAACAGGTTTATCTGCATCTTAATTTGCTCTACTGTTTTTTCATAAGTCTTGAATAATGCCCCTTTAGCTTTTTGTAATCGATCAAAGGCTTCCAGCGTAAGGTAAGGCTCAATATGCTTCAGTTTGTTAATTCCTTTTTCGAGATCATGTGCAGCATAAAATGGATTAGTTGCCATTTTAATTAAATTTAATTCTGACATGCACCTGAGATCCTTGAAAAGATTTAACTAAGATATGCAATTCATCAATTGTATTAACCTCTAAGACCGCTGAAAAAAACTGGTCGATTAATTCCTCTTTGTCCGAATCCTTTAGTACTGACACGGCTAAAGAATTACATGAAGTTTAGTTTCCACTTTATTTCACCTCATTTTTTATTTTTGGCATTGTTTCGTGCAGCAGTTTGGCATGTAAATGGTGCGCAGTTGCAATTGTTCAATGATTAATCTTGCAGTTAAGCGCTGAACCCATACGGTCGTTGTGTTGTTTTGTTCTGATGCAGAACGAAGTTGAACACGTCTTCTCAATAGTCTCACCTCCATCTATCATCATTGACCGATGGAGGTGTTATTTATACAGTCATTCCTTTTAGTTGATTCCTCTCCGAATAAATCAAAGCTTGATTGCACGGAGCTTTCTTCTTGTCCTTTCTTAATCAAAACTCGAATATTTCTGCTTCTCCGACCTGGAATTGTGGGATTACTTTTCTTTTGTGACATATTTGTTCTCCCTTTGTGTTTGATATTCTATAAAACTATTAAATAAAAACTGAGACAGTGTCCCTTTCTGTAAAGGTTTTTGCAGTTGTTGCGTAAATTGAGATTGTGAAGTACTCATGATGTTTGTTTCCTCCAAGTGTAATTTTGTCCGGTAGTTTATCCACCGGCAGAAGAAACATAACCATTACGAGAAAAAAGTCAAGAGAAAGTTTTTTGAAAAAGCTGAGATATGGTGAGTCTAAAATTAAAAATTGTTCTTAAGTAGAACATACGGAACAGGGTATAAAAATACAGAAATAAAAATGGAAAATATTGCTTTATTGAGGTAATATTATAAAAGGAGGTGCTTTTATGAAATGTACAGTGACAGAGTTAGAAATAGAAACTATATATAGTAGGATTCAAGATGAAGATTTAAATTTAAGTCCAGAATTTCAACGAGGAGAAGTTTGGACTGCAAATAAAAAGAAAAAATTAATTGACTCCATTTTAAGAGGTTGGAGGATCCCTCCGATTCACTTAATTGAAAATGAACAATATATAGATGAAGTCTTAGATGGACAACAAAGGTTAGTGGCTATCAGAGATTTTATGAATAATGAATTTAGTATAGATGGTAGATTACAGCCCGTCGATGAAAGCATTTCAATGTTACATAATATGAAATTTAAAGAACTTAACCCTAATATTCAGAGAAAGTTTAAAAAATATAGTCTGACGATTATACGATTGACCGAGTTTTCACCTGAAGAACCGGCAGAGTTATTTTTTAGATTAAATCAACCTGCAACATTGACTTCAGCGGAACAAAGGAACTCTTATATAGGGGATACACGAAATCAAATTAAGGAACTTGTTAATCATTTCGAGAAACTTGGGGCTAATAAACAGACAATAGGATTTTCTAATTCAAGGATGGCATATGATGATATTATATCCAAATTTTGTTATACACTTGAAGTAGGGAATTTAAAGAAAAAAATTACATCTACAAATATATCTGATAAATATAGAAATAATGACTCCTTCAATCAAAAGATTATTGATGAAGTTAAAGATACATTGGTCTTTTTTATAGGAAGTTCAAAATTAGGGCAATCCAAATTTGTTATTACCAAGTTAAACATTAATAAAGCAACTTTATTTAGTTGGCTGCTTTTTTCGTATAAGTATAAAAATTATATTGATCAAGATTTAATGGCTGAATTAATTTATACATTTGAATATGCAAGGGAATTAGTAAAAGGTAAAGCTTCCTCAAATTTGCTAGGGTTTGAAAAGATTAATATCCTATTCCATGATTATCAATATCTAACTCAATTGTTTTTGATATTCAATCAAAGGGCAAGCATGGGCAGTACAGATGCAATGTCAATTATATATAGAGATATAATTTTAGAAATCTACTTAATAATTTACACCTCAGATGAAAGTTTTAATCCCAATCTAGCAAAATATTTAACTTCAGATATAGATAGCATGAGCCGCACACTTGAAGAAATTACTACAGAATTTAAGTGGGGAGGGACTATTAATAAATGATACGGCAAGCAAAAGTCCCTGACATATGGAGAAAAGTTGAAAGAAACAGTTATAAATACTATATAGATAGTCTGAATTTAAATGGTATATTGGGTATTAATCATCCTATTAATTTTAAAAAGGGAATTTTCGCTATATGTGGTTTGAATGGTGTAGGAAAATCTACAGTTTTCACTGCTATTAAAGATATTTTGGGAATAAAAGTTAACGATCAAGATAAAATTAAAATTGAAGGTATTGAAATTTATGGGAACTTAAAAGAAGGGAATAGAAATATTCCAATTAAAAATGAAGACGGACATAGGTTAATTGATGTTACTAGCGAGGATGTAGTATTAGAAGAAATCGATTTCATAAAGCTTATGGAAATTAACAAGTTTATAGGTCAACCTAATTTTAACGAGTTAATTGAGCAACATGATGATAATATTTTTGAAAAAGCTGACTTAGCGCATTTAAACTATTTAGTAGGTAAGGTATACGATTCTGTAATATTGAGAGAAATAGAAGTAGGAGATGATATTACAATACCTTATTTTCAAGTTTCCTGTAATGGACTAGAATATGACAGTTTGAAAATGGGAACAGGAGAACATTTTTTATTTTATATATATTGGTTATTTAAGAGAATATCCAAGAGTGGTTTAATTTTAATTGAAGAACCGGAAGTCTTCATTAGTGTTAAATCACAAATTAATCTAATGAATTTTATTGCAGACAAAATGAACAATCATAAGTTTTCAGTAATATTAGTAACACATTCGCCTTTTATATTAGAAAATATAAGTACAGATAGACTGTTAATATTGCAAAATTATTTAGATTCTATAGATGTAGTTAAGCCTGGAAACAAGGAAGATATCTTACAAGATTTAGGTTTAGTAATAAATACTAAAGGTATTTTGATTTTTGAGGATACCTTAGCTTTAGAATTCTTTAAAAGTATTTGTAAAAGGCATGCACGCTATTATTTAAAGTATTACAGGTTGGAGCAAATTAAAGGTTTTGCTGAAATCACTAAAGTAATTAGCATTCCAAAATTAAAACATATGGATTATAACATTATCGGAGTATATGATGGCGATGTTAAAGAAAGTAGGGAAATACCATTTAATTCTTTAAATTGGGGTTATGTATTTTTACCAGGTGAGAGAAGCTTAGAAGAAGAGTTTCAAAAATTAACTCGCTCTTACTTTAAGGAACTTAGTAATAAATTAAATTTAGATGAGCAAGAATTGAGGGTACTATTAGCTAAAGTACAAGGAATGGATTATCACGATTGGTTAATAGAAGTTGCTAATAAAACACATTGTGATTTAAGTTTTGTAGTAGATATCTTTTATGAATTATGGGAAAACGAAAATTATGATCAAGTTGAAAAATTTTTATCAAGTTTAGATAGTGCTACTAGGCAATAAGGATGGATCTCTATCCCAGTATTCCTGAAATATCAGTTTGCGTCTCTTAAGATTTAGTTGGATTGTATATAACATTTATTTGAGAATAAATATGCAACTGAAGGAGGGAAGGATCAAAGGATACATACCTTTAGGTAATCGGGTTACTGACTATGAAAATACCCTCCCTGTCTCTAGAAAAAAAGACTTCTAGGACAGAGGAAGTGGTATTATTGGATACATTACTTTAGTTCAAACTGGGAACCCCGATGATGCTGCTGTTTAATACCTGAATCTCTTCAGCTTGTCATTTGCTAAATTACCGCGTATGTAGTTTCGCCCACATACATCGTGACAAGCACCAATGGCCGTGACCAATCGAAACTCCACCGAATTGTTACTGCAAGAAGCCGTTCCCGCTCCTTTAAGACTAACAATCCGGTCTGAAAACAGCAGAAAAGACCTTGACTAATGATTGCTACGCTGATTTTCTGCATCGGCTCAGCTCTCCTCACCTTACCTGCTTATTTAGAGTCGCTTTCAGGGCAGATGCGACTTATTCCTCTATAAAATTAAATAGTTTTTATTGTCAGACTAAAAAAGACAGCGTTTTGGCAGAGGTAGCGGCTCTGACCCTGGTGGGATTTACTTATGTTACGAATTAAACCTTTTAAATCGGATAATGCAACATTTAACTTTTGAGAGTATATCAGCCTCTCCTAAATTATTTGTTTAAAAAAGGAAAGAATTGAGTTATAATAAATTTATAAATGGCAAAAGCGTTCGTTGGATTAAAAAAGTAACCCCCTACCTTTTTTGGGCAGGAGGGTTATTTTTTTTGTAGATATACAATTTATGGGGTTTTACATTATGTTCTATGTTAAAAAATAATTTACTAGTTTTTTTAAAGTGCAGTTTTATAGAAATCGACTACTGTTTATGGCATTTATTTTTTAGGCTTTGGCAGCATGTTTATTAGCAAATTGTTATAAGTAAACGAGCTTTTGAATGAAGTTGTATATTTTTTTCAATCTAATGAATTACAATAGAAACTAATTTCTAATAATCTTTATCACTACAGATATATCTATAGTTTAATAAAGGGAAATTGGATTCACAATATATCTATAAAATGAAATCATTTACTTTTTCTCTCTGTGGTTTTGGGTGTAAGAAATCCGGTTCTTTGTTGAAGGTAAAAACTTTTATATTTAGTTCTTTTGGTCTGTTATAATTAACTTAAATGTAATTATATGACAGGGGATGGATTGTATGGGAAAGTATAAAAATATTATCACGACAATTGGCCGTGATAATAAGTTAAGTCGTTGTACGGATGCTGAAGGTAGAATATTTAACCGAACAGAAATTATTAATAGCTGGAAAGTGTCTTATAATGAGAGAGTTTCTCGAAGTCCTGAAGAGAAAGGTTTAAGAATTCCTCAGTTTGGAGCGTTATCTGCAATTCGTGCCCATTGGGCGACTTCAAATTCTCCAGCAACTATTGTCTTACCCACGGGGACAGGTAAGTCAGAAACAATGTATGCTACGATTATTTCTGAAAGGATATCCACAACGCTTATCATTGTACCTTCTAATCTGTTGAGGGAACAGATCTTTGAGGGAGCAAGTCATTTTGGGATACTTCCAAATCTAAAAATGATTTCAGATGAAGTTATTTATCCAACAACTTTTCTGTATAAATCAAAAGTATCAGATGAGGAAGAAACAACTCTGATTGAGACTCTTAAAGAGTCAAATATCATAGTTTCAACTCCTGGTATGATTAAGAAGATGCCGGAATCTGTTATCGATACACTTGTTGAAGAAGTGGACGTTGTAATATTTGATGAAGCACATCATCTTGCAGCCCCTGATTGGCGAACAGTTAGAGAAAGGTTTTCAGACAAAAAAATTCTACAGTTTACTGCGACTCCTTATAGGAATGATGGTAAGAAAATCGATGGTAGGATAATTTTTAATTATGGTTTGGCTTTAGCTCAAAAGGCTGGATATTTTAAACCAATTGATTTTTATCCTATTCAAGAATTTGATGAACAAAAGTCTGACAAACAAATTGCAAATACTGCTATTAAGCTATTAGAAAAAGATATTGTGGAATATGAACATGTGCTTTTAGCGAGAGTTAGCACTCGAAAAAGAGCGGATGAGTTATATGAAAACATCTACTCTGAATATGAGGTGTTTAACCCAGTTGTTATTCACGGAGGCATTCCTATGACGAAAAGGAATAAATCCTTGCAGCAAGTTAAAGATGGTAAGTCAAAAATCGTAGTTTGTGTAGATATGTTTGGAGAAGGGATCGATATTCCAACTTTGAAGATTGCAGCAATACATGACAAATATAAATCGCTTCCAATTACACTTCAATTCATTGGAAGGTTTGCTCGAACAAGTAGCAATAAGTTAGGCAATGCAAAACTTATCACGAATGTAGCAATGGACGATTTGAAAGAAGCTATTGAAGATTTATACCATCAAAACGCTGATTGGAATGAACTTCTTAATATCCATTCAAATCAAGCAATTAAAGAGGAAGTTGAGCATGGTGAATTCATTGATAATTTTAAAAAGGGTCATTCGAAGGATATAGATTTATCCCAATTAAAGATGAAAGTAAGCACTAGAATGTTCAAACACCCCTCAAAAAGTATTTTTGTTAATGGGTGGAAACAAATTTTGAATCCAGATAGAACTACGTCACTAATAAATGAAGAGAATAATGTTTATATTTTTATTGAGGAAACTGAAAAAAAGGTTGGCTGGTCAGATCAAAATGATATAGTTCAATATGATTATGATTTCTTTGTGCTGTTTTTTGATAATGTTAATGGAATTGTTCATATCAATGAAACTGATACCAGAAAAGGAAATAGACTTGTGGAAAGTGTGTTCCCAGAAGCAATTGCAATTAAAGGAGATCCTATTTACCGAAGCTTAGATGGAATTAATAGGTTAATGTTAGGAACATTGGGATTAAAGCAAAAACCTAGCGGAAGAATTAGTTTCAGAATGTTTGCTGGAGCTGATATTAAATCTGGAATTTCTGAGGCTGTGACTTCGGGATCAACAAAGTCTAATTTATTTGGTTATGGTTATCGAGGTGGGGAACGAATCAGCATTGGTTGTTCATATAGAGGGAAAGTTTGGATGCGTTGGGTAGAGAGTGTTAAATTTTGGACGGATTGGTGTCAAAAAATTGGAACAAAGGTTTTGGATGACACTATTGTTACGAATGATATATTAGAAAATTCCCTTGCTCTCGAAGTTATCAAGGAATTTCCCGAAGGCGTCCCTTATAAAATATCGCTGCCTGAGTCAATTGAAATTTCCAATTCTACCTCTAAACAGTTGTATATACCTAAAGAAGAAAAATCAATTCCTTTTTTTCAAACAGATTTAAAGAATCCTGACATAGTCAATGGAAATCTTCGCTTTGATTTTCATATAAATGAGCGAAAGGTTACATATGAACAGATTATTGATGAGAACTCATACAGTTTCAAGCAAATTGAAGGGGAGGAGCTAGAAGTCAAATCGGGGAATGGAACTGTTAACTTGACTGAATATCTGTACGAGAACTCACCTGAAATTTCTTTTATACAAGATGATGGATCTATTATTGTAGTACAAGAAAATTTAAAAACAGTTATAGTACCCAAGAGCGACATAGCATTACCACCAAACTCTTTAATCCCGTTTGATTGGAAAAAATACAATGTCGATATAAGATCTGAATCTCAAGGGATAGGCAGAAAAACTGATTCGATTCAATACGCTACGATTCACAATATTGTAGACCAAAAATCAGATATTATTTTCGATGATGACGGAGCTGGAGAAATCGCAGATGTAGTTTCGATCAAAATTGATAAGGAAAATGAGAAGATTGTTTTTCATTTGTACCATTGTAAATATTCAGGGGGTGAGCATCCCGGTTCGCGTGTTGGTGACTTGTATGAAGTTTGTGGTCAAACTGAGAAGTCGATTATGTGGAATGACAATGCCTTGCAACTTGTTCAACGGATGATTGAGCGGGAAAATAAGAGGAAAAAAAGCTATAACGAAACTCGGTTTGAAAAGGGGAATTTACGTACTCTACTTACTCTGAAAAAGATGGTGAAATCTGGTTTTGAAACACAATTTCAGATCTCAGTTGTCCAACCAGGAGTTTCGATACTAAAAATTACTGATCCAATGAAACAAATTATTCTTGCAACTGATTCATACCTTAAAGATACTTATGCGATACCTCTAACGTGTTACTTTAGTGAATGATATACAGGATATATAAATTATCATGAATATATACTCGCTGATGTATGATTTACCTTTATAAAGATGTACTTAAAGAAATTTCTCGAAATTAAGTCTTATACAATAGGGGGCTTTTCTCCAACGAGGAGATCAGCCTCGTCTTATTTAAGTAACGGAGCAGGTTACTTTAAGAAGGATTAACTGGAATTTGGATAATTATGTTATTATAAAAAGAGATATTGGGGGATAAAATGGATAAAATGAAGTTTTTCATAAATTTGTTGCCTTTAATTTTGGTATTTTAGGGGTTATAAATTATGTGTATTTTGCTAAAGACATTGTTTCAACAGTTGTACTTTTATCTCTCAGTGTTATAGTTTCGATATTAAATCTGATAAGAAAGAAAAACATGATTGCTTTATTAAACATTGCAATTGTAATGTGTTTAAAGGAACAATTTCATTATTCTTAAAGAAAGACTATTAAAGTAAAAGAATAGGAGGATGAATGAAATGGCTAGAGAATGTTATGAGTGCGGGAACACAAACGAGGAAGAGATTGAGTATAAGACGGTAACTACTGACGAAGTTGATGGGAACGAAAAAAAGATAAAACTTTGGTTATGCATAGATAACGATGATTGTGAAATGAGAGTGTATAACAAGTACTACGCTAATAAGTAAAGAAGGAACAATTCGAGCAAGGCCACAGAGGAAGAAGTGTAATGATTTTGACTTGTGAGTCGTTCTCTTGCAGAAACCTGACGGCAGATGGTTGGATTATTTTGCATCTGGTCAATTTGGGTATATAAAATAATTTACCTTTTTATAAGTAAAGAGGGCGTTAGTTTAATAGACAATAATACAAAATAGAACTTCTATGAATTTGGAAGTTCTATTCTTTTACCTAATATCAACACTAAACTTTAACATAGCCCAACTTATAAAGAGCAGCTGTTTAAGATGATGAAGAATAGCGAATTAAAGTTGATAGGCATCTCATACAGAGGTGTTTTCTTCTATTGAAAGGAGGTAGGTAAATAGAGGAAAACATCTCTCTTTGGCAAGGAGGGGATTGATCCTGAAACACCTTATAAATGAAATAAAAAATAATTTAGAAAACAAAAATTATTTATCAGCTTTAGCATTAACACTAACATTACCAGATATATGTGGGAAAATTTCATATCCTAATTTGAAAGGATCTGGCAGAAGATATAAACGTTGGTATAATGAATATATTTATAAATATGACAAGCCTAAAGTTGGACTGGATGATTTAGAATCACTAACTATTAATGGAGAAATAGTATATGAGTTACGTAATTTATTACTTCATGAGGGATCCCTTGATGCGACAGAGGATGTACAGAAAGAACTAGGTTTAAAAAATTCTCAAAGTCTTAAGTTTGTATTATCAAATAGCATAACTAGTTATAGTAAGGCGTGGAGTGACGGAGACAAAACAAAGGATCCCGATATTTATATAAGAATTAGTGTAGTGGATTTTTGCAAAAAAATATGTGCCGTTGCAGAGAATTTGTACTATGAGAATTACCCAGATAAAGACATTTATAATGATATAGTATTATTTGATTTTGAATAATTATCACCCCTTAGAAGATTGGATCTCAGATAGATTTCGCCTATGCCTCAAACGGGCGCAATTCAAGGATATTGAATTACTTCCTTCATTCCGTTAAGGGGGGAGAATGGAGGGTGTTCATACGTTTGATAACAAGTAAACTCACCGACATCTCATTGTATTGCCACATACACTCCGGACATGTGGAGTGTGTGGCACAACTCATTTTAAAAGAAGGCAACTAACCCTTAGGTTGTTGCCTTCTTTTAAGTCCTCTTTATTTAATGATGTGGACATGTTTGGGCAAGAAATTTAATGTATTCAAAAGATTAAATCATTTATTACGGAAGTAAATATTGGTTGTGGAGTTAAGCGGAATAACTTTTTGGAAGAATCAATTAATAGATGCATGAAGGAAAAGGATTATGACAAGTTATTAACCTTATTAAAACACGATCAACTAAATAATTTTCCGCAGTTTAGAGGGATTTTGATTACTATTTCTCAATTTTAGAAACTAAATACTTAGAAGATGTTCGAAAAAAATTGAAATGCTGATTGAATTAACAAATAGTAGTTTAATTTAAAAATTTTTTTAATAATCGTATTAGAAAAGAGAACTCGCTAGCTGTCAAGGAAACATTGAGGCAGATATTAAATGTATAAGGGAGGAGGAAGAAGACAAATGAAAGATGAATTAGTAAATTTTAGGGCTGGTGGATGGTGTTATTATGGCATCTCTTTGTTGACGTAGAGCAATAGGCTAATAATTCAAAGAAAGGTGCCCTAGAAGTATAAATGGTATCTTTCTTTATGCAAATAATATAATGCAAAAAATAAAATTCTTAAAAATCAAAAATATAGTTGTCAAATTATTAACATTGATGTATAGTTTATATATACTTAATTCGTTCACTGAAAGAAGTAAGTAAGATGATTGAGGTGATTTTATGAAATCTTTAAGAACTGGAAGCAAGGAACTTATCAAAGAAATTAATAGATTCAAAGTTTTAAATATTATTCGTCACCAGCAACCGGTTAGTAGAGCTGAAATCTCACGGCAATGTGAATTAGGGATTTCAACGCTTTCTTATATCATGGATGAGTTGAAAGCTCAAAACCTTATTTATGAAGTCGGAGAAGCTTCCTCGACAGGGGGGAGAAAGGCTAAACTTTTAAAGTTCAATGAAAATCATGGGTATGTTGTCAGTATCAAAATTGAGGAAGACCAAATTCTGACAGCGCTTACAGATATGGAGGGAGGTATCCTTTTAAAAACGTACGTTCCATTTGAAAAGCACACAACAGCAGAGAAAATTGTTGCTTTAATTGAGAGAGAAGTGAAAATGATTTTCCACGAACAGAATAAAGATTTATCCAGCCTATTAGGAATCGGAATTTTGTCTTCTGGACTTGTGAATCGCCACGAAGGGAAAATCATTCGTGCTTCCATGTTGGGGTGGGAGAATGTTCCTATCACCGAGATGATAAAAGAAAGGTTTCCTACAGTTCCAGTGTTTGTGGATAATAACATTAATGGCTATACGTTAGCTGAGCTAGAAAAAGGAGAAGGTCAGAAAGACAATAACTTTTTAGTTGTTTCGATTGGGGCCGGATTAGGTTTGTCTGTTGTTATTGATCGGAAAATCTATTATGGAGCCGTAGGTGGCGCTGGAGAATTCGGGCATACGAATCTCGTCATGGGGGGGTATTCTTGTCACTGCGGGCAAGAAGGGTGTCTCGAAATGTACGCTTCAGAGTTCTACTTCGAAAATAAATATAAAGAAAAATCAAAGGAAGATTCAGCGTATGAAGAAGAGGACCATCATTTCTCGGCAGTAGCAAAAGCAGCCGATGGAGACGATGTGTTCGCCCAGTCCCTCATGAAAGAAATGGGTACCCACCTCGGATATGGACTAAGAAATCTTATCAATACGTTAAACCCGGAGAAGATTATTATTGTCGGGGAGGGCGTGAAATACAAACATCTGTTTGAAAAAGAAGTTCTTGCTATTGCTAACGACAATTTCTTCGAGAAAGTTAGCATTGATACAGATATTGTTTTTTCTCATTTGAAAGACGATTCCTGGTTCACCGGAGGAGCCCTGTTAGCAATAAGTCAACTCTTCCAAGAGCCGATTTATGAACAAATGAAACAAAGTATATGAGCAAAGGAGGTAGGGATGCATGGTAGGAATGACAAGGAAAAAAACATTCTTTTGGCTTTGTATCTTTCTTCTACCCAATCTGCTTGGTTTTCTAACATTCATAGGAGCTCCGATTGTTTCCTCGTTGATTATCAGTTTCACAGATTGGGATTTACTTGGAGAGATGCAATTTACGGGTTTTGAAAACTACATACGTTTAGCGCAAGACCCTGATTTTTGGGTTTCCTTTCGAAATACTATCTTTTTTATTCTTGGGTACATTCCATTGGTTTTGATTTTTGGTTTAGCTTGTGCATTGTTATTAAATAAACAAATGAAATTCCGGGCATTTTTCAGGGCTACATTCTTCTTGCCGGTCATTACAAGTTGGGTAGCGGTTTCTCTAGTGTGGAAATGGTTGTATAACCCTGAATACGGACTTATCAATTATGCTCTATCGATTGTAGGTATTGATGGCCCGCAGTGGCTGAGTGATCCTAACACAGCAATGATTGGTATCATCCTGGCAAGTGCCTGGAAAGATATAGGATTTGTCATGGTTTTGTTCCTGGGTGGCCTACAGAACATATCTCCTTCCTTTTATGAAGCTGCTTCGATTGATGGTGCAGGAAAAGCAAGAAAACTGTGGAACATCACGATTCCACTGTTGGCACCGACAACATTCTTTGTGACAATCATTTCTCTGATTAACTCTTTTCAGGTGTTTGATCAGGTCATGATTATGACCGGAGGAGGACCTGGAGGCTCAACAGAAGTAATGGTACAGAATATTTACAACCATGCTTTTCGTTACTTTGAAATGGGCTACGCTTCTGCCATGAGTTGGGTGTTGTTTCTAGTCATTTTCCTCTTCACATGGATTCAAATGAAAGTTCAAGACAGGGGGGTAAATTGATATATGGCTATGGAGAATTCGAGCAAGGCGTTGGTTTATCAGAACACGAAGTCAAAGAAATCTAAGAAACGACGTCCTACTATCAACAAGATCCTTTTTTATTTATTGCTAATTGGAGGCGCTTCCATTATGCTGATTCCTTTTCTCTGGATGGTTTCTACATCTTTGAAACCGGATGGAGCAACAATGGTTTTACCTCCGGAATTCGTGCCAAATGAGCCTACTACTCAAAATTACGAAAGCGTTACGCAACAATTTCCTATGATGCGCTTTTTATGGAACTCTATCGTTGTTGCGGTACTGACGACCATTGGTCAAATGGTTTTCAGTTCCATGGCGGCTTATGCTTTTGCACGCATGCAGTTCCGAGGAAGAGATAAATTATTCCTTTTGTATCTTGCCACAATGATGGTGCCGACGCAGGTCACGATGATTCCACAGTTCATTTTGATTAAACAATTTGGCTGGCTGGATTCGTATCCTGGACTGATCATTCCTACCATGTTTGCGGTGTTTGGAACTTTCCTTATGAGGCAAGCGATGTTAGGAATCCCAAGAGAGTTGGAAGAGGCAGCATTCATGGATGGCGCGAATCACTTTCAAGTCTTTTATCGCGTGTGCCTTCCATTGATCAAGCCGATGTTGGCCGCTTTGGGAATTTTCACGTTCATGCAATCCTGGAACAACTTCCTGTGGCCATTGATCGTAATCAGTAACCAGGAGTTAGCTACTCTACCGCTAGGTCTGTCCCTGCTCCAGGGGCGTTGGGCTACAGACTGGGGATTGATGATGGCTGGTGTTGTTATTAGTGTACTACCGATTTTAATTGTCTATCTTTTTGCTCAGAAATATTTCATCCAAGGCATGACTATGAGCGGAATGAAAGAATAAATTCAATTTTATTAAAAGGGGAGAGAATGACATGAAGAAATTGTGGCTTTTATCTTTGTTTTTCATGGTTGCTATTATTAGTTTGGTGGGTTGTTCCTCAGAGGGAGAAAGTGAAGAAGAAGGTGGGGACGGCAATGGCACTACGGAAATAACTTATTACAGCTTTTCTGCAGCACCAGACTATGAAGACGTACTGGCTGATATTGTAACGGCCTTTGAGGAAGATAACCCGAATATCAAAGTAAATACAGAATTAGCTGCTTATGATGATTACTTCACGAAGTTGCAAACGCGACTGGCTGGCGGGAACGCTCCGGATGTATTTGAATTGAACTATGAAAACTTTGTTCAATACGCTTCAAAAGGTACCTTAGCTGACCTTTCCGGATTCATTGAAGAAGACGAAAATTTCGATCCTTCTCAATTGAATCAGGAAGCATTTGAAGCTTACCAATATGATGGGAAACAGTATGGAATGGTAGAGAGCTTTTCGAACGTTTTAACTTTTTACAACAAAGACTTGTTTGACGAAGCAGGTGTCGATTATCCAACAGCTGACTGGACATGGGAAGACGAGTTGGCTGCAGCTGAGAAAATCACAAACGAAGAGAATAATGTATGGGGTACTTATGCTCCAGCAACAATGAATGAGTACTTTAAAATTGCTGCACAAAACGGGGGGGAACTCTTCAACGAAAATGGGGAGCCTACTGTAGATACACAAGAAAACTTGGAAGCTATGAATTATATGGTTGATAAAGTGACGGAATCAGGCGTAACTCCATCTCCGGCAGAAATGTCCGGTCAGGCTCCAGCTGATCTATTCATGAATGGACAGCTTGGTATTGTTCACACAGGTATTTGGATGTTTGAAGCATTTAAAGACGCATCTTTTGAATGGGATGTAGCTTTGGAAGCAGGAAACACGCAAAAAGCTCATCACTTCTTTGCAAATGGTCTGGCTGTTTCCGCCGATACGGATAAAAAAGAAGCTGCTTATAAATTTGCTCGATTCATGAGTGCCAGTGATCAGGTAGCTGAACTGCGCGTAGAAAATTCCTGGGAACTGCCAGCTGTAAACAACGAGGAAGTACTTCAACCTTACCTTGAGCAGACTCCTCCGGAAAATCGTGAAGCTGTATTCAATGCACTGGACACGTTGGTACTTCCGCCAGTAGTGGAGAACTGGAGTCAAATCAATGATGTGACGGACCAGGAATTCGAAAAAGCCTTAAACGGGAGCAAGTCAACGGAAGATGTCATTAAGACACTACAATCCGAATACGAAAATATTTTGAACTAACTAATTGTATGAAAGGAGAGGGATATATGTGAAGCACGTACACATATATCCTTTTTCATGAAGGGGTGATAACCGTGGATAAGACTTATATACAGTTATTTCGGGCTCATGTTGATCAATTGCGAGGAGAACATACGAAGGTCGAAGAAACAATCAAAGACTATCAGCCGGATATAGAAAAAGATCCTTTATATACCATAGCGACATGGGTATGGCTTCTACAGAAACAAGTCCAACTGGAACCAAATAATGAAGAAATCACAGGTATCGACTATAAACCTCATATTGCCTATTTGGCTGATGAGTGGAAGAAGCCGAACACTGATTTATGGGGGAACGAAAAAGATATCTATCTTTCCAACGTTTCTATGGTATACGCAGCATTGACCGAAACGAAGAATAACCGACAGGCGATGTCCCTGCAGAAAGTGATGACAGAGATTCGTGATTTTGTATTCAATGAATTACTTTCCGGAGGCACGGCTTTAAATGGAAAAGAAACAAGAGGGATTTCTGTAGATCAAACGCTTGCCGTCATGCCTTATGGATTGTTCTCTCCGGAAGACCTGATTATCGTAGAAGCTACCAACAAAATGGTACTGCATCTGGAAGAAGAGAGTGGGATGCTTCCTTATCGAGGGGCTGACTATACTTCAAAATCTGCAACAGCTTTGATGGCCCTTTACTTTCTTGAAAAATCCGATAAAGAAAACGCATTTCATTACTCTCATTTAGCACGAGCCCACATGGAGGAAGATGAGCTGGGTGAAATTGTTCTTTCTCTATTTGATTATTATGCTTCTCAGTTTGGAGAAGGAGAAAAGATCATCCATGATCCTTTGGGCAATGAGAATGTGTACTTGCCACAGCTGACCGAGAGAATTCCTCACTACCCTACGACCGATGATTATGTTCATATAGCTTGTCAGGTAGTCAGTGAAAAGGAAATTGAGGGTGTAGAAGTCCATATACAAAACAAGAATCGGGACTGGAAAGATTCTCTTGAGCTTCAGTCGAAAAAAAAGGACGAGACACTTATTTATCAGGGAAAGCTTTCTTCATTACCGGATCATGGGGAATACTCTTATAGTTTTCATGTGACATTTAAAGAGGGAGGGAATCTTACCTCTGATACGTATCCCCTCTATACAAGGCAAAAGAAGTATGCGAACTCTTTCAAAGTGACGAATAAAACAGAAGATATGCTGGAACTTTATTTCGGTGAAGGGCATAACCTTACTTTTATTATGCGTGACGATGGCATGGATATGAGTATTCGTCAGTATGGTAATAAAATAGATGCCTCTAAAGATGAGGAAACTTCTATTTTTCGAGGAGATTATCAGCTTAGAGTACACGCTGAAAATGCCGAAATCGCATTGTTTTACAAGGAACAAGAGATTCTTCGTACTCATTCACTAGTGCCGACATTTGAATGGAAAGAGGGCATAGATGGGATAGTCCACGAATTTCAGGTCCACTGGTACACGCCTGAAAACGAAAATTTTTATGGGTTCGGTGAACGATACAATTCTATTGAACAACGCGGTGAGATAATTGACTGCTATGTATATAACCAATACAGAGACCAGGGGACAAGGACGTATATCCCTATTCCGTTTTATATGACCAACAGAGGATATGGGTGTTATGTGGATACTGCAATGTACACATTGTTTGATTTGGCAGCATCTTTGAAAGATAAGACGACGTGGACGTTCGCACAAAATAACAACGTTCAGGAAACGACTGTCCATTTTTATTTTGGTGATTATAAACAACAAGTACAGCAATTTACGAAAGAGACGGGAAAGCCTGCGATGGTTCCCGCTTGGGCGCTCGGCCCCTGGATGTCTAGTAATAACTGGGATCGTCAATCTATTGTAGAGAACGAAATCGAAGCGACGAATAATCATGATATCCCCGCTACAGTTATCGTATTGGAACAATGGAGTGATGAAGCGACGTATTATATGTTCAATGACGCCACCTATGAGTTGAAGGAACCGGGATACGTTCACAGTTATGAAGAAATGGAGTTCCCTTCCTGGGGGCGCTGGCCGGATCCGAAAGGGATGGTAGAACATATACACGAGGAAAATCTGAAACTTATCTTATGGCAGATTCCGATTCAAAAATACTTAAATAAACAAACGCATCCGCTAAAAGATCAGGATGAGGCATACATGGTTGAAAAAGGGTATGTGGTTAAGCACGAAGACGGCACTCCTTACAGAATTCCTGAGAACTGGTTTACAAATAGCCTGATCATGGATTTCAGTCACAAGGAAGGGAGTGAATGGTGGTTTCAGAAACGCCAGTACCTTTTGGATATAGGAGTTGATGGATTTAAAACAGATGGAGGAGAATTCGTTTTCGGTAAGAACCTGCAGTTTGCGAACGGCCAGACGGGAAGTGAAATGCGAAATCAGTATCCCAACGATTACATTCAGGCTTATTACGACTTTGCTCAACGAAATGATGGCATCACGTTCAGCCGTGCCGGCTATACTGGCGCACAAAATTTCCCTGCGCACTGGGCCGGGGATGAACGGTCTACATTTGCTGCATTTAAAAGATCGCTTGTAGCCGGGTTGAATGCTGGTCTGGCAGGCATTGTGTTCTGGGGATGGGACTTGGCAGGATTTAACGGAGATATCCCTACAGCAGAGCTATTCATGCGTTCCTCTTCGATGGCAGCTTTTTGTCCGATTATGCAATATCACGCGGAGAGTAAGGCAGAGTTCAGTCAGGACCGCACCCCATGGAATATCGCTTCCCGAACAGGGGACGACCGGGTTATTGATGTATATCGATTTTTTGCTAATGTGCGCATGAATTTGATGCCTTATATATATCAGGAGTCTGAGAAAGCCTGCCAAACAGGGGAGCCGTTAATGAGGGCGCTTATGCTTGATTTCCCGGAAGATCAACGAGTGGCGGGTGTGTATGATGAGTATTTATTCGGTGAATCCATGCTTGTGGCTCCTATTATTGAGGAAAATCATATTGAGCGGCAGGTCTATCTGCCGGAAGGGAAATGGGTGAACTTATGGACAGAAGAAATTCACGAAGGGCCTGCTTATATAACTTGCACGGCAAAGGTGAATGATATTCCAGTCTTCATGCGTATGAACAGAGCACTACTTTTGAACGTTTCTCCTTCAGAGGGGCTTGGAAGTGCTGTGGGTAATGACTTATCTTCATATAAACAACCATTGTGTCGCGTGTATTGTGATGCATCCTTTCATCAAACGCTGACAGATCATCTCGGACATACGATAGAACTTTCTGTTGACGTTTCGGAAGAGGAAGTAAAGGTGAAGGCGGATACTGATATAAATGACCTGAAGATTGAAGTTATAGGTAATGACAAGGTAGCACGCGTCATGCAAGACGAGGAGGGGTGAACCATTGCTTGAACATACGAGTTATGCCATCTTGCCTTCAGAAGAAGGAGGGGCTGAGGAACAGGTACATGAGGTAGGTGCTGTAGAATCAGTAAAATGGAATGGGAAAGTAGTTGAAGGAACGTTAACCGAAGGTGCATTCTTCCTTTACCTTCTTAATGACCAGACACTTCGATTCAGTGTTCATCCTTTTGAGAAAGTTTCCACAGACAGCACGCTGGCAGTCGTAGAGGATGAACCTGTCGAAGATGCAGATTATTCAGACACTGATGCAGAACTATTCTTGACCTACAAAAATCTGCAAGTGACTATCAAAAAGAATCGTTTATCTATTACAGCTCAAAGAAATGGAAAAACAGCGTTTCATTTATCCGGGGTATCTTTCACTAAAGATAAGAAGGTGTTTGGTACATTCGAAAAAGATGCCAAAACTCCTATATACGGATTGGGAGAGAAGAGTGGTTTCCTCAATAAAAACGGAGAGAAAATTACGAACTGGAATACAGATGTATTTGCTCCTCACAACAAGGATACGGTCGAACTGTATCAATCGATCCCATTTGTACTGATCCATGATCCTGGAGAAACGACGACCGGTGTATTTCTGGACAATTCTCACCGAACAGAATTCGATATGCAAACATTCAAGGATAGAGTGAGGTTCTCTGCAGAAGGAGGTCCATTAAACACTTACATCATTCTTGGAGAGGATATCAAAGATACAATACGAGGTTATACAACAATAACAGGAACGACACCACTGCCTCCTCAATGGTCCTTGGGTTATCATCAGTCCCGTTACAGCTATCGTTCCGAAGAGGAAGTACGAGAGGTAGCTGCGGCTTTTGAAAAATACGAGATCCCTCTCGATTGTATTTTTTTAGATATTCACTACATGAATGATTATAGAGTTTTTACTTTCAACAAAGACCGTTTCCCTAATGCAAACAACCTTATCAAAGAACTGAATGAACGCGGTATTGATGTTGTTCCTATCGTCGACCCAGGAGTCAAGAAGGATGTGGAATATCCTGTGTATCGTGAAGGTGTTTCTGAAAACTTCTTCAGTACATATATAGATGGAAGCATCTATTATGGAGCGGTGTGGCCAGGCACTAGCGCATTTCCCGACTTTTTTCAATCGAGAGTGCAAAAATGGTGGGGACACCTTCATGGGTTCTATACAGAAAAAGGGGTACGAGGCATTTGGAATGATATGAACGAACCATCTGTTTTTAATGAGAGTAAAACGATGGACCTTGACGTGAGGCATAATCAGGACGGGAAGCTTATCAGTCATCGGGAAGGACATAATCTTTATGGTTTGTACATGAGCAAAGCTACATTTGAAGGGTTAAAAGAACTTATACCCAATACACGGCCGTTCTCCCTGACGCGCGCCGGCTATGCAGGTGTACAGCGATATTCGGCAGTATGGACTGGGGATAACCGTAGTCATTGGGAGCATTTAGAAATGTCTCTTCCGATGATTATGAATCTTGGAATGTCTGGAGTAGCATTCAGTGGCGCTGACGTCGGGGGTTTTGCATCGGATTGCACTCCTGAGCTGCTGGTTCGTTGGACACAAGTGGGAGCCTTTCTTCCTTATTTTAGAAATCATAGTGTTCAGGATTCTATTTACCAGGAACCGTGGGCGTTCAATAAAGAAACGATGACGATCGTCAAAAAGTTCATACAGCTAAGGTATCAGTTCATCCCTTATCTTTATACGTTGTTTCATGAAGCGGAGAAAAGCGGAGTACCAGTAGTCAGACCGTTAATAATGGAGTACCCAGAGGATAAAGAGGCAACTGATATTAGCGATCAGTTTCTCTTAGGAAGAGATGTGATGGTGGCGCCAATGCTTCGCCCGGGCCAGACGCATCGCTCCGTTTACTTCCCGGAAGGAACATGGTTTGACTGGTGGAACGAAGAAGAAATCGAAGGCGGTAAATTTCACCTAGTGTATGCCGATTTAGAAACCATTCCAGTCTTTGTTAAAGCAGGTACGGTTCTTCCTTTTGGTGATGAGGTGAGAAATACGAAAGAACAACAGCGCGTCAGCCTCATCGCTTTCTCTAACGGAGATAGAGATATGAGAGGGCGATTATATGAAGATGATCATATCTCTTATAATTACCAAAAGGGAGAGTATGTATTAACAGATATTGTTCTCTCATCAGATGGGGACGTGAAGACTTACAAACAAGGTGATTTTGAATCGAATTTAGTAGTGTCAGATATAAAAATAATCGGAAAATAAAAAGGATGGTTGGTATGACGACGGCATGGTGGAAAAAGAGTACGGTATATCAGATTTACCCGAAAAGTTTCAATGACACGACAGGCAATGGAGTGGGAGATATCCCGGGCATCATTGAAAAACTCGATTATATAAAAAAACTTGGAGTTGATGTGATTTGGCTGTCTCCGGTCTATGATTCTCCGCAAGAAGACAATGGTTACGATATACGGAATTATAGAATGATTGATGAGTTGTTCGGTTCCATGGAAGACATGGACAGGTTGCTGGCAGAAGCGCATAGCCGTGATTTGAAAATCGTTATGGATCTGGTAGTGAACCATACCTCAGATGAACACCCATGGTTCGTAGAGTCAAAGAGTAGCAAGGACAATCCCTATCGTGACTATTACATTTGGAAGGATGGAAAAGCGGACGGAGGACCTCCGACGAACTGGAGATCAATTTTCAGCGGGTCAGCGTGGAAATATGATGAACAGACTGGTCAATATTATCTTCATTTGTTCGCGGAGAAACAGCCTGACCTTAACTGGGAAAATCCCAAAATGAGAAAAGACGTCTATAACATGATGAACTTTTGGTTGGATAAAGGGATCGACGGATTTCGCATGGACGTCATCAATTTCATATCGAAAGACCAGGCTTATCCGGACGGGGGAGTGAAGAGCGGGGAGAAATATGGGGATCCGGGTCCTTATTTCGTTAATGGTCCTCGTATCCACGAATTTTTACAAGAGATGCACGGAGAAGTCCTTTCGGGACGTGACGTCATGACAGTAGGAGAAATGCCAGGAGCTGAACCAGAAGATGCGACAGTTTATACGGATCCGGATAATCAAGAGCTGGATATGATTTTCACGTTCGAACATATGTCGCTGGACGAAGAGGGGGAAGATAAGTGGAACATAAAGCCTCTGGACCTGAGAAATCTGAAGGAGAACTTTGAAAAGTGGCAGACCTCCCTTCATGGCACCGGTTGGAATAGTTTATATTGGAATAATCATGATCAGCCCCGCATCGTTTCCCGATTTGGTGATGACGGAAAATACAGGGAGAAGTCTGCGAAAATGCTTGCAACCTGCCTGCATATGATGCAGGGGACCCCATACATTTATCAGGGGGAAGAGATCGGAATGACGAACGTACACTTTGAGGACCTGAATGATTATCAGGATATTGAAACGTTGAATATGTACAAGGAAAAATCCGAACTTGGCTGGTCCCATGAAAGGATAATGGAAGCAATCTATACGAAGGGCCGAGACAATGCGAGAACTCCAATGCAGTGGGACGATTCGAAGAATTCGGGATTCACGGAAGGAACGCCGTGGCTTCCTGTAAACGATAATTATAAGTCTATTAATGCAGAATCGGCACTTCAAAATAAAGATTCTATTTTTTATTACTACCAAAAATTAATTAGTTTGAGAAAAGGGTGGGATATTATAACCTCTGGCTCGTTCAAATTATTAATGAGAGAAAGCCTGAATGTGTTTGCGTACCAAAGAGAAAATAGTGAAGGGATTCTCGTTGTTTTGTGTAATTTTTCAAATGAGGAACAGAGGTTGGAAGAAGAAATAACGACTAACATTAAAAATGCATCTCCACTGATATCTAATGAAAATAACTTCAAATATCGAGAACTGCAACCGTTTGAGGGCTCTGTTTACTACATTCCCAAAGAATAACAAATACATGCAAGAATGTGAAAAGGAGGTGATAGTTATATCAAATTAATATAAATTAATTTTCAAAATGTTACTTGTTTTACTGAAAATAACCAAATATAAAACTAGTAGAATATTAGGTGCCTTCACAACTTTTAACTGAACTTGCCCAATAGGAGTACCAACTACTCTGCCGGTTGCAAATTTATATAACCGCACATATTCCCTCCACGTAATGATGGCAATTAGTTGGGTAGATAACGTTAAAATGTAATTTTGTGTTATAAAAACCTCCTTTTATACATAATACTAGTTTAGAAGCTTTTCTATCAAAATTTCAATATCCCTTCAAATCAATAGTGCTATCGTTACTTCTCCAAATCACTCCGTATCTTAAACCTGCTATTCACCGGACTGAACTTCAACATTTCCAATAACTGATCGGCCATGTAAGCCGGCGTTAGCTTGAATCCGCCTTCCACCCATTCCATGATCATACCGAAAATCGCATAGGCCTGGTAGCTGGCGTGTAGTTCCGGATCAATGTCAGGGCTTGGTTCTATCTCTGCCAAGTCTTGGAGGGGCAGTTTTTTTAATTCATTGGAGATTCGTTTATGAAATCCCGGCAATGCGTTGGATTGGATGATCAGTTGATAAAAGTTAGCATGAGCGTATACATGCTCGAAAATTTTCACGGCTGAAGCGGACAAACTATTGAACGTGAAGGAATCGGTATCCTGATACGGTTGGCGGTAGGAGTCGACCAGGTCTTTGATGACTTCCTCGATGATATCTTCCAGCAATTCTTCTTTATATTTATAGTGCTTATAAAATGTACCCCGATTGTAATCAGCATGTTTCACAATATCAGTGATGGTGATAGCTTTGAAATCGTGACTTTGCATCAAGGTAATCAATGCGTTCTGCAGCGCTTTTTTCGTCCGCTTGATTCGTTTATCGATCTTTTGGTTAGACGACAATGTAATCCTCCTCTGTACATTATCAGCAGGTTATTCAACAAGATGGCTTGATTTGTTACTTAGTGGACATTTGCGGGATTCATTGGTCATTGTGTTTCTTGCTTCCTCCTTATTATACTATAGATAGATGTTTGTTAGTGAACATCTGTTGAATAAATCTCAATGAAAGCGATTAAAGGGAGGGGAAAGCATGAAACTGAAGGATAAAGTTGCCATCGTAACAGGAGCAGCCTCCGGAATGGGAAAAGCAATTGCCAAGCTGTATGCATCGGAAGGCGCCAAAGTGGTGGTCGCTGACATCAACCTGGATGGGGGGGAGGCTGCAGCGAAGGAAATCGCCAATAATGGCGGGAATGCAAAAGCCGTTTCTGTGAATGTAATCAAACAGGAAGATGTAGACAACATGATCGATACAGCGGTGAAGGAATTCGGCACACTGGATATTCTGGTGAACAACGCGGGCATCATGGACGGATTTCAACCTGTCGGGGACATTGAAGATGATCAATGGGATTTCATTTTTGACGTCAATACGAAAGGTGTCATGCGAGCGATGCGTAAAGCACTTCCGATTTTCTTAGATAAGCAAGCTGGCGTGATTATCAATACCGCTTCCACCGGAGGGTTGAACGGAGCGCATGCTGGGGCTACCTATAGTGCATCGAAGCATGCGGTGATTGGATTGACAAAGAACACAGGATTCATGTATGCCGAAAAAGGCATTCGCTGTAATGCCATTGCTCCCGGCGGAGTAGAAACAAACATTGGTTCCTCTATGAAGAATATGAATCAGTTTGGCTTTGAGCGTACAAAATCTGTCCGTGATGTTATGCCTCGGACCGGCAAGCCGGAAGAAATCGCGAAGGTTGCACTGTTCTTAGCTTCAGACGAAGCAAGCTTTATTAATGGAACAGTTGTTACAGCTGACGGAGGCTGGACGGCTGCATTTTAATAAACGTAGAAACCCGGAATTGGAGAATGAAGGTTCTCAAGTTTCGGGTTTTATTTATGCATCTCTTTGATTTACTCTGAAACTATAAAGTGCTTCAAACCGTAAATACTAGTAATACCAAGGCATGGAGGGATTTCTATGTGGACTATATTTCTAATGCTGATCAGTATTCTAGTTGTCGTAACAGCGGTTATGGTACCCCTGCAAGTCCGCTATTTAAAAGTAATGAAAGAAGAAATGAAAAGAAAAAGACTGTCCCAGCAGGAGTATTTCAGTAAAATGCCGATACAAGAAGAAATGCTGCATGCAACTGCTCAGGGAAACATTTTTATCATTCCGGCTAATTTTATTGCCTGGCTGTGGTTGAAATGGAAAAAGGAAATATGAGCTGAAGGCATTTATCAAGAAGTTTATTATAATCCCATTTTATTGAATAACGGTTGTACGATCCCGAATTTTGAGCATTGCCATTTTACTAGGTGGATATTGGTTGCAGGAAAAGTATGGTAAAATGGTTGTGGCACAATTCGACGGAAGAGGGGTTCATAAGATTGGACATAAAGCAGCATCTGCTCCTTCTTAAAGGTGAGGACAAAACAGATCAAGTAGATACCTGTACGCTCCGGGAAGGGAAATGGCAGATCAGATATAAAGGCAATAGTAAGTTATATACATATAGAGAGCATAATGTAGAGTGGTTAAAGGATCCAACGCAAATTGATCCTGTTATTAATATAGTGTATGAAAAGAATAAAGTGGTATCCGACCTTCAACTTGTTCTGGATTTTTCCACTTATTTCCGGCTTATCTTTAAAAACGGATTTCAAAAATTGTTGCACGCTTCTGATGTTCGTTTTGAACAAAGCAGCCTGGTTAATCACAGGGCAAAAAATTGTTTCGATTATCTAAAAACGGTAGCAAACTCGATGAAAGAAAAGCAAGATGAAGAACAAAGCTTCCTGGGCAGACAATTCAATAGTATGGATAAGATCAGTCCGCGAAGTGTACTGTCTTCTTACTTGGAAAAGAAACCTTTAACAAAGAAAAAACTACAACAACAGGTAATTTTTCCTTTTGGTTTTAATGCCAGTCAAAAATCTGCAGTAGAAAAAGCAATCACGGAGCAAGTAAGTGTAATCGAAGGACCACCAGGAACAGGTAAAACACAAACCATTTTAAATATTATTGCCAACGCGCTTATGAATAAGGAAACAGTCGCAATCGTTTCCAATAATAATTCGGCAACTGCTAATGTTCTTCAAAAGTTGGAGAAAGAAAAGCTGGACTTTGTTGCGGCATACCTTGGCAATAAGGAAAATAAGAAGTCGTTTTTTGCAGAGCAGGGACCCTATCCTGCTGATATGGAAGAGTGGAGTTTAGATGAAGAATCTAGCCAGCATATTAAACAGGAATTACTTGATAGTCAAAAAATGTTGGATAAAATGTTGGAATACAAGAACCAGCATGCTTTGCTGAGACAAGAGTTGGATCAATTGAAAACCGAATACGTCTATTTCACTCAATATTATAAAGAAGAGAAGTTTTCTTCTTTTCAATTGAACTCCCTCTTCCGTTTACATTCTGATAAAGTAATGAAGATTCTAATTGACTACAAGCAAACTGTTGAAAAGGGTAAGGTGAAATGGAGAAATAAATTATACAATTTGCTTGTTCACGGTGTCTTCAGCTTTGGGCTTTATCAGCATCCACCAACAACAGTTGTTTCTTTTTTACAAAACAAGTATTACCTATTGAAAATAAATGAATTGAAGCAAAGAATAGAGGAACTAGATCAAAAACTTGCCCATACCACCCATTCATTACGTGGTAGTGCTGGTAAAAACTATTTGTTTGATTATGTTCTTATTGATGAGGCTTCCCAAGTAGATGTTGTACTTAGAATTACAGGGTACTCTTTCAAAAACTGGTTAAAATCTTTCCATATGACATCTTCAGAGAATTTCTTTCTATTCTTTCTCTTTTCATAGAAAGAAACTAATCCGCCTTTAAATAATTCCATCGACTTTTCACTGTATTCTTTCATAGCCTTTTCAAAGTCATATTGATCTTAAACAGCTTCCCAACGTGGTTCCCGAAGATGTTAGGGAGAAAACTTCACGAATATTCGCAGGTTATACACTGGATGATGCGTATCATTATGCAGAACATAGTTTACTTTCTTCCATAACGGCCTTATACGAAGACATACCGAAAACACTATTAAAAGAGCATTATCGATGCCACCCTAAGATAATCGGTTTTTGCAACAATAAATTTTATAATAATGAATTGGTCGTACTAACTGATGAAAAGGAAAAGAAGGACCCGTTGGTTTTGTATAAAACAGTAAAAGGAAATCATGCGAGGGGGACAGTCAATCAGCGGCAGATTGATGTAGTGCTTAAGGAAATAATCCCTGAGCAAAAGTTGTTCAATGGGACAGAGTCACTGGGAATTATTACTCCTTTTCGAAGGCAGGCAGACAAATTTAATGAGGAAAAAAACAAAGAGAGGTTTGAAGTGGATACTGTACATAAGTACCAAGGGCGTGAAAAAGATACAGTCATTCTTTCAACCGTTTCGAATGAAATCTCCACCGATGACTTTGTGGATGATGCTAATCTGGTCAATGTTGCTGTGTCGCGTGCGGTTAATCAATTAATAGTCGTGGTAGCGTCAGGTGGTGACAAATGGAAAGGTACGAACGTCGGAGATTTAGTGAGATATATAAAGTATAATAATTTTGAGGTAATAGAAAGCAAGGTTCGTTCTGTTTTTGATCTACTTTATAAAGATTATTCCAGCACATTAAAGGAAGTAATGAAACGAAGAAAGCGAGTGTCCGCCCATGCTTCAGAAAACCTCTTGCATGCTGTTATAGAATCGGTGTTGAAACAACCAGAATTTCAAAGTCTGGATTTCGTGATGCACCAACCCCTAAGAATGTTAATTAAAGATCCAACCGTGTTGACGCCTGAGGAACGGAAATTCGCCATGAACATTTTTACCCATACAGACTTTGTTATTTTTAATAAGCTGGATAAAATGCCAGTCTTAGTCGTCGAAGTAGATGGTCATGCTTTCCATGCAAATAATCCGGTGCAACAAGAAAGAGACAAGATGAAAGACCGGATTCTGAAAAAGTACGGGATAACGATAGAGAGAATGGAAACAACAGGAAGTGAAGAGGAACTGAAGTTACGTAACAAACTATTGAAATTGGTTTAAAATAGGATACTTCCACTTCCATACAAAAAGAAAAAACCCCCTTTTCATATGTCGACCTGTGCTCGTCACGGGGAGGGGGGATTTCCTGAATGCCTAAACGGAGCTATTCGAGGCGGGAAATATACGAACAAGCCCCTATCTTAGAAGCGTATTTCTCCGTTAACAATTGATGATACATCAACATATCGTTATATGCTCTATCCAGCTTTTCAATGCGGTACACTTCTCCGGGTGCTTCTTTATTTGCTGGAATCATTCTCGATTCCACTTGTTTAAAACCCGCTGAAGCAAGGTGGTTTTCCCATTCTGTTTGATTGAGCAGTTCAGAAAATCCATAGAACGCTTTAACTTCTGCTTGTTCATCGGGCTCCAGGTGACCAATTTTCGTCATTTCGTTCATCATTAAAGTGCCATTAGGCTTCAGCACTCGCCTGTATTCCTTTAAAGCCTTCCGTACCTGGGTGAAAGCTGTCACGGATTCGGACAGGACCATATCAAAACTATTCTCTTCGAATGGAAGTTCTTCTATATTTCCTTTGAAGACCCTTACAGGCGATGGGATTTCGGCGATACGCTTTCTGGTTTTTTGGATCATTTCTTCATGTTGATCAATGCCGTAAACGGTACATCCGTACTTTTGGGCAACGTAAGCGATGGTTTGCCCGGTACCACAGCCTGCATCCAGCACGTATGATTGCTTGTTCAAATCAACCGTGTCCAACATCTGCTTCGTCTGTTTAAGGCTGCCGGGATGGGCTCCGCCAATATGGAGTGCAGCCAGCAAATCGGTATAGTTTTTCTCCACTTTTGCTACCTCCGGACTTTTGGGATTCCTTCCCTTTTATGCTATGCGTGTTTGCGAGGTATGGGAGTAGGCTATCATATCAGTATTCATCCATTTGGTAAATAAAGCCTACTTGTGTTGCTTTCTTTTCCTGTTTTGCAGGTGGTATAATCATCTTGGCTATTTATTCATACATCAAAGGAGAGAACACAATTGAAAAAGTTTTTGCTGAGCATTCTTATGATTTCATTGGCTGTTCTGTTCACTGCTTGTTCAGAAAGTGACACAGATAAGGCGGACCAAGATACATCGAGCGCAGACGAAGAAACTGCTGAGACAAAAGAAGCGGGTTCGTCGGATGTGAAACCGGGCGATATCGAAATAACGGATGAAATAAAAGACATGACTTATTCCACGATGGAAGAGTATGACGGAGTCAAAGACGCTTATATTGAAGTAGACGGCGATCAAATCACCATGACACTGCAAGTAGGAGCCAGCTTGAATGAGGAGAAGCGAAAAGAGCTTGGGGACAACTTCGTGCGAAATCTTTCTTCCAATACCTCGTTCTATTATGATGAACTGGAGGGACCGGAGAAAGATAGTTATGGTACCCTGTTTGAGATATTTGATTTGCAAATCGGAGTGGGGCCTGGATCAGAAGATATACTTCAGGGGGCCAAGGTGACATCCGGAAAAAGCATTATGTGGTGATAATTAGTAAAAGAGACTAAATCCTGAGAGGGGGTTGGTCTCTTTTTTATATCTCTTTTTCGTGAAGCGTTCAGTGCTTATCTATCCATCTGACGAAGGGAAATGAACATCCTCTGTTGAATGTATAACTTATACCGGCGTATTATCTAACAAAAAATACAAAATCAATAAGCGGAGGAATTTTTTGGATAAACACAGAGAAACACCAGAAGACAGAGGAGCGCGACATCGGCAGGAAGAAATGAAAAACAATGCAACGGGCAATTTGCATGATGCTTATCATCGCTCGCAAAGTGGAAGTCTTGTGGACTTGTTAGAGGGATTGGGATGGAAAGGAACAGGAATCCTCATTGTTGTCTTCATCTTGGGATTACTTCTCTATGCCGTCTGGTTTCATTAACCGAAAAAATCCCCTCGGCAAAATTAAGTTACAGGGATACGGAGGAGGGTACGATGATTTATCGAAGAAAAACCTATCACATTGACCCACGGATCAAAGAAGAATTTAATGAGCATTTCAACAAGACACTTTTACCTACCCAGTTAAAGTATGGTGCTAGACTAGTCGGCAGATGGATGGCAAAAGAAAACAACGGAACCATTGAGATTTTTGCTATGTGGGAATATCAAAGTTATGAGGAATACGAAAAAATTGAAAGCAAGATTAGGGCTGATAAAGGACACGTAAACCGGGTAGAAGGTTGGTTTGAGAAAATGGGAGGGCGAGAAAAGCTTAAAGAAGTATTTTTCAAAATCGACCAGGACTTTTTGGAATCGACTGTACCACGAGATAAAACAATCATGGCAAAAAAAACTTAAGCAACAGTTCGCTTCTAGTTAATACTATAGGAGTTTTGGAGAGCATTCTTTTCACGAAAGAATGCTCTTTCTTTATGTCTGTGAAATGTAAGTAAAGATAAAAACATGACACAAAACATTAATTATTTATTGAAAAACGATAAATAACATGATATTATTCAAAGGAATACTAATCAGGTGAGGTGCTCTTATGAAACGTGGAACAACACTTTTTTTGCGAATTGCTGTAATCCTTATCGGCATCCCGATTTTGGCCTTGTGCATTTTTGTCGTGCCGGAAATCGGCAGTTTCGCAGCGGAATTATATCCGGACATGGCATACTTGAAATATTTTGTCTGGGTCGATTTGTATGCCTCGGCAATTCCTTTCTACTTTGCTCTGTATCAGGCTTTTAAACTGTTAGATTATATCGACAAGAACAAAGCTTTCTCTGATTTCTCTGTACAAGGACTCAAGAAGATAAAGTATTGTGCAGCAGCCATTACTGTACTGCTCATGGCGGGCATGCCTCTTTTTTATCTAATAGCAGAGGCAGATGACGCTCCGGGAATCATCCTGATCGGCATGCTCCTTATTTTTGCGGCACTTGTCATTGCGGTATTTGCAGCTGTTCTCCAGAAGCTTTTGCAAGAAGTGATTCATATAAAATCGGAAAATGATTTAACGGTCTGAGGTGAGGAATATGGCGATTATCATCAATGTGGATGTCATGCTGGCGAAAAGGAAAATGAGTGTCACCGAACTTTCAGAGAGGGTCGGGATTACGATGGCGAATCTTTCGATATTAAAAAACGGAAAGGCGAAAGCGATCAGGCTATCGACTTTGGATGCTATTTGTAAAGCGTTGGATTGCCAGCCTGGAGATATATTGGAATACCGGGCCGATGAAGAAACCGGGACATAAGTGGAATGTTACAGAAAGAAGGAGGAAAAGCCATGAATCAAATGGGAAGAAGCGATGCTGCGCACGGGGGCTATCATGCAAAAACAGAGAAGTGGATAAGACCGGCAAAACAGCTTGTTTGTTTTGGATGGGAACAGGCAATGTCCTGTTTATTCCCGGTCGTTATTTTTGTTTCATTGGCCCTGACAAAAATTGTGCAGCTCCCCTTCCTGCCAAGGTATGACTGGCTGCTCATCATTTGTCTTTTGATGCAAATTTTGATGGTGCGTTCGGGACTTGAAACTCGGGATGAATTAAAAGTGATTACATTGTTTCACCTTATCGGGCTTGCTCTTGAGCTCTTCAAGGTACATATGGGTTCCTGGGCTTATCCTGAGGAGGGGTATTCCAAGATTTTCGGGGTACCTTTGTATAGCGGGTTCATGTATGCAAGCGTCGCGAGCTATCTTTGCCAGGCGTGGAGAAGGCTGAAGGTAGAGCTCATTAAATGGCCGCCGTTTGGAATCGTTGTCCCGCTTGCTTCAGCGATTTACTTGAATTTTTTCACCCACCACTATTGGCTGGATCGTTGGATTTTGGCCGTGCTCGTGGTGATTGTTTTTTGGCGGTCATGGGTCGCATATGAAGTTAATGGAACATGGTACCGCATGCCGCTGGCACTTTCTTTCGTGTTGATTGGTTTTTTTATCTGGATCGCGGAAAATATCGCCACATTCTTTAGTGCCTGGGAATATCCGAACCAAGCCGAAGCGTGGAGCCTCGTACATTTAGGGAAAGTGAGCTCCTGGCTTTTACTGGTGATTGTCAGTTTCCTGATAGTGGCGACGTTGAAACGGGTGAAGGGGAGAAATTCACAAGATTGAATATCAAGGTGAAAATCTCCCTTCATCATTATTTCAATCACAGGCGGGATACAGGGAATCAGCGAAGTCACTTCGAGAAAGAACATACAAAGAACTGAACTGCATTCGATTTTACTAGAGCAAACTTTGCCTGAATAGGTGCTATACATATACGCTTACACAGATTTTTTGGGGGAAATAGCCTATTATTCTACAATTAGGCAGACAAGTGAGTTGGAAGTCCTGGCTTTTATAGGCATAAATTCTTAAAAAACACTAAAAATTTGGTGGATTTTGTCGAAAAATCGTGCTATTCTATAAAAGATTTACATAAAACATCGAAAGATAACACAAAGGAGCCAGATAATGTTCAAAAAATCGATTAGGGCAAAACTGTTTGCCTCGTTGTTGCTAGTTTCACTTGTCCCCTTAGTATTGATAAGTATCATTCTGTACTCTACTGCGAATAAAGGGCTGGAAAACATTCTCCATAACAATATTCTCTCTTCAAAAGAATCAATTACCGCACAATTAAACAATGTTTCAGAAGACCTTTTGAATCTCACTCAATCCTATGCTGAAAATGAAAATTTAATACAAGCGTTCCGAAGTGGTGATCAGCAGCAATTAATAGAAGAGGTTGAACCGATTTTCACCAGATTGCAGACAGAACACCAGATGGATGTTTTGGAATTTGGTAATACAGAAGGCGAAGTAGTGCTGCGCGGACACGATATAGAAAAGTACGGTGATGATAAAAGTGATATACCGGCTGTCCAGGAAGCGTTAGCGGAAAATACGATTGCAGGCTTCGAGTTTGGCAGCAGCGGGTTATCGGTACGTGCTTTTGCCCCTATTGTTCACAACGAAGAGGTGATTGGCACACTGCAAACAGGCTTAGATGGAAAAGTCATTCAATCGATCACCGATTCGTTAAAGGGAGTTCAGCTTAGTATCATGAATACAGAAGGGGAGACACTTGTTTCCTCTGATGACAAAAATATTGGAGAGAAGACAAGTGATTCGTCTCTTCTATCGAAAGTGAATGCAGGTGAAGAAGTGTTCAAGGAAAATGATACTTCCTTGCACTATTATATGCCTTTGGAGGATCCTACACAGTCTGAAGTCATCGGCATCATAAAAATAGACCAGGATGCTTCTGCTGTTAAAAGTTTGAATGACAAAATTTTGTTTTATGTAATTGCAATTGGACTCATCACTGTTGTCATTGTATCTGTCATCGCTTTTTTCTTGAGCAGTGGCTTTACAAAACCTATTCAACAAGTTACATCCGTGATGGACAGGTTGGCAAATGGGTTTTTGAATAATGAAGTCAAAGGCGAGGAAAGAGAGGACGAACTGGGGCAGTTGTCGAAATCAGCCTCAGCTACACAAGCTAATTTACGGGAAATGATTGAGAAGATAGCAAGACTTTCCGGGGTAGTTAAAGAACAGTCTGCAAAGGTGAAACAAGCGAGCAGGGAAATTGATGAAGGAAGCGGTCAAACGGCATCTACAATGCAGGAACTTGCTTCCGGATCTGAGCAACAGGCTCAAGCGTCAACAAGCTTGTCGGAACAAATGGCAGATTTCTCATCCAAAATCAACCGGGCGACAGATAATGGTGTCTTGATTCAGAAGTCATCAAATGAAGTATCGGAAAGTACCAAGTATGGAAACCAATTGATGGAAAATTCCGTTACACAAATGAACAGTATTTACGATTTAGTAAAAGACTCCGTTCAAAAGGTGGAGTCGCTTGATAAGCAATCTGATGAAATATCCAGACTAGTCAATGCTATCGAAGAAATCGCGGAACAAACTAACTTGCTTGCTCTAAATGCTGCGATTGAAGCGGCAAGAGCAGGAGAACATGGCAAAGGTTTTGCTGTGGTGGCAGATGAGGTGCGCAAACTTGCTGAGCAAGTATCAGCATCTATCTCGGATATTACGGGCATTGTAGAGTCCGTACAATCGGGATCGAAAAGTGTGGCGGAATCTTTGAAAGCTGGCTACAAGCAAGTCGACGAAGGAACTCAAGTAATGGAGATAACTGGATCTGAGTTTAAAAAAATCAGTCAATCGGTGGAGCAAATGGTTGCTAATATCGAAAACATAACCGGAGACTTAGAAGAAATCAATGAAAATAGTCATGGAATAAATTCATCTATCGAAAATATCGCTTCCGTTTCCGAAGAATCTGCAGCAGGTATCGAACAAACTACAGCGTCTGTTGTTCAGGTCAGTAGTTTGATTGGTGATATCTCGACGAATGCTGACTCATTGGCTCAATTGTCAGAGGAATTAGAGGAAATGGTTAAACAGTTTAAAACAGAGTAAGGAAAAGGATAGAGTAGAGAAACAGACAGGAAAGGCCCGAATGGAGATTCGGGTCTTTTTCTCATTTAAAAACAGCGCTCATCAAAGGTGATGAGCGCTGTTTTTTCCTTTTGCCTAGAAATATTTTTCGTGATTTTCGGGATAATCATTGTCGGGAACAGATTCGTAGTTCACGTACCTGCCCCCCCATTGAGTACTTTATATTTCCTTCTCGATTAACTGCTTGAAAGGTACAAGGTTTTCTTCAAATACAGGCACTGTTTTTTCATTCTCAGCTTCTCGGACCAACTTGACCAGCAGATCATTAAATGGTGTAGCAATCCCGGTTTCTTTCCCTTTTGCGACTACTTCGCCATTGATATAGTCAATTTCTGATTTGCGCTGCTTTTCCAAGTCCTGCAGCATGCTCGCACGTAACAGAGCCTGGGGTTTGAATACTTTTCTTGCCATGGCGATGACTTCTGAGAGATTGCTCTTGTCTTTGTTGATTTTGAATGTTTTGGCAACATCGATACCAGCGATAGAGGTGAACGCTACGCCGGATGCTTGTCCGGCTTCCAAGGTTTCATCCGCAAGCATGACCGCACTGGTTACAGCGGTGTCATCGGCCAGCACGTCTCCATATGTACAGCCGAACACGGTAGAAGTTCCACTCATCGCTACGTTGACCAACAGCTTGGACCATTTCGTGCCGATCAGGTTTGTAGAGATTTCTGTTCCGCCGACAAGCTCCAGTACTTTTTTCAATTTTTCCGTTCGTTCCGTGATGCTGCCGTCCAATTCTCCGATTTGAAAAGCATTGGCTTTGAAAGATTCTGCTGTGGTAGTCAACTCTGATACTCCTGGTTTGATCCAGGTGGCCCCGAATTCCACGGATCCTCCAATGACACGTTTTTCGCCTAGCTCATTCGCCAGTCCTTCTTCCGGTACACCGTTCTGCAAAGAAAGAACGATGCTTTCCTCATTTATGTATTGCTTGAGGTTTTCCAAGACTTGCCCATTATAGACCTGCTTCGTCAGCAGCAACACCAAATCATAAATACCGTTCATCTCAGCGGGGGTGATGGCTGTGACAGGGATCGTTTCATCCACCGTACCAACTATTGTCGCTCCCGATTTATTCAACGCATCCACATGCTCCTGATTTACATCGATTAGTTCCACTTCCTGTTTGCCTTTTGACAAATAAGCACCGATTATTGTTCCTAAAGATCCAGCTCCCATTATGGCAATTCTCATCAGAAAAACCTCCCAAGGTGTATGATAGATTAGGCTAATTGACCTAAAAATTACTGTAAAAGACAATAAAATTATACCAAAATGAGAATATTTTATCAAATAGTATTCCTTTTGTAGGTAAAATGTATTACGATGGAAACTACGGAAAAATATTCTTTAATAACAGATTGATAGGGGAGAGGGAGATTGTATGGAACAGCATGATAGCTATAATACGCAGCGGGTACATAAAGTCAACTTGGTGTTGCTGTTACTTGTCGTTTTTCTGTTAGTCATCCCGATTGTCATCGAGCGCGGGCTTAGTGATGCGATGGGCATTATCATCGCGGGGGCACTCGTCATTTTGCTTTCGGTGGGTAACTACTTTTTGCCGATTCGTACATACTGGAAAGGGTTTATTTTTGCGTTGCTGCCTTACTTGGTTGTCATCGCACTTTTCTTCACAGACGGCTATGCGTTGAATAAACACTATTTATTATTATTATCGATTGCCATGATTGCACTTTATTTTAAAAAAGAATTGATCCTTGTGTTCGGAATTGTAGTCGACATCGGACTAGTGGTGACATATTTGTTCAATTCTGCCGAGTTGCTGAACGTAGATGATAATTTCAAAGGATTCATCACTGTTTTTGTTTTGGTCAATGGGGTCTTGGCTGCACTTTATTTGTTGACCAACTGGGGTCGTGAGCTGATCAATGCGTCCTATGAAAAGGAACTGGAAGCAAAGCAGTTGATAGGGAAACTGGAAGAAACGTTTCGATCGATAGAAGAAGGAACCACAACATTGGAGAGCAATATCAGTCATTTTAATACCAATATTTCTACCATATATGATTCCAGTCATCATATTTTGGACTCGGTCCAGCAAATGGCCGCCGGAATCCAGGAAGAAGCGAACAGCGTTTCGATGGTTAGTGAATCGATGGGAAGTTCCCTGCAGAAAACCAATCAGACGATCGCCATTTCTCAACAGATAGCAGACCAGTCAGGTGTCATGAATGACAAAGTGCAAGACGGCTGGGATAAAATCAACCAGGTGACAGAACACTTTACGACAGTGAATGCAGCAATTGGGACGACGACTGTAACGGTTTCAGATCTTCAGTCGAGCCTGGAAACTGTCAACTCCCTGTTGGAGGGCATCAAGCAAATTGCCGATCAAACGAATCTGCTGGCATTGAACGCCGCTATTGAGTCGGCTAGGGCCGGAGAGCAGGGGAAAGGATTCGCGGTTGTTGCAGATGAAGTGCGTAAGCTGGCGGAGCAGAGTGCGAGCATTACCGTGGATATTACCGAAGTAACCAATACGCTTTTCCATAAATCACAGGAAGCCCAGGAGAAATCGAGCCAGGGCGAGTCGGCGGTTGTCGAAGGACAAAAGCTGTTAAGCGAAGTTTCCCAGTTTTTCGAGGAAATGAAGGATTCATTCCAAGGGACGAATGAACAGCTTTCCTTGGGTATGGATGAGATCAAGTCGGCTACGGACAATTTTGCTCAGATTCAGACCCAAATCGAAAATGTGGCAAATATCTCGGAAGAAAATGCGGCGTCCACCCAGGAAATCGTTTCGACTCTGGAAAATGAACATGAGTTGATTGCCGCGATCAATGACGCCGTGGCAGAGATCAATAAGCTTAGTGGTGAGTTGAAAAATATGGTTGACAACAAATGATCGGTCGTTTCATGGAGTGCGAATAATAGTAGCGTAACGAGAAAGGAACAGTCGGCGGCAGGCCGTCACTGTTCCTTTTTTAGTGTACTTTTTAGTTTTGCGCTTCGCGAAATGCTTCCTCTGTTCCGACAAACCCGATCATCGTAGATAGTTCTGTTCCATCCTCCGCAGTACATGAACTTAGATAGACGATAGGGCCCCGTTGGGATATGTAGGAGCATTCGTATGTACCAGCAGGGGATTGCTCATAATTGCCATAGTTATTTTCAAAGGTGATTGTTTCTCCATCATAGGAAATTTTATTTTCGTAGTGGCTGCCGTCGAGATCAAATACAGAAATTGTCAGTTCGTCTTCCTTGTTTTCTTCCACATTGTTCATCAGTTGCACCAGCTTGTCGGCATTTTCGACTTCGACCGCACCTTGGGCAATTTCTTGAAAGCTGTTGGCTTGATGCTGGGCGATCACATCATCGTTTTTCCGGGCGTCTTCCACGGAATAGTTTTCTTCTGAATCTGCATTCGAGCAGGCAGCAATCAGCGCGAGTGGTAATAGTAAGAATAGCAGAATTTTTTTCATAATACCTCCTGAGCGTCAGACTTGATGTGGGTTACTTTTTATTGAACATCCAGTTGGGAAGGGGGGACGATCGGATCTGGCAAATCCTCTTCCATAAGCATGATCGGCAGTACCATCATCGCAGTGCAAAATAAAATGACTAATTTTTTCTTCATTATTACATCCTCCTTGAAGTTATATTGTATTCATTTTCCTGAGCCTGTTCGACTCAGAAAAATAATAACTGGATTTTTTGTAATGATGTGCTTTTGAATAGAAATCGCCGAGAATTTCATTACATTCGCATTCCTGCAACCATAGATTACTTTTTTTAAAGAAAGGAATGGCCTCATTGTGGATAAAATGTACCAATTGCTCCACGTCACCAAGAATTTGGTACTTTAAAATGCAAAGCATTAAGAAATCCTTGCGATCGGCAGGCAACTTCTCGCAGTTGGACAATCCTTTTGCTATCCATTCAAGGGCTCGATCGTTTTCCTGCATAGAGGAAAATTCTTGGGCTAGATGGTAAACAGTATTAAGATAACTTTTTATGTGATGATTAATTTTAATTTCGTAACTAGTGGAAAAGCAGTCGATTGCCGCTGGTTTATTATGTAAGCTGCTATGTAACATTCCGATGTTATGATAAAGATAAGCCTGGGCGGTTATGAAATTGAGCTCTCTAGCCAAATGAAGGGCTTTTGTGAACTTGATTCTTGCTTCTTCTGGCTGCTCCAGCCGGTTTAAACAAACTCCGATAATAATTTGACAGCTTATGCATTTTTTAATATTACCTGTCTCCGTGAATGAGTAGAGTGCTTTTTCGGCCAGTGACATGGCGAGAGGCGTTTTGGCAAGCCGGCTGTAAATCAAGGCGGCCTGGTAATAAACCTCTGGTTCTATTTTTTCTGCAATAAGGTTGCCTAAATCAATTGCTTTATTACAAAACTTTAATGCCTGTGGGTAGTCATGTTGAAGATAGAAGTAAATGCTGTTGAAAGAATGGTAGTAATAGGCCAGCTTTGGGGGAAGGTCATCCTGATATTGGTGTAAGAACTCCGCTAGATTTTGTGCTTGTTTAAAATCTTGCTTCAACAAAAAATATCGGAATTCAACTACTGCAAATGTTAGTTTGATTTCTATATTGGTAGAGTTTTTAACTTTTGACTTTAACCCGGCATATTGATTATCGGCTGCTTTCATGTCTTGTTCCCGAAGAACCTCATACCAATGAAAGATTGCCTCCGTCAGCACTCTTAATGTTTGCTTGTTTTCGAGAGGGATATCAATATCCAGCCTTCTTAACAGAAGGGAGAGAATCTCCTCGCTGGGTTCCATCTTATTGTTCTCAACTTTGCTTAGATAGGAAATAGAACATATCCCTTGTGCCAAATCCTCTTGCGTCATTTTGCGCTGTCTTCGATAATAGTTAATCTTATCTCCAATCATAACAAGTTCCTCCTAAACATTGTATTGAGAAATATAATGTCAAAAAGTACTATTATTCCAATTATATTTTCAAAACTTTCTCAATACAATAAATTTTTCTTCTTTTTCCAGTTATTGCGTTTCTCCGATCATAAAAAGTTGAGAAAAAGGAAAGAGAAAGCACTCTATAACAGGGGACTTCTTCACATTTATTTCTCAATACCTTTCCGGGACGAGTCATGCTACGATAATTATGAGAATATTCTCAAAAATAGTAGAAGGAGTGGTTATTATGTCAAAATTATTCTCGAAATTAATTGGTGTAAAATCTCCTGGAGGCCCTGAAAGAGTTCCGGTTTACTGCCTGAGTGATTACCGCTGTTCTTCCCCTTATCAAGGTACTTATGTGGAAATTGGAGGAAAACCCGTATTTAAGCATTGCGGATGTTAATATCCAGGAGGAGGCTGCCGCCTTCTCCTCTTTCAATTAAAGGGGGGATGACCAGTGGAATACGGAATAATGCTGCTTTGGTTTGTGTTTGCCCTCATCATCCTGATACAGATTTTGCGAAGCTTTCGACAGCTTCACGCGGAAAGTGCAAAACATGATTCTTTCAAAGGAAGCATCTTAGAAGGAGAAAAACTGACGGACTATATCGACACCGTTCCGGCAGAGCCTGGAGAAAAGGGATGTGTTGTTGTTTTATCTCCCTCTTGTCCACCGTGTCACTTAGTGCTCGAGGAGATTATCGAGCATGCAGATAATTATCCTGCTAACCTGTCTTTGTATGTGAACGAGACTTCGTCGGGGGAAACAGAAAGGTTTGTGGATAAATACAAGGACGTGATCAGGTTGAACCGGTTGAATAAGGAACATTTTAATAAAATGAAACTCACCTTTACACCTGCTTTTATTAGCTATGATGAACAGGGAGTGGTATCCAGGGTTGGCGTAGACTATAACAATCAGAAGCAGTGAGGCGAATACCATGAATTTTAAAAGCATGCTGAGAGCCATTGGCTTTGTTTGGGAGAGAGCGAAGCTATGGGTGATATGTTCCATTATATTTGCCATTGTCAGTGGTTTGGCGCCTGTAGCACTTGTTTGGGTGATGAAAGAGTTGATCAACACTGTGGCGGTAATCATCCAACAGGAAAGCGCAGACTTTAGCGGTGCTTTCATATTGTTGTCCATTCAATTTTCCATTATGTTGCTTAGTTCGATAATGGACGGTTTGAAGAGTTTCATGGATGACAAGGTGCAAATTGTTTTAGAACATGATTTAAAAGCGTTGAGTTCCCGGAAAGCGATGGCTGCTCCATATTCTTTTTACGATATTCCGGAGTTTTACAATCATTTGGAGCGGGTTACCGGCAGTCCTGGGGCAAAGTTTTTAACTCCGTTGAGGAACCTCCTGAATATCGGTGAGGCGGCTATCAAGATTGTATCCTTTCTTGTTTTTTTGTTTACGATTCACTGGATATTGGTTGTCATCAGCGTGTTTGGAGCAATTCCGATATTTATCGTCCAGGCAATTTACGGCAGGAAGAACTTTTGGCTGATGTTCATGCAAACCCCTGCCGCCAGAGAAATCAACTATATTGAATATTTGATGAACAACAAGCAGGCTGCAAAAGAGACAAGGCTGTTTGGGATTGCCGACTACTTACTCGGCAGATGGTCGAAAAAATACCATAAAAATGCAAGTGAAAAATTAGCTTTGATCAAGAAACAACAATATGCAGAAATAGGGCTGGATTCATTGACTGCACTGATGTATGCAGGGGCAGCCCTCGTGATTATATGGCTTATCAGAACGACGACGGTCAAGATCGGCGAGTTTGTGGCGATTGGACAGGCAGTACAGGGGACCCAGGAAGCAATCGGGCAAATTTCCAATAATTTGGCCCGCCTTTATGAAGACAGTTTTTATATCCGTGATTATTTCGAATTTCTTGATTTCGAGGAAAGCAGTATCGGCCACCATTCCGGAACATTGCCTTTCCCGGCTGCTTTGGAAAAAGGAATCCGGTTCGAAAATGTATCCTACCGGTATCCAAATGCAAACAATGATACGCTTGAAAATATTTCCTTCACGATAAAACAAGGGGAAAAAATTGCAATCGTGGGAGAAAACGGCTCAGGGAAAACAACATTGGTCAATCTGCTTTTTGGACTTTATCAGCCGACCAAAGGTTTGATTCTCTATGATGGAATCGACATGACGAAAATGAGTGAAAAAGAATTACATAAAAACACAACGGTCATCTTCCAGGACTTTATCCGGTATTCTTTTCGAGCTAGTGAAAACATTGCTGTCGGGAAAGAGTTGGACCAAATAAATGAGCAAAAAATGAAGCAGGCAGCCAGATTGAGCGGTGCAGGTAAGTTTATCGAAGAGTTCGAGGAAGGTTATGATACCCAGTTGGGCAGATTTTTGACACAGGGAGAAGAGCTTTCAGGCGGACAGTGGCAGAAAATGGCCATAGCGCGTGCGCTTTACAGGGACAGCCAAGTCATTGTACTGGATGAACCGACCGCATCGCTAGACCCGATATCCGAACTGGAAATTTATAATCAATTTCAACAGATTACGAGAGATAAAACAGTATTGTACATTTCACATCGAATGTCCGCTGCCAGGTTTGCTGACAGGATTCTGGTGATGGGAAAAGGACGAATCAAGGAGCTTGGCACACATGAAGAACTCATGCAAGTGAAGGGAAGCTATTACGATATGTATAACACCCAGGCGCAATGGTATCAAACGGAAACGGGCCTGAGAGGGAGTGGTTGAATGGAACTTCTGACTTCTGCTTTTACATGGACATTGATATTGGTGTTTATTTCTACCGCTGCATCAAAAATCGTCGCTTTCAAATCTTTCGGCACCAAGGTTCAAACAATTATTAAGCGGAATGGGATGATTGCTAAAAGCGCCGCCATGGCGGCGGTGATCGGAGAAGCTTTCGTTAGTATGTCGCTGCTGTTTTCTATACAAAGAAGGGCAGGGTTGGTTTTGGCAGTTATCCTGTTAGTGATCTATTCGATTGCAGTGCTTAATAACCTGATCGAACGAAATACAGAGATGGATTGCGGATGTGGAGGCATACTGGGAAACCATAGAATGTCATACCTTTTGATTCTGAGGAATGTTGCGTTGATTGGAATGGTCGTTACCACGTTCAACCATACATTCTTCCCTTTCCATGATTTATATGGACTATTCCTTTCATTGCTGATCAGCTTCGTTATCCTGTTGATGCTTGCGACTCTTTCGAAAATAGGAGATATGAATGGTGAGTACAAATCCTTAACTGGAGATGATGCACATGGCCAACTTTAATGAATTGTTGCTTTGGACGTTTATGATTATTCAGATGGCAATCATTTTTCTGCTGGCGAGATTGGTAGGTTCTTATATAACAAAGTTGAATCAGCTAGAAGCGAATATGAACATCAAGTTACGGGGGAGCAACGTGACAGAAGGGGACGTTGCCCCTGCATTTCGTGAGTACGATCACAGAAATGCCATTGTGACGTTAAGAGCGGACAAGAATGCAGTCCTCCTGTTTTTGCAGCCGTCTTGTTCTAAATGTAAAGAAATACTTTCCTATATAAAAGAACAAACGACACTTGGTATTGATGTCTTTATTTTTTCTAAAGAAGAAATGGTGCAGAATTCAGCTCACCTTTCTGAGCAAATCCACCTGGTAACATCAGAAACGGTGATTAAAAATTATGGGATAACTGACTTTCCTGCTGTTCTTACCATTGAAAACGGCAGAATAATTGAAAAAATGCTGTTAAGGACAAATGTGGAGGAATTCAGTGAAATCGTAGGCGAGCGTTATTTTAAAGCAAGCTAACCACAAATGCTTAAAGAAGGAGCAGCCCGGTGCAAGGGAAATCTCATGCACCGGGCTGCTTTTTTTGTTCATTGACAGGAGCTATGCCGCACGATGATCATCATCCTCAGGAACCTCTGTATTACGATAAAGCTCCCTCTCGACATCCCAAAAATAAACCCGGGGCAGGCCGAAATACAGCCAATATTCCTGCACCAAAGAAGTACCCACAAATAGCACCAGCTGCCAATCCATCCCTCTCAATAATCCCCCTCCTTTCTTCAGCTTGATGGATAGAGACAGAATAAGAAGCAGAGAGTTAGGTAAGGGGTCCAGGTAAGGGGTCAGTCCCCAATCCGATGTTTTCAGTTCGTTCCTGTTTGGGGACTGACCCTCAAAGTTGCAATTTCGCTTTGGGGCGGCCTTGAAGAGTGATTCCGCTTCTCGAAATGGTGGAAAATACCGCTGTGAGGGTCAGTCCCCCCTGCAGTCCCCCCTGGGTACGGTCCGGTAGAATCTGGTTGTGGGGACTGACCCCGGTTCTGGTTGCTTGCTTATTTACAATATATCGTGGGGGTGGCTTGTTTAAGAACTGGGGGATCGAGTCAGTATAAAACTAGAGTTGTTCCCATGGGATAACGGCTGGTAATCCATGCTGGTTTTTGCCACAATAGAAGGGAACATCTATTTGAATAGGAAAAGGGATCCAGCCGGAGGGGGCGGAAATTCAGAAGAAAAGAGGGTGATGCAGTGTATTTGACGGTGAAAGAAACGGCTGAATATTTGTCCATGAAAGAATCGGTGATTGAAACACTGATTTTGCACAATCGTATCCGGGCCATCCATGATGGCGAGCAGTATCTGATCAACAAGGAACAGTTTGTTTCCCATCTGGAAGAAGTAGAGAAGTATAAGCAGATGATCCAGGAATACCTTGCTGAACCCTTGCCGGAAGATATTGACGTAAAAGACGAGGATTGATAAAAGACGGAAGCACCTTGCCCGCCGCTCGGTAAGCAAAAGCACTTGAGAGATAAGGGCACCCAGCACGAATAAACTCTCCAAACAAAAGAAAAAGCAGGATGCCTGGTCTGGCGTCCTGCTTTTGGTCATTATTCATCTTGTAAAAAGTCCTGCATCAAGGCTGCGTTGTGTTCCATATCAATCGATAATGCCAGTCCTACTCCTTCATATCTCACGTTTTCATAGGAACCGTCCTCAGGAATTCTCAATGTTTCAAAGTCCTTCGTGTTCCCCAACACCACATCTTTTGCCATGCTGGTAATCAAACCGGTGCGGACATTGGTGTCGATATACCCTTGAGCATATCCGACCAATTCAGGCAGTTTGGTGACCGTCGAGACGCTTTTCACCTTGTCGGTAAGCTTCTGGATGACTTCTTGCTGGCGCTGTACCCGGCCGAAATCACTCTGGCTGTCGTGACGAAAGCGCGCATAAGCCAGTAATTCTTCTCCATTCAGTTTCTGCGTTCCTTCTTCCAGCTGAACCCCGAGTGCTTTTTTGTCCTGGGTCATTTCCGGTGTAACCGTTGCTTCGATTCCGTCTGGGGCAATTGTATTGACCACATCGACAAACCCTTCAAAACCGACAATGGCATAGTAGTGCAAATCCACTCCGAAATTATGGCTGATGGTTTCGCGCAGTAAGTCAGGACCACCAATCGCATAAGCTGCATTGATTTTGTTATAGCCGTGACCTGGTATTTCAACATAAGTGTCCCGCATAATCGAGACGATTTTCGGACGCTTCGAACTGGAATCATAATGGGCGATCATAATCGTATCCGTCCGCGCTGGCTCATCTCCACGGGAATCGTCCCCCATCATCAGCACATTAAAATTGTCGGCAGTTTCTTCTGCTCCGTGAAATTCGATCTCTTCCTTTGGCTGCTTCTCTTCGGCAGTCGACTTGGCTTGATACCATTGGTAGAAGGAATAACCCCCGATGGCGAGTATAAGCAATAAAAAGATGACGAGAAAACGTCTTCTCTTTTTGCGTTTACGCCTTTTTTTTCTATATTCCAATCTTTTATCATTCATTTCAGTCATGATAAACTCTCCTAATTTACTTAAATAGCAGTCCGGCGTCCGGACAGCTTTCAACAATATTCTACCATAATATTGCTTAAGATAACTACAGTATCCTTGTGGTTTTCCAATTGTGAATTTTTGCTGGCAATCTGACATGAAGAAATGGCCGACTGCAGAAACTGTTGTCAGATTACCTTCCAAAACTGTAACAATTTTTTAACAATTCATCTATAATGTGACTTACTATATACAATTCAGACTTCAAGTTCTTCTTTTATATGCCTTTAGACCAGCAAAAATTCTCCGCGCATTATCTTCATTCTCGGACTTTCGCCTCAATTTCACCCTGCAAAGAAGATCTTGCCAGTCCAGCCAAAATAAAACTTGTTTTACCCGGAAAAAGAATGGGTATCTATTGGTTACCAGTTATTTTTCTGACAATATTAAGGAGGATGGCAAATGAAACCAGTGAAAAACGTAGAGAAAGGGTCGCCAGAAGGTTCATCCGCGATTACCAAACAAGAAGTACAAACAGGAAATCCGACATATGATAATAAATCTATAAAAATTAATAGAAATACTGGCACATATCAGGAAAATAACGCTGAAACAAATCAAAACAAACAACAACACAAAGCCGATAAAAAGGAGCAGGAGGGTTCGACATTTCTTGTGCTCGCCAACCGGCTCCCGGTAGATAGTTATACAGATGAAAATGGAAATGTCCAATGGAAAAGGTCGCCAGGCGGACTTGTTACAGCATTGGAACCAATGTTGAAGAAGAGAGAAGGTGCCTGGATTGGCTGGGCGGGCGGCACCAGTGAACCCCCAGCGCCATTCAGAGAAGATGGCATGAAAATCGTGCCGATCGAACTGACACAAGAGGACGTGGAAGAGTATTACGAAGGTTTTTCCAATGCGACGCTTTGGCCGCTTTACCACGATGCCATGGTGACGCCGAAGTTTGATCGAAGCTGGTGGGATAAATACGTAGAAGTAAACCAGCGTTTTGCCGATGCTGCTGCCAAAGAAGCGGCAGAGGGCGGAACAGTGTTTATCCAGGATTATCAGCTGCAGCTTGTCCCGCAAATGCTAAGGGAATTGCGGCCGGACGTTCGAATCGGCTTTTTTCTGCATATCCCCTTCCCGCCAAAGGAACTGTTCTCCCAACTTCCATGGAGACGAAGAGTGGTCGAGGGACTGCTCGGAGCAGATTTGATTGGCTTCCAAGTACAAGGAGCGGCACGTAACTTCCTGGACTTGACTCGTGACTTCCTCGGACTATCGCCGACGGAAAATACGGTGGTGGCCAAAGACGGCCGGAAAGTCAAAGTCGACGACTATCCTATCTCGATAAGCAGTAAGGAATATGACAGACTGGCTCGCAGTGCCGAGGTGGAAAAATTGATTCATCGGTACCTAAGCGAGCTGGGCAACCGACGCATCATCCTTGGCGTAGACCGCTTGGACTATACCAAAGGCATCGATCGACGATTGAAGGTCTACCGCGAAATGCTTGCTGATGGCATGCTGGACCCGGAGGAAGTGGTGCTCGTCCAAGTGGCACCGCCATCTCGTGAACGAGTTGAAAGTTATGCCAAACTCCGCGAAGAAGTGGAGAGAGAGGTCGGTGGCATCAACGGCGAGTTTGGCCGATTCGGACTACCGGCCGTCGACTATATCCCTCGTTCCTTGAACCGGACAGAATTGGCGGCATTGTTCCGTATCGCCGATCTGATGATGGTAACGCCGATCCGTGACGGGATGAATCTCGTATGTAAGGAATACGTCGCTTCCCGCATATTCGGTAATGGGAACCTGATTTTAAGTGAATTCGCCGGTGCTGCCCAGGAACTGAAAGACGCGTGGTTATGCAATCCGCATGACATCGATGGCATGAAAGAAGTGGTCAAAGAGGCATGGGATGCATCGGAAGAGGAGCAGAAACGCCGGATGAGCACCATGCGAGATCACGTGTTTGAACACGACGTCGACCGCTGGGCGAGCGATATTCTGCATGATTTGGGAATTGACTGAAGCAAAATGAATTTATGAAAAAATTTACCTTCTGTTATAATAGAAATGGATAAGATGAACAAAAGAAGAAGCTTTCCCAGGCATAAGCCGGGAAGGGCTTTTTCCTTTACGAATCATGGTACGGACAAAAAATCAGTAAAAGGGTGAGATAAAATGAGCAAAATCAAAAAAGCGATCATTCCAGCTGCAGGGCTGGGAACAAGATTTTTACCTGCAACGAAGGCAATGCCGAAAGAAATGCTTCCAATCGTGGACAAACCGACGATTCAATACATTGTGGAAGAAGCGGTGGAAGCAGGCATCGAAGACATTATCATTGTTACCGGTAAAGGGAAGCGCGCAATTGAGGATCATTTCGACTATTCCTTTGAGCTGGAAGAAAACTTGAGAAGAAAAGAAAAATATGACTTACTGGAAAAAATCAAACAGCCTGCAAAAGTCGACATTCACTATATCCGCCAGAAAGAACCACAAGGGCTTGGGCACGCAGTGTGGAGCGCACGGAAGTTCATCGGAAATGAACCGTTTGCTGTCTTGCTGGGTGATGACATCGTGCAATCGGATGTCCCTTGTTTGAAGCAGCTGATGAACATATACGATGAAACGTTATCTTCGGTAATCGGCGTGCAATCCGTACCGGATGATGAGACACAGCGTTACGGCATCATCGATCCTTCCAGCGAGAACGGTCGCCTGTATGAAGTTTCCGATTTTGTGGAGAAGCCGCCTCAAGGGTCTGCGCCATCCAACTTGGCAATCATGGGCCGTTACATCCTGACACCGGAAATTTTCATGTACCTTGATAAGCAAGAAAAAGGTGCTGGCGGTGAAATCCAGCTTACTGACGCGATTCAACATCTGAACACTATTCAGCGTGTATTCGCCTATAATTTTGAAGGAAAACGATATGATGTCGGGGAAAAATTCGGTTTCATCAAAAGCACCATCGAAATGGCGTTACAGGATGAAGAAATGAGCGAACAGCTTACCGACTTTCTCCGCAAGGCTTTGAAAGAGAAAGACGTAGAAAACAGCGTCAATTAATAACGAAGCAGACGACTGTCGTGAGTGCAGGCACGCAGTCATCTGCTTCTTTTTATTTGTGACGGGATACCAAAGGACCCGCAGGTATAATTATCCTAGATGCAGTGAGGAGCTGGTCCGATTTCCCGCTCCATGCCCCGCACATTACCCGGTCATCTCCGCTTCAAAAGCCTGGCTGCACGTTTGACGACTTCCTCAAAAGCAGGTGCATGGCCATTTCCGGGTTGATACCATTTTCTGATTCGATCGATCAACCAGATAGGAACCGGTTTTCCTTCGATAAGGTGGTAATACAAGTCATAGCCCTTTTTTAAATGATCCCAACGATAGTCGTTGCCAGACTTACTATATTCAGACACATCCAGCAATTTCGCCCTGCCGTTCTGCAGCAGGATGTTTTTTAGATGGATATCCCTTGGATTGAGGCCTGAAGATCGTACATACTGACGGGCAGCTTCCACGTCCGCTATCAATTGGCGGGGAATCGGAATACCGCGGATCAGGCAATCGTATAATGTGATGCCAGGTTCATAGCTCAATACAAGATAACGGTCCCCGGCGCCATAACAGACAGGGAAATGCCGGTTTCGTCCAAGCTGCTGATAAACTTGATATTCAATCGCCCGTTTTGTGATTTTTTCATTCGCATAGAGTTTGAAGGCATAACCGGGCAGCGGATTGAATCGGAGTACTGCCGCATCCGTGCCAATTCCCGCAATCGTCAACCCATCGATGCTGCCAGTGACGGTTACCAGCTGATTGTCCTCTGTAGAATGAACTTCGATTTGTGATAGAGCTTGCTCGGCCAGCTTCCATTCTCTCATTTTGTTCCCGTCCTTTTCCCGGCAGTAATGATGCCATCCATGTTCCTCCCATTATACGATACAAAACAGGTCATTCGTTAGTTTTTCTAATCCGGTCGCAGTAAAAAGTTATTTCCCTTCACGGGAAAAAGTAGAAGGAGACAGGAAAAAAACAGGATATTGTCGAATATAGAAAAAAGGGAATCGAGAGAGAAAAGTAGGTGGAAGATATCGACTGTGAACAATCCAGACGGGTAGTCAAAAAGTATAAACAAGGAAAACTGGCCAAAAAGAAAAGAGAAAAACTGGAAGCGCACGTCAGCCAATGTCCTGACTGTCGCCAATATTTCCAGGAATACCGGTTGAACAGCGGAAAAGGGATAAAAGAATGGCTTGCCAAAACGACCCCGCGGTTTTGGGGAATGGTAATGATCGGATGTTTATGTTTGGCAGCTGCGGCTTTTGCTTTTGGCGGAGTGGACAAAGTGGCAGGTTGGTGGAAGAGCATGCGAATGCCGACAGAAGACAGTGTGGCGGAAATCGAACAATACGGGATAGGAAATGAAGTACATGTCAGCCAGCGGGATGAAGACGTGGAAGTAACCATCACCCATGTAATTGCCGATGACCTGCAGACCTTCGTATACTATGAAGTGGAGGACCATGCAGAAAATAGATTGCTCCGGCTGGATTATTCCCAGCCACCACGGGTCAACAGTGAAAAGGGCGTTTTTGATATAGGGCGTTCTCATGGCCAGCTTGTCAATGGTTTGAAGGATGGCGATCAGCAGCCGGAGGGCAAATATCGTGGACGAATTACCTTGGCGCCGATCAAAGAAGACAGCGCTGTTTTTGATTTGCAAATCAACATGCTGAGAGAGGTTTCCGCGGAAGACTTGGCGGATTCAAACGATCCGTACCCGTACGGTGGTCCTCATTCAGCGGAGCCCGCTCTGGATGGCGAATGGGAGTTCACCATTGAAGCAGACAAAGAGGAAATAATCGAGAAGCCTGTAGACGTGGAAGCAGACATTGAAGGAAACCGTATTGTCATCGATCAGGTAAGGATCGCGCCGACTGGAACGTTGGTCGATTACAAATATGAGCCTGGTCCGGACGGCAGCGACAGGTTCTTTTATTTCGACCGGTTAATCGGTGAAGAGAAAACATATCAGCGGGAAGACCTGGGGTTGGTGTACGCTGAGGAACAGCACCGGGATAGCCAGTGGGTGCATTCACAGGCTATGTTCGACTCCATGTACCGAGCCCCGGAGGAGTCTTTGCAGCTTGGTGTAGCCAGACTCGAAGAGTACATTACCACGGATGAATCCTTTCCGATCGATCCGGACAAAGAAGAGCCCCAATCTTTTTCTTTTAAAGGGACGGAAATTTCGATAACCGATATAAACATCGATGGGGAAACCAGCCTGACCATCAAAGAAGGTTGGGATAAAGACAGGGAGTTTGAACGGGTTCAATATGATATACGTACGGAACCGGAAAGCGTGTCGGTTTCACAGGAGGAAAAGGATGGCATCCTGGTTGATGAAGAAGGAAATAAATTTGATCCGAATCAGGTTCAAACATGGGACGAAATGGAGAAACTCCGTTATTTTCCCCTGGAAAACACTTACACCCTGAGCGGTAACGGTTCAAAAGAAGTGAAACCGATAGAATTGAGAATAAGCAGTTATCAGAAAACGTATTTTCCCGCCGAAACCATTTCTTTTGATTTGTAGGTGGAGAATCAAGCAAAATGTCACCTTATAATCTAATTGATAGATTGATATTTAATCGATCTATATCGATTATAGATTGATTGATGGTTTTTCCGTGATACTTTCGCCGATTCATTATAGAATAGTGATAAGACAACGTTTTCGAAATTCAGAAGATTTAGGGGAAGGTGACACTTTGCAAACTTTAGAAAAGGAAAGGGACAGTAGTATGTCATTAAGGCGAGACGTGAAAGCATTGGGGAATATTCTTGGAGAAGTATTGTTGCATCATGGCGGACCTGAACTTTTGGAAAAAGTGGAAAAGATCCGGGTCACCACTAAAAAGCTCCGTAATGAATATGATGAAGGAACATATAAAGCGTTGAAACAGGAAATCGCAAACTTGAAGCCGCCCATGCGTCAGCAGGTGATTCGTGCGTTTTCGGTATATTTTCATTTGATCAATGCAGCCGAGCAAAACCATCGTATTCGCAGACGCAGGGAATATCAGCTTCAAGAAGCTGAAATGGCACAGCCCGGTTCAATTGAAAGCGCTGTGGTTTCGTTGAAAAACAAACAAGTGGATGAGGAAACCATTCAAAAGGTGCTTGATGAGTTGTCGCTGGAATTGATCATTACTGCGCATCCCACGGAAGCGACGAAGCATTCTGTGCTGGAAATTCAAAAACAGATCGCCAGTATGTTGCAAAAGCTTGATCAGCCCCAGCTTACCAGCAAAGAGCGGAAGGAGCTGGAAGACGGACTGGTGAACGAGGTAACCATTCTCTGGCAGACGGATGAGCTGCGACACAGGAAACCAACTGTGATGGATGAGGTGCGCAACGGCTTATATTATTTCGATCAAACTTTTTTTGATGTACTGCCTGAAATCCATCAGGAGCTGGAAGAACAGTTGAAGGAAAACTTCGACAGCACCACCTGGAAAGTGCCGAACTTCCTGCATTTTGGTTCCTGGATCGGCGGCGACAGGGACGGAAATCCGAATGTCACGCCGGAGGTTACCTGGGAAACCTTACACAAACAACGCAATTTGGCATTGAAGAAGTACAAAGAAATCATTGTTCAGCTGATGAAGCGTTTCAGCCATTCGACTGAACGGGTGATAATTAGCGAAGAGTTGATTGCCTCAGTAGAAAAAGACGAAGCAGATTACATGGAGAAAGGCCAGGCATGGGCGGTCGAGGCAGAAATATACCGGCGCAAATTTGCGGTAATGTTGAAGCGGCTTGAAGAGACAGGGAAATCGTCAATCGGCTACAAGGATTCCGCTGAGCTTCTGGAAGATCTGCAATTGATTGAGAATAGTGTCCAATCACACCAGCCGGTCGACCGGGAGTGGAAGGCGCTTGGCAAATTGATCAGACAAGTACAGTTATTCGGCTTCCATCTGGCCTCGCTTGATGTACGTAACCATAGTGGAGAACATGAAGCTGCGGTAACAGAAATCCTGAAGAAAGTTCATATCGCGGAGGATTATGCTTCATTGTCGGAAACGGAAAAGCAGAAAGTGCTTGAAGAAGTTTTGAATGATCCTCGTCCGTTGTTATTGTTGAATGAGGATTATTCTGAAGAGACCCAGGAAATGCTCAAGGTCTTTCAAATGATCAAAGACGCCCACGATGAATTCGGCCGGAATGCCATCACCGTCTATTTGGTCAGTATGACGAAATCTGCCAGTGATCTATTGGAAGTTCTCGTCCTGGCAAAAGAGGCGGGTATTTACCGGGTGCATGCTGATGGCTCAGTGGAAACTCATTTGAACGTGGCTCCGCTTTTGGAAACAGTCGATGATTTGATAGCCGGACCGGAAATCATGGAAACTTTGTTCCGGATGGACTGTTACAGCAGCCATTTAAGAAAGCACGGAGACCAGCAGGAAATCATGCTAGGCTATTCTGATGGCAGTAAAGACGGCGGAACGCTTACCGCCAACTGGAGATTATACAGGGCGCAGCAGGAAATACATGACGTGGCGAAAAAGTTCGGACTCGGTTTGAAATTTTTCCACGGACGCGGCGGCTCGCAGGGAAGAGGCGGTGGTCCGTTGAATCGCAGTATCCTATCGCAACCGCCAGAAACGCTGGGTGACGGAGTCAAAATCACTGAACAAGGGGAAGTGCTGTCGTCCAGGTATTTGCTGGAGGACATTGCTTACCGCAGTTTAGAACAAGCTACTTCCACCTTGCTGGAGTCGACGGTCGATAATACGGTCGGTTTGGCCGGCGGCAACGAGCGGGAGGAAAAAGAGTGGCGCAGCATAATGGAGGACATATCCAATACTTCGCTGAAAAAGTATCAGTCACTCGTATTCGGTGATCCTGACTTTCTTACTTATTTTAAACAGGCTACTCCGCTGAATGAATTAGGTGCCTTAAATATAGGGTCCCGACCGATGAGCCGGAAAAATCGGGACAGGTTTGAAGATTTACGGGCGATTCCGTGGGTTTTCGCCTGGACGCAAAGCAGGCAGCTGTTACCGGCATGGTACGCCGCCGGCACTGGGTTGGACTCCTATGCTTCGGAAAGCGCCGGACATTTACATCAGTTACAGGAAATGTATGAAAAATGGCCGTTTTTCCGTTCAACTGTCGATAACCTGCAAATGGCATTGTTGAAAGCAGACATCACGACAGCCAAGGAATATGCAGCATTGGTGGAGGATAAGGAAATTGCCGAGCGTATCTTCGGTAACATCGTCGAAGAATATAACAGAACCAAAGAAGTATTGTTGAAAATCACTGGAAATCAGGAATTACTGGACAATACGGTGAACATACAAGAATCGGTTCATCGCCGGAATCCTTACGTGGATCCGTTGAATCTACTGCAAGTGAATCTGATTAAGGAATTGCGGGAACAAAAAGAGCCGGACGATGACCTGTTGGTTGAAGCGTTGCTTACCATCAGCGGGATTGCTGCCGGATTGCGTAACACCGGCTGATAACAAGATAAACCCGGGTAATAGGGACCTCTCTATTGCCCGGGATATTTATTTGTTAGAAGATATACAATTTGGTGAGTCCGTCCCGACCCGGTTTCAATGAGAAGGAGGAGGTAATACAGATGAAAATACAAGCAGACTTACTATTGGATGCCAAAGCAGAGTTGGCAGAGAGTCCCCATTGGGATGCAGAGCGGCAACAGCTATATTGGGTGGATATCAATAACCATCAGCTGCATGTTTTTTCTCCGAGAGAGGGAAAGGATGAAACGATACAATTTGATCAGTTTGTGAGCGCTGTCGCCATGACGGCTTCCGGGAATCTGCTTTTGGCGATGCATCATGGAATTCATCGGTGGAATCCCTCAAGTCAAGCATTGTCTTTGATAATCAATCCCGAAGAAGACAAACCGCAGAGTCGTTTTAATGAGGGGAAATGTGATCCACAGGGAAGATTCTGGACAGGAACGATGGCATTGAACGCAGAACCGGGAGCGGCTTCTTTGTATAGGATGGATGCAGACTATACGGTAACCAAAATGGTGTCGGATGTCACGATATCCAACGGGTTAGCCTGGTCTGAAGAAAAAAACACGATGTATTATGCGGACACGCCCACCCAGAGGGTTGATGCGTTTGATTATGAGCCGGCAACAGGCGCCATTTCCAATCGAAAAACGGTCATTCATATACCGGAAGAAGAGGGAGCCCCGGACGGATTGACGATCGACGAGGAAGGCATGCTGTGGATTGCGCAATGGGGCGGTTCCAGAGTGGGCAGATGGGACCCCGACACCGGCGAATGCCTCCAGACGATTGAATTGCCGGCGGCGCATGTTTCGTCATGTGCGTTTGGCGGAGCAGAACTGGATGAATTGTATATCACCACCGCCCGGGAACACTTAACAGCAGAACAACTGGAACGGCAGCCGCATGCCGGGGGTATATTCCGGGTCAAGCTTGAGGTGAAAGGTGCTGCAAGTTATCGGTTTGCGGATTAGCGGTAGAAGATAGCATATATTCGAAAAGGTTTTCAACAAAAGAAGTCTGTGAGAGATTTTTCCTCACAGACTTTTCATCTAACCATTGGTTATATTGCTTCTTCCTCTGTTTCATTCTCCGGTTTCTGCTCCGGATATTGTTTCTTTTTATTGCGGGTGAACAGCCGGTAGACTGCCGGAATCAGAAACAACGTGATAAAAGTAGCGAACAGCAGGCCGGAAATGATCACTGTTGCCATCGGTGCCTGGTAGTTTCCGGAGGTTCCGGTGGCCAGCGCTAATGGAAGCATGCCGCCTGCAGTCGTCAGTGTAGTCAGGAATATCGGGCGAATCCTGTTTTTTCCGGCTTCCACTAAGGCATCCTCCACATTTGCTCCGTTGTTGCGCAGTTGATTGGTTCGGTCAATCAGTAGAATTGCATTGTTCAGCACGATGCCGATCAACATGACAATTCCCATGCCAGACATGATGCTTAATTCACGTTGTGTTAGAAATAAACCGACGATGACGCCAACCACTGTCATCGGGATGATCGACATAACGATTAGCGGGTGGGCGAGATGATTGAACTGAACGGCCATTACCAAGTAGACGAGGAAAATAGCGAGAAGGAGGATCACTGCCATATCCATCATCAATTCCTGCTGCTGTTCCAAATCTCCTGCGGTCGATATAGAATAGCCGCCAGGTAAATCATAGTCATCAATCAGCTTTTGTACTTCGCGATTTATTGTGCCCAGGTCTTTCCCCTCAATATCAGCGGATACGGAGACATAGCGTTCTCCGTTAGTATGGGAAATTTGATTTGGAGTTTCCACCGTTCTCAGCGAGACGAAAGTGGATAATTCCTGTTCTCCATCGCTTGTAGGAATTTTCTTTTCCAGCAACTGCTTTTGGCTAGCCGTTTCATCATCCCAGGTTGCTTTGAGCGGTATCGTTTCATCTTCGGTAGTCATTTCACCGACCGGGACGTCCAGGAATGCTTGCTCAATATACTGCTTGATTTGTATTTGGGACAAACCGGCATCCTCTATCTTTTCTTTATCCAGCTCCACAACTTGTTCTGGAGAAGCGTTTTCCATGGAATGGGTGACTCCGACGATTCCGTCGATTTCTTTTAATTCGGTGATAAATTGCTCGGTAATCCCGTTCAATTCCGAAAAGTCTTCCCCGGCTACATGGATTTGAACTGGATAACCACTGCCGCCGGACATGGCGCTTTGAACACTGGTCAATGGCGTCTTGTCTTCGAGACTGCGCAGGGTGGCCATGATATCTTTGTTGATGTCTTTTTGATCACGGGTGATGTCTTCCCCTTTGGTCATGTTGATAATCGCGTAGAGCATGTTGCCGTTGTCCATGACATAATTTGTTTCCACGTCATCGATTGCCTGCAGTTTGTTGTTCATTTCTAGAACCAAGTCTTCTTTTTCTTCCGGTGAAATCCCTGTTTCCGTTTCCACCATCAACTCAGCATAGCGGTTGTATACATCTGGCATGATAGTCATCGGCAATTTGGTAACAAGGAACAAGGATGTGGCAAACATGACGAAGAACAGGCCGATTACCGACAAGCTATAACGTTTTTTTCGAACAATCCATGCAAGCATGCGCTGGTAAAGCCGGAATACGTTGCCTTCCTTCTGGATGGTTTGCTTTTTCCTGAACGTCAAGAATTTTTCCGATAGAGCGGGTATCAACGTAAAGGAAACGATGACCGAGCTGGTCAAGGTGAAAACGACCACCAGCGACAACATGATCATGAATTGTGCCACTTCTCCTCCAAGCAACCCGATAGGAAGGAATACGACAATCGTAGTGAGCATGGAAGCGAAAACGGCGGTAGCCACTTCCTTTATCCCTTGCAATACCGCCTGTCGACTTTCCAATCCGGCTTCTTTTTTTCGATAAATCGATTCGAGGATGACGATAGATGAATCGACCATCATACCGATTCCCAATCCGAGTCCGATCAGAGTCAACATGTTGAAGCTATAATCAAACAGCCACATGGCCGTGAATGTCAACAGGATGGAAGTCGGAATCGACAAGGCGATGATTGCGGTTGCCCGGATATTTCGCAGGAATAACAGCAAAACAGCAATGGCAATGATACCGCCGATCAAAATGTTGTTGCTGACGCCGTCAATGGATTCTTGGACATAGTCAGCCTGGGCTACCATTTCATGAAGCTCGAAACCATCGACCAGACCTGCATCCTCGATTTCTTTTATTTCGGCGCGGACTGCTTCGGCCATTTCGATTTGGCTGACATTATCTGTACGTCCTACTTGAACAAAAATAAAATCCTTGCTGCCGTTTTTCCAGACGAATGCTCCATCTTGAACAGGCTCCAGTGAAACCTCGGCAACATCTTTTACGCGGACAACCCTGTCAGTCGTCGCTATTTCGGTATTCTTTATATCCTTCAGGTCGGTATAAGTGGTATCCCAGCGAAGGGAAGGGGCGTCTTTGTCATCGCTGAAACTACCCAATGTCGCTTCGCTATTGGCGGCTTGTATAGCTTGAACTGCCTGTTGGGTATCCAATGCATGATTTGATAATTTTTGTTGATCAAAAGCAATGACAGCTTCATGTTCTTCCATACCGGAGAGCGATACGTCGCGAACTTCTGCTAAATCCTCCAGCCTGGGCTCCAGTACATTTTTGGAGAAGGCTGTCATCTCTTCCATCTGTCCGCCGGAAACATCCATATAAAATTCGTAGCTCTGGCTGGTTCCGAACCGGCCGGTTTCGATATGATCGACTGCAGACATGTCGGCTGCAGCTGCATTAACCGCTGATTCTACCTTTGGATAAACGGCATCGCCTTTGCCGCTTTCAAAGGTTAATTGGAATGAGCTTCTCCCGATGCCTGTGGTGGTTTCAACATCTGTAACCCCATCAATAGCAAGTAACTGTTTTTCGATTGGGGTCGTAATCGAACGTTCCACATCAGCGGCAGCCGTTTCTCCTGCGAGCATCTCTACATAGGCTCCGTCCATTTCGATGGCTGGCATCAGCTCTTTGTCCAGTTTAACGACAGCATAGCTTCCAGTCATCAGGATGAGCACTACCAAGAGTCCGATTAAAATTTTGCGCTTTAAAAAAAATTCCAATAACTTCATTTACATCCTCCTTTAACGATTTGCGAAACAGGCACATTGGAAACGAAATCCACTCTGCGAAGCATTGAGCAGAAGAGGAGTGCTTAAGACCCATGGTAAACCTTAGGTGTTGACTTCTTGAGGAGAGACAGTAAAAAGTTCATGAATGCTTAAGGGAAACTGAGGTGTCTCGTTTAACACGTGCTTTTCCATCGCATGCATGTATATCTTACCGTTGCTTTATAAGTCGCATAATGATCCGCGGATGTATCTCGACTAAGACTTTAGACCGAGGAAGAGTTTTCCTCCTGACATTGCAGACTTATAGAAGGCTATTCAAATTCTTTTATTATTAAAATTAAGCGGTCATTTTTGCAAAAGAAAAACCACCAGCGTTTTTTTACGCTGATGGTTATAGCTGCCATCGAGGGTTTATCAGTAATTCTCAGCCCAGCACAGGCATCTTTTTCCTGGAAGCGATGAATTCAGGTCTAGGTGCTGCTCCCGAGAACGGTTCGACCAATCTGTTCTCCACACTGTTGTAGACCATGAACAAATTGTTGCGGCCGAAAGGGGTGATATTGCTGTTGCTGCCATGCATCGTGTTGCACTCGAACAGCAGCACGCTGCCTGCAGGACCGGTCGGTACAGAAATGCCGTATTCGTTGGCCAGCCAAGTCATGCTGTCATGATCTGGTACGCCGAACTCCTGCATTTTCAGCGATTTCTTATAATGGTCTTCCGGTGCTTCCCCGATACAGGAAATAAAATGCTCATGGGAACCGGGGATCAGCATCAGCGGGCCATTAAAGGAATAGTTGTCAGACAATGCAATGGATACACTGACCGCACGCATCCGCGGCATTCCGTCTTCTACATGCCACGTTTCGAAATCGGAATGCCAGTAGAATTCTTTTCCGGTAAACCCTGGCTTGTAATTGATCCGTGACTGGTTGACGTAGACATCGCCGCCGAGCAAGTGATTGACGATATCCAGCAGCCGCTGGTCTGCAGAAACCTTATCGAAATAATCACTATTCTGATGTACGGCAAAAATGGAACGGATTTCTTCACTGGTCGGTTCACGGACGACTTCCGGCTTGTCCGATTGTTTGTATTCATCAGCAAGGCCGTAGATTTCTTTGCTCATTTCTTTTACTTCGTTTTCCGAAAAGAAACTCTCCAACATCAAAAATCCATTTTGTTCATACGAGGTTATCTGTTCTTGTGTAAGTGGAGAATGATTTTCTTGACCTTCTCCTGCATGAATGACCGGGTCCTTTCTTGGAATAATACTGACTTCCTGACTTTTTCTGGACGGATATAGATCTTGCATAAATCGCCACTCCCTTTTGATTTTTCGTTTTTGGAATGATTCAATCTGCTTTTCTGCTAAGTAAGAAAACTAGCTTCTAAGTCTGTCCAATAAATCCGGACTCCGCGGATATACTCTCCTATGTTTTGGCGTCCGGTTATCCAAGCAGAGAAGGCCACCTCCTTTTTAATGAACATTCAGAAAACTGTTTCACTTTCAACCCTAATAGACAAAAGCTGTATTGGCAAAATCGCTGAGAGCGACTCTCGGTCAATACAGCTGTCTGTAAGGCGATTGGGAAGGAATATATAGCGCTTGGGTTGTTTATCTTGTGCTTGGTAAAGCTAGATGGGAGATGTGGTGTGAGGCTTTGGGGGAGGAGCACGTAAAAAAAAGAGGAGGCTGGAACAAAGCATAGTACCCAAAACAAATTTGTTCGTTTTTGCTTTGATGGCCATGCTTTTGGCCGGCCCCTTACTTGTTTTGTTTTTTCCACTCCATCATGACATCGATGATTTTTATGAGTGCTTGGCGATCTTCTTCGCCTAATTGGTTTAAATGTAAGAGGATATTGATCTGTTCATCTTTAACATTCTCAGTGAGACGGAATAATTCCGAAATGGGAATACCCAAAGATAGGGTGACTTTATGAATGGTATTGATGGTTGGATTTTTTTCACCTCTTTCAAGCTGGCCGATATAGGTGGGATGCAATCCTGACAAATGAGCCAGCTCTTCTTGGCTTAGTACTTGCTGTTTCCTGATTGCTCTGAGCCGTTCGCCTACTACTTTTGAAATTGGCTTCTGGTGCATACGATCACCTCTATATTAGAAATATACATGGTATTTGTGAACAATCGAAGATACTATAAATAGTGTTTTGTAAGCGTTGAAATACTAAAGGTATTTTAGTAAGATGTTTATAGGCAATTATCCCTATGGATAAGTAGATAGTTGAAAAAGAAACGGTGCTGCTACAGTTGCTGTTGCAACAAGACTCAACTTTAAACGGTATGAAATAACTATTGGTTAAAGGTGATGTGAATGTTTGATAGCTTGTCAGATGATATTTTGATGGACGCTTATTTAAAGGCGCTTGAACTGGATTTGGAAAAGGATTTTATTTCCCTGCTGGAAAAGGCCTTGTTATATCGGGGGCTGTATGTACCGAAGTGAAAAACCTTATTTGATGCTGAACGTTAAGGGAAGCGACAGGTTGTTCAAACAAATTGACATCACGAAGATATAAATCAGCAAATGTTCAGGAAGGGCCTGCACGATTTATGTGCAAGAATACAAGGACAGGTAATTAGATTCCAGGATGATAAGCGTGAATTAGAAAGGCGCTCCCAATTAAAATGGGAGCGCCTAATTTTATGAACACTATAAGCAACTTGTTTTTCTAACAAGTATCAAAACCAAATATATATTGCCGCGGTCTATGTTCCACCTGGATGTTTTTAAAACTTAAACGACGTAAGCCCTACCTCTCTTACATCCTTACGGCTCCGAAGCCGATCCAGTGTGAATAAGTGTTGCTAAAAACTAAGCAGAATGCCAGTTTAATGAGACTTGTCATTTTTAAAAGTTACTTCATTGGCGAAGTCTATTTTTAAATATAACATTCTGCCGGTGGAATGTCAAATACTCTATATATGTTCACTTCCATTATGTGCACATATAAAATATACCCATCCTTCTTCCATCTTAACCTGCATAAAAGCAGAATGATTAAAATTACCCAGGAAAAGCCAAATCAAGAAACCATCACATCGTCAATGTAACAGAGAAGGCTTGTGTGTCAGTTAGCGGGGAGGTAGCGGGGTCCGTCAACGGGGTCAGTCCCCAAAAAGGAATAACTGTCGGAAAACCGGGTAAAAGAAAAGGCGGAGGGTCAGACCCCGAAGGCATATAATCAGAGAAAATAATCATTCTGGGGACAGACCTTTAACCAGGAAAAATAGTGATCTGGCAGCATTGTCGCTTCATTTGCAGATGGATTTCGGTGGATTGGGGTCAGTCCCTCCCCCTCTTCTGTTCTTATAAAAACAGCCAAATCCAAAAGTAGGAGGGACTGACCCCTCGTCGCCACCTCGCGTCGGACCCCCGTCGTCCTCTCATCTACTGCTGCTGGTTGGCTGGACTGGCAGATTTGGCGTTTTGTATTATAATAGGGAGGGTCGAGGATTTAATACAGATGATTTCATACTAAAAGGAGTTGTTTTGGTGGTAAGTAAACCTGACATAAAATTAATTGCACTGGATATGGACGGGACGTTGCTGAATTCGAATGAGGAAATTTCGGAGGCAAATCGCAAGGCGATTACAGAAGCCCGTAACAAAGGGGTGGAGGTTGTTCTTTCCACTGGACGGCATCGGTCATCATGCGAAGCACATGCAATCTCTTTGAATCTTTCTTCTTATTTGATCACGGTAAATGGAAGTGAGATTTGGACGTCAGAAGGCGAACTGGTATCCCGTCAGTCTTTAGATATCGAGACCATCAAAAAGTTGGTCGATCTTAATGAGCGATACGGAACGCGCGCGTGGATGGCATCCACGGAAAAAGTCTTCCGCGGAGAGTTTCCGGCTGACCTGGAAGGATACGAATGGCTCAAGGTAGGCATCGATATCGACAGCGAAGAGGTCAAAGATCGAATCCTCGAAGAATTGGAAGATAACGATTTGCTCGAGCTAAGTAATTCCCATCCGATGAATATCGAAATCAATGCGGTTGGTATCAACAAAGCGAGAGCTTTAGAAAAAATTTGCGGACTGATGGGCATCACACTGGATCAGGTAATGACTGTAGGCGACAGCCTCAATGACATCAAAATGATTCAGGAAGCAGGACTGGGAGTAGCGATGGGCAATGCCCAGGAAGAAGTAAAGCAGACTGCCGATTGGGTTACCGCCGATAATAATCATGACGGAGTTGCCAAAGCGATCGAACATTGGATTCTGTAAAACTCTGCAAGTAAAAAACGCTTGGATCAGCATCCAAGCGTTTTTATTAAGTTATAAAGAGAAATCCGTTTTATCGTCTGTTCCCGCCTGTTTCGCGTCCTTTTTGCTTGCAGGAGGCGGGGAGACCGTTTCTGCATTTCTTAGGTGTCAGCACGACTGTCATTCAGCCTGTTTACCAGGTTCATTGCATATTCTGCAGCTTCATCAGGATAATCGATATTTAATCTTCTGCATACGTTAGTCGATATCTTATGGAAAAAAATCATAGTATTGTTCAAGGCTTCCCACGTTTCCTCCTGCTCGTAGCGGGCGTAAAGCCTTTTGAACTGTTCACAGGCATTTGACCCTGCCCAGTTTTCAAAAAAACGATATCCGTGCCAAACTTGGATGTCGGCGCTTTCTTGTGTATTTACTTCCAGTTTCATCATTCGAATAAGACAGTCTTTCATATAGCCATCACAAATGGATTTCCCATCCAGCAGTTCTCCACGCCGTAACTTTTTCGTCGCCAGATAGGCATGATACCAAAAATCATGGATGTGATTTTCAATATCCCTGTGTGCCACCCTTTGGTTATCGGGCGGTAGGGCTTTCGCTTTTTGGATGATCGACCGGGTGATGTCATCTTTATCAACCACTACTTTTACGCCTTTGGCGAGAACATGGAGTACTTCCGTATTTTTTTCCATCCTGGATAACGTTGTTACTGGAAATAAGGCAAAATCGACATCCAGTCCTCCCTCAAACAAGACCCTTCGTTCCGTGCTCTCTCCTACAGCAGTCTTTTCCAGAAAGGTAATAACAGGTCTTCCGATGTGTGAAAGCCACTTTTTATCATTTAAAAAGGGTTCCGGGTTTTCAGTGAAAAGGACAAGGTCGAGATCTGCCCACTCATCTGCCGGCATTTTTTCTCTGGCTCTGGATCCGACAATGAAGGCGGCCCGGATGTTTTCGTTTTTTTCTGCATAACGAACGAATTTGTCTATCAGTTCATCAAAAGCTACTTGAGACATCATGTAGCACCTCTCTTATCATTCGGTGATCTTTTCATCTACTAGAGCTCCTTGTTTCACATAACGAATGATTTTAACAGCTTCGGCAAAGGCGCGTTTTCTTCCTTGTTCAGTCTGAAACCAATTGTTTTTCCCGGTTAGAAGATCATCTGCAGGACATAAGGAAAAAGCTATCCAGTCCGGCATATAGGTTTTCATTGTCAAATGAAGCCTTCTCATATGATAGGAAGCTGTAACCACAATCAGTCTTTCGATTTTATACAGATGGAAGGTGCGATCCAGCACGAGCAGCGAGGCGAGTACGTTCTCCAGTGTATGTCGGGAAAGGGTTTCGGTCAAAATGTCTTCTTCCGGGATCCCCAACGCCATTGCTTCGTTTTTTAATTCGATTGCTTCCGGATGATTTTTCGCCCCCCATGTCACACCGCCGGAGAACAGGATTTTCCCGGCGCGCCCTTGCCTATAGAGCTCGACGGCCTTGGGGAGCCGGTACTGAACTGCCATGCTACTGCCGGCCACTACGATACAATCACCGTTTTGGTTGTCATCTTCAACGCCGGTAAACAATAAAGATTCCAAGTGGGCATCAGTCAGTTTGCTTTCGTTCAGTTCCGAAATGTACATGTGTCACCTCACCTCCATTCGGTTGGTTGTCTTTGTTTAGAATATGTCGGTTTCCCTTTAAATGTATCATAACCTGGGTGGAATCAGTGCTAGTTCCAAAAAAAATCATCAAAAAGCCATTTATAATGAAAAGAGCCTGAATCCTTTGCGTGATTCAGGCTCTTTTCATTATTTTGTTGTTCTCTCTTCGATCCTGCCGTTGGTATGGAGAAAGCTGCGCACTTCCTCCGGTGTCATTCCAAGTCCTTTGGCGCTGATGATCAGTTGCATCCATTCCTGGTCCAGAAAATCTTGCTCATTCGTTTTTCTCATTGTTTTCCTCCATTATGGACATTTTCTTTTCCATCCAGCCAGTTCTTGAATTTCACGTATTCCAGAAGATCCCGAAAGTCATCTTTACTCATGCCTTCATCGATCGCTTTTTGAAAAAGCCCCTCCCATTCTTTATCCAGTTTGGGTGTTTCATTCTTCTTGTTATCCTCTGGCTGCTGGTCCAGCAGGTAATCAATACTCGTATCAAGCGCTGAAGCAATCTTGGATAGTATTTGCAGTGACGGATTCTGTTGTATGTCACGCTCTATGTAGCTTAAGTAAGACTTTGATACACACGCCGCCCTGGCAAGCTCTGTAATCGAGTACCCTTTTTTCCTTCTTTGGTTTCTAACCCGGTTACCAATCATGGCTTTCTTCCCATCTTTGGTTGTAATAAAGAACAGAGCAAATGCATACAGTGCTGTCTTGTTCATTATATAAAACAATGCGTTCTATAAAAAATACAAAATAATAAGAAAATAAGCGTAATTTCGTAAAAACGAACGATATTCGTTCTTAATCAAGAAAAACGGACGAATTTGCGGTTTTTCAATCGAGCAATAATGGCATATACTCCAATTGTTAGTTCTTTAAAAAGAACGATATAGAACGAATAACGAACGACGGCGTTCCTTGTTTGTAACTCCTCCAGTAGGTAGGAGTTCAAAAATATAAAAAAAGGAAAGAAAGAGGAGGAGAAAGAATGAGCGTTAAAAAGAAATTGGGTATGGGAGTTATGTCGGCCGCGCTTGGATTATCTTTGATCGGGGGAGGTACATATGCATATTTCAGTGATACTGCCGAAACAAACAGCACCTTTGCTGCAGGTACATTGGATTTGAATGCAGAGCCGACTACTATCATCGATGTCGATAACTTGAAACCAGGTGACTGGATGACTAGATCCTTTGAGCTGCAAAACACAGGATCTTTGGATATTGCGGAAGTTCTGTTAAGTACTGACTATTCTGTAGGTGATGCAGAAGGTAACAACACCGAAGACTTCGGCGAACATATCAGAGTTAACTTCCTATGGAACGACGACAAGGCTACTATTCCGCCAAACGATTTAATTTCCGATGATATTATCTATGAAACTACATTGAGCGAATTGAAATCGATGTCTCCAGATGCCGTGGAAAATCATATCTTCATTCCATGGTTGGAAGAAAATGATGGATTGCAGGCTGGCGACTCCGATACACTTTACGTGCAATTTGAGTTTGTGGATAACGGCGAAGATCAAAACGAGTTCCAAGGAGACTCTCTAGAGCTTGAGTGGACGTTCGAAGCCCATCAAGAAGCTGGCGAAAGAAGATAAGTCGGTTTACAGGAAAGGTGAGCAGCCCTCACCTTTCCATCCTTATTCTTTCTCATGAATAGGCAATCAACTTTGTATATTGATAAGAAAGAATAAAAATCAGGGAGGTTCCCCATGCGAAGCACGCGTTTAGCAAAATATAAAAGAAAATACAAAAAAGCTGTGATAGCCCTGCAAATCCTGGCAATGTGGTATGCCGCCGTGTACAGTGCTGCGCTGCTCACTTCTCCGACCGGAGCGTACTTTCACGACACCGCCGAAGCGATGACGACTATCCCGATTGGCGAGTGGGAGACGGATGAGTGGGATAAGAGTTCACTGGCTTTCCTTGGCGAAAAAGATCAAAAAGTGAAAGCGTGTGGTCCGGAAAAAATCAAAGTCAAACTGAAAAACGGCGGAGAAGATATGAAGGTCACCTCTACTTATGAAGTGTATTATGCAGCCAAGGGCAATCCGAAAAAAGGAGAAAAACTGGAACTGGCATCAGATGAAGGCACGGTAAAGAAATTGAAAAATGGTGAAAAGGTCGAACTGACATTTTTAGCTGAAGAACCAGGAAACTATAAATTCAAAGCTTATCAGGTCGAAGGACATCCAGGCAAAGGGGAACTTTGGAGCGAAACGATTACGATAGAATGCAAGAAAGCGAAAAAGGCAGAAGCCGACAAGGAAGAAGAGGTAGAGGAACAGCCGGCAGAAGAAAAAGCTGGATCAGAAGATAAGGTAACGGAAGAAATAGACAGTGACCAGGAAACCGAAAAAGAGGAAGAAGAAGCAGCGGATAAAAAGCAGGAATCTGACAAAGCGGCCGAAGAGAAACAGGTAGAATCGGAACAAAAGCAAGAAGAACAGTCGGAGGGAAAACAGGTGAATGCTGCCGACACCCAAACAGAAACATCGGAAAATCAACAGGAAAAAGGGAAAGAAAAGGAAGCATCGCAAACCAAAGAAAAGAGCGAGGGTGACAAGGAATGAAGAAAAGTATGAAGCTGATCATGAGGTGGCTGAGCCGTCTCGTAACGTTCACATTATTTGCGACACTCTTGTTTATGGTATTTGTCGTGATTTCCTCGAAAGCGTCTGGCGGTGAACCGCAAGTAATGGGCTATCAGTTGAAAACGGTACTTTCAGGATCGATGGAGCCAGGCATCAAGACGGGATCAGTCATTGCGGTAAAACCGGGCGGCGATATGACACGTTTTGAAAAAGGTGATGTCATTACATTTCAGACAGAGGAAGAGCTGCTGATCACTCATAGAATCGTCGACGTAACGACCAGCGGCGACAATGTTCTTTATGAAACAAAAGGGGATAACAACGACGCTGCAGATAGAGAACCGGTTTTGTCGCAAAATGTAGTCGGAGAATACAGCGGATTCACGGTTCCTTATGTCGGCTATTTTATAAGCTTTGCCCAGTCTAAAGAGGGAAGTGCATTGCTTCTGATATTGCCGGGAATTCTCCTGCTCGGCTATGCCGGATTCACTATTTGGCAGACCATTTCCCAGCTTGATGCCAAAAGCAAAAAAGCAGCTGTTGCAAAACAGGAAGAGACTACCGAATCATAATTGATGAAGATAGAGGGTGAGATGGATGAAAAACAAAGCCCAGCTTCTTTTTACGACTGCTTGCGGTCTAGTGGTTTTTATCATGATTTTTTCCACAGTCGGATATCACAAATCATTCGCAAGTAGTAATGAAATCGATATTGAAACGTTGCCAAAAGACATCTTGTTCGATGTGGACGACATGAAACCAGGTGACTGGGCAACGAGGACCTACACCATCCAAAACATGGGATCCCGGGATATGGACTACTACCTTTCAGCCCAGTTCGAATCGGGATCGGAAAAACTGTACAAAGTTTTGATGCTCGAAGTTAAAGATGGAGAAGAGTCTTTATACAGCGGAAGCCTTGCCGGGTTTACCGATTTAGAAAAAAGACCGCTGTCTGTGAATGATGAAGAAGAATTGACATTCACCGTGGATTTTCCAAAAGAGCTCGGCAATGAATTTCAGGGACTGATCAGTGATTTTTCCATCCTTGTTAGTGCAGAAGGAAATCCATCAGCAGGTGGATCACCAGATACCGGAGCAGGTTCAAGTGAAACGGACAGTGATGGAGTTGGTGAAGGACATAATCTGCCGGATACCGCCACACATATGTTCAATCTATTGCTTGCTGGTACAGCGTTGGTTCTTATCGGGGCAGCTATTTATCTGTACAGCAGACGCAGCAGGAAAGGCATAAAGATAAGTTAGTTGAAAAAGGTCTTGCATTACCCCCAATAATCAGGACCTTTTTCTATACAAAGGACGTTCTTCATAAAGAACGTCCTTTTTTAAAGAGAGGAACATAAGGCTCTGTTGTGGGTCTGTCCAAGGTCCGGGCGATGAGCTTTTCAAGGGAGAAACGGGGGATGGAATGAAAGCGTGTTTCCTTTACTTGTCATTGCTAAATGTTTTGGATGGCGTGATCACCTTCCTGGGAATCAAGCATGGTTATATATCGGAAGCAAATCCGTTGATGAACGAACTTTACCAGAGTGGTCCGCTTTTTTTCTTGCTAGTGAAAATGCTGCTGTCCGCCATGCTTATCAGCTTTTGTGTTATCGAAAAGCTTCCGCAGTCCCTTACTGCAAGACTACTGGGCTGTACGGCGGCAGTGGTGTACTCGGTTATCTGCCTGATGCATGGTTTCTGGTTATGGCAGCTTACCTGATGGCATATTCATAGACACAGAAGGAGGTTCTTTTCATGTATCGAAAAACATGTAATCGTTGCTCTCAGCCTTCATACAGCAGTACCAAAATCGGCGGCTGGATTTGCCCGGTGTGCAACCAGGATCTGACCCAATTGAAGGCACGGAATCCGAATGATCCGAGGGATATGCCGCGGAATGATTATCAGACAGATAAGCTGAGAGTACGTTATAAACAACAGCCAGATCACCCACCAGCTTTTTCTGTTTATGTTTAGCGATTTATCCTGAGGAATAGACTGCTCATACCGACAAACAGCGACAAATGTATTATACTTGTTGTATAGAGTTGGATGAACAGTGAAAGGAGCGCTGAGGATGTCGTTGCATCTGTTAATCAATGGGATTCCCTTACAGGCATATAAATGGGAAGAAGAGCAGTCGGATCAGTATATGTTAACGATAAATGTTAAATTGACCAGGAAAGAATACCGGAAACTCGATAAAATAAGAGAATGTTCGGCTAAGAACGGAGATGGTTTCCATGTAATGATCGCCGATTATGTGAGACCGATGCGTTTTGGGAAAATCATTTACTCCGATCACGGCGACTTTGTTAAATGGAGAGCCACTTTGGTTGAAAAAGACAAAACCAAAGAGCTGAAGAAGTTTTATGGAAAGCAGGAAAAAGAGGATTTGGCCGATACAGTCATCAAGCTGAAGCGAGCAAATGAAAAGCTGCTTTCCCTGTTGCAGGATAAAGGTATTTTGACAAGTGGTGAGGCAAAGGAAGCGGGTCTGGAGGACGAGACAGACTTGGTAGCGGATGAGGCTGATCTTTTTCAAGTGGAGGATATCGACTTTTACTTAGATGGAACAGATAACAAGCAATCCGGGGTTCACTGAATAGTAGATATGCAAGCACTTCTTTTTGCGCGTTGAAAGAGGGGTGCTTTTTGTTTGGGTGCATGTTCGGTTGCTATTGTGTATGCTGGAGGGAAAGGATGAAAGTGGGACAACGATGGAAGAATAGGGGGAGACCGAATGGCTGTAGTAATGGAAACCGGGCGTTTGCGATTGCGTTTGATGAAGTGGGAAGATCATGCCGACATCATGAAAATTTTTTCTGATCCCGTAGCCATGCGCTATTATCCAAGTATGAAGAATGACGAAGAAGCAAACTTTTGGATCAATTGGACGCTTGATAATTACCGGAAATTCGACGTCGGTCTATGGGTCGTCGAGGACTTGGCTACTAAAGAATTTTTAGGGATGTGCGGATTGGTTCCGCAAAAGGTCGACGGAGCAGTACAGATGGAAATCGGTTATTTGTTCGTCAGGAAGCATTGGGGAAAGGGCTATGCGACGGAAGCTGCCATGGCTTGTAAAGAATTCGGATTCGATCATTTGAAATGTGAGAAATTGATATCTTTGATTGATCCTGACAACCATCCATCAATCAAGGTTGCCAGGAGAATCGGCATGGAATACATAAAAAATATCACCAAGTGGAATAAGACCATTGCGATTTACTGTGTGGAGAATCGTTGATGGATGTAACAGTGGCCGATTATTTTTGTATTTCGAAGATATCCTCCAGCTTAGCAGACAGGAAGGCGTGGGAATCTTCCACTCCGATATTATAAAACTTCGGCGCAAGTTCTTCCATAAAAAAATCCAGGATGAGCGATGCTGCAAGATCCCCTAAATCCTCGTTTCTTTCTTTGGAAAAGTAGGTTTTAATGGCAGCAGTCATATCCTCTTTCTGTTGAGGTGTGAGTTCAAAGCTTTGGTTCATCAAGAAACCCTCCAGGGAATGATATTATAGTAGTTAGTTCGAGTATAGCAGAGTCGCTGCATGGAAGATAGAAGAAAAGGAGGCGTCCATAATGGCAGCATTGGACTATGAAATTATCGAAACAATCGGAGTCATATCCGAATCACCGAAAGGATGGAAAAAGGAATTGAACCTGGTCAGTTGGAATGGCAGGGAGCCGAAATATGACATACGCGACTGGGATCCGGATCATGAAAAAATGGGGAAAGGTATCACCTTGACCAAAGAAGAAGCAGAAAACCTGAAAAAGGTACTCGAAAACCTCGATTAAAAATCGCGGGGTCAGTCCCCCGCCACTTACCAAGACGCAATGCTAATAGAGTGGGGGACTGACCCCGCAGTTAGGAGGGAACTGGATGCTTTCGGAGGAATTGATTGAGTTGGCGAAGGAACGGATGCGTCCTTTTGCTTGTGAAGGCTTTGTGCGGGGGCGCGGGCCAGTAGAGGCCGATTTGATGTTTGTCGGGGAAGCGCCGGGAAAAACAGAACTGGAAATCGGCAGGCCGTTCACCGGACAGGCAGGGAAGATTTTTTCCGGCTATTTGGAAAGGCTGGGAGTCACCAGAGAAGAAGTGTTCATTACGAGCGCTGTACGAAGCAGACCCTACAAAATTGTTGAAAAAATAGTGAAAGGAAAGCCTGTCACTAAAAATTACAACCGCACCCCGAACAAAAAAGAAATACTCGCTCATGCGCCGATCCTCGATGAAGAAATCCGGCAGGTGAACCCAAAACTATTGATACCGATGGGTAAGACTGCTGTATGGAGGTTGACCGGCCGGGATGTAAGCATGCAGGAAGTTACCGGTCGTTTGTTTGAAATCCCGATTATGCAGCTGGCGGGCCTCGATCAAACAAATTACCGGCTGACTAAAGAAACCTATCGTGTTTTTCCCATTTACCATCCGGCAGCGATTTTATATGCACGTCGCTTGGAAACAAAAGCTTATCAAGATATCGATCGCTTAAAACAGTTAAAGGACAGCCTCTGATTAAATCACCTGATCAGATAGGCTGTCCTTTTATACATGATAAGTGAATGAAAGCTATTAATACGCGCTATTCCAGGCTGCCATATTTAAGCAGGGATTGTTCCTCTACGATTTCCCGGTCGCTGTGCGGATGCTTGGTGTCCTCGATGATTTGGTAATCTTCTTGCCCCTTCCCGGCAAAAATAAGGATGTCTCCTGGTTCGCTTTTTTCGATTGCATGGCTGATCGCTTCCTTGCGATCGGCGATCAACGCGTAATTAGCATGTTTCATCCCTTTTTCCATGTCCCGCAAAATCGTATCTTCCTCTTCGAAGCGCGGGTCATTAATCGTCAAAATGACATAATCCGCACGGGAGGCTTTTTCAGCCATGGCGGGCCGTTTATATTCATCCCGGTCACCGCCCGTGCCGACCATGAAAATCAGTCGATTCTTTTTAAAAGGTTCCACTGAGTCAATTGCCTTATCAATTGCATCTGGTGTATGGGCATAGTCGATATACATGGATATGGGAGCATCGATATCAACCTTATCCATCCGCCCGTCAACCGGCGGCAGTTCCCCGATAAATTGGACAAGCTGTTCCACCGATACACCATGTGCATACAAAGAGGCCGTTGCAGCGAGAACATTGTAGACATTGAACTCACCGAGCAGATTCATCGAAACTGTAAAAGAACCTTCAGGGGATTGTAAGGTGAAGACCGTTTTATCCGGATAATACCGGATATTCTCTGCCTGAAAATCTGCGGGTGATCGCAGGCTGTAGGAAATGATTTCTGCGGCAGTGGCTGCCCTGTACGTATCGAACCATGCATCATCTCGATTAAGCACCGCATATTTGGTTTTGGTCATGTCTTGCCCCAATTGGGAAAATAAAAGTCCCTTGGCATAGCCATACTGTTCCATCGTGTCATGATAATCCAAATGATCGTGGGTTAAATTGGTGAATACGACAATGTCGAAATCGACACCCCAAAGTCTGCCCTGGCTTAAACCATGAGAGGAGACTTCCATGGCCATATGGTCGATACCCTGGTCCAGCGCATGCTGAATGATTTTTTGATTGGTCAGCGCATCGCAGGTCGTGTTGGCACTTGTGATTTTCTCGTCGGACAATTCCACACCGATTGTTCCGGAAACAGCCGATTTTTTCCCGTTTTTTTGCAATAGGGAATGGATCAAGTTCGTTACCGTCGTTTTACCATTTGTTCCGGTCACGCCGAATAGCTTCATTTTTGTAGAAGGAAAATCGTAAAAATGATTGGCAAGAATAGCAGTAGCTTTATAAGTGTCATTGACAACGACAAGCGCAGCCTTGTCCAAGTCGACATCCAGTTTTTTTTCGGCGATGATGACCGAAGCCCCGTTATCGATTGCTTGCTGGAAAAAATCATGACTGTCGACGGTGAAACCTCGTGTGCAGATGAATATGCTGTCCAGTTCTGCACGCCTGGAATCGTTATGGATAGCAGTCACTTCTGCGGGCAGTGTTCCGTATATTTGTTTGATTTTAAGTGATGAAAGTAGTTCTGCTGTTTTCATATCGCAACCTCTCAATCCAAAGTGTCTGTTCTGGCTTGTCCAACGTATGTAGTTGTTTAACCGGACGGTTGTCAGGAGGCTCTCTCCAATAGTACACCTATACCCACGATTACAGGCGGTTAATCTTATGATTATCGGAAGGCGACGGCTTTATTAGTCAGATGAAAAGGAAGCTGTCACGATTTGCGACATATCGATCAGCTCGGCTAATTCACGGGTGAGCGAATGGATTTGTCCGTCTTCCTTTAGTTTACAGGAAACCTCTTCATAGTGAGACTGATTGCGAAAAACGATTTGTCCGAACAAAAGGTCTTCATCTTCTCCAACTTGTAAGTAGGTGGATAAGCCTGCTGCCGCATCGGTGCTTGCAAGGATATATATTTCATGTTCTATAGCGCCGTGGGACATATTTATCATTCCAACCTGCTTATTAAGGGCAATAAATTGGTTTGTACGATGCTTCTTTACACGGTAAAAAGAGACAACAGTGAACAAAGCAATCCACTCCTTTTCCTTCACTATATGAATGGGTGATATCAAGTGTGAAAAAGAGCAGATTGAGTGTCACTCAAAGTGGGTGTGAAGGCAGCGTCATTTTGCTGCCTTTTGTAATTTATTGATCATTTTCAGTGCTCGGCCAGTGCCGATCGCCACTGATTCAAGCGGGTTCGGAGCAATATGGACAGGTACCGAGATTTCATTAGCCAGCCATTTTTGCATGCCTTTCAGCAGTGCACCGCCGCCTGTCAGCGTGACACCATGGTCGACGATGTCCCCGCTCAACTCAGGAGGGCAGTTTTCCAACGTTGTCCGGATGGTTTCCAGAATTGCCTCCAAGGATTCCCTGATGGCGTCTTGCACTTCCGTAGAAGTGATGGTAATGGTACGCGGCAGACCGGTAACCATGTCGCGGCCGCGGATATCCATGGATAATTCGTCATGATCGATCAAGGCAAAACCGATTTCCATTTTGACGTTTTCGGCTGTTCTTTCTCCAATCAAGATGTTGTAATGCTTGCGGATATACTGGATGATTTCATCGTCCATTTTGTCTCCGCCGGTGCGTACAGAACGGCATGAAACGACACCTCCGAACGAGATGATGCCGACTTCACTAGTACCTCCGCCGATATCGACGATGACATTGGCGACAGGCTCGTCCACAGGAAGGTCAGAGCCTATGGCAGCCGCCACCGGTTCCTCGATAAGATGCACTTCCTTGGCGCCATAGCTTTTTACCGCATTGTGAATCGCCCTTCTTTCTACAGAAGTACTTCCAGACGGTGTACAAACGACCACTGTCGGCTTGCGCATCGACAGCCCGGCGACTTTGCTGACTTTTTTCAGGATTTCCTTCAGCATCTGGGCTGTGACGTCATAGTCGGCGATAACGCCGTCTTTCAACGGGCGGATCGGTACAATGTTTTGCGGTGTTTTTCCGACCATTTCTTTAGCCTCGCTGCCTACGGCTACTACATTTTTTGAGTCCATATCAATAGCGACCACAGAGGGCTCGTTTAAAACAATTCCTTTAGATTTCGTGTACACTAATATATTTGCAGTTCCTAAATCAATTCCGATCTCAGCATTAGAAAACATATATAATTTCCTCCATTGATGACAATTTTCAATTATAGCTTTTCTCCCCGGCCGATTTGTTTATGGGGGTGAAAAGTCATGGGATTTATTGGTTTCTCATAATTTCTTCTCAGTCGATTATCATTCTGCTTCGTTGGTTTTTGAGGGTTGTCTAAAATGACAGGTCATAAAGGATGCTTTTTAGCAAAGCGGGCATTTTATAAAAAAAGGCAGGAAGTTGAATTCCCGCCTTTTGCGCATTTTCAAAAAGCCTACTGTTGCTTTTCTTCTAATAGGTTTGCAAGTACTGGCTTTTTATATCGCTCGAGTTTGCGTCCTTCCAAGCGGCGGACACCCAAGTTCTTCAATTCTTTTACGTACCAACCTTTGCTTCCTACGTGCATCCCTATCATCCTTTCCCGTTTTTTCTAAGCGTGAAACGTCTGCAACCATTGTTTTTGACGCTTCCTATAAGCTGTGTGAGCACCAGCTTAATTTTTTCACGGGACATTGTAACATCTAAAAAAACAACGAAAAAGTAAAAAGGTTAAATTAATGTTCAACTAGGTGCTATTATATAAAATAAAGAACGTGTTTGTTACTTGTAAATTTTGCTACATGCCTTCAGGCAGTGCCACTGTTATAATTGGTATATAGTGGAACGTCAAAAAAGGAGGAGGGATGGCAATGGATTTTGCGAGTCGTATGGCGGAGGAAAAAATCCAACAAGCAATCCATGATGGAGAATTGGATGACCTTCCCGGGAAGGGCAAAAAGCAAGAACTGGAAGATTTGTCGGCAATCCCGGAAGATATGCGCACGAGCTACCTTATGATGAAAAATTCCGGTTACCTTCCTGACGAAGTCCGCCTGCAGAAAGAATTGGTATCGCTGCAGGAAATGATGGATCTGGCCAAGGATCCAGAGCAAAAAGAAGGCTATCGCAAACAGCTTTCCGAAAAAGAAATACAGCTTCGCATGCTGATGGAAAAGAAAAACATGAACAAAAACAGCGGATTCAGAAAATACTCCGGAAAAATCAACAAACGCTTCGGAATATAACAAGCGGGGACAACAAGCGGGGTCAGTCCCCAAACACGCTCTGGCCGGGTTTTGCCGGGCATTTCAAGAAGGAAGGGGTCAGTCCCCCGGGGTGACGAACAGCCGATAAAACACTGTCATACCAGGATTTAACACCGAAAAGGAGCCTTTCTTCGCAGTATTTTGGGGTCAGTCCCCGCCGTTGGCTGAAGAGTGGGATATTGGCGGTTTGGGGACTGTCCCTAAGCAGGCTGTCCCTAAGTGGAAACTGTCTTTAAACAGAAAGGAGAATCGGGATGTGTGGTCGTTTTACATTGCAGGCCAGCGAAGTGGAAATTTTAAAGGAATATGATTTGGATCAGCCGCTGGAAGGTCATCAAAGTCGCTTTAACATTGCACCCGGCCAAGGGGTTTTGGCCATCATCCATAATGGGGAAAACCGCAGTGCAGGTTTTTTGCGTTGGGGGTTGGTCCCCTCATGGGCCAGAGACCCGAAAATCGGTTATAAAATGATCAACGCACGGAGCGAATCTGCACATGAGAAACCGAGTTTTAAAAATTTATTGGCACGCAAGCGGTGTTTAATTGTTGCAGACAGCTTTTATGAATGGAAACATGCCGACGGTCAAAAGCAGCCGAAACGTATTTCATCCTCGAAGCGTCCTTTGTTTGCCTTCGCCGGTCTGTGGGACAAATGGGAGCGAGAAGGCGGAGAACCGTTATTCACGTGTACCATTTTGACAAGAAAAGCAGACAGTTTTATGAAAGACATCCATGATCGTATGCCGGTCATCCTCCCTAAAGAAGCAGAAAAAGACTGGATAGCTCCGGTAAAGCGTAATCCTGAAGAGGTGACCAGTTTCATTGAGGAACTACCGTCAGAGCCATTGCAGGCATATGACGTCAGTACATTCGTGAATTCGCCCAAAAATGAAGGTGAAACTTGCATTAAGCCATTGGCCTGAAGGCTGATGGCTTTCATCATGAAAAAGGGAGAGTCTATCAGGTTCTGCTCAACAAACGGGGCGTTCAAAGCCCATCCGCTCCCTCTCTCTTTACTTCGCTACCGCATTACTTTGTTGGGGGTCAGTCCCCGGCCGTCCGTCGTACCCGTCCGTCCCAGTCCCCGTCCGTCCGTCGTTCCCGCAGCAGTCCCCGCCTCCGTCCGCAAGCGTGCTGCTGATCATGCTGCAGCTGGTTTTCGACGGGTTTCTATTGATTTCGGGTTTGTTCGTGTTTTCTCTTTTTTCGTGATATACAATCGCTTTCTTTTCCTTTATACTTAAGGGGTAATATGCCATACATCGACATTAAATCTAAAGGTGACTAAAATGACACTACTAAAATTAGATCCCAGCTTTAATCAGCGCAAACTCGAGGATTTATTCAATAGGTTGGATGCTGCGGAAGACCGCGAAGAATCCATGCGGTTGATGGTCGAATTGAAAAACTTTGCCCGGGGCCATTTCGAGCAGCTTCATCAATTTAAACATGCGATGGAGCAGTCGGATACTACGGTTACCATCACGAATAACCTGGGTGAAATCACTTATGTCGATGACAACTTTCGCAAGATGACCGGATTTGCTGCCGAAGAGGTTCTCGGCAAAACGCACCGGGTCATTAATTCCGGGTACCACCCTGATTCTTTTTTCCGCGAGCTATGGCTGACAATCCTGGAAGGGAAAGTATGGCGTGGCGAGGTGAAAAACCGTCACAAAAACGGCGGTATTATTTGGATGCAGACAACCATCATCCCCTTGTTGGATCGCGAGGGAAGTCCAGGTTCATTCATCACTTTCCGTAAAGACATATCAAGAGAAAAAGAGATGGAGCATCGGTTGATCAAAACGATGGAGGATGAGTTTGAACGAACATTCGACGCATTGATCAATATGATTTATAAAGTACAGAGGCGGGAGGAAGACGGCAGGTTCTTTCATACCATGATCAAGGGCAGACTTGCCAAAACGCTTGGTTTACCGACTGAACTGGGAGAAGGCATATTTCTGGAGGATTTTCTCCAGATTGAGCAGGCTGAACGATTCAAAGAAAAATACCAAGCCGCCTTTCTTGGCGAAGAAATAAATTTTAAAATGGAATTCAACGAATTGTATTTGTACTTCACGCTGGCACCCATTCGGGAAAACGGACAGGTAGTCGAAGTGGTAGGTTCTGCTGTCGACATTACTTCCCTGGAAGAAGCAGAGCAGCAAGTACGCCATTTAGCCTATCACGACCAGCTGACTGGTCTGCCGAACCGCAGTAAATTGGCAGAGGATCTAGATGCGTGGATTGCCCAGGACAATGGACCATTTGTTGTTTTTTACTGTGATTTGGACAGGCTCAAATACATAAATGATGCGATGGGACAGTTTGCCGGAGATCAGGTGATTTCCACGATTGCCAAAAGGATCGAGGATGTGACCTGGGGACAGGGCAACCTATATCGCTATGGCGGCGATGAGTTTATTTTTGTTCTGCAGGATGATTGCACCGATGAAGCGATGGAACAGATAGGCAATGTCATCCTTAAACAGATTAACAAACCGCTGATCATAGCAGGTAAAGAATTTTTCATCACGTGTTCCATCGGTATCAGCAGGTTCGGCACCCATGGAAAAACTTCCGAACAGCTGATCAATCATGCAGGTATAGCCATGCATTACTGCAAGGTGAATGGCCGCAATGGAAAATTGGTCTATTCCAAAGAAATGAATAAAACATACAACGATCTTATTTTGCTGGAAGGGGAATTGCGTCGTGCGCTTACCAAAGAAGAACTGACGCTGTATTATCAACCGAAAATCGACGTCGAAAGCGGTGAAATCATCGGTATGGAGGCGTTGACAAGATGGTTCCATCCGGAACGCGGTTTTATATCGCCGCAGCACTTCATCGCCCTCGCGGAAGAAACAGGGTTGATCATCCAGCTGGGAGAATGGGTCATCAAAGAAGCCTGTCGTCAACAAAAGCAGTGGAAGGAAGCGGGCTTTAAGATGCAGCGAGTGGCAATCAATGTGTCAGCGCTTGAAATCCAGCGTAAAGATTTCACGGCGAAAGTCCGCAATATTCTCGAGGAAACCGGCGTGCCGCCACAGTGTCTTGAACTGGAAATAACCGAAAACAGTGTCATGCAAAATACCGAAGAATGTATAGAAACCATGAATGAATTGCGTGAAATGGGAATTACACTATCAATCGATGACTTCGGCACCGGCTATTCATCCTTTGGTTATTTGCGGAAATTCCCGATCAATCACTTGAAAATCGATCAATCGTTTATCCGTGATGCTTTCCATGAACCGAGCAACGCGGAGATCGTCAAAGCGATGATCCAGCTTGCCCATACCTTCGGAGTCAAAGTTGTCGCTGAAGGAGTGGAGGAACGTGCAGCCCTCGAATTCCTGAAACACCAGAAATGTGATTATTATCAGGGCTATTACTTTAGCAGGCCGGTTCCAGCTGAGGAATTTGAAAGCATGCTGGTCACAGAATAAGCTTGGATTGTCCTCTTTATCCATATTAAAAATCCCGCCAAAAAGGCGGGATTTTCTTATGCTCCATACGTATTTTGCTGATCCTGCTGATTTTTTTCTTCCCTGGCGACTTTGAGAAAACGCTTGGTTTCGGCTGCTACCACTCCGGAAAGACCGAGCAGTCCTATCAGGTTCGGGAATGCCATAAGCCCGTTCATGATGTCGGCAATTCCCCATACCACATCGAGAGCGGCGATAGAGCCGACGAATACAGCGAGAACAAATATCATCCTGTAAACAGGGATCGCTTTGTCGTTGATCAAGTAGCCAATACACTTTTCCCCATAGTAAGACCAGCCGACAAGCGTTGAAAACGCAAAAAAGATAATACCGATTGCCACAATATAAGTACCAGTATTTCCGAGAAAGACGCCAAATGATTCAGAGGTTAAATCGGCTCCGTCCAATCCGCCTGTGTACTGTCCGGCCATGACAATCGTCAATCCGGTGATGGAACAGACGAGGATGGTGTCGATGAATACTTGGGTCATGGAAACGAGGGCCTGTCTGCCGGGATAGTCTGTCCGCGCTGCGGCAGCAGCTATCGGAGCCGAACCCAGGCCTGCTTCATTGGAAAACACACCGCGTGCCACCCCGTAGCGGATGACGGTTCCAAGAATACCGCCGCCCAAGGCACTTCCTGTAAAGGCATCTGAAAAAATGGTGCCTAAAGCAGAAGGAACGAGGTCGATGTTCAAGATGATGATGATCAATCCACCAAGGACATAAAAAGCGGCCATGATCGGGACAAAGAAAGAGGTGACTTTTCCGATACTTTTAATTCCGCCGATGATTACGAGGAAGACGAGTACAGTCAAAATCACGCCGGTAATCCAGGTCGGAACGCTGAACGAGGTTTCCAGAACGTCAGCTACCGAGTTTGCCTGGACCATGTTGCCGATTCCGAAAGCTGCAATCGCTCCGAAAAGCGCGAATAAGACACCGAGCCACTTTGCTTTCAATCCTTTTTCTAAATAGTACATAGGACCGCCGGACATTTGACCATTACTGTCGGTGACGCGGTACTTCACAGCCAGGATTGCTTCTGCATACTTCGTGGCCATACCGAATACCGCTGTAATCCACATCCAGAACACGGCTCCCGGACCGCCCATCACCACGGCAGTCGCCACACCGGCTATGTTACCTGTTCCGATGGTGGCTGCCATAGCAGTCGTCAGTGCCTGATAATGGCTGATGTCCCCTTTTGACTTTTTGTCCTGCTTAGCCGGGCTGAACGCCAATTTCAAGGCATACGGCAAAGAACGTATTTGCAAAAAGCCAAGCCGGAGCGTTAAGTAAATTCCTGTTCCGACCAGTAAAATCAAAAGTGGCGGTCCCCAGACGTAACCGCTGATCGTGTTGATCATGTCCAATAACTTACTTTCTTCCCCCATATTTTTCCCCCTTTGTAGTACGTACTATTAAAATTTTCCGAAAATTTAGGTAAAATGTCAAGGACAAAAATTACCAGCTTGCTGGATGGGCGCGCAGTCATAATAAATCTTCCAAGAGAAGGAAAACTAATCGGATAAGTAGAAGAAATAACAAAAGCTCTTCCATCAGAAGTGAAAACGGACTGTGTTTAGAGTGTTTTCCGTGAAAAACGGAATAAGAAACGTTACATTTATAATAGGACAACCAGATTTTTTGAAAGCGGGTGAGGACAACAAGTGATCAACGTTTTGTTTGTATGCCTGGGCAATATATGCCGATCGCCTATGGCCGAGGCGATTTTTCGTGACTTGGTCCAGAAAGAAGGACTGGAAAAAGAAATTGCCGCAGATTCTGCTGGAATAGGCAACTGGCACACCGGCAAACCTCCACACGAAGGGACCAGGGCGATTCTGGACGAACGTGCCATTTCTTATCAGGGCATCACTGCCAGGCAGGTAAGGCCCGCAGATTGGGACGACTATCAGTATATTGTGGCGATGGATGAAAACAACATGAACGACCTTGGCTTTATCAGAGAGAAAACAGAAGGAACCAAGGTAGCCAGACTGATGGATTACGTCGAGGATGCCGAAGAAGTCAATATACCGGATCCGTATTTCACGGGGAATTTCGATTATGTGTATGAATTGATTTACCAGGGCTGTAACAAGCTCTTGGATCAAATCAAACTGGACCATCATTTAAAGACAAGGAGTGGATTGGATGAGTGATTCAAAATTAGTAAAAGGGATGATTATCGGTGCAGCTGTCGGAGGGTTGATTTCTTTGTGTGACCGTTCGACGAGAACGCAATTTGTCGGAAACTTGAAAAAAACCGGCAGTAGTGCAAGTTATTATTTGCGGAACCCGTCTGTCGCTGTTCACAATGTCCGTGAATGTTATGAGAATGTAACTGGTACACTGTCAAGCGGGGCGGAAAGTGCGCTGGAGATAATGAACCAGGTGCAAAGCACTTTGGAAAATGTCAGCCAGCTTGATGATGACAATCAGTACAAATAACCGGCTTTGAAAAAGGAGAAAAGGCAGTGCGTGAGTTGATTCAGTTTGTCATTCAGCTTATCAAAAGGATATTGGACGACGATGTAGCGGGCATGGCAGCACAGCTTGCCTTCTTTTTTCTATTGTCCTTGTTTCCGTTTTTGCTGTTTTTGATTACGTTGATTGGCTACCTCCCATTGACGCAGCTTGATATCATGCGTTTTGTTTCGCTGTATGCACCGGAAGAAACGTTCAACCTGATAAACGAAAACCTTAGCGGCATCGCGGAAAGTCGAAATGGCCGTTTGCTATCGATTACGATTCTGGCCACATTGTGGACGGCATCCAATGGTATCAACGCTATCATCCGTTCTTTGAACGCTGCTTATAATGTGGAAGAAAATCGTTCGTTTATCGTTTCCAGGTTGATTGCAGTAGTGCTGACAGTGGCGATGGTATCGGTGATTGCGGTGGCGTTTCTGCTCCCGATTTTCGGGAAAGCAATCGGTGTGTATTTGTTTTCTTTCTTCGGCCTGTCAGCTGATTTTTTGCAGCTGTGGAATGCATTGCGCTGGGTGATTTCCTTTGTTGTGTTTTTCATTGTGCTGCTCGCCTTATACAAGATGGCGCCGAATCGGAAAGTGTTTTTCAAGGATGCAGCAGTGGGAGCGGCATTTGCGACTCTGGGCTGGCAGTTGGTTTCCCTTGCCTTTTCTTATTACGTAGACAACATGGGCAGTTATTCCGCTGTCTATGGAAGTCTGGGAACGGTCATCGTGATGATGATTTGGTTTTATCTTTCCGGTATGATCATCATTGCAGGTGGAGAAATAAATGCATTATATGAAAAATTCCGGTCGGAAAAACGTCCTTAATACGAGAACGATGGTGGCCGGGATAAAAACATGTCCAACAAGCGAAAACCGGGCGAATTCTAAATGTTAACTGAATTCGCCCGGTTTTTATGATTAGAAAAATGATAATCGTTCCACCCCGGCACGGGAAGCTTCAAACAGTTAAAATATAACAGCGATAATTTTAAATGAATACAGTCTATAAAAATATTGATTTAACAGGATTATGCTGTTATCTTTTTGTATATAGATATATATAACAAAAAGAAAGGCGGGATGAAATGAAAAAGTTATTAGTATGGTTTGCCGTTGTCACCCTTACGGTTTTATTGGCAGCCTGCGGGGAGGAAGCAGAGAACTCGCAAGATGCAGCTGAAGAATCAGGATCGAGCAAATGGAAGGAAATCCAGGAAGCAGGGGAGATTGTCGCAGGCACTTCCGGCACCCTTGTTGCTGCTTCTTATTACGAAGGCGAGGAAGAAAATGCCGACCAGCTTACTGGCTATGACGTGGAAGTGATGCGGGAGGTTGCCGACCGGCTTGGTCTTGATGTGTCTTTTGAAATCATGGGTATCGACAGCATGCTGCCGGCAGTGAACAGCGGCCGTATAGATGTAGCTGTCAACGATATCGAAGCGACAGATAACCGCAAGGAGAAATTCAATTTCAGCGAACCCTATAAGTATTCCTATTCAACAATGGTCGTAAGAAAAGAGGACAATTCGGGGATCGAGTCGCTGGAGGATCTGGAAGGCAAGAAAGCTGGCGGAGGTGCTACGACCATCTACAGTCAAATCGCCGAACATTACGGTGCAGAAGTGGTCACCTATGGAAATGCTCCCAATGAAGCCTATTTACGGGATGTGGACAATGGGCGTACCGATGTGATCGTCAATGACTACTTTCTATCCAAATTCGGAGTCGCCGCTTTTCCGGAGTTTGACATCCACCTGCATCCAGAACTGAAGTTCCATCCGACTGAACAGGCGGTGGTAATGCCGAAGAATGCGGATGTACTGACCGGGAAAATCAATGAAGCACTTGCTGAAATGCGGGAAGATGGTACATTGACCGAGCTGGCGGAAAAATTTTATAAAGAAGATGCTTCACAAAAACCGGAGGGTGAAATCCAGGAACTCGAAGGACTGGACCTGTAACCAATCATGGTTGATTTGAATGGATTTTCTTTTGGCGGCTTGTTCGATGTGGAATTAGCGTTAGAGAATCTGCCTTTCGTTTTGGGCGGTGTACCGATGACTATAGCGGTGTCGTTTGCCGGAATGGCTTTCGGTCTTGTGCTGGGTTTGTTGCTTGCCCTGGCCCGTAGTTCTGAAAAAAAGCTGTTGCGCTGGCCGGCGAGGGTGTATATCTCGTTTATGAGAGGGACGCCGATTTTAGTGTTTTTATTTATTTTATATTTTGGTTTACCGGTAGCGGGGGTTGAACTCACCGCCTACGCCGCTGCTGTTCTTGGATTTGGATTGAATAGCGCCGCCTATATTGCGGAAGTGAACCGCTCTGCATTGAATAGTGTACCCCGGGGGCAATGGGAGTCTGCCCATGCATTGGGATTCAGCTACTGGCAGACGCTCCGGCGGATCATTCTTCCGCAGACATTCCGGATAGCGATCCCGCCACTGACAAATATTTTTCTGGATCTTGTCAAAGCAACCTCGCTCGCCGCGGTCATCACGGTGCCGGAACTGTTTCAGAAAGCGCAGATCGCGGGCGGCAGGACCTTCGACACGATGACCATGTATGTGCTGGCTGCACTCATTTACTGGCCGTTATGCTCTATCATCTCTTTTCTGCAGGAGAAATTGGAAAAACGGTACAGCCGTTTTGTAAAATAAATAGAGAAGCAGAGAAGGGAGACAAATTCGTATGGGAAAAATCACGGTGATTGGCAGTCTCAATATGGACATTATCGTTTCTGTCGACCGGATGCCGCAAAAAGGAGAAACAATCCACGGTAATAAGGTGCAATACTTGCCAGGCGGAAAAGGTGCCAACCAGGCAGTGGCTGTCCGAAGATTGGGAGGAGACGTCCAGCTGTTCGGAAAAATCGGGAAAGACCCATTCGGAGACGAGATATGCGAAAGTCTCTCGCAGCAAGGGTTGCCTACGGAAACCATTTTCCCGATGGAAACAGCGACTGGTATCGCCAATATCACACTTTTACCTGACGATAACAGCATTGTAGTGATACCGGGAGCCAATCAGAATTGGGATCCAGAGAACATAGCCGGACTTTCGGAGGCCATCGGTACGGCAGATGTATTGATGATGCAGCTGGAGATTCCGGTCGCAGCTGTCCACCAAGCCTTGAAGCTGGCAAAACAACAAGGGGTACAGACGATTTTGAATCCTGCCCCGGCCAAACAGCTACCAGTGGAAATGCTGCGATTGGCGGATTTTATCACTCCTAATCAGACGGAGTTGGAAACACTGACAGGCAGGCGAATTACCACGGATGAAGAACTGGAAACGATGATTCAAAAGTGGGAAGCAGATTTCGGCGGTCGCTTGATCGTCACCCTGGGTAACAGGGGTGCGGCTTACATGGAAAAAGGGAATTTAAAGGTCATCCCGGCACCACAAATTGATCATATCCGTGATACAACGGGAGCAGGAGACTGTTTCAACGGAGCACTTGCTTATGGAATAGCAGAAGGCTGGGAGCTTTCCTGCTCTATCTCTTTCGCGGTGGCGGCAGCTTCTTTGTCGGTTGCGAAATTCGGAGCCCAGGCAGGCATGCCATCGTTTCAAGACGTCTTAGAATGGTGGGGCTGAGTGAGGGTCGTGAGGAAAAATATAACCTGATACGAAAAACGATCGAATGAAAATGTAAAAACCGAACGAGTTCGAATGCTTCTATTCGAATCATCGTTCGGTTTTTGCTGCTTATAAATCCTTTTTTACTCGGTTGCCCGAATAGGCTGCTTTGACTGTTGCAGGAGCAATGCCCCAAGAATGACGACCAGCATGGCAACAATGACGTAGAAAAACGAAACGGCAGGAAACAAGTCGATAAACACTCCGCCAAGATAAGGGCCGGAAATGCTGCCGATGCTGAAGGCGATTCCGCACATGATATTGCCGGCAGGAAGCAGGGATTTCGGCAAAATATCGGTCATGTAGGAAACACCTAATGAAAAGATCGAACCCAGGAACATGCCCGCCAAGGCGAAGGTGATGAACAGCCAGGCTGCAGAACCTTCAAACAAAGCGGCCAGCAAAAAAGAAGCACTTCCGAAGCAGAGGACGAGACTCAACAGTTTTTTACGGCCGATTTTGTCGCTTAGTATTCCGAGCGGGATTTGCGTGATCAAGCTACTGGCTGCAAAACAGGGAATAATCAGCGACAGTACATCGACATCGTGGCCGATCCGCAAACCGTACACGGGGAAAATCCCGTTCAGTGTAGCTTCAAGGAATCCGTAGCCGAATGGCGGAAGCAACGCCACCCAGGCAAGCTTCCAGGTTTTGATGAACCTTCCAAGGGAAGAACGAGGCGCAGCATGAATGCGGTCCTCTCCCTCTTGCTGCGGCCATTCGTTTCGAATGAAAAACAGCGAGGTCCAAACCAAAAAACACAACACTGCAGAAATGATGAACGGCAGGTTTTCGTTGACGGACAACAAACGTGTCATCGTCGGCCCGATGGAAAACCCGAGACTGAAAAACAGTCCGTAATAGGCGATATTTCTTCCCCTTTTTTCTGGTGCTGATGTATAGGTGATCCATGTTTGCGTTCCGAAATTGAGCATATGGTCACCAATCCCGACAGTAACCCGCAGAATGAACCAAAACCATAACGCATGCCACACCGGGAAAAATGCCAAGGAAATAAAGACGAGCAGTCCGCCGATCAATATCATCGGTTTGAATCCCAATTTTTGCATCGGTTTCTCCATGAATGGGGAAGCTAACAGTACTCCTATGTATAATCCTGTCGCATGGAGTCCGTTTACCGAAGAAGGCACTCCATCCTGTTCCAAAAGGAGGGCGAGGAGCGGGAGCAGCATCCCTTGTGAAAACCCGGAAATCGTTACAAGACCGATCAACAGTTTAAATCGTGTCCGATCGGAAACCATCGCTCATTCCTCCCATCTGTTTTGAACTTATGAACCATGCCTGAAGGTTCCAGACTATCCATCAGGCTCTTTGATATAGAGAATAGCAATCCTTTCCAATCTAATATGTCCCATAGAAAAGGTCAACACTTTTATCTTGGTTATTTTGTATTAAAAATGCGGCGTTCCGGGAACATCCATACTAAAAGGTTATAAGGGAGTGGTGATATGGACTTTTATATGAAGGAGCAAGGGGTACGGACATCGTTCGATTTTGGTCAACTGAATATATCAGGCAATGAAGATTACGGTTTCCGTCCGTATCAACTGATGGTCTCCTCCATTGCGGGGTGCAGTGCTTCTGTATTCAGAAAAATAGTCGAGAAGCAGCGAATGGAGTTGGAGGATTGGAAAATTACCGCTGATGTGGAACGAAATCCTGAAGAGGCAAATCGAATCGAACGGATTCAACTCCATTATATTGTAAAAGGGAAAGGGTTGAGTGAGGAGAAACTGAAAAAGAGTCTGCAGACGGCCAGGAAAAATTGTTCAATGATCCGCTCTGTCGAAGACAGTATTACAATTGAAGAAAGTCTTGAATACATCGAGCTGTCTGTATAAACTGAAAAGGTCTTATCTTTTATAAGACCTTTTTTCAATTCGAAAAAGACAGAGGCTCGCGCGTTGAAAGCTGCTATGGACAAAGAAGCGGGCAGAAGGAGTTCTGAACATGGGGAAACAGTTAGTCGTACGGTGGATGTTTTTCATTGCAGGCTTGATTGTATTGTCATTTGGCATCAGTTTGACCATTACTGCCGATTTGGGGGTAGGTGCATGGGATGCGGTCAATGTCGGATTATCCGATGTGACCGATTTGACTGTCGGGAACTGGGTGATGATCATCGGAATTGTTTTGATAGGGGTGAATGCCTGGCTTGCGCAGGAAAGGCCGGACTATTTTGCAATCGTTACCATCCTGGTGATTGGAATGATGATCGATTTTTGGCTGCTGGTCGTCATGGAAGCCTGGAATCTAACCGGATTGGCCATCCAGTCCGGGATGCTTGTCGTCGGTATTTTGGTGCTTGCTTTCGGGGTTTCTTTGTATTTGCAGCCCCAATTGTCCTTGAATCCGGTCGATGGGTTAATGGTTGCCATCCAAAAACGTTGGAAACTTCCGCTTTTGGCGGCCAAAACCATTACGGAAGGATTGGCGCTCGTTGCCGCTTTGCTTATCGGCGGACCAGTCGGTATCGGCACCATCGTGATCCTGTTGCTGATCGGCCCCGCGATACAATTTTTTGAGCCACAGGCAAAGAGGCTGCTGACAGCGCTGACACAGCACCAATGATAAAATAAGGGAGAAACCGGGGGGCTATAACGGTAAAACGGTCTTGCCGGTTTTTTTAGCTGGGTCCGGGTGCATAACAAGTCCTGCGGGTGAAATACTAGGGAAAAACCCGAAAGGATTGGGCATATGAATAAGCTAAAATGGATATTGGCGATTGCCTTATGTCTCATGATCGCTTTTCCTTCCTATCTTCACGCAGAAGAAAAGAAGCGGGAGGACGAATCAAAAAAGAATGAGGTTCCCAGCCATGTGTTGAATGTTTCCAAGGAAAATACCTATCCAAACTCTGCGAAAGATGAAGCGGTTTTAGAACCGAGCAAACTGGTGAAGGAGCTCATAGAAGCTTCCGATGTGAAAATAGAAAATCCGGAATTGATCAAATTGTTGAATGAAACCTCGTTGAAGCCCTCTCCATTGGCGATCGGATACCGTGGAATGGTGTATATGGGGCATTGGCCGCTGAATTATAAGTCGGCTGAAACGACGCCGAATTGGGAGTATCAGAAAATCAATACCAATCAATTGAACAATATCGGCGGCGATAATCAGAAGACAATGAGCTACAACCAGGAAGAGGAAAAACATATAAAAGGGGCATTGACGGCAAAAATCACCAACGCCGACCAGGTGAAACGGATGATGCTGCTCGATGCCAAGACAAACACCGACTTGCCGCTGTCGTTTCATACTGTACTGGGAAGAGGGACGAAAACAAGCAATTCATATGCCGTACCGAAGGAAAAAATCGGCTTTCTGACGGCATATGCGCCAGCTGTAAACGAAAAAGGACAGGTAACCTTCGGGGAAGTGTATTTGGAACTGAAGGGATCCAAAAAACGCATCGTCGTGAAAAATGTCACCAAGCAAGGCATCGGAGCCTGGATACCGGTGCAGGATCATGTCTCTTTTTCCTTCCAACTGAAGTAAACAGCGAAAGCATTCGATTCGGAATCGAATGCTTTTTTCGTTTTATAGGATTTGACTGTCTGTGATAATGATTGGCTGAAACAGCCACGCCGAGGCTGTTCTTGAGCTTGCCGGAGGCCCAAACGGTGTGTGGCATGCAGGCGTTGCCACAGGGACGTTGCGGCTTTAACTGTATTCCGAAACAGGGTCTTGCGCTTTTGTCCTTGCAAGGGACGACTTTGCTGAAAGCAGCGACTTTCGGAAAAAGAAAATCCCGTGACCGAAAGAAAACCGACTTCCCGAAAAAGAGGATCAACTTGTGATGGAAGGGAAGAAGAGCGATTAATCGTAAAAGAGTCCACATATAAAAAAAGGGAAATCAACTGGAAGGTTGATTTCCCGGGCGATTGCGGTAATTGATTTGCTGTTCGGCCATCATGATGCCGTGCTCGTACATCGTTTCTGCGAGGATGCGTCGCGTTTCTTTGGCGGCGGTGAAATACAGCAGGTCGTTGCACAATCCGGTAACTGTGTATTGGTAACCATGGAATTGATCATTCAGCGACGACATGCCATACAGCTGAAAAGGTTCGATCGGATTTCCTGTCAGGTCTTTTTTTAAATAATCCCCGAGCTCGGAATTAAGCCGCCCGACCGTTTCCTCCAAGAGTGCAAACATCTTCTTCGGGTCTTCATAAAAACTGACGCTGACATTTTCGATTACCCGCATTTCTTCCATATTGTAATTTTCAATCGTATGGATTTGACCATTGCCGATGGTTGTCAGTTTTCCGGACCACTGGCGCACCTTTAAAAAACGCAGCCCGATTTCTTCGACCAATCCTTCGTAGGCATTATTGACCTTGACCCAGTCCCCTTTTTCAAGCTGTCTTTCATAAAGAAGGAACATCCCGGCGAGCAGATCTTTGACAAGGCTTTGGGCACCGAAGCCGACGATTATCCCGATCACACCTGCCCCGGCCAGGATATTGCCGGCATTGATGCCGAATTGCCCCAGGACATATACGATAAAGCCGAAGGTTGCAATATACTTGATCAACGAATTCAACATCGACTCGATGGTTTTTTCTTTTTTTTCTTCAATGAAACTGGTTCTTTTGAAAAAGGAATGAATAATCCTCCGTAAAATGACGACTAATAGGAACGTAAGGAGGGCACCGATGACAATTTGGGTGAAACGGCTATCCCAGAATCCCTCTATGTAACCCCACATCTCTTGAAACGACATAGCTTCTACCTCCACGATTTGCTTAATGGGTATTATAGCATGTTCCTTAAGGGAGTTTAAGTCCAGCAGGCTTATCCGGTGGAGAAGTGGACATGCCGGCCTTTTTCCGTTAGGATAGGAAGGGCTTTTTAAAGATAATATGTTAAAAAGACAGGGTGCTTCGCAAAAAAGGAGGAACAGCTTAGATGGCAAATCAGGACAAAATCGAACAGCTGAAGGTTCATTTAGCAGGCTTTATGACTCGATTGGAAAACATGGATCCGGAAGAAACGTCTATCGAAGACATCGATCAATTGATCAGCATTTTGGACAAGATGGAGACAAGTTTGAAATGATTTTTGTCAAATGCCGGCAATTTTCGATTGTCGGTTGATTTTTTTTTATCAATCCTTTACTATGGTAAAATGGTAGAGTGATAAAGAAAAAGCGTTTTATTGAGAGGAGTATAGATTACGTATGTGGATTGTTATTATTTCTGTATTAGTCATGACCGTGCTTAGCCTTTTGCGCGTGAATGTAATCATAGCGATTATAGCTGCAGGGCTCACAGCCGGATTGATGGCCGGATTGACACCGGTGGAAGCTGTGGAGCTGCTTGTCGAGGGAATGGGAGGTCAATCGACTACCGCGCTCAGCTATATATTGCTTGGGGCGTTTGCGGTAGCCATCAGCTATACAGGCATCACCAACTTGCTGGTGAATTACCTGATCAAAATGCTGACTGGCAAAAAAACGATGATGCTGCTGGCGATTGCGGGGATTGCTTCATTATCACAAAACTTGGTACCTGTTCATATTGCATTTATACCGATTTTGATTCCGCCATTATTAAAATTGTTCGATAAAATGAAAATCGATCGTCGCGGAGTGGCAACTGCCCTGACATTCGGTTTGAAGGCACCTTACATCATGATCCCGGCAGGGTTCGGTATCTTGTTTCATCAGACAATAGTGAATGGAATGGTAAACAACGGCAGCGAACTGACGATGAATCAGGCTGCATTGGCAATGCTTATTCCAGGGTCTGGAATGATTGTCGGGCTGTTGATCGCTGTGTTCATCACATACCGAAAGCCGAAAGAGCCGATTGAAATCAGTGAAGAAACAGATGCAGGCGAAGAAATGAGTCAAGAGGTTACCTTTAACAGGAATCATGCTTTTACAATCATAGCGATTGTAGCAGCGTTGGTTGCACAGATTATGACAGACAACTTGATTATCGGTGCATTGACAGGACTCGTGCTAATGTTCGCTTTTCTGGTAGTGCCTTTTAAGCAAGGTGACAGTATCATCAGCGAGGGAATAGCGATGATGGGAACGATTGCCTTCGTTATGCTCGTCGCTTCCGGTTATGGGCACATTTTGCAAGAGACAGATGCTGTCCAAGGATTGGTGGAAGCTTCCTCCAATGTGCTTGGGGATAACAAAGTGATCATCGCTTTTGTATTATTGTTGGTCGGTTTGTTAGTCACCATGGGAATTGGTTCCTCGTTTGGTACCGTTCCGATTTTGGCAGCATTATATGTCCCGATTTGTCTGGCTGCAGGCTTTTCGCCGATGGCCACGGCGGCTTTGATCGGTACGGCAGGGGCATTGGGCGATGCAGGTTCGCCGGCCTCCGACAGTACGCTCGGGCCAACGGCTGGTCTAAATGCGGACGGCAAGCACAATCACATTTGGGATACATGTGTTCCTACCTTCATCCATTATAATATTCCGTTATTCATTTTTGGCTGGATTGCAGCGGTAATCCTGTAAGCACAACCAGAAAGCGGCTGTCTCTTCAGTGGGACAGCCGCTTTTTATGGAAAGAATAAATTTGTGAGATATACTTTGCAGGGAAAAAGACTTTGCATATGTTTGTCGGTGCACTACACAAATTCGGCGAATTTATCCTTCCTCTTTTAACAGGCGCTTGCGCTTTTCTTCATGCAATGGAAATTTTTGCGCTTGGATTTTCCGCATAATCTGTCCGCCCAATGAAAAAATAGGATTAAAAAGAATCTGGGTGAACCATATGTATAAATTATATTGGATCATGCTTGCTGTCCTGCTGTTTGGGGCTGTCGCTGCACCTGCAGGAAATCTGGTTGAAGGGTACGGCTGGGGATATAAGAAAAACAACAATCACCAGCCGCCGGAAGTAGGGAAATACGGCGATATATTAGAAGACAATGGCGGTTACTATCTTGATAAGTCTGGAGAAAAAGTGATTTACTTAACCTTTGATAATGGATATGAACAAGGGTACACGGGCAAAATTCTCGACGTTTTGAAAAAGAGAGATGTTCCGGCCGCCTTTTTCGTGACGGGTCACTATGTCGAAAGCAGTCCGGAGTTGGTGAAGCGAATGGTCGAGGAAGGACATATCGTCGGCAATCATTCGTACCATCATCCTGATTTCACCAAGTTATCGAAACAAAAGATGAAAGAAGAGCTGGACAAGCTTCAAACAGCTGTGGCGAAAATCAGCGATCAAAAAACGATGCAATATGTCCGGCCGCCAAAAGGCGCTTTTACGGAACAGTCGATTAAATGGGCGAACGAACTCGGATACATCCATATGTTTTGGTCTCTGGCGTTTGTCGATTGGAACACAAACAGTCAGAAGGGATGGCAATCTGCCTATCAACAGGTGATCGACCAGGTCCATCCCGGTGCGGTCATCCTGCTTCATACGGTATCGGAAGACAATGCAGAAGCATTGGAGTACATGATCGATGACATGCGTAAGCAAGGCTACACGTTTAAAAGCTTGGATGACTTGGTCATGAAGGATCTATTGCCACGCCCGTTCTATCAATTATAAAGCTGAATCCGCCTTTCTTTAAGAGGGGCGGATTTTTTGTGGCAGCAGCAAGAAGTGAAAGTTTTATCCGGATTCAGGCCCCCTCCCTCGAAGCCTTTTTTGTATGCCAGAGGAAGCCTGTCAACCGGATGTTTTTTTCTTTAGCGGGATGACTTCTTTTTTATAAATGGAAAACTGTCAGAGATTTGGATTTCAACTATAATAAAGGAGACAAGAAAAGATGGGAGGTCGGAAAGTGTGCTGCATCATGTGGAAATAAACGTGACAGATGTAAAGAGAAGCCGCAAGTTTTGGGGCTGGTTATTGGAGGAATTGGGTTATAGCCTCTATCAGGAGTGGGAAAATGGTTTTAGCTATAAGGAAAATAGGACTTATCTGGTATTTGTGCAAGTACAGGAACAATTTCGCGATGCGGGCTACCATCGAAGCAGGGTAGGGCTAAATCACCTAGCATTTCACGCTGAATCGAGGGAACATGTCGACAGGATGACGGAAAAACTGGAACGGCGGCAAGTGCCGATTCTTTACCAGGACAGACATCCGTTTGCTGGTGGGGATGATTATTATGCCGTGTTTTTCGAAGATCCGGACCGGATAAAGGTAGAGCTTGCAGCACCTGAATAATTCAATAAGGAGCCATGTATATGTGGAAAGAGACCATTACACTGGATACAATATATGATTTTGATTATTCATTACAACGATTGCAGATGGATCCGCTGTTGGTTGTTGATCGTCAGCGGCGCAGCGTGGATATTCCTTTGAGAACGGAGGACGGCGAGAGACACAAGGTAACGGTCAGAGCCAAAGGAACTACACCGCACCCGGCTTTTGAAGTATTGGGTGAACAGAAGGATTATCAGACGGAGTTATTAAAACAAACGTTTGATTTATTCCAGTGGGACAAAGATTTGACTGTGATCAACGAGCATTTTATCGGCACAAATTTAGAGCGGCTATTCTATGCGCATCCTGGAACACCGATTGTACGGGACTTTGATTTGTACTTTTCTCTGATGAAAGGGATTATCCACCAACAATTGAATATGAAATTCGCCTATACACTGAGCACCCGGTTTGTTGAAGCGTATGGCACTTATCTTGATGGCGTCTGGTTTTATCCGGAACCGGAAGATATCGCCCGGCTTGATTATGGGGATTTACGGACGATGCAGTTCAGCCAGCGGAAAGCGGAATATGTGATTGATACCTCGGGGAAAATTTCCGGAGGAGAAATCGACTTGGCAGAGCTTGCTGCCCAATCGGACAAGCAGATCATCGATCAATTGGTGAAAGTTAGAGGGATCGGTGCTTGGACTGCGGAAAATTGGTTATTGTTCGGCCTTGGACGTGATGACCTGCTGCCCAAGGCCGATATAGGAATTCAAAATGCACTCAAGTTTTATTTTGATATGGATAGGAAACCGACTATATCAGAAATCACCGATATGAGCGATGGATGGGCGCCTTATAAAAGCCATGCTGCTTTGACGCTTTGGCGCAGCATTGAAGGGTGAAAGGGATCAACGCTGCATCTGCAAATATAACTGCTGGTAGACGGCCGCTTCATCTTTGTTGCCTAAAGTCAAATATACTTTGGACAATAGCTGTACCGGTTTCGGATCTTCGGGCTTGAGTTCCATTTCCCATTTAAAGCAGTCGATCGATTTTTCCGGCTGATGGAAGTACAAATATAGTTCACCGAGGGTTCCCTGCTGTTCAGGGTCTTCTTCCAGCTGTTGCATCTTGTTCAGTTTTTGTTCAATTGGCAGATGGATGCCTTGTTTATGAAATGGTTGCAGCCATTGTTTGAGGGTATCTAAATCGTAGTCGCGGAAAAAGGCTGATATGCAGCGTATCACAATCGGTTCCAGTAATTGGGGCTGATCAGAAAACAAATCGATCAGACGGTGGTTCAGACTGCCGAACAGGGAACGGAATGTCGCTGAGCTTGCTTTTGCGAAACAGTCGGCAATGGCTTGTTTGTGAGCGGGTGATGGTTGGATGTCGTTTGCAGTCAAAAGCTGGACCACTGCGTCGGGCTGTTGGCTTTCGAGAAGCTTTTCCAGCAACTGGGCGCCCAATGCCGCTGGTAATTCAGCGGAGTAAGCCAGCTGGCGGTAAAACTGAAGCTGCTGTTCCTGGTCGAATTGCTGTTCAATCAAATCGAAGACGACAAGATCTTCGGCTGTTGTCCGGTTTGTCAGCAGATGCAGGCGGACGGCAATTTCATCAACCAAACGGTTCTGTTGGTGCAGGGTGGCGAGCAATAAGCCGCTGGTTTCCGGTTCATTCAACCGGTCAAAACTGAGCCTCTCGAAATGTTGTGGATCTGAAGAAGAAATCTTTTTCAGTTCCGCATAACGCTGTCGATAGCGTTGAAAATCCAAGTGACCTTGCATGTCACGGGCAAAAGTATCTTCTGGTGCATAATCGGCAAAAATGTTCAATGTCTTGTAAGCTAACAGCATTTGACCGTTACGCCGGTATTTGTAATAAGTATTTTTGAGCAGTTTATGGATGGGTTCATTGGCAGCAAAGCTGTCAAATAAAGTGAGTATATAGGCGGTTTCCAAGGGAGAGTGGCTGGCGGATGTTTTTTTATACAGTTGGTTGAAACTGATCGATCGGAATGAAGGATGGTCGGACAGCACTTGGAGTGTGAGCGGATGTGTTCCGGAAAAGCTGATTCCTCTGGCGAGCGCCCGGTGGAGAAAGGATCCAAGTTTTATGTGTTTTGCCCGGATGCCGTTGAGCGGTTTATCTTTGTATATATATAAATAATAACAGTCGTCGTTCCGGTCGACCGCTTCGATGATCTTACACGAACGGTACACCACCATTTGCTGCGGTTTCAAGTCGATTGTCTTCTTATTAGCCATTAAGGTAACAGTTTCCCTTTTCATGACAATCCCTCCTTCATATTTGTATCTAGCATATCACAAAAAACCAAGCATTTCCCCCCTGGCAAATTAAAGAAATATAAATACTTGAGACCGGGGACAGAAGACCGGGGAGACCGGGGTGGGGTCTGACCCCAAAATGCAGTTTAAGCTCAACAGAATTAACAAAAACCCCATTAAATCAAGCTTCCAACCCTATCGGGGACTGACCCCGTAATGGCTGAAGGACTGGCACCAGCTTGTGTGAGGGTCTGACCCCCTGTACCTCGGCCCCCTGCACTAATGGAAAAAAAGGGACAGTCCCCGTTTGAAAGCGGGGACTGTCCCTTTTGCTATTAGTCTTCAATCATGGCGAGGTAGCGTTTGGTTTTTCCGTCGTGTTCGGCGATGAGTATGTTTTCTTTATCGGTCGCATAAATGGCGGTGCCTACAGGGAGTTTGGTCGCCATGTTTTCGGTGAATTCATCTCCGTCTGAATAAGTGGCCTCAATGGTTCCCAGTTGTTCCTCTTTCGAGACATCCATGGACTCGAGCGACTTCAAATCGGTTTTGTAAATCCTTTTTTTCCATTGGAACACATCGGCATCCTTGTCCTTTTTCAAAATTTGTTCCACATCAGGGTATGCCTGATTGTGAATCCCTTCATTCCCCGGTGACTTTTCTTCTGACTTTGTGGACGCACAGGCAGTTAGAACGACGGACAGCAACAAGAGAAGAAGCAGGCGAAACTTCATGATCATCACGCACCAATCATCATTTTTTCAATCAAGCTTAGCAGCCGATCCGGTCCTAAAGGGGAAATTCCGTTTCACCGAAAACTTGATTTTGCTAAAGTAATTCACCGATTTACTTTTGTTAAAACTTGCTAATCAGCAAAAATCCAAATTCTTACCAAAGACCTATATAACGACCTTTCTGCTGCACTTTTTTGTGAAGCATCCCCCCTAATGAAAGCTGGAATCAAATTTTATCATAATATTGACAGCGCTTCCATATAGATTGCATAAGTTTTCTTACTTTTCATAGACTTTAGTAATTGATATAATGACTAGAAATTAATACCTGATACTAAATAATAGGAATGAGGGATGAACGGATGGATAAAAAAGACTTGATCGCTCCGGAAAATTATAATATTGCGATGGAAATAGAGAAGTATGCGAGCGGGCCGGAACGGAAGGCGTTGATTTATGAAGACAATGAAGGAAATCAACAGGAAACCACTTATCAAGAGCTGTTAGTCAACGTTAACAAGATCGGAAATGTGTTTTTATCCAATGGTCTCAAAAAAGGGGACAAGGTATTAGTCATGATGCCCCGGTTGATCGAGTCCTACCAAATCTATATGGCGGCTCTTAAAACCGGTATTATCATTATCCCTAGTTCAGAGATGCTGCGGACAAAGGACTTGCAGTACCGGGTAACGCATGGGGAAGTTGCAGGAATCATCAGCTATCATCCATTTGCAGAACAATTTACAGGTATCACGGAATATGATGAGTTAATCAAGTTTTCGGTCGGCGGCGAGATAGAAGGATGGCACCACCTCGACCGACTGAAGGAAAAGGCGTCAGAACAACTGGAAATGGCTGCGACCACCCGGGATGACATCGCCTTTCTTCCATACACTTCAGGAACGACTGGGAATCCTAAAGGAGTCGTCCATACACATGGCTGGGGATTTGCCCATTTGAAAACAGCGGCAAACAACTGGCTGGCAATCGAAGACGGAGACGTGGTATGGGCAACAGCTGCTCCGGGCTGGCAAAAATGGGTTTGGAGCCCGTTACTGTCCGTTCTCGGTTCCGGTGCAACCGGGCTTGTTTACAACGGCAAGTTCGATGCGAAGAAATATCTATCTTTGTTGGAAAAGCATGAAGTCAATGTGCTTTGCTGCACACCGACGGAATACCGTTTGATGGCAAAGCTTGATAACCTTGATCAATACGCACTGACCAAACTGCATAGTGCCGTATCGGCAGGGGAGCCTTTGAACCGCGAAGTAATTGATACGTTCCGCAACCACTTTAATATAACCGTCCGGGATGGTTATGGACAGACGGAAAATACACTGCTGCTCGGATTCTTGAAAGGGATGGAAGTAAAACCTGGATCCATGGGCAAGCCTACGCCAGGCAATGAAGTCGTCCTTATTGATGAGGACGGAAATCCAGTGGCACCGGGCAAGGTCGGAGATATTGCCATTCCGCTCGATACACCAGCTTTATTCAAGGAGTACTATAAAGATACAGAACGCACGAAAAAATCGTTGCGCGGCGATTACTATGTAACGGGTGACCAGGCATCAAAGGATGAAGACGGTTATTACTGGTTCGAAGGACGCAGTGATGACATCATCATCAGCTCTGGCTATACGATCGGACCGTTTGAGGTGGAGGACGCGTTGATCAAACATAAAGCGGTCAAAGAATGTGCTGTCGTCGCCAGTCCTGACCCGGACAGAGGGAATGTCGTCAAGGCGTTCATCGTCCTTCAGCCGAATGTTGATAAAAATAAGGATGGCCTAGTCAAAGAATTGCAAGACTACGCGAAAAAGTGGACTGCCCCTTACAAGTATCCTAGAAAAATAGAATTTATCGAAGAACTGCCGAAAACCTCATCAGGTAAAATAAGAAGAATCGAACTGCGCCAAAAAGAAAAAGCCACCACTAATTAAAGTCAGTACCGCCAAAACCATCAGGGTCAGTCCCCGCCTCTTGGATGCGGGGACTGACCCTCCAATGTTTTAGGATGGCAAAGCGCTGTTTGCGAATCTGGCAGGATGTGTTATGCTTGGGGCAAATGTGGATCTATTCTTATAGGAGGAGAACAGATTGAAAATCTTACGCGAGCTTGGGTGGGTCGTGCTGTTGGCTTTTGTTTTGATCATGATTCCGTTCAAGGTGATCGGCCCCCTTCAGGAGGAACTGCCGAAAACGGAAGCGGAAGAAAGTTCTGCCGTAAATGAACCGGTCCATGAATAGCTGTTCAGGTAACATCCTGAAAGCAGACGCATTTATCTAAAGAATATTTTTTCTTACATTTACGAAGCCATTCCGGAAACGGAATGGCTTTTTTCATGAAGAAGCGGCTATCTTTTTCAAGTTGACCTCCTTCTCCGTAACGTCCTCCTTCTTGAAAGGTTTGTTCAATCATCCTTATCTTCACCATGTTATATAAAATCTGATATTTGTCGTTCTGTAACGGGTTAATTGAGAATAAACAACAAATTTGACCATTTTTGATTAAAGGAATAAAATAACGGGTAATAGGATGAATACAGGGTTCCATCCTTTTCAACCTCGTACAGATCAATAAAGCCAATACAAAAATTATTTAAAGAAATTCTAATTTAGGGGTTGAAAGTCAAAGAAAGTCAAACTATACTATAGATAAGGTCAAAGATAGTCAAAGTCAAAGACCAAACTACTTACCTTATATATTTGAAGGAGGGAAAGCGAATATGCAATGCCAAAATTGCGGTGTTCGTGAAGCAACCATTAATGTAAACCTTCGTTTTAATAATCAAACACAACAAATGAATTTATGCGAAACTTGCTTTCAAGAAATAAAAAATAGTGCTAAAAATCCATCCGGCTTTTTCAATCAAGGCGGTATGGATTTCAATCAATTCTTTGGCGGAGGAGCGTCTCCGTTTGAAGGGTTCCAGCAAGGAGGCGGACAGGCCCAACAACAGCAAGCCAACGGCGGAAAAGGCGGCGGATTGCTGGATGAGCTTGGTAGAAACCTCTCGCATGCTGCGAAAGCAGGTTTGATCGATCCGGTTATCGGTCGGCAAAACGAAGTGAAACGTGTGATTGAGACATTGAATAGAAGGAACAAAAACAATCCGGTTCTTATCGGGGAACCTGGCGTAGGTAAAACAGCAATTGCAGAAGGGCTTGCCCTGAAAATCGCGGAAGGCGACGTTCCGGCTAAATTGATGAACAAAGAAATTTATCTGCTGGACGTGGCATCTCTGGTAGCCAACACAGGTGTCCGAGGTCAGTTCGAAGAGCGTATGAAACAGCTTGTTTCTGAATTGCAAAACCGGAAAAATGTCATTCTGTTTGTCGATGAGGTGCATCAATTGGTCGGTGCAGGTACAGCGGAAAGCTCCCAAATGGATGCAGGCAACATCCTGAAACCTGCGTTGGCTAGAGGCGAACTGCAGCTGGTCGGTGCTACGACGTTGAAAGAGTACCGCAAAATTGAAAAAGACGCAGCACTGGAACGCCGTTTCCAACCAATCATTGTCAAAGAGCCAAGCGTCGAAGAAGCGGTGCAGATTCTGCAAGGGCTGCAAGAGCGTTATGAAAGCTATCATCAAGTAAGCTATTCAGACGAAGCCATCCGCGGCGCGGTAACGTTGTCTCAGCGTTATCTGCAGGACAGATTCCTGCCGGACAAAGCGATCGACTTGATGGATGAGTCAGGTGCACGACTGAACCTTGCCAATTCGCAATCCGATAAGGATTCCATCCAAAAACGCCTGGATGAGCTGCACGAAGAAAAAATGCAGGCAGCGGAAAAAGAAGATTATGAACGTGCTGCCAACCTGAGACATCAGGAAATTAAACTGGAAAAACAACTGGAAGAAGCAACCGACGCACCTGCCGCCGAGGTGACGATAGAGGATATTCAATTGCTCGTAGAAGAAAAAACCGGTATTCCGGTTCGGAAAATCCAATCCGACGAGCAGCAGAAAATGAAGTACCTGGCTAAAAATCTGTCCGAAAAAGTTATTGGACAAGAAGTCGCGGTGCAAAAGGTGGCCAAAGCCGTTCGCCGCAGCCGCGCCGGCTTGAAATCCAAACATCGTCCGATTGGATCCTTCCTGTTTGTCGGCCCGACCGGTGTCGGTAAAACAGAATTGACCAAGGCGCTTGCAGAGGAGTTGTTCGGAACAAAAGAATCGTTGATCCGTCTTGATATGAGTGAGTACATGGAGAAACACTCCGTGTCTAAGATCATCGGTTCCCCTCCTGGCTATGTCGGCCATGAGGAAGCCGGACAACTGACAGAACGTGTACGCCGCAATCCGTATAGCCTGATTTTGCTGGATGAAATTGAAAAAGCCCACCCGGACGTACAAAATATGTTCCTGCAAATTATGGAAGATGGTCATCTGACCGACAGCCATGGCCGCAGGGTGAGCTTCAAAGAAACAGTCATCATCATGACAAGTAATGCGGGAACCGGCGACAAGCAAATCTCTGTCGGGTTCACCAACACAGCAAATGAAGCTGTTTCGACGCTGGAAAATCTCAGCGCGTACTTCAAGCCGGAATTCCTGAACCGATTCGATGCAATCATTCCATTCAATGAACTGCAAGAATCCGACCTGGTTCAAATCGTCGACTTGATGATTGCTGAACTGGCAGAAACACTGAACGAGGAAGGCTTGACCATTACAGTCAGCGACGATGCGAAAAGATACTTGGCCGACAAAGGCTATGATCCTCGATTCGGTGCAAGACCGCTTCGCCGCGTCATCCAGGAAAAAGTCGAGGATGGTATTACCGACCTTGTCTTGGATGAAGAAGATATCAAGGCGATCAATGTCGAACTGGTGGACAATGAAATCAATGTAGTAAAAGCATAAGCAAGAAAAATGGCTGGTCCCTGGTATGGGGGCCGGCCTTTTTACATATGTAAAAATTTAAAAACGATGGTTCATGAAGCCCCTTTCAGGAGTCCCTCGAGCGAAGTGTAAGTTGTTTCTGATCAGCCCGACGTGCTTTCTGGATTTACATCTACTGCTGCTTGCGGCCGCATAAAACCATGGTTTATTTCCAATCATAAGGTTAACCATCATGCTGACGGAGGTTTTTTATGTGGCGAGGCTGATTGCTGCTTTTATTTTGTTATATTTGGTTGTGATATTCCTCCCTTTTATGGTATGTGCAGCCGCCCGTCACGACTCGGATAACGAGCTGCAGGTGCATTTCATCGATGTAGGGCAGGGGGACAGCATCTTGATAGAAGCACCTAATGGGCGGAACATGCTGGTGGATGGAGGACCGCCTTCTGCAGCGGAAAAAGTGATTGGATATTTACGCGAAAGAAACGTAAAAAAGCTGGACCTGGTAGTCGCGACACATCCGGATATCGATCATATCGGAGGAATGGTCGAAGTGTTGAGTGAATTCGAGGTCAAGCATTTGGTCGACAGCGGAAAGCTATATACGACTGAAACTTATTTTCATTACTTACAGCAAATCAAAAAACAAAAAATTCCGGTGACGATTGCGGCCGGGGAAGAAAATATCGTCATCGATCCACAGCTGACCATCCGTGTTTTAAATACACAAAATGCCTTTAAAACAAATAATCAGTCGTCGATTGCACTATCTATAAGGTACGGCCGTGTCGATTTTTTGTTGATGGCTGACGTGGAAACAATTCAGGAACAGCACATTTTGGATGCGAAACATTTGGAGGCGGAAATATTGAAGGTTGCGCATCATGGAAGCGGCACCAGCACCTCGTTCGATTTTATCCGGGAAGTACGGCCGGAAACTGCGATTCTATCCTATAGTAAGGCCAATGATTTCGGGCATCCTGTCGACAGGGTCGTCGATTATCTGCAGCTTGCCGGCGCCACCATTTACTCGACTGCCAAGGCTGGGGATATTGTAATCCGGACAGACGGGAAAACCTACGACGTGGATGTTTCAGGTACGGACCGAGTTTTGACCTATTAAACGGTCCCGATATAAAAAAGGCTGGCTCCTTTACGGAACCAGCCTTGATCATTTCTGTTGCTGAAAACATTATTTGTTGTTATTATTGTTTCTAGAGCGACTGTTACCGCCTTTTTGACCGATTTCTTCATAGAATTCACGGTCATATTTGTCGCTAGTAGTTTTACCGCCTTTTTGGCCAATTTCCTGGAAGTGATCTTTGTCATATTTGTCGCTTACAGTGTTACCGCCTTTTTGGCCAATCTCTTGGAAATGGTCTTGACCATATTTATCGCTTACGGTCTTACCGCCTTTTTGACCGATTTCTTGAAAATGGTCTTGATCATATTTGTCACTTACGGTGTTACCGCCTTTTTGGCCAATTTCCTGGAAGTGATCTTTGTCATATTTGTCGCTTACAGTGTTGCCGCCTTTTTGACCGATCTCCTGGAAGTGTTCTTTATCATATTTGTCGCTTACAGTGTTACCGCCTTTTTGGCCGATTTCCTGGAAGTGATCTTTGTCATATTTGTCGCTTACAGTGTTGCCGCCTTTTTGGCCGATTTCTTGGAAATGGTCTTTGTCATATTTGTTGCTTACAGTGTTACCGCCTTTTTGACCTGCTTCTTCTACAGACATCTTATTGTTTCTGCGTTTGTTATTGTTTGCCATCTTTATCTTTCCTCCTTTAAATTGTTTTCACTACTACGAGTTCCACGTATGGACGCTTTTAAACTTTTCTTCTTCTAAGAGGCTACGTTTGATTCAATAATCTTACTTAATTTGGAAAACATATAAGCCTGTTTATCTACTTGTCTTCTGCGGCAGCCGAGGGAAGGTTGGAATACTTGCCAATGTTTCCACTATTGGTTTATACTTAAATGTTAGAAAATTCAATCAAGTAAACGGGCTGCCTTGCGGTTTTTGATGATAAGGAAGAGGGAATATCTCCTTATAGTAGTCAGTATATTATTCCAAATGATAATGGAGGTAACCCGAGTTGATGATAAAATCAGAAGAAAAGATCATTGGTTGCACGACAGAATACCGAAAGTTAGAAACATTATTCATTTGCAGGCCGAAATATATGGAAATCACCGAAGTTATCAATGAAACACAACGGCATTATATTAATGGTAATATCGACGTCGATTTGGCAATGGAACAGCATGAGACATTTGCCCGTACATTGGAAAAACACGGAGCGGAAGTTATCCGTCTGGAGCCGGAACATCAGCTCAATGAACAAGTTTTCACCCGGGACATCGGTTTCTGCATTGGCAGCCGATTGTTTTTATCGGAAATGAACACACATATCCGGGGCGCAGAAGTAGACGTATTGAAACAAAGCTTGCAGGATAAAGGCATTTCTTATCATCGTCCTTTTTTACAATCCATTGAAGGCGGAGACGTCATGGTCGATGGTGATAAAATCTGGGTCGGCATCAGTAAAAGGACGACCAGGGAAGCGGCAGAGACCCTGCAATTACAGCTGGGAAATGATTATCAAGTCATCCCGCTACCCATTGACGATAGCATTCTTCATCTTGATTGCGCTTTTAACATCCTTAGTCCCGATTGGGCTTTGATATACCCGGATGCATTTGCTCCCGCAGATTATCAAAAATTGAAAGAAAACTATCATCTGATTGAAGTTACCGCTGCAGAGCAATTTTCCATGGGCACCAACGTCCTTTCCATCGGTGGAGGTAAAGTCATCAGCATGCCGCAAAACAAGGATGTCAATGAAAAAATGCGACGAACCGGTTTCCAAGTAATTGAAGTGGAGTTTTCCGAAATAATAAAATCGGGTGGGTCTTTCCGATGCTGCAGTCTCCCGGTTTACCGGTCCAATAGCTGATGATAAAAAAGAAGCCGCCATGATTGGCAGCTTCTTTTTTATGAAATAACATTCGTGTGAGTATTTGATCTTCTTTCAGGCCGATCTATCAGCCTTTCACTGGAAAAAACCTTCTTCAGATAGAACGATAATCAACATAAGCACAAAAAAGAAAACGGAATTGAGGATTTCTAAGATGCCGATTTTTTTAATAGAAAGTGGTGTTTTTCCAGGCAGCAGCCAGGCTCTTAATAAACTCGGAAAGTAAGCGACACTCAGCCATATTCCTCCGATGAAAAAGCAGCCAATCGTCAGTAAAAGATGATAACCCCAGGAGAAGTACAGGAACTGCCGGTTTTTCTTTTCCCTGATCATCGTTTTCACATAAAAAATACTGCCGAAAAAGAATAAAAAGTTATAGGCAGCCAAAACAAGTGCTGCTGGTTCAATGGTACCCATACCGAGGAAGTAGCTGCCCAGTCCGCCGATACAAAAGGTAATCACGGCCACCACATCATTGAGGAACGCTCTTTCCTTTTTCTTTTTGGCAAAGTAAATGTTGACCAAAAACAGTGGAAGCATGGCAATGCCGAAGAGTATCAAACGCCAATCCACCAAGAGTAGCGGGAGCAGGAACAGCAGGGCGGCAAGGCCGAACAGAATCGCTCCTTTTTTATAAAGGGAGTTGTTCCGTTTCTTCTTGAATACCATGATAAACGGATAAGTTGCCAAGTATAAACAGAGCCACCCCAGAAACAAGGGTATATGCCAGAATGTAAAGCGGCCGGCAATGGCTTCGAGAAAGAATGGGATGATCAGCATTGCCCAGGCGCCGTGCTGTTTGGGGAGTAATTTTTTCATTTTATAAACTCCTTTGAAGGAATCGGTTTTCTTCTATTATGCAAGATTAAATGGAAGGTTAATGTGAGAAATATCACAAGCTGGGAAACAACGGACATAGACAGCCAAACAATTTTTGCTTAACCTCTTGCAAAATAGCTCGGTAATGATATATAATACTTCTTGTCTGAGTCAAACAGCACTACTAATCGAATACGGGGCATTAGCTCAGCTGGGAGAGCGCTACACTGGCAGTGTAGAGGTCAGCGGTTCGAGCCCGCTATGCTCCATCATTCAACCCCTTGTCTATCAAGGGGTTTTGCTATGTGTATGTTTTTGGTTAAAGGTGGTTTTTATCCTCTTGGGGACGAATTGGGGACGGTTTTTTCTAAAGGTGCGTAAATGTGGAATCCTTTCTTCCTACATGACACTCTGAAAGTCGTTAAAACTGCAGCCTGAAATTCGATATCATTTTTGTTGTTCCTTATCTGTTATGAAGTCTGAATGAGTATATCATTCTAATATAAAAAGGCATCCATACGATCTTAATGGACGCCTTTTATTTTTATATTTAGTAGTTCTAGCGGAAAATTGACATTTTATCTGTTTCCATTTGCCACAAAGTTCCGCTTTCATGGTTTATTCAATCCGCAAATGCGTTAGTAAGTGGAGGAACAACCTGTTTTTTACGAGAAACAATCCCGCTAAGAAAAGTTGTATTGTCTTTTAAGGTAGTCGAGAAAGCTTGTTCAAATTTGTGTTGTTCTGCTCCTAAAGCCAGTACAAGCGATTCGCTGGTCAAAATATCAGTAATCAATAATACGAACAAATCCAGATCATAGTTTTCAATTTTCTCCGAAATAGCATTTTTTATCTCTTCACTGCGGGATTGGACATTGCTTGTATCCACCACATTTATTTGAGCGATTTCTACGTTTGCACTTCCCATTTTGAATAGCTTAGCGTCAATTGAAATGATGTCTGTCGGATCGAGATTTTCTGTCCCGGCTCCGGCTTTTAATAGCTCCATGCCGAATGTTTCCATTTCCACATCCGCCAATTTGCTGAGTGCCAACGCAGCTTTACGGTCTGCCTCGGTCGTGGTCGGGGATTTAAACAACAATGTATCCGAAATGATTGCTGAGAGCATCAGCCCGGCAATGGCTGCATCCGGCTCTAACTCATGTTCTTTATAGATTTTATAGAGGATGGTCGCGGTGCATCCTACAGGCTCGGTGCGAAAATAGACAGGTTGATCGGAAGAGAAGTTGGAAATGCGATGGTGGTCGACCACTTCAACGATATTCACTTCTTCCAGATTGTCTATACTTTGTGAAGGTTCGTTGTGATCCACTAGAATTACGGCGTGATTTTTTCTCAATGGTTCTGCTGCTAAATCAGGGGCCGGAACCGAAAATGTATCAAGGGCAAATTGTGTTTCCTTTGAAATGCTGCCGAGACGTACCGCCTCTGTTTTGTATCCGAGACTGTTTTTTAAATCTGAATAGGCAATGGCAGAACATATTGCATCTGTATCAGGATTTTTATGACCAAAGATTAAAATAGTATCCACTTTTCATTATCCTTTCCAACCAATTGGTATGGTTTATGCTTGCACTAACTATATTGCTATAGATGATGATCATTGACAAATATTTTTCCGGTAATATATCGTGTAGGTGAAACCTGATTCTCCAGCACACTCTATATAAAGAATAACGACCGAAAAAAATAACAACCACTATTTCAAAAAAATCAGCCAGCATTTTCAAAAATCAAAAACCGTTTTGCCACGCTCCTTCTGCTATGCTATACTGAACGTACTACAGACGAAAGGAATGATGGGTGGACAATGAAGAACTAATCTTATTCTCAACTGTTTGAAATAGCATATTTCAAATCACACGAAATAGGATTAGTCTGCCCATTATTTAATAACAGTAAATAGCTGGTATAACATACAGTTTATTTGATATGGCACCGGTATGGCTAATCCTTCCAACTTGCTTGGGAGGATTTTTTATTGGCCGTCTTACAAGGATGCTGGCCGTGTGGAAGTCCTCCCTTTACGGAAAGGGATTGATAGAATGACCGAAATACTGAAGTTGAACAGCCTGAGCTATGAAGTGAAAAACATAAAGTTGTTTGAAAAGGTGAATGCCAGTGTGCTGCAGGGAGAAGTCATCGGAATCATCGGCAAAAACGGTGCCGGGAAATCGACGCTGCTGAAGCTGATCAATGGAGATATTGCGCCGACAAGCGGCCATTTACAGCGACTTCAGCAGCATATCACCATCGAAATGGTCGAGCAGGAAACAGAAAAACATATGGGGCAAAATATGACCGCGGATGAAGGGAAACTGCGAAAAAAGTGGCAGGTGCCGGATCACGAGTATGATCATTACAGTGGCGGGGAAAAACTGAAGGCGCGGCTTGCGGCAGGTTTTTCGAAAAACGTGCAGCTGTTGTTGCTGGATGAACCGACCAACCATCTGGATCAAAAAAGTACAGAACTTTTATTAGAGCAGATGAAAAGCTACCGCGGCACCATCATTCTCGTATCGCACGATCGTTATTTTTTAGACGAGGCCGCCACGAAAATCTGGTCATTGGAAGGAAATGTGCTTATCGAGCATTCAGGGAATTATTCCAGTTATATGGAGGTACGCAAGCAACGCAGGCTCACCCAGCAGCGCGAGTATGAAAAGCAACAAAAAATGGTGGAACGGATCGAGGGGCAGATGAGCGAACTCACTTCCTGGTCGAAGAAGGCGCATGCGGAATCGACGAAAAAGGAAGGATACAAGGAATATTACCGGTTGAAGGCGAAGCGAATGGATACCCAGGTAAAGTCCAAGCAAAAACGGCTGGAAAAAGAGCTGGAGAAAAACAAGGTGGACGCTGTCGAACCCGAATACACGGTCGATTTTTCCATGAAGGCCAACACCAAGGTCGGCAAGCGCTTCCTGGAAGTGAAGGGTTTGTCGAAATCATTCCCCGGCAAAACGCTGTTCCAAAATGCCCGCTTTATCATCCAGCATGGAGAAAAGCTTGCCATCACCGGACCGAACGGCAGCGGAAAAACGACTTTGTTGAACATCATCATGGGCAGAGAAACGGCGGAAGGCGAGGTATGGATTTCACCCGCAGCAGATATCGGCTACTTGACCCAGGAAGTATTCGATTTGCCGCTTGACGAAACACCGGAGCAGTTATTTTACCGAAACACGTTTAAGGAGAGAGGCAAGGTCCGGAATTTGATGAAGCATTTAGGCTTCTCTGCTTCCCATTGGACAGAGCAGATTTCCGAGATGAGCATGGGCGAGCGGGTGAAGTGCAAGCTGATGGATTACATTTTGGAGGAAAAAGATGTGCTCCTTCTGGATGAACCGACCAATCATTTGGATTTACCTTCGCGCGAGCAGCTGGAAGAAACGTTAGCCCACTATAACGGGACGCTGGTAGTCGTATCACATGACCGTTACTTCCTGGAAAAGACGACAAATGACAAACTCGTCATAGCCGATCATCGAATTAAAAAGCAAGGCAATATAGTATCCTCCAAAGCGGATGAGCAGGAAGAATTGCGGCTGAAACTGGAAACAGAACGACAGGAAATACTGGGGAAACTCAGTTTTATGACGCCAAGTGACAAGGAGTATGCAAAGCTTGACGCAAAGTTCCTCGAGCTTACCCAACAGATCAATCAGATGCGCTGATGCATGATGCAGAGCCGCTTCTCTTTTAGTAAGTTAGAGAGGCGGCTCTTTTTTGATGGTACAGCCAAGTATGGAATTTGGTACAATGAAGAAAGGGTTGAACCGGGAGATTGAGAGGGATCCCCTACGCTGGATTCCAAGTCAAATGCAATGCGGCGGTTGTCTTCCAAACTATTAGAGAAAAAAGACTACCTCCACAAGAAGTTCCTCCAAAAAAATGCTCATTCTTTCGTGAGTGTATTTCGTTTTTTCTGTGCCTGCCAGGTCGAAATCATACTGGGCACGCCAGCCATCATACTAACCAAAAAACTCCACATCACATAGTGCCATTCTCCCGTGAGGAGAGCCACACAAATGAAAAACACGAACTGACCGACAAGCGCAAACCAGGAAGCAATCCAGGCAAACCGCAAGTTTTCTCTCATCCCATCCTCCTATCCGGACAATGCAGTCCAATCGATTGTTCCGTCTTTGATAACTCAAGCTTACCATATAGCTGTAGGGGTGACCATTTTTATAAAATAAAGCAATTGTAAAATTTTTACGTTTCATCCGGTTTTTATCTGAATTTTTTGTTAAAATAAATAGAGGCATTTATTTATAAAGGGAGGGAAAGAGATGGGCCGTAAGCTGGAATGGAAGATCGACTTGGGTATAGTACTACTTCTTTGTTTCATTACCCCGCTGTTTGCCATGGATCCCCAGGCACACCCTGTATTGCTGTATTCACTCGCCGCCCTGTTAATCTTTTCTTTCATCTTCCGGAATTTTTTTGTTTATATAGATTTACGGACCAAGGCAGGAGGGGCCATTCTATGGAGCCAGCTCTCATTGGCATCCGCCATGACAGTGATCGACCAGTCCTTTATATCGCAAATTTTTTTGTTGTTCCTTGTGGGGGAAGCTGCTTTTTATCGGAGGAAGTATGATAGTTTCGCTTATGCTGCAATAGCCTATCTATCTTTTGTCGTTGGCAGGTTTGTCGTATTTGATTTGCCTGCTGAGGATATATGGGGGATTGTCATCCCGAAAAGCTTGGATTTTATTTGCTTTTACGGTATCAGTTATTTGGCTAAATACATAGCTATACAAAAGCGACAGCTCTCCAAAGCACACAACCGCATGAAACAGGCGTCCATTCAACTGGAAGAGACAACGCTTCTGAAAGAGCGCACAAAAATATCCAGGGAAATACATGATACAATCGGTCATTCGTTTACGACCGCAATCATGGGCATAGAAGCCAGCAGAAGAGTGTGGAAACAAGACCAACAGAAAGCGGGGAAGCTTCTGGGCGATATAAAACAGCAGCTGCAAGCAGGATTGGACGATGTCCGGAAATCGGTCCGAATGCTGAGCGATCCATACACTCCGGAAAATGTCACAGAGAAGCTCATCGATCTGATTGAAAATACGAAAGACAGGACGGGAGTGATCATTGTTTACGATATAGAAAAGCTCGATGGCAAGCTTAATCCAGACCAGACGTTAGTGGTTCACCGTGCCCTGCAAGAAGGGTTGGCCAATGGATTGCGTCACGGAAGAAGTACACAATTCCGGTTCAACTTGAAACTGCACGCTGAAAGGGTCGCTTTTCATCTCGCAGATAATGGAAGCGGCTTTTCGGTGAAACGGACAACGCCTGGCTTTGGGCTGATGGGAATGGAAGAGCGCGTCCGGCAGCTGGAGGGCGAGTTTCAAATCGAATCTGAACCGGCAAAAGGGACAGTCATCACCTTTTCCTTTCCGGTTGATGCAAATGAAACAGAAAAATTGCAAGCAGGAGCGAGTTTATGAATCCTATAAAAGTATTGATTGCTGATGATCAGCCTGTCTTTTGCGAAGGGCTGGCAGTCTTGCTGGAATTGGAACCGGATATCAAGGTGGCAGCTTGTGCGGCAAATGGAACGGAAGCGGTCAAGTTGGCTGAAAAGCATCGGCCTGATGTCGTGCTGATGGACCTCCGGATGCCGAACATGGGCGGCCTGACAGCGACAAGAATCATAAAATCGGATTTTCCCGGAATTCAAGTCCTGATGCTGACGACGTTTTCCGAGGATGAATATATTGCAGAATCGGTAAAAATCGGTGCATCCGGATACCTCTTGAAAGACGCGGACACAGAACAGATAATCCGCGGTATAAGGGATTGTCATGCCGGCCAATTGCTTTTACCTTCTTCGTTTCATTCCATGCTGGCAGGTCAGCTGGAAGCAAGGCGACCAGCAGATTCACGTCTATCTTTACCGGCTGGCGTGCTGGATGCACTGACCAGGACAGAGGATGATATACTGGGATTGCTTTTGGAAGGTAAAAAGAATAAAGAAATTGCCGAACAACTCTATTTATCTGTTGGAACGGTCAAAAATTACCTTAGCGGGCTGTATAAAAAGTTGAATGTCCGCAGTCGCAGAGAGGTTTTGGCCTTACTAAAAAATCTTGAAAACTAGCTTCTGGCATTTTCCACAATCGATTTGCCCAGACGGTTTGCTGAATTCCTGCCGTTATACTGCTTCAAGTATTGCTGCAGGAAATCGCGAATTTCCTGCGAAGTCATTCCCAGTTCCGCTGCTTCCTGGATCAGTTCCAGCCATTCCGTATCGATATAGGACTGTTTATTATCGCTCAACATGCTCATTCCTCCCGGTTGGGTGTTCTTATTGTCATTTTAGAAAATTGCCGAATGCGTGGATAGATAATAAAAGTAATCGAAAGGTCATAAAGGTCACGTTTTAAGAAAGAATTCGAATTTTAGTATGTACGTAAATATTTTTATTTTACTACCTTGCAATGTTCACTACTGAATGATATTCTATAGTAGATCATAGATGACCAACCAAGAATATAAGACACCAAGCACAGGAGGAGAGCCCAGTGAATGTTCAGTTCAAAAAAGGAGCATTGGAACTATGCGTTCTCGTTTTAATCTGCAAGAAAGAACAGTATGGTTATGAACTGGCACAAAATGTGGCAAAGTACATTTCCATTGCTGAAGGGACCCTTTATCCATTATTGAGAAGGCTGACGAAGGAACAATATTTGGACACCTATATGTCGCCTTCAAGGGAGGGTCCGGCCAGAAAGTACTATAAACTTTCCGAGAAGGGAGAAGAAAGGATGGAAACACTCATAGAAGAATGGAATCAATTTACGGTCTCTGTCAATGGATTGGTCCAGGATATCGGGAGGGGAGAAGCGTGACAAAAGACATGTTTTTGAAAGAAATCGACAAACGGCTTAAAGGTCTCTCCAATAAGGAAAAAGAAGAGATATTGTTCGACTTCGAAGAGCACATAGATGCTGCATTATTGGAAGGAAGAGATGAACGGGAAATCGTGGAGGGGCTGGGAAACCCGACTGCAATTGCAAGAGAGTTGTCCGCAGAAGCGAGTCTGAAAATAGCAGAACAGGAACGTTCCATCCCGAATATTGGAAGGGCGGTCATGTCTATCATCAGTGTCAGCCTGATCAACCTCCTCATTGTGCTTGGTCCTGCCCTCGGTATTTTGGCCTTGTATATCGGTTTGTATGGAGCGGCTGCAGCTTTGTCGCTTTCCCCGTTGGTTTTCCTTTTCAAGGTGGTGTTTCTGCACTCCTCCAATCTGTTATTCGATTTCTTTGTATCCATTACGCTGGGCAGTTTCGGAGTGCTTTGTAGTATCGGTTTGTGGAAAGTAGGAAAATGGCTGTATCGTTTGCTGATCAGGTATATGAAGTTCAACTTTTTATTAATGAAGGGAGAAGGTTACAAGTGAAAAAATGGATTGTGTCCTTGTTGACAATACTGATTGTCGGAATCGCAGGGATGATAACTATTTACCTTACAACGGGTATTTCCCGTGCATCCGTCATAGCGGAGGAGAGCTTTCAGGCAGGTGAAATAACGCGCATTCAAGTTGCGGCAACTTCGATGAATGTGACGGTGAAGAGCCAGTCATCCAATCAAATAGAGGCAACGGTGAAAGGCGACGTCTTGGAAAAAGACCAGGATGAGCAACTATACCAAATGGAGCAAACGGATGATACACTCATGATCACCCAAAAGGAGAAAGAGAACCGATTAGGTTTTTTTCCGTGGAACACGGCAAAGAATTTGCATGTGACGGTAAGCGTTCCGGAAGGATTGTATGACAAAGTTTCGCTCGAAACAACTTCAGGCGATATTGTCCTTGATCATGTAGAAACATCCAGTGCGCAAATCACCTCTACTTCAGGCGATGTGGATCTGACCGGGAACAAGATAACAGATAGCCTGATGATGGAGGCGACAAGCGGAGATATACAAGCAGAGAAAAATACAATCGAATCTGCTTCCATCAAAACAACCAGTGGTACCATCACTAATAATCAGGTTGAAGGATCGCGGTTCAAGTACGAAGCAACCTCCGGTGATGTTGTACTTTCTCATTCAAGTGATGTGGAAGAAGTGGATATCAAGACTACCAGCGGTGATGTGTCGGCCGAATATGGTTTACCTCAAGACCGATTTGAAGTTGATTTTCAAAGCGGATCGGGCGATGGGCGTGTTTCAATGGAAGATGTTTTGTTTGAAGAAAAATCCGAACACAATATCCACGGTTTCATCGGAGAGAATCCTATCCACGTATTGAAGGTCAGGACGAATTCAGGTGACTTTAAATTGAAAGGAAGGTAACTTCACAGGCAATAATATGGTGTTGCTGCCAGTGACCATGCAGGATAGAAGACAAGACAGGCGGGTGTGATTTGCAGTCATGCTGTGAGCCGGTTTTTAAATGAGAAAAGGGACTTCCCGGTATGAAGTCCTCTCTAGCTCCTTTTCATTCACTTTTGGGAGTGTTCCGGTTTCGCTGCGCCTGCCAGGTCGTCATCATACTCGGCACCCTCTTGCCATTTACCAGTCAAAGATATACTTTAACGTCAAGGTGATCGCTGTATGGCTCAATGCCCCGATTAAAAAGGCCGGCAAATGGGCGTTTTCTTCGGAAGGGAGTTCTTTTTTCAACACATTCAAAATCATCGCCCCGGAAATGAAGGCATAAACGAGAGCCAGAACGAAAGGCGGAAAGGGAATGGCGATCCCAGCCACCCAACCAGCGAAAATACCAAAAGCCAAAATGTAACGTCCGAATTTCTCATAGCGGCCGGCATCTTCACGCCACAGGTCATGCGAGACGGCCATGTAGTGAAATCCTACTGCCACCCCGTAGAAAGCTGCTTCCACTCCTTCCATATCCGTCCCGAATACAATAAAAGCGATCAACATGTTATAGACGCAGAAAAAAGCGATTTGAATCCAAAAGAAGCGGCCTTCTCCATTTGGATGCTCCCTCTCCGCTTTGTCCGCCGCCTTGTGAATGGCATAAAAGACAATCACGCCGATAAGCCCGATGAAGTATAGTTCTGTTTCCATCGTCAATCCGCCGGCTTTGTCACCGTAATCCTCCTGCTGTTTATGAAGGGAGGGCAAGACATAGACGAATACATAAGAGACAGCGATCCCGCCGGAAAAAGACAGCCATCTCGCAGGGCCCAGTCGGGAGGAAGCGATGATTTTGTTGGAAAACAATTGGACAATCAAGTAAGTAATTCCGATGATGATACTGCCTGCGGACACTGGGTTTCCTCCATCCTGAGAGATTTTCGTTATTTCATTGATTCCCCGGGGACTTAAACGGTAAACCGGAGTGGTGGAAGACAATCGCTTCCCTTTGCGGAGCGGCACCGTACGATTTACAATAAGGGAAGTGTCTTATTGTGAACTACAGGACGGCACAGCAGGAACAGAATAGTAGGTGAACAGTGTGAAGAAGTTTATCAAACAAACAGCAGCTGGATTGTTTCCGGGTTATTTCGCCATGGTCATGGCGACCGGGGCCTTGTCGATCGCTGCAGAAGTCCTTGGCATGGAGTGGTTCGCCGTTGCTTTATTGGTTTCGAATGTAATCGTTTATGCGTTGCTCTGGCTGTTGACGTTTATTCGGCTGATTGGATTCTTTTCGCTCTTTGCCGCTGATTTCGCCAACCATGCGAAAGGTCCGGGCTTTTTTACATTGATTGCCGGTACATGCATGCTTGGCAGTCAATGGATAATCATTACGGAAACTCCTTTTTTGGCAGCCTGTTTGTGGGGATTCGGTTTTATATTATGGTTAGTCATCATGTATAGCTTTTTTACCATCGTCACGGTGCGACAAGCCACCCCCACGCTGGCAGCAGGGATAAATGGCGCCTGGCTGTTAGCAGTCGTGGCAGCCCAGTCTTTATCCATTTTAGGCAGCTTGTTGGCTGAAACGATGGGTACCGGCAAACAAGTGATGCTGTTTCTTACTTTGAGCCTTCATTTGGCCGGTTGCATGCTATATCTCATCTTGATTACGCTGATTTTTTACCGATTTATTTTTCTGAAGATGGAGCATGCGGAACTTACCCCGCCATATTGGATTAATATGGGGGCAGTGGCAATCAGCACGATGGCTGGTTGTACTCTTTTGCTGCATGGCGGTGGCTGGCAATTGATTGAAACCATCCGGCCGTTTCTGACGGGATTCACTTTATTCTTCTGGGTTTTCGGAACATGGTGGACTCCGCTGCTGGTGATTTTGTTTATCTGGCGGCACTTGTACCATCGTTATCCGCTAAGCTATGAACCGCAGCAGTGGGGGATGGTGTTTCCGCTTGCGATGTACACAATCAGTACATTTTATTTAGCGACTGTACTCCATCTGGAATTTTTGTTCTTCATCCCGGAAATCATGGTATATGTCGCCTTGATAGCATGGCTGGCGGTAACGATTGGATTGCTTCGACATGTAGTCAAAAAGTATCGTACTAATGTGGCAGATGGAAAGTAAACATAGCTTTACAGATGAAGGAGTGGTAATGGTGCAGGTTAATAGAAAGCGGGTGTATGAGCAACCGGAAAACGATGACGGTGTGCGTGTATTGGTGGATCGGATTTGGCCGCGTGGTCTTTCGAAACAAAAAGCGGCGGTGGATCACTGGTTGAAAGAGCTTGCGCCGTCTGCCGAACTGCGAAAATGGTTTCAGCATGACCCGGAGAAATTCCCGGATTTCAAACAAAAATATATCCAGGAAATCACAATGGATGAGACAAAAAGAGAGCATATCGGGAAACTGAAGGAAATCATCGAGGAAAGTGAATCGGTGACCCTCGTTTACGGGGCAAAGGATACGGAGCATAACCAGGCGGTTGTGCTTCAGGAGTGGCTCGAAGGACTGGGTTGAAAGGCAGTTCGATTGCAGCTTTGCCGTTTTAGCTAGTAAAATAGACAACGTAAAAACGATAGAGAGGATTGTTTTTATGTTCAACCTTTTCAAAAAGAAAAAATGTGCAATGTGCGGCCAGAAAGCAGTAAAGCCGACTGAATATAGAAATGATGGCGGCGCAAAAGTGCTTGTTTGTCATAAATGTGTCCCTTATGCTGAAAGAAGGGCGTTCCGGAAAGCGTAAATGAAATGGCGTGCAAACCGATGTGGTTTGGCACGCCATTTTTATATGGTGGGGTTTTTCGGTTTTGCGTGAGCATTTTCTTTAACCTGTGTGTTGGCTATATAGGTTAAAATCAAAATGTAAAACGGATAAGCGAATAATCCAGGCAAAATAATCAACCCCAATACAGGGGTCGGTTCATCTCCAGGGTTCGTGATAGGAAACAACCTGGAAAACCCGTAAGTGAAAAGGAGAAAGTACGGAATCCAAAGTACGGCTGTCCAAAAACCAGCGTTTCGGCCTTTTATCCACTTTTTACTTAATACGTATATTCCGACCGACCCAACAACGAACACTATCAGCATGACGGCGAGAAGTGTTCCGTTGACGACTGTCGCTTTCCAACCGGTCAATCGGTATATTCGATAAATATTTACAGTCAGTTCGAGTGGAATCAGGGCCATTAATGCATAAAGCATGCTGACCCCGTTTAGTTTCAGAAAGTATGTCATCCATTCCTCTCCCGTCAATATCCTTTGTCAAAATCGACAAGGTTGATGGAAGGTGCTTCCCCTTTGAGATACTCTTTTAGATTGGGGATGAAAATGTCTTCGATCAGGCGTTTGTCATAATGTTCGGTAGAACCTGCCGAATGCGGTGTCAGGATGACATTGTCCAGCTCCCAGAGCGGACTATCTTCCGGCAGCGGTTCTTTTTCAAATACGTCCAGTCCTGCGCCGGCGATTTTTTCCGTTTGCAATGCTTCAACCAAGGCAGATTCGTCGACGACTTCCCCGCGTCCGATATTGATAAAGAAACTGGAAGATTTCATCGTATGGAACTGTTTTTCTCCAAATAGATGATGTGTCTCGCTGGTGAGCGGCACAGTGACGATGACATAGTCACACGACGGGAGTACCTCGTTCAGCCGCTCAGTAGTAACCATTTCATCGACAAACTCCTCCGGCTTTTGTGAATGCCGCACGCCGATCACCTTCATACCGAATGCCTTGGCAATCTTGGCAGTTTCTTTCCCGATTGCACCCATCCCGATAATGCCGGCTGTTTTTCCGTGAAGTTCCAGTTTCAAGTGTTCATGGGCCCATGTTTTCGATTGCTGATTCCGTACATAAGCATGAATTTTGCGGGTCAGACTGAGCATCATTGCAAAAATCGTCTCGGAAATCGGATAAGCATGCACACCGTTTGCACTTGTCAAAGCAATGCTCCGTTCAGCAAAAGCTTCGAGCGGGTGGCTGTCCACTCCCGCACTCCAGCTTTGCACCCAGCGGAGGCTGGATGCAGCGTTGAGAGCTGCGCTCATATCCTTTTTCCAGCCGGCAATGATTTCAGCCGATTGAACATGTTTCTGCCACGTTTCCTGATCCTTCCCGACGATCACTTCCCAATCCGGGACAATATTTTTCACTTGGCCTTGCAGTTCTTTTTCAATGTTTTGTGCGATTACCAGTTTGCGTTTACTCATTCTTTCACCTCTTTTATCTTCGTCTCATAATTTTATCCTTGCTATCATTCTATCATGGAAGCTTGGAAAAGACGGAGGCGCCGCTTCCTCTGAAAGAAAATCAACTCTTACCGAAAAAGAATCAAAAGTTGCAAAACAAGATAAAATAACAATAAAAGAAGATCAAATATCAGGAAAACTATCGAAATAAAAAAGGAATGGATTATTCCAGTATTGGGACGACTATATTATAATGAGGCAAAGGGGGGATGAGGTTATGGAAGATCAAACGGCATCCGAAAGCCGCTATATGATGGTCAAAATGAACAGCATGGAAACGGCCAGTATCCGGAACATAGACCCGACTTTTTATGTCTATGATAAAAAAGAGGAACAGACTATATCCTTTTCCGTTTCCGAGATTGCTGATTTAAAAGATAAAGACTTGAAAGTTTATTTAAAGGAATACTTTCAGCAACTGGCAAAAGAAGCCTCCAAATAGGAGGCTTCTTTTGTCATCACTAGCCAGTCATCAACTGCTGCTGGAGGCAGCAGCGGCCGAGGCTCCTGCAACGGCTGCAAGCATGGCTGCCTGTTGTGCCTGGATCACGGTTTCCATCGTGGTGTAAAGACTTGTTTCCAGCAGAGATGAATCTGCAAGCTTGTCGCTCATGAACAAATTGATGGCCAGAATGGTCGTGATATCCTTTTGCCAACGGAACGACTTGTGTTTGTTTAACTCCTCGATAATTTGACTGATGACATCCAACTCGACGAGTTCTTCCGGCAGCAGCGCCAGCATGCCCATCTCCGGATAAAACTTGGTTTTTTGTTTAATTCCTGCCTGGCCAAAAGCCTGGTGAATATAGGACGTACGCTCGACAAGCAAGTCCACATCGACATGCTCATCCAGTGTCAATATGTGGCTGAGAAACTGTAAGTCGTTTCCCTTGCGGAATCCTTGTTTGTTCAGCCGCTCATAATACGCTTCCGTCCGGTCGGTCAATTCCGTAACGGTGCCGTCGTTTTGGGCCAGCAGTGCTGCCAGTGGGTAATCACTGCTGGAAGTGAGGAAGCTGTGCTCGTCCTTCATCTTCTGAAACATCGCATCCGTCTTGAGAATGTCATCGCTGAAATCACCGTTTTCCTTTGCATGGGAAAGCAGGACCATGGCGGAAATGTAGGTGAAGATTCCGCGACGGAACCCTGTCTCTATCAGCCTTTTATATATCCTGCGCAATTCCTGGAATTTTTCCCGGGGATTTGCAAACCGGACATCCAGCATCGCCGCAATGGTAAATCTGGATTGGGATTTCAAGGATGAAAATATCCCCACTTCCTGTTTGATATAATCGGCAAGCCGGACGAACTTTCCGTAATCAAACGTTTTCCCGTTTATGACATACATGGAGGCGGCCATCATCAAGACCCGCTGGTCAGAAACCTTCCATTTCAATTTTGCTTTCAGTTGATCGAAAATTTCTAAGTTCGCTGACGTCTTCTGCTGTAATTCTTCCGTATACATGTAAACACGTCCTTGTTTGTGCTGTTTACTTAGTATACGAAGGCTGACTGCGAAAAGTTTCATCCACCAGGTGAAATTATCTGGCGACTTCTTCGATTAACAACTGATAGTTATCAGGCAGTGCATTTTCTTGTTTTGTCTTTTCGATAAAGGCAGCCGCCTCATCGTATGTGTCGAATAACAGCTCCTTATTGTCTTGATAAAACTCTACACGTATGCCGCCTTTCACTAACCCCGTCACTTTATACATATTATCTACTCCCCCTGTTTAACATATGGATCATCGAATGGAATGTTTTTGCTATACAGACAGGAAAATTCACAAAATAAAAAGCCGAAAAGGAATGTACGTATACATTCCTTTTCGGCTTATGTCTGGCTTTCATCATCCAGCTCATTTCCACCTGTTATTTTTCTGGTTTCATTATAATAATGATATAGCCTTTATCCAAGGAGAAGTCCCAATCGGCAAACACGTCCTCGATTTGGACTTCAAGCAATGATTCCAGCAAATCAGTATTCAGTAAACTTTTTTCCAGCCGGCGTTTGGACAGCTTCAACTGTTCCTCGAATCCTGCGGCTATCAGCTCGCGCTCAATGCGCACCAGGATTCCTTCGCGTACGATGACCAGTGTCCTTGGGTTCAGCATCAGTGAATGTAAATTGCGCGGCGCCTTTTGCGCCTTTTCACTGAAGCGGACGATTTCCTCATGGACTTGTTCGCGGCTTGGATAACTTAAATAGTCACTATCGTTTTTCATTTCACTATCTGCCATCTCGGCAATGATGATCCCGGTCTTGTTTTCCAAAGACCAGTCGTAATAAATATTTCGGATTTCCACTTTTGCCGTTGTCCGGACGGTCGCTTTGATATCAGGAAGCAGTTCCTGCATCAATAAATCCCGAGTTTCCTGCACTTTCAAGTTGTTGTTTTGTTTGACAAGCACTTTTTCCATCGGTGCCAGAAAATCACGAAGATGGATGGTGATGAATGGCCGGACAAATGAAACAAAAATGGATGATGGGCCTTTGCCGAAATTATCTCTGAATAGCTTTCCGGTATAGCTGGCAATTTCTGCTTCGGTTGATTTCTTATCCATTGTTGTCATTCCTTTTAGCTAAGGACCGAACGTTATTTTTCCAGTCCCGTTTTCAATTATAACACTTCCCCGTTTGAATGTAAGGCAAACCGCCTTTTCTCGGGATAATTGTATCTTTAGATGCAGAAAAGCACAATCGATTAGGTACAACGTCGGAGAATATTATTGTTGTAATCCATCCCCTTCATTGCCTGTAGGTTTCGTTTCAAATTCGATGCTTATGCATTTCCCTTCCGAAGGGTTTCGGGTCTATATGTTTTGGATATACAACGAATAGAATAGTTTATCGGGAAAGGCGTGAAACAGATGACTGCAGAAGTGACCATCATGAACAAGCTGGGCATGTCGATGGCTGCCGACAGTGCCGTTACAAGCGGTAGGGACGGTGTCCAGAAAGTGTACAACTCGGCCAATAAACTTTTTTCGTTATCCAGACATCATTCCATCGGATTTATGGTGTATGGTGCAGCTTCTTTCATGGAAGTACCGTGGGAGGTCATCATCAAATCTTACCGGTCGGAATTACAGGATCGGACTTTTGAGGAAGTCGGTGATTATTTTGCGGACTTTATTTCTTTCTTGAACCGGGATGATCGGTTCAAAGCGGAGGAGATTGAAGAGATCATCATACATAGGACCTTTTCAGATCTCCTGAAGCGGATAGTACGCGATGTGGAAGAAGAGGTAAACAGCCGGAAAAATGAGGGTGAAGATGTCACCGATGAAAAAGTCACCGAATTACTCACCAACGAAGTAAACGAGCAAACAAAAACATATAGGGAAATGGAAGAAGAGTTCCTGAACATCGATTATGGGCCGTTCAAGGAAAAATTTCATCACGTCATTTCGGAAATCAAGCAGGAACTGATCATGTACACAGTCCCTGATTCGTTGGATGAAAGGCTGATCAGGCTTGCCTTCGAAGCGGTCAAAAAGGATTTTTTCAGCCTGGGAAGCACCGGGCTAGTCATCGCAGGATACGGAGATAAGGAGATATTTCCTCATTTAATCGAATATCGATTGGAAGGATTTGTGTTCGGCAATTTGAAATATAAAAAGCTCCGGGAAAGGAAAATCAGCTATACCAATGACAAGCAGGCTGGAACTGCTTCCATCACGGCGTTCGCTCAGAGAGAAATGGTCGATTCCTTTATGGGCGGGATCGAGCCAAACATGGAAGATGCGATGTTCGGGATCATCGATCGGGTGTTGGGAGATTATCCGGAACATATTCAGAAGCAGTTGAATATCAAGTTTTCGACAGAACAGGTTAGAACCATGAAGAAAATGGGTAATGAACTATATGAATCAATCAAAGATTCAGTGGAAGAATATCAGCAAGATCAATATGTCAGGCCATTGCTTGGGATTGTCAGGTCGCTTCCGAAAGAGGAGCTGGCCGAAATGGCGGAAGCGCTGGTCAATCTTACTTCCTTCAAGAAGAGACTGACGAGAGCGACAGAATCTGTCGGACCGCCGATTGACGTCGCTGTAATCACCAAGGGAGACGGTTTCGTCTGGATCAAACGGAAAAATTATTTTGATCCGGAAATAAACCAGCAGTTTTAACCGCTGCAGATGTTTCACGGTGGCAAATAAAAGGAGAGGGGCAGGGAGCATGGCATTGAAAGATGAACAATCCCGTAAAGAAGAGTATTTTAAACTGCCGGATAATGATCGAGTTCTGTTTGAATTGGAAGAGGCAGAGAAGAGAGAAAAAGATAACGTTGCCAATAAGGTATTCGAAAAATTCGATAAGAAACAGGATAACCATAAATAATCCCGGGAAACCGGGCTTTTTTTGTTTGGAAAAGTGGTTCATCCGGTTTATGTAACTGCAATAGAAAGCCCTCATCCAATCAAACCGGATATTAAGTTTCAGCTTTCGCCCACGTCGTCCCTTGGCCTGGAAACACAACCTTCCGGCTTTACTTCCGACACCGTTAAACCCGGCTGAACTCTTCAACCATACTGGCGATCATACGGTGAATCGCCTTCTGTCTTTTAACAGGAAGGCCCATCATCTGTTTCACCTGCTGCTTGAATTGTGGGTGTTTGATTAAATAGTCGAAGATTTCCAAGGTTTCCTCATCAATGGCTTCGCCAGTAGAGTTATACAGCCGATTGAACTCCTTTAATACGTCTTCGCGTGGTGTGTCGATTCCGACAATCAAATCGACGGATATATCAAAAATTCTGCTTAGTTTTATAATGGATTTGAGATCGGGCAGGACGGTGCCATTCTCCCACTTGGTTACGACAGAGCGGGAAACGTTCATTTTTTCTGATAGCTGTTTCTGTGTCCAGCCTGATTGTTCGCGGTAATATTTCAAATTGTATGCTAGTTGTTCATAGTTCATCCGGCAATCACTCGCAACTCGTATTTGTTAATCGTTATCGTAACATTATTACTAGAAAAAGTGCGGAAACTGTTGTTCTATTGGTGAACATGTAGTAAAATGTTACCAAATAGAATAAAAGGAGGAAGTAAAGGATGATAGGCTGTCTTGCTTTATATCCTGAAGAAGGTAAGAATATGGCGGAATGGCTGGTGAATGGATTAAGAATGGACAGCGCAGAGGTGACAGTGAAACAGGAGCAGGAGGGGACGCTTACCGTCATGCTGCCCGGTACGACAAAGACAGCGGTCTGGCAGGCCGCGCTGGAGCTTGAATGCGCTGGTATCGCAGCGGGTTACGGTTTTGGCGAGACAGCTTCAGAAGCGTTGCTTCGTGCGCGTGAACTGCTGTGCAGGCGAATAGACGCAGATTTATCCTTTACATAAAAAACTCGCCCCGTTGTATGAAATGGTTTTAGCTAAAAAGAAGGCTTTCGCCAAGTTATTGACGAAAGCCTTCTTTTTTTAGATTGTCGAACTCTTAACCGAAAAAGGGGAGGAATCGGGAAAACGTTTGGAGTAGGACAATCTCTTATTAACAATCTTATCCACAAATCAAATCGGTTATACACACGGTTTGTGGATATTTTCCACATTATCCACAATTATAGTTGAAAAGTTAATAAGATTTTCATCAACAATCAAAGTCTAATTACTTCAACTATTTCAGATACTTATCAACACTGTGCACAACCTTGTGGATAACTTTTGCCCACAATGTATCGGGCTACAATAAAGATATTCCCTGCCTGGTCAAAATTAAACCCGCTTTTTTGTTTCAGCATACATGCGATCTGCTGTTTTGAATTCTTTTTGATATAGCACTTGCTGGGTTTTGGATAGCGTGTTCTTTGGATCGTTGACACCCCGTTTATTGCTCATCGAATCCCTCGCTTTCGAATTGCCCGCTGCCAACGAAACAGGCAGGTACAGGCTTTTCCTCTAGCATTTCCAAATGCGCACCCTTTATACTACTGCTTCCCCTTCGCCTGCTTCGACAGGCTGGCGATGGAAGAAATAGTCTGCCGAAGTGATGACAAATAAATCGTACACAGGCTCGTTGCTGTGTGCATTGATGGCCTGATAGACATCCGGGTAAGCTGATTGTCCAGTTTGAAGGTATGGCAACTTCAAGGCAGCCTTCATTGAACGGGGGTTGCTCCGGCGGATTTTGATAAACACCGCTTCCATGCCGTACACGGTAAATAATTCTTCCAAGAATTGTTCCTTGGCGATCCGGTTGTAGCCTTTGCCGAAAAAGGGCTGGCCGATCCATGTTGCCAGAAATCCTTTGTTCCTGTTGATATCAAACAGATTAATGGTGCCGATCGGCTGCTGGTATTCATCCAAGATTGTGCGTGATACCAGCTTGCCGGCTTCTTCCTGTTCGATTGTCTGTTTAGTCAAAAAGTAAAATTCATCCGTCGAAAATGCTTTGTGGCGGACGTATGGAAACACCTTCGGATGACTCATCAGTTCGAATAATTGGGGCACCTCGTGTAAGTCTCGTTTTTTCAGCATAAAAAAATCCCTCCTATTAGTGGAGAGGATGAAAGTAACACTAGGAATCGCTAGTGGTCCGCCTCACCCTCGAATTTTTATCAACTACCAACAAAAATTCGGGGTGGGAATCGAACCCACTAGAACCAGTCAAACTGGTGGCGCACCATTTGCCTTCCCATTTTCTATTTTAAAAACAATCGGTTTTACAAGAATATAGTACACAAAAACTTGAGAAAAAGGAATAAAAATTTTCAAGCAATATCCGACACTTTTTTCCATGCGGAGCAGACTTCAAGAGGGCGGTTATTTAGAAAATATATCGCGCAAAGCCGCTTCAAGCTGTGGGTGTTGAAAGGGATATCCATGCGCTTGAGCTGCTGCAGGGAGGACAGTCTGCCCTTTTAGTACCAGCTCGCTCATATCCCCCAGTGCTGTCTTCATCAGTTTTTCCGGTACAGGCAGCCAATAAGGTCTGTTAAGGACCTTTGCCAGGGTTTTGCTGAAGTCTTTATTCCGCTGCGGCTTTGGAGCCGTGACGTTCAGGGGCCCGCTTAACGCTGCAGTGTCGATGGCAAACAAAATCATTTCGGCTGCATCCTTGATATGAACCCAGGAAACCCACTGTTCTCCGCTTCCGACTTTTCCACCTGCCAGAAGCTTGAAAGGCAAGGACATCAACGGGAGGGCGCCCTGGCGGCCGAGAATCAAACCGAACCGCGCATAAACCGTTCGGACACCGATTGTTTCGGCTTCCGCCGCTTTAGCTTCCCATTGGGCTGCTACTTTTGCCAAGAAATCATCGCCAGGTTCCAACGTTTTCTCCGTGAAAGCTTGTGTGGTGGATGTACCGTAGTACCCCATTGCCGAACCATTGACCAACACATGGGGCTTATCGGGCATTGTCCGGAGAATCCGGATGACCTCTTCGGTAGCCTGCAGGCGGCTTCTTATGATTTTTTGCTTTTTCTCTTCCGTCCAATATCCGAATATCGTGTCGCCGGCCAAATTGACAAACGCATCGAGTGCAGGCAGTTCGGCTTCTGGTTTGCTGTGCTCCTGCAGCCAGCCGATGTAGGTAACCGAATCCGTGTTGTTGTGGTGTTCCGGATGACGTGTCAATACGTAGACATGGTTCCCTCTTTCCACGAGTTGCTTGGTCAGATAACGACCGACAAAGCCTGTTCCTCCCGTAATTGCAACGTTCATATCATGCCCTCCTTTAGTATGTAAGAGAAATTTTTCTTTTATTATACGATGTTTCGATGCGTGTGTGCAGTTTCCTTCCGTGCTAAAATGGAGGGTGGAGGTGAGTCCTGTTGGCGACCATATCCCGGATAACTACACAAAAGAAAAATAAACACCGTTATAATATTTTCCTTGATCAAAATAACAAAGAAGCATATGGCTTCAGCGTCGACGAGGATATCCTGATTTCCTTCCAGCTGCGCAAGGGGATGGAACTGGACGAGCCGACTATCAACGCGCTGATAGAAAAAGATAATATCCATAAGTCTTTTACCCTTGCATTGAACTATTTAAGCTATCGAATGCGTTCCAAACAGGAAATTCACGATTATCTAGTCAAAAAAGAAGTGGAACCAGATCAAATTCCGGTGGTCCTTGACCGTCTTGTAAGGGAAGGGTTTCTTGATGACCGGGAATTTGCCGCTTCACTCGTCCGGACCCGCAAAAACACGACCAGCAAAGGACCATTGCTTGTCAAAAAAGAGCTGCTGGATAAAGGAGTCTCCGCTGTGATTGCGGATGAAGCGATTCAGCTTTATACCTATCAGGATCAATTTGACAAGGCGCTCAAATGGATGGAGAAAAAGATGAAAAACGATGGCAGGAAATCGTTCCGGGAGCAGCTGCAAAATGCACAGAAAACCTTGATGCAAAAAGGCTTTACCGGCGATGTCATCAAGGATGTGCTGGCGGAAGTGGATACCGGCGACGATAATGATGCCGAATGGCAGGCGGTTGTTTACCAGGGAGAAAAGCTGCTCCGCAAGTATGCGAAAAAAGAGGAAGGGATGCAGCTCAAGCAGAAGCTGAAAGCTGCGCTTTACCGGAAGGGTTTTGGATTCGAAGAGATAGACCGCTTTATCGAAGAATACGTAGAAGAAGCAGAATAAAACCAGGCTGTCCAACACAGCCTGGTTTTCTATGTTGACCATAGTAAAAGAAGATCAACTTCTCCCGGAAGAAGAGCGAAAACCGGAAAAAGAGGATCAACTCGGTCGGAAGAAGAGCGAAAACCGGAAAAAGAAGATCAATTCGGTCGGAGAAGAGCAACTAGCAGTAAAAGAAGATCAACTTCGTCCGGAAGAAGAGCGAAAACCGGAAAAAGAGGATCAATTCGGTCGGAGAAGATCAACTAGCAGTAAAAGAAGATCAACTTCGCCCGGAAGAAGAGCGAAAACCGGAACAAGAGGATCAACTTGGCCGAAGAGGATCAACTAGTAGAGAAAGAAGAGCGAAACCCGGAACAAGAAGATCAATTCGGCCGGAGAAGATCAACTAGCCGAGAAAGAAGATCAACTTCGTGCAGAAGAAGAGCGAAACCCGGAAAAAGAGGATCAACTCGTCCGAAGAGGATCAACTATCGAAAACATCTTCCCTGTGGGAGGGCGGGCCTCGGTGAGATCCCGAGAGCGTTAGCTACAGGAAGCTCACCAGCCGACCGCGAAAAGCGCAGGATTCACTCGCAGCGTTGAATTAGCAATTACAAAGAAAAACTTTAATAAACCTTACGTTCTTTCAAATCGCGGATTGCCTGATGGACGTGGTCGACGACACGGGACGCAGTTTTCTGGACATCAGGATGGGCTGTAGACATTGCATAGCTGTATGGTGTCATTTCCAGCATTGGCACATCGTTGAAAGAATCGCCGATCACGGCGATTTCATCAGCGGAAACGCCCAGCTTATCAATGAGACGCTGCAGGCCGAGAGCTTTGCTGATTCCTTTAGGAACGAAATCGACACAATGGGCATCGGACAAATAACTCTCCATGACCGGCCCGAATTCTTCCGTGATTTCCTGTTTGACTTGAAGGATGTCTGCGGTCTCGCCATGGATGGTGAATTTTGCAGGAAAGACAGTCTCCCCATAATATGCTTCCAGTCGTTTCTCCTCTTTGACAGGGAAATAAAGCAAGTGCTCGAACGCTTCGATTTCCGGCGTTTTTTCTGCGACATATACCTCGTCAGCAGTGGAAACGGAATAAACGGTGGGATACTTGGCTATAGCCTGATGCAGACGCTTGCTCAATTCATCGGGGAATGTTTCGGTATGTACCAATCCATCTTTCCCATGATAAACGAAGCTGCCGTTTTGGCTGACGCGATGCCCCGTTTGGTTAACCTGTTTGAATACTTCGAGAATATCGCGGTCCATTCTTCCGGAAGCAACAGCAAATTCCACGCCGTCATCCACCAGGCCGGCAATGGCGTCGATGTCTTCCGGCAGGATGTGGTTTTCATTTCCCAATAATGTACCATCAAGATCGGTGACAAAAAGTTTGAGCATTTTCTTGGCTCCTTTTACGCTAATCTGGCGCTTATGTATATGACCAACTTCGATTATACAGTTTGCAAGCGCATTCAGACAAAGGGGAAATGAACACCAAATGTTGGTTTGCAGCTCTGTCAGTCAGGAAGCTTTCTGGTTTGTTTGTGGACTGCTCCGTTTCCATTTCCAATAATAAAAAAGGTAGTAAGCGAGTCCGGCAAGGGAGACCAAAAAATAAAGGATGGAAGTATCCCCATCTTTCCATTGTGCCAGCCAAACACCTCCGAAAAACGCAAACACCAATGCACCTGTCTGCAAACGCCCGTTAGGCTGCCGGGTGAATAGAATGATGAAAAAGGAAATCAGGAATACGAGGGTTAAAAACATGATTTTACCTCCTGCCTTTTGTAATCCTTCACAATGGTTGCAACGGAATCAACCGTTCCGCAGGCAAAATTTACTATATACTACCAATTTCTGTAGAAAGTGTAAATTAAGTATCCGCCAATAATAAAGTAAAAGATATTTTGTGGTCAACGGACAATGCGGTAAAATGGAAAAAGAAGCAGGAAATGCATCAAGTGTGGGGAGGTTATCGAGAGTGGAGAAGAGATACAGCGAATTTACGGTGGAAGAACTTCGGCAGGAAGTGGCAGCCTTGAAAGAAAAAGCGCAAAAAGCAGAACAACTGGGCAATGTAAGTGAATTCGCCATCCATGAAAGAAAAATTCAGATGGCGCTGGCATATATGATGAATCCGGAGGAATTCGTTGCGGGGGAAACCTACGAATTGCAGCAGGACCCGGGCCACACATTCAAAATCAGTTACATCAACGGCAGGTTTGCCTGGGGCAACCGAATCAATCTATTGGGCGAAACGGTGGAGAAACAGGAGGCGATCCCGATTTCGCTGCTCGGAAAAAAATTAGATTAAGCAGCAAAGGGACAGTCCCTGCCATAAAGGCAGGGACTGTTGTGTGTCAGCCTTTTTTCTTGAGAACATCCATGATGATGTCCTTTTGGCTTTTTCGGGTTTCACCGTTCACTTGCTGGCTGGCACGTTTTGGGTTTGCCCGTGGAGATTGAAAAGGGTCCTGGTAGAGATTTTCGGCAAATGGCTTTCTGGCCATAGCTGTTTTCCTCCTCAGCGGTGTGCAGAATTTTTCATGCGTTCCTGTGGTTCGGTGTTGATCGAGCCATCCGCCCGCTTCGGACTGTATCGCCCTTTGGCACGCGGTTTGCTATCCATACGCATATCAGGAAACCCGTACTTTTTATTCCGCATTCGCATTCCCTCCGTTCCCGCCAATCCATTCTGCGCTGCCTGGGAGCCGCGCAATCATAGTTTTCACGTAACCAGCAGGGTTATGTGGTACAATAATTACCGGTGCGGACCGACATTTCCAAATGCCGGGCCGCACGGAATTCTCTTGGATAAAGGGTGATTGACATGCAGGAACGGTTTGAGCGGCTGGCAGAACGACTTGCCGACAAAAATAAGCAGTTGAGCCGTGACGAAGCCAGAACATGGGTCGAACTGCTTTGGGAGGGTTTCGACACCACTCGGGCAAAAGCCGGAGAAAAGTATCAGGGAAAAGACGTCACCGAACAAATTGTATTACGCTGGATCGATCAATACGGTCCGCGACTGCACGAGTTTCTGGCCAATAATCCTAAATACGCTAGGATGTTCGAACGCAAAAACAATAGCGAAAATAAATAAAGGCTGGTGCCCTGCAATAGGGGCTCCCAGCCTTGTGTTTTACATGAAAATTCAAGAAAGTGAACGTGTCAAGTGAAGGGGGAAGGAGAATCCTCGATCACCAGTTTGCGCTGCAGCTTTTTCTCGGAAAATATCCATCCTGTATAGGAAGTCATGATTCGATGATTGTCATCGATTTGGACAACAGCCACAAAAGGATAGTGTCCCTTCGATCGGTAACGCAGGTCAATGAACCGCACTTCGGTAAAATCATCAAAGTAATTGATTTCCCAACGGTGCACCGGTGAAAAGGACAGAAATGCCGAAATGTTTTTGTCCTGCAGGGCCATATCCGTCAATTCGTCTTCCGGCAGCGGCTCTTTTTCAAACTCGTCGATGAAGTGGATATGGCCGTTTTCAGCTCTGCCTACATAAAAACGATCTTTTGCGGTCACGGCGATCCGCCAAATGTTTTGTTTCATGGTAGGCGAGGTGACGATTTGTTCTACGTCCGGAATATGCCGTTTCACTTTCTTGACGATTTCCCGCTTGTCGAGATACCGTTTGATATAATACAGGAAAATCACAAAATAAATTAGCAGCCATGTATAACCTGGGTCAGCCCCCAGCATCCAGGCGACAATGCCGATGATGTGCATGGTGAAAATGTACGGGTCGAACGTATTGATAAACCCATAGGCGACCCACCTTCGTGTGAACGGCCGGTAAGCCTGGGTGCCGTATGCGTTGAAGACATCGACCAGGACATGAAGAATCACCGCCAGAAATGTCCACATCCATAAATGCAGAAAACTGACGTCCGGCATGAATGCATGGATCAGCCCTGCTATGGCAACTCCCCAAAACAGGACTGCCGGCATTGAGTGGGTAGCTCCTCGATGATGTCGTATATAAACAGCATTATTCCGCAATTTTAATATGGTGTCCGAATCGGGTGCTTGCGATCCGACTAGGGTGCCGATCATGACGGCACTATACAAAGCAGGATCTTGTTGAACGGCCGGATCGAGTGTGGCCAGGCCGCCGAGCGCAACCCCCATGACAATGTGGGTTCCAGTGTCCATTCAGTACGGCCCTCCTTTAATCAGTTAATAGTAATAGCAGATGGAACTGCTTGTGAGTATATGACGTATCAAGCAGGCTTTGGACCTGCACAGGTTTGAATATTTGGCTAGATTGTTGAGGCGAGACGAAATCATCGAACCGCTTTGGTCTGCAAGCTTACACGCAAAACTGCACTGCAGCTTTGCGAAAGCAGTTTATCGCTCCCTGATAATTCTTTTTCCAAACAATCTAGTTTCAAACGTTGAATTGTACTTATGATATTGTACCACGAAGGATGAAAAACAATGAAAAATGAGCAAGTAACAGAAACGATCAACCATTTCGATACGGCCGGATTTCAAGCCGATTTGATCGACTGGTTTTATCAGGAACAACGTCAGCTCCCCTGGCGCGAAAACAAAGACCCTTATAAAGTATGGGTATCCGAAATCATGCTTCAGCAAACAAAGGTAGACACCGTAATTCCTTATTTCCGACGCTTCATGGAAAAATTCCCGACGCTTGATGACCTGGCCGAAGCAGACGAGCAGGAAGTACTGAAAGCGTGGGAAGGTCTAGGTTACTATTCCCGTGCGCGGAATCTGCAAAACGCGGTCAAAGAAGTCGCTGCTACCTATAACAGTAAAGTGCCCGCAGATGCAAAACAGCTAGGTGCCCTTAAAGGTGTCGGTCCTTATACCAAAGGGGCAATCCTGAGCATCGCCTATGATCAGCCAGAGCCGGCAGTCGACGGAAATGTCATGCGCGTTTTATCGAGGGTGCTCTTGATTGACGAGGATATCGCCAAGCCGAAAACGAGAAAAACGTTTGAATCCGCCGTAAAAGCGGTCATTTCCCATGAGGATCCTTCCGCTTTCAATCAAGGGCTGATGGAGCTTGGCGCGCTTGTCTGTACGCCGACTACGCCTTCCTGCATGCTTTGTCCCGTCCAGAGCCACTGCCGGGCGTTCGCCGAAGGAGTCCAGCAGGACCTGCCGGTGAAAACAAAAGCCAAAAAACAAAAACAAGTCGGTTATTTTGCTTTCCTTGTAAAGGATGAACAGGGTAATTACCTGATCGAGCAAAGGCCGGATACCGGCTTGCTTGCCAGTCTCTGGCAGTTTCCGATGGCTCCATTGGCTGAAACGGATGAAGACCATGCCGCCCACTGGTTCAGCCAGGTGTATGGTGTTGATATTAAAATCGGCGGGCAAATCGACCGGATCAAGCATGTTTTTTCCCATTTGGTTTGGGATGTTCAAGTCATGGAAGCAACAGTCACAGGGGGCAGCTTGAAAAATGGCTCAAGTCGATTTGTTGCAAAGGAAGCATTGGAGCAGTATCCGTTTCCTGTTTCCCATCAAAAAATGCTCAAACACGCAGAATGAGCGTCTTTTGCTTATTTTAGAGCGTCCAAGCCATTTTTATTCCTGATTGGAAGTATTTGGTCCGATTGGATAAGTTTCTTGCCGGATTCCTCCGGATAACATCCCGCCTATTGGAGAAATTAATGGGTGCGGAGGTGATATGAGATGGCTAAAAACAATAACCCAAGCCAAACTAACGCTCAAAAAGTAAGACAGCAAAATCAACAGGCTGCACAAGGTCAACAGTTTGGAACAGAATTTGCTTCTGAGACTGACGCTCAGCAGGTAAGAAAGCAAAACCAAAAAGCTGCCCGCGGCAAAGCAGGTCAAGCAGGCGCACAAGCAGGCCAAGCTGGCCAGTTTGGAACAGAATTTGCTTCTGAGACTGACGCTCAGCAAGTAAGAAAGCAAAACCAAAAGTCTCAAGCAAAAAAGAAATAACTTTTCAACCCCCGAATAATTCAGACAAAAGGAGCTCTCTCACCCGTTGAGAGCTCCTTTTCTATTGGCTCCATCAGGATTTGTGACCAGACTTCATCGCTGGCCCGCAGTCTATCATTTCCATTTAGAATTTATTATCGTTATAATTGGATTAGTAAATAAAAATACTTTTTAAAAAAAGAAAGGGAGATATGATGGCTGGCCCGCAACCTGGTTCGAAAATGCAAATCCAAAGTTATAAGCACAATGGCCAGCTCCATCGCGTTTGGGAAAGCAGTACGGTGTTAAAGGGCACGCGGAACGTTGTGATAGGAGCTAACGATCGAACCTTGGTCACGGAAAGCGACGGACGGACATGGATAACAAGGGAACCCGCAATTTGTTACTTTCATTCCAAGTATTGGTTCAATGTGATAGGCATGCTGCGCAATGATGGCATTTATTATTACTGTAATATCAGCTCGCCATTTGTCTTCGACGAGGAAGCACTGAAGTACATTGATTATGACCTGGATATCAAAGTATTCCCGGACATGACGTTTAACTTGTTGGATGAAGACGAGTATGAGCAGCATAAACGGGAAATGAATTATCCAAAGGTAGTCGACCGGATTTTATGGAACCATGTAGAATACCTCATCCATTGGATCAGACAAAGAAAGGGACCGTTCGCACCCGAATTCGTCGACCAGTGGTATGAACGTTATTTGACCTACCGGTAAGCTTTTCTTTCTATCTGGAAAACAGGCACATGTTTAAGGATCCTTGTCACCGATACGGGCGGCAAGGTTTTTCTTGCGTTTTTGGCAAAATGGCCGATGATATGTTTTTGCTTCTTTTAGAGCCAGCAAAATTACTGGAAAGTCGCTCTACTTAGGACGTTAGTTGATCATCTTTTAGTGAAAGTCGCTCCACTTAAGCTGGAAAACGCTCTTCTTTGTGGAAAAGTCGCTCCAGTTCGCGTTAGTTGATCATCTTTTAGTGAAAGTCGCTCCACTTAGGGCGAGAGTCGCTCATCTTTGCGGAAAAGTCGCTCCAGTTTGTGTGAGTTGATCATCTTTTTGTGAAAGTCGCTCCACTTAGGCTGGAAATCGCTCATCTTTACGGAAAAGTCGCTCCGGTTTGTGTGAGTTGCTCATCTTTTCATGAAAGTCGCTCTACTTAAGCTGGAAATCGCTCTTCTTTGTGGAAAAGTCGCTCCAGTTTGTGTGAGTTGCTCATCTTTTCATGAAAGTCGCTCTACTTAAGCTGGAAATCGCTCTTCTTTCCGTCAAAGTCGCTCAAGTTCCCGGGGATCAATCAGCTTTCATAGAAAATCCCCTTGCCGAAGCAAATGCTGCTTCTTATATGTGTAAGCGGCACACCAGATGACCGTGCCGGCGCTCATTTATATGAAAGGCGTTTGATTATGCAGGGGCAGGTTAAAGATAAACAAGAAAAACATACAGCAACAGAGAGAGAGAGGTGGACACCTTGGACAGTATAAAAAGATACATGGCATTTGTCTGGCCTTATAAATGGAGAATCCTTTGGACGGTGCTGATCGGGATTGTCAAATTTGGAATCCCTTTACTGATGCCGTTGATCGTCAAGTATGTAATCGATAATATAATCGGAGCCGATGATTTGACGAATGCGGAGAAACTGTCCGAATTATTCTGGCTCATGGGCGGGGCATTTGTCGTCTTTCTGGTGGCCCGGCCGCCGATTGAATATATACGGCAATATCTGGCCCAGTGGACAGGAAATAAGATTTTATACGATATCAGAGATAAGCTGTTTGACCACATACAGAAATTGAGTTTGCGTTTCTATTCACAGACGAAGACGGGGGAAATTATTTCCCGTGTCATCCATGACGTCGAGCAAACGAAAAACTTTGTCATGACCGGTCTGATGAATATTTGGCTGGATATGATAACGATTTTGATCGCGATTGCGATTATGTTGTCCATGAATGTCTGGCTCACCCTTGTGGCAGTGGCCTTATTCCCGTTCTATGGATTTGCTGTCAAACTGTTTTACGGGAGGCTGCGCAGCCTGACCAGGGACCGCTCCCAAGCACTCGCCCAGGTTCAGGGCCATTTGCATGAACGCGTGCAGGGGATGCCGGTTACCAGAAGCTTTGCATTGGAAGATTATGAACAAGAACAGTTCGACCAGCAAAATTCGAACTTCCTGGATAAAGCGCTCCAGCATACCTCTTGGAACGCTAAAACCTTCGCGGTGACCAATACGATCACCGATTTGGCGCCGTTGCTCGTTATCGGCTTTGCCGGTTATTTTGCCATCACAGGCGGACTTACTGTAGGTACGATGGCTGCTTTCGTCGGGTACATGGACAGGGTTTACAGTCCCTTAAGACGATTGATCAGCTCCTCTACCGTATTGGTGCAGTCGATTGCGTCGATGGACCGGGTGTTTGAATTCCTGGATGAAGATTACGATATCATCGATAAGCCGGATGCCAAGGAATTGAAAGAAGTGCACGGTGATGTGAAGTTCGACCATGTTCAGTTCAAATACACCGACGAGGAAGCGCTCGTTCTTCACGATGTGTCCCTTGATGTGAAAAAAGGCGAAACGATTGCATTTGTCGGGATGAGCGGCGGCGGTAAATCGACACTGATAAGCTTGATTCCGCGTTTTTACGATGTCACCGGAGGCAGCATCAAAATTGACGGGACAGATATACGTGATGTCGAAGCCCGTTCCTTGCGGGATAAAATCGGCATGGTGCTGCAGGACAATATTTTGTTCAGCGAATCAATTTCCATGAACATCAGGATGGGGAATCCATATGCCAGCGATGAAGAAGTGATCCGTGCAGCCAAAGCGGCAAACGCCCATGAGTTCATCACAGGGCTTTCCGACGGTTATGACACCATGGTCGGCGAGCGTGGGGTCAAGCTTTCCGGCGGACAAAAACAGCGGATAGCCATCGCCCGGGTATTTTTGAAAAACCCGCCGATCCTCATACTGGATGAAGCAACTTCAGCACTCGATTTGGAGAGCGAGCATTTGATTCAGGAGGCGCTTGAAAAACTTGCTTCCAATCGGACGACCTTCATCGTCGCCCACAGGCTGTCGACCATCACCCACGCCGACAGAATCGTGCTGATCGAAAACGGAGAAATCAAAGAAGAAGGATCCCATCATGAGCTGATGAACTTGAAAGGCAATTATTACAATCTTTATCAGGTCCAGCAGCTAGATGACTCGACAACAACTGAATATTTGGGGACATAAGTAGAGCTTTGGACAAAAGCATGGCCACCAAAGCAAAAACCGAGCGAATTCTAACTGGCAATTTAATTCGTTCGGTTTTTAGTTGTATATTCTCTTTTAATCCTGTTGTTTGATGCGTGCTTCGAATCGCTACGGCAAGATACTACGCGTTCCACGGGCACGGCTTCAACTTCCTCAGAAAGCACCAACCGCTTTCTTGCGGTATTTTCAGCTCGTGCAGTTCCCGTAGGAGTCTCCGTACCTTGCCGGGGTGGTGTTGCACTTTTCATAGGGTAGATCGTTTGCTTATTGCTCATAAAAAAACCGAACGAATCGTTCGGTTTTCATTTTGATCACAAGGCTTTTGTCCCTGCCTTATTTTTTGTATTCAGGTGTGACGTTGAATTTTTCATCCTGATGGTATTGCTGGTAGCTTTTCAAAAGCCGTCGTAAATGCTTCAATTCGTGGTGGTATTCCATCAGTTGAGCCGCCAACGGAAGAAAGACCAGCCTTTCTTCCTCTTCTCCTTGATAGACATGGATCAAGGTCTCGACAAGCCGCAGCAAATCAGGCTCGCTGATCAGCCGCAATGTTTCTTTATGGTCTTTACGGATACGGCCCATCGAACTTAAGATCAATTTTTCATGCGAATGGATGACCTTATCGAGCTCCTGAATGAGCACCTCCTGAAAGTTCTTCGGAATGGTCTCGATTTTTTCGCCGAGTCGGTTGAAGGCCTGGAGAACGTCGAATGACTTTTTCGTGCAAGCGATCAGCTGGCGGAAAACAATCAGCTTCCGTGCCTTGCTGTATTGGTTCTTTTTTAAATAGGTCCGTTCCTCGGCATAAAAAATGTAGGTTTGATCGATGTAACGAATTTCATCCTGAATGCGCTCGATTTCCCCTTTGAGTGCCGGCTCGTCCGATAAATGACGCGTCGTGACGCGGAGCCACTGCAAAATGTCGGAAGTAGTCCGGTCGATTTTTTGAAAAAGCTTCGTTTCGTATTTCGGCGGCAGGAAAAACAGATTGACGACAAACGCCGCCAAAATCCCCAGAGTCAAGGAGGAAAAACGCATGAAGGCGAATGTGATAAATTCCATTTCCGTCGATTCCATGATGGCGATGACCGCGACAACGGCCAGCATCATCGTGGACTGGTTCATGTTCAGTTTGATGCACATCCCGATGACGAGGATGGTGGTAAAGCCGATCACGAACGGATCATTGCCCAGGGTAAGGACGATGAGAATCGCGGTGACTGCACCGATGATATTGGCTTGGATTTGTTCGACAATCGATTGAAAAGAACGGTAAATTGACGGCTGTACAGCGAATACAGCGGCAATGCCAGCAAAAATCGGAGTAGGCAGACCGGCAAGCGTGGCGATATATAGAGAAATAGCGACCGCCAGACCTGTTTTCAGCATTCGTGCCCCGAGTTTCATATGTAGGTCCCTCCCAATTCCTCTGTATAATTAAAGTATAGCGCAGCTGTTGTTTTTTTGTTATCAAAACGGCAAAAAGATAAACTGCTTACATCATTCTATTCCGCCAAACTGGAAATATTAAGGATTGCACCAAGTGTGCAGAACACAAAAAAAATCCCTGCCGGAATGGCAGAGATTCAAGACTTTCATGCTTTGGAAGGGAAGTCAAACAAACTGACAAAAAGCACGAATGATTGAAAATTATTAAAATTTTCACCTTTTATTTTATCACAGTCGGGCAGTCGATTCAATTAAATATTCAAAATATTGCATAAAAATAAATTGTTTCTGTGATTAAAACAATTCTTGACGGAGGAGGGAATGAAAAAATCCTATGCTGGTCTTAGTTTGTAATCAAAATCATCGTAAAGGTGCTGCCCCGCATTCCTCGAGGATAGCTTCAATCTTCTCTGGATCACTTTGTGCTTGTGAGTTGCAAACCATTAAACTTACTTTTAAAAAACCTGAAAAAGCTCCCGGCGGAGACCGGAAGCTTTTTACAAAAAAATATTATTCACTCATTTCAGCAAAGGCATTTCTTACTGCATCGAGGGTTTGATTAATATCTTCCTCAGTATGTTCGGTGGTCAGGAACCATGCTTCATATTTGGAAGGCGCCAGATTGATCCCTTGCTCCAGCATCAGCTTGAAGAACTTGCCGAACATGTCTCCATCGGTATTTTCTGCGTCTTCATAGTTTTCTACCTGTTTGTCGGTAAAGAAGACGGTCAAGGCGCCAATCAGCCGGTTGATGGTTATTTGAATATTGTGTTGACGGGCATGTTCCAGGATTCCTTGCTCCAGTTTTTCGCCCAGCTTGTCCATTTTCTCATAGACTCCAGGCTGGTTGAGCACTTCCAGACAGGCGATACCCGCGGACATGGATGCCGGGTTCCCGGCCATCGTTCCGGCCTGATAAGCGGGTCCTAGCGGTGCAACCTGTTCCATGATGTCCTTGCGTCCGCCATATGCTCCTATTGGCAGCCCGCCGCCGATGATTTTGCCCATCGCTGTCATGTCCGGTTCCACATTCAATAACTGTTGGGCACTGCCGTAAGTAAAACGGAACGCAGTGATGACTTCATCGTAAATCACCAGCGCACCAGCGTTATGGGTGACTTCATTGACTTCTTCCAGGAATCCTGGCTTCGGCTCGACAATGCCGAAATTGCCGACAATCGGCTCGACCAGGACGGCTGCGACCTCATCGCCCCAATGGCGGATTGCTTCTTTATAGGCATCTATGTCATTGAAAGGAACTGTGATCACATCCTGGGCAATCGCCTTGGGCACTCCGGCAGAGTCCGGTGTTCCCAATGTGGATGGTCCGGAACCGGCCTGGACAAGCACCGGATCGGAGTGTCCGTGATAACTGCCGGCAAACTTGACGATTTTGTTGCGGTTCGTGTAGGCGCGGGCGACACGGATGGTTGTCATTACCGCTTCCGTCCCGGAATTGACAAAGCGGACCTTTTCCAAGGAAGGGATCGCTTCTTTGAGCATTCTGGCAAATTTGTTTTCCAATGCTGTCGGTGTTCCGTATAATACACCATTTTGAGCCGCATTGGTGATGGCCTCGGTGATATGCGGATGGGCATGCCCGGTGATGATCGGGCCATACGCAGCCAGATAATCGATGTACTTATTGCCATCGACATCCCAGAAATAAGCTCCTTTTCCGCGCTCCATGTAGACCGGGGTGCCACCGCCTACTCCTTTATAAGCGCGGGAAGGGGAATTGACCCCGCCTACGATATGTTCCTGAGCCTCTGTATGTAATTGTTTCGACTTTTCGATATTCATCCCGAAACCTCCATGTATTGATAGAATCCTCTCCATTATAGCAACAAATAAAAACAACCCCCAAACCGGAAAGCCTCTCATGCAGGCAGAAGGCAGGGGGCTTGTCATAAACATACCGTCTCGGGAATAAAAAAGTAAGACAGAGGCTATAAGAGGTCAATTTACGAAAGATCGGGGGCGGAGTAGTGACCTGGATCATTGCCGCATTGATCGTTTGGCTGCTTGCCGGCAGTCTGTATTCTTTTATATTCCATAAATCCTATCAGCGCAGCTATTTTTCATTTGAAATCTTTTACACACTGATCGTGCTGTACTTGGCGGTCATGCTCGGTTTCGCTTTATTGTATTTCGTTTTATCGTTCAATGGCATTGTCCTGATCGAGGGGGATTCTCTGTCCAGAGTCGCGCCTTTGGAGGCTTTGGCGCATGCCCTTTATTTCAGCGGAGTCACTCTGATGACCGTGGGCTACGGCGATATCATTCCCATAGGCATAGGACGGGTGCTCGCTTTGACTGAGGCGTTGATCGGCTACATTCTGCCTGCCGCTTTTTTTCTCAAAGTCTGGCAGACATCAATGGAGGAGAAGGGGCAGCAGGAGAAAGTCAATTCCTATCAAAAGCATAACCCTTATTTATAAAGGACAAGGCATAACTGCCTGCCCAACCGGGTATAGAACCCCTACGGATCAATGAAGGGGTTGTTGCTATGTTGTCCAAAGTATTGCTGGCCATCATTGTCTTATTTTTGGCAGTCAATCTGTACTACTTTTTTACAAACAAATCATTTAAAAAGAGTTATTTTAACCGGGCGATGTTTTATAAACTGTTTTTTGTCCTTGCCGGGATGACTTTCGGCTTTGCCCTATTGTTTTATGTTCTATCAATGAACGGTCCAGTGCTTGTTTATTCTGATCCGTCTGGGAGCAAGCCGGTCGAGCATTCGTTCCAGACATATCTTTATTTCAGCGGGGAGACCATTCTTTCCGTCGGATATGGTGATATCGTACCGCTTGGAATCGCCCGTATCGTTTCCTTGATTGAAGCTGCTATCGGCGTCCTCCTGCCGACCGCTTACTTTATGAGGGCATTCGGGAGCAACAAGCAGGAAAGCGATAACGACGATTAGTTGTATCTTGTCCAAGGGTGAGCTATCCTGTAGGTAAGCAGAGGAGACTGGAGAGCTGTAAGCTTCCCGGTCCCGCATTATCTATTAAAAAGGGGAGATACATACATGACCACGGAAATTGGCAAACTGGCACCTGATTTTGCTTTGAAAGCAAACACGGGAGAAACCGTCAAGCTTTCGGACTTTGAAGGAAAAAATGTCGTGCTCTATTTTTATCCGAAGGACAATACACCAGGCTGCACGACGGAAGCATGCGACTTCCGTGACAACCATCAAAGCTTCGCCGACCTTGATGCTGTCATTCTCGGTGTAAGTCCGGATTCGGAAACAAGCCATCAGAAGTTCCAGGAAAAATACGACTTGCCGTTCCAGCTGCTGGTCGACGAAGATCATAAAGTGGCAGAATCATACGGCGTTTGGAAGCTGAAAAAGAATTTCGGCAAAGAGTATATGGGCATCGAACGCTCGACCTTCATCATCGACAAGCAGGGCAAGCTGCAGAAAGAATTCCGCAAAGTCAAAGTAAAGGGACATGTGGAAGAAGCATTGGAATATATCAAAGAAAACTTAAGCTGATGGAAGGAGCACTCGTCTGCGGGCGGGTGCTCCTTACATAACTTGTGCAGATTGGACGCTCTCGCTCCGACTCGAGACGGATGACGCGTCCGTCCGTTGGTTGTTTTTTCGAATGAAAAACAGGAATATACATCCATAAAGCGAATATTGCATAGACAGCTAAACAGAAGGGAAGCGAGAACATGAAAGATACCAGACTGACCGAATTGGCAGAAGTATTGCTGACACACTCCTTGACGATTGAACCAGGAGAGAAGGTATTGATTACTGGAAACACCAACGCCAAGCCATTGATCAAGGAATTGGTGAAAAAGGCATACCAGCTGCAGGCACTTCCTTATCCGGAGTTGATCGATGATGAAATCCGGCGTTTGCAAATAGAAGAAGTAAAAGAGGAGCAATTGGTCCTGCAAAATAAATGGGATTTGGATCGTTTTAAAGATATCGATGCGTTTATCCAAATCGTCGGGGAAGAGAACGATGCTGAATTCAGTACCGTTTCGGCTGAAAAGTGGGAAATGGCCGGGCGCGTGATGAAGCCTGCCAACGATTACCTGATCGACAACAAAAAATGGGTGCTGCTGAACTATCCGACACCTGGGGCGGCACAGAAAGCCGGCAAAACATTTGATGATTACTTTGATTATTTGTTGGATGTCTGTACGGTCGACTACAAACAGATGGAAGAGGCACAGCGCCCGTTGAAACAGCTGATGGACAAAACGGATAAAGTACGGATCACTGCTGAAGGTACCGATTTGACCTTTTCCATCAAGGACATTCCTTCGGTCATGTGCTTCGGGGAACGGAACATACCCGACGGTGAAGTGTACACCGCTCCAGTAAAGGACAGCGTCAACGGAACGATCACTTATAACACGCCGTGTCCGTATCGCGGCGTCACTTTTCATGATGTGTCACTGACATTTAAAGATGGCAAAATCGTCGAAGCGACTGCGGATAAAACCGAGGAATTGAACAAAATCCTCGATACCGACGAAGGGGCACGCTTCATTGGCGAATTCGCCCTTGGATTGAACCCGAAAATCACCGAACCGATGGGCGATATTTTATTTGACGAAAAAATCGCCGGCAGCCTGCACTTCACTCCGGGCGAGGCGTATGATGAGGCACCGAACGGCAATGAGTCGTCGGTCCACTGGGACATGGTATTGATCCAGCGGCCGGAATATGGTGGAGGGGAGATTTACTTTGACGATGTGCTGATCCGCAAGGACGGCGAGTTTGTCGTCGATGCATTGAAAGGACTGAATCCCGAGAATCTGTCCTGATCACGCGATTTTTTTCAAAAAGTAGGCAAAGCTTCTATACAAGGGGAGGGACCACGGCATATCGTGTAGTATATTCTGAAACCTCCCCTATAATATAGATGACCTTGAAAGCGCAGGGAACCGCCTTGCGCTGATTTTTTTGCCTTCAGCAAGCTGCATTTCCCTTTCTTCCCGGGTGTGGAAAGGGTTATCATGGAGGTAAAACTACTGCCAGGAGGGGAAGCAATGAATATCGTATCATCCGCAGAAATCCCACCATACATGCAAGACCACTTTACTGCCACCTATCCGTCCCATCAGTTCCAATTTTGCAGCGGGATGGAAGAAGCAGGGCCATACATCCAATCGGCTGATATCCTGCTTACCTATGGGGAGGATTTGACCGATGAATTGATTGAACAGGCGGCCGAGTTGAAATGGATCATGGTGCTGTCAGCCGGTATCGATGAGCTGCCGTTCGAAGCGATCAAGAAAAAGGGGATTATCGTCACCAATTCCAGGGGAATTCACAAAATACCGATGGCTGAATATGCGATCGGCATGCTGCTGCAGGTATGCCGCAATACAGAATTGTTCATCGACAGCCAGCGAAGCCACCAATGGGCGCGTGGCGAACGGGCCGGCCTTCAGGAAATTTCCAATAAAACAATGGTTATCGTCGGTGCTGGTGCAATCGGACAGGAGTTGGCCCGGCTCGCCAAGGCATTCCGCATGAAAACAATCGGAGTATCGCACAGCGGAACCGAAAAAAGCTACTTTGACGAGATGTACACACAAAAGGATCTGGCAACCGTCTTGCCTAACGCCGATTTCGTCGTCTCTATCCTGCCGAGTACCAAGGAAACAAGGGGCTTTTTTCGCATGGAGCATTTCGAAAAAATGAAACCAACGGCCATTTTCCTGAACATGGGACGCGGCGATGCGGTGTCTGGTGAGACGATACTTGATGCGCTTGACCGAGGCGAAATCGCCCACGCCATACTGGATGTATTCGAACAAGAGCCGCTGCCGGCTGATCATCCACTTTGGGATCATAAAAAAGTGACGATGACGCCGCATGTCTCCGGCGCTTCTCCCGAATATTTGCCGAGGGCGATGGATATATTTGAAGAGAATCTGGAAAAATACGTGAGCGGTGATCGAAAGCTTGTCAACGCCATTCAATTGGACAGGGGGTACTGAGATGCGGATTTACACACGATCTGGGGATAAAGGGAAAACGTCTTTGATTTACGGGAAACGCGTACCGAAAAACGATATACGGGTGGAGGCTTATGGCACGTGCGATGAAGCCAATTCGATGATTGGTCTTGCCGCAAGTCATCTTGCCGAAGAGAATTGGTCTGGAAAAGATGCATTTCTCGGCGTCCTCCACCGTGTCCAGACGATTTTATTCCATGTCGGCGCGGAGCTTGCGACGCCAGAAGGAAAAGAAGTGACTTGGAAACTGAAGGAAAGCCATATCGATGAACTGGAAAAACAAATCGATGAATGGGATGAGCATCTGGAACCGTTGAAGAACTTTATCCTTCCATCTGGAAAGCCAGGAGCTGCAGCCCTGCACACTGCAAGGACAGTTGTAAGGCGGGCGGAAAGGCTGGCGGTCGCCCTGGAAGATGAGCTGGAAAGACCGCTTGTCCTGTCATACCTGAACCGGCTGTCCGACTTTTTATTCGTGGCAGCCCGCTATGCAAACCAGCAATCAGGGGGAGAAGAGCTGCCGTTGCAGGCGGACGTGTAGTATATTTTTACTTGCTGCCTAATATACTTTTATTGACAGAACGTTTCTTATCCGGTTACACTAATTATAAGAATTATAAACTAATAATATTGATAGAATGAACCAACCATACAATCAAGCAAAGCATCTACCAGTAATGATTGACTTTACGGAAGCCATCATTAAAGAATTTAGCTTAGTGAAAGTGAGGTGCATGACGGTGTCTGAAGCACAACTTCAAGAAGCTGTCGGCCGGCTGAAAAATTCAGGCGTAAGAATCACACCACAGCGTCATGCGGTATTAGAATATTTGTTGAATGCAGAAATCCATCCGACCGCTGATGACATATATAAGGCATTGGAAGGGAAATTCCCGAACATGAGTGTCGCGACGGTCTATAACAACCTTCGGGTATTCCGCGAAATCGGACTGGTCCGGGAGCTGACTTACGGTGATTCCTCCAGCAGGTTCGACTGCAATACATCCGATCATTATCATGTTATCTGTGATTCCTGCGGCAAAATCGTCGATTTCCATTATCCGCGTCTTGATGAAGTGGAGTCGCTTGCGCAAAAAGTGACAGGATTTGATGTGAGCCATCATCGAATGGAAATCTACGGAACATGCGAACATTGCAAAAAAGCCACCCAGCACTAATACTGCAATGCCCTTACCATGCCGGTAGGGGTTTTCCTGTGAAAGCTAAAAAAAGAGGCTGCCCCGCCGGACAGCCTCTTTTTTTATGTGTAATTATTTGGAGTCGTTTGTTTGATGCTGGTTCTTCATCTGCTTGCGATACTCTTTCGAATTGTATTTTTCATCGAATTCTTTGCCTTCGAGATTCTTGTCGATGGTAAACGGCTGTTTGCAATGCATGCAAGCATCGACGCGCCCGAGAATCTTGGTCGGCTTGTTGCAGGTAGGGCAGACGATTTGCCGTGCCCGGGTGGACAGCATGCCGATCCAAAAATAAACGACCGTGCTAAATACGATACATAATAAACCGAGTATGAAAAAGATCGCCATCAGCCATTCGATTTTCTTGGTCAAAATGCCGAGGTACATGACCCCGAATCCGATAAAAACCAGACTTAAGGCAAACGTTCGGATCTTATTGATCTTACTGCTATAATTTAAAGCCAACGCTTTCCCTCCTTAACTCTACAAAAGGTAGTATAGCATAAAATTCCAAGGAAAACTTGTCTGTCGAAAAAGGATTTTTCACGTATTTATCGAATAAGTTTCTATTCTCATTAATGGAGGAATATCATGAAAGACATTTTACGTCCTATATACCAGGAACGAGCAAGCCAAGCGAACACATTGGGTGTTTTGATCATAGAAAAGAATAAACCGGTAAGCCCGGTAACCGATAATTTCGATGTCATCTTGCTGGTGATTGCCAACGAAGCGGACCAGCCGTGGTACGTGAAACATTATGAATTTGATGATAAAAAAGCGGCGATGCACATCGTCGATGAGGAACTGCTCACCTATTGGATCGACACAAGCACTTACAGGCGTGCCGTCGAATGGGTGATCAACGGAAGGATCGTTTTCGACCGTAACGAATATGTTGCCAAGTTAAAGGAAGAATTAAGCAGCTTTCCGCAGGAAAAGAGGGAACTGAAGATGGCGATGGAATTCGCCAAGTTGACGCGCAGCTACAGTGAATCGAAGGATCTGTATCAGACAGAGCAATACCTGGACGCTTATAGCAGGGTGATCCGGTCGCTGCATTATTTGGCGCGCCTGGCTATCATTGAAAAAGGGTATCATCCGGAAGTGGTGGTTTGGAACCAAGTGAAGCGGATCGACATAGAAGTATATAAGTTATATGAAGAATTGATCAATAGTCATGAAGAAATCAAAAAGCGGGTGGAACTGATGCTGTTGGCGCTGGAGTTTGCTATGAGCACCAGGGCGAAGAAGTGCGCGACCCATCTATTGGAGATTATGCACAGCAAACAGGATGCCTGGACTTTCGGCGAATTGAAAATCCATCCGGACATCGAACCTTATGCACTCGATTTAAGTTCGATGCTGGAATACTTAACGGAGAAAGGTATAATTGAACCAGTGCGGGAAGAAACTAAAGGGAAAATGATTTATCATAGGAAGTATAAAGCGATGCCGGTATAAATATTTTTGCTTCCGGCTAGGGTTAGCTCGAGACGAAAGAAGATGTTATCGGGCGTGTAGAGCGGCGTGCCGGGTTTCTAGAAAAAGATCGATATTTTTTAGAGAAAATGTATTGACGCTCTCTCGCCTGCATGGTATATTATTAATCGTCGCTTCGACAGCGGCGCAAAACAAAATAACAAGCCAAAAAAAGATATTGACTTCTTCAAAACGGCATGTTATAGTGATTAAGTCGCTGTTTTCGACAGCAACAAAACAATTTGATCTTTGAAAACTGAACAAAACAACCAGTATGTCAAGCAAGATATACAAGCTAGTTTTTTGAACGAGCAAGCAAGCTCACATTTTATGGAGAGTTTGATCTTGGCTCAGGACGAACGCTGGCGGCGTGCCTAATACATGCAAGTCGAGCGCGGGAAGCAGGCAGATCCCTTCGGGGTGAAGCCTGTGGAACGAGCGGCGGACGGGTGAGTAACACGTGGGCAACCTGCCTATAAGATCGGGATAACTCCGGGAAACCGGGGCTAATACCGGGTAATACCTTCCTCCGCATGGAGGAAGGTTGAAAGGCGGCCTTTTGGCTGTCACTTACAGATGGGCCCGCGGCGCATTAGCTAGTTGGTGGGGTAACGGCCTACCAAGGCAACGATGCGTAGCCGACCTGAGAGGGTGATCGGCCACACTG
>NZ_VZDQ01000026.1 GCF_009602435.1 Sediminibacillus terrae
CTTCTTTGGTGAGATGAAGTGGTCGGGAAACCAACTTTATCCTACCATGAAGTGAGGTTTTTTTATTACCACGCTGTAAGCTCTCCGGAACCCCTGGCATTGCCAGGGGTTTTCTAATTCATTAAAAGAAGACGCCGCCTAGTTTCCATTTGGCGGCGCGGCAGTCGCTTATAAGTTTCGATCAAATTCTTGCAAATGTTCTTTATAGTTTGCATTAGCAGATGATTCTTCATCGTAGTAAGATTCCATTTCTTTCATCAGTAAATAGGTTTCAATGTTTCCTGTTTGACTGAATATTTTCCAGGGAAAGTCGAGCACAAGAAACCCCACCTTTCTATAAACTGTTATACATATTAGAAATCATACTTTTTATAGGAAGTTCAAAATATCCGGTGAAAATGACTCTGCGTATTTCTTCGTTCGTTGCGCTTCTCGGTTCCTCATATATGCCTTTATACGCTCCGGACCCTCTATAACTCCCATGACAGCTGACAGGCAGCTGCTTCCCCCACACCTCTAGGATGGCCTTCTCTTTTGGTTACATGAGTAAAAATATTTACCATGTATGAACAGAAAGGAACTTCTTCACCGGCGGATTTTGTCAGAATTCAATATTCGTCACTGCTAAATCCATACTCCGTCAACTGACTTTGTCTGTTGCGCCAATCCTTCTGTACTTTGACCCATAGTTCTAAGTATATCTTCGTTCCCAAGAGTGCTTCTATATCCTGTCTGGCTCGTTTTCCGATTTCTTTGAGCATCGAACCCTGTTTGCCGATAATGATACCCTTTTGTGATTTTCTCTCTGTTACAACCGTAGCTTGTATAAAAACACTTCCGCCTTTTTCCCTGACTTCTATATTGTCAATGACAACTGCAATGGAATGGGGAATTTCTTCTCTGGTCAATTGTAAAGCTTTTTCCCTTATCAATTCACTGATAATGAAACGCTCTGGGTGGTCAGTGATTTGATCTTCCGGATAATACTGTGGTCCTTCCGGTAAATGATCCTTCAAAACATGAAGCAAATGGGCGACATTGTTTCCTTCCAACGCTGAAATCGGAATGATTTCCTCGAAGTCATATTTGTCTTTATACTCATCGATTAGCGGAAGCAGATCATCAGGATGTACCTGATCAATTTTATTGATGATCAAAAAAACAGGGTTGGTTACATTCTGCAAGCGATCCAGAATAAACTGGTCACCCCTCCCATAACCTTCTTCCGCATTAATCATGAACATTACCGCGTCTACTTCGTTAAGCGTATTTTCTGCGACTTTCACCATGAAGTCACCAAGCTTATGCTTTGGTTTGTGGATTCCGGGAGTGTCGATAAAAACCATCTGGGCATCTTCTTCTGTTAAAACCCCTTGGATTTTGTTGCGGGTGGTTTGTGGTTTGTCACTCATTATTGCAATTTTTTGTCCGATCACTCGATTCATGAACGTCGATTTTCCAACGTTCGGCCTTCCGATTATTGATATGAATCCTGATTTGTATGCTGCATCCATGTTGTATCCTCCATCGTTTATGCCTTTTTATGTTTTATAGCTTTTTCATCCTGTGGTTTTCTTCTATTTTACTATAAAAATTTACCCCTTTCATGGATTCGACAAAACCTCTCTAAAAAAGTTGTAATACAAAAGCAACATAAAAGAAAACCGAAAAATCTACATGTTTTTGTTTTCCTTCGTTTAGTTTATACCAACTCTATCCTAATATCATTATAAAATGGCCTCCATGCTTCCAATCCACAAGGGTTATATATTCTGTTCAAAAGCTGTTCTATTCTTTCAGTAATGCCTTAAAAGAAAAACCCGGCCACCTGATAATAGGGGCCGGGTTTGGCTGTCAAAACAACTGTGCAATTTTCGGAAGGAAAATTATCGCTCCCACTACTGTAGCTGCAGCAGCCATGGCCAGAACGGAGCCAGCAGCAATGTCTTTAACAGCTCCCGCTTTCGCGTGGAATTCCGGTGCTAAATAATCAAGCAGCCGTTCAACCGCTGTATTGATCATCTCCATTGCAATCACCATACCGATTACCACAACAAGGAGGAGCCATTCGATCGCTGTGATCCGGAAAATAGCGCCCATAACGGATACAACAATGGCCGCAAACACCTGGATACGCAGGTTCCGTTCCTTCCAAGCGTTTTTCCATCCACGCAAAGCAAACGTGAAACCGACAGTCCGCTTCCGTTTACTTCCTTTCAAGTCCGAACGCATTTAAAATTTCCTCTTGTCGCTGGAACATTTTCCGCTCGTCTTCTTTTTGTATGTGATCATAGCCGAGAAGGTGTAAAAAACCGTGCAAGGCCAAAAAACCGAACTCCCGTTGAAGGGAATGTCCATACTCTTCTGCCTGTTCAGCGGCCTTATCGACAGATATGACGATGTCACCAAGAATTAACGGGATATCTTCACCGATTACTTTCAATTCTCCTTCACCCTCTTCCTGCATTGCGAAAGAAATCACATCTGTCGGTTTGTCCTGCTGTCGATAATTACGATTGATGATTTGAATTTCCTCATTATCGACAAAATTAACAGAAACCTCCGATTCATCCGTGATTCCTTCTTTTTCTGCAGCAAAAGTCAAAAGCCGCTGAATCAAATCGGTCGTATCTTCTTCAACTTTGTTTGTTTGATCATGAAAATCGATATGCATTAATTTGCCTCCTTCACTTCTTGATCTGTCGGGTACTGTATCCTGGAATGGAAGATACCATTAAGCGTTTCACAAACCGCTTTACGGATTTTCTCCAACTCTTTGAATGTTAACGGTGCATCACTCAACTGTCCATCCATCAGCTTATTGTGAATGATCGAGGTGACTATTTCTTCAATTTTTTCGTTCGTCGGCTCCTTCAATGAACGCACAGCCGCTTCAATCGAATCGCATATACAGACAATCGCCGCTTCCTTTGTTTGCGGGAGAGGACCAGGATAACGATATTCCGACTCTTTCACTTGTTTGTTCTGCTCTTTTGCCTTATGGTAAAAAAATTGCAGAAGACTCTTTCCATGATGCTGTTCTGCGATATCAACAATTTCCTTGGGGAGTTTGTGTTTCCTTAGGAGTCGAGCCCCAGCGTATGGATGGTTGATAATAATTTCAGCGCTTTGCTTTGGCTGCAGCATGTCATGAGGATTGGTGATGCCCATTTGATTCTCAATAAAATAATGCGGTTGTTCCGTTTTTCCTAAATCATGATAATAAGCAGCCACTCTTGCAAGGAGCCCGTTGGCTCCTGCTGCTTCGCAGGCAGTTTCACTTAGATTCGCTACCATGACACTGTGATGGTAAGTCCCCGGTGCCTCGATCAATATCTTACGTAATAGTGGATGATTCGGATTGGATAGGGTGAGCAGTTTTGTATCAGACAATATTCCCAGTCCGGTTTCAAAAAATGGCAACAGTCCGATTGTTAAAACGGATGAAAGAAAAGCGGCGACTACGCCATATCCACTGAAAGTCAACATATCCGCGATAGCATATTTTTCGAAAGAAAGAAATAAAAATAATAGTACGGTAAGTATGTGTACCAGTGTTATTCCTATTCCTGCCTTCAGAATTGCGATACGATCTTTCAGACTGGCCAGGAACACGATTCCGGCCAATTGAGAAAATAGCATGTAGATGCCCGCTTCCATGTTGAGCGATCCTGGTATCTCTCCATTGAAAATGAGACTTGCAAGGATACTGTATAGAATCGCCATCGCCATCGCCAAGCGTTCATCAAGCAAAATTTTCAACAACATCGCACCTGTCGCTGCAGGAACGAGAAAGAACAATTGATTGACAGAATCCGTGAAGACACTAGCCACTTTCATCAAAGATACCATCAACACACTGATTAGAATAATGGAAGCAATCTTCCTGACATCCAATTCCCGTTTTTTAGAATGGATATGCATTTCATAAGTGATGATACCCCCGATTAAAAAAATCAGTAAAATAAGTCCGATCAACGGATAGACATTACGATCATCGTTCAAGAGACCGACCAATTTCAATTGTTCATAAATCTCATTGGTGATCGTCTGTCCTTCGGTTACAATGATTTCACCGGCCCGGATCATCACTGGTTCCACATTATTGGATGCATGTTTTTGTGCTTCGACCGTCTTTTCCGCATCATAAAACGAATTTTCCACCACAGCAAACTCACTGAGTATGTAAAGGACTTCCTTTAAGTCATCGTTTAAGCTGGAATACTGGAGCTTTTCATTTACATTTTTCACAGCATTTTCTACAGTTTCCGTTGTCACGCCGTCATTCATTACCTCGTAAATGGACGTTGTGAGCAACTCTTTCGCCAGGGATCGTTTTTCTGAATTTGCATGGATCAACACAGTCAATTCTTCCCGGTCGAGCGCTTCGCTCAATTCCGGAGAAATAATCTGTTGAAGCTTCTGCACTTTATCCTTATCGGTGACGGCAGGTTCGCCCTCTTCTTCGCTGGATTTCGATGCCTTTTCTTCCTCTTCGAGCTTATCGATCGCTTCAAACAACTCATTGATATAACCTGCACGTTCCTGCGTGATTTCTGACGATATCTCATACCTGTCCTCTACTGCCTGAATCGCTTCTCTTCTTTCACGCTCTGTTTCTTTTTTGTTTTCGATCGACAATGGAGAGCGGATGGTTTCTTTCGCTTCGTTAAACCTTTCGATATTGTATGTTTCCGTATAAACATTAGAAAGCGTGATGAAAAAGAAAAAAATGCATAAAAGCAAAACTGCCAAACTGATTTTCAGCCATTTGTTTTTATAAACCGGTAATTGTTTAAAACGTTTCCAGTAATGCTTCATTCCCTCACCTCATTTTTGAAAAAGAGCGGTCTATACAGAAATAAGACCCTGGAAAATGGGTCTTAATCCTGTAGTCAATGCTTACTCTTCCTCATAAGCATCGATAATTTTCTGAACCAGTGGATGACGAACTACATCAGACTGTTTTAAATACATAAAAGCGATGCCTTTGATTGATGCCAACCGGGCTTCGACAGCTTTCAGGCCGGATGTGACACCCATAGGAAGATCGACTTGAGTAATATCGCCGGTGATTACCATTTTCGAGCCAAAACCAAGTCTGGTTAGGAACATTTTCATTTGAGCAGGGGTTGTGTTTTGCGCTTCATCCAGAATGACGAATGCGTCATCAAGCGTCCTGCCCCTCATATAGGCGAGCGGTGCGATTTCAATGGTGCCTCTCTCAATCAGCCGAAGGGTGTGCTCGTTACCGAGAACATCGTGCAAGGCATCATAAAGAGGGCGTAAATAAGGATCGACTTTTTCTTTTAGATCGCCAGGCAAGAAACCAAGACTTTCGCCGGCTTCGACTGCCGGCCTTGTCAAAATGATTTTTTTGACAAGGCCTTTTTTTAGAGCTGTCACTGCCATGACAACCGCCAAATAAGTCTTTCCAGTTCCAGCAGGACCAATGCCGAAGACAAGATCGTTGGATTTTATCGCATTGACATAATTACGTTGCCCCAACGTTTTGACCCTGATGGATTTTCCTTTGGCATTTTTGGTAATTTCATCTTCAAACAATGTTTCAAATTGATCTATTTTACCTTTTTTGGCGAGATCGACAGCATATACCACATCGCGTTCTGTGACAGTCAGCCCTTTGCGGACAATATGAAGTAATGCAAGCAATATTTCCTCTATAAGCTGGGTATCTTCCGGTGTGCCGGAAACGCTGACCTGTTCTCCTCGCGTGACAATCGATACATTCAAATGTTGTTCGATTTGTTTTAGGTGTCTATCTTCGGTTCCAAACAATGTGAGTGCTTCGTTTGGATTTTCCAGTTGTAAATCGATCGTTTTTAAATCTTCAGGCATAATCAATCTCCTTGAGATATTGGTTGAATTTTTGTTATATCTTCCTTAGCTTTAAAATAAAGGGTTAACTTAACTTTACCACTCTCTATTCGTTCGTGCAAAACTTTTTGAAAAGCTATTTCTGCATCCTTTCCAAGCTCACTCCGAAGCTGCTTTGTCGCTTGTTTCACGGCTTCTTCTCTGGCTTTTTCCCTGCTTCGTTTTTCATTATAAGATGCCTGTTCATTCCATTTCTCTTCCACGATGGATATCGGCAGCGTCCAATGCAAAAAGTACAATGGTTTACTTGTGGTTTCTTTATATACATGTTCATAATCGACCTTTTTGAAACCCCAAACCGGAATTCTCAGTTTCCCGATTTGAAGATGGAATTTCGTTTCATTTTCCCCGGTAAGGGTTTGATAATTCGCCTTCATCGGTACAGTTGTTTCCACCTCGTACCACGTCTCTGCAATTACTTCCCCTTCGGCTGCCACGTTGTTCTTTGGCTTAGCGTTTTTTTCTTTGTCGTCATCTTGTTCTTCCTCTGTTTTCTCCTCGTTCAGGTTGCCGGAAACCAATACTTGCCCAGGTGTGACAAGGTCATTCACTTTGACCAAAGGAAGCCCCTTAGCCACAAACATATCAACAATGACACCTTTCTTTGCAGCAACCAGATTCCTGGGGCCAGGCTGCTCAGGTTCTTCGACAATCGTTTTCTCGACAGCTTCCAGTTGATAGGTTGTCCCCTTTTCCGTCACACCCACCCATAGCAATTCAGGCAAATCATCCAGCAAACGTTGTTGAATGTCACTTGGTGTACCGATGGTAAACTTTATGGCACCGCGGTGAATACCATACTCGTCCAATTTTTCGATAATCTTCGCTTCTATTTCTGGCGGGACATTTTCGACTTCTATGTCCCAGACGACGTTCGAAAGAAACATGACGAACAAGATACTCAAAAATAATCCTGCCATGAATGGTTTTTTACGCAAAACGCGCTGTATCAAAAAAGGAAAACCTTTCCGTGACAGAAAAGACAGCTTGTAAACCGTTTGCCTGCGCAATCTTTTTATCGCGGAAATATCACGTAATCTTACATATCCGACACATCGCGTTTCATTTATTTTTATCACATTCCAAACAGTTATTCCTTCCCTTGCGCACAGATCGAAAAACAGCTCCGGGTGGTGTCCGGTCACTTCTATCTTTACAGATCCTGTAAAAAATATGTCTTGTGTGTGCTTCATCTCTGCCCCCCTCCGCCGGCTATCCGGTCACGCCTCGATGAATGCCAGCTCCTTGATTTTACCCTCAAGCAGGATTTCCTCCGGCAGCATCATCTTCAGCACAAATTTTTCTCCAGTTATCCGGAGGTATCCGTCTTTCATACGTAAACGGAGCTCAGATTCTGAAAACAGAATGAGTCCTTTATGATTTTCGATATAAGCATGGATTTGACCGATAGTCGTAATTCTCGGAAGTTCGAGGATAACATCGGAAGGAAGTTCAAGATGCTGCGTGAGCATTTTCTCGATGCGCTGTTTCCATTTGTTCACCCAGGATGCCCCCTCTCACATCATATGTATGAATGAAACCAGGAGATAAGAACAGCAAAATATCCAAGGCTAAACCATGTATGATGGGTTATAAAGGGGAGGGCCGGCCAAATGATAATTAACAACACACTAGATATTTTACGAAAGAACGCGGTTTAAAAACAAAAGGGCTTTCGTCTGATTGAAAAAGTGGATTGGATAAAAACATGACTATCAAAGCTAAAACTTAATCAGATTCTACATGCTAATCAAATGCTCCTAAGACAAACTTCTTTTATCCTGTTTTTTTATCGGTGCTGTATCGCTACGGCAACCACGGGCAGAGCTTCACCTTCCTCTGAAAGCACCAATCACTTTCTTGCAGGATTTTCAGGCCGTGCTTCTACATGCGAAAGAAAAGATGAATAGAACCGGATTCGGTGTTAGGTTTCTAAACAATGACAAAGACGTAAGGGAGGAGTCGTTATTCTTCCGAAATTGGAGGGGGTGAACTAACAGCAAGGTAAAAGGCTTCCATGCGGCTTAGTTATTTCTCGTAACGGCAATAGACAAGACGGAAAATTACGCAGAAGAAAGAATATCTCCAACCAACCGAGGCAAGGTAACTCCAGCAGGATGAGCGCGAGCTGAAGATCCATTTGGCAAAGGGCATTTCTTTGCCGAATTAGCTGAAGGCGTGTCTGCGGAAAGCGAAGTATCTTGAGGCTGCAGGATTCATTTCATGTGAAGCCTGTTAAGTTGCTCGCACTCCAAAAGGAGTTACTCTGTCACAGGGCTCCAACCTTAGGATTTCTCCACCAGTCGCCTGTCAGCTACTGAGCGTCTTGATCCTTACACAGGCTGGGCTTTCACCAGTAAGCAATTAATAGCGTGCTGGGCACGAGTAATCAAAAAACCGAACGAATCGTTCGGTTTTTATTTTGGTCACTATGCTTTTGTCCCAGTCCCTTTTTCACTTCGTGTGCCGTCTTTTTTGGTAAGGCCGATGAGCCCGAGGCTGACCGAGCACTTCTGCCATCACAAAACTTTCTGCAATCCCTTTTTTGGATAGATTCCGGCGGATGGAAAGCTTCTTATTCGAACGGCCGTCTTTTTTGGCGGTTCGATTGCTGACTCCTTTATCCAACTGTCTCGGTCGTTCCACCTCCTGGATAGAGTCCATGTGATAAGAAAAAACGTCCACATCTGCATACTGTGTTTCTGCCAGCTTCGCCTTCTTTTTCTCGTAATACGTTTGTGCACTCGACGGCCCTACTGCAGTGGAAGGATTTGTTTGTGTTTCAGCCTCAACATTCACAGTTGTTTGTGCAGGCTCTTTAGTGCTTGTTTGTTGGCGTGAAGGAGAAGGATTTGGCCGGGAAGGCCGGGTAGGTTTCCCGCCCTTCTGTTCCTCCTCCTCATTTTTAAACATGCCAAACAGCCATCCGACCACGGCAAGAAGCGGGATGATTAAGCCTATTAAATCCTCCATTGATCATCCTCCTCTTTCACTCGGCCTCTATTATTGGTCCTCGTCATTTTCTTCTTGAGAAAGCTTGCCAATCGTATCACGCATATCTGTATCAGCATTGATGTTCTTATAATTCATATAGTCCATCACGCCCATATTGCCTGATCGAAGCGCCTCGGCGAGCGCGAGCGGTACATCTGCTTCTGCCTCGACGACTTTTGCGCGCATTTCCTGTACCCTTGCCAGCATTTCCTGCTCTTGGGCCACAGCCATTGCACGACGTTCTTCCGCTTTAGCCTGGGCAATGTTTTTGTCTGCTTCTGCCTGATCAGTGGAAAGAGTAGCCCCGATGTTTTTACCGATATCGATATCAGCGATATCAATCGATAGAATTTCAAAAGCTGTTCCTGCGTCCAACCCTTTGGATAGGACATTATGGGAGATGGAATCCGGATTTTCCAATACTTTCGTATGGCTGTCCGAGCTACCAATCGTACTTACAATCCCTTCACCAACACGTGCGATCACTGTATCTTCACCAGCACCACCGACAAGCCGGTCGATATTTGCCCGGACAGTGATCCTGGCTTTTGCTTTCACTTCAATCCCATCCATAGCAATACCTGCAATAAACGGTGTTTCTATTACTTTCGGGTTAACACTCATTTGGACAGCTTCCAGCACATCACGGCCAGCCAAGTCAATTGCAGCAGCCCGTTCGAATGTCAATTCAATATTAGCCCGTTGTGCGGCAATCAACGCATTGACCACCCGATCGACATTACCTCCTGCCAGATAGTGACTCTCCAATTGATTCGTGTTTACTCCAAGTCCAGCTTTGTGCGCTTTGATCAGCGGGTTGATCACTCTGGAAGGGACGACCCTTCTCAGTCGCATTCCGACAAGGGTGAATATGCTGACCCGGACACCAGCGGCCAAAGCGCTGATCCAGAGCATGACGGGAATGAAAGTGAATAAAACAGCAACTGCTATAACAATTAATCCGATTACTATGATCGGTAATAAACTTTGAATGTCCATTATACTTCCTCCTGTGTATGTTGATTGTTTATTTTTCTTACCACAATTCTTGAACCTTCCGTTTTGACGATCTTGATAGGAGTATCCTTCTCGACAAAAGCTCCTTCTGTCACGACATCAAGCCGCTCCTCCCCGAAGACCGCCGTTCCTGACGGCCTAAGCATGGTGACCGCTCTGCCTTCCAAACCGATTAAATCCAACCTGCTCACCGAAGACACATATCCCTGTTCGGTAGTGGTGGCATCCTTTAATATGATGTTTTTAAAGAAACCTTTTTCCAGACCGATTGTTTTGAACAGAATAACAGAAACAACGATCGATGACAGTAGGGCGATTGCTATGCTCAAGGCCATATGGCCCATATCCGCTGAAGACATGAACAGAGCAGCGACTACTGCACCTATCCCGAGAATCCCGAGTATTCCTCCGGGCACAAAAATTTCTGCAATAATCATAATGATTCCTAATACGAGCAAAATGACTGCTTCATATCCTGCAAGGCCTGCCACAATATGTCCGTAGAAAAATAATACAAGGGACAACAGCCCAATGGAACCTGGAATGCCGAATCCCGGAGAATATAACTCTACGATCAAGCCAATGCTTGCAAGAGACAACAGTATCGGCACCACCACGGGATTGGTCAAAAATCTGGCAATTTCCTCTGCAAGCGTAGTATCGGTTTCGATAATTTCAGCATTTTGCAAATCCAGCTCAGCTAGAAGTTCTGTACGGTGGTTAACGATTGCTTCAGCATAACCTACCTCTACAGCCGTGGTCGGCTCTAAGGTTAAAAAATCTCCTTCCGGCGCCCCGTACTCCGGTAAATCAATCGAAGGATTCGCCATCGCTTCTGCATACAATGGATCTCTATCCTTAGAAGCAGCGGCACTCTTCATAGCCGAAATCCAGGCTGACTGTGCCTTTTTATCAGCAGCCGTTCCATCTGAGTTTATGACACCGCTCGCTCCCATTGTTGCATGCGGCTTCATGTAGATATTGTCGGTGTTCAATGCTATGTACGATCCCGCTGACAATGCTTCATTTGTAATAAACGCTGTCGTCTGTATTTCTAAATCCTGTAACATTTCAGCTATCTGCCCTGCTGCATCCACTCGGCCGCCAGGTGTATCTATTTCAAAAATGATATGGTCGGCATTTTCTTCTGCAGCTTCCTGTGTGGTCCTTCTCAGAAAAGCCTCCAGCCCCCGCTCCACTTCATTTTCAACCGGTATAACGTACACCAGCTTCCCGTCTCCGTCAGCTGCGTCAATCGGTGTTGGAGTGACGAAAGAACCGATCAACCCCGTTATCACGCCCAAGAACACGACCAAGACAACGGCTATTCTTCTGCCCACCTGCTATCGCCCCCTTTCTATCGACACGCTATGTATACGGTCCACTACCTATGAAAGTTTCAAATCTTTTCTTCAGTTTAACATATATTTTCAGCCGTTAGTATTCACCCAACGCCACAAATTCATAAGAATAAGCTCCCGAATGAAGAAGAGTTCCCGTCATTTTCCTATAAAAAAAGAGAAGCAGCTTCGCCTTGACCGGCGAAAACCACTTCTCCCTTTTAGCGCTCACTTGTTTAAACTAATTAAGACAAATGCTTTTGGACAAGACGATTCACTTGTGAACCATCAGCCTGCCCTTTTACTTTAGGCATGATGGCACTCATCACTGTCCCCATATCTTTTTTGGAAGTCGCGCCGACTTCCTGGATCGTTTCTTGAACAATTTGTTCAAGTTCTTCTTCTGTAAGCTGTTTCGGCATATATGCTTGTAAAACTTTTATTTCATCTTCAAGTTTTTCCGCAAGATCATCGCGTCCAGCTTCTTTGAATTCTTGGAGGGAATCTTTTCGCTGTTTTAACTCTCTGGATAAAACAGTTAGTTCTTCTTCTTCAGATAATTCGTCTTTACCAAGTTTGATCGCTTCATTCTGTAAAGAAGCTTTCACCATGCGGATGACACTCAAGGCTTGTTTATCCTTGTTTTTCATCGCCTGCTTCATATCCTGGTTCAGACGTTCAACTAATGACATATCTCTTCTACACCCTCTTTGTTACTTACGCTTTCTAGCAGCCTCAGATTTTTTCTTGCGGCGCACACTAGGTTTTTCATAAAATTCACGCTTGCGGTATTCAGACAATGTACCACTTTTAGATACACTGCGTTTGAAGCGACGAAGAGCATCTTCAAGAGACTCGTTTTTACGAACGCGAGTTGTGTTTGACATGCTATTTTCCCTCCCTCCGAAGCATACAACAGGTTTCTGGGACATATGTATCCTTCCATATGTCTCCCGACAATTATAATATATTGCTATTTCCCGGTCAACTTATTTCACAAGCAATTACTAATAAATTCTATTTTTCTTACCTTGCGGCCATTCTTTTGTTTATTTAACATGCTCCTCAAACACTCCGAAACTCGTTGTATGCCGTAGTTGATATAAACTGCGAACTAACTATAACGGAAAATTCCATTGCCTATTCAAAAAGGGTGTTACCCACCGCTTCGGTAGCATACTTCGCTTTCCGCGGGCACGGCTTCAGCTAACTTGGTAAAGAAAACCGCTTTACCAAGTGGATCTTCAGCTCGTGCTGTTCCCGCAGGAGTCTGCGTATGCTCCCTGCGCTAAGGAGCAGGCTGATTAACGGAAGCGTAGACTTTTTCCTTGAGAACCAACAAGCCATCTTAAAAACGTTTGTCAGGAAATGTGTACTTCTTTTCATAAAAGACAGTTGTAATTCCCGCCTTTTCTCCTGTTCTTGGACTTTCTGCTTGTTTTCCTGGCAATGTCTTTTGATGATACGGTGCATGGAGTACTTATGAATAAAAAAATTTCGAGGTGTTTCTAAATAGAAATGCTGTTCCTAGCGAAGAAAATACCCGGAGACTCCCGCGGGAGGAAAGGCCTCGGTGAGATTCCGCAGAGCGTCAGCTCGAGGAAGCTCACCAGCCGCCCGCGGAAAGCGCAGGGTATTTTCGCAGCGTCGAATTCCAACTCAACAAAAGTAAGAAGTCAGAAAAACGCATCCAAACTATGTCGTAGTTTATATTTTTTATGCAAGAATAACCATCTTTTGTTATACAGCCTTGAAAAGAAAGTTTTTAACAGACATGTTTCCACCGCCTGCCCATATAATGTAACGAGGTGAGTGGTTTGGCTGATTTGCTTTCTTTATCCGCGGTATTTTTAATGCTGTTTTTTCTCGGTTTCCAAGTTTTGCGGACAGGCTTGCACCATGTCGCCTTCCATAAAGTAGAACCATTGCTTGCAGGCATGACGAAAAATCATTATTACGGTATTCTGACAGGTCTGCTTGCAACTGCCGTATTGCAGAGCAGCTCCTTGATCATGGTACTGACGATCAGTTTTGTCAGCGTAGGGTTGATGACCTTCAAACAGTCCTTGGGCGTCATACTCGGTGCAAACATCGGAACGACCGCAACAGGTGAATTGCTGACATTCAGTCACTATATTCCCGAATGGGCTTTTGTAGTCATAGGTGCCATCCTGCTGTTCTCCAATATAAAATTACTTTTTGGGGCGGGTACCATCCTGTTCGGCATCGGATCCATCTTTGTCGCATTGGATGGATTCGAATCATTGGCTCCCCTGATTGTGGAACTTCCGATATTGAAAGATGCCATTATGTTTACTCAGTTGAATCCAGAGGCAGGGGTGATCATCGGAATGGTGTTCAGTGGTGCCATCCAATCTTCAAGTGCCACCACTGGTATTACGATGAGTTTTTTAAACGAGGGACTAATAAGCATGGCAGCTTCCATTGCAATCGTACTAGGGGCAAATATCGGTACTTGCCTGACAGCAGTCCTTGCAGCACTGGGCACAGGTAAACAAGCTATCTTAACTGCGATGGCCCATGTCTGGTTCAACTTGTTCAGCGTCCTGCTATTTCTTCCATTCCTTACCGGACTTACTGGATTTGCAGAGTCATTGTCCAGTTATCCCATCAAGCAACTAGCTCATATTGCCGTCTTATTCAATGTCGCTTCCGTACTTTTATTCCTGCCGTTTATCGGACTATTCGAGAGGTTCATCATCCGGTTCCACGGCGAACAGGAAATATGAAAAACACACTGCATGACATTTCCTTCTAAACAGGAACCATTGTTGCAGTGTGTTTTTCCATAAATTATTAAAATTTCAGGGGTGAAAGGAAACGAAGGTTACCTCGCCTGGACAGTCTGCCCGTTCCGGTACACTCTTTTCCTCTACCTCGATTAATAATCAGAGTCGGCTGTGCCTCCGGAGACAATTTGTACACCCGCACTCGCACCGATACGAGTTGCTCCTGCTTCAATCATCGCATCCGTTGTTTCCCTGTCCCTGACACCTCCCGATGCTTTTACTCCCATTTCTTGTCCGACAGTTTTTCTCATCAAAGCTATATCTTCCACCGTTGCACCGCCCCCAGAGAAACCTGTCGACGTTTTTACGAAGTCAGCGCCGGCTTTTTTAGCCAGTTGACAAGCCGTAACCTTTTCCGCTTCATCCAGCAGAGAAGTTTCAATGATTACTTTAGTCAGTGCCAGATTGCGAGCTGCATGAACAACAGCTGCAATATCCTTTTCCACTACATCGGAATCACCAGATTTCAATGCTCCCACATTGATAACCATGTCTACTTCCGTAGCTCCATTTTTGATGGCTTGCTCCGTTTCAAACACCTTTGTTTCCGTCGTTGTTGCCCCTAAAGGAAAACCGATCACGGTGCAGACTTTTACGTCTGTGTCCTTTAATTGTTGATAACAGTAAGAAACCCAATAAGGATTAACACACACGGAAGCAAAATGGTTATCTTTTGCCTCTTGAATGATTTGGTCAATTTTTGAAACTGGTGTATCCGGCTTCAGTTGTGTATGATCAATCATACCCGCTAGATTTTTATCCAATTTTACCCATCCTTTCTCGTTGTACGAACTTCTTATCAATGATAGCACTTCCGAATGGAAAAAACCAAGCATTGTTCAGCAATTACCTAAAACAAAGAGAATCTTGGTCCAGCACATTAAAAAACCCGGCAAGGCCGGATTTTTTAAGAGATTTCTGCTTTTTGGTTGATTTTCGGTTCATCCATCACACGGACGAACTGCCCTTCATTATATGGATATCCTGCTTTTGTAATTTTCACACGGACAATTTTGCCAATCATGTCATCGGAGGCTTCAAATTTCACCTTCAGGTAGTTATCCGTATAACCGACAAATATATTGTCTCCTGCCTCTTCGTCAAAACGCTCTTCAGGTATCACTTCCAGTACCTCGCCTTCATACTGGGAAGCATATTCTTTTGCCTGTTGGTCCGAAAGCTCGATCAGCCGGCGGACACGTTCATTCTTCACATCATCTTCAACTTGATCAGTCATACGTGCCGCTGGTGTCCCAGTGCGTTTGGAGAACGGGAATACATGTAGTTCTGAATAGCCGATTTCCCGGATAAAATCGTACGTTTCCTGAAACTCTTCCTCTGTTTCTCCAGGAAAACCGACAATTACATCAGACGTAATCGCCAAACCAGGCAATGCTCGCTTGATTTTTTCGATTTTTCCACGGTAAAAGTCAGCAGAATATTTTCTTCTCATTCGCTCTAAAACGGTGTCGGAACCTGACTGCAACGGAATGTGGAGGTGGCGGACTATTTTATCCGACTGGTCGAGCACTTCGATCACCTCGTCAGTGATTTGACTCGCTTCAATAGAGGAAATCCGGATACGTTTTAACCCATCCACTTTTGTTTCCAATTCACGCAGTAATTGGGCAAAGTTGTAATCCTTCATATCCTCTCCGTATCCCGCTGTATGAATTCCAGTCAGAACAATTTCTTTATATCCGGCATCTACAAGCTGCTGAGCTTGTTTTAATACATTTTCAGGTTCTCTGGAGCGCAATAGCCCACGCGACCAGGGGATGATACAAAACGTACAGAAATTATTGCATCCTTCCTGGATTTTCAAGGATGCCCGTGTCCGGTCTGTAAACACAGGTACGTCCATTTCTTCGAAGACCCGGTTTTTCATGATATTTGAAACTCCGTTTATTGGCTGACGATCCCGCTTATGCTGCTCGATATACTCGATCATCTTTTCCCGATGCTGGGTTCCGACAACAACATCCACGCCGGGAATCTCCATGATTTCACCCGGTGAGGTTTGAGCATAACAGCCGGTAACACAAACAACTGCTTCCGGGTTTTTCCGGATGGCACGGCGAATCACTTGCCGGCTTTTTTTATCGCCTGTATTGGTTACGGTACATGTATTGATTACATATACATCGGACTGGTGGTCGAAATCCACCCGTTCATAACCTTCCTCTTTGAATTTTCTCCAAATTCCTTCTGTCTCATAATGGTTCACTTTACAACCCAATGTATGAAAAGCCACTGTCGGCATTTTCAACACCCCAATTCTTCAAAATGATACGAAATACTCGACAACAAATACAATGGTGCAGTCTCTGTTCTAAGTATGCGCGGGCCGAGACGGACCGGTTCAAAACCATGGGCTTTGAAGGCTTCGGCTTCTTCTATTGTATAGCCGCCCTCCGGTCCGATACAAGCAATGATTTTCTGGCCTGGTTCCACGTTAGACAGTATAACACTCAAACCTTGATAATCATTGGTTTTTGCCTCATCTTCATAGGCAAATATTTTTACCGGATATTCTTCACTCTTTTCCAAAAGGGCTTGAAAATCTAGAAAAGCTTCCACTTCCGGAACTACGTTACGATGTGATTGCTCACTAGCCTCTTTGACTATTTTCCGATAGCGGGACAGTTTTTTTTCTGCCTTTTTCTGATCCCACTTCACAATCGAACGTCCTGCCTGGAAAGGAATGAATCTGGATGCTCCGAGCTCTGTTCCTTTTTGCAATACAAGTTCCAGCTTATCCCCTTTAGGAAGTCCATGGGCGATTGTCACATCTATCGGAAGCTCTTTGGATTCTTCCAGCCATTCGACGATGTCGGCGGAGATATACTGATCGGTGACCTCGGTGATCGTACAGACCGCCGCTGTGCCTGCCGGTGCATTGCAGATAATCGAATCACCAGACTGCATACGCATCACCCTATCGATGTGATGCCTGTCATCTCCGGTGATTCGGATCGAATTTTCCTTCCATCCCTCTTCAGGTACGAAATATCGCTGCAATTAAAACACCTGCTCTGCTTCTGGTTTTTTTGCTATAAAGGAGATCCAGTCCTCCATCTGATTTACCTCCAGTATTTCGAATCCGTTCTTTTCCAATTCCTGTCGCACCATTTGTTTCTTTGCTTGAATGATACCAGAAGTAATAAAAGTTCCACCCGGTTTCAAGCAGTCATAGGCTTCTTCGACGAAACGGACAATAATCTCAGCCAGAATATTGGATACAATTACATCCGCTTCTTCTTTCACGTTGTCAAGCAAGTTATTCTGTCTTGATTCAATCTTACTCTCTACATGATTCAATTTCGCATTGATGACAGTGCTTTTTACAGCGATGTCATCCAAATCGAACGCTTTTACACGCTCCGCTCCCAACAGCACGGAAGCAATGCTCAACACACCTGACCCAGAACCGACATCTAAAATGTGATCCCCTTCCGATACAAACCTTTCCAATGCCTGGATGCTCAAAACTGTCGTAGGGTGCGTCCCCGTCCCAAAAGCCATTCCAGGATCCAGTTCAATGATGATTTCGTCGCTCGAGACAGGCGTGTACTCCTCCCAAGTCGGTATAATCGTCACTCTTTCTGATATTTTCACAGGTTTGTAATACTTCTTCCAGGCAGTTGCCCACTCTTCTTCATGCACTTCGCTAAGCGTTATCTTGTTCATGCCCAGGTCAATATTGTAAAGAAGCAGGTTATTGACTGCCTGCTTGATCTCTTCTACTGTTTCTCCGAGAAAACTGTTGACAGGCAAGTAAGCTTTCACATAGACGCCTTCTTCTGGATAGTCTTCTGGGTTCAGCTCGTATATTTCACCGTAAAAAGTGTCTCTTTCTTTTATCAAATCCCTAGGGTCTTCGATGACAACTCCACTGGCACCTGCTTCGTGAAGTATATTGGAAATCGGTTCTATCGCCTCATTTGTCGTGTGGATTGTGATTTCTGACCATTTCACTGGAATCACCCGCTTTTCCGCAAAAAAGTCTGATGACCAGGCTTTTTTGCGATTATTGATAAATAGATTATCTAAGTCGTGATGGAAGCTATTTAAAAAACGGGCAGGAAGTTACATTATTTGTATCCTCCCGCCGTTTTTTCCCACTTATGGTCATTCCCCTTTGAATGCGCGTTTTACCCGCTGAAAGAATGTTCCGTGCTGCTCTTCCGTCGGCTGATTACCGCTGATATCGTTGAATTCGCGCAAGATTTCCTGTTGCCGTTCTGTAAGATTTGTAGGAGTCACCACGCGGATGTTGACATGTTGATCTCCATGTCCATAACCACGTACATTCGGAGCTCCTTTTCCTTTCAAGCGGAACGTCTTGCCTGTCTGTGTTCCAGCTGGAACTTTAAGCTTTACTTTACCATGGACTGTGGGCACTTCAATTTCATCTCCCAGGGCCGCCTGGGCAAAAGTTATCGGCATTTCACAGAAAATATGGTCGCCTTCGCGCTGGTAAAATTCGTGAGGTTTGATTTGGACCACGACATATAAGTCTCCTGGAGGTCCCCCGTTGGCACCGGCTTCGCCTTGTCCGGAAACTCGGATTTGCTGTCCTTCGTCAATTCCTGCCGGGATGTTGATATGAATTTTTTTGCGTTTTTTCACTTTTCCTGTTCCACCGCAAGTATTGCACTTGTCAGGTATGATTTTGCCTGTGCCTTGGCAATAATGGCAGACACGCTTGTTTACAACACGGCCGAATGGTGTGTTTTGCTCCATATTCAACTGACCTGACCCATTACAATGTGAACAGGTTTTTGGTTCTGTTCCAGGCTTGGCGCCAGATCCATTACAAGTGTCACAGGTTTCTTCCCGCGGAATTTGAATGTCAGTTTCCTTACCGAAAATAGCTTCCTCGAAATCCAGCGTCATGGTGTATTGTAAGTCAGCCCCCTGCCGTGGTGCATTAGGGTCCCGCCTTCTTCCACCGCCGCCAAAGAACATGTCGAAAATATCGCCGAAACCACCAAAGTCCTCGGCCCCGCCAAAACCGCCGCCAAATCCCTGACTCTGCGGTCCTGCATGACCGAACTGGTCATACTGTGTTCTTTTTTGTTCATCGCCCAATACTTCATAAGCTTCCTTCGCTTCTTTAAACTTGTCGGCAGCATCTGCTTCTTTATTAACATCCGGATGATATTTGCGGGCCAATTTCCGGTATGCTTTTTTAATTTCATCCTTGGAAGCGTCTTTGGAGACACCAAGGATTTCATAATAGTCTCTTTTACTCACTTGAAGATCACTCTCCCGAATCTCTATAGCATAAAGTTTATCATAACATTACTTCCCGTAACTGAGCAAATACCTTTTCGTGTAGATGAGTTGGGGCAAATAAAAAATAGAAGCTTCATCAATTGGTGTTATAAGATGAATGACGTGTAAAAAGCCAAAGCCAAGGAAATCCTGACTTTGACTTTTTGACACGGACTTATTTTAACGCTTATTTTTTCTCTTCATCATCGTCTACTTCTTCATAATCGGCGTCCACTACGTCTTCGCCTTCCTGGCCGCCTTCACTTTGTTGGGCCTGGGCATCTGCCTGCGCTTGTTCATATAGTTTGACCGATAAAGCTTGAACTTGCTCCTGCAGTGCATCTTTTTTCGTTCTGATTTGCTCCAGGTCGCCTTCTTCCAGCGCTTTTTGCAATTCTTCTTTGGCAGACTCAGCTTTTTGTTTTTCATCTTCAGATACCTTGTCGCCTAGGTCTTTGATGGTTTTATCTGTTGTGAAAACCAATTGATCTGCTTCGTTGCGAAGTTCTACTTCTTCACGGCGTTTCTTATCTTCTTCTGCGTTTGCTTCCGCATCTTTCACCATTTGTTCCACTTCTTCGTCAGATAGGCCGGAAGATGATTTGATGGTGATCGATTGTTCTTTGTTCGTGCCAAGGTCTTTTGCCCGGACATTTACGATACCATTTGCATCGATATCGAAAGATACTTCGATTTGCGGTACACCGCGTGGTGCTGGCGGGATATCGGTCAACTGGAAACGGCCCATTGTTTTGTTGTCGGCAGCCATTTCTCGTTCACCTTGCAGCACATGGATATCAACCGCTGTTTGATTATCTGCGGCTGTTGAGAATACTTGTGAATGGCTGGTAGGAATAGTCGTATTCCGTTCAATCAACTTCGTCGTTACACCGCCCATTGTTTCGATACCCAATGATAATGGTGTAACATCCAGCAATACTACATCCTTGACGTCGCCTTGCAACACACCGCCTTGGATAGCAGCACCAAGTGCAACAACTTCATCAGGGTTTACTCCTTTGGACGGATCGTTGCCGATTTCCTTTTTGATTGCCTCCTGGACAGCAGGAATCCTGGTTGAACCACCCACAAGAAGCACTTTATCGATTTCACCCGCACTCATACTTGCGTCTTTCAACGCCTGGCGAGTTGGTCCCATTGTACGCTCTACAAGATCTGAAGACAGCTCATCGAATTTCGCACGGGTCAAGTTCATTTCCAAATGAAGCGGGCCGGCATCCCCAGCAGTGATAAATGGAAGGGAAATTTGAGTTTGTGCAACACCGGAAAGGTCTTTTTTCGCTTTTTCGGCAGCATCTTTCAGACGTTGCAATGCCATGTTGTCTTGCGACAGATCGATTCCATTTTCTTTTTTGAACTCTGCAACCATATGATCAATAATCACTTGGTCAAAGTCATCGCCGCCCAAACGGTTGTCCCCCGCAGTGGCCACAACTTCAAAGGTACCTTCGCCGATATCCAGAATCGAAACGTCGAATGTACCGCCGCCCAAGTCATAAACAAGAATTGTTTGATCTTGGCCATCTTGATCAATACCATATGCCAATGCAGCTGCAGTTGGTTCGTTGATGATACGCTCTACTTCAAGACCTGCAATTTTACCTGCGTCTTTTGTTGCTTGGCGCTCGGCGTCATTGAAATAAGCAGGTACGGTAATGACGGCTTTGTCGACAGATTCTCCCAGATAGTCCTCTGCATAAGACTTAATGTACTGCAGAATGATCGCTGAGATTTCCTGTGGAGTATATTCTTTCCCTTCAATTTCCACCTTATAGTCTGTACCCATATGGCGTTTGATTGATTGAATCGTGTTTTTATTGGTGATTGCCTGCCGCTTGGCAACTTCGCCTACTTGTCTTTCTCCGTTCTTGAATGCAACAACAGAAGGAGTTGTACGGTTTCCCTCAGGGTTCGGGATTACCTTTGATTCTCCACCTTCCATCACTGCTACACAAGAGTTTGTTGTTCCTAAGTCAATTCCAATTATTTTACCCATGTCTAACTTCCTCCTTTACAGCATATGTAGTCATTGATTGACCTTCACCATGGCCGGCCTGACGACACGGTCCTTCAGCAAATAGCCTTTTTGCAATTCTTGTACTACTACATTGGATTCATATTGATCATCTTCCACCTGCATAACTGCTTGATGGATCGTAGGATCGAACGGTTCGCCTTCTGTCTTGATTTCTTCGACGCCTTCTTTTTCTAAAGCATCCTTCAATTGGCGATAAACCATTTTGATTCCATCCACAAATCCTGCCGTCGATTCATCATCTGGCGCTGTATCAAGTGCTCTTTCGAAATTATCGACAACAGGAAGCAATTCGGACACAAGCGATTGCGACTTATACTTAAGATCTGCCTCTTTTTCTTTTTGCGTGCGTTTACGGAAATTATCATATTCAGCTTGTAATCTCAACAATCGCTGATATACGTCGTCCTTTTCCTTCTTTAATGCTTCGATTTCCTGTGAAGCCTGCTGATCCGATTCTACATTGCCGGAGTCTTCCGCTGTTTCTTCGACCAGCTCCTGCTCAGGTTCTTCCACTACTTCCTGTTCTTGTTTTTCCTGATCTTTTTCTTCCACGATTGTCACCTCCTAAGCAACCTCTTCCATCATAACCATTGTAGAATATATCATGAAAATGGTGTGGGTTAAATTAATACGTTTGTGACTATTTCAAAAAAATCATTCTGTCTGTACACAAAGAAGGGATGGGAAATAATGCCTCCCATCATACCAGCTATGCCCGCAATTATTCCCTTTCATACAGCGAGCGGAAAGTATTGGTCAACCTTTTCGAAAGCACGTTCAACAGACTGATCACCCTGGAATATTCCATCCGCGTCGGCCCAAGCAAGGCAAGTGTTCCCATTTGCTGGTCACCGATAGAATAAGTCGCGGTGATCAAACTGCAATCCTGCATGGCATCAAGCTTATTCTCCTGTCCAATAGAGACTTTGATCCCGTCTTTTTCTGTTCGGAGAAGGCTCGCCACAAGCTCTTCCTGCTCCATCATGGAATATAGCGACCGTATTTTTTCCACGTCTTTGAACTCTGGCTGCATCAATATATTGGTTTTGCCGCCTACATAGAGCTTGACCGGATGCTCCTCAAACAAAGCCCCGTTAAGGTAATGGTAGGCCGTTTTATAATCGCGTGTATGTTCTCTCAGCAATGCCGCTACTTCTGCTTTCAGCTTTTCCTCCAGCTTGATGATCGGCACACCTGCCAATTTATCATTCAGTATATTGACCAGTATTTCCAGATCGGCCGCATTGATTTCATGCGGTACATTAAAAGACCGATGTTCGACATGGCCGGTGTTGGTAACCAGGATGGCAACAGCTGTGTTTGCCGTAAGGCTGATGATTTGCATCTGCTTCAACTTTGTTTCAAAGACCTCAGGCCCTAGAATGATAGATGTATAGTTCGTCAAGTCGGAAAGAATTCCGGCTGACTTTTGCACAACCCGTTCAAATTCCAGCATTTCCTCTTCAAAAGTATGCGTGATTATCTCCAGCTCGGAGTTGGATAAAGAAAACGGGGACAAAAGATGATCCACATAGAATCTGTATCCTTTTTCCGAAGGCACCCTTCCTGAAGAAGAATGCGTTTTTTCAATAAAGCCCAACTCCTCCAAGTCCGCCATTTCGTTTCGAATGGTCGCAGAACTGAAGGTAACTTCATCCTTTTTGGCAATAGCTCTGGAACCAATTGGTTGTGCAGTAGTGATGAATTCATCAATAATAACTTGTAATACGAGCAGCTGTCTATTTGATAACATCGATGATCACCCCTGTTAGCACTCTTATGCAGCGAGTGCTAAATCTACTATTAAATTATCAAATGGGAAGTTTCTTGTCAATAAGTAAGCTCCAGCGAATCATCATCCAAAAGGAATTCTTGAAAAACTTCATTTCCAAACAAAAGGCCCTCGGATGTAAGCTGTAAAAATCCGGCTTTTTCAGTCAGCCAGCCTTTTTGTTTTAACTGCTTTATTTCATTTCCATAGAGATGTTCAATCTCCCGCCCGTACTTTTGGCGGAATTTTTGCTTCGAAACCCCTTGGCGTTTGCGAAGGCCGAGGAACATTTCTTCCTCCACCCGCTCCTTCAGACCTATCGGTTCTGTATGGAGTACCGGTTTTCCATCCTTCAACGCCTGCTCTACATATGCCGGCAAAGGTCTTAAATTGACAGTTCTTTCGCCAGGCAAGTAACCGTGTGCCCCAGCTCCCATTCCATAGTAATGATCATTGTTCCAATACGTTAGATTATGACGGCTCTCATAACCAGGTTTGGCAAAATTACTGATTTCATATTGCGCGAGCCCGTGCGCCTCCATTTGTTCAGTCAACAGCTGGTACATTTCTGCTTCCACTTCTTCCTTCGGTTTATGGAGCTTCCCTTTTTTGTAACGTTGATAGAAAATGGTCTTCGGCTCAATTTGCAGTGAATAGGCTGAATAATGAGGAAGCTGGAAAGACAAAGCTTCATGAAGTGTCCGTTCAAAATGTCCCAACGTCTGATCAGGCAGACTGTATATCAAATCGATGCTGATATTTTGGAAACCGTGTCGAGTTAAGGCATTCACATTCTGATATACATCTTTCACACGATGCACCCTTCCAATGAATTCCAACATCTCATCGTCGAAGACCTGGACCCCCATCGATATCCTTTGTACTCCATAATGCTTCAAAAGCTTGATTTTTTCGTCATCTAAGTCTCCAGGATTCGCTTCAAAGGAATATTCCTCACAGGAGTTCACTTCGAAATATCTGTCGATCATTTGGAGCAGTTTTTCCAATTGACTGCTGTTCAATGCTGTAGGCGTTCCGCCGCCCACAAATATAGTGTTCATGGATTGTTTCGGTTCGTCAATATAAGTGGACATCTCCTTCTCCAAAGCATCGAGATACTCGTCCACAAGTGTTTCGTTATAATAAAATTTAGTAAAATCGCAGTAATGGCAAATTTGCTGGCAAAAAGGTATGTGAATATAAACGGATTTGACCATTTGGTGTCGCCCTTTCTCTGCTAATTGCAGTGTAGCTTGTTGTTATCAGTGAAGGAGCTGTTCCAGAAAGAACAGCTCCTTCACTATTTACTCTTATCTTTGTGTAAACAGAAGCCTGATCAGCCGGTAGGCAGTAAGCCAGAATGATGAAGCAAGATTTTATTTTACTCTTCGTCCATTTTCAGCACTGACATAAAGGCTTCCTGCGGGACTTCCACCGAACCGACCATTTTCATCCGCTTCTTTCCTTCTTTTTGCTTTTCCAACAGCTTCCTTTTTCTGGAAATGTCTCCGCCGTAACATTTTGAAAGCACATTCTTCCGCATCGCTTTGATTGTTGAGCGGGCAACCACTTTGTTGCCGATGGCCGCCTGTACAGGAACTTCGAACTGCTGGCGCGGAATCAAATTTTTCAACTTTTCTACAATCTGTTTCCCTCGTTCATATGCAAAATCCCTATGGACAATAAACGATAATGCATCGATCGTATCCCCGTTTAGCAAGATGTCCATCTTAACAAGGTTGGATTGCTTGTAGCCGATCAATTCATAATCAAAAGACGCATACCCTTTTGTCTGGGATTTCAACTGATCAAAAAAGTCGTAGACAATTTCTGAGAGCGGTATATCATAAACGACATTCACCCGGACTTCATCGAGATACTGCATATCAATGAAGTCGCCACGCTTCTTCTGGCAAAGCTCCATAACCGCACCTACATAATCATTGGGCACCATTACCGTCGCTTTCACGTATGGTTCCCTTACTTCCTGGACGCTTTGCGGATCCGGCATGACAGAAGGATTATCCACTTCTATCTCTTCGCCGTCTGTCAAAGCGACTTGATAGATAACACTTGGAGCTGTCGTAATCAGTTCGATATTGAATTCACGCTCGATCCGTTCCTGGATGATTTCCATGTGGAGCATGCCCAAAAAACCACAACGGAACCCAAAGCCGAGCGCCTGTGAGGTTTCTGCTTCATATTGCAGGGAAGAATCGTTCAACTCCAAGCGTTCAAGCGCTTCGCGTAAATCGTTATAATTATTCGCGTCCACCGGATACATCCCGCAAAACACCATCGGGTTCAAGCGCTTATATCCTGGCAGAGGTTCAGCCGCCGGCCTCCCACTTAGTGTGATAGTGTCACCGACCTGGCTGTCACCCACGTTTTTGATGGAGGCCGTCAAATAACCTACATCTCCTACTGTCAATTCATTTTGTTGGAATGGCTTCGGATTGAATACCCCCAGCTCGTTCACTTCGAACTCTTTTCCATTCGCCATCATTTTAATCTTGTCGCCTACTTTTACTGAGCCTTCTTTCACACATATGTAGGCGACCACGCCGCGGTAAGGGTCGTACAAGGAGTCGAAAATCAACGCCTTCAATGGCGCTTCTGCGTCTCCCTGCGGGGCCGGAATCCTTTCGACGATTTGTTCCAGTATCTCATCTACCCCGAGTCCTGATTTCCCACTAGCGAGAATCGCGTCATCGGCCGGAATTCCGATTACATCTTCAATTTCCTTTTTGACTCGATCCGGATCAGCGCTTGGAAGGTCGACTTTATTAATGACCGGAATGATTTCCAGATCGTTGTCAAGCGCAAGATACACATTCGCCAATGTCTGGGCCTCTATTCCCTGGGCAGCGTCCACCACCAGGATAGCACCTTCGCAAGCTGCCAAACTACGCGACACTTCGTATGTAAAGTCTACATGACCAGGTGTATCGATCAGATGGAATAGATAATCTTCTCCATTGTCGCGTTGATATTTCAGCTGTACAGCATTTAACTTTATCGTGATTCCACGTTCCCGTTCCAAGTCCATGGCGTCGAGGAATTGCTCCTTCATTTCCCGGGAAGTAAGTGCCTTTGTTTTTTCCAAAATTCTGTCGGCAAGTGTTGATTTTCCATGATCGATGTGAGCGATGATGGAAAAATTGCGTACTCTACTTTGATTCCTTGCATTAACCAATGATGATCACTCCTATTTTTCGAGCAACGATAACTAGCATTGATTATAGCAGTAGGCAGCAATACATTCAACGAAAACAGTGGAGTTCCCGCAAATAAATGACAGCAGTATGTTTCCGGCAGTTATTCTTGCCTTCGACATCCTGCTGACACTTCCACTAGACATAATTAATCATCCTTTTTTATCAGAAAAACACTTGTACCAGTTGGTAAATAGCGACAATCAATTGATTGTAGAGCCAGCTCAGAAAACTCCCTAGAGCAGCGGCCAGCTTCTGTGTAAAATGGGTTTCCTCAACTGGTTCATAGTCTCTGTCTGCGGCCAGGACTGACTCCGTTTCCGGCTCTTTGACCGTTATCAAAGGTGCTTTTTCATCTTTTCCTGAAACTAGCTCGACGACAGACGTTGGACGATCCGTCCCTTCTGATACCTGGTTGATCCCTGTAAGTATCCCTCCAAGGAATAGCAGCACCATTATCAATAAACTAAACATCACCTTCGCCATTGGCCGACCTCCTAAGGATTTCCCTGAACCTTCTCTGCATCCCAATAATAGTCACTGAATACTTCTGCCAAAGCCGCGGCCGAACGATACAGTTCATCCATGTTATTGTCGACGCCGCCAAATTCAATAGTCAATGCATTTTCGGAAACATCTTGGTTGTACACACCGTTCCTTCCCGGTCCGCCATACTTCTCGACACCTCGGCTAAGGCCCGGGTACTTTTCTTCCATTAAATGATGTAGTTTGTTGGCGAGTTGTAAATTCTTTTCGAAATGTTTGTTTTCACTGCCTAACACAAACATTATTTTTGCAAAATCTTTCCCGTCGATTTGTTTGGTCGTGACATCTCTTCCCATGGAATCCCGGTGCAGATCGAAGACAAATTGCAGATCTTTATTGCCGGCGAGCGCAGCTTCTACCACCGGCTTTGAGGCCCGATAAGAATCGGCTGTATAATCCCAGCCCTTTTCCTGAAGTTCGCCTGTGTTATCTGTATGATCAACTTGTGTTCCGACCCCGTGCTCTTCTAAGCGTTTTTTCAATTCATCGCTCACTTTGGTGATGTTGACTTCAGCATGAAATGCCTCATCCGGGTTATCTACCCCAGGCAAGTGCGGCAAAAAGGATTCCCGATTGTGGGTGTTATAAATAAACACTACTTTCCTGTCGCCTGTAGTCGGCTGACTGGAAGAATCTTCTTCCTCTTTTTCCCCTTCGTTTTCCTCTGTTTCTTTATCCTGTTCCTCTGGAAGAGAAGCCTCTCTTTCCTTCAAAACCACATCGAGAGGGGCAGAAGATTCAACTGTAAGATTGGTATAGTTTGTCCCTTCACCCGCAACCAATATTTCCCGATCAAACTGCTGGAATCCTGGAAGCTCCTTTCCGAGCAGACTGCGAGGGTCTTCCGGTTTTAAACTCGTGGTCAGCCTGAAAGCCACATCCGATGTATGGAGTGGTTGATAGTCATCCGGATACGCACTCTCGAATGCCCTGTTTTCCATACCTACCAGATAGAGGAACGAAGAACCTTTAATCTGTCTTGTCCATTCATTGATTGTACTGGAGGATAACCGATAGGCAGGTTGAATCGTCGTCAGGACCCCTATAAAAATAAACAATGCCGCTATGCTGAGAATGAGTACACTTCCATTTCTATACCAGGGCTTCGTTTTGTGCACGAATTCGTGAATAGTGGTTTTTTTAGTCTGCTTTTTCATGGTTCCATCCTTCCTGTCTTTTCTATCATCTTTAGTAGAATCTATGAACAGACAAGAAAGAGTAGAACATCGAATTTATGGATTATGATCAGCGGGTATAGGAACCGAAGTTTTCGACATTGATATTTTCATGCAGGGCAGCATTGAGGCCTGACGCAATAATATGGGCCATATCCTCCATATAACCGTCAACCTCTTTTGGAGTCACCATCAGATTATGCCCTAACGGGGTCAAGACTTCTTTGATGAGCGAGCGCTTTTCTTCCTCTGATAAACCACCCACCATGCCTAGTACCGCTTTTCTTTGTTCCTCGCCCGGCAAGTCTTCTTCTGTAAGCTGCCGTTCACCGAAAGACATCCCGGCAGGTGTCAAAGCCTTTGAAGGCTTATCCTTTTCCTTGAACTCTCTCCCAAAATGCTTCAGAAGGAAATCGATTGTGTCGCTGGTTATTGTCACAGCATCGACGACAGTCGGCACCCCTATAGCAATTACAGGAATTCCAAGGGAATCCTCACTAATTTCTTTTCGTTTATTCCCGACTCCCGATCCTGGATGAATACCCGAATCAGAAATTTGTATGGTGGCATTCACCCTCTCCACAGATCTGGAAGCAAGAGCATCAACTGCTATCACGAAGTCGGGTTCCACCTGCTTGATCAATCCAAAAATAATATCACTCGTTTCAATCCCCGTCACGCCCATCACCCCAGGGGTCATCGCGGATACCGGCCGATAGCCGTCTTCTACATATTCTGGATGCAGGTTAAACAAATGGCTGGTAACCATGACTTTTTCAACGGTCATCGGTCCGAGTGCGTCCGGGGTAATATTCCAATTGCCAAGTCCCACTACAAGGCAAGTGGCTTCCTTAGGAAGCTTACTCTGCTTGATCAGCTCTCCCATTTCTTTGGCTAATACTTTCGCGGTCTGCTCCTGGCTCTTGGTATCCTGTTTTTTTACAGCCTCCGAATGAATCGTCACATAGCTTCCCGCTTTTTTGTCGAGCGCTTTTGCCCCCGTTTCATCTATCTGCACATAGGTTACTGTGATGTCACCTTCCTGTCTTTCCTTTGTGGTAACACCTTTTATGCTGCTGTCATCCGTTTTTTCTTTTTCTACATACATGTCTTTTGCTTCAACTGCTAAATCGGTTCTTACTTGGTATTTCTTTTGTTCTTCCTTATTCATGATGGGGCCTCCCTTTTTAATGTTTAGGGTTGCCGATTTTGCTGTTAATCATACGGAATATCGTTTATACTGGAAGATAGCTATTGAAAAGCGGCATGCGCTTTGGTAAAATGGCTTTTGTTCCAAATTAACATTTCAGTGATGTTTTCTATGGAGGTGAAACTAAATGGCTAATATTAAATCTGCAATCAAACGTGTCCGCACCAATAACGATCACCACTTGCGCAATCAATCTTTCAAGACGGATATGCGTACACAGATTAAGCGTGTAGAAAACTTTGTTAATAGCAATGATGTCGAAAATGCGCAAACAGCGCTTCGAAAAGCAACTCATAAAATTGACAAAGCTGTTCAAAAAGGTATCGTACACAAAAACAAAGGCAACCGCCAAAAAGCCCGTCTTGCAAAAATAGTCAATGAACTTAGTGCTTAATGGGCTGCTGATTTTATGACCAACACGAACGATCCTGACGCAGGATCGTTTTTTATTTTCTTAAACCAGAGTTGATCGGCATCGAAGAACTTATATGCCAACTGGGTTTTGATCAATTCAATAGCTGGAAAGAGGGACTGGCGGAAGTTGGATTGCTTCCTTCAGTCCCTCTTTTGCTATCTATTGGTATTGGCCATTCTGGTTTGCCGATGATGGATCAATTGATAAAGAAGCAGTTCAAAAGAAAGGGCTTTATCCATTTTGCCCTGCTTGATTTTTGCATCCGTTTCCGTAAATAGATTAATGATTTGCTGCAACTCATCAAGGGTGAAGCTTTTCTCACGTTTTTGTGACATCTTCACCACATATGGATGTACCTTCAGCTGCTGGGCCATTTGCTTTTGTGAATATCCTTTTTTCTGCAGCACCTTTACATGCATGACCGTTCTGAATTGGGAAGCCAGTAATGCCAGCAAAGCGATTGCATCTTCGTTCGCTTTTTCCAAATCCTTATAAATATGAACAGCTTTACTTAAATCCTTTTCAATGACTGCATCTACCAGCTTTAATCCAGAGGTCGTGGCATTGTGGGCAATGAGCTGCTCGGTGATTTCCTTCGTTATCCTTCCTTCTCCCCCTGCATAAAGTGCAAGTTTATCGATTTCCTGCTTCAGCATGAGCAAATTGGTTCCCACTTCCTGCCCGATAATATCAAAAGCTTCTTCATCGATTCCCACTCCCGCACTCTTCGCCAAACTCTCAATCCATTTCGGGAGCTCCCATTCCTTCACCGGCTGACATTCAATGAAGGCGCTTTGTTGCTTTAACGATTTCGTCACTTTCTTCCGTTCATCGAGCTTTTCATATGGTGCTGTAATCACAAGCACAGTATATTCCGCTGGTGCAGCCAGATATGCTTGAAGTGCATCAAGACTATGCTCGACAGCCACCTTGTCAGGTTTTGCTTTTAAAAAAACCGCATTATTTGCAATGATCACTTTCCGTTCACTTAAAAACGGGTAAGTCTCCGCATCCTCGATCACTTCCTGGATGGATGTTTCCGTTAAATCATATGTAGTGATACCCGTTTCCCTTTCTTCCTCCGACAGTGCATGCAACAGCAGCTGCTGACGGATATCCTGCATTAAATAAGATTCAGTACCATATAATAAATATATTGGAGAAAAATGCTTACTCTTAATTTCCTTTAAAACCTCAAAATAATTCATTCTGTTCACTCCATCCTTGTAAGACAATCGTAAAACGAAAACGTCTTCCTTGCAAGCCGGTTCATGACAGAAAGGAGGAAACAGAGCGAACTGTCTCCTCCTCAAGAAAAAGCAATCTATATCAACGCAGGCATAACAACCCCGGGAAAATGCTATGCCTGCGACATTTTGCTCTTGGGTATAGATTGACCAGTTTATCTTTATATATGGGTGTTAAGTCTTGCTAACAAAGGTAAGTACATATAAACAAGTTAAATTACAATCAAATGTGGATTTTTTGACGGGAATGTCTTATACTAAAATTGTTATAGGAGGGGTTAATGTGAACGAATTTGAAAGAGATGTCCAATCCAAAAATAATGATGTGATTGATTCTGGTAAAGGATTTATTTTCTCATTCCTTTTCTTTTTCATCATTTTCTTCATTGGTGTCTTCGCAAAAGTGATCGGATCCTGAATAAGTATGGTACGCAAGGAAAGAGACTGTATGACGCAGTCTCTTTTTTTAATTGTTAATGTCCATGTTCTGATTCTTTTTGGTAATGGATTGCTTCCGACTACATGATCATTCTATGGAAGAAAAGAATAAAATGTTCCATCTTGGCCGAAAAAAGAGTACCACACTGCACCCTGCCGATCTGTCCGCATGGCGGAAGTATCAAAATGCCTCAACTTTTCAAGCACTTCCTGGTGAGGGTGGCCGTAACGATTTGATTTACCCACAGATATCAAGGCGGCTTTGGGTGTTGTCTGTTGGAGAATTTCTTTCGAAGTGGAGGTTTTACTTCCGTGATGAGCTACTTTCAATACATCGATACGCAAGTACGGATAAGCATCGGTTACAGCCTTTTCCGCTTCTTTTCCAACGTCTCCTGTAAATAACCAGCGTTTCCCTCCAATTTTTGAAAACAATACCAATGAATTGTCATTAGGATTCCCGCTATCACGCGTCGGGGACAGAATAAATAACGTTTGTCCGCCGACCGTAATGGACTGGCCGGCATTTAATTGAACGACACGCGTCCCCCTTTTTTCCAATTCGTCTGTCAGTTGATGATCAAATTGATAATAAGGACTCGTAATCAATTTTTTCACTTCCATATCATGGAGCAAATAAGGAGCACTTCCGTCATGATCCATGTCACCGTGAGACAAAAATAGTCCATCGATGGTTGTAATACCCCTGTAGTACAGATATGGCTTGATTATTTGTTTATAAACTTTGTCTGTCGATGAATGAAAATCGGCCGAGGTTGCGCCGGCAGCATCGATCAGTATCACTCCTTTACGATGAGGAAGCTCTATGACAAAACAATCTCCTTGCCCGACGTCCAGCATGGTCACTTTTCCATTAGGATTAAAAAATGGGGCGAGCGATATCGTTACTAGCAAAGCTACCAATGACGAACCGTATAGCAATGCCTGAAACCGCCTTTCAGCAGTCACTTTTGCCATAAACATAATCAGAAATATAAAGTATGGAAAATACATGACGACAGGAAAATCACCAATAACCCATGAAAAATCAATAAGTCGGTCAAGTTTTCCTAACAACAATAACATCGAGCGATGAATGCTGAAAAACACACTATCGAGGTAAGCGGAAAGAGGGGCTATCACTAGAACAGAAAATTGAAGAGTCAGTAGACAGGGCATGACAAATAGAGTGAAGTAAGGTACGACAAACAGATTTAATATGATGGATAGCGGCTGAAAAAAATAAAAGGTGTCCAGTTGGATGGGCAGGATTGTAAGCTGGGCTATGAGGCTTACTGACAAGCTGATGTAAAGGAAGGAAAACGATTTGGAAAAAAACTTTTTGGAGAGGAGTAAGCCAAAGGTAATGAGATAGGAGAATTGAAACCCTGTTTGCATGATGAGTCGAGGATTCCCTGCCATTAACCCGATAAAAATAAGACTGAGACAATCCGTGAGGGAGAGGCTGCATTTTAACTTTTTACAGACAATCAACAGGACGGCCAATAAACATGCACGCCAAACGGAGGGGGATTCACCGGCCAAAATAGCATAAATAGGCAGAATAGCGATCAAGCCAGATTGAATTTTTTCTATCGTCCACCATCCGGTTTTTACAGCAAGATGATAAAAAATAGCCATCAGCAAACCAACATGCAATCCCGAAATCGCAAGCAGATGACTGATCCCCCACCTTTGAAACCTGTCTGATTGCTCTTCCGGAAGCTGCGTATCATCTCCGATTAAAAGCGCATTGAGCCAAGATGCGGAAAAGGAACTTAAATGGGAATTATTATAACGAAGAACCGAGGATCGAATTTGATCGACGTAATGCAGATAAGAGGAGCCTTTACAATCGATGTTGTCTGTAGAAGAGAGAATCAATTGATAGGAAATGTCCTTCGATTTCAAATATTCCCGATAATCAAACTCACCTGGATTGGTAGCCTGCGGGGGAAGTTCGAATCGACCTTTTATACGACAGTCCGCACCCCTTCGCAGCTGTTCGAAAGGCGGCCCGCTATTTCCGTTTTTGTCCTGGTTGTTAAAGTAAGTGACCAAGGTCTTGAGCCCGCTTGATGTATCTTTGACAGTGAACACCGTTTTTTCAGGACTTTTTTGAATAGAACCGATGATTTTGCCTTGAATGATGTCGGGATCAGAATCAGGAGAAGGAGAAAGTTCATGAGTGAAAACTATCCATCCACTAAACAGGACGAGTGAGGAGATAACCAGCAACAGTTGCCTGCCGGTCAATCGATTGAGTAGATAGAGCATGGTGATCCAGAGGAGGAAAAAGAATACAACGATGGATTTATGAAGGAAAACGGGAAAGGAACTCGCCAGCATTGCCAAAGCTATTAGATGCCAGTTCCCCTTCACCGCTCTCTCTTCCAAACTTCGTTAATAAGATTATACACGGAATAACTGCTCTGCTTCCTGCTTAATGGCAGTGAGTTCGCGTTCGTCTTTTCCCGCTTCTTCCAGCTTGTCCAACAATTGATTCACGTATTGCTTTTTCTCCTGTACGTGGATATCTACTGCAACCTCTTCCAGCTTCACTTTTTCCGTTTGTACTCCCGCGTCATGGAAAAGTTCTATAGCATAAGGATGATTCTTATAATCCTCAGCATAATAGACCTTGCAGATTCCGCTCTGGATAATCGATTTGCAGCATTGGAGACAAGGAAAATGGGTGACATAGAGCTCTGCTCCCTCTGTAGCGACTCCAAACTTCGCACATTGCAAGAGCGCATTTATTTCCGCATGGACGGTCCGTACACAGTGGCCGTCAATCACATAACAGCCTTCATCAATGCAATGAACACTGCCAGACACACTTCCATTGTAGCCCCCCGCAATGATGCGTTTATCTCGGACAATGGTGGCCCCCACCATTAGACGCTGGCAAGTACTGCGCAATGCAAGCAGATGGCTTTGTGCCATAAAATATTGATTCCATGATATTCTTTCCAAATTGATTACCACCTTAACCACAGTTTCATTTAGTTTAACCCCAGCATTATTTCTCGTCAATACTCTATGGGACTTGGATAGAGGGAGCGATTTTTTCCAGAGTCTTCTCTCCTATTCCCCCTACATCAAGCAGATCCTCTTTTTGCTGATAACCGCCATTTTCTTCCCGGTACTGAATAATCGCGTCTGCCTTGGATGGGCCGATTCCCGGCAGTTTTGTCAATTCTTCTGCGTCCGCAGTGTTCACTGGAATCTTGCTGTTCCCCTGTTCCGTTTCATCAGCGGATTTTTCATTTTGGTCGCCTTGGGCAGGAACCATGATCACTTGTTCGTCCTGCACTTTCTGCGCTAAATTTACCGAATCCGTATCTGCTTTTTCAAGAAACCCTCCTGCCAATTCAATGGCATCTTTTACCCTTTTGTCAGCAGATAAAGGATAAACACCCGGATGTTTCACTTCTCCTTTAATATCTACATATACTTCCTCTTTCTTGTTCTGATTTGATTGGTCTTCATTTTTTTCTGTTTGCGTTCCGGAAGCGTCCTTCACTTCCTCTGGTAAGGATAGAGCGTTTCCTTCTTCGGCTGTCAATGGTACACCAAGAAAGTAAATAGCAGTCAGAATGCCTATACCGACAAGTATTAAAATGATCCGGATATGTTTTGTCACTATTTTCATCTTTTTTCCTCCTTGTTAACAAGGTTTTCATAGGACAGGTTATTCGCTCATACAATAGATTGGTAAAACACGCAGGGAGTTGATGAAATGAAATGGGGAGTTATTGGGACGGGAAATATGGGGCAAATCCTTATCGAAGCATGGATGTCATCCCGTGTTATCGATCCGGATCAGCTTTTTATAACCAACCGAACCATCAGCAAAGCCCATGCTATACAAGCGGTTTATCCTGATATTCATGTCTTGGAGGACAAAAATGAACTTACAACCGCTGTCGATATCCTTTTCATTTGTGCAAGACCGACGGAAATTTATTCGCTTATTACCGAAATTCACGGCGGACTTGCCAGTGAACAATGCCTTATATCAATTACAAGTCCATATTCCGTCCAGCGATTGGAACAACTAGTACCCTGTCAGGTCGCCCGGATGATTCCAAGTATCACGAATCGCACTCTTTGCGGGACAACGTTGTTCAGCTTTGGCGAAACGGTGACAAAAGAAATGAAGGGATACCTACTCCAAAGCAGCAAGCTATTTTCCAATCCGCAGGTCATTGAAGAAAAAGTGACTCGCATAGCATCCGACATCGTTTCTTGCGGTCCTGCCTTCTTCAGTTACTTGGCACAGGAATTCATCGAAGCTGCCTGCCGTGATACCAACATCACCAAGCAGGAAGCGACAAGTTTAATGGAAAATATGCTGATCGGTTATGGAAAATTGTTGGAGCAAGGGCATTACAGCCTACCTGGGCTCATTGAAAAGGTATGCGTCAAAGGAGGCGTTACAGGAGAAGGAATCAAGGCACTCGAAGGAGAAGCCGGCCGTTTATTTAGCAGTTTAATCAGCAGGACACATGCAAAGTATTACGAGGACATTGAAAAAATTAGTTATCAGATGCTAGAGGGTTAATAATAGATTCAACAAATTTTGCAAAAATCCTTTTATTAAATAAAAAAAATCCTTGAGCTGAGCATCTCAATAAACTACGACATAGTTTGAATGCGTCTTCCTGACTTCTTACTTTTGTTGAGTTGGAGTTCGACGCTGCGGAAATACCCTGCGCTTTCCGCGGGCGGCTGGGAAAACAAGCAGAAAGTCCAAGAACAGGAGAAACGGCGGAACTCCAGCTGTTTTTCATGAAAAGAAATACCTACTTCCAGACAAACGTTTTTAAGATGGCTTGTTGGTTCTCAAGGAAAAAGTCTACGCTTTCTTTAATCAGCCTGCTCCTTAGCGCAGGGAGCATACGCAGACTCCTGCGGGAACAGCACGAGCTGAAGATCCACTTGATTAAGCGGCTTTCTTTGCCAAGTTAGCTGAAGCCGTGCCCGTGGAAAGCGAAGTATGCTGTCGAAGCGGTGGGTAACACGTTTTTTGAATAGGCAATGGAACTTCCCATTACAGTTATTGTGCTATTTCTATTTATCGCGCATAAAGACTCCTCAGAAAAACATCAGCAGAAAAAACAAAAGCTTGTAGAAAAACTTAAGGTTCTTCTACAAGCCAAGAAGGGATCAAATATCCTCCTTTTTCTCACACACAAAGAAAATCCGTTCTGCCGGCGAATCCTCAAGCAGTTCATCAGAAAAATCCCCGTAAACTCCCCGGATAATAAACCCTGTATCTTTCAGCAGTTCACTGTATTTAATAACTGGAAAAGTCCGTTGGTGATGCTGCTCATCAAAACGTTGATATCGCTGATCTTCTTCTTGAATAAAGAAAGTCAAATCGTGGAAAACTTCTCCTTCATTTTCGCCTGCCTGACAAAGCCATACATACGAAATATCGTCATATATTTCAGCGAATGTCTCGCCCTTCAAATCATTCTCGATATGCTCAACCGAGTGGATATCAAAGAGAAACAACCCTCCCTGTGCTAACATGCGATTCACATTGGCAAACGCTTTGCGTAGAGAGTGTTCGTCCGTCATATAATTGATCACATCACAAAAACTGACAGCTGCATCAAATTGAGGAAAACCATTCATTTCTGTCAAGTCTGCATGGTACCACTGGACTTTCTCCCCCGTTTCTTCGACCGCCCGTCTAGCATAAGCAAGCATTTCTTCCGAGTTATCGATACCTGCCATTTGGTAGCCAGAATTGGCTAAACGTCTGGTGATTTGTCCGGTACCGCAGCCTAAATCAGCAACAGTGGTCACGGATTTGGCATAGCGAGCAAACATCTTTTCGGCAAAGGAAGTCCACTCATCATATGGAGCATCTTCCATCAGCAAGTCATATACCAACGCAAGCCGTGCATAAGACATCAGTTAATTCCTGTTTCTACTAATGGTGCGTCTCCCCATAAACGCTCCAAATTATAATAGCTTCTTTCTTCCTTATGGAATATATGGCAGACTACATCTTCCAAATCGACCAGGATCCACCTTGCCTGCTCGAACCCTTCCAATCGCTTCACGGTTAGTTCCTTTTCTTCTGCTGTTTCCTTTATTGCCCTGGCGATAGCCTGAACCTGTCGTTCATTGCTTCCCTCACAGATGAGGAAATAGTCGGCGATAAGCGAGACACCCTTCATATCCAATAAGACGATATCTTCGCCTCTCTTATCCTCGCATGCTTTTGCAGCTAATTGTGCTAATTGTTTACTATCCATTGATTGCTTCCCTCCATTTATTATCCACCATCACCTTGGTTAAATCGTTGTATGCGTGAAAAGTATCGGGATAAATCCGTTGATTTTTGCTCATTAAATAACGAATGGTATTTTTGGAAACCATCCAGCAGGCGTAGTCTAAATTTTCCTCGGCCGCTTTTCGTACCTCATCGACACCGGGAAAATCGCGTCCAGGTTCCATATAATCGGCCAAAAAGACCAGTTTTTCCAGATGATTCATGCCAGCTTTGCCTGTCGTATGCCAGCGAATCGGACTCAAGACATCGTTATCTTGGATGCCGACTTCACGCTGGACAAGCAAAGCACCGACTGGTCCATGCCACAATTCATGATGGTATTCCAACAAGTCCTTCGGCAGGGGTTCATGGATAATCCAGCCGCGCATTTCCTCTCGGTCACGGTATTTGGCGTAATCATGAAAAATCGCTGCAAGCTCCACCGTTTTTAATTTGCCCCCATATTTGTCCGCCAATTCCAAAGCGGTATCCGTTACCCGGACAGTATGCTCGAACCGTGCTTTTGTCAGATGCGGCTCAACGATGGCCAGTGCTTCACTGCGCTCCATATAATCGATGCTCCTTTATTTTGTTAATCACTTTATCAGGCACCAAATACTTCACAGAATGATTTGACGAAGTCCTGTCTCTTATTAAAGTAGAAGAAACATCTATGCCGGGGATTTCGACTTCCATAACTGGATAGACAGTATCGAGTCGGTAGTCAGAACGTTTCACTCCTACAAAGTGTACCATATCTGCCAACTCCTGGATTTGGTGCCACTTAGGCAAGTATTCCACCATATCGGCTCCTATGATGAAATAAAAATCCGTGTCAGGCTCGCGTTCCCGCAATAACCTTATGGTGTCAATCGTATAGGACTTCCCTTCCCGCTCTAATTCAATTGGCTCGACACGAAAATGAGGATTGTCCTCTATAGCGCTCTCGACCATCTCTAAACGAACCGATGCGTTTGTTCCAGAATGTCGCTTATGCGGCGGCAAATTAGAAGGAATGAACCAAACCTCATCAAGCTGCAATGCATGGTACACTTCCTCGGCAATCAACAAATGGCCCAAGTGAGGCGGGTCAAATGTGCCGCCCAACAAACCAATCCTTTTCATAACAAACTCCTTTAAGGCAGTACAATTTGTTTATTCTCTTCTGATTCCTTGTACAGCACGATAATGTTTCCGATTATTTGTACGATTTCTGCATTGGCACCTTCTGCAAGCTCCTCGGCAACCTCGCCTTTATCTTCCATGCAATTTTGCAGGATACTGACTTTAATCAACTCCCGCTTCTCCAATGCTTCACCCACCTGGGTTATCATATTCTCGTTGACACCTGTTTTGCCAACCTGAAAAATGGGATTTAAATGATGCGCCTGGGATCGTAAATAACGTTTTTGTTTTCCTGTTAACATATCAATTTCCTCGCAATCTTTGTTCTAGTTGAGCGACCAGAGTTTCCATTTTCGGATGGACTCCCGTCCAAATTTCAAAAGCATATTGTGCTTGATAAAGCAGCATGGCATGTCCATGGTGCGTTCTGGCCCCCAAGTCTGCAGCTTGTCTAAGCAGTTTGGTAGTCAATGGCTTATAAACGATATCACTAACCACTGTATGTGGCTTTAATTTATTTAATGAGATGATCTGTTCATTTTGGTCAGGAGACATCCCGACAGAAGTAGTCTGTACAATCAAGTCAAAGTTATCGAGCACCGTTTCCGCTTCGGCATACGAAAGGATTTCTGTCTTTGTATGTATATCCCGCAAATCGAGCAGGCCCTCTGCTTTGGACTTGGTTCTGTTCGCAATACTGATTTCTTGTAATCCCTGTTTGGAAAGGGCACGGTAAATGCCGCGCGCGGCGCCTCCTGCCCCCAGTATAAGAGCCTTCTTCTCCTTTTGAAACACGTCTGGCCATGCTTCCTCAAGGGAGCGCACATAGCCGCTGCCATCGGTGTTATATCCCTTCAACCTGCCGTTTTCATTGACCACAGTGTTTACCGCTCCGATTCTGAGAGCATCTTGATCCACCTCATCCAGCAAGGACATGACTGTTTGTTTATGGGGAACCGTCACATTAAAACCGGAGATCCCCTCTTTTTTCAACAGTTTCACGCGTTTCTCCAGTTGGTCCGGCTCTGTCTCGAAAAGCTGGTAAGACCCTTGGATGTTGGCGTTTTCCATAAATTTTTGATGAATGAACGGTGACAATGAATGCTGAACCGGGTAGCCGATCAATCCTAGCTTATATCCCATTGTTCTCCTCCTATATCAATGAAGGACGGACTGAAATTGTTACGCCTTTCGGGCTGTATACTGTAACTGTTACTTCCCCTTCCGGAATCGTGATCCAGCCCAACCCAGGAAATACTACATCCGTTTTCCCTTCTGTTATTTTCATCGTTTTCTTCTCCAAGGGCGGGAGTAAGTCGATCGATTCTTGACCAGGCGGCGACAATAACTCACCGACATGACGCTGGTAAAGATTGTCTGCATTATCCAATTTGGTACGATGGATGTTCAATTGATTCGCAAAATAACAGACAAAAGATTTTCTTCCTCCCTTATTGAAATCAAAACGGGCAAGACCGCCAAAATAAAGGGTTTGCTGTTCATTCAATTGAAAGACACGTGGTTTTATTTCTTTTCCAGGCGTGATTGCTTTGACATCTTCATCGGATAAATAGTGGGCCATCTGTTTTCTGTTAATGACACCTGGCGTATCATACAAGGAACTATCATCATCCAGCGGAATATCAATGAAACCTAGTGTAGTACCAGGGAAATAAGAAGTGGTAATAGCATCGCTGATTCCACTGCTACGATTGATCAACTTGTTGATCAGTGTGGATTTCCCTACATTGGTGCTGCCGACGATATATACATCCTTCCCTTCCCGGTATGTTTCGATTGCAGCTTCCAGTCCATCAAAACCGATTCCTTTTTCAGCTGAAATCAACAGGACATCCTTAACCGGAAGCCCCTCCTCTTTCGCGGAATGCTGAAGCCATTGCTTTAATTTATTTTTATTTGTAGATTTCGGAAGCAAGTCCACTTTATTTCCAGCAAGCAGTATCGGGTTGTTTCCGGTAAGCCGCTGCAGACTGCTGATGAAGCTGCCATTGAAGTCGAAAATGTCGACCACCTGCACGATTAGCGCATCCGTATTACGGATTTCGCTGATCATTTTCAAAAAATCATCATCTGTCAGCGATACATCCTGTACTTCATTATAATGTTTTAGTCTGAAGCACCGCTTGCAAATCACTACATCTTTTTCCAAAGCCGATTTAGGCGCGAAACCTGGCTTCTCTTCCTTTTCTGTTTGAATATATGCTCCGCACCCTTGGCAGATTATCTCTTCCATCTCACTATTCCTCCCAAGTAATCATCCCTTTTTTTCTCATCCAACTTAAAATCCGTCTTTCAATTTTTCGGTTGATCTTTGTCAATTTACCATCTGTTTGAACAATAGGCACTACAAGAATAGTATAAAAACCGGCACTGTTGCCGCCCAGAACATCCGTCATAATCTGATCTCCGACAACAACGATTTGATCCCTGTCCAACTCCATCTGTTTAGTGGCTTTTTTGAAGGCTTGCCCCAGTGGTTTCCTCGCACCATAAACGAACGGCGTATTTAATGGTTCTGAAAATAATTTTACTCTTTCTTCTTTATTATTTGAAATGATTGTAATTTTGATTTCATGTTTTTCCATCAGTTTGAACCAAGCGATGATTTCTGGTGTGGCCATGGCCACATCCCAAGCCACCAATGTATTGTCAAGATCTGTTATGATACCTTTTATTCCTCGGGCTTTTAAATCTTCCGGATGGATTTCAAAAACGCTTTTCACATGTTCGTTTGGCAAAAATCTCTTTAAAATCAACTGCTAGTCACCTCATTTTATGTATAACCGTTCTCCGCACTCCTTACTCATGATATACATTTTACCTCCATGATTCAAAAGAAATTTTCCAAGCATTCATTTCTTTTTCCATCTTGTCATATATGGCTGATTTCAGCAAAAATGAATCTTTCTTTCGACAAATTCCACCACAATTCACTCTGTGGATAACTTTATCAACATTACTTTTCCCGTCAAATCAAATTATTCGCCCGAAATAAACAGTTTATTAACAAGTTATATACAACCAATTGTTAATAACTTACAACTTGTCCAACCCCTTCTTTCATGGTAAAGTATTAATAACTTCAAGACAGACATTCATTCCTTAAAAATGTATTGATGGGAAACTTCCAATACAGGAGGAGCAGCCTTATGGAACATTTATCGGACGAATTGTTAATAGAATCCTATCACAAAGCGAATGAACTGAATTTGAGCAATGAATTCATTCATTTAATAGAAGCGGAAATTCAAAGAAGATCGCTAACTCACGAAATTAAATACTCCAGCTGATGCTTCCGTTTTCTGTTTGAGTTAAATGGATGATTTACTGAAAATTGTCAAACTCTTGTCATGTTTTCTCATGGCAGGGGTTTTTTATTTTCGCTAAAATAAGATTATGTATGCTTTTTGTCTGCCCATCATCCGCCGTTGAATGCATTTAGTTGAATATTACACCTTGTTCTGATTAAAATGAAAGATAAGTATGCGTTTATCCCGCCATGATATCAGTTTAACTATCAAATGATTAACCTTCCCCTGTGAATGAGATCAACTAAAGGAGGACCATTAATACATGCTATTCGCAGTTTTATTACCACTTGTCTTGACACTTCTTATTCCTTTCTTGAGTAAGTTTAAAGATAAAGTCCACACAGGAATTTTTGTCTTTTTTATACCTCTAGGAATATTCATTTTTTTTGTCCGGTTTATTGGAGAAGGTTTTTCTCCGGAACTGGAAAGCTATCCTTGGATTCCTTCCTTGGGCATTTCGCTAGATTTTTATCTGGATGGGCTTAGTTTATTATTTGTGCTTTTGATCAGTGGAATTGGTGCCTTGGTCACCTTTTATTCCATCTTTTATTTACATAAATCAGAAAAACTGGCTCACTTTTATGTGTACCTTTTGCTATTCATGACCGCAATGCTCGGAGTCGTATTATCCGATAATGTGTATCTTCTGTATACATTTTGGGAATTGACTTCCATTTCATCCTTTTTATTGATTGGATACTGGAACCATCGTGAAGGCTCCAGGTATGGGGCTATGAAATCAATGCTTATTACCGTCTTCGGAGGTTTGAGCATGCTCGGTGCCTTCATGCTTTTGCATGTCATAACTGGCGTCACAAGTGTACAGCAGATGATCGGAAGTGTGGATTTGATTCTTTCGAGTGACTATCTGCCGTTGATAATGACCTTGCTTTTACTGGGGGCTTTCACCAAATCGGCTCAATTTCCTTTCCATATTTGGCTGCCGGACGCCATGGAGGCACCGACCCCTGTCAGTGCTTATCTCCACTCTGCTACGATGGTGAAAGCGGGCATTTTTCTGGTCGCCCGATTCTCTCCAATCTTCCACGGGTATGAATGGTTTTTCATTGTGGTAAGCGGAATCGGCATTATCACACTATGCTGGGCTTCTTACATGGCTGTCAGACAGACAGATTTGAAAGGCATTCTTGCTTTCTCGACAGTCAGTCAGTTAGGTATGATCATGGCCATGCTTGGTTTTGGCACCGAGGCTGCTGTTTTTGCTGCTGTTTTTCACATATTGAATCATGCCACTTTCAAAGGAAGTTTGTTTATGATCGCCGGCATCATCGATCACGAATCCGGAACACGGGATATACGCAAACTGGGCGGGTTGATGACATTGATGCCTATTTCTGCAACACTTGCCCTGTTCGCGGCATTGTCAATGGCAGGTGTGCCACTTCCATTTCTCAATGGATTTTACAGTAAGGAATTATTTTTTGAAAACTCCCTTCATATCGGAGATACCACATTGTGGATAGCTTCCTTTTTAAAACAGGCGATACCTTATCTTGCAGTGTTTGGGAGTATCTTTACATTTGTTTATTCAATGTATTTCTTGTTCGGCACATTTACCGGCAAACAGAAACTCGAGCAGTTGCCAAAAAAACCGCATGAGGCACCGATCGGCATGCTGATTGCTCCTGCGATTCTTGTCTTCGGGGTTATCTTCATCGGCCTGTTTCCAAACCTGTTCAATGAGACATTTCTCGCCCATGCCGCCAAAGCAATCAGCGGGGAAGACACTCATGAACATATCGTGTACTGGCACGGATTGAAACCAGCATTCTACATGTCTTTGATTGTTGTAGCCTTTGGTACCCTGCTATATCTATTCCGGAAAAAGTGGTGGAGTATATACAGGGCCATTCCAGGCAGTCTGAGCTTTAATAGGGTTTATAATGGCATTTTGAAAGGATTGGATGTCTACACCGCTAAATTGACAAAAAGTTATATGAATGGATCATTGCGTAGATATACTGCACTGATTGTTTCGACTATTATCATTGTGACTGGACTGGTCATGGCCGGGACGAATGGTTTCACCTTTAAAACAGACGACCTGGCACCTGTCACAATCCCGGAAATCCTTGTGGGAATCATGGTGATAGCTGGTGCAGTCGGTACCATTCTTGCCAAAAACAATGTAGCTGCCATTATCATTCTCGGCGTATCAGGATATGGGCAGGCACTGTTGTTCGTCTTTTACAGGGCACCCGACCTGGCGTTGACCCAATTGGTAATTGAAACGATTACCGTAGCTTTGCTGTTGTTATGTTTCCATCATTTGCCACAATTGAGCCGCAGGACGGAAGGTGCCGGCTTCCGGCTGACAAATGCAGTCATTGCAGTAGGCTTTGGTACATTGATGACTTTGATTGGCATATCGGCACACAGCAGCAAATGGTTCACTGCGATTTCCGACTACTTCCTGGAAACTTCACATGATTTAGGCGGAGGAGACAACGTAGTAAATGTGATTCTCGTTGACATGCGTGGATTAGATACATTGTTTGAGATTACTGTCCTAGGTATCGCCGCGTTCAGCATTTACAGCTTGATAAAGCTGCGCAGCAAGGAGGGAGAATAAATTGGAAATTATCATGTCGGTGGTAGCCGGAATTTTATTTGCAGCAGGCATTTATAATTTGCTGCAAAAACAGCTGCTTCGAATAGTGATCGGTACCGTTATTCTTTCCAACGGAGCTCACTTGTTCATTCTTACAATGGGAAAGTTGAAAAGAGGGGCTCCGCCTGTGTTGGAATATGGAGTAAGTGAGTACGCAGATCCACTTCCTCAGGCCTTGATTTTGACCTCCATTGTCATCAGTTTCGGTCTGACCAGTCTTCTGCTGGTGCTTTCCTACCGGGCGGCACAAGAGAACAATACAGATAATATGGAAAAATTGAGGGGTAACCATGATGAGTAACTTAGCAGTACTTCCGATCATCATCCCGCTGGTTTCCGGGATTTTGTTAGCATTCTTTCATACAAAAACACCGTTCGTACGCCATGCAGCAAAACTGCTGTCTGTGATTAGTACAGGCGTCGCTGCATATGTTTTTTATTATGTATTGCAGAACGGTACCGTCACATTGGAGACTGGAGGCTGGGAAGCCCCTTATGGCATCGTACTAGTCGCCGACCTGTTGGCGGTCACATTAGTTTTGACGACCAACATCATCGGTCTGGCCTGCATTTTTTATGCACCGCATTCCCTGACAGAGCAGAAGGAAAAGTTCTACTTTTACACGTTTTTCTTCCTTCTTATCACTGGCGTGTCAGGTGCATTCCTGACTGGTGACTTGTTTAACCTTTTTGTCTTTTTTGAAGTCCTCTTGATGGCTTCCTATGCTTTGATCACTTTAGGAGGAGAAAAAGTACAGCTTCGTGAATCGATCAAGTATGTGCTGGTGAATTTGTTTTCTTCGATTGTTTTTGTCACTACCGTTGCTTTTCTCTACTCTGTTTTAGGAACTGTCAATATGGCGCAAATGGCTGAAAGGGTCCAAGAAGTAGAGCAACAGGGGATTTTGACGACAATCGGTATCTTGCTGTTTTTCGTATTTGCGACAAAAGCAGCATTGTTCCCGCTCTATTATTGGCTGCCTAAGCCTTATACGGTTCCCAATCCGGTCGTATCTGCAATGTTTGCGGCCCTACTGACAAAGGTTGGCGTTTACTCGATCATCCGAATGTTCACGTTAGTCTTTGTCCATAAGATGGAAGTGACACATGAACTATTTATTTGGATAGCGGGATTCACGTTGGTTTTTGGGGCAATCGGTGCTTTGTCGACGAATAACATCAAACTGGTTATCGCATACAACATAATTCCTGCTGTCGGTTTCATGGTGATGGGTGTCGGAATCTATAATCAAACGGCGCTAAGTGGATCAGTTTACTATATGATTAGTGACATGATTATCAAAGCCGCCTTATTTTTGTTGGCGGGTGCAGTCGCCCACGTTGTCGGCACCCCGGATTTACGAAAAATGAAGGGATTGATTCATCAATTGCCTCTTCTTGGCTGGCTGTTGTTCATATCTGCATTTGTTCTGGCCGGAGTCCCGCCATTCAGCGGGTTCATTGGCAAATTAATGATCATGCAGGGCGGCTTTGCTGATGGAGAGATAGCCATTGTTATCATTGGTTTATTGTCCAGCCTGTTGATATTGTATTCGATAATGAAAATATTTGTCAGAGGGTTCTGGGGAGAAAAAGATGAAAGCATCACGATCGATAAAAAAACCGTCACCGCACTGACTTGGCCGGTCGCTTTCCTGGTATTTTTCACCGTATTGCTCGGAATCGGAGCGGAAATGTTTTACCCGGTCGTTGATGATATCTCGAATCAATTAATGAATCCGGAAATTTATATCGATTCTGTTTTTAAGGAGTAAACCTATATGCCTTTTCAGATTTTATTAAACATTTTGATCGCGGTAATGTGGATGTTCATGAGTGAAAGCTACACATTCTCGACATTTTTTGGAGGGTATTTGATCGGTATCCTGCTTTTGCTGGTCTTGCAGCGCTTTATCCCTGACGCTTTTTATATGAAACGCGTGGTTAAAGTGATAAGGTTGATGCTTTTGTTTACTAAAGAGCTGATTCTTTCCAACCTGCAGATCGTCAAGCTGGTTTACAAACCAAAACTCGACATCACACCGGGTATCTTCGCATTTCCGACAGAACTGAAAAGTGATTGGGAAATCACGCTGCTTGCAAATCTGATTTCCCTCACTCCAGGAACCCTGTCGATAGCTGTTTCGGACGATAACAGTTTGATTTACATTCATGCGATGCATATAGACGATACCCAGGAATCCATTCAGGAAATCAAGGACAGCTTCGAAAAAGCGATAATGGAGGTGACCAGATAATATGACATCAACTGATTTTTACTATATTACAGAGATTGTCACGTATATATGTTTAGTTGCAACCTCCATTTCCCTGATTCTTTTAATGATCCGCGCGATTAAAGGACCGACAAATCCAGATCGGGCGGTAGCACTGGACGCGATTGGGATCAATTTAATGGCTCTGGTAGGTTTGATTGCCATATTGCTTGTCACCACAAAATTGAATGATATTGTATTGTTGATTGGTATTTTATTGTTTATAGGAACGATTGCATTAGCAAAATTCATAGAAAAGGGTGTTATCATTGACAGGGACGAGCGTTGATATCTTCATGGATATTCTGATTTCGGTATGCCTGCTGGTTGGTACATTCTTCATTTTTTCAACATCCATCGGGTTGCTGCGCTTCCCTGATGTCTATACAAGGATGCATGCAGCTACAAAAGCATCCACCCTGGGTATAGCCGGAATCATGATTGGAGCTTTCCTGTTTCTATATGTCGAACATGACATATTAAGCGGAAAGTTGATCTTAGGTTTGTTGTTTGTACTTTTGACTGTTCCGGTATCAGGTCATATGATTTCCAGGGCGGCCCACCGCAGCGGCGTAATTCCCTGGGGTGACAAAGTACGAGATGATTATACAGAAGCAATCAGAGCAAAAGAAAATCCAGATCATATGAAATAGTGTAAAGACAAAATACTCAAAGTTATGAAGAAATCATCAGCAGTAAATAAGATGCTGATGATTTTTTCGTTTACCCAATTTCCAACAAAGCCTCGTTCTCCTGATTCGCCATAAATAGAAACTACGACATGGTTAGAATTTGTCTTTCTTACTTCTTACATTCGCTGAGTGGGAGTTCGGCGCTGCGAAAATACCATGCGCTTTCCGCGGGCGGCTGGTGAGCTTCCTCGAGCGACGCTCTGCGGGATCTCACCGATGCCTTTCCTCCCGCTGGAGTCTCCGGGTATTTTCTTCGCTAGGAACAGCTTTCTGCTTATAAACACGTGTACAAGACTTTTTTTCACTCATGGACATGAACTGTTTTATCAAAAGACATAGCTGGGAAAACAAGCAGAAAGTCCAAGAACCGGATAAAAGATGGAACTCCAACTGTCTATTTATGAAAAGAAGTACACATTTCCTGACAAACGTTTTTAAGACGGCTTGTTGTTTCTCAAAGAAAAAGTCTATTCTTGTACTGATCAGCATACTTCTTAGCGTAGGTAGCATACGCAGACTCCTGCGGGAACAGCACGAGGTGAAGATCCACTTGGTAAAGCGGTTTTCTTTACCAAGTTAGCTGAAGCCGTGCCTGCGGAAAGCGTAGTATGCTACCAAAGCGGGGCTTAACACTATTTTTGAATAGGCAATGGAATTTTCCTTTATAGTTAGTTCGCAGTTTATAGCTATTGTGCAGTAGTCACTCTTCGCTTTTTCATTGCAGGGTTATTCCATGAATTTTCCTGTAGAACGATGTCGCTTAACTGCATATTAGATAAACATGCCCCTGAATTGCTTTGGGAGCATGTTTGAGAATACCCTCTTTTTACCCTGCATGGACTCAGAAGCAGATTAATAAATGTTTCACCGGCAGACAGGCACAATTTCCCTTCACCGCACATAGAGTGAAGATATAGGCTATAGCCCACTCTGACGGAGGTGCTTGTTTTTGTCGGGTATATTAAGTGCGTTGGCATATCTCATCAAAGAAACACTGTTCTTTGTATCCTATGTTAAAAATCATGCTTTTCCCCAGCCCCTTTCCGCAAAAGAAGAAGCATTATATATTGAAAAGATGCAAGAAGGCGACCAGCACGCCAGGGATATGTTGATCGAACATAATTTACGCTTGGTCGCGCACATAGTGAAAAAATTTGAAAATACCGGAGAAGATACGGAAGATTTAATTTCGATCGGGACAATCGGATTGATCAAAGGAATTGAAAGCTTTTCAGTCGGAAAAGGAACAAAGTTGGCCACTTATGCGGCAAGATGTATTGAAAACGAAATACTTATGCATTTACGGGCGTTGAAGAAAACCAAAAAAGATGTTTCTCTCCATGATCCCATCGGCCAAGACAAAGAGGGAAACGAAATCAGTTTGATTGATATTTTAGAAGCAGAAAACGAAGATTTAATAGAATACATCCAATTAAACATGGAAGTGGAAAAAATCAAAGAGTATCTTGGCATACTGGATGAAAGAGAAAAAGAAGTAGTCATCAATCGTTACGGGCTTAATAATACCAAAGAATTAACACAGCGCGAAATTGCCAAAAAGCTGAAAATTTCCCGCAGTTATGTTTCAAGAATCGAAAAACGTGCCCTAATGAAGGTTTTTCATGAGTATTACCGCCAGGAAAGAGGAACCTGATACTCAAAAGGATGTTAAAACATATCGTCCTTCTGCATAGATAAAGACTTTCTTTCCCAGAGCGAAAAAGCAGCTTTCGATGTAGAAAGCTTTCATAATGCATGAAAAAACCGCATGGCGTTCCATGACTTTCAAGTCGTCAAATACCATGCGGTTTGTATTATTCCATTAAACTATTTAACTGTCGTTGCCATTTTTTCAGCAAAACAGCAATCCATCCAGCCGAGGCTACGGTAACTACCAATATCGCCGGCAAAAGACCGCCCCTATTCATCGGCTCTAGATAATAATTGATAATCATCCCTAAATAGAAAAAAGCACTAAGCATCAACAGTGTTACCAAGAAACGGCCAAAATCTTCAATCCGCTCCTCGATAATTTTAGCTTCCTGTTGCTTCATAAGTTTTTCCTCCTTCCTATTCAAGCAAAGCGATTCTATTTGTACTATAACATAGAATTACAGTTTGCCAGGAAGGTAATTCATGGAAAAACTCAAATGTTTTCTACTATCTCGATGATCAAATTTGCCGCATTTGCAGCTGCTTTCTCTAAAAAAGCATCAAAAGACACGGAGGATTCCTTTCCTGCAATGTCCGATAAGGCACGAATGACTACAAAAGGAACCTGATAATTGTATGAAACTTGGGCTATCGCAGCTGCTTCCATTTCTGCCGCAATCATTTCAGGAAATTTCCCCCTCGCAAATGCTACACGTTCTTCATCTTGCATGAAGGAGTCACTGGTAGCAATCAATCCTTTTTTCGCCTGAAGATCGTTCAATCCATTTGCTGCCTGCAGCGCTAATTCTACCAATCGTTCGTCCGCCTCATATTTAGGTGGCATTCCTGGAACCTGCCCATACTTATAATTGAACGCTGTAACATCGACATCATGGTGGGTGACGGAAGTTGAAATGACGAGATCCCCTACTTCCAGTTCCTCATCAAACCCACCTGCTGATCCAGTATTGATTACATGGGAGGGCGCAAATCTTTCGTGCAAAATTGTCGCAGCCATCGCGGCATTTACTTTTCCTATTCCCGATTGAAGTAAAACGACTTCACGGTTTTCGAGGGTACCCTTCACAAACGTACACCCTGCTACTTTAACGGTATCGAGGACGTCCATTTTATCCTTCAAGATTTGCACTTCTTCATCCATTGCTCCGATAATGGCAATCGTCATAGTGTGATTCCTCCTGTAAACTTGGTCTGATCATTGTTCAAAACGGTATTTTTGATCATTTTCTTTTAACACTTCCACCTTGGTTGGTTTCCAGCCCTCGTTATCCACCCAGGTTAGGTACGTCCGGTATGTTTCCGTCTCGTCACTGTCAGAAACGGTCGCAATAACTTGTTGTTGGGCACTTCCTCTTTCGACCCACCAGACAATTCGATCACTGCTTGGCAAATCCGTCGCCAATTCGATGGCTTCCATCATTTCTTCCCAGTCCTCGGTGCCTTCTTCGAACGTTGTCTCATGGGTTCCTTGCTGGTCAGTACCCACCGGTTTCCAATCAGCAGTGTAAGCCTCTTTTACATTACTGTCTCCGCTCGAGTCAACTGTTTCTTTTTCTGCTTCTTGCTCCGTCTCATTTCCATTCGTATCGCTACCTTCTTCTTCGGTTACGTCCGAGTCAGGCTCTTCGACTTCCGGCGCATTTTCATTTTCGCTGTTTCCATTCTCATCCGCTTCGGTAGTAGAATCATTTTCTTCCTCAGGTGAAGCTTCTTGGTTTTCATTGTTGTTTGCGGAATTATCTTCATCCCCACCGCCGAACAGAAAAAAACCAATCAAAACAAGGATCAGTATTCCTCCGGCAATCAAAAGGAAAGTTATCGCTTTTGTGCTTTTTCTTCTTTTCTCAAAACGATTCACCCTTGATGGTGAATGAAAATCGTCTGACATGAAAGTACCTCCTTTTCCATCTATCTGCTATTATACTATGGTATTTTGAATTGGACAAAATCATTCTAAACTGGGCGCCGGATTATTTTTGTCGAACTTCTTCTACTTTTGGCATATAGGAAGGAGTCCTTGCATAAACATCTAACTAATAAAACAGCGAGTTCAGAAGGGGATGATGCTATTGAAAATTACCAAGTTCGATCAGCAGCTTTGGGGGATAACCACCTTCAATGAAGTCGGTTATGATAAAGAACACAATCTGTTTTCCATTTTCTTTTTTGATGGCACAGAGGTTCAATTTGCTGAAGTGGAAGAGTTGGTCGTCTTCGAGTTCCTGATTTCCCTGAAAAAGGAGGATTTTATCAAAAAAGTGTTTCTTCCTTACTATCCTTGCAAGCATAGAACAGAACTTTCAGAGTTGCGGTGAACAAGTTCTTTATAAGGATATGGACTCCGTTCTTATCGACTAAAATAAATTCAACAATGACAGAGTTTTAGAGCTATCCAAACCACTCATCAGCAGTTTTCTCCACTGAAGAGTGGTTTGTTTGGATAGGAAGGATGAACAACATGTATTCTCCTACAGGTGATATGTGTAAGTGATCCACCGTCTTCAGGTAGAACCAAAGAATTTTGGTTCTCTGTCAAATGTGGTGGGGTGGTTTTTCACTCCCCCCTCTCTTTATTGAAAGGATCACTCCAAAAAATAGCTATTTATTCCGCAGGAGTGTCGCTTAGTTCCTCTGTTCTACGCTATTTCTCTCTATAACGTCTTTTTTACCGCTTGCTTAATCGCGCCGCATGCAGTATAGAGCCGGATTTTTTGGTCCAACTAACCATAACAAGAAAAAACCGAACGAAATCGAATGCTTAGGCATTCGCAACATCGCACGGTTTTTCTTCGATTACTTTGTTTTTGTTTCTATCACATTCTCAGCCTTAATCAACGCTAAGGATTTCAACTTCCATATCTCCACCAGGTGTCGGGACGGTTACCTTTTCGCCTATTTCACGTCCTATCAGTGATTTTGCAATTGGTGAATCGTTCGAAATTTTCCCTTCGAACGGATCTGCTTCCGCACTGCCGACAATTTGATAACTTTCCTCGTCACCATCAGGAAGCTCTTTAAATGTAACAGATTTTCCTAAATTGACTACGTTAGGGTTTTCATTATCGTTTTCGATGATTACGGCATTCCGAATCATGTTTTCCACCGTAGCGATACGGGATTCTACAAAAGCCTGCTCATCCTTGGCAGCATCGTACTCCGAGTTCTCGGATAGATCTCCGAATCCTCTGGCTATTTTTATTCTTTCCACAACTTCCTGTCTTTTTTCCGTTTTAAGGTATTCCAGTTCATCTTCTAATTTCTGCTTGCCCTCATTGGTCATATAAAAACTTTTTTCTGCGGCCATTTGACACACTCCTTTGATTCCAACAATAATATCAAATTCCCGATCATTCCAAGTCTTCTTTTATCCAAGGTATATATAGTTTATATAATATACAACAAAAACATGATAAATGAAATGGGTGAAGGTTCACATTGCTGGTCACCAACTTGGTAATCGGGGCGGGACAAAACCTTGTCCTTTTATAAAAATGAGCAGCACAATCGTGCGCTCAAGGTTTTGTTCCCGTTTTCAGTTTTGACTATATCCAATACTATGGCAGATTTTATCTAATTTTTCAATAGTTTTTACTTATGGACGGAAAATTTTACCGGTTCAGAATGGTTTGTATTTTAGTAGCCATCAAATCAATAGCTACATGGTTTTGTCCACCCTCCGGGATAATGATGTCTGCATATCGTTTTGTCGGTTCGACAAACTGCAGATGCATGGGACGGACTACATTGATGTATTGGTCAATAACAGAATCGATGGTGCGCCCGCGTTCCTTGATATCCCGAAGCAACCGCCTGATAATTCTAACGTCTGCATCCGTATCAACAAATACTTTAATATCCATTAAATCGAGCAGGCGTTGATCTTCCAAAATCAAAATTCCTTCTAAAATAATCACATCTTTGGGCTCGACACGTATCACTTCCTCTGAGCGGGTATGACGAGTATAGTCATAAACAGGTTTGTTGACAGGTTTCTGTTCCAGCAGTGTGTTCACATGTTCTATCAATAAATCGTTATCGAAAGCCAATGGATGGTCATAGTTGGTGCTCAAACGTTCTTCATAGGGAAGATGACTTTGATCTTTATAGTAATAATCCTGTTCAATGACCAATATGGTCTTATCTGTAAAACGCTGGCTGATTGATCTCGTTACAGAGGTTTTTCCAGAACCGCTTCCCCCTGCAACGCCAATTACTACTGGTTTGTTCGACATGCTACCTAGCTCTCCTTTTTTTCCTTTCATCTTCTAACACTGACAGCGATTCCGTCTCCAACCGGAATAATCGTTGTATAATAGTCGGGATGATTGACAAGCCATTCGTTATAAGTGCGTATTTTCCCTGCAATCTTGTTGAGCCTGTCCTTTTGATCTGATTCTGCAGCAACCAGTCCTCTGAATAATACGTTATCAGAAACGATGATTGCATCCTCGTTCAACTGCTTGCTGTAAATTTCAAAAAAACGCTGATACTGACCCTTGGCTGCATCAATAAAAAGCAGATCATAGGGCCCGTTCTTTTCTACCCGTTCAACTTCTTCCAATGCATCTCCAAAAAACGCCTGGATCTGATTTTGTTGATTTCGAGCTTCAATATTATTTATTGCTTCCTGATATCGCTGGTCATCCCTCTCGATTGTCGTAATGTGCGCCGCAGGGTGAGCTTCCAGCATTCTGAGCGCAGAGTAACCGATAGCCGTCCCGATTTCAAGTATTTTATCAGGCTTATGAATACGGATCAATTGCATCAACAACTGGATGCCTAGCGGTTCCATTATCGGTATGCGATGCTCATGTGCATATGTCTCAAGTTCTGCAGCCCATTTTGGTACGGCTGGGACAGTTCCTGTTAAATATTGCTCCAACTGATCGTCCACTTTTGCAACCTCCGTCGTTTTCCTTATGTCAAAATACAACTTTTTATAAATAAGATTCTTCAAAAAATGCTTATTAAATCTTTCAACATTTTTTACAACCATATTATTTTAACACAAAAAAAGCAGGGAATGCGAATTTTTCATTCGTTCCCTGCTGCTTCCCTGTGTAAATATTTTTGCGTCAGCTGCTGGTGTTCTTCAAAGGTTTCCGAGTAATAAATCGTCCCATCTTCTGCCGCAACGAAGTACATATAATCGGTATCCTCCGGATTGAGAACCGACTGTAGTGAATTTTCACCGAAGTTTGAAATCGGTCCTATCGGCAGTCCGGATACTTGATAGGTATTATATGGCGATTCGACCTCAAGGTCTTCGAACAACACTCTTGATTTGTGTTCCCCCAAGGCGTAAAGCACGGTCGGATCAGTCTGTAGCCTCATATCTTCAGCCATCCGGTTGAAAAACACTCCTGCTATCATCTTTCGATCTTTCTCCGTTTGCGCCTCTTTTTCCACTAGAGATGCCATTGTCAGTGCTTCATGAACAGATCCAATATTATCGTTGGCTGAAATGGAATCCATATATGGCGTCAAAACGTTTTCTGTCTTTCGCAGCATTTTGTCGATAATCTTTTCCGGTGTAGGATTTTCTACGTAAAAGTCGTAGGTAGCAGCAAATAAGTAGCCTTCCAATGGATATCTTATTTCCAGATCCAATATCTCTTCCGACAATAGCATTGGATGTTGAGCAATCAGGTTTTCTAAGTATTCGGCATCTTCTGTTTTGGAAATAAATGCTTCTGGATCTATGCCTGCTTTTTCAGCATAAATAGAAGCTATTTCTTCAATTGTTTTTCCTTCTGGTATGGTGATTGTCAGAATAGGATCCTTGACAAGCGTACCTGTCTGCAATGACTCCACAATCTGGTCAAAGCTCATCGACGGCGAGAACTCGTATTCTCCGGCTTGAAATTCTGCTACATTGTTGAATTTTATATAAAAGCGGAATACAAGGCTGTTGCTGATGATGCCATTTTCTTCTAGAATCCCGGCGATTTGGGAAGTAGAAGAACCTAACGGTATTTCTACATCTGTGGTCGTATCATCATCCGGATCTACAGGTTCCATGGCAGACTTAACGTATAAATATCCTGCAATAGAGCCGATTACCATTATCAATAGTAAACAGGACAAGACTATAGCGACGATTTTCCTGACGGTGCTTGCTTCTTCCATTCGCTGTTTCCAACGTACGGAAAACTTTGTCTCTTTATCAGAAGTAGACATACGAAACCCCCTTCACCGGATACATTATACTACAAACAACGACAACATTTCTAATTATTATGTATTTTGTTCCCGTTTTCAAGGATTACACGGTCCCGATCATCCGCTAAACCGAGTAACCAAGGACCCGTGTGTTAATCCACAAAGAGGGTGTGTTGTAGTGAAATTTCCATTCCACAGGCAAATACCCGAGCCTCCCCGCCTCCATATTCCACATCATCACAGAGACACCGCACCTACTTTGAGAGCCTAAGTTCCCTGACAGTAAAAAAAAAGCCTATTATCGGTTGTGATCGATAATAGGCTCTTCATTCATCCAATGCGAATGCTTATTCTGTTTCTTCTTCCGTCAGGGTATTAAGCATTTCCTCGACCATTTCCCATTCTTCCTCTGACTCGATTTGAAATAAAGACAAGTCATCTTCATCCTGGGATTTTTCTTCATAGCGGAAGGCAAACACCTCGACTTCATCGTCGTCTTTCTGTTCAGCAGGAACGACAGCAATATAAGAACTGTCTGTCTGGTCTACATCAAAAGTGAACAGTACTTCAAATAGATGCTCTTCTCCATTTTCGTCAGGAATGATAATTCTTTCTTTTTCTTCTAATGCCATTTTCTGCACCTCCGTAAGTTATTCGTTCATTTGTTAGCGTCCAGATAACCTTGCAAAATCATGACGGCAGCCATTTTATCAATTACCTTTTTTCGCTTTTTGCGGCTCATATCGGCTTCTAAAAGAACCCGCTCCGCAGCCATGGTAGTCAACCTTTCATCCCATAAAACGGTCCGGAGTGAAAAGCGGTCCTCGAGATACTTGGCAAACGCTTGAGAAGCTTCTCCCCGCTCCCCGATTGTTCCGTTCATATTTTTAGGCAGGCCGACTACTGCTTCTTCAATATTATATTCAGAGATAATTCTTTCTATTTCGGAATCTGCTGTCGAATAATCCTTTTCATCCCATTTAATGGTCGTGATACCCTGGGCTGTCCAGCCAAGGGCATCACTGACAGCAACTCCGATTGTTTTTTCGCCAACATCAAAACCAATTTTTTTCATTACTACTCCTTATGGTTGTTCAAATAGGACTTGACCAGTTCTTCAATCAACTCATCCCGTTCTATTTTTCTAATTAGGTTCCTTGCATCTTTGTGCCGGGGAATATACGCCGGATCACCGGACAACAAGTACCCGACAATTTGATTGATTGGATTATAACCTTTTTCCCGCAAAGCTTCATGCACGGTTAAGAGCACTTCTTTCACATTTTCTTCGAATGGTTCTTCGGGAAAATTAAATTTCATTGTTTTATCCATAGATCCCATTAGTTTACCCCCGATTTCAAATTTTAACGTATATTGACAATCGACCACAATTCGTTACACACCATTATATACCTAAATAGTGTACAAGAAAAACTAGGAGTTTTCCTTGATGTACGTTTCAGCGTATTGTAGTGCCTCTGGAAGCTGGTCAGGATTTTTGCCACCCGCTTGTGCCATATCCGGACGTCCGCCTCCGCCTCCGCCACAGCGCTGGGCCGTTTCTTTGATCAATTTCCCTGCATGATAACCTTGTTCAACAAGATCCTTCGAAACTCCTGCCGCAAGTTGGACTTTTCCGTCGGAAACCGCACCCAACAGGATAATACCAGAACCTGCCTTTTGTTTGAGCTCGTCGACCATATTGCGCAGCTGGTTCATATCCTGGACATCAACCTGCCGGGCCAAAAGCTTCACTCCGTCGACTTCTTGAATATAATCCAGTACCGAAGATGCTTCCAAATTGGAAAGCTTGGCACTTAAAGATTCCTTTTCTCTTTGAAGTTCCTTCATGTCATTAAACAGGACGTCAATTCGTTCCGGCACATTCTCTGGAGTTGTCTTGAGCATATCTGCTGCCTTCCTCAACACCGTCTGTCTATCGTTTAAATACTGATAAGCTGCTTTTCCAGTGCTGGCTTCAATCCTTCGGGTTCCAGCACCGATCCCCGACTCTGCCGTTACCTTGAACAACCCGATTTCTGCAGTGTTCACGACATGGCAGCCTCCGCATAATTCAATGCTGTAGTCGCCGACCTGGACAACACGTACGATATCGCCGTACTTTTCTCCGAATAAGGCCATGGCTCCCATGTTCTTGGCTTCTTCAATTGGATGATAATCAATTGCAACCTGTACAGATTCCCATATTTTTTCATTGACAAGTTGTTCGACACGGTCCAGTTCCTCTAGCGATATAGAACCGAAATGTGAAAAATCAAACCGAAGTCTGTCTGTTGTCACCAATGATCCGGCTTGATTGACATGTTCTCCTAACACATCTTTCAGTGCCTGGTGCAGCAAATGGGTTGCTGTATGGTTTTTGACGATTTCCGAACGGGATTGTTGATTGACCGTAGCCTTTACCTGGTCTCCTTTTTGCAATCGGCCTTCCTTCACCAGGACACGGTGCAGGTTCTGTCCCTGTGGAGCTTTCTGAACATCTTCTACAGAAAGGGTAGCTTGATCGGTATGAATCCATCCTCTGTCGGCAACCTGCCCGCCGCTTTCCGCATAGAAAGGAGTTTCTTTCAAGAAAAGATAAGCCTCTTCCCCTGCTTCCACTGTATCAACCAGCTGTTTGTCTTTAATGATTGCCAAAACAGTGGTTTGCGCTTCCAGCTCTTCATAACCGGTAAACGTGCTTTCTACTTCCACTTCACCGGCAACGCCTTCCTGGACATGCATGGAATCAACCTTTTGCCTGGCTTGACGGGCCCTTTCCCGCTGTTTGTCCATCTCCTGTTCGAATCCTTCCTCATCCATGGTGAAACCCGCTTCGCTTATATATTCATCGGTAAGTTCCTTCGGAAAACCATAGGTATCGTACAAACGGAATACCTCTTCACCAGGAAAGACATTACTTCCCTTTTGTTTTTCTTTTTCCATAATTTCCGATAAAATTGCCAAACCTTCACTTAAGGTTTCATGGAACCGTTCCTCTTCTGTCTTCACCACATTCTCAATAAAAGACTTTTTCTTCCGAACCTCTTCATAAAATTCTCCCATGATATCACTGACCGATTCCACCAGCTGGTACATGAACGGTCGATCGATTCCGATCTGTTTGGCGTAACGGACCGCCCGCCGCAAAAGTCTTCTCAATACATAACCACGTCCTTCATTCGAAGGAAGTGCGCCGTCGCTGACAGCAAATGTTACCGTGCGGATATGGTCGGCAATCACTTTGAATGCTACGTCGCCTGTTTCTGTATCCCCATAGTTCACACCAGCCAGTTGTTCGGCACGTTTTATCAGCGGCATGAACAAATCGGTTTCAAAATTAGTCGGGGTATCCTGGATGACACACACCATCCGTTCCAAGCCCATTCCAGTATCGATGTTTTTCTTTGGAAGCGGCGTATAAGTGTGATCAGGATTATGATTAAATTGAGAAAAAACCAAGTTCCAGATTTCCAGATAGCGTTCATTTTCTCCACCTGGATACAGTTCCGGGTCCTCTGGGTCATTGCCGTATTTTTCGCCTCGGTCGTAGAATATTTCCGTGTTCGGCCCGCTCGGCCCTTCACCGATATCCCAAAAGTTTTCCTCCAGACGGATTATCCTCTCTTCGGGAAGTCCGATTTTATCCCGCCAAATCCGGAAAGCTTCGTCATCTTCCGGATGCACGGTGACAGATAGTTTATCTTTTTCGAAACCTATCCAATCACTACTGGTAAGAAACTCCCAAGCCCATTCAATCGCTTCTTCTTTAAAATAATCACCAATCGAAAAGTTCCCCAACATTTCAAAGAAAGTGTGATGACGTGCTGTCTTTCCCACATTTTCGATGTCATTTGTCCGAATCGCTTTCTGGGCGTTGACCAATCGGGGATTATCTGGAATCACTCTTCCATCAAAGTATTTTTTCAACGTTGCCACACCACTGTTTATCCAAAGCAGTGTCGGGTCTTCTTTAGGCACTAAGGAAGCACTTGGTTCCACCCGGTGCCCTTTCTCTTTAAAGAAATCTAAATACATCTGCCGAACCTCTGCTGAAGTTAAATGCTTCATAGGTTTTTACCTCCATTTACTTTGACTTATTTTACAAAGGAATGCTTATTGACCCCTTTTTCAAAAGCAGGATGTACTTCCCGATAAGGCAAAAAAAGCCCCCGTTCCTGCCTGAAAGCAGGGACGAGAGCTCTGTTCGCGGTACCACCCTGATTATGGATACAACGATCCATCACCTCTAGTTGCTTGTAACGGTGCATGCCGGCGGAGATGAATCCGCACTCGGATCTAGCTTCCATGGTCCTGACCGGGAATTTTTTCAGCCTGGAAATTCCTCTCTGATCGGATGGTACACCATGTACTCGGGATCTTCAACGCATTATAGCATTCCTTTTATTGACCTTCGTCTACTTGTATCAAAGTATAAAAAAAATTCTTTGCTATGTCAATCAATCAGCCGCCCGAAAACGACGGATGTGATACAGTATCACTTTTAAGACAGTTAGAAGCGGGACAGCCAGTATCATGCCGATGATGCCTCCCACCTCTCCTCCAGCAAGCAAAGCGAATATAATCAATATCGGATGGATATCGATGCTTTTGCCGACAATGAAAGGGGATAGCAAGTTCCCTTCGATGATCTGAACGATAAACACGGAAATCACTACGTAAACCACCATTTTATAAGAGATGGTGAAAGCGATCACTACTGCCGGAACAGCACCCAGAATCGGTCCGAAGTAAGGAATGATATTTGTCACTCCCATGATCACTGCCAAGAGAAGCGGATATCGCATGCCGATCAACCACAACAATCCATAAGTGGTCAAACTAACAAACAGGCAGACAAGCAGCTGTCCCCTGACGTAACTTCCAAGACTCTTGTCTATTTCGATACAGAGTTTCCTTCCATCATCGCGGTATTTCTCAGGGGTCAGCCTGCTGACCACCTTCCTGATCAATTCAAAATCTTTCAGCATATAAAATACTAGGACAGGAATCACAGCTGCCAGTATGACGATGTCCATTAACTTGGCTGCCTGTTCGACTACACTGGTAAGCAAGCGGCCGATAAACTCTTCGACCCGGTAAAAAAGAAGATCCATCCGATCATGTACGGATTCCGGTAAGTATGCTGTCCGTTCATACAGTCCATAGATGGCACTGCGGTATTGTTCCATAAACGTCGGCAAATTGGCGTTCAAATCCCGTAGTTGATGGAGCAAGACAGGAAAAGCTTTGTATAGAAGATAACCTGAAAGTCCAAAAAACACGAGATAAATACCGATGATGGCAAACCAACGCGGGAAATTATATTGATGAAGCTTTTCAATAATCGGATGCAGCAAATAAGCAATTAAAGCAGAAATAATGAAAGGAGTCAATATATGGAGAAGTACAGTCAAAACCGACTGATACAGTGGCAGCAGTTTCCATAATAGATACATAAACAAAAATGCCAATATTCCCGCTGAAATCCAATATAAAAAGCGAATTGATTTATTAGGATGGAACAAGCAATATTCCTCCTTCCCGGTAAAAAGACCTAACGATCAAGGTTAATCAAAATGATCTACGTCTATTTTTCCCGGGAGAGAAGATTTTATCAATCACTGGTCGCTGCCTGGATATTCTACCAACTTGCTTTTCTTTCATCCTCGCTAAAAAGGTCATTCAACGAACTCAAAGAACCGTCCTGTTCCACCTGATGAAGATCAAGTACTTCTCCTAACAGAGACAGCTCTATGAAACAATCCCAGCAATAAAATTGCTGGTTTCCTATTTTCCCAATGTTTTTACCTTTACAGTTAGGGCAATGCATCCAGGACCCTCCTCGCCAATCATAAGTTGTCCTAAAGCATGCCCGGTTTATGCTGTTTTATACATGAAATTTATAGAAAATCGTAAGGCGAAACTTCTTCCACATCCTCTTCCGGTTTGGGTACATTCTCTATTAGCTCACGAAGCTGTTCTTCCAATGAAGTAAACCGCCGATTCGTGTCCTGTTCATTCACTCCGTGAATAAATGCCTGCTTATTGCCACACAAAATCAACGATTTCTTGCATCTCGTGACAGCGGTATACAGCAAATTCTTGCGTAACATTCTTCGGTAACCTTGTATGACCGGAATGATGACAATCGGAAATTCGCTTCCCTGGGATTTGTGTATGGAAGTACAGTAAGCGTGCATTATATTTGCCAGGTCTTTTCGTTCATAAACTACCTCTTTTTCTTCAAAGGCCACGACCACTTCTTCAGCCTGACCGCTTCCTTCGTCTTCCTCGAAAATCGCCGATATTTCTCCGATATCCCCGTTAAAGACACCATCTTCCGGCTGATTTACCAGTTGGATCACTTTGTCGCCGGTCCGGAATGTGACATCTTTTGTCCGGATTTCTCTACGTTGATTTGTTTTTGGGTTGATCAGTTTCTGTATCTCTTCATTAATGCGATGAATCCCCGCCTTGGAGCGATACATGGGTGCGAGCACTTGCAAATCTCTCAAGTCGACCCCTTTGTCATGAGCTCTTTTGACAATCTGAATGATCACATCCACCACTTGATATTCCGGACATTCGATAAAGTTAAAATCGGAATCTTGCCGGAGCGAGTCTGCACTGCATTGATTGTTTTTTATTTCATGAGCAAGCTGGATGATCTTCGAACCTTCTTTTTGCCGATATACTTCACTCAGTTGTACGAAAGGGACAAGACCGCTTTTCAATAAATCGGCCAATACCTGTCCAGGCCCCACCGATGGCAATTGGTCTTCGTCCCCCACAATCAGCACTTGCATATCATTTGGAATTGCTTTGAACAATTGATGTGCCAGCCAGATATCCACCATGGAAAACTCATCGATGACCAGCAGTTTTCCTTCCAAACGATTGTCTTCATTTCTTTCAAATGTCTCGTGACCATTCCATCCTAGCAGTCGATGAATCGTCATTGCAGGAAGACCTGTAGATTCTTTCATCCGCTTTGCCGCCCTTCCGGTTGGAGCCGTCAATATAAACGGATAGGCTGCATCATTGTCATAATCATCCGGATCAAGTGATAGGCCGTGGATTTCTGCATAGGCGTTGATTATTCCTTTAATAACCGTTGTCTTTCCAGTCCCCGGACCACCTGTCAACACCATCAATTTCGAACCGATTGCTTTTTCGATCGCCTGGTATTGTTCCTTTCCATAACTGAGAGACTCTTCTTCCTCGATGCTTCCGACAATTTTTAGCAGCTCTGCATCTGCCGGCAGTTCGGTGATTGATTGACCAATGATGCGGTCGATGTTGGTACAAAAACCGCTTTCTGAATAATACAATGATGGCAAGTAAACCCTGGAATCAACCACGATTATCTTTTTCTGCTTATTCAAGTCTGCAATTTGAGAAGTGATTGCTTCCGGTTCAATCTGATATTGCTCTCCTTGCAACAATTCATCGGCAACTTCAAGATGTTTTTCCAATGGCAGATATACGTGTCCTTCCTGGATACTTTGCTGTAACGTATATATGCAGGCTGCTTGAATACGACTAGGATGGTCCATCGGAATGTGATTTTGATGTGCCACTTCGTCAGCTCGCTGAAATCCGAATCCTTCTATGTCAAAAACATATTGGTACGGATCTCTCTCAAGTATCGAAATCGCTTCATCTTTGTAGGCTTGATAGATTTTTTGTGCCATTTTCAGGCCGAAACCATAGTTGGATAAATGGACGACAATGTGTTCGAATCCCTGGTGTTCAGCCAATTCCTTTGAAAGCTGTTCCGCTTTTTCCTTTGCAAGACCTGGTATCGAATCCAGGACACCTGGATCTTTCAGTATCTTGCTGACGGCAGTTTCTCCCAATTCCTCGACAATCCGCTGAGCTGTTTTCTTACCGATTCCATAAAACAAATCACTGGATAAGTAAGCAACCAATCCATCTTCCGTTTCCGGGATAAATCGTTTGAATTGATTCACTTCATATTGCAGACCGAACTTTTTGTGATGTTCAAAAGTGCCTTGGAAAACATAAGTTTCTCCTTCATTCAGACGGGAGAAATATCCTTTCACAACCAAATCTTTTTCTTTGAAAGATTCATTGGTATCTAGAACCTTGATTCTGGCAATGGAAAAGTGCTCCTCCTCATTGATAAAAATATGATGGATAAGCTCTCCTTTCACATAGCTATTCTGTTGTAGCTGTCCGCTATTATCTTCCATTGCCATCTTGATTGCTCCTTTTTACTGTTCCTGATTATCCTGGCTCAGCATTTCATCAATGCTTTTTTTTCCGTTTGCAGCAAGCAAATGATCAGGCTGGTAATGCAGTGCTTTGTCAAAAAACTCGTAAGCCCGATCAACATCCTCTTCATATAAATAACTTACCCCGATATTATAGAGTGCATCGCTGTGTTCCTCGTTAATTTCAAGCACTTTGAAAAAAGTTTTTTGGGCCAGCTGAATTTGATTGGTCTGTGCTAAAGCCAGTCCATACTGGAATAAAGCTGACTCATCTTTCGGGTTCAATTCAATGGCACGCTGAAAATAAGGAAGAGAAAGCTTTTGATGGTCCTGATGCTGCAAGGACATTGCCAGCATCATATAGACATCTCCTTCTTCAAGCCCTGAATTGACTGCCTTTTGAAAATATTGCTGTGCAGCCGGATAGTCTTCCTGTTCAAAAGCGGCATTTCCCAAACCAAAGTAAGCTGTAGCCGCATTCGGATCGAGTTCGATCGCTTTATGATAAAATTTTTCAGCTCGCTGGTAGTCATTCATATGAAGCAGCAAGTTGCCAAAATTGATGAATCCTACGGGATCTTCCGGATTTTCCTCAATGGCTTCATTGAACAATCTTGCTGCTTCCTGTAGATCCTGTTCTTGCATTTTTTCTATCCCTTTACTGATTTTATCCATCTTTTCACCTCAATTTATTTTCACCCGTCTTATACCCTGCCGTTACTATACATTCTTACAAGTTTTCATTGTTTTTCCTAAACAGTTGACTATCGGCTCTTCTGCAGCTATATAAACAAGACCCATGCGCTCTTGATTTAGGACGAAGAAAAGCATTTTTTGCACCATTTTTTGTCCCAGTTGATAGAAACAGTGACATTGTTTGTGTACGTCTTCCTAACCTACCTATATTCAATGAGAGGAAGTGCTGCGCTGCGAAAATACCCTGCGCTTTCCGCGGGCGGCTGGTGAGCTTCCTCGAGCTGACGCTCTGCGGGATCTCACCGAGGCCTTTCCTCCCGTGGGAGTCTCCGGGTATTTTCTTCGCTAGGAACAGCTTTCTGTTTAAAAATGCGTGTACTAGACATTTTTTATTCATGGTCCTCTATGAACCGTATTATCAAAAGACAGAGCTAGGATAACAAGCAGAAAGTCCAAGAACAGGATAATAAATGGAACTCCAACTTTCTATTTATGAAAAGAAGCACCTATTTCCTGACAAACATTAATAAGACGGCTTGTTGGGACTCAAAGAAATAGTCTCTAGGTTTGCGATAACACCATGCTTCTTAGCGTAGGTAGCATGCGTAGACTCCAGCGGGAACAGCGCGAGCTGAAGATCCACTAGGTAAAGCGGTTTTCTTTACCAAGTTAGCTGAAGCCGTGCCCGCGGAAAGCGTAGTATGCTACCGAAGCGGTGGGTAACACCCTTTTTGAATAGGCAATGACACTTCCCATTAAAGTTACGGCGCAGTTCATTATTTTTGTGTCTCATCATAAGAAATATTTTAAAACCAAATCATTTGGCGAGCAGCAAAAGCACAGCTTAATCTCTTACCTCTAGTCTAATGAAAATTGATTGTCCCGCCAACCCCTTGATCGAACTTTGAAAAACCCCTTGTCTCTTTGGACAAGGGGTTGTGGTAAAACGGTCAGCCAACATAGTCGAGATACTTCTCATCTTTAAGGACTTCATCAATAGTCCCTCCGCCTAAACAAACGTCACCGTCATAAAACACGACAGCCTGACCCGGCGTGATTGCACGCTGTGCATCATGAAATTCCACACGCACCTTATCATCGCCGAGAGGTCTTACCGTCACTTTACTATCCTGTTGACGATAACGGAATTTCGCAGTGCATTCCATCGGTTCAATCAATTTTTCTTCGTTTATCCAATTAAGGTCTGTAGCTATCAAACCGTCAGAGTACAACCTGTGATTATGAAATCCTTGTTCCACGTAAAGAATATTTTCTTCAAGGTTTTTCCCGACGACAAACCACGGATCGCCGGAACCGCCTATGCCCAGACCTTGTCTTTGACCGATTGTGTAATACATAAGCCCTTCATGTCTGCCTTTTTCCACTCCGTTCAAGGTCTTCATTTTACCCGGCTGTGCAGGCAGGTATTCACTCAAAAACTCCTTGAAATTTCTTTCGCCGATAAAACAAATTCCAGTGCTGTCCTTTTTATTAGCAGTGGCCAAATCATGTTCGCCCGCAATTCTGCGCACTTCCTTTTTCGGTAAATGCCCCAAGGGGAACATGACTTTGGATAAGACAGATTGAGAAAGCTGATTCAAGAAATAAGTTTGATCTTTGTTATCGTCCACACCACGGAGCATTTGGTATTCTCCATCCACTTCGCGGACTTGGGCATAATGCCCCGTCGCAAGATAATCTGCTCCTAACGACAAAGCATGATCAAGAAACGCCTTGAATTTTATCTCTTTGTTACACATAACATCTGGATTCGGCGTCCGTCCAGCTTTGTATTCATCCAAAAAATAGGTAAACACTTTATCCCAATATTGTTTTTCGAAATTCACCGCATAGTAGGGTATTTCCAATTGGTTGCACACTCTCACGACATCATCGAAATCTTCTGTAGCCGTGCATACGCCGTTTTCATCAGTGTCATCCCAATTCTTCATAAAAATGCCGACAACGTCATAACCTTGCTCTTTTAGAAGCAAAGCTGCCACGGAAGAATCGACACCTCCGCTCATCCCGACGACCACTCGTGTATCTTTCTTATCTTTCATGCTGTTCACCCGCCTTGTTCATTAGTTACTTTTACTTTATTAATAAATCATTCCGCCAGACGATTGACAATCGAAGCGACCCGTCCAGCTGCTTCTTCTACATTATCTTTGGTATTGGCAAGACCGAAACTGAATCGTATCGAGTTTATCGTACGGTCATCTCCTTTGCCGAACATTGCCGACAATACATGAGAAGGCTCGATAGAACCAGCTGTACAGGCGCTCCCGCTGGAAGCCGCAACACCTGATAAGTCGAAGTTCGTGAGGAGAGCCTCCACGTTCGTCCCAGGAAAGCTGATGTTGACAATAGCGGGAACTGTTTCCGTTTCTATCCCGTTTACAACAAACTGAACATTTTCCTGTCTTAATTTTTGAAGAAATGTCTGTTTGAAATCGGCGTATTTTTGTTGTCGCTCAGAGCGGTTCTCCACAGCCAACTCAACCGCCCGCTGAAACCCTTTTATGCCGGATACATTTTCCGTTCCCGGTCTGCGTTTCCTTTCCTGCTGTCCACCGTATTGCAGGGCTGAAACCTGTACACCTTCCCGCATATAAAGAAATCCGCCAGCCTTGGGTCCGTTGATTTTGTGGGAAGAAGCAGTCAGCAAATCGACGTTCCAGTCATCGACATTTATATCCATCAGTCCGTATGCCTGAACCGCGTCTGTATGAAAATAGGCAGGATGTCCCTTCAAAACCTTGCCCATTTCCTTAATTGGCTGTACCATCCCTGTCTCATTATTTACTGCCATGATCGACACTAAAACCGTATCATCTCTCAATGCGGACTCCAGTTCTTCCACCGATACCTTTCCTTCTGAACCGACAGGAAGATAAGTGATTTCAAAACCTTGTTTTTCCAAGTATTCGGCAGCATGCAGTGTGGCATGGTGTTCGATTTGTGTGGTAATCACATGCATGCCCCGATCCCGGTTAGCCATGGCTGTTCCGACAACAGCAAGATTATCTGCTTCTGTCCCACCGCTCGTAAACACGATTTCTTTTTCATTCGCATGGATACTTCCGGCTATAATCCGCCGAGCTTCATCGATTATCTGTCTCGCCTTTCGACCAAAATGATGTACGCTGGAAGGATTTCCGAACACTTCTTGCAAAACCGGGAGCATGGCTTTCGTCACTTCTGGATGTACCGGTGTCGTTGCTGCATGATCTAAATAAATTGGTTCCATTTTTTATCCTCCCTTCCCTCGAATCAAATATAAAACATATAGGCTTCCTGGCTGTCATCATCACCATGCTTTCGCAAATCGTCAAGGGTTGTGGTATCCAGAACATTTTTCACTGCATCCCTGACCCGCAACCAAAGGGCTTGTTTAGCTGGTTCTTCGTCTTCAATTCCTTCTACAGGAGTGATGGGTCCTTCTAACACACGAATGATGTCACCTGCGGTAATTTCGCTGGGCTGTTTAGCCAAAATATATCCTCCATAGGCTCCCCGTACACTCTTTACCAAACAGGCATTGCGCAACGGGGCCGCCAATTGTTCTAAGTAATGTTCAGACAGTTCGTTTTCCTTGGCGATTGTCTTCAATGATACCGGACCGTTGCCGTAATTTTTAGCTAACTCTATCATGATAGTCAAGCCATATCGGCCCTTGGTCGAGATTTTCATTCCCCTCACCTCTTCATGCATCTTTCTATCAGCAGAACCCTTTTATAGGCTTTAGTTTTGCTTGACTCCGCTATTTGATACATCAAGCTTGTGATATCTTCGCCTTAGTTACCGCTGATTTGTCTGTTTTCTGTTGTGAAACACCTTCATGACAAAAATGTCTCGAAGTATATTTAACCATTTATATAGAAAATTCTTTTGTACCTCACTCTTTTATACGTTGCATCATCTTATCTATAGCCAAAAGCTATTATAGCATGAATAGCAAGTTTCTTGCATTTTATCAAGGTTATCATTACGCTTGAAAATAGTTATTTTATAGACATTCTCATGTTACGTCAAGCTATATACTCACAGAGCGACAATTGGACACTTCATCAAACAGGGGGAATAATAATGAGAAGCAAAGAACCATTGGCTTATCGGATGCGTCCAAAAACGATCGATGAAGTCGTCGGTCAGGAAAATGTGATTGGAAAACAGACAAAACTTTATCAAATGCTGATGAACGGGTATGTACCATCCATGCTTCTATATGGAGATCCAGGTATCGGCAAGACGGCGATTGCCCATGCTATCGCAGGTACAGTAAACATGCCGTTCACTACCTTGAATGCAACTACCGCCGGAAAAAAAGATGTAGAAATCGTCATCGAAAAAGCAAAGATGGAAGGAAGCACCATCCTTTTTCTTGATGAGATTCATCGCTTTAACAAAGCACAGCAAGATTATTTGCTCCCGCATGTGGAAAAAGGATTGATCGTTTTGATCGGGGCCACGACAGAGAATCCTTACCACGATGTTAATCCCGCTATCAGGAGCAGATGTGGACAGATCAAGCAGCTGACAAGGCTGGACAGCAAAGATATTGAAAAGCTGCTTCGTAACGCTTTGGCCGATGAAGAAAGAGGCTTCGGAAAAATCTCTATCACTGTTGACGATACAGTGATTCAGCGCATTGCCGAAGGGACCAACGGGGATGCAAGGAAAGCATTGAATGTACTGGAAGCGGTGGTCTATGCATCCGGTAATCAAGAAGAAGGAATCGTCCTGGAAGAACAAACAGTGGAGGAATTTATCGACAAGGCGGGTGTGTTCGGAGGTAAAAAGGGGTCCAACTTTTATAATTTGTTGTCGAGTCTGCAAAAAAGTATCCGCGGCAGTGATGTAAATGCAGGTTTGTATTATTTGGCTCACCTGTTGGAAAGCGGAGATTTGACTGCAGTCAATCGCCGCCTGCTTGTGATAGCTTATGAAGACATTGGACTTGCTAACAAAGATGTCGGCGGTCGTGTACTGGCAGCTGTGGAGGCAAGTGAACGTCTTGGCATGCCGGAAGCGCGGATTCCTTTATCGGTCGCTGTGGTGGACATGTGTTTATCTACAAAATCCAATTCCGCCTACAAAGCGCTTGATATGGCAATAAATGATATACGGAAAGGTAAAGTGGGGGATATCCCTCTTCATTTGCGCGATACCCATTATAAAGGTGCAAAGGATTTGGGCCATGAAGGATACTTATACCCACACAATTATCCTGTTGGTTCATTTGGCGGTTGGGTCAATCAAGATTACCTTCCCGAAAAATTGAGAGACAGACAGTATTATCATCCCGTCGAAGCTGGAGAGGAACGACGAATGGCTGAAATCTACAGGAAATTGAAAGATTTCAAAAAACAAAAATAGACTTCTTTCAAGGTTTCCGAGGGAAAGCGCCAGGAAGAAAAGCGATTTGATTTTCCCTTTATCGAAATTAGTGCTGACGGTTGTAAGCTTCCTTCCAACAAGTGGGCAAACAATCACCTGCTTTGGCAACGGCAGATCTACATGAAAGTCCGTTCTTGCATAAAAATATCAGAGTATTGCATTCCTGTGTATAAATCCAATAGAAAAGGCAAAGATAGATATAAAATTTACAAACTATTTCTATGAACATAGCGAAGGAGTGAATACTTTGGTTAAAGTTAGACAAGATGCCTGGTCACATGAAGATGACTTGCTATTGGCCGAAACAGTATTGAGACATATCAGGGAAGGCAGCACCCAATTGAATGCTTTTGAAGAAGTCGGTGATAAATTAAATAGAACCTCGGCTGCTTGCGGTTTCCGTTGGAATGCAGAGGTAAGAAAAAAATACGAGCAAGCTGTCGATATTGCCAAGCGTCAACGAAAAGAGAAGAAACGCGCTCTTGCCAAACAACAAAAAAACGCCCAAAGACCGGCAACGGCCTTTTTATCTGGTCCGGTGGAAGAAACGGAGGAAACGGTAAACGAGTCATTTCATTTGCCTGTTCACCTTGCTGAAGAAGAAAAAGAGGCTTCTATCAATTTGGACATGGTTATTGACTATTTAACTTCCTTAAAACAGGGTTATCATGATTCCAGGCAGTCGCAGTTGGATGCTCAAACCTTAACAGAAGAAAATGAATCTCTCAAAGAAAAAAACCACCAGCTCGAGAAACAACTGGGGGCCACGAAGGAACAGTTGCAAGCAATCCAGGAAGATTATCAAGTGTTGATTCAAATCATGGACCGTGCCCGTAAAATGGTCGTCTTTGATGATCAGGACAGCCTGTCGGCATCTGCTTTCAAGATGGACAAGAATGGAAATTTAGAACATATGGCTAGATAACCAGTTAATAAGATAATAAGAAATTACAAAACACAAAGAAAACCTTAAGGACATATCCTTAAGGTTTTTCATTATGTAGCATCAATCCCGATTGTGCCGTCCCCTGGATAGTTTTGAACCCGCTCTCGGCAGGTGGGTGCCCTGTTCTATGTTTTATGCTTCCTCTCATCAGTTATTCCAATGAGGCTTGCACGCTGCACAGAAACCACAGGCTCCCGTTCAACTAAATGTTCGGTCAAAACGTATTGGATGAGACGAACACATCAGGATTGATAGCTGGACTCCTAAAGGAGTGCCGCTTAAGTTATATTCAAATGATAGCACAGAAATATACAGCTTTCAAGAAGCTTACTCATGACGTTTCCATAACAATTGTTACATGCTTGAAATGTCAGGATTTCCGGCTTGATTCTTTCAATTTCAAATTCAATTCATCCAACTGCGCTTGGCTTACACTTCCCGGCGCTTCAGTAAGCAAGTCAGACGCCGAAGCCGTTTTAGGAAACAAGATTGTATCCCGCAAATTCGTTCTGCCGGCAAGCAACATGATAAAACGGTCGAAGCCAAGGGCGATTCCTCCATGTGGAGGTGCTCCATGCTCCAATGCATCCAGCAGAAATCCGAACTGCTCCTCTGCCTCTTCCTGGGAAAACCCTAAAACCTCGAACATCCTGTTTTGCATCTCCCGTTGGTAAATACGCAATGATCCGCCACCCAATTCATAGCCATTAAGAACAAGGTCATAGGCTTCCGCTTTCACTTCCTCCGGGTGGGTATCCAACTTGTCGAGATCTTGTTGAACAGGCATGGTGAAAGGATGATGAGCAGCAAAATAACGGCCTTGTTCTTCGTCATATTCTAGCAACGGCCAATCCGTCACCCAAAGGAAATGGAATGATGATTCATCAATCAACTTCCGTTCTTTCCCCAGTTTCAAGCGAAGTGCTCCCAGGCTTTCGTGCACTACCGACACTTTATCTGCCACAAACAACAACAAATCTCCATCTTCAGCTTTAAGTACTTGCTTTAAATCTTCCGCTTCCTGCTCCGACAAAAATTTAGCGATAGGGCCTTTTAATTCGGATCCTTCTGTTTTCAACCAGGCAAGACCTTTAGCCCCGTATATCTTGACGAACTCTGTCAACTGGTCGATGTCTTTCCTGGAATAATCCGCTCCGGCACTTTTGACATTGAGTGCACTGACTTTCCCGCCATTCTCGACTGCACTGCTGAAAACTTTAAAACCAGCATTTTTTACTACTTCAGAAACATTGACTAACTCCATCGAAAACCTTGTATCCGGTTTGTCGGAACCGAACCTTTCCATCGCTTCATCGTAGCTGATTCGCGGAAAAGGTGTTTCAATGTCCATATCCTTCACTTGCTTCATTACCTTTTTCATCATTCGCTCAGACATCGCCATGATTTCTTCGCTCGACAAGAAAGAAGTCTCGATATCGATTTGAGTGAATTCCGGCTGCCTGTCTGCACGTAAGTCCTCGTCACGGAAACAACGGGCGAATTGATAATATTTTTCAAATCCAGAAACCATAAGCAGTTGTTTAAACAACTGCGGAGACTGTGGAAGTGCATAAAAGTGACCTGGGTGCACCCTGCTCGGAACCAAATAATCCCGCGCCCCCTCTGGCGTGCTTTTTGTCAGCATCGGGGTTTCCATTTCTAAATAATCTTCTTCGTTCAAAAAGCTTCGAATCGCTTGCGTTGTCTGATGGCGCAACTTGAATGTTTTTTGCATCGGCTCTCTTCTTAAGTCGATATAACGGTACTTCAAGCGCAAGTCCTCAGATACCTCTGTATCCCCTTCTATTTGGAAAGGGGGTGTCTTCGACTTGTTCAATATGATGATATTTGATACGGAAATTTCAATTTCACCTGTAGCCATTTTTTCGTTGACAGTAGCACTGTCTCTTTCGACCACCGTTCCTTCGATTTCTACCACATATTCACTTCTAACCCGTTCGGCAATCGCAAGTGCTTCATGAGAAATGTCAGGATTGAAAACCACTTGGACGATTCCGGAACGGTCTCTTAAATCGATAAAAATCAATCCGCCCAAGTCTCGCCGTTTCTGAACCCACCCTTTTAACTTCACTTGTTCACCGACTGACTCTCTCGAAAGCCTACCTGCCATTTGTCTTGATTCTGCCATATTAGTTTCCTCCTTCCAACTCTTCCTTCATATAAGCAACCAACTGCTGGAGCGAAACATCTACTTGCTCCCCGGTACTCATGTTTCTCACGGTCGCTGTATCTTTTTCCAATTCTTCTTCCCCTAGTATCACTACATACTTTGCTTTCAGACGATCAGCGGCTTTGAACTGTGCTTTGAATTTTCGCTGCTGATAATCCTTGTCAACTTGGACACCCGCATTTCTTAATTCATAAGTATAGCGTACTGCCGCCTTTTCAGCTTTTTCACCAAGAGAGACAATAAAACAATCAAGTCCATCATCCACCGGTAATTCAATGCCTTCAGCATCTAGAGCCATCAAAAGTCGTTCCAGGCTCATGGCAAATCCGATTCCTGGAGTCTCAGGACCGCCTAGTTCTTCGACAAGGCCATTGTAGCGGCCTCCACCAGATAAAGTAGTGATAGCGCCAAACCCTTCGGCATTGCTCATGATTTCAAAAGCGGTATGATTGTAATAATCCAGACCTCGTACTAAGTTGGGATTAACGACATAATCGATACCCATGTTGTCAAGATGGTTCTTAACTTCCGCGAAATATTTTTCGGAATCTTCGTTCAAATAAGTCAGGATAGAAGGGGCTGTTGCCATTGCTGGATGGTTGCGGTCTTTTTTACAGTCCAAAATCCGCAGTGGGTTTTGTTCAAGCCGTACCTGACAATCTGCACAAAGCTCCTCTTTATGTGGTGAAAAATGCTCTACAAGAGCATTACGATGATTGCTGCGGCTTTCCGCATCACCCAGGCTGTTGATTACGAGCTTCAAAGAACGAAGCCCTAATTGCTGATAAGCACTCATAGCCAATGAAAGAACTTCCGCATCCACGGCAGGGTCAGCACTGCCCAAAGCCTCGATGCCGAATTGGACAAACTGTCTCATTCTTCCTTGCTGTGGCCTCTCATAACGGAACATCGGCCCGAAATAAAAAAGTTTGACCGGCTGATTGGCGAGTCCGTAAAGCTTATGTTCGACGAACGCCCGTACTGCCGAAGCAGTTCCTTCCGGGCGAAGGGTAAGACTTCTGCCGCCCCTGTCTTCGAAGGTGTACATCTCCTTTTGCACAATGTCTGTACTGTCACCTACTCCCCTTTGGAACAATTCGGTGTGTTCGAATACAGGAGTGCGTATTTCTTGATAGTTGAACCTTCTGCATAAGTCGGTCAATTTCTGTTCGATATATTGCCAGTCACCAGTAGTTTCGGGTAATAGGTCTTGGGTACCCCTCGGTGCCTTGATATTCATTTTCAAACCCCCTGTAATGTATGTAGTCTTGAGTATGGTTCGATGTCATGAGACATCTCGCAACACATGTTTCAGCAAATAAAAAATAAACTCTCGTCCCTTTAAAAAAAGGGACGAGAGTTCACCCGCGTTGCCACCCTGGTTGAAGCTGTATGCACAGCTTCCACTTTCACAGTTAACGCCTGCAAAACGTTTGTATTTACTAAATTCAATACAAAACCTCCGGGACGTCTTTCGACAGAGCATCATGTAGAAGTGCTCTCAACCTGTGGCACTCCTTCTCTGTACACGTGTGATTCTGTCTACTTTTCCCTTCCATGGTTGTTCGATTCATATTAAGAATTGTTTATAATCATAATGTTTGCCGCTTCTGTTGTCAAGCGCGGTTCAATTTTTCTTTCAGTTTTTTTACATCACCTAGCGAGATACCGAGGTCTTCGGCAATTTCCAGTCTGTTCAACTGCCCTTCAATTTCCATAAAACGGTGAAAATCCGCTCCAAAAATGCTCGGTGCTGCTGACTGCATGTCCGATTGCTTTTGGTTGTACCGCATCGGCTGTAGGCCTCCTTATCGATTTGGATTTCCCCTAACGACTAGCCAAGCGAAACGCTGAAGAAAATAACGCTGTTTCGTTCTCTACCCTAAGTATGCCCAAGTCAATTGGCGACTATGCCGACACCCGACAATCGGGATGTGCTAAAAACAAACTGGATTGCTTTACGACAGACCGATTACATTCATCTGCGGTCCGAACTGTCCAAAAGCAAGGTTACAGGGCCATCGTTTGTAAGATGGACCTGCATATCTGCCCCGAAGGTGCCTGTTTCTACTTTGGTTCCGGAATCTGCTACATACTGATTGAATTTTTCATACAGTTGTTCAGCAGGACCGGGCTTCGCCGCGGCCATGAAGTTTGGACGCCGTCCCTTCCTCGTATCCGCGTACAAAGTAAACTGAGAAATAGAAAGCACACTGCCTCCAACGTCTTTCAAGGACAAATTCATCTTTTCCTGATCATCTTCAAAGATGCGGAGAGATACTATCTTATCCGCCAAATATTTGGCATCTTCTGTTGTATCCTCTTGGCCTATTCCGAGTAATACAACCAGCCCGGATTCTATTTCCCCTACCGTTTTATCCTCCACCTCAACCTTGGCATGTTTTGCCCGTTGAATGACAGCTTTCACCTTTAACGCACTCCTTATTGCAACATTCTTGTTACCGTGTAAACATCTTTAATTTGCTTCAGCCTGTCCACTATCTTTCGAAGATGACTGATGTTATGAATCAAGATGGTAATATGGATGAGGGCCATCTTATTGCGGTCCGATTTCCCGTTGACCCCGATGATGTTCGTTTTGGTTTCATTGACAGCCTGTAATACCTCATTCAGTAATCCCCGCCGATCGAACCCGGAGATTTCTAAATCTACATGATATTGTTTTGACAATGCATCATTGTTTTCCCAATCCACCTCTAAAATCCGGTCTTGCGCTTCTTCTGTCTGTATATTAGGGCAGTCGGTCCGGTGAACGGAAACACCACGGCCTTTCGTTATATAACCGACAATATCGTCACCCGGGACTGGATTGCAACATTTAGACAAACGGACCAGGAGATTGTCGACACCTGCGACCCGCACTCCTGAATCTCTTTTTCTACCGTGCCCTGATTTGACATCTGTTTTGGATACGCCTTCCAAAGTTTCAGCTAAATCCTGGGTTTTCAAATTTTGTTTCTTCTGTTTTTCAGTCAGGCGCGTGGCGATTTGTGCGGCAGTGATTCCCTGATAACCTACAGCTGCGTACATATCTTCCTCATTGCTGAAGTTGAATTTTTCGGCAATTTTTTCAATATTCTCGGCGGTTAAAATATCTTTTGGTTCGAAACCTGCAGCCTTCACTTCTTTTTCGACCAATTCTTTTCCTTTCACCACATTTTCGTCGCGGCGCTGTTTCTTGAAAAATTGTTTGATTTTATTTTTCGCCTGGGATGTCTGCGTGATACTTAGCCAGTCCTGGGACGGTCCATAAGAATGTTTGGAAGTCATCACCTCGACAATATCTCCAGTGTGCAGGCGGTAGTCAAGAGGTTCCATCTTGCCATTCACTTTTGCACCGATTGTTTGGTTCCCGACCTCTGTATGGATTTTATAAGCAAAATCCAAAGGTACAGAACCCGATGGAAGCTCAATCACATCTCCTTTCGGGGTGAAAACATATACCATATCGGAAAATAAATCGACTTTCAAAGACTCCATGAACTCTTCTGCATCATGTGTTTCGTTTTGCCATTCCAGTATTTCCCGGAACCAGCTCAACTTGGCTTCAGAGTCCTCTTGATTCTGATCAAGCTGTTTTCCTTCTTTATATGCCCAATGAGCGGCGATTCCGAATTCGGCAATTTCGTGCATATCCTTTGTCCGGATTTGGACTTCCAGAGGAGCCCCCTTCGGCCCGATCACGGTCGTATGCAAGGACTGATAAAGATTTGGTTTCGGCATAGCGATATAATCTTTGAAACGTCCCGGCATTGGTTTCCAACAAGTATGGATGATGCCAAGTACGGCATAACAATCTTTTATGCTGTCGACAATTATCCGGACAGCCAGTAAATCATATATTTCGTTAAACTGTTTATTCTGCATGGCCATTTTTTTATAAATACTATATAAGTGCTTCGGCCGTCCGGAAAAATCAGCTTTGATATGGACGTCATCCAGCTGCTTTTGCACTTCCTGCATGACTTCTTCAATATAGTTTTCACGTTCCTCGCGCTTTTGTTTCATTAAATGCACGATTCGATAGTACTGTTGAGGATTTAAATATCGTAACGCCGTATCTTCTAATTCCCACTTGATGGTGGAAATACCAAGACGATGCGCCAAAGGAGAAAATATTTCCAGTGTCTCATTTGAAATCCGTCTCTGCTTCTCGGGTGGCAAATGTTTCAGCGTCCGCATATTGTGGAGCCGATCCGCCAGTTTGATCAGGATGACCCGAATGTCTTTGGCCATCGCAACGAACATTTTACGGTGATTTTCTGCCTGCTGCGCTTCTTTGGACTTATACTTGATTTTTCCTAGCTTGGTTACGCCATCCACAAGCATTGCAACCTCATCATTGAACGCTTCAGCTAACTGTTCCACCGTTACATCGGTATCTTCGACAACATCATGTAAGAACCCGCCGGCAATTGTCTCCGGATCCAGTTCCAAATGAACGAGAATGCCCGCCACTTGTACGGGGTGGATAATATAGGCTTCTCCGGATCGCCGATACTGGCCTTCATGTGCCTTTTCGGCATAGTAGTATGCTTCTCTGATAAAGGATACATCTTTTTCAGGAAGATACGTACCGGCTTGCTCCATGACATCTTCTGCTGTCAAAATTTTATCTTTCGACATGTAATCACCTTGATTTCTTTTACTATTGAACACTGGAATGGACAATGTTGTGTGAATCAAAACCTAAAACTATCAGATTGCTGAATCAAGTAAGAAAGCTTCCGCTATACAACAGGGATAGTTCAATCTGCAATAAAAGTGTAAAATAACATCATTTGCTGTTTATGCTTTCTTCTAGTATAAAAAAAGCTTAAAAAAAGTAAAGAAAAAAAGTTTTTCCATCCGTACAAACCGGATAGTAGCTAAACAGGAGTACTCCTGAGAGCACTCCTCTTTTTTGCTTATATCAATATTGCATTAAAGTAAGGACATCATAACCATCCAGCTTCTGCCGGCCATGTAAGTAAGTTAACTCGATCAAGAAGGCACAACCTGCCACAATACCCCCCAGTTCTTCTACAAGCTTGATGGTCGCTTCGATTGTTCCCCCTGTTGCCAACAAATCATCGGTAATCAGGACCCGCTGGCCGGGTTTGATGGCATCCTTATGGATTGTCAGTACATTTTTTCCATATTCAAGACCGTAATCGACTTTGATCACTTCGCGCGGCAGCTTGCCTTCTTTTCTGACAGGGGCGAAACCGACTTCCAACGCATATGAAACAGGACAGCCGACAATGAACCCTCTTGCTTCCGGTCCCACCACCAAATCGATTTCTTTCGTGCGGGAGTACTCGACAATCTCATCCACTGCAGCCTTATAGGCAGTCCCATTATCCATAAGAGTCGTGATATCTTTGAATCTTACTCCCTCTTTCGGCCAATCTTCTACGACGGTGATGTATTTTTTATAATCCATGGCTTACTTCCTCCTTAGGTGATCCGCTCTTTTCCATAAATGGATCGAACCAAGCTTTCAATTCATCATAAGATGAATAATAAAGTTTTTTCTCTATTTCCAGCCTGTTTTGCATCTTTTGATATGCAGGCGCTTCGGTCAAATCTTTTTTTGCTGGATTCGGATTGGTTTTCAGCAGACCATCCTCTATTTTAACAAATTCCAATTCAAAAAACACTTGGCTGATGAATTTTATCTTTTCCGGCTTCCAGCCTTTATGCTTCGCGAGCATATCCAATTCTGTATTCATATCGAATTGTTTTCTCTTCAACACCATGGCATAAAACCACTTGAAATCCTCACGGCTCGGGAGCACTTCCAGAAAACGTCCGTCTTTTTCATAGAAACAAGCAAAAATTTTGCCTGGTTTCAACCGGGACAACAGTTGCTCTAAATCCCCCAAACGCTCAGGCAAGTCGAGCAAAATCAAGCTTTCGATATTTTCCTGCTCCCAGCGAGACAGCTTGTCCTCGCTATAAAGCGACGGGTTGACTTCAGCTGGAATACGTTGTTTAATTGATTCCTCATGAAAACAGACAGCCAGACTTTCCTGGAAAAGTTCCAGTGGAATTTGCTTTGAGAGGTGTCTGGACCCGCGATAATCGAAAAGCTGCCAGGCATGTACTGCTAAATCTTTAACCATTAGCTGTACTTTTTGTTTTCCATTCCATTCATTAATCTCCAGCTCTCCAATCACATCAATAACGGAACGAGGAGAGATTTTACTGTAGAGTTCGCCCATACCGAAAGCGATGCCGTCCAATTTTTTTTGTTCTCCCTGGAAGGAAAACTTCAGATGATTTTGCTGGCTTCCGATAAGCCTTATTTCTGCAGGTTTAGCTTGAACATGGAACAACGGTTTGGGGTTGCTCATTCCGAATGGAGCTAATTTATTGACCTCTTTTATGATCGAGACATCCAACTCTTCGATATCGACGGTCGAATCTATTGTCAATGACTGTTTGTAGTCCTCTTCCGTAAGTTTATTGGCAGCCGCATCGTTCAAGAGATTCCGGAGTGCCGGGAGATTTTCCACCGGCAACGTCATACCGGCAGCCTGTGCGTGCCCGCCAAAATGCGTAAAGGTTTCCCTGATTTCCATACAGTTGTTGAACAAATCAAAAGCATCGATACTTCTTGCCGATCCCTTGGCCTGGTTTTTGTCAGCGTTAATGGATAAGACAATTGCAGGCCGATCATATTTCCTTACGAGTTTTGATGCAACAATCCCCAAAACTCCTTCATTCCATCCCTCTTTCGCAGCCACAATGACATGTTCTCCCGTGTCACCCGCTTCTACCAATGCTTCCGCTTCTTTAGCAATGTCGGCAACTATTTTTTGCCTTTCCTGATTCAATTCCTGGATGAATCCTGCCAGTTCCTCCGCCTCGGCACCATCCTGTGTAAGCAGCAAATCCACGGCCATATCCGCATCCTGAAGCCTTCCCACCGCGTTGATTCTCGGGCCAATAAAAAAACCGATATGTTCTTCGGTAATATCGCCCTCTATATTACAAACCTTCTTCAAAGCTTTAATTCCTGGACGGTTTGATTGCGAGATTGCTTTCAAGCCGAATTTGGCCAGCACTCTGTTTTCATTGACCAGCGGCACCAAATCAGCGATGGTCCCTATCACAGCCAAATCCAACAATTGCTTGGGAAAATAGCCAAGTAACTGCTGGGCGAATTTAAAAGCTACTCCTACACCGGCAAGTTCCTGAAATGGATAATCAGTGGAACATTTGGGATGCACGATTGCCAGCGCATCAGGAAGCTGATCCTGCACTTCATGGTGGTCGGTTATGATCAAGTCCAAACCGATTTCTTTGGCGATTTCCGCCTCTTCGACTGCAGCAATCCCCGTATCCACAGTGATGATCAAGTTTACACCCTCCGTTTTCGCCTTCCGGAAGGCTTGTCCATTGGGTCCGTATCCTTCGGTAAAGCGATTGGGAATGTAAAAAGTACAGTCCGCTCCCAACTCCCGAAGTGCCTCTAGCATGACCGCAGTCGAGCTTACACCATCTGCATCATAGTCTCCAAAAACAAGAATTTTTTCTCCATCCGCTATGGCTTGATGGACTCTTTCACCAGCTTTGCTGATGTCATTCATCAACGTCGGATCATGTAGGTCCTCAAGACTTGGATGAAGGAATTTTTTCACCTGCTCCTTTGAAACGATGCCTCTTTGAAACAACAGACGCTCGGTTAAAGGAGCCAAGGAAAATTCTTCTGTAAAATCGATACCTTCATCTGAATCGTTATATGTAAACTTCCAATTTGCTTGGCTTTGTAACATAAATTCACCCCTGACCCACTTATTATACTAGAGTGAATCAGGGGGAGCAAATGGATTTTTTTCGTATCTTCCCTCATTCTTTGTGATTGGACATTGCTTCTTTCTGGTCTTGTTCCGTGCTTTCTTCCATCGAAGCCGGCTCGGCAACAGGTTCGTCGAGTTGTTCGTTTTTCTTTTTCAACGAGCGGACTTCCTTTTGCAATCGAAGCACTTTGACCCAGCCCACGGCAGCCGTGATCAATCCCCCCATCAAGACAGATATCAAGATGACCAGGATCAATGGTGCATTTCCGGTTCCGAATAAGTAGTCGACTTCTACAGGTTCGACATTAATAACAGCGAAAATCGCCACAATCAATGCAAATATGAGTGCAAGGATGATATAGCTTTGCCCTTTCATTTGTTTCCTCCTTTACTGCATGATAGAGGTTATAAACACCGGTTAAAGATATACTTCCCAACCTAAGTAGAAAAAAAACCCTCGTAATTCAGTGACGCCACTGACCCTATAAAAGTGCAACTTTCCACTCCGGCAAGGTACTTCGCTTACCGCGGACACGGCTTCAGCTAACTTGGCAAAGAATGAGATACCTTCTTCAGGTGTGTTTTCCGTTTTGCCTCATGTCCTTGCGGATAGAAAGCGAAGCCGCATGGAGACCAGGTGTACTTCTTTTCCTTATTATGCAATTGTCCAGTTTCCAAAGAATAAAGGAACCTCCGTACTTATTTTTTGTCTTCTCCTCTGTTTAGATACCTATCAACCAATAAAAGAATACCGTCTGGTCATCTTGTCTTGATAAAGTAGAAATCAGAGCACAAAAACGTAGCGAAGGCAAGATACGGAAACTCCAACGGGAACAGCACGAGCTGAAAATCCCGCAAGAAAGCGTTTTTTACTTTCTGAGGAGGTTGAAGCCGTGCCCGTGGAACGCGTAGTATCTTGCCGTAGCGATTCGAAGCACACATCAAACAACAGGATATAACGAGAATATAAAACGAAAACCGAACGAATTTGATTGGTAGTTAGAATTATTTCGGTATTTGATTTGGCGGCCATGCTTTTGTCCCGGTCTCTTTATCTAATTTTAAGTGATTTTTGCCCTCTATTCCTTCATTCGTTTCACTACGACGGAAGTAAGCTAATAAGCTGGGATCAAAGAAGTCATCTTCTGGTACCATCTCAAGGAAACATTTGAAGGACAAGTCGACCTGAGCGCGTTCCACGAGATTTCCAGCAGACAATGTACACATGGTTTTCAAGAGGAGGTATTGGAGCATACGAAGGGGATGAACAGCGTTCCGTCCATTGTCATGACAGTATTTGTCCTTCAGTTCGTCATAAACGAAGGAAAAATCGAATCGATAAGCTCCTTGATTTCCCGAAGAAGATGGTCCTTAGGGACCACCATATCGTAAAGCCCTTCATACTGGCTTAAATTCATGGATAATGGACGGTCTAACATCGAATCCCTCCCTTTTATGTATTAGAAAAAAGCGTGACTTTCTTTTAAAAATCAAAGAAAATCACGCTTTTTCGTTCTACCTCTGTCAATTCCAAGATGAGCGTTCGGTGGTGACGCCTGCGGGATCAGCGCCAGCCGAAGTCTCATGGTCAACTGGGTTTTCAAGACCAAGTCAGCTGTGGCCGTGTCCCACAGAGAGGCACCTTAAACCTGCGGTCCGCCTGTTTGTTTTTTCTTCACATAGTTAATTGGTTTTTCTTTGATATTTCTTCCACGGAAAATCAACCAAAGCTGGGCTGCAATAAATAATGACGAATAGGTTCCGGCAATTAGCCCGACAACTAACGCAAAGGAAAAGTTAGTAATCGAGGATGCACCGAACACCAGCAGCATAACAGCGGCAAACACCACTGTAATAACCGTATTGAAGCTTCTCGCCAGGGTTTGCATTAAGCTGCGGTTGACGATTTTCGCTAGCTCTCCGAACGATTTCACCCGTTTCTTAAGCTTCAGGTTTTCCCTGATCCGATCAAATGTAACAATAGTATCGTTGATCGAATAACCGACTATTGTCAGTATCGCAGCGATAATCGTAATATCGAATTCCAATCTCGTAATGCTGAACAACGCCACGATGAAAAATGCATCATGCAGCAAAGCGATGATCGCTGTAAGTGCAAAGAAAAATTCAAAACGGATTGTCACATAAACGATGATGCATAGCGCGGCATACAACACTGCCATCACAGCGTTTTTGGCGAGCTCCTGTCCAACTACAGGCGACACCGTACTAACGCTTGGATTGTTCCCGTATTGATCACTGAAATAGTCTTGGAATTCTCCTACTTCGTCCTGAGACAGGACTGTATCGAACCTTGCCACTGCGATGTCGTTATCATCTCCGGAAATGACGATTTGTTCCGGGGAATGTCCGAGTTCTTCAAAATCTTCTTCGATTGCTTCCTGAGTCAGACTTGTATCGGCAAGAACTTCCACTCTGGATCCCGCCGTAAAGTCGATCCCGAGGTTCAACCGGAAAACGGCCAGACAAATTACACCGGCAAGGACAAGAATAAGGGAGAGCGAAAAGAACTTTTTACGATGGCTCACCAAATCAAATGTGCGCCCGAATAGCTTCGGTTCTACCTCATCGGTATTGTCCTTGTCTTGTATATCTTTGGATTTCACGCCAAACCAGCCAGGACGTTTATTTAGAAAACGGCTGTTTACCCAAAGACCAAGAAACAGCCTTGTTCCATAAACTGCTGTAATAAAGCTGACCAATATGCTGATAATCAACATAGTGGCAAATCCCTTGACCGAACTTGTCCCGAAAATAAATAACACTGCCGCCGCAATCATCGTGGTGATATTGGCATCGAGAATCGTCGACAGGGAATTTTTGTTACCGGCTTTGAATGCGGATTGTACCGATTTACCGGATTTCAATTCCTCCTTGATCCGTTCATAGGTGATGATGTTGGCATCGACCGCCATCCCTACCCCTAGTATCAGAGCAGCGATTCCGGGTAAAGTCAACACCCCGTTCATCCATTCAAATACAAGCAGGATCAAGTAAATATAAATGCTCAATGTAATGGAAGCAATCACACCAGGGAAACGGTAGTAGACCATCATAAACAAGAAAATGAGCGCTACTCCGATAAAACCGGCAAAAACTGTTTTATCAAGTGCCTGTTGTCCAAATTGTGCTCCCACTGAGGTAGAATACACCTCATTTAAATTTACCGGCAATGAACCGGCATTTAAAATATCTGCCAACCGTTGGGCAGAATCAACTGTGAAGTTACCGCTGATTTGAACATTCGATGTATTCAATGTCTGATTGACTGCCGGAGCGGAAATATACTTGGGATCTTCTTTCTTTGATTCTTCCTCAAATGAATCTCCTTCTTCATAATCCATCCAGATCACCAGACGGTTATCAGGCATTTGCGAGATTTCCCTCGTAACGTCTGCAAATTTTGAAGGGTCCTTCAACTGAAGAGTAACGATCGGCTGATTGGTGTTTGGATCAAAGTCCTGCCGAGCGCTGTTCTCTTTTAAGTCATCTCCGTTTAAGTATTCTTTATCATTGACATCACGAAATGATAATTGGGCTGAAGTTGAGAGCAACTCCCTTGCCTCATTCTGGTCGTCCACTCCCGCGAGCTGTACCCGAATCCGGTTCGGCTCCTCAATATTGAAATTCGGTTCATTGACACCTAGAACATCGACACGTTCACGGAGCGCTTCCGTCGTCGCTTCCAACGTTTCCATGCTGACATCCGAATCACCATCCAGTGTCTCCACTTCATATAACACTTCAAAACCGCCCTGCAAATCAAGGCCTAGCTTGATATCCTTGGTTATACCTGTAATCGTTGTCCCAATCGTCCCTGCAAAAATCAACACGATTAGAAAAAAGGCAACGATTCTGCCTCTTTTAACCATCCTGTTTGTGCCTCCTCATACTCCATCCGCTCTAACAGCAAATACAGCTAATTTGTGACCGGCTAAATCGCCTGGATCCTTTTTTCATTAATGTTTCATATCAAACAACACATAGGAACATTATAGAAATTATTTACATGAAGGTCAATGGACTATTCCTATCCTTCTTCTTCAACAGGACCGGATAAAGCGGCAATGGATGCCATTAAATCGTCGTCTTGATAAGCTTGAACGGTTAAATAACTCATATAAATGTTTGAACTCAAATGAAAAATATCTCCCACAACCTCATGGACACGCTTGGGGGGATTGCCTTTCCATACCTTCTTCTTGAGACAATTCCATACATCCAGAGAAGTCGCCCTGGAGTACCCCATCAATTGAAATTCTTCCACTTTGCTTTCCAGTATCAATTCCATTTCTTTTTTCCATTCATCAACTAGTTTTTCCTCCGCCACTGGTGCGCCCCCTCTAGCTTTTGATAATTTTTGTACCTGCCTGTCATGCTTGGCCAACCACCTTGCATATACATTCATTGTATATGAATTATAAAAATTTGAGAAGGCAGGTCGTTACTTGTGACCAAGCAAACATTTCTTCAGGGGACCCTGATTTTGATAGCAGCCGGTATGATCACCAGATTCTTAGGCTTTATCAACCGCATCATCGTTGCAAGATTAATGGGGGAGGAAGGGATAGGCCTGTATATGATGGCTCTTCCTACCTTGTTTCTCGTCTATACACTCACCCAGTTCGGACTGCCGATAGCTATTTCAAAACGGGTAGCAGAGGCAGAAGCACATGGTGATCTCAAAAAGATCAAACGTATTCTAATTATTTCTCTGACTATTACCGGGACACTTAGCGTCATTTTCCTCGTCGGATTGATTTTGATCGCTCCGATAGTAGCGACAAAGTTCTTAACGGATGAACGGACGCTTTATCCGTTGCTCGCAATCAGCCCGATGGTTCCGATTTCGGCTGTTTCCTCTGTCATCCGTGGATACTTCCAGGGAAGACAAAACATGAAACCACAGAGCTACGCTCAAGTCATTGAACAGATTGTCAGGATTTGCTGTGTTTCATTTTTAGTTAAATTGTTTCTTCCTTATGGAGTGGAATTCGCCGCGGCAGGTGCCATGTTTTCTGTTATTGTCGGAGAACTTTGCTCGTTGTTTTTCATGCTGCGCATGTTTAAAACGAAGAAGCGTATCAAGTTGCGGGCTGACATCCTCCACTATATCAAATCCGGAAGAACGACATTCAATGAACTCATGTCGATTGCCTTGCCCGGAACCGGGAGCCGCCTTGTGGGTTCTGTTTCCAATTTTCTCGAACCGATTCTCGTTTCACAAAGTCTGGCCATTGCAGGATTTCATACTGTAGCTGCGACAAAACTTTATGGTTCGCTTACGGGATATGCTCTTCCATTACTGTTCATGCCTACCTTCATCACCCATTCGCTCGCTGTCGCCATGGTGCCGAACATCAGTGAAGCAGACGCGAAACAAAACAGCCAACTCGTTCACTATCGCATTCATCAGGCGATCCGGATTTCTTTTGCTTCTGGTGCTTTGGCGACAGTGATCCTGATGCTTTTTTCGGTCCCGATTCTGGAATTCATGTATGGAACCAGCAGTGCAAGCCGATTTTTGATTTTAATGGCCCCATTCTTCGTCATGCTGTATGTGCAGTTCCCTTTAAACGCAGCACTGCAAGCATTGAATTATGCAAAAGAAGCAATGTGGAACAGCATCATCAGCACAGGGGTGAAATTTGCAGTCTTGGTCATTTTTGCTACCAATCCTCAATTCGGGATCATGGGGGTTGCCTTGGGAATGATTGTAGGTGTCGTTCTTGGTACTATGCTCCATATGGCTACTTTGATCAAAGTCATTTCCTTCAAACTGCCTTGGCTGGATTTTCTGAAAATGGTCTGTTTGTTTGCCATTACCTGGTGGGCAGGAAATCTGCTGAAGCAGTTAATTCCAGGATATGCGGACAATTTGTTGATTTTTCTTGCCATCCTTTTAGTTCTGGGAATCTTTTATCTCGTTTTATTGTTTCAATTTAAATTTTTATCGATGGCCGAGCTGCGTCAATTCCCGCTTCTGAACCGTTTGATCCGTAAATAGGATAAAGCCTGCCATGGCATGGCGACAAAATCAGGTGAGTCACCCCTCCTCGATAAAAAAGGGACCGGTCAGACCGCGGACCGCTAATAAGCCCGGGCTGGCCCTCTCCATGCAACCGTGGAAAGTGCAGCTCTGGAACAGGTTCTTCACTGCCAAAACCCATGACATTTTCTATTTTTTTTCGTTTTTTATATCGATATAAATTTGATCATCTTTGTCGATACTGCAAAAAGAGACCTCTTCGACTGTGAGATCTCGCTTTTTCACTTCCTCAATGAGCCAATCCTTGGTTCTATCTATTTTTTCCAGAGAATCATATTGAATTTTCCCGTCTACGATCATGGGTACTACGTATCCCTCTGATGATATACCCTCCTTGTCATTATCCGACTTTTCAAATATGGATAGTTTTCCGGACGCTTCAAGAATCGCAAATTCTACATCATGGATACTCTTTGTGCCGTTTTCCCGCAGTTGCTGCATCAAATCATTAAAATTGTAACGTTGTTTCCGCATTTCATGTTCATCGATTTTCCCTTTCGAAATAATCACAGAAGGTTTGCCTTCAAACCATCCACGAAATCGTTGATTTTTCAAGGACGCCCAGGCAGTAAAGCGTTGAATGACCATCAAAACAGCCATGGGTATGATAGCTTGGGCGATATTCGACTTCGGTTCCTCGATGGCGAATACCGCCATTTCCCCAATCATGATAAATACGACGATATCCAAAAGGCTTAATTCTCCGATTTCCCGTTTTCCCATCAAACGAAAAATCACCACGATAATTAAATAGGTGAAAACAGTGCGGAATATTATCTTCCCAAGTTCGATATCCATAATCAAATCACTTCCCAAAATCACAGTTATAGCTATTATTGCTAATAGACTGGATTTTATGCTGCAGATGACGCTTGCTTACAAGCTCTGCTGGAAAGGAACGAGATAGCGAAAATAAATATATATGGTTGATACGATTAACGAAACGAGCACGAGTGGAATCCCATAACAAAGAAATTTGATAAAAGGGATACGCTGCCCATTTCCCTCTGCAAGACCCGCTACCACGACGTTGGCAGAAGCCCCGATCAATGTTCCATTCCCCCCCAGACAAGCCCCCAGTGCCAATGACCACCACAGCGGATCCAAGTTCGCCATTCCGTACGATTGAAATTCCTTCACCACCGGGATCATAGCAGCTACGAACGGGATATTATCGATAATCCCTGAGAACAAACCCGCCGTCCATAAAATCAGCAACGCCGTGAAGGGCAGATCCCCTTCTGTCAGTATCATGATTCCCCTGGCCAGTTCATCGATGACTCCGACTCTCTCCAATCCACCGACTAACATGAATAATCCGATGAAGAAAAACAAAGTGATCCATTCTACCTCTTGAAACACTTTTTCTGTACCAGCTTCTTTGTCAGTGAGAAGAAGCAGTAAGAGTGCCCCTGCTACTGCTACTGTGGTCAATTCAATATGGAACACCGGATGAAGCAAGAATCCGGTGATTGTCAGTAATAGAACCGTTACCGATTGATAAAGCATCGGTGTCTTTTTTAAATAGGCTGTTCCAACCATTCCCATCAACTGATCAATGCGGTCCTCGTTTTTCTTCAACTTATTGCGAAATAAAATGACAACTGAAATCATCATGACTGAAAACAGTAAAACGACAACAGGCCCTAAATGAACAATAAACGACAGGAAGGTTAAATGCTCTACCGCCTGGCCGATCATGATGTTTGGCGGATCCCCGATCAAAGTGGCGGTTCCTCCGATATTGGCGCTGAAGATGATTGTCAACAAATAGGGAAATGACGGAAGCTGCAACAGCCTGGTCAATGTCAAAACAATCGGAACAAACAGGAGTACGGTTGTCACATTATCAAGCAAGGCAGACCCAAGCGCTGTAAGGACAGAACAACCAACCAGCAGCGGAATGGGAGCACCATGCACTCTCTGGGCAAAAGCAATTGCAATAAATTCAAACAGTCCCGTTTTTTTCGTGATGGACACGAGTACCATCATCGAAAACAATAAAGCAATCGTATTCCAATCGATGTAATGTGTATAAGCATCTTCCCAACGGTAAATGCCTGTCAGAAGAAGCAGGACCCCTCCTGATAAAGCAACAAGCGCCCGGTTGATTTTCTCGGTCATAATGAAAAAGTAACTGATGATGAATACCGCAATGGCTACCACAGCAGACATGCATTTCTCCCCTTCCCCACGAAAATGCCTGATCGAGCTTCCTTTTAAAAATCCATTACTAAGAATGTATTCAGAGCTTGGGCAAATATTTAATTCTAATTTAAAAAACCCCGAATAAGCTGTTACAAAAGGGACAAACACATAGGGAGGTAATCAGATGGCACGGACACGAATGACCGCACTTCTTTATGGATGGATTACAGCATTGGGAATTATCTTGGCAGCAAGCCTGATTTTATCCATTCTTTTGAAGTTCACCAGTTTTGGGGCAAATGCATTGAACTGGACGACTATCGCAATCAGTATTGCGGCACTGTTCATCGGTGGGCTTATTTCTGGTCTGAAAGGAAAAGAAAAGGGTTGGATATTGGGTGGCCTGACAGGACTGGGGTTTATCCTTTTTGTTTTGCTGTATCAATACCTCGGATACCGTACGGGCATCAGATTGGAGCAGCTCGTTCATTATGGTGGTTTTTTAGCTGCATCGCTAATCGGAGGCATGCTGGGTGTCAACTTAAGCACAGAAGACAATACGTCTTCCAAGTAGATAGTTGAGACGATGCAAGAGGAATGGAAGAAAAGTTTCTTTCAGAAGGACAAGGCCGGATGCAGCTTCCAGTCTTGTTTCTTTTCATTTTCAAAAATTTCTTTGGTTCAGGAATGAGTCATCCGGTCCTTTTTTTCACAAATGATGAGGTCACGGGAGAAGAACAAAAAAAACTCCGATGCCCCTTTATACAAGGAAGCAAATCGGAGTTTGTAAAACAAAAATTTGATTTTAATCTTGGGAAACTACATCTCTTACCGCGGAACGGTCGTATGTAATCTTTGTACCATCCTGGGTAGTCAAAACAAGCGTACCCTCGTCCAGCGCATGCACCGTTCCATGCATGCCGCCAATCGTGATGACTTTATCCCCTTTTTTTAGATCTGACTGCATTTGGCGTACTTGCTTTTGCTTCTTTTGCTGTGGACGAATCAAAAGGAAATAAAAAATAACGAACATTAATATGATCGGTGCTAATGATGCTAAAATATCCATCGTATTTCCTCCCTTCTAAAAGTTTTTTGCATTCGGTTTGTTAAAACCATATTGTTCAAAGAATTCCTCTCTGAAATCGCCAAGACGATCTTCTTTTATCGCTTCGCGGACTTGCATCATTAATTCTAACAGAAAATAAAGATTATGGTAAGTAGTTAAACGAAAGCCGAATGTTTCGTTAGCTTTAATGAGATGCCGGATATAAGCGCGGGAATAATTTCGGCAAACATGACAGCTGCAATTTGGATCCAACGGACCGAAATCCCGTGCATACTTCGCATTTCGGACAACCAGTCTGCCGTTGGAAGTCATACACGTTCCATTTCTTGCAACCCTAGTAGGAAGCACACAATCAAACATGTCTATTCCCCGGATCGCCCCGTCGATCAATGAATCGGGCGATCCCACTCCCATCAGGTAACGCGGTTTGTTTGTCGGCAGCATCGGAGTAGTAAACTCCAGCACTTTATTCATGACATCTTTCGGCTCTCCGACAGACAATCCTCCGACCGCATAACCGGAAAAATCAAGCGAGGTAAGATCCCGGGCACTTTGACGACGGAGTTCTTCGTACTCACCACCCTGCACAATACCGAACAACCCCTGCTCTCCCGGGCGTTTATGTGCCTCCAGACAGCGTTCTGCCCACCTGCTTGTCCTTTCCACTGATGCTTTCATATAATTGTGGGACGCTGGATACGGAGGACATTCGTCAAATGCCATCATGATATCCGATCCTAGAGAATTCTGGATTTGAATTGCTTTTTCAGGAGATAAAAACAACTTTTCCCCACTGATATGATTCCGGAAATGAACCCCTTGTTCCTCGATATCCCGTAAATCACTGAGACTGAAGACCTGAAAACCACCTGAGTCGGTCAAAATGGCACCATCCCAGTTCATGAATTTATGCAGGCCTCCTGCCTCTTCAACAATGTCTTCACCGGGACGCAGCCATAAATGATAAGTATTGGAAAGAATGATTTTAGCCCCCATCTCCTCCAACTCTTCAGGGCTCATCGTCTTTACTGTCGCAAGGGTTCCGACCGGCATAAACATCGGTGTATCAAACGAACCGTGGGGTGTATGCACACGCCCCAGGCGGGCTCCTGTCTGTTTGCATGTTTTGATATGTTCATAGGTGATTGGCATTAACTGCACCCTTTCTTTGTCTTCTATAATAGCTTATACAATCAGCATTGCGTCTCCGAAGCTGAAAAAACGGTATCGTTGATCTACTGCTTCACGATACGCTTTCAGGATAAAATCCTTTCCCGCCAGCGCACTTACCAGCATGATCAATGTCGATTTCGGAAGATGGAAATTCGTGATGAGCCCGTCAATCGCCGTAAAACGGTAAGGGGGATAAATGAAGATATCCGTCCATCCGCTTGCTTGTGTGAATACCCCGCCATTGTCCCGGGTGATGGTTTCCAGTGTTCTTGTCGAAGTCGTCCCGACTGAAATGATTTTTCCACCAGCCGCTTTGATTCTATTCAACTGATCAGCGGTTTCCTTGGACATGTGATAAAACTCACTATGCATGTCATGTTCTTCAATGCTGTCGACACTCACCGGCCGAAAAGTTCCCAAACCGACATGCAGGGTGACGAAGGCAAGCTCGACACCCTTCTCTTTAATCCGTTCAAGCAATTCCTCGGTAAAATGAAGTCCGGCTGTTGGTGCTGCCGCCGAGCCTTCTTCTTTTGCATAAACCGTTTGATACCTGTCTTTATCCGGCAGCTGCTCCTTTATGTATGGAGGGAGCGGCATTTCGCCAAGCTGTTCGAGCACTTCCAGAAAAATCCCGTCGTATTCGAAGCGGACAATCCTTCCACCGTGCTCTTTGATTCCGGTGCAAACGGCTCGCAGTTGACCGTCTCCAAATAAGATGACTGTTCCTTCTTTAATTTTCTTTGCGGGCTTAGCAAGCACTTCCCACTCATCCTGTTGTTGTTGATGTAGCAGCAAAACTTCTATTTTTCCACCCGTATCCTGTTTACTGCCATAGAGCCTGGCCGGCAAAACTTTGGTATCATTCAATACAAGGCAATCGCCAGGTGATAAATAGTCAATCACGTTCGAAAAGTGTTGATGACTGATTGTCTGATTCAGACGGTCCATCACAAGCAAACGGGACGCTGTCCGATCCTCCAATGGCGTTTGTGCGATTAATTCCTCAGGCAAGTCAAAATCAAAATCATTTATATCCATTGTCAATCTCCTTACTATGTTATCGGAATTTCCCTATGATAAATAAAATCACCGATAAGATGATACTGACCAAAATTGAAGTCATGATCGGAAAGTGAAAGGACACATTCCCTTTTTTAAAACTAATATCGCCAGGAAGCCTGCCGAATATCCCCCACAGCAATCCAATGATAATAAAAACGACTCCTATTACAATAAATAGTTTTCCCATTCCGGTCAAGCTTTCGGCACCTCCCGGTTGAAATGGTGATATGCTTTGGCAGTGACCTGCCTGCCCCTCGGCGTCCGCTGAATGAACCCGGTCTGAAGAAGGAACGGTTCATACACATCTTCTATTGTCTGGGATTCTTCCCCAATAGTCGCCGAGATGGTGTCCAATCCGACTGGACCACCGTTAAATCCATCGATGATGCCCAGCAGTAATTTATGGTCGATATGATCCAGGCCGGCAGCATCTACTTGAAGCATTTCCAACGCCGTTTTGGTTGTTTGTTGTGAAATGACCTGCTCACCTTGCACCTGTGATATGTCCCTTACCCTTTTTAGCAGCCTATTGGCAATCCGCGGTGTACCTCTGGACCTTCTGGCGATTTCAATTGCTGCTTCTTTTTCGATTCCTACTTGGAAGATCTCTGCTGTTCTTTCCACAATGGCACACAGGTCTTTTGTTTCATAATATTCCAAACGACTGAGAACACCAAACCGATCGCGCAACGGAGCTGTCAGCAACCCTGCACGGGTCGTAGCCCCGACAAGCGTGAACGGCGGTAAATCAAGCCGTACAGAGCGGGCACTGGAACCGGAGCCTATGACAATATCAAGGCAAAAATCCTCCATGGCAGGATAAAGAATTTCTTCTACCGCCCGGGGCAGCCGGTGGATTTCGTCGATGAACAAAACATCTCCGGCCTCCAATGAAGAAAGTATCGCTGCAAGGTCACCCGCCCGCTCGATCGCGGGTCCTGAGGTCGTACGGAATTGCACCCCCATTTCGTTGGCTATGATGGAAGCCAATGTCGTTTTCCCAAGTCCGGGAGGTCCGTAAAGTAAAACGTGATCAAGCGGCTCATTTCTCATTCTGGCTGCTTCTATAAAGATGCGCAAATTACCCTTTGCCTTATCCTGTCCAATATACTGGGCAAGATTGATCGGACGCAGGCTAAGCTCCATCGACTGATCGTCTTCCTGCAATTCGCCGGAAATCATTCGTTCTTCCACGTTATCTCCCCTTTATCAATAAGAAGTTCTCTCTGGCTGATCCATTTATACAACAGGCACTTATTTCATCAACAAAGCCAATCCTTTACGGATATACGGATCGGAATTTTCATGGTGTTCCTGTTTCAATGTCGGTACGATTGCTTTTACTTCGCGTTCCGAATATCCCAGTGCTTTCATGGCGGCAACTGCTTCCTCCAAGGCGTTGTTTTGTCCCTGGAGAGCATCTGCTTCCGAAGAACGGTCGGCAGTTTCGAGTGCGACAGCCGCAAATCCATCAGGCAGCTTCCCCTTCAAGTCAAGGATCATTTGGCGTGCTGTTTTTTTGCCGATACCCGGAAATTGAGTCAAAAACTTATCGTCTTCCCTTTCGATAGCCGATACGAATTCTTCCACCCGCACAGAAGCAAGAACGGCCAACGCCCCTTTCGGACCAATTCCTGATACATTCAGCAGTTTGGAGAACAATAATTTGTCATCTGTTTTTTTAAAACCAAACAATGTTTGATTATCTTCTCTGACGTAATGATACGTATAAATCAGTACTTGCTCACCTAAAGAATCCTGAAATGCGAATGGATTTGCACAAATAATTTCATAACCAACCCCATTCGCTTCCACTACTACAGCTTCTTCATTCACTGCTTCCAAATTTCCCTTTATGTATGCGATCATCGTGATTATTCTCCCCTATCCACAATAGCCTGTATCTATCTTACCATACAAGCGTATGTTCGTATAACTGTTTTCTATCTAAGCTTACTTGGTGACTATGGGGAGATTCACGAATCATGATAAAAAGGATTCCGGCTGAAAACCGGAACCCTCCATTAACTGTTGACTGAACGCTGGGGAGCCATACCTCGATAAGCCTCCAGAACATACTGGTAAACTTGTTTGGAATCAATTTTGATACCGTTCTGAAGCCTTTGCCGCTGGTAACTCTCCAGCTCACCCGTATCGATCTGATAAAAGGATTGTATCACTTGTTCATGGATAGGCAGTCCTTCAAATATCGCCAATTGGTTGTCAGATAAGCCGAAGTAACCATGTTCCTTCATGTACGGTGAAATGTCAGCAATTTCTTTTTTTAAAACAACCTTTCCTTCCTGCTGTTCGACTACCTTCCAATCATGATAATACGACCAGAAATCTTCCATCGCCCATATTTTTTCCTCATGGGTGCTTTTTTCTACATGTCCGTCCATGTATTGCTTTTGCAGGGTCACTTCCAATACCAATGGTTCTTTTGGTGCAGCTTGCTCTTCTTGTGCCAAGACTTGAGTCGTCCGTCCGCCAGTTGAATGTATCAGTATACCAAACAACAGGAATACACCGGCTATTCCCATAACTGCCTTGTAACAGACAAAAAGCTTTCGTCGTTGTCTCACACTATCCACCCCATATTTTAAAATAGCCAAACCTCTATTTGACAGTTTGGCCATTTTCCACACTTTTTATCCTGAGGAAGAGTGGTCAGCGCACAGAAAAACCGGCAGTTTCCTATAAAAACGCCGGTTAAGAATCACTTTATAATCGGGCAAGAATTTCCTCGTCTGCATCAAGGTTATGGTAAACGTCCTGAACGTCTTCGTTATCTTCCAGCATATCTACCAGACGTATCATCTGTTTCGCTTCGTCTTCACCGAGCGGTGAGAGCGTCTGTGGTATCATCGTCAATTCTGCCGTTGAAAAAGTATAACCATCGGCTTCCAATTGATTTTTCACTTCAGCAAAGCTTTCCGGATCCGTATAGATTTCAAAAACATCGTCCGTCGTTTCCATTTCTTCTGCACCAGCTTCTATGACTGCCAACAGCATTTCATCCTCGTCCGCATCCGTTGTACTTCTATCGATGACGAGATAACCCTTTCGGTCGAACATGAATGCAACACAGCCGTTTTCTCCGAGGTTCCCGCCGTTTTTATTAAAAGCATAGCGCACTTCAGATGCAGTCCGATTTTTATTATCTGTCAAAGCTTTCACCATCACAGCAACTCCGCCTGGTCCGTAGCCTTCATATGTCATTTCTTCATAGTTTACGCCTTCCAAGTCACCGGTCGCTTTTTTTATCGCGCGATCGATATTATCATTTGGCATGTTATTTGCTTTTGCTTTATCTACAGCCAAGCGGAGTGACGGGTTCATTTCCGGATCTCCACCGCCCTGTTTCGCTGCGACGAATATTTCCTTCGCCATCTTCATAAATATTTTGCCGCGCTTTGCATCCTGTGCATTCTTGCGTCGTTGTATATTTTTCCATTTAGAATGACCAGCCATAGGACATTCTCCTCTCTTAATGCTGAATAATTCAGTCAGGACATTGCCTGCAAGTAAAAGTTGAGAAAAAATTCCTTTATTACTATAACATAAAATTTTATGCTTATAAATATTTATATCCCCGGAGTCTGTATTAGTAGAGAATAATTGCTTTTGGCTTTTACACAAAAGATATAAATTGTGACATTGTTTGAATGCGCCTTTCTAGCCCTCCTATAGTCGTTAAGATGGGACTCGGCGCTGCGAAAATACCCTGCGCTTTCCGAGGGCGGCTGGTGAGCTTCCTCGAGCTGACGCTCTGCGGGATCTCACCGAGGCCTTTCCTCCCGCTGGAGTCTCCGGGTGTTTTCTTCGCTAGGAACAGCTTTCTGTTTAGAAACGCGTGGACTCGAAATTTTTAATCATAATACTCCATGCACCGTATCATCAAAAGACTTAGCTGGGAAAACAAGTAGAAAGTCCAAGAACAGGAGAAAAGAAGTACACATTTCCTGACAAACGTTTTTAAGATGGCTTGTTGGTTCTCAAGGAAAAAGTCTACGCTTTCTTTAATCAGCCTGCTCCTTAGCGCAGGGAGCATACGCAGACTCCTGCGGGAACAGGGCGAGCTGAAGATCCACTTGGTAAAGCGATTTTCTTTACCAAGTTAGCTGAAGCCGTGCCCGCGGAAAGCGAAGTATGCTACCGAAGCGTTGATTAGCACACGCTTTTTGAATAGGCAATGGAACTTCCTATTACAACCACTGCGCAATTTCTATCAAGAGCACGGAATGATAAACAAGGGATTTTGAGCCTCCGATTAAACAGAAAGCCTGCATCATTTTACCATGTAAGAACCAGTTCAAATCCTCACGCTGGGGGTTCCAACCATCATAAATCGGGATTGTTGCCATTACTGTCTTCTTCCCAGCGCAAAAAAGCCCTTGCCACAGCGAATACTGCACAAAGGCAAAAATCTGTTATATCGTCTCATCTTACCAGTTCCTTGGCATCTCGATCTCTCATTTGGTTCCAATAGATGTCTCCAGTATAAACGAGAACCTCTTTTCCTTCAGCTTGGCGTTCCACTTTGCTGTAAACCTTGTCTGCTATCGATGCAGCATTATCATCATACTCCTGGTTCAAGGTAAGAGAAACGATGACACGTTGATCGGTAACGTAAACTTGGGCAAGCTTGACTTCATCCAGTCGATTTAGGTCTTCGGTAATGGATTGAGACAATTTGTTGTAAAATCCGCCTAAATGACGCTGGCCAGGCGGCAGGTTCTCCTGGTAGCCGGTATAATCCTGCGCCTCTTCCTGCCCGCCGTTTCGATTGCCTTCATCATCCAATTTCCGTTCGGCCTCATCGTGGGTACTATAGTCGATCGGCATAGTGGAGTCTTCCATGTCCTCACTGATCATTTGTCCTTCTTCCTGCTGATCTGCACACCCCGCTGCAACCATAAGAACCACACAGCCAAAAGCGAACAATAAAAATTTACTCAATAAAAAAACCTCCCTTACCTTTATAATGAGATAAGGAAGATTTTTTAATCAGTTATATTCTGGGAGGAACTGTTACAAGGATGGTCCCGGTGCGATTTCCCGCTTATGAGCTGACTTTTTGTGAAGCCGCTCAATAATATCTTTATCCTTTTGCGGAATTTCTCCACCTTTCAAATATTTGTCGATTTTCTCGTAAGTCGTTCCCATTTCATTCTCGTCGGTTTGTCCTTCCCATAGTCCAGCACTAGGCTGTTTATGGACAATGTCATCGGGTACACCTAAATATTCCGCCATTTCCCGGACTTCACCTTTGCCTAGGCTTACTAAAGGTACCAAATCAACGCCGCCATCCCCATACTTGGTAAAATAACCCGTATAAAATTCTGCTGCGTTGTCTGTTCCAACCACTAAGTATTGATAATTCGCCGCCAAAGCATATAAAGTGCTCATGCGCAGACGGGCGCGTAAGTTGGCATCTGCCAAATGCTGGTTATCCGGATTGACGGACTGCTGGTCGTTGAGCTGTTTTTGGATATTGTTGAACAATACATCATGTGTTTCTGACAAATCAACGGTTAAAGAGTCGATTCCACAACTGTCAATTACCTTCTTGGCATCTTCCATGTCCTGCGGGTTGCTTTTGCAGGGGAGTATTACACCGAGTGAGTGATATGGTGCCGCACGTTTTATCAGATGTGCCACCACGGCTGAATCAATGCCGCCGCTTACGCCTACCAGTAACCCTTTCACTCCGGATTCTTCGATTTTTTCCTGCAGCCATGCTACAATCTTTTCTACTTTTTCCTGCATCGTAAGTCTCCTCCCATTTGATAATAATTTATGTTAGCACAATTTGAACTTCTTTCACAAATTTAACCCGCTTTTCCCATTTATCCTCCAAATCGTCCATAAAATCGGACACTTGCTGCCGTGACGGTTGTTTCCGCAAAAACAACAACCATTCTCTGAGCAAATCGACCGGTATACCGACACCTTGCAAAATAAACTTAAGTTCCTCTTCATTTTCCGGGAAAACATTCCTGCATAATTGATTTACATCATAATTGATGTAAGACAAAAAACGCTGGCCAATTTGAATCCAGTCGTAACTTTCCGGAGCCAGACTGAGCAAATCAAAGTCGATGACTTCCACTGTTCCCGATTTTGTCCGTAAAAAATTGTGGGAAGCGACATCGCCGTGCGTCCAACAGTGTAGATCTACTGCCTTTTTTTCTATTGCATACCAGTCGACATCCTTCCGCAACTGTTCCAAAAGGGCGGTCGTCCTGTCGATGATTTCCCTGGCCAAGCTACCCTTTCCAGCATTATCAAAGAGAACTCGGGTTTTGGAAAACTTTTGCAACCGATTTTCCCACTTGTACAACAGCGGCGGCCGGATGACTGGATCCGACACGTTAATTCCCCTGGCTGCCGAATGAAAATTACGGAGGGCCTTTACCGCCATTTCTCTGTCCTGCTTGTCGGCGAAATGAAGAGACTTTCCCGCCCGGTGAGGCATTAAAAGCCAATAGTAACCATATTCATATAAAAAGAGTTCCCCATTTGGAAAATGGACAAACCTGACAATGCCCGAAGCAGCATAAGCGACTTGAAAATCGAGTTGTTGCTGTACTGATGCTATTTGCCTGATTCCTTTCAGAATATACTCCCGGCCATGTTCATCACGGATAGCGAAAACAGAGTTCTTCAGGAAACTTACTTTTTTCAGGTACAAGTTTGCCCTCTTTTGTAAAAAGGAAGAGAGACGAGCCTTGAAGGCTTCGTCTCTAAGTTCTGGCTTATTCACTCTCTTCTTCTTCCTCCCGGGAATAAGGTGGATATGGTGGGTTGAAATTCGTCATCCCTGTATATGGCTGTTGGGGTTGGAACTGTTGGTGGGATGGATACATTTGCTGTGGCATCATTTGCCCACCGTAAGGCTGCATGCCTTGCTGCGGCATAAATCCAGGATAACCATAACCCGGCCATTGCTGACCTGGATTTCCAGCCATGAACTGATTCGGATCGGCGTACTGCCCCATGAGGGATGAACCCCCGCAACCGCAATCGTCAGTGTGCGTTCCTGCCACATTTTGCGGCATCTGTGGCATTTCCATTGAAGATGAGGATTCCATCAAGTCTTCCATCCCCTGCGAGACACCTTGCACAGCAGGGTAAGAAAAAGAATGACCGGCCGTCATATTCTCCACCCCGAATTGCGGCCCACAAGGCATCATATCACCCATCGGATAATGATGTACCGGCATGGTCATAGGCTGCATCGGGATACAGTATGGCATCGGTTGATAACAGTTGAAAGGCATCGGCTGTTGTGCCGGCATTGTATGTGCAGGCATTTCATAGGTCGGTTTTTCCTGTTTCCATTTTTTATCCTCGTGTTTTTTTGGCGACTCATAGGACGGCTTTTTCGGCACTGTCATATTGATCGGAAACTTTTCCATGTGCTGTTCCATCATGGGCACTTTCGGAACGTCCATCATTTTAGAAAGAGGTTTCTTATGGTCATCTTCCTTGATCACCGGAAATGCTTTTGGCGAAGTATCCTTCCAAGGATGCTTTGCAGGCTGCTTGCCAGCCTGTGGCTGTGTATCCGGCTTTTCTTTTTCCTTGGGCTTCTGCTGGCTTTCCTGTTGCTTCTTCTTCTGTTTTTGTTGTGCTGTTTGCGGAGGGTATTGCTGCATTTCCTTATCTAAACTTCCCTCTTGTTTAACTTGAACAGAATTGCCCGGTATCTTGATTTTCATCCCCGGCATGATCATATCCGGGTTGGACAGGTGAGAATTCACCTGCTTCAGTTCTTCAAAATCCACTCCATACTTTTTGGCTATTTCCCACAATGTTTCTCCTTTTTGCACTACATGAATTCTCAATACTGAAACTCCCTTCTGTATAATTATGGCAGACACTAACGAGCCTGAATTACAGAACAATTCCATACAACATATGCGAATGCCCCAGAAAGGTTGATGAAATATTCGATGATCATGAAAAATATGCCCAAAAAATACAAGCTGCCGGCCGGAATGACTTGCATCATCCCTGCCGGCAGCAAAACTACTTTTACATATTCATTTGGTAGACGGGATATGTACCGAGGAGTGTCACTTTACAGCCCAACGCCTCCAATTCGGCCTTCACCCCGGGAAACAACACTTGGTCATATGCCTGGTTGACATCAATGATGAAATAATAATTTCCCAGGCCTGTCTTCATCGGTCGAGATTCGATTTTGGATAGGTTCATTTTCCGCCAGGCAAAAGCAGACAACACCTGGTGCAATGCACCCGCATAATCGCTTGGGAGCGTAATCAACAATGTTGTTTTTTGCGTACCTGCCACATGACCATTGCTGATTAGCGGTTCCTCTTGTTTCGATAACACCGCAAACCTTGTATGATTATTCGGATAATCATGAATATCCTCTGCCAGGATTGTTAATCCATATTCCTTTGCAGCAAGCTTGTTGCCAATTGCAGCAGCTGTCGGATCGGATGCTGCAACCATCTCTGCTGCCTTTCCTGTAGAAGTGGTGTAATGCACATCCGCCTGCTGCAGTTGTTTATGCAAAAATTGATGACATTGTGCAATTGCATGGCTGTGCGAATATACATGAGCTATATCCGACAAAGACCCGGTCGCTCTTTCGTTCACCAGGAGGTGCTGCTTGATCGGAACAACAATTTCTGCAACGATAGGAAGTCTGACTTGATGAATCATATAGTCAATCGTCAAGTGTACCGTTCCTTCAATCGCATTTTCCAATGGCACGACAGCTATGTCGATTGCTCCATGCTCGACAGCGTCCATACATTCAGGAATGGTCGCAAAATCCGCTTTTTCTTCTCCATTAAAAAGGGAATCTACTGCAATTTTTGTAAAAGTCCCTTTTGGCCCCAAATACCCTATTTTCTTCGTCGTCAACATGCTTCCCCCTGTTCTAAGCACCAGAACTTAATATTTCCACTTTATCGACAAAATCAAGCCGTTTCAATTGTTGAATCAACGTCTCGATTTGAACAGTCATGGCGGAAGTATTCAAGGACAATGTCACATTGGCCTTTCCTTGAAGCGGAATCGTCTGGTGGATGGTCAAAATATTCCCCCCTGCTTTTGCTACCGTATCCAGCAGGTTGGACAATGTTCCTGCCCTGTCTTCCAAGTGGAAAAACAAGGTGATCATCCGCTCTTTTACCATTGCCTGGAAAGGAAATACTGCATCCCGATACTTATAAAAAGCACTCCGCGACAAATCGACTTGTTTCACCGCGTCGAATACAGATTCCACCTTGCCGCGTTCAATGAGTGCTTTTGCCTCAATAGTTTTTTTCATGGCGTCCGGAAGAATGTCACTTCGTACCAGATAAAATTTTTCCTCTTTTTCAGCCATCGGTTTATTCCCCTTTGTATTTGCCTGGCTCCGCCTGTCCATATTTATTCAATGAACTCAAATTCATAATCCAGCAGCCGTACTGTATCCCCGTCTTCGGCTCCCTGCTTGCGGAGGGCTTCGTCTATTCCCATCCCCCGCATTTGCCGGGAGAATCTTCTAACAGACTCATCACGGTTGAAGTCCGTCATTCGGAACAGTTTTTCGATACGCTCCCCTGAAAGGACAAAAGCACCGTCCGGATCACGGGTTATTTGGAAACCTTCCTGCTCCGGCTCATACTTGTAGACAACACGCTCTTCCTTCTCTTCGATCGGCGCACTCTCTTTCGGTATCGTATCGAGTAAATCTGCGACGGCAAACAACAGCTCGCGTACCCCTTCTCTTGTCACCGTAGAAATTGGATAGACAGGATGGTCGTCCGTCATTTTCGCATGGAATTCCTTTAGATTCTCCTCAGCACCTGGCATATCCATTTTATTGGCGACAATTATTTGCGGCCGATTTTCCAGAGCCATGTCGTACTCCTTCAATTCTTTGTTTATGGCTACATAATCCTCGTATGGATCACGCCCCTCACTGGCTGCCATGTCGATCACATGTACAATCACCCGGGTCCGCTCCACGTGACGCAGAAACTGATGCCCTAATCCGACGCCTTCATGGGCACCTTCTATCAAACCAGGCAGGTCCGCCATGACAAAACTGCGATGATCCGTCGTTTCCACTACCCCTAGATTAGGGGATAAAGTCGTGAAATGATAATCAGCGATTTTCGGTTTTGCTGCACTGACAACCGATAACAAGGTGGATTTCCCGACACTTGGAAAGCCGACCAATCCGACATCAGCGATCAACTTCAATTCAATTTGGATATAACGCTCCCGTCCAGGCTCCCCATTTTCGGCCAGTTCCGGCGCCGGATTCCTCGCGGTCGCAAACCGGATATTTCCCCGTCCTCCGCGACCGCCCTGGGCAATCACCGCTCGTTGTTTATGTTCTACAAGATCTGCAATGACTTGTCCTGTATCATCATCTCTCACAGTTGTTCCTGGAGGAACAGCCAATACGAGGGGATCGGAATTCTTTCCGTGCTGTCCCTTGCTCATGCCGTTTTCTCCGCGTTTTGCTTTAAAATGTTTTTGGTAACGGAAATCCATCAATGTATTCAAACCTTCGTCCACTTCAAACACGATATCACCGCCGTTCCCGCCGTCTCCCCCGGCAGGACCGCCCATCGGTACGTATTTCTCTCTCCTAAAAGCAACCAGGCCATTTCCGCCATCCCCTGCTTTCACATACACTTTCACTTGATCGACAAACATAGTTGATCACCTCTTCAGCTGCACACCCATTTGACTGTACATCGATTTTTTTCTGATTCTGAAACCGTAACGAGAAATCGTTCGTCAAGTTCAGAAAGTTCTTTGCCCATCTTTCCAGGTTCTTGGTACACCCCGGAAAACTCCAATAATACGACTAATTGATCCGATTGGTCGGAATGGAGAGTAAGATACCCCTCGTACATTTCCATTTCGTTTGCATGCTGGCTGATCACTTCTATCAGCCTATTCAGCCGGGACACTATCTCTTCATCATATATAGAATACCCGTTTGATTCCAGTGAAATGTCGTAATCAAGCCGCAAATTGCTGTGATGCCAATTAAAACTTATCGCCCATAGTGCGGTTTGTGGCAGGCATGCATTTGAAATTCGCCGTTCTTTCTCCATTTCAGCACCGATTTGATGGATTTTTTCCTTCACTTTATCCAGTTTTCCCATTGAAGCATAACCGCTAATCAACTGCATCGCATTCATCCAATCATGACGATAATGACTTAATAGATCTACAACCTTTTCGGGTTCCATCTTGTTATCCGCCCCCCACTCAGTTATCAAAATTATAGCAAAAAAGCCGGAGAACGAAAACAGGGCTAATTTCTATTTATGTACAGGCATAAAAAAAGACCCTAGCCTCTACTGGTTAGGGTCTTTTTTTCATTAAGCTTCTTGTACTTCCGGATACACGCTCACTTTTTTGCGATCGCGTCCCACACGTTCAAACTTAACGATGCCGTCGGCTTTAGCGAACAACGTGTCGTCTCCGCCGCGTCCAACGTTAGCACCTGGATAGATTTTTGTACCGCGTTGACGGTAAAGAATAGATCCGCCTGTTACGAATTGTCCGTCTGCACGCTTCGCACCAAGACGCTTCGATTCGGAATCACGTCCGTTTTTCGTACTACCTTGACCTTTTTTCTGGGAGAAAAATTGTAGATTAAGACGTAGCATTTGGTTTGCACCTCCTTATTTTTCAGAGATGGTAATATACTTCCCATAGTCTCTTGCTATGGTCTCCAAGGATACCATCATACCCTCAAGCAGTAAATATGCTTTCGCTTTTGTTTCATCTGTTAAGTTTTCAGGCAGTTCCATCCGTAAATAACCGCCTTCTTCGCCAGCCTGTTCAATAATCGGTTCGATTTCACAAAGACGGATAACGGCGTTCACGGATCCGAAAGAAACTGCTGAAACACCAGCGCAGACCAAGTCATAGCCTTCTGATACACTATCAGCATGACCACTTAATTCAAACGCATGGATATTGCCTTGTTTACGATACACAGCCACCTGAATCATGCTATCAAACCTTATGCATTGATTTTATCAATGGTCAGTTTGGTGTAAGGCTGACGGTGACCTTGTTTACGATGGTAGTTCTTTTTCGGCTTGTATTTGAAGACAGTTACTTTTTTGCCGCGGCCTTGCTTTTCGACCTTAGCAGTGACAGTAGCGCCATCAACATATGGAGCACCGACTTTCACGTCATCTCCACCGACAACAAGTACTTTATCAAAAGTGACAGTAGCGCCGTCTTCACCCTCTACTTTTTCTACGTAGATAGCTTGGCCCTCTTCTACTTTCACTTGTTTACCACCAGTTTCAATAATTGCGTACATACTTCTGCACCTCCTCGTTAGACTAAGACTCGCCATTCAGGTGTCAACGAGGTTGACTTATCGACCTGTTCTGAGCGGTTGTAGCAGCGGGTGCTACGATGAATAACATACTGATGTTACCATAGTTTAAAAAAGTTTGTCAACACTTTCTGCCGGTTTGCTATCGAGGTACACTTCCACCTGCTTCTGGCTTCCTGTAAAACCGAGCTGATAACCTGCTCTCAGACAGTCGTCGGTAATCGTGTATAACGAAATGCCCAATTTAACCGCGAGCTCTGGAAGGGAAAGCAACTGTGAAAGTAACTTTATGAATTCGTGACTTGCCACCACAACTACTGCCTCATTCCCGCTGTAAGATGCATCATACAAATCTCTTTCAAGCATGTAGACAAGCGTTGAAGCAGAAAGCGACGATCCGCTATTATTGTTGTCCTGAAGCAAATGCGACAGAGAATACGATTCTCTTTTTCTGGTCATCTCCAGGAGACCGAGATTCGTGAACCCATATATCTCTGTCCTTGTCGGATCATCGGCTAAATGCTGTCGAAAATGACGGAGCAGGTTGGACCGGGCTTCGTCTCTATCCATGTTGATGAAGTCCACCACGATAATACCAGCAATATTTCGCAACCGCAATTGTCTTGCAACCTCTTCTGCTGCGATACGGTTCGTTTTCTCCGCGGTATGTTGTTTACTGTTCCTTCCTGTAAAAGAACCAGAATTGACATCGATTACGGTCATTGCTTCCGTTTGGTCTATGTATAGCTCTACCCCTTTGTGCAGCTTCACACGTCTCCGGGTTGCTTTTTCCACAAGCTGGTTCACAGAAAAGGGAAGGTGGTTTGTCATGTCATTCTTCCACTCTGTCTTTTCTGCCAAAGCAGGAAAGGTCCGTCTGATTCTCCGAGCCAAATCCGCGCTGTCGATTATCACTCTATCCACCTTATCCGGTGCAAAACGTCGAAGCAACCGCTCGGGAATTAACCGGTCCTCATATATACAGGAAGGAGTTTTGGCAGAAGCGGCTTTCCTTGTAATCTCATCCCACTGCTGGCGCAGTCTGTTCAATTCTTCCACGACCATTGCGAAGTCGGTATTGGCAGAGCTGGTCCGGACGATGACCCCCTCTTCCGGGCCCAGGAGAGATCCCAACCTTTCCCTCCACTCGCTCCGTTGCGGTTCATCAATTTTTTTCGAAACAGCCACATAACCTCCAAAGGGCATATATATAATCGAAATTCCTGGCAGGGTGGGATTGGCTGTGAGCTTTGCTCCTTTATCCCCGTATGCCGCCTTTTGAACTTGCACGAACAAACGTTTCCCTTCAGTGATTACATTTTCCAGTTTACGTGTGGGATTTTTTCTCAGTTCCGGCAATTCCTTTTTAGGTAAAAACCCGGGCTTACCAGTTCCAATTTCGATGAAGGCTGCCTGCAGTCCCTTTTCCATATTGGCAACCTGGGCCTGATAGATATTTCCTACTTGGTCCTCCCAACCAGGACGATCGACGACAAACTCTTTGATTACTCCATCCGATTCGATTATTCCGATTTTTTCTGTTGCTTGTGTCAATAAATAAATTGTCAGCAAGTTTGATCATCCTCACTTGGAACGGCTAAGTAATTCACCTGCACTTATCTGGTGCTGCTTCATCTTGAAATAGGCGTCAAGGCAAGTATGTTCTTCCAGCCAATCGGATTGCCTTTTGGACGGTTTCACATAAATGTGATGTGTCTGTCCGCGCTTAAACCGGAAAAACACGTGAAGCAGCCTTGTATTGGGATTAACAATAACCGGCCGTATTTTCGATTTTTCCGTAATTGGCGTCAAATAACGTTTCAACAAAAACCGTAGAAAAATATAATAACGCTGCTTCCATTCTAATCGATTTTCCCATAATATAAAACCGGTCAACATGACAGCGCTCAATGTAAAAGGAAAAAAAAGGAGCAACGAGACAACAGCAGCCAAGGAGAAGGCGATTGAACTGACAATTGTCAGGGTGTGGGCCAACCTGAAAGGAAAAATATAGGATAATAACAAAAATACCATTTTCCCCCCGTCAAGTGGCCAAATCGGCAGCAGGTTAAACAATAAGATGGTTGTGTTGTATAGAAAGCCGATTTCGACGAGGGAAGCGGGCATTGCGGAACTTTCTTTGCATAAAAACAACACACCATAAATCCACAGGTGCTGCAGTGGTCCTGCAGCAATAATCCAAGCTTCCTCCCTGATTGGTTTGCTGCTATGTTCTTCCGTTTCCATCACTCCGCCGAAAACCCATAGATTGATTTTTCTTATCCGCCAGCCATACCACTTCGCTGCCAGGTAATGACCAAGTTCATGTATGACAACAATAAAAAAAATAACCAGAAATTCTGCAAGGGTACCAGTCAGGACTGCAGTAAGTGCGAACAACCATAATATCGGATGAATATGCAGTTGTGGAACCATGTTATGACTGCTCGTCAACTTGCATCACCTGTACAGGGTCGAGAAATTGGTTGTTTTTTTGTATCGCAAAGTAAATGTCTTGTTTCTCTCCTTTTACTGGATCAAACTGCCCGATAACGTGATTATCCCCAATGAACTGATATTGATAAACATCGATATTGGTCAAGTATCCATAAATGCTCTTACTCCGGTCGGCATGCTGTACGATGACTGTTTTCCCGGTATCCGGTTTATTGCCAGCGAAAATCACTGTTCCGTCTTTCACTGCGACTACTTCGGACTTCTCGTCGGCAGCTATACGGATAGCTTCCCCAGTTGATTGAAAGGACTGGCTCACTGTCCCGTTAACTGGAAGCACAGCCGGAAGTTCTTCCGTCTCTTCTTGATCCGGCACCATGGCCAAAGGGTTGCCAAACTTACTTTGATACCATGCGTTCACAGAAGCGAATGGGAATTCTTCAGTGAAGGCCTCGGTCGTCCATTGTTTGGGACGTTCACTCCAACTGGCTTCCAGCTGATGTATCATCGAGACACCAAAAAACAGGACGCCCGCTAATATGCCTTTCAACATTAAGCTGGCAGCAAAACTTTCTTTACGTGTGCCCGGGCTTGTCCCTTGACTAGGGGTGAAAGGAAGATAACCGTGTTTTTCTTCTTCTTGCGGGAAAGGAGTCACTGCTTGTTTATCCGGAAGTGATTGATTTAACGGATGTTCTCTTTTTCTTTTCGCAATGTTTTTCCTGATTTGTCTGACATCTTTTTTCATTTGCTTCACTTTCCTTTGCGGGATTTGTACAAGTCTATGAAGCAATAAAAAAAGATATACCTGTCCTCCAAACCCTTCCCTTTAAACTTCGTCTATTCCATCCGTTTAAAAGTTCATGGCAAGGAAATGATGATAAAGTTCCCCCGCGGAACCGACACGCCCAAGCTTTACGGAACAGGGGGATTTGCTTTTTCGTGACAAGTACGGCTTCGAAGGCTGTTCACCGGTTGCGGAAAACATAGTGGGCTCTCGGTACAGCCAGCCGACGTCTCAAGATTAGAACCGAGTGTATTCCTGCCAATAATGGCATTACCCCACAAAAAATCTCTCAACCTGTCATCGGCAGGTTGAGAGATTGGTAACAAACATATCAGCTTCAGGAGCGCATTCCCAAGAATTTTTTCATTTTGGCGAACATGCCTTTTTCTTCTTCCAGTGACAATAGAGGTACCGTTTCGCCAAGAATCCGGCGGGCGATGTTTCGATAAGCCAGGGAGGCTTTTGTATTCGGGTGAAAAGCAACGGGTTCACCATGATTGGAAGCTTTGATCACTTCATCATCATCCGCAACTATCCCCAGTAATTCAATCGACAAAATTTGAACGATTTCATCCACATCCAGCATATCGCCATTTTTAACCATATGATTCCGGATACGGTTAACAATCAAATGGGGCGGTTCCACTTTTTCTTCTTTTTCCAACAAACCGATGATCCGGTCTGCATCCCGCACGCTTGATTTTTCCGGTGTCGTGACGACAATTGCTTTATCGGCACCGGCAACCGCATTTTTATAACCCTGTTCAATGCCAGCTGGACAATCTATTAAAATATAATCATATTCTTGTTTCAATTCAGCAACAATCGCTTCCATCCCCTCGGGAGTAAGATCCGATTTATCACTCGTCTGGGCTGCAGGAAGCAGATACAAACAATCAAATCGTTTATCTTTGATCAATGCCTGTTTCAATTTACAGCGCTTCTGGATAACATCGACGATATCATAAATTATCCGGTTTTCAAGCCCCATGACAACATCTAAATTACGGAGCCCGATGTCTGTATCAATCAGACAAACTTTTTTCTCCATCAACGCGAGCGCAGTACCTATATTGGCAGTTGTGGTGGTTTTGCCGACGCCGCCCTTACCTGAAGTAATTACGATTGCTTCACCCATGTATCATTCTCCTTTCAAACCCGTTTATATCAGGTCGTTTACGTGCCAAAATCTGTAGACGGTCGATAATGATTTTTTCTTGCTCATGATCGATGATTCCGCATTCCATATAAACGCCTTCTGTTTCATAATCTGGGGAACGACTGATATAATCAGCTATCCGCAGCTGGGTTGGCTTCATATATGCAGCGGCAATCACCGCTTCCCGATTGTTGGGAACTCCTGCATGGGCGACTCCCCGCAAATTCCCCATCACGAAAATATTCCCGCTAGCCATGATTTTTCCGCCAGGATTCACATCACCGATCAGCAACATATCCCCCTGGACCTCGATTACCTGTCCAGAACGGACTACCTTGTTGACCACCTTGACTTCACTATCCTCGAGCCAATCCAGCGCCTGTTTTTTCGGAATGACATTTGATTCGATCGATTGAACGACCAATTTATTTTTACTGCGGATCAACTCGCGCAGTTGTTCTTCTTGATTTTCGTGTAAATAACGGTTCCCCAGCTGAATGGTAACAGTGATCATCGGCTCATCTTCTGCCACATGATTAGTGGACAGGGTTGCTTCGAGTTCGGTTAGCATTTCACTGAATGAGCATGAATCATCAATATACAGGGTAAGACCATCCCGAGTTCCTTTTATCGTTATTAATTGCTTGCTGCCTGCCACGATCATTCACCTCAAACCTTTTATATTTATATCTTTTTCAGGAGATAGAACATTCCGTTAAATCTCAAAACTTCCCAGAAGTGTTGAAACGCTCCGTTGACCATTTGGACAACTTCGCTTTTGTCAATGGGTAAATTAGGATTAAAAGCAACAGATTGGCCAGAAGAGTCGGAATCAGACGAATATAGAAATAATCCTGCCAAGGCAGCTCGGTCAAACCAATAAAGGAGTATACTATATAGACACCAGTATCTGCCAGAACAACTGCCAGGGCGGCAAGAACCACCGCCACCAAAAAATTGGTATGAAGCAATTTTTTCAGACCATGGATTCCATAAACGACTAAAGGATAGATAAACATGTAAACGCCTAAGACGCTAGTATAAACGATATCAATCATCAAACCGAAGACAATGGCATACAGCACCGATACGTATGTATTTTCCAGATCGTAAAAAATACTGATTAACACCAAATACAACAATACCCAATGTGCAGCGATCATCCAGCGGCCGGTCACCAGGCTGTTCGGAAGAAAGTCGACCGCCACGCCCTCGAGTACCAACAGAAGTAAAAGAAAAAGAGGAAGGTAGAATTTCGCCATTATTCTTCCTCCTCCTGCTGATTCCCTTCAGCTGCATTGACGACGATCACATGATCCATGTTATCGACATCGGCTGCAGGAGTGACATAAGCCATTTGGGTAAGACCGTATTTGTCCGGAGTGACTTCTTTAACCGTCCCGATTTCCAGACCGCGGATGAATACCCCGCCCATACCGGATGAAACGACTAAGGCACCTTCTTCGACTTCAGATTCATAGGAATTGAGCTTTAACATCAATGCTTCTTTTTCTTCATCGTAACCAATGACAAACCCAGACTCGTCCTCTTTGTCCTCTTGGGAAACTGTTACAGAAATCCTGTTGGTTCCGTCAAAGCCTCTAAGCAATTGGACAGTGGAAGAAAATTCGGCAGCTGATTTAATTTTGCCGACCATACCTTGGCCTGTAATAACTGCCATATTCTTTTTGACGCCATCCTGTTCCCCTTTATTGATGGTTACTTCTTTGAAAAAAGGTTCTGGACTTTGGCTCCTTACAGAGGCCTGAATCGGTTCATAATCAGAAATGGACTCGGTTTTGTCCAGTATCTGCCGTAACTCTTCGTTATCCTGTTTCAGTTCCTGTATCTCATAGAGCAGTGACTTATGATCGGCCAGCCGCTCCTTCAATAGTTGGTTTTCTTCATACGTATGTTTGATTTCATCAATATTGGAAAAAATATTGCTGGTGAACTCTGCCGGCCGGTGGACCACTCCCTGAAGCCATCCGACCGTATCTTTCAAGAACTCCTCACCCACTGTAAGATTGCTCCGATCACTCATAGAGTATCCGATCAAGGCAACCAGTACAATAAAACCAATTAAAATGATGAACAAACGTGTTCTTCTAAAAAAAGACATCAATTAACACCTACTTACTTCATCGAGGATCGACTGGATACGTTAGGTTGGGAGGTAAAGTGATGGATGTACTCCAATGCTTTCCCTGTGCCAATAGCTACACTGTCCAACGGTTCTTCCGCAACAAATACCGGCATTTTTGTTTCCTCGCTGATGACATCATCCAGCCCTTTAAGCAGTGCGCCGCCTCCTGACAGGACAATTCCCCGGTCCATAATGTCTGCCGCAAGCTCTGGAGGTGTTTTTTCCAGCGTATTTTTGACTGCTTCGACAATGGAAGATACCGTATCTTGCAGAGATGAAGAAATTTCATCCGATGTGATGGTGATGGTTTTCGGCAGGCCTGTCAACAGGTCCCTCCCACGGATATCCATCTCTTCTACTTCGGACGGACTACCTGCGGATCCGATATCCATTTTGATGGATTCCGCCGAGCGTTCACCGATCATCAGATTGTATTGCTTGCGAATATATTGAATGATTGCATCGTCCATATCATCGCCTGCTGTTCTGATAGATTGACTGGTCACAATACCGCCGAGTGAAATGATAGCGACTTCCGTAGTGCCTCCACCGATGTCGACAATCATGCTTCCAGTAGGCTCCCATACAGGCAAGCCGGCACCTATCGCAGCAGCAAAAGGTTCTGCAATCGGAAATGCATCTTTGGCGCCTGCTTGTTTCGTAGCATCGATGACCGCCCTTTCCTCGACCATCGTGATTCCTGAAGGCACACAAACCATGACATTCGGCTTGCGGGCAAAAGCAGACCGGGTTTTTTGCGCTTTTTTGATGTAGTATTTCATCATGACAGCAGTCGTGTCGTAATCCGCAATAACTCCGTCTTTCATCGGACGTATGACGGAAATGTTACCCGGCGTCCTCCCGATCATATTTCGTGCAGAACTGCCAACTGCTTCTATTTCACCAGTCGCTGTGTTTTTGGCTACAACAGACGGCTCCCTTACGACAACACCCTTGCCTTTGACGAATACCAGCGTGTTCGCCGTTCCTAAATCTATACCTAAGTCTTGTGATAAACTGAATCTTCCCAAAAAAATCTCCCTTTCCAACACATCTCATAATCTTGTCATTACATTCTTTTGTATGTTTTACTATATCGATTACCGACATAACTTGCAATTAATCCCATTGCAGTTCCAATGACGGATTTCCTGTTCGGGCGGACACTTGCCATCCATCTTCAATGCAGAAAGCTGCATGAGAAGAAGCGCCAAACCCTGGAAAGAATCCCGAGCATGGCGCTGACTGTATCATCCGCCTATATAATTATACGAAAAAAAATTAAAAATAGATAGTGTTACAGATACCCTTTTTCTTTCAATGAGACAAATTTACGGTCGCCGATCACTATATGATCTAAAAGTTCGATGCCGATCATCTTGCCACACTCGGACAAACGCTTGGTAACATGGATATCTTCCTGAGAAGGGGATGGATCGCCGGATGGGTGGTTATGTGCACAGATAATAGAAGCAGCAGAGCGTTTTACCGCTTCGCGAAACACTTCTCTCGGATGGACGATCGAAGCATTCAAGCTGCCTATGAAGATCGTCTGTCTGTGGAGGATTTGATTTTTGGTGTTTAAAAAAATTACAACAAAATGTTCTTGATTGAGGTTTCTCATTTCTTCCATAATATAATCTGCTCCGTCTTCCGGACTGCGGATGACATACCGTTCGTCCGGTCGAAAACGGTGGAGGCGTTTACCGAATTCAATCGCAGCCAGAATCAAAACTCCCTTGGCTGTGCCGATTCCCCTGATTGCAGTCAATTCTTCAATCGTAGCGTCCTTCAGTAAATCAAGCCCCTCAAAATGCATAAACACACGTTGAGAAAGCGTGGTGACCGATTCATCCTTCGTACCAGTACCAAGCAATATGGCAAGTAAATCCTGGTTCGATAATGTCGCCGGTCCTTTTTCAATCAGTCGTTCCCTTGGTCTATCCTGCTTGGGAACATGTTTCAACGTAACATCCGCTTGCACCATAGCATTTATCAGCCCCTTTTAGATAAACCTCAATTACCCGGAGGAAGATGGGACAATGCCAAAATGCTCAAGCTCGCGGACCACCTTAGACAGCGGCAGGCCGACCACATTGAAATAATCACCATGAATTTCCCGGACCAATAACGAGCCCTTTCCCTGGATGCCATAACCACCAGCCTTGTCGAAAGGTTCGCCGGTGTCGATATAAGCATCCAGTTTTTCATCGGTCATTTCCCAAAAGGTGACCTTGGTTGCGACAGAAAAAACGATAGATTTACCCTGCGAACGAATAGAAACTCCAGTATGTACTTGGTGTGTTTCTCCGTTCAAATCTGAAAGCATGGAGAATGCTTTTTCCCGGCTATCTGGCTTGGTGAGAATCCGTCCATGCAAGCTGACTACCGTGTCGGCACTGAGCACCACCTCTTCTCCGGCAGGATTCAGCTTTTCCCCTTTCATCACGGCCAGTTTTTCCACCAGCTCTCTTGCATTACCAGCGGTAACCGATCGTTCGTCTATATCGGGTGCTTCTACAAAAAACTGCAAACCCGCCTGTTCCAGTAGTTTTTTTCTGCGCGGTGACCCGGAGGCTAAAATAAGCTTCAATTCTCAGTGTCCTTTCCGTTAGGTATTGAGTACGTTTATTGTAACCGAGAAAACAGCTTGCATTCAAGCAGACAAAAAACAATTTTGGACAACTCCACCAACGGAAAAACAGGAATTCCCCCTATTGTTTCCCGGGATTCCGAGCGTCTTTCCGGGTTAAGTAAACCATTACAGTTGGACGGCCATTTTCCACAGAGAAAGCAGTTCAATCTGTATCTCGTTCATCGACAAATCCTTGGCTTGGTTTGTCAGCTCTTTAGCCTTATCATGAAATTGCAGCAACGATTCCGGACCATCTTCCGGAAGCAACCCCAACCAATCGTTCCAATCCTCGCCATTTATCTCTCCTCCAGCACTCACGCTGTCTTGCCATAATTGCGGGAACTGCTTCAGCCATTCTGCTTCCTCTTTTGTGAAATCACTTTTGACGGCTGCTGTCTGCCAAGGTTTTACATAGGTTTCCAGTTCACTGTCAGTCATCTCTACTGCTGTTTTTTTGGCAGCGGCTTCAGTGTCGGCAACTCCGGCAAAGAGATAGTACTGTCCTTCACGCTCCCATACCATCGAAGGAAAATCTGCTTCCGTGAAATTTTTCTGCCATGCCTCCGCTTTTTCTTTTGATGAAAAAACCCCTCCCTGGACGACAAAGGCTTCCATTCCTTTCATGCCACCGGCATTTTCAGCTGTGCCATCTTTTTCTGTGCCGTCATTTGCAGGGCTTGTGTAGGACGATGGCAATGTTCCCGGATCACTTGATTCATCGATACCGGCAAACATTCGAAGCATAATAAAGCCCAATGTCAGGCCAATCGCCAACGCAGAAAATGCCGCAAAAAGAAACACCTTATAAATGCCGGGCAGCTTTCTTTTTGCAGGTGGCTTTTTCTGATACCACTCACTTGCACCTTCTTCTATCGGGCTCTCGAAAAGCGGACTTGCAGAACCATGTAAATTTTTCTCCAAAGCAGCGGCTTGTTCACGGATGGTCTTCTTGCTTTCTTCCGGGTATTCATCGTGTTTGGCGTTGACATGCTTCCTTTTGTTGTCATTGATTCGTACAGTGATCGGTTTATGTTTGTCCACTCCAATTTCCCCGTTTCTCTACTAGAATTTCTTTCAACTCTAGCATATGAAAGGTAAAAAGTAAGAGGAGAATTGTCTAAGACAACTCTCCTCTTTTCTACAAATGCCCCTCATTTTGATTAAATTCCGTCATTATTTTTAAATTTCCTCTTCTGTTGTTGGTTCGGCTTCTCCTATGCTTTCCTCCAACAGAGCTTCCAGGTCCGGGGCATAAAAACCTTGTATATGTACAGTGAAAGCAACTCCATTCTCCTCCCCTGCCATTTCCAAATGATTGACTCGCAAAAGGCGATTCTCTTTTTCCAACAGTTGAAGAAAGTTGTCGACTTCCTCGTATTGTTCCGATTTGCCTTGCAATTCATAGGCAAAGCTATCAATCTCCGCCATCGCCTCTGATTCTCCCTGTCCTTCTGCGCTCTCTTCACTTTCTTGAATTTCGACCAGCTCTTTGAGCGTTACTCCAGTAGATTCAGCTATAGCTTCTAAGGTGACAAGGATTTGGTCCATTTCCTTGTCAATCGGAAGCTTCGATTGCAACGCGCCCGCTCCTTCTGGAAGGTTCGCTCCACTTGCTCCAGACTCAAGACTTCGCAAAGCCTGATCCTGTATTCGTATTTCTTCCTCCAGCTCGTTCTTTTTATCTTTTGCCGGAGCTACATAAAAATGATAACCAATAGCATAAAAACTCCCGATGGCAATGAAGGCTGCAAGGATTGTCACTGGAAGGAAACGGTGATTATCCGCCACCACTGATCACCTCCTTGAATCTCGCGGTATCCACTTGGAATCGGAAACTAGATTGATAGATTTGTCCATCTTTCGTTTTCTGGGGATAAACATCGACCAAACTTGCCTCCTCGACATACGGCTGATTAGTCAGTGCTTCTGAAAAAGCAGCAGCTCCTGAGAGCGAGTCGGATTCCATGGTCAGTTTCACACCTTCCATCGAATCATAAACAAAATTTGACAAATAGCCACTTTCCGGTAAAAGGCCGTTCATTTCCTCCATTAACGCCCTTGGTGAAAACAAGGATGACTCTACTATTTCCACCCGTTCAGCCAGTTCTTTCCGCTGTCGTTGAATATTGTGACTGCTCGTCCGATCACTGAGTGAGGAATTGTTTTTCTTCCACTGTACTTGCATATCATCCACCTGGCTATTTAAATAAGCATGCTGCCAATAAAGAAATCCGATACAGGCAAACAAAAAAACAAGCACCACGACAGCAATAAGAGAAACAAAACTTTTTTTCTTTTGTTGTGCAATAAAATTGATTTCGATTGTCATCGGCAGTCCCCACCTTGATTTACCATCACTTTTTTATCGATAATCCCAATACATCAGCAAATTTTCCCGGCATCTGCATGTTCTTTTCCAAATCATCCAGGATGATGATAGGCATCCGATAATTTTCCTTCAGGTTAGTCTCGACTTCCTCCAAAAAAGGAAAATCGCCGCAAAGCAGCAGTTTATTGATTTGTTTCTCTCCGTCCATTACAGAATACTGATAAAAATCTAAAAACCTTTCCAGCATTGTCAGCTGTTCGTCAATCGATTCGGCGATTTCTGTCTGGCTTCCATGCCAGATTATCTCTTCCGATTCCTCGTTTAACTCCCACGAATCCTGCGATAGGACAGATTTAATTTGACGGGTGAAAACGGGCTTGTTTTCGTTGAAAGCCGTCAGCACTGCTGCATCCCTTCCCCACTGTGCCAGCAGCAAATGATCGCCTTCCTCTGCATAGTCGAGCTCGTTATAAAGACGATACAGCGATAAAGAGGAAAGATCCGCCACCACCGGTACCAGCCCAGATTGCTTGAAAGCATACAAATATTCATTTATCCGTTCTTTCGGATAAGCAAATAATAGTATCTTCACTTGGTCATTTTCTTCACCTATGATGACAAAGTCAAAAACCGGGTCGGAAAAAGGGAGACGGATGTTTTCTTCTAATTCCATTTTGATAAAGCTTTTTATTTCCGCTTTTTTCAGTTGTTTTGGTACCAAATGCTCGCGGATGGTTACTGAAGCATCAGGTACACAAAAAGACAGCCGGTTATTTTTCCATTTTTTATTGGATACAAGCATACGCAAGACAGACGCAAAGCTTTCCGGTTCAGAAATTTTCCCGTCGATGATGACTCCGGCTTCCAGCTGTATCTCTCCATAATCGACTACCCCGGTGAGCGTCGGCTGACTTGTGACCATGTATCGAATCGCTCGATCTTTGATTATCAAATTGACTTGCTTTTTATTTTTCTGAAACATGATCCACCTACTTTAAAAAAATGAGGTTAAGTACCAGTTGAATAATTTATCACCAAAGAAATAGACCGTAATGCTTCCGAGTACGATAAAAGGACCGAAGGGAACTGGTTTTTCCCGTTCTATCCGTTTAAATGCAAGTAAAATCAGCGTGATCACCGCTCCATACACCGTCGAAATAAAAAATGCCAACAACACTTTTTTCCAGCCCAGTACTATTCCCAATACGCCGAATAGTTTCATATCCCCGCCGCCCATTCCGCCACGGCTGGCAAAGATGATGGCTGCGAGAAGCACGAGCCCGGTGAAACCGCCAATGATTGTTGTCCACCATGGATCAAGCGGACTAATGATTCTTCCCGCTAAGAAAAGCGGCAAAAAAAATAACAGTACACGATCAGGTATTTCCATATATCGCAAGTCTGATACCAGTATGATGGCGAGCATCGAGCTTAATAGCAAGGCGACTAAAAGTTCTGCTTGAAATCCAACATGCCAGAAGCATGCTGCAAACAACAGGCCGGTTCCCGACTCAGTCACAGGATATATCGGGGAAATGCAGCCGCGGCAATGACGGCAGCGGCCCTTTTGCCACAGATAGGACAGGACGGGAATCAGCTCATACCACTTTAAGAAATGACCGCAATGCGGGCAATAGGAGCGATTCTTTGCGAACAACTGCTGCCTGGGGACCCGCATGCCGACAACATTGAAAAACGAGCCAAAAATCAATCCGAGGATGAAAAAATAACAGAGGTAAAAGATTGTCATCATGTTCTCCTATATGCAGAGAGATCCCTCAGCGGGGATCCCTCGGTATTCTTCATTCTATTCCGTAGTAGTGGTGGTTGGTGTAAACTCGAAATTTTGTTCATCTGCACCTGGATTGCTCTTATACACAACTTTACCAGTAGGGAGCTCCGTACCGTCTTTCTCTTCCAGGTAATTTTTGGTTACCAGATCAGCAACTGTAATTTCCGTTTCGAATTCTTCGGCTGCATAAGCAATACGGGCAGCCTCGATAATCATATCGATTTCTGCCTCATCCGCTTTATGCTCTGTGTTTCCGATTATTCCACCGATAGCCGGCACCGCGATGGCCGCAATGATTCCTAAAATAACAATGACTGCGAGCAACTCGACCAACGTAAACCCTTTTTCTTCCTTGCACTTCTTCCATAATCTTCTTAACATCAATGATTCCTCCTTGACTATGTATTTTGTCGACAAGCCTGCGACTACCATGGTTTCCGGCGGTTCTCCCATTGTTCTCTCAACTAACCCTATTATACTATATAAACCGGCTTTGAACAGGACCTTTTTACTAGAATCCGTATATTTTCTGTTAAATACTTTCAAAAATAGAAAACATCGGTATGATGATAGCCAACACGATGGCGCCGACCATCACAGCCAAAAACACGATCATGATCGGTTCGATCAGCGATTTCAGTTTATCAGAAGCCTCATCCAACTCCTGTTCGTAAAAATCGGCGACTTTTTTCAGCATTTTGTCCAAAGAACCTGAACTTTCTCCGACGGCGATCATTTGGGTCACCAGCTTCGGAAAAGCCCAGTGTTCTTTCATCGGGCCTGCAAACGATTCCCCTTCTTCCAAAGCATCCCGACTTCTTTTCAACACTTGCTTGAACATCTTGTTGCCGATTACTCGTTCAGTAATACTGATAGCCTGCAAAATCGGAACCGAGCTGGCCAAAAGCGAGCTCAACGTCTGGGTCATCCGGGCTAATAAAGCTTTTTGTAAGAACTTGCCGAACAACGGAAGTTTTAGTTTAGCACGGTCCAACCGATCTGCGATATAAGTCTTTTTGCTTAAGTATGGGTAGAGGACGGAAAATAAAACAGCCAACATGACTATTACCCACCAATAACCTTGGGCCAAACTACTTATTTTTAATACGGCTGCCGTATAAGCAGGAATATCTTCTCCAAAAGAGGCAAACATTTCCGTAAAAATCGGAACAATGAAAACTAGCAGAAAAATGGAAACCAAAATAGAAATCGCGCCTACTGCCAATGGATAAGCAAGCGATGAAGCGATCTTCTGTTTCAGCCTATATTGCTTCTCGTAATAGGCCGCCATATTATCGAGAATGTCGTCCAGACTGCCGCTGATTTCCCCTGCATGGACCATACTGACCAATAATTCCGGAAATATTTTTGGATATTTCTCCATTGCATCAGTTAACGGGACACCTGTCTCCAAATCTTGTTTGACGTGTTCCAGAGCTGCTTTCAGGTATTTGTTATCAGCCTGTTCAGCCAGGATTGATGTGGCAGCAACCAGTGAAATGCCTGCATCGACCAAGGTAGCGAATTGCCGCAAAAACAAAACGAAATCACGGTTTTTCACCTGTCGTCCCAAATGAATATCTCTGTACAGGAAACTGTTGAGCTCTTCCACATCATAAACAACCACACCCTGACTCCTTAGGTAAGTCAGTGCTTCCTGCTTCGATTCGGCACTCACTTTTCCCGTCCTAGCCTTTCCTTCCTTGCTTCTCGCCCGGTATCGGTAATACGCCATTCAGCCTCACCCTCTTTCCTTGAGGTAAGGAAGGGCGAGTTCTTCGGAAATTTCTCTTGTTCGCAGCAATTTTTTTATATCCATTGTCATCGTGTGCATCCCTTGCTCGCGGGACACCTGCATGGTATTCGGAATTTGGTGCATCTTTTCGTTTCGGATCAAATTCTTTATCGCTGCAGTATTCCGCAAGATTTCTGTTGCTGCTTTCCGCCCCTGCTTATCAGGGGTCTGAAACAAACGCTGCGAAATGATCGCCTGCAGTACGTTTGCCAGTTGTATACGAATCTGTCCCTTTTGATGGGAAGGAAACACGTCGATGATTCTGTCCATCGTGGAGGAAGCATCGGTCGTATGCAAAGTTCCGAGGACAAGATGACCGGTCTCGGCGGCTGTGATAGCGGTCGCTATCGTTTCCAAATCGCGCATTTCTCCGACGAGTATGACGTCTGGGTCCTGCCGCAGGCAAGCACGCAAACCATTTTGGAAGTTTTGCGTGTCGAATCCTACTTCCCGTTGGTCAATAATGCAATTTCCGTGGGAATGTAAGTACTCAATCGGATCTTCCAACGTAATGATGTGTTTATGCATCGTCTTGTTCATATAATCAATCATGGCAGCAAGTGTCGTGCTTTTGCCACTTCCCGTCGGCCCTGTAACCAGCACCAGTCCCTGGGTGCTGGCAGCGATTTCTTTAATCACCCCGGGCAGTTGGAGCTCTTCCAGAGTGGGAATGACCTTGGGAACGACGCGTATAGCAAGCGAAAGACAATTCCGTTGATGAAAAATGTTCATCCTGAATCGTGATATTCCAGGTAGGCCATAAGACAAATCTATTTCTCTCTTCTCCTGCAGTCTATCCCATAACTTGTCATTTATCGCGGATTTGACCATATTCTCCGTATCCTCTGGTGTAAGCATTTCCTGTCCGAACGGCTTTAACTCCCCATGGATACGGAAAACCGGCGGCGTCCCTACTGTGAGATGAATATCAGAAGCATTTCGGGAAAAAGCTTCCTCCAATAAAGAATCCAATCGATTCATGTTGATTCCCCCTTACTCTTCAGTTGCAACACGTAAGACTTCTTCCAGGCTGGTGGTTCCTTGCATCACTTTTTCCAGACCGTCATCCATCAAAAACTTCATGCCTCTCTGCTTCAAGTACTTTTTCATTTCGGACATCGTGCTGTTTTCCATCATCATTTGCCGGACAGCGTCATCGATCACGAGCAGTTCCTGAATGGCTGTCCTGCCTTTATATCCGGTCTGTCTACAGCTGTTACAGCCTATTCCTTCATAAATCCTGTCTATTGCAATGTTATGTCTTTGGAAAATTTCTTTTTCCATTTCATTCAATTCCCTGCTTCTTTTACAGTTCTTGCACAGTTTTTTTACCAGTCGCTGTGCCATGATTCCGGATAGCGACGATACGACCAAATATGGTTCTACTTTCATATCAAACAGTCTCGGTATCGCAGCCATCGCACTATTCGTATGGAGGGTGCTGAACACCATATGTCCGGTGAGGGATGAGCGGACGGCTATTTCGGCAGTTTCTGTATCGCGGATTTCTCCTACCATGATGATATTGGGATCCTGTCGTAGTATCGACCGGAGTCCGGCGGCGAAGTCGAGACCGATTTTTGCATTCACTTGCACTTGGTTGATTCCTTCCAACTGATATTCCACTGGATCTTCCACTGTGATGATATTGACATCTTCCCGATTCAATTGATTGATTGAAGCATATAGAGTAGAAGTTTTTCCTGACCCAGTAGGTCCTGTCAATAGAATCAGTCCGGAGGGCTGCTGAATAAGCTTGTTATAAGCATGATGATTTTCTTCACTGAAATCCAGATCATTTAGCTTTTTAACAATATTGTTAAGGTCGAGGATCCGAATAACGATTTTTTCTCCGAAAACTGTCGGCAAAATCGAAATCCGTAAATCGATCGGCTTTTCGTCGATAATAACCCGGATTCTTCCATCCTGCGGAAGCCTCGTCTCGGTAATATTCAAGTTAGCCATGATTTTCACCCGGGCAGTCAGCGAGTTTTGCAACCGTTTCGGAATTGTTCTTTCCTTATGCAATACGCCGTCGACCCGATACCGGACCGATAGACTGTCTTCCGCCGGGTCAATATGGATGTCGCTCGCCTTTAAATGGACCCCTGTTTGAAGCAGTTGATCCATTAACCGGACTGCAGGAGCGTCATCAGCGAGGTCCGCTTCATCTTCTTCCAGGGTGAAATCCTCCAGATCGTAATACTTGTTGATCGCCTGCAAAATATCATCCTTCGAAGCGATCACCGGCTTGATATCGAACCCGGTCGACAACTCTAAATCATCGATTGAAAAGTAGTCGATCGGGTCATTCATCGCAACTGTCATGGTATTTTCTCTCAAATTCAAAGGCATCAACACGTTGCGCTGTGCCATTTCCTTTGGCACGAGCTCGGTAAGTTTTTGATCAATGGGATAGCGATATAACGACACACTTTGGATACCAAGCTGCAGCTCCAATACTTCAAGCAACTGCTGCTCGGTAATATAACCGTGTTCCAATAAGGCATCCCCGAGTTTCTGACCTTGTTTTTTTTGGTCGAGTGTTTCTACGATTTCCGTTTCCGTTAATACTCCCGCCTCTTTCAATAAGTCGCCCAGCTTCTTTTTATTGCGAATTGCCATGTTCTTCCTCCTGTTCGTCCGTTTCCCTGATTGGTTCTTTGGTGATGATTTCCTCTATATCCAACGTCCGGCCAGAAACAAACGGAAGCTCATCGAGATTGAATTCTTCATACTCAATCCTGCCGCCCCCATCTCCGGTCAGCGAGTCGGAAACAACCATCCCTTTCAATTGGCCGCCTCCTGTAAAATGAAAGTCTGCATTTGGAGCATATATAAGGTAAGCACTCCTTGCTCCACCATCAACTTTTACACTTGAGCCGCCAGTGAAAATATGTCCGGTGAAGCCCCCGCCGCCCGTTAACTCGATATTAGCCCGTTCCGCAAAAAGGGAGCCTTTTATCACTTGTGATCCGGCCAGTCTCACTTTATCCAACCCTTTGTAATATACACCGACAATTCCTGTCTCCCCTGCTCCATTCAACGTACTCCCCGAACCTAACGTGATTTTATCCCGAACATAAAACGTCAGCTTACCCGGGTTCTTCAATTCAATGTGGCCATTCTCTATATTTAAATGGTCAACGACTATAGAAAGATTGTTGCCATGCAAGTCTATGGTTAATTTATTGTTACTGCTGATTTTGATTTCTTTGAAAAAAGCGCTCCGTTCCAAGGACAGGGAATAATTTCCTCCGCCCCTGATTTTCAGCCTTCCTTCCTGGATGTATCCTGTTTCACCACCTTGCAACCGTCGGTCATCTACCTGCGGATATTCAGGAAATGCAGGAAACTCAGGCATTTCCATCGAACCTTTTGCTTGTCCTTGAAGACTTGGCAAGTTATCAAGCATCCATTTCGGAGCATCAAGTGCACGGTCTTCCAATCCAAAAGGTACATAGATGTTTCCTTCCACTGTGGCTCCCCCATCAAGACGGATGGAGCCATCCTGATCTGAATTCGTTTTGATGCCTCCCTTGATTGTCGCACCACCTGATAAATCGATACTCGTATTGGTATATACCGCTGTCCCGTCAGGTAAATCGACGCCTCCGCTGTCTTTAGGAATCCAGTTTACGGTGAACGGGCGTTCCACCGTTCTGGAACGCTGGCCGATTGTACCAGTGGAAACAAGTCTATACTGGATGGTTTGTCCATCGTCCGGCGAATCTACCTCGATTTGCACGATGGCTTCAGGCTGTTTTCCGTACGCCTGTTCAAAATTGTTGTATGTCCGTTCCGCTTGGACCAGTTCCTTTATTTCTGCTTCAGACCCTTCTTCCTCCTCATAATAACGTTCGATCGCTGTTTCGATTTCAGCATATTTCAAGGCAGCACCTGCTTCAGCGATATAATAGGCTGACTGATCGCTCCGTTCACTTGAGCTCAGCTTTGTATGGTTCACTATCACACCGAGCAAGCTCAACCCTAGCACCGAAAGAATGACGAGTACAATCAACGTGAAAATGAGAGCAGACCCTGACTGATTATTCCATTCACCTTTTCCGTTCCATTTTTTTCTCGGTATCATAATATCCCTACTCCCTGATATACAGAACGGTTGATACTTCGGACAATTGATGTGCGTCACTAGCACCCTTTATTTTCAGCTTCACACCAGTGCCTCGTTCCGTTGACTTAACTAGAAAATCCGCAATCCCTTCGGCAACCATTCGCCCGTCCCGTAATAGCAGACCGTCTTCCAACCGGTAAACAATCTCATCAAGTTCCAGTTGATTGTTCGTTACCGTTAAAGAATCGGCTTGACGCACGTCCTTGGTTATTTGCTTTAAGGCCAACCTGACTTCCGATTGCTGTTTTGTCTCCTCTAACTGGTTTGTATATTGTTTTTGCCCGAACCAGGAAACAGAGCCGGCAAGCGTGATTATCAAACCCAGCAAAGCCAGTACAGCCAGTAACTCTACCAGCGTAAAACCTTTGTTATTGGTCATCTTGCTGCACCTTCCAATCAATTGTCGTTTCCATTTGAGCTTCCAGTTGGGAAATATCAGATTCATAGACTTTGACCACCACATTTCCGATATTACTGTCCTCAATCAACGGTTTCAGCTCTATCCTCACCTGATAACCATCCGAAGTATCCGTGAAGATCCGATTATCTGCTCCATCTCCATATTCGTCGGCCAGTTTATTTTTGCATTCAGTGTAACCTGGACAGTCGACACTTATTTGATAAACTTCTTCCATGTAACTTTCAGCCACGTAAGTAGCAGTAACAATCGAGCCCGCATTTTTATTGGTCTTGGCTGCCTGAGCAAAAAAAGCGAAAAAACTCGTAATGATGATTGATAATATTGCAATGGAAACAACTACTTCAATAAGCGTCATGCCGTTTTCTTCCATCATAATCCGCTGCTTCCACCTGTTCACAAACACTCCCCCTCATTCCTCGTGATTCCGGCCCTATCAATCCGGAAAGGATAAGCTTCCACAAAAAAGCTGCGGCCGCTTCCCGGCAACAGCGAATTCTTAGAAAAGTTCCTATTTCTCATAAACGGCCACGCGGTTTCGGCCTTTTTGTTTTGCGCCAACGTACATTGCCCTGTCCGCATGCCGGATGAGTTCCATCGGTTCTTCACATTCATCAGGATAGGAAGCTATACCGATGCTTGCGGTCAGAGATACTTTTATCGTTTCTTCCCCGTCCATGATGTGGTCGGAAAGATAAAAAGGGTCTTCTGATATAGACTTGCGAATAACTTCTGCAAGGAACAATGCCGCCGATTTATCGGCATTGGGAAGAAAAATGATAAATTCCTCTCCACCATATCGGGCAGTTATCCCCTTCTGTCCGATTATCCTTGTAAGTCTTGCAGCAAGTTCCCGCAATATTTCATTTCCACTTTGATGGCCGTATGTATCGTTGAAAGCTTTGAAGTGATCGAGATCAAGCAATATCAAGGAGGATGGATCTGTGATACTTTCCGGCCGCTGTCTTGTAAAGTACCTATGCAAGTAATCTTCAAAATAACGGAAGTTGTATAAACGGGTAAGAGCGTCCCGTTCACTCCTCATTTTCGTCTCTTCGTAATTTTTCGCATTTTGCAACGATACCGCCAAATAATTAGTCAGAATAGAAAGCATCATGAACTGAGATTTTTCAAATGCCCGCTTTTGTTTCGAAATCAGTGTAATGACGCCGACAACTTCGTTATCCCTTTCCAAGGGTACAGACATCAAACTTTCTCCCGGCATCTCCAAGTGTTTGGCGACCATATCTGCCCACTGGCTCCTTCGATGATAATGGACTCCTTGTTTACTCGCCCAAACCCGACCGCTTACAGCTTCATTTTTAAAGAGCCGGTCATATTCCGGAAAGTCCATTCGTCTTTCCATGTCGATAAAGCGGACTAGCCGCATGCTGGATCCATCTTCCACCTCATAGACCATCGTATAATCCACGGGCAACAACTCATGTATTTGCCCATTGAAGAGATCGATGACCTCATTCACTTCCATTTGCGCTGTCAACTTATGACCAATTTCACTCGTTTTTTGCAAATGATAGTTGATTTTTTGGCTTGAATGAAACATCCGTAAAATATAACTAATACTCAGTAAAGGAAACCCGATGAACACAATTGCGGTCGTCCCATTTTGTACAAACAACAAATGCAGGATCAACCCGATCGGAATGACCAAAATCAGTGTATAAGCTTCCCAAATAAGCCCCCTGTCAAAAAAAGGAGCCTTTATGCCGTAAACAAATCGCTTGATTAAACGCAAGGAGAACTGATTGGTAAAAAAAGCAGTCAATACATATCCGGCAACAGGCAGGGCATTTTGCGGATCCCTCAGCACGCCCGCTCCATTGTTACCGCCCAACAACCAATAGACCAGAGCTGATATAATCGAAATGATCAAAAACATGAAAAGATTCATAGGAATGCGAAACCATTCCGCCCGCTTCAATCGAATACCGGCCAAAAGACAGAGGATGGACACCTGCGTCAGAATGACTTCGATGAAAAGACCGTAATATAAAAACACAGCCAGACTAAGCCCGTTCACGAAAAAGATGGGCGTTTGATTGATGATAATCGGAAACAGGGCGACACTGCACATGAGAAAACCGAATAATACTAAGTCATACCAGTTGACCGGGATATCAGGATTCCATTGCTGATAACTCCACCAAGTAAGGAGCGGCCATAGAATGAGCCATATAACTAAAAGAGCAATTTTTTTATTTTTACTTACCATTCTCAGCATCTCCCCGACTTATCTATCACTTTCAACTCATCACACTTAGGTCTTAAGCCTTATTTAATTTCCTAAATTTAAAATACCATACTTATCATGGTTTAACAAAGAATTTTCTGACTAATTCTATGAAATATAAGGAACCGGTGATGAATAAGATAGATTCTCCACTGGAGTCCAAGTGACGGCGGATGACCTTTTCCCATTCTACTATCTTGCTGTTTTTGGCCGGATAGTGTGACTGCAAGACTTCTGCTGAAGCTGCCCGTTCGTGCAGGAAAGTCGTAAAATGGACGCTTTGAAACTCATCTTCAAGCTGTGGAAGCATTTTTTGGAGAGGCTTGTCCTTAAAAGCGGCGAAAAGTAATTGTTTCTTCTTGTCTGGATAAAAGTGGTTCACCGTTTGTAAAAAGGCCGCCATCCCTTCAGGATTATGAGCTGCATCGACGATGATGCCCGGGTGGTCATGAATTTTTTCAAATCGGCCACTAGTCACAGCGTGTTGCAATCCCTTTAACGCTTTTGGCCACTCGAATGGAAAGCGGCCTTTCAAAAGCTTCACAGCCATAAGAGCCAGCGCTGCATTTTTCACTTGGTGACTGCCTGCCATCGCAATCACAGCTTCCTGTGACCATCCATTGCTTTCAAACGTGAATACCGTCTGGTCCGGATGTTCCGCTGCCACTTTCTTGATAGAAAAGTCCTTTGATATTTGGTAAACAGGTGCGTGAAACTCCTTTGCTTTATTTAAAATAACTGTGGCTGCCTCTCCTGAAACATCCCCGAGCACAAGCGGTACTCGCTGCTTTATGATGCCTGCCTTATGACCGGCAATAGCTGCAATGGTTTCTCCAAGCATAAGCTGGTGATCCAAACCGACATTGGTGATGATGGAAAGGAGCGGAGTAAAGCAATTGGTTGCATCCTCTGTGCCTCCCATTCCCGTTTCAATTACACTAATTTCTGCATGTTCACCCAAAAAGCAAAAAGCAGCTACAGTATGGATCTCGAATGCGGTCGGAGGATTTCCGCTTTCATCTAACATTTCAATGAAAGGCAGCATCCGATTGACCAATTCGACAGACTGGGTGTCTGTCATTGAACTTCCATCAATTTCGATTTCAGCTTTTAGTCCCGCGATGTGCGGTGTAGTGTATGTACCGACTTTCCAACCGCCGTTCATGAGCATTCCTTTGATGTAAGTGACCGTTGAACCTTTGCCATTCGTTCCAGCGACATGGATGGCTTGAATTGTTCGTTCCGGATGACCTAGCCTTTCCAGAAGAAAGCGGACACGTCCGAGTCCTGGTTTTACGCCGAGCTGTTTCCTTCCCTCCAGAAACGTGTTTACTTCCTGATAATTGCTGAACATGGTGCAACCCCCGTATCTTTCATTACACAAAACATTTCTGTTATGGTTTTGCTTTTCAAAAGTGTGAAAGCTTTTTAAAATATAATACAGCAATAAATAAATTGCTTGTTTATAGATTCGCATGCTTCATTATATACTATCACTAGCAGACGAAAAAGGAGAATGACATGTTAAAAAATGGATGGGTCATTTATAACGGACACCTGCCTGGCGAGAAATTCAAAGACTTCGCGGAATGGATACAGGAAGCAGCTGAAGAAAAGGGAATCGAACTGAAGTTAATCAAAAACAATGAGTTGCTCGCCCTACATCGACAGACAGGCGGCACTCTTTTGATGGAATATAACAAACGGCCTGATTTTGTGGTGTTTGGCGACAAAGATATACATCTGGCCAGGCAACTGGAATTAATGGGTATTCCCGTATTCAATAGTGCACAGGCAATCAGCCGGTGTGATGACAAAACAGCTACTTATCAAGCCTTGTCAGTCCATCATCTTCCTATCCCTGCAACCATTGCAGGTCCAAAGATTTTCCCTAACTCCAGGGCTTTGGAGACAGCAAACCTAATCGAAGCCGGAGAATTGCTCGGTTATCCATTGGTTGTAAAGGAAGCGTTTGGTTCTTTTGGCGAGCAAGTGTACTTAATAGAAACAGAACAGGGTTTGATAGACAAAATAGGAGAACTGCGAGACCGCCCATTTGTTTTGCAGGAATTTATTTCTTCCAGTTATGGGACGGATGTGCGATTGAACGTGGTCGGGGACAAAGTGGTTGCTGCGATGAAGCGCACTTCCCCGGATGATTTTCGAGCAAATGTAAGTGCAGGCGGATCAATGGAAGTTTATCAACCAACTAAACAGGAAGCAGAATTGGCAGTAGCTGCTTCCCATGCCGTCGGTACAGATTTTGCCGGCGTCGATCTTCTGTTTGGGCCGGAGGGGGCTCCCATTGTCTGTGAGGTAAACTCCAATGCCCACATCCGCAATATATTCGATTGTACTAACGTAAATGTTGCGGCATGGATCATCGATTATATCATAGAGAAGCTTCAGGAGGGATAAAATGCAAGTAACCGGATGGCTGATTTATAAGCGGGAAGATGCTGCTGTCAACACAGCTTATATTGATTGGTTCACCCAGGAGTGTGAAAAGCAGGACATCAAGCTTCTCCTCGTCTTTCGGGAAGAACTTACCATCGGTGTGTTTGCGGGAAAATTGACTGTTAAAACCGACGAAAACACGAGATTGCCCGACTTCTGTGTCGTCCGCACCATCGAACCATTGCTGAACAGGCAACTAGAAATACTCGGAATCCCTGTATTCAATTCTTCGGAAGTTTCTTACCTCTGCAACAATAAAGCAGTCACGCATCAAAGATTGTCAGCCTTGGGTATCCCGATGGTGGATACAATCTTTCTGAAAAAATATCTCCTGGGCGAACATTTGCCTGTTCCGGTACCATTCGTCGTAAAAGAAGCCACCGGAAGAGGCGGTCAACAAGTCTACAAAGTAAACAATCTCGATAACTGGCTTTCTGTAAGGAATGAACTGCAAGCTGAAGATATCCTTATACAAGGAAGCGCTGTACAGTCTGGGAAGGATTTGCGAGTGTTCGTAGTGGGGAAAGAAATTATCGGTGCCGTGCTGCGAAGAAATGAAAATGATTTTAGGGCCAATTATAAACTTGGCGGGACTGCTGAGTGGTACGAATTGTCTGAAGAAGAGATCCACTTGGTCCGTAGGATTGTCGATCATTTTTCGTTTTCCCTGGTAGGAATCGATTTTCTATTTTCAAGTACCGGTTCTTTGTTGTTGAATGAAATAGAAGATGTGGTTGGCAGCAGAACGTTAAGCAAAGTTAGTGAAATCAATCTTTTGGAAAAATACGTGAAATGGATCCGACATCAAATCTACAAGGAGGAAACTTGATGGTCATCAGAAGAGCTGGAAGAGACGATGCCGCAGAAATCGCCAAGGTCAGTGTCGATTCCTGGTTATCCACTTATCGAGGAATTATACCTGAGAAGATATTGAAAAAAATAACCTATAAACAACGTACGACAGCCTTCAAAAATCGGCTTGACGATCCACAGCACTGTCTATTTGCGGCCGAAACAGCAGATGGACAACTAGTCGGTTTCATTAATGGAGGTCGGGAAAGAAGCGGGGGTTATCCCTATGATGGAGAGATTTACAGCCTATACATACTCGATGAATATCACAACCTCCAAATCGGCAGAAAGCTTGTCCGAGTGATGGCTGAGCGGCTGCTAGAGGATGGACATGAATCCTTGTTGGTCTGGGTTCTGGAAGAGAACCCTGCCAAGGAATTCTACAAACACCTAGGGGCAGAACCAGTCGACCGTAAATACCTTGCGGAACTGGAAGCTTTTGAAACAGCTTTAGGCTGGACTTCGCTGAGAAAGTCGCTATTTTAATAGATGGTCGCTTTTGAACAAAAAATATAAACTGCGACATAGTTTGGATGCGTCTTTCTGACTTCTTACTTTTGTTGAGTTGGAATTCGACGCTGCGAAAATACCCTGCGCTTTCCGCGGGCGGCTGGTGAGCTTCCTCGAGCTGACGCTCTGCGGGATCTCACCGAGGCCTTTCCTCCCGCGGGAGTCTCCGGGTATTTTCTTCGCTAGGAACAGCATTTCTGTTTAGAAACACCTCGAAATTTTTTTATTCATAATACTCCATGCACCGTATCATCAAAAGACATTGCCAGGAAAACAAGCAGAAAGTCCAAGAACAGGAGAAAAGACGGGAACTCCAACTGTCCTTTATGAAAAGAAGTACACATTTCCAGACAAACGTTTTTAAGATGGCTCGTTGGTTCTCAAGGAAAAAGTCTATGCTTCCTTTAATCAGCATGCTTTTTAGCGCAGGTAGCATACGCAGACTCCTGCGGGAACAGCACGAGCTGAAGATCCACTTGGTAAAGCGGTTTTCTTTACCAAGTTAGCTGAAGCCGTGCCCGCGGAAAGCGAAGTATGCTACCGAAGCGATGGGTAACACGCTTTTTGAATAGGAATGAAACTCCACTATGAGGAATTCGTCCACGCAAAAAAACACAGGGGGCATGCAAATACCCCTGTGCTCTTCTACTTCTATCAAGATTGCAGTTCATCCAGTCTAGCCTGTACTTTTGCACGCTTCTCCAAATAATCTGCCTGTTTCTGTTTTTCTTCCTCGACTACACTTGCTGGAGCTTTGCTGACAAATCCTTGATTAGAAAGTTTCTTTTCCACTCGTTCCACTTCTTTATTCCACTTCTCAAGTTCTTTTTTGAGTCGCTCGATCTCTTTCTCAATATCGATCAACCCCTCGAGCGGCAGGAATAATTCTGCTCCAGTGACTACCGCGGACATTGCTTTTTCAGGTGCATCGATATTGTCTGAGATCTCCAGCTTGCTCGTATTACAGAATCGTTCTAAATAATGACGGTTTTTCTCCAGCTTTTCAGCGATGGATAGGTTTTCCGTCTGAATTAGCAGCTGGACCTGCTTTGACATCGGTGTATCGACCTCAGCCCGAATATTTCTTACGGACCGGATGATGGCAACCAGCTGTTGCATTTCCTGCGCAGCTTCTTCATTATGGAGTTCCCTTTTCACAAGCGGCCAGGCAGCTCTTGTAATTGATTCTCCTTCATGAGGCAGGTGCTGCCATATTTCCTCGGTAATGAATGGCATAAACGGATGGAGCATCCTCATCGTTTGATCAAGTACATATGCAAGGACAGACCTTGTCGTGTGTTTCGCCTGTTCATCCTCTCCATATAGCGGGAGCTTCGCCATTTCGATATACCAGTCACACAGTTCATCCCAAATAAAGTTGTAAAGGTGACGTCCCGCTTCGCCAAATTCATACTTATCCGCATTTTTGGTCACTTGCTCGATGGTCTCATTCAGTCGGGTCAAAATCCACTCATCGGCGACCGATTTTTTTCCGGTCAAATCTATTTGCTCATAACGCAAGTCCCCCATGTTCATCAAAGCGAATCGGGAAGCATTCCAAATTTTGTTGGCAAAATTCCAAGTGGATTCCACCTTTTCCCACTGAAACCTCAAATCCTGACCTGGAGTAGTACCCGTCAATAGGAAGTAACGCAGGGAGTCTGCACCATACTTATCGATTACATCCATCGGGTCGACACCATTGCCGAGCGACTTACTCATTTTCCTGCCATCGGCAGCACGAACAAGACCATGGATCAATACGTCTTTAAACGGACGTTTGCCGGTGAATTGCTTTGATTGAAAAATCATTCTTGAAACCCAGAAGAAGATAATATCGTATCCAGTGACAAGCGCATCCGTCGGAAAATAACGTTTGAAGTCCTCTGCTTCTGTATCCGGCCAGTTCATCGTCGAGAAGGGCCACAATGCAGATGAGAACCATGTATCTAGTACATCTTCATCCTGCTCCCAATTGTCGCTATCCTCCGGAGCTTGCTTGCCTACATATATTTCTCCGGTTTCCTTATGGTACCAGGCTGGTATCCGATGTCCCCACCATAGTTGACGGGAGATACACCAATCACGTATGTTTTCCATCCAATTCAGATAGGTCCGTTCAAACCGTTCTGGAACAAAATTCACTTTTTCTTTCTGATCGGACTGCAATTCGACAGCAGCATCAGCCAATGGCTGCATCTTGACAAACCATTGTGTCGACAAATATGGTTCGACTACAGCCCCACTGCGCTCTGAATGGCCGACTGAGTGCATATGCTCTTCTATTTTAAACAATACATCCTGATCCTGGAGGTCTTTGATCAGTTGCTTCCTGCATTCAAATCGATCCATGCCCTGGTAGCTTCCCGCGTTTTCATTCATCGTTCCGTCCTCATTCATCACCAGGATGCGCTCCAGATTATGGCGGTTCCCGATTTCAAAATCATTCGGGTCGTGGGCAGGTGTGATTTTAACAGCTCCGGAACCAAACTCCATATCGACATAATCATCTGCGACTATTTCGATTTCACGACCAACTACCGGCAAGACAACTTTTTTGCCGATCAAGTGCTGATACCGTTCATCTTTTGGATGGACAGCAACAGCAGTGTCGCCGAGCATCGTTTCCGGACGGGTAGTCGCTATCTCGATATGCCCGCTGCCATCCTTTAACGGGTACTTCATATGATAAAAATGGCCCTGGATTTCTTCGTGAATTACTTCGATGTCCGAGAGTGCTGTTTTGGTTGTCGGATCCCAGTTGATAATATACTCGCCGCGATAAATCAACCCTTTTTCATATAACGTGACAAAAACTTCTTTCACGGCTTCTGACAAGCCTTCATCCAGTGTGAACCGTTCACGTGAATAATCCAATCCAAGCCCCAGCTTAGCCCACTGGCGGCGGATGAAGGCAGCGTATTCTTCTTTCCACTCCCATGATTTTTCAAGGAACTTTTCGCGCCCTAAATCGTAACGGTTTTGTCCTTCTTCCTTGAGCTTTGCCTCGATTTTTGCCTGGGTGGCGATGCCTGCGTGATCCATACCAGGCAACCAGAGTACATCATATCCCTGCATCCTCTTCATTCTGGTAATCAAATCTTGCAGGGTTGTATCCCAGGCGTGGCCGATATGCAATTTTCCTGTGACATTCGGCGGGGGAATAACAATCGTGAAAGGCTGTTTTTTCTCATCACCGTCCGCTTCGAAATACTTCCCTTCCACCCAAAACCGATAACGATCGCTTTCGACTGCTTGTGGATCATACTTGGTCGGCAAAGATAACTCTTGTTTATTTTCATCCATTTCGTTTTTACCTCCTGCTCCCATAATTGCCGTGCAGATAAAATGAAAATGGTACCCTTGCAGCATTCACCGCCAGGGCAATCCTTCCCTGTTTGCGGAAAACCTTGCTCATGCACAATGTCGACTTTCACAACATAACAAAAGCCCTCCTCATCCTAAAGGACGAAAAGGGCTGTATTTCCGTGGTACCACCTTTGTTTACAGACGGACGCATCCAATCTGCACACTTGAATGTTTTAACGGCTGTAAACCGGCTACCTTTACTTTATTTCAAGGAAGCTGCATCCCGGGCGACCTTCCAAAACAATCATCCTGGAAAACCTCTCAGCTAATGGTTCCCCTCTCTAAAGGCATTGTATTGTACTCTTCCCGATCACGGCATTTATGGTGTTCAATTTATATTCCTTATTTTATCCAAATTTCAGCTGGCAAGTCAACAAAAAGATGATAAAAATAGCCAGGTGACAAAAATGCGGCTGATGGTGCCATTAATTTTCTCTTTTTAAGTACCATAATGACTTTTCCGTTCATAGGATACACCAAAAGGCAGCAAAAAGGAGTGAAAGCAATTGGCTCGTTATTATCGGTATAAACTCCCTCCATGGTGCAGGTACTGGCTTATCGTTTTGGAAAAGGCTACCTTGCCGATCATGATTTTTCAACTGATCCGTACTTTGTTTTTTCCCACTACAATGGACGTTTTCCTGCTTGGTTTGTTTGTCGGGGTTTTCGTTGCATTTTACCTGGAGTGGATTTAATCGTCTTCTTCCAGCTTTTCCAGGTACTCCTGTCGTTGGCCTTCAAGTATTTCCTGAAATTTCAGGCCATAGTACAACCTTCGATAAGTCCGTTCCAAATCTCTTATTTGAAATGGAAGCGGTCTGTCGTACGGCCTCCGGAGATGGTCTTCTACTGTATCCAGGTAATTAGAAGGATTGATAGATAAAATAGCCAAAAGGGATTTCTCACTGAGCAGCAATCGGTTCTGCTTTTCATATAACGGGAAAGACTGCAAAACCTCCTGAAAAGAGCAATCATGGAATTGCCATTCCTGCTGAAAATAAACGGATAAATCCTGTACCGGGTTGCCAGTAAAAGCATGTTCCCAGTTGATAAACTTGGCTTGTTCCTGACCAGTTAACAAATGAGATGTACGTAAATTGCCATGGCATAGACATGTTCTGCCTATTTTGTCTCTACGCAAATCTTCTATATACGACTCAAACCATGCAGAAGTTTTAGAGAAGGCAATTTCGATATCACGATAATGGGTGCATACCTCTAATTCATACGGTGACATAAAGCGTCTTGCCTCAAACTGTTCAACATATTCTAGTAAGTCTGCGCGACGGGATTCTAGCTTTTGTAATTCCTGAGCGACTATATCTTGCACCAGTTCCAGGTTGATCTCATGTTCTTCCATCGTCACAGCATGAATATTCGCCAATTCCCGGAAAAAACCTTCCAGTTCATGGACTGGTTCATCTCTCTCCAGTTTTTCCTGCCAAGGAGACAAATAATAAATATCATTTTCATAAGGAACGTATATTTGTCCTCTTTCAGTTAAATAGACAGGAACGATAGAAGATAGCCTGTGCAAATTGGCTATACGGAATACATTTTCCCAGTCAGCAAGGGCTTCTGACTGCATGCGAGACTTTTTTAGGGCGAATGTATGATCATATGTGTGTATTTTGTACAATCTGCTTGTTATCGGAACAATTTCTGCAGGTCCGATTTGGTATTCTTGCAAAACTGTTTGAATCCTTTCCACCGATCTCCCTCCTAAAAACTCACCGTTTCTTATTCTGATTTTACGAGGTCGAAGATATCTGCCAGAAGAATTCCTGTCGTAAAAGTTGTAACACAAGAAATCCCTTGACCGAATCATGGATGGCAAGGGATTTTCTCATATGCTCTTCACTTTTTGACAGGTATATATAGAATCTGTCCTTCTTCTATGTCATCGTCCCCTAAACGGTTGGATTTTGAAATGTGAAGTGGGGAAACCTTGTACTTTTCCGCCAATGATGCGAGTGTATCGCTTTCCTGTACGATGCACATTTTCAAGCGTGCATAGCGTTCTTCTTTGTTATCAAAGATATTCAATAAATAGCGAGTATCAGGGGTTTCTCCGTCCCTTCCTTCTGGAGATTCCTCACTCGACTCGACGGATTCTTCATACACATCAACTGCCTTTCCATCATCGCTTTCATATTCGACATGGCTCGATTCAGCTGATTCCTCCACTTCTTCCACTTTGCCGAAGAACTCTGCCAGTGACTGGGTTTTCTGTTTCCACCGGTCTTTTTCCTGTTCCTTTTCCTGTACTTTTTCCTGTTCCTTGTCGTTGGAGGCTGGAAGATCGTCGGCTGATTTTTGCTCTCGTTCGTGGTCTTCAGCGGGGGATTCTGCTTTTTCTTTTACGTCAAACCGGAATACTTCCTGCTCTTCTGTTTCCAACTCCGTCTCCTCTTTTACAACTTCCAATTGCGGTGTATCAGGAATCGTGTTGTCACGTGTTCCTTCTGCACCTTCAGGATCCGTTTCTTCCAGCAAACCTTCTGCTTCTTCCTCTAGTTCCGTTTGTTGAAGGGCGGCTGTTTCTGTTTCCTGAGTACTTTCCTGACGTTGTTCCGTAACACCGTGGATTGCCAAGGAAGCATTTAATTTCAATTGATTGGATGCAGGCAATTCATAATCAAACGACTCAATCCCGACCATGACTTCATCCAGTGAATTGACTCGATATTTTGGTATGGACACTTCGACTGGAAAATGATGAAAAAACTCATTCACCCCATCTTCATAAGCTTCTATTTGATCAACCAGCCGGTGGGATGGGTGCTCGCCGGAAAAGCCATCACTATTATCGGAATCCCCCAGACCTTTCACCTGAAAGTACTCCCCTTTCAACTCAATTACACCCCTGATGGATACAAACTCACCCATGTCTTGAATAGAAATTTCCGGATCCAGGGATATTCCCATCATTTCATCAACTTCCTGTCCTTTTTTAAACCAGATAGATTCATTCAAATCAAACGTAAACACGGATTGACCACCTTCTGCCAAAACTTACTCCTCCCTTCAAGATCCATAAAACCTCGAACACTCTCTCCCTTAAGATATATGACCATCCCTTGGAATTTATGCCAAAACCCAATAGGAAGACAGGAGAACCATCAGCTCAGACTTTGTATGGACAGCATAGTGAGGGGACAGCATAGTGAGGGGACAGCATAGTGAGGGGACAGCATAGTGAGGGGACAGCATAGTGAGGGGACAGCATAGTGAGGGGACAGCATAGTGAGGGGACAGCATAGTGAGGGGACAGTCCCCCTCATGGCAGGGGGACTGTCCCCGAATAGGGGGATGGCTTCCTCCCATCGGGCTGAAAAACCTTAGAAATAAGCATTCTTTATAATGAGGGTCAGACCCTCTCTCTTCGCACTTGATTTATTACTAGGGGGAATCAAATAAAAAGGGACTGACCCCGTTGGGTAGCGCGGGAAAGGCTCCACTGACTTGGGAATGAAAAGCATAAGGCTAGCCACAGCAATGCGATGGATTCATTAAATATCTGGATAAAAGGAATTCTATCCATGGAGCTTGCCTTATGACAAAACAAAAACCGAACGAATTCGTTCGGTTTTTGTTTTGATCACTATGCTGTTGTCCAAGCTTCCTTTTATGATTGATTTTCACTTATTTTGGCAAATGCGTTTCTGGCTGCAAGGATTGTCTTTTCTATGTCCTCGTCTGTATGTGCGACCGACAAGAAGATCCCTTCAAATTGAGACGGCGGCAGGAATATTCCCTGTTCGGCCATCGAGCGGTAATAACTTGAGAAATGATCCAGATTCGCTGACTTTGCTGTTTCATAATTAATGACATCTGCTTCTGTGAAAAAGATTCCAACCATGGATCCTGCCCGGTTGACACAAATCGGAACACCAAAATCTTCAGAAGCCTTTTTATATCCTTCGATAAGCTTGTCGACTTTATCGCTTATCAGATTATAGGCTTCCTGATCCATAAGACTTAAGGTTTCATATCCGGCTGTCATCGCCAAAGGGTTGCCAGATAGTGTACCAGCCTGATAAATATCGCCTGTCGGGGCTATGCGTTCCATAATCTCACGCTTTCCGCCGTAAGCACCTACCGGCAATCCACCGCCAATTACTTTTCCGAGACAAGTCAAATCCGGCGTTACACCAAAGTGACCTTGGGCACTGTTAAATCCGACGCGGAATCCGGTCATGACTTCGTCGAATATGAGCAGTGTACCATTGTCTTCTGTCAATTGACGCAAGTCCTGCAAAAAGTTCCCTTGCGGCGGAACAACCCCCATGTTGCCGGATACAGGTTCCACTATGACAGCCGCCAGGTCATCACCAAACTGTTCAAATACGTAGCGGACGCTTTCGGTATCATTGTATGGCACGGTAATGGTGTTCTGAGCTATCGACTCCGGCACACCCGGGCTATCAGGAAGACCGAGGGTCGCAACGCCTGATCCGGCTTTGATCAACAGTGAATCCCCGTGACCGTGATAATTGCCTTCGAATTTCAAAATCTTGTCTCTTCCCGTATAGCCGCGTGCAAGTCGCAGTGCACTCATGGTCGCTTCGGTTCCGGAATTGACCATTCGCACCATCTCGATCGAAGGTACCCGTTCAATCACCAGTTGTGCCAGTTTGTTTTCAATCTCGGTCGGAGCCCCGAAACTAGTACCCAGCTCGGTCACTTCCTTCAATCGACTGACCACTCTTTCGTTGGCATGCCCTAAAATCAACGGCCCCCAGCTCAGAACATAGTCGATATATTCATTGCCATCGATATCCCAAATTTTCGAGCCTTTCCCGCGTTCCATGAACAGCGGATTCATTCCTACTGATTTAAAGGCTCTGACAGGTGAGTTGACCCCTCCGGGCATTAAATCCACAGCTTCTTGATAAGCATGTTTCGAACGATCATAATTAGCCATTATCCACTACCTCCAACGATTATTCTTCTTTTAACCATTTAGCTACGTCTTTTGCAAAATAGGTGACGATCAAATCTGCGCCAGCGCGTTTCATCGAAGTCAGTTTTTCCATCACCAATTCCCTTTCGTTTATCCAGCCATTTTGGGCCGCTGCCTTCACCATTGCATATTCTCCACTGACATTGTAAGCGACCAATGGTGCATTAAAACGGTCCTTGACTTCCCGCATGATGTCCAAGTAAGACATAGCTGGCTTGACAATAAGAAAATCTGCCCCTTCTTCCATGTCGGAAGCCGCTTCTCGGAAAGCCTCCATTCGGTTGGACGGATCCATCTGGTATGTCTTTCTGTCACCGAATTGCGGTGTACTGTCCGCTGCATCTCGAAATGGTCCATAGTAAGCTGACGCATATTTTACCGCGTAAGACATGATCGGGATGTGTTTAAAGCCGGCATTATCCAAACCTTCCCGGATTGCAGCAACAAATCCGTCCATCATATTCGACGGAGCAATAATATCTGCTCCCGCTTTGGCCTGGCTGATCGCCGTTTCGACATGTAGCGGAAGAGAGGCATCGTTATCAACATCCCCGTCATGAATAACGCCGCAATGGCCGTGAGAGGTGTATTCACAGAGACAAGTATCCGCAATGGTAATCAACTCAGGAAATTCTTGTTTGATTTTTCTCAATGCTTGTTGAACTATACCTGTTTCACAGTAAGCCTGGGTTCCCTGCTCATCCTTCTCTTTTGGAATACCGAACAACAGGACAGAACGAATGCCCAGTTCCACAAGCTGATTCATTTCTTCCGACAGGTTGTCGAGCGAAACCTGATATACTCCAGGCATCGAAGGAACTTCACGTCTGATGCTGCTTTCCCCTTCTATAACAAAAATTGGATAAATCAAATCGTCAGTCGATAACTGTGTTTCCCTAACCAGCGCCCGCATGGCTGCTGTTGTTCTTAATCGTCGATGTCTTTTAAACTCATTCATAACGTTCACCTAGTTCCTTTCTGTATCATAGTGCCTGGCAAGCCGGCTGATCATGCCGTCCAGCGTGTATTCTTCCGGTACCAGAATATTGGTAAACCCTCGTTTTTGAGCCGCCTCTTTAGTAGTCGGTCCTATACAAACGGTCAACATTTCAGAAACAAGCTTTTCCTGTAAATCCGGTTCATGTGACGTTAACTTCATAAACGCTTTTACTGTCGATGGGCTGGTAAATGTGTAGACGTCCAATTCTCTCTTTCTGATGAAAGACAATAAATCTTCACGAGCCGCTGTATTTATCAGCGTATCATAAACCACCGCTTTCTGGAAACAAACCTGCTGCCTTTCAAGCTGTTGAGGAATCTCCTGTCTCGCCAATCCACCGCATACAAGCAGAACCCGACCTGGATCCGGATACTTTTTCATAAATTCCAAAGCCATCTGCTTCCCGGAATACTTTTGAGGAGTAAAGTCGACGGATAAACCTTGTTTATGTAAAGCCTGTTTCGTTTTTCTGCCGACTGCCGCTACCCTGCAATTGCCCAGTTGTCCCACATCAAGACCGAAGTCCTCTAATTGCTCGAAAAAAAACTTCACGCCATTGGCACTTGTGAAAAACACCCATGTGAACTCGTGAAGTTTGGAGAGGATTTTTTTGTTGGATGGTGCTTCCCGTTTTCGAAAACGAAGAAGCGGAACAATTTTCGGAACTGCTTCCGCTTCTTTCAATTTTCTTGCGAAATCCTCCGCCTGCTGCTCACTGCGGGTGATTAAGACTCTTTTGCCCTCAAGAGGCTTGTCCATTATTGGTCGAGCTCCTCTTTGGCGTCATCGACGATTTTCTGAGCTCCTCTTGCCTTCATCCGCTCAGCTGCTTCCCTGCCGACTTCCACAGGGTCTTTGCCTTTGACAACTTCCTTTAAAACCGTCTTTCCATCTGAGGTGGCAACAAGCGCGGTCAGGACAACCTCTTCTTCTTCCATATGAGCATATCCAGCTATCGGGATTTGGCATCCACCTTCCAACAGGTGCAGGAAGGTACGCTCAGCTGAGACTGTATGCGCCGTGTATTGATCATTGATTTTCTGAAGCAGTTCACGCAGCTCCTGATCATCCTCTCTGCATTCGATGGCCAATGCTCCCTGCCCGACGGCCGGAACACAAAGCTCAGGATCCAGGAATTCGGTTACGATTTCTTCTCCCCATCCCATGCGGATCAAGCCCGCAGCTGCAAGGACAATAGCATCGTAGTCCTCTTCCTTCAATTTCCGCAACCGTGTTTCGATATTGCCGCGTATGGATTTAATTTCAACATCCGGCCTTGCTGCCAGTACTTGAGCCGCCCTTCTCAAGCTGCTTGTACCGACAACCGCTCCCTCCGGCAGGTCTTTCAATGATACTTCATTATTGGAAACAAAAGCATCGCGGTGGTCTTCACGGCCAGGTATGGAAGAAATGACAAGTCCTTCAGGCAGCTGAGAAGGCATGTCCTTCATACTGTGCACAGCCATGTCGATTTCCTTGTCAAACATCGCCTGTTCTATTTCTTTGACGAACAGGCCCTTTCCGCCCACTTTTGAAAGCGTGACATCGAGGATTTTATCCCCTTTGGTCATAATCTTCTTGATTTCGAATTCATATGGCACCCCTGCTTTTTTCAGCTGGTCGATCACCCATTCTGTCTGGGTCAAAGCCAGGTTGCTTTTTCGGGAACCGATTACGATTTTGCGCATTGTTATCCTCCTGACATCATAAAAATAGAACGATTTTATTTAAAGCAAGTCATCTTTTCAAAAGTGAAAATTAGACAGCATGCTGAATAGAAAGAAATTAATCAACAGAAACAAAAATGCTCCTGCATTATACAAAGCTATTGTCCTGCCTTGATACCCTTTTACCAATCGTAATATCAAATGGACCATATAAACAATTAAAACGAACATTGATCCCATTGTTTTGAAATCATTCCAATAAAATTCCGCACCGGAGGAATACGCCCAAACGATCCCGAGGATGATGGAAATCATGAGTATGGGCACCCCAACCGTCACCGCTTGGAACGACAAGGTATCAAGCCGGTCGAGTCCTCCGAACCGACTAAGCCATTTATACCCTTTTTTCTCCTTCAGCAAGCGGTATTGCAGTAAGTACATAATAGAAAATAGGAAAGACACTGTAAAAAAACCATAGGATAAAAGCGCCAGGCTGATATGGGCGATCAACAACTCGCTGACAAGATGGACTCCCCGTTCGTTCCCCAGATTTTGTGCACTAGCCCCTACATGAAGAAGCATAATGAAAAACCCTAGCAGGTTCGTAAAAAAAACAATCAAATCGACCCGAAAAAAACGGTTGATCAACAGAGAAAATGTAACCAGTATCCAGGCATAAAAATAAAGCCCATCATAAATATTGAGCACCGGGAAGCTGTCTTCCAGCAACAGTTGATAAATTAAAAACAAGGTTTGTAAAACCCATACCAAACTAAGCAACCAGAAGGCAATCCGATTGGCCTTCCGGTTGTATTGAATAAAATCGATAAAGTATCCCATTACGCTAGCGCCGTATATGATAAGAATCAGTTCATAAAGCCACTTCATTTCCAGCATATGAGAAATCCTCTCATTTGTATAGCATTCAGCCCACTTCTTCCCCGTTTATCACCCATGGGGCTCAATTAGTGGAAGCTTTTTGTACAGCAGTCCTTTGCGGCACCTTTGCTCCTTGATCAAAACTGAAAACCTTGCTGCCGGCCTGTTTGTTCAATTCCTCTTGAACCATCTCTTCGATACCGAATATTTGCATGAACATTTGCAATGATTCTTCTGCCTGCGGCTTTCCCGCCATTTCCTTCGCTTGCAAAATCGGTTGTTTCAGCATTTGGTTGATGATACTTTTCGTATGCTTGTTCAACACCTTGCGCTCGCGATCGGACAAATCCGGCATTTTGCGCTCAATGCTTTTCATCGTTTCTGCCTGTATGGATAACGCTTTTTCCCTCAGAGCAGAAATGACCGGTACAACGCCCTTGGTTTGAAGCCATTCCTTGAAAGCAACGATTTCTCCCTCTATCATCAATTCGATTGCTTCCGCAGCTTGCTTCCTTGTTTCCAGGTTGGCATCGACAATACCTTGTAAATCATCGATATCATATAAAAACACGCTGTCAAGATCACCCAAGACTGGATCAATATCACGTGGAACCGCAATATCGACTAAGAAAAGGGGACGTCCCTTCCTTTGCTTATGAACAGGTGCCAGCAAGTCTTTGTCCAACACGTAATTGTTCGCCCCGGTTGAGCTAATCAATATATCTGCATCCTTCAAAACCTCGGGAAGACTCTCGGTTGTACGCGCTTGTCCGGAGAATTGCTCAGCCAGTGCTTCTGCTTTTGATAAGGTGCGGTTGATGACCGTCACTTTCTCCACACCAGAACCTTGCAAGTTTTTCGCAGCCAACTCCCCCATTTTTCCGGCACCAAGGATGACGACATGTTTGTTCAACAAATCGCCGAATATCTTCTTGGCAAGTTCCACTGCCGCATAACTGACCGATACCGCATGATCGCCGATTTCGGTTTCCTTATGGGCACGCTTTGCCAGCGTAACAGCTTGTTTGAAGAGTTCATTATAAATGGTGCCGGTTGTTCCCGATTCCTGTGCCAAAAGAAATGCCTGTTTCATTTGACCTAGAATTTGGGTTTCGCCCAGCACCATGGAATCAAGACCGCTCGTCACTTTGAACAAGTGTTCCACAGCTCCATCTGCTTCGTAAATAGCCAGATGTGGCGAGAAAAAGTCTTTGTCCATGTCGAACCATTCTGCAAGGAATTGCTTGATATAATAGCGTCCTGTATGGAGTTGATCGACCACTGCATAAATCTCTGTCCGGTTGCATGTGGAGATAATCACATTTTCCAGCACGCTTTTTTGTTGGTTCAATGACTTCATCGCCTGCGAAACATCTTGATTTTCAAAAGTAAGTTTTTCCCTAACTTCCACAGGGGCTGTTCTGTAGTTTATTCCGACAACTAAAATATGCACTTTATTCTACCCCCAATATTACGTATAAAAACTGGTGCAGCAAGGCAGCTGCATTCATTATTCAAACATGCCGGCCAGCGCTTTTCACTTTATTATTTTTATAAGTCCATCTTTCATTATAACACGCATGTCACCAGCGACTTATGAATTTTGTGAACAGATATTGAAACTATATGTTAGGATAATATCAGTACGTAGTTGTATCTTGCTGTTTTTCAATCCTTTTGTACTTTATCATATACACAGCACATAAGCAACTAATCAATACTATTTAATAATTATTATAATTTACGGAGGAACCTGCGTGAAGAAACAAAACATTTTCACCGGCTTTTTGTTGATCGGTATCGGCTGCTACTTTTTTCTCCAACAGTTCCAGATACCCTTTTTCACCGATTTCTATTCCTGGCCCACATTACTAATGATCATCGGCATTGTATTTCTGTTTCATAGTTACTTTTCCAAGGAGTATAAAAATTTATTCCCGGGTACCATTCTTCTTGGATTGGGCCTCCACTTTTTCGGTTTGCGCCATTATGGTTTTTGGATTGATCATTGGGGTGTTTACCCATTGATCATTGGCATTGCTTTTCTAATCCGGTTTCAAAAAACAAAAAGCGGATTGCTTCCCGGCCTGCTTTTATTGGGAATTGCTTTGTTCGCTATCTATTCGATTAACAAGCCGGGCTGGTTCAACTGGATAAACGAAACGGCTGCTTTGCTGGAAAGCTTTTGGCCGCTTGTTTTGATAGCTGTCGGTGGTTATCTTGTTTACCGGAAAAAGTAGCATAGCAAAAAGGAGAGATATTGCTTTCACCTCTGTAACAGAACGATGGGCCGGCAGCAAGTGAGAAACTTATGTTTCCTATGAAAGATGGCAAGGTGATTCGCTTTCCGTGCGTATGGATTCAGTTAACACGTCGAAGAAAAAGAAGCGTAATGTAGTCGTGCAAAAAGGATAAAAGGCAGCTGACGGGGGCATTGCCTGCTATCAACAATCAAAAAACCGAACGAATTCGAATGTTCAGCATTCGAATTCGTTCGGTTTTGTTTCGGCACCCATACATTCATTCCATCTGCTTTCAAGCCTTTTCTTTGATTCCGGCCAAGACCAGCAAAAAGACAGCCGGCTTTACAAAAAGCCTTGTAACACTTTCCAAGCCTCTTCTTTTCCTTCTGCCGTTTCAGCGGAAAAAGGAATAACGATGTCCTCGACGTCCGCTTGAAGGGTTTTAATCACTTTTTGCAGGTGTGCTGCCCGTTTGTTTTTCGAAATCTTGTCCAATTTTGTAGCGACTACAATGACAGGAAGTTCGAAATGCTTTAAAAAATCATACATCATCACATCATCTTCTGTCGGCTGGTGCCTGATATCTACAATAAGAACGGCAGCTTTCAGGTTTTCCCGCTGCATGAAGTATTCTTCCATCATCTTACCCCATTTTTCCCGCTCTTTCTTGGAGACTTTGGCATACCCATAGCCTGGTACATCCACAAAATAAAAACTTTGATTAATTTTATAGAAATTCAGTGTTTGGGTTTTCCCCGGTTTGGAAGAGGTTCTGGCAAGATTCTTCCGGTTGATCATTTTGTTGATGAAAGAAGATTTGCCGACGTTCGACCTTCCTGCCAACGCTATTTCTGGCAGCATGTCTCCCGGGTATTGCTTTTTCGATACTGCACTGATTACAATCTCCGCCTCAGTTACTTTCATGTTTCTCCTCCACTAATGCATGTTCCAGCACTTCATCTAAATGCTCGACAGGGATAAAAGTCAGCCCTTCCCTGACGCTTTCCGGAATATCATCCAAATCGCGCTTGTTATCTGCAGGGATAATGATCGTTGTCAAGCCTGCACGATGAGCACTAAGAGATTTTTCCTTTAAACCTCCGATCGGAAGCACTCTTCCCCTGAGTGTTATTTCTCCCGTCATACCTACTTCACGTTTCACTGCCCGGCCAGTCAGAGCTGAAACCAGCGCGGTAGCCATAGTAATCCCGGCTGAAGGTCCGTCTTTGGGTGTCGCGCCTTCCGGGACATGAATGTGAATGTCGTTTTTCTCATGAAATTCTCGATCGATTTTCAATTCTTCTGCCCGGGACCGAATATAGCTGAAAGCCGCGTGAGCAGATTCCTTCATGACATCTCCCAATTTCCCGGTAAGCGTCAATTTTCCTTTGCCCGGATATAAACTAACTTCAATCGATAAGGTATCTCCGCCAGCAGACGTATAAGCGAGCCCTGTCGCAGCACCCACTTGGTTCTCCTCTTCCATCCTTCCATACCGGAAGAGCGGCTTGCCAAGCAGTGACTCTAACTGTTTATCGGTTACTACGACACGCTTTTTATCTTCTGACACGATTATTTTTGCCGCTTTCCGGCATAAGGATGCAAGCTGCCTTTCCAGTCCTCGCACACCCGCTTCTCTTGTATACGTGCGGATCAATTTCGTCAATGCCTCATCACGAACTTGCAATTGCCCTTTGTTCAGCCCATTTTCTTTAATTTGTTTCGGCAAAAGGTGCTCTTTGGCAATGTGGAGTTTTTCCACTTCCGTATAACCGGCAATTGAAATCACTTCCATCCGGTCACGCAGCGGCCCTGGAATCGAAGCAAGATTGTTGGCCGTGGCGATGAACATCACATTGGATAAATCGTACGTTTCTTCAATGAAATGATCGCTGAAATTACTGTTTTGCTCTGGATCCAATACTTCGAGCATAGCTGCCGAAGGATCCCCACGGAAATCACTTGCCATTTTATCGATTTCATCCAGCAAAAAAATCGGATTGACCGTTTTAGCTTTTTTCATGCCTTGTATGATTCTGCCTGGCATTGCGCCGACATAAGTTCGGCGATGGCCGCGGATTTCCGCTTCGTCCCTGACTCCACCGAGGGAGATCCTCACAAAATTCCGATTTATTGCCCGGGCAATGGACTTCGCCAATGATGTCTTCCCAACACCCGGAGGTCCGGCTAAACACAATATCGGCCCTTTGATTGTTTTAGTAAGCTGCTGAACAGCCAAATATTCCAAAACTCGCTCTTTTACTTTTTCGAGTCCGTAATGGTCTTCATCCAATATTTTTTCAGCATGGTTGACATCAAGATTGTCCTCCGTCTTGTCCGTCCAGGGAATGGAAACCAGCCAATCGACATAATTACGGATAACCGAACTTTCCGCAGAGCTTTGTGGAACTTTTTCGTATCTATCCAATTCCTTATAGGCAATTTCCTGGATTCTTTCCGGCATATCTGAAGCTTCGATTCTTTCTTTGAGCTGATTTACTTCAGAAGCTTTGCCATCCTTATCTCCGAGCTCTGTCTGGATAGCTTTCATTTGTTCACGCAAGTAATATTCTTTTTGCGTTTTTTCCATCGACTTCTTGACCCGTTGCCCGATTTTTTTCTCTAAATCGAGCACTTCACGCTCATTTGTAATGAACGAAATCAAACGGTTCAACCGTTCTTTGACATTTTCCGTCTCCAGCAGTTCCTGTTTATCTTTGAGCTTTAAAGATAAGTGGGAAGTAATGATGTCAGCAAGTCTGCCTGGTTCATCAATGTCAGTAACCGTCGCTAGCGTTTCCTGACTTACCTTCTTTGATATCTTTATGTACTGCTCGAACTGTTCGATCAGAGACCGCATTAGTGCTTCTTCTTCGTTGTTGTCTCCATGGACTTCTTCAAATTCCTGGACTTCGACGATAAATTGGTCGTCTTCTTCAAGAAATTGAACAATCTCACCTCGATACAATCCTTCTACCAGCACACGGATTGTACCGTTTGGCAGTTTCAGCATTTGCTTTACTTTTGCCATCGTTCCCACTCTGTAAATATCATTTACAGCAGGCTCGTCCACGCCGCTTTCTTTTTGGGCAGCAAGAAAAATACTTTGATCGTCCATCATCGCTTTTTCCAATGCATTTACCGACTTTTCCCGCCCGACGTCCAAGTGTAAAACCATAGCGGGAAAGACCAATAGCCCGCGCAGCGGAAGCAGGGGGATTTGTACTTTGTTTTCTGCTGTCACAATTGGCACCTCCATATCTTCGCAAACCAGTCCATTCACGACATTGCTTCCATTTCCTTATTACTTCACTAATAAGGCGCATTTATACCATTTCACGAGAAGTTCGCTATGCAAGCTTTCTATTCGCCCCATTAGTTTATCATTACCTGGCATTTTCTAATCAAAACATCGATACCGTTCTAGAAACTTCCTTTTAACCATGTGTAAATCCCTTGTTATGCCATAACAAGGGATTTACATTGCAGGATAATGCGTGTCTGTTTTAACGAGACTGGTGTCCTGACGTTTTTTTAAGCACTTTCTTTCGGTGATTCTTTGTTTTCGTCTTTTACCGTGCCATCGCTTAGAACTAGCTTTGGACGGCCGTTTTCTAACAGGACGGTGTCTTTGGTTATGATACACTTTTCGATGTCGTCTCTCGATGGCAACTCAAACATGACGTCAAGCATAATTCCTTCGATAATGGAACGCAGCCCGCGTGCCCCCGTTTTTCGTTCAATGGCTTTTCGTGCAATTTCAATTAAAGCTTCCTCTTCCATTTCCAATTCGACATTATCGATTTGGAACAGCTTTTGATATTGCTTGACGAGCGCATTTTTCGGCTTTGTCAAAATTTCGACTAGCGCTTCTTCGTCTAATGGCTCTAAAGCTCCGATAACCGGGAGCCGCCCGATAAATTCAGGAATAAGGCCGAAACGAAGCATGTCTTCCGGAAGAACCTTAGAAAGCAGTTCTGCTTTGGTCAGGTCCTGATTCTCTTCATCCGCGCCAAAGCCAATCACCTTGTTGCCAAGACGGCGCTTAACGATTTGCTCGATGCCGTCAAAAGCCCCTCCGCAAATAAATAGTACATTGGTCGTATCGATTTGTATGAATTCCTGGTGAGGATGTTTTCTTCCACCCTGTGGAGGTACGCTTGCAACAGTACCTTCAAGAATCTTCAGCAATGCCTGCTGTACCCCTTCACCGGAAACGTCACGGGTGATGGACGGATTTTCTGATTTTCTCGCTACTTTATCGATTTCGTCGATATAGATAATCCCTTTTTCTGCTTTTTCCACATCATAGTCAGCAGCCTGGATCAGCTTCAGCAAGATGTTTTCCACATCCTCCCCTACATAGCCCGCTTCCGTAAGGGAAGTGGCATCCGCAATCGCAAATGGCACATTCAATATCCGTGCAAGTGTCTGTGCCAACAACGTTTTACCGCTTCCAGTCGGCCCGATCATCGCAATATTACTCTTGGACAGTTCCACGTCATCGGAAGCAGTCTTACCGGCATTGATCCGTTTGTAATGGTTATACACGGCCACCGACAGATTCTTCTTTGCCTTTTCTTGGCCAATCACGTAGTCATTCAGAATTTCACAGATCTCCTGAGGTTTCGGGATCTCCTTGAATTCCACTTCTTCTTCATTGCCTAATTCTTCTTCCACTATTTCTGTGCAAAGTTCAATACATTCATCGCATATATAAACGCCAGGGCCGGCTACTAATTTACGTACTTGATCTTGGCTTTTTCCGCAAAAAGAACATTTTAATTGGCCCTTTTCTTCATTAAATTTATACATCTAATTCACCCCTCAAGTAATAAGTATCTATTATGATATGAGATCATTTGAGTTTCAAACAAGTATTCCTTTCTTTAGCTCATAATATCAGATATACCGTTTTGAAAAAAGTAAAATACCTCAAATGGCCACATCCCATCTACGTGCCAGCTGTAAACAGTCCCATCAAAAGTCTTGCCATCAAACCGTCTGAATAAACCGATAGCAGTAAATATCAGCAGAACAGTTTGAACAAACAGTGTAAATCTTATTATGTAAGAAGATTCTAAAATGTCAACTAATATGTTATGTAAGTTTGTCTTTTATTTTATATTCAAGCCGCCGATTTTATGTTATGACTGACAGCTTTTTTACTATAACCCGCTCAGTGCATTTTTAATCAACATGTTTTTATAGAGAAAACAAGGCACGAACCAGAATCGCACCTTGTTTTCCCATTTTATATTATTTTGTTTTGCTATGCTCTGCCAGGAAGTCAATTGCTTTTTTGAATTTAAGATCTTCTTTGATGGCGTCTGTGTTACCACCGAGCATTTGTTTCAACTGATCGACCTCTGTTTGATACATCGAAGCCATCGACTCAAGCTCTTTATCGACATCTTCGTCCGTAACTTCGACCTCTTCTTGATTGGCAATTGCGTCAAGAGTCAAGTTGGTTTTGACACGCTTTTCAGCATCATCTTTCATTTGCTCTTTCAAGCCTGTTTCATCCGTACCGGAGAATTGGTAGTACATGTCCATGGTCATCCCTTGCATTTGCAAGCGCTGCTCGAACTCTTTCACCATTCTGTCAAGTTCTGTTTCTACCATTGCTTCCGGAATATCAACCTCTGCATTCTCAGATGCCTGTTCGATCAGAGATTCACGCATTTTATTGTCAGCATCCGTCTCTTTTTGTTCTTTCAGGCGCTCTTTTGTTTTGTTGCGAAGTTCTTCCAGTGTTTCGACATCTTCATCGACATCTTTTGCGAACTCGTCGTCAAGTTCCGGCAATTCTTTTCCTTTGATTTCATGGATCTTGACTTTAAAGGTAGCTTCCTTACCAGCAAGCTCTTCTGCATGGTATTCTTCAGGGAAAGTCACCTGTACTTCTGTGTCAGCTCCAGTTTCTTTTCCAATCAACTGTTCTTCAAACCCAGGAATGAAGGAACCTGAACCGATTTCCAATTGATGGTTTTCCGCCTGTCCGCCTTCAAATGCTTCCCCATCAACGAAACCTTCGAAATCGATAACGACCGTGTCGCCTTCTTCGACTGTTCCTTCTTCTTTGACGACTAACTCCGCTTGATGTTCCTGCATATGAGAAAGCTCATGCTCAACGTCTTCATCCGTTACTTCCGTATCTTCCTTTTCTACTTCCAGGCCTTTGTACTCTCCTAGTTTTACTTCAGGTTTAACAGTAACTTGTGCCGTAAATACAAGCGGCTTGCCTTTCTCGATTTGAGTCACATCCACTTCCGGTTGATCTACCGGCTCAATGCCTGTTTCTTCAACAGCATTTGTGTAAGCCTCAGGAAGAATGATATCGACCGCATCCTGGTATAATGATTCTACACCAAAACGCTGTTCAAATAGTCCTCTTGGCATTTTCCCTTTACGGAATCCAGGAACCTGTACTTGCTTAACCACTTTTTTGAAAGCTTGATCTAATGCTTTGTCGAACTTATCCGCATCAACTTCAATGGTTAAAGTCCCTTGATTTCCTTCTTGTTTTTCCCATTTTGCTGACATGTAATTCCCTCCAACATCTATAAATTCAGTATGTCTTGTTTGACGTTCATTCGGTGTATAATTAAATCATACGAAGGCGGAACGCAATTGCAACCACCTTATTATAACATAAACAGACCTGCTTTCAACAATTAGAACAGACTGGGAATTTGTGATAAAACACATTTCATCTTAGAACCTATTCCTCGATGATGGAGAAATAACTTTTTTCATTACGGGCTATTTCCTCCATATATGTATGAACGTCCAATTCTCCTGCTTGTTTTTTATATGTATGATAAAGACCTTCCAGCTGCAAATATTTCGCCCCCATTATTTTGATGGCATGGCTGACAGCGATTAGTTCTTCTTCTAAAGGCATGGATGGGTATCTTACATATAAATAACGATACAGCAGTTTTTCCAAAAGCTGATACAAAGTTGGATTATCCTGCTCTACTTCCCTTAAAAGCACCTTTATTTGCTTGGTAACAGGGTGGTCTTCCACACTTTTAAAATCTGCTGGGTTTACAGATAGCTCGGATCCTGCTTTTTCAACTACTACTTCCGAATCGACCTCCTGTGAAACAAGCCATTCCACTATTGCTGTTTTTACCACCGGGTCAATCCTGTCGTCTTTCAGCAATTGTTTCAGGTAACGCAAGTAAGGAGCCGGCTTCAAATTACTGCTTTGTACGATGATGCGCCACTGACGCAACGGATCCCCCTGTTTCACCGCTTTGCTCAGTTCATTAATGTGATCATTCGCCTCTTCTTGCATTTTATCCTGCAACAGCTTCCCGCTCATTTCCGCAAGTTGTTCCAGCTGGGCATTCATCGGTTCGGGCACCGTTTTACGGGCAAACACATCGTCAATGATTTCTATCAGTTGCTCATACTCGCTCATTTGAAACAACAACGTGGCGTATATATGCAAGTACTCAAAGAAGTACTCATCTTCAAGGGAAACAAGGTCGCGGCACAATGCTTCCGCTTCATCTGTGTCTCCTAGCTCCATCAAACAAATGATTTTCCCTGCGTAAATCTCGTGTGAATAAATTTCATGGTCAATGAGTTTATTCAACTTATGTAAAGCGTCCTCATACCGTTTTTCCTTTAGTGCCTGCAAGCTCTCTTCTTCCAAGGCTTCCTTCCACTTCGGAAAAATAATCACCTTATCTTGCTTTGTATTCATCCGCATCCTTCCTCACCTGTTGTATATGTATAATCATTATCTTATCTGTACCCTAAATCTGTGGATCGAAAACCGTCAGAAAAAAATTATTCACTAAATAGAAATTCAGCATCCGCTTGTCAGAAGCGAATGCCGATTAAGTCCATTTCATCTGTTCCGTAAAATTAAAAAAAGCGCACACCTGTTCAAATGAATACAAGCTGATTTTATCACTTCTATGGCAAGGCCCCCCGGTGGACATTCTTTTGCCCGAAAAATTTGCTTGAGGTCTCGGGAGCCAGCCAGGCGCTGGAGCTGGACATCTCTGAAATTAATACTATCTTATCTTGTGAAAAAGGGTTCAACTGGACAGTTGAACCCTCAATGATGACGTCCCAGGAGAGATTCGAACTCCCGACCCACAGCTTAGAAGGCTGTTGCTCTATCCTGCTGAGCTACTGGGACATGAAAATAGAGTATTAAATTAAACGAAGATTATGTATGGAGCGGGTGAAGGGAATCGAACCCTCATCATCAGCTTGGAAGGCTGAGGTTTTACCACTAAACTACACCCGCACAATCACTTAGCACTTATTCAACAGAGTGTGTGCTGCGGTTAATTTGCTTCGTCTTTAACGGACAAGATTCATTATATTAACTATCAACCCACTTGTCAACCGATTTTAAAACTTTTCCATTAAAATTTGGAGGGATTGACTGTAAACGGCCTTGCCTTGGCTTTCGGCCGTTTACAATCTTCCTTCAATTCAACGATGTATGAAAAACCATATCCTCGACTGTTTTCCCGTTCAAGTCTTTGAATTCGACCGTTATTTCAAGTTTGTCTCCCCAGCTCAATATAGCATACGTATGCTCAATTCGGCCGCGCGGCAATCTGATGCTGCCAGGATTAATAAACAATTGATTACCTACCCGCTCCGTTCCAGCCATATGGGTATGGCCAAAGCATACCACCTGCGCGCCTACTTCTTCTGCGCGGTAGGATAAAGGCATCAACGTGCTTTTTACTTGGTGCAGATGGCCATGCGTCACATAGAAATGCAAATCCTCTACAGAAAAATGAATCTCATCAGGCATTCGGCTGTCCATATCACAATTTCCGGCCACTTTCATGAAGTGCTCTAACTCGGGCGCATCAGCATCCAATTCAGAGTCACCACAATGGATGAACTGGTCTACTTCTTCTCTATGTCGATCACGGATTTTTGCCACTTCTTCTGTCCATCCATGACTGTCGCTCATGATTAGTACTTTCGGCATGACGGCTTCACCCCCTTTAAAGCTTTTGCAGCCACTCTTCCAGCTGGTTCATCGCGTTCTTTCGATGACTGATTTGATTCTTTTCTTCTGGAGTCATCTCAGCCATTGTTTTCGTTGATCCCTTAGGGTAGAATACGGGATCATAACCAAATCCATTTTCTCCTGTCGGCTGATCGGCAACCCTTCCCTCACACGTGCCACGCTTGAAAAGGGTCGGTTTTCCCGGCCTTGCAACCGCCAATACACAAACAAATCTCGCAGTGCGTTCTTCTTCCGGGATGGTTTTCAATTCTTCCAACAGCTTGTCGATATTTGCCTGATCGCTTTTTTCCAAACCAGCGTAACGGGCTGAATAAATCCCCGGCCTGCCGTCCAGCGCATCTACTTCCAGGCCGGAGTCGTCTGCCAATACTGGAAGCGAAAACCTTTCTGCAATCGTCTCAGCTTTTAAAGCCGCATTTTCTTCAAACGTTTCACCGGTTTCTTCAATATCCGGTATGCTTTCGTCAAAGTCCAGCAAAGATTTAATCGTAATATTATATTTTAAAAACAAGTTTCGAAAATCTTCAACTTTCCCTTTGTTTTTAGTAGCTATGATTAATTGCTCCATGACGATTCTCCCCACAGTTTTTATTTAGCCGTATGCTCACCGATAAAATCCGCCCATTTCCCAAGGGCTTGTTTTTGTATGGCAAAGATCTCCTGCAGCCCTTCATCGGCAAGCCCGAGCATCGTTTGCAACTGTTCCATCGAAAAGGTCGCTTCTTCTCCTGTTCCTTGTATCTCCACAAATTCACCAGATCCAGTCATGACGATGTTCATATCTACGTGTGCCTGGGAATCTTCTTCATATTGCAAATCAAGAATTTCTGTTCCATCTGGAAGGACCCCGACCGAGGTAGCTCCAAGGTAGTCAATTACCGGTATTTGTTTGAGAATGTTTTTTTCCACAAGGCTTCCGAAAGCAAGCACCACGGCGACAAAAGCACCGGTTATAGAAGCCGTCCTCGTTCCGCCATCTGCCTGGATCACATCACAATCGACCCAGACCGTCCGCTCACCTATTTTCTCCAAATCTACAACAGAGCGAAGCGAGCGGCCGATTAACCGTTGAATTTCCATCGTTCTTCCCGCCACTTTGCCTTTTGAGGATTCCCGGATGTTACGTTGCTCGGTCGCCCGCGGAAGCATCGCATACTCTGCTGTGATCCAGCCTTTTCCAGAGCCACGCATGAATGGAGGTACACGCTCCTCGATGCTTGCATTGCATATCACTTTCGTGTCGCCTACTGTTATGAGGACCGATCCTTCTGGATGTTTGACATAATCTACTTCCATATGTATTGGTCTTAATTCATTAACTTTTCTATCGTTATTTCTCATTGTAAGAATCCTCCTTCTAATCACTTATTAATCGTAACATATTTTTGCCAATTTATATAAGTTCATACTGTAAAACCAGGCAGATCGTCGTATCTCATGATGAACGCTTAAAACTCATCCCGTGCAAATAAAATAAGAGAACATGCCAAAGGGAGCCAGTCGTACCGGCTCCCTTCATTGATTACAAATTGCCCGTAGGCACAAACATGCTTTTCGTGACAGGTTCTGTGTAAGCCGTGCCTGCTTCGTTGTAAATTTCTTCCATATCTGCTACATTCACGTCAACAGCTTCCACTCCGGGTTGATCAGTCAAAGTCAATACCAAGGTTTCCATGACTTCATCCGCAATAGAGGCGTTCTCTACACTGTTCAATATATTTTCGTTAAAATCAAGTGTCAGCACCCCATCTTTGATGGTAGGTTCTGCAGTGAGACTTGTTCCCGCATTGAACACATTCAGCAAGTTCAAATCGAGTGACGGACCATCTACCAATGCTTGTACGATCGAAGCAAAATCCTCCGCATCTTCAGCCTCGACATGTTGGGTGACCGGCACGTGGTAAACCTGCTCTCCTTGCTGGGCCGGATAGTAAAGCGTCACTGCTTTACTATCCATCAAATCGATATTGTCGCCATTATAAATATTGATGCCATTTGCTCTGGAAACGCCTTTGCCGATCGGAGTGCCACTAACCGGCATCTCCTCTTTCGCTTTCCCGTTTATTTGCAGTTTTACCTTGTCTACATTTTCAAATTGAGTGAGGGTATAGGTCATGGATTGAAGAATCTTCTGTTCATCTTCTGCTTGATATTCGGCAAATTCCTCTGAAACGTCCACTGTCAATGTGCCTTCCTTAAGATTCAGGCTATTGATGGTCGTTCCGGCTGGTAATACTGCTTCGAAGCCATCCGGAAGAAGCTCTGTGACAGGGCCGTCCTTCACCAAATATTCCAGCGCCTGTTTTGCCACCTCTTTCGATTCCAGTTGCGGTAACTCCAATGTTTGCGGAACTACCATTCCATTAGCATCAAGTAAATACAATTGCCTTTCAACAGTTGTCGGCTCCGCTTCTTCTGTATCTGTTCCAGCCTCTGTCCCTTCCGTCTCCTGGCTATCCTCTTCTGCTTGTTGTCCCTCTTCTTCTGTCACCTCATCCAAGTTATCTGTAAGGGATGCTTCTTCCGGAGGAGTATCCATTTCCTTCAGAGTTTGCTCTCCCTGAAATACCCCACAACCTGTTAACCCGAAGGCTGCACTTACAATGCCCACAGTAATGATCAATGACCGCTTCCTCATGTTTTCCCCTCCTACGATGGTTTGTACTACTATATATACGGTCTGTATGAAAAATTAGACCAAGCATCAGAAATTTTGTCTGGACAAATCTTCTAGTATCGTAAACTTGGCCGCAAATTCTCCCGGGGAAACGAGGTTTATAAGAAAAATCGGACATGCCATGACTTTATCTTTAAACTTGATTGTGGATTCTTGCTGCGTGTCAAGAAAAACAGTGAAGGAAAAAATGCTTTAAAGAGTTTTTTCAGCTTAATAATGTTCGTTATCGTACTGGAAAACGTGCCAAGGTTCACTTTGACCTGGTGACGCTTGTTTTTCATGCATCAAAATTAGCTGCAGATCGTATTAATGCTCAGTTAAGAAAAGTCATGTTGCATAAGTTATTTAAAAGTGGTTTTTCTTATAGATCTACCTTTTGATTAAAAATAGGAACAACAAGATAATGACTGAGTAGCCCGAATACCCGTAGACTCCTGCGGGAAGCGGGAGATCGGCAAGACCCCACAGGGCTCTGCCCGAGAAGGCTTGCCACTCCCCCGCGGAAAGCGGAGGGTATTCGGGCTACGTACAGGCTAATGACAAAACGCTAGAAGGCGGCATTTTCAAAAACATGTTTATAAATTCTGCACAACTCTGCAAAAAAAGAGCAATGATGAAATTGATTCTTTATGTAAAAAAACAAGAATCAATCGAGTTCGAAACGTAAAGTTTCGAAGCACCAATCGATTCTTGGTTTCAGTCTATCTTTTGTACGACCCTTTTTTCAAACAGTTAGTGATATATTCGCTATTTCCGCTACAGGCTGATCAAGCCACGATTCAGCAATTCGTTCAAACACCGTGAGTTTTCCGGTAGTATACAACTTATGCTGCGGCCTGCGATCCCCATTGAACAGCTTGTTTTGATATTCCAGGATCGTGCTTACTTCTCTCGCTGTTTCTTCGCCTGAAGATATGATGGTCACCTTGTCACCGATCACTTCCTGTATCACTTCACGAAGAAGGGGATAATGGGTACAGCCCAATATCAACGTATCGATATGATTGCTCTTTTTCATAGGAATCAGGGTTTCGGAAACAATCCGGTATGTTTCTTCGCCCGCTAGTATTCCCTGTTCGACCATTGGAACAAAACGAGGACAGGCCAGGGCATTGATATGGATTTCCTCATTGATGCTTTTCAAAGCAGTAGGATATGCCTGGCTTTTAATGGTCCCTTCCGTACCTATGACTCCTATGTGAAGATTTTCTGTCGATTTTATCGCCGCCCTTGCTCCTGGTTGGATCACCCCTATAACCGGGATGGGCAATTCTTTTTGTAGCAGTTCAAGTGTGAAGGCTGTTGCTGTATTGCAGGCAATCACCAGCATTTTTATTCTTTTTCTCATTAAAAAGTTCACCAACTCTTTCGTGAACTGAATGACTTCCTGTTCTGGACGCGGTCCATATGGACAACGAAGGGTATCTCCTAAATAAATCAATTCCTCTCGCGGCAGCTGACGCATCAATTCGCGGGCAACTGTCAACCCTCCGACACCGGAATCTATTACACCAATTGGCTGATCCACCGTTCTCGCTCCTTTTCTTATTTTGTGCTGACTTTTTCCATCTGTAAGTGGAGCAGGTTCAATATACGTTCCAGTGTATCAACCTCTATATCCGAAACATTTTCTAATACCTCTCCCAAGTACTCCTGGCGTTTTTTAATGACTTCTTTTATGATCCTTTTCCCTTTATCAAGTAAATGGATCCGTACAACCCGACGGTCTTTGGAATCTTTCCGTCTCTCGACTAGTTGGTTTTTTTCCATCCTGTCTACTAAGTCGGTAGTGGTGCTAAAAGCCAGATTAATTTTATTGGACAGTTCGCCAATGGTCAAGTCCCCACTTTCGTTCAACCATTGCAAGGCGACAAACTGTGGAGCGGTAATCGGGTAATTGGTCAAGATTTCTCTACCTTTTTGTTTAATGATTGCTGCTATATACCGTAACCTTTTTTCGATTTCTGCGATCGTTGTTTCTTCTGAAGTGTTATGCAACTGCTAGCCCCCTTTCGGCAGGACACTTATATAAAATGTAATCATAAAATCCTAAAAGTGCAAGAGCAGCTGTTTAATCTGCGTCCGCTTCCGTAACGGATCCTGTTTTTAAATCGTCAGCTATTGCTCCCTGTAAATGTTGCTCTGCCAATATATAGAGTGAATCCCCTTCCTGGATCAATGCATCTCCATCCGGAGTGATTACCTTGCCATGGCGGACGATTGCGTTGATCAATGTATTTTTGGGAAGACGGATGTTTTTGATTTTTTTGCCATTTACCCAATCCTGTTTTTCAACTTTATATTGTACTATGTCAAGATTCTTTTGACCAACAGTGAGCACTTGGAGTTGTTCGAGATCGTGAGGTGGGAGCGGATTGACCAATCCAAGCTTTGTTGCCGCATACGGAATGGACGCCCCTTGGATCAGTGCAGAAGTCAACACAATAAAGAACACGGCATTGAAAAACAACTGACTATTCTCCATTTCGGCAAGCATGGGAAATAAAGCCAGTATAATCGGAACGGCACCTCTTAAGCCGGCCCACGATAAAAATGCCTTTTCCTTCAAGCTGTACTGCCAGGGAAGAAGGGAAATCCAGGTCGCGATCGGCCTTGCAACCAAAATCAAAATCCCTGATAACAAAAGGCCGTGGAGGATAATCCAATCAGAAAACAGACGCGAAGGGAATACAAATAGACCTAGAATGATGAACATCAATATTTGCGCCATCCAACTGAAACCCTCGTTAAACTTGTGAATCGATTCCCGGAACGATAAATCCAGGTTTCCGACCACAAGCGCCGTTATATATACCGCTAAAAACCCGCTGGCATTCACCAGGGAGGTAACACTATACGAAAAAAAGGCAAAAGCCAATCCAAACAACGGATATAACCCACCGGATGACAGTTTTATTTTGTTAAGAGAAACACTTGCCATTTTTCCGATAAAAAGTCCTAACAGCAATCCCCCTGCCATTTGCCAAAAAAATTGCAGTGCCAGTGACCATATCCCCGACCGATCTGTCGTAATCAATTCTATAAAGGAGATGGTCAGAAAGAAAGCCATCGGATCATTCGTCCCGGATTCCCCTTCAAGTGTTGCTTCAATTTTGTCATCGATGTTCTTATCCTTTAAGACGGCAAAAACTGCTGCAGCATCGGTTGAACCGACAAGCGAACCTAAAAGAAATGATTCCAGCCAGCTGAAACCGAATACCAATTTGGCCCCGACAGCTACAATAGTGGTCGTGAGCAGCACACCGATCGTAGCAAGCGAAACAGAAGGCAGCACCACCGGCTTGATGGTCTTCCAGTGCGTTTGAATTCCACCTTCATACAAAATCACAACCAGTGAAAAAACACCGATTGCCTCGGCTATTTGTACATTATTAAAATATAGCAATCCGAGTCCGTCTGAACCGACCACCATTCCCGCTCCTATAAACAGTACCAGCGATGGCAGGCCAAAGCGGTCCGACAACTTGGTTATCAAAATACTGAATAAAAGCAATAGTGAAGTGAGTAAAATGATTTTATCTGATTCTATGACTTCTTGTATCACAAAGTCCCCTCCCACGACGAAAAATGCAGCAACCGTTGAAAACGTTATGCCTAAACACATACCCGTTTTTCCCTTGCTTGTATCATGGTTTCTACCGTTTGCGATCATAACCGCCGTAAGGAGAGATTCTCTATCCCTTGAGAATGCAACTTAAAAAACCGACCTTCAAAAAGAAAGTCGGTTTCTTACTAGAGCTTAAGTTCCCCCATACGAAGGAGCTCTACGACTGCTTGTGAACGCCCCTTGACACCTAATTTTTGCATAGCATTTGATATGTGATTCCGAACAGTCTTTTGTGAAATAAACAGTTCCTGGGCTATTTCTTTTGTTGTTTTGTCCTGTACTAGAAGTTCAAATACTTCTTTCTCACGTTTGGTCAATAGTTGCTTCGGCTTGTAGTCACTATCATTCAAGTGTTAACCCCTCCTTGCTGTCTTTAAAGCCACATGGTGAAGGGTGTTTATTTAGTCAATGTATTTTATGTGAAAGTTGTATAACCCGTGAATTAGATTTGCTTAATTATGCGGATATTTTACGAATGAGGGAAGGTGTCACGGTCCTGAAGCAAGCCTTTTCTTCTCCTCTTCGGAGAATGGCGCCGGTTTGCCGGTGTAAACGTTTATCTGGACCAGTCTTCCCCTACCTGTGATACATAATTCTTCCTTTTGATTAACACCTAAGTAGTGTATGTCAATGGATGTATTACCGATTTGGTTCACTTTGACATACAGTTTCATTTGATCATTGAAATACATTTGGCGATGATAGTCACACTGCAAGTCTGCCACAATCGGAATGGTATCTGTATTTTGCATATCGTCCCGGAACAAACCCACTTCCTTTAAAAAAGCAATGCGAGCTTCTTCAAAGTAGATGAATGGTGAAACATTGTTCACATGGCCGAACATATCCGTTTCCGAAAAACGGATTTGGATAGGGATGAAAAATGCAAAACTTTTTTTCCAACTCTCAAAATCCTCTATGTAATTGACTGCTTTCATTTTCTGTCCGCCTTTCATCAAAAGTAAAGTAACCGCTTTCAAATCGAGGATAAAGAAGCCTTTACCCATCTGGGTAAAGGCAGTCTTTTCCTGACAGTTTCACTTATAATCAATAAACATGGTCGCTGCCAAAGAAGTTTTTAAATGCTTGAATATTGGTATCTCTGTTCATTGCGGCAATGGAAGTAGTCAATGGAATGCCTTTCGGACAAACCTGGACACAGTTCTGGGAGTTTCCACATCCATGGATACCTCCGTCTTCCATTAAAGCTTCCAGGCGTTCGCCTTTATTCATTTGTCCGGTTGGATGCGCATTGAACAAGCGGACTTGGGACAACGCAGCCGGCCCGATAAAGTCGGAATTGCTGTTTACGTTCGGGCAAGCTTCCAAACAAACGCCACAGGTCATACACTTGGACAATTCATAAGCCCACTGCCGTTTCTTTTCCGGCATACGCGGTCCTGGTCCTAAGTCATACGTTCCATCGATCGGAATCCAGGCCTTTACTTTCTTAAGCGAATCAAACATCCTGCTTCTGTCCACTGCCAAATCCCTGACCACAGGAAATGTAGACATCGGTTCCAGTCTGATAGGCTGTTCGAGCTGGTCGATAAGCGTGGCACAAGATTGTTTTGCTTGTCCGTTGATTACCATCGAACATGCTCCACACACTTCTTCCAAGCAATTCATTTCCCAAAAAACAGGAGTAGTATTTTCCCCATTGGCATTGACAGGATTTCTGCGGATCTCCATCAATGCAGATATGACATTCATATTCTCTCTGTAAGGTACTTTAAAGGTTTCCTCATAGGGAGAAGAGTCTGGACTGTCCTGTCGTGTAATGATCAAAGTTATCGTTTTATCAGCCATGATTACCTTGCCCCCCCTTATTTTTTCTTACTGTAGTCTCGTTTTCTTGGTTTAATCAATGACACATCGACATCTTCATATTCAAAGACCGGTTCATTGTTAACCGCATCATACGACGCCTTGGTCGTCTTCAACCATTCTTCGTCGTTTCGCTCCGGAAATGCAGGTTTATAGTGGGCACCACGGCTTTCGTTTCGATTATAAGCACCGATAGTGATGACCCTGGCTAGTTGCAGCATGTTCTTCAACTGCCGTGTAAACATGACACCCTGATTGCTCCAACGGGAAGTATCATTGATATTGATATTCTCCCAACGCTCCATCAATTCTTTAATTTTTTCATCTGTTTTCAATAGTTTTTCATTGTCCCGGACCACGGTGACGTTGTCGGTCATCCATTCTCCAAGCTCACGATGAATTTGATAGGCATTTTCTTCGCCGTTCATGCTCATCAATTTTTCAAAGGTTTCTTGCTCCTCTTTCAGCTTTTCATCATAAAGAGAGGAGGGGATGTCTTCTGTCGTTTTTTCCAGTCCTTCGATATATTTTATGGCATTCGGACCGGCAACCATGCCGCCAAAAATAGAAGACAGAAGTGAATTAGCCCCCAAGCGGTTTCCACCGTGCTGGGAATAATCGCACTCGCCGGCAGCAAAAACACCCGGGATATTGGTCATCTGATCATAATCGACCCAAAGACCGCCCATCGAATAATGGACCGCAGGGAAAATTTTCATCGGTACTTTACGCGGATCTTCACCGACAAACTTTTCGTAGATTTCGATAATTCCGCCCAGTTTAACATCCAGCTCTTTCGGATCTTTATGGGAAAGATCCAGGTAAACCATATTTTCTCCATTGATACCAAGTTTCTGGTTGACACAAACATCGAAAATCTCACGCGTCGCGATATCGCGAGGTACAAGATTTCCATATGCCGGATATTTTTCTTCAAGGAAATACCACGGTTCCCCATCCTTATAAGTCCAGACCCTTCCACCCTCGCCGCGGGCAGACTCACTCATCAAGCGGAGTTTGTCATCTCCGGGAATGGCTGTCGGATGGATTTGGATAAATTCCCCGTTTGCATAAATGGCACCTTGCTGATAAAGGGCACCTGCAGCAGAACCGGTATTGATGACCGAGTTAGTCGATTTTCCGAAAATGATCCCCGGACCTCCGGTTGCCAGGATTACTGCATCCGCTTTGTAAACCTTGATCTCATGATTTTGAATATGCTGGGCCACTATTCCACGACCTACGCCTTCTTCATCGATTACCGCAGAAAGAAACTCCCAGTTTTCATATTTGGTAACCAACCCTTCCACTTCGTAACGACGGACTTGTTCATCCAGTGCATATAGGAGCTGTTGTCCGGTTGTAGCACCGGCATATGCTGTCCGATGATGCTGGGTTCCGCCGAAACGACGGAAATCCAATAAGCCTTCCGGTGTTCTGTTGAACATTACCCCCATCCGATCGAGCATATGGATGATGCTTGGCGCTGCGTCACACATAGCTTTAACAGGAGGCTGGTTGGCAAGGAAATCGCCTCCGTAGACTGTGTCGTCAAAATGTTCCCATGGAGAGTCTCCTTCTCCTTTTGTATTAACCGCCCCGTTAATACCACCTTGCGCACAAACAGAGTGAGAACGTTTTACTGGTACGAGAGACAGCAAATCGACGTGAACTCCTGCTTCTGCTGCCTTTATTGTCGCCATTAAGCCGGCCAGACCGCCACCAACGACGACGACGTTAAGATTACTCATTTTTTGCTCACTCCCCTATTTCACTTAATACTCTTTATTTTCTGTTTAAATTTATGCCCCGTAGGCAAAAGCAAAGATCGCCCTTACACCTATATAGGTTACTATTAAGAAAACGACCAGCGTTGCGTATGTAGCCACTCTTTGAGAGCGTGGTGTGATCGTGAATCCCCATGTAACCAGGAAGCTCCATAAACCGTTCGCAAAATGGAACGTTGTAGAAACGACTCCGACAATGTAGAACCAGAACATAAACGGCTGTGTCAGGATGTTCTCCATTAAGCTGTAATTAAGTTCTGCATCCCCAAGGCCAATGGCAATCCGTGTTTCCCATACGTGCCAAGCGATAAAGATAAGCGTGATGATGCCGGAAACCCTTTGCAGCGTGAACATGATATTCCGGAAAAAGCTGTAACGCCTATTGTTGTACTTGACCGTAAAAACAATATAAACACCTAAAATTGCATGGAAAAGAATTGGAATGTAAATCACCACGAACTCGAGCACAATCCTGAACGGCAAGTCATGAATGAAACCGGCCGCTTGTTCAAAGCTTTCTCTCCCATACACGGCAAAATGATTGACCAGCAGGTGCTGTATCAAAAACACACCGATTGGAATTACCCCTAAAAGTGAATGTAGTCTGCGATAGAAAAAATCGCGATTCTCCGCCATGTGTACCCCCCTCACCAAAAATTCCTTATGATATGATCTGTGCATCTTTCCGGATAAAGCGCTTTACTTTCCAATAAATAGAAAACCAACCGCGTGAGATTTCTCGAAAAATGCACATTTTTGTGACACACTTATTGTACTTCTATCCTAGTGGAGCGTCAAGAAAACGATTCACAAAATCCTCCAGCGGGTAAGGAATTATAGCCTGTTTTTTCTAGTACGGGTTGCATGAATGACAAAATCGGGTAATAATAGTTTGGTAGGAAAGGAATGAATGACATGGGGAAAAACAGACAGCTTACCGACGGAACCACCCTTGATATTTTACATACATCCGGAGCCGGATATGATATACTGCGTTACGTTTGCCTGCCGGAATTGCTCGGAAAAGAAGCTCCGCCCATTCTATACATAATGGGTAAGAACCTGGCAAGAAAGATGGAAATCGGCAGCGTGGACGAAATCATCCATTTCTTTGAAAAAATGGGCTGGGGAAAATTGCAATTGATAAAAGAAAAGCGGCGAGAGATGATTTGGGAATTAACTGCTGAACAAATCAATGCCCGTCAGCAAGTACATCTGCCAGAAGTCGACTATCGTTTGGAAGCCGGGTTTCTTGCAGAGGCAATTCAACAAATAAAAGGACTTCCCTGCGAGGGTATTGAAGAGGTCAAACCAAAAAACAGTAGTGTCCATTTGAGTATCGTCTACACGAAATGACTGAAACACAAGCGGATGAGTCTACCCTCATCTCGATGGGAAGGCGCGGCCCCATTTTCGTCAGAACATTTTTTGTACGGGTAAGGCCTGCCCTCATTGAAAAAGGACCATGTTCTTTTGAGTTGACTCACTCTCCTTTAAACCAGCCTTTCAGGCGGGAATTCCATTGTATTCTGTCTTCGCTTACTATATTTCCTGACACACTGTAATGAAAATCTATTGCCAAGCGGATACTTCCATGTCCATGGCAAAAAACTCATATTTGTCACTTCAACAAAAAAACCGGATTGGCGAGCAATCAATTCAATTGCGCCGATCCGGTTTCACTTATTCCTCTGCTTTATTCTCATTCTCATTCAAGTGTTGAAGAATCGCATCTGCAGTAGGAGCAGGGAGCCCCAAACGGACCAAGTCCTCTTGACTGGCATTTTTTATCTCGGTAACCGATTTAAAATGCCTCAGCAGCAATCTTCGACGTTTTTCCCCTACTCCCGGGATGTTATCAAGTTCTGATTTGAACACGCTTTTCCCCCGAAGCTGACGATGGAATGTGATTGCAAACCGATGAACTTCATCCTGTATCCGCTGAATCAAATAAAATTCTTTCGAGTTCCGGTCCAAATCCACAACGGCAGGGGGAACTCCATAAAGTAACTCGCTTGTCCTGTGCTTATCGTCCTTGGCAAGTCCGCACAAAGGAATATCGAGGCCGAGTTCGTTTTCCAAGACATCGGAAGCAGCCTTCATCTGCCCTTTTCCTCCGTCGATTACAATCAAATCTGGAAGTGGAAGCCCCTCTTTCAACACTCTTGAGTAACGCCGCCTCACTACTTCACGCATCGTCTCGTAATCATCCGGCCCTTCCACACTGCGGATTTTATACTTCCGATATTGTTTCTTGTCCGGTTTCCCGTCTATGAAAACAATCATCGCCGACACAGGATCGGTTCCCTGGATATTCGAATTGTCAAAAGCCTCGATCCGATGCGGGGTTTCAATGTGAAGCTTTTCTCCTAAGTTTTCTACTGCAAGGATTGTCCGTTCTTCATTCTTTTCTATGATAGAGAATTTTTCTTCCAAAGCAATTTCCGCATTTTTTTCTGCCAATTCCACCAGCTCTTTTTTTCTTCCTCTGTATGGAACCGTAACATCCACTTCAAGCAGTTCTTTCAGCAAGTCTTTGTCAGTCGGGGCGGGAACCAACACCTGCTTCGGCTTCGGGTGATTTTGATGAAGATAAAACCTCCCGATAAAACTTAAAAAGGTATCAGCCGGATCGTCAAAAAAAGGAAAAATCGAGACATCCCGCTCAATCAATTTGCCTTGTCTTACAAAAAACACCTGGACACACATCCAGCCTTTGTCAAAGGAATAGCCGAACACATCTCTGTCCACTGTATCTTTAAGCGTCATTTTTTGCTGTTCCATCACTGCATCGATGTGCTGGATTTGGTCACGCAGCTCTTTGGCCCGTTCGAAATCGAGGTCCTCAGATGCCTTATACATTTTTGTTTTAAGTTCTTTTTTGATTTCCTTATGACCGCCACCCAGAAAAGAACTGATGCTTTGAACGATTTGCTTGTTCGTTTCTTGGGATACTGGAAACTGGCAAGGACCTAAACACTGGTTCATATGATAATATAAACAAACCCGGTCCGGCATTTTATCGCATTTTCGCAGAGGATACAGCCTGTCCAGCAGTTTTTTCGTCTCTCTGGCTGCAATCACATTCGGGTACGGACCGAAATATTTCCCCTTGTCTTTTTTTACTTTTCTTGTCACGATCAGCCGGGGATGCTCTTCCGCTGTTATTTTTAAATAGGGATATGTTTTATCGTCCTTCAACAAGACATTATATTTAGGATCATATTTTTTGATTAAATTCATTTCAAGAATAAGCGCTTCAATTTCAGAAGAGGTGACAATATATTCAAATTCCACAATCTCCTGCACCAATCTTTGTGTTTTTTGATCGTTTGCCCCGGTGAAATAGGAGCGGACACGGTTTTTCAATACTTTCGACTTTCCCACATAGATAATGGTGCCTTGTTTATCTTTCATCAGATAACAGCCTGGTTGAGCGGGCAGTACTGCAAGCTTCTCTTTTATACGTTCGTTCATGTGTTACTTCCCCCAAATGCGATATTGAGTCTAATGCCAATAAAGAAAAAGCACAACTACCTGTTTAAAGAAATACAGGTTATGTTCTCACTTTCTCTCTCAACGTCTGCATGGCCCACATCCTGCGGGCTTCTGAAAAGTTATCGGTGACATTAAAACAGTCCCTTGTCACGATCATGGCAACAAGGGACTGTTTGAGCATTTATCAGTACAACTGCAGTTGGCAGCACTTTTAGGAGTGCTTATTAATTAAATCTACCAATGCTTCTTTCGGTTGGAAGCCGATTACTTGATCCACTACTTCTCCATCTTTGAATAAAAGAAGTGTAGGAATGCTCATAACCCCGAACTTCCCGGCTGTTTCCTGGTTTTCATCGACATCAAGTTTGACGATTTTGACTTTGTCGCTCATCTCATCATCGATTTCTTCCAAAACTGGAGCGATCATTTTACACGGCCCGCACCAAGGTGCCCAAAAATCGGCCAGAACGACACCGTCTCCTGTTTCTGTTGAGAAGTTTTGATCGGTTGCAGTTACAATTGCCATTTATATTTCCTCCTCTTGAGTCCTTTTTTCCATCCATGGATGGAAGCTTTACTAATTATCATCCGATTCCGGATATGATTCATTAGTATAGCAGACATTTTTGTCAGGATAAATGTTAATTCGTCTTAGAGTATAGCATCCTTTTTTCCTTTAACGCTAATAGTTTGCTTACAATGTATCATTTCCAAGGTCGTTTCTTCCATTCAATTTTTCTTATTTCATTTATTCTTGATTCATCGTATTTCCACCATCATGAAAAAGTGCAAAAAAAGCGGCGACAGTGCCCCGTAAGCCCTCTGCCGCCTATTTGTCATCAGGCATTCACTTTTGCCTGTTTGATTTCTTCTATCAATTGAGGAATGATTTCAAATAAATCTCCTACAATTCCGTAATCAGCAATGTTGAAAATATTTGCTTCCGGATCTTTGTTGATGGCGACAATCACCTTAGAGTTGGACATACCTGCAAGATGCTGGATCGCCCCGGAAATGCCACAGGCAATATATAAATCCGGTGTAACCACTTTCCCTGTCTGGCCTATTTGCAGGGAATAGTCGCAATAGTCTGCATCACATGCACCCCTTGATGCACCAACAGCACCTCCCAATACTTCTGCCAGTTCGTACAAAGGATCGAACCCTTCCTTGCTTTTCACACCTCTGCCACCAGCGACGATTACCTTCGCTTCCGACAAGTCCACTCCGTCAGCAGTTTTCTTTATGACATCGGAAATAACCGTACGCAAGTCGTCAATTTCCACTTCCATTGCCGTTATATCTCCAGTACGAGATGTATCCTTTTCCAATGCCGCGACATTGTTAGGCCGGATTGTCACAAAAAGAATTCCATCGGTAATGATCTTCTTTTCAAATGCTTTCCCTGAGTATATAGGTCTGGTAAAGACAACATTGTCACCGGCTTCTTCCAACTCAGTCACATCGGATACTAAGCCGGTTTCAAAACGGGCGGCCAATTTCGGCGTCAAGTCTTTCCCTATCGCCGTATGGCCCATTACGATGGCATCGGGCTCCTCCTTTTCAATAATCCGCCCAACGGCCTGGGCAAATCCTTCCGATGTATACGTTTCCAATTTTGAATGTTCTACCACTACTGCTCGATCTGCTCCGTAATGGATCATTTCTTCAGCAAGTGACTTCAAACCAGCCCTCCCGCATACAAGGCCGACTATCTCTCCTCCATCGCTTATGGTTTCAGCTGCCGCTATTGCCTCAAAGGTTACGTTTCTTAAGACTCCGTCCCGCGTTTCACCTATTACCAGTACTTTTCTGCTCATGTCCATGCTCCTTCCCTTCTGCTTGTTTATAATACCTTGGCTTCTGTTTTAAGCAATGACACCAGTTCTTTTACCTGGTCATTGACTTCTCCTTCCAGCACTCTGCCCGCCGCTTTTTCTGGTGGAAGGAATACTTCGATTGTTTTCGTTTTCGGTTCCACGTCGTCCTCATCCAAGTCAAGATCATCTAGTTCCAGCTCTTCCAAAGGTTTTTTCTTTGCTTTCATGATGCCTGGAAGGGATGGGTACCGCGGCTCATTCAATCCTTGTTGACAAGTTACCAGAAGCGGCAGACTTGTTTGGACTTTTTCCACGTCCCCCTCGACATCCCTCTCTATGTCAGCGCTTTCTCCTTTGATCTCCAGATTGGTGATTGTTGTTACATAAGGCATCCCCAGTCTTTCTGCAAGTCTTGGGCCCACCTGACCGCTAGCTTCATCAATGGCAACATTTCCAGCCAATATTAGATCAGGCTGTTTACCCTCAAAGTAAGCTTCCAGTATTCTTGCGGTAGTGAACTGATCTCCTGCCTCCAAATCGTCTTCCGTATTGATCAGAACGGCCTTGTCCGCTCCCATCGCCAACGCAGTCCTCAATTGTTTTTCGGAATCCTCTTCCCCAATGGTCACTACAGTTACTTCACCGCCATGTTGATCGCGCTGGTTTATCGCTTCCTCTACGGCATATTCATCATACGGATTGATAATGAACTCCGCTCCGTCCTCATCGATCTTGCCTTGTTGAATGTTGATTTTTTCTTCCGTATCAAACGTTCTTTTTAAAAGCACATAGATATTCATCTTATCATCCTTTCTATTTGTCTCGAAAATTCGGCTTTCTCTTTTCTATGAAAGCACGTATTCCTTCGTTGGCATCTTCATTTCCGAAAATCTCCCCAAACGCTTCCGCCTCTGCTTCAATCCCTTCCTGAAAATTACTGTTTTTCGTGTAAGGAATCAGCTTCATCACACGATGGATGGTCGGCCCGCTTTTCGCTGCCACTTTTGCAGCAAGTTCTTCAGCCTTTTCAAACAATACTTCTTCGGGATAGCTATGATTGGCAAGTCCATATTCGGCAGCTTCGCTCCCGCTGATCGGTTCACCAGTCAAAATCATTTCATATGCTTTCGCGGCTCCTACATAAGCAGGCAAACGCTGCGTTCCGGCAAATCCGGGAATAATTCCGATTGTCAGTTCTGGAAGGCCAAGTTTTGCTTGTTCACTGACGAGCCGGATGTGACAGGCCATTGCCAATTCAAGCCCGCCACCTAAAGCCGCTCCATGAATAGCGGCAATAATAGGAATCTTGAACCCCTCCATCCGGTTAAACAGTACTTGCCCTTGTTTGGCCAGTGCTTTATAATCTTCCGCCTGTTGAAGGGAAGTGAACTCCTTTATGTCAGCTCCCGCCGAGAAAAATTTCCCTTCCCCTTTTAAAATAATCGCTTTGGTGTCTTGTGCTTGTTCCATCTCGTCTAATATGGATTCTAGTTTCTCCAAAATGGAACGGGACAAAGCATTGGCAGGCGGACTACTGATTGTGAGACTGGCCACCTGTCCCGACTTTTGATAGTGAATAGTACCCATTCTTTCTCCTCCTTGCCACCCTTAAAGGTTATCTTTTTGAGATTCCGTTGATCAGAAGCTCGTGAACTTCCTCAGCCTGATCCGCCAAACTGTATTTATGATCCTTCATCACCCAGTTGGTGACTGTCTCATCAATGGTTCCGAAAATCATCTGCCTGACCAACTTTTTATTCAAATCTTCCTGAAACAGTTTCTCTTCCACCCCTTCTTCGATGATACTGTCAATGACGGTTAAATAACGCTTCAATACTTCATTGATTTTTTTTCGCAGTTCGGGATTGGATTGGCGCAGCTCCAACTGGGTTACAATAGCCAAGGGAAGGTTGGCTCCAAGCTGACTGAAATGCAGCCGGATTAATTCAAGCAATTTTTCTTCGGCATTGCTCTTTTCCGCTATTTCCTGTTCGATTCTTTCGATGAATTGGCCCATTTTTTCTTGAAACAAGGAGACGAGGATATCCTCTTTATTTTTGAAATATAAATAAATGGTTCCGTCTGCCACCCCTGCTTTTTTTGCAATCTTGGACACTTGTGATGAATGATATCCATTCTTGGCTATAACCTCTACAGCTGCATCAATAATCTGGTTGAACTTTGGTTTGGTGTTTTTCATTGTTACATTCTCCTAGTGGAAATTCTTATAATGAATGAATAATCATTCACCTTTATTTTACAAGTGCCCACTTCTTCTGTCAACCATGTTGAGCTTGTCTATTAAAATTGCAACCTGGCTTTCGCCAAGTCTGGAACTCTCATGAGTATCAAACCGTTTTGGTTGCTTCCCGCACCAATTTCTTCTTATCTTCCTCGACCAGCTTCCTGCGCAATATTTTCCCAACGGCTGTTTTCGGCAGTTCATCCATGAATTCATAAATACGCGGAACCTTGTAAGCGGCTAAATGTTTGCGGCAAAATCGGTCCAACTCTTCTTCATCCAGCTGCACCCCAAGCTTCGGAACAATATAGGCCTTTACCGTTTCACCGCGATATTCGTCAGGTATCCCTGCAATGACTACCTCCTGCACTCCATTAAACTCATAAAGCACCTCTTCCACTTCTCTCGGATAAATGTTATATCCGCCGGCAATGATCATATCTTTTTTTCTATCGACCACATAAAAGTACCCTCGTTCATCCATATAGCCGATATCCCCTGTAAGGAGCCAGCCGTCTTTCAATACCTGTTCCGTTTCTTCTTCTCTGTTCCAATACCCTTTCATCACTTGGGGCCCCTTTACGGCAATTTCCCCTATGTCTCCGTATGGCAACTCCTGAAGCGACTCCATGTCGACTATCTTAACATCCGTGTCAGGCCAAGGCACACCGATACTGCCACTGACATTGTTACCGTTCAAGAAATTGGAATGGGTGACGGGAGATGATTCGGTCAATCCATAGCCCTCCACTAGATTTCCTTTCGTCACTTTTTGAAATTGTTGCTGCACTTCTGCCGGAAGTGGTGCCGACCCACTTAAACATGCTTCGATGGATGATAGATCGTACTGCTTGAGCCGTGGATGATGAAGCAGGGCGATATAAATAGTCGGAGCACCCGGAAAAACAGTTGGTTTTTGTTTTTCAATTGTTTTCAAGACATCCTCCGGTTCAAATTTCGGCATAAGGATCATTTTCGAACCAGTCATAATAGAATAGTTCATCACGGTTGTCATCCCATAAACATGAAAAAAAGGAAGTACTCCCATTACGATATCCCTTTTCTGTTTGCTTCCAAGCCAGGCTTTGGACATCAACCCGTTGGAGACAAGGTTATAATGGGTCAGCATGACGCCTTTCGGATATCCGGTTGTCCCTCCTGTGTATTGCAATAAAGCAAGGTCCTCTTTCGGATCAATGGCACAAGCTTCCAATCTCCGACCCGTTTCGGAAATCACCTGGCTCCAGAGATGCGTATCGGCGGACGCCTCCAGTTTTACAACCATATTGTACTGCTTTTTTTGGATAAAAGGGTAGAGCAAATTCTTAGGGAAAGGCAGGTATTCCTTGATTTGGGTCACTACTATGTGATCCAACGCCGTATTTTTCTTTACTTTGGAGACACGAGGAAGCAAAATGTCAAGGCATATGATAACTTTTGCCCCGGAATCCTGGAGTTGATATTCCAATTCACGTTCCTGGTAAAGGGGATTGGTTTGAACGACAATCCCTCCTGCCATCAGTACCGCATAATAGCCGATGACAGCCTGGGGAGTATTTGGCAGCATAATCGCAACGCGGTCCCCTTTTTTGATACCAAGAGATTGGAGGAATCCTGCCAATTTCAAAGCCTGCTCATAGACTTCTTCATACGTCATTTCCCTGCCCATGAAATAAAGCGCTTTCATTTTTGGGTTGTTCAGAGCGCTTTCCTCCAAGTATTCATGCAGAGGTTTCTCGTCATAGCGAATGCTCGTTGGGATATCGGCAGGATACTGTTTCAACCACGGTTTTTCATTGCCCATCCAACTACCTCCTTTTTTGTATTAAGTTCATTATAACTTTTTCAGCTGTTTTTTGAAATGTTTTTTATTTTTCCACCATTCCCGGAACTCCTGTGAAGTCCGCTCCTCAAGACACATTCACCATGTAGATGATTCCGACAATGAGAAATACGACAGCAACCACCACCAGGACCTTTGCCAATGTTTCCATGCAGTAACTCCCCCTCTATTTATCCGATACTTGCTCCGATGACAAAAGATAGACCGACCGAGATAACCATTGACACAAACCCCACCGCCCGGTTATCACTGGCAATTTCATCATCGATTTTATATGTAGGTGTCAAAAATTCAAAGATGAAGTATCCGATCAATAACAAAAAGAATCCGAACATCCCCCAACCGATACTTTGTAAAAGTGTATCATTATGTTCGATGGAATACCTGAAGATATTGGCTATACCGAATATTTTCCCGCCGGTAGCCATCGCTACTGACATGTTTCCGTTTTTGATTTCTTCCCAATTTTTATAAGAAGTGACGATTTCGAAAACAGCAAGAAACAAAACCAGACATAAAATAGAAACACTGTATCTTGCTGCAGTTTCGACGAGCGTATTTTCCCAAAACCCGGTCATGGTTACAACTCCCTTTTTGAATGCTGTGAGTCTTTATCCAATCTCAAGCGATTCGCTCCCGGGCATTTTCTCACCCGGGACCTGATTGATCGCTAAAAATTAAAATTCTAAAACCGTGACACCGCTCCCTCCTTCATTCATACCACCTGCACGATAATTGGTGATACGCGGGTGTCTTTTGGCGAATTCCTGTACCCCGTTTCTCAAGGCACCGGTTCCTTTCCCGTGGATGATCGACACTCGTGGATACCCGGCTAACAGGGCATCATCGACATATTTCTCCAGTTGCTGTAAGGCATCTTCATACCTTTCTCCCCGGAGATCCAGTTCTGTCTTGACACGATAGCTGGAACCTTTCACCGTTGCCATTGGTTTTTCGACCAAAGGTTGTTCCCGTTTAACAAATTGTAAGTCCTTTTGCTTTGCTTTCATTTTCATTATACCAATTTGGACGAGAAATTCCTTGTCATTCACTTTCTCTAAAATCGTCCCTTGCTGATTGATGGTTAAAAGTTTGACTTCATCACCTGGATGCAATTCCTGGTGTTCCTGTTTCTCTTCCTTTGACGTCGTCTGTCGCTTTTTCGCTAATTGTGGCTGTGCTTCGTCCAGCATTTTCCTCGCTTCGATCCACTCATGTTCTTTCAAACCGCTTTGCTTCATAGACCGAAGCTCGGAGACAATTGTCTCCGCCTCTTCGCGAGCTTTTTGCAAGGCTTTTTCTGCTTTTTCTTCAGCTTTTCTATATACCGATTCCCGTTTTTCTTCAAGGTCCCGCCATTGTTTTTCGAGATCCTGTTTTAAACGCTCTGCTTCATCGAGGGTCCTGCTGGCAGCTTCATAGTCTTGTTCTGCGCCACGCCTTGATTCTTCTAAAGAAGCAATCATGTTTTCAACACTTTTCGAATCTGTTCCTATATGGTTCCTGGCAATGCTGATGATTTCCTCATCAAGTCCAAGTCTCCGGGAAATTTCAAAGGCATTGCTTCGACCCGGCACGCCTATAAGCAACCGGTATGTCGGTTTAAGGGTTTGAACATCAAATTCAACAGATGCATTGATGACATTTTCCCTGTTATACCCATAAGCTTTCAATTCCGGATAATGTGTCGTGGCAACAATCCGAGCATCTTTCCTGATTACTTCGTCAAGGATCGCCATAGCGAGGGCAGCACCCTCTTGCGGGTCTGTGCCCGCTCCTAATTCATCAAACAATACAAGCGTTTGACTATCGACATGTTTCAGAATCTCGACGATGTTTGTCATATGAGAAGAAAAAGTACTCAAGCTTTGTTCTATCGATTGTTCATCTCCGATATCGGCAAACACATTGGAAAATACGGCAAGCTCACAACCGTCCATCGCCGGTATCTGTAATCCTGATTGAGCCATCAACGTACAAAGCCCGATCATTTTCAATGTGACTGTTTTTCCACCTGTATTCGGTCCTGTAATAACAATGGAGGTATAGGTCTCCCCAAGTTCCACATCGTTCGCAACCACTTCATCTTCTGGAATCAATGGATGCCGGGCCTGCTTCATCCTGATAATACCTTGATCATTCATGGTCGGCATAGCGGCACGCATTTGTTTACCGAGTTTTGCCCGTGCAAACATGAAATCAATTTGACCGAGGGATTCCACATTTTGATACAAAAATTCCTGATCTTCTGCAATTCGTTCCGACAAGCCGCGCAGGATACGTTCTATTTCATTTTTCTCCTCGGCCCTTGCCTCCGACAACTGATTGTTTAAATCAACCACTGCCTGCGGTTCAATAAACAAAGTGGCACCGGAGGAAGACTGATCATGCACAATACCTCCAATGGCTCCTCGGTATTCTTGTTTTACCGGTAAAACATAGCGCTCATTCCGTATCGTGACTATCGCATCGGACAGCATTTTCGATTTGGTTCTTGTGTAATTTTCCAGGCGATCACGTACACGGCTTTCATTCGTCCGGATTTTCGACCTGATGGTCCGCAATTTATCAGAAGCACCGTCCATCACATGGCCATGATCATCAATACAGCTCTTGATTTGTCGCTCCAATTCATTCAGTGGGACAATTTGATCGGTAAACTCCCGGATAATCGGCAGTTCCGGTTCTTCCATCTCGGCGATAAAAGATTTCATTTGCTTTCCGCCATAAATGGTGCTGGCAATATCAAGACATTCGCCAGGATTCAAAACGCCCCCGATAATCGTGCGCTGGATGCTTGGTTTAATATCAAAAATACCGCCCAGCGGAACATAACCTTTCAATCTCAGTACTTGAGCTGCTTCATCCGTTTCCGCTTGCAGCCGATTGACTCTCTCCAATTCGTGGGAGGGCTTCAAGGATGCAGCCAGTTCCTTTCCTAATGAAGAGGCTGCTTGATCTGTAAGCATGTCAATGATTTTCTTATATTCAAGTACCTGGTAAATTCTTTCGTTCATGAATATAAACTCCTTTTATTCGAAAGGCTTTTCCCTCAAGCCTTTTATTTGTTACGGTTAAACAAAGTCACTAATTCATCCTTCGTCCACGTGTTAATCACAGATTCAGGTCTCAACCAGCCTTTCCTTGCAGAGCCGACCCCCACATCCATAAACTCTAAAGTATGGTAGCTGTGCGCATCTGTATTGATTGCAATGTTTACTCCCTTCTCCTGGGCCTTCTGCAGCCACTTCCATGACAAATCGAGGCGATTCGGATTGGCATTCAGCTCTAAAACTGTTCCTGTTTCCCTGGCTTTGTCAATCAGCATGTCCACATCTGCCGCATAACCTTTACGCCGTCCAATCAACCTTCCTGTAGGGTGGGCAATGACATTGACATAAGGATTTTCAACAGCTGCCAGCAATCGGTTCATGATTTTTTCCTGAGATTGCGAAAAGCTGGAGTGAATTGCACCGATGACGTAGTCCATCTCCTTAAGAAAATCATCACTGAAGTCGAGTGAACCATCTGGCAGGATATCCATTTCCACTCCCGCAAAAATATGGATATCCGAATATTTATCATTCAACCGCGCTATTTCTTCTGCCTGTTTTTTCAACCGATCTTCATCTAATCCGTTGGCAACCCTAAGATATTTGGAATGATCCGTAATGGCAATGTACTCATAGCCGCGTTCTCTTGCTTTTCCCACCATCTCCTCGACGGACTGGGCACCATCGCTCCAAGTTGTGTGCATATGCAAATCTCCGCGTATATCAGCCGGTTCCACCAATCGTACAGAAGAACGGAATTCCTCTATTTCGCCCAGGTTTTCCCTGACTTCGGGCGGGATAAAGTGAAGGCCGAAATGTTCGAAAAATTGCTGTTCTGTTTCAAAAGTGATGATTTTTCCAGATTCACTGTTTTCAATGCCGTACTCGTTGATCTTTTCTCCTTGAGCTTTCGCAAGCTGCCGCATGGCGACGTTATGGTCCTTCGAGCCTGTAAAGTGATGGAGCGTCGTTGCGAATTCTTCAGGAGCTACAATCCGAAAATCCACATTTACATCATATCCTTCTTCAAGGACGACAGAAACCTTTGTATCTCCGGTAGCTATTTCTTCTTTTATGTTTTCCAGCTGTAACAAGGCATCCCTTACCTCTTCCGGTCGGTCGGCTGCAATGATAAAATCGAGATCCTTGATTGTTTCACTCATACGGCGGATACTTCCGGCCCGGGAAAAACGGAGGATCGGTTCTATTTGCTGCAAATACCCTTCAATTTTTTCTGCGATTGGCAGCATGAATGCAATCGGGAGACGTTCAGGCCGGTTGGTTGCCTCGTCCAGCGCTTTGACTATCTTTTCGGCTGATTTTTTCCCGAAACCGCTCAATGCCTCGACCTTGCCTGTTTCACATGCTTCTTTTAAACTGGCTGCATCCACTACACCCAGTTCTTGATAAAGCCTGGCGAGTTTTTTTCCACCCAAGCCAGGCAAATTCAGAAGCGGCACCAAGCCCTCCGGTACTTCTTCTTGCAGTTGTCTCAAGGTGTCCGATTCTCCATTGGCGATAAAAGAGTCGATGACAGTGGCTGTACCTTTTCCTATTCCAGTTATTTTCGTGAAATCATCGATTTCATTCAGCGAGCGGTCGTCTGTTTCCAAAGCTTGGGCTGCTTTTCGGTAGGCAGATATTTTGAAAGGATTCTCCCCTTTCAACTCCAGGTAAACAGCTATTTTTTCCAACAGTTTAATGACATCTTTTTTATTTATTTCCATCCTTGGCACCGTCCTTTTATTTGCTTTCATTCTAGAAGGGTTCCTATATAGATGATATCTCATTACCAGTCCCAGCGAGTAAAAAGAGACTACCCCCATTGACAGTTTGATATCTCCGCTCCACGGAGTGCACAGTAACTGGTTTCATCCAGCCACGCGCCATGCAGTGCAGTGTTAGGAGATAACTGCCTGTTGGAACAGCCTCTTCAGCCGGAGCGTAAATACCGGCATTCTATTATTTAGCCTGAAATAATCCAGCTACATGTTCGAACCATAGAGCTTTTAGCTGTCCCGAGATAAAAGGGGTATGTTCGATCATGAAGGAGGCAATCATTGATCGCTCCAGAATAGTCTGGACGAATTGAATCGGAAGCAGAGCTCCGATGTATAATAGCAGGAAAACCAGCAGGTATACCTCAACAAACCCGAGGATACCACCCAGTAAACCATTGATGGAACTCAAAATCGGCAAAGCTGCTACAAAATCCAGCATGGAAGCGATGATTTGAAGCGCAATCCGCACCGCAAAAAAGATGATAGCAAACGCTATGGCGTTATAAAAAGCTGTCTCCAACGGGAGGGAATCAAGAAAGATTCCCCACGAAGCATCATCCGGCATATCCGGGTAGGGAATCCAAAGTTTCAGCTTCGGTGCTAAATCGTCATAATAAGCCGCCGCTATGATAAAGGCGGCAATAAAACCAATCAAATGGAATAATTGCAAAATAAAACCTCGTTTAAGGCCTGTAAAAAAGCCAAAAATGAGAATGACAATCAAAATTAAATCAATCATTGTTATCTTGTTCCTTTTTCTGTTTAATTGAACCTAACAGTTCGGTATACTCTTCCTTCAATTTTAAATAATCGTTCATCGTGTTGACAGCTGTCAACACCGCAAGCCTTGTCGTATCCAGGCTTCGATTTGTTTCCTGTATTTCCCTCATTTGCTGATCGACAAGACTCGCCACCATCCTGACATGGTGAGCAGCCTCATCTCCTACAATTGTATAGGAACGATTGTGTATCTCTACTGTAGTACGTGTTTTGTCAGATTGGGACACGTTTTTCCCCCCTTGTTCTCATAGCTACCATATGTTCAATCAGCGTCGTCCGCTATTAGTTTGTTTTCACCAACTGCGTCTAACTTTCGCTTTAACATGGTTTTTCGGAAACCGGAACCATTTTACCGTTGAAGCATGATTGTGATAAAATCCTAAAGTTAATATTAACACGAAGATTGTCATTTAGGAAACTAATGTGACGTGATTATTCCATCCATCAGGAAACTGTTATAATTTATATATCCGAAAGGAAATGGGGAGATCGAATTGCCGCAAGTAGTTTTGAAATTGAATAATGAAATAATTGAAAAAATGAAAGCTTTTTATCAGGATCGAATGAAAACCGCTCCACCAGGTTCTGTCTTTGCTGCCAAAACCCCAGATTGTTCCATAACTGCATATAAGTCCGGAAAAGTCCTTTTTCAAGGCAAGGGTTCTGATAAGGAAGCAAGTAAGTGGGAGGACAAAAACGGAAAGAGTCCTTTAAAAACGAAACAGACAGCGAGAAAAAAACATGCTTATGCCCCGCCGGAGGGACTGTTCACAAGCTCCCATATCGGATCAGACGAAGCAGGTACTGGAGACTTTTTCGGTCCGATTACGGTTGCGGCAGTCTATGTTACTGCTGAGCAAATACCATTGTTGAAAGAACTGGGAGTAAAAGATTCCAAAAATCTGACGGACGAAAAAATCTCGGCAATTGCCAAGGCGCTGATTGCCCAGTCGATCCCTTATTCATTAGTCGTTCTTAGAAATGAGAAATACAATCGACTTCAGGCAAAAGGCTGGTCTCAAGGAAAGATGAAAACGATGCTGCACCATCATGCCCTTGAAAAGGTTTCTAAAAAAATCGCTCCCGAACGGCCTTCCGGGATTTTGATTGACCAATTTTCCGAGCCAGGCGTCTATATCAATCATTTAAAATCAGAAAGATCTGTTCTTCAAGACAATGTATACTTTATGACAAAGGCGGAAAGTCACTCTATTGCTGTGGCGGCGGGATCGATACTAGCCAGAGCCAGCTTTGTGAACGAGATGAATAAACTATCTAAAAAAATGGGGATCGAATTACCTAAAGGCGCATCCCAAAAAGTCGACCAGACTGCAGCAAGAATCATTCAAAGACATGGAAAGCAAGCATTGGGGGAAATTGCCAAGCTTCATTTCGCCAATACAAAAAAAGCGGAAGCATACACACAGAAGGACTTCTGATAGACCTGAGACACTTTTAATAAGCGAAAAATAGCATAGATGGTAAATATCCACACCGGCAAGGTACGTCGCTTTCCGCAGAGCAGGGCTTCAGCTCTCGCTATTCCCGTCGGAAATCTGCGCACCTTGCCTCCGTGGGTCGTCTTCGATTTATGGATATTGACACTACCTGAGCAAATTTCGCCTGGCTGGCAATTGTTGCCCGTTTTTTGCCGAGTGGCACACGAGTGGCACAGGAATAATTTTCTGCTGTCGGTTGATCCCCCCTCTTCATTACAGGAAGTATCTTTCATCGTACTTAGTCGATTAACTCAACGAACTATCCAGTCTATAAAAGATATCAATGTAATAATCAACATAATGATGGATAAAAGCCGAATCCAAAAGGCGCCTAATTCAGAAACCTTTGGTTCCCCATTGAACATCCAACGTCTGCCAAACAAATAGCTTTGATCAGGTTTTATAATCGACCAGACCAACAGTGCGACAAATGGTATGCCGAACACAATGATGAAGAACCACACCGCAAACGGATGGGGTGAAAAGTCCGGGACCGGCTGTTCCCTATACATATTTTCCCCCCTTCCTGAAACCATAAAATGGTGACTTGGAGTTGGTATATTTTTCCTTACCTTCCATGCAACCAACGAGCATGCAGACATTCTCCTTCAAACTACCGAAATAATAATCCAAACCCTTTACTAGTTGGGAAGGAATCAATTCGTTTAATAAGTTCTCATGTTTGATAAACTGGGACAGCTTTTTGCAGCAGCTGTTCCACCGCAACACTGGATTCCCTGTATATTCAATAGGTTTTACGCAGGCATATATTACAAAACACTTTCCTGAATCTGTTGGTCAAACATACAAAAAACAGAACCTGACTGGTTTAGGGAGGTGAAGTCCTCCTGTTCTTGCAATTGAAATGCACCATTATCAATGGTAACTGAAACGGAATCCTTTTGGGGAGCTTTTATTAAATCATGAACCTCCTGTATTGATAAGAAGATACGTCATCCTTTTCTTCCTTTATAAATCTCTATATCTAATTTAACATAAAATTACAATAATTATTGTTCTCCAGGATACATTCCTATCCACTACCCAACGCTTACTATATGACAACTGGCTATGATAAAAGCATAGCCAGGGACAAAGCGCAAGAGCCTGTATAAAGGAGTACAGGCTAGGCCGCCACGTCCTGTGGCAACGCCTGCATGACCCACATCGCCACATCGCGTGGGCCTCCGACAAGCTTAAGACAGCCTCGCCGTTGCACTTTCCGACACACAGAGGGTGGGCTTAAGACCTCGAGGGGGTAGGCGCTGGAGCTTTTCAGCCAATCATTATCTACAGACGATGAAATGTATATTCTCCAATACAACAATGAAAAAACCGAACGAATTGGAATCGTTCGGTTTTAAACTTGGCATTATGATTTTGTCACAGCTCCCTCTTTCTAACCCCGTAACTCTGCCTGGTGTTTTTCCTCTACTGCGGACAGAATTGTCTGGTAGGATGCTTCTACTTCCTCATCTTTCAATGTTCTGTCCGGATCCTGATAGAACAAGCTGAAGGCTATCGACTTTTTACCAGGCTGCAAGTGTTCACCTTGATAAACATCGAAAACTTGAACTTCTTTCAACAATGTGCCTCCTTGTTCTACAATCGTGTTTTTAATATCTCCGGCCGCGACTGCCTGATCGACCACCAAAGCGATATCCCTTGAAACGGAAGGGTAACGCGGAATCTTTGAAAAATCCGGTTCATTCTTTGTCTGCTCCAACAATGCATCCATATCCAGATCAAATACATAGGTATCCTTTAAATCATAGGATTGCTGTAAAGACGGATGAAGCTGGCCGATGAAACCAATCGATCGCTCCTCGATAAACACCTGCGCCGTCCTTCCAGGATGCATTCCTTCAATTTTAGCCTGTTTAAAGGCAGCTGCTATTCCCAGTTTCTCCAGTAAGCCTTCGACAACACCTTTCACCAGGAAAAAGTCAACTTGTTTCTTTTCCTGCTGCCAAGGATGGAGGAGCCAATCTCCTGTAATGGCACCGGAAACTCTTAGTAATTCGCCGGGCTGTTCAGACAGGTTTCCCGGGGTCGGTGACACGAAAACAGTCCCTACTTCGTAATAAGCGAGGTCGGCCTGTTTTCTGGCTGCATTATAAGAAAAAGACGCAAGTAGTTCCGGAAGAATGCTTAACCGCAAATTGCTGTGCTCTTCACTCATCGGCATCGATAAGCGGATGGATTCCATTGCATGCTCCCGGACTTCCGGGCTTACGAGTGTTTCAGCCCGCTCCTTACTTGTCAGGGAATAGGTGATTGCTTCCATTAAGCCAGCACCTTCCATATAACGCTTGATTTCACGTTTCAACAATTGGCGTGATGTCAGACCACCTGCTTGCCCTGCCCCACCAGGAAGGGTGAACGGTAAATTATCATAGCCGTATATACGTGCAATTTCTTCTACCATGTCCTCAAACAATGTGATATCCCCGCGCCTGGTCGGAATCGAAACAACAAATATGCCATCATTTGCTTTGAAATCGAAGTGAAGCTTCCGTAATATATCAGAAATTTCCTGGGTAGAGATGTCAGTTCCAAGTCGTTCATTGACTTTTTCGGTACTTACTTCTACCGTGGCTTCAGACCTGTCCAATTCCTCAAATTCTACCGGACCATCCAGTACAGTACCTTCCGCATATTTGCTCAACAGCCGGCACGCTCTCAATCCGGCCCTTCTCACCCTGTCAGGATCGACGCCTTTTTCAAACCGGGTACTGGATTCGCTCCTTAGCCCATGATCTTTCGAGCTTTGTCTGACTGCGGCAGGAGAAAAATAAGCAGCTTCCAGTAAAACTGTTGTCGTTTGTTCCGAAACCTCGGAATCCGCTCCGCCCATCACTCCTGCAATAGCTGTTGGCTCCTGGCCATTGGTGATGACTAAGTGATTGGATGAAAGTTCTCTTTCTTGATCATCTAACGTCGTAATGGTCTCTTTGTCGCGAGCTCTGCGCACGACAATTTCCTTCGATCCGAAACGGTCATAGTCGAAAGCATGTAACGGCTGCCCGTATTCCAACAAGACATAATTGGTGATATCGACCACATTGTTGATTGGTCTGATGCCGGCCGCAATCAAGTAATTTCTCATCCATAAAGGAGAGTTTTTGACTCTTACATTCTCGATCACAAACGCTCCATAATAGGGATTGAGCTCCGGTTCCTCCACTTTGACGGAAACATAATCCACCGCCTTTTGAGATGCAAAATCGATCGATTCATCCGGCAGTTTGACTGGTGTATCCAAAATGGCCGATGTTTCGTAAGCGACCCCGAGCATACTTAAAGCATCTGCACGGTTCGGTGTAAGTCCCAATTCTAAAATGGCATCGTCCAAGTTCAGCAACTTCAGTGCATCGGAGCCTACTTCCGCATCTTCCGGAAATACGAAGATGCCTTCTGCAAACTCCTTCGGTACAAATTTCTCCTCAATGCCTAATTCTTGCAGCGAGCAAATCATACCATGGGATTCAACACCGCGCAGCTTCGCTTTCTTAATCTTTACATTTCCGGGCAATACGGCGCCCGGTTTCGCAACAGCAACCTTTTGACCTTGAGCAATGTTGGGCGCTCCGCATATAATTTGCAGTTCTTCTTCTCCTGTATCCACTTGACACAAATTCAGCTTGTCAGCGTTGGGATGCTTTTCACAAGACCGTACATAGCCGACAACTACATCAGAACTTGTTTCGGCAACATATTCGATGCCTTCCACTTCTATTCCGGATTTTGTTATTTTTTCGGCCAGCTGTTCTGGCGAAATATTGTCTATATCTACATAATTTTTCAGCCAATTCAAAGAAACGAACATGTTTTTTCCTCCTGATTTACGCTTTATGGTACTGCTTTAAGAAACGGATATCATTCGTATAGAAATGCCGGATATCATCAACCCCGTATTTCAGCATAGCGATTCGTTCAGGACCCATACCGAAAGCAAAACCTGTATATTCCTTGGGGTCATAGCCCGCCATTTCCAACACCCTGGGATGAACCATGCCGCCACCCAGTATTTCGATCCAACCTGTTCCTTTACAAACGGAGCATCCTTCTCCATGACAGACTTTGCAGGATATGTCCATCTCTACAGACGGCTCTGTAAAGGGGAAGAAACTCGGACGCAGACGAATTTCTCTTCCCTCGCCGAACATTTGCTTGGCAAAGCGGTTCAGTACACCTTTCAAGTCGCTCATTCGAACATTCCGATCCACATACAAACCTTCTACCTGTGTGAACTGGTGGGAGTGGGTGGCGTCGTCCGTATCCCGGCGATACACTTTTCCAGGACATATCATTTTGACTGGTTTGCTTCCATGATATTTCCCCATCGTCCTAGCCTGTACCGGAGAGGTGTGCGTGCGCAACAGCAGTTCTTCCGTGATATAAAAAGAATCTTGCATATCGCGGGCTGGATGCCCCTTCGGCAGATTAAGCGCCTCAAAATTGTAGTAATCCGTTTCGACTTCAGGACCTTCCCGGACTTCGAATCCCATTCCGATAAACAAATCCTCGATTTCCTCGATAATGGAAGTGAGTAAGTGCGGTCCGCCTACAGTGACTGGACGGCCCGGCAACGTAACATCGATTGTTTCTTTTTCAAGTTTTTCCTCCAGCTCTTTTGTTTCGAGCCTCTCTTTTTTCGCATCAAGTTCACCTGCAATTGCTTCCCTTACTTTGTTTGCCAATTCACCGATGACAGGCCGCTCTTCTTTCGACAGCTTGCCCATTCCACGTAAAACTTCCGTGATCGGACCTTTTTTACCAAGATAAGCCACCCTTATCTCCTGAAGATCATTCAAGGTGTCTGCCTGTTCTACTTTGGTCAGCGCTTCCTCTTTTAGTTCTTGTAATCGTTCCCTCATGTGCAGGAACCTCCTTTTCGTCGTGAAATGATAAGTTAGCCGATTAACTATTCCTCGCCCGTCTTGTTTTCAATGCAATGAAATGCTAAGTGCTAGCCCCCGTTCCCACAGTTCGACCCCGCACCTGCTCATCACATAAAAAAGTCCCGTCCCCACTTATAAAGAAGGGACGAGACTTGTGTATCGCGGTACCACCCTTGTTGATGCATATGCATCCACTCGAGTTTGATAACGGAAAAAATCCGGGACACCGTTACTTGCCGGAAAACAAGGTCCAAGTGTCGGCTCCAGAGTGAAAATTCAATCATTACCACGATAGAAATGCTTCCAGTCTACGGCATTTCTTCCCTTAAATCGATTTGTAATCATCTACTGACTCTTTCTCGGCCTGTAAATATAATGAATGTTATTTTATTATTATAGAAAAAGCGTTCGTTTCTTGCAACCCTTAACAGCCATTACTTTTCAAGCGTGGCAAGATGATAAAGCAAAATGCCGGCAGCCACACTGACATTCAACGATTCTGCCTTGCCGAAGATAGGAATGTATACGAGGGTGTCCATCTTTTCCAATATAGACGGAGAAATCCCCGCACCCTCGTTTCCGACTACCAGTGCCGCTTTTTCCGGCACCGGTAAAGCTGTATATGGACGCGCATTTGCCAATGCAGCACCCCAAACTGCAAATTCCGCATCTTGCAGTCGGTCAATTACCGGCAGTAGATCGGTTTGAAAAATCGGCAAATGGAAAATGGATCCCTGAGTGGATCGCAAGACTTTGTCATTAAAAATATCCGCAGACCCGGAACCTACATAAATTGCATCGAATCCTGCGGCATCTGCCGTCCGGATCATGGTCCCAAGATTGCCTGGATCCTGGACATTGTCGACGAGCAGCAGCTTCTCAAAATCCTTATCCTCCGGCTGCTTTGCTTCCACCACGGCAGCTATTCCCTGGGGAGTTTTAGTATCGGTAATCGTTTTTAAGATATGGTCAGAAACAATGATTGTTTCCTGATTTTCCAGCCAGTCTGGGATTTCCGCCCCATCAGCCAGAATGACTTCTTTCACATGCCAATCACTTTTCCAAGCCTCTTCAATCATATGATAACCTTCTACTATAAAAAGGTTTGTTTTTACTCTTTCTTTCCGTTTTTTTAATTTTTGCCAGTTTTTTACCCTGCCGTTTTGCACTGAAGTTATCACGTTCATCATCCTTTTGGTGAAGTTCTTATCTATCATACATATTTCCATGTATCATGGTCAAACTATCTATCACATACTGAAATAAATAAGATATGAGGTGGAAAAATGGATTTGAATTTACGTAAAGCTATCCTTTCCAATGTAGCAGACAACAATACTGAACAATTGGAGGCAACCATACTGGATGCGATTGAAAGCGGAGAAGAAAAAATGCTGCCTGGTCTAGGTGTGTTGTTCGAGCTGATTTGGCAGCAATCGGACGAGTCCGATAAAGAAGAAATGTTGTCCGCTTTAGAAAAAGGAGTCCAGCAAGCACAGTAAACAAAAAGCGGATGTACCCGTTTAAAGCACGGCTTGCAGATCCGGATGAAAGCCCATGAATCCTTTGAAGACGTGGCCGGGACAAAAGCTTGGCCACCAAAACAAAAACGGAATGAATTTGAACTATCAATCAACTTCGTTCCGTTTTTACTATTTGTGTTCCTTAGTTAGACTTCTTATTATCCTGTTGTGTAATGCGTGCTTCGTATCACTACGGAAAGCTACTATGCTTTCCACGGGCACGGCTTCCACTTCCACGGAAAGCGTAGTAGCTTGCCGGAGTGGAATGTTGCTTTTTTTAAGGAAGGGTTAGAACGGTTTACTTGTTATAACTCAAAAACCGAGCGAAATGTATCGTGTTCGATCCATTTCGCTCGGTTTTTGTCGTTTTGGCCGTTGCTTGTCCAGGCAAAATCAGGTAATATGATAGTAACGAACTACCTATCGGAGGAACATGCATGGAAATCAGACAACTTCAAAACCTAATCCAAATGCAAGCAATGTCCATTTTAAGTGGAGGGAACGGTTCATCTAGTGATTCTGCCTTTCTAGAAACCGCTTTTCAACAAATACTTCAGCAACAAATGGGAACTGCCCGGACGTCCACTAGTACCTACAAGCCTGAAGCTTCTTCTATGGCTAACAGTACCCCGGTTATGCCGGTATATACGCCAGACATCGATTATACAGAAAGTAAATCAACCAGTCATTCCGGAGCGATTGATAATTATATCGAACAAGCCGCAGAAACATTTGGAGTCGACCCTAAATTGATCCGCTCCGTCATTCAAGCGGAATCAAACTTTAACGCCAATGCGGAAAGTGGTGCAGGTGCACAGGGCTTGATGCAACTAATGCCTTCCACGGCCCGTGGACTCGGCGTTCAAAATGCTTTTGATCCTTTGCAAAACATCATGGGCGGAACCAAGTATTTAAAACAAATGCTGGACCGCTACAGTGGAAACACTTCGCTGGCACTGGCTGCTTACAATGCCGGTCCGGGTAATGTGGATAAATATGATGGAATTCCACCCTTCCAGGAAACCCAAAACTATGTAGGTAAAATTATGGATTCTTATCGAGTTTAAAGTAGAAAGGAGCTGTTCTGAATGGACAGCTCCTTTTGCGTTTACGATATAAATTTCAACCAAATGTAATCTCTTTCACTTTCTCTTCATCCAACCCTTTGATGACTTCCACGATTAACTTGACCGCATTTTCAAAATCATCTTGGTGCAAAATTGCAGCATGAGTGTGGATATAGCGTGTGGCAACAGTGATGGATAAGGCAGGAACACCATTTGCCGTTAAGTGAATAGAACCTGTATCTGTTCCACCTGCAGCCATTGTCGCATATTGGTAAGGGATTTTCTTGTCATCGGCTGTGTCCAGCACGAAATCCCGCAACCCTTTATGAGAGATGGCAGAAGCATCGTAAAGAATGATTTGCGGGCCTTCTCCAATTTTACTATCCGCTTCCTTGTCGGAAATACCAGGTGTGTCGCCGGCAATACCAACATCGACGCCAAATCCGATATCCGGTTTGATTGTATGTGTGGCGGTGCGGGCACCACGGAGTCCTACCTCTTCCTGTACGGTACCGACTCCGTAAACTACATTCGGATGATTTTCACCCTTTAAACGCTTGAGTACTTCAATGGCGATTGCACAGCCAATCCGGTTATCCCATGCTTTAGCCAGAAGCAGCTTTTCATTGTTCATTTGGGTGAATTCGAAGTAAGGAACGACCGAATCTCCCGGGCGGACACCGAACTCTTCGGCTTCTTCCCGGCTGGATGCACCGATATCGATAAACATATCCTTTATTTCCACTGGCTTTTTACGTGCTTCTGCCGGCAAAATGTGAGGAGGTTTCGAACCGATGATTCCGGTAACATCTCCCTTTCTCGTCATAAGCGTCACACGCTGTGCAAGCATTACCTGACTCCACCAGCCACCGATTGTTTGGAAATAAACAAACCCTTTGTCATCAATGCGGGTGACCATAAAGCCCACTTCATCCAAGTGTCCAGCTACCATCACTTTAGGTCCGTTTTCTTTGCCGGTTTTCTTTGCAATCAAGCTTCCGATATTATCGGTGAACACTTCATCCGCATAAGGAGCTATATACTTTTCCATCACTTCTCTTGCTTCTTTTTCGTTGCCGGATATCCCTCTTGCATCCGTTAATTCCTTCAGCATGGTCACTGTTTCATTGTACTCTGCCATATGTAATTTCCTCCTTTTTAGGGTTCACCTTGAATTATAGCGGTTTTTTCCAGGATAGACAAAACATACCCTTCGTCTTTACACCGAATTAGTATCCTCGCAGTTGACGTTCATGATTCACCTCGTTTTTTTTGTTATATGCTTCCTGAATAGCTACTTCCGGAAAACCAAGCTGTGCACCCAATTGCAGGTACGTGGTAAATAACTGTGTGTAGTTTTCTTTACTGGGATCTTGCTTGAATGCTATGATTTGTTCATAGACTAGGAGAAACAACTGCGTGTCATCTAAACCAGTGGACCTTACTATCTCAGAATCATAGCGGTAGCCGGTATCAAGCCCTAAAGAAAGAATGAAATGCAAGCCATCCACGTATTCTTCAAGGATCACGCTCGATTCGCTTTTCGCCTTTTTGCTCCAAAACTTGAAACAGCGTGTTTCATTCGCTAATTCTCCGGTTTCCACTAATAGGGCTAACACTTTTCTTTCGAACAATTCCTCTGCTTTCACTTGGTTATTCGTTTGAATATGCTCATCCAATAATCGTTGTGTTTCAAATAATTGCTCCCAATGCATCTTTATGTTTCTCCTTTTTGAACTTTTTCTCGATTATAACATGCTTGATCGCAAATTGTTGAAACCTTGCCCTGGTTCTATTCGTAAAGGAGAGAAGACTCTAAAACAGGAGACGGTGTGTATGATTGTCCTACTATTTCGCTTGCTGATTTTTATCGCAATGGTGATGCTGCTTTATACGATATATAAATATTTGATCAACCCCAACAGAAAACTGGAAGTAGCCCGGGAAAAGAAAGATTTCTACTTTCTTGATGAGCCTGACAATATCAAAAAAAATTTTTTGATGACCTACAAAGGATTCATTTTCGAAGGAGAGAAGTACTTAGGGACGATTGAGGATTCGTTTGACGTCGTGAATATCAGTATCCATGCGCACTACCCAGGAGAATTAAAAGGACTGGAAAGAAAAGATTTGTACTTCATGGAAGAAGAAGTTTTGATAAGATATCCCTATGCGACAATTGAATGGAAACATCCGATTGATAAACTGCAGGTCAAAAAATGATAAGACAAACGAAGTGACCGGGACAAAAAATGGCCGCCAGAACAAAAACCGAATGAATCCGCTTTGGATTCGTTCGGTTTTTTGATTTATCAGGGCCTTAGAATGCAAAGCACCTTTCCTGAACAGGGATTTTAAACCATTTCACTAAAGACGAAGGCAGCCTTTTTGTATAAGTCACCTGTGTTTTTCTTACTGTTTGACTGTTGGAGTTTTTTCCGCAAAGAATTCCGTCCATTTTATCGTCATCTGTTTCTTCCGGAACAAATATAGAACCGGAAGCAATGTAAGAATCAGTGCGAACATGACCACCGGTGATAAACTCGATATCCATTTCCCGAACGATGTATAAAGGACGGCCAGAGGGATATTGGAGTAAAAAGAAGATCGAGCATACTCTTTGAAACTGGTAGAAATCTCTAAAATACATAATGACAATAAATGAAAATGAATAAAAGGGACAAGGCGTAAAACTGCGATTTGGGAGGTAGTGAACGTTGAACTTTTCCCCATCAATTTTTGCTTTACTTGCACCAGTTTAGACGACATGCCCGGCATCCACTGCACCAGTTTGTAGAACGTCATGCTTGATAAAGTAATACCGATGACAGAGTAAAAGGTTCCGGCTATCGCTCCGAATAATATCCCGCCGGTGATACAAATCAAGATAACAGGAAGGAAAAACAATGGACGAAGTAAATGAAAACCTATGAACAGCAGAGGCGCCAAAAATCCCCCTGTCTCGGCTGCGGTCAACAGATAGCTGCTGACATCCCCCATCTTCTTTGCCCCCTTTTTTCTTTCAGCTCATTCTATGACAAGAGACGAGCTGTTATGACAAGAAGCTTCCACCGGAGTTGTCCTATTTAGCCGATTACTGCACGGTAACGTCTACCCTTTCCACTGAATGATTAAATAAAGATGAATGAAAAATAGCAGAGGCATTCCCAATTTAAAGCTGAAGTGCCGTGTTTTGTGCCTGAAGATGTACATCCCTGCCAAACCTCCAGCCGCCCCACCAATCAAAGCCCCTATCCAAAGCGTTTTTTCCGGTATCCTCCATTGATGTTTGACAGCCCTCTGCTTATCAATTCCCATAAGGACCCACTCTGCGATATTTATTCCTATTATGTATAAAAGTAAAAATCCATTTGTCATGTTCCTACTCCAATCCGTTTAATCATCTAAAAAGCCTGCTTCCTAGATGATTGGTATTTTCAGACTTGTGTATACAATTCGACTTACTTAATTAAATGAATCACCAAAATTGCCATACCGGGCCAAAAGATGAGTTTAAAACTAACTTTGTAGAGCTCATTCAATATAGAATCCGAATAATGCAGAGTATAAAAGAAAAACCACCCCCGCTGAACGAGGATGGTAGTGTTTCATTATTTCAATGCATCTTTGGCTTTGTCAGCTAGTTGAGCGAATGCTTTTTCATCATTGATAGCCAAATCAGAAAGCATTTTACGGTTTACTTCGATACCCGCTTGTTTCAGACCGTGCATCAAACGGCTGTAAGACAGGTCGTTCAAACGTGCTGCAGCGTTGATACGTGCAATCCAAAGCTTACGGAATTCACGCTTTTTCTGTCTGCGGTCACGGTATGCATATTGACCTGACTTCATTACTTGTTGTTTAGCTGTTTTGAATAGGGCGTGTTTCGAGCCATAATATCCTTTAGCAAGCTTTAATACGCGCTTACGACGTCTGCGAGTAACTGTTCCACCTTTTACACGTGGCATAATAATTCCCTCCTAATATATATAACCGATAAATTCGGATCTCAGTTTATTTGTTTGGCAGCATTTGCTTGATACGTTTGTAGTCTCCAGCAGAAACGATATCACTTTTACGCAACTTGCGTTTTTGCTTTTGAGACTTGTTGGCAAACAAGTGACTAGTGTATGCATGAGAGCGTTTAAGCTTCCCAGAACCTGTTTTTTGGAAACGTTTTTGAGAACCTTTGTGGGTTTTCATTTTTGGCATGTTATGTTCCTCCTTGTAATGAATGTTCATACTTGCGGGAGAAAATCTCCGGCGTATCTCTGCGTCAGCTTGCCCCTCCGGTACGCACGTATCTTTTCATACGCTGTGTTCCTCGGTGCCGCGCTTCCTTGATCTACTTGGTTCTTTTCTTCCTCGTATGAACCATTATTTGCTTGCATGTTCATACTTGCGGGAGAAAATCTCCGGCGTATCTCTGCGTCAGCTTGCCCCTCCGGTACGCACGTATCTTTTCATACGCTGTGTTCCTCGGTACCGCGCTTCCTTGATCTACTTGGTTCTTTTCTTCCTCGTATGAACTGCAATGTGCTCTTACAAAACTTATTTTTCGTTGGTTGGCGCAAGCATCAGGAACATGCTGCGGCCTTCCATTTTCGGCTTCGTTTCTACAGTGGAAATATCTTTGCATTCCGCTGCCAATTTTTCAAGGACTTCCTGCCCTAACTCTTTATGCGTGATTGCACGACCACGGAACCGAATAGAAGCTTTCACTTTATCGCCTTTTTCAAGGAACTTTCTGGCATTGCGTAACTTCGTATTGAAGTCATGTTCTTCAATACCAGGGCTTAAGCGGACTTCTTTAACATTGATAACTTTTTGTTTCTTACGTGCTTCTTTTTCTTTCTTTTGCTGCTCAAAACGGTATTTGCCGTAATCCATAATCCGGCATACCGGTGGTTTTGCATTTGGAGCTACTAATACAAGGTCCAAATTTCTTGTTTGAGCAATGTCTAATGCTTCTTGGCGGGATTTAACCCCAAGTTGGTCTCCATTTGAATCAATGAGCCTGACTTCGCGAGCACGAATTTTCTCATTGACGTTCATATCTTTGCTAATAATGAGCCACCTCCATAGAGTTTGGAAAAACCATATAAGATCTTATCGACAAGTTGTTTTGAATGAAAGCATAAAAAAAGTGTCGGTACATACTGCACCCACACGTCTCCCAATACAATAAGGATGTTTAACCTGCCAACTGCAACATGCGTCAATCAGGTGAGAAGCGGGTGCTTCTGCTTGCCTCAGATCATTATTTAATTTCACCTATAAAATAATAGCATAAGGATGCTAAGATGTCAACAACCATGGTTGTGTTTCTATGAAAACGACTATTCCATCATACATAACTCAAAGAGAAAACACAAGAGGGATTTTTTTTAAACTTTGCAAGCATTTGATAAGGCCTGATTTGTATCTGAAAAAATGGTACGAAAGGGAAAAGCAATCTTGATAGGGAAAATCACCAGCGTTTCCACACTGATGATTTTCACTGTTAAGAGGGAGGCTTTCTTTGACCATCCCTTACTTCAATGTTTTTTCACGAATTTCCGCCTCGATTTGATCCATAAACATATCTAGAGGCTTTGTTTCCGAGTTTTTCTCGCCATAACGGCGTACATTGACGGCATTGTCTTCAATTTCTTTGTCACCCACTACAAGAGCGTAAGGGATTTTTTGCGTTTGCGCTTCCCGTATCTTATAGCCGATTTTCTCATCCCGCTCATCCACTTCTACGCGGACACCACGATATCGCAAATCCTCTTCCACTTTTTTAGCATAATCCAAATGAATTCCGGGCGAAACAGGTATTATCCGGGCTTGGACAGGTGCAAGCCATGTAGGAAATGCCCCTTTATACTCCTCGATAAGGAAGGCGACAAAACGTTCCATCGTAGATACAACACCGCGGTGGATGACAACAGGACGGTGTTCTTTGCCGTCTTCACCGATATAGGTCAAATCGAACCGTTCCGGCAAATGAAAGTCCAATTGAACAGTCGACAATGTTTCATCTTTTCCAAGGGCCGTTTTGACCTGCACGTCCAACTTAGGACCATAGAATGCCGCTTCACCTTCTGCTTCCACATATTCAAGCTCCATGTCTTCCATCGTCTCTTTCAACATTGCCTGGGCTTTTTCCCACATTTCATCGTTATCGACGTACTTTTCGGTATCCGCTGGATCCCGATAGGATAGACGGAAGTAGTAATCATCGATGCCAAAATCCTTATAAACTGCCTGAACCAATTGAACAACACGGATAAATTCGTCTTTCAGCTGATCTGGGCGTGCAAATATGTGGGCGTCATTCAATGTCATAGCCCGTACACGCTGCAAACCGGCAAGTGCACCAGACATTTCATGACGATGCATGGTGCCAAGTTCCGCAATGCGGACAGGAAGATTGCGATAGCTGTGCAGTTCATTTTTAAACACCATCATGTGATGCGGACAATTCATTGGGCGCAGGACAAGATCTTCGTTATCCATTTCCAATGTAGGGAACATATCGTCCTTGTAATGATCCCAGTGGCCGCTTGTTTTATATAAATCTACACTTCCCAAAACCGGTGTATATACGTGATCATAGCCAAGTCTTTCCTCCAAATCGACAATGTAACGTTCGATTGTCCGACGGATAGTGGCTCCTTTCGGCAGCCAAAGCGGCAAGCCCTGACCTACTTGTTGAGATACCGTAAACAAGTCCAATTCTTTTCCTAACTTTCGGTGGTCGCGTTCCTTAGCTTCTTCACGAATACGTAAATATTCATCAAGATTGCTCTTTTTCTCGAACGCAGTACCGTATATCCGTTGAAGCATTTTGTTGTTGCTGTCCCCCCGCCAATAGGCACCGGAAATGCTCAACAGTTTGACTACTTTGATTTTACTGGTGGACGGAACATGGATGCCTCGGCACAAATCAAAAAATTCACCTTGTTGATAAATAGACACCGTTTCTCCTTCGGGGATGGCATCAATCAATTCAAGCTTTAACTCATCGCCGATTTCCCGAAACATTTGCTTTGCCTCTTCGCGTGAAACCTCTTTGCGGACAATCTCTAAATTTTCGTCGATGATTTTTTGCATTTCTTTTTCTATTCTAGGTAAATCTTCCGGGGTTACAGATTCTTCCATATCAAAATCATAATAAAATCCATCTTCAATGACTGGTCCAACCCCGAATTGAACATTGTCGTACAATCGTTTGATCGCCTGCGCCATCAAATGGGCAGCAGAATGGCGCATAATTTCAATTCCTTCCTGCTGCTTATTCGTGATGATTTCGATCTCGCCGTCTCCCGGAAGCTCGCTGCGAAGATCATAAGGGATACCATCCAGTTTTACTGCCAGCGCCTGTTTCCTCAATCCAGGTGAAATCGAAGCTGCTATATCCTCTCCAGTCGTCCCCTGTGGGAATTCCTTTTGGGCTCCGTCTGGGAATGTAATGCGGATCATTTCTGCCATAAGTGATCTCTCCTTTGAAAGTTGGTTTATCGTGTAAACTAAAAAAGTGAAAAACGCCCGTCCCAATAGCTTAACAGCTAAGGGACGAGCGTCGGCCTCGTGGTTCCACCCTAATTCCCGCACATAATGTACGGCTCATTGGCATCTGTAACGTAGATGAAACGCTGTTACCTACTATCTCCGTTCAATAACAGGGTTCAAAGGCGGTAATCAGAATCACGGAAGTACAGGAAGCTTTCAGCCGAGCGGCTCCCCTCTCTAAAGTATTCCAGGCCGATTCGATCATGTCCTCATCAAAACCGATGTGTTAATCTTTTATGAACGTAATTATAGCGATACAGTAGTCAAAAATCAAGTATATTCAATGATTTCTTAAATAATTCGGGAAGGGGAACCGAGTGAAGGGTTCGAAAACCGCTTTCTCCTGGAACACATTGATCACGGTCAGCGTTTTCGGCTCAGAGGGATGGTCCCCGTAAATAACAACACGTTCAGGCGCCATGGCAAGCAGTGGTGTAATATTCAGCTCAGCTTCATCCAAACCGACTATGTAGAGCGGTTCCTGTTGAATCAGCATTTTAATTTCCATCTTGGAAAAAGGCTTCCCGTTCGCTTTATAAAATTTAAAGTTCCTGCCTTGCACCACATGGACAATTTGAAATTTTGACTTCTTTTTGGCTACATATTCCCGCAGCGACTGGACAAACGATTGATGATCTTCTTCCCGCTTGAATTCATCGATCGCCATCCCGATGATTTCGATAAGTTCCTCTTTGTAGGGCTGCAGGCGAAAATTCACCAATGAATCGAAATGAACCGCTTCTTCGGTACGGATATTCTCCTGAAAACATTTTTTCAATGTTTTCCGCAAATCGATATCCACCGGTATTGGAACATCCCCCGAATCATCGCCTGATAAAATAGAATGGGCAAGTTCTGAAATTCGATGTACTTCCTCCTTGTCTTTATAATAATAGACATTCTTGATTATATCGGCGACCCAGATGCTTTCTTTATGTCTTGTGAACACATATGCCATCGCCTCAGCAGTGTTAGCCAGTTGTTCCCCCATGGATCGGCTTTCCCGGATTTTGATATGGTTTCCCCACTTGTCATTGGTTTTCCAGTTCAATTCTACATCGAGGCCATACTGAACAATCCGATCACAAAATGTCATGGTTTCTGCTTTTGTCTCAAAATAAACCTCAAGCAATACTCATCACCCTCATCACGATCAAACTGTTACATTATATGGATCAATGCTTCAAAAAATGTGTGATGTATGGGAAGAATCCTGATAGTTTTTAAAATCGACCGGAATAAGCCCACACATACAAAGGACAACCGATAACCAGCGGCAAAATTATGGAATAGTTCTTTATGAAATAATCAAAATTGGAAGAACCCCCTTTCTTCGATCAGCTGTTTCAATGAAAATAACAAAAAAACGGACGAGCTCGAACTGTCCGTTTCCATTGCTTTTACCACTATATTTTTTTCAACAAGTATTCTCTAAGTTAGCCAGCTTCTTAATCCCTGCGGTTCGTTCCGAACAAAGGCACTTCTCTGCTGACCTGTTTGATCCGCTCAATGATCCTTCCAGCTTTGACTTTTTCAACATCTCCCCTGGTGGTAGTCGCTAAATGATTTTCCAATTGTTCCAGACTATAATTGGAGGTGAAAAAAACAGGTAATTTTTCCATCATTCTGTATTGCAGGATGGATCCTAAGATTTCGTCTCTGAACCAGGCTGATTGAGACTCTGCTCCTATGTCGTCCAGCATCAGTACCGGAATCGTTTTAAAGCGTTCCACTTTCTGATTCAGAGAGTCATCCTTCAAGGACGCCTTTATCTCCCTGACAAATTCAGGCATATAAATAATCATGCTTGCAATCCTTTTTTTCGCCAGTTCATTGGCGATAGCACCTAAGAAATGGGTTTTCCCCACGCCGAAAGGTCCATAAAAGTACATCCCTTTAGCTTCTTGTTCATCGGTCCCGACCGACTGAAGATAACGAACCGATTCTGTAATGGCTTGACGCCGTTTGTCGGTGTGATCCAAATCTGCAAAAGTGGCATGGAGTATTTCCCGAGGCATATAAAGGCTTTGAATTAGTGTTTTATGCTTCTCCTGCTCGTCATGTTGGATTTTTTTATAGCATTTTTCGTAGCTTATACGAACAGTCTTTCCGTCTACTTGCAAGTATGGCGTATAGCCTGGAAGGATGTTTTGGCATTCTTCCAGAACCGGACAGTCAGCACAATTTTTAGATTGTGAAATAAATTCATAGAGCTTCATCAAATTCCTGTCGATGTCATTTGTATCCAGCTGCGGATTGCTTAAGAGCAGCTGCTTGACCTGCGAATCATTTAAAATTGCGTTTCGCAAGTGAGTGAAATTCTTTTGGAAGTTCTTATTATCTTTCATCCATTTTTTCAAGGAAGCTTGAATAGGTTCCATCTTCGATCATCCTTATTCTTATACTTCTGTGCTCCATAAACAGAAACAGTGCCCTAGCTGCCATTATTCAAATAACTTTTTATCAATTCGCCGAGGTCTTCCTGGTTTTCTTCTTTATCGATGGCAGCCTCTGCCTCTTTTACTGTTTTTCCATTCTGCTGTGCTTTTCTTTCCTTAAACCAGTCAGGAATCACCTCTTTTTTGGCAGGTTTGCGATAACTTTGCTTTGCAGTACCAGAACCCCACTGTTGATACTTTTGATTTTCAGATTTGGCAAGAGCCATTGCCTGCTTCACTGTTTTCACATTTTTTCTGGCCCAGTGACTCGCGATTTTTTCCAAGTAAGCTTTGGAAAGTTTCATATCTGTCTTTAAAAGAACATAATGGACCAAAACATTCATGACACCTGGCGAGAGCCCCTGCTGGGTCATCACATCCCTGATTGTTTTTAAATCTTGCGCAGAGGCTTGATTACCACCGGATAAGTCCTCTAACAGCTGTTTGGGAGAAATTTCTTCCAGCATTTTCACAAACTGCTCTTCCTTGCTTACCGGTTCTTCTGCTGTATTCTCAGCCTTCACCCGGCCAGTCTGTTTTTCCACCAGTTTTATATCTGCCTTTCTTGCAGAAGCCTGAAATAAATCGTGGCAGGCAGATTTAAATTCCTTTGCGTCCAGTTGATTATCTTCATTTATAGCCCAAATCACGGCACTTTCCAAATCTTGGACAGGCAAATCGTACAACACAATCATTTGCCGAATCAATTTTTTGTTAGCTGCTGTCAAAACGGAACGGGAAGAAATCATTCTTTTTTGCAGCATTTGTTCAATCCAGCCGAAGTCAACTTCCTCGTCAAGGTGAGCAGGGCCTGCCTGGCTTTCCTGTTGTCTTTCTTCTCCCGGAGAAGCAGGAGCAGCAAAATGGGAGATATGCGTATCGAACACATCCGCGAATCCCATGGTGACATCTTCGCCTTTTAACTGACCCTGCCCCTCTATGTCAAACAAATGAACCAATTCCCCATGTTTCTTTTCGCCCAAGTGGTGATAGAGCAGCTGCGACAGCATTCCATCATTAAAAAAGTCGACTGGCAAAAATGGCGGGTTCAACTGATATGTATAAACATTTTTTTGTTTATGTTCAGTTTTATATGTGCTCATCAACCCAATGCCTTCCAGTTTCAGACGTGCCTGATATAACTTATCAAGCGGCAGAGACAAGTAATTCATCAAAGTGTGATGGGTTTGCAGCTCTTGATGGTGATTTCTTAATTGGCACTCACTCATAAGTGTTTGATATAAAGAAATGGCATCGCTGCCGACAAGCGGCTGATACAGATGGGTCAAAGATTGCAGACTTTCCATCGATAAGGCCGCTGTCGTCTTTATAGCAAATCCGTCGATCGGGAGTAATTTACCAATATGTTGATGATTCAAGATTTTGTCTCCTTCCTTTTGCTGAATAAGCCTCCATTTATTTATTGTCTGACCTGATTAAGTCCTTCAATTCATCCAAAAACACACTTATGTCTTTAAACTGTCTGTACACAGAAGCAAACCGGACATATGCTACTTCATCAACCGATGAGAGACGATCCATGACCATTTCACCTATTTCTTTGCTTTGTACCTCGGAAGTACCTCTATTTCGCAGTTCTTTCTCTACCTCTACAGCAATCGACTCAATTTGCTCCAATGCCACAGGCCGTTTCTCGCATGCTTTGATCAGCCCTCTCATCAACTTTTCACGGCTGTATTCCTCTCTTGTCCCTTCTTTTTTGACGACAATCAAAGGCACTTCTTCCAGCCTTTCGAAAGTTGTAAAACGGAAAGAACATTCTTCGCATTCTCTTCTTCTTCTGATAGACCGGCCTTCTTCTATCGGTCGCGAATCAAGCACTTTTGTACTTTTAAATTGGCAGTTAGGACATCTCATTATGTATCAACCCCATACTTTTATAGCAGTTTCCATTATAAATCAGCATTTTTCGTCATCGATGTTTCCAAAAAAGTGAGTTCTTTTTTTAGCTGGCTGTACAACTTGGGTATCAAGTTATGACTGAATCCGAAATCAAACGGCAAAATCGATTCAGTCGTCACCGAAAAATCGATTGCAGTTCGATATGGTTTCACCATAATGACCGTAGCAATAATGAAAGCTTTCCTTCCGCCGGTATAATTGACACTGATTTCACCATGTTCTTTCGATTGAGCTACTATCTCATAGGAATCTGATCGTTTAAAGTATTCCTCAACAGCCTGTAAACCTTTTTCTTTTGTTGTTTTAAAATAATGTGTCTGTAAATTTGCATCCCAATGATTTTCATTTGTTTCTGCATGATTGCCGAAATACTTTGTTATTGTTTGTCGAAAACTCATGACAGGCACCTCACAACTTTAGACAAAGTCTTTTTCTTTTTATTTTAACACGTTTTCAATGATTAAACGATGACCAAAGTCTTTTCTTTGTTTCACGGCAATCCATACTCAGGAATTTCGGTCACAAAATGGATGTCGCATAAAAAACCCTTGCCGTCTCCTCTGGCAAGGGTTTCCCGATTCATTATAAAGCTTTAAACTGGCTGACTTCCACAGGGCCCATCCCCCGCGGCACTTCCACTTTTTCGCTTCGATTCGATTCAAGTGATTCAGCAATATATTCCGCAGCTACGTTCGGATCGATAATATCCCCGCAAGTATAGACATCAATGCTTGCGTATCCATGTTCCGGGAAGCTGTGGATTGTTAAATGGGATTCAGAGATAATCACTACACCGCTCACGCCATAAGGAGCAAATTTGTGAAAAGCAACCTCGCGAATTTCGGCTCCGGCTTTTAAAGCAGCATTGACAAATATCTTTTCTATTAACCCCATATCATTCAGTTTATCTATATTACATTCCCATAATTCTGCAATCACGTGCCTGCCCATTGTATCCATTCAATTAATCCCCCTTTAAAAGTGAAAAAATCTCCTCAATAAAAGCATGGACCGCCATGGGGGAAAGTTAGTCCTAAGAGGTCCTAACCCTTAAAGCAGTATATATCCATACTCATGGTGAAGAAAGTTACCGGAAACCGGTTATGTTGAAACAGCGTTGTAGTATTTGGTATACCTCGCGTTGCCGAGGCATTAAACCAGAAATCTTTCTTGCGTACGTCAACCGTCGAGAAACGGATGATGTGCAAAAAAAGTATAAACGGTTTACCCTGGATTTGCAAGCATGTTCACCATTTTTTTCACGGAGAGAAGAAGGGGGCCTCGTCCCTCCATCTTATTATTGGGCAATCAGCAGGCACTTATCCGTATCAGGAATACTGATATTGTTCCTGTTTAACCGAGCCGTAGGATATAAACCGTGCAAGATCCACTACGCGGCAGGCATATCCCCATTCATTATCATACCATGCAATGATTTTCAGATTGTTATCGGCAACCACCATTGTGGATAAACCATCGACTACTGCTGAGAAATCAGAAGTTGTATAATCGATGGAAACTAGCGGTTGATCACTATATTGAATGATGCCTTTCATTTCTTTTTCGCTGGCTCTTCTAAAGCATTCGTTTACTTTATCTGGTGTAGCCGGTTTTTTCAGTTCGACGGTTAAATCGACCAACGAAACATTTGGGGTAGGTACACGCAAAGCCATTCCCTTTAGCTTTCCCTCCAAGGAAGGCATTACTTCCTTGATTGCTTCCGCCGCCCCTGTTGAAGTGGGGATAATCGACTGTGTACATCCACGCGCTCTTCGTAGATCTTTATGTGGGTTATCCAGGCTTTGCTGGTCATTTGTGAAAGCATGGACCGTGGTCAGCAAACCATGTTCTACACCGAATTCATGATGAAGAACTTTAAGCAATGGCGCTAGACAATTTGTTGTACAAGAAGCTGCAGATATCACCTGATGTTTTTCCGGCTGAAAATCCGTTTGATTCACTCCCATGACAATAGTGGCATCGACATTTTTGCCCGGCGCAGTTATGATCACTTGCTTAGCCCCGGCATCTAAATGCTGTCCGGCTGCTTCTTTTGTTTTGAATTTTCCAGTCGCTTCGATAACAAGGTCTATTCCCAACTGTCTCCACGGAAGCTCGCTCGGTGTCCGATTGGAGACAAGGAAAACTTTTTTTCCATTAACGAGCAAACCATCAGAAAGCGCTTTCACTTCTGTCGAAAATCTCCCATGAACGCTGTCATAATTGATCAAATGTGCTATCGTCTCAGCAGGGTAACTGGCATTGATGGCGACTATTTCTATATCTTTGTCGACAATTGCCCTTCTGAACACCATCCGCCCTATCCGGCCGAATCCATTGATTGCTATACGAGTAGTCATTAAAACGACCTCCTATTAAAGTGCATTTTTAACATCATTTCTACAATAGTATAGCACATTTATTTCAACAGTGTGTCATTTTTAAAGGGAACAAATGAAAAAGTCGCTACATAACAAACATGCTTTTTGGGGGAATCAAAAAAAACCGACCGAATCCGAATGCGTAGCAGTTTCGAATATCGTTCGGTTTTTGCTGTTGCTTCCATAATTTTGATTCAACTACTTTTTGCGAATTCGAAATCTTTAAATATTGTAGTTTTTCCGAAGTCCTGTTTACACCTGGATTGCCCATTTCTTCAAAATGGTTAGAAGTTGTTGCCGTGATGACTCTATCGTCCCATTATTATCGATTATTTCATCTGCCATCTTTGCTTTTTTATCTAAAGGCATCTGTGCGGTCATCCGTTCCGTTGCTTCTTCTTCAGAAAACCCATTGCGATTCATCAACCGCCGACGTTGTGTTTCTTCATCTACATAAACAACCAGTACTTTATCAACAAAATGAGTAAGGCTGCTTTCATATAGTAATGGGATATCCAACACGACAGCCTCTTCCCCTTTGGCTGCAAACGCATCACGTTGTTCCAGCATTTTTTCCCTTACTGCCGGGTGGACGATATCATTAAGTTGTTCTCTTTTCTCTTTGTCTCTGAAGATTAGCTTTCCCAATTTCCCGCGATCTAAATTCCCATCAGAAAGAAGCACTTCTTCTCCGAATACATCCACAATTCGCTCATATGCAGTTTCTCCCTTTTCTACTACCTGCCTGGAAATAATGTCTGCGTCTATAATAGGTATATTCCATTCGGCAAGAAAGCCAGCAATAGTGCTTTTCCCGCTGGCAATGCCTCCAGTAAGTCCGATTACAAGTGCCAAGTCTACCACACCTTCAGGTAATTTTTATGATTCCGATGACGATGAGAATTAAACCGGGAAGAAATGTCAGTCGCTGCAGCCAGCGCCAATAAGAAAATAAATAGCCGCTTTTCAAACCTCCAGCCAAAAAAATTCCTGTTGTTGCACCAATGCCGCCAGCTGCCAGCAATGGAGCGAATCCAAGCATGGCTGCACCAATCCCCGCACCAAAAGAATCGACAGACAACGCCAGACCAAGCAGCAAGGCTTCTATTCCGGTTATATTTCCAGACTTATCAAAGTCAGCCGCCATCGGTTTTTTTAATATTTCGATTACAATACCAAGCGACTTTATTTCAAATTTCAAGACGATCGGCTGCTCCCGCTGGGTATTATCGGTTCGAAAAAACTGATAAACGACCCAAATGCCGATCAATATGAGCACCGTTCCACCGATCATTTCAGCTACTGACGGTTCTAGAAAAGAAGCGATCACCGTGCCGATCAGCATGGAAAGATAAAATACAACAGCCGTTATGAAGGCGATTAGAAGGATAGTCCGAGATCTTATCGCCATTTTCCTCAGTCCATAGGTGAACCCGACCATAAAACTGTCCAGGCTGACAGCAAAAGCAAGCAGCACAAAGGTGGAGACATCAGCCATATCCTTAACTCCTTTATCCGTATACTTTTACGAGTTAGTATATGGATGAGGCATCCCTCTTGTGCTTAACCTATTTTTGGCAGGTTAAGCAAATATGTGTCCCTCTGCCTCCCACCTTGATCTTGGTTATCGGTCCGCCACAGCTTTTGCATGGTTCGTTTTCCTGTCCATAAACAAACAATTCCTGCTGGAACATGCCGATTTGGCCTTGGCTGTTTACGTACGATCGGATAGTAGTACCTCCCTGTTCAATCGCCTGTTCCAGGGTTTCCACAGCCTTTTGATGGATGATGGAAACATCTTGCTTAGACAAACTGGTTCCCTTTCTCTCCGGGTGGATGCCTGCTTTGAACAGCGACTCATCGACGTAAATGTTCCCCAATCCTGCAATCACCGTCTGATCCAGCAAAATGGACTTGATTGTCCGTTCGCTTTTATGGACCTTTTGATAAAAAACATCGAAATCAAACGCTGGGCTGAACGGGTCAGGACCGAGCTGACTTAAAGGTTTTTGCTGGTATGCTGTTCCCTTTTCCACCAAATGCATCGTACCGAATTTCCTTACATCTTTATAACGAAGCTCGCTGCCATCAGTGAAGGTGAAAATAACATGTGTATGGTTCAGTACAGGCTCATCCTGTTGATAGACACCATAATTTCCCTCCATACGCAAATGGGAAATCAATGTATAGTCATCCAGCTCGAAGAGTAAAAATTTCCCACGCCGATCAATATCAAGGATTTTTTGTCCGGTAAGCATTTGTTTAAATACATGAATATCCGTTGGCTGTTTAATTATTTTATTCCAAAATACCTTCACATCGGCAATTTGTTTATTTTGTACAAGCTCCAATAATGTTTTTCTAATTGTTTCCACTTCAGGCAATTCTGGCATTACCTATTCTCTCCCTGCTATTTTGCATCATACCAAGTCTTCCCATAAGCATAGTCCACTTTCAGCGGTACATTCAATTCAATCGCATCTTCCATCGCGGAAGGAACGATGGTTTTCAATTGATCGATTTCACTGCTAGGCGCTTCCAAAATCAACTCATCGTGTACTTGAAGCAACATTCTTGCTTCCACTTGTTCTTCCTTCAATTTTTGATGAAGATTTATCATCGCCAGCTTGATTATATCTGCAGCACTTCCTTGAATCGGTGTATTCATGGCTGTCCGCTCGGCGAAACTCCGTTTATTGAAATTTCGGCTGGTGATGTCAGGAAGGTATCTTCTCCGATTCATCATCGTAGAGACATAGCCTGTTTGCTTCGCCTCCTGAATGATTTCCTCCATATAATCTCTTACACCCAAATACGTATCCAAATAACGGTCGATAAATTTCTTTGCTTCTTTTCTGGTAATCCCAAGACTTTGCGACAAACCATAGTCACTTATTCCATAGACAATACCGAAGTTGACTGCTTTTGCCTGCCTTCGCATGTTCGGGGTTATTTCGTCTTCAGCAACATGAAAAACCTGCATAGCGGTTTGCGTATGAATGTCTTTGTTCTCATTGAAAGCTTCAATCAGTTTTTCATCGTTGGCGATATGTGCTAAGACACGCAGCTCGATTTGCGAATAATCGGCCGCGAATACAATCCAGTCCTCTTTGGAGGCTGTGAACGCTTGTCTGATTTTCCTTCCTTCTTCCAGGCGAATCGGGATGTTTTGCAAGTTCGGATCAGTCGAACTCAACCTGCCGGTTTGTGTAAGTGCCTGGTTGAAACGTGTGTGGATTTTTTGGTTGTCTCGATGAACCACCTTTAATAATCCTTCTATATAGGTAGACTGCAGTTTCCCTAACTGTCTGTACAACAACAAATTCGGGATGATATCATGCTGATCCTGTAACTGTTCCAAAATATCCGCTGAAGTGGAATAGCCGGTTTTCGTTTTTTTGATGACAGGCAATCCGAGTTTTTCAAATAAGATCGGCCCCAACTGTTTGGGTGAATTCAAGTTGAATTCCTCGCCAGCGAGCTTAAACACTTCTTCTTCGATTTCCTTTAGACGGCGCTGCAGTTCCGCACCCATTTCTTCCAGTTTGTTTATATCTACCCGCACCCCGGTGTGTTCCATTTCACCCAGGATAATGGCAAGCGGCATTTCTAATTCATCAAACAGTTCGAACTGCTGATTTTGTTTCAGTTGCTCCTCGACTTTGTTTTTCAGCTGATATATGAGTCGTGTTTTTCTAGTTACATGGTCTGCGAGTTGTTCCTGCCCTGGCACCTTCAGTTTCGCGCCTTTCCCATATACTTCCTCGTCATACAAAACCCCTTTTTCTCCCATCCGATGGCAAATTGCAGGGATATCGTGATGATTCTCGGAAGGATTGATTAGATAGGAAGCGAGCAACAAATCAAAATCGATCCCTTTTACCTCTATGCCCTTATTCAACAAAGCGACCGTAGTCTTCTTTGCATCGAAAACATACTTTTTCATGGCAGGGTCTTCTGCCCACCGTTTGAAAGCAGGAGACTCCACAGCTGCTTCGGTTGGAATAAAGTAGTTATGTCCGGCATTTACGATGCCGAATCCTTCTATCGGAGCTGAGTGGTAATTGTCCTGCAACATTTCTACCACCAAAGCTTCTTCACCTGTGAACAAATCATCGGTAATGTCTTCGAGGATGGTCACATCCAACTCCGGCAGTTCCTCCTTTGCTTCCGTCTCTTCTCCGTCCTCCCCATCGAGTCTGCTCAATAGGGATTGAAAACCCAATTCCTTGAATATCGCACTTACCTTATGTGCTTGATACCCTGGATATGGAAGATCCTCCAAGCCGATTTTCAGCGGAGCGTCACAAGATATCGTCACCAGTTCTTTGCTCATATAAGCATCCTGTTTATGGTTTTCGAGTTTTTCTTTTAACTTTTTCCCGCTCACTTCATCCAAATGGTTAAAAAGGTTATCGACTGTTTCATATTGCTTCAACAGTTTGACAGCCGTTTTTTGACCGATCCCCGGCACCCCGGGAATGTTGTCAGAACTGTCTCCCATCAAGGCTTTCATGTCAATGATTTGGTCTGGTCTCACTTCCATCTTTTCAAGCATGAAGGAAGGAGTATAAGCATCAATATCGCTAAGTCCTTTCTTCGTCAAGCTAACCGTAACGTTATCTGAAACGAGCTGAAGAAGGTCCTTATCCCCGGAAATCACATTTACTTCCCATTCCTTGCCTTCCCCCTGTTTTGCGAGGGTTCCGATGATATCGTCCGCCTCGTATTGGTCCAACTGGTAATGAGGAATACTGAAAGCATCCAGCAAGTCGCGGAGAAGCGGAAACTGTTCGGAAAGCTCAGGCGGCGTTTTTTGTCTGCCACCCTTGTACTCCTTGTATGTCTTATGACGAAAGGTGGTTTTCCCCGCATCAAAAGCGACCAGCATATGGGTCGGTTTTTCTGTCTCCAGTATTTTCAGCAGCATGTTGGTGAATCCATATATAGCGTTGGTATAAACACCTTTGTCATTGTTCAATAGCGGCAAGGCAAAAAAAGCCCGATAGGCAATACTATTGCCGTCAATAAGGATAAGTTTATTGGTCATCTTTCGTTCTCCTTTTCTTTTAGATAAGATTATGTATTTTCATATTTGCTTAGAGTTGTCCAAGTTTAACACCTTACTGCCATTCGTCCCATCTACCCTTGGCTTCTACTCTATCTTACCATGTTTGAAGAAAAGAAGAAAAAAGGAGGAACGATTGCCATCATTCCTTATCGAGTAACTCACTCTATGACAAGAACGATTTCTATATACAACCAATTTAGTTGAAGAGTCACGCATACAAAATCGGGGAGAGGAACGATACGAAAAAGCTGTCAGCCAGTCATAATCTCGACTAAGCGGACAGCCCGTTCCCCCTTTAAGTATGAAAAGATATAATAAGTTCCCTTTTTAATGCATATGCTTCGGTGTCAAAGGCAATTCAATCGTAAATACCGTTCCTTCATTTACTTTACTTTCCAGAAATATCGAACCTTTGTGCGCTTCGACAATATGCTTTACAATCGCCAAACCAAGCCCCGTACCACCGGTATTCCTGCTCCTAGCCCGGTCGACTCGGTAAAAACGTTCAAAAATCCGGCTTTGGGCCTTTTCTGGTATTCCGATTCCGGTATCTGAAACAGTAATCCTCCACTTGTCGCCATCTCCTGTGATGGCCAAGGTCACTTTTCCTTGTTCCGGGGTATAATTGACTGCATTGTTGAGCAGATTGATAAACACCTGTTTCAAACGTTCTCCATCAACCACAGCTACAAACTGATCGGGAAGATCGACAGTCAACTCAATCTGCTTTTTGTCGGCTTGCTGGCTGACCACAGGCAGTAAGTCATGGACCAATGAGGGTACATCCACCTCACTGTATTCCAATCTCAACTCATCTTTTTCCAATTTGGACAGTTCCAGTAAATCATGAATCAAGGCTTGAAGACGTCCACTTTCTTTCAAAATGATTTCCAAGAATTGCCGGCGGAGCTCTGTATCTTCCATCGCTCCTTCCAACAAAGTTTCAGCGAAACCTCTGATGGAGGTGATTGGTGTTTTTAACTCATGGGATACATTCGCAACAAAATCCTTACGCATTTCTTCCAGTCTCTTTAACTCCGTAATGTCATGAAAAACGAGTACTGCACCTTTCAATTCCCGTTTATCATTAAAAAGTGGGGCGCCGACTGCTTCTACCGATTTTCGTTCCAGGCCAGAGGAAATGGAAAAGGAGACCTTCACCTTTTCTTCGTAAAGAAAAGCTTCTTGCACGGCTTTATGTATTTTCTCCTTGTCCAGGACATCATAATACAGAAATCCCAGGTACTCTTTTTCGGTCGAACCAAATATAGATAAAAATTTACGGTTGACCATGTGGACATAGCCTTTTTCGTCTATCAGCATCAACCCGCTTTCCATATTGTCAATCACGGTGCTCATCTGATTTTCCTGCATTCTTTCCTGTAATGTGATCTGCTGCAAGCTTCTTGCCAGTACATTGATGGAATTACTCAGCTTGCCAGCCTCTCCGAAATAGCTGACATAGGTTCTCGCCTTGTAGTTTCCCTGGACTAATTCGTCCGCAACCCTGGCCGCTGACTGAATGGGTTTTATGTATTTTTCAAAAATATTCATGATTAAAACCAAAAAAACGATCAAGCCGCCAAGAAGGCTGCACAAGCCGATTATTCTTTCTGTAAACCCAAGAAGAGGAAGAATGATGATAGCCATTCCTGCAAAAATCAGCACAACCACAAAAAGGTAGCTTAGAAAGGGCCGTATATTAACCGATCCCATTTAAATGATCCTCCATTTTGTACCCCAGTCCCCTGATGGTTTTGATATAGACAGGGTGTTTTGTATCAGGCTCGATTTTCTCCCGCAAATGGCTGACATGAACATCTACAATGCGTGTGTCGCCGACAAAATCATAATTCCATACCGCACTCAGTAATTGATCCCTTGATAATACCTTACCTTTATGCTTGGCCAAATATAGTAAAAGTTCGAATTCTTTTCTTGTAAATAAAAGTGGTTCTCCCTTCATAACTGCTTCGTATTGTTCTGGATAAATCATTAAGTCGGCTATTTTCAGAAAAGATAACTCCGCTTCAGCAGGCTGCTTGTTCGTTCTTCGCAGTATCGCTTTGATCCGGGCGACGACTTCTTTCGGACTGAACGGCTTTGTAAGATAATCATCGGCCCCCAATTCAAGACCGAGGACTTTATCAAATTCATCATCCTTGGCAGTCAACATCAGTATGGGTGTATCGATCTGTTTTTGTCTGAGCAGTTTGCATACTTCCGTTCCATCTAATTCAGGGAGCATGATGTCCAGGACAATCATATCGAAATTCTCCTGGACAGCCTTTTGGACTGCTGTCTGTCCGTCATAAGCTATATCGGTTAGAAACCCTGCTTGTTCTATGTTGTATTTCAACAAAGTCACAATCGATTCCTCGTCATCCACTATTAAAACCCTTCGATTCATCCCAACACCCCATTGTCTCTTTATATAGTATGTCTATTCTCTTTTTTCATCATACAATGAAGGGGATAGTATGTGAATACAAGAAACCTCATAATCGTAAAAGTCGCCTGTAAAGATTTCTTTACAAACTTTACAATCGCCATCCAAAATCGTCTTTCAATAGAAATTTTCCAACGAGGAAGCGATCATCGATTCAGGCTCAAAAGCAGGACAGACGATTAAAGTACCCCGCAGCACCACTTTTTCCGTCGCATCCCTTCCTGTAACGCTTATTCTTATTTGATGCTTTTCATAATCTATAGAAGAAATTTGCAAATGGAAATCAAGCTTGCTTTCATGATAGACGGGTGACGGGTAAGAAAGCTGTTGCTCGATAATATGGCTTCCTGGTCCAGGAAGTTGCATCGAAACGATGGAAGAAACTACTCCGAACAAAACGACTGAAGGGACAATCGGCCGCTTATAAGGAGTTTGCGAGGCGTAATCATGTTGGAGATAAAGCGGATTGGCATCATTGGTAATACCCAAATACAACAATAAGTCCTGATCAGACAAATGATAACGATGTTGATAAGAATCTCCGACATTCAAGTCGGTAATTTTCTTTCCCAAAGGTCTTTTTTTAGCAAACATAGGAACATCCCCCTTTTATGTATGCGCTTTCTTTTCATTATAACGGAAGTATCCCCCCGTTGGAAAGGACATTGAAGAAATGAAAAGTGCAAGCAATTTATTAAAGAATAGAGGCTGGATTCCCCGTATCCTGTGACAACGCCAAACATGATCCGCAGTGTGCGTGACTCCCTACAGTTTTGAAGCGGAGGTATTTTGCCACGCAGATAATTGGCTTGAGCCCTGGTGTGTGGAAGCGAAGGACCAGACATCTCTGGAATAGATACTTTCTTATCTATTAAAAAAGCTTTATGAGGAATAGTATCCCCATAAAGCTTCTTCTATTACTTTAGAACATCTAAAACCTTTTTCACAGATTCTGCCGATTTATCCAGAGCGGCTCTTTCATCATCCAGTAAATCGAGTTCGATGATATCTTCCAAGCCATTGCCCCCGATTATGGAGGGAACGCCCAGAAATAAATCCGAGTAACCGTATTCCCCTTCCAAATAAGCAATCGATGGCAGGACTCGGCGCTGATCTTTCAAAATTGCTTCCGCCATCACTGTCAAGGAAGCAGCTGGCGCATAATAGGCACTACCATTTCCTAAAAGGTTTACGATTTCACCGCCACCCGTCCGGGTCCGAGCAACGATTTCATCTAATCGTTCCTTGGAAATCAGCTTTTCGAGCGGTATCCCGCCGGCATAGGAGTAACGGATCAATGGTACCATGTCATCACCATGTCCGCCGAGAACAAACCCGGTTATATCTTTAACCGACAGATTCAGTTCTTCAGCTATAAAGGTACGAAAACGCGCACTATCAAGTACTCCGGATTGACCAATGACCCGGTTTTTCGGAAATCCTGATTCTTTATATACCGTGTATGTCATCGCGTCCACGGGATTCGTCAACACAATGATGCAAGTATCCGGCGAATACTGGACGATTTCCTTTGTAACACTTTTCATGATCTTCGCGTTTGTGTTAACCAGGTCATCCCTGCTCATTCCCGGTTTTCTGGCAATGCCCGCTGTGATGATGACAAGATCGGATCCTTCCGTATCTTTATAATCAGCTGTACCAGTGATTTTCGCATCGAATCCTTGTACAGGGCCTGCTTCCAACATATCAAGCGCTTTTCCTTTTGTAGGATCTTCCATATCCGGTATATCGACCAAAACGACATCAGACAGTTCTTTTTGTGCAATCATAAGGGCTGTAGTGGCTCCAGTGAAGCCACCGCCTATTACAGATACTTTTTTTCTTTTAATGCCCATGCCACAAAACCCCTTTTCTGAAAGGTTAATCCATATTTTTGATCAATGCATCCCCAAATCCGGAAGTTTTGACTTCTTTTGCACCGTCCATCATTCTGGCGAAGTCATAAGTCACTTCCTTGGAAGCTATGGTCTTATCCATGGACTTCGTAATCAATTCTGCTGCTTCCCTCCACTCTAAGTGTTCAAGCATCAGGACTCCAGACAGAATGACTGATGACGGGTTCACCTTATCAAGTCCTGCATACTTTGGAGCTGTACCATGTGTTGCCTCGAATATAGCATGACCAGTTTCATAGTTGATATTGGCTCCAGGCGCAATGCCGATTCCGCCCACTTGTGCTGCCAAGGCATCAGAAACATAGTCACCGTTCAAGTTCATGGTTGCCACTACATCAAATTCACGCGGACGGGTAAGAATCTGTTGCAGAAAAATATCTGCAATGGCGTCTTTGACAATGATTTTGCCAGCTTTTTCTGCATCTTCCTGTGCTTTGTTTGCCGCCTCTTTACCTTGTTCTTCCACAATGCGATCGTATTCCCACCAGGTGAATACCTTATCGCCAAATTCTTCTTGTGCTACCTCATAGCCCCACGCTTTAAAAGCACCTTCTGTAAACTTCATGATGTTACCTTTGTGGACAAGCGTCACACTTTTACGGCCTTCATTGATTGCATACTCAATTGCCGCACGTACCAATCGCTTCGTCCCTTCTTCCGATACCGGCTTAATTCCGATGCCGGATGTTTCAGGGAAGCGGATGTTATGTACTCCCATTTCATTTCTCAAGAAATCAATGACTTTCTTGACTTCATCCGATCCTTTTTGCCATTCAATTCCAGCATAAATATCTTCGGTATTTTCCCGGAAGATAACCATATCCGTATCTTCAGGACGTTTAACCGGTGAAGGTACTCCTTCGAAATAACGGACAGGACGCAAACAAGTGAATAAGTCCAGTTCTTGTCGCAAAGCTACATTAAGAGAACGGATGCCTCCTCCAACAGGGGTCGTCAATGGCCCTTTGATTGCAATTTTGTATTCACGAATGGTGTCAAGTGTATCTTTTGGAAGCCACTCGCCGAAACGGTCATAAGCTTTCTGACCAGCGAAAACTTCCTTCCACTCAATCGATTTTTTTCCATTATATGCTTTTTCTACTGCTGCTTCGATGACCCTCTTCGCTGCAGCCCAAATGTCAGGGCCAGTTCCATCCCCTTCAATGAAAGGAATAACCGGGCGATCCGGTACATTCAATACCCCGTCATTTACTGTGATTTTTCCGCTTTGTGCCATAAGATGACCTCCTCTTAATTAATCAATCAGATAAATAGTATCATAAATCATAAACTTTTTTTATTTATTGCAAGCTATTTGGTCTAGTTTGGTTGAATCCTTCAAATTTCTTGATTAGCGCTCTTCAACCGATTTATACGTTTGATGTTTTGGTCCAACGTATTCCGCACGCGGACGGATAAGCCGATTGTTTTCATACTGCTCGAGTATATGAGCGAGCCAACCAGATACCCTGCTCACTGCAAAAATCGGAGTGAATAAATCGTGTTCAATTCCCAGGCTGTGGTAAACCGAAGCCGAATAAAAATCGACGTTGGCCGGCAACCCTTTGTTTTCTTTGATGTAATCTTCGATTTTCACTGACATCTCATACCATTTTGACTGACCTGTCAACTCTGTCAATTCGCGAGACATCTTTTTCAAATGCTTTGCTCTTGGATCACCGGTACGATATACACGGTGTCCCATTCCCATGACTTTTTCTTTATTATCCAGCATTTTTTTGATATAAGGAATAGCGTTGTCGACTTCCCCTATTTCTGTAAGCATTTTCATTACGCGTTCATTGGCACCGCCATGTAGGGGGCCTTTCAACGCACTGATTGCGGAAGTGACTCCGGAATATACATCCGACAATGTCGCCACACATACTCGGGCAGTAAATGTCGATGCGTTCAATTCATGATCCGCATGGAGAACCAATGCCTTGTTCACCGCTTCGACTTCTAAATCTTTCGGTTCTTCTCCGTTAAGCATGTAAAGAAAATTAGCTGCGTAGCTCAGCCCTTGCTTCGGCGCAACAGGATCCTTTCCCTGACGGATTCTCGCAAACGCTGCCACAACAGACGAGATTTTCGCCTGCAAGCTGACCGCTTTCCGCTTATTTGCTTCTTCATTCATCTCATCTGCTTCCGGATCGAAAAGACCAAGCATCGAAACAGCAGTCCTTAAAGCTGCCATTGGATGAACAGTGCTAAGATCATAAGATTTTAAATGCTGGATGATTTCTCCAGGCAGTTCCATATTAGAAAATAAATCTTTTGTTAAACGTTCCAATTCGTCTTTTGAAGGAAGTTTCTTATTCCAAAGCAAGAAAATGACTTCCTCAAAACTAGAATTTTCAGCTAAATCATCAATTTTGTATCCCGCGTAGGTCAACTGGTCATCAATAATGGAACTGATTGATGATTCTGTAGCTACAATTCCTTCCAACCCTTTCGTTGTTGACATTGCATCTCTCTCCTTTACCTGTATTTTCCATATGCAGCACCTGACCGACTATCATCGCTTTTTCGAAAATATCAGACATAAACCTAATCAGATATCAAGCAAAGTAACCCGGCATACCGAGCTGTCAGGCGCAGCAATCCAGCATTGCTGTATAAGGTCAGAAAGCGACAAAACTTTCCAAGCTTTGATTGATAGAAAATGCTTTCTATTCATCCCCATGTTCAATTATAAACAATAAAGATAACAAAGTGAAACGTTTTCTTTTCTAAATAAGAAGAAAGTGACCTTCGGGTTTGAGCTCCCTTGCATTGCTTCCTCAAACTATTAGAAGTCCTGTTGTTTTTCCGAATTGACCAGAAATTCGTCGAAACAGTGGTTCTGCAGGATAACTCCTTTGGTCGAATGGAACAAATTTTGCTATGTATTTTTATCTATACAACCCGATAAATATAGATTAACTACAATTGGTCCATTTTTCAAATAATTCACCCTGTTTGGCTGCTGTCAATCCCAGTTTCATTGTTTATTTTTCAACTTTTTTGCACTTTTAACCAGTTGCGGACGCGGCTGATGATAAACCCGGCTCCTGAATCGGTTATACGTCGCCCAGGAGCCGGGAGTAAAAAGTAGTTTCCAGGTAGCATCCGGGTTATATACAATCCGGATGCTGGCATAATTGATGCCTTCCCTCAATAAAATGTACAAGCAGGAAGATACAGGGCTCTGAAGCATTCATCCAAGTTTCAGCAAAAAGTCTACCAATTTCATCACCATGTAAGCAATTCCCGCTCCTATTAACGGACCGACTGCCACTCCATGAAAAAATACGACAGCTAAAATGGTCCCCATCACCAATGCAGTCGTCAGATGCGGATCATTTGCCAATAAATCCAAACCGTTCTTGGCAATCAAAGCGACAAATATACCTGCCGCCAAGGCAATCCATGCATAATAGGATTTTACGCTGGCCAGCAAATCCTGGAAGCCGATATCACCAGTGGCAATCGGAACTAGCACTGCGATTGTAATGACTGTCACGCCCAAGCTGATTCCTTTGTCTGCAAGATAAGGAAAAACCTTGTCATCCAACTTGAAAAGCTGTAAGCCCAATAAAACATAAACAGCTATCATGATCGATTGGTTTTTTCCAAGATATCCTAATAAAAACAAAATGAGTAAAAATATGGTCGATTGATTAAACATGCTGTTACCTCCACTCTGCATTTCCAAACCATTGTCAATCCTATCATATCAGGGGCTGGTGCAAAAGTTACATGGCTCCTATCCACTTGATCACAATCGGCCAAGAATCAACCTGTGAATGAAAGAATCCCCGGGAGGTGTAAACTTGAGCACTACGTTACTATATAGATGGCTTCGTTTTATTCTGGTGATCGCCTGTGCATTGGCCGGTGCCATTATCCTGTATTATGTCGCCAAGTATACCTATCCTTTTATAATAGCGGTTATCATAGCAATCATGCTTAATCCAGTCATTTCTTTTATAGAACGCCTGACAAGGCTTCCGCGCGCTGCTTCGGTCATGCTGGTGCTGGCAGGTTTTCTTGTCCTGGCTTCTGGACTGGTGGCCATTTTAATTGTGGAACTGATAAACGGTACAAGCTTTCTGGCAGCCAGGATTCCCGGACAATTCGTAGAGCTCATTCATTTTCTGGAGGAATTTGCTTCCTATTATTTGCATCCGGTTTATGAAAAAATGAATAATCTTGTCGATATGCTTGAACCTTCACAGCGGGATGTGGTAACAGGACAGTTAAAGCAACTCGGGGAGGATGTCGCTGCTGCCGGCGCTCTTGTTATACAGCACTTGTTACAGGCCCTATCCCAGTCAATGATCAAATTGCCAGGTTATTTTTCTATTTGGTTGTTTTCCTTATTGGGCACCTTTTTTATTTGCAAAGACTGGTACAAACTAAAGACTGCCTTCTTTCGCTTTTTACCTGCCCCCTTCACCACAAGTACCAAAACATTGTATCTTGGCTTGAGACAGGCGTTTATAGGTTATTTAAAGGCACAGCTGCTATTGATTTTCATTACGTTTTTATTAGTTTGGACGGGACTCCTGCTTTTAAATATCGACCATGCCCTGACCATTGCTTTGATTACAGCCTTTATCGATTTATTACCTTATGTGGGCACGGGACTTATCTTTGTTCCATGGATTGTGTATGTTTTTTTTACAGGGAATTACAGTCTGACCATCGGGTTGGCTGTACTATATGGCATTATACTAATACAGCGCCAAGTCAGCGAGCCGAAAATCTTGTCTGCCAACATCGGGGTCGACCCTTTGGCTATGCTTGTTTGCTTGTTTGTTGGATTTCAACTTTTCGGATTGTGGGGACTCATGGCAGGGCCAGTCGCCCTCGTGATAGTGACGACATTTATAAAAAGCGGCTTATTAAAACAGTTATGGGAATTTATTAAGGGGTAATATTAGGGAGGAGTCTATAAATGAAAAAAGCAAACTATCCTTCCTTTTTGCCTGTAACATAGTCTCTACCACCAATCATTGTAAAGTGACAGTCAAACAGTCGTTTATAAAGGAAAAGCCGAGCGGCGTTTCGAATGTGGAGTTTTCGAACCAGCGTTCGGCTATAATTTTTGGTCGCTATGCTTTTGTTCCTGCCACTTGTATATTGTTCTACCTGCGAAAAATGGTAATGGTTCCTCGGTCCATCATTCGGCGCAGCATAGTCAACATCCAGCGTTTAATTGGTTTCCTGGTAACAGGTAACAATAAAAGGAAACCAATTGCATCGGTGATAAATCCGGGTGTGAGCAACACGGCGGCACCAAGCAGGATACATATGCCGTCCATGATTTCTTCTCTGGGCGCCTGGCCGTATGACATGGCTTGTCTTGCTCTGGCCAATGTCTCCAATCCCTGCCGCTTTGCGAGCCATGCACCAATAACGCCGGTAAGAATGATCAGGAAAACTACCCACCAGGGACCGATCCTGTTACCAGACCATACCAGTACGCCAATTTCCAAAGCAGGAACAATTAATACAAACAACAATATCCAGCGAAACATTTATTATCCCCTTCCTCCTTTTATTCCCCTGTTCACTATCTTCTTCAACTAAAAGAAAGAAGAGGCCGAACAGAACCTCTTCTTTATCTTTCCTTTACAGGACACTGGCGTGTCCCTTGTATATATCGCCTTTGCTGGCATCTATGGTTATATCTTTTCCATCTTCCACTAACTCAGTAGCCTTGTCCACACCGACGATGACCGGGATTCCCAGACTAAGGCCGACTACTGCTGCATGAGAAGTAAGGCCGCCTTCCTGCGTGATCAATCCGCTTGCTTTTTCAATAGCAGGCATCATGTCTTTATCTGTTCCATACGTTATCAGAATGTCATCTTCTTTAACTTTTTCCAAGGCTTCAGCAGCATTTTTGGCTACAATTGCTCTTCCATACGTGCTGCCCTTACCGACGCCCTGTCCTTTTGCAAGAACGTCTCCGATAACGTGAACTTTCATCAAGTTCGTGGTGCCACTTTCACCTACTGGAACACCGGCGGTGATGATGACACGATTGCCACGCTGCAGCATACCCGAATTGATTCCACGGTCGATAGCTACATCCAGTACATCATCGGTGGAATGTGCCAGTTGTCCGACGATTGTCTGCACACCCCAAACCAGCGCAAGCCTGCGTTCAATCCGTTCATCGAAAGTCACGGCGATAATCGGTGCTTTCGGCCGATATTTCGAAATCATTCTGGCAGTATGTCCACTGACTGTAGGCGTCAATATGGCATCCACTTCCAAATTCATCGCTGAATGGTTAACTGACTGGCTGATCGCGTCAGTAATGGTCATATCACTATTTTTCGAACGCAAATCAAGGATTGCCTTGTGGTCAATAGCCGTCTCTGCCTTCATCGCAATATTGCTCATTGTCTGGACAGCTTCCGCAGGGTAATCACCCGCTGCAGTTTCTCCAGACAGCATGATTGCATCGGAACCGTCGAAGATCGCGTTAGCTACATCAGAAGCTTCTGCCCGCGTAGGCCGCGGGTTACGCTGCATGGAATCCAGCATCTGAGTTGCCGTGATAACCGGTTTTCCAGCAGTATTACATTTGCGAATCATGTCCTTTTGTACCAGCGGCACCTCTTCAGGAGGAATTTCAACCCCTAAATCTCCGCGAGCGACCATCAACCCATCACTGACCTGGAGAATATGGTCCAAATTGTCTACGCCTTCCTGGTTTTCAATCTTAGGAATGATTTGAATATGGCCGGCATCATGTTTTTCCAGCAAGTCACGAATTTCGAGAACATCCGTTGCCCGTCTCACAAAAGATGCAGCAATGAAGTCTACTCCCTGTTCAATGCCGAACTCGATATCGTTGGCATCCTTTTCAGTCATTCCCGGAAGATTCACGCTTACGTTTGGTACGTTGACACCTTTTTTGTTCTTAAGCAAACCCGAGTTAAGCGCTTTTGTCTTGAGCTCATTTTTTTCTTTGAGAATTTCTTGTACTTCCAGTTCAATCAAACCGTCGTCCAACAATAATTTAGAACCGACATGTACGTCATTGATTAAATCAGGATATGTTACAGAAATACGCTCCGCAGAACCTTCGATGTCTTCCATTGAAACATAAACAGTATCACCCTTGGTTAACTGGGCTTCGCCGCCATTCAATGTGCCTGTTCTGATTTCAGGTCCTTTTGTGTCCAAAAGGATGGCGACCGTTTTTCCTGTTTTCTCGGCGGCCTCTCTAATGTTTTTGATACGTTGTCCATGTTCTTCGAAATCTCCATGAGAAAAGTTCAACCGGGCAACATTCATACCCGCCTCCATCAATTTGGTCAGCATCTCTACCGACTCGGAAGCAGGCCCGATCGTACTTACTATTTTTGTTTTTCTCATTTGATTTCCTCCTTTCAATTCCTCTTCTGTCATTTCTTTCTTAGATGGAAAGTTGCTTGGAAAGCTCGTACATGTTGAAATCTACTTTATGCTCTTCATCCAATATTTCCAGAATGTCATGGTCCACCAGCTTGTTGTCCTGGATGCCGACTACTCTTCCGGCTTTCCCCTCAAGCAGTAAATCAACCGCTTTGGCGCCAAGTCGGCTGGCAAGGACACGATCTGACGCCGTGGGAGATCCACCGCGCTGTGTATGGCCGAGTACGGTTACCCTTGTTTCTAGATTGGTTGCATCCTTGATGCGCTGCCCGAAGTCCATTCCAGAACCGACTCCTTCGGCAAGAACAATGATACTATGTTTCTTACCTCTGTCTTTTCCCCTTTTCAGGCGTTCAATAACATCATCAAAGTCATCTGCATGTTCTGGAATCAAAATGCTTTCCGCACCGTCGGCAAGTCCTGCCCATAATGCTAAATCGCCGGCATGACGGCCCATCACTTCTACCACATATGTACGTTCATGCGATGTCGCTGTATCCCTGATTTTATCGATCGCCTCGATCACAGTGTTCAATGCCGTATCAAAACCAATCGTAAAGTCGGTCCCCGGGATGTCATTATCAATCGTACCAGGCACGCCGATACAAGGATATCCTTTTTGTGTCAGCTTTTCCGCCCCGCGGAAGGAGCCATCCCCTCCAATGACGATCAGTCCCTCGATTCCGAACTTATTCAGTTGAGCGATCGCTTTCTCTCTTCCCTCCTCGGAACGAAATTCATCACTCCGGGCAGTATAAAGGATAGTCCCGCCTCGCTGGATGATATCTCCGACTGAACCGATTTCCATTTTTTTAATATTGCCATCTATTAAACCTTGGTAACCGTTATAGATACCATATACTTCCATGTCATGGAAAATCGCTTTCCGGACTACCGCCCGAATAGCAGCGTTCATTCCTGGAGAGTCGCCGCCGCTTGTCAGCACTCCAATTTTCTTCATTGGTTATCACCTCTTATTATGATTATTCCTATTAATTCCTCTCCCCATTCCAAGATAATCCAAAACACTGATATTAGCAAATAAAATTATACATGAAAAGGGCGATGCGCGCACCAAACTTCCATCGACGAATGAATGACGGCATAGAAACAGCTGTCCTGACTGGCGCCGGGACAGCAAGTTCATTGAAACTATTCGGAATCTAATTCTGCATAATCTCCAATTTGTTTATACTTTTCCCATCGTTTTTCCAACAAGTCTTCCTTAGACAGATCTCCCAACTCATTTAAGGAATCTGTCAACACTTTTCCGATATACCCGGCCTGTTGTTTGACATCACGGTGAGCCCCGCCACGTACTTCCTGAATGATCTCATCAATGATATTCAATTCCTTCAAGTCATACGATGTGATTTTCATCGTCTCGACAGCTCGTTGAGCCTGACCGGAGTCCTTCCATAGCAATGCAGCTGCACCCTCAGGCGAAATGACGGAATAAGTGGAATTTTCGAGCATGTGGATCTTATCGCCGACTCCCAGTGCGAGTGCACCACCGCTTCCGCCTTCTCCAATCACGACACATATGATCGGTACTTGCAAACCTGCCATTTCCATCAAGTTTCTGGCAATCGCTTCACTTTGTCCTCTCTCTTCAGCTGCTTTTCCTGGATATGCCCCTTTCGTGTCGATAAAACAAATGATCGGACGGTGAAACTTCTCAGCCTGTTTCATGTGGCGAAGTGCTTTTCTGTATCCTTCAGGATGAGGCATACCGAAATTCCGCCGGATATTTTCTTTCGTTTCTTTTCCTCGCTGGTGACCGATCACCGTGACAGGCTTGCCATCGAATTTCGCTATTCCGGCGACCATCGCTTCGTCGTCGCCATACAACCTGTCCCCATGAAATTCCAAAAAATCGGTGAAGAGCAACTCGATATAATCCAGGGTCGTGGGTCTTTCCGAATGACGGGCAATCTGCACCCTGTCCCACGGTTTCAGATTTTCATAAATATCGTTCTCCAAATTTTCCAGGCGTTTTTCCATTGTAGAAATTTCATCTGTTAAATCGATTTCGCTATCCTCGGTATATGTCTTCAATTCGGCGATTTTTTCACGTAACTCCACCACTGGTTTTTCAAACTCCAAAACCTGCTTCATGACCTTTCCTCCCTTGCCTGATGGATATCAAGCAAAGTTGACAATGTTTGCTTGATGTCGTGTCTAGCAATCACCTTATCCAACTGGCCATGCTTCAATTGGAACTCTGCCGTCTGGAAATCGTCCGGAAGTTTCTCGCGGATTGTCTGTTCGATCACTCGTCTTCCTGCAAAACCGATCAGTGCCCCCGGCTCGGCAAAGTTATAATCCCCCAACGAAGCAAAGCTGGCCGAAACCCCTCCTGTGGTAGGGTTGGTCATAATAGAAACCATCAAACCGCCACCTGCACTGAAACGCTGGATTGCTACAGAGGTTTTGCTCATTTGCATGAGGCTGAGTACACCTTCCTGCATTCTCGCTCCACCCGAAGCTGTAAATATGATGAACGGAAGCGAATGCTCTCCCGCTTTCTCGATGGCTCTCGCTATTTTTTCTCCTACGACGGAACCCATACTTCCCATCCGGAACCTTGAATCCATGACTGCCACAGACGCTTTTTTTCCGTCAATTTCTCCTGCTCCTGTCACGACCGCCTCGTTCAATTCTGTTTTCTGGCGGTCTTTCTCCAGCTTATCTTCATAATCGGGAAAACGAAGAGGGTTAGCTGATGTCAACTCTTTGTCCCATTCCTCGAACGTTCCTTCATCAAATAAAGAAGCTATCCTGTCATAAGCAGGCATTTGGTGATGATAACCGCAATTAGGGCAGACATTCAAGTTTTTTATCAATTCTTTTCGGTAAAATATTTTTTGACAGTTTTTACATTTCTGCATTAAGCCTTGAGGAATATCTTGCTTCGCTTCCTCTCTCGGTATAGATGCATACTTTCTTTTCTTGCTAAAAAAGTCTTTAAGCAAGGATGATCCCTCCTTTTAACTCTCGTTTGAAACCTTCTCCACACGTTTCATTCGGCTTTTGATATTGCCTCCCGCTGCAAACTGCTGAAAAGTGTTTCAATATCTTCATATTTACCATCCATATATATATGTACAAGCAGATGATAAAATTGCTTGTCATAGGAAACATTCTCCGCTGCATAAGAAAAATCATTCAATAAGTGCCATATTTTTTGCAGCAGAAAGTTTTCCCCGCTATTGAAAATGATCAAGAAAAACTGATAATGAGCCTGCTCTGCAGTTAATTGCTCCCTTTCCAGGACATGCTGCAGCTCTTTCGTTTCTTCTTCGGATAGGTGGCTGTACGCCAGTTTGGCTGCTTCCTTTTCAATAATCCGCTTTGACAAAACGATATCCTGTTTTGTGTTAGAATCCCGTAAAATGAACGACGACAACAGCTCTACTGTATGATACGGTTGGTACATTTTCAAAAAGGTTCCCTCTCCTCTTCTCGTTTCAATTAACCCTAGCAATTCAATAGCACGGAGTGCCTCTCTGACGGACGATCTGCCAGCACCTAAATGCTCTGTCAACTCTCTTTCAGAAGGCAGCTTGTCCCCCGGCGACAAATCATTTCCCTCAATGTAATCGCGGATTTCATTGAGCACTTCTTCATAAACCTTCATTTTCTCCGGCTTCGAAACGATAAGAACCCCCCTTCCAAAAAACAAACTCCCTGTTCAAAGCTTCCGGACCGTGCAGCTCGTATAAGGTCAACAAGGAGAGCCTTGGTGTTTGACGCCAAGGCTTTCCTTTCACATGGAGCTTCGCTCATCGCAGCGCAGGCTGCAGCATGCTTTTATTTACTTTTCGTCGATCATTGTAAGTCTGCGGGTTTTTTCAGCAACCTGCTCCGGATCCACTTGAATCCTTGCCACACCGGACTCCATAGCAGCCTTTGCTACACTAGCCGCCACTGCGGGAGCTACGCGAGAATCGAAAGGAGCAGGGATGACATAATCAGCGTTCAACTCATCTTCAGTAATCAAAGCTGCAATAGCTTCTGCAGCTGCAATTTTCATTTTTTCATTGATTCGAGTCGCCCGCACATCGAGGGCTCCTCTGAATATTCCAGGAAACGCCAGCACATTGTTCACCTGATTCGGAAAGTCTGACCGGCCTGTACCAATGACCCTTGCTCCTGCAGCTTTGGCATCTTCCGGCATGATTTCGGGATCTGGATTAGCCATTGCAAAGATGATCGGATCATCATTCATACTTTCCACCATCTCTTTGGAAAGCAATCCACCGACAGAAACACCGATGAACACGTCTGCTCCCGCCATGACTTCTTCCAGCTTTCCTTCCTCGCGTTCCTTATTGGTGATTTTCGCTACTTCATCTTTGACGCCATTCATCCCATAGTTTCTTCCTTCAAAGATGGCCCCTTTGGAATCACACATAATAATATCTCTGACACCGAGATTATGCAAGAGCTTGATAATTGCGATACCGGCAGCTCCGGCCCCATTGGCCACCACTTTTATATCAGAAAACTTCTTATCTACCAATTTTAAAGCATTCAATAGACCGGCAACCGTCACAATCGCTGTGCCATGCTGATCATCATGAAAAATCGGGATGTTCGTTTCTTTTTTCAATCTTTCTTCGATAATGAAACAATTGGGTGCCGCAATATCCTCCAGGTTCACTCCACCAAAGGTCGGTTCCATCAGTTTCACTGTTTGAATAATTTCTTCCACATCATGGGTATCAAGACAAATCGGAAAGGAATCTACACCGGCAAAGCTTTTAAACAGGACCGATTTCCCTTCCATAACCGGAAGTGCAGCTTCCGGGCCTATATTCCCGAGTCCAAGGACTGCTGAACCATCGCTGACAACGGCTACCATATTGCCTTTCATTGTGTATTCGTAAACCGCTTCTTTCCGATCATAAATCTCTTTGCAAGGTTCCGCCACTCCCGGCGAATAAGCTAAACTGAGATCTTTGGCATTTCTCACCGGAATTTTTGTCTGCGTTGTCAACTTCCCTTGATTTTCCCGATGGATATGTAATGCCTCATCCCTTAAATTAGACATCTCCGATCCGCTCCTTTTATCGTTCCGGCCGTTTTTCAACTGATTCAAATTGGTCTGACCACTTAACTACTCTATTATAACAAAAGCTATATCGGTGTAAAGGTTGACTTTATTACACCGTGAAACTCCGCCGATTCCCTTTCCTTACTTCCGGACCACTACGTTTTCTTTACCGAGCAATTGATAAAGGTTATCCAGGCTTTTCTTGTTGATCTGCATGCAGTAGCTGCTTGACAACTGATACGTTTTTTTGCGTCCCGCATGATAAATGATGACCGGACTGCTTCCCGGAAATATGTCGGCTACTTTTCGTATTTGCGATAAAACTTGTTCTTCATTGTGCTCCTCCACTTTCAAAAACAATCTCCTTTGGCCGCTTACTTCCAATTGTTCTTCGTCGAACGGAAGGATTTCGGACAGGAGCCACTGCCAACGATCATTTCGTAGTTCAACTTTTCCTTTGACGAGGATTATAGACTCTTCCTCCAGCCAGGGGCTGACCTGACGATACAGTTCTGGAAAAATGACGGCTTCCATCTGCGCCTTTTCATCCCCCATCGTCATAAAGGCCATCGGATCGCCTCGCTTGGTTCTGATTTTTTTCAGTTCCTGGACGACCGCCCCTGCTTTAAGATTGTTTTTCCCCGCGAAATCCACCGAGTCTTCGAGAAGCATATACCCTGCACTCCTCAGTTTTTCCCTGTACTTTGCCAAAGGATGACTCGATATATAGATCCCGAGCACTTCCTTCTCAAAGGTTAGTTTTTGCATATCAGAGAAGTCTTCTGTTTCCTTGTAGGTGACATCCAATTCCAGACTGTTCTGAAAGAGTGAAGGCTGGTCACCGAACTCACCGAACAATTCCGCCTGCTCCATCGCCTGGTCGACTGTCCCGAGCAGGCTTGCCCGGTTGGCATTGCTTTCATCAAAGGCCCCTGCCAAGATAAGAGATTCTATGACAGAACGATTCACGGTTTTCAAAGAGACACGCATGCAAAAATCAAAAAGATTTTTGTAGGGGCCGTTGTTTTTTCTTCCTTGCACTATTTCCCTTACTGCTTGACCGCCTACCCCTTTTATCGACAACATTCCCATACGAATATGGCTGTTCTCGACATGGAATCTGCCGAAGCTTCTATTGATCGAAGGTGGCAACACTTTGATTCCCAACTGCTTGGCTTCATTTATATATAGTTGGATTTTTTCCTGATGTCCTGCAGCCGCACCCATGATTTCCGCCATGAAATGAGCAGGAAAGTGGGCCTTCAAATAAGCAAGCTGGTAAGAAATCATACTATATGCCACCGCATGGCTCCGGTTGAAGCCGTAATTGGAAAAGCGGACGATCCAGTCAAAAATCTGGCGTGCAGCTTTTTGATCATAACCATTGGCAAGACACCCTTTGAGGAAAGCTTGCTCTTGTTCCTGCATGATACCATGCTGTTTTTTGCTTACAGCTCTCCGCAAAATGTCTGCCTGTCCCAACGAAAATCCAGCCATTTTATTGGCAATCTGCATAATTTGTTCTTGATAAACAAGCACTCCGTATGTTTTTTCCAAAATCGGCTTCAAATCAGGATGGGGGTATTCTATGCTTTCGCGGTTATGTTTGCGGTTGACATATACCGATATATATTGCATGGGACCCGGTCTGTACAATGCGTTAACTGCCACAACATCCTCAAACGATGTCGGTTGCAGGTCCAGCAGCACACTTTGCATTCCTTTCGACTCCAATTGGAATATCCCATTGGTTTGTCCCCGGCGTAGCAATTGAAACGCTGCTTCATCATCCAGAGGGATATCTTTCAAGTCGATTTCCAGCTTTTCCTTCCGCTCGATTGATTCGGTTATTCGTTCGAGCAGCGACAAGTTCCGCAAACCTAAAAAGTCCATTTTCAGCAAACCAATTGCCTCTAACTCCTTCATCGCAAATTGTGTCAATGCCACTCCGTTATGACCAGCTATTAACGGGACATGTCGGACCAACGGTTCTTCACTGATCACTATCCCCGCAGCATGAGTCGAAATATGGCGAGGCAGGCCTTCCAGCCGTGATGCAACCTTGAACAGCACCTGCAGTTTCGGCGACTGTTTGGCATAATTCACTATCGGTTCGCTGGCCTTGACGATGTCACTGATCGATTGTGAAGTATGTTGCGGAATCTCCTTTAATATAAAGGCCGCATCCTGTTGATCAATTTGCAATGTTTTGATCAGCTCCCTGATCAGAGAACGTGCCGCAAATGTTCCATAGGTGATGATTTGCGCAACATGATCAGGCCCATACTTGTTTTTTACATACTGGATAACTTCTTCTCTTCTGGTATCGGAAAAATCGATATCGATATCGGGCATCGATACGCGTTCCGGATTCAAAAAACGTTCAAACAGCAAGTCGTATTTGACTGGATCCACTTCCGTTATCCCCAACACATATGCAACAAGTGAACCTGCAGCAGATCCACGGCCAGGCCCGACCATGATTCCATTTTGTTTGGCAAAGCGGATGAAATCCCAAACGATTAGGAAGTAATCGCTGAATTGCATCGAATTGATCACTTCTAACTCGTAGTCCAGGCGTTGTTTAACCTGCTCAGACACATGTCCGTATTTATCAAAAATAAAATCATAGCACAATTTAGTTAAATATTCATCTGCCGAGCCTTCTCCGGGAACCGGATAAGACGGCAGCATCCTCCCGTCAAGCTGAAGCTCGACATTGCATTCAGCCGCTATTTCACCGGTTTTCTCCAGTGCCTCCGGCCAGAATTGAAACGCATTCCGCAATTCTTGTTTTGATTTCAGAAAATCGGCTGTATCGTCGTGTTTTGTTTCAGGTGCCCATTTCTCGCCATTTCTCATTGATAGAAGAACGTCATACGCATGGCGGTCGCCTTCACGTAAATAACGTACATTACTAACAGCTACCGCCGGAATGGTGGTCGTTTTGCTGAACATTTTCCAATCTTCCAAGTGAGCAGATTCCCCGATGCTGCAATCGATTCCCAAATAAAAGGCGTCCTGACTGAACAATTGTTGACACTGTTTGAATAAACCTGCCAATCGTTCGAAAGGAAAGCTTTCCAGACAGTTTTTCGTTATAGGAATGATGCCTGTCACATCTTCAACAAAGCCATCCAATTGTTCCATCGTTGTCGACTGTGTCTCTTCCAACTGAAGCGCCGTGCTCAGCTTCAACAATTGTTGATAGCCCTGATTATTCTGAGCCAGCAGGATGCAGGGCAACCGCTCGTCTTCCAGTTCCACCGCCATACCCAAAATGGGCTTGATTCCCTTGGCAACACAAGCCTGGTAAAATGGCACAGCCCCATGAAACACTGCATCATCCGTCAATGCGAGAGACTCATAACCCAATTCTCCCGCTTTTTCCACCAACTGACTTATATGTATGGTGCTTTTCATTAAACTGTAGCCGCTTCGCACTTGTAAATGTGAGAAATCCATATATAATACCTTCCTTTACCTTACTATCCTATTATAGCCGATAGGTTTGCCAGATTAAATGATAACCGCTTATCATAACTTGTCTTTTCTCCTCATAAACTGAAAAGAGAACCCGCACACCGATTGTCATTCGGATGTTAAAAGGTTGAGAGGGGAGGAAAGGAGTATGGAGGAAAGGTTTGTGTTCTCCCTGATCCACTGCTATTTCATCGCTTTAGGGGTGATCATGGGGGGATCGATCATAGGCAGTATCGGTTATTTGGCCACGGGTGATCCGCCTTTGACATCGGTCACAACTGTCGCAAGAAAATTGAGGATATGGGCTATCGTAGCTGCTATCGGGGGGACGTTCGATGCCATTTCCAATTTTGAAAAGGGGATTTTTCAAGGTTCCACCCTGGACATCGTAAAGCAAGTATTGCTCATTGTGACAGCCATGGGAGGCGTGCAAACTTCCATCCTCGTCATCGAGTGGTTCACGCAGGAGGATATAGAATAAATGCACATACCTCCCTATTATAAAAAAGAAAGCTGGCAGCGATTTTTTGCAGGAGGATTTTTTGGCGCCATTGTTGCCTTTATCATTTACTTATATATGTACGGTCAATATTATGAAAAATGGCTGGAAGATAATATGAATTTACGATCACAAATAGCAGAACTGGAGAAACAAAATGAAGCACTGTTGGAAAACGAAAAGGAATTGGATGAAAAAACAAAGGAAAAAGTGGTAGTGAAGTCGATTGTGGTCGAAATCGACAACGCCGAGCAACTAAAACTCGACAGGCTAATTGTCCACCAGTTGCAGGATGCTATAAAAGAAGAGATTGCCAGCGTGGTCGGCCAGGACATCGCAAGTTTGTCCGAAAATGATCAATTACTGATTTCCACGCTCGAAAACACCGTCTATCGTGTCGAGGATATCGACTATACAGCGAGCATCAACCAACTCGTTATCGCTCCAACCCTGAAATTACACCTTTCTCTTGATTTCTCCACATAAATAAAATCAGGACTCATCGCTGCCTTCATGGCAAGAGCAGTCCTGATTTCAGATGTTCGGCCCATTAATCGAATTTATAGCTCGCGCACACATTCTCCATATCACTTATAACGTTTTCTGTTTCTTCCCAGTTTGTTACGGTAGCACCTGCAGCCATCGGATGGCCTCCGCCATTGTATTTCGCAGCAATTTCATTCACTACCGGTCCTTTTGAACGAAGTCGGACACGAATAATATCCTCCTCTTCCACGAAGAAAGCCCATGCTTTGATTCCTTCCATGTCTCCAAGGATTCCCACGAACTGGCTCGTTTCAAGAGAGGTGACTCCAAATTCTTCCAAAGTTTTCCGAGGGATTTTTACATTGCAAAAACCGGCCTCGCTGATTTTAAAGTGCTGGAGGATATACCCTTTCAGCCTTGCTACATTTGGTTTGGTATTATAAAGAGCATCGTAAAGCTTTGGCCGGTCAAACTCATACGTGACCAGTTCAGAGGCATATTGAAAGGTCTTCTTGGTAGCGCTCGGGAATAAGAACCTTCCAGTATCCCCTACTATTCCTGCATAAATTAACCGAGCCGCCTTATCATTGAAAGCAAACCCCATATCTCTTCCTTCTACATACAACTCATATATCATTTCACTGGTAGAGCTGGCCTTTGTTTCCACCCAGGCATAGTCGCCATACGGGTCCACATCAGGATGATGGTCGATCTTGATCAGCTCTTTGCCTTTCTTGTAACGTTGATCTGCGATCCGTGCCTGGTTGGCGGTATCACATACTATGACTAGTGCTGCTTCATATAATTCATCTGTCACTGTATCCATTTTTGCCAAAAAACTGAGAGAAGGGTCCTCATCACCTACGAGATAGACAGCTTTTTCGGGAAAAGAATGCTTGATCAACTCGCCCAATCCGGCTTGGGAACCGAAGGCATCCGGGTCGGGCCTCACGTGCCTATGAATAATGATTGTCTGGTATTGCTTGATTTTTTCTAGTATTTCCTTGTTTTTCATCGAAACACTCCCTTTGGAATAATCTTATTTTAGTCCTAGCAAAACGAGTGAAAAAAAGCTACAATGGAGACGTTGTAAAATAAGGTTAGGAGTAGATTTTTCATGGTAATTTTCCCTATCATCATTATGGTTTCCTTAATTTTGTACGTCTATTATAAGGTAGCAATTCTCAGAAGTAACGATACATTGAATCAATTGTATATGAATGCCAAAGGAAAAATCTGCTTAGGCATCTTTGTTGTGTTCTTCGGTGTAAACCAATACCTGTATTACCAGACACAGCTCGCCCTATACATCGGGATTGTCTTTTTCCTGCTGGGTGCCATGCAATTGGTGGATGGTTATAAACGTGCACGCCATTACCGGAAAGAACAAAAAAGGCTTTCAAGATAATATATGTATATGAAGAAGCAGGAGCAGCCTGCTTGGAGCCGGCCCTCTGCGGCCGGCGTCTCACTCTATCTGTCGATCAGTTGGGCAAGCAACAAGGCCTTTCCGACTAACACTTTCTCGTTGAAAACTTCGATGTCCACCTTTGCGAATTTTCTTCCGGCCTCAAGCAGCCTAGGCCGAATCTCCAGCATACTTTCCAATTGCACCGGCTTGATAAAGTAAATCGATAGATTTTCCACTACTAAATCGCCTTTTTTATACTGTCGCAGGAGCCTGCTCGAAGCTTCGGTGACAAAGGAAGTGAACACACCGTAGGATAATGTGCCAAGCTGGTTTGTCATTTGTGGAGTGACCACCGAGCGGTAAATGGCCGGGCTGTCCCCATCCTCCACAACGTCCAGCCTGCTTGTAACAAGATCGTCGATTGTCTCTCCAACATGTGGTTGTCGCTGTATGTGCTGTAACGCTTTTAGCACATCCTGTCTGGAAACAAGCCCCTCCAACTTTTGAGAGGGTCCGACAACAGGCATGATTTCGATTCCTTCCCATACCATCATATGGGCAGCATAAGTCAACGATGTTTCCTTTTGCACAGTCATCGGATTCCTGGTCATCACTTTTTCTACAGAAATAGACTTGTCTTTTCCTATTATATCCTTGGATGTCACCATGCCGATGACACGATTGTTTTCATCGACAACCGGATAGCGACTGTGTGTTGTTTGTTCATTCAATTGATACCATTTTGCCAGTTTGTCCTTCGCTGTCATTAAAACGACCTCGTTTTTCGAAGTATAGATATCTCCGACAAGGACAATTTCTTTTTTTATCAATTGGTCATAAATCGCTCTGTTGATCATGGCTGCAACGGTAAAGGTATCATAACTGGTCGATATAATCGGGAGTTTTTTTTCATCTGCCAGCCGTTTTACATGTTCATCTGTATCAAAACCACCGGTTATCAGTACGGCCGCCCCCTCCTGGATTGCCAGTTCATGGGCACCCACCCTGTTGCCGACGATCAACAAAGAGTCTCTTTCGGTGTACCGCATCATGGCATCCAGTTTCATGGCACCGATCACAAACTTATTCAACGTTTTGTGAAGCCCTTCTCTCCCGCCTAATACTTGGCCGTCGACAATACTGATTATTTCTGCAAACGTTAAATGCTCAAAATTCTCTTTTTTCTTCGTTTCTATTCTAATCGTGCCGACACGTTCGATCGTGCTGACCATCCCCTGATTTTCCGCTTCTTTGATAGCACGGTAAGCTGTTCCTTCACTGACGTTCAACTCTTTTGCGATCTGTCTTACGGAAATTTTGTGTCCGACTGTCAGTGAATCAATGAACGCGAGGATTTGTTCATGTTTGGTAGCCAAGCCATTCACCATTCTTTCATCTGTACTAATAATTTTTATCTACTTGTTATTATACAGATGTTCGGCGCTGCCTTCAATTTTTACCAGTTGCCACCCGTCGCTCATTTCCTTGTTCCATGACCGGAGGCTTGGTCATTTGTAAAAGTGTAGCCAGATTTGCCCCTGCGACAAGAAGGAAAAACGCGAGCCAGCCCGCCCAGAAGTATCCCGCAGCCGGGCCTGCCTGTCTCCCGATTTCCGGCCAAGCCACGTATAAAAAGAAACAAGCCAACAATATTCTCAACAATGCATACTGTTTCACCTATTCACCCCCATCTGTTTGGTTGTACTATTGTATGCGTCGTCCAGAAGGTACATGCTCTTCAAAAGCAAAACCCGCAGTCGCTCACTGTTTTCACCGATGCTTCTCCTGTTTGCTCCGACGTTCTCCAAGCGTATTTGGTTCACTTTCGCATGTGGCGGTGTGATTTTCACTCGTGACCAAATAAAAACCGAACGATTCGTCAGTGGCCACTGAAAAAGTCCTTTCTAATCTAGACGAATCGCTTATCGGTCGATGCTTGCCGCGGGCACGGCCTCAGCCAACTTGGTCAAGAAGATCGCTTGACCAAGTGGATCTTCGGCTCGCGCCCATTCCTCCGGAGTCTGCGCTCCTCGCCTCCGTTGGATGGAATAAAACCGCTTAGGTACACGATGAGCACTTGGAGTTTGATTTGGTTTTTGCTTTAATGGCCATGCTTAAGTTGTCCCTGCCTCTTAAGACCTCGAAGGGGGAGGCGCAGGAGCTTTACGAGGCTGTTCCTGCCGTCGATTAACCACGAGCAATGAAATTGATGATTTTCAATAAAAAAAGAACCCCCGCCGTATCAGGCAGAAGCTCTTATCATATCTGTTAAAGATCAATCGATTGACCCGGTTTAAGTGCTATGCCCTTTCCAGGTTTCACTTTCTCTGCAAATGCGTCCCCGTCCTGCTCAATCAATGGAAATGTATTATAGTGAATAGGCACAACCTGCTTCGCATTGACCCATTCCGCAGCGACCAACGCATCTTCCGGTCCCATGGTGAAATTATCACCTATCGGCAGTAATGCAAGGTCTATTTCATTCCTCTCACCGATTAATTTCAAATCGGAAAACAGACCTGTGTCACCTGCGTGATAAATCGTTTTCCCCTCTACCGTCAACAGAATTCCAGCCGGCATCCCGGTGTAAATGCTCTCGCCATTTTCATCCGTGAAAGCAGAACCATGAAATGCCTGCGTGAGTTTGACCTTCCCAAAATCGAACTGATGAGCACCGCCGATATGCATTGGATGGGTATTCAACCCCCGTGATGACAAGTAGTTTGCCAATTCGTTCGGTGCCACTACCAGAGAATCATTCCGTTTAGCGATATCGAGGGTATCACCAACATGATCGTTGTGACCATGCGTCAGCAAAATGACATCCGCTTCGACCTTGCTTGCATCAAGGTCGGATGCTCCATTTCCTGTGATGAATGGATCAATAAAAATCTTATGTTTTTCCGTCACTACCTTCACAGCTGATTGACCGTGGAAAGACACTTTCATTTCTCTCACTCCTCATAGTTTATCGTTAATTTCATCCTAGCAAGACAAAATGCTCTATTCAAACGTTATACCCTTTTTCATCATTTTTAATAGTTTTCCCAAGCTCTTTCGTACTTTTGAATAAGATTCGGATCAATCAACGTATTCGGCTGTAGTTCGGAAGTATCGCCTCCTCCTTCCATCGCTTCCATTGGATTGCCTTCATCCTTACCGAACTCAGTTAAACCAGGGAGCATGTCGGTAGTGAGGAATCGAACAGGCACATTTATTCCCAAATCGTTCACATGAATTTCCTGCCGGCTTCCCATCACAAATCCCCAATTCCCGAAACTGGGGACATCGACATGGAAATTTTCTATATTCAATCCGGTCGCTGCAATCGTTTCGGATATGGTCCAGTATACGTCTCTCGCAAATACCGGACTGGTCGCCTGCACCATTAAAGATCCTTCAGGGCGTAAATGATTCCGGACAAGCGAATAAAACTCTTTTGTGTACAATTTATTTAAACTCTCGTCATTCGGATCGGGAAGATCAACAAGAATCACATCAAACCAGCGATCTGTATTTTCCAGAAACTGAAAGGCATCCTGATGGATGATGTCTACCTTTTCATTTTGCAACGATCCCTGGTTCAATTCCAACAAATGCGGCTCCTGTTCTGCAAGTTCGACGACTGCTGGGTCTAAATCCACCAGTGTTATGTTTTCCACATCCTGATATTTCAGTACCTCCTTGGCAGCAATCCCATCACCGCCACCTAAAATCAATACACTCTGATGCTTGTCGGCTTGTGCCATGGCGGGATGGACAAGCACCTCATGATAGCGGTATTCATCGATAGAGCTAAGCTGCAGTCCCCCGTTCAAATACAAACGGGTGTCATTGCCGTCTTTCGTCAAAATGATTTTTTGATACTGACTTTCTTCCATATGAATGATAGGATCTTGATAAAGTTTTTGTTCAAAGGTAAACGCCATCTCCTCCCCAAACAAGAAGCCCAGCAGAAGTGCCACCAGAATGACGCCGCCAACTAAAAAGTGAACGGTTATGCGACTGATCTCCTTCCGGAAAAGCCATAATACAACAAGCGCGACCAAAAGATTGATACAGCCAACAAAAAATGCACTTTTCACCATTCCCAAAGCCGGGCGAAGAAAAAACACGAACAGAAGTCCCCCTATCAAGCCTCCTGCATAATCAGAAAACAATACCCGGGCGGTACTACGATTCAAGGTGACACCGATTTCGTTAGCTTTCCTGATTAAAATCGGCAATTCCAGACCTGTCAGCCCTCCGACAGTCAATGTGATGATATACAAAAACAATGCGTCGGATCCATCAGGAGAAAAAGCTGTAATTCCGAACATGGCAAAACTGGAAAACCCGCCGATCAACGCGACAAGAAATTCAATATAGACAAAAGCAATCAATAAATGCTTCATCACTTTTTCACTTATGCTTGCCCCGATTCCCATTCCAGTCAAGAAAAAAGAGATGACCAATGTGTACTGCTTGACGCCATCTCCAAGGATATAAGATCCAAGTGCACCAAACAGCACTTCGAATACGATTCCACAAATCGACACAATTCCTGAAGCCCAGTAGATAAAATTACTTTGCCTGACAGCTTGTTGTTCCAATTAGATTCACTCCGTCTTTCCATAGTCTTTAGCAAAAATAAAGTTGGGCCTGACTTCTTGTTACGTAAAGTCAGACCCATGCGACACAATTGGTATTTATGTAATGGATGCCCCGATTACAAAAGCTAATCCGATCGAAACAGCCAGAGATACAATGCCGACTGCAGTGTTATTTTCTTTTAACTTTACTTCGACCGAAAATTTTCTTGTCAGCACTTCAAACAATAAATAAGCGATAACCTGCAATACCACTCCGTAAACGCCCCAAATCACCGTTTCCCAAATGGTCACGCTATGATAGATGGCAAAAGCGAGCACAATACAAATACCTATTACTTTTCCAGAGACGGACAGTGCAACAGCAGCGTTTCCATTCTCGATTTCTTCCCAATCACGGTACTTTCTTGTCAAGGTTTCGAACACAGCCAATCCGGCCAGCACAACCAATATAGCAATAATGAAATAAATAAAAGTCGATACAAACGGACCCATTTCCATTTCTTTCCCTCCTCTAATTTTTATTTACCAGCACTCGCTCCACCACCACGGTAGGAAGACATTCCTCTTTTCGTGTTCAATCCTCCGCGGTCACCCGTCGTATAGCCTCCATAACAGCCGCCGTTCCGGCACTGTTCCATTCGTGTTTTCTCCCAGTTGGAAGTTCCTAGCATTCTATTCAACAGTAGAAAAGTAAAAAATCCATTTAAGTGGTTCGGTGAGTAATTGCTTCGCACGAATTGGTCAGAAGCCACTTCGATCAGCAACACATCCTGGTCTTCCTCACTAGGCTTGAAGGTGACAAAATAATCTGGGTAAATCAATATTTGTTCCCCATCTTTCACCTCACTTGTTTCATCAGGCTGCTTTATACTGGAAACAAGTGATACCAGCTGTTCCCTCGTGAATTGTCTGGTGGCATATACATTCGCTTCCGCGTCATCACCTGAAATGACATCCAGCAAATAAAAATTGTTGGCAAAAACTGCTTCGATGTCCTGATTGGAAGAAGCTTTCAACTGCTCCTCTATTTCCTGCCTATCCGGTTCTTCCGGTATTTCTTCTACGGACACCGATGGTTCTTCCTCGGTGCCAGAAAGCCGGGAAAGATCAGATCCACATGCAGTCAGCAATAAAACAAGCGACAGCAAACAAACCCCAAATAGTTTGTGCATGATGGAAGCCGTACCTCCTTTCTAATGGGAAGAATACCTGCAAAAACCCTTGCAGCCTGTGGCAGGTACAAGGGTTTTACTGGTGACTTCTTCACCTGTCTATTCCATCCCCTGATCGTAACGGCAACTATTATTCCTTGCCGAGTTTCTTTTTCAAGGCGGCTAATTCATCATCTACACCGCTCTTTTCCAAACTTTCAAATTCATCATCAAGCGACTTACTTGAAGCAGACAAGTCATCAGAAGTATCTGCCTCCGCTTCAAATTGCAGGACTTTTTCCTCCATGCGTTCGAATCCCCGTTTCGACTCGTCACTTCCGATTGAAGACATCGTCCGGTTCATCTTGGTCCGGGTTTTTGCAGATTCGGCCCGGGCTTTCAGAGAATCTTTTTTCAATTTCATTTGCTGGTACTCTTTTTTCATTTCATCCAGCTTATCACGAAGCACTTTGGAATCATTTTGAGCCCTGTCCCACGATTCTTTTAATGTATCTGCCTGTTCCTGCTGATCTTTTTTATCTTCCAGCGCACGGCGGGCCAAATCTTCGTTTCCTGCTTCAATCGCTTTCTCAGCCTGACCTTGCCTTTTATCAACCAATGCCTGGGCATCGTCGTATTTCCGCTTCAACATTTTTTCATTGGCGATTTGTTTGGCAACCGAGCTTTCCACTTCGCGAATATCGGATTCCATGTCGCGCATGAACTGCTCCAGCATTTTCACTGGATCTTCTGCTTTATCCAACATGGCATTGAGTTCCGAGCTTACAATAGTACTGACACGTTTAAACATTTTGAACATAGGTGAGTCCTCCTTTATTATATGGAACCTGCAATGATTTTAATTTCATAAGGTTCAATTTCATACCCATAACTTGCTTCTATTTCGCCGCCCCAGTCCTCCAGGCTAAGATAATGCTCTTCGTCTTCATCATAATATTCCGCATAGTGTATCTGTCTGCCGTTTATGTTTCTGCTCCTGCCTTCACCTACCACCCTTGCTTCTCCCTGCTCATCAAGATAGTAAACGGCATCCTGATAAGTCAATTGTTTCGGAAAAGGTTTCGAGACGGGAAGATTTACCGATTGATAAATACCAAGCTCCAACTGTTCATCCATTTCAGCAGAAAGCCATATGGTGTTTTTCCCCTCCAGAAGCTGGTAGCCGAACCATTCATAACTGTCCTCACGATAGGTGATTTTTCCGACCACCTCGTAATCGACGAGATCATAGGTTACAATATCACCGACCTCGATCGATAAGGCGGACCGTTCTTTTATTTCTGGTTTTTTTGATTCTTTTTTAAACAGTTTCGAAAATATTCCCACTGGTTCACCTCATCTTTCCAAGAAAAATCCTTGTATATTCCTGTTTACGGATGAAATATCCCTCAGGTTTCAAATTCTTATTAAATTTTCTTTTCCTTGTTACTTATGGTAACAAAGTTCCTGCCAAAAAGATATTTCAGCCTTTCATTCCCCGCTAATATTGTCATTATACCGGGCTAGTTTGTTATACTAATATAAGATAAAGAAAGGTGGCAGAAATTCATGGAACGATTACAAACGTTGATAGAAAAACTCAAACAGCAAAACTTCGACAGCGCCCTGGTTACCTCCAAGGCAAATGTCTATTATCTAAGCGGTCATTATACCGATCCACACGAACGACTGGTGGCAGTCTACATAAGTAGTGATGAAGAGCCATTGTTCATACTCCCGGAAATGGAAAAAGAAGACGCCATCGCTTCCGGCTGGAAAGGCGATTTCCTCACATACAAAGATCAGGATAACCCCTGGAAATTATTCAAGGACTATTTAACGAAGCGAAATAAAACTCCCGACACAATCGCCATTGAAAAGGAAGATTTTTCGGTATCCCGGTTCGAGCACCTACAACAAACAGTCTCAGGCTGCGAAATTGTGGATGGGACAGAGATATTGGCTGGTTTACGCGTTATCAAGGACAAAAAAGAATATACGATTCTCAAACAAGCTGCCGATTTAGCGGACTTCGGTATCAAAACAGGTGTGGAGGCAATCCAGGAAGGGGTTTCCGAAATGGAAATCCTGGCTAAAATCGAATATGAATTGAAAAAACAAGGTGTGAGGGAGATGTCTTTCTCCACCATGGTACTATCCGGCAAAAAAACTGCCTCTCCACACGGAACACCTGGGCAGGATAAAGTTGAATCAGGTGACTTGGTGCTGTTTGATCTTGGTGTCGTATTTGGCGGGTATTGCTCCGACATCACCCGAACAGTTGCATATAAACAGATAGATCCAGAGCAGGAAAAAATCTATCAAACCGTGTTGAAGGCACAGGAAAAAGCGATTGATGCTGCAGTAATCGGAAATGCAGCCGGCAAAATGGATCAAGTGGCCAGAGAGCATATTGCAAGCCAAGGTTATGGTGAATACTTCACCCATCGGATCGGTCACGGGATCGGTGTCGACGTCCATGAATACCCATCGTTAACTTCCGAAAACGATTTAACCCTGAAAGAAGGAATGAGCTTTACCCTGGAACCAGGTATATATGTACCCGGAGTGGGGGGCGTCAGGATTGAAGACGAAGTGTTCCTGACTAAAAAAGGGCCGGAATTGCTAACAAGCTATCCAAAAACATTGCAAATAATCGAATAGAGGAAAATCACCGATAAAACAAACACCGAAGTTAAAAAGGCCGGGACAAAAACATGGCCACCAAAGCAAAAACGGAACGGATTCTAATTCAACGAATCCGTTCCGTTTTTTGGCTATATACTGAATAAGGACGATTGATGCGTTCTTCCTACCACTACGGCAAGATTCTACACTTTCGACGGGCATGCTTAAGTATTTTGTTGATGATTCATATTCATATGGTAAACGACATAATCAGTAGAGATACCCTTATATCCTGACTGTCTCAACATGGCAGTAATGTTTCCTCTATGATATGTGGCATGATTGATAAGATGGCCAACTAAGTGAAAAATGGAAATTTCCATTTCCCCGAATGTGGGATGCTGAATTGATAGTTCAAGCATAGGATCAGAGGTTGCCTTCAAAAAAGATCGGAAGTCCGCTTCAAGCCGCTGGTAATCAGATTCTATATCTTCAAGACTCTTTTCTGCATAACTGCTTGTCAACAACTGGCGGTCAACATATTCTTCGATCGTGTCAAATGCCTTGCCCTGCATCACTTTCAACCATATCGTTTCCGTGAAATAAACATGGACAAGCACCGTAGCCAGTGTGGGGAAGACACTTTCCACCTCCCTGTGAATAACTTCTTCGGGAGGACTTCTTAAGTGGTCAAACAGACGTTTATTCGACCACGTATGATAGTTATATTGATCAATCAGATGACTCAATGGATCCAACTTATTCCGGGTCCCCATTTTTTCTCCCCCTGTCCTTTTGTAAGTAGTATAACGAAGAACGAGGGAGGGAATTCAGCCATCCTCCCTCCATCATCCATTATTAAAAGCCTAAATCATCAGCGATCCAGGCTTTTAATCGAAAGAAACATCCTAGTCCCGGTTTTCTCTGATAGATGTTCTCGTCCAATGAAGATAAAAAACAACAAAGTCTTTGCGAAAAAACTTCATTACATCTATCAACTGTCTTGTAATATGCTTTCGGCTTCAGCATACTCCAATTTATGTGCCTCTGCCACCGCCTTGTAGGTAACAAAACCATTTAATGTATTGATCCCTTTCAGGAGTGCTTTGTTATCTGCACAGGCCTTCCGATAGCCTTTGTTAGCCAATTGTAGCGCATAAGGTACGGTAACGTTCGTCAGACCTATTGTCGAAGTGCGCGGCACCGCTCCGGGCATGTTGGCAACCGCATAATGCAGCACTCCGTGCCTGGTATAAGTAGGATTATCATGAGTCGTAATTCGATCAGTTGTTTCAAAAATGCCTCCCTGATCGATTGCGACATCCACGATTACGGAGCCTTCCCGCATAGATTTGATCATTTCCTCGCTAACAAGCTTCGGAGCTTTGGCACCAGGGATCAGCACAGCCCCAATGACCAAATCCGATTCTTGTAAAGCTTCCGCGATATTCAGTGGGTTGGACATGAATGTATTGATGTTCGATCCAAAGATATCATCAAGCTGGCGGAGCCGCTCAGGATTCAAGTCAATGATAGTGACGTCAGCACCAAGACCGGCTGCAATTTTGGCAGCATTAGTTCCTACCACACCCCCGCCTATGATGGTCACTTTTCCTCTTCTCACACCTGGAATTCCCGAAAGCAGCACTCCTCGGCCACCCTTCGGTTTTTCAAGAAATTGAGCCCCTATTTGCGAAGCCATGCGTCCCGCCACCTCGCTCATTGGAGTCAAGAGTGGCAGCGACCCATTATCAAGCTGGACTGTCTCGTAAGCAATGGATACCACTTTATTGTCAATCAACGCCTTGGTCAATTCCGGTTCCGGAGCCAGATGCAAATACGTGAACAGGATTAGTCCATCATAGAAAAATCCATATTCTTCTGGAAGCGGTTCCTTTACTTTCATGACCATCTCCTGCTCCCACGCTTCAGCGGCGGAAGGAACGATTTCGGCACCGGCAGCAATGTACTGTTCATCGGTAAATCCCGAGCCAAGCCCGGCTCCGGTTTCCACGATCACTCGATGGCCGGCACTTTCCAGTGTAACAACCCCTGCTGGAGTCATCGCCACTCGATTTTCATTGTTTTTAATCTCTCTAGGTACCCCGATATTCATTTGTCATCCCTCCAAATAGTCTGCATTTCTTGCAGGAATCTTTGTTATGTATAGTAAGAACACCATTCACCGGTACCGGTGAATGACATCCAAACCACCTGTGACTTCAAAAACAGAACCTGTGATCATGTCGGAGTCTTTCTCGCAAAGAAATAAAATGGACCTGGCGATATCTTCTCCCGTTCCCGACCTGCCTATCGGCGTCTTTTCATCGGGTATTTTGCGACTTGCCTCTATACCGGCCTCTTTCATGTCACCTGTAATATTCCCAGGGCATACCATGTTAGAAGTAATTCCGTATTCCGCTTCTTCATATGCAATCGATTTGGTCAAAGATACTAAACCAACTTTTGCTGCTGCAAAAGCAGAACGGTATAGCCATCCAGCTGCGGTGTTGGCTCCCTGAAACCCGTAATTGATCACCCTGCCGAAACTCTGCTCACGCATCCCCGGAATGGTAAGTTGCAATAGATGAAAAACAGAATCAAGATTCCCTTTCATCATAGCATCCCATTCCTCCTGTGAATAGTCCATTAATTTCTTTCTTTCAAATATGTAAGGTCCAGCATTGTTGATCAAGTAATCGATAGTTCCGTATTTAGTCATCGCTTGCTTTACTAGTCCTTGCAAGTCCTTTTTGCTGGTTACATCCGCTTGAACAATATGTAAAGGATCTTCTTCATGCAACTCGGCTAATGCTTCCGCTTTCTCTTTATCTTTCCAATAAGTGGCGGTGACTTGATGACCAGCCTGCAAGAAAGCTTCTGTCACTTTTCTGCCCAATCCTTTCGTTCCAGCAGTTATAAGTGCATGTCCCATAAATTGCACCTCCATTGTCAATGAAACTTTTGGCCAATTCATCTTTATCCTAACTTAACCTAAACAAAAATTCTATCTTCACGTATTTAGTCCGTCTATCTGAGATGTTCCGGCCATGGTATAATAGAATAAAGAGGTAGAAAGGAGTCTTTTCTATGGAGTTTGAATACAAACATATTGTAGCGGCCGTCGACGGTTCAAAAGCTGCGGAACTCGCCTTTAACAAAGCGGTTGATATCGCCAAGCGCAACCACGCCCAGCTGATCCTGGCCCATGTCATTGACCATCGCACATTCGCAACTGCTGAAGCTTATGACCGCTCGTTGGCTGAAAGGGCAGAAACTTACGCGAACGAACTGTTAAACGGTTACCGGGAAAAAGCTGAAAGAAATGGTGTGACCAATATTGTTACCGACATAGAATACGGATCTCCTAAAATCAAAATCGCTAAAGATATCGCCAGAAAACACAAGGCAGACCTGATTATCTGCGGTGCAACCGGAATGAACGCTGTGGAAAGATTTCTAATTGGCAGTGTTTCCGAAAGTGTCACTAGATATGCTTCCTGCGATGTGTTAGTAGTAAGAAGCGAATAAAAAACAAAAGCCTATCCCTAAGGTTTATCGGGATAGGCTTTAACAGTTATACAATACACCTTTTTTGATAGAATCGAAGGGAAAACTCGCCGACACGTCTTGCCAGTCGGTAATTCCAGGCAGCCCCCGCAGCTATTCCAAGCAGCGGGACTCCTTGAACGACTTTTCTTCTAGCTGTTAAAATAAGCAGCGACTTCACCACTTGCTTTATCGGCTGCTGCAGCCAATTTTCGTCTACCAACTCATCATTCCCCTGATACATGTAATCGGCTGCAGACTTGGTTTCGGAAAGCAGGTTTTGCCATGCTTCCCACTGCATTCTTTTTGGCAGGATGGCGGCTTGAAAAACTTTTAGTGACAGCATCATTTCAGTCGGCCGACGAATTTCTCGTCCAAATCCCATTGCAATCAACTGGACTAGCCGCAAATTCATAAGCACTTGCAAGGGGAAATCCGTTCCAAGTAACAGCACGCCTCCTGTACCCGCGACACCTCCTTGCGCCAAGGCATACAATCGTCCCTTCGCCATTTCCTGCACGGAAATAAAAGAAGATTGTTCAATGGTCAATCTTTGCATATCCTCAATCGAATTTATCGACGGAAGAAAAATCCTTCCCTGAGCTATTAATCTTTCCCTTGCTTCCTTTTGCAGTGCCGAGCCTTGTAAATAGGCGTGTGAATGAAACAATAAATCATCCAAAATACGGAACCATTCGGATTTTTGATTTTCGTTCAATCGATTAACCGTATGGTATTGCAAAGCATCATAAAGTCGTTGAAAATCATTGGCCGATTGCGATTCAAGCTTTGTTTCCCAACGGGAGACTTCCTGATTAATCGGACTTGCTGCCACACGATCCCCCTCTTCCCTGCTTTTTTTCTATCGTAACACAGGGACAAGACTATGCGCGTGGCATAATTAGAACTTTATGAAACTGCTACATTTGAGTACCTGAGCAGCTTTTATTCATTCTCATGCTGACAGTTCATACAAATATCAAGACTAGGACATGCCTTCACATTCTTCTGGAACCGAATGAACTTGGCGCAAAGGGATGTACTATTTGCGCACTTTATGCCCCCTCGCGACAGGAGACGCCACAATAAGTACAGAGCCTGTATTCCATGTGATTCACAGATATGTTAACCATAAAAAACCGAACGAGTACGAATTCAAGGATTCGAATCACCGTTCGGTTTTTTTAGCGTGGATATTTTCGGTCCAGCCGCTTATTTTTGATTACGCAAGTCTGACAGTGTCGCGCGCAATCATGACTTCTTCATTCGTCGGAATGACGAATACTTTAACTGGTGAATGCGGATAGTTGATAAACGCTTCTTTTCCTCTGATATTGTTTAGAGATGGATCCCAGTAAACGCCCATGAATTCAAGGCCTTTCAAGACACGTTCACGAATCTCCGTACTGTTTTCTCCAACACCTGCAGTGAAGATGATCGCATCCACTCCATGCATTCTTGCAGCATAAGAACCCAGGTATTTATGAATCCTTTCAGCGAACACTTCAAGGGCGAGTTCGGCACGCTCATCCTTATCGTCGGCCCGTTCCGTAATGTCTCTTAAGTCACTGGAGAAGCCGGATAATGCAAGCATACCACTTTCTTTATTCAGAACTGTCATCACTTCATTGGCAGTCTTCCCTGTTTTATCCATGATATAAGGAATCAAAGCTGGGTCAATGTTTCCGGATCTTGTACCCATTGTCACACCTGCTAAAGGAGTGAAGCCCATCGAGGTATCGATTGATTTCCCATTCTCAATGGCAGCGATACTTGCCCCATTACCCAAGTGGCAGGAAATTAGCCGCAACTGCTCGAGCGGTAAACCAAGCAGTTCAGCTGCACGTTGAGACACATACTTGTGAGATGTACCATGGAATCCGTACTTTCGGATGCCGTATTTTTCATAGTACTCATATGGCAGGCTATATAAATAAGATTGTTCCGGCATTGTCTGGTGAAAAGCTGTATCGAAAACAGCAACTGCCGGAACTTCAGGAAGAATTTCACGGAATGCCCGGATACCGGTAAGGTTTGCCGGGTTGTGCAACGGCGCCAGGTCTGACACCTCTTCGATTTCTCTGATTACCTCGTCGGTGATTTTCACGGAATCACTGAAACGCTCGCCACCGTGCACCACCCGGTGACCAACACCCTCGATTTCATCTAGAGATTGGATCACCCCGGATGCCGTCAGCTTGTCCAACAGCATTTTTACTGCCTGCTCATGGTCGGGGATATCTGTAGTAGTCTCGTCCTTCTCTCCTGCAGCCTCTAATGTAAAAACAGAGTTTTCGATGCCGATCCGTTCGACAAGGCCTTTTGCAATCACTGTTTCTTCTGGCATCTCGATCAATTGGAACTTCAGAGAAGAGCTACCTGCATTTATCGCTAATATTTTGCTCACTATCCTTCAATCCTTTCATTCAAGCGTCCTTACATACTCCCTTACCCATTTAAACACCGCTTTATCAAGTTTGCAATATCAAGGTTTCAATGATAACGCTTGCCTTCCAAAATCTTTATTTTCAAACTATTCGCCGATATTTTTTCAAGAAATTCCTTCTTGCTTGAACCACTGGTTTATTTTGACCAGAATGTCATTCATTGCCTGGACATTTTTAAAAGATGGCAGTTTGGCCATTAATGCTTCTTTTGGAGCTTTGGTGTCTTGTCCTTTTTTTTGCAGCAAAAAGATGCTCTTTGCATTTTGTTCTGATTTAAAAATATTCTCCGGCAATTGCACAATTCCGAAAATATGGGCGTTTTTCTGCAAGAAGGCATTTAATTGCGATGCCTGGTCACTGTCAAACAAAAAGTTCGGGATGACCAGCACCAGGTAACCGCCTTCCTTTGTATATTTGATGCTTTGTTCAATCAATAAGTGATGGGCATAAGAATGGCCTTCTTCTGCCTTAAGCTCGAAATCAGCGGCAATGATATCATCCGGATAATAGCCTACCGGTAAATCGGAGACAATCAAATCTGCTGATTCCATTAAGAATGGCCGGAGACTGTCCTGATGAAACAATTCCATGTCGATTTGTTGGAAATTGGCACTCATCAATGCAATCCGGATTAGGGTGGCATCGACCTCACTGCCAAAAGGCACTGTTTGTTGTTCCAGTTGATTATGAACTGCAGTCAACAAGTTTCCTGTACCACAAGCAGGATCAAATAAACGTATTTGTTCCCGGCCTTTCATCAGTTTATTCGCCAAATATCCCGCAAACATCGCCACAGTATCGGGAGTGATGAGATGCTGCTGCTGCGTTGCACCTTGCATCCCTTTCAAGGCAGCCAACTGAATCGATTTTCTGATTTCCTCCCGGTCGAAAGAACTGATTTCCACTTCGCCGGCTTTTTTACGCAAGTGCTGCAGCGCAAATTCACTGAGCTCTTCTGCCGTTTCACCGGTAAAAAAGTACTCCAGCACCAGGGCAAGACTGTCCAAATATGGTTGTTCCATCTGATGACCAATTTGTTCTGTGGTTTCGTCCAGAAAGTTATATAGTCTTTCCACATTATTGTGTTCCACTTCTTTTCCCCCATTCGTTTACCATCATCAGCCTTTTATTTTAACAAAATCCATCCGTTCCGAGAAAACATATGGCTATGTATTGGTTTTACATTCCTGATCAGGCACAAAAAGCCCCGAATGCCGGATCCGCCGATGTATAACAAAGAACAAAGCTCCTCGTAAATACAAACCGGCCGGACAAGTCACTCGGGGCAAGTCCTCACTCATTCAACAAATAAAATTAATTCGTTTCTTTTACTGCAGCAAGGGCTTTTTCATAATCAGGATGGTTGGTACCTTCGCTTACATATTCAGTGTATGCCACCTTGCCGTCCGAATCGATGACAAAAACAGAACGGGCCAGTAGGCGCAGTTCCTCCATCAACACCCCATAATTCAGGGCAAAATCAGCATCTTTATGGTCGGAAAAAATGTCGATGTGCTGAATATCATTAGCTTGTTTCCAACGCTTCTGCGCAAACGGCAAGTCCATGCTGACAGTCAACACTTTGACATTGTCCAGCTTTTCCGCTGCATCATTAAAACGTTGTGTTTGTTCTGCACAAACTCCGGTGTCTACAGAGGGAACGACACTGATCAGTCGTACTTGGCCGCTGTAATCAGATAAACGGACTTCATTCAAATCATTATCAAGTACTTTAAAATCCGGTGCTGTATCGCCAACTTTCACTTCGTTCCCCCCAAGAGTCATCGGGGTGCCTTTAAAGGTTACATTCGCCATTCTATCAGCCTCCATCATTTATTCTCGTGTTCCATTATGAAGGCATTGAAATGGAATGTCTAACATAAAGACCGATCCCATCACTCGTCATCACTTTCTTCGGAATCCTCGTCGTCACTTTCTTCTTTGTTTTTCTTATCTTTTCCTTTTTTATCTTTTTTATCTTTTCCTGCTTTCTCTCCCTTTTCTTTATCTTCTTTCCCGCTTCCTTTTTCCAACTTACCCAGGGTCCCTTTCAGCATTTCCTGGATTTTATCCATCGCTTGCGGGGCGAAATCCAACAATTTCTCATAAAGGTGGGTACTTTGATCCAGATGTATCATTTGTACGCCTTTTTCATTTACGATCAAAAATGCTATCGGTGTGATGGATACTCCCCCACCACTTCCTCCGCCAAACGGCATCCCACTGCCTTCCCCGGAATCGGAGTTGTCTCCCCCGCCCGATGACTGTCCTTTGAATTCAGAGCCGCCTGCCGCAAAGCCGAACCCCACCCGGGAAACGGTTATGATCATACTGCCATCCGGAGATTCTACTGGATCTCCAATAATCGTATTGACATCGACCATATCTTTCAGATTTTCCATTGCAGTAGTCATCAAACCCTCAATTGGATGTTCACTCATTTATTATTAACCTCCTTAAGTATTTACCGGTTCATTCACAGACTTCATTGTTTTACCTGAGACCTGCTTCATAATATGTCGAATGATGCGTATAGCTTTACCTAAACGAAAGGAAAAGATACACTGCGCTTCTGTAGAAAGAAACTCATGTTGGAACAACGGCTGGATATCAATCTCTTCCACCGGCATCTGTTTGACATGAGAACGAAGCCAAGCAATCAAGCTATATTTAATCCCCCATCCAGCACCAGCTGCTAAACCCGTAGTTTTTGCATCTGCCAGGCCCAGCTTCGTTCTCCAGGAGAATTGATGAATTGAAATTTTAGATATGAATTCGAGAAATTGTGGCAGGATAGAACGATAAACTTGGAAGTGATGCTTCAGGTCGCGCCATCTTCGTTTTAACGACTTGACCGGTTCGCTTTCTGGATTTGCCATTTCATTTGACTTTGACAGCCCTTTCTTTTCTGACAAAGGGTAAAGTTCTTTATGAAAAACACGGAATCCCAATATCTCCAGCTGGATTTGAAGATAATCGGAGCCGTTTTCGTATTGATAATCTATCGTCATGTAAACCCGCACACATAAGAGAAGGATAAGGGACAACAAGACAAGAAACAGGATGATACCTGCGGACAGCAGCCAACCCATACAAACACCTCCATCGTCTCCAGTATTTTCAAAATGACTATGGATTAAACAAGGATTGTTGATTATGTTCCTGCTGGGATTATGAAAAAAAGAATGATAACATAAATATAAAGCGTTTACTCACAGGTGCAAGGCTCTGTGAGATGGAGAACAACAAAGGATAACTATACAGTCAGACAGGAGGAAGCAATATGGACAATCGTCGCAACCTTTATTTTTACTACCCAAAAGAAGAGGAACTCGAAAAAAATCTCCAACCATTATTCAAACTTGCAAAAGAGAATGGGTTCAATATTGTAGACAAGTCAGAGGATGCCAATATCATCATCAGTGTAGGAGGAGACGGGGCCTTTTTACAGGCAGTCAGAAAAACTGGTTTTCGCCAGGATTGCTTGTACACAGGCATCGCCAGATCCAATGAAGCTGGTTTGTATTGTGATTTCAACCTCGATAATTATGATGAGATGGTCAATTCTATCCTTCATGAGGAGTTGGAGGTTCGCCGCTTTCCGGTCATCGATGTTCAGGTCAACCACCAGGCCCACTTTCTATGTTTGAATGAAGCAAGTATCCGATCAACATTGATTAAAACGATCGTGATGGATGTCTATATCGACGACCAGCATTTTGAAACATTCCGAGGAGATGGCTTGATTGTGGCTACTCCTACCGGCAGTACGGGGTACAATAAATCTACCAACGGAGCAGTCGTCGATCCGAAAACACCTTGTTTTCAAGTGACCGAACTGGCATCCTTGAACAATAACCGGTACCGGACGCTTGGGTCTTCCTTTGTTTTGGACAAGTCGAGAAAGTTGACGTTGAAGGTGATTCAGGATGGAAACGATTATCCGATAATCGGGTTCGACAATGAGGCCTACTCTGTACGGAATATACAAGATTTGTCGGTGACCCTGAGTGATAAAATAGTGAAAACGGTAAAATTAAAAAACAACTCATACTGGGACAGAGTGAAAAGAACCTTTTTATAACTCTCGTACTCTGATGGAGAAGCTAAGGTGATGACTTAAAAAAGGGTCTGTATGGAATTGGATGACCATACGGACCGCTTTTCCGTCTAATTTGAAGAAATTGCTGTCCTCTATTCCTCCGGACTTCAAGCGTGACTTCCGGACATCTCAGAACAGCTGCGCAATACTTCATGAGAAGAAAAAAAGAGTGATTTCCATGATGGATCAAGGAAATCACTCTTTTTCGGTTGGCCACTGTTTGACTGTGAATGTTACCGCAGGCGACACCACCATTTACTCATCGCGCAATCAACAACGAACGCGGACAGCGCAAGTGGTTTGGCACAACGTTTCCCTCTGGAATTCACAAATGAGAAAACTACTTAATACGTTTCTTGCTGCCAGTGATTTTTCTGATAAACGACTGTCTCATCCACTACAGTATTTTGGACCTGTAATGTGGTAATTTGCTCGGGACTGATTTTAAAAGGATCCCGATCAAAGATAGTAAAATCAGCATTATATCCTGGAGCTATTTTCCCCTGGTCCTGCTCATGGCAAGATGCATAAGCACTGCCATTTGTATATAAAGAAATTGCCTCGTACATGGTCAACCGCTCATCTTCTTGATAGCTGGCACCGTCCACACTCGATTTTCTCAAAACAGCCGCTTCTATCCCCAGCAACGGATTGATACTCTCAATCGGAGCATCAGAACCAGCAGCACAAGAAATACCCCTCTCAAGAAAGGTTTTCCAAGCATATGCATGCGACAAGCGACGTTCCCCTATCCTCTCGATAATCCACGGGAAATCCGATGCGACAAAGGTGGGTTGAATATCCAGCACGACATCAAGCTCTGTCAGTAAGTCCAGCAGACGGTCGTTAACAATCTGGGCATGGATAATCCGGTCACGTCTTCCATTCTCCAGAGGATACTTTCTCAGCGTTTCTGCAACAGTTTCGACTGCCTTGTCCCCAATACCATGAACAGCAACAGGCATGCCGTAGCCTCTCGCTTTTTGGACCAGTGTTTCCAGACTTTCTACGGTATGAATATTGATACCTTCATTTTCCCGGTCATCTTCATAAGGTTCTGTAAGCCAAGCTGTCCTGCCGCCAAGCGCACCGTCGGAAAAAATTTTCATCGCACCCATTTCAATGAATTCAGTACCTTTATGGTAATCAAGACCTGTCGAAACCATATCGTCGATTACCTCATGATGAACAAGTAAGTGAGCGCGGAATTTTCGTTTATCCCCATCCACTCCGTTCGTAAAGGCATGGTATGTTTTCAGAAAACCACCGTAGTAATTTAAATCTTCTGTATGGCCGCCAACCAGCCCGTTTCGATGTAAATCATCAATTGCGGTTTGTACGATAGCAGTCAAATGTTCCTCAGACATTTCCGGAATGACATTTTTAATGAATTCCTGTGCAGTATCAAGGAAATAACCTGTTGCTTCTCCAGAAGCATCCCTTACAATGACACCTCCCTGAGGATTCTCCGTTTCTTTTGTGATGCCAGCCCGTTCCATAGCTAGCGAGTTAGCTAGCAAAGCGTGCCGGCAAATGCGGGTCAACATCATTGGATTTTCCGGACTTATTTCATCCAGCTCCCCCCTTTGAAGTATGACGGGATGTTCCCAGTGATTTTCGTTCCATCCCTCCCCGATCAACCATTCACCAGGTTCGAGCTGGGAAACACGGCTGCGGAGGGCAGCTTTTACCTCCTCGGCAGATTTCATCTCCGATAAATCCAAATGGATCAATTTTTCCCCATGGCCGATAATATGTAAGTGACTGTCAATAAAGCCGGGGAACATGGTATTCCCTTGTAAGTCTTGAACCTTATCGATCCTTCCCTCGTAAACTCTTTGTAAATCGGAAACGGTCCCGACATCGATTATCTTTCCTTCTTCTGTAAAAACAGCTTCAACTGTATCCATTTCTGATTTCATTGTATAAATCGTTCCGCCTTGCCAGATAATTCCCATAATACGTTTCCCCTTTTTCTGTGATTCCTTTGTTGTTCAACTAAAACATTCCCTGCCGACCAGGGAAAATTGTCGGAGTATGATGAATTGTAAATCATTTTAACCGTTTTAGAACTAAATGAAAAGGGTAGTGCTCGCACACTACCCTTTTTGCCATATTCTCTATTTGATTATCCACGGAATTGCTGTTGTGCCATCGATACCAAACGCTTGGTGATTTCTCCACCAACGGAACCGTTAGCACGGGAAGTTGTGTCGGCGCCAAGTTGTACACCGAATTCTTGAGCAATCTCAGTTTTCATTTGGTTCAACGCTTGTTCAACTCCAGGTACAAGAAGCTGGTTGCTGTTGTTGCTGTTAGCCATGTCTTCTCACCTCCTTCCCTGTAACCATAGCATGCTCGGGCGGGAAGGGGTCCATACAGTGAGATAACTGGGAGATATGCCAGCTTTAACCAACTATTCACGGCCAATTAAAGATAGAAACTGCGGCATAGTTTGAATGCTTCTTCCTAACCTTCCTATATTCGTTCATATAGTACCAAGTGAATCAAGAGAACATGCCTAGTGCTCTAGTTTATAAACAGGAATGCAATACCCAGCGGAGGAAATACCTGGAGACTCCTGCGGGAGGAAAGGCCTCGGTGAGATCCCGCAGAGCGCAAGCTCGAGGAAGCTCACCAGCCGCCCGCGCAAAGCGCAAGGTATTTCCGCAGCCGAACACCTACTGACGTCTCATCAATAGACATAGCCGGGAAAATAGGCAGAAAATCCTAGTGGTACCCGAACAGTTTTTTATGAAGAGAAGTACAAGTTTCCTGACAAGTAATTTTAAGATGTCTTGTTGGGTCTCAAAGAAAAAGTCTCTAGGGCTTACAATAATCAGCATGCTTCTTAGCGCAGCTAGCATACGCAGACTCCAGCGGAACAGCGCAAGCTGAAGATCCACTTGGTAAAGTGATTTTCTTTTCCACGTTAGCTGAAGCCGTGCCCGCGGAAAGCTAAATAAAGCTAAATATGCTACCGAAGCGGGGGTTCACACTCTTTTTGAATAGGCAACGGAACTTCCTATTACATTTACTGCGCAGTTAATACTAACCATGACGGTTATAGGTTAAAATGAATAGGAAAGAGATTTATAACAGAGCATCGAATTCTTCTTCTTTTGCCTGGGAGTCGATTGTTACTACTTCGATGTTTTCCAATGTTTCAGTTAACAAGTCGCTGAAATCTTCCGCCTGTTCGAACTGATTCACTTTTTCTTTCCGCGGCATAGTTTTTGGTGCATCCGGCACAAAAACGGTACAGCAATCTTCATAAGGGCGGATCGATATATCGTACGTATCGATTTGTTGAGATATATCGATTATATCCTCTTTGTCCATCGTGATAAGTGGACGCAGAACCGGATAATTCGTCACTTCATTAATGGCATGCATGCTTTCCATTGTTTGGCTGGCGACCTGTCCAAGACTCTCCCCGGTCGTCAAGGAAAGAATACCTTCCCTAGAGGCAATTTGTTCACTGATCCGCATCATCATCCGGCGCATGACCGTCATGGAATAACCATGTGGTATCACTTGGTGCACCTTTTGCTGCAACTTGGTAAACGGTACAACATGTATGCGGATAGAATGACCGTATTTCGTCAATTGTCGTGCCAAATCAAACACTTTTTGTTTTGCACGTTCACTCGTGAAAGGCGGAGAATGAAAATGAACAGCCTCTACTTGAACTCCTCGTTTCATCGTTAAATAACCTGCGACAGGACTGTCGATCCCGCCAGATAGCAGGAGCAGCGTTTTCCCTGATGACCCGACCGGCAGGCCACCTGCGGCAAGTATCTTTTGCGAAGTGATATACGTACCGTCTTGCCGGATTTCGACTCTGAGTTCCATATCGGGCTGATGAACATCCACTGTATATCCTTCTGTGTTCTTAAGCAAATAACCGCCTAGTACTTGATTGAATTGCTGCGAACGCACAGGAAAGTTTTTGTCGGTCCTCTTTGTCGTCACTTTAAACGTGTTGACACCTTGTGCCTCTTGAAGGGCAAACAAAGCAGCCTTTTTAATCTGTTCTTCTTCGTTATCTACCTTTATAGCCTTGCTTAAACTGTGGATGCCGAATATGGTTTTACAACGATTGATAATCGGCTCCGGATCCTGGCCATTTAGTAAAATGTACATTCGGTCACGCTGACGCTTTACTTTAATATCAGGTATATCTTTTAATTCACTTTGTACGTTTTCTTGTAATTTCTGCGTGAAAAATTTCCGGTTTTTGCCCTTTAAGGCAATTTCACCATACCGGATCAAAATATATTCATAATGCATAGTATCTACCCCATTACTTCGCTAAATTGATGCAGTGTCTCGCCAAGCGCTTTACAAAACCCTTCGATTTCCCGCTGCTGGTTATGATAAGAAAGACTGATACGCAATGCAGAGCTGCTTTTCGATTCCGGCATTCCGCAAGCAGCCAATACAGCACTGACATCTTCATTTTTTGATGAACACGCTGATTTAGTCGAGATATAATATCCCTTTTCGCTTAAGGCATGAATCAGGACCTCTGGTTTAAAACCAGGAACAGATATATTGATGATATGCGGTGCATGGCCTGCTGGAGAATTGATTGAAACCTGCTTTGTCTTATCCAGGCAAGACCACAGCCTCTCTTTCATATCCAGAAGGTGTTGTTTTCCCTTTTGTTGTTCTTCCAGAATGAGACGTAAAGCCTTTACCAGGGAAACAGTCCCGGCCAGATTTTCTGTTCCAGAACGTATCGATTGTTCCTGTCCCCCTCCATGCATCAAGGGAAATAGATGGGTCCCCTTTTTTGCATATAGTAGTCCTGTTCCTTTAAGGCCATGTATTTTATGGCCTGAAATAGTGCATAAATCAATGCCGCTGTTCGTTAGTGGCATAGGCACTTTGCCAAAACCTTGCACATGATCCACATGAAAATGCAATTTTGGATATTGCTTGGCAATTTTTCCGATTTCTTCAACCGGTTGTATGGTGCCCAGTTCATTATTGACATGCATAATGCTGATCAAAATTGTTTCTTCGGTTATCGCCGCTTCCACAGCTGCAGGATCGACAAGGCCTTGATGGTTTACTGGAAGATAGGTCACGGAAAAACCAAGACCCTCCAACCCTCTGCATGCTTCAAGCACGGATGGATGCTCGATACAGGAAGTGATAATGTGCCTGCCCCTTTTTTGATGGGCAAGTGCGATTCCTTTTATAGCTGTATTGTTCCCTTCTGTACCGCCAGAAGTGAAAACAATTTCTTCCTCTTTGACATCAAGCAATTCTGCTGCCTGCTGCCTGGCCCTCCATAAAAGCCTTTCAGCTGCAGCGCCAGTTCGATGAATCGATGAGGGATTTCCATAATACTTTTCCGACACTTGGGTAAAACTATCGATAACTTCTTGATAAGGTTTTGTTGTGGCACTATTGTCCAAATAAATCACGGAAACGTCCCTCCCCTTTTGTTATTTATGCAATCATTTATAATACCACAAATAATCCCTTGCTACAATCTTGTCAGCAAGGGATTATTTGTGGTGAATATGCAGATCGGAAAGTAATTCATCGACTGAAATGACAGGTGTTTCGACATTCGTTTCACTTGGCTTAATTTCAATCGCACCGTTTCGATATCTAATCGTACCTGCTCCAACAAACTTTCTGTCCATCCGTTTCGCCATCGAATGGTCGACTGCAAGCTTGCTGACATTTTCATGGTGAAAATCTTCCCAGAGCAACAAGGCTGCAGCAGCCCATAACAGCAGGGCGGTTCCAGTCAGTATCCCAATGAGCCAGTTTATTTTCATTGGTTCAATCAGCTCGGTACCTTACTATATGCTTCGAGTCTCTTTAACGCACCCGGCTCGACTTCCTCCAAGGCCTGAACCGCTTCTTCCAGTGCAGACTCATATTCAAACTGGCGGAATCTGTGCTCGGCTTCGGAAAGTCTTGCTGCCAACAAAGGATACTTACTCCGGTATCGATTGGCATACTGGATGACAAGTTCGACCAGCCTTGCCTGTTCCAACAGCATTTCAGTCTGCTCTGTCATGGAGGATACGGCCTTGTCAGCTTCTGTCAGCGAATGCTGGACTTCTCCCATATCGAGGGGCAGTTGTTCCAACTTCCCTGCAACATCTTCCACCCGATCTGCCGCCTCTTCGAACAGCTCCCAAATGAACACCGGGACCCCTGGTATATTACTTTTCGTCAATGTCCGGTGTGTATCTTGAAGTGCTTTCCGCATTTCAAGAATCAGTTCTTTCGCTTCCAATTCATCTTTTCTCAAAGATTGAATCTGACTTCTGAACGCTTCGTGACGCGCTTTGAGTTTTTCCAATTCATTGGCCGCTGCCTCCACTTTTTCCCGGAGTTCAATATGTGTAGCTGTATGTTCATCAAGTCCACGGTCAATACTTTCAAGATCTTCTTTCAATTGTTTGACCAATTTGTCCAGGTTTAAGTGATTCTCCAAGTCAGTATCCTCTAAATAGTAGGACTCCTGAAGACTTTCCACTTCCTGTCTCGTATCCTCGAAAGACTTCACTTCCATTTCCAAATCCCGACGGAAGGAAGGCATCTGTTTTTCTATGAAATTTTTTGCAATAGCTTCTTTCTCGAGCAATTGATACATTTCCTTCATTCGTTCATCGACATGCTCCAGAAAAGGCACGATTTCCTCCAACACACCCTTATCAAGCTGTTCTGCAAAATCCTGCAGCTTAGTCTTATACTGGTGAATCTCTTTTTCAAATCCCAGATGCGAGATATGGTATCCATCCTTTTTCATGCCAGCAATGCCGCTTTGCAGTTCATCTAACTGATTGGGAAGTGTATGGCGGCATTTTTTGTAAATACCCGGAAACTCCTCCATTTTTGTTTCTAACTCCGACAAGTGTTCGCGTAAACCTTCGACAAGGTTTTGCGCCTCAAAATAGTTGCCTTCTTCTGTAAGCTGGTGATAATTTTCGATCGTCCGATTGATTTCGTCCAATTCGCCTTCAAAACGAGCCTCTGATTTACCAAAATGATGGCGGTTATGCAGAAGTGATTTTCTGAGCTCTTTCACCCTCGGGTTCAACTCTTCGATTGCTTTCCGGCTGTTCTCTTCCGAGTCAAGCAATTGTTCCAGCTCTACATACATTTGTTCAATGTCCGACTCAATTGCTTTCAGGGCGTCCTCTACTCGAAGCAGATTTTGCTTCGAGGCAGAAAAACGGTACTTGTCTGCGGCTTCTTCAGCATCAAACAAGTATTCTTCCATATCGGGAAGTTCCCTGGTAAGAATCGAATCCCAACGACTCTTCCATTTTTCAAAATTTTCCTGGGTTTCCCCCGATAGATTCAGTGTTTTCACCCTGGATAATTCTGCACTTACATTCCTGTTCATAATATCCATCTTCCATCCTTCCAGACGGTCGACTTCATCATAAATTCTTTTGCGCCAAATAAGTCCAAAAATGATCAAAGCGATTAAAATAAGGATACCGCCTATTATGTATGCCATAAAAAACCTCCTGACTAATCCAATAAACTATGATTATATTAAAACGAGAGGAAAAAACTTCCGTTATAAAGGCAATTTCCTTCTCTGTTTCAAGCTCCGCAGCATTCAGTTGCTTTTTGGTTTGTTGCAACATCCTGATGATGATGATTACTATTATGATACCATGTTAACAGCTATTTTTGTTTATTAATTTTCAAATTTATTCACACAACGACAAATTTTTCAAACAAGGTGGCAACAGTTGTCGGATGACGTGTTTTCTTGAAGTTTTGCAGGTGGTATGGAAGCAAGAAAAAAAGCAGGTGTCGAGTTCACCCGCTTTAACGAGACAGTATGCTAGGCTTGCTTTTTTCATCCATCCCAGTGCCTTCCGACAAATAATCGATCCAACGACAGATCAACTGGACATATTTCTTCGCAAAAAAATCTTGAGACTGATTCCAATTCACCAGAGTTTTCCACTCGTTCGCGGACGAATACGGACTGTTCAGCAAGCCCTTCAACTGCACATATAAAAACTGCAAATCTAATTTTGTATTGCCGGAATCACGCAAAGCTTCTTGAAAAACGCTGTTGATCAGATAATTTTCCTTTGCCAAATAAGTGACCATCATCTCTCTGACGAACACTGAATCAAGGGATAATTCCCGATGAATGAAACAAGTGAATTGATGCTGTTCTTGCTTATAATGTATAATAGTTGCAATCATTTGCTTCAGCCGATCGATTTTCGGCTGCGCTTCGGTATTTGTCATTGTTTCCTCAAGCATATTCATGTATTGTTCATAATAGCTGGTGACAATCGATTCCAATAACCCCTGCTTGCTATTAAAATAATAGTTGATCAACGAAACATTGACCGAAGCTGAATGAGCGATGTCACGTACAGAAGTGCCATGGTAGCCCTTTGCATAAAATAACCTGCAAGCAGCTTCCATCACCTTTTGTTTCGTTTGATTGTTCGTCATTGGTACCACCTCCTCTTGTCTTTTACGACATAACCGGGGAGAGTCCTGCAACAGTCGCTCGTCAAATACCGCATCCATCTTGTCGAGATGCTGTTGATAATCGCGAACTGTCGCAGTGCATCAAATTAATTGTCTAAAAATGCAAAGAAAAAGGCGGGGATACAATGTTTGAAACGAAAAATTACTCCGGATCCAGAGAAAAGGATTATAAATTGCTGTTAAAGCAGTTGGAGGCTTTACTAGAAGATGAGCCAGATGTCATAGCAAACCTTGCTAATGCCTCTGCTTTACTCAATCAATTTTTGACAGATGTCAATTGGGTCGGTTTTTACATTTGGCGGGAAAATGAACTGGTATTGGGACCGTTCCAAGGTTTGCCTGCTTGTGTTCGAATCAAATCCGGCAACGGAGTATGCGGTACAGCTGTACAGGAAGGAAAAACCCAGCTTGTTGACGATGTAAATCAATTCCCTGGCCATATAGCCTGTGATGCTGCAAGCCAATCCGAAATTGTCGTCCCGCTTCATAAAGGAGATGCCATTTTTGGCGTACTGGACATCGACAGTCCAAGCAAAAACAGATTCGATAAAGAAGATCAATTTTATTTGGAACAATTCGGCAAGATTTTGGAAAAACATATTTGACAAACAGAAGTCCGACCGGGACAAATACATGTCCACCAAAGCAAAAACCGAGCGAATTCAAGATATCAATCAAATTCGCTCGGTTTTTATATGTATATTCAACAAACTTCCTTTTATCCTGCTGTTTGATGCGTGCTTCGTTATGTTAGCTGAAGCCATGCCCGCGGAAAGCGAAGTACCTTGCCGGAGTGGAGCGCGATTCATAAGAGAAGGGTAAGAATGGCTTGCTTTTTTCTGACAAAAACCTAACGAAGGATCATTCGATTTTTATTTTGGTCACTCTGCTTTTGTCCGCATTACTTTAACTCCCCGATGCATTTGGCTTTGACGACGCAATTTTTCCCAAGTTCCTTTGCTTGATAAAGAGCTTCGTCCGCCCTGTCAAAAACGTTTCCCGAACGCTGATCCTGCCCTTTGTTCCAATAGGACACACCTACTGATATCGTGACCGTAGGTTCTGTAAAGGCCTCGACTTGCTGGACTAACTGGTGAGCCGTGTCCATGCCGTCATCTATGGAAGCGTTCGGAAGATAAACGGCAAGCTCTTCGCCTCCCCATCTGGCAGCGAAATCGTCTGTACCTAAGTGTCCTTTTATAATAGAGGCTACTTGAATGATCAGTTCATCTCCCAGCTCGTGCCCATAGGTGTCGTTGAATTTTTTAAAGTCATCGATATCGATTAGCAAAAAAGCACCTTGTTCATCCTCGGCCAAGTGTTCCTGAAGCCGTTCATCCAAATATTTTCTTGAATATAGACTGGTGAGATAATCGGTAATGACCAAGTGTTCCAATTGTTCTCGGAGCATTGAATTGACAAAGGCAAGTGTAGAATGATGAACAAGTGATTGAATAAGCTTAAATGCTTCAAAAGAGAAATAATATGCATCTGAATGGAGTACGAAAATAGCGCCTTTGATTTGTTTCGACTGTATCATCGGTATAGCCATAACAGAATGATAGGGCAAAAATATGTCTGGATACTTGATGGAAAAATCGCCAATGAACACAGCATCATGTTGTTTTTTAAGCAGTTCAAGTGTATTGCCCAGGAACTGTTTCGCTTTACTCGACAAAAAGTAATCCGTACTTCCGTCCAGGACTTCGTATTCCTCCTCGCTGTCTTCCTTGAAGAGAATGAAGCCGATCTCTTCCGCACCGAATTTATCCTTGATTTGCCGATTCACAAAAGTAGTCGTTTCAATTAACCGCAAGTTCGAATTCAAGGTATGGGACGTTTCGTTAATCAATTGCAGGTCTTCAATCAATTGTTTAGACTGTTGATAAAGACGGGCATTTTCCATTGCATTTCCAGCTTCGTTCGCCAACAAGGTGATAAAATCCACTTCTTCTGCCGGGAAAGCAGTCACAGTGGAAGCATAGATTTGCAACACGCCATATACCCCTTGCTTGCCTTTGAGCGGAATATATAAGTTCGATTCGCAGGTTTCCTTTATTTGTTCGTATTGGACTTCTCCGGTAAGGAAAGCATGGACACTAAACCGGTTAGTAACATTATCATTATAAATCAACTCTTTAGTAGGCAGGTCATCCGCCCCCGGAAACTCCTGGGACAGGTATAAATAATAATCAAATCCCGGATAAACGTTCTGCAATGTAGAGATAATTTCTTCCAATACATCTTTCGTATGAATGGATGCATGAAAGGATGACGTAACCCGGTATAAAATCCGGTGATTGTAGTTGTTTTTCGCAGTATGTATGTAATTGGATATAATACGCAGTTGACCGGAGATTTCTTCTGCTATCGTCCTGCATTCCTTCCGACACCAATCCGTAATTACATCTGTGGCTATAAAAAGAAATCCAAGCTTTTTTTCTTCATCCCTTAATGGAAGCAACAAAGACTGAAGAGAAGACGGACAAACGAACACCTCATCACCTGCTTCCACAGAATCATCCTTCGAAGCTATAGAATCCGGAAGGGTCCCCACTGTCAATTTTTCCAGCTCAGAATCATCGGTTTTCAAGCTATAACCATTTTTCCACGGATCGTAATAAAAAATGGCCGCAAATCGCACAGGTATGAATTGCTTGATTTTCTGACAAATTTTCGCAATCACTTCATCAATGGCAGGGGCACTTTCTTGCATGAAAGCATCGAGCATGCGGTACCAGCATTCACACCTCGATAATCTATTGTTGGTATCCATAAATTCTCACCTATCATTAGTAGGGCTGCTTACCACTGATGGGAAGCGCCTGGAATGTTATGTTCTCTTCTATCTGTTAACGAAAATAATTATAAATATGATATAATCATGTTTTCCACGTATTAAGCGGATATAGGAGATATATCCTAATTATATATGATTAAACCTTCTTTTCCTACTTATTTCCTAGAATAATTCCGAATATTTGTATTCAAGCAAACGGCCCTTGACTTCTCTATCCAAAAAAACTATAATGGACTTTGTGTAAAAAAGGTAGCCTAAGTGAACCTCCGACTGTTTCATTTTGTTCCTTATAGATTGTAAGGTGTATCGTGTAACTCTCTGCTGCTGGAGCGATGGTACATGAAAACAAAATGGGCAGCGATCGGGAACACACTGTCTTATTTTATGCAAATCTTATATATAAAGGAGAAGATGTACAATGGCTCGCTATACAGGTCCTGTATGGAAAAAGTCTCGTCGTCTCGGAATTTCTTTAACTGGTACTGGCAAGGAACTAGATAAACGTCCTTACGCCCCAGGTCAACATGGTGCCAACCAGCGCCGCAAATTATCTGAATATGGTCTTCAATTGCAAGAGAAGCAAAAGCTTCGCTTCATGTACGGAATTAACGAACGTCAATTCCGTCGCTTGTTCGACCAGGCTGGAAAAATGAAAGGTATCCATGGTGAAAACTTCATGATCCTTCTCGAATCCCGTTTGGATAACCTGGTTTACCGTCTGGGTCTTGCCCGCACTCGCAGACAAGCACGCCAGCTTGTAAGCCACGGTCATGTTACCGTCGATGGCGGACGCGTGGACATTGCTTCCTACCGAGTGAAGCCAGGACAAGTGATTGGTCTTCGTGAAAAGTCACAAAGTCTTAATATCGTTAAAGAAGCTGTGGAAACAAACAACTTTGTTCCTGAATACCTATCTTTCAATGAAGATGCTTTGGAAGGAACTTACACTCGTTTCCCTGAACGTTCTGAACTTCCAGCAGAAATCAACGAAGCGCTTATCGTTGAATTCTACTCTCGTTAATCGAGATAGACAGTATAGTAAATGCAAAAAAGCCTTGAAAATGTTGTTTTACCAACGCTTCAAGGCTTTTTCTTTTACATTGATTTTTGCAAAGTGATGCAAAAAGATGCACGTTTTTTCGGCTAGTTTTCGGCTGTTTTTCGGCTAACAAATTAAAGCATGGGCAGATGCAGATAAAGGAAGGTTAATTCAGTGCTAATCTTTAAGTGTTCTTGTCCGTCTCGCATTAATTTTAGTTAATTTCTAAGGAAAGGAAGTACATATCTTGAATTCTGAGAAGATAGAGAAGATTGCAGTAAGTAAGATACAGTATGAGATTTTCCAAAGTGATTTTTTAAAAGATGAAATTCCAGTAAATGATAAAACACCGTCATGGGATGGAGAGATATGGGTTTACGATAACCAAGAACAAAAAAAAGAACAACTCACAGGTAAGGTTCCAGTTCAGATTAAGGGCAAGGAAGTCTCAAATTTTAGTACAGTTGCAAAGTATCAAATAGAAAAAGCTGATCTAAACAATTATTATCACGACGGTGGAATACTTTTCTTTTTAGTTGAAATAGTTTCAGTAGATGAAACTCAAATTTATTATTTGGACTTATTACCAATTGATTTAAAACAAACCTTAGCAGATATGGGAAATCAAAAGTCAATTATAAAATATTTTAAAAAGCTAGACAGTTACAGTAACTCACTTGTTACGGTATGTAAGAACTTTATATTACATAGTGAAAAGCAACCTTTGCCTTTATTAATTGATCAAGCATTTGCATACGACAGTTATAAAATTAAAACTTTTAGTCCTTCTCAATATTCAATTCATGATTATCTATTAGAACACGGAACCTATGCTTATGGACACGTTGAAAATTTAGGTCTAGATATACCGCTTTATAGAATGGACATTGAAACAATTGAGTATGAAACAGACTTGTGGGTGGGCATTAACAATACCACGTGGTATACAGAAGTTAAACGAGAAATTTCCAAAGAGTATGTAAAACTGAAATTTGGTAATTCATTTGAAATAATTATTAATAAATCAACAACTGGATCAATAAATCGTCAAAAACCTTTAAAAATTAACTTTAAAGAAAAAGGTCCTATATCTGACCGTGTTAAAGATTCCAAATTTATGTTAGAGATGATTGATCAGAAAACAATAAATATAAATGGGTCGATTATCGAATTAAATAAATTTGAAGACTCTTTCAAACTGAAAAATCTCCCAAATTATATTAAAAATCTTGAAGAAGTTATCGAAACCTTCAAAAAATTAAATATTAATTTTAATGAAGACACTAAAGATTTTACAGAAGAAGAATTAAAAACATTAAATGCCCTTGTAAACATTTTTTATAAAGGTGAGCAAAATAACATAAAGACAACTCCTGAAAATCCGTTTCTTCAATTTAAAATTGGAAACTATAAAATTGTACTTTTTACAGCGCAAGTACAAGATAAAAAGAAAGCATTTGATCTTTTCAATTTAACAGATCTTCAAAAGTATTTAAAAATAAGGGTAACTTTTGAAGATAGTTCTGAAATGGTCGATCATAGCCCATTTTTAATAATTGATGCAAATATTCTTGTAGAAATTTCTAACTTCGACCCTAAAGTGGTAGAATCATCTTTCAAGTCTTTAACCTCTAATAATGAGATAAGTTTAATGCTAACTAATAACTATATGTTACAGCTGTTAAACTATTACGACCAACATAACGATCGTAAAGAACTGTTAGATTTAAGTTTAAATATCTTTGATCATTTATTGACTCTTTCTTCTGATAATATTACTTTTTATCTAAATAGAATGCAGATTATAAAAAGGATGAGGCAATTCACAGAACAGGAAAAAGAGGATATTTTAAAGATGAAAAGAAAGCAATCTTATACATCTGACGTACTTTGTGCATTTTATATCTTATTAGAGAGTAAGATTGAATTTGATATTACCTACAGTAAATTAACTGAAGAACAACAAGAGCGTTTTTCTAAATTTCCATTCTATAATCTTACAAAACAATGGTAACCATTAAATTAAATGTAGTACTACAAAACTTGTAGTACTACAGTTCATATGACTTCTTATAAGTCCCTATCATTTACTATAACGACTGCATTTTCAAAAATAAACATTACAAAATAGTACTACAAAAAAATTCAAAAATTCTCATTGAGGTGCACAGAAGCACCCACGCTACCTATCCTCCCAAGTGAAGAAAAAATTTCATTTCGACAGGGGGGCTACAGCTTCCAGTCAAAGTCACTTTTCTTTTTTGAGATGACTTATAATCCTAACAATTGCTTTTTCTTTGATTGAAATTCTTCCTCGGTGATCACGCCTTCATCAAGTAACTCTTTATACTTTTTTAGTTCATCTGCTTCACTTAGTTGAGAACCGCTTGCTGAACTCATTTCACCTTGTAGGCTCTCAACAAGTTCTTGTAATTCTTTAGCTTGTTGAAGTTCTTTTTTATTAAATAGAATTGTATTCTCATCTTTCACCGCATTGAATATTCCACCTTTACTTTCAGAAGATCCACTGTACGCGATTTGCAAATAACCAGTAGTAAGTCCAGGCTCTTTCAATTGGATAGCAGAGATGTTTTTTATTGGCACGCTTTTTTCTCCTTTGGAACCTTGAACCATATAGTTTTTCATCCCTTTTCTAGTCCATTTCAAATAACCATTTTCCACAGTTACAACATATTTTCCATTTGATTTAAAATAAAATTCAGCCATTCATGACTCCTCCTTATAATTCATAATTCGACAGAAAAAAAGAAATTCCTTCCAATAAAAAAAGAGATCGTATTATCACGACCTCGTGGTATCTCAATCCTTTATTAACCTCGTGGTTTCCTCCTCTTTCGGTTTTGTTTACGATTTAATCCACTCTCTATATCATCAAGAACCAATTCTGCAAGTACTCGTTTGTTCGGTGTTACCATTTGAATAATTACAGGTTGCTTCTGATCTTGTTGATTCATATTTCTGGCAATACCTTTACCAATGGAGCCAAGCGTTTTATCATTTAGCGGTAATACAGCTTCCGGTCCAGCTTCCCCAGCTCCTTGTAATCTGCCACCAGATGCTCCAAAGATAGTTGGCTGAGTGAAAATTCCTCCTTTGGCCCACCAATCTACATCTATTCCAGATGGATAAGATATAGTTTTACCCATAATTGTCCTGCTTCCCCATTCGAGACTGAAATGAGGAAGACTTGGCAGGGAAGGTTTGGGAATTTTTAATCTCATGTCGGAAAAGAAACCTGTTATTTTATCTACGATTCCACTAACCTTATCCCGAGCTGTTTCAATTGGTGACAGTATTTTATCCTTCGCAGTTTGCATTACTTGGCCAGCTCGGTTTTTTAAATCATTAAATTTGTCCAAAGCTCCATCTTTCAAAGAGGTTACTTTATCAACGAAAGCACTTTTTAAATCTGAGGCCTTTCTTGAAACATTACTTTTAAAACTGGAAACTGCATCTGTTCCGCTTTTTTTAAGTTCATTGAACTTGTCTACTGCACCGTCTTTCAGTTCGGTTGTTTTATTTACAAAGTCGTCTTTCATCTGCTTTGCTTTATCTATTGCTCCATCTTTAAAGCCTTTTAGTAGTTTTATTCCCCCATCTTTTAGATCGGTGACTTTACCGATAGCACTGTCCTTCATTTGCGAAAACTTATCCACGGCACCATTTTTCATGTCTAAAAACCAGGAAATAAAGTCGGCCGCTAATTTTGGCACAACTTCTGTTAGCCAGGCGGTAAATTGATTCCATTTTTCACTGAACCAATCTGTAATCGATCCCCAGTTCTTTATAACTAATACAATTCCCGCGATGGCTGCAGCAATGCCGGCTATAACTAAACCTATAGGTGATATTACAAGAGATAGTGCTCCGACTGCCACTGCTAGAGCTCCAATAGCAGCTGTTGTTGCTGCTATACCTGCAGTTAGTTTCGGATGTTCGTTTGCCCATTCAACTAAAGTGGAAGTAAATTCAGTAACTTCTGTTACTAAAGGCGTTAATATTATGGACAATTCAGATAGTGAATCGGTTAACTCTTGTTGAGCTTGTCTCTGTGCAACTACTTCTGGATTTAGTTCTTTATACTTTTCCAAGTAACTACTTAAACCTAGATTTGTTAGTTGTTCTAAAACATATTGCTGCTCCTGCCCTTTTTCCTTAGCCTTTTCAAGTCCCTCATTAAATTTATCAATATTTGCTCCTGATCGAGATAACAATTCATCAAACATTCCTATTGATTGCCCACTTGCTATCGTTTCCTGTACGGCATCTGATAAACCTTCAACATTTAGCGTGTCTGACCATTTTATAGCCGCACCTGAAATAGACTGTGTAGCCTCTATAATTTGTGTTGGATCGAAACCTGCAGCAATTAGGTTATTTACACCTTCTACTGAAGTTTCAGCATCCCTAGAAACCAACTGCATTTCATTAAAAGCTCCGTTTACATCATCCATACTTAATCCGGCCGTGCTAGCACTCGTGTTAAGTCTGGCCAAAGCTGTATTATAATCTTCCATACTAGTTACTAATCCACCAATAGCGGCTGCTGGAGCCGCTCCTGCAATTGACTGTAATCCACCCTTTAAATGTTTTCCTACAGATTTACCTGCCTTTCGGCCCTTATCCTCCAAATCCTGAAGTGATCTATTAAATTTACTTATATCAGCCCTAGCTTCGTTTAACCTAGTTTCCATTTGCAATACTTCTACTGAATTTTCCCCATAAATTTTCTTTGTAGCTTCTAACTGTCTTTCAAGATTATTTACTGCCCTATCTGCTAATTTAATTTGTGAGGTTAATTGTTTATGTGATAATTCTACTTTTTGAGCTTCAGTGGCATTCGCACCAAGTTCAGTTTTCTGTAATTTAAAGGATGAGGTTAGCTTCTTTTGTTCAGCTTCCAATAAGTTAGCTTCATTCTTCAAACCAGAAAGCATTTGTTCCGCTTCTCTCACTTCCTGTGATTGTTCTGTCAATTCTCCATTTACTCGATCGAGAGACTTTTGCAAGGATGCTTCGGCCTTTTCTGCATCCAATAACTTTCCATACATTTGAGTAAGTTGCCCAGTAGTATTCTTGGTATCTTTGCTCATTTCCTCATATTGTGTTCGGAGCATCTTTGTTCGCTTTTGAGCTCCTTCCATCTGGATTTCAAGCTTTTTCTTTTCAGCTCTCAATTTATCAGTGGCAGTAGCATCATTACCCATTGCCGCAATATGGTTCTTGTACTCTTTTGCGGCAGTATTCATAACTGAATTAATTTCACGCAACGTTTCAGCATATTTTACCTGGCCATCCATTTTAAAATTGAGAACGACATTTTTTTCTTTATCCGGCATGTATATCACTCCTCTAATCTTCCAAAATAAAAAGGACACAAGAAACTTGTTAAAGTTACTCATGTCCGCTGGTATGTCCAGTAGGATTTTAATATTTAATTTTTTTTATAGTATCCAATTGCTTCAGTTTATTATTATGGAATTTAATGTTTACTTCTCCATATTCTAATGGCTCCATTATAGTAACTTTACCGTTTTTAACAAGTATTAACCCATCTATCATTCCCATGGCATCAATGATATTTTGAAATTCATCTAGTTTTTTGTTTTCCAAGTACTTCACCCTTTAGATAGGCCCCGAGTTTATTTTCTAAATCATGAGCTTTTTGATTGGAATTTATAAAAGTTGACTTGTCAAGATCTCTTTCCCCCTCGCTTAATGAATCTATCAATATGTTTACTGCTTTCAATCTAAATTCAATGGATTCCATAAGCATTTTGACTACGTCCTTGTACCGCATGCATAACAATTTATTTTTTTTAATTCTATGAGACAGTTTTTCAAAATCCATCTTAATCTGTTTATTTAGCTTTCGGTAATCCTTACGATCCTCTTCCTTTAATTCATCTAATCTCTGATTTACAAATCGACTACAAATTTCATAATAATCTTTCACGTGGGTAACTACTTGATGATTAACTGATTTACTAATTTTAACCACCTCTTATCGGCTTTCTTTTTTTCCTATAGACCCTATGACTACACTTCCAAACGATAAATTGTAGGTTCTATTTGCGAATAAATTAACTTACCATCAACTAGGTTATATAATTTAAAACCAACTTCATTTAAGTGAGCATACAGTGAATTAATCGTTTGAATTTCTAGCCCGTCAGGGTCTTCTTGTATTTTGAAGGATGAAAAATCTCCAAAATAGAAAACGGCTGTATTTTCATTTTCATCATTTAAAGTTTCTTGTGCTGCAGTTAATTTCGTTTCAGCTTCAGTTACCGCATCGATTAAATCTTGATTGGTAGGCTCTAAGTTTAAAGCTTCCTGTGCTGCAGCTAATTCTGCTTCAGCATTTTCAACTGATTCTTGTGCTTTTATTTGTGTATCCCCCTTAACTGCATCTGTAAAATCTAGCGGAAAGCCTAATAGCATATAGCTTACACCTCCATCTACACGATCCAGTGTTTTAAGGGCAGCTTCTCCATTTGGTAAAATTAAATCTTCCACATACTTAATTGCTGGTTTATTAACAATCCATCTTGCTTTGTTAATTACATTAGAAGTAGGGGTGTTTTTCAATTCTTTAATTATTTTTACCGGATCAGTCTGTGTAGGAGTAAATACCTTCGCTTTGTTTAATAATGATCCAGTATTAATGGCCTTTTCGTTATTACCATTAAACATATAGTCAATTTCTTTTTTTAAATACTCTCTCTTCATCAAATCAATAATTAAATCTGCTAAGCTTACTTTACCCGACATCAGTAATTTTCTTTTTACTCTTGAAAGGGAATCAAACTCCACTGGAGTCAATAATTCTGCGGTTAACCCAATACTGTTAACCTCAATTTCTTCATTACGTACCCCTGTATGAGCATCCACCTTAATATCTGTATCTTCCGTAAGAACCGGGTATTGTAGATTTCCTTCAACTTCGACTACTTTTCCATATTTACGTAAAAGATTTTCTTGTTCCACATATCCCACAATTTCATCGGCAACAACTTTAGGAATTAAAGCCTTTCCGTCATTTGAAAGTGAAATCCCAAAAGATTGGGCTTCCCTAGTGGATATTTTCCCTGCTACATAATTAGCAAATGCAGTACGAATCTCTGTTTGTTTACCATTCAATCTAGTTTTCATAATATAATTCTCCTTGTAAGTAATATTTGTTTAAGTATAGAGTGTCGACCAGGGCACTCTATACTTATATTAAATCTTTAATGCTGTATTTATTTTTTGATTAATTTAGATCTGGTGTTACTCTGCTCATCAAGTTTAGTAAGGGCACGGTTGGCTTCTTTTCATAGTTGAGCCCGTTTCTGTACCAACTCACCAAACTCTTGCATATTTCTGGACTCCATCCTATGTCTATCAGCAACCTCATAGCGATTAGCCATCTTTACCACCTCTTTTTTATACGGTTTATGAAATTGAATAGGCTATCTTATTACCTTTGCACGCTTTACTACCAAATTGTTTTTGGTATATGTGCTTCCATCTGGATGCATCCTGGTAGCCCCTTTTAAATCAACTTGAAGGTGATAAGATTTTTCTTTGTCAAATGTGTAATATAAGATACTTTCACTGGGAACAATACAAACTACTTTCCCATAAGTCTTATCTGAAAAAAGGATTAACATTTTATACTTGTCTTTTTTCAAAATGCCAACTGATCGGCCATACAAATTTATAAATTTCTGATTCTCAATCACTTAACTACCCTCCTTTCCAATTCTCAGCAAACTTAATTAGTCTCATTAACTCAGCATGTTTACTGTTAATGTAGTTGTAACTGTAATTAAGTTCAGTTGCAGTTACTTCTAGTGTTTTTCCATTTACGTACTTCTCAAATAAAATCTTGTTTTTACCCCTTTGAATCTGCTGATCAATCTTTTAGCCTTATATAAGTCATTCATCTTATGTGCTAATTCATATTCTTTAACAGCAATAATCTCTTCAAGTTTAGCGGCTTTAGAGTTCTCTTTTAACTTCACCTCATTTAAATCACCGGAAATCCATCTACCTAATTCTCTTTTGATAGCGATTCAGCTCAAACTCTAAGTAAATGATCTCTTCTTCTATCTTTTGATAATCGCGCAGCCATTCATACAACACGCTCACCTACTTGTTAGATACTTTTTGCAACAATTTCAAGCTCTTTACAATTTGAGCATGCTTATTGTAAATGTAACCTGGTGTATATCCTAATTCATAAGCTATATTTTCTAATGTCATACCATCAATGTATTTCATTTTGAGAATTTTGTTTTCAACTCCTTTGAAAGTGTCGATTAAGTCTATTAACTCTTTTTTTAGCTGCAACTTTTCTTTTAAAAGATTCTCTAAACTTCCAAGCGCCTGGCCAACTCTTTGCTGATGAAACAACACTGTTTCAAATTTATTTTTTATAAATAAATCTCCACCCTCTTTCCAACGCTTCATTTCTAACCTTGTTTTTCGTATGTCCCATTCAATTTCATCTATATCTCCTTGGAGCTCCCAATATTTATTAATCCAATTGGCGCTTTTCATCGAATGCTCCTTCCAGGGTTATTCTTCATATCCGATGACATGGGGATGAAAGTAAACTTTTTGCGTACCTTCTTCAAATTCAATAGTAGTCATCATTGGTTCATCCCAATCAATTATTATAGACTCCACATTTCCTTCACCTACCTCAAATTTTATAATTTCTGTTCCTTCTAAAACTTTAACTACGTTTACCTCTAATTTAGTCATATGTTCATCTCCTTTTTAAAAGTTAAACTATTGTTCCAGGTTACTGGTTAGTTACTCAATTTAATCAGTTGAGTAACCAATAAAAACCTAATCATATCAAGGGTTCAGTTCCATTTTTATAGCATTTGGTTACTCAATTACCCCCTTAAATTTATATATTTATTTATAGAATCTTTATTTTTAGTCCTATTAATATAAAAGAAGTTGCATTTCACTGTAACCGAGTAACCAAATTACTACCATTCAGTCATATCAAGGGTTTTGAAGGTTACTCAATTCAGTAACTGGTTACTCAATTAACGTAACTTCCCCTATATATCGTTATTTCCATCAATCATTTCTCTAATTTTTTGATGATTTTTCATCAAAATTAGCACTAATTTTTTGATGAACTAGCCTTTCGATAAATTCTTACTGATTTCTTATCTACTTTTTGTACTCTTGTATCAACATTGAATATTTTCTTGATGTGTTTGCTAAATTGAACATTTCCGAGCGGTTGAAAACCATTATCAGAACAGTACAGCTTATATTGCATATAGATGTCTTTAACTACTGCATTTTCAATATCAGGGTTTTCCTCAGTTAGGAAACTTAAAATTGGATTATTTTCCTCTTTATAAGTGTCCAATTCTTTTTCGACAGTTTTCGACTTCGTAAATCCATTATTCTTTAATAATCGTTCTAACCCCTTTAGTGCTAAATTCAATACGTACTGCATTGATTCATCAGATAGTAACTTTCTGGTTATAAACGGATCATAGTCAGGGTCACTGGAACTAAACTTAGCTCTAAATGGAATAATCAATAATCTTCGCCCAGCCCCATCTGAAAAATCATTGATTCTTGGCATTTCATTGGCGCTGAAAATTAATTTGGCATAGTTGGAGAAATCAAACGGATCCTTCCCTTTTCGTTCTACATTTAATGTCTCTCCGGTAGAAAGCTTTTTCCAAACAGATGATTCTTTAATATATCCCTTCGAAATATCATCTCCTATGTTCACCAGTTTTCCAAAGAGCTCCGCGGTTTTGAATCTTTGGTCCAATTCTTTCAGGTCTAGTGCTGACTTATTGTCTTCTCCTACCAATTTCATGATCATCTTTAAATAAGATGATTTACCGTTACTACCGTCACCAGTTAAAATAAAAGTATAGTTAAAACTATTGGATCTAAACAAAATGTAACCAAGAATCTCTTCTAAAATTGCTCTTATTTTTTTATCGTTAACCGCCAATTTATTTAATGTTTTATCGGTTGGCTCATAATACGCATTTTTGATAAACGGAACAGGTATTTTATTTTTAACTATTATGTCCGGACTAAATTCCTGCAGCTCCCACGTATCCAGGTTGAACACTCCGTTTTCTAACACGATGTATTTGGTTGACGATAAAGTTTTCTCCTTGGCCATAAGTTGTAAGTATGCTAAAACTTCTTTCCGGTTTTTTTGATTTAAACTTTTTATGTTCTTTAACATAACTCCTTCAATATCAGCTTGTTCATCAGAATAATATCCATCTTTGTATATGTGCAGCACATTCGTAATTTTACAAATGTGATACTCGTTGATTAAAAAGTCACCGAATGAATCATGCAGAAACTTTGAACCATTAAAGAAAGACTCCTTCATAAAAGCCTCGTCACGTAAAATCACGTTCAACTCTGATTTCTCTACTGGTTCATCCAGGATGTATCTGTTTATGATAGAAATGGTATCTTTAATATCATTTTTCGCCATCCCTTGAGATTGCATTTTGAGAATGTAGGTGAACAGTTTATTGTTTCTTCCATCACCTTCTGTTAAGTTGTTCAAGTTGGGATTCTTCTTATTGTATGGGTATAGCCATATCGGCATTGGTTCGTGTTGGTCTACTTTACGGATCCACTTTCGAGATTTGCCATTAATCTTTAATGGATCCACCGTGTTTTTCATCCCAAGTTTGTAATCACAAAGAATTCCGACATTGGAGTACCATTTGATTTTATTTGTTGTTAAATCATAACCTCGGAAATAAAAATGCATACCGTTATCAGTCTCTAAGACCGAGCACTTTATATCCTTATCTTCTACGATTTCAAACAGGATTTCGGCTTCTTCTATATCATCCACATCCACCATGATGTAATCATCGTCTAACACACCCACAAAAGAATCAAAAGCTCTTGCAGTGTTGTAAGCTAATAACTTGGCACCATCTTTGAACTTGGATGCAGCATGTTTTCCGTTTCCTTTTAGGTAACCCTTATACATGTTTATCACCTACTTTCCGATTAGACATTGACTTCCAAATAAAAATAATGTAATACTGTTTTTAAAGGTTATATGTTTTTTCAAATCACTCCCTCTCTATGTATGGCTAGATACATAGAGAGTTTTTCCATTCAAGAAAACCATAACTGTTATATCCCCATCCTTAAAATTGTTACAAAAACTAAAACGATAACTGGAATATAGAAAAACAAATATTCTAAGTGAAATCGATCATCTTCAAAGAAGAAACCATTAATTCTTTTTAGCAATTGCATTCATTTAAACCTCTCTACCATTATCTTCTTGCGCTTGTGTTAATTGTCGGATATGTCTTTGAGCAGTCACCATTTCATCCTGACTATCCTCTAAGCATGATCTGAAGACCACCCTGATTGCTGATAGTTTTTTAGAAATAATTCCTTCCGCTAGATATGATGCCGCGACTTCTGGATTATCTTCCATATCCTCAATCAAATTATCCAGTAACATTAGGGCACCCTTCATATCTGATAAGTTATTTAGGGTACATCCTGCATTTGAGTCTAATTCTATTAAAGTGCTCATGCTCGTCATTTTCATTTCCCCTCTCAATTGCTTAGTAAAGTTTCCTTTATCTGCATCTGCCCATGCTTTAATTATTTACCAATCATTCATGATTTCTGTAATGACTTCGACAGCCTCCTGGTAAAACCAAAATCGTTTTCTTGCTTTTCTCCTTTCAATTAATTTCATTCTCGGATCATGCAAGAAGTTCTCTTCTAAAAAACGCTTTGACATACACATTTTCTTAGCCAATGTTTCAACGTCAATCATGATTAAAGATTCTCTAATCATGTCGTCCAAACGTTGGACGATTTGCTGCTTAATTTCCTCTTCATTAATTTCTACTTTCACCTCTGCAGGAAACATTTTATGCTCACCTCTTTTCAATTTTCACTAGTGTTTGGTCTACCTGTTTTTTGGAATAGAAACCATTATAAGCTTCATAGGCACAATCTTTATTACAATAGGTAGAACCGTTGTTACCAGCTCTAAAATAAGTGTTGTTTCCATGTAAGGGCTCCCCACAATTTGCGCATTGACGTTGTTCACTTGGTTGTATGCTTTCAATGATCGCTGCTTCTTCCATTGGAGACATTATTTTGTAACCCTGATCAACTGAATAGTTAACTGGCTTATTGTTTCGATAATAAATAGTACGGTATGGTTGTCCTTCTTTATGCAGCTGGCTTTCAATACAGGAAACCTGGTGTATATCAAAAACAAATTCAGTATCGTTAGCTGTGTAAATCACCCATTTTTCTTGAATCAACTTTTCACACCTCCTGCCTTATGTTGCTAATTTTAAATTCAAATAAGTCTTCTAATTCACACTCCAAAGCTTCGGCAATGTTTCTAGCAGTAGGTGCAGAAATAGTTCTCTTGCCATTCAGAAATAACGAAAGTGTCGCTTCATTGACACCAGCGCTTTCACTTAAACTCTTTTGGTTAAAACCTTTCTTTGCCATAGCAATAAGAATTTCAATCTTTTTTGGTTGATATTTAATCAATATTTTCACCCTCTCTATTGCTATCTATTGCTATAATAAATCATTTATCAATAAATTGCAATAGATAGCAATAAATTATACAAATTATGTTTGCTTTCTATTGCTATAATGGATAAAATGAATTTAACTAAAGGAGGGGTTATTTTTGAGTAACGATAACTTATTTGGGAAGTACATGAAGGAATATAGGGATTCGAAAGGTCTTTCAATTAGTGATCTACATAAGATCACAGGTGTTTCACAACCTTATCTTTCTCAACTTGAAAAAGGTACCAAAAAACCTTCTCGAAAGATTATAAGTAAAATTGCCGCACGGTTAACAGATAACATCGAGGATATTACAAACTACAATGATTTATATAAAATCCTCCTTAATAAAGCTGGTTATAACACTGATTGGAAGTACCTAGATGAAATGGAGGATCTAAAAGAGTTAAAAAAAGGACCTGAACTAATCGAACAAGCGATAAGTAATTATAAACAAGGCCTTTCCACTCCAGTCTATTTAAATAAAGAAAATGAAGGTAACTTCTATTTTTTTACTGATCAAGGGACAATAGATGAGAAGCTCCAAGAAAAATTAAATACTATAATAAAAATCATTTTGGATTAATTAACCTTCCTTTATCTGCATCTGCCCATGCTAAGAAAGGGAAAGTGAAAATGAGTAAATTATCCAAATCAAAAAAGGATCCGGAGCTATATTATTACTTTAGTGCCAAAGGTGAAAAAAGATGGATGTACCGACACAGTTATAAAGACTATACCGGTAAGTGGAAAGAGAAGAAAAAACAAGGGTTCACAAGTGAAAAAGAAGCTTATCGCTCTTTATTAGAGGTAAAAACCAAATCTGTTGATGGTTATACCAAGGAAATTGATCATAGTAATATAACCGTTAGTAAGTGGTTTAATCTTTGGTATGAAACCAATAAAAATGATTGGAAAGTGACCTCCAGGCAACAAAGAGAAATGGCCATCAGGATAGCGATTAATCCTTTATTGGGCCATTACAAATTACATGAACTCGATAAAACAACATACAAGCGAGTATTCGTAAACATGCTGCTCAAGTCTTACAAGCCTAGCACCGTTCAACTATTTCATACCTTGTTTAAAATTGGTGTTAATGCTGCTGTCGATGATGAAATACTAGCTCGCAACCGTTTCACCAAAATCAGCATTAACCAAAACTTAATTGAAGAAGATAAATTAAAGGGAAATTTCTTGTCAGCAGATGAATTACACGTCCTTTTAAAAGACGCAGAAGAGAATGAAAATATTACCGTTTATACTTTGTTGTTGCTTCTTGCTTACACAGGATTAAGACGAGGGGAAGCATTTGGTTTGAAATGGGATAATATTGACTTCAAAGAAAAAACGCTCACAGTGGAGCGCACAAGGGATAATAAAGGTGTTAGATCACCAAAGACAAACAATAGCTATAGAACCATATCCATTGATGACAAATTAATAAATCAACTTCAGTTGTATAAGACCTGGTGCAAAGAAACAAAGTTATCTTTTGGCCGAAAGTTAAGACAAGATGATTTTATTTTCATTTCCTTTCAAACCGGTAAGGAATATACCGATGCATCTATCCTTTATGCTCTTAGACGCTGTATAAAGCGCACCGGCATAAGCTCTATTACTCCACACGGATTAAGACATACTCATGCCACATTGCTAATTAATCAAGGTGTAGGGGTAAAATATGTGGCAGAAAGATTGGGTAATACCCCAATGATGATTTTAGATATTTACGGCCACACTTTCAAAGAAGTGGAAAGAGAAATTGTAGATATGTTCAGTGCTTCTATGAATGAAGTTTCGGCTAAGTTTTCGGCTAGTTTTGGAAAGTAACCCTTAAACCGTTGATATAACAAGGCTTTCATCATCCGTTCATTTCTACTCTCGTTAATAACTTGCTTGATAAAAATCTCCCCGCCTTTCATAGGCGGGGAGATTTTTTGTTCATGGGCGAAACATAAGAATATTCGGCTCATACTGAATGTGGTGGCGTCCCCTATCGTGATGTGTTTTCCTGCAGTGTGCAGAAAAACACACTCATTCCCTCTCTCTTTGTTACCCTAAAGGTTGAAGACACCAAAGGAAAAAGAGAGGGATATGAGTGAAAGGTCATTTTATCATAGAATTATTGGGGATTGGATGAAGTTCTCCGGGAAGTTCCAGCAGAGGTAGATAAAGAAGACACGTATTCGTTTTAAAACGAGATTCTTTTGGCATCAAAGACTTTAAACGATTAATTTGAACGATTAAAGCATAAAATTTTATAGCAGCAAGCAGTTAAAAAGGCTCTATAGAGCGAAATGGCGTAGCAGAGAAAATAAGCGAGACTCCTGCGGAAAAACGGGCGGCCGAGACCCCGCAGCGAGCTGTGCGAGGAGGTTCGGGCGTTCATCCGTGGAAATCGAGTTTATTTCCTCTGCAGCCTGAGTAAAATGGAAGAAAAATCACACCACCACATTTGACAGAGAACCGAATATTCCTGGTTTCCATGCAGCATAGCTTTCTACCAATGACGGCAATAGGAAACACGGAAATCACATCAGAAGAGTAGCTATCTCCATCCAACGGAGTCAAAGTGCGTTGACTCCAGCGGGATGAGTGCGAAATGAGTAGTTTTCCTTGCCAAGTTAGCTGAAGCCGTGCGCGCACAAAGTGAAGTACCTTGCCGGCGTGGAGAGTTGCACGATTCATAAGAAAAGGATAGAACGGTTTGCTTTTCCAATCAAAAACCGAACGAAATCGTTCGGTTTTTGATTTGGTCACTATCCCTTTTTTCAGTTTATGGAAAATCAATCATTGAAAGCGAATCAAGAAATACTTTTTCTTCCCTCTTCTTATAATGGTAAATCTGTCATCAATGCGTTCTTCAGCCCCGATGGTCTTGCCTAAATCCTGCTCCCTGTCGCCATTGATGTAAATGGCTCCGTTTTTGACATCCTCCCTGGCCTGCCTTTTAGAAGAAGAAATGCCTGCTTCTACCAATAGTTCGACAATATTAGCATCTTCTTTTGTTCTTTTGTAAGAAGGTACATCCTTGAAGCCCTGTTCGATTTCATCAGCGTTCAATGACTTGATATCTCCGCTGAACAAGGCACCGGAAATCCGTTTTGCTTGCTCAAGGGCCTCTCTGCCATGAACCATTTCTGTCATTTCTTCCGCCAACCTTGTGTGTGCTGTACGTTTTTCCGGAGCAGCCTCGTGTTCTTTTTCAAGTGACCGTAACTCCTCTTGATCCATGAATGTGAAGTACTTGATGAATTTCATTACATCGCGGTCGTCTGTATTGATCCAAAACTGGTAAAATTCGTACGGAGACGTTTTTTCCGGATCAAGCCATACTGCTCCACCAGCTGTTTTGCCGAATTTGGTACCGTCCGCTTTGGTGATCAATGGCACCGTCAAACCGAAAACCTTTGCCTCTGTTCCCTGATCCTCACGCGTTCTGCGGATCAATTCCATCCCGGCAGTGATATTTCCCCATTGATCACTTCCGCCGATTTGCAGTGTACAGTTTTCTTTTTCGTAAAGGTTTTGAAAATCAAGTGATTGTAAAATCATGTAACTGAATTCAGTAAATGAAATTCCATTCTGGATGCGTGATTCTACTGATTCCTTGGCAAGCATGTAATTGATGCCGAAGTGCTTTCCGGTATCCCTTAAGAAATCAATGATCGTCATTTGAGAAAGCCACTCATAATTATTGCGTGCTACTGCTGCATTGTTCCCTTCTTCAAAATTAAGCAGTTTTGCAAGTTGTTGCTTGATTTTTTCGCTGAATCCTTTTACTACGTCTGCTTCGTTTAATGTTCTTTCTGTGGAACGACCACTCGGATCCCCGATCATTCCTGTTCCGCCGCCTATTAGCGCGATTGGTCGATGGCCGGAACGCTGAAATCTCTTCAATATGGTAATCGGAAGCAAATGTCCAATATGAAGGCTGTCCGCCGTGGGATCGAAGCCGCAGTATAACGTCACGACATTTTCCTTTAAATGTTTTTTCAACCCCTCTTCATCAGTGGTCTGTTGCACGAGACCTCGCATTTGCAAATCTTCCAAAACATCCATGCTCTACACTCCTTTTTCGATTATTTTCTGGGAGATGCCAAACCATAAACAAACAAAAAAAACTCCTCCCCAAATAAAGGGACGAAGTTGTTCGCGGTACCACCCTTGTTGCATTCCAAAGAATGCCACTTGATTCAATAACGGCCAGGCAAGCCGTCCCCTGGTTTCGCAGGAGAAACTCCAGAACGTAATTCGCGGGAGGGTTTTGTACTGCCTTTCAGCATCCGGCAGCTCTCTGAGTCACAGGGAACCATCCACTACTTCATTCCTTCTTCGCTTTTATTTTTCAGAAGTTCTGAAAATATTACATTTTATTTACTAATGATACATTAATACCATATCTTTTGGGTAAATGCAATATTATATAGAGGAAAACCTGCGTGCAAGTTGACTGCTGTGCTATAATATAGATTGATATTTAGGAGGTTTTGCTGTGAATCTAAAAAATTTTGCGGTCAAATATAAAGATAAGGTGAAGGAATGGTGGCAGGCAGGTAAGATTCAGAAAAACTTTCGAATTACTTACGATGTGGTTTGGAATATCATTCTTTTCTTCATTATCATCGGATGTATCGGATTGTTTTTTGCAGGTGGAACAGGGGCTGGGTACTTTGCCTCACTTGTTAAAGATGAACCGGTAAGATCAGCAGAAAACATGAAAGAAGACATATATAACTATGAAGAAACATCGGAATTATATTTTGCTGATGACAAATACTTAGGAAACATCCGCTCTGACTTGTACCGGGAGGAAACCACTCTCGATAAAGTATCGGATTATGTGAAAGATGCCATCATCGCTACGGAGGATTCCGAATTTGAAACACATAACGGGGTCGTTCCAAAAGCGATTCTGCGTGCAATATATCAAGAAGCGACAAATTCAGCGGTGAAAACCGGCGGGAGTACACTGACCCAGCAATTAATTAAAAACCAGATTCTAACCAACGAAGTGTCTTTTGAAAGAAAAGCGAAAGAAATACTTCTGGCCATGCGCTTGGAAAAGTCACTTAGCAAAGATGAAATTCTGGAAGCCTATCTTAACATTGTCCCCTTTGGCAGAAACGCATCCGGAGACAATATTGCAGGGATTGAGACAGCAGCACAAGGAATTTTCGGTGTAGGAGCAAGTGAGATCAACCTTGCGCAGGCAGCCTTTATCGCCGGGCTTCCGCAAAGTCCGTCTTACTACACACCTTTTACCAATACAGGAGAAATAAAAGATGAAGATGCACTTCAGCCAGGCTTGAACCGGATGCAGACCGTCCTGAACAGAATGCTGGAATCTGAATACATCACCGAGGATGAATACAAGAAAGCTTCCGACTACGATATCACGGCTGACTTTACAGAGCCCACGCCTACTCCATTGGACAAGTATCCTTACTTGACCAATGAAGTGGAAGAACGTGCCAAGGATATCATCATGAAACAGCTTGCTGAGCAAGATGGATACACGGAAGAAGACATTGCAAGCAACGACTCGCTGCAGGAGGAATATAGTATTCTAGCAGACCGCAATCTACGGCGGAAAGGATACAAGATTCATACTACCATCGATAAAAAAATCTATGATGCGTTCCAAAAAATTGGCGAGGAATACGATAATTACGGCCCTGATAAGCCGCAGACAGTTATCGACCCGGAAACCGGTGAAGAAACAACCATCATGGAACCGGTCCAGGCTGCAGGGATGCTGATTGAGAACAGCAGTGGAAAAATCATCAGTTTCCTCGGCGGCCGTGGTTATGATACGTCAGAAGTAAACCATGCCACGGACACATTGCGAAACAACGGAAGTACCATGAAGCCTTTATTGGTCTATGGACCAGCTATGGAAGCAGGTGTGATCCAGCCGGGCTCCATTGTTCTTGACCATCATTTGAATGCAAGGTATCCACAACTTCCAAAAGATTGGCCAAAAAACTACACAGGCACTACACACGGACTTGTCACAGCAAGAGAAGCACTGAAAAAATCTTACAATATTCCGGCCGCCACGACGTATCAGGAAATCGTCTCCAGCGACCCGGCAACAAACTATTTGGAAAAAATGGGCTTCTCCTCCCTTACGGAAGAAGACCATACTAATGCTTCCCTGGCGATTGGTTCCTTGGGTGAAGGGGTCACCGTTGAAGAAAACGTGAATGCCTTCTCCACTTTCGGAAACAACGGCAAATTTGTCGATGCCTATATGATCGATAAAATAGAAACAAAAGACGGCGACGTCCTTTACGAGCATGAAAGCAAACCGGTGGACGTTTTCACACCGCAAACCAGTTATCTGACGGTAGACATGATGCGGGATGTACTAACCAGCGGGACAGCTACCTATACGCAGTCCAGGTTGTCAAACCGAAGCGTCGACTGGGCCGGCAAGACAGGTACATCTGTTGACTGGTGGGATGCATGGTTTGTAGCCACCAACCCGAATGTGACGATGGGAACCTGGATCGGCTATGATACACCGAAAGAATTGACTTGTAATGCTCAATATCCATGTAGTACAGGATACAGCAATCGTAACATCGGGTTATGGTCCGAACTGGTCAACGCAGCCACCGAAATCGATCCGAGCCTGATGGCTCCCGACAACAAGTTCGACAGGCCGGACAATATTGTAGAGCGTTCTTTCTGTCGTACTTCCGGAATGTCCCCTTCCGATTTATGTAAAGATATCGGACTGGTAGGCTCTGATATATTCAACAGCAAATTCGCACCGGACGAAGAAGATAACAGTCTTGTTAGCGGTGATTTTGTTAAAGTTGACGGCAAGTCCGTGAAGGCCGGGGACAAATCACCTTCTGAATTCACAGACGGTGACGGTGTGTCCTTGAATCCGGACTGGCTCGAAGTGAACATGTATGATACGTTAAGTGACTTATCTGTATTGAAGCCAAGAAATGCTGGGGGAGCCTGGGATAAAGTGTCTTTCTCGGCAGGGAGCAGTGCTTCTTCCGATATTTCTGATGACGGAAAGGCCCCTTCGCCGCCTTCTTCCTTGTCCAATAGCGGGACAAAACTGAAGTGGAAAAAGTCATCAAGCAAAGATGTAGTCGGTTATCGAATATTCCGTGCAGAAAGTAAAGATGGTTCGTTCAGTTTAATCGGAAACACCACCGATTCAAGCTATACTGTTCCTAGTAAAGGAGCAGTGTATCAGGTGAAAGCAGTGGACTATTTCGGACGGGAATCCTCCGCTTCCAAAACGATTCAAATCGGGAAATTGAAGGATGAATCGAAGGACAAAGAAGCTGATAAGAAAAAAGACAAGGAAAAAAAGAAAGAGGAAGACAACAAGGATAAGCAGGACGATTCTTCTTCAGATGATGGAGAACAGCAGTCAGATAACAACGAACAAGAAAACGATGAGCAGACCGAAGATCAAAACAATCAGCAGGATGATCAAGAAGACAAAAACGAAGACGGCTCAGCGGAACAAGAAGAATAGACTAAATGAGGCGGCCATCGATTTCAAAATGCCCCCAGCATGATATCACCATGCTGGGGGCATTTCCTTTTAAGACTGGAATTTTTCAATGGAAAGTTTGGCACTATCCTGAAAGTTTAGTTCCTCTGCGGCCAAAGGAAAATAGCCATTTCTTTGGAGTGAGCCTTTCGATAAAGAGAGGGTGGAGTGAAAAAGCACACCACCACATTTAACAGAGGCATCTTTCTCCTAGCCCTTGTCTATCATTCCTGTTTTTAAACAAGTGCAGTTCCTGTATAATGAGAATATAAAGTGTATTTACAGGTGGTGAAACGGTGAAGCATAAAAAAAACTGTCATTCCCTGCAAGTGGCAACAAGTCAGGGAAATATAATTGTAGAAGGCCCACTCCCTTCTTCTGATTTAAGAGCTTACCATTTCCATGAAGGACTTCATGCTTTCCGTCCTGCTCACAAGCAGTTTGACGCACTGCAGGATATCGCTGATTTTCCGGAAGGCCGTATTATTATTGCAAGGACGGCCGATACAATCATTGGATATGTTACCTATTTATATCCCGACCCACTTGAACGCTGGTCGGAGTTCCAAATGGAGGATTTGATCGAGCTAGGTGCCATAGAAATTGCAGCAGACTACCGCGGAAACAAAATCGGGTCCCATCTTTTAAGCGTCTCCATGCTCGATGAAGAAATGGAGAATTTCATCATTATTTCAACAGAATATTACTGGCACTGGGATTTAAAAGGAACAAAATTAAGCGTCTGGAACTATCGAAAAGTAATGGAGAAAATGATGTTTGCGGGGGGACTGACACCTGCTCCGACAGATGACCCGGAAATTGTTTCCCACCCTGCAAATTGCTTGATGGTGAGAATCGGCAAAAACGTACCGGAAAAATCGATTGAACAGTTTGACAAGCTGCGTTTTTTACAGCGGGAAAAGTACCGTTCTCTGAGGGGAGGAATCTAACATGCTTGTAGAAGAAATCATGAAAACGGAAGTGGTCACGTTGACTCCCGGGGCTACCATAGCGGAAGCATTGAAAATATTGAACGAGCGCCCCATCCGGCATATTCCGATAGTAGATTTAGAGAACCATGTAGTCGGTATAGTCTCGGATCGCGATGTCCGTGATGCCAGTCCATCCATTTTTCGGAAAGATAACATTTCGGAGGAATTGAATAATCCGATCCACACCATCATGAGCTCTCCTGTAATGACGGTTCATCCGCTTGATTTCGTAGAAGAGATAGCAGCTATCTTCTATGAACAGGAATTTGCATGCGTACCCGTGGTCCGTGAGAGCAAGCTTGTCGGGATCGTTACGGAAAAAGACATGCTGTACACGCTCATTCAGTTGACCGGTACGCATGTACAAAGTTCTCAATTAGAAGTGAAAGTACCGGACAGAGCAGGGATCCTACCCGAAGTGGCTAACATTTTCGGAAAACGAAAAGTGAATATTACTTCGGTTCTGATATATCCTTACAAAAATGATCGCCAATATAAGATTTTGGTTTTTCGCTTTCAAACCATGAACCCGCTGCCGATCAAAGCTGACTTAAAAGCAGCTGGTTATCAAGTGCTGGGACCTGATGCAGAGGATCCTGCCTTATGATCCGAGAACCTTTATTCATATATTCCAACGCATATACGGACTATCATTTCAATGCCGAACACCCATTCAACCAACAAAGAGTCGTCATGACAAAAGAACTCTTAGAAGCGGAAGGCAGGCTGTTTGATCATCACATAGTGCCACCAAGACTGGCTACTGAGGATGAGTTGGCACTGGTTCACGACCGTCAGTACATCGAGGCCGTCAAACGAGCAGGAAATGGACAATTGCAACAAGAGGAAGCATGGCAGTTTGGTTTAGGTACCGAGGATACGCCCATGTTCTCCGGCATGCATGAGGCTGCTTCACTATTGGTAGGCGGCACGCTGACAGCCATAGACAGTGTATTGAATAATCAGGCTCCTCAAGCACTGAATTTAGGCGGAGGACTACATCATGGATTTAAACGGAAGGCATCCGGTTTTTGTATATATAATGATGCTGCTGTTGCTATCAAATACATCCGTGAACATTACGGATTGCGGGTTTTATATGTAGATACGGACGCCCACCATGGAGATGGAGTGCAATCCTTCTTTTATCATGACCCGGATGTGTGTACGCTATCCATCCATGAAACAGGCAGATACTTGTTTCCTGGTACGGGAAGCACAAGTGAACGAGGGGTTAAAAACGGCTATGGATATACGTTCAATCTCCCTATTGATGCCTTTACAGAAGATGAATCTTTTATATCTATATATGAATCCGCTTTCAAAGAAGTGGCCGAGTACTTTCAGCCGGAAATCATCATCACGCAAAATGGGGCTGACGCCCACTGCTATGACCCGCTCACCCACCTATGTTCCACAACGAAAACGTTTGAAGCCATTCCAAGCTTGGCAAAAGAAGTTGCCGAGCAATATTGTAATGGTAAATGGGTCGGCCTGGGGGGCGGCGGTTACGATATTTGGAGGGTTGTCCCCCGAGCATGGGGACAACTATGGAGTGTCATGCTGACAGGGGACACTTTGACTGGACCACTGCCTGCCGATTGGAAAGTAAAGTGGGAAAGGTTGTCACCTGTTTCACTTCCTGATGATTGGCAAGACGGAAAGGGGTTGTACAAACCGATTCCTCGTAAACAAGAAATAACAGAAAAAAATCGTTTGACCCTTAATCAGTGTCTGCAATATTGCAGAAATAAGCGGCAGTATAACAATAACTGAAACGCTTCAAAACGGTGCATTTTAAAACAATCATACTCTAGAGAGGCTTTCACAATAAATATAAACTGCGACATAGTCTGAATGCGTCTATTTGACTTCCTATTTTTGTTGAGTTGGAGTTCGACGCTGCGAAAATACCCTGCGCTTTCCGCGGGCGGCTGGTGAGCTTCCTCGAGCTTGCGCTCTGCGGAATCTCACCGAGGCCTTTCCTCCCGTAGGAGTCTACAGGTATTTTCTTCGCTAGGAACAGCATTTCTGTTTAGAAACGCCTCGAAATTTTTTTATTCATAAGTACTCCATGCACCGTATCTTCAAAAGACATTGCCAGGAAAACAAGCAGAAAGTCCAAGAACAGGAGAAAAGGTGGGAATTACAACTGTCTTTTATGAAAAGAAGTACACATTTCCTGACAAACGTTTTTAAGATGGCTTGTTGGTTCTCAAGGAAAAAGTCTACGCTTCCCGTTAATCAGCCTGCTTTTTAGCGCAGGTAGCATGCGCAGACTCCTGCGGGAACAGCACGAGCTGAAGATCCACTTGGTAAAGCGGTTTTCTTTACCAAGTTAGCTGAGGCCGTGCCCGCGGAAAGCGAAGTATGCTACCGAAGCGGTGGGTAACACCCTTTTTGAATAGGTAATGGAATTTTCCGTTATAGTTAGTTCGCAGTTTATATCAAAAGGGCGATTGTTGAATTCATGGGACTTCTGGGCATAGTAAAACCCGAGCCTGGTATATCGGGCTCGGGTTTCCGTAAATAACAAAGCATTCCAACTCGACTTATTCTTCCGCTTCCTGGAGCAACACAATTTCCACGCGGCGATTTTTGGCCCAGTTTGCTGAAGAATCATTGGGCACAAGCGGACGAGTATCACCATAACCGGCAGCACTGAAACGGTCTTTTTCCACATCGCCGTTATCGATTAAATAACGTACCACCCGGCTCGCCCTTGCAGATGATAGTTCCCAGTTGGACGGGAATCGATAATTCGATATTGGGCGGTTGTCAGTGTGCCCTTCTATCCTGACGTCATTGGAAATAGTGTTCAACAAAATGTTTACCTTGTCCAATAACACTTCCCCATCCTCGATAATATCTGCTTCCCCTGAATCGAACAGGACTTTTTCTTGTAGAGTAAGGACAACCCCTTCTTCGGTCTGACTAGCTGTAACCACGTTGTTTAGATCATTTTTGTCGAGAAAAGCTGTCACTTGGCGCAATAAATCCTCGGCTGAATCTTTATCCTGTTCGGAAGTGTCTTGCTCCTCCTCTTTTTCATCCGATTCATCCATTTGTAAGCCTGATTGCTTGGCATCGGTATTTTCTGCAGGGTTTTCCATCGGGATCGGTGACGGTGATTGTTCAAAAATCTTACTGCTGCGGAACGATTCTGCCAACGCCTCAAATTTCTCCAAATCGATTTGAGACATAGAAAATAACAAGATAAAGAAAACGAGGATCAACGTCACCATATCTGCATATGTAACCATCCATTTCGGTGCTCCCCTATCCTTCCGCCTTCTTTTTCTAAGCTTCATGAATGGAATCTCCCAAAAGTGCACCTTCCGCCTTTTCATCTGTCTTGTATTTCATATCATTGGACAAAAAAGCGGCCAGTTTCTCTTCCAATATTCTCGGATTTTGTCCGGATTGCACTCCGATGACACCTTCAATAATGATTTGTTTAAGAAAGACTTCTTCCTCCGTCTTGTTCTCAAGCTTTCCGGCCATCGGGATGAATACCAAGTTGGCCAGCACGGTTCCATAGAAAGTCGTCAACAAAGCGACAGCCATATTCGGTCCTAGTGTAGCGGGATCTTGAAGATTATTGAGCATGAGTACAAGTCCAATCAGAGTTCCGATCATTCCCCATGCCGGTGCATATTCTCCAGCCTTTTCTATAATAAGCCTTCCTTTGTGATGGCGTTCTTCCAAAGCAACGATTTCCGCATGCATGATATCGTGGATTACTTCAGGTTCTATTCCATCCACTGCAAGAAGGATACCTTTTTTCAAAAAAGGATCTTCCACTTCTTCCAGCTCATTTTCCAAAGCAAGCAGGCCATCTCTTCTCGCTCTCTCCGACAAGTGAACGAAAAGGCGGATCATTTCTGGCAGGCTCGTATCACTTTTCGTAAAAGCTTCTTTCATTACATGCCTGGTAAGTTTAATCTGGTCCAAATTGAAGTTAATCAATATAGCTGCAGCCAATCCGCCGATGACAATTAAAATCGACGAAATTTGAAGGAAGGAAAGAACTCCCCCGCTTCCACCGCTTGCTAAAATTCCAAACATAAGCATGACAAAACCCAACGTGATACCGACTGGAGTCATGATGTCTCTTTTTTTCATACTCTCTCTCCCCGATTAATTGATGCACCATACATACTTTTTGACAAGATAACGAAGGCAGTTACACGGCTACTGAATCTTCTTTATATACCACCGGAGAAGTCATTACTGGGACTTGGTCGAATTCCGTTCAATGATTCGATGCGGTAAAATGATATTCTGTTCGGTGACTTCCTCTTTATTCATATATTTTGTCAATAAACGCATTGCCACAGCACCGATATCATACATCGGTTGAACAATTGTCGACAGAGTCGGACGGACCATCGTTGCTAAACGGGTGTTGTCGAACCCGAAGACTTCCAAATCCTCCGGTACTTTCAAACCTCTGTCCTGTGCACCGTGGATCACGCCAAGAGCCATTTCGTCTGAAGCGACAAAAATACTTGTTGGTTTTTTGTCCAGGGCCATCAGCTGTTCCAGGGCTTCCATACCGGAATCATACGTATAATCCCCTTTGATAACATACTCTTCATTCAAGGTTACATTTTTTTCTTCCAAGGCACGCTTATAGCCATTGAATTTTTGAGTATTGATTTCCGTTTCTTCCTGTGCGGACACGAAAGCCGGATGCTCGTTTCCATGCTCCAACAACAAAGAAGCCGCCTCATATGCAGCTTGTTCATAATCAATATTGACAGAAGGAGTGGACTCTGTCTCATCAATTGTCGCAGCAAGCGCAACCGGAACAGGGGAAGTCTTGAACTGCTGGACATGTTCTTCCGTGATCTTACCTCCCATAAAGACAATCCCGTCGACTTGTTTCTCAAGCATCGTGTTGATAAGATGGAGTTCCTTGTCTTTGTTTTGGTCGGAATTGCTCAAAATAATATTGTAATTGTACATCGTGGCAATGTCTTCGATTCCGCGGGCAAGTTCGGCAAAAAAGATGCTGGATATATCCGGTATGATTGCGCCCACCGTGGTCGTTTTCTTGCTCGCCAGGCCTCTGGCTACGGCATTCGGACGATATCCGAGACGCTCTATCGTATTTAACACTTTTTTTCTGGTTGCAGGCTTGACATTCGGATTTCCGTTTACAACCCTCGATACAGTAGCCATGGAAACATTCGCCTCACGTGCTACGTCATATATTGTAATATTCATAAGTAAAAACCTCCTATATCTCTTCCTATATCTCGTACTGCTTTTCATTAATAATACGATACTCTACAAGGTTCCGCAATGTTTGCAAACAAAATGCTCACTTCTTTACCAGTTTCCACAAAAACGTATCCGCTTAAACAAAAAATAAAGCCCTCACCATATAATAGCAGGCAAGGGCCATATGACCAAGCGATGAAACTTGATTTTATTATTTTTTCAGTTCCGCCATGAAACGATTGAACGTTTCAATATCCATCTGCTGGGCGGAATCAGAAAGCGCAACTGCCGGATCTGGATGAACTTCTGCCATTACACCGTCCGATCCGATTGCAAGTGCTGCTTTAGCTGCCGGAAGGAGCAAGTCCCGGCGGCCGGTCGAGTGGGTGACGTCTACCATGACAGGCAAGTGCGTTTCCTGTTTAAGAATCGGAACGGCGGTAATATCCAGCGTGTTCCTGGTCGCCCGTTCATAGGTACGGATTCCTCTTTCACATAGAATGATGTCGCCGTTGCCTTTGGAAATAATATATTCCGCAGCATTGATGAACTCTGAAATCGTAGCTGACAACCCACGCTTAAGGAGGACAGGTTTTTTCACCTCGCCCGCAGCTTTTAACAATTCAAAGTTTTGCATGTTCCGGGCACCGATTTGGATGACATCGATGTACTCGACCGCCTGCTCTATATCTGCCGGATTGACGATTTCACTTACAACAGCAAGCCCATATTCATCTGCAACTCTTTTTAAAATTTTCAAACCTTCCAAACCAAGACCCTGGAAATCATATGGGGAGGTACGTGGTTTGAACGCTCCTCCTCTCAATAGCTTCAAGCCTTGCTTTTTGACGGCTTCTGCTACCTGCGCCACCTGTTCATAACTTTCCACTGCACAAGGCCCCATAATGAAATGCCGATTGCCATCTCCGAACTTTTCGCCATTGATATCGATAACCGTGTCTTCAGGCTTCTTCTTTCTGGAAACAAGCAACGCTTTTCGATGATCATCCTCCTGCAACTCCAAGCTTGCTTTAAATATCTCCTTGAATAGAGCTTCCAGTGTGGAGTTCTCAAATGGACCATTGTTATGTTCTGTAATCAAGTCAAGCATTGCACGCTCCCGTACCGGATCAAAACGATAAGCACCTTGTTTTTCCTTTATTTGTCCGATTTCCTGAACCAACTCCGCCCTTTTGTTGATTAATTCAAGAATATCTAGATTCACTTGATCAAGTTTGCTTCGCAATTGATCTAATTGTTCATTACTCACTGTCAAACTCCCCCTTGAATATGTAATAATAGTAGGTAATAGAATAATAATGTACTAATTTTTAATAATTAGGGATTATTATAGCTAAAATATTGCCTGTTGTCATTAGTAAGATTTATAAAATTTCGTATATTTGATTTTTTATTCAACACTTGAAGGGGATACGGACAATGACGGAAAAAATATTCTCCCTGGATATAGGGACAAGAACCGTAATCGGCCTGATTCTAGAGAAAAAAGGGCCAAATTACCAGCTGCTTGATTATTATGTGGAGGAGCATCAGGAACGCGCAATGCTCGATGGACAAATCCATGATGTCGTAGCGGTTGCCGAAACGATTGAAAAAGTGAAGCTTCATTTGGAAGACAGCCACGGTCCATTGAAAAGTGTATGTGTGGCAGCAGCAGGAAGGGCACTGAAAACAAAAAGGACTGATGTGGCCAAAGAGATTGATCAGCAGCCGCTTATGAGCAAGGAAGATATATTGTTTTTAGAACTTTCTGCCGTACAGAAGGCACAGTATGCCCTGGCTAATGAGGACATGGAAGATACCAGCACGGAATATTACTGTGTCGGTTACTCTGTGATCAGGTACCAATTAGATGAACAGACGATCGGATCCTTGATCGATCAACAGGGAAAGACCGCTTCGGTTGAAATCATCGCCACCTTTTTGCCAAAAGTCGTCGTTGAATCTTTGATTTCCTCTCTTACAAGAGCAGGACTGGAAATGCAGGCATTGACGCTTGAGCCGATTGCGGCTATAGACGTATTGATTCCGGCTTCTATGAGAAAGCTCAACGTCGCGCTAGTAGATATCGGTGCCGGAACAAGCGATATTGCTTTAACAGACGACGGAACTGTCTCTGCTTATGGAATGGTACCACAGGCAGGGGATGAAATAACTGAAGCGCTTAGTGAACATTTCCTTTTGGATTTTCCTCAGGCGGAACAAATGAAACGGGAATTGAGCGAACAACAAGAAGTTACCATCACAGACATTCTGGGATTTGAACAAACTATTACTTATGAAGAGGTTGTCACAGCGATTTCTGGAGAAATTGACGCCTTGGCAGAATCGATTCAAGCTGAAATCCTCACTTTGAATAGTCACGCCCCGAAAGCTGTCATGCTGGTGGGCGGCGGAAGTTTGACACCGGAAATCACCAGTAGACTGGCTTCTAAATTGGAACTGCCGGGAAACCGGGTGGCAATAAGAGGAAGCGAGGCAATACCTGCTTTGACCAAAACCGAGAATCTTCCTGGCGGTCCGGCATTTGTAACACCAATCGGCATAGCGATAGCGGCCAAACAAAATCCGGTTCATTACATCAGTGTGACGGTCAACGAAAGAGCTGTACGCTTATTTGATATGAAACAGCTCACTGCTGCCGACTGTCTATTGGCTGCCGGTATCAACGTCGATAAACTATATGGGCTGCCGGGCATGGCTGCCATCGTGTCGGTGAACGGAAAAGAAGTCACGATTCCCGGAAGCTACGGCACCCCTCCTTCTTTATGGCTTAACGACGAGCCAGCCCGAATCGATGCTCCCATTAAGCATGGAGATAAATTGGTGGTTGAAAAAGGAAATGATGGGTCCCCGCCAAATATAACTGTAGGCGAACTGCTTGGCGAGATACCGAAAACTAACCTGTCATTAAATGGGATGGAATTAGAAATGGAAACGAAGGTCCTCGTTAACGACATAGAAGCTGGACTGGATACAAAATTGACGGACCGGGATGCCGTAAGGGTGGAAACGGTGAAAACCGTTAGAGATGTGCTTCTATTTGCCGGACGGGAAGAGTGGCTCGAGGGCACAGAAGACTTTACTGTGTTCGTAAATGGAAATCAGCTTTTCCTTGATAACATACCAGCCTATTTGCAGAAAAACAATCGACCGGCACAATTGGAAGACAAAATTAAAAACGGAGACAGTATTACGTACACCAGCAGCCAAAATCCGACTGTCCAGCATATCTTGGAAAAAATGCAATTGAAAATGAAGTACTACCTTCCCATTACATTCAATGGGGAAAAACTGGAATTGGAAAAGCCGGCTATAAAGGTGACCAGGAATAGCAGGGAGTTGACGGAAGAAGACACAATCAATCCGAGAGACCATCTTTCCATCGAAAAAATACCACACACTCCGTTTATCTTTCAGGATATTTTTCGATTCGCCACGGTGAATTTGGCAGAAGCTACCGGAAATTTCCACATATACAAAAATGGAGAACCAGCAGCTTTTTTTGACGAATTAGCGCCTCACGATGAGTTAGTCTTGCAATTCCAATAGTGCCACGAAATCCTCCAATTTGGAGGACGACCGCAGAACTATCTTTTAAAAGAGAAGTAAGCTAAAGAGTGGTACCCGCTTTTTCCATCTGTTAAACGCAATAAGTCAGGCTGCAGCATCAATCATTCGCTGCAGCCTGACTTATTATGCTTTGCTTCCTTCTTGTTCTTTTTCGATTTCATCAGCAGCTTCTTCAATTGCCCGTGCTACTTCTTCAGCTGCTTTCTCAGCTTCCTCGTCGGAATTTTTTCTTCGGTTTTTGAAAGAATCGGTTGTGTCTTTCATCATCTTTGTTAAATCCTGCGATTTGACTGTCGCTTTTTCCCGCCACTCAGAGCTTTTTTCATATGCAACGTCTTTCCACTCGTTTGCACGGTCTTTCACGTAACCAGCGTTCTCATTCAATGAGCTGCGGAGTTCGCTGCCAGATTTAGGAGCAAACAGTAGTGCCACAGAAGCACCGACCACACCGCCGATTATAGAACCAATCAGAAAGTCTTTCCCATTTACATTTTGGTTTTGTTCTGGCTGATTCGCCATCATCATTCCTCCCGTTAGACGTTTTTATTGTTTTTTCTTTGTTTCCACAAATTCATGACGACCGTACCCCAATTCATCGCCTGTGCCGTTGTTTCTTTGTTTTGCTCGGCAACTACTGTTACTTTGCTGGATACAGAGCGGATAGTATTGTTGAATTCTTTCACAGATTCCCCAATACCCTTCACTCCGTCGACAAGAGTGTTTAATTTTTGAGACTTATCATTAATATCTTCTGCAAGCTTATTCGTTTTATTTAACAAGGCCGTACTCTCAGTTGTAATACCCTCCATCTGTTTTTCCAGTCCTTCCAACGTGGAAGCAACGTCATTCAACGTACGCTGTGCTGCCTTCAGTACCATCGCTAAATAAACTACTAAAACTGCAAAAGCTATTGCCGCAATCAAAGCCGCAATATAAAGTAAGTTTTCCATGTCAACTTCAACTCCTTTTCCTATGTAATTGGTAAATGCTTGCTGCAATAGGAAAACCCTACTGGATAAGAATCCAACAGAAGTATTCATTTCCTCATATGGGAACAATATACCCTAAAGCGACAAAAGTAAACACCTTAAAGTTTACTATTAGCACCGTCGGAAAGAAAGCAATCAGCATGCCGGATGCTGCAAAAACGGTTGAACATTGCTTCACCTAGCTGTCTTTTTTGGCGGAACCTTTCAACCAAAATCCTGGCGGCAGTTTGTGCTGCATAAATCAGCCTCGGAGATGGAGCTAAAGCACCTTGACCAGACAGCCCGCCGCTGCTTATCCTTTCCTATCTTTCAAAAAAATAACAGGGAGAATCTTTTCTCTCCCTGTTATCCATTCGATATCATGTGATAAAAATCCTGTCTCCAAAAAACATATTACTGTTTCGTATGTTTAAGGCCTTCTTCATAGGCTTGCTGGAATTTCTGAATATCTCCTGCCCCCATGAATATCAGGACACTATCCTCATACTCCTTAAGTATATCTGTATGATCCATCTCCAATAAAGACGCATCATCCACCCGTTCAAGAAGATCATTGATCGTCAGGTTGCCATTATCTTCCCGGGCAGATCCGAAAATATCACAAAGAAATACCTTGTCCGCCTGCTTCAAACTATCGGCAAATTCCTGCAGGAACTTTTGCGTACGTGTGTAAGTATGGGGCTGAAAAATACCCACAACTGACTTATTTGGATATTTCTTCCTGGCGGATTCAATTGTCGCCTCAATTTCCTTAGGGTGATGGGCATAGTCGTCCACTAACACTTGGGCACCAATCTGTTTTTCCGTAAACCGGCGTTTGACGCCGCTAAAGGTGCTGATTTTTTTAATATCTTCTGTCTTCATGTCCTCATAGTGGCAAAGTGCAATCACTCCAAGCGCATTCAACACATGATGGTTGCCATAACCCGGGATTGTAAATGTGTCGTAAAATGTGTTGCGGACAAATACATCAAACGAAGTCCCGTTTTCTGTCTCTACAATATTTTGAGCCTGAAAATCATTGGAGTCCGATAGTCCATAATAAAGGACCGGCACTTTCGCCTGCAGTTTTTGTAAGTATTCGTCATCGCCACAGGCGATGATCCCCTTCTTGACTTGGTAAGCCATTTGCTGAAAGGCATCGATGACGTCGTCGATGCTTTGAAAATAATCCGGGTGATCAAAGTCGATATTGGTCATGATCGCATAATCTGGCTCATAAGCAAGAAAATGACGGCGATATTCACAAGCCTCGAAAGCAAAATATTTACTATCTGTATGCCCCATTCCCGATCCATCGCCAATTAAATAAGAAATTGGGTATGTTTCCTTCAGTACGTGTGCCAGAAGACCGGTGGTCGATGTTTTGCCGTGAGCACCTGTGACTGCAATACTGGTGTATTGCTTCAGCCATTCCCCGAGAAATTCATGATAACGATAATACGTAAGACCAAGGCGCTTGGCTTCTTGAATTTCCTCGTGATCCTCTTTGAAGGCATTACCTGCGATGATGGTCAACCCTTCTTTAATATTCTCCTTTGAAAACGGCATGATGGGTATATTTTTTCTTTCAAGGGCTTCCTGGGTAAAGAACCGTTTCTCTATATCAGAACCTTGAACAGCTTCCCCCGAATCGCTCAGGATCTGTGCCAACGCGCTCATTCCCGTCCCCTTAATACCAATGAAATGGTAAGTTGTCATAAAACAGTACCTCCAAAATGAGTCATAATTTTATCTCTTTATGTACGTATTGGTGTACATCTATATACCGTTATCGATTCCGCTCGATAACAAAGATTTCCCCGATAATATAGGTTTCAAACTATCCTACTGGTCCGGACCGACAAAGTCTACTTTTTCGAGGCGCGGATTTGGACGGTAGCGTCTGCCCTCTTTCGCTTGTGGTTTGCCATTCAACAACACATTATCCCCGGTGAATCCAATATTGATTTTCAACAGACTACCACCGATCCCGTACATATCCACCGGCACCTTCAACTCTTCAAATTCTTTTATCCTGCTTTCGGTAAAACCGCCGCTTACCATGATTTTAACATGCTGGAATCCCTCTTCATCCAAAGAACGTCTCAACGCAAAGACCAATTCAGGGTTCACGCCCCTTGGGTCAAAGGTGCCCATCAAATGTTGATTGCGCAGGAAATATTTATCCACGAGTGTCCGTGATGTATCAAGACGGACACCTTTTAATGTTTCGCCAAATTCACGGGCAACTTTTAAAGAATCGGTTATCACGTCGTTATTGTAATCCACAAGTGCCATTAAGTCATCTTCTGGATAGAGCTGGTGATAGGCTTTAGAAGCTTCTACGATATCCCCTTCAAACATTTGGATCAAAGCATGAGGCATTGTGCCCATTCCCTGCTTTCCCCACCATTCATTCATGGCATGGGTCGCCTGGGCTGTAGATCCACCGATAAAGGCAGCATAGCCATCTCCAGCCTGTTGTGTGAAATGATCATCACGGTCTCCCATGAAGACGACAGGCTTTTGCTTGCCGGATGTCCTTGCAGCTTTTACCACATTATATACATTCGTGGCAACTGACGTTCTTCTGGCCAGTATTCCATCAATAATGCCTTCTAAATATCCGAAATATTGATATGGCCCAGTAACCGTCAAAACCGACTCAAACGGGCTTATTTTATCTCCATCTTTCAAGGAGTGGATTTCCAAGTCCTCCGGATGATCAGCAAAGGTGTGCAGCAATGCGATGGCTTCATCTGTACCGCACAAAACAGCATGATCTTTTTGAAAAAATTGCATGGTCACATAGTTGTCAGGCACTTTATTTTTGGCAATTTCCCTCGTTTTTAAAAAGTAGACTGCCGAAAACCAGCCTTCTTTGACTCGTTCATCGAATTTGAATGTTTTATTCGTTAAACGGCTTATTTCGCCGTTTAATTTTTGCGTTATTTCTTTCATGTTCAATTACTCCTTAGAGATTGTCGTTAGCCATGATAATAGTTCATTCTCTATCATATAAGAAGCTGAAGCTCAGGACAAGTTATTTCCTTCCGATTCCTGACTGGCCGGGACAGAATTGACGGTCGGGACAAAAGGGTGGCCATCAAAGCAAAAACCGAACGAATTCTGAACACTAATCGAATCGTTCGGTTATTATTTATATAATCCTTCTTTTGATAGACTTCTTTTTATCCAATTAAGTGATCGGTTTTTATTTCGGTCCCGCTGCTTTTGTCCCGGCCCCGTTTCACTTATAAGATTCTTCCAGATAATCCTCGGCTTGAGCACTGGATATCAGGACATCCCGCGGTTTGCTTCCTTTTTGTTCAGAAATGATTCCGTGCGATTCCATATAATCGATCAGCCGTGCTGCACGGTTATAGCCGATTTTGAATCGCCGTTGCAGCAAAGAAGCACTTGCACCGTTTTGCTGAAGGACGAATGCCACTGCTTCGTTGAACAATTCATCCTCATCTTCTTCGACGTTCACTTGTTCTAACAGCTGTTCCTGTTCAAACAAGTAGTCAGTCGGTGCCAGTTTTCTTACATAATTCGTCACCCGTTCTATTTCTTCATCCGAGACGAAGGCACCTTGAATTCTGACCGACTGACCCGAACCATTTTCCAAGAAGAGCATATCGCCCCTGCCGAGCAATTTTTCTGCTCCATTGGTATCGATGATCGTACGTGAATCTACTTGCGATGAAACACTGAACGCAATACGTGTCGGAATATTGGCTTTTATCAAGCCAGTTATGACATCGACTGAAGGACGCTGTGTTGCCAGCAATAAGTGCATTCCGCAAGCCCTGGCTTTCTGAGCAATCCGGCAAATCGCATCTTCCACATCTTGCGGGGAAACCATCATCAAATCCGCCAGCTCATCGATGACGATAACCAAGTAGGGGAGATGTTCCTCTTCCCGCTGCTGCTGTTTCATTTTTTGGTTATAGCGTTCAACATCCCGCACACCTTCTTTGACAAACTTCTCGTAACGCTCTTCCATTTCGTTAACAGCCCATTTCAGTGCCGATGTGGCAGCTTTCACATCGGTTATGACAGGAGAAACCAAATGTGGAAGTTCGTTGTAAGGGGCAAGCTCTACCATCTTCGGATCGATTAACAAAAACCTGACATCTTTATGGGAAGCTTTATAAAGAAGACTAATCAAAATGGTATTGATACAGACACTTTTCCCTGATCCAGTTGCACCGGCAATCAGACCATGGGGCATCTTTTGCAGGTCCGTGACAATCGGTTTGCCGGCTATATCAAGACCAAGTGCAACGGAAAGCGGAGAAACTGCGTTCCGGAAAGCTTCTGCTGAAAAGATTTCCTGCAGCCCGACCGCTTGTGCCTGAGGATTAGGCACCTCGATTCCGATGGCGTTTTTACCGGGAATAGGAGCTTCCATCCTGATATCCCTTGCAGCCATATTCAGTTTTATGTCATCGCTGAGATTTTTGATTTTGCTTACCTTTACACCAAGCTCAGGTTGAACCTCAAATCTCGTCACAGCTGGACCGCTCATCGCATTGACAACTTTTGCTTTGACATGGAAATGAGCTAACGTCGTTTCCAGCAGTTCGATTTGTTGATTCACCCACTCACGATTTTCCTGTGATTTTGGGACTGGATCGTTAAGTAAATAATCCGGCGGTCCTTGAGTCTCCTTTTTGACAGGCGTCTCTTCTTTCCGTTCTTGCCGGTAGCGATTACGCTTATCCCTTGGCGTCATAATAACATTGAAGGGTGTCCTTTTAGGCCTCACCGGCGCTTCCACTGCTTCGACATTATGTTCCACTAGTTTCTCTTCGGATACATCCTGTTCAGCGGGCTGCTCCACTGTTTCGGGATTACCTCCACCTTGGTCACTGATGTCAGTCGCTTTCGTCTCAGCAGGCTCTTCATGTTTTTCCTCACTCATTATTTCCAAAGCTCCTGCTTGGGTTTTTTCTATTGACGGTTCAACCGTCTTGTTTCTATCTTCGATGACCTTTTCCGGTGCAGCGTCTGTCTCCTCTTTTTCTTTTTCGATTAGCCGCAGTGATTCAGCCTCAGCAATGGTTATATCTTTTTGTTCCAAATGCTTTTCCAGTTCGGCATTTTTTGTATCCCAGCTGTTGTCATCGAAATGCTGCGGCGTGTCGAACTCTGTTGTTTCTGGTCGTCCATGCTCCACACCTGAATCCTGCACATCACTATGGTCGATATCCATACTTGCGTCCGCCCTCATTGCACCTTCCTCTTTTTGCTTTCGTAAAAAAGCAGGTGTATCTGTGTCCTTTTTGGTTTGGCGAAATCCGTAAATCGGGGACGGAACCTCGGTAAGTTTGAACGGTTGTTTCGATTCCAAAGGTTCCACCCTTGATGGCCCCTTGTTTTGCTGTCTTTTAACAAGTGGTCTGTCTACGTCTGAATTCTGTTCCTTCTCACTGACATCATTGGATTTGTACTTTTTCTCTGATTTTCTTCGCTCAAACGCGGGCCTTGTTCCTTCCCCTTTACCTTGCTGATCGGGAATTACCGGGAATTTGAAGGAAGAATTTTTGGGATATTGATAGGATACTCTCGTATGTAAATGATTGGTGCTGCCATTCTCATGACTGTCTGTTTCCTGTGGTATTGATTCTGTTTCTGGCTCATCATCAGCCAGTATCTGTTTGAATTTTCTTTTTAGTTGCTCCCACATAGACTTCACTCTTTCTCATAAATAGTTACTTTACTATTCTATCAGTTTTTCCCGGCAAATTGGATAAATAAAATGAATCAAATTTAAGAATAGCGCAAGCCCTCTTCCTATAAACCATAAAGATAACTTGCTGATCGGGGTCCGTTGATTCATCAATTTCCCATATGCTGAAAACATTCTGGTATCAGTTCATATGTCACAACCCTTGATTTCATTTCCTTACACATAAAAAACCTTCGCCCATATCTGGATGGGCAAAGGCCTTCTTAAAATCAAAATTCAAAAATTTGTCCAACTTGATAGTCATCATCCAGGACATAAATCCCTTTTTCCTTGGGGGCATCCGGAAGCCCGAGCTCTTTCTGAGAACAAATCATGCCAAAAGAATCGACACCTCTTAGCTGGGTCGGCTTTATCTCCATACCGCTCGGCATGACGGCGCCTACTTTTGCGACAACCACCTTCTGATTTTGGTCAATATTCGGGGCTCCGCACACGATTTGCAAGGTTTCATCTCCTGTATCCACCTGGCAGACACTTAATTTATCCGCGTTTTCATGAGGCTGTTTTTCTTTCACAAAACCGACGACGAATTTTGGGGTCAAATCCACGTCAAAAGGCTCTTTCAGCCCGTTTTGAGAAAATACATCCTGTATGCCGGCCGCCAACTCCTCTGTCAGCATTATTTTCCCGGTTTCTGTCAAAGACAGTTGGGAAGCAGCGTCGAAAATATTGTAACCCAGCAACACTCCGCTTTGTCCATCGGTGATTTTCACGACTTTACCGAATGTTTCCTTATTGATGTGATTGCGGTCCCCTTGTTTTATAGGAACAATCAAGACATCGCCGATTCCATTCGGATTGTAAAATACATCCATTTATTTATTCATCCTCTCCTGAGTTCTTCTGATTTTCCGGTTTGTTTTTTGCAAGGATGAAGACCGGTTCTAAGTGCTTGTCCTCATACATGAAAGGCAGTGAAGTGATCGGCACCCTTCCTTCGGCGAAAAACTTCATCGTCATCTGCGCCAATATATCATAGCCCATTTTATTTTGAATGTCGGCAAAAATCAATACATCCTGGTGCGGAACTGCTACCGCCAGCTCTCCTTTACTGTTCGCTTTCATTTCTTCGAGAAGCGACTCATTAAGAATCCTGCTTGCATCATAACCATCCTGACTCGCCATGAAGTAAAAATCGTTGCCGGCCACTTCATCATGTTTACGATCAGTTGAAAGAGAACGCACATTGAAGGCTGCCACTTCTTCGAGCCGTTCCTGTGTCCAGCCCTCCTCCTCCAACATCGTCTGGTCGATCAACTGATAAGATTTTCCCAAATCAAGCGCATAATAAATACGTGTTTCTGCGGTATGCTCTGTCACTACCATTCGTTTTCCGGATTTAGATTTTTTCGGAAAAGAAGTGGCACGGATGACAGGAAAGATGTTTTTTTCTTTTCCGCTCAGCTCATTCGACTGGTTCATAATCCGCAGGGCCTCTTCAATATGATCTGTAAGCTCATCTAAAGCCGCTTCGCCTCGCCGTTCATATTTCGCAATGATATTGGGAATGGTGATGGTTATCCCTTGATGGGAATGTTTCCATTCAATTCGAAATGTATCTTTATCTCTATTAAAGGAAGTATTCCATTCTGGATTTGTCATTCTTTCTTCCAATTTCTTTTTCATTTTGATACTGGTCATTTTCATTCTTGTCTGTTCCTCCTTCCGGAAACAAAACTGCCACTCATTATTTTAGCATTAAAAAGCCCTCCAATAAACTGAAAGCATTCTGCTAATGTTCATAAAAAAAGTCTGCAAACAAACAAGCTGCTTTCCCTGTTTCAACTTAACTGGGAAAGCAGCAAAAAGTCTTTATTGTTTTCCTGGTAACTTTTCGATGAATGCCTCGATTTCTTCTTTCGTTTTTCTATCCTTGCTGACAAAACGGCCAATTTCCTTTCCTTGATCAAAGGCTAGAAAACTCGGAATACCGAAAATGTCCAATTCGGCACATAAGTCGATAAATTCGTCCCGATCTACATAGATAAAAGTATACTCTTCGTATTCTGCTTCTATTTCCGGCAGCAAAGGCTCAATCACCCTGCAATCAGGACACCAGTCCGCTGAAAACATAAAGATGGACTTTTCGTTCTTCCACTGTGAAAAAGCCTGGTTCGATTCTAGTTTTTCCATCAACCGACACCTCCGTCCTTCATGATAGCACGTTTTTATTCATAATCAATTTTCATGTCTCCCGCTTGAATCCAGCCCCGTTTCCTAAGCAGTTCAGCAACACCTAAACTTATAGCAGCCGGGCCTGCAATATGTAAACCAAGAACAATCCAAAAAGTTTCCCAACTGAACCCCATTGACTCGAATGTCATGATTTGTCCTACAAAACCGGCGGTTCCCATACCAGCTCCGGAAGGATTGTTGACTAACGAAAAAACGACTGTCGCAAACGGAGCCAACAGCGCTCCAGCGATAGTAGGCGGCAATAATATAATCGGCTTCCTGATTATATTCCCGACCTGCAGCATGGATGTCCCGATACCCTGTGCCAGCAAACCGCCTAGTCCGTTATCACGATAACTGGCAACTGCAAATCCGACCATTTGCGCAGCACAGCCTACAGTCGCAGCTCCAGCAGCAAGCCCTTCCAGTGACAGCATCAAAGCAATAGCCACACTGGAAATCGGTGCGGTCAGTGCCCACCCCATCAAAACTGCAACGATCATTCCCATAATCAAAGGCTGCTGTTCGGTGGACCAGTTGATAATTTCTCCAAACCATGAAAGCGCCGTCTGTATTGGCGGACCGATAAATTTGGCCGTAAAAAATCCTGTGGCAATGGTTAAAAAAGGTGTAAGCAATATATCCAGCCTTGTTTCCTTATAAATGATTTTTCCTATTTCGGTGGCCAACAATGCAGAAACATAACTCCCGGCCGGTCCACCCAACTCTGCGCCAAAAGCACCACTGAACAGAGAGGCGAAAACAACAAGCGGAGGTGCTTTCAGTCCGTATGCAATCGCAGTGCCGATCGCCCCTCCCCAGATTTTGGTTTCCATCGCGAAGCTTCCCATTTCCTCAAGGGAATGAATATGTAATTGAACACCGATCGTGTTGATGATCGTTCCAATGATGAGAGAGGAAAAAAGCCCTAATGCCATATAACTTAATGCGGTTATGAAGTAATCTTTGACTGAAAGCGTGACTCCTTTTTTACGCAAAAACTCTTTCATTTTCCCGTCTCCTTTGCAAGATTCCTAAATATCATCTTACACAATCTGGCCTGACAAGACAATTCTGTTTATTTTATTGACAATTTTCAAAAGATTAATTGTCTTTCTATTCGAATAACTCTATAATTAGTCATATAGTAGCATTTCTGTCTTACGCAAAATGTCCTATTACGACAGATCTTGCAAATCACAGAAATAGACAAAAGGGGGCCTATACGTGGGATCTATCCGAAATCGGGTGCGCTTGATATTGGGGCTATCCGTAATCAGCATTGTTTTTCTCGGCGTATTCGCAGGTTATTTTCTGAACAAACATTCACAATGGGAGGAAGAAAAAGCAGAAGTACAAAATGCACTCATGCATAGTGACGAAATCAGATACGAAATGGCGCTTACTAGGCAAAAGGAACAACAATTCCTTGCGTCACCTGGTCAGGAAAGTGCAGAAGAAATGGAAAAAGCAATCAGCGATGTAGAAAGTTCTGCCAGTAGCTTTGCTGAAGAACACAAAAACTATCAGGCAATCGCAGAAAATTTTACCGCCATTTCTGAAAATGCAGCGAAATACAAAGAACAAATGGACCCTATGGTCAATATGTATCGTATGGTCGGTTTCTCGGAAGAAGAAGGACTTCTCCAAACAATCAATGAAACCTTTGGTGAATTTGAAAAGTTAGTGGATGGTCTAGACAGCCCCGAACTGGCAAGTGCCTTGATGGAAATCAAAGTACTGGAGAAGGAGTACATAGAACAAGGGAAAGACGGAGAAGCAGAGGGAAAACTCACCGAAGCTACGCGTGCCTTTTCCGATTTGATTGAAGACTCGGAATTAAGTGAAGACCAATCATCCGAAATCAGCAGCGGTTTACTGAAATACCAGCAATCATTAAATACAATCGCCAATACCAAAACACAGTCTGCTGCTATAACCGAGTCTTTCTCCAAAGTAGCTGATGATGTTTCTTCCCAGGTTGAAAAGGTGAAAACGGAAGCAGAAGCGATTAATAGCAAACTTTCGGCTGATCAGGCCAGTGCACGGCAAAACATGACGACACTATTTATCATTCTGGGCGTCCTTGCTTTACTGACGATGAGCATTATTGGCTTGATCCTTATCCGCTCGATTGGCCGTTCCATCAGCTCCCTGAAAGAAGGAGCACAAATTATCGGTGATGGTAATCTGGCCTATCGAGTGCCAATTACTACGAAGGACGAAATGGCCGAGTTGGCAGTAACTTTCAATGCAATGGCTCAAAAAATGGAACAGTCGATGTTAAAAGTGAACAATGCTTCCAAAGTATTAAGTGATTCATCAACCAATCTTGCAGCCATAAGTGAACAGTCATCGGCACAGACGGAAGAAGTAAATGAAGCGATTAATCAGGTTGCTGCTGGTTCGCAAAATCAAGCTTTACGTGTAGAGGAAAGTTCCCAGTTGATAGAAGCAGTATCTGGGGCTATATCCAATACGAACGATGCGGCAGAAGATATTTCACACGCACTGGAATTGGCTGAAAAAGAAGGTAACACTGGTCTTGAAACCATGAAAACCCTGGAAGGGACGTCTACATCTTTTATTGACCTGGCTGGACACCTTTCTTCAGAAGTCAAACAGGCGGCTGATCAATCCAAACAAATTACATCGATTGTATCGGCAATTGAAGAAATAGCCGACAGTACGAATTTGCTGGCCCTGAATGCTGCAATCGAATCAGCGCGTGCTGGAGAAAGTGGAAAAGGTTTTGCTGTAGTCGCTGACGAAGTTCGCAAACTGGCAGAGAGATCAAAGCATGAGGCACAGGAAATTCAGCAGCTGGTCAAAGCAATGCATGGCCAAATGAATAATTTGACTACAGAAGCAGGAAAGTTTGACACGTACCAGCAGGAACAGTCGACGGCAGTCGGTCAGACAAAAGATGCTTTCCACCGGATTGCAAACCATATCTATAATATGAACGATAAAATTAAAGGAGTAAAAGATTCACTGCAGGATGTAGATAGCGCCAACAATGATTTACGGGAAAAAATGGAGCAAATCAGCGTCATTTCGGAAGAAGCAGTTGCAACAGCAGAAGAAGTTGCTGCTTCAAGTGAAACACAAGCCCAATCCATTGAAGAGGTGAATCAGTCTGCAGTCGATTTACAGGGGCTTTCTCAGGAACTTGCAGCTGAAGTCAGTCAATTCAATTTAGATGAGGATCATTTACATGACGAAGATGAAGATAAAGATGAAGCAGAAACAAAAGATAATGATTTCGATGACTCGGATTATTATCTGTCAGATAATCAAGAAGCAGCAGCTGCATTGGATGTAGATGAAAAAGTTGCAGAGGAAGAAGAGGCAGCGTATGTGAGCGAAAATAAAACAGAGCAAAATCCGGATGAACTACCAGATGAACCATCGGTTGATAAACCCGTAGACGAAGAAGCTGACATGGAAGAAGATATCAACAAAGATTCCCTTTGATATAAAACGGAAGCTATACCACTCATACCAAAAAGCGACTGCCCCGGAAGTTTTTATAACTTTTGGGGCAGTCGCTTTCTAATAGGAAACAGACCTTGCCATTTTCATCATCATTTGAGCATCTTTTTCCAGATTGTTTTTGGTTGTCAATGTCGTCACTTTCACGCTGCCTGTTCCAACTTGCAGCTCGTATTCCCTGCCGTCGGGTTCTGAGACTTTAATATAACCGAACCTTTCTTGCTCCTTAAATGATTCTAATAACGCACTATCTTCCGCTTCTTGTGCCTCTTGAAAATTAATCTTGCTGGAAGCAGGTTCAAACCGGTTATAAAATAAAATATAGGTTTGCTCTCCATCTTCCAAAATCAAATTGTTATTCGTATTTTCAGCGATTTTCAAATCATCCGGGATGTATACAGATAAACCTTCCAGCTCATTATTGGCGTCCGGCTTTTCTGTTTTAAAAACCTTGTCGGTTACATCCGCCGCTTCATCAAACGCTTTGCTTTCAGCCTTTAAAGTGCAGCCAGCCAAAAAAACTACTATCAAGGCAGAGGTGACCAGCTGACCAAATTTCCATTTGTTCACGTTCTTTCCTCCCGATCTGGTTGCTTCTTTCCCTCTTACATCATACTATTATTTTTCTGTTTGACAAGCACGGTGACGAATTTTTTCGATAGAAATAACTTCCACTGTCCAAAGAAGGAACAGCAGGCACGTACTAAGCAAAAATTCGCTGCCGATGGTAAAATGAAAATAAATTTAGATGGAAGGATGTTGTGGATGGATTTCACTGTATACTTAGCCGGCCAAATACACGATAACTGGCGATCGGAACTGAAAGAAAAAGCAAAAGAAAAAGGGCTGTCCCTCCGATTCGTCGGCCCTCAGGAAAATCATGAACATTCTGATATGATCGGGGAAAAGATACTGGGGGAGCAGCCTGGAAAGCTTTATCGTGATGACGCGGCTTCGGCAATCAACAATTTTAGAACGGAAGTTTGGATGAATAAAGCTGATTTCGTCATCGCCCTGTTTGGTGAAAACTACAAGCAATGGAATACGGCCATGGATGCAGGTACTGCCATTGCATTGAATAAGCCCACCATCATCATCCGTCCTGCTTCATTAATCCACCCGTTAAAAGAATTATCGAATAAAGCAAACGTCACCGTTGAAACAACGGATCAAGCGCTCGACGTCATTACCTATCTTTTTGAGTAAAGCCTTGTTAAGAGTGTGGGGCGGTCCTATGCAGCGTTCAAGTTTTCAAAGTCAGTCTGTCAAATGGAATGGCTCTCTTTCACCGACCGCAGCACCGGTAAGCCCGATGACAGATTCATGTTTCCGGCCGGTTGTTGGTGGCAACTGTCCAAAACGGTATTTGCCAGGCTTCCCTTTAAAGAAGACGACGGAATATAATATTAATCTACTAAAAAACCGAGCGAATCCGATTATAAGTTGGGATTCGCTCGGTTCTTATTTTGACAGCACTATACTTTTATCGGCTACTTCTTTTTTATTGTTGTTGAAATTGATATTGTCCTTTAAGCAGCTTCATCACGTGGGTGAACATTTCTTCCCTGCTGACTAGTTCATTGGTAAAAATACCGACTGCGCCCTCCTTTTTACGGACGTCTTTCCGCTGGGAATATACATCCATTACTTCCCCGAGTTCGATGCCCTTTTCGAGCTGGGCAGCCACTTCTTCCGGGAGGGGAATCCTCGCACCGCTGGCAAGAAATGTATGGCCTTTCTCGTTTATCAGCGCTCCCCAATTGCATAAAAATAACTCCCCATTTAGCTCCATGACTCCACCTTCGAGGCCAATCCCGACACTGTCAGGATTTAAGGAGGCGCATTCTCTGGCCCTGTTCACCGCCCCTTCCATTGTTTCCTCATCCGAGAAGGGCTGCAGCGAAACCTTGGAAGCTACATCGATTTCGACCACTTCAGCCTCTGGAAATGCATTTTTAACGGCTTTTATTTTTGCAGGGTTCATAGAACCTATATACATTTTCATTAACGGTCATCCTTTTCCAAATCGCGCAGCGGCTTTATAACCAGCTGTATAGCGACAAACTCAAATTTCAGCCTTGTTTATGAATCTGTTCAACAGCAGCTTTATCCGTTGTTTTTACCAGCTTAACGATTAATTCTTTTGCTGCAGCATAGTCATCCACATGAATGATGGAAGCATGTGTATGGATGTAGCGTGAACAAATCCCCACCACTGCAGAGGGAATTCCCTCATTGGATATATGAACACGGCCGGCATCGGTTCCACCTTGGGAAATGAAATATTGATAAGGAATATCGTTTGACTCAGCAGTATCCAGCACAAAATCCCTCATACCATGATGGGTGATCATGGAGCGGTCGAAAATCCGTAACAGCGCGCCTTTTCCAAGCTGGCCGAATTCCTTCTCATCACCCGACATGTCATTTGCAGGAGAGGCATCAAGCGCATAAAAAACATCGGGCTGAATCATGTTTGCCGCAACTTGAGCACCACGCAAACCTACCTCCTCCTGTACGGTAGCACCAGAAAACAACTGGTTTGGCAATTTTTCGCCTTGCAATTCCTTCAAAAGCTCAATGGACAAACCGCATCCATACCTGTTATCCCATGCTTTTGCCAGGATTTTCTTTTCGTTGGCCATCGGGGTGAAAGGAGTGACCGGAACAACCTGCTGGCCGGGCTTCACACCAATCCGTTTAACATCCTCTTCGTCATCGGCACCGATGTCTATCAGCATGTTTTTCAACTCCATCGGCTTTTTACGCTGTGCTTCCGTTAAATTGTGTGGCGGAATCGAACCGATCACACCGATAACAGGTCCGTTATCCGTCATGATTTGCACTCGCTGGGCTAGCAACACCTGGGACCACCATCCACCGAGCGTTTGAAAACGAATCATCCCGTTTTTGGTGATTTGGGTAACCATAAAACCTACCTCATCCATATGACCAGCCACCATCACTTTAGGGCCTTCTCCATTCCTGACACCGAATACACCGCCCAGGCGATCTTGGATGACTTCATCCGCATATGTTTCTAATTGCTGTTTCATAAATTTTCTTACCAAGTGTTCATTGCCAGGAGCACCTTGCAATTCCGTCAATTCGCGAAACAACTGCTTTGTTTCATTATTCATTATGTATTCCCTCCAACTTTTAGTTCCTACGATTATTGTAGCTGAACTTTTGCATCGTTTCCAGATAAACCCCTTTGCTGACGGAGAGAATCATTTTGACAGGACAATCACTTCATAATATTTTCTATTTTTCACTGTTTCAGGTATACTACAATTAAAATCTTAACCTGAGGTGACTAACTATGAATTGGAAAAGAATCGCAGTCGGAGCTGGAATCGGAGCAGTGGCAGGATATTTTGCTTTACAACAATACGAAAAACAACGCAAGGTTACACCAGAGAAAGCTTTGAAATCCGCTAAAGAAGCGTTTAAACAGCAGGGTCCAATAAGTGGTTCATGGATTTATATGAAGCCTGAGGAAATGGAGAAGAACGGACTTACTTATACCGTATATCGCGGCGGGATTACAAGAACTGTCGATGGAGAAAGTACGCAGTATGAATTTAAAGTAGACGCAGAGACCGGTTCCATTTTGGACGTGTTGCAATCTGCCTAAACCGCTTATATAAAAGGTGCCGGAGATAGTCAATGAACCGAACGATAATTCGAATTCCTACGCATTCGAACTCGTTCGGTTTTTTTGTTATAGCAATCGACGAACTACTTGGCAAAGAATAAAGCCATAGACAAACACTCTATATTTCCCTCGTGTTAGTCCTATACCTAGCAGGTCAATTAAATGAAAGCCCTGGGTAAGGGTATCGTTCCCGCTCGACTTTGCCTTGCAGGTTACCATCCTCGTCAAATCTAAGTGCCCGGAAGTAAGCATCGTGATAAAAGGTGTACCATGCGTTATTCGCTATTCCATATTCCATCCATTTTTGTTTCTCATGAACAGAAGTTACCGGATAATCATCATAGGCAAGTGCCCAAAGCTTGTTTTGATGAGCATGGGTAGGCATTAAATCAGCCATATGGATGAATATGTCCTCTCCATCTTCAAATACTAGGATCGAATGGCCGTCACTGTGGCCCCCCGTATGGATCATCTCCAATCCGGGAACAATGCTTATATTCTGTTCGAAGCTGACAAACTGGTTTTCTATTGGCTTCCAATTGTCTGTCCAATAAGTATTTACCGAACGGATATTGGGATTTCTCATTTCCTCCCATTCCGTATGATTGACATATATCGGCACGTCAGGAATGACAGCTGTCAACGTGTCATCCTTCCACTTCGTCAAGCCGCAAGCGTGGTCAAAATGCAAGTGTGTCATTAAAACAGCATCTATATCGGAGACAGACAATCCCAACTCATGAAGCGAAGTTTCCAGCTTGGATTGTTCTGCAACGCCGAAGTTGCGAATTTGTTTGTCTGTCAATTTCCCATTGCCAATACCAGAGTCTATCAAGTAACGCTTGCCATCCAATTCGAGTAATAGTGGATCTGTTCTTAATTCAATTTGATTTTTTTCATTGCAAGGATACTTTTTACTCCATAACGCTTTCGGAACTACACCAAACATAGCTCCGCCATCCAAGTGATTGACTCCTCCGTTCAGCCATGTCAATGTTGCTCTCCCAACTGTCAACGACTCCATTTTTCTCTCACTCCCCTTTTTCACGAAGCAAAATATGCTTTACAGCGATAAATCGGCTGTCCTTTTCCAGAAAACTTTTCCTCGTATTCTGTCTGAACGTTGTCTGGATCATTATAATCATGCAAGTCCAATAAAACTTCATCCAGTATCATGCCGAACTTGGAAAAACTCACCAAAGAGTATTCAAATAATTTGCGGTTGTCCGTCTTTAAAACGATTTCTCCATCAGGTTTCAGAATTCCTTTATATTGTTGTAAAAAAGTGTGGTAAGTAAGCCTTCTTTTTTCATGTTTCGTTTTTGGCCAAGGATCTGAAAAGTTCAAATAAATCTTGTCCACCTCATTTTCCGCAAACAACTCACGTAAATCCTGGGCATTTACATTAAGTAATTTTGCATTCGCCACTTCCGCCTGCTTCACTTTCTCCACTGCGCTGACAACAATGCTTTTCGCCCTTTCAATTCCGATAAAATTTATGTCTGAATGCTGAGCAGCCATGCCGGCGATAAACTGACCCTTGCCAGTGCCGATTTCGATATGAAGCGGCTGGTCGTCGGGAAAAAGCGAATTCCAATTTCCTTTCTGCTCAAATGGATTATGAACCACAATATCTTCATTTTCTTTTAAATAATCATCTGCCCATGGTTTATGTCTTAAACGCAAAGTCGTAACCCCTCTCTATTTATACCGTATAAACCTTACCATTATTTCAACAAAAACGAAAGATTATCGCAAATTTTGCGTATATGTAAGGAAATCTAACCAATAAAGTCTATATATCATCGTTTAGGAGATAAATTTTACTGACGGACCCAGAGTAGGTTATATCCAACCTTACTCACTAAAACAGATGTTGGATTGGCAACGCTTTCAAGTATATGATATTAGACATGTGAGATTAATCGGACTAACAGGAGTGAATAAAATTGAAATTTTTTACCACGATGATTGAAACGATTGTGCTGGCTGTATTTTCCGTCATGTTTGCCGGATATGCACTATTTATTTACCCTTTCGAAAAATTGAACGAAAAAGCAAACCGGGAAGTAAAAGCCAAGCAAGTGAAATATTCCCCGCAGATTAACAAAGCCTGAACACTCGATTAACGGTTGATTGCTCTTTACCAGGATTGACAGATAAGTGCGGATCGGCGCTATCTTTTTACAATGATTTTCTTAAAAAGGCTTTGGATTATAGCTCTATGCACCATTATCCTTATGCTATTAAAAGGACAAGGCCGGGATAAAAGCTTAGCCATCAATGTAAAAACGGAACGAATTCGATTTGGATCAGAATTCGTTCCGTTTTTTTGTATTCCTTGATAATGGGCTCTATACTGAATGTGGTGGTATCCCCTGTCGTGATGAGTATTTCTGCATTGTGCAAAAAATACACTCATTGTTTGATCAACAACAGCTAAAAACAAGAAAGCTTCTTCCTCGGACAATAGCTATAGAAGAGGCAAAGGAGATCCAGGAGGAGAAAGGTTCCAAACCAAAGTGGTGGACGATGGACATGGAGGATAAAGAGATTATTGAAAAGTAGACAATTGAAAAGCACTTACGTTCCTGTGATACCAGCAAAGTGGAAATCTTCGTAATGGATCTATCGAAATCATTTAAGCAGGCAGTCCGCATGGTACTAGGAGATTCATTAATCATTGTCGACCGATTTCATTTTATGCGGCAGATTTATTGGGGATTGGATGAAGTTTGCCGGGAAGTTCAACGAGAGGTATATAAGAAGACACGTATTCACATGAAGCGAAGCAAGAAGCTGTTCAAGAGATTTAACAGTCATTCATGTATCCATTTCATAATGGGTATATCGGGTAAAAGTCTTAAAACGGGATTCCTTTAGAATCAAAGGCTTTGAACGATAAAATTTTATGGCAGCAAGCAGTTTAAAAGGCTCTATAGAACGAAATAGCGTAGCAGAGGAAACAAGCGAGCCAAAAAAACCGGGTGAATTCAATCAACGTTTGGAATTCGCCCGGTTTTGCTTTCGTTGCCCATGCTTGCGTTATGCATAATATAAAAAATATCGAGAAATAATAGCAGTAAAAGGGGGACTTGCAATGACCAAAAATGTCCAAAATCAGCTGGACTTGCTTTACGATATCTTAAGCGAGCATTCGGAGGAATGTTGCGGAAGTGTAGCCGAATGCCAGCAAATTCAACGTCTGGTGAAATCCATGATAGCAGAAGAGTCTGTGACTGACTCCGCTTTACAAGGACATCTGCCTGCCATTTATGATTACAGCAGACAAGGTGAACTCGTCCAGAATTTAGATGACCATATTGAAAGCAACCGGGAAAATCTGCAGCAATGGGTAAACGCCATCAACCCACCTACTATTGGTTGACACGCTTAAGCAAACGTTCAAGCTCCTGTAGGCGCTGATCGGCCTTTTTAGTTTCCCCTCGATCTTTGTGCCATAAAATGTAACTTACAGACTGTGCAATCAAATACCAGTACATTCGTTCTATCAACTGGTTGTCCCGTGCCGATCCATAACGGGATAACCAATCATCCCAATCATGTTCGGGTATGTACCAGTATAAAATCATCCCTATGTCCATAGCAGGATCCGCCACTTTGGCGTTATCCCAATCGATTAGATAAAGCTGGCCATCTCCAGACAGTAACCAATTATTATGGTTCATGTCGCAATGACAAACCACTTGCTTAAAATGTTGGACACGAGGAAGCATGGTTTCGAGATGTTTCATCGCTTTATGAATCTCGATTTGTGTAGCCGTTTCTTCATGGATCCGAATATTGGATTTGACATCATACAAAATATCTTCCGGCTTGATCGGACGCTTTCCGATCCGCATGAGCATGTCCAGCAATTCTGAAGAGTGATGGATTCTGCTTAATAACTTCGCAACCCGGGGGTGCTGCATTTCTTCAGGGGTCAATTCCCGGCTGTCCAGCCATTGCTGAGCCGTGATAACATCGCCATTTTCCATGCGTTTCGTCCAAACAAGTTTTGGTACGATTCCTTCTGCAGACAAGACTGCTAAAAACGGTGATGAGTTACGCTTCAGAAAGAGCCGTTTTCGTTCACTATGTGCATAATACGCTTCTCCTGAAGAACCGCCAGCAGGAGTTATCGTCCAATCATCGCCTAATATGTTATCCAACCACTTCACCTTCAATTCCTCAAATCCGTCTTGGTTTTTTCCATCCAGAAAGCATTGTTGTATATGTGCTGGTTTAATTGATAAAGCATTGTTCCAGCCAAGCATTATTTCCGATGTCATCCTTCCGCCGATTGCGTAAAGAAGCTCGTAAAATGCAAAGCTGAACAACAACCACACTAAATAGCAGACATATTTTAGATTAACTCATTTAATGGGTGAATTTCAAGAAGTTAATTTCGTAAAAGCACCAAATATTTTCCTGGTTTCGGTTTCCTTGCTGATCCGGCAGCTCTTACACTTGCCGACTTGTCCATCTGTCTGGAAATGAATGGGGATTTCTGAATCTATCGTCAAAGAGGATACCTGGAAATGGGAAACTTCCTTTAGTTTTATATGCTTTCCCCAATAGACACTCATAAATAAAAGTAACAGTTTCCATCGTGTGATGTTCTGCACCGTCAGTAAAGATAAGGAATCGGGCTGTATTTTAGCAGTGGGATTGATTTTCATGCCGCCTCCTAAATAAGGATGGTTCGAGACTGTCATCATCCAGACATTGTCCAACTGTTTTCTCTCTCCCTCTAAGTTCAAGGTTATCTGTAACGGTTTAAAATTCTTGATTACCGCAAACAATCCGAGCGGATAGCTCAGTTTTGAGAGTTTTAACAGAGAGAACCATTTCTTTGATTTTATTTGTTCGGCCGCTGCTGAAACTTCGGCTTCCAGACCAAATCCTATATTGTTCATGAAATGGCGGTAATACTTTTGTGTGCGATTATCAGTCAAATATACCCCTGGCCAATAAAGTTTGTGGCGTTTTTTTGAAACAATCGACCGGAAGATGGCTAGTGGATCGCGAACCATCCCCACTCCTCTGCCAAAGTCGTTTCCGCTCCCCGCCGGAATGAAACCAATGGGTATCCAATTAAAATGTTTGAGTCCATTGACCACCTCATGCAAGGTGCCATCCCCACCGATGACTACCACGCATTCGACTTGTTCTTTATGTATCTCGGCAACCTGCTGAGCCAGCTTTTCTGCGTGTCCCTTGTACTCCGTCCGGAATGTTCTACAATAACTTGACTGAAATAACGGATCTGTTTCCAGCTTCTTAAGTATCTTCAGTCCTCGCCCATTTGCTGATACCGTGTTTACAATAAATATATACATTACCTATCCCCTATTCGGTTTTCTGAAAATCAACGGACCCGTTCTTGTTTTTGTCCGGGTGGATTGATTCTTATAAATGCTCCATTTCAATAGGAACAATGATTCAACTTCTTGGATATTCTACTTCAAAGCTGCATAAATAATCAGTTATTGCATTCGGTGGATTTCAGTTTAAATGAGCAATCGCAATATAACAAAAACTAATCACACTGTCAGCAAACAAGCGGAAAGCAAACTATTCTATCGGAGAACAAACCACAGCCTGCTTATCCACATTATAGTGGCTGGGAGCCATCGTCCTCCTCCCACTCCCTCCGCCTGACTGCTACTGTTTGGCAATGGTTCAACAGCGCATCACAAACTATCAATTGCTTATGCTTCAGCGGAGAAACCTCTTGTCGATGTTGTTGCAGCCATTCATCGTACCGGTGCTTGTCTATAAATCTAGTACGATAAGGTTCTCTTTCAAAAAGCATCGAGTTGGTGCGGGAAAGCACAGTCTTTTGTATGGGAAAATCGATGTGGTGCAAATCCAAAATGCTTTTGATAATCTGTTCGGTCCTTCTCAAAGATAGCATCGGGCTAAGGATTCGTTCTTTGTTTCCTCGAATGGTGATTTCCCACATCCGCTCTTCGTTGACAAATATTGTGTCTGCTGAAGGGTTTTCCACTAGATTGATAATCTCTATGCCCTGAGGTTTTATAAGGACCACGTCGCCCTCCATCGTGCTATTTTTCAACGTGAAAACAGGTTCGTACATGAATAAGTAAGTATCTGGAAAACGCTGCAAGAAAAACTTCAATATGAGATCATGTAAAAAAGTTCTGTCCAAAAATGACATTTGACTTACAGTAGAAGAGGCCCACTTTAATTGAAAAGCGATCAGCCGATCGAGGAATTGGTGTTTCAAATCTTCTTTTGTAGATGGCAGCCCCGGTTTATCATTCTCCACGGGCCAAGCTTCTTCCTGCATGTTTTTCCTGGTAAACAAAGAACGCCACTTCGGCTTTGAAGTTTTCTCGGTATGCTGGATTCTTTCTACTTCCTGTTCATAAGAAAAACGTTCTTCTTCCCACTGGTTCAACGTTTTGTTCCATTTTTCCTTTTTCATCCTGCTAAACTGTCCCGGATAATGAAAAATATCCTTCTCATAACGTGAAATATAATTCTGTAATTTAACCAGTTGCGCCAATCGCTCACCTCATTTTAAGCTGACCATTTCAATCGCTTCATATTTTGGAGTTTGGGATGGATGAATTCGGTACAGATGAACCTGTTCTACTGTCAGGATTCCAAAATGGATTTCCTCTAATATAGGTTTTTTTACATTATCTGTTCCCGCCCATTTTTTCGCAAGCGTGATATGCGGACGGTATGGTCTGTTTTCCATCGACCATCCAAAAGTTTGGCAAAGTTCCTCAACCTGTTTTTGCAAAGCTGCCAGTGGGCTGGTTTTTTCCACACCAGCCCAGACAACTCTTGGCTTTTTAGGATTTCCAAAATGACCGATCCCTTTTACCTCAAGGGAGAAACAGTCGTTTTGTTTGATTTGCTGCAAACTGTCTTTTATTTCTTCAATAGTACTATCGGCTGTGGAGCCGAGAAATTTAAGGGTAATGTGCATGTCATGCGGATTCGTCCAACTTTTATACGCTAAATCTGGATAACTTCTTAGTCTGTCTTGCACAGTCTCCAGTTGTTGTTGTATTTTATCATCCACTGGAATTCCGATAAAATAGTGTGACACAGCCATCAACCTCATCCTCCTACGGTAAGCAGATCCTCGGTTTTGACCAGCCGCTGTATATAGACAAGCAATCCGAGTCCAAATAGTGTAATCAGCGAGAAAAAACCATACATAATGAAGATGGTTCCCGCGTCTATCATTATGCCACCAAGAAATGTAAAAAATGCATTTCCCACCCCATTGCCAACAGCAGAATAAACACCGACAGCGGTGGCCTGCAGGGCAGTCGGGGCAATATCCCTGATAAAAATCAACGCAGCCGGTACATAAAGGCCGACAGAAATACCTTGGACGATAGTCGTACCATAAACGACACTGGTAGGCGGCTCAAAGAAGTACAGTAGCCATCTTGCACTTGAAACACCGCCACTTATCAATAGCACATTCATAATACCCACTTTATTGATCACTGTCTGTGTAAAACGCATAAACGGCGCCTCGCTCCCGGCAGCCAACAAGAAAGCGACTCCTACACCTGCAAGTGTCCCGCCTGCAGTGAGCACAAAGGTACTGAAGTAGAAATTATTGGCTAATACGGGACCGAAGACTAAAAAGTTGGCCAGCAAAAATAAACTGAACTCTTTTTGCTTAAATAAGCTGGTAAGCCCTGTCCGAAAAGAAACTGTCACACCTTGTCCTCGTTTCGGAAAATCAAACAAGGTTAACAGAGCCAACAATATTGCCAACGAAAAGGCATAAAAAATCCAATTGATAGAATCTGTCATATCCGTCAAACGTCCGAGCAAGAACGCTGCTACAGCAAATCCGACAGATCCCATTAACCGGATGTTCCCATAATCTTTATTATGGGTTTGCACGTAATTCAGCGTCAAACTGTCTGATAACGGGATAATCGCACACTGGAATATAGCAATGATGATAATCCCGAAGACTAGCGGGTAATATCCATTCAACCACGGATATCCGAAACCGAGCAGACCTGCAGCAAGTCCCGAAATCAATAGCAATTTTCTTGGGTTTTTCGTGAAGTCACTGATTGCTCCCCAAATAGGCTGGAGAAATACAGTAACCAAAGGTATTGCTGAAACGATAACGCCAATCTGCGTATGATTCAATCCCTTTTCCTCTTCAAGGAAAACGGCGAGTAATGGAAATAAAGCACCATTAGAAAAAAAGGTGAAAAAATAGAATACTTGTAAAAAACGATATGTTTTTTCGTGTTGTACCATTCTATCCCCTCTCTATTATTTATTTTCTATTTAGTGTCTATTCCCAGAATACTTTTGTTGTATTCGTTCATATGTTTCTAAATCGCAGATCACATATAATTCTGCATCTTCAGGTAACTGTTCATCCAGCATCCGGTTGACACTCAAATTGGTATGATCTGCAATCAGAGTTGCTCCATCTTCCAGTAGTTCATTAAAAGCGTCACGAAATGTTTTCCAGTGCTTTTGCTTGGGCACATGGAACAAATCGTCCCCAAACGATCTGCGTAGAAGTTGATTATACACACTCGAAATACCTTTTCGAAACGCAGATCGGACAAACAAGGAAGAAATCGTCTCATGCGAAATGATAAACTCATCTACCTGGATGTGTTCAAAGTTCTTGATATGTGCTTCTTCCATGACTTCTACGATGGTATGCACATTCGGCGCGACAGCCTCAACGGCCGTGGCAATCAAAAGCGTTCTACCGTCACCAAGCTGCTTGTCTTGTACCCGTTCATCTGCAAAAATCAATACTGCCTCCGCCTCTGTTATGTTTGCTTTTTCCAGGACATCGCTTCCTGATACGTTCCCTCTTATGTAATGGATATTTTCCGCCAGCATCGGGGCCTTTTCCAAGTCATCCACGATTACTATTTCTACGTCTTTATTGGTTTCCCGCATTTCTTTAATAGCTGCCTTTGCTTTATGAGACCAGCCAATGATAATATAATGCCCTTTTTCATAAAACATGATATTACCCTCCTCACGGTTTTTTCTGAATTTTCCAAGTCCATCCAATACTTTGCCAATGACAACGCCGATAAGTCCGATGCCCAATATGTATAAAACCAAAGCTATCAACCTGCCGCCAAAAGTTGCAGGGGAGTAGTCCCCATATCCGACAGTGGTTACTGTGGTCATCGTCCACCAGAAACCATCAAATACAGTCGGAAAGGTTTCCGGTTCCACCACCACAATCAAGACAGAAGCAAGCAGAATCAACAACGCACTAGAAACAAACAGCATGGTATTGCTGATGGCAACGACTTTCAAGATTATTTTTCTAAGCAAACAATCGCCCCCTTTGTGAAAATATCGTGAATTATCAGTAAAATGGCCTGAAATTCTAGCGTTTTTACTTAAAAAGGTGTAAAATTATGATAACTTCAAAGGTTCACTTGCACCACAATTCTAATGACTTGAACGTTAAGGAGTGGTTTTTTGAATCAATCAACAACCCGGATGCTGACTCGGGTGAAGGCTGTTTATCTGTATATAAGAGAAAACGGGACAGTCTCCACAACCGAATTAGCTGAAGAATTTGGAATCACCGATCGTACTGTACAACGAGACCTTCATGTACTAGAGCACAATGGCCTGGTAGTGAGCCCAAATCGGGGAAGATGGAAAATCACTAGAAAGAAAGTCAAAATTTCGTGAAACATTGTTGATATATAAACAAATGGCTGACCTTTTATCGTCAGTCAATTTTTTTAATGTGCTCATTTTGTAAGTAAGCCAATTCTTGATCCGTAAGTTCCCGATATTCTCCTGTCTGCAAATCAGGATCAAGCATCAGGCTCCCCATCGAGAGCCGTTTCAAATAGGTGACCCGTTTTCCAACAGACTCGAACATGCGTTTAACCTGATGGTATTTGCCTTCAGTGATGGTTAGTTCGATTTCGGATAGCTCACCACGGGAGAGAATGTTTAGATTAGCCGGCTGTGTGACATAGTCATCATCCAAAGTCACCCCTTTTTGGAAAGCTTTTATATCCTCTTCTGTGACCCTCCCTTCGATGGTTGCATAATACGTTTTCCCTACATGTTTTTTAGGGGAGAGCAATTGATGGGCGAGCTTGCCGTCATTGGTGATCAGCAAAAGCCCTTCGGTATCTTTATCCAGCCTGCCTACTGGAAAAGGATTCAAAACAGCATCTTCCGGCTCCAATAAATCGACCACTGTCAAATCACGTTGGTCCTCTGTGGCAGATACGTAACCCGGCGGCTTATTCATCATTAAATAAACCACTTCTTTGTATTCCACTATTTCTCCGAATACGCTGATCACACTTTTTTCCGGATCTATATGAGTCTGAGGGGACTTTACCACTTTATCATCACAGCGGACATTCCCTTTTTTCAGTAGATCTTTTACTTCTTTTCTGCTTCCATACCCCATATTGGATAGCAGTTTGTCGATCCTCATCCTGTTTCCTCCTTTAATACTTTCGTTTCAAAAATTTATCAATTACCCGTACTCTACTCCCTAACACACGTTCCAGTAAAGTGGATTCATAACAAAGCCACAAATAGACCATTGCTCCGGCAATCACACCAAGAATCAGCACCAACACTCCCTCTGCCCGGCCATCCTGATAGGAAATAGAAAATCCCAGTACCCATTTAACCAGCCAGACGGTTGTTCCCATAATGGTTGTAAAGATCGCTATTAGTATGGAACGTTTGATAAATTGCTTAAACGGAAATGCCACTGCTTGTTTTACCCTCCATAGATTGAGAAGGACAGCAGTAACCACTGCCAGCATGGTGGCTATTACGGCGCCTTTTGCACCAAACGTATGGATGAACGGGAGGTTCAAAAAGACTTTGACCATTAATCCAGCAGTAAGACTGATTACGGCAAAGCGTTGTTGGTTGATCCCCTGCAATATCGACGAACTGACGGTGAAAAAACCAAAAGCGAGCGCTACCGGTGCATACCACCCTAACAATGAACCATTTAAATCGATTTCGAAGGTACCATAAAAAGACTGATATGCTTCATTAGAGAGGATAGACAATCCAACAATCGAAGGGAGGATCAGCAACATGATCGTTTGCAAGGATTGATTGATTTGCTGATACATGCGTTGCCGGTTCTTTTCCGTAAATGACTTCGTTATTGCAGGCAAGGCAGCCAAGGACATACCAGTCGCTAGTGTCACAGGTATAATCACCAGCTTATGCCCGTACAAGTTGATGTTCGACAAGGCGACATCGGCTATATCGCTTTGTCCGATTGCTGCCATCCCACGTTTGAATGTAACCGAATCGACAAATTGATAAAGCGGTGTTGCAATTCCTACCAATACAAATGGACCAGCGTAACGGAACAACTCTTTAAACAAGCTGCTCATCGGCAAATTATAGCTTTCCACTTGTTGTTGAACCTGCCTGTCCAAGTGACGCTTTCTTTTTCTCCAGAACATCCATAAAACAAGACAGGACGCAATCGCCCCTACAAAGGCTGCAAATGTGGCAAAACCAACTGCCAATCTGGTCGTTCCGCCAAACACATCGATTACTAAGTATACGGCCACCAACAAAAATATAATGCGCACGATTTGCTCTACTACTTGGGATACAGCCGTAGGACCCATTGATTCATACCCTTGGAAAAATCCCCTGACAATACTCATTGCCGGGATGACCAACAGGGCGAAACTCACCATCCGGATAACCATTGCCACATCTGCTGCCGCAATCCCTTCTGAATCATCAGGTATATAAATATTAGCCAATATTCCAGCGCCCAGGAACATGATCAAAAAAGCGATGAAACCAGTTATCGCCATTAGGCTGAATCCTGCTTTGAACATTTTCCTTCCAGTTTGATAATCGCCGAGCGAATTGTATTTCGACACGAATTTAGAAACGGCCAAAGGTACACCGACCGTCGATATGCTGATCAGGATGTTATATGGTATGTACGCATACTGGTATAACGCCCCTCCTTCAGCACCTACAATTTCATTAAATGGGATGACATATATCATCCCTAGAAATTTCGATATAAATGTGGCGGCAGTCAGAAGCATTGTGCCGCGTACTATATTATTAACAGCCATGATAATTCACCTGCATCTCCTTTATCTAACCAGTCTATTTTATCATATCGTTCGGTTTCTAACAGAATTTTGCGGTTTTATTTTGCATTCTATTATAATCTAGCGGTTTTCAGAATGAAGCTGCCTCCTTTGCAGTTACTGTTAATCCGGAAAACAGATCTGTCGGAAACCCAGCAACTTTTTGCGTACACTGACGACATGCTATGCTATAGTAGGGAAAGACTATATAAGGAATCCTACCCTATATACCCAGACAGATAACAGGAAGGAATGAAGTGATTTTGACTTACCAAGTAGTCGTGATCGGTGGAGGGCCGTCTGGATTGATGGCTGCAATCGCTGCTGCCGAAAACGGTGCACGCACGCTTTTGATCGATAAAGGAAATAAACTAGGAAAAAAGCTAGCCATTTCAGGAGGCGGTCGATGCAATGTCACAAACCGGTTGCCACAAGAAGAAGTAATCAAACATATTCCAGGGAACGGCCGTTTTTTATACAGTGCTTTTTCCGTTTTTGACAATTATGATATCATTGATTTTTTTGAAGACCTCGGCGTCAAATTGAAAGAAGAAGACCATGGCCGCATGTTCCCTGTCAGCAATTCCGCTAAAAGTGTTGTAAATGCCTTACTCAACCGGCTGGCGGAGTTGGACGTTACCATCAGGACGAACACTCCGGTGGAAGCAATTGATTACGGCGAAGACCATCACACCATCATCCTTAAAAACAAGGAAAAAATCACAGCTGGTGCTGTCATCGTAGCAGTTGGAGGAAAAGCCGTTCCCCATACCGGAAGTACTGGGGACGGTTATGCATGGGCAAAGAAAGCCGGACACACAATTACCGATATCTATCCTACAGAGGTGCCCCTTCTTTCTTCTGAGAAGTTTATCAAGGAGAAAAAGCTGCAAGGTCTCGCATTACGCGATGTAGATTTATCTGTGTTGAATGATAAAAACAAACCGATCATCACCCACCGGATGGACATGCTGTTTACGCATTTCGGTGTCTCCGGTCCTGCGGTTTTGAGATGTTCGCAATTTGTAGTGAAGGAATTAAAAAAAGGAAACAAGGAAGTAACATTGGAAATTGATTCTTTACCTGATCAATCTTTTCAAATTTTGCTGGATGATTATAATAAACACTTGGAGGAGAATCCGAAAAAGACTGTGAAAAATGTTAGCAAAGGACTGGTTCCTGAACGTTTTCTTGATTATTTACTTCAAAAGAATGGCATTTCTTTAGAAGATCGTGCAGCAAATATTTCCCGGGAAAAGTTTTCCCGCTTTATAAGTGATCTTAAGCAATTCCGATTTAGCGTAAACGGCTCCCAGCCTATTGAGAAGGCGTTTGTTACAGGCGGAGGGGTCTCCACTAAAGAGGTGATACCTAATACCCTGCAGTCTAAGTTCATGCATGGTCTTTATTTCAGCGGTGAAATTCTGGATATACATGGTTACACAGGCGGCTACAATATTACGTCTGCTATGGTAACAGGAAGAGTAGCCGGAATGAATGCAGCATGGGAAGCCTTGGCCAAGTAATGCCTCCTCTTCTGTCCGTCTTGATCTAGCAGAGATCAGGAATAGCTAAAGGATGGTGGAATCCCAAAATGAATCCCAAAATGCAGGGGCAAAACATTGGTTTTCCTCCTCCTTTTAAAGGTATTTGCGTATTACAGTGGATAGACAACTTAAGAGAAATCAAATTGTGATAGAAACAAAGAAAACACCCATTAATGAGGATGACCTCATTAATGGGTGTTTGGTTTGCCTGGCGGCGTCCTACTCTCGCAGGGGCAAAGCCCCAACTACCATGGGCGCTGGAGAGCTTAACTGCTGTGTTCGGCATGGGAACAGGTGTGGCCTCTCCGCTATTGCCACCAGGCCTGCAGGATTCAGGTCGTTCTGTGTTGTTCACAGGACACGTGAACGGGCTTAACAGAACTTCCTTGGTGATTATTTAAGAAAAGTGTACCTTCAAAACTAGATAAGAAGGAAGACAATCAACGAATTTCACACGTTTGAATCTCGCTCTGCGGACCGGAGTCCGCGACGCTTTTTGTTTTAATCCAGCTCTGCGGGCTAGATGCTCGCGTCATAAGTCATTCCCCTACAAGCCCATAAAGCAGGGCTTTTCGGTGACTGGCTTATGCGTGTCGCATCTGACCAAGCCCGCGACGCTTTTTGTTTTAAGTTAAGTCCTCGATCGATTAGTATCCGTCAGCTGCACGTGTCACCACGCTTCCACCTCGGACCTATCAACCTCATCGTCTCTGAGGGATCTTACACATTTAAAATG
>NZ_VZDQ01000027.1 GCF_009602435.1 Sediminibacillus terrae
TTCAAACGTGTGAAGTTCGTTGATGTCTTCCTTCTTATCTAGTTTTGAAGGTACACTTTTCTTAATTAATCACCAAGGAAGTTCTGTTAAGCCCGTTCACGTCCTGTGAACAACACAGAACGACCTGTATCCTGCAGGCCTGGTGGCAATAGCGGAGAGGCCACACCTGTTCCCATGCCGAACACAGCAGTTAAGCTCTCCAGCGCCCATGGTAGTTGGGGCTTTGCCCCTGCGAGAGTAGGACGCCGCCAGGCAGATTATTCCACCGTAGCTCAGTGGTAGAGCAATCGGCTGTTAACCGATCGGTCGTAGGTTCGAATCCTACCGGTGGAGCCATTTGCTTCCATAGCTCAGTCGGTAGAGCGCTTCCATGGTAAGGAAGAGGTCGCCGGTTCAAGTCCGGCTGGAAGCTCTTTTTTAAAAAACAGGTTTTCGCAAATTGCGAGAACCTGTTTTTTTATGCGCTTGATGTTACAAATATGACTATATAGACTATTGTCACGCTTGAAAATGTAAAGCGGTTGAGTATATATACCTTCTTTCCTCACTCTCCTGCAAAAGACAGGGACTTTAACCATGACTAAATATTACAAAAACAGAGTATAATTACCTTTTTTTGCTATACTATCTAGCCAAGCTTGGAAAGTTTTAGTAATATCGTTGTAACTTCTTTAGAATATTCTGAAAAGTAATGAAAATGGAGGAGGTGAAAGAAAAGTAAGTCTAAAAAAATTGGAAAGGGGAAATTCCATTGAGGCCAAAAAGAGGAAAAATGAAATGGCTTAGCATTTCTTTGATCGCTTTTTTGGTATTACAACTTTTCACTTACACCACCGCCTCGGCACAGAGCTCCTCAACAAGTCTTTCCATCAAAGATAACCTGCAAGTAAATAATAAAATCAGTAAGGATTTAACTGATTCCTTTCAAAAGTCGAAAGAAGTCACCTATCTGGTGAAAATGAAGGATCAGGCAGATACTGCTAAAGCAGCAAAAAATGCTGAGGCAGCTGCGCAAAAGAAAGATTCTTCTTTAACAACCTCCCAAATTAAACGAGTCAAAACATCCGCAGTTGTGACGGAATTAAAATCAACTGCTTTAGAGTCCCAACAGTCATTGAAAAAATATTTGGAGAGTGCAACCGAAAAAGGTAAAGTCTCTTCTTTTAATTCTTACTACATTGTCAACGCGATGGCGGTGACAAGTAATGAAGCAATCATGAAGGAAATTGCTGCTATGCCGGAAGTAGAAAAGGTTCTCCCAAACAGGGTGAGAAAGCTGACTCCGGCTGTGCAAGAAACGGTAAAAGAAATGAAACTGGCGAAGGGTACAGATGCTACAGAATGGAATATTGATCGAGTAGGTGCCCCGGAAGTTTGGGAAGAAATGGGGATAGATGGAAGTGGCGTAGTCGTTGCAAATATTGACACTGGTGTCCAATGGGACCACCCAGCACTTCAAGCGCAGTATCGCGGCTTCGATGCTTCCAACCCTGATCAAACAGATCATGAACTAAATTGGTTCGACGCTACAGCCGGAGAAGAAACTCCATATGACGATCAGGGCCATGGTACCCACACGATGGGAACAATGGTAGGTACGGATGAAGATGGCAGTAACCAGATAGGTGTTGCACCTGGTGCGAAGTGGATAGCGGTAAAAGCTTTCACTGCTGCAGGCGGTACGGATGCAGATTTACTGGAAGCGGGTGAATGGGTGCTTGCTCCTAAAGATGCTGACGGAACGCCTCATCCGGAAGCGGCTCCAGATGTAGTGAACAATTCCTGGGGAGGCGGACCAGGAATGGATGAATGGTATCGTCCAATGGTACAGAATTGGATAAGTGCCGGTCTGGTTCCGGTATTTTCGGCAGGAAACGACGGACCTGGTGATGGAACCATCGCCGCACCGGCGAATTACCCAGAGGTCATCGCGGTAGCTGCTACCGATTCGAGCGATGGATTGGCCAGCTTTTCTTCTCGAGGGCCTTCTCCATACGACGGTGAAATAAAACCGGACATTGCTGCTCCTGGTGTGAACATTCGCTCCTCTGTACCGGGAAGCAACTACGAGAGTGGCTGGAATGGTACTTCGATGGCAGGACCACACGTTGCGGCTACTGCCGCCCTGTTGCTACAGGCGGATAGTTCCCTGTCGGTAGAAGATGTAAAGGATATACTGATGGAAACAGCAGATACAACTACGAACAGCCAATATCCGGAAGATCCTAATGAAGGATTCGGTCACGGAATTGTCAATGCATTCAATGCAGTTTCCGCAGTGGTGAGCGGAGTGGGTGAAATCACCGGGAATGTATACAAGGAAGGGGACGATAGCGAAGAGCCTGCCATTGAACATGTAGCCCCGGAAGATACTTATGAAGGTGTACCGCTCTCCCTTTCTGCCCAAGTCCAAGATAATGTCAGCGTTGATACGGTTGAACTGCAGTACCGTCTCGACGGGGGTGACTGGGAAACAATCACTGCAGAATTAGTCCAAGGTGATTTCACTGAAGGTACTTACCAGGCTGTGATTCCAGGTGAAGCTGTCGCAGGCGACACACTGGAATACAAATGGAAAGCAGTGGACTTTGGCGAAAATGAAGTGGAAACAAACGTGTATCAAATTTCTATTAAAGAAGCAATTTCTGCAGGGTACGAAGAGGACTTTGAAGCAAACCCGGTAGGCTGGTTGTCATTTGGGGAAAACAACACTTGGCAGTGGGGTGTGCCGGAATCCGGGCCAGAAGAAGCTGCGTCAGGAGAAAAAGTCTATGGGACAAACCTGGCGGGAGATTATGACAGTGATGCAAACATGACCCTGGTTATGCCGCCAGTGGAAGTGCCTGAAGGGGATACTTTCCTACAATTCAAATCATGGTTTAACTTAGAAAATAACTATGATTACGGTCATATAGTGGTTTCTACTGACATGGAAAACTGGGATCAGTTACAAGAATTTAACGGAACAACGGATGGGTGGACGGATGCAGAAGTTGACCTTTCCGATTATGCCGGACAGAATGTGTTTGTCGGATTTCACGTTGATACCGATTCAAGCGTAGTGCGTGAAGGATGGTATATAGACGATGTAGCATTAACTGATCAGGCAGATGGTTCAACTGCCTCCCTTCATAAGAACACGACGAAAAAAGCAAAAGCAGCTACGCAGGATAAGAAATCTGCTGACAAAAAAGTAGAAAAGAAAAAGAAGGTCAATCCTAAAAAATTAACACCTTCTAAGCTGAAAGAAGTGACTGCACCCCAGCTGGCAAAAGGGGAAATCGACGATCAGTATCAACCAAACCTCTTGCCATTGGATGCCACAGTCACTGTGCTTGAAACGGATCGTTCCGTAGACACGAACCCTGCTGATGGAAGCTTCCGCTTACTTCATGGTGCGGGAGAGTACACTCTACAAGCAGACGCGTACGGGTTCTATGCCGAGGAGCAGGCTGTTGATGTTCCGGAAGAAGGCTCAGTAGAAGCCAATTTCACGTTGAATCCGATCCCGACTGGTACGGTTTCCGGCCAAGTGATCAATGAAGAAACTGGGGAACCGATTGAAGGAGCTACCTTGATGCTTGTCGAGGACGCAGCAGTCGATCCTGTGGAAACAGGGGAAGATGGATCTTACTCCATCGAAGCATATGAAGGAGATTATACTCTTCGTGTGATGGCTCCGGAATTTCACGCTAAAGAAGTTTCTGTTTCCATTGAAGCGGATGAAACGGTCGAACTGACAATCGAAATGGACCCATTCATTGGGTACCCGGGAGAAATCGGTTACGATGATGGAACAGCAGAGAATGCACGTGCATTTTATGATGCGGGCAACGGCTGGGCTGTGAAAATGTCTCTTGCAGAAGGGCAGGAATCAGCCATGGTTACAGGTGGTCTTTTCCGTTTCTGGACAGAAGATTGGCCAGTACCTGGCGGAGAGGAATTCCAAGTAGCTGTCTACGATGCCAGCGGACCGGATGGGGCACCAGGTGAAAAACTTGGCGGACCATACGATGCAACTGCTTTGCGGAACGGCGAGTGGACGCGTGTCGACCTGGCTGATAAAGGAATTTCTGTATCCGGAGATTTCTATATGGTTTATATTCAAAGTCAACCAAATCCAAACACTCCAGGACTAGGTACTGATGAAGATGGAGAAAACGCCGGAAGAAGCTGGCAATTGGTTGACGGTGGCTGGAGTCAAACACCAGAGGCCGAAGGGAATTACATGATCCGGGCCTTGGTGAGCTATGCAGCTGAAGCACCAGTTATTGAATCGCCATCAGATAACAGTTATACCAAGGAAGAAGTTGTTACGGTTACTGGAAGCGCGGCACCATCTACAACCCTGACTGTTTACAATAACGAAGAAGAAGCAGCGGTGACAGAAGTCAGTGAAGCTGGTGAATTTTCGGTCGATGTTACACTTGAACCAGGGGCTAATTCCCTGACAGCTGTTTCTTCTACCGATAACGGTTCCACTGACCCTTCTGACCCGGTTGTCATAACACTCGACCAACAGAAGCCTGAGCTTACTATCACTTCTCCGGAAGATGGAGAAAAAACGAATAAAGAGGTAGTGAAGGTTACTGGCGAGGTTGAAGAAGACAATCTTGATAAAGTGGTAGTGAACGGTCAGAAAGCAGACGTTGATGAAAATGGAGCGTTTTCTAAGCGTATTCTTCTGGATGATGGTGAGAACGAAATTAAAGTCCGGGCTGTTGACAAAGCCGGTAATGTCCGTGTCAAAACCGTCACCATTGACGCGAAACTGACTGCGCCGGAAATCACCAATGTTTTACCAGAAGAGGATGTCCAACTTCAAGCAGGCGAATCAGTGAAAATCGAGTTTGATTCAGAAGCGGATTTGGATGCAACATTCTATATCAAAATGCCTTTAACCAATTTATCCAACAACGCTACCGAGCTGCCGATGACTGAAACCGAAGATGGACATTATGTTGGTTACTGGACAGCTACTTCCAATTTGGTAGCGGAAGGAGCGGAAATTGTGGTGAAAATAAGTGATGATTACGGTAATACAACCGAGGCAGCAGCCGAAGGGAAATTGTTTATTAACACGGAAGACTAAGCTTTTTACCTCCCCCTATATTATATAAATGGATTGGCCCCTTGGTGCCGTTTCACCAAGGGGTTGTTTTTATGGAAGAACGGCAAAGTTTTTGCGGAAAAATGCTTGTCAAAATCCACAATACCTATTATAATCATATTCGTGCTTAGAAACAGGAACGGCGTTTGTTAGAGGAGAAAATAAAATATAAAAATTTACTCTTTACAAACACCACCTATTTGAGTTATAATAGTATCTGTCAGTTTGAAAGATAGACAATACTGGCCCGTTGGTCAAGTGGTTAAGACACCGCCCTTTCACGGCGGTAACACGGGTTCGAATCCCGTACGGGTCACCATATGTTTTAGTTAGTTGGAGGATTAGCTCAGCTGGGAGAGCACCTGCCTTACAAGCAGGGGGTCGCAGGTTCGAGCCCTGCATCCTCCACCATTTGCCGGCCTAGCTCAATTGGTAGAGCAACTGACTTGTAATCAGTAGGTTGGGGGTTCAAGTCCTCTGGCCGGCACCATCTTTTTAATTGTATAACCTGCATTCCGAAGATTATAATAGGGGTACAGGTCCATTAATACATGGAGGGATAGCGAAGTTGGCCAAACGCGGCGGACTGTAAATCCGCTCCCATCGGGTTCGTAGGTTCGAGTCCTACTCCCTCCATCATTTAAAAACATATAAAAACGATTTAAGTGCGAGCAGCTGGCACTGCTTTTGTTTTTATTGGGCTATAGCCAAGCGGTAAGGCATCGGGTTTTGATCCCGTGATTCGCTGGTTCGAATCCAGCTAGCCCAGCCATTTCTTTTATAAGTAAGATGATTGGATTTATTGTGAGCCATTAGCTCAGTTGGTAGAGCATCTGACTTTTAATCAGAGGGTCGGAGGTTCGAATCCTCCATGGCTCATCAAGGAAGTTGTGGTCGGATTCTCACCTACGGTTCCCCTTGCTTTCGATTTACAACAAAAGGATGCAAGGACTAGCCTGCGGCGTCGGAATCCTCCATGGCTCATCAAGGAAGTTGTGGTCGGATTCTCACCTACGGTTCCCCTTGCTTTCGGTTTACAACAAAAGGATGCAAGGACTAGCCTGCGGCGTCGGAATCCTCCATGGCTCATTGTTTAACTTAAGATGGACAGGGCTGTTTTCAGTGTTCTCCATGTCTTTCTCGTTGTTGCCATTAAAATTTGCGGATGTGGCGGAATTGGCAGACGCGCTAGAATCAGGCTCTAGTGTCTTCGGACGTGGGGGTTCAAGTCCCTCCATCCGCACCATATGCGGAAGTAGTTCAGTGGTAGAACACCACCTTGCCAAGGTGGGGGTCGCGGGTTCGAATCCCGTCTTCCGCTCCAATATGGGGCCTTAGCTCAGCTGGGAGAGCGCCTGCTTTGCACGCAGGAGGTCAGCGGTTCGATCCCGCTAGGCTCCACTTCTAATAAAGGGTAAAATTACTGTTGACAGTAGTTTTACCCTTTTTATGTGGAATGAAATAGGGTGTGTGTCTGGCTTCAGCGTCTCCCGCTCGAGGTCTTAAGTCAATCCTTTATGTGGGCAGGAATATCAATCTGCCACTTCCGTATATATATACAATTTTTTGTCCGGTTGAGTCATTCCTGCACTTTTGACTAAAATGAAGATAGGAAGTAACGAACTTTGAAAAAATGAAAGCGGATCCTTGGAGTTATAAAGGGATGATAAATCGGGAGGAGGCAACATTGTGGTTAATAAGAAAGTATCGATTATAGGTGTTCCGATGGATTTAGGACAGAACAGACGTGGGGTCGATATGGGACCGAGCGCGATTCGCTATGCCGGTGTGTTGGAAACTCTGGAGGCGTTGAATTTTCAAATCGAAGACTTGGGGGATATTAAAATTTCCCGTCCGAGTCGGGGGGCGGAACAGCTGCAAGACAACTTGCGCAATTTAGGCCAAGTTGCCGAAGGGAATGAGTTGCTTGCCAAGCAGGTGGATGAAGTGATAACTGCCGGAAGGTTTCCCCTCGTGTTAGGCGGAGATCATAGCATTGCTATCGGAAGTTTGGCTGGGATAGCCAAGCATTACGAAAACCTTGGGGTGATATGGTACGATGCTCACGGAGACCTTAACACGGCGGACACATCGCCTTCCGGGAATATACACGGCATGCCATTGGCGGTGAATCTTGGACTGGGACACGAGCGACTGACCAATATACTAGGTTATCAGCCAAAAATAAAACCGGAAAACATTGTCCTCATCGGAGCGCGTTCTTTGGATGAAGGGGAAAAAGAGCTTATCCGTGAAAAAGGCATTAAGGTATATACAATGCATGAAGTGGATCGGATGGGAATGTCTGCGGTGATAACGGAAGTCATCGATTATTTAAAGGATCGAACCGACGGCGTGCATCTAAGCCTTGATTTGGATGGACTCGATCCGGGAGATGCACCGGGAGTGGGTACTCCGGTAATCGGGGGTCTGAGTTACCGGGAGAGCCATCTGGCTATGGAAATGCTGGCGGAAACAGACATGGTCACTTCTGCGGAGTTCGTGGAAGTAAATCCTATATTGGATGAAAAAAATAAAACAGCTGTAATAGCTGTGGGATTAATGGGTTCTTTATTTGGAGAAAAATTAAAGTAGTTTTATGGTGTGGCCCTTGCTGAAAAGCGGGGGTTTTTTGTTTTCGATTATGCTTTATCGTATTCATTCAGCCAGTAATCGAGCCGGGTACTGGCCGAGACTACTGCATCGGAGGTAAGTTCTTTTTTGTGAGACAGTTCTAGCATTTCCTTGCGGCAAGCTTCAATTTTTTCCAACAAATACAATTTAATATCCATACCTTCCTCCCAAACTGATATAATATAGTTGTTAATATTTACCCGGTTTAATAGACCTATAAACATAAATTTTTACTATTTTTTCGGTGGAACGAAAATGTTCCTGCTTTTGTTTGTTCAAAAAACAGCAAAAAAATTGAAACCTCAAACCATCGTCACTCGTATAGGTAGTGACCGCAAATGCAGCGGAGGTATTTTTAAATGGATCTGATGATAAAGCAAAAAATAAAGCAAGTGAAAAAAGGAGATCAATCTGCATTTGAGGATGTTGTTTCCTTTTATCAGAACAAAGTGTACCAAATATGTTACCGGATGTTGGGTAATAGTCATGAAGCAGAAGATATAGCTCAAGAAGCTTTTATTCGCGCCTATGTAAATATCCATACCTTCGATGAACGTCGCAAATTTTCTACATGGTTGTATCGAATTGCAACCAACTTGTCCATTGACAGGATCCGTAAGAAAAAACCTGATTACTTTCTGGATGCAGAAGTAAAAGGGACCGATGGATTGGATATGTATTCGCAATTGCCCGCAGAACAAGCATTGCCCGAGGAAGAAGTGGAAAGCCTGGAACTGCAGAGTTACATTCAACAGGAAATCATGGCACTTCCGCCCAAATACCGGGGAGTGATTGCCTTGAGGTATCTCGATGAATTGTCTTTACAAGAAATAAGTGAGATATTGGATATACCGATGGGTACAGTGAAAACACGGATTCATCGAGGCAGGGAGACCCTGAGGAAACGGCTTCGCCACGTGTAAAGGAGTGTGAATACAAATGAGCTGCGATAAAGAAATTGTCAACCTCATGCATATATATTTGGATGGAAACCTATCGAAGGAACAAGAAAATAAGTTGCGCAACCACTTGCAGTCCTGTGAAGCGTGCCAGAAGCATTTTCACGAGTTGAAAAGAACAGTAACGATGCTGAAGAGCGGCAGTGAAGTCCAGGCGCCATCCGGCTTCACTGCAAAAGTGATGGACAGTCTTCCGAAAGAAAAAAGGCGCGTCGGATATATGCGCTGGTTTAAAGCCCATCCACTCATAACAGCAGCAGCGATATTCTTCTTGTTTATGTTTAGCGGGATTTTCTCCGCTTGGAACCAGGATGGCCAGTTGTCCGTTTCCAAACAGAAAAACTTAGTTATCCAGGATGACACAGTCATCGTTCCGGAGGATGTGGTGGTGGACGGTGATTTAGTCGTTAAAAATGGAGACGTGAAGATAGAAGGAGAAGTAAATGGGGATGTGGTCATTATCAACGGGGACCACCTGATGGCTTCGGCCGGCCAGGTCAGTGGAGAATTGAAAGAAGTGAACCAAGTGTTTGACTGGATTTGGTACCATATCAAAGATATCACCAAGAGTGTATTTTCATTGAATGATTGATGGAACATGAACAAAACCTTTGCCACCTTTTGCGGGCAAAGGTTTTATATTGTCCAAAACAAGGAAGTATATTCATTTAAGAGCAATTATTGAATAAGGTTAATATATGATATAATAAAATAGCTTGTCCGGAGGGATGGTACTTGAGAATTCTATTGAGAGGAATTAAAATGCAAGTACATAGCGTTATCATTCAACAGATAGGAAGAAGATTTCATGCATAGAAGGACGTGGAAACATGTTTGATGGGGGATTCGACGTACTCGACATACTTAGAATCGGAATAGATATTGCCCTTGTCTGGTATGTTTTATATAAATTGATCATGTTAATCAGAGGCACGAAAGCCATTCAATTGTTAAAGGGCATTTTTGTCGTGCTTGGAATTTGGTTTTTGAGCAGCGAGAGTGTACTTGACTTGCGAACCGTCAACTGGTTGATGTGGCAGGCAATCACGTGGGGGTTCCTGGGAATCATCATCCTGTTCCAGCCAGAACTCAGACGGGCTTTGGAACAACTGGGCCGGGGAAGCTTTTTCTCACGGAACACCACTTCCGAAGAAGAATTGCTGAATCGAAACGTTGATGCCATTGTAAAGTCGTGCAATTATATGGCAAAACGAAGAATCGGAGCACTGATCACCATTGAAAGGGAAACGCCGATGGGTGATTATGTAGAGACAGGGATCCCGATCAATGGAAGACTGACCAATGAGCTGTTGACCAATATATTTATTCCCAATACCCCTTTACACGATGGGGCAGTCATCCTTAAAAATGAACAAATCATCGCCGCCGCCTGTTATTTGCCATTATCGGAAAACCCATTTATCTCGAAGGAATTGGGAACGCGCCACAGGGCGGCGATGGGTATCAGCGAGGTTACCGATGCATTGACCGTGGTGGTGTCGGAAGAAACCGGACAAATCTCCTGTACAAAAAATGGAGAGCTTCACAGGGATTTGGATCAGGAAAAACTGATCGAGATGCTTAAACAAGAGTTGGATGTCACGTCCAAGACCCCTATGGCAAAAAGCTGGAACTGGAGGGGGAAGAAGAATGGATAATTGGCTGAAAAGTCCTTGGGTTATCCGAGGATTATCATTGGCAATGGCGATATTACTGTTCACAGCAGTAAGGCTGGATGATAATATCGCTCCGCCAGATGACTCGAAAACCTTCATTCCAAGCGGTTCTGAGCAAATAGAAACAATGAACAATGTTCCGGTCAACATTGAAATCGACGAAGAAAAATATGTGGTAAGCGGTGTGCCGGAAAACGTCAACATGAATATAGAAGGTCCGAATAGTTCTGTAACCCCTTTGGTAAGACAGCGGTCATTTGAAGTGTTTGTCGACTTGCAGGGGCTTGAACCGGGCACGCATAACGTTGAAATTCAATATGCAGGCATTCCGAGCGACATCAATGTCGACATGGAGCCGAAGACTGCTGAAGTGACGATAGAGGAACGAGCAGCCGAATCGTTCCCTGTGGAAGTGGATTATATCAATCCGAGTCAATTAGCGGACGGATTTGAAATCGGAGATGCTTCTGCAGAACCGGAAACAGTGGAGATAACCAGTTCGCAGAGCGAAGTGGACAAGGTTGCAGTCGTAAAGGCTTATGTCGATTTGAAGGATGTAGATAAACCAATTGATTCCAGAGAAGTACCGGTCAAAGTCTATGACAGTCAGGGCAATGAACTGAGTGTCCGGGTGGAGCCGGAAACGGTCGAGGTATCTGTCGACATCAACAGTCCAAATAAAGAAGTGCCGGTAGAAACTGTGACCAGAGGAGAACTGCCGGACGGATATTCGATTAAGTCGATGGAAGTAGAACCAAGCGACGTCAAGGTCTATGCTTCAGAGGAAAATCTGGCGAAAATCGAACAAATCGAAACCGAAGAAATTGATCTTTCCAAGATTACAGAGGCGACGACTATGGAAGTCAGTCTGGCACCATCCTCGGAGATGCGTCTGGTGGAGCCGGAACAGGTGAAAGTACAAATTGAATTGGAGCGCACAGAAACGTCTACCATTGAAAACGTTCCAATCGACGTCCGGAATCTTCCGGAAGACGCAACGTTGAATTTTATCGAACCGGAAGAAGATGAAATGGACGTGACGGCGCTGGGCACCGAAGAAGAGCTTGACGGAATTTCAGCCAGCGATTTTCAGTTATCCGTCGATGCCGGGAGCCTGGATGAAGGAGAGCACAAGCTGCCAGTCAGTATAAGCGGTCCGGACGGAGTAGCGGTAGAACCAGAATTTGAAGAAATAACCGTCCAGATAGAATGATATTTCACGTGAAGGAATAAAGGAGAGGTGCATCATGGGAAAATATTTCGGAACAGATGGAGTCAGAGGGATAGCAAACCAAGAACTCACACCAGAACTTGCATTTAAATTGGGCCGCTTTGGCGGTTATGTTCTGACCAAGGGAACGAGCAGGCCGAAGATTTTAATCGGCCGCGATACAAGAGTTTCCGGTAATATGCTGGAGAACGCACTGTCTGCCGGTCTTTTGTCGATTGGCGCAGAGGTGATGCGCCTTGGCGTGATTTCGACTCCCGGCGTTGCCTTTTTAACAAAAGCACTCAGCGCGGAAGCAGGTGTCATGATATCTGCATCCCATAATCCAGTAGAGGATAATGGGATCAAGTTCTTCAGCCCTGACGGCTTTAAACTTTCAGACGAACAAGAGCAGGAAATCGAGTCACTGATGGACCGCGATGAAGACGATTTGCCGCGTCCTGTCGGGGGCGATATCGGTCAAGTCAATGATTATTTTGAAGGCGGTCAAAAGTATATTCAGTATTTGAAACAGTCGGTCGACAATGACTTTGACGGGCTTCATATAGCCTTGGATTGTGCCCACGGAGCTACTTCTTCACTGGCTTCCCATCTGTTTGCCGATTTGGAAGCGGACATCTCTTCCATCGGTACGTCACCGGATGGATTGAATATAAACGACGGGGTCGGTTCTACCCACCCTGAAACGCTGCGTGATTTCGTATTGGAAAAACAAGCGGATATCGGGCTTGCTTTTGACGGTGATGGCGACCGCTTGATTGCGGTAGATGAGCTTGGCAATATTATCGATGGCGATCAGATTATGTATATATGTGGTAAGTATTTTAACGACAAGGGCTTGCTGCGTCATAATACAGTAGTTTCGACCGTAATGAGCAATATCGGTTTTTATAAAGCGCTCGAAAAACACGGAATGAAAAGTGATAAAACAGCGGTCGGTGACCGATATGTCATGGAAGAAATGCGAAAAGGCGGCTACAACCTCGGTGGAGAGCAGTCCGGACACATCATTTTCCTTGACTACAATACAACTGGCGACGGCATGCTGACTGCATTGCAGCTCGTCAATGTCGTGAAGGAAACGGGTAAGCCATTATCCGAACTTGCTTCGGAAATGGAAAAGTTCCCGCAGGTACTGAAAAACGTTAAAGTAGTCGACAAACATGAAGCATTGGTCAATACTGCCATTCAGGATGCCATCGAAAAAGTGGAAGAAGAACTTGGCAGCAATGGCCGGGTGCTGGTCCGTCCATCCGGTACCGAACCGTTGGTGCGTGTCATGGTAGAGGCACCGACCAAGGAAGAGTGTGAAAAGTATGTTGACCGGGTTGCGAATGTGATCGATGAATTGCTCGGTTTGCGGGAATAGATAACTTCGAAAAAATGAATATGCATAAAACGGCACTTCTATTCCGTTTTATGCATATTTTATTATGTCCGGACAGAAAGAACTATTGCCAGTCTGATTTTTTTGCAGTAAAATAAAGTGTATTCTGCTTTTAAAGGTTTGACTGGCTAACTGACCGGTTAAACAGTTAGGGCATGGATGCTTCATTCAAAAAGGAAGGAGGATCGATGTAAAGGTAAAGGTTCATAAAGCGCCTGGGCTATTTTCCGGACGGAGGAAAATAGTTGACGAGGAGGAGGTTTATCGAGCAGTTCGGCGGATGCCTCCCGGTTGCACACATCTCAACCGTTATGTTTTTGCTTCGAAACCAAAGAGGCGACTCTTTGTACAAGGACAAAGACAAGATGATATTATTAATCATTTTACGGGAAAGGGGCAAACGAAACGCCCCTGAAAGTCATAGAGGAAACAGTCTTCTGGCGGATTTTGCAGTTTTTTGCTGTACGCGAAAATCGGCATTTTTCGCAGATGACTTTTTCTGCTGGTCGTTTGTTTGCCCCTTATATTCAAGGAGGATAACAACGATATGTGTGGAATTGTAGGTTATATTGGAAGCAACGATACGAAGGAAGTACTTTTAAACGGCTTGGAAAAACTGGAATACCGCGGATACGACTCTGCAGGAATCGCCACCTTGAACGATGATGGCATCAATTTGTTCAAGGTGAAAGGCCGGATAGCGGCATTGCGCTCAAAGGTGGAAACAGATGATAGCTTTGCGACGATGGGTATCGGTCATACGCGCTGGGCAACACATGGTGCTCCCAGTGAAGAAAATGCCCACCCGCATCAAAGCACGACGCAACGCTTCACAATCGTTCACAATGGCGTAATTGAAAACTATAAAGATGTCCGCAGTGAGTTTTTGAGCGATGTCACGCTTCATAGCGAGACAGATACAGAAATCATCGTTCAGCTGATTGAAAAACTTTATCAAGAGCTTGGTGATGTCGTCCAGGCTTTTCGCGAAGCGATTGCTTTGTTGAAGGGCTCGTATGCAGTTGCTCTAATTGACGCTGAAGATCAAGAGACCATTTATGTTGCCAAAAACAAAAGCCCGTTATTGGTAGGGCTTGGCGATGGTTTCAATGTGGTGGCCAGTGACTCGATGGCAACGCTGCAAGTGACGGATCGTTATATGGAGCTGGAAGACAAAGAAATCATCATTGTATCGAGAGACAACGTAGAATTGCAAAAACTGGACGGTACGGTCGTTGAACGGGAACCGTTCACGGTCGAAATCGATGCTACGGATATCGAAAAGGGGACATACCCTCATTTCATGCTGAAGGAAATCGATGAACAACCGTTTGTGATGCGGAAGATCATTCAGGAATACCAGGATGAAAACGATGAAATCAAACTGGATCAACAGGTGCGCCAGGCAATGCTTGAAACCGACCGGGTTTACATCATTGCGGCAGGTACCAGCTTCCATGCAGGACTGGTAGGAAAACAGTTCTTGGAGAACATTGCCAATGTTCCCGTGGAAGTTCATATTGCCAGTGAATTTTCTTACAACATGCCGTTATTATCAGAAAAGCCTTTGTTTGTATTTATTTCACAGAGCGGTGAAACAGCCGACAGCCGTTCTGTGTTAGTGAAAATCAAAGAATTAGGACACCCGTCTCTAACGTTGACAAACGTTCCGGGTTCCACCCTTTCTCGTGAAGCAGACTATACCCTGCACTTGCATGCAGGACCAGAAATCGCCGTTGCCTCCACCAAAGCATATACAGCACAGATTGCGGTGCTAGCCATTTTGGCTGTGGACACAGCAAAAGCGAAGGGCTTGCCTTTCGACTTCAATCCACTTCAGGAACTGGCTATTGTGGCCAACGCGATGGAAGGTTTGACCGACCAAAAAGAAATAATCGAAGAAATTGCCAGAGACTTCTTTACAGAGACACGCAATGCGTTTTATATCGGCAGAGGACTTGATTACTTTGTCGTTCAGGAAGCATCCTTGAAACTGAAGGAAATTTCCTATATTCAGGCAGAAGGCTTCGCCGGTGGTGAGCTGAAGCATGGCACAATTGCGTTGATCGAAGAAGGCACTCCAGTGATTGCGCTGGCGACTCAGGAAAGTGTCAATTTATCCATCCGCGGCAATGTCCAGGAGGTTGCGGCCCGCGGAGCGAAGACCTGCGTTATCAGCATGAAAGGTTTGGAACAGGAGGGCGACACCTTGGTTCTCCCTCATGTACATGAATTGCTGACACCACTGGTAAGTGTCGTTCCAATGCAGCTGCTTGCTTATTATGCTGCATTGCACCGTGACTGTGATGTTGATAAGCCGCGTAACTTGGCGAAGAGTGTGACAGTGGAGTAATAAAAACAGGCACAAGCCCTTGCTGTTATCTCCCTGTTACTTTCTTCTTCCCCATTCCAAAAGGTCTGTACCTACTGCTAAATAGTTGGTACATTCGAGGGTAGAATGTGGGAAAAAGGAGAGATACACAATCATTTTAAGTTAATCAAATCGAGGCTGGATCCAGTAGGGGTCCGGCCTTTTTTTATCTCTTTTCGCTTTTAGTTTTTACTCCTAATTCTTCTTTCCATTATGTGAAGAACTTAATCACATTATAATCGCATTTCCTTGATTGAAAAGGGAGAAGTTCGTCTTGGAAAAGTAACGAGAAAGTGATAAGGACATTATAAAGTAAAATTTAGTCAATCAATGAGTACGTAAAAATGAAATAATTTTCAAGGTGGTGAATGATATATTGACAGACTACCTACCTGATGGTAGGATAAGTGTGACAAATCAAATTGCCACTTATGATACCCCCTTGGCTTGTATGCGTTCTCTGATCGTCACTGGCGGCTACAATGATCCAGTTATGCCCGCATTGTTGCGGCTGAGATTCGTAAGGTAAATATCAAGGTGGTAGATGATTTGTTGGCACATTACAACTAGGAGGTAGTGCAGAGGTATGGCAAAAACATCTACCACTTATGATGACATTCTGGCTTGTGCGCGTTCTCTGATCGTCACTGGCGGCTACAACGGTTTCAGTTATGCCGACATTGCTGATGTAGTTGGGATTCGTAAGGCGAGTATCCATCACCATTTTCCAAGCAAGGTCGATTTGGTACGAACGCTCGTTAGGCGATATCGGGAAGAATCTAAAGCGGGGATGGCGAATCTCGAACTTCAGGTATCTGATCCGCTGGAACAGCTTCGGCTCTACGTTGGTTATTGGGAAGCCTGTATCACGGACGCAAGCGCTCCGTTTTGTGTCTGCGCGCTGTTGGCAAGCCAGCTTCCCGTCCTTCCCGAGGAAGTCGTAGAAGAGGTCCAGTCACATTTCCGCTACCTGTCGGCATGGTTGACATCCGTGTTGGAACGCGGTGTGCGGCACAAGCAACTTCATCTTGTGAGTGCCCCTGGTGACGAGGCCGAAACATTCATGGCCACGGTTCATGGCGCGATGCTTTCGGCGCGGGCTTATGGTGATCCGCAGATATTCGGCGCCGTGACAGATCAACTCTTGGAACGGTTCACTTCGAGTCTCTCTTGCAATGAAAGTCGCGATGGCGAAAATTGAAGTTATGATCGAGATGAAAGGGGCTCAACATGACCTCCCTTGAAATTAACCCACTTAGGGGGAAGTCTGCGTATTATTTAGAATAAGCTCACTAGTTGTGCGGATTATACTGAGACAACAATTCGCTGCGGTCTTGCTCACATTGTCAGTCTGCGGGTGAAGCCGAGATTGGGATCTCCTATCCTGTGAACATTTATTCAATCTTGGGGGCAAGCCGTGCGAGTTCGTTAAATCCAAGTGAGTCTACAGGATACCTCGTGCCATAGTGAACCGCGGGGAGCTAGGACTGTACCTTGTTGCTAAATGGTTGGGAAACATGCTGACTGGCGATGAATCAGACTACATACCCAAGAACTGCTATAGGATTTTACCAGTTTTCATAGCCGGAAAACCGAAATCAGTTATGGCCGTCTCCATCTAGTGTTTTAGTGTGGTGATGGTTGCTCAGATGGAAAGAGACGCCAAGTTTTAATGGTGGATTTCGCCTTATAATCTACCTTCTAGTAGGTAGTTTGCCGTCAATTAAAGAACCGTGCTGGCCGGAAATTCTATATTTTAGGAGGGGATGTTTGCCGCTTTTCCTTGCGACACAATCCGTGCAGGTATGGATGTCGATGCCGATGCCTCCATCTATCATCAATGTTGCTGATCCTAATCCAAGTCAAGTCATCACCGATCTGATCAGAATGCTGTCAGCTGCTAGTATTGACTCGCACGAAGACAGAACAAATACCCTTGTCCTTAAGGACTGGAAGGAGACAATTATGTTTGGAATTTCATCACTCGGCTGGGTGCATACACTCAGCAGCTTACCCGCTATTCCGCTGGCTATATATATGTTTGCTCGTTACGGACGGATCGTGCCTCGGTCTAGGTCCGGTATCTTCTATTTTATTTCGATGCTGATTGGTGCTATCACCGTTTTCCCCATCGCACATCAATCGGTCAGCTATGTCATTGGAACAGCTACAATCCTATTGCTGCTCACCGGATACAGCATAGGGCGTATTGGGGGTTTCGGGCGTGCAGGCAAGTACCTTGAAACAATCTCCCTTAGTTTGACGGCGTTTCTATTGATGGTACCGACCGTTACCGAAACCTTGACCCGTGTTCCGGACGGCAATCCTATAGCCGCCGATGTGAAGTCGCCAATTCTTCTAGGCGCCCAAGCCGCTCTATTCGTTATTCTCATTGTTGGCTTGACGGCACAAATCATTCATTTGCGCAGGGAGGGCAGGGTGGCGTTGATCGAATCGCCGATCGAGATGTCTGGCGAATGAAGCATCATTAATGGAGATTTAGCATGACAATAAACCAGCAAGTCTTTTTAATATACAGACTCTTTTGAGAAAGTTCTAATTAAAAAGGAGATGCAAAACATGTCATTAACTCAAACTTTAGCGGAAGCCAAACAAGAATTTATTGCCCATACCCCTTTGGATATTCAAACGGAGATGTTCCGTCAGATTCGGGAGCAGCAGGAATCCGATATTGTGTACGGGCGACAGGAGGGGCAGAAGGCAAAGGATTTTACACTCAAGAATGCTTTGGGAGAAGAGGTTAACCTTTATGAGGAATTGTCCAAAGGACCTGTTGTCCTGACTTTTTACCGCGGTGGATGGTGCCCGTTCTGCAATAGTCAGCTTAAGGCTTATCAGAGGCTATTGCCGGACATCGAAGCCCTTGGAGGGCGGTTGATCGCTGTCAGCCCGCAAAGCCCGGACAACACGCTTTCCCAGCAGGAGAAAGAAGAACTGACGTTCCAAGTACTTAGCGATACACACGGTCTTGTGGCTGCTTTCTATAATATTCTTTACGACGTTCCGGATTACATCCAGGATATTATGAAACAAATTGGTATGGATCTGACAGAATACAACGCGACGAACCGTTGGATCCTGCCGATTCCTTCCACTTTTATGATCGACGAGTCCGGAATTATCCGTTCTGCCTACGTGAATCCGGATTTTATGCAGCGGTTAGATCCGGAAAGTATTATGCATGAATTAAGAAAGCTGTAATTTCACTGTTGTCCCAGGAGCAACAGTGAGAAGCTTTCCGACTGGATACAAACATATTTGTACAATGAAATGCGAAATAGGCATTTAAAACATATTGCACCCCAAATGTTATTGAAAATTTAACGTTTGGGGTGTTTTATATGAAACATAGGTTGATCCATTAAAATGGAAGTTTGTTGAAGGATATTCCGAAAGATGCTTCCATGCGATATCCATTTGGAGTATTATAGGTCCAATGGCTCGTTTTCAGGAAATATATTCTTCTATTCCTTAAATAAAATCCGGTATGATAAAATGTGCTATATAAACATGGTTTCCTGTCATGATAAAAAAACAGCATCCATGTTTTTTATTTTTTTGGAATTGAGGTGGGGGAATATGACAAAGGATACGGAAGATCTTGCCCGTGCAACCGGCAGTAAAGCCGTCACCAAACTGGAGTTCCGGGGAGGGGCCTTCGGTGCAGCTGTCCCGTTATTGTTTTTTGTGATTTGGGCGATAACGACGAGTGTACTGCAGCTGTCATCGGAAATCGGTTTGGTGATGGGGGCTGTCATCGGTTTAACGCTTGGGCTGTTGTTCAGTAAAAGCAAATGGGAGGATTATGCACAGGGTTTATTTGATGGTCTTGCCCAGCCAATCGGCGTAATTGCCATGGTTGCCTGGTTTTATGCCGGGATGTTTGCTCAAGTCCTGCAGACCGGTGGTTTGGTTGAGGGGCTGGTGTGGATCGGTGCGATTACCGGCCTGACCGGTGGACTTTTCGTCGCTTTGACCTTCTTGCTTGCAGCAGTCTTTTCCACTGCTGTCGGAACGGGATATGGTACTACAGTTGCTTTCTGTACGCTCATGTATCCGGCAGGAATTGCAACCGAAGCCGATCCTGTCATGTTGTTCGCGGCGATTTTAGCCGGTGCGGTGTTCGGTGATAACTTGGCTCCTGTTTCGGACACGACGATCGTCTCCGCTACGACACAAAACGCCGATGTGCCCGGCGTAGTACGCAGCCGATTCAAATACGCAATCATTGCTGCTATTCCAACCACACTGCTGTTTGCCATATTTGGAGGCGGCGCAGCGGTTTCCACAGATGAAACAGCTCGTACCGCGATGCTCGATTCCGCCGATCCTAAAGGGTTATTGATGTTGATTCCGTTCGCTCTCGTATTGATTCTTGCTTTATCCGGACATCATTTAATTACTTCGTTGACGTGGGGAATCATTGTTTCGATTCCGTTGATTGTTTTCTTAAATTTGGGAGCCTTCAGCGATATTATCCGATTCAATCCGGATTCGGATGCTATTGTGGAAGGTGCGCTTATCAACGGAATCACAGGTTATATTAATATGGCCATTTTAATCTTATTGATAGTGGGGGCTGCTCATTTGCTTCGCTTGGGTGGCACGATGAATGTCATCACCAATGCGTTGGTCAAATGGATTAAGACATCGATCCGTAAAGCTGAATTTGCCATCTGGTCGATTGTTGCCTTGCTGAATAGTGCTATCACCATCAACACTGCTGCGGAAATTGCCGCTGCTCCATTTGTCAAGGAGCTGGGCGACAAATACCGCATACATCGCTATCGGAGGGCGAACATGCTTGATGCGGTCACGTCTGCACTGGGATACATCTTCCCGTGGGGAGCGCCTGTACTATTGGGTTGGTCGACGATCCAAATGATGCAGGACACGTACGATTGGCTGCCGGTTGTAGCGCCGACTTCTGTATTCCCGTTCGTATTCCAAGGATGGTTTCTTGTTATCGTGATGCTGGTAGCGGCATTGACCGGCTGGGGACTGCGATTTGAAGGGGAAAATGGAGAAGAAAGCAAAGAACCGCCGAGCGGCGATTAAAACACAGAAGAATTATATCCAGAAGAGGCTGTTTCCTGACTGATCCCGGATGCAGCCTCTTTTTTGTCCCAGCATCAAACAAATTTCCTCTATATTATGATAGCTATCTAGTCCATTAGAAAATCCCTCACATATTATATGGCAATGGGGCAGGAAAAGAAAATGAGTGTCCATCATTGGGGGTGAACGGTCCGATTGGAACAAAAATTAAAAATCCTGATTCTGGTAAGACAATTTTGGCTGGATTTTCCCAAGCATAAACCAAAGATAGATATGTTGCGTGCTATCGAGGAATTTGCAGAAGTGAATTATTGGCATGAGGATGGGAACATCCATGAGATTCTGGGTGCATTACAATGGAAACCGGATTTTATATTTCATTATGATATTGCCTGGGACAATGGGCTCGCGCCTGTCATAACCGGTTTGGCAGATATTGATATTCCCAAGGCCTGTTTTGTGATCGACTTGCATTTTTCTAAAACGAAAAGGATTCAATATATCGAAAAAAACAAGGTGGATTTGATTTTTTCTGTCAGTAAAAATCCCTTTCTGACTGTATTTCCGCAATACAAGGATAAATTGTGCTGGCTGCCATGGTCGATCAATCCAGATATCATCAAGGATTGGAAGATGAAAAAGGATATCGATTATCTATTGATGGGATTGTTATATTATGAAGATGAACGGAATCCTCCGAGACAACTAGCAGCAAAGGGTCGCTATGCTTTTCGGGAAGCAGTGCTGAATACGATGAAAGATGTCCCGGGATTTGTATTCCATCCGCACCCGGGTCATAAAGTTCCGTACTCAGCGGAAATGTACATTAACGAGAAGTATGCCAGAGAATTGAACCGGGCAAAAATATTTTTCACCTGTGGAAGTCGAAATTCCAGTGGGGCTTTTGCGGTATTGAAGTATTTTGAAGTATTGGGGTGCAAAACGTTGCTGTTGGCAGAACCAAACCAGGAAATCACAGAGTTGGGTTTTCAAGACGGCGTCCACTACGTTGCCTGCAATACGAATGAGATTTATGAAAAAGCGTTGTATTATGTAAATAATGAGGAACAACGAAATCAAATTGTCCAAAATGGATATGACTTCATCCATCAAAATCATACGAACGAGATGCGGGCAAAGCAGTTTGTAACTTATTTAACGAATTATTTAAACAAGATATAAGATTTCTTTTCAGAGTAGGGAATTTCCTGCTCTTTTTTTGATAGCCATCATTTTGTCCGGAAAGCTGCAAAGTACCACATGATATTGATGACGACGCCTGCACCGCAAGCAACCAACAAAGCAAACAGCGATAAAGACATCCCGTTGTTCACCGTAAAAAAGGAGCCTCCTAAAAACATCGGGAGGAAGCTAAGTAATCCTACTCCGCATAATGCAGCCATTACAAATTTCACCCAAGTCATACCAGATAGAAAAAGGATCAACGGCACGAAATAGCAGATAAAGACCATGCTGACTGCAAGCCACATGCCAGTCGTATTGAATTGATTGGCGTTTTCACCGATGTCTGCCAGTGGTGTCAGAGTTGTCAAAATAATGACCAACCCGTAAAGCAAAGCGGAAACAATCGTAAAAATCGTGACTTTTCTTTTCAAGAAAATCCACCCTTTCTTTTCGTATTCATTATTCGTGTCCATTATACGTTTGTTTCATCATGATTAATAGTGAAATATCAGATTTTTACAAAAACGAAGGTGTTTTTCATTTATAATGAAAAAAGTAGGTACTGCCACAGCAAAGCATAGAATGACAGGATGATTGTTTTCCTGGTTGTTAGTATAAAAGCAAGGAGTGAACGACATGGCATGGGTAGAATCGATCCAACGGGCGATTGACTATATGGAAGACCATTTGCTGGAACCGATCAATTTGGAGGATGTTGCCAAACAAGCGCATGTTTCCGCTTTTCACTTTCAGCGGACATTCGCCATCTTGACGGACATATCGGTTGGTGAATATATACGGCGCAGGCGCCTGACATTGGCTGCACAGGAATTGATCCAAACCAGTAGCAAGGTGATCGATCTCGCCTATAAGTATGGCTATGACACTCCCGAGGCTTTTTCAAAAGCTTTTCGAAGGCAGCACGGTATATCACCAAGTGAATCGAGAAGGCTTTCTGAAATGCTGACAATCTATAACCGGCTGACCATCCAGGTACAGTTGAAAGGAGCAGATCCGATGAAGTGGCGAATTGTCGAAATGGAAGGTTTTTCAGTGGCAGGTATGAAACGATCCTTTTCTCTCACCGATGACGAAAACTTGAAAGAAATACCGAAACTATGGAATCAGGTGAATAATGATGGAACAGATGAGCGATTGTTTCGTCTGAATAACGGTCCGATTAAAGGGGTGCTTGGTGTTTGTGTTGATAATAAAAACGAAAAGCGGACAATTGATTATTGGGTGGCAACAGCATTTGATGGTGATCCTCCACAAGCATTCGAGCAAATGAACATCCCTGCTTCCAAGTGGGCGGTTTTCGAGGTCCGTGGACCGATGCCGGGTGCCATGCAGAAAGTATGGAAGCGGATTTTTACGGAATGGTTTCCCACTAGTGGTTACAAGCATGCAGGGACACCGGAATTAGAAGTGTATTCCAGTGATGATCCAGCCCGCCTTGATCTTTATTCAGAAATCTGGATTCCTGTAAAATGAGAAGCAGCTAAGGAAAGAGGAGGGACAGTCACATGCAGAAAAGAATCAGGGATTATGGTATCGAGATTGGCAGCCTGGAAACCGGACGCTTGAATAAAATTACTGACGTGAGCGGGGTGACGGTTGGTCATGCCACTATTGATGACGGGCCGTTAAAGACTGGGGTCACAGCTATCCTTCCTCACCAAGGCAATTTATTCACCAACAAAGTTGTGGGTTCTGTCCATGTTCTCAATGGTTTTGGCAAGTCGGTGGGCGCAATTCAGCTGGAAGAGCTGGGGACGATCGAAACGCCTATCCTGTTGACCAACACTTTAAGCATTGGAACGTGTACGGATAGTTTGATCGATTATATGCTGGAGCATAACCCGGAAATAGGCCGGACGACCGGGACGGTCAACCCGCTTGTCGGGGAATGCAATGATATGTACCTGAATGATATTCGGACAAGAGCAGTTCAGAACAGACACGTTAGAGAAGCATTGACTTCCGTCACCACCGATTTTCAAGAGGGGGGAGTCGGTGCTGGCACAGGAATGAAATGCTTCGGGCTGAAAGGTGGGATTGGTTCTTCTTCCAGGGTGGTCTCTTACCCGCATGGCTCTTATACAATCGGAGTCCTGACACTTACTAATTTCGGCTCCTTGGAACAGCTGCGGATAAACGGCAAGCAAGCAGGGAAAATCATTAAACAACGGCTGGCAGTACAGCGCGATGAACTCGACAAGGGGTCGGTGATGATCGTGGTTGCAACCGATTTGCCAGTATCTTCGCGCCAGTTGAAACGAATCATTAAAAGAGCGGGGGTTGGTTTGAGCCGTTGTGGTTCCTATATTGGAAACGGCAGCGGCGATATCGTCATCGGATTTTCCACAGTCAATCAAGTCGCTCATCGTTCTGATGGGAGAGTTAATTGTCATCGCTACATTCATGAGGATGACATCGACCCGGCATTCCTTGCAGTTGCAGACGCTACAGAAGAAGCCATACTCAATTCGATGCTCACAGCTGAAACTGTAACAGGCAGGGATGGAAATACGTTGTATTCGCTGCGTGAGTTTATCGGGTTCCTATAAAAAAACCGTCGGATTCTTTTCCGGCGGTGATTTCTTGTTATCTCAAAGGAAGTCTGGATTGTTCTTTAAAAAGTTTCTCCAAGCATGTTGTGTACCTTCCTCTAACTCCTGACGCGATGCGCGCAGTCTTTTTTCTGAGGTACCAAACCCGATCTCCAAATCGCCTTGTTTGATTCTGCTATATACAGAATCCGCGAATTCATGCAGGTCGGCACCGAATGTATGGAGGCCGGCTCCGCCTAAATCTGTATTGACAGCCGGAGGAAGAACTTCGATGACCTCTGTACCCGTTCCGGCTAGCTGTAGTCGGAGCGATACTGTGAAAGAATGGATGGCGGCTTTTGTGGCACTGTAGACAGGAACCCATACTCCTGGTGTGAACGCCAGACCGGAAGATACATTGATGATTGCCGCACTATCCTGGTTGGCAAGATGGGGTGCAAACAGCATGGATAAATGGATTGGCCCATCGACATTGATCGAAATTTCCTTTTGATAATCGGCCCAATGGTCGGCCGCCTCGAACAAGTTTGCTCTTTGTTGAATGCCCGCATTATTTACAAGGACGTTGATTGTAGGAAATTCTTTTTTTACCCATTCAAACAGTGCAACTCGATCCGCTTCGTCGGCAATATCGCATTTACGGGTGTGCAGCTGCGGGTATTTTTGTTTCGCATCGTCCAACTTTGTTTCATTCCTGCCAACGATGATGACAGTATTGTTGTCTTCCAGGAAACGTGCAGCCAGGGCAAGCCCGATTCCGGAGGAGCCGCCTGTTATCAAAATGGTGTTATTGGAAACATTCATATGGAACCCTCCAAGAGTATAATCAATTTACCAGGTTATCTTACCCGACTTCAGCTGAATTCAGCCAGTCATTTCAAGCTTTCTAAGCAGCTTTGGAAATACAAAAAAGGCTTTCCTGTGACAGGAAAGCCTTTTGTTAGACTAGTTACGCTTTTTCAACATTAGCTGCTTGAGGTCCACGGTTGCCTTCTTCGATATCGAAAGTAACTGCTTGGCCTTCATCCAATGTTTTGAAGCCTTCGCCTTGAATGGCAGAGAAATGAACGAATACGTCGTCGCCACCTTCTACTTCAATGAAACCGAAACCTTTGTCTGCGTTAAACCATTTTACTGTACCGTTAGTCATAAAAAAATTCCTCCACGTGCTTTTAGCACAATATATTACTATTCTTGCTCTATAAAATCATTCAAGACGATAATCGCTTAAAAGCTTTTTCTTCTTTCATTACAATCATACCGAACAACAATAATTGAATTAAGTATATCATGGATACTTCATCAATGGACATAGGTAAAAAGATTCATTTTTTGGGTGGAGGTGATATAAGGTGTGTGAATATTCAGTTTACGTGTTGAAATCCTGCAAATATCGTTCTATGATGAAAGGTGATTATATAGAAGGACGAAAAAATAGAAAAAGTAGCGGAACGGAAGTGGAAGGATGCAGAAAGAGATAATCAAAACCCGAAAAATCACCTTTCAGCGAGACGGCAGAAAGATTTTACAAGAGGTCGATTGGCAGGTAAGCTCGGGCGAACATTGGGTGATCCTGGGCTTGAACGGCTCCGGAAAAACTTCTCTATTGAAAATCGTGACAGGTTACGAGTGGCCTGCCCAAGGAACTGTTGATGTTCTGGGAAATCGATTTGGCAGGACGAATTTGCCTGAACTTCGCAAATCCATTGGTTGGGTAAGTTCCGCGGTCGATGAACAATTCCTTAATAGAGCGGACGATACAGCATTGGAAGTGGTACTGAGCGGAAAGCATGCTTCGATCGGTATTTATGAGAAGGTTGATAATCAGGATGTCTTGCGAGCAGAACAATTGCTTGATGAGATGCAAATGGCCGATTTTGCCGGGCATCCATTTGTGAAACTTTCTCAAGGGGAAAAACGCCGGGTCATTATTGCCCGGGCTTTAATGCCAGAGCCGAAAATACTAATACTGGATGAGCCGTGCAACGGCTTGGATATCTATGCGAAAGAACAACTGCTAACCACCGTCCAGAAAATGGCCGTTCAAAAGGGTGGACCGACACTGCTGTATGTCACGCACCAGCTGGAGGAAGTGATTCCGGCCGTCACGCATGGATTGCTGATTAATCAAGGGAGAGTGGTGGCCGCAGGGGAAAAAGCAAAAACATTGACCGATTCCAGGTTGATGGAGACGTTTCAAGTTCCTTTAGAAGTTGAATGGAGAGAATCACGCCCGTGGCTGAAGATAAAGTCGACTTTGTAGGAGGAATACAAGGTTCGCTGGAATAGAGGAAAAGGGACAGAAAGAAAAACCGAACGGGTTCGAAGTCTGCAGCTTCCGAACCCGTTCGGTTTTTTCCTTATGTCATTAAATAGGTGTTTTCAACCTCTTTTAGACTGATTTATTGATTGATGTTCCGGCAAGGCTTCAGCTAAATTTGAAAACATCATAAATGACAATGGATTTTTTATGTGCTAACTGTTATACTATTAATATAACAGTTAGCACATAAAAGGATGTGAAGCAATTGTGTTGATTAACATCGATTTACAGTCGAATGAACCAATTTATGAACAGTTAAAAAACCAAATCATGATTCAGATTGCCAGAAAGGATCTCAAGCCGGGGGATGGACTTCCGTCTGTCCGCAGGTTTGCAGCCGATTTAGGAATCAATTTGCACACCGTGAACAAGGCGTATCAGCAGCTGAAGCAAGAAGGGTTTATATTGATCCATCGTCAAAAAGGCGTGGTGGTCAATCCGGAAGGCATACCATCTGTAGATGGGGAGTACGAAGAAAAACTTGCTCAATCACTTCGGCCGCTGATCGCAGAATCCGCATGCAGGGGGATGACAGAAGGAGAATTTACTTCCTTTTGTCGTCAATTATTTAAACAATTAACAGATGAAGGGGATGAGTACTGATGGATGCTTTGGTTATTGCCGGCATTTTTGTTGTCTGTTTACTTCCGGTTTTTATTGTCGTCATGTTTACACCTTATTTAACAAGAAAAACGGAAAGCTTTGGTGTTTATGTCCCAGAAGAGATTTATAACGATCCACGATTGAAAAAAATGCGACGGATGTATGTCTATTCAACCGGGATAGTTAGCTTCCTCGTCATGATTGGAAGTTTCACCGTCGTCCAATCACTAGAAGGGGAAGAACAAATAAGCCTGGCCATTGCTTGCGGGCTTGTGGTCTATTCTGTTGTTTCTTTCTTGGTCTATCTTGTTTTCCATCGAAAAATGAAAAAACTGAAGGCAGAAAGCAAGTGGACAGAGCAAAAACCCCAGCAGGTGACGATCGATCTCCACTTTCAGCAGAAGCAATTGACAGTAACGAATTGGTGGTTCGCAATTCCTTATTTGCTCTCTTTCTTGACCTTGCTGCTGACGATTTCTTTTTATGAGCAAATCCCGGAACGCATTCCAATGCAGTATAACTTTTCGGGAGAAGTGACGAACTGGGCGGATAAATCCTATCGTTCCATGTTAATGATGCCTATCATGCAAGTATATTTAACCAGCTTATTTTTATTCATCAACACGATGATTTCCAAAGCGAAACAGCAGCTTAACGCAGCTAATCCCGAAAAATCGATGGAACAAAACATCCGTTTTCGCAGGCGATGGTCCGGCTATATTATTGTTTCGGGCACAGCTTTAACCTTGTTGTTCGCTTTTACGCAAATTTCCTTCATTTTTCCAGTAAACACACAGCTATTGACGATTGTCCCGATATTCTTGTCCGGAGCGATGGTAGCGGGAGCGATATTCCTTGCCTTTAATACCGGGCAAGGGGGAAGCAGAATCAAGACGGGCACAGACAAGCAGGGCGATGCCATTGATCGGGATGATGATAGGCATTGGAAACTTGGTCAATTTTACTTCAATCCGGAAGACCCCGCTTTATTTCTTGAAAAACGATTCGGGGTGGGCTGGACGATCAACTTTGCACGGCCGCTTGCTTGGACAGTGTTGATCGTGATCATCCTGCTGGCGGTCGCAATCCCTTGGCTTCTGGGCGTTTGAATAATCAAATTAAAGCCGAACGATTCTGATTCGTTCGGCTTTAATGATTTTTTCATATTGGTACATTCGCTCAGCTCCTTCCCCTAAAATCCCCCGATTTTACGATTCCGAACAGTGAGGCGGTCAGAGTAAAAAGTTGAAATGAACGGGTAGGCAACTTAACATAAGGGAATAGAAAAGGTATCAAAGATTGACGGATAAAATGAAATCAGTAGAAAAAAGGACGGATTGTTTCCATGAAGCAACTACATATAAAACACCATTGGCTTGGCAGACTGCTGGCTTCGGATCCCGGAAGAAAAAGGTTCCAGCAGGCTGGAAAAGCGACAATTAGCCTGATTTCTTCAGTGTTCACGATGCTGTTTATCCTGCATGCCAGCGGAAATGGACTGTTCACTCCCGCCCTTGTTGCCGGCATTTTGGGTATGCTTGGAATTATGACGGTGATGGATGATACAAAACAACAAAAAAAGGTGACAACGCTCCTGTTGGCAATATCAGCGGTTTTCGGAATATCGCTTGGCAGCCTGCTGGCCAACAATGCTTATTTTGTAGGAACCTTGATGATTGCGATCATTTTCAGTGCATTTTACTTCTCCAAGCACGGCAGTCGTTATTTTTCGTTGGGCATGGTCGGTTTTATGACAGTCTACTTTTCTTCCTTTTTAAAGTTATCGCCTGCACAATTTCCTTGGTTTTATTTAAGTATCGCGATTGGCGTCATGTATGCCTATCTTTATAACTTTGTTATTTTTAAGGATTCAGCTCAAGTATTAAAGAGAAGTATGCGGTCCTTTCACATCCAGGCCAATCTGACTTTCAATATCTTGATCCGCATCATTGAGGACGATCAAGCCAGTGAAAAGCGGATGAAAAGTCTGGAAAAAAATGTGGCGAAACTGAGTGAGTATGCCCGGAACGTTTCTGAAGATTTAAATGCACAGGATGTCGAGGATGTATGGCCCGGATTGAAAGCATCACAGCTGAGGTTGTATGTATTTGACACGGCAATGCTGACCGAAACGCTTTCCGATTCGATTCAGCGTCTCAAGCGAGCGGATGCGTTGGAAGCAGTCGAGATCCGCCAATTGATCGTCTGGATTGTTGCAGCGCTTCGGGACGCTGAAGTGCTGGCGCAGGATTATGAAGAGAAAAATCTGCAAGAGGCGGAGCGGTCGTTACAGGCACTCCGCTTAATGCTGGCAGAATTGCTGGATACAGAGTCGAGACCGTCTGGATGGATATACTTAATCAGACGAATCGAATCAATCGCCAATCATGTGATCGAAGGGGCAGCCGCAATCCAGTTATCTTTGCAACAGAAAAAACGATACGGCATAGACAAGGAAGATCCCGAGGATGACAAATCAGCAGAAAATGCCGATCAAGAAAAAACAGAAGGAATGGAACCTTCCACAAGGAAAGCTGTTCAATCGTTGGTAACAGGGACACTGGCTATTATCACAGGTTATTTGATATCTCCTGTCCAACCATACTGGGTGCTCCTTACCGCATTCATTGTCCAGCTTGGTACAGCCTCTGTCGGAAGGACTTACATCAAAGGATTTCAACGTTCACTCGGAACGGTTATCGGTGCTGTAATCGGTTTTTTTCTGGCAAAACTTGTTTCTGGTCACGCTGTCCTGGAAGTGACGTTGTTGTTTCTCGTGGTATTTTTGGCGTTTTACCTGTTTTCCGTTTCCTATACTCTCATGAGCTTGTTCATCACCATGTTGATTGCATTCCTATACGATGTGTTGCTAGGCGGTATCAGTCTGCAACTAATGGGTGCCAGAGTGATTGACACAGTCGCCGGTGCGTTGATTGCCCTTGTTGTATCTGCCGTAATTTTTCCTAAGAAAACAAAGGACAAGGTTGCTGAATCGTTTGAGGAATATCTGGAGGAACTGCGCCCGTTTGTGACGGATTATGTAAAAAGGTTCCGCCAGGAGGTCGATGTCAAAAGTTTTACCGATAGTGCCTTTAATTTGGATCAGAAGTTACAGGCGGTACGGGATGAAGCACAGTCCCTGCTGCAGCGGCCCGGTGCCTTCAACAATGCCAACCTGTTACGCTGGGTTACGATTTTTACCGCAGTCAATTATTATGCGAAGCATTTGATTGCTTCCTCGTATCAGAAAAATTTTCACTATCCTCAGGAACTGGAGGAGGATTTTCAAAAGATTGAATGGAAATTGAATCATAATATCCATACGTTGAAACAATTGATCAAGGGTGATGACACCCATGCCGAAGTTTACGCTCTTGATACAGAACGGTCACGTATTGAACGTCTGGCGCCAAGCAGAAAGCAGGGGCAAGGTGATATTATCCACCACCTTTATTATATTTGGCGGATTAATCAATCAATTGTTCTATTGAGCACAGAAATGGGCGCAGAAGAAAAGGGAAAGTGAGACAGGGACCTTGCCAGAGGGTCTCTGTTTTTTTGTTGTATTGGAAATTTAATGGTCTGTGGATAATTATTGGCTGAAATAGCCAAGTCCAGCTCCAGCGCCTACACCGTGGAGGTCTTAAGCTTGTCGGAAGTCCAAACGATGAGGATGATGCAGGCGTTGGATTTTAGTAAACAGGTGTCCCATGGTACAAGTGCAGGCAAGTAGAAATGAAGCGTGAAAATCCTCTTCGAACTGATGAAGATTGAGATGAATCACAGGAGTGGATGAATAATCGCAATACGATTTCGGATGCCGGAATCTTTTGAAGCTGAAGGCTTGTTTTTTAACGACAACAGGAGTATTATGTTTCGTAGACATTTATTATCCATTATGGATAATAAAAAACTACAAAGAAAGAAGTGTGTTCATTGAGAATTAAAAGTGGTGTGGAGCAGGCGGTGAGCATCCTGGTTATTTTGGCAACCCAAAGCGAAGAGCAGCCGGTGAAAAGTGACATTATCAGCGCCCGGCTGAAGGTGTCTCCATCCTACTTGAAAAAAGTAATGCGGAAGCTGGTAGTCAATCAATTAATTACTTCGGTTTCCGGCAACCAAGGCGGTTTTTCGTTGGCCAGGCCGGCAAACGACATAACGATGCTGGATATATTGGATGCAATTGAAGGAACCGATCCGTTCCTTCAAGTAGATGGTCTGATTCAAAGTGTATTCCCGGAGACGGAACTGGCTGTCAAAGGGGAAGAGCTGTTCACTGATGTATTTCTGGAGGCTCAGATGAGCTATCGGGAAACATTGCAGACAGTCACGTTGGAAGCAGTATTAGAACAAACCATCGGTACAAGCGATTTTCGTTTGGTCGATTGGAATAAAGAAATGGGAAAACAAGACATTCTTGCCTTGCAATCCGTCAACTGGAGGAATGAGCAGTGAACATGTTGAAGGCGGAATGGAAGAATCTGTTCCATAGTAAAAAACTTTTGATTGTTGTATTCGGATTACTGATGATTCCGATTTTATATGCCGGTGTCTTTTTGGATGCGATGTGGGATCCCTATGGAAGTATCGAAGATCTGCCGGTTGCTGTGGCGAATGAAGACGTAGCAGCGGATTTTGAAGGGGAAAAACTGAAGCTGGGCGAAGAACTGGTTGACCGGCTGAAGGATGACGGCAGTCTGGATTGGTATTTCACCGACCGTCAGACAGCGATGGATGGTCTGGAAAGCGGCGATTACTACATGGTGCTGGTCATACCGCAAGATTTTTCGCAACATGCGTCTACCGTGTTGGACGATGAACCGCGCGAGATGAATTTGGAATACTACACAAATAGCGGGCAAAATTTTATTGCTGAAAAAATCAGTGCTTCTGCAGCAGAGGACATCAACAAACAAATCGCCGAGTCCGTAACCAAGGAATATGCGGATGCCATGTTTGAAAAGTTGAATGATATTGGGGACGGCATGGCCGAGGGAGCGGACGGAGCCAACGAAATGAAGGACGGAAGCCAAGAACTCGGTGATAACCTGAATAAGCTGTCCGACAGCATCGTGACGTTTGAAAATGGCTTGGACTCGGCAGAGGACGGAGCCGGAGAAATAGCGGTCAATGTCGGCAATGCCGCAGAAGGAGCGAGTGAACTTGCCAGCGGTGTGGAAGAGTACACAGCCGGTGTTCGATCATTAAATGGCGGGATCGGTGATTATACAAACGGAGTGTCCGATCTGAACCAAGGAGTTCACCAATATTTGGCCGGTGTCGGCAAGCTTGATAACGGACTGAATGATTACACGTCTGGGGTAGGGACGCTCAACAATGGGCTGCAACAATATACCTCGGGCGTTGATACATTGAATCAAGGATTGCAGCAATATACGTCCGGCGTCGGACAACTGGATAATGGACTTGAACAACAAGCGCAGGGGGCAAACGACCTGGCATCCCGCAGCTCAGAACTGATCAATGGCAGTGAGAAATTGGCCGATGGTATAGAGGAATTGAGTCCGGGTGTCAGTCAATTGAACGAGGGCCTTCAATCAGCCGCAGGAAAAAGCGGAGAATTGAGTGAAGGGTTAAACGAACTTGCTACCGGAAGTGCGGAATTACAAAAACAGGTCGATCAACTTGCCGGGAAACTGCAGGGAGCCTCCGCAGAAAGTGATGAATTGATTCAAGGGTTGAATGATATCACTTCTGGCTTAAAGGAATTGCAAAGTCAGGTGGATGCGGTTGGAAGCAGCCAGTCCGGCGATGATTTGGCTGAGCAGATAAATGAATTAAAAGCAAAGCATGACGCAGAAATTATTGAAACGGTTGAAAACAATGAATATCTTGATGAAACCGAAAAACAGACTTTAATAGAGGAGATTCAAAATAAACAGGCTGGACAATCGATGCAGCCAATCGTGGATGGTATAAACAAACAGTTTGATGTCATGAGCGCAAAGATGGATGAGTTGTCCGAAGCAATCGGTACGATGATCGTCGGACTGGAAGGTAACGAGACGGAACCGAGTGCTGTCGAAGGGGTCAAACAACTCACAGCTGGTTACAAGGAGCTGGAGGAGGCAGTTGTCGGCGATGCTGACAGTGATACACTGCAGGGAGGCGTCACACGTCTGAATAACGGACTCCAAAACGCTGAAAAGGGCAGCGCAGCCTTGAATGATGGATTGAAAGAACTAGCAGAAAACAGTGGAAAGCTTGCATCAGGTTCTGCGGAATTGCAAGCTGGTGCTGAACAGTTAAACAGCGGTATAGAAAGCTATACGGCAGGTGTCAATCAGCTAAAAGAAGGTGCCGATTCCTTGGCATCTGGCGCCAGTGATTTAAATTCCCAATCAGATGATTTGGAGGATGGTGCCCAACGGCTGGATGACAATGGAGAGGAACTTGCCTCCGGTGCCGAAGAGCTTGATCGTCAATCGGGTAACTTGACGGAAGGATCGGAGCAGCTCGCTGAGCAGGGTGGAGAGTTGTCGAATGGGTCCGAGCAGCTGGACTCGAAAGGTGATGAGTTGCGGGCAGGATCACAGACTTTGGCAAGTAACGGACCGGAATTGAGGGATGGTGCGAACAGCCTTGCCGAGGGGCTTCCACAATTGCGTACGGGATTACAGTCATTGAATGGCGGACTGTCTGATTTAGCTAACGGATCAAAAGAATTGGAATCCGGTGCCAATAAACTGGAAGATGGCAGTTTCGAACTGGCCGGCGGAGCCGATGAACTAGCCGACAAATTGCGTGAAGGTGCGGACGAAATAGAGGACACCAATACTGGTGATGGCAATGCGGAAATGTTCTCCTCTCCAACCAAATTGTTGAACGATGAAGTGGCTAGCGTTCCGAATTACGGATATGGCCTGGCACCGTACATGATGTCGGTCGCTTTATTTGTAGGAGCGGTAATATTCTGCTTGTTATTCCCGATATTCAAGCCGCATACAACGCCTACATCCGGTTTTGCCTGGTGGATTAGCAAGTACTCGATCGTCTTGCTTGTTTCCATTCTGCAGGCTGGCATCATGACAGCAATCATGGTTTGGGGACTGGGCTTGGAGCCTCACAGCGTCACTGAACTGTTCCTGATTTCGATTGTTGTATCGTTTGCCTTTATGGCACTGATTGGATTTTTCTCCCTGGCATTTGGCAATGTCGGCAGATTCCTAATGTTGATCTTGCTGACACTGCAATTGGGTGGTTCGGCTGGCACGTTCCCTATCCAGCTATCCAATGGATTTTTCCAAGCCATCCATCCGTATTTGCCGATGACGTATTCAATCGATGCATATCGCCATGCCATTTCATTAGGCGGATCGATTACAAGTGATATAATCGTGCTGGTTGGCATATTCATCGTTTCCCAATTGGGACTGCTCGTATTCTTCACCTTGAAAACAAAGAAGTATCGCAGTGACGCAAATACAGAAGCAGTGACTCAATAAAAAAGAAAACAAAAAAAGCGCCCGGGCTGGAATCAGTCCGGACGCTTTTTTACTATCGTCAAGTCAATAGCCAAACGTCGAGATTAGTTACAGGTCATTTATTTTAGTTCTTCTCATGATGGTCCTCATGAGAATGTGTGCCGTCTTTACACATTAGCGAATCGTCATGGGGATGTTCTTCGTTTTCCATTTGTACAGTGACATGGCCTATTCCCTTATGCTGTAATTGGTCTTCAATCGTACGGAGCAGTTTCTGGCTATCGTGGATCGATATATTATCACTGACGACAGCATGGCAGGACATCGCATTTTGTCCGCTGGTGATGCTCCAAACGTGGAGGTCATGAATGCTGTGGATGCCAGGGATGTTTTCAATGGCGTCAATAATATCGCTAAGTTCCACATTCTTTGGCGTGCCTTCCATCAAGATATGGCAAGCATCTTTGGTAACCCGGATGCCGCTTATCAATACAAGGACAGCGACTATCACACTGGCCAGCGGGTCTGCCCATCCCCAATTGAAGAACAGAATAAGAAGCGCGGCTATAATCGCTCCTACCGAACCGAGCAAGTCACCTATTACATGGAGAAAAGCTGCACGTAAATTCAGATTTTCTTCTGTATCGCCTCTCATTAAAATCCAGGCAACAACAATGTTGACAACCAGTCCTATTGCACCGATCACCAGCATCCCTGTAGAAGCTACTTCCGGCGGGTCTTGGAAACGCTGGTATGCTTCATAAAAGATATAGATCGCAATTAGCGACAGGGTGACCCCATTGAACAGGGCTGCGAGAATTTCAAACCGTTTATATCCATATGTTTTGCTGTAATTGGCTACTTTTTCACCAAGAACGAAAGCGAGCACCCCAACGCCCAGCGATACAGAGTCACTTAGCATATGGCCGGCATCTGATAACAAGGCAAGGCTGTTTGTTAAAAAGCCGCCGATTGCTTCCAGCACCATATATACTGAAGTGATGAAAAAACTGATTAGCAGTGCTTTTTTATTTGCACCATGCGTGTGATCATGCCCATGACTGTGACTATGTCCCATTGTTTTTCCTCCTTCTTAATGCAAGGCGTGTTCGATTGTTTGTTTCAAAATGCCGATTACATGCTGGTCATCGTGGGAATAAAACAAGGTGGTTCCCGCTCTTCGATATTTGACGAGCCGTAGATTTTTCAAAAAACGCAGCTGGTGGGAAACGGTAGACTGTTTCAATTGTAATTTCTCGGCGATTTCGTTGACAGCGTATTCTTTGTTGAACAGTAGATGAAGAATCCGGATCCGTGTTGGATCTCCCAGTGCTTTGAACGTTTGAGAGACAATGAACAGAGTTTCTTCATCAAGATTGTCGTTGTCTGTGAACACTTCTTCACTTGATTCTTCCACTTGGATGACCTCCTCATTTCAATATATGTACGCACACTACTTATGTGCTTATATTAGCATATGTTCATATTTTATATCTTATTGGAAACTATGTCAAAATCAATTCAAAAATTTTCTTCCTCATAGGTTGTGTTTTTATGGTTTCGGTCTTCTCTATATAGAGGATGCGAAACTGCAAGGTCCAGATCCTTCTTTTTCTATAGAAAATCGGGTTATATTATCAGCGATAGTTTATCCTTTTCTTACAGCACGATACAATTGAACAGTCAAAGTGCTTGAAATAGAAAGAGCGGCAACATCCATCGAATGCTTCCGCTCTGGTCATGATCGCTTATAGATTAGGCCAAAGAAATGCTGTAATTGCTTTATCCACTCCACGATGCTCGTGGAGGCCGGAGTGAGTTGCTTCTGTATCGTAAAAAACTTCCTGGCTGTAATGTGTTGCAGGAACGATATCTTTTATGCCAAGGGCGCTGCTAACTGCGACAAGCCCGTCCCCTGGGTTGTCACTGCGTTGCAAAGCTCCAGCGACTGCAAGCACTTTGGTGTCAGCAGGGAAGGCAGCTTTGTGGTCGGCCATCGATAACAATGCCGGTGAATCTACTCTCAGATCTACTGCAGCGGCACTGCTCCCGGGCTTGTAATATCTTTCAGCGCTGATTCCCTTGAAAGGACTGCCGATCACAATCAGTTTATCGACGGATGGATAAATGTCTTCGCTGCTGGTTAATAAAAAATTGGCAGCAGCTAAACCTCCCATGGAATGTCCGACCAGGTTGGCCTTTTCGAAACCATAGTTTTCATGCAGCGTCGTCATCACCTTCCGCAGCCACATTGTCTGGTCGGTGATGCTTGCCTGATTGTTTTCAAAAACAACTTGGATAAAAGGATGTTTCTGACTGAAGTATCTTCCTTTAATGGTGAGATCACCCTGTTTATTGATATGGAAGGTGAGGCGCCTGGCATCGGGAATACCTGTCTCCAACCTATCGAGTAATGTATCGAACGAGCGGTAGGTTCCTTTAAAACCATGGACAAATACGGTGGGGACGATTTCAGCGTTGTCCTGGGAACGAGTCGGTTTAGAAAAAATATAGGTGGATGAACCGATAACGATCAACGAAGCGACGACAACGAAAAAAAAGACATAGCGGAATTGTTTTAGTTTTTCGGTCACTGTTGTTCCTCCTGTTGCATGTTACCTTTATTCTACTATAAACAGAAATGGATTGATTGATTCCATCTGCTCAAATTTTGAAAGTTTATGCCGTTTTTTGGCAAGAGAGATGAAATGATATTAAACAAGAGGAAAATGTAACGGGCGGTTTCTTCTCTTAAGGCAGGATGGGTTTTAAATGGTTGCAAACCTTCTTTTGCTGGTTATATAGTTGAATACATATGCCAAAAATTGAATGCCGATCATCAGAGGAGACATCTACATGGACAGTTTCAATCAGCAATTTCTATATTCTATTTCCATCATCATTTTAGGTTACATTTTAAAAAGGTTCGATATAATCCGGGAACGAGAAGGAGAAGGGTTGACCAGACTGGTTTTAAACGTCACCCTCCCTTGCTTGCTCATTGTAAGTTTCAGTGAGATCGTCATCGATCCTTCCCTGTTTTTATTGGTGATCATCGCTTTTGTATATGGGTGTTTCATGACCTTCCTGGGTTCTTTTGTGTTTCGGAACGAGAGTTCATTCAACAAAGGGATGTTGTTGATGACCCTTCCAGGTTTCAACATAGGTCTGTTTGCTTTTCCACTAGTAGAAGGCATTTGGGGGAGTGAAGGGTTGAAATATTTCGGTATGTTCGATGCTGGCAATGCCTTTGTCATTTTTGGTCTGAATTACATTGTGGCGACCTATTTTGCCAGCGGCGATGTAAAACCGGATTTCAAAGCGGTGACGACAAAAATCTTTAAATCCATCCCTTTGATGACGTATATCCTTGTTTGCACCATCAATTTGCTGGGACTAAAGCTTCCGGATTTTGCGCTTGGTGTTGCGGGAACAATATCCCAGGCAAACATGCCCTTGTCGCTGCTTATTTTAGGCATCTACTTAAATTTGCAATTCGACAAAAGCAATTTAAAAATCATTTCGAAATTCTTGATTTTTCGATATGCAACCGGAATTGCCGTCGGTTCCTGCCTGTTTTGGCTGCTGCCATTTGATGATTTATTCAAATACACGTTGTTGATCGCGCTTATTTTGCCGACTGCCGCAACGTCGTTGGCTTATTCTGTAGAATTCCGTTATGATACGAAACTTGTCGGCACCATCGCAAATATCACCATCATCATCAGTTTTGTCCTGCTTTGGCTAATCGCAAATTTGGTTCTTTAAACAAAGTAGTGCAAACGGATTAGTTTTCTTTGTTTTTTCGACAAAAAAAGGATAGGCAAAACGATGTGTTTTCTGATTTTTCATTCATCCTTAACCCTGGCTTAATAAATAGCTTGTATAGTAGAAGGAGCAAGACTATAACGGATAAGGGAGAGGAAACTGTGGGGAAATTTTTCATTAGGAAGCTTCTAAGTGGTTTGGCTGTACTTGCTTTATTCAGTTGTTTGCAAGGGTATTCTCCAGAGACAGCGCAGGCGGACGGTTTACCGATTACTTCTGTGGATGCGCCTGCTCCGGTAATCGAACCGACAGTGGAAAACGAGAACAATGACACGAAGGTTTTGTTCGACAATACGCACGGCCAGACCGCAGGCGCTGCCGACTGGGTCATCAATGGTGCATTTTCTGATTTTGGCGAGGCGATAGCCGGCGAAGGCTATTATGTGGAAGAACTTAGACAAAGGACTCCGATTACTTACGAGGATTTGGCAGACTTCCAAGTGTTTGTCATACCAGAAGCCAACATTCCTTACAAAGATGCAGAACAAGATGCGATATTGCAATTTGTCGAGAACGGCGGCAGTGTTTTCTATATCGCTGACCACTATAATGCCGACCGAAACTTGAACCGTTGGGATTCAGGGGAAATTTTCAATGGATATCGCCGTGGTGCCTTCGATGATCCCACAAAAGGATTCGAAGAGGATGAAATCGAATCTGAAGCGATGCAGGATGTGTCTAATTCAGATTGGCTTGCCGACCATTTTGGTGTCCGGTTTCGTTTCAATGCCATCGGTGATGGAGTAGCAGAGGATATTGTAGCACCTGATGATAGCTTTGGGGTCACACAAGGAGTCGACGGAGTGGCTTTCCACGCAGGGGCTACCATTGCTGTGACCGATCCATCGATAGCCAAAGGTCTTGTTTATGTGCCAGAGGGCGTTTCTTCGTGGGGGCCGGCAGTCGACCAGGGTGTTTACAATGGAGGCGGACGAGATGAAGGAGCTTTTGTAGCCATTTCAAAAGTCGGCCAAGGGAAGGCAGCGTTTATTGGTGATTCCTCCCCTGTGGAAGACAGTAGTCCTGCCTATCTAAGAGAGGATACTGGCAGTACAAAAACGACCTATGATGGGTTTGAAGAGGCAGATGACGGAGTCCTTCTTACCAACTTGATCAATTGGCTGGCGGAACAAGAAGATTATGCTGATTTCACTGGGCAAGGTATCCCGTTGGATGAGTCTACGGATCTCCATGATTTCGAAATCCCGGAAAATAGCACAGAACCGGAATCGGAGCCATGGTCTAACCCGCCTTCGGGTTATGAATGGTATGATCGTACGACTTTCCAGCCCGGTTCTTACGGGTCGGAGGAAGAAGCGTCCAATCCAGAGTATCAATTGCAATATCAGGATGTCTTGCCGGGTGACATGCAGGAATTCCAAATTCGTTTTTCCGGTGACAAACTTGGAGCAAATGGAACGGAATCTGACTTTCGTGTAGGAATTTACTTGGATGGCGGGCAGCAAGTCGCCCAGTTCAGCTTAGATGGCGAAAATTGGTCAAGCAATTATGGATATTCTGAGTACTTTGCCTTGAATGCTGATCAACAAGGGCACGCTTCTAAGACTTTGTATGTCCGTATTAAATCTGGTGTGGACGGAGAGGCGAATTTGCGAGTCAAACAAGGTTCTGCCAACTTGTTGACGGAATCCGTGACAATCGACCCTGATGCCGTACCGGAAGACCTTCCGGAAGAAGAGACGCCCGATTTGCCTGAAGCAGCGCCGATCGATCAGGTCCGCGACCTGGGAGACGGTGAACTTGCAACCATACAGGGAACTGTAACGTCTGCATCAGGGTTATGGGGAGCAAAAGGCTTTTATATACAGGATGAAACAGCAGGAATATATGTGTATCAAAACGAGCAAGACGTGAACCCCGGGGATATTGTCCAATTGACTGGTACAACCGAGACATACAATGGAGAAGAAGAGCTTATGAACATCCAGGCGTTTGAAGTGGTTGGCTCTGTCGAGGTTCCCAGCCCGGTTATAGTTGGACCGGCAGAACTGTCCGACCATCAGGGCAGCCTGGTCGGTTTGGAGGCAGTCGAAATTACCGACCTCAGGAAAGCCGACAATTATGGCACTACAGAGTTTACAGCGGTCAATTCGGCCGGCGATTCGGTCGTTGTCCGTCTGGATAACCGGACTGGAACGGACTACGACGCGTTTCCCTATCAAAACGGAGACGTTATTTCCGTCACCGGCCTTGCCAGCGTTTTTAATGGTACTTACCAGTTGAAGCCGCGAGGTATCGATGATTTCTCTGCCGTAGATAACGGTTCATTGAGGCAGCTGATCATCGATAGTGATATCAGACCTGGGGGAATCAAAATAGCATTGCTCGTCAAGCTGAAGATCGCCGAAAGAAACAGTAAGTATTACGATAAAATGATAAAATTCATCGACCACCAGCCCGACAAACACATCAGTGCTGACTTAAAGACAGAGCTGATATCTATGATCAAGGCTATTCGCTAATTAGCAGGGTAACTGGCCGGAATAATCACCAAAGCGAAAACCGAGCGATGTTTCGAAGTCCTAATTCGAACTCGTTCGGTTTTTTGCTTTTGCGAATAAGAGTACAAACACTCCACTACAACTTGCCGCTTCGCTTTTTGCGGGACACGGATTCAGTAAAGAAAATCTTTTGCAGAATGGATCTGCGTTCCAGAGAGGCTGTCATCCTCGCTTTGATTCGTTTTTAAAGCCGTTCAGATTCATCCAATCAATATAGGGAAATTGCTTAACTAAGACTGGATCCATTATTCTAAAATCAGGACACTGTAATTTAGCGAAGGCAGGATATGGAGACTCCTACGGGAACAGCATAGCTGAAAATCACGCTAGAAAGCGGTTTATACTTACTGAGGAAGTTGAAGCCGTGTCCGCGGAAAGTGTAGGATCTTCCCACAGCACCGAGAAGCGGTATACTGTTGGAATTTTTGTGATTGGAGAAGTGTTATATCCCGACCTTTCCTGTTTGTTTTGGATAGAGAACTATCTTACAGCCTTCGATTAAGTATGCGTCCCCCCTCGCTTTTTGCTAAACAAAACCGTCCAGAAGGAAAAGCGGTTATGATAAGATAACGATAAGAAGAAGAATGGAGATGAAGCACATGAAAAACGAAATCATAGACAGATTTACCAGCTATGTAAAAGTCGATACGCAGTCAAACGAAAGCGTCGACAGCTGTCCATCCACTCCAGGTCAATTAACCCTGGCGAACATGCTTGTAGAAGAACTTAAAGAAATCGGCATGCAAGAGGTCACGATTGATGATAATGGATACGTAATGGCGACCCTCCCTGCAAATACGGATAAACAGGTACCGACAATCGGCTTTCTGGCCCATGTCGACACGGCAACAGATTTCACTGGAAAGAATGTCAATCCTCAGCTTGTCGAAAATTATGACGGCGGTGACGTGGTGTTGAATGAAAGCAGAAACGTTGTATTGTCACCTTCTGATTTTCCCAGCTTGGGGAACTATCGTGGCCACACATTGATTACAACGGACGGCACCACGTTATTAGGAGCAGACAATAAAGCAGGTGTAGCAGAAATCATGACGGCGATGGCCTATCTTATCAACCATCCGGAAACCAAGCACGGGAAAATCAGAGTCGCATTCACGCCGGATGAAGAAATCGGCCGAGGGCCGCACCGGTTCGATGTCGATCGTTTTCAGGCAAATTACGCATACACGGTCGACGGCGGACCGCTGGGAGAACTGGAGTATGAAAGCTTCAACGCAGCAGCTGCACGACTGACCTTTTTCGGAAAAAATGTCCATCCTGGTTCGGCTAAAAACAAGATGGTTCATTCTGCAAAAATTGCAATGGAATTTCATGCCGGTCTTCCTGTTGAAGAAGCACCTGAATATACCGATGATTACGAAGGGTTTTACCATCTCATTTCTTTCGAAGGAGATGTCGAAGAAACAAAGTTGTATTACATAGTACGTGATCATGACCGACAACAATTCGAGAAAAAGAAAACAAGAATCAAATCTACAGTCGAGGAATTAAAGCAGAAGTATGGTGAAAACGCAGTCGTGCTGGAAATGAAAGATCAGTACTACAATATGAGGGAAAAAATTGAGCCGGTGAAGGAAATTGTCGACATCGCGTATGAAGCGATGGAGCGTATCGGCATCACTCCCGATGTCAAACCGATCAGGGGAGGAACAGACGGCTCCCAGCTTTCTTTTATGGGGTTGCCAACCCCGAATATTTTCACAGGAGGGGAAAACTTCCACGGTAAATTTGAATTTATTTCTGTCGAAAATATGGAAAAGGCTGTGCAAACAATCGTGGAAATTGCCAGCTTGACGGAAATGAAAGCTTGAAATAAAAAGGGAGGGAAGCAGATGTCCTTTCTAGTGACAGCAGAATGGTTGTTTGACCGACTACAAGAGCCCGCGGAGGAAGATATCGTTGTCCTCGATACACGGTTTGAGTTGATGGACCCGGAAGCTGGAAAGCGGGCCTATTTCCAAGGGCACATTCCAGGGGCTGTCCACTTTGACTTGAATCAGGACTTGTCCGGAGAAAAAGACGAACACGGTGGCAGCCATCCTTTGCCAAACCCGGCTATATTTGCTGATAAGCTGGGGGATGCCGGAATCGGGAGCAAGACGACTGTTGTTATATATGACCAAGGGAATGATATGTTCGCTGCCCGTTGTTGGTGGCTGCTTACTTATTATGGCCATGAGCGTTCTTTTCTCCTCGACGGCGGATTGGAGAGTTGGAAAAAGCATGGGTATCCGGTGAGTCGTGAAATTCCTGTGTCTAAGCCGAAAAGCTTTTCACCAGATATACAGAGCCAGCAAGTAGTCGATATTGACTACATAAAACAAAAAATCGATGACAGCACTTCTCATTTGATCGATTCCCGATCTCCACAACGGTATCTTGGTAAGACAGAGCCACTTTATCATAAGGCCGGTCATATTCCGGGCGCCAACAACTATTTTTGGAAGCAGGTGCTGACGGATGATGGCAAGTGGAAAAGCGAAGAGGAATTAAAGAAGCACTTTGCTGAACTGCCTGCCGATGAGGAAATCATTGTTTCCTGCGGGTCAGGCGTCTCCGCTTGTCCGAATATCCTGGCGCTTCAAGCAGCTGGTTATCAAAATGTAAAATTATATCCGGGTAGTTTTAGCGACTGGATATCTTATCCGGAAAATGAAGTCTCCACCGAAGTGGATGAGTAAAAGCTGTTAAGAACAACCCAACTTGGAGGATACACCATGACTGGAAAAACACACATTATCGGCGGAGTGGCAGCTTGTGTTGTCACAATCCGCTTCACGGGTTTTGACCCGCTTTTACTGACGACAGCAGGTATCTTTGGCTCATTGCTCCCCGACATTTGTCATAGCGGCAGCAAAATCGGAAGGAAAGTGCCTTTATTATCAAATATAGTAAGCGCCCTGTTCGGACACCGTACTTTCACACACAGCCTCTTGTTCCTTTTGTTGATTCAAACGCTAGTCTCCTTGGCCCGTCTGCCTGATGAAATAACAGTAGGTTTACTCGTTGGGGCAGCCAGCCACCTTTTGCTGGATGCAGCCACGAAAAATGGGATCAAACTTCTCTATCCTTTGCAAATGACGTTCCGGCTGCCACTCACTGTGCGAACAGGAGGACCGGCCGAAAACAGTGTTCTCGCAGTATTGGTATTGGTAGTCGTCTATTTTGGACAGGGGATTATGTAACCGAACACTAGGATAGCAGGATGGTTTGGACAAAGCTTGCAGAGAACCTTTGGTTTTACTGCAAGCTTTTTACGTTTAGCCACCCGAGGAGTGAAACTGCTGATCACTAGTGTGAATGCTCTACTCCTTTGAATGATCTGCGCCCCTTTCACCGGGCTTGTTGCTGCTCGTTCTTGATTTTAGCAGCATTGCCGGAAAGTGCAGGATGCAGATAAAATAGGGAAGCCATTGTCGATACTGCTCCTCCAATAAAAATCGCCGTTCCTGTACTGGTCAAATCCGCAAGCAGACCAGCTGATACTGCAGCGACTGGAAGAAGAATCCAGGACATGAACCGGGATGTCGCTTGTACCCTCCCCAACAAGCGGACAGGTGTCAATCTTTGCCGAATCGTTGCAAGACAAGGATTCAGGATAGAGACCGTGCAGGTGCCGGCCATATTGGCTGCAAATAACGAGTGGAAAGATTGCAATTGGCTCAGTACCATGATGGACAAGCCGCCTGTAAACGCGGCAGAAAACAACAGGTTTCGATAGGAGAAATATTTTGTCAGAAACCCGGAGAACAGTGCTCCGGCAATGGCACCTGCACCGCCGCCGGATAACAGCCAGCCAATTTGGACGGAAGTAAGTTGTATCGTGTCTTTCAGGTGGAATACGAGTAATGTCAACAGCAGGGTCGTACCGAAGGTGGAAAACAGCATCGCCAAATTTGTAAACAAAATGGCTTTCGTGGAGACCACAAAGCGAAATCCTTCCTTCAGGTCGTGAAGCATTGTTTGCTTTCCGGATTTTTGTGAATGGTGGAAAGGCAAAGAGATGCTTGCGATGGCAGCAAAAGCAATTAAAAAACTGAAGCTGTTGAGCAAAAGCGCGATGCCGGGATGATACAAGCTTACGACTAGTCCGCCGATGGCCGGAGCTGATAGCGTCGCAGTCTGTAAAGCTCCTGTGTTGAGAGCATTTACAAGCTGCAGCTCCTGCTTGTTAACAAGGCTTGGAACAGCGGCGAATTGGGCAGTGTTATATACCTGGCTAAGCAGGCCGATGCCGAAAGCCGCGATACTTAACTGCCATAGATACAAATTTCCATAAATGCTGAGGAGGCCAATCCAGCCGGTAAGGATCATCCTCCCACCATCGCCAATAAGCAACAGGGTCTTGCGGGAAAACCGATCTGATATAATACCGATCATCGGTTGGAGCAGGATCGGCAAGCGTTCTAAGGCTGCAATGATTCCCATACTGACAGGGGAGCCTGTGACAGCAAGAACCATAAGCGGGAGTGCGATCAAATAAATTTGATCGCCCATGAACGAAACGACATTCCCGCCGATAAAACGAAACAGTGGATAGTTTTTTGTCAGTGGAACGGACGATTGAGTAGAGGTGATGGGACGCTTCATGTTTTTCCCCCTTTAAAGCCTGTCATCCAGGTAATCTTCCAATTCAGCGGGAAGCGACTGGAGCACGTTGCCGTTCAGACTGTAAACCGTGCCATTGTTTCGTACCAGCCGTGCAGCCTTGAGTACTTTCAAATGATGATGGACGGTGGTTTTTCCCATCCCCAATCGATTCGTCAACTCTTGGAGTGTGTGCTCCTTTTCTCCGAGCATTTTCACTATTTTCAGCCGTTGCTCATCGCCCAGTGCTTTGTGCTTGAGTACGAGAAATTGATCCGGTATGTAAGGGTCGGCAGAATGAAAGCTTTGGTTGGAAACCGGATAATAAAAAATTTTATGTCCAGCAAGGTCCGCTTCTACGTTCCAAGGACGATACACTACATGAGGAATCAGCAGAACAGTATGGACACTGGGCTCCGGCAAATAGTGGATCCCCCCAGTCGCCCAAGTAACAAGTTCTTCTGGATGCTTTCTTCTCCGCATCACCTCTTTCGCAGCTGCATCCACCGTTAAAACCGTGCCGATTTGGTCTGCTTCAGGTTGGATGACCGTCCGATACCAGCCTTCCATGACAGAATAAAGATGGGACCGTAGAAAGTCGATATCGGTTTGACAAATAAATTGAATGTAAGCGGGAAAAAAGGTGTGGTCCTTGGCCGCATTTTTAAGCGCTTGGACAGATTCTTGGTTACCTTCCGCCGCTTTTTGAACATCCGCCTGATAGGCTTGTCCAAGAAACGGCAGACAGGCAGCTTTAAGGTCGACAGCAGTCAATTCGGAAATGTTTTGGAGAAATGCCTCTATAGACGGATAATCCTTCAGATGCAGAAGCTGCAGCAGAGCTTTCCAGGTATTATGTCTTTCGGCCAATTCAAGCTGGGAAAGCATGTCTGAAGATAAAGCCGTTTTGATATGATTCCATTCAGACTCCTTTTTCTCCAAACTGCTAAGCAATGGTGTGTTGGTGATGGCTGCAATCCCGAGTGCACACTCCCATAATAAAGAATGTTTTACTTCGACTTTATAGGTTTCTCTGCTTCGTCCACTTGTTTGAATAATTTCCATTGTCGCCCCTCCGAAAGTGATCTTTTTCTGTATACTATATTAATAGTATAAACAATTCAATAATTTTAGAATATGTTTTTCGTTTTTTTCGAAGGGAAATTGGGAAGAAGATAGTTTAAATCGTAAGGAAAGCAGGTGAAACCATGCATGGATGGGAGGGAAGGCACGACCCTTGTCAAAATGAGCAGTTAATCAGCAAATACCTTCCAGGTAACATTCATCCGGCACAAACGGCCTCTACAATTAAGCGGCAATATTGGCAAATCCAGTCCCGCTCCCAGCTGTCTAGTTGCGAACCACAAAGCAACCAATCATTGGGCCAATGGTTGATTGCAGGCTTGAAAAGAATCGTTTCGCAAAAGGCAATCCCCGGGCGAACGAACCAGGAACCAGTGTTTGAAAACAAACATTCTGTCTATCCCAATTGGAAAATAACACTGGATGCACAGCATGACGTGCTTTTAAGACGTATAGAGCGTGAGGTTGACGTGACAGCCTACGGGGCAGTTGGAGACGGGATGACGGATTGTACAAAGGCATTTCAAAGAGCAATCGGAAATGGCAGCGTGAAGGTGAATGTGCCTGCTGGTTGTTATGTGGTGAAAGGAATCAAACTTCCTTCTTATACCTTTCTTCAGGGAGCGGGAAAGGGAAAAACGATCCTCAAGCTGGCAGACTCAGCGCCGAAATGTACAAGGCTGCTCACCAATGCCAATCATTTTCTCGGCAACAGTCATTTGTATGTGGAAGGGCTGACACTTGATTGGAATGTCGAAAGGCTGAAGGGAGACGAGAAGACAAGCTTTGGAAACAATTTTTCCAGTTGTTTGACTTATGCCCATGTGTTATACGGCTGGGTAAGACAAGTGGAGGCAATCAATCCTGGGCTTCATGGCTTCGATATTTCTTCTGTCTATTACAACTATGCAGGAGACGGGTTCCGCGGAAGAGGGGAAAGCAGTTATATCTGGCTGGATCAATTGACCGGCCGCGGATTTGGAGATGATGGAATTACCACCCATCACAGCAGGAAGATTCTCATCTCCAACTCTCATATGTACGATCCGGGCGGACGTTCTCATCGACCGGGATATTCCAATTCGAATGGATTCGAAGTGGATGATGGTTCCCAACATGTTTGGCTCGTGAACAATTCATCGGCAAGGTGTTTCGGCGGCGTGGAAGTGAAGGCGCATGCCAATTCTTCTGCGGCCATGCATATCATTATTGCGGGACATTTATCCATTCATGATAACCGCTCCTATAATTTTCGACACATCGGCCACCATCACCGTGAAGAGCCACATTCCAAGACGGCGGAGGGAATACTGGCTGTAAACCTGGTTTCAGTTCGTCCTGTTTATTCCAAACTGTATCGTAATTCTTCGCCGCGTGCCCTGGTGGTTTCCGGCTACCGTAACGTCGGGATAGACAACTTGATGGCAATAGGAGACCCGGATTATGCTTATCAAAGCAATCCGGTCATCGCTGTACAGTACCGGGCAGACAACGTTTGGCTGAACAATATTTATGTAAAAGACTTTGTGAAGGCTGGTGCAGACGTGCAGTTGTTCGGCGGCAGCAACCATGCTGGAAAAGTCGTGCTGGGAAGGGTGGAAAGCGAAAATTCAGCCCGGAAAAGGGTGAAAGTCGGAAAAGAAGTACAGCTTATGTCTTTTAAACAATAGAAATGGAAAGAAAGAGCTTGGGACAAAAGCATAGCGACCAACATAAAAACCGAACGAAGATTCGTTCGGTTTTTGTCAAAAAAGCAAACCATTCTTATCTTCCTCTTATGAATCGTGTTCCACTCCGGCAAGGTACTTCGCTTTCCGCGGGCACGGCTTCAGCTAACTTGGTAAAGAAAACCGCTTTACCAAGTGGATCTTCAGCTCGCGCCCTGCAATTTCTGAAGAATAACAAACCTCCCCCGCTAATTTTTCGTCTTCGTCCTAACACCGATAAAAGAATACGGTTCTATTCATTTTGTCCTGATAGGCAGAAATCAGACCACGAAAACGTAGCGTAGTATCTTGTCGTAACGATACGAAACTCGTATCAAACAACAGGAAAAAAGAAGTTTTTCGAATTCACAAGCAAAAACCAATTCGCTCTGTTTTTACTTTGGTGGCCATGTTTTTATCCCGGCCTCTTTCTCAGTGCTGGTACACTTCCTTCCTGGCCAAGAATTCCTTGACCAGAGGAACCGCTTCTTCCGTGCTTGACGCATGTATTGTATGACTGTCGTGTTTGTTGGCTGAATAACTATAAAGCGGATCATAATAATATTCCAGCAGCAGTCTGGTGGCTTGACCGTAGTCCGTGTTTTCCAAGCTGGTCTCGATTTCGGCTGCGACCGGTGTATGAATTCGACGTTTGATCCGTTTAAATGCTTCGAGGGCTTCCTCGTGATGGTCCCAGGGTTGATAATCATCCAGAATGTTTCTCACCCGCTCCTCGATAGGGATGTCGATGAACAAGTGTGTTCCGTGCTCTTTCTTTTCCACCATGAAATCAGGCAATACTGCTTTTCCTATACGCTTGCTTTCAGCCTCCATGACAACATAGGGGGCTTGCTGCACCTTCAATAGCTGATGAAGCAGAAGGGATTCGAATTTTTTTTGTTTATTTGGTTCTAAACCGATCTGTCCGAAAATCGAACCACGATGATTGGCCATTTTTTCAAAATCGAGAATGGCGTAACCGTCCTCTTCCAGTTGTTCCAGAATCATCGTTTTTCCTGCCCCTGTGTAGCCATTGAGCACGATAGCTTGAGGAGTAAACGTAAACGACTCCAATGTTTTGACTACCCATTGACGGTAGGAACGGATTCCTCCCTGAAGGCGGTTCACTTTGATCCCCATTAAATCCACCATCGTCGCAGCGGTCTTACTGCGCATACCGCCCCGCCAGCAGAATACTGTTTTATCTGTGTTTATTGCTTGAAACGCCTTTATGAACTCTGGAAGCTTGGCCGAAACAATCTCTACACCACGCTGTTTAGCAGCCTCCTGGCTTTCCTGCTTGTACAATGTCCCGATCTCCGCTCGCTCGTCGTCGTCGAACAGGGGAATGTTGATACTCCCTGGAATCGTCGCTTCGGCAAATTCAGACGGGGAGCGTACATCGATTAACGTATGTTCCTCTGTCTTATGCAAATTGGCGATTTCTTTCCAACTGATATCTTGAAACAATTCCTTCACGCCTCTCTATGATGAACTGGCAAAAAGTCTATTTGATCGAGTTCTCCCTCTATTTTAATGAAAATCAACGGGTTTGTAAAAATTCGGCACTTTTTGCGGTCCATAATACAGAGGGTATATGGAAAAAACAGTATAAAGGAACTGGAATGAAGCACTAAATTATGCATAAATATGGAAATAAAAAAGGTTGGGGAAAAATGAGACAGTTGAGAGAGAACGAATTGTTCAATGACATGGATATGGCGGAACAATACTTACCGATTGTGAAGACGGGATTGAATCCAACGAGCGCTCCAAAAAATATCATCATCATCGGAGCGGGAATGACCGGCCTGGTGGCAGGTTCACTGCTCAAAGAGGCCGGGCACTCGGTAACCATTATCGAGGGAAATGACCGCGTGGGAGGAAGGGTTTATACCGTAAGAGAACCATTTGTCGGAGAGGATTATATCGATGTCGGGGCGATGCGGATTCCTGCCGACCACCGCCTGACGATGGGATACATAGAAAAATTCAAGCTACCGGTAAATCCGTTCATCAATAATTCTCCAGACGACCTCTTGCATACCAATCATGTTACTTTGACTCGTCAGCAGTACGAAAAAAAACCGGATCTATTCGACTACCCGCTTCCGCCTCATGAACAAGGAAAAACGGCGACCGAGCTTTTTCAGAAAGCGGTCGATCCATTTCTGTCGCTTTATGAGCAATCGACCCCGGAACAAAAACGGGAGTTGATTGCCTATTATGATCGTTATAGCATGGAAAATTTTTTGCGGCATAACCCGATTGGACTGCAGCTTTCTTCGCAGGCTGTACGGAAAATAAAAGTACTGCTTGGAATCGAAGGCTTTCCTGAGCTTTCATTTCTCAATATCCTTTCTGATATTGTCGGAACGGTTTTTAACGGGAAAAAGAAATTTTACGAAATCACCGGTGGGAATGATCGGCTTCCAACTTCATTTCTTCCGCTTTTATCAGATGATATTCATTTAGGTGTGACAGCAAATCGCATTATACAGCGGTCCGACGGTGTGACAGTCCACTGTCAGAATGGGCAAGCGGGTAACTTCGAGTGGTATGAGGGGGACTTGCTGCTTACCACCATCCCTTTTCCAGTTTTTCAATTTATCGAAGTGCTGCCGCATCATACAATACGTTTTATGAAGCGAAAGGCTATCCATGAAATGCATCATGTGGCTTCCACGAAAATCGCCATGCAGTTCAAAAACAAGTTTTGGGAGGAACAGGGGCTGCTCGGTTCCAATATTATCAGTGATTTAACGACCAGATTTACTTATACGCCGAGCCATGGAATAGGCACCCCGGGGCCGGGGATTCTACTCGTCAGTTACAGCTGGGGAGAAAACGCCACCCCTTGGGATGCTTTGCCGGAACGGGAAAAAGTCAAGCAGGCATTGCAAGGCCTTGCTAAATTTTTTGGCAATCAGGTGTATGAACAATTTCTGACAAGTTTTGCATTCAGTTGGAACTTGAACCCTTTCTCGGCGGGTTGCTTTACCTTGTTCAAGCCAAATCAAATAACGGAGTTTTCACAAGTGATCAAGGAACCGGAAGGCAGGATCCATTTTGCTGGAGAGCAGACCTCTTCCCATCATGGATGGATAGAGGGGGCGATAGAATCCGGAATCCGGGCAGCACTGGAAATGAACCGGCGTTAAAAGAGAACAATAAACTGACTGAAGGTGCAGTTCAGCCCCCTCAAGCCCCAAAATCAATGTTCTGTTTGCGCCCTTGCTGGTTCACTTCTTTTTTATGTTTGTTGTAGTAGAGAGATGACGTGTTTGGCGACACCTTTAGTGGAAGCGGGATTTTGCCCCGTGACAACTCGCCCGTCTTTTCTTACACAAGATTTGAACGGCAAGGCTGCCTGTTCATAGTCGGCCCCGTGGGTCTTCAATTTTTCCTCTAAAGAGAAAGGCAGATACTTGTAAAGCATCATTGCTTTTTCCTCCCGGTCGGAATACCCGGTTACTGTTTTTCCAGCAAGGAGATACTCGCCATTCGTCAGTTGAAGGTCATAGAGTGCACTTGGTCCATGGCAGACTGCCGCCACAATCCCTCCATTTTCATAGATTGCCCGGGTAATGTCTTGCAGTTCCTGGTTTTTCGGGAAATCCCACATGGTCCCGTGTCCGCCGGCAAAATAAATCGCTTCATATTCAGCCGGGTTTATTTGTCCTGGTGAGTAGGATTGCTTCAACCATTCCATGAAAGTTTGATCGTTATAATAATTGCGGAGCTGTTTGCTGACTAGCAGCTCCGTTAAACTGCGGGGATCTATCGGAACTTCGCCGCCGGAAGGGCTGACAATATCGACTGTGAATGTATGTTTAACCCGATGATAAAATTTAGTGAACTCGCTTAGCCATAGTCCGGTTTCTCTCGAGGGGTCACCTAGAGCCTTATGATTGGTGACGACCATTAAAATTTTCTTCATGTTAATCCTCCTCCGCCTTATGGGTCTACAGACAACTATATTATTCCACATACACCGTTGCCTTAATCGGAATTCCTGAATCCATGGCGCCTGTGCAGTACGATTCTTTCCCGAAAGTAAAAAGGGATCGACAAATTGTTACGTTCCATCCCTTGATTTATTGGCAAAATGCTTTATAATGATAATGATTCTCAATTAAATGATTGTCTTTGAAAGCGTTTGTTTTACATAGTGGTTGAACGGGAAATAGCCGCAACACATTTACAGGAATAAAGGTAAGTAACACGGGTATGGAGCAGATTCGATAAAGGAGTTTTTTCGATGGCAAGTGACAGTGAATTGTATGATGTAACGATTGTCGGGGGAGGCCCGACGGGATTGTTCGCTGCATTTTATAGTGGGATGCGACAGATGAAAACGAAGGTGATAGAGTCCGGCCGGCATCTTGGCGGGAAGGTTGCCCAGTTTTACCCGGAAAAGTACATCTATGATGTAGGAGGAATTCCGCGTATATCCGGTGAAGACCTGGTGCGACAAATGAAAGAACAAGCAGGGCTTCATGACCCCGAGATGGTTTATAATCAGTATGTTACAGCTATTGATAAACAGGAGGATGGGACTTTCATTTTAAGCACCGAATCCGGAGAAGCTCATTATTCGAAAACGGTAATCCTTGCGACCGGATTTGGCATCTATGATCCTGTTCGTCTAACAGCAGGAAACGCATCGAAATATGAAGGCGTCCAGCTGCATTACTCGTTGAATAATAGGGAACAACTCAGCGGAAAAAATGTCCTGATTGTTTCGAAAAACAGAGTCGGCATTGACTGGGCGCTCGCCTTGGAGGGACAGGCGGAAAAAGTGATCCTTGTAAATGAATCAGATGAATTCCAGCATGTCGGACAGGGTGATGAAGAACGGCTGGCCCAGTCTACGGTAGAAGTCAGACTGCACCATGAGGTACTCGAACTGATGGAACAAGATGGCTGTCTTCGCAAAGCAAAGCTGGTCAACAAGGAATCAGAAGAAGAAACTCTGGAGACTATTGACCAGGTTCTCGTTTATCAGGGAATTGAGTTTAAAGCCGCCCCGTTTAAACAGTGGAATCTGGCTGTTGAAAAAAGTAAAATCACTGTAGATGCCGGCATGGCAGCAAATGTAGCAGGGATATTCGCCGCTGGAGATGCCGTACATTATCCGAGAAAGTCGATGCTGATCGCATCCGGCTATACAGAAGCATGCACGGCGGTGAATAGTGCCAAGTTTCATATTGATCCCAAAGCAAGTGCGCAGGTTTACAGTACAGTAGAATACAAATACAGGGAATGATATTCCGGGCTGTCCCCCTTTGGAGAATCAGTCCTTGGTGTATAGGCAGGATTCACTGTCATGTTTCTTCGTTGCACAAAAAATCTTCACTTTGACCTTGCAGCTGACCCTGGATAACAAAATTGGATAAAGAAGCGGACGGGATGTATCGTTTGTGAATGAGTGATCATACTAAAGGGATACTTTATACAAAGCAAAAAACCGAACGAATTCGAATGCTTAGCAATCGAATATTGTTCGGTTTTGGCTTTGTCCCAGCTGCTTTTTCAAAGACAGAAAAGTAACAATACCGACTGATTGTCAAAAGAATCCCTTTGTTTTTCTTGTTCGGAAGAAAAAGTTGCGTATTATTGAAGAATCAGTCGTTGAATAAATCGTGGCTAATCAGAAGCAGGATCATCCGGACGTTTGCCTCGCTTCAATTCATAGATGCTCAGTCCGAAGTCCATCTGCAAGTGGGGATAATCCTTGAATCGCGTCCAATCGCCACCCCATTCGAAACCCAGCTTCTTGGCGATTTCGACGACTTCCATCCAATCTGATTCCCCGTTGTCGTTTCCGTCATAGTTCATGTCCCAAATAGCCCTGCCATTTTCGTTTTGCAGGGCGAAATCAATGGCCAGTCCGTAGTTGTGATAGGATTCTCCTCCTTCAGCATAGGTGACAATGTCCCCCTCTTCTGAACGGCCTTGCTGGTATAATTCATCCTGTCGTTCTGCAGTGCGGAAGCCCTCGGTAATGATGATGGAGATCCCTTGGTCCTCCGCCTTTTCAACTAATTGGTCTTTTTTCTCTTCAACAATGGGATGCAGCTCTTCAGGCAACTCGCCATTTTCTACAAGGTCTTCATCCTGGGGCTCAAACTCCAGATTTTGATTTTCTATATAAAATAGTATAAACAGGACGCAAGCCGTCAGTATGATCAACCATACTAATATATTGACTTTCACCTATCCTATTCCCTTCGTTGTCTAAAATTGTCTTTTCTCTGCTCAGGTGTACATAGGAAAGACTACCATAATTCGAATAAAGCCGACAACCATTGCACTTGCTGAACAAATTGTTTCCTTCGCTCGCTTCCCGGGTACTTATACCATAGTGATAAACGAGAAGGAGGATTTTGCATGTATCCGGATCTGTCGGGGAAAACAGCCATCGTTACAGGATCATCAAAGGGAATCGGTCAAGGGATCGCTGTGCGGTTTGGAAGGGAAAAGATGAACGTCATTGTCGATTACCACACCGATCCAAGTGGTGCAGAAGAAACGGTGCGTTTGATTAAGGAACAAGGCGGCGAGGCCTTGGCAGTGGAAGCCGATGTCTCCCGGGAAGAAGGGATGCGTCAGTTGATCGATGCCGCGATCCAACGCTTCGGGTCTATCCAAGTGATGGTGAATAATGCCGGATTCAGTAATGGATGTCCTTCGCATGAATTAAGTCTGCAGGATTGGCGACGTGTGCTGGAGGTCAACTTGACCGGGGCTTTTATCGGTTCACGTGAAGCGATCAAGTACATGCTGGACCATGAAATCAAAGGAAGCATCATTAATATTTCCAGCGTACACCAGCAAATCCCGAAAGTTCATAATGTCCATTACTCTACTACTAAGGGTGGGCTGAAGATGATGACAGAAACACTTGCCCTGGAATATGCCGGACGCGGTATCCGGGTCAATGCCATAGCACCGGGAACCATAGAAACACCGGCAAATCCCGCGGAGGAAAAAGAAGGGGAAAAGAAGGACGCGACTTTGCAAAAAATACCGATGAACAAAATAGGCAAGCCGGATCAGATTGCGGCAGCCGCCGCCTGGCTTGTTTCTGAAGAAGCTGGATACGTTACCGGGACCACGTTGTTCGTCGATGGAGGCATGACCCTGTATCCTTCACAACTGGAATAGACGAAGTGCTAATGTTTTCCAAATCACGAAATGTCGTTTGCCTCTCATCTGAAAAAGGAAAAGAAGACTAGTTGCTGAACAGGAAGGGTGAAATAAATGCTACGGACCATCTTGATGATTATTGGAGCTATAGTAGTGATAAGTTTCATTATCTCACTACTGTAATTCGGAAAAATGGGAAGGGAAGCTTGGTAAACAGGTCTTCCCTTCCCATTTTTTTAGCACTTTTGCTATATTTTTTGTAAGTCCTGCAAAAATAGCTAAATTTTTCAGAATAGAATAAATATATTGAAACCTTTTAAAAAAGCTATTATAGTTGTTAGAAAGAAAGAGGGAGGCATACATAATGGAAAAAGATTTACGAATCAAAAGCAAAGTGTTCAGCGATGACCCCAAACGGGCGCCAAACCGGGCGATGCTTCGTGCGGTAGGGGTGACGGATGAAGACTTTAAAAAACCGATGATCGGCGTGGCCAGCACTTGGAGCGAAGTGACGCCTTGTAACATCCATCTTCACGATTTAGCAGTAAAATCCAAGGAAGGGGCTAAGGAAGCCGGAGGAGTTCCTTTGGTGTTCAACACGATCACGGTATCGGATGGTATCTCGATGGGAACGCAGGGAATGCGGTATTCACTGCCGAGCAGGGATGTCATTGCGGACTCGATCGAAACGGTCGTGGGAGCGGAGAACCTCGATGCCTATGTAGCAATTGGCGGCTGTGATAAAAATATCCCAGGCTGCATGATTGCCATTGCCCGTTCTGAAGTTCCTGCTGTGTTTGTCTATGGAGGTACGATTTCACCAGGCTTCCATCGAGGACAAAAGCTGGATATAGTGTCCGTGTTTGAAGGAGTCGGCCAGCATAACAACGGCGATATCAACGATGAGCAGCTTCACGGGATTGAATGTCACGCTTGTCCGGGGGCTGGTTCTTGCGGCGGAATGTACACCGCCAACACCATGGCGACTGCAGTGGAAGCAATGGGAATGAGTCTGCCGGGCAGTTCTTCAAATCCGGCGGAATCGGAAGAAAAGCGTCAGGATTGCACGGAAGCAGGAAAGGCAGCTTACAAGATGCTGGAACTGGGAATTTATCCGAAAGACATCATGACAAAAGAAGCATTCGAAAATGCCATCACGGTTGTCATGGCTCTTGGCGGCTCTACCAATGCTGTCCTTCATTTGTTGGCGATTGCCCATTCCATCAAGGTCGACATCACCATCGATGATTTTGACAGAATCCAAAAGAAGGTCCCTCATGTTGCCGACTTACGACCGAGCGGAAAATATGTAATGGACGATTTACACAAGGTCGGCGGTGTTCCAGCTGTCATGAAGTACCTTTACGAAGCTGGTTATTTGCACGGCGATTGTATGACCATCACAGGAAAAACGGTAGCGGAAAATGCAGCGGAAGCACCTTCCTTAAAAGAAGGACAAGAAATTATTACGCCGATCGACAAGCCGTTACGTGAAAACGGGCCATTGGTCATTTTAAAAGGAAATTTGGCTCCTGACGGTGCGGTAGCCAAGGTTTCGGGAGTGAAAGTGAAACGACATACCGGTCCTGCCCGTGTTTACGACACCGAAGAAGAAGCAACAGAAGCAGTCATCAACAATGAAATTAACGAGGGCGATGTACTGGTCATTCGCTATGAGGGTCCGAAAGGCGGGCCTGGTATGCCGGAAATGCTTTCCCTCTCGGCTATCTTAGTTGGAAAAGGGTTGGGCGAAAAGGTGGCATTGTTGACAGACGGCCGTTTCTCTGGTGGGACACATGGCCTGGTTGTCGGCCATATTGCACCGGAAGCTCAATCCGGAGGACCTATTGCTTTGTTGAAAGAAGGCGATATTGTCACGATTGATTCGGATAAGCAGGAAATCGTGATGGATGTTTCAGAAGCAGAATTGGAGCATCGCCGTAAGCAATGGGTGGCACCGCCGCTCTACAACAAAGGTGTACTTGGCAAGTATGCACACACGGTTTCTTGTTCCTCGAAGGGTGCAGTCACCGATCATTTTGAATAAAAAAACACCGGTTCCGATTGGGGAGCCGGTGTTTTTGCGTCAGGAACGCTCGTAGACACAATTGCCTCGGAAGTAGGTGGCTTTCACTTGCAGATGCTTTAAATCGGCTGGATGTATCTTGGCTGGATGATCAGATAGGAGGACAAAATCTGCCTGGTAACCAGATTTCAGTTTTCCTTTTTTGTTTTCATGAAATTCCAACCATGCTGGTGTTTCACTATAAGCACGGAAGATAGCGTCAATTATAAGTTTTTCCTCGGGTATCCAGCCACCCTCTGGTTTGTCCTTTTCGTCGGTGCGATTCACTGCTGCAAATATATTCATCAATGGAGCAAGTGGGCCAATCGGCGAATCGGAACTTCCTGTAAACGGAATTTTCAATTGATGGACGGTTGCCCAGGGATTGCAGAAGCGTTCTCTTTCTTTCCCTACCCACTCAACCGTCTGGTCGTGCTCTTCCATGATAAAGCCTGGCTGGGTTTCTAAAAATGGCTTGAGCTCTTTGAGCCGTTCCAGTAAATCAGGCGCCAAGACCTGCGCATGAATGATTCGATGGCGCATCCTGTGGGTATCGGTATTTTCCAAAGCGGTTATTGCCTGCTCGACCGCCCTGTCACCAATAGCGTGCATGGTAACTTGCATACCGTTCTGGTCGGCCGTTTTCACCATCTCGTTTAATTCTTCCTGCGGGTATATTAAATTTCCTTTGGTCTCAGGCTTGTCGTGATAAGGCTGTCGCAAAGCGGCTGTATGCAGACGTTGTGTACCATCCAGAAAAATCTTGAATGCACCTACTTTTACTTGCTTTGTTCCATCGCCGGTTCTTCTCCTATTTGCTTCTAAATACGATTGAATGTCAGTGAGCTTGTAAACATAATGATGAAGCTGCACATCGATGTCCAGCTTCCCATCCTTTTCAAGTTGGGTATAAGCATTCCATAACCGTTGATAGTCCCCTGCATAGTTAAGGTCGTCCGTATGGACAGAAGTAATTCCCGTTTTGGAAAGATGGGGGATGGCATCATGAACTGCTTCATAAATTTCCTGTTTGCTCTTCTGACGAAAATGAAATTTGATAAAATGGACGGCGGAATCCTTGAAACGCCCTGTCCAACGTCCATCTTCGTCTTTTTCAATAAACTGGTCATGTCCTTCAGCCAATCCATCATTCTCCTGGATAATGGATAACGCTTTATGATTGACTATGCATTCGTGACCATCGTCATGAAGCAAAAACATCGGTTTTTCGTATTCCAGTTCGTCCAAATCATCAGCAGTCAGCAAGTGATCGAGGTCGGTGAACTGGCTGTCAATAACGCCCCTTCCAATCACCCAATCGTTCTCTTCCATTTCTTCTTCTATAAACCGGTCTTGGATAATTTGCTTCATGTCAGTCCAGCTTGTAACTTGTCGAAGATCCAATTCTTTTTTCATTAAACCGTACCGCAACAAATGTAAGTGGGAATCATTAAAAGCAGGGGCAACAACCAGTTGTCCACCATCTATGGTATGTTCGTCTCGCTCTGTTGCGGTTCCTTTATAGATCCCTGTGATAAATCCTTCTTCGATTTTCATGTGATAGAGGTCATCAGGATTCCCTTTTTCTCCCGGTCTGTATAAACGAATATTATCTAGTATGGTCAAAATCCGTTCCTCCTCTTTCCTTATTCAATTATCTATACCCGCCAGAATATGCCTTGACACAACCTTCCTTTTCCGCAAAGCACAGAGCCCTTTCTCACAAAAATCCCCTGCAATATCAGCTTGTGTTTGTGATATAATGTAGCTTAAATCTTTTGTATGGATTGTCGTTTTAAATAATGTTCTAACGGTTTGTTGCGGCCGTTAGAGTAGTGGTGCATGGCTTGGTTCTAAAACAGTGACTTTTTAGTGGACTGCCAAATATTTTGATTGATTTTGCGGAAAAGAGCAGACTTTTACGTATCCGGCAGTTGGGGTAAACGAAAAATTGATGATTCAACAAATTTTGATAAATGACGACTGAGATGGAGGACATATCATGAATGAAAAAGAATTGGAGATTTTGGAGATTCTTGAAGGAAATGCACGGACACCGTTGGCAACTATTGCCGATATGATGGAAATGGAGAAACACGAAGTCGAAAAAATTGTCAAATCTTTGGAAGAGCGGGATATCATTCTGAATTACCAGGCTGTGATCAATTGGGATCATGTTCCATCCAATGACGGTGTAACCGCGATGATTGATGTAAAGGTGGCACCGAAGCGGGAAATCGGCTTTGACGGGGTAGCTGAACGGATTTACCGCTTTCCAGAAGTGAAAGCAGTCTATTTGATGTCGGGTGCTTATGATTTATCGGTCCAAATTGAAGGGAAAACCATGAAGGAAGTAGCTTTCTTTGTGTCAAAGAAATTATCGACATTGGACTCGGTGCTCTCTACGACCACTCATTTCCTTTTGAAAAAATACAAACATGACGGCGTCATTTTTGAACCGGAGCAGAAGGATAAACGGGCTGTGGTGTCGCCATGAAACAGCTATCTTCCAAAAATTATCTTTCGGAAACAGCAAGAAGCATAAAACCTTCGGGAATCCGGAAATTTTTTGATTTGGCGAATGAAATGGAGGGAGTGGTTTCCCTCGGGGTAGGGGAACCCGATTTTGTAACCAGCTGGAACATTTGTGAAGCGGCTTATGCTTCGATGGAAAGTGGATATACTTCCTATTCAGCGAATGCAGGGCTGTTGGAGCTTCGTCAGGAAATTTCGACTTATTTACAAAAGCAGTTTCAGCTGGAATACAAAGCAGAGAAAGAAATCATCGTCACCACTGGTGCCAGCCAGGCGATCGATATTGCCTTTCGGGCACTGGTCGATCCAGGTGACGAAGTTTTGATAGCGGAGCCTGGCTTTGTAGCCTATGCTCCGATTGTCCAACTGGCGGGAGGCATTCCGGTTCCTGTGCCGACTACGGCGGATAACCATTTTAAACTGACGGTGGAGCAGTTGGAAAGTCATATTAATGAAAAAACGAAGATGGTTCTGCTTTGCTTCCCTAACAATCCAACCGGTGCCACGTTGGACAGAGAAGAGCTGAAGAAGCTGGCAGCGGTGATCCGAAGACACGATTTATTAGTGCTTTCCGATGAAATTTATGCCGAGCTGAGCTACGATCAATCTCATTGCAGTATAGCGTCACTTCCGGAAATGGCAGAAAGAACCGTTGTTATATCCGGTTTTTCCAAAGCGTTCGCGATGACGGGCTGGCGGCTCGGATACTTGGCCGGACCGGAGCCACTGCTGCAGGCGATGTTGAAAATTCATCAATACACGATGATGTGTGCGCCTACAATTGCCCAGCACGGTGCATTGGAAGCGTTAAGAAACGGGCGTGAAGACGTCGATAAAATGGTGGCCAGCTACCGCAGGCGCCGAAATTATTTTGTGAAAGCGAGTAACCGGATCGGTCTGCCTTGCCACATGCCGGGAGGGGCCTTCTATGCCTTTCCGTCCATCCGGGAAACAGGTTTAACGTCGGAACAGTTCGCCGAGCAGTTACTGCAAGAAGAAAAAGTGGCAGTCGTTCCTGGTTCTGTGTTTGGTGCCGGAGGAGAAGGGCATGTACGTTGTTCTTATGCTGCGTCGATGGAAGCACTGCAAACCGCAATTGAACGAATCGGGCGCTTTGTGGAAAAGCGTTTATAAAGAAAAGAGCCGTGCCTAGCTGGCAAGGCTCTTTTTTTAGGGTGGAGGGGAATGGGAATTTGAATTCCTACTATGTGATAAGCGCTTTATAGGTACTGGCGATGTGCTCTTGCAATAGCCTCATCTTGCCAGTAGCCCAAGGAAGAATGCACCCAAAAAAATAATCAGCAAAAAAGACCCCAGTTTGATAAATCCTTTTTTGGTCAAAGCCTTATCCTCATTGACATCGTTGCGAATGAAGAAGTATAACAGTGGAAATCCAATAATAAAAGCAAGCGGGAAAAACCAGCTTTGCATAAGGGACACCTCCTAAAGGAATGGGTTTTAGTAGATTTTGGATAAGACTACCCAGGAAACAAAAACGGTGCAAATCATCAGAGAAGTGAGGATGTTGACTGCCTCTAATCCAGTCAAGTGGATTAAATTTGTTTGTAAGAAAGTAGTCAATACAACGGAATAAGCTAAAAAGGCAAAAAAGGAAAAAAAGATTCCCTTCTGCCGGATAAGCTTCATCCGTTCATCTTTTTGAATGAACTGTGGAAATAAATAGCTTAAACAAAACGCCATGACGGCCATGGCAAGCCATATCAGGTTTTGCGACAGAAAAACTGTATCTCCGGTTAGAATGGCGGCGTCAGCAAGAAAAACGAATAATAACAAATCGACAATACCGATAAATAAGAATGCGAGACGTGAATATTTCATCGTTCCGAACCTCCTGGTTTTGAATCAAACTTACTCCTCTAAAAAAAAGATATTTTCTACGTAGGTATTGAATAACCTGGCAATCTGTAAAGCTAAAGGAAGTGAAGGATTGTATCTGCCTTTCTCGATTGAAATGATGGTTTGTCTAGAAACGCCCAGTTTTGCTGCCAAGCCATCTTGGGAAATCCCATGTTTTTTTCTATACGCCGGTAAATCATTTTTCAACGTTTTCTACTCCCTTCGCTGTTAAACTTATCATAAAGTAAAGTTTCCTTTACGTCAAGCTCACTTTACATTGTTAGCTGAATAGAAGGGTGCATCATGTCAATGCACCCGATACATCATAAAGGCTTAGATCAATCTCTGTCGCTTCTCCCAGCGCTAGTTTAGCAAGTTCAGAGCCGATATATGGACCCATGGTAAGTCCGGACGCCCCAAGTCCGTTCGCGGTCAGCAGACCATCAAATCCAGGAACCGTCCCGATGACTGGAAGAAATCCGGGGGTGAACGGACGAAATCCCACCCTTGTTTCCAAAATCGTGCCATCCGATAATCCAGGTGCAGTTTGCAGGCTCTTGTCGAGGATTTCCTTGATACCGCCGGCAGTGGCCCGAGTATCATAATGCTCGATATCCTCGTGTGTAGTACCGACAATAATCCGGTTTGGATTAAAGGCGAGCAGATAATGGTTGCTTGGCGGCATTACAACCGGCCAGTCAGCGGTTTGTGTATCTGGGAGTTCCAAATGGAGGATTTGGGCTTTTTGAAAGCGGACATTGAACGGGATGCCTGCTTGATTGAATAGTTCCTGGGCCCAGGCACCTGCTGTTACGATCACTTTATCTGCATAAAAAACTTCCTGATCAACCGACACGCCATATGTTTTGTTTTCTTTGAGAACAAGGGAGGCACTTCCATTTATTCGATGGGCACCGTGTTTTTCAGCTGCCCGCAATAAAGCACTCAGCAGTAAACGGCCATCGACACGAGCGGCTCCGCTGACATGGACAGCCCCCATTTCTCCTGAAAGTGGTGGGAACAAAGCTTGAGCTTGCTCTGCTGAAAGTTGGCTGATTTCCTCCATTTCCGGAGCATCCTCGCGGCGTTTCAGCGCCCGTTCTTCCATTGCATCCAGTTTTTTTGGATCATGATGAAGGCTGATTGCTCCTGCTTTTGTGTATCCGGTATTTGTTTCTCCATCGGATTTTAATTCTTTGATCAATTCGGGGTAATAACGGGCGCCGCCTTTGGCAAGCTGATACCAGGCCTTATTCCTTCTCTGGGATAACCAGGGACAGATAATTCCGGCGGCTGCATCAGTAGCCTGGCCGGCATCCTGCCTATCGACGATCGTCACTTGAGCCCCGGCCTTTGCGAGTCGGTAGGCAGTTGAAGCTCCTAGTATGCCGGCTCCGACTATAATGAATTTTTTCATTCTATCATCCTTACCGTTTATTGTATGTCATTTAAAATATATCAGACAAATTCCCACTGCAAAAGGAACACGCTGAAAGACCGGATGTTTTCATGTTCAACATTCAAAAATCATCATAGTGCGCCATAGCTCCCACATACTTATTAACTAGTTTTGCTTCACAGAGGAAAGATGGAATGCCATTGTGCTGCTAACTGCCCGGAATTGCCGGATAAAGTCCCAATACCCAAACGTTCGTTCTTTCTGTAAAATAAAGTAAATAGCAATTTTTATAGACAAAGGTTGTTAGATGGGAGAGGAGGGCTTCTTTATAGAGTAAGCAAGCCAAGTCCATATCATTAGGGGGGTTATCTGAATGGAGGAAAAGTCACTGTATCAGTTAACGACTGAGTCTAGGAGTAACCCGTCCGCCTTGGTAGCCATTCTCGACGCATTTGAGCCAAAAGTCAAGAAATCCCTTTACCAGACAGAAGAGAAAAACAGGGAAGATATGTACCAGGATTTACAGTTGAAAATGGTAGAAGCCGTAACCAGTTACGATATATCCACCGTTCCCGGATTTTTCGACTTTCAAGTTCAGGTAGAGAGCAACATTGTTTGAAAAAATAATGACAGGGAGGCGATGATAATGAATTCTTTTGACTTTCCGCTTTGGGTCACTTTGTTGGGGAATTTCGGTTTTCCTATCGCAGTCACTGTTTATTTGTTCTTCCGCTTTGAACGAAAAATTGAAAATCTGGAGACAGTGATTTACGAGCTCTCGACCAAGCTATCCCGAAAATAGAGATGCTCATCCCGTTTTCAGGGAACCAGGAAGGGGGGATTAATTGGTGAAAGAACATGAAGATCCCTGTACGTCCGAGGTGAAAAAGTATATAGATGAACATCAGGAATTCCTCAACAACACGATTGTTTCCACTTTTTTGAAAGATCAGGATAACTACCAGTTGTTCGTCCAGACCATTTGTTACCCATCCCAAGCCAACACGAAAAAGTTAGATGATAAATTCCGCGCATACTACTTTAATATCAGACTGACCACTTTTCTCTCTAATACCCTACATTTCAATGCCATAAATTATGATAAAAAATACAAAAATGTTAAAATGCGAAATCAGCTCATCCTTGACTCCCCTCTAACAGATGATTCCGAGTACACGTTAAAAGATGTAATCGAAGACAAACAGCAAGTATCCAGTCTGGAAGCGATGTTTTCCAATGGCCGGGATTATTCTCTTGAGGATTTGGTTGTCGATGAAAGGCTTTATCAGGCAATCGCCAATTTGACAGAGAACCAGAAGAAAATACTCAACTTGGCCTATGTCCATGAGCTAAGTGACACGGAAATAGCGACAGTGATGAAAAAAACCCAACAGGCTGTGTCGAAAAGCCATAAAAAAGCATTAAAAAGATTGAGAAGATCACTGAATGAAACAGGATACCTTGGAAATGGAAAAGGAAGTGGATAGGTGTTGTTGAATCAATATAATCATTTCCCCTCCTTCATCATCAACTGTAAAAGAATGGGCTTGGAAGACTGCCGGGAGGGGAAAGTGAATACTGGCCTTGCAAAAGGGGACGAGTTGCTATGTGCGTACAGCACAGGACGAGTCCCCTTCTTTTATATATTCAATTCTCGAAATTCCGAGATAATTTCCCGTGTGGCAAAAAATGCACGCTGAAGCTTGTTTCAGCAATATTTTCACACGGTTAGGGAATAATTCACTTGTAAGGTTTAATTGTTTTACAAAGCGATCTTCGGCGGGGTATAATCACATCTGGACAACAATTCCGATAAACATACTGGGGGTTTAAAATATGAAAAAAATAAGTGCATGGCTGATTTTCATCGGCCTGATTGCTGTTTTGGCAGCATGTGGAAGCAATTCGGAGGGAGATTCCGGGGGCGACGAAAATAATGGCAGCTCGGACAGTGGCTCTGAATCGTCTGCGTCCCTATATGATCAGATCATGGAAGAAGGAGTCATTACGGTAGGAACGGAAGGCACTTATGCCCCGTTCACTTTCCATAACGATGAAGGTGATTTGACCGGTTATGATGTGGAAGTTATCCGGGAAGTGGCGGACCGGATGGGAATCGATGTAGAATTTGAAGAAACGCAATGGGATTCCATGTTTGCCGGCTTGAATGCTGAACGCTTTGACGTGATTGCAAACCAGGTTGGAATTAACGAAGATCGCAAACAAAATTATGATTTCTCCAATCCATATACGTATTCCTCTGCGGTAGTAGTCGTCCCGAAAGATAATAACAATATCACTTCTTTCGAAGACTTGGAGGGCAAGCAATCTGCACAGTCCTTGACGAGTAATTATGGTGAAATTGCCGAGGAAAATGGCGCGGAACTTGTCAGCGTTGAAGGGCTGGCACAGTCCATTGAGTTGATCAAGCAAGGCAGAGCCGATGTCACGGTGAATGATAAGCTGGCTGTATTGGATTATATCAACCAGCAAGGTGATGAAAGCATCAAGATAGCTGCGGAGCAGGAAGATGTTTCGGAATCGGCATTTGCCTTCAATAAAGGAAACGAAGAATTAGTGGAGGCTGTCAATGAGCAGCTGGAAGCGATGAGAGAAGACGGAACCTTAGCGGAAATCTCCAAAGAATGGTTTGGTGAAGATGTCTCTTCTCAATAATGTTTTGTTGACAATTACCGGAGACATGGGGGGCTGGGAGCTCTTTAAAAACTCCCTGCTCCCGATGATCACCGGAGGAATTAAGTACACCGTCCCTCTGACACTGATTTCCTTTGCAGTTGGATTGGTATTGGCCTTGTTGACCGCAATGATGCGGTTATCCAATTCCAGGTTTTTAAGGGCGCCTGCCATCGCATATGTGTCCGCGATCCGTGGGACGCCTATGCTGGTGCAATTGTTTATCGTGTTTTATGGTATGCCCAGTTTAAATATTACAATCGATCCGTTTCCGAGTGCGATTATTGCTTTTTCCTTGAATGTCGGGGCCTATGCATCTGAAATTATCCGTGCATCTATTCTATCGATTCCAAAAGGCCAATGGGAAGCAGGTTATACAGTCGGCATGTCCCATTCTACTACCTTGAAGCGGATCATTCTTCCACAGGCGGCAAGAGTATCGATTCCGCCGCTGTCCAATACGTTTATCAGCCTGGTTAAGGATACATCGCTTGCCTCGTTGATTCTGGTGACCGAGTTGTTTCGCCGGGCGCAGGAAATAGCCGCAAGGACGTACGACTTCATGCTGATATATGTGGAAGCTGCCATTCTGTATTGGGTGATCTGTTTCTTGCTGTCACTCGTCCAGGAAGCAATCGAAAGACGACTTTCACGTTACACGGCAAGGTAGAGAGGAAGGTGGAACAATGTATTTATCAATAAAGGGATTATCGAAGTCTTTTGGCGAGCTAGAGGTACTGAAAGATATTGATGTCAGCGTGGAAAAGGGCAAGGTACTGACGATCATGGGGCCGTCCGGATCCGGGAAAACGACACTGCTTCGCTGTTTGAATGCCCTGGAAGAACCGACCGGCGGTGATTTCACCTTTGCAGATGGTTTTAGTCTTGATTTCGGTAAGAAAGTGAGTAAACAAGATTGGCTGCGGCTAAGAAGGAAGTCTGGTATGGTTTTTCAGTCATACAATTTGTTCCCGCATAAAACGGCATTGGAAAATGTGACGGAAGGGCCGATCGTCGTTCAAAAACGTGATAAAAAACAGGTTCAGGAGATGGCAGAACGGCTGCTTGCCAAAGTGGGCCTGAAAGATAAAATGCACTTGTATCCACATCAACTTTCCGGGGGACAACAACAGCGGGTCGGGATAGCCCGTGCGTTGGCTATTGAACCGGAGTTGATGCTGTTCGACGAGCCTACTTCCGCTTTGGATCCGGAATTAATTGGAGAAGTACTGGGGGTAATCAAGGAGCTGGCCAATGAAGGCTGGACAATGGTAATCGTCACCCACGAAGTCCAGTTCGCGGAACAGGTTTCCGATGAGGTTTTGTTCATGGACGGCGGCTACATTATTGAACAGGGACCGCCTAAGCAGGTATTGAAAGAACCGAAGGAGAAAAGAACCCAGCAATTCTTGCAGCGAATACTCAACCCTTAAACGCACCATCCAGTCTTTACACGGACTGGATGTTTTTTTATACCGTCATTAGGCAACATAAGCACGAGACTAGTGGACAAGCTAGCTTTCTCCTTTACGGGACGACTTCCGCTTGACTGATTGCAGGTTAAACGACAAAATAAAAGATAGTAAATATGTAAGAAGTTTTTAAAGCCTGGGAAGTGATGGAAATGAATGAAAAGAAGAGAAACATAATCGAGGCTTCCATTGCGCTTTTTGCTGAAAAGGGGTTCTATTCGACCTCCGTTCAGGAAATTGTCGATAAAAGCAATTTATCCAAAGGATCGTTTTACCTCCACTTTCGCTCCAAGGACGAATTGATGCTCCGTATATTCGAATACTATTATGACTTGATGAATAGAAAAGTGGATGAAGTGAGACAGGAAAACCTGCCGCCGAAAGAAAGTTTTATCAAACAAATCCGCGTTCAATTGGAAGAAATCCTGAAACATAAAGATTTCATCATCACACAGTTTCGGGAGCAAACTATCTCTCTAAATGAAGAATTATTTCAGTTTATAAGACAAAAGGATATCGAAATAAAGCAGTGGTATGAGCAAAATTTGATAAATATGTATGGAAATCGGGCTGAAGAGCATGTTGTCGATTTGAGCATCATTGTCGAGGGGATGCTGTCGAATTATATGCAACTGAGCATCAAGTACGATGTCGAACTCGATTTTCACAAAATGGCTGTCTTCCTTGTCCGTCGTCTGGACGATATAGTCAGGGGGCTTATAGACAGTGGAGAAGAACCGTTGGTTACAAAGGAACATTTGACGGAATTCGCGCAACAAATGAACCTGCCGCCGGACTCTGTTAAACAGGAAGTAGAAACAAGCTTGCAGAAAATGCAGGAGGCCATCAATCATTTGGATATCGACCCTTCTAAGGCGGCGGAACTCCAGGGTGTGATCGACTATTTGTCTTCAGAGATCAGAAAAGCTGAACCGAAAAAATTTTTAATCCAGGGTTTGCTGGCTAATTTTAAAGAAATCAGTGAACTGGATGAGTACCGGTATCGTATAGCCGAACGTCTGCAAATACGGTTGCTGTAATAGGAAGCTAGCAGAAAAGGTAATAAAAAACACTGTACGGAGGGTCAGCCTCCCCGTACAGTGTTTTCTTTCGACCTGGTTTCATTTAAGAAGTTTTTTTCCAATAGACTGCTTTGTGGGAGGTTGGGGATGGTGGTAGCTGTTCCCCTTCCTCGACACTGATTTCGGTGTCGTCTTGTTGGGAAGCGTCGTCTTCGTTGACAAATCCGTCTACTTTATACTTGCCTGTTTCTGGGACGTTTTCTCCGGTTTTTAAACGATTTTCAGCCATTCTTCTCTACACCTCCGTTGAATTTTTTGAAAAGCTAGTCCTGCTTTTCATGTACATTAATCTATTTCACGGATGGCGTGCAGATAAACTTTGTTGGGTGAATGTTACGCAATTGTAATTTAACGGTCCGAATCTTTATCGCTTTGATAAGCCGAGCCATTTCTTTATCTTCGATTTAAATCCTTGCGAGCTGTCTGTTTCAATAGAGGTCCGAGCTTCCTCTTTTTCGATGAAAATCGTTTCACGGTCTACGGCGGATTGACTCGTTAAAATTGCTCCTATGTCTGTCTCTGCCTGCTTATTGGTTACTGCAGTATAGCGGATGTTATGCTGACGGGCAATCTTTTTATATTCTTTAAAAAAACGTGAATTGATTTTTCCATTCAGCAATAATTTTGCTTCCGGGTTTGCTTTCATCTCTGCTGCTAATTCCTCAAACCCTTCTTGCTGCATGACTTGTGATTTGTCCAGGGCAAGCAGGATCCTTTCCCTTAACGTACCTAGGTATCGTTTTCGCTCGGCGGGTTTTGTCTGCTTTGCGCCGTACATTCCTTCTTCAAGATAGTTGTCTATGTTTTCTTTACTCATCATGATGCTCCTTCTCATGAATGGTCCAAGCCTATTTTGCTTGTCCTTCTATTATAAGACGGTTGAAGCTATTAAAAAAGCATGGTGCTGAGTGCCGTGTGTTCTCATCATAGATTGTCCCAATTATGCATATAGTTATCATGAAAGGAGAGGAGGGAAACAATCGACGATACTCAAAGAATTTCGTCAATTCATCCTGCGGGGGAATGCTGCCGACATGGGAATCGGTATGGTTCTCGGAGCTGCATTCAGCAGTATTGTTGATTCATTGGTGACCGATGTACTGCTGCCGCCGATCGGATTGCTGCTATCCCAGATGAATTTTTCCAACTTGTATATTGTCTTGGGGAGCGGCCGATATGATACATTGGCAGAAGCCCAGTCGGCAGGAGCTGCCACGATCAACTACGGATTGTTCCTTACTTCATTGGTACGGTTTTTAATCATTTTTTTCGCGTTGTTTCTGGTCATACGGCAAATGAACCGCTGGAAAAAACCAGATCAACATCCAGGAATGGCAATGCAAAAAAAGGAGTGTGCTTACTGTCGTATGTCCATCCCCGCACAAGCAATCCGGTGTGCCCATTGCGGTTCTGATCTTGCGAAAGAAGAAACGGATGATAGGAGGAGGCCGTGGATTCACGTGAAATAGGCAAACTGATACGAAGCCCTCCCTAAACAACAGAATAAGAGGAAGTCTATCTAAGGTAAGCAACTTACAAATTTAAAAAACCAAGCGAATTCAATTAGCATTCAGAATCCGCTCGGTTTTGCGTGGGAGGCCATGCTTTGCTCCCAATTTGTAAGCTGAAATGGTTGTTCCACCGACCTTACAAGACATATCCTGTCATCGATTTAACACACGCCGGGACAACCGAGTCTGATCGTGTTTATTTTTTCGATTTATTTTGTTCCTGGCGCTTATTTGCTTTTTTCATTCTTTCGATTGCTTCCATATCTTCTGAGTCGGCCAGTTCATAGGAAAATTCCACTTCTTCCGTTTTCTCGATATTGTTTAGCGCTTTTTCGGCCTGTTTATTTTCGTCCATTACATACCATCCTTTCTGAAAAGGGATAAGGAAAGCTTCATCTTCTTTTATAATATGGAATAGACAACAATATCCTATTCATAAAGCGATAGTTCACAGGGAAGTTTTTCGTACAGTCGAGTTGCAAAATCAGAGGGAGTGGGAGTATGTATTTTTGGTTCTCTAGCGTGTGGTGGTGTGATTTTTCTTCCACCCTCTTTTTATCGAAATGCTCATTTCCAAAATAGCTATTTTACTCGGACCGCAGAGGAAATAAACTCGCTTTCCGCGGACGAACGCCCGAGCCTCCTCGCAAAGCCCGCTGCGGGGTCTCGGCCGCCCGTTTTTCCGCAAGAGTCTCGCTTATTTCCTCTGCTACACTGCTTCGCTCTATAGAGCCTATTTTTTCTGCCTCGATTCAAAAAACATCACCAGCATTTTTGCCATGCTGGTGATGTCCTCGAATAGGAGGCTTTGCAGCCGTTTATCTTAAGTTGGTTACTGTTGAAAGTCATCCGGATTTTTTTCCGGATTCTTTTTGTTGTTGCTTTCCACTTCGCGTTCAGGATCTGGATCTTTGTTAGGATCCTTCCGTTTCTTTTCTTGTTCAGGTGAATTGTTTTCGTGGTTGTCGAATAATTCGTCTTTGTTTTCAGCCATCGTAGGACACCTCGCTTATCCATTGCTTGATTTTTTAATTTCGCCTAAAGCATCTTCAGCGGCTTGTTCCTTGTCGGAGACAGCTAAATCTCCCAGAGAGACAACACCCTTGATTTTTCGGTCTTCAGCAACAATCAGCCGTTTGATCTGGTGATCTTGCATCAGTCGTGAAGCTTCTTCCACCTGCATATCCGGAAGTGCTGTGATGACTTTATCGGTCATGATTTGTTCAGCTGAAACGCCATTCGATTTGAAATCCTTTGCCAGTCCTTTTCGTACAATATCACGATCGGTCACTACGCCGACAAGCTTCTCTTCATCCACAATAGGAAGGAAGCCGACATCGCGTGCTTCCATTTCCTGGGCTAATGTTTCCAAGCTGTCGCCAGGTTTAGCTTTTGTTACATTGTCTGTCATTACTTCTTGAACAGTTGTCATAAGCTAATCCTCCTTTTAGGTGTGGGAACTGACGTATATTTATTAAATATCCCTTATGGAGCAGGGCGAAACGTATTCTTGAAAATCAAAAAAAATCATCACCTGCTGCATATCTTTTCAGTCAATCGGGAACAGCACTAGGAGACTAGTATAGGAGGAGGATAAACTTGGCACCTTTAAAAGCATTGATTTTGAATTGTTCCTTGAAAAAGTCGGATGAACCTTCGAACACCGATGCTCTGTTGAATGAATTCGTTAAGGTTTTTGATGGGGAGCAGGTGGAATCCGAATTGATTCGGGTAGTCGACTACAATATAGCTTATGGAATAGCAGAGGATATGGGAGACGGCGATGAGTGGCCGCAACTGTTCGAAAAGATAAAGGAAGCTGATATATTGTTGATGGGCACTCCTGTATGGCTGGGTGAAAAAAGCAGTGTTTCGAAAAAAGTGCTGGAACGTTTTAATGGTTCTTCAACGGTTAAAAATGAAAAAGGCCAGCCGGTATTTTATAACAAAGTGGCAGGCGCGGTAGTCACAGGGAATGAGGATGGAGCAAAAAATGCTGCAGGCGATCTTATTTTCGGTCTATCGCAAATCGGTTATGCGATTCCGCCAAATCCAATAGCTTATTGGGTAGGAGAAGCAGGGCCGGGACCATCGTATATCGAAGCCGAGGGATATAAAAATGAGTTCACACAGTCTAACGTCCAAATGGCCGGTCATAATTTGATCCATCTTGCCCGCATCTTTCAGCAACAGCCTATTCCGACGAAGGGAAATGCTTCCTGAAACCAAAAAGAGTCCGGGACAAAAGCCTCGTGAACAATACAAGAACCGAACGATTCCTTCATTCGTTCGGTTTTTTGGTTACAAAAAGTAAACCGTATGGAAACAGGAGTACTTCTTTATTATTTTTATGGTGTTGGTTCTCAAACTCCAATACCTACATAAAAAACTTTCTGTGCTGATTTTCGTCTATGTCACTGTTTAGAAACCCTGACAGTCAGAAGAAAACGCTTCTATTTATTTAGTTTTGATTATATAAAAATTGGGCCCCGAAAACAGCGGAGGCAAGATACGGCGACTCCAACGGGAACAGCACGAGCGGAAAATCCCGCAAGAAAGCACAATATCTTGCCGTAGCGATTCCAGACATGTAAGTCTATCGAAGGAACACAAACATTAAAAACCGAGCGAACTTGATTGATAGTTCAAATTCGCTCGGTTTTTGCTTTGGTGGCCATGCTTTTCTCGGCCACTTTGTCTCGTATATAGCTTCTTGCAGAAAAGCTTAAAGGTGATTAATGTGCGAGACTGCCTTTGATTTTCTCGGTTTATTAGTCTTCGTCGACTGGATATACGCCATTTTCGTCATGCACTTCTTTTCCGGAAAGCGGCGGGTTGAATACACATACCATCCGCATATCCGTTCTGGCTCGAAGCAGATGCTCGTCATGCTCATCCAGGGCATACAGTTCATCCTTTTTGATTGGCCATACTTTGTTATCCTTAAGAGTGACGACTTCGCCCTCCCCTTCGATACAGTAGACTGCTTCAAGATGGTTTTGATACCAAATATGCGTTTCTGTTCCTGCTTTTATAATGGTATCGTTGACAGAGTATCCCATGCCATCGTCTTTTTTGATCAGACGTCTGCTGACCCAATTGCCTCCGTCAACATCATGTTCGGTTCCTAATACGTCATTTAAAGCTACAACTTTCATTTTTGGTTTCCTCCCGGTAATTTGTTGTTTGGTTCATATGGAGCTTCTTTGTATAGCACAGTTTAGCGATTAGTTGGCTACTGGTTCTTTCACTAGGCTTTTAATGCTCTCTTCTATGATGGCAAAGCCTTTTTCCAGATTTTCTTCTTTTATATTCAACGGAGGGAATAGTTTGAACACCTCATCTTTTGGACCGGAAGTTTCCATAATCAGACCGTTTTCAAACGCTTTTGCAGCCACTTTGTTCGCCAGACCGTCCACTTCGGACGCAATGCCGGTCATCAACCCTCTTCCGCGGACTTCTCCTTTTAGCTCAGGGTATTTCTCCACCATTTTGTCCAGGAAGTTCCGGACCATTTTGGCCTTGACTTGAATGTTCTTTTCAAAATCTGCATCTTCCCAATATTCCAAAGCCGCTGCGGCAGTGATAAACGCATGGTTGTTACCGCGGAAAGTGCCGTTATGCTCTCCTGGTTCCCAAATATCCAAATCCGGACGGATAAGGGTCACAGCGAATGGAAGTCCATAACCACTCAAAGACTTGGAAAGACATACGATATCTGGTTTGATGCCTGCTGGTTCAAAACTGAAGAATGTCCCGGTCCTTCCTACTCCTGCTTGCACATCATCGATGATCAGCAGGATGTCCCAGCGCTTACAAATATCCTCCACGCGTTTCAACCATTCAAAACGGGCTGTATTGATTCCGCCTTCCCCTTGAACGGTTTCCAGAATCATGGCTGCAGGGATAGCAACTCCGCTGCCCGCTTCCTCAAGGAATCGCTCAAGATAATCCAGGTCATCATTGACGAAGTTGTCATAAGGCATGGTCACCACGTTTTGCAACGGAACACCTGCACCTTTTCTCTTAAAGGAATTACCTGTCACGGATAGCGATCCAATGGTCATTCCGTGAAAGCCATTTGTAAAGCTGATTACATCTGTACGGCCGGTGACTTTTCTTGCCAGTTTCAAGGCGCTTTCCACTGTGTTCGTCCCTGTCGGTCCAGGGAACATTACTTTATAATCCAATTCACGAGGTTTGAGAATGACATCATGGAACTTGGTGAGGAATTCAGCTTTGGCTGTTGATGCTTTATCTAAGGAGTGGGTAATTCCATCATCCATAATGTAATCCATTAACTTAGCCTTCATTTTGTTGTCATTGTGACCATAATTCAGGGCTCCGGCTCCTGAGAAGAAGTCCAAGTATTCGTTTCCATTTTCATCCCAGATTTTTTCCCCTTTGGCTTTATTGAAAACAGTAGGGAAGCTGCGTACATAGCTCCTTACTTCAGATTCCAGCTTTTCGAAAATTGATAAATTTGTCTGGCTCATTTATAAATCCTCCTTGGTTATGATTGTCTGAATGTTTTCCGGAAGTCAGTTTACTTTTCAATCGGACCGACCCTGAAACTCAATTCCCCTTCATGGTCGTCTGTCGGAAACAGTTCCTCTGGAAATAACTCTTCTACATGGCAGCCTGTATTATACTTTTTGGCAAGGCCGCGGAATAAAGATTGAGACGCGTCATTGGAAGGGGTGACCGTCGCTTCGACAAAGTGGACATCCCGACAGGCATCACGGCTGACCAATTCCTGGAGCAGCCTGGAAGCAACTCCTTTTCCCCGTTGGTTTGAGGAAACGCCGATTTGCCACACGAACACCACGTCTTGACGCTCTGGAGGAATAAATGCGGTAACGAAGCCGACTAACTTATCATTTTCTTTGGCAACTACGCAAGTCTCAGCAAAAAACTCACTCATCATTATATATTTATATACGGAGTTTTGATCGAGCGTCGAATTGTTTACCAATTCCCACATTGCTGCGCCGTCTTCGACAGCTGGTTTACTGAATGACAGTTTGTCAGCTGCATCTGCAGTCGCAGTTACGCTTGAACTGTTAATAGCAAGTGCCTCCTTTAATGGTTATTTTCATTTTTACAAAGCACATTAATAATCATAGGAGAGTTGGTAAATTTACTCAAATATCAATAAACTTGATTAAAAGGCATTATACATGCTAAGTCATGCTTAGAAGCAAACAGCTAGTCAAAAACAGAAGAATGCTCCTATATTGTTAATTTTTCTAACAATTTTAATTTATCTGTTCACTTACCAGGTTGGTTAATATCATTCTCGACGGGGCACCTTGAACGGATTGGATCAACATGCCTGAGGGTTTCATCCTGTGACTCTTTCAAAAGGTTTAGGGGAACAGGGAAGGGGAAAACTATTTATATAAATCCTTACGGAAAAAAGGAGTGGTAAATATGCCTTGGACGATGAATGACTATCCTGCTTCATTAAAAAATTTCAAACCAGTTATCCGGAAAAAGGCGATCGATATTGCCAACGCAATGCTTGATGAGGGATACGATGAAGGAAGGGCGATCCCTATTGCCACAGACCAGGCAAAAGAGTGGTATGACAATGCTTCTAAAAAAGAAATCGATGAGTATAAGGAGGAAGGCGACCCTCAATCACGTTCCGAAGAAGATGAGCAGTATGATAAGCGACCAGAGTTGATGGATGAAGGGGAGCATGTGGTAGCCCATGAAAACGGCTGGGCTGTACAAGCCAAGGATGCCAAAAAGCCGTCGAAGGTTTTCGACAAAAAATCGGATGCCGTCGAACGGGCGAAAGAGATTGCTGAAAACAAGGGAACAGAGGCGGTAATCCACAAGAAAAATGGAGATGTCGAAAAACGGCACAGTTTTTCCTGAGTAAAGTTCCGCAGCTTAACTGCTGATTTTTCCTATGAATTTCGGCGGGATAAAAGCGTAGGGGATGAAGAAAGACCGGACGATGATTCGAAGTCGTAAACATTCGAATTCGTTCGGTTTTTCTTATTTTGTAAGAAAGTGTTTTTGTTCCTTCTAAGGCTGGGTGAGCTTTGTCAGGGGAAAGCGCGGTGAAAAACATCTATCAAACCCCTGCATAAAAGGAAGTGTGGCTATGAAGCTTCCTTTATGCAGATTCAAAAAAAACGGACGGAGAAGAGGGAAATCCCAGCTGCTTTTTATCTAGACACGAACGGGTTGTCTCGAACCCAGAAACGCCACGGATAGAATTTCGCCTCACCTGTATTGTCGATGCCTACTCTCGGTCCTGCTTCCGTGACAAATTTGTCTCGATCCGGTCCGGAGGCGATCCATAATGGGGGCAGGTCCAGTCGATGGCCGTAATCTGCCATTGTAATGCCCAAAGCTTTGCAAAGCTTTCCGGGCCCATTGGTCAGTTGTCGTTCACTTTTGATTTTTGGCCGGCGGGAGCGGATCAGGGGCAGGCCGGAATATGGCTCGACAGCCCGGATCAGGACTGCTTCCGGAACATCGGTTCCACCGCTGACAACATTCACAAGACAATGCGTGTGCATGACATAAGTATAAGCCTTGCCAGATGCGCCGAACATGATTTCCGTGCGTTTAGTGCGCCGACTTTTGAAGCTGTGCGCCGCCCGGTCAAATGGACCTTTGTAAGCTTCTGTTTCCACAATGATTCCAGACGCAATACCTTCCGGTGTTTCTTTCACCAAGAGACATCCTAGCAAGGCGGGGGCGAGCTGCAGGGTTGGCTGTTCATAAAAATCGAGAGGCAATGGAGAAAAGGTTTCTTGTTCCGTTCTCATCAACTAAAACTCCTAACTAGGCGGGATTCCATTTGTTAAAGTATCTACTAACTGCATAATACACAGTGCGCCTTCAAGGAGCAAACACGAGGCTTCTTAAATTGGGAATGTTTCTGAATATAAATCAGCGCCGATTAGCAGATTCGGAATCTCGGCGTGCTAGTCTGGAACAAGGAAGGTGAATCAGGAATCACCGGGTTCTCTGTCAAATGTGGCGGTGTGATTTTTCTTCCACCCTCTCTTTATCGAAAGGCTCAATCTAAAAACAGCTATTTTACTCAGACCGCAGAGGAAATAAACTCGCTTTCCGCGGACGAACGCCCGAGCCCCCTCGCAAAGCCCGCTGTGGGGTCTCGGCCGCCCGTTTTTCCGCAGGAGTCTCGCTTATTTCCTCTGCTACGCTATTTCGCTCTACAGAGCCTTTTTAACCGCTTGCTGCCATGAAGTTTCATGCTTAAATCGTTCAAAGTCTTTGATTCTAAAGGAATCTCGGTTTAAAACCTTTATCGTATTGTTTATTCCCTCGATATACCATTATGAAATGGATACATGAATGACTGTAAAATCTCTTGTTTCCAACGCATGAACGTTTTTCTTACACGGGAAATGCCTCTATGTTTGAAGCACGCATCTACTTCACACATTCTTCCAGCCCTTTTCCGGCTGTCTTCTCATCATTGTTGGACAAAACAGGACCTTGGATGGCTTGATTTCTATACCCATGTACCTGTTTTGTTTTCTCTTTACAGAACGGGCACTTTTGTTGCCTTTGTCTTGTGTAAAGCTCTACTCTTAAGGCGCTTCCTTCTTCCTCTATATTCCATACATCTACTTGTTTATCTTTAATCCCCAGTAATTCTACGATAATATGACGTTGCACTCATATCCCTCTCTTTTTCCTTTGGTGTCAGCAACTTTAGGGTAACAAAGAGAGAGGGAATGAGTTGCACACTGCAGGAACACCCATCACAACAGGGGACACCACCACATTCAGTATAGAGCCAATCACCTTCATGTTAGAGCCACCACATCTAAGGTACAGCGTCCCCCTTTTTTATCTTTTCATAAAAAAAGCCGCCCAAAAATGGGCGGCAAGCAATGTGGAATGGATTAGATATTGATTGTTGCTTATGCTTTTACAGGTACTGACAAACCAAGACCTTCAGCTACGCGAGTCCCGTACTCAGGATCAGCTTTGAAGAAATGCTCGATTTGGCGTAGCTTGATTTCGTCTTTTTCAACAGGCTTCATGCCCTCGACGATGTTGTTCACAAGACGAGTACGCTCCTCTTCGCTCAATAAGCGGTATAAGTCACCGGCTTGTGTGTAGTGATCGTTATGATCGTAAGCTACGCTGTCTGCCACTCCGGAAACTTCATAAGCCGCCGGTTTGGTTTCAGGTGCTTCTTGCGGTCCACCATAGCTGTTTGGCTCGTAGTTAAGGGAACCGCCGCCGTTTCCGTCAAAGCGCATTTGACCGTCGCGCTGATAGTTGTTTACTTCAGCGTGAGAGCGATTGATCGGCAATGCCTGGTGGTTGGCGCCGACACGATAACGATGAGCATCCGCATAGGCGAACAGACGGCCTTGCAGCATTTTGTCCGGGGACGGCTCAATGCCGGGTACCAATGTTCCTGGAGAGAACGTTGCCTGTTCTACTTCTGCAAAGTAGTTTTCCGGATTCTTATTCAACACCATTTTTCCAACTTCGATTAATGGATAGTCTTTATGAGACCATACTTTTGTGACATCGAAAGGATCGAAACGATAGGTATTGGCATCTTCAATCGGCATGATTTGAACGTAGACAGTCCATTCAGGGAAGTCGCCGTTATCGATGGCATTATATAAATCCTCGATATGATAATCCGGATTTTCCCCGGCAAGTTTAGCAGCCAAGTCCGTATCCAGGTTTTTAATGCCTTGGTTAGTTTTAAAGTGATATTTTACCCAGACAGATTCACCTTCGGCATTCGTCCATTTGAACGTATGGCTTCCGAAACCATCCATATGGCGGTAGGTGGCTGGAATTCCACGGTCAGAATGCAAAATTGTTACCTGGTGCAGTGACTCAGGAGACAGGGACCAGAAATCCCAAACTGCATTCGGATCTTTCAAGTGTGTTGCCGGATTGCGTTTTTGTGTATGGATGAAGTCCGGGAACTTGATTGCATCGCGGATGAAAAAGACAGGCGTATTGTTGCCCACTAAATCATAATTGCCTTCTTCTGTGTAAAACTTGACAGCAAAGCCCCGTGGATCACGAACTGTATCAGCAGAGCCCAGTTCACCTGCAACCGTGGAAAAGCGGATGAACATCGGGGTTTGTTTGCCTACTTCTTGTAAGAAAGCAGCTTTTGTATATTTAGATAAATCGTTTGTGACTTCAAAGTAGCCATGAGCTCCGGCACCTTTCGCATGGACGACACGCTCTGGCACTCTTTCTCGGTTGAAGTGGGCCAGTTTTTCAAGCAGGTGTACATCTTGAATCAATGTCGGTCCGCGGTGACCGGCAGTCATGGAGTTCTGGTTGTCCCCAACCGGAGCTCCAGCAGCATTTGTTAAGTATCTTTTATCATTTGCCATCTACATAACACCTCTCCTTAACTTAGTACAAATATAATTATAATATAAATCTACTAAAAATCAATGTTTAATTATAATAATTTTAAATAATTAATCATTCTAATCGGTAGATTATACGTTTCATAAGCAGCCACTATGCATAATCCCGGGAAAATTATCGATTGAGGGAACGTGTTGATAAGAGAAGGAAAAGTTGCAGGAAGGGACAAGTCAAAAAAAGAAGACTGTCTAACCGACAGTCTTAAAAGAAGATCAAGGTACTCAAGGGGGATGAAACAATTATTATATTGGGGGGTAACAAAAGCCATCACGTTAGAGAGTACCTTTTACTTCTGTAAAAGTAAGCATAGGAAAGTGTACTACCTCTCCATTATAAATGATAATGATAATCATTTGCAATAAAGAAAGGAGAATTATTTTTCCTTGTTGCCAAAATAGTCTTTTTGTACTAAAAGAGCAGGGTGTTCGTTGAACGACTCCCTGCTCTTTATGTTTCCTTCCCTGTGTCAGGGCGTTTATTAGATGATTTTATTTAAAAAATGTACGGATGGAATGGAAGATTTCAATTCCCTGATAGGTGAAAAGGCAAATAGCGGAAAATGAAAAAGCTCCGATCAATAAAAAGCGCACCAATGCAAACATCACTGATCAACCTCCTATATTTAAAGGATTCTGAGGTCGAAGCGATGGTTGCGGAAATAGGAGGACTGATAAAAGACGGTCACATAATGTGGATACCACTGCTTAATGGCTGTCCGTTTCCTGATGAAATGATAAACCGTTCCGAATGCGGCTGTAAGAAAAGCCAGAAGCGCCAGATTGATAATTTTCGAATCTTTGGAGGTTGTTTCGTTATCAGGAGACACGTGTGCATCGAACAAGAAGACAGTACTTTCATCAATAAAACCTTTGGATGGGTGGATGTTGGGTTGAGGAGAAAGAGAGATGGACAAGGTAGATAAAAAGATTACGAGAATGGTTGCGATGTGTATTCTTTTCATCGTTTGCTCACCTCCTTTTAGTTAGTATGTAAAAACAAATGATAATACATGAAATAACAATTGTAAATAAAAAGCCTTCGCCAGAAATACCACTTGTTTGCAGGTAAAGCTCGAAGGGTATCTAAGAAAATCAGTTTTTGTTGTAAAGGGGAATTGTTTTGCTATCGATGATTATTTTCTTTGTTACAGCTGTCCTATCCGTCTTCTCAGCTATTAAACTATCGACCTATGCCGACATGATCAGCAGGCAAACCAGGATTGGGGGCATGCTTGCGGGCACCCTGCTGCTGGCAGTGGCGACGTCGCTTCCGGAACTTACTGCTACCGTTTCTGCGGCTGTAATCGGAAATGCTGATATTGCGATAGGCAATGGATTGGGGAGTGTTATTTTCAACTTCCTGGTATTGTTTTTGCTCGATCTTTATTTTCGTAAGCATCGGTTGTTTTTACGCGTATCGGATAATCACTTTCATACCGGGCTGCTTTCCTTGGTTTTGGGGGGTGTTGCAGGTCTGGCGATATATTTCCAGTCTGATCAGTCTTACATTGGTATCGGGCAGACCAGCTGGGTTATAGCGGCTGTTTATTTTATCGGAATTAGTCTTATTTCGATGAAACAACGGAATGATAAAAAGAAAGAAGTGGAGGTTCCGGAAAAGGAAGGGACCATGTCCTTGAGAAAAGTAATTGCCTTATTTGTTTTCTATGCAGGTATCATTTTTTTCTCGGGCAGTGGTTTAAGCATCTCCGGCGATTGGATGGCTAGTACGACAGGGATTTCCGCCACGGTTGTCGGCAGTTTGCTGATTGCTATGGCAACGTCACTGCCTGATGCTGTCGGTGTTTATGTGGCTTTGCGGAAAGCAAACATCAATTTGGCGATTGGAGCGATATTGGGTAGTAACTTGTTCAATATCTTTGTGGTCACGATATCTGATGGTTTTTACCGGCACGGAAGCATTTGGGCAGCTGGCGACTCCATGAATATGTGGACGGCGATTGTCGGCTGTCTGCTCACTTTTGCCATATTGCTGTTGCTGAAAAGGGACCGGACAAAAAATGGTTTCACTTATTCGCTGCCTTCGCTTCTCGCGGTTTTCAGTTATATCCTTTTTACCGTTTTTATTCTATAGTAAGAGTAATACGTTAAAAGGAAGTGAAGGGATGATTGTCCTTTTGGACCATACCGAGTCGGAAACAGCAGCCCAATTGCTAGAGGTGCAAATACCGGCTTATCGGATAGAAGCTGAACGAATAAAATTCGATGGGATCCCTCCTTTGCAAGATACAATAGAATCCATCCAGGACAGTAGGGAAACATTTCTTGGGTATTACGAAAATGAGCTGCTGCTTGGTGCTCTGGCGTTCGAACAATCAAATGACCGCTTTGTTTTGTCCAGGTTGTTCGTTGGACCTGCGCATTTTCGCAAGGGAGTTGCTTCATCCCTCCTGCAATTTTTCCTGAACAAGATAGTCCGTGAGTCGAAACCTGTGACAGTCACTACTGGCACGGCAAACCTTCCCGCCATCGCCTTTTATGAAAAGTGGGGGTTTGCCAAAATCAAAGAAATAACCGTGCAACAGGGAATAACCCTGACCATGCTGCAGACCATCGATTAAAGGGATAACAGCCTGTTTTTTGTTGATGTAGTATTTCATCTGTTGATCGTTGAATAGGATAGTAGAGAACAATGATCAGAGGTGAAGCGGATGATTTCATGGTTCATGCTGGGTCTGCTGGGACTGGCGGCATTCCGATTAACAAGGTTGCTTGTCTATGATGACATCGCTCGTTTTATCCGGGCCCCTTTCCATGAGGAAAAGGAAGAAACGTCAGCTGACGGTACTACTGAATTCGTTCTTTATATCAAAGGAAGAGGAGTCCGCCGGTTCATTGGAGAGCTATTGAGTTGTCAATGGTGTACGGGCGTTTGGTCATCAGCCTGTTTGTATGGTGGTTATGTATTCTGGCCGGTTGTGTTCATGCCGCTCATCATCATTCTGGCTGTAGCTGCAATCTCTTCGCTGCTGGAAGTGCTGGTCAGCTTTTTTCTTAGCCAGACGGAACAGTAAACGCCGATAAATGAAGGAAACCCTAGCTTTATGACCAGCTAGGGTTTCTGGCGTTATGTTGTTTTATCCTTTGTTTGCTACTTTTCGAATGCTTTTACCGCACCCGCATCCTTTTCCGCTTGCAGCACGCATTCTTCTGGATCGTGACTTCCTTCTATTTGTTTTCTTCCGTTCGATTTGTTCGGTCATGACTGACCACTCCTTCCTTTTTCATTCTCCAGAGAAATGATAAGTCTTTAATCTATTTACGGTTCTCTGTGGCTTTCTTTTTTTGGAAAAAAGATGGCCTTAACTACTTTATATGCTGCTTTCCTGTTTCGGGAAGGGCGCAATGAAAATTTTCGGAGTATAAAACTGAAAGTCGTTATTAACGATGGACTTTCTTGACTCCGTAATTTTTACAGCCGCATCCGCCTGTTTTTTTGGCGACATAATTTCCGGCAGCAACTTGTTGAGCTGGTACTGCTTTGACCCCTTTTTTGCCACTTAGGTATTCGATTTTCATGGTATCCACTCCTTGTTGGGCATTTTAAATTCTTTCAAACAACTACGATCGGCCGGTGAAAGTAATGGCTGTCGACAATGGTATATCCTTGCCACACCGCTGGTTCCGCCTGTAAAGAAACAATCAGCATACAGACTTGCGATTCAGGATGATGGAGAATGTCTTCTTTGGATGGGACCGGCTGTGCTGTTGGATGAGAATGGTAGATTGCTAAAACTTCTTCCTGTTTTGACCGGACAGCTTTCATCGTTTTGTCGACTGCGTCTTTACTGACGAAGTAGCGGTAGCGATGCTTGATTTCACTTTCCAGTTCCCAGATGGAAGAAATATGGTTCGATGTTCCGCTTAGCAGTCCGCATGTTTCAAAGGGAAGACATTCACGGGTATGCTGGATCATTCTTTTTTCCAGATAGGCCGGCAAATAGATGGCTTCCACCGGTCTAGACATATTTTTGTTTATCCATTCCAAGTGCTTGCATGTTCATCCTCCATGCTCCTTTATTGCTGAAATAAACCTTATATTTTTTGTATATGAGTGGTAGCGAGATTTGGAGCGGGCTTCAGTTTGCCTTTTACAGAATTCGTTTGAATTTCCGCGCTCGTTAATATTCCGCTTCCATCCTGCATAGGATGGAAATGGTAAGCAATTATTACAATGTGTCGGGAGGAAGTACTATTGGCTGGGTATGAAGAATTAAAGGAAAAATTGACCGCTTGGAATCAACAGACGGCTGCGTATTTGAATCAAATAAGCCAGTTGATAGAGGAAAAACAAAACCGGACATTGCCATTTCCACGGCTTACAAGTTATTTCACTTCATCCCTGCATGCAGCCCACCATAAAAAGAGAGAAAACATATTGTTCGGCGATTTCCACATAAAAAACACAGGCAGTCAGCCGGTCCATGATCTTAGTGTTTGTTTGAGGATACGGACTTCGGTTCCTTATGATTTCTCGGGTAAATACCATCTTCCCAATTCGAATGCCTCGTCGCGCCAGCTGAGTGAGTGGGAACGGGTGGAACAGGAAAGCGAAGAAGATTATTGGTTTAAACGGATTGGGAAGGGTGAGTTGCAACCGGGAGAAAGCGTGTCATTCTCCAATTTCCAGCTAAAATGGAAAGCTGACGACCATTATACAATGGTCGTAGAAGGCTTCGTCTACTGTAATCTTGAAACTGAAGGTATAACAGCTTTGAACCAACTTAACATTAGCGGGGAAATTTGATGCAAAGGAGGGGGCTGGCTTGGCAAAACATGAACTCTGGCCGATCTTGTCCGGAGCAATCAGCCGGTATGTTGCCGATAATGAAACAGAAATATCGGATAAGGAAATCATTGATTTGTCTATTCTTCAGCTATTGATTGAAATGAAGAGCGACAGAGAGGGAGGGGAGTATGAACAAAAAGCTCCCGTATCGGAAAGTTTGCCAGCGGATGTGGAAAAGGAATTAGAGTCGGCCATCGAAACCAACAAACGTCAATTCACTCAATTGATTGAAACCTTGCGACAGATGGAATGACGAATTTACGGAACGGCATGTATTGACAGCGAAACTCTTTCCTGTTTTTGATATAATAGATTGAGATAAAAATCTCTTAAAAGGATAGGTAAATAGGATGATAGAAGATGCCGAAAAGGAAACTGTTTCGTAAATCCTCGTTATCATACCGTTTTGCAAGAAGCGGATTGAAAACGCTGGCTGTGATTGCAGGTATGTTCTTTTGTTTTGCCGTGTTGTTTTTGCTTTATGAGAACCAGCATGAAACCAGTAATCCAGAAATGTCGGGAAAACAGCTGTCAAAGGAAGTCATAGAGTACAAACCGCTTGTGCAAGAATATTTAAAACAGCATGAGTTGGAAGAATATACTGGAGTAGTATTGGCATTGATGATGCAAGAGTCGGGAGGAAGAGGAACCGACCCGATGCAGGCTTCGGAAAGCTATTGTGGTGAAAGAGGCTGTATTGAGAATCCGGAGGTCTCGATAAAACAAGGGACGAAGTATTTCGCCGGTGTCTTGGAAGAGGCAGACGGCGATGTGAAACTTGCTCTGCAATCCTATAATTTTGGCAGAGGTTTTATCGGGTATGTAAAAGACCATGGTGGGAAATATTCGGAAGACCTGGCGGTTGACTATTCGAAAAAAATGTACAAAAAATTGAAATCTACCATTGATTTCCGTTGTATTCGACAGGAATCCAAAGAGTTGAATGCCTGTTACGGGGATATTAAGTACGTTGATGCCGTGCTCGCTTATTACGAGGATGCAAAAACCAAAACGGACACAGACGACGTGAGACTGGCGGCTTCGACTGAGTAACCGCGGCTGGACAAATGCATAGAAGTAAATGCAAGAAACTGGACGATGATTTCGAAATCCACTTTTCGATCCCGTCCGGTTTTTTTATGTTATATTTCCCCTCTTTACATTTTGGGAGAAAAAGCGTATGGTAGAACTCATGAAAATATTTACCTAGGTAAATAAAAGGGGTGTTAGCAGTTGGAGAAAGAAAAGAAGCCGATTCATTTATTAAAACAGAAGGTACGTTATTTAAATAAACACATGGATGAAAGATTGAGAGAATATGGACTCTATCATTCGCAATGGTCGATCCTTTTCTGTCTTTATCATAATGGTCCCATGACGCTCACGGCGATTTGGCAGTATTTGCATGTAGAGGCGCCGACTGTGACGAGAACGATTAAACGGCTGGAAAGCAAGGAGTGGGTGAACCGGAGGCAAGGACAGGATAAACGGGAAAAAATCATCGGGATTGCCGAAAATGCTTTCGACAAGGTGGTTGAAGTCGCAGAGATGATGGAAGTTTTTGAAGATGAAATGCTGAACGGATTGTCAAAAGAACAACAAAATGAACTGCTTCAGCTGCTGCAGTTAGTAGGGAATAAGGAGTGAGGATGTATGACCGATAAGCAACAACCGATATGGACCAGGAGTTTTGTCAGTATTTCGTTAACCCACTTTATGGTGTTTGTCGCCTTTTATACATTGCTGACGACATTGCCGATGTATGTGATCGAGGAACTTGGCGGCAATGAAGCGGAAGGAGGGTTGTTGGTCACGATTATGTTGATTTCGGCCATCATCGTGCGTCCCTTTTCCGGCAAATTACTGGAAGCGGCAGGAAAAAAGCGGATACTTCTTGTCAGTGTCCTTCTTTTTGCAGTAACTACCTGTTTGTATATGTGGGTAGACGAGTTTTCCGGTTTGCTGGTGCTTCGCTTTTTTCATGGCCTTTCGTTTGGCGTGGTCACCACAGCCACGGGCGCGATAGCCGCTGATGTGATTCCTCCCGCCAGGAGAGGAGAAGGGCTTGGCTATTTTGCCATGTCGATGAACATTGCTGTCGTAGTTGGTCCCTTTATCGGCTTGACGATGTTGCAGTATACTTCGTTTCTGAGCCTGTTCATGGCGCTCAGCCTGATCATGGCCGCCGGTACAGTCATCGCTTGTCTTGTGCATGTGCCCGAGGAATTGGATAAGGCAAAACCAGCGGGTAAACAGAGATGGAGCATTCATGATTTGTTCGAGGTGAAGGCATTGCCGATTGCTATTATCAGCTGTCTGGTGGCTTTTGCTTACTCAAGCATTATTTCGTTCATTTCCGTGTATGCAAGCTCTCTCGGTCTTTCTGCAGTTTCCAGTTATTTTTTCGTGGTTTTTGCTATGATCATGATTTTGACCCGGCCTTATTTGGGAAGGGCGTTTGACGTGAAAGGGGCAAGCTTTGTCATTTTGCCTTGCTTATTGATTTTTGCAATAGGACTTGCTGCATTAAGCATCACCCATTCAGCGTGGATGCTATTAGTTTCAGCTGCGCTGATCGGTCTCGGATACGGGTCGCTGCTGCCGAGTTTTCAAACCATGGCGGTCCAGACAGCAGCCAATCACCGCAGTGGCCATGCAACAGCTACTTTTTTCACCTTATATGATTCGGGGATCGCTCTCGGCTCCTATGTTTTGGGCATGCTTGTCGTTTATATGGATTTTTCGAACATTTACTTGCTTTGTGCCGTGATTCCCGTGGCAGTTATGGGTCTGTTTTTCTTTTATCAAGCGAAATCAAAGCAGCGAGATCAAGGGGTGTCATTGCGGCAGGCAGAATAACTGGGCCCTGGCAAGTGGTATGATAGGATAGAGATGAATGTAACCTGTTGGGAGATAGGAAGGGGTAAAGAATGTCCACAAAAGTTTATTTCAATCACGATGCAGGGGTCGACGATCTCGTTTCCCTATACTTATTGTTGAAAATGGAAGATGTCGAGTTGCTTGGTGTCTCCGTGATACCGGCTGATGGCTATTTGGAAGCAGGAGTGCGTGCCAGCAGAAAGATTATCGACCGGTTTGGCAAAGGCGGGTTTACTCAGGTGGCAAAGTCTAACTCTCGAGGAGTGCATCCTTTTCCAAAGGAATGGAGGATGCATACCTTCCATGTAGATGCACTCCCGATTTTGAATGAGGGAAGCATGATGAAGGCGCCAGTCAGTTACTTGCCTGCCCATCAGCATATGATTGAAAAAATCCGGTCCAATCCGGAAAAAACGACGTTGCTGTTCACAGGACCGCTGACTGATTTGGCAAGAGCTCTGGAGGAAGCACCGGATATTGAAGCAAAAATTGAAAAGCTGGTATGGATGGGAGGAACTTTCCAGTCCCAAGGCAATGTGGAAGACCCGGAACATGATGGTACAGCCGAATGGAATGCGTTTTGGGACCCAGAGGCAGCGGCCAGAGTGTGGAATAGCGGCTTGTTCATCGAGATGGTGGCGCTGGAAAGTACCAAGCAAGTCCCGCTGACTCCTCAAGTAAGGAATGATTGGGCAGCCCTTCGCGGATATGAAGGAATCGACTTTCTTGGGCAGGCATATGCGGCTGTTCCGCCACTTGTGTATGAAGAAACAAATTCCACTTATTACTTATGGGATGTGTTGACCACGGCTTCCTTGGGAAATCCGGATTTAGTCAAGGCGAAAACCGTTTATAGCAAGGTTCATACAGAATTTCCGAAGCAAGGTAGAACGTCGGAGGACGAACAAGGACGACCGGTTCAATTGGTTTATGATGTGGCTGCAGAAGAGTTTTTTGCTTATATTGCAGAGTTGGCTAAAAAGTGAGCAGAGCAGATAGGATATTTGTTAGCGGAGAAAGACCGGGTCATTGCCGACCTGGTCTTTCTCCAATTTTTGATGTTAATGGATAAATGATCGAGTTGTCCCAAAGGTAAGGGGATGGATGTAGATTTGAAATAATTGCCGGAATTTCATAAAAAAGAAACCTTTTGAACGCTGTTTCGTAACGCTAGTAATGGTTATAAATTCAGAATTAGGAGGAGAAATGATGGATTACGGTTTACTGATTATTGGGGTAGCGCTTTTAGTGGTTTCGTATCTCGTAGGGGTGAAAAAACAAACGAGTCTTTTAGCTGGTTTCAATGAAAAAGCGATAAAAAACAAAGAGTTATTAGGAAAAGTGGCGGGCGGTTTTTTTTTCCTCCCTCTAGGCTTGTTGGTAGTTGTAAGCAGCATGATCGATTACCCTTATGAAAATGCCGTTCTTGTAAGTGTCATGTTGATTTTATTGGGAAGTGTGTACTTGTTTATCAACCGAACATTACTTGACTAGCTTTTACGGAACTGCGAGTTGCTAATGTCGATAGGGAGAAAAAAATACGCATGGATTTCAAATCCAAACGTATTTTTGTCATGATTTTCTTTTGCCATGTGCGGATATAACTGGATTGGCTTTTTGCTGGAATGATTAGCGTCTGACACTGCCTGCGGAAATTTTAACGGATTCACCGACGATGTTTTGGGCTGCATCCGTCAACAAAAAGCATATAGTGTTGGCAACTTCTTCAGGTTTTGTGATGCGGCCGGAGGGGAGTCCTTCTTCGGCAATTTTTAACTGCTCTTCAAAAGAGCGGTTTTGTTTTTCCCCTTTGCGCTTGATTGCGTTTCTTCCCATACTCGTATCTACATATCCCGGGCAGACTGCGTTTACCCGTACACCATGCTCGATTGCCTCCAGGGAAAAAGAATGAGTGAACCCAATCAATGCAAACTTCGAAGCAGAGTATGCCGTGTTTCCATGAGTCCCTCTTAGACCAGACAACGAAGAAACGTTGACAATTGCACCTTTTCCCCGGGGTTTCATTTGTTTATATACCTGCTGGGAAAGCAGGACGGGCACCGTATAGTTCAGGTGCATGATTTTTTCCATTTCTTCCTGGTCCAGCTCCTCGACGAGCCCGCCCCCGCCGATGCCTGCACAATTGACGAGCAGTGTTATATTTCCGATTTCTTGCCGAGATGAGGCTACAAGTTTGTGGAGCTCTTGTTCATCGCTAATGTCCGCCTGGTGTGCAAGCACGTGAATGTCCGGTTGTTTCGTGCTGATTGTTTGTTTCAATTGCTTCAACTTCTCTTCATTTCTTCCCGTTATCGTCAAATTGGCTCCCATTTCCGCAGCAGCTAGTGCGGTTTCATAACCAATCCCGCCAGTAGCACCAGTAATCAAGGCGTGCTCCCCTTGCAACGCATTAGAAGCGAATACACCCATATACCAACCACCCTTTCCTGAAATACTTTACCCTAACCATTTCCCCATCATAACCCCACTTAACCACGCTTGTGGGGGTCAGTCCCTTTTTCAATAAAATCATTCATTATCCCTTTTGACAGGGTTGGATAGGGACAGACCCCAAAAGCGGACTTATACATGGCGAAAACCTTGTTGTGACAGGTCTTTACAAGAAGAGGGGACAGTCCCCGATAAGGTCGGATTATGTCGAAACTATGCCGGGAGGGTCAGTCCCTACCGGGGAATTTACCAGGGTGTTTAGCCTGGATTATCAAAGGGAGGGACTGACCCTCTTCCTGGACCCTCTTCCTGATTCTCTCTTTCCTCATCAGGTTTAGAACGGAGGTTGTGTGGCAATTAGTAGTGTAAATAGAAAGGGAGTGTTAATCGATGCAAGCTGTAACCTTTCAGGGAAAGGATAATATCCAAGTTAAACAGGTAGAGGACCCGAGGATTCATGAAAATACAGATATCATTGTAAGGATAACAGCCACGGGTATTTGTGGATCTGACTTGCACTTAATGAAGGGAAGTATCCCGTTAGGAGAAGATTATGTCATCGGTCATGAGCCGATGGGAATTGTGGAGGAAGTCGGTTCCCAAGTGAACAATTTAAAAAAGGGCGATCGTGTCGTCATTCCATTTAATATTGGCTGTGGTGAATGCTTTTATTGTAAAAACCAGATGGAGAGTCAGTGTGATAATTCCAATCCACATGGAGATGCCGGCGCGCTATTTGGTTACTCTGAACAGTTCGGAAATTATCCAGGCGGCCAAGCTGAATACTTACGTGTGCCTTATGCGGACTTTACTTCTTTCAAAGTTCCAGAAAACAGTGAACTGGATGACGAAAGCGTACTGTTTTTGTCTGACGTCATTCCAACTTCTTATTGGAGCGTCGAACACAGTGGAGTGAAATCCGGCGATACGGTAGTCGTTTTGGGATGTGGACCAATCGGACTGATGACTCAGAAGTTTGCCTGGCTGAAAGGTGCTGATCGGGTGATTGGTGTAGATCAGGTACCACATCGTCTGGAACATGCCAAAAGAGTCAACAACGTCGAAACATACGACTTCAGCAATAACAGTGAGCTTGGTTCTTTGCTTAATGAAAAAACCAAGGGCGGCGCTGACGTCGTTATCGATTGTGTCGGTATGGACGGGACAGTTCCTAAAGGAGAGTCGTTTGGCTCTGATCAGGACAATCAAGTTGGAACTATTCGTCCGATCGTCACAGCTTCGCAGGCTGTCCGTAAATTTGGTACAGTCCAGCTTACCGGGGTTTACGGCAGCAATGCAAATGATTTTCCGCTCGGGGACTTTTTCTCTCGCAATGTCTCGTTGAAAATGGGACAAGCTCCAGTGATTCATTTAATGCCTGAATTGTACAATATGGTGGAAAATGGCTATGTCAATCCAACCGATATTATCACTCATCGAATGGACTTGAAGGATGCGGCCGATGCCTATAAAATCTTTGATGAGAAGACCGACGGGAATATTAAAGTGGTATTGAAGCCATAAAAATAACCGAACCATGCCTATCCCATTATGTTGATGAAGAATAAAACAAGACCATCCTGCTCAAGTAAAAGGAAGGTTATGGTGGAAAAACAAATGCCCCCTTGTCCAACTTTGGATAAGGGGTCGTTGGATTCACCAAAAAACAATTTAGACGGTTACAATTCCAATAGTTGCGGACTGCCTTCCTTGGTATTCATCAATCGGATTTCAATGGGCTTGATTTCCAGCACAACATACTCAGGATCATCCGGCCCTTCAAACCATGCTTCCAATTTATCGTTCCATAATTTTTTCTTGATGTCATTCGACTCTTTGATCGCTGCTGTGCCTTCAATCTCCAAGTAGGCATCTTCCAGCCCCTCTCCTTTATATCCAAGCAGGATGTGGACCCGGTTGTTTTTATCAATGTCATCTACTTTATGAGTCTCCTTGTCGGTGGCAGTATACAACGTGAAATCATCATTGAAAAAGGTCATATAGCGTGAAAATGGTTTGTCCTCTTTGACTGTAGCCATCGTTCCGATCAAATTACTATCCAGGATACTGGTTGCTTTATCTTTAATTTGATGTTGTTCCATTCTTTTGTCACTCCTTTGGTTTATCCATGTATTTGTTATGATACCTATTATTCCGGCAGCCTAAACAAATTATTGCCTTTAATTCCGAAGAACTATTATAGGCGGAGAAGGGAAACGGTGGTATACTATGATGCGAAAACATTAAATGTTAGGAGTAAAACGGACTATGATGATAATGGTATCCATTATTTGCGTGATCGTGGTGGCCCTGATCATCGGATTATCTTTGCTGACCACTTCAAAAGGGTATGCTTATAAACATCAAGTAGATCCGCATCCGGATGACTTGGCAGAACATCAAAGGAATGAGATGGAACAACAAAAGGAAGCGAATGAACAGGATAACCGGACTGGATGATCGGAACAAAAGCCATGGACCGTCTAAGCAGCTGATTTGTATATCAAAACAGCACGCTGGCGGTCTTTTTTCAGGAAAAATATCAGACCGGTTTAAAAAGTGTTTCGGCATAATCGGGAAAGGTTAAAGACTATGGAAGAATGGAGGGAAAATGATGACTGAACGAGCAAAATGGCCGTGGGTCGCAGAGCAGCGCTGGGAAGACTTGCTATTCATGCATTGGCCGGTTCCTTATGAGGCATTGCGGCCGCACGTTCCAGAGCCGTTTGAACTGGAAACATTCAACGGAGATGCATGGATCAGTATCGTGCCTTTCCTTGGTAACAAAAATCGTTTTCGCGGAATGCCTGGTGTTCTTCCCTTAGTATCTTCCTTTTTAGAGCTGAATGTGCGAACGTATATCCGCTATAAAGGAGAACCGGGTGTGTACTTCTTTTCCTTTGATGCAGATAGCAACGCTGCTGTGGCAGGGGCGAGAACCGTGTTTTCATTGCCTTATATGAAAGCCAAGATGTCCATGAGGAGGAACAGGAAAGAGAAGGAAGTAGTTTTTCATAGTCAGCGTATTCAAAAAGATGAACCCTCTGCACGTTTTTTTGCACGTTACCGACCGACTTCCCAAACCTCCCGCGCACGAGTGGGGTCCTTGACCCATTGGCTGGCCGAACGCTACTGTCTGTTTAATATAAAGGGGGACAAGGTGTTGAAGGGACCGATCAATCACTCACCGTGGGAGTTACAGGAAGCGGAAGCGGAGGTGGAGATGGATGACTTGGTTCCATTTCTTTCAAAGCAGTATTTATCCGAGTCCCCGCTTGTCCACTATGCTAAAAGCAAGAAGGTACACTACTATCCATTCGAAACTGTAGGAGAAATCCAAAAATAGAGGCTGGGACAAATGTATCGTGAACAAAACAAGAACTGAATCATTCCATCATTCGTTCGGTTTTTTGTTAGAAAAAGTAAACCGTTCTAACTTTCCCTTTTAAAAAGAGCAACGCTCCACCTCGACAAGGTACTTCGCTTTCCGCGGGCACGGCTTCAGCTGTCTTGGTATAGAAAAGCCCTTTACCAAGTGGATCTCCAGTTCGCGCTCATCCCGCAGGAGTCTGCGACCTTGCCTCCGTTCACGTGGAAGTATTCGCAAATGAGCGGTGCTCACTCCTAACTGATTTCTGTATTTTCTCATACCGTTACAGAAAGAAAGATAAACCGTTTGGAAAGAGGAGTCCTTCTTTTTTATTTTTATGGTGTTGATTCGCGAGTTCAAATTTCTAAATAAAAACCTTCCGTGCTGACTTCCGTATTCGTCATTGTTTAGAACCCTAACAGTCACATAGAAGAATACGGTTCTATTTATTTTGTCTTGCTCATATAAAAATCAGACCTGGAAACTTGCCGTACATACGAAGCACTCTTTAAATAACAGGATAATAAGAAGTCTATCTAAGGAACACAAATAGTAAAAACCGAGCGAATTTGATTGATCGTTCAAATTCGCTCGGTTTTTGCTTTTGTGGCCATGTTTTTGTCCCGGCCTCGTATCTTCTTACAGACTGGCTTTCAGAATTTCCGAGGAATCCTGTTTGTTGAGTTTTTTGAAGTTGCCGTATTCGCTATTGGCAGTCACGGTTTTTTCTGCCATTAATTCGATGCTGTCTTCCTTGATATCATAGTCGGACAAACGGGAAGGTGCATCAATGCTATTCCAGAATGCGCGCAGTTTTTCGATTCCTTCCAGACCTACTTCCCGTTCGGACTTTCCTTCTGGATCGACGCCGAATACTCGTACGGCTAACTGCTTGAAGCGGCTAGGATCCTCATCGATCGTGTGCTTCATCCAGTTAGGGAAGATGATAGCAAGGCCGCCTCCGTGAGGGATATCATGAACAGCCGATACAGCGTGCTCTAGGTTATGTGTAGCCCAGTCACCCCGGTACCCCATGTTGACAACCCCGTTAAGCGCCATGGTTCCGTTATATAATATCGTTGCCCGGTGCTCATAGCTTTCCAGATTGTCAAGCAATTTTGGAGCTGTTTCCATCACGGTCAACAGCAGCGATTCCACCATGCGATCCTGGAGCAGAGTATTGCTTTCTTTGTGGAAATAATGCTCCAACGCATGGGACATCATGTCCACGATGCCGTAAATGGTCTGATCGCGAGGGACCGAAAACGTATTGACAGGATCCAATATCGAGAATTTAGGGAACGTATAAGGGCTTCCCCATCCGTATTTTTCATTGGTTTCCCAATTGGTGATAACCGAACCGGCGTTCATTTCCGATCCTGTAGCTGCCAATGTCAGAACCGTTCCGAATGGAAGGGCATCTGTAGCCGCCGCTTGCTTGGTTACGATCTCCCAGACATCGCCGTCATATTTCGCGCCAGCGGCGATCGCTTTGGTACAGTCAATTGTACTTCCACCGCCGACAGCCAAAAGGAAGTCGATTCCTTCTTTTTTACAAATTTCAATCCCTTTACGGGCAGTAGACACACGTGGGTTAGGCTCGACACCGGATAGTTCGAAGACTTCCGCATTGATTTCGGCCAGAGTGTTTTTTACATCATCGTACAGTCCGTTCCGTTTAATGCTCCCGCCGCCATAGACCATCAATACTTTTTTACCGTATTGCGGCACTTCTTCTTTTAATTTTTCCAACTGTCCTTTACCGAATATAAGTTTAGTTGGATTGTAATATGTAAAGTTATCCATATTATCAGCCTCCTTTCTCTAATAATGACGAATTCAAAAATCATTGTAAAGAAATATACAATCAAGGAGGCTGTCGTTCCATCATGCAGGATTAGGAGCTTACCATGGTCCCGCCATTGACGTGGATGACCTGGCCTGACACATAGGAAGAATCTTCTGAAGCAAGGTAAACATATGCTGGCGCAAGCTCATAAGGTTGACCGGCGCGTTTGAAAGGGACGTCCTGTCCGAAGGTGGTAACAAATTCAGCGGAAAAGCTGGATGGAATCAAAGGTGTCCAAATTGGACCGGGAGCCACCGCGTTCACCCGGATCGGTATGCCGGCCAGATTTTGGGACAAGGAACGGGTAAACCCGACAATCGCCCCTTTGGTGGCAGAGTAGTCGATCAATTTCTCATTTCCTTCGTATGCCACGACAGAAGCAGTATTAATAATGGCGCTCGACTTTTTTAAATAAGGAAGAGCTGCCTTGGTCAGATAGAAAAAGGAATAAATATTGGTCTTGAACGTATCGTCGAATTGTTCGGAGGATATTTCAAGCAGACTGTCTTGAGGAAATTGCACCGCATGATTATTCACGAGTACATCCAATTTTCCGAAAGTTTCCATGGTTTCTGCAATCACAGCTTGACAGTTTTCCTCTTCCCGCAGGTCGGCGGTCATAAGCAGACAGCGCTGTCCAAGGCTTTCGATACGCTGTCTGGTCCGAAAGGCATCTTCGTTTTCATAGGAAGAGTAGTAGGCGATGGCGATGTCGGCGCCTTCTTTGGCAAAAGCGATAGCTGTCGCAGCTCCGATGCCGCTGTCTCCACCGGTGATGATAGCGACCTTCCCGGTCAGCTTTCCGGAACCGCGATAGCAGGGGTCTTCCACTACGGGTCGGGGAATCATCAACCCTTCGATTCCCGGCTGCTGTGGTTGATGTTGTGGCGGGAATGCCGGTTTTGGTTTTTCATTGTCCTCTTTAATATGGATAGATGTTTTTTTCATCTTACCCCTCCTGGTCAAAAGTCTATTCTTTCGTACTTTATTCACCAAAAACAGGTGAGGTTCCTGATGGGCATAAAGCCGGCTCAATTAATTGACACTGTGCCTTTTTTCTTACTATAATGCTCCATAGACTAAAACCAGAGAGTATTTTTATGACTTGCTGGTCACGGAGGCGAGAAGGTTGTCGGAAAGACGGATGGAAATTATCCAATCAGCAATAAAATGTTTTTCGCGTAAAGGGTATTTTTCTACGTCGATGCAGGAAATCGCGGAAGACTGTGGTGTATCGAAAGGCTTACTATACAAACTTTTCGACTCCAAAGAAGATTTGCTGATACAGGTTTTTGAGTCTAACCATAAGCGAATGTTCGAGAAGGCAAGAACAATCCACCTTGATGAGACACTGGCCCCGCGGGATGTATTCAAGCAGTCCATTCTCATTGAGCTAGAGGGAATGTTTGAGAATAAAGACTTTTTCAATATATTGTATAAGTCGCTCCCAAAGGAGAACAACAAAGAAATACTTGCTTTGAGCAAACGGACTAGAGCAGCAATGCTCAGCTGGCATAAAAAACTGTTAGTGGATGCTTATCAGGAGAAAACTGAACCGGTTATTTGGGATCTGACCGTGACGCTGCAGGGAATTATAAAGGAATTTATCCAACTGACGGTCCAGGAACAAAAGCCGGTGAACCTGCACCAGGTCGCCGAGTATATTGTCGATACGCTCGATGCAGCCGTCGAAAAGCACATCGATAAGCAAGCGGTGCTTACAAAGGAAGTAATGCAGGAATACGAAACATACCAGTTTGATTTAGAGCCTTTTGAGCGGCATGAGCAGCTTGAAAAATTGTTCAGCCAATTAAAGGAAGAAATCGCTCCACTGCCCAAGCAGGAGCGAGACGGACTATATGATGCAATCAATCTAATGGAGCAGGAAATAAAAGAAGAAAAGCCGCGGGAGTTTTTACTGCAGGCTTTACTCTCTTACATAAAACAACACGCGGCTGCAACAGGGACACTGGAAAAAATGGAAAGACTGCTCTAATTCCCGAATAAAGGAGATGACAGCATGGCAGAAGCACAACCGGAGCAAGTGCAGAATCGGTTTCCGATAGTGGCGGTCCTTCTTGCAGGAGCGTTTGTGGCGATATTGAATCAAACACTGATGGCCACAGCAATCCCGCATATTATGGGAGATTTTCATATTTCGGAAAACACCGCCCAGTGGCTGACAACGATTTTCATGCTTGTGAATGGAATCATGATTCCGATCACTGCGTTTTTAATTGAAACCTTTACAACGAGAAAGCTTTTTATCACCGCGATGACCTGCTTTGCTGTTGGCACCTTGATATGCGGCATTGCCCCATCCTACTTCATTCTGATGGTAGGACGTGTCGTTCAAGCCGCCGGGGCGGGAATCATGCTTCCTTTAATGATGACTGTATTCTTGACAATTTTTCCGATTGAGAAGCGCGGTGCTGCGATGGGCAATGTCGGACTTGTCATTTCTTTTGCACCTGCGATTGGTCCGACTTTATCAGGATATATCGTGGAAAGCTATCCATGGCGGGTCATGTTTTTCATCATCCTGCCGATTGCCATCATCGATATAGTCATTGCTTACTTTGCCTTGAAAAACGTCAATGAACTCACCCATCCAAAAGTGGACATCATTTCGATCATTTTATCTTCTTTGGGCTTTGGCGGATTGTTGTATGGATTCAGCAGCGCTGGCAACAGCGGCTGGGACAGCATTCAAGTCGTTGCTTCTCTTATCGTCGGTGCAGTAGCTTTGTCGATTTTCATCATCAGGCAATTCAAACTGGCGCAGCCGATTTTGGAATTCCGGGTGTTTAAGTATAAAACGTTTACCATCACGACAATCATCGGAATGATTGTGTTTATGAGCCTGATCGGCTCTGAGACTATTTTGCCGATCTATATGCAAAACATGCTCGATTTCAGCGCTCTGGAATCAGGAATAATGATCATGCCAGGAGCCTTGTTGATGGGCGCAATGTCACCAATCACTGGCAGAATTTTCGATCGGATCGGCGCCCGCTGGCTGGCAATATCCGGGTTGACCATCATGACGATTACGACCTTTTTGTTTACCAATTTGTCGACAGAAACTTCGTTGCTTTACTTAACAGTAGTATTCGGCATCCGCATGCTTGGCATGTCTATGGTCATGATGCCAGTAACCACAGCAGGACTCAACCAGCTGCCATTGAAACTTATTCCTCACGGGACAGCTATGAACAATACCATGCGGCAAGTGGCGGCTTCAATTGGAACAGCCATCCTCGTTACCGTGATGACAAGTGCCGCATTGGATAGCGGCCCCGATGCCACAGCCGGCGACCTGATCCATGGCGTAAACGTTTCATTCTGGGTAGCAACCGCCTTATCCATTATTGGCTTGGCTTTAAGCTTTTTCATCAAAGGCACCACCCCAGCCCAAGAAAGAGCCGAGCAGGAAAGAAAAGCGGAAGCGACCGGGGAGCGGCGATAGAAGTGGACTGAGCCTTAGGAGATAAAGGAAATACAATGAGCGTTAGCGAATTGATATTGACTTTCACCCAAGGGTATAAGGGCGACTAAGCCTCTGGTTTCACCAGTTGGCAAGTCTTCTTTATCGTACGGAGGCGAGGGAAGTTCATGAGCCGCTGGGAGCTGTAGCTGGACAAAGAAAAGCGGAAGCGACCGGGGAGCGGCGATAGAAGTGCGCCCCCGCAACGGGGGTGGTTCGGCTTTGCCACGCAAAGCGGCGCTTTTCGCCGAACTTCCGATGTCCGTAGGAGATACTATAAAATGAGTTTGTTGTTCTTAAAGCTGGCGGAAGCAATTTATTGTTTCCGCCAGCTTTTTAAATGTTGCGGGAAAGCCCCTAGTATTGGGTATTCATTAAAAATCATCCAGTCGTTTCCCTGTATAAATCCTCTAGTTCACTGAAACAATAAGTTCGACTGAAGCTGGAGGGATAAAGATGAAAAAGCAGGGGAAAAGCCAGAAAAAAATAAGATGGTGGCAGCTTTCCATGATTGGTATCGGGTGTATCATCGGTACCGGTTATTTTTTGGGATCGAGTATTGCCATTAGGCAAACCGGACCATCGGTTTTGTTTGCATTCATTTTGGCAGCGGCGGGTACATATGTCGTTTTTGATGCACTTGCCAGAATGACTGCGGAGCATCCGGCAGAAGGTTCCTTCCGTTCTTATGCCAAAAAGGCTTATGGTCATTGGGCCGGCTTCAGCAATGGCTGGGTATATTGGTCTTCGGAAATGCTGATTATGGGAAGTCAGCTGACGGCATTAGGGATTTTCTCGCAATTCTGGTTTCCGAAGATGCCATTGTGGATTCTTGCTTCGATATTCGGCCTGTTGGGCCTGATCGTGATCCTTACCGGGGTGAGTGGATTTGAACGGTTTGAAAACATATTTGCTGTAGTAAAGGTTGCAGCGATATTGATGTTTATCATCATAGCCATACTGGCGGTTTCTGGTATGCTCAATGGCCAGAAAGAGGCTCCGTCTTTCGCTTTTGGTTTTCAAGAATTGTTCCCGAATGGCTTGGTCGGGTTTTGGACAGCATTGATTTTTGCTTTTTATGCTTTTGGAGGTATCGAAGTTATGGGAATAATGGCTAACGAGCTGAAAGAACCTCGGGAGGCCCCAAAGTCGGGTAAAATCATGCTGTTATCCTTGACGGTCATTTATATAGCCTCCTTATGGCTGGCGCTGCATCTGGTGGCCTGGAATAAATTCTCCACGGATGAAAGTCCCTTTATTCTGGCGTTGGATAAATACCATATTGCTTTTGTTCCCCATGTGTTCAATGGAGCGTTAATTATTGCTGGTTTTTCCACGATGGTTGCTTCTTTATACGCAATTACCACCATCATTGTCAGTTTGGCGAAAGACGGGGATGCACCGAAACTTTTCACCAAAAAGACTGGAAAAAGGGAGATTCCGTTTCGGGCTTTATCCCTTACAACCAGCGGACTGATTTTGTCGATAATTGTTTCTTTACTATTGCCGGAAAAAATTTATGAGTATTTCACCACAGCGGCGGGCTTGATGCTGCTCTATACCTGGCTGTTTATTCTATTCTCTTATAAAAAGGTAATGAACCCTTCTGGGATGCAAATGGCGAAAAGGTATATTGGATTACTGCTGATTCTTTTGGCCGTATCGGGAACATTGTTCGATAAATCCAGCAGACCGGGCTTTTTTATCAGCTTGGGATTTTTAATCCTGATTGGTTTGATCACTTTATCCATGAAAAAGAAATGGGAGCACGGGAAAAAAGCATGACGACTAAATCAAAAACCGGACGATAAATCGAATTCGTTCGGTTATATTTTGTTTTAAACTTCGATTGAATTTAGCAAAAGCTCGCCGGCTGTTGCTTTTACGTTTTTCTTTAAGAAAGTGTGGATTTTTCATACATGTTGGTGGTTGTCCTTTACGTGAGCTGAATCCCTTTCATATAAAGTAGCATAACGGTATCAAAGATACCGTTATGCTACTTATGGTGTAAACCGGGAAGGGGTTGAGTGACTGCTATGTTTGAAAATCTGACTTTTATCCAGTTGATTAGCAATCTGGGCTTCCCTATCGCAATCACTGTCTATTTGCTTCATCGTTTTGAAAAACGAATCAAAGCATTGGAAAAAGCGGTGAGTGAACTGGCTAAGCTAATTGAATCCATTCGGGACTAACGTTGTTTCGGATGGAATGGACAGCTTTGACTGGAGGTTTGATCTTCCCTCAAAAAATACTGCTTCGCTTCAAAGTTATCCCCCTGGCCATAAGTATTCAAATCTGGATGGGGAGGCAGATCATCATAGGCAGTTAATCGTTGCCTTATTTTTTCTTTTATGGACAAGGCGTATGACTGGCTCATAAATCTTTCGAATGCCCATCTTGGTGTAAATGCTAGTAGAAAACAAGGGAAACTGCGGCTTCTGCGCCTTTTATGGGCGGGTGTTGCCGTATAAATGAAATACCGTTCACCATGAAAGCAGAATTCCCAAAGGGGATCAGATGGATGAACAGGAATTTCAGCCGGCCAATCGAAGGAGTCGCTGTCATGAAGAGTGGTCAACAGCTGCCAAAACAAATATTCATGGTCGGCAACCGAACGTTCCTCATCGTATTCAAAGAATAGGATGAGGGAAGTGTAACGGCCGAATGCTTTATAGGAATGACTGTACTGTGCAAGCAGGTCTGCCATTGCTTCCACTGTTTTGCCATCAGTGGGCCGAGGCAGGAATCCAAATCGAAAATGCTTCAAAGAGGCCCCTTGTACGGCAGGAATACAAGGGAACCTGTCGCGTTTGTCCGCCAATTTTTCCAGGAATGCCTGGTAGTTGGAAAAGTGAGATTTGCTAATGCCTTCCGGCTGCATGAGTAGGTCGTCGCTTGTATAAAGTGTCATGGTCGTCACCCTTTCCCTGATAATCTATTACCGATAGCGGAAATGGGTGACTGCCATTATTTGTTTATTGCAAAGGAAACAACAATGCTGCCGCCTGCCAGCCGAAATAAATTCCGAAACAAATCAGGGAAAGCCCGGACAGGACGGAGATGATAATTAACACCCTATCGGTCAGGAAGCGACGGAAACTGCTGGCCACGAGGGCCATCGTAATGTCCCAGATGATCAAGCCAAGGATCACTGCACTGCTATATAATACTAAATGGGAAGCGTCATACTGGGCGGCTGTTTTTGCTAATACGGAACCATAGATACCCAACCAGAACAAAATGGTAAGGGGATTGGAGAGTGCTAAGAAGAACCCGGTGAAAAAGGTCTTGGACGCAGCATTTTCTTCGTTTCGGTATTGTTCTCCGGATAATTTCCGGGCACTCAGCACGCTTTCAAAGCCGGTGTATAGCAAGACAAAACAGCCGAACGACCAAAGGAACGTTTTCATGAACGGGGTTTCCAAAAAATGTACGATGCCGAAATAAACGGTCAACATGTACAATATGTCTGCTGCTAAAGAACCGAGTCCTATCAACCATGCGTGGAAAAAACCGCTTTTGATCCCCTTGTCCAATTGTGCAGCGTTGATTGGTCCAATCGGAGCAGCTAGAGAAAGCCCCAAAAATACATAGCTAAAAAAAATCCCCACTTTATCTCTCTCCCTTATGGATAGCTTGTACAGTCTATTCATCTGAAAGAAGAGTTAGCACAGAAAATCATCAACAAGTCAGACATGACTGGAAGTAGTGGACAAACTGTTGATAAAATGAATGGACAAATGAAAAAAGCTGGTGATGTATATGGGGATAAACGAACTGATCATTTACATAGTGGCGGTGTTCTTTGTCTTGGGGGCCGTCGACAAATGCATTGGCAATAAACTGGGGCTCGGGGAACGTTTCGGCGAAGGGTTTCAGGCCATGGGCACCATTGCTTTGGCCATGGTTGGCATTATTTCTTTGGCGCCTGTGCTTGCCAAGTTGCTTACTCCTTTGGTGCTTCCGGTTTATAGTCTGATAGGTGCTGATCCTGCTTCCTTCGCCAATACCATTTTGGCTTTGGATATGGGAGGATATTCATTGGCCGAAGCTATGTCACAAACTGAAGAGGCTGAATTGTTTTCATGGGTATTTCTGGGTACCATGCTAGGGCCGACGATTGCTTTTACAATCCCAGTTTCATTAGGAATGATTGAAAAGCGGGATTATCCTTATTTTGCAAAAGGAATCTTGCTCGGGTTGATTACCGTTCCTGTGGGATGTCTTGCAGGAGGCGTGATTGCTGGCCTTGATTTTGTGATGATTCTTCGCAACTTAATCGTTCCTGTTTTGCTGGCCGTTTTCATTTCCATCGGGTTGTGGAAGCAGAAGGAAAGAATGTTGTACGTTTTTTCTCTATTTGGGAAAGCCGTACAACTAGCGGCTATCATAGGTCTTGCCGCGATAGGGACGGAATCTCTTACAGGATTGGTGATTATTCCGGATATGACACCGATCAATGAAGGTATTCAGATTGTCGGGGCCGTTGCGTTATTTTTGGCAGGTGCATTTCCGATGCTGGCTTTTATTCGGAAAGTATGTGGGAAACCGCTGCGGAGTATAGGAAACAAAGCAGGGATCGATGAGGCATCGACGACAGGTGTGCTGGCATCTTTGGCCCATATCATCCCGATGTTGGCCACATTGAAATATATGGAACCAAGGGGAAAGGTCCTTAATGTAGCTTTTGCTGTCAGTGGGGCATTTGCATTCGGTGGTCACCTTGGATTTGTTGCTGGCATCAACCAGGATGTGGTGTTTGCCGTCGTAGCAGGAAAACTGATCGGTGGCTGCAGCGCCATGATATTGGCTTTGCTGACGACCCCGAAGCATACGGGACGGGACGCCGAATGAAAAGAATCGAGACGAGGTATTCGGCCAATTTATTGCAGAGTGACAATTACCTCTTAAGGAAATAGTGCCGGAGCGAGATCAGATGTATATAAGAGCAAAAGGCAGCAAAAAAATTCCGGCCAGCATAACGGCCGGACCTTTGCTGTTTCAGCGGGTTAACGATTGCTGTGTCTGTTTCAAGAGCCGCAATAAGTCGTCCGCGCGTTGAAGCTGCTGTTTTTCTTCCTCACTGAACCAGCTTGACCGTTGGTGGGCAAGTGCCAATTGTTCTTGTGCATAGGCAAGGTGGTTTTGCGATTCAGTAAACATTGCAGGATCAGTCTGGGCGCGCTCCGTCCAATGCTGTGCCCTTTCGATTGCTGTCGTTGCGGCATCCAGGAGATTATCTTCCTTCATCAAGCTTATCACCTCCGCAGTCAATGGACTTCTTTTGTATCTTCAGCAATGGCTTCATCATACGCATCCATTAATTTAGCCATTTCCTCTTCGGAGACATCGAGCAAAAATTCATCATCGTTTTCATGAAGAATCCGTTTCATTTTAAGTTCATTTTCCGAAGAGTACAGAACGTATTCTTTTTTATCCATTTCGATGACTGCATCGACTGTATATTCCTTTTGGTTACCCGCTTCATCTTCTATGGAGATGGTTTCCATATTTTCTTCTGGCTGTTTCAATTGCATCACCCCTTTGGATTTTCTCTTGTAGTTTTTACTGCCTCGTTTAATTTATGCGAAGGGAAAAACGGTCAGCTTGTTTAAAAGTATCGAAAAAAAGGAAAATTAAAATGAAACAAAAAATGCAAGGAGGATGATTTACTGATGAGTGATGTATTATTTACTGCCCATGCAACAGCAAAAGGCGGAAGAAACGGTCATGTGAAATCCGATGATGGAATCATCGATTTAGATTTAGTCAATCCAGCCGACGATCCTGACTCCAAAGGTTCAAATCCTGAGCAGTTATTTGCTGCCGGTTATTCCGCATGCTTTGATGGAGCGTTGAATTTGGTGGCGGGCAAGCAAAAGAAAGACATCGATTCCACTATTACAGCTGATGTCGATTTCCTCAAAGATTCAGAAGACAACGGCTTTAAAATCGGTGTCACCCTAAACGCTGAGATTAAAGGCGTATCTCAGGATGAAGCCGAAAAACTGGTTGAACAGGCCCACAAAGTATGCCCGTATTCGAAGGCTACCCGAGGAAACATCGAAGTGAAACTGAACACAAAAGCTGTTTAAAAAAATAGAAAAACCAAGAAGTCCAGGCTATTGAGTCTGGACTTCTTAACACGTGACGACAAGCGTTACAGGCTTAGTGCCTTTTTCGCCAGCTCCATGTCATGCTTAAACAGCTTCTTTAAATCATAAGCCGGGTAGTTTCCTTGTTTATACATGAATTGGAAAACATCGTCATGGAGTTGAATCATCTTATTCAATTGATTGACCAGCACCTTTTTCAAAGCCGGTGTCGCTGTTTCCGTAATAGCGATACTATAGTTCCGTACTGCGGTTTTAGATAAAACCAGCAAGTCTCCTTGAAACAATGTTTCGTCCACTTGTTTTCTTTCTTCCTCTTCCTCTCTTGGTGTTAGCGGATAAAATGCAAGCAGTTCCTCCAAACCGGCTTCCATAAGTTTGATCGCGTTCTGATACAATGCTTTCAATTCCTGACTTTTAATTTTGGGCAGTGTCGTTTTCAATTTCATCAGGCCGATAGAATTAAAGGCTGTGATTTCATGCAATTCAAGTGACTCATGCCAGGCTAACGTTTTATCCATGTTCACAACTCCCCTGTCTAGTTGAATGTCTTTTAATTGTATGCGAATACCCATATATTGGTTCAGCTTTCAGTCGGCATTCCCGGTTGTTTTTGATAAAATGGGATAAAAACCGGGGACAGGCAATAAAGTAGGCATTACTGACGGCGCAAATGGCCTGGCATACTTCCAACCATCTCTGCTGAATAGAGAAATTTCGGTAGGCTTGTTGGGTGTTTGACTGTCACCTCATGTATGTAGTTAACTTAATGACAGTTACATCCTATGGAAAGGGGCTGGTGCGGTGTTGGGGAAAAGAAAAATAGTATTTATAGGGGATAGTATCACAGATAGCGGTCGGCAAGAGGATAGCCAAGGGATAGGATATGGGTACGTTAGACTTATCCATGATTATTTGATGACGGAGTTGAATAATTCTTCTCCTGAAATCGTGAATAGGGGGATGAACGGAAACCGGATCACAGATTTGGCTTCAAGATGGAAGCGGGACGTCATCGACCAACATCCGGATTTTCTCTCCATTTCTATCGGTATAAACGATGTATGGCGGCAGTTGGATCATCCGGCAAAGGAACAGGTTTATCCGGATAGATTTCACGACATCTATAGGCAGCTGCTTGATTCGTTAAAGCCTTCAAGAACTATCCCGATTTTGATGGAACCGACCATCATAGAAGAAGATCCGGATTCTCCCGGCAACCAGAAACTCAAGCCATATGTGGAAATTGTCCGCCGGCTGGCAAGACAGTATGACGGGGTCTTGGTCCCGACTCATCATAAGTTCACGGCTTTTTTGACCAGCAATTCCAAAGAAAAGCTGACAACGGACGGGGTGCATATGACATCCCTTGGAAATATGCTTATGGCGAAAACATGGCTTCAAACGGTCTTGAAGCAATTACAGGAGGAAGATAGATGTTCAAAATAAGACTAGGTAGTCCGGAAGATTTTGAAGGGCTTTTGGAGATATACAAAGAACTTCAACAGCGGAGGGCTGCTGCGAAACCGGAATACTTTAAACAAAACCTGTCGCCGATTAATGCGCAAGATCTTTCGGAAATAATTGCGGATGACCGTAAACGGTTATATGTAGTAGAAAAAGCGGGAGCCATACAGGCATTTACTATTTTCAAGGGCGAAAAACAGGAGGAAACAGCTTTATATAAGGAACGCCGGATTATTAAGGTTGAAGAGTTATACATTAAACAAGATCAGAAATACAAAGGGATCGACCAATATTTGTTTGAAAAAATCAAGAAGTTTGCTTCCAGCATCCAGGCTACGGAAATCGAGCTGGAGCTTTGGGAAGATGATCTGGAAATGATCGATTATTACGAAGAAAGACTGGAACTGATTCCGAAAACGAGAACAATGGTTTTTCCGATCAGCAGTCTGGGGGGAGAATGATATGACACAAGGGACAACCAGGATGTTGTTTATCGGAGCCGGTAGAATGGCGCAGGCTATCATCGGCGGCTTATCAGGAAATCGACGGTTTGCCATTACCGCATCCAATAATGGCAATCAAGGACGGCTTGAATATGTGGAAGGGGTCTATGGAGTTTCCGTATCAGAAGATTGGCGGGAGGAAGTAAGCCATTCTGACATCATTCTATTGGCCATGCCTCCCGAAACCCATCCAGGGCTGTTAAAGGACTTGGCCGGACTGCTTGACAAGCAGCTGGTGATAACAGTAGCCGCGGGTATTTCTCCGTCTTACATGGAAGGAGTTCTCCCAGTAGGGACTCCTGTCGCTTGGGTCATGCCGAATACGGCAGCGAAGCTGGGTGAATCAAGCACTTTGTATGCCACGGGGAAACATGTCGACCAGCATCATAAACAGCTTCTGGAAGAAATTCTGGAGGGAATAGGGGCATTCGAAAATGTTACGGAGGAGCAGCTTTATGAATTGACTGCAATCACCGGCAGTGCACCTGCCTTCATTTATCGGATCGCAGAGTCCTTGAAAAACCAGGCTGCGGCTGTCGGTATATCTGAACAACAGGCAAGAAAGCTTGTAGCCCAGATGATCGCAGGTTCTGCTGAAATGCTGAAGACGGGCGAAGACCCGGCTGAATTGGCTGATCAGGTTGCAACTCCGGGAGGTTCGACTGCCGCTGGTTTGAATCTGTTGGACAATCATGATATCGACCGGCTTATGCAGCAAGCAATCACTGCGTGCAGGGAAAAAAGCAGACAGAATCATTGATCAAATAGAAGGAACAAGAAGAGGCAGGACGTAATCTAAATCTTCCAGGAAGAAGCGAACGATAGAGGTGAATAGCAGATGCCGATAGCAAAGGGGTTTGCTATAATGTAGCGTATGGATGCTAGGTAAGAAAAAATCATTGTCATCAAGTGTTGAAGGGACGATATATATTTGAAGAGGAAAGGAGGAAGAGAATGAAATTTTTACGGAATTTGATTATCACGGCTGCTATTTTAGCGGTTGTCGGATATGGAATTTACCATATCGCCGCCGGGGTGATTGCGGATAAAGTGGTCGACCAGGTCGAACAGGAACTTTATCCTGGCGGAGATGTGGAGGCGGTGAAACAGTCGATCGACAATAATCCTGAGTTACAGGAATTCCTTGCAGATGCTCCGCAAATTGACCGAAGTCAATTACCTTTCACGACCAAGGAAGGGGCAGTTAAAAATCTGATCAAGAAGTTCAGTGTCGGTGAAATTCAGGAGTTAAGCGAGACGGTCAACGGTGACATGACACAAGAAGAACAAATGGCTTTGCTTGAAAATATCGAGAAAAAGCTTTCCCCGGAAGAATTGAACGCAATTAAAGTTGTTATGTATGAGGAATTGAATAAATGAAAATCGACCGTATCGGCATCGGCTGCGATACGGTCGATTTTTTGGTGTGAGAAAATGGTAAATTTAATTGCAGTGGATAATTATTGGCGGAACCGCCTCGTCCAACTTCCGCGTCAGGACGGGAAGGGTGTTCTTAAACTAACTTATTGCGCGCTGCGCCCAATCCAGCGATGACCATAAACACTGACACGGCAAGGATAGTGGAAATCGGTAAGTTCCACCTTCCTGTGGCATCGACGAGGAGCCCGATAAAGAATGGGCCCGCTGCAGCCAGCAAATAGCCAAAGGACTGAGCCATCCCGGAAAGTTCGGCTGCTTGTTTTGCGTTAACAGCCCGCATGCTTAAAAAGGCGAGTGCCAGACTGATGCTGGCACCGAGAGCGAAACCGATAAAGGTAATCCAAACAACCAGCAGCCAAAAAGATCCACCGGCCAATAGACCGCCATAACCTAAGACGGCAAAGAAGCCGATCAGCAGAATGATTCCCTGCTGGTTTTTGAACTTATCTGCTAAAATCGGAGCAACAAATGTAGCGGGAAGGCTGATAAACTGCATATATGACAACAGCCAGCCGGCAGTTCCGATCGTCAATCCATAATTATGGAGGATTTCAGGCAGCCAGGAGATGGTCACATAAAAGAGAAACGATTGCATGCCCATGAACAAGGTCACCTGCCATGCGAGCGGTGATTTTGTCAGGTGTGCTGCCGATGGTTCGAAATATTGTTGTTCCGGCTGCTCGTTTTTTTGTGTATGTAAATAAATCGACCAAACCCCGATACCGATGAAAGCCAGGACCACCCAACTGACAAGTGAAAGCTGCCATCCCAGTTGCAAGCTGTCAGCCAACGGTATGCTTAGACCGGAAGCAAGCGCTGCAAAGGAGGCCATACAAGTGGAGTAGACACTCGTCATAAGGCCCACTTTTTCCGGGAATTTTTCTTTGATCAACCCGGGCAACAGTACATTACAAACCGCAATTCCCAGCCCTACCAAACTGGTTCCGATATAAAGGGTAGGCGTGTAGGCAATCGACCGGCTTATGATTCCGATGATCAACAAAAGAAGTCCTAGTCGCAAAGCGCGGCCGCTGCCGATACGATTGCTAAGCCGGGGAGCGATTGGGGACATTGCCGCAAAAGCTAGAAGCGGCAAGCTGGTGATCATCCCGGCTCCCCAGTTGGCCAGGCCGATATCATCGCGGATCCTTCCGAGCAATGGTCCGACAGAAGTGATTGCCGGTCTTAAGTTAAAGGCTATCAGAATAATCCCCGCAATGAGCAGGAAACGACCCGCAGGTTTTGCCGCATATCTGGATTTTGTATTCATATGTAAAATCGATCTCCTTCTAAAATCAGGCCATTTTTCATGGCGGATGTTTTCTTTTGAATGTTGGAACATATGTATAAAAGTATAGAAGAAGTAAGGTCGTTCATCAAAGAAAAATGATTTGCCCGCCGAATTACTGATCCGTCGTCGGGATGGCTTCATAAAGTTTTTTTGTTTCCAAGAAGCGGGCATTTTCGCTGTCTGTTCCCATGATAACGGATAGGTACCGGGAATTGCCGCGTTTTATCGTTCCGGTAAAACAATACCCTGCGGCATCTGTATAACCCGTTTTCAACCCATCGACGCCTGGGTAGCTGATTTTTTCCGTATCCATTTCAGGAAGCATGACATTGGTGTTATAATAAGTAGTACTATCATGGCTGCCGTGTGAAACCGTATCATCGGCTAGCGAAGATATTTCCAGGATTTCCGGGTGCTTGTTCAGAAGCGCCAAACCTAACGTGGCTACATCTTTTACAGACATAGCATTATCGGTATGCTCCAGATTTTCGTAGCGATAGGCACCTAAATCTTGATTGTTCAGTCCCGTACTATTGACGAAAACAGAGTTATCCATTACGAATGTTTTGGCTGTATCATTCATGCTGCTGACAAATTCTCGCTCGCTGCCAGCTACAGCTTCAGCAAGCGCGATAGCAGCTCCGTTGGCGGAGTGAATGGCTGTTGCGTGGAAAAGTTCTTCCACGGAATAGGTAAGGTCTTTTCTTAGTAAAATCGAAGAGTAGCCAGGAGTATTAGAAATCGTGTAAGCATAATCACTGATGGAAATTTGTTGATCCCAGGTTAGTTGTTCCTGGTCGATTGCTTCCAGGACGAGGTATTCGGTCATCATTTTTGACATGCTTGCTACAGGGAGCGATTGATTGATTTGTTTTTCGTATAATATTTGGCGGGTATCTGCATTGACCAATATGGCAGCCTTTGCATGAAGTTGAAGGTCCGGAAAAAGGACTTCCTCTTCCACATGGAAAGAGGAGCCCTGGTGTACGACCTTTGTCGACTTTTCTTTCTCTTGTTCATCGGGGCTTTCGCCGTAGATCGAGATTGCGATAAAGCTGGCAATCAGCAGAAGAAAAACAAAAATGAGTGTGTACGTAAATGCTTTCATTTAAATTACCTCCATGAATAAAGACGACACAAAAAGCGAATAGTCTACAAAAAATATACTGAAAGTTTTTGACCTGGCGATATAAAATGGTGACAAGAACGAACTGCAGTTTTTCCACTCGTGCTTGATTACATTAGTTAAGGTGCTTTGCCTAGTTAAGATAAAAGGAAGAGCGTCGCATAATATCCCGCGATTTGCTTCCTGCAAAAAAGGTTGGGGAGATAAATGAATAACAGTAGCTTGAAACATGAAGTGCTATCCTGGCTGAAAACTATTTTGGTGGCACTAACAGTTGTCATCGTATGCCGTCATTTTTTGATTACGCCATCGATTGTGGAAGGTGAGTCGATGATGCCGACTTTGCATGATGGTGATCGTATCATCCTCAGCAAAATAGGAAAAGTTGAACGGTTCGATGAAATTGCCTTTCAGGCACCCGACTCTGACGATGCTTATGTAAAACGGGTCATCGGCCTGCCGGGCGACAAAGTCGAAATGAAGGAAGATGTCCTTTATATCAATGACAAGCAAGTGGATGAACCGTACTTGGAAGAATACAAAAAAAGTTTATCGCAAAGCCAGTATCTCACAAACGATTTTACACTGAAAGAGATTGCCGGCAAAAGCACTGTACCGGAAGGCTGCCTTTTCGTTCTGGGAGACAATCGACTGGTCAGCAAAGATAGCAGATACTTTGGATTCATCAAAGATGAAAGCGTCATCGGCGATGTCAAATTGAGGATATGGCCATTAGAAGCCATCGGCATACCCGAATAAAAAAGGGGGCGGTTCCAAAAGTCTTTCACCGACTTATGGAACCACCCCCTTTCTAATGGACACTTCCGAAGGGAATTTGGCCGAAACAGGAGAATGGGGGTCAGTCCCCACAAAGGGACAATACGAGATAGATTTGTAAAGATAGTGAAAATGGGGCCAGTCCCCGAAAGGCGGATTTGTCAACATATAGTAAGTTTATACGTCATTTCGAGTGTATATGGTGGTTCACGGGCGGCCGCGTGTATAGATGGGGTCTGTCCCCGAAGCCCGGTCCTGGAACATGTCGGTGGGATTTCTGGTGGTTGATGGGGACTGACCCCGTTTATTTTTTGGGGGGATTGGGATAATAAGGTTATCTTGATGGAGAGTTGGGTGAGATGATGGAATATAATCAGGGTTATATGCCTGGTGAGGTGGTCTATGTGATCATCCGGAATCCGCATGTGCAAGGGGTGGCCAATGTGCAGGAGGCTGCCGTCGTGACTGATCCGGAAAATGGAAATGAACTGGCGTTGTTTTTGTATGATACATACTATCCCTTGACGGAAGAAGTGGCGGTGTACCGCTCGGAACAGGAAGCAGAACATGCATACCAGGCTGCGTTTGGTACCGAGGATTCGGAGGGGTTGCATGGTTAAACCTTTTGTCCCGCAGTTGGTATATGTGGAACCGAAGGCCATGGAGTATCCCCTTGGCCGCGAACTTGTCGATAAATTTAACGGGATGGGGATCGAAATCCGGGAAACGACCTCCCATAATCAGGTCCGCAATTTGCCGGGTGAAAACGATTTTCAGAAGTACCGCAATGCAAAATCCACCCTCGTTGTAGGGATAAGAAAGACACTGAAATTTGATACCTCCAAGCCTTCTGCTGAATATGCGATTCCGTTCGCGACGGGGTGCATGGGGCACTGCCATTATTGTTACTTGCAAACGACGATGGGCAGCAAGCCGTACATCCGGACTTATGTCAACACCGAGGAAATTTTTGACGCAGCGGAAAAATACATGCGTGACCGGGCTCCTGAATTTACGCGATTCGAGGCTTCCTGTACTTCGGATATCGTCGGGATTGATCACCTGACCCACACGTTGAAACGGGCAATCGAGTATTTTGGAAAATCGACTTACGGGAAACTTCGCTTTGTGACCAAGTTTGCCCATGTCGATCACCTTCTGGATGCCGAACATAACGGCAGGACCAGGTTCCGATTCAGTATCAATGATGATTATGTAATCAAGTACTTTGAACCGGGGACCTCAAGACTTGCCGAGCGGATCGGAGCAGCGGTCAAAGTGGCAGAGGCCGGTTATCCGCTCGGTTTTATCGTTGCGCCGATTTACTTGCATGAAGGCTGGCAGGAAGGCTATCCGGAAATGCTGGAAAGGCTGGCAGATGCACTTCCATCTTCCGCAAAAAAAGATCTGACATTCGAACTGATCCAGCATCGGTTTACGCAGCCGGCTAAACGGGTCATTGAAAAAAATTACCCGATGACCAAACTGGAGTTGGACGAATCAAAGCGAAAATGGAAATGGGGCAGGTATGGTATTGGCAAGTACGTCTATAAGGACGAGGAACAGGAAGAAATGAAAGATGTATTGAAGTCGACCATCCACAAGCTTTTTCCAAAGGCAACAATCGAATATTTCACATGATCGTGGCTTGTTTGACATTATGGTCCATTCATGTTTTAGTGAAAGTAGTTAAATATTTTGGAAGTCCACTAGGGGCGCCTGTAAGGCTGAGATAAGGAATAACCTTGGTCCCTTAGAACCTGAACTGGTTAGTACCAGCGTAGGAAAGTGGAGACGGGATACGTATATCTATGGATAAACCTTACCAAGATTGTATAAACCGCTCCAGTTTTCTGGAGCGGTTTTTTTGCGTTCCGGGAACTGTGCGGCTGACTGCACACTATTTCTCCGATATGGACTCCCCTCCATTTCCCAGAGGTTGCGGACTTCCTCCAAAAAAAGGAGGAGTTTTTACCATGACATTTTCCGAACAGTTGAGAAAACAGGCAGATGAAGTTTTCAAAGGAATCCTGCAGCATCCTTTTATAAGGGGAATAGCCGCAGGAACTGTACCAAAGCAGGCTTTGATTCACTATGTAAAAGCAGATTATGAATATTTGTCTGCATTCAACCGAATATACGGCCTGGCGATTTCGAAGTGTGAGGACAGGTCCGACATGGTTTTTTTCCAGGAACAAATCGGGTTCGTCCTCAACAATGAAATTCATCCGCATGAAAATTTTTGCAGGGTGGCAGGGGTGAACTATGAAGAACTGCAAGGAAGCCCGCTTCCGCCCACAGCAGATCACTATGTCGCCCACATGAGCAAAGCCGCCTACAGCGGAACGATGGGTGAAACCCTGGCAGCATTGCTTCCATGTCCATGGACTTATCTGGAAATCGGTTTGGCATTGAAGGAAGAAAAACAGCCTGACAATTCCCATCCGTTTTATGAATGGATTTCTTTTTATGCAGACGGAGAAATTGCAGAAGTCACTCATGAATTATGCAGGAAAATCGACCGCTGGGCAGCCAATGCCAGTGAACGGGAGAAACAAAAAGCGGCCCAGGCCTTTTTGAAAAGCTGCCTGTTGGAATACAACTTTTGGGAAATGGCCTATACACAGGAAACATGGCCATTCTCTGTGCTTACCAACCAACAGATCCAGCTGTTGCATTAAAACCTGAAAAAAGGGGGGAACCGCATGATTGCAAGTGCTTTGACCATTGCCGGAACAGATCCAACTGGCGGAGCCGGCATACAGGCAGATTTGAAAAGTTTCCAGGAAAGAGAAGTTTACGGGATGAGTGTGGTCACCTCTGTAGTGGCCCAAAACACCATGGGAGTCAAGGATGTCCAGCATTTGTCAGTCGATTTTATCGAAAAACAGCTGGATGCCGTATTTGAGGATATCACTCCCGATGCGGTAAAAACGGGAATGATTGCTACGAGCGATATGATGGAACTGATAGCAGATAAATTGATAAAACAACAGTCTCCATATGTAATCGACCCGGTCATGGTGGCCAAGAGCGGTCACGCTCTGATGGAAGAGAAATCAAGACAGACGGTCAGGGATAAATTGATTCCTTTGGCTGCTATTGCGACGCCGAACATTCCGGAAGCGGAAATGCTGGTCGAGTTTCCGATAAGAAATCTTTCAGATGCCAAGCGGGCAGCCAAGCTGATTGTGGAAGAGCTTGGAGCCGGAGCTGCAGTTGTGAAAGGTGGACATTTATCGGGAGAAGCTATTGATGTTTTATATGACAAACAGGAATATCATTTGTTTCAGTCGCCAAGGGTGGATACCAAGCATACCCATGGAACGGGCTGTACATTTTCTGCGGTCATCGCATCCGAGCTGGCAAAAGGAAGAACAATATACGAAGCGGTTTCGACAGGCAAGGAATTCATCACCGCAGCGATTCATCATACCTTGGGAATCGGCAAGGGTAACGGTCCGACCAACCATTGGGGTTACCGGATACACGGGCTTCCCGGCCTGAAGGAAGGAGTGGAGTCCAATGAATGAGAATACCAGTTTACTAACGAACGTGAGAGATAGGCAACCGTTGATCCACAATATCACCAACCAAGTCGTCACCAATTTCACGGCAAATGGGCTGCTGGCCATGGGGGCTTCCCCCGTCATGGCCAATGCGGAAGAAGAAGTCGCTGACATGGCAGCAATAGCCGACGCGCTAGTATTGAATATCGGCACGCTGACTGCATCGCAGGTAAATGCGATGATCAAGGCAGGACAGGCAGCAAATCAAAAGGGGATTCCAGTCGTGTTTGATCCAGTAGGAGTCGGAGCAACCTCCTATCGTAACATGATAGCCTTGAGAATCCTGGAAGAAATCGATGTATCATTGATTCGTGCCAATGCAGGGGAAATTGCTTTTCTGGCCGGGGCAGATGCAGAAATGAAAGGTGTTGACTCAGCTTTTCAAGGTGATGCCCGGAAGATAGCAGTTGAGGCCGCGAAGCAGCTGGAAACAGCTGTGGTGCTTACTGGAGAACAAGACATCATCACGGATGGAGAAACTATATATGTAAGCAGGAATGGCCATCAATTGCAGACGAAAATTACCGGGGCAGGATGCCTGCTCAGTTCAGTGATTGCTGCCTTTTTAGCAGTGGGAAGAGAAAAACTGCCAGTCGCTGGAGCTGCTGTCAGCTATTATGGGGCAGCTGCCGAAATGGCCGCTTCCATGAGTGATGGACCGGGCAGTTTTCAGCGAGCATTTCTTGATTGCCTGTATCGGTTGGATGAGAAAGGGTGGCTGGAAAAAATGCAGTTGAAACAGGTGGATGGATAACGGATGCTCTTACGTCAGTCTTTACAAGTCTACTTTATCATGGGAAGTAATAATTGCACCGGAAATCCGTTAGCCGTTTTGGAGCAGGCGTTAGCCGGCGGCATAACCATGTTTCAGTTTAGGGAAAAGGGCCGGGGGGCAAAGACCGGTATAGATAAACAATTGCTGGCTTTGCAAATGAAAGAGTTGTGCCATCGACACCATGTCCCATTTATTGTGAACGATGATGTGGATTTGGCCATCGACGTGGGCGCGGACGGAATACATGTAGGTCAGGAAGATGAACCGATTGACTCTGTCCGACGCCGTTGTCCAGGCCACTTTATTGTCGGAGTATCGGCAACCAATGTGAGAGAAGCCCATGAAGCCGACTCCGCAGGGGCAGACTATATTGGTGCCGGACCAGTTTTTGCTACTGCCACCAAACACGATGCCAAGGCACCTATCGGTATAGAAGGCTTGTCCCGGATTAGAAGGTTGATCGGCAACACACCGCTTGTAGCAATAGGCGGCATTCATGAAAAAAATGCAGAAGAGGTGATCATGGCCGGGGCGGACGGTATATCGGTCATTTCGGCAATCAGCAGAGCGGAGAATTCCTTGACAGCAGCACAGCAGTTAAAACTCCGGACGACTGTAACCGAATAGGGTTCTGTGTGAAAAAAGCATGATGCCACTGCAAAGGCTGCTTTTTCCCATCCAAAGCAGAGGGTTATTCATTTCGTAAATTGGCGTTTGATGATAAACTGAAGGGTAGTGAAGTTGCCGACAGTGGCAGCATGTAGTGAAGGAGGGTGCGAAAATGCGCTTGCAGGACAAAAAGGTCATTGCACTCGTTGCCCATGATTTCGAAGATCTGGAACTGTGGTATCCGATTCTTCGTCTTCAGGAAGAAGGAGCGACCGTGCATTTAGTCGGGGAAAAAGCCGGCGAAAAATACATTGGAAAATATGGAGTCCCTGCGATCTCGGATTATGCCTATGCTGATATAAAAGCAGAAGATTACGATGCAATCCTCGTTCCGGGAGGATGGGCGCCAGATAAAATCCGTCGCTTCCCAGAAGTATTGGAAATGCTTCGGCACATGGATCATTATGAAAAGCCGATCGGTCAGATATGCCATGCCGGCTGGGTGTTAATTTCCGCAGATATTGTCAGGGGAAGAAACGTCACCAGTACGCCTGGCATCAAGGATGATATGACAAATGCGGGCGGTAATTGGCAGGACTTACCGGTAGTTGTAGATGGACATATCGTTTCAAGCCGCCGTCCGCCGGATTTGCCTCCATATATGAAGGAGTTTGCTGATTTACTTGCCGATTCCTGATAGAAAGCGGGCTGTACAAGTTGTTGTGCAGTCTTTTTTCATCTTCTTGAATTTTCCTGAGCCGGTGGATTTACGGTGAAACCTGTGACTGAACGGAAGGGAGGTTAACGTCATAGATATTGTCATTTGGATTTTAATTGCAGCTAGTTTTCTACTAAGTTTTGCCGGAATTATTTTCCCGTTGATTCCGGCTCCCCTAATGCTCTGGATCGGCTTTTTGCTGTACTTTTTCTTTATGGACGGAGAATTATCGATACTGTTTTGGATTGCCATGGTGGTACTAACAGTCATCCTGATTGTATCGGACATCATTGCCAATAGCTATTTCGTGAAAAAATATGGCGGTTCCAAGTGGGGAGAAAGAATTGCAGCTGTTGGAGTAATTGTCGGTTCCTTTATCATTCCGCCGTTCGGAATCATCATCGTTCCGTTTGTCGCCGTGTTCTTGACGGAAATCATCCAACAGAAAACGACTGAACAGGCATGGAGGGCTTCGCTAGGTTCTTTGATGGGATTTCTCGGAGGAGCCGCAGCCAAAGTCGTCATTCAGTTAATCATGATTATTTGGTTCTTTTTTGCTATTTGATAAAAAGCAGCCTTTTATCGCCGGCTCGGCGGGAGGCTGCTTTTTATCATCGTTATACTTCTGTCTCCCTCGAGGTCTAAGCTTGCCAGGAGCACCGAGGCGTCCCGTGCATTTTAGACATAACGGGATTTCTGTAGACGATAATCCAATACATAGTTGCCAAAAGGGATGAAAGCTACCAGCAGGGAGCCGAACAGCCACTTGAACGCCCAGCGGATTTTAATTGTCGTATAGGCTATGACCAGCAGGTAGACGACAAAGAAAAAACCGTGAAGGGAGCCGACCAGGGTGACTACCTCCGGGAAGCCTGCTATGTATTTCAATGGCATGGCGATAAACAAAAGGACGACAAGAGAAGTTCCTTCGATCATGCCGAATATCCGGAACAGTCGAATTGGGGAGTTCAACATGCGATACCTCCATTCCAAACATGTTTTCTTCTTTAGTATAATAGATAAAAGGATGCTAAACTATAGATTGCCGAATGTTCTGCATAATTTCATCAAAACAGAGGAGAGAATACGTTGAAAAATATATTGCCGTTGATCCTGCCGACTTTTTTGATCGTTTTTGGGGTCACTAGCTATCTGACCACCGAGTTGGCGGCGGGAGCACTTATCATCTTGTTGATTGGCATGATCGTATTTTTAGTCGAGTTACGATACATAAGAAAAGGCAGGCCGAGGTATCGGACAGCTATTACGTTATGGACAGCGGGTATTGTTTATTTAATGTTCGTCGTTGTGGAACAATACCTCTATGGAAAAGTGTTTAATTATTTCTTTGCGACCGTTCTCGCAATAGGTGCAGGCGTTATTGTCAATGTATTGATGCGGGACGGAAATGGGAATTAGATGACAGAAAGGAGAATCGACCATGATTGCACGAGTACTGACGGTTGCTGGATCTGCGGCACAAGGCAGTGCGGGTATCCAGGCCGACTTGAAAACATTTCAGGAACGGGACGTCTATGGCATGGCTGCCATTACAGCCATTGTCGCCAACAATCCCGTCACCAGTGAAGGAATGTTCACCAATTCGCTGGAAGCGATAGAAGCGCAGTTTTATACAGCAGTTAAAAATGTCGGAGTGGATGGTGTGAAAACCGGTATGTTGTTTACGAAAGAGATCATCAGTCTGGTTGTCCGACTCCTTGAAAAAAATGCCCCCGCAAGTTTGGTGGTGGACCCCGTCATGATCGGTAAAATGGGGTCGCAGCTTTTAAAAGATGACGCAATTGAAGAAATGAGGGAGAGGCTGTTTCCGCTTGCTACCGTTATCACCCCTAACTTGCATGAAGCGGAAAGAATAATGGAGAGCGGTCCGATTACCAGTAAAGAAGAGATGAAACATGCTGCAAAATCGCTCCACCGCTTTGGGGCGGATTATGTCATCATCAAAGGTGGTGCTCTACCGGAAGATGCAGTCGATATCCTGTATGATGGAAATGGATTTATGGAGTGGGAGCAGCCGCGCATCGATACCATTCATACGAGTGGAGCAGGCTGCAGTTTCTCGGCAGCGATTGCCGCAGAACTGGCCAAGGGAGCTGCTGTGGAGCAGGCGGTGAACATAGCCAAGGCTTATGTCACTGCTGCGATCGAGCATGCCCTCGATTTTGGCAAAGGAATAGGGTCCACTTATCACGCAGCATATCGAAAACACCGGCCCCGATAATTGTCATTCTGTGTTTCAGAGTATTTATACTGCAGGCGTTAGCCGGGGCCGCGCAAAATCCGACACACGATAAGTCGTTAAATGAAAAGTTCCTTTTCTTAGAATTAGTGCATTTTACAATGAAACCTTTTAAGCTGCAGTTATGTTCTAAGGTTAGGAAAGATAAGGGTGTGCTAATGGCTATGACCCCCTTTTTACAATCTTAAACAAACGTTTGACCGACTATTCTCGGAATCTAGCTATTTTTTTGTCCAGTGGAAGGAAATAGTAATTTTATTGAAACCTCTGGAAAGGCGAATACGTACAAGAAGGAAGAACGGATTACAAATGGAGGTGTCCAGTAAGTGGCAGCAGAGCCAGCAATGAAATTAATCGACTTAAAGAAAGATATCGGTAAAAAGCAAATAATCAAAGGGTTGACGTTTGATATAAACCCAGGTGAAGTATTCGGTTTTCTTGGGCCGAATGGAGCCGGGAAAACGACGACAATCCGGATGATGGTCGGGCTGATGAAAATTAGCGAAGGGGATGTGGTGATCAAAGGAAGTAGTATCAAATCCAACTACAAGGATGCTATTCGACATGTGGGAGCAATCGTGGAAAATCCAGAAATGTATCCCTTCATGAGCGGTTGGAAAAACCTTCTCCACTACGCAAGAATGATGTCTGGCATCACCGAGGAGCGGATCAAGGAGGTTGTTTCCCTAGTAGGATTGGAGAAGGCGATCCATGAAAAGGCCGGTAGGTACTCCCTTGGGATGCGTCAACGGTTGGGGATCGCCCAAGCCTTGTTGCATCGACCGTCGGTTTTGATTCTTGATGAACCAACCAACGGACTCGACCCGCATGGCATTAGAGAAATACGTCAATACATCCGGAGTTTGGCGGAAAAAGAAAACGTGGCTGTCATTGTCTCCAGTCACCTGCTTTCCGAGATAGAAATGATGTGCGACCGTATTGGTATTATTAAGAATGGGGAACTTGTCGCAATTGAAACAGTCAAAGGACTGACAAAAACAGACGAAGATCTGATACATATTGAAGCTGTGCCGCTTGACCGGGCAAACGAGCTTCTGCGCCAGACGTTACAGCTCGAACCAACCGTGGAAGAGGAGAATATAAAATTGACAGTAAAACGGGAGGAAATTCCGAGTATTGTAAAATGTCTGGTAGAAGGGCAAGTGGATGTATTCGGTGTACAAGTGCAACGCTCGACACTTGAAGATAAATTTTTAGATGTGATTGGGGAGAATGCGATTGAGTAATTTTTTCAAGCTCGTCTATAACGAGCAAGTGAAACTTTATGCCAGAAAGTCTACCTGGATCATGTTCGGAATCCTTGCGGCTATCATACTGGGTGTGGCCATTCTCGGTAAAACGGTAGGAAATGTGGACGAAGCGCAGTATGGCGATGACTGGCGTCAGCAATTGGAACAGGAAAACGCCGAAATTGCCGAGGGAAGCAGTGAGGAAGAGGTCGCCAATCATTGGGGTATACAGGAAAACAACTACTATTTGGATAATGACATTAAACCTTTAGAGTATGACGCGTGGCAGTTTGTGGTGGAAAATGTGATGTTGTCCGCTCTGTTGAGTCTCTTTACCATCATCGTAGCTGCAGGGATCATTGCCCATGAGTTTCGATGGGGAACCGTCAAGCTATTGTTGATCCGGCCGGTTGCCCGGACTAAAATCTTGTTTGCTAAATATGCATCCGTTTTGTTGTTTGCCTTTACATCGCTTGTGTTTTTGCTTGTGTTTTCCTGGATAACAGGGGCGATATTTTTCGGGGTCAATGGCGCGAATCCTTTGCTGGTGATCCAAAACCAAAATGAATATACGCAAATCGCTGCTTGGGCAGAGATGGGCCGTTCCTATGGATTGCAATTGATCAACCTGGTGATGATGGCCACTTTTGCATTCATGATTTCTTCGATTTTCCGAAACAGCGGTTTGGCAATCGGCTTTGCGATTTTCCTGATGATGGCCGGGAATTCCATCATAGGCTTTTTCATGCAATACGATTGGGCCAAATATATTTTATTCGCAAACACAAACTTGGAACAGTATTTTAGAGGAACACCACTGATCGAAGGCATGACATTGTCGTTTTCAATTGGTGTCCTGATTGTTTACTATGTTATTTTCATGGTCCTGTCCTGGTTGTTTTTCACAAAACGGGACGTAGCGGGACATTAAAGAATTCAAAAAGAGGAGGAAATGGAGATGAAACGAACAGCAGAAATTGCACTTGGGGTTATCGGAGCTATCCTGTATGCTCTTTTCACATTCTTCGGAATAGTATTGATGACTTTGAAAGGTAACGATGAATTTATTCAGGAAATGGAAAATGCGTTTGCGGAGCAGGGAATGGATAATATGGGGAGCATCTCTGAGATGATTTCCGGCGGAAGCTGGTACTTGATCATCGTTTCGCTGGTGGCAATTATTCTGGGAATTGTAGCCCTCGTATTTTTGAAGGGAAATAAAAAGCCTAAAGCCGCAGGAATCATATTGATTATCACCGCTGTCTTATCTTTCGTTTTGTTTATGGGAATGAGTCTGATTCCGGCGGTGTTGTACTTGATCGCTGGTATTATGGCCTTGGTAAGGAAGCCCAAAACCCCGATAACAGCCTGAACGGTCGTTGTAGGACAAAGACAAGCGACTGGGAAAAAAGCATCGTAACCAATAAAAACCGAACGATTTATAAAATTCGTTCGGTTTAGCTTTTGTCCCGCTCTGTTTGTTTCTGCTTGGGATTCGCTTATTTCAGTTTGTATAAGTCAGTCCTACGGTCACTGTATATCGGAATCGTAGCCCTGATTTTCTCTACTTCGTTCAAATCAACGGTTCCCGTCAATATCGTTTCCTCCTGTCCTGCCTCGCCAAGAATTTCACCCCATGGATCGATAATCATCGAATTACCGCCAAACTCGTTATTCGGATCAGATCCTGCGCGATTGCAGGCAACCACAAAGCATTGATTTTCGATAGCCCGGCTGATAAGGAGAGCACGCCAATGATCAATACGCTGCTTCGGCCATTCAGCGACGACATAGAGAACCTTTGTGTCATCCAGCATGTGCGTTCGGATCCATTCAGGGAAACGGATATCATAACAAATAACTGCTGCGCTCTTCTGGTTTTCTAATATAAACGTTCCGTCACTGTTACCTTCTATTAAATATTTTTCTTCATCCATCAAACGGAACAGATGAGCTTTGCTATATTGCTTGATAACATTTCCTGTGCGGGCAACAACTATCAAGGTATTGCTTGTTGCTTCCCCGACCCTGTTGGCTACCGAGCCTGCTATCATATTAATGTCCAGTTCCTTTGCCAATCTGCTCAGAAATGCAATCGTCACATTGGCGCCTTCATCCGCTATTTCATCGAGCCGTGTCAGGTCATACCCGGTTGTCCAAAGCTCGGGGAGCAGGATGGTATCCGGCGCGCTTTTTTCCACCGCTTCCCTAATCAGTTTTTCCGCATGCCGGAAATTGGTTTGCGGATCACCGAAAGCGATATCCATTTGGATTAGTGCATAGGTCTGCTTCATGATTGGGTCCCCTTTCTTATTATGAATACGGAGTCGCATTCACCAGCCACTCTTCCAGCTGTTGAATGCCGGCTGTCACCTGTTGCGCGTCCGTTATATGCATGAAATGAATCGACTCTCCCGGGGCTGTAGCAGCAGCGGCAATCGTTTCTACTGCATTCTTCCGTTCCGGATCGATCCTTAAATCGGACAAGCTGACTGGCAATCCCAGCTCCCGATAATGCGGAAGGAGTCTTTTGATTTCCTCCGGTCGTCCTTCTAACGCTAATTGAACCAGGATACCATAGGCAACTTTGTCACCGTGAAGAATCGAGTGGGTTTCCGGCAAATGGGTCAATCCATTGTGGATGGAATGAGCCCCGGAGATGCGGCCGTATTGGTCACCGAAGCCTCCCACCATTCCTCCAGCCATAATGATTGTTTCAACAGTCCGTTTAAATGAATCAGTGATTGTACCTGCCTCGAGTGCCTTCAGTGCTTCTCTACCTTCTCTAAGCAAAGTATCCCGACAAAGACGGGCAGCCTGCAACGCGATTTCCAATGGAACCTCCTTTGTCGGAAGATCACGTGTCAGTACATCTGCCTCATACCATTTGGCGATAGTATCCCCTATGCCCGCCCGCAAAAAGGATGACGGCGACTCGATCAGTATGTTCGGCTCGACAAGAACCAGCCAGGTGCTTCGGGGAAAAACGGTGTACTCCTCGAAGTTCCCCTCCAAGTCATAAAATACACTAAGCGGTGTCCAGGCTGCGCAGTTCGATGCCAAGGTCGGAATCAAGATCACCGGCAGTCCTGTTCGGCTTCCGGCCGCTTTTGCCAAATCCAAAATCTTACCCCCGCCTATTCCGATAATGAACTCGGAACTCTCTTCAAGCGCTGTCTTGCCAATTCGATCCGCTTCTTCATGTGTACAATCATTTTGATAGGATATGTAAGTCATCGGTACTCCGGGATCGACAAAGTGACGCTTCGCTGCTTCCCACGATTTTTCGCCATGCAGCAGCAGCCCGCGAGAAAATCGCTGTTCCGCGATTTTTTCAGGAAGTAATTCCAGTACCCCTTGATAGCAATGATAGATGGCAGGAGCGCCTTGAACTTGGATTGAACTCAATGTAAGCACCTCGTTTTCTAGTAAAATAACATCCATGCATTTCCGTAAAAAAACCCCTTCCACCAAAGGAAGAGGTTGCGTGTCGGCTCTTCCTCTTATCTTGCAGAATTGTTGCAGGATTTAGCACCGTGTGAGTCTGTTCACCGGTTGCCGGGCTTCGCAGGGCCATTCCCTCCACCTTCTCTTGATAAGAGTTTAAGATTCACTATAATTGCTTGCATTATCCCACCATGAATATTTTCTGTCAAGAAACTAACTGGATGGACGGCTTTACAAATTCCAAGTTAGTAGCTATGATTAGATACTATAATTTTATCGATCTATCGGGAGCGTGACACACTGTGAAAAATTTTGAGCAATCAGACTTACTGAACAGACTGCCCGACCAGTTCTTTGCCAATCTGGTGACAAAGGTGAAAGGCTTGGTTGACAAGGGGCACGATGTGATCAATTTGGGACAGGGGAACCCGGATTTGCCGACACCTGATGCCATTGTAAAAGAATTGCAGGCAGCAACGGAAAATCCGGCTTATCATAAATATTCGCCATTTCGTGGCTTTTCGTTTTTAAAGCAGGCAGCGGCAGAATTTTATAAACGAGAATACCAAGTGAACCTTGATCCAGAATCGGAGGTCGCTGTCTTATTCGGTGCAAAAACAGGACTGGTGGAATTAAGTCAATGCTTGCTTAATCCAGGGGATCTCGCATTGCTCCCTGATCCAGGCTACCCGGATTACATGTCCGGAATCGCTCTGGCGAATGCGGAAACACATTTAATGCCATTGGTGAAAAGCAATGCATTTCTTCCAGATTATCAATCGATAGATACGGAAATTTGGGAGAGAGCCAAACTGCTGTTTTTGAATTATCCTAATAACCCGACTTCTGCTGTCGCCGACAAGTCGTTCTTTGATGAAACGATTGCAATGGCAAATAGACATAACGTGTGTGTCGTCCACGATTTTGCTTACGGGGCACTTGGCTTTGATGGCGAGAAACCGCAAAGCTTTCTTCAATCCGAGGGTTCCAAGGAAGTTGGTGTGGAGATTTATACGCTTTCCAAAACTTATAATATGGCAGGTTGGAGAGTGGCTTTTGCAGTCGGAAACCGTTCGGTAATCGAAAGTATCAACCTGTTGCAGGATCACATGTATGTCAGTTTGTTCGGTGGAATCCAGCATGCTGCTGCCAAAGCGTTGACTGGCGATCAGACTGCAGTTGCCGAACTGGTGCAAACCTATCAAAATAGAAGAGATCGATTTATGGAACGATTAAATCAAATCGGTTGGAAGGTAGAAAAGCCGAAAGGGACCTTCTTCGCATGGCTGCCGGTTCCGGTTGGCTTTACTTCTGAATCATTTGCCGATTTATTATTGGAAAAAGCCCATGTTGCTGTGGCACCGGGAAACGGGTTCGGAAAAAGCGGCGAAGGCTATATACGTGTCGGTCTACTGGACAGGGAAGAACGTTTAGAGGAAGCCGCCGACCGGATAGCTGCTTTGAATCTGTTTGATAAGTAGAGAAATAAAAAGGAGGCCGGGACATTCACTCCGGCAAGGTACTTCACTTTCCGCGGGCACGGCTTGAGCTAACTTGGCAAAGAATACCGCTTTGCCAAGTGGATCTTCAGCTCGCGCTCATCCCGCAGGAGTCTATGTACCTTGCCTCCGTTGAATGAAGTTGGTTTCTCCTCTGACGAGAATTCCGTCTTTCTTTTACGCTGTTGATTCGCAACCTACAATTCTCAAGAATATCGAACCTGCCCTTTCTAATTTTTCGTCTTCATCACTGTTTGGAAACCTATCAGTCAATAGAAGAATACGTTTCTCTATTCTATTCCTCTTGTCTTGATCACAAGGAAATCAGACAGCGAAAATGTAGCGAAAGTAAGATACGGAGACTCCAACGGGAACAGCACGAGCTGAAAATCCCGCAAGAAAGCGGTTGGTGCTTTCTGAGGAAGTGGAAGCCGTGCCCGTGGAAGGCGTAGTATCTTGCCGTAGCGATACGAAACACGCATCAAACAACAGGAAAAAAGAAGTTTATCGAAGTCACAAGCAAAAACCGAACGGACATTTCCAATTCGCCCGGTTTTTGCTTTGGTGCCATACTATTGTCCCAGCTTTTTCGTCAGCTGACGGCACACCGATTAGGGCCGGCTTCCATCTCCTGCTGCTGCTTTGGTTCAGGATGGACGAGTCCTAAATTGGCCTGACGTATTTCCTGATAGCTGTTTGGTTGTGGCGGCAGGTTTTCTGTAACCAATTCGATAAACCGCTTTTGTGGAGAAATATTCAATCGCTGATTGTTTGTGTATAACGCTTGTAATGTACTTTGAACTTTGCCGTCCTCAGTCAATTCATTAGTGCTGCTAAAATGCGTCGGCAATACAACCATTCTTTGAGATAAAGAAGGAAAGCGATCATATAACGTAGCATGCAAGTATTTCGCCCACTCGTCTGCCTTTCCAGCTAAATCCGGGCGGCCTATCGATTGGACAAACAGGGTATCCCCCGTCAGTAAATATTCCTGGTCCACGATAAAGCTTGTACTTCCATAAGTGTGACCCGGAGAAGCTAAGACGGTAACGGCTCGCTGATTGTCTCCCAGGGCGATTGTCATGCCGTCTTGAAGGGGGGTATAGGAAAACGAAGCACCTTCGTCATCTGCTTGCGGGAACCAATAGGAAGCCCCCGTCTCTGCGGCCAACTTCCTTCCTCCTGACAGATGATCTGCATGGAGATGGGTGTCGGCCACATGCTTGATCGAGCATTCATGCTTGTCGGCAAAGGTTTGGTAAACCTCGGTGAATCGACTCGGATCAATTACCATCGCCTCGTTTCCGACCACTACCATGTACGATAGACAGCCTTTTCCCAGCCGGAGGAACTGGTAAATGCTTCCGCCGCTCGGAAGTGTTCCGGCCTTTACTGGTTCCAAGTGCTCTCCCCAGCCGGTTATGCCGCCGATCAAGTATGTAACGTTATCCATGCCTTCTCTTTGCAGAAGGGCTGTAGCTGTCTGGGCAGATATCCCTTTATAGCAAACGACATAGACCGGCCTGTCCAGAGGGAGTTGCTGTTTGGCTTCTGCGGGAGCTGCTTTTATTTCTGCCAGCGGTATGTTGATGTTTTCCACGTTCCTGCCTTCGATTTTCCAATCTTGATAATCTTCCCGTCTCCGGATATCCAAAATAAACAAATCTTCGTGTTGTAACACACGACTGGCGAGCTCTTTTACAGTCAATGGATCCATATTCCGATTCCTCCTCCTTTTTTTCAACTAGTATAACAAATCGCGATTCCAGTTGATAATATATATGCAAGTACCCCCGATTGATTGTAAAGAAACGAAAAAAGCCATCCCGTCTCCGATCATATGGGATGGCTGCTCTCGAGATTCAATAATAGGGCACAGCCCGAAGCTAGCTGAAAAAAGGTGATAGAGTGCTTTCAGTTTATCTGATGAACTTTAACCAACTATCACGGAAAAATGCCTATAGGATTTTGGTGGAACCAGACTAATATCAGCGAAGGAAATGCACGTAGACTCCTTGAAAATACAAAACAATTTTCTTCGTGCGATGCATCGCTGCCGCAGTCTTCCTTGGGACTGCGATTACTCGTCCCACCGAAAACACCTGTCCTGCGGGAGGAAAGGCCTAGGGGAGACCCCGGAGAGCGCTAGCTCGAGGAGGCTCACCAGCCGCCCGCGGAAAGCGTAGTGTATTTCCGGAGCGCAGGATGGAGAACCAATGTAAGAAGTCTGACGAAGTCTAAAATAAATTATCATAGCTGATAAAAGTCTTTTGTGTTGGCAAGTAGCTGGTGATAAACCGAGTCAATCGGGAGTCGTTTCAATTCGGCGATCTTGGCAACGCTGGCATGGATCATCTTCGGATGCGTCATCATGCCAAGGAAAGGTCCTTCAAATGGCCATGGACCATCCGTTTCCACCATCAATGAAGTCAAGGGGATTTTCTGAATCAATTGCTGTATTTCCGATTCATACAAACAATCTGGCGTCACGGAAAGCATATATCCATTTCCGACTATCCGTCGGACCGTGCCATTGTCACCTTTAAACCAGTGAAAATGGGCTTGGCGGATCGAATGCTTTTCCAATAGTTCACATGCCACCGGGGCATCTTCATATACAGCGTGTAAGATTACTGGTTTATTCAAGCGTGCTGCATGGATGATCATCGTTTCCAACAATTCTATATAGGCTTCGTTGCTTATCGACGGATCCTCTTTGCGCGTGTAGTAGGGCAAGCCGACTTCCCCTACAGCTTTCATGTCCGTGTGATGACTCTCCATAAAGTCTAGCAGTTCACTTAGTTCTTCGACAGTCGGCAGCTTCTGTTCCGGGTGGTACCCAAAGGCAGGATGGATACGCTTGTCGGTTTGGGCAAGCTGCCATGTCTTTTTAGCCGAAGAAAGGTGGTTGGATACTGCAATCAATCCCTCTGCATGGTGCTCGTCCAGGTCCTGTACCAACTGTCGCTGTAGCACTTCAGGATACATGTCAAGGTGTATATGGGCATCGATAATCGACTTCATGTCATCACCCGCAGTTCCTGATAAATGGTTTTTTTCCATTCTAAAAAATCCTGTGACAAAACCACGGATTCCTTGCGCGGACGCGGAAAAGGAATCGTGAAATCAGCCTTTACTTGGGCAGGACCGCTGGATAAGACAATGATCCGGTCGGAAAGAAATAGTGCTTCTTCGATGTTGTGGGTGACAAACAGGATGGAGCGTCGGTGCTCCTCCCACATGGAAAGCAGCCACTGCTGCATGTCCAGTCGGGTAAATTCATCCAATGCCGAAAAGGGCTCATCCAGGCACATTAACGGTTGGGGACTCAGCATGCTGCGTATGAAGGCTGCCCGTTGCTTCATACCGCCCGAAAGTTGATCGGGATAAGCCTCCTCGTATCCGGACAGTCCGGCTTTGGCCATCATACTGATTGCTTCCTCCCTGTTTTTCTCCCCGAGGAGTTCTCCGCCTAGCATGACGTTCTCCAGGACAGTGCGCCATGGCAGCAAGGAAGGAGACTGCGGCATGTAACTGATTGCCCCTCTTTTTCCATTCACGCGCTTGCCATCCAAATAAATGTCGCCACTGTCCGGTTCCAGTAATCCGCCTATTAAATGAAACAAGGTGCTTTTGCCGCTTCCGGAAGGACCGACAATCGAGACAAATTCGGCATCGGAAACGGACAAGGAAAGGTTCTCCAATACGTGCCTGCCGCTGAAGGATTTGGAAACATCGATAATTGATAAATCAGCCATGCTGTTCAACCCCTTTCTTTTTCCAGCGGATGACGCGTTTCTCGATGGTGATGATGACAATGAAGAATAGTAGGCACAACACCATGATAAAGAAAATCGCTACAAAAACCCTATCGGTCCTAAAAGACGAAGAAGCAAGTGTCATATACACGCCGATTCCTTGTTGGGCACCGAGCCACTCGGATATCACAGCCCCCATCACACTGTATGTAGCTGAAATCTTCAGTCCGGAAAACAGCGAAGGAAGGGAGGTGGGCCATTCCAGCTTCCAAAAAATTTGCCGTTTGTCTGCACCAGCCATTTTTAAATAATGGAGCAGGTCCGGACTTGTTTGACGGAAACCATCCAATGTAGCTACGGCAATCGGAAAAAAACAGACCAACGTAATGATGATTAGCTTTGGAAGGATGCCGAACCCGAACCAGATGACCAACAGGGGTGCAAGCACAATGATCGGGATATTTTGTGAGAGAATCATCAATGGATAAATGGTTTGTCTCAGCTTAGGCAGCAAATGCAGACAGACAGCTGCTGCAATCCCGATACTCGTTCCAATCAAAAATCCAAGCAGGGTGAGCTGGATGGTCGAAAACAAATGCAGCTTGTAATCCTCCCAGCCGGCAACCGCCTCCATCCAGATTTGCGAAGGTGCCGGCAGCAGCCAAGAGGGAATTTCCGCCACTCTGCCCGCCACCTCCCAAACCAGCAGTAAAAGAAGGATGGCTGCAACCGGCCGCCAACCTGTCTTTATTCGTTTCATTAGCGGTATTTCTCCGTCAGTTTTTCCATGGAGGCGCCATTTGGCTGGTAAAGAACTTTTATTTGGGAAATCACGTTGGTGCTGCCCAGTTCGATCATCCTTCTGTTCATTTTTTCGATAACGGCAAACAACTCGCTCAAATTTCCTTCCATCGTCGTTTCCAGCGGGTTTACCTGATAGCGAACCCCGGATTCTTCGATCACCGCGATTGCTTCATCTACATAAGGAATGACATCTTCTCCGTTTTTTGTTTTTGGGATGATTTGAATACTTACCAGTGAATCACTCATTGTTTTTCTTCTCCCCCGTCAGGTAAAAATTCGTTCGTGAAGGCTTTTTCTGCTTTTAACTCATGTTCAAGCAAGCCATTGTCATACATCCAGCCGGCATAATTTTCCCAGACTTGCTGTTGTTGTTCACCCCATCGTGGGGCATCATCCTGGTATTTAGGAGACAACCACTGCTGACTCGCTTTGACCAGTTCGGCGTCCAAATCGGGAACTGCGTCGATGAGAATGTCGGCGGCTTCATCTGGCTGGTCCGCTGCAAACTGATAACCTTTGGAAGCGGCAGCAACAAAGGCCTCGACTGTCTCCGGATCATCGGCGATTTTCTGCTCACTAGTCGTGAGCACGGGTGTATAGTAGTCCAGTTTTTCGGAGTAGTCGGTCAAGTACTGCATGTTCAACTCTTTCCCGCGAAGCTCTGCTTCGATACCTGTCCAGCCATAGTAAATCCAGGCGAAGTCGATGTCACGCTCGACTGCTGTAAAGAAGTCGGTATCCCCCATATTGACGATACTTACTTTTTCTACGTCGGCTTTTTCCTGTTTCATCAGGGAGTCGATGACCGCTTTTTCCACGGGAGCCCCCCAGCCGCCATAAGTTTTTCCTTCAAAATCTTTTGGCGAAGTGATCCCTTTTTCTTTTGGTGAAGCAAAACCGGAAGTATTGTGCTGAATAATGGCTGCAATTGAAACGATCGGTATATCTTGTACCCTTGCTTCTGTCAAGGCTTCCTGGGCTCCAATTCCAAAATCGGCTTTTCCGGATGCGACCAATTGATCAGCCCCGGCCTCTCCTGGCATCAGAATTTCCACTTCGAGCCCTTCATCTTTGAAATATCCCTTTTCCTTTGCGGCATAAATGCCAGTATGGTTCGTATTAGGCGTCCAGTCCAACACGAGGGACACTTTCTTCAATGCGTCCTTTTCTTCGGTGCCGGCATTTTCCTTGCTGCAGCCGGCTGCCAACAACAGAAGCAGGGCGGCAAGTAAGATTGATAACTTTTTCATCCTATTTCCTCCTAGCGATTAATGATGAAGCACTTAAACAATGCAGGACTGAAATAGGGAACAGGAACCGCGTGAAATATCATGATGTAAGCATGCGGTTCTGTGAAGGCAAGCCGTTAAAGGGCAATAAAAAAATGCACCATAGGCCATACCCAGGGTGCATATTATCGCATACTACCGTTCAAATATGTTCCCTACGCTGGTGTCAGCCAGATCAGGTTCCAAGGGTCAGTATCTTGACGGATACAATCTCAACCAGCAGTAACTGGTCCCCCTACATGAAAGTGATTCATTCAATTGTCTTGATTACATTATAACCTTGCCACAGCCTGCCGATTTTTTCAAGGACTAGTTTTCCTTGGTATCTTGCCGCTTCTTTTTTTTGATTGTCTTTCGTGTAATGAAAATACCAGCTGACACCAGAGCGGCAAGCACCAGTAGAACTGGAAGATTGCCGAATAGGAACACGATCAATCCGGAAAAGAAGGAAAGGAGAAAATCGATGCTTTTGATAAATTGTTCTTTTGTTTTTTGCCAGGTGGTGGTTTCTCCACCGCTGCCGGAAATCCGTACATCGTTTTCCTGAAGACTGATGTCGACAGTGGCCAAGTCGGTTTTATTTTCCAAATAATTGATTCTTCCGGTGATCGTCTCGATTTCTTCTTGTACGCCGGCCAAGTCTTCGGATATTTGCAGCAGATCCTCGGTTTTCTTCGCTTCCTCCATAAAGGCCATCAACCGTTCTTCGACAGCCTTCTTGGACTTTAGGCGGGATTGAAGATCGACGTACTCTTCGGTGACATCCTGTCCGGAAACATTGTTTTCCAGTACTTTGCTGCTGCCCTCTTCGACAAAATCGATGAACGGCTGGAACTGCTCCTGAGGTACTCTTGCGGTGATATGCCCCTCTGTAAGGTCATCCTCGGGGTTTTGGTACGTACTCGACTCTACGATATAACCGCCGGCTTCGCTTACCTTTGATTGAATGGTTTCGAGAGTCTGTTGGTAATTACTTACTTCAATCCGTAGATTTGCATGGTAAATCACTTTCCGGTTTGCTTGCTTTGCTTTGCCGACAGCCGATTCCTCTTCCTGTTGTACTTCCCCTTCTTCTCCCGCGCTATCCTCTGCCGCCTTGTTTTCGCTTAGAACTGCAGAGTCTTGACTGCTTTCTGTTCCAGCGCTGTCCATCTCCACGGGCATGTCGGCATTTTCTGGTGAGTCGTTGCTGCATGCTGCCAACAGCAGGAGTAAACAGACCGCAAGTGAATGGAAGTGCCACTTTTTCATATTTTGACCACCCTTTAGTTTTTTAGGTAGACGTCGGGCAGCCGTGAAGGTTACAACTGACTTTCTTTTTTGCATGGATATTTGCATGGATATGAATGAATATGTATAAAATGCTGCATGTGCGAAAAGGAAGGAAGCTATAGGCGATTGTTTCGCCCGGGGTATGGAAATGGGCGGTGGGCAGGAATCACAACTGTGTACGCCCATCATACATTACATTATAAATAAGCGGCATGGGATGTTCTCACTAAAAAAACAGGAGTACCAGTAGGATATCAACAGGATAATCCACTTTTTCTTTAAAAAAATGAAATTTAACGGTTGAATTAATATACTTAATAGTGCATAATAATTCATACAAACCAAACATGCTCAGTCTATTAATAGATTACAAGCAGAAGGGGAGCGTTAATCAAATGAAAAAAGATAAGATTGTGTTGGCATACTCAGGTGGTCTTGATACTTCTGTCGCTATCAAATGGCTTCAGGATAAATATAATTTTGACGTGATTGCTGTCGCGTTGGATGTGGGGGAAGGGAAGGATTTGGACTTTGTGAAAAATAAAGCCCTCGATGTTGGAGCAGTCAAATCATATGTGGTGGACGCCAAATCGCTCTTTGCGGATGAATATGTACTTCCGGCCTTGCAAGCCAACCTATTGTACGAAAACAAATACCCTTTGATTTCGGCATTGTCCAGACCCTTGATCGCCAAGGTTCTTGTAGGAATCGCCGAAAAGGAGGGTGCGGTAGCTGTAGCACATGGCTGTACGGGAAAAGGGAACGATCAAGTGAGATTCGATGTGGCATTTACTGCCTTGAATCCAGATCTGGAAATTGTCGCTCCAGTGCGTGAATGGGCAATGTCGAGGGATGAGGAAATTGCCTATGCTGAAGAAAATGGGATTCCGGTTCCGGTCGATCTCGATAATCCCTACAGTGTCGATCAGAACCTGTGGGGAAGAAGCAATGAATGCGGCATTTTGGAAGACCCATGGGCGGAAGCTCCCAAAGGCGCTTACGATTTAACAACAGATCCGGTCGATGCGCCCGACACACCTCAGGTCGTCCAAATCACCTTTGAACAAGGGAAGCCAGTATCGCTTGATGGTGAAGCGATGGAATTTTCCAAACTTATACTTGCATTGAACCAGATCGCCGGGAAGCATGGTGTCGGACGGATCGACCACGTCGAGAACCGTTTGGTCGGGATCAAATCACGGGAAATCTATGAGGCTCCAGCCGCACTGACATTGATTGCAGCCCATCAAGAGTTGGAAGCACTGACGCTTCCTCGCGAGGTGGCTCAGTTCAAGCCGACGGTAGAGCAAAAGTTGGCTCAGACGGTATATGATGGGCTGTGGTATTCTCCGTTGACAAAGGCCTTGCAGGCGTTCATTGAACAAACCCAGACCCAGGTGTCGGGAACAGTCAAGGTCAAGCTGTACAAAGGTCACGCACAAGTCATCGGCCGGGAATCGGCACAGTCGCTTTATGATTTTGATTTGGCAACCTATAAACCGGAGGACTCTTTCGATCACGAAGCTGCTCTTGGTTTCATCAAGCTGTGGGGGCTTCCTACAAAGGTCCATGCCGCAGTCAATCGGACCAATACGGTAGCAGATGATTCCATTGAAAATGTTGTCGTCGATGTGAAGGAAGCTGTTAAACAATGAAACTATGGGGCGGACGGTTCACCAAGCCGACTAATGAGTTAGTCGATGAATATACAGCATCCATTCATTTTGACCAAAAGCTGGCAGTCCATGATATACAAGGGAGCCTTGCCCATGTGGAAATGTTGAAGGTTTGCGGCATCCTGTCTGAAGAAGATGCGGGTGACATCACAGATGGATTGAAAGCCGTAGGAAGCAAGATAACAGCTGGAGAGGCTGTGCTAAGTGAAGAGAACGAAGATATTCATATGAATATAGAAAAATTGCTTATTGATGAAATAGGCCCTGTAGGAGGGAAGCTCCATACTGGCCGGAGCCGGAATGATCAAGTCGCTTTGGATATGCGATTGTATTTGCGGGAAGCATTGCTGACGATCAGCCAGTTACTGTTGGATGTGCAAAAGGCGCTGCACAAACAGGCCGGGGACAATCTGGAAACGGTGCTCCCAGGGTACACCCATTTACAGCGTGCCCAGCCCGTCCTGTTTGCCCATCATATGATGGCATATGTTTACATGTTCCAACGGGATATCGAACGCTTATCCGATAGCTGGAAGCGGGTTAATCAGTCACCGCTTGGCGCAGGTGCACTGGCCGGGACAACATTTCCGATCGATCGGCAATATGTAGCCGACAAGCTCGGTTTTGAAGGGATTTGTGAAAACAGCCTAGATGCGGTAAGCGATCGGGATTTTGTCGTCGAGTTTTTGGCCAATGCCTCTCTCGTTTCCACGCATTTGTCCAGACTTTGTGAGGAGCTCGTGCAATGGTCTAGTGCCGAATTCAATTTTATCGAGTTGGACGATGCATTTTGTACAGGAAGCAGTATGATGCCGCAGAAGAAAAACCCCGATGTTGCCGAGCTTGTCCGGGGGAAAACGGGTAGAGTGTACGGACACTTGATGGCCATGCTGACGACGCTGAAAGGACTGCCGCTAGCTTATAACAAAGATATGCAGGAGGATAAGGAAGGGATGTTCGATTCGGTTGAGACCTTGAAAGGAGCGCTTGCCTTGTTTGCCCCGATGGTTGAAACCATGGAAGTAAAGGCTGACAACATGTATGAAGCCGTGGCAAAGGATTACTCCAATGCGACGGACTTGGCAGATTATTTAGTGGGCAAGGGCATGGCATTCCGGGAATCACATGCCGTTGTCGGGCAGGCTGTATTGTACGGTATAAACCACCAAAAATTTTTAATGGATTTATCCCTTGAGGAATTCCGGCAGTTCTCTTCCTTGATCGAGGGAGACATTTACGAGGTGCTGACGCCAAAGGCTGTAGTCAATGCCAGAGATGTAGCCGGAGGTACTGCACAAAACCGGGTAGAGGAACAAATAGCTTCTGCCAATCAACTTTTCCAAATGAGTGTGGAATGGATTGAACAACATAAACAATTGATCGGCTGCGAATAATTTATTTTCATAATAAGGATGGGAACGGCTTGCTCCAGATACGAAGGCAGCAGGCCGTATTTTTCCACCCGTATGTATAAATATTCTTATTTACGAATAAATATCAAACAGCCGCGAGAGGAGTGGAACAATGATCGAAACACCAGGCTATCTTGTGTTGAACACTGGGGACGTGTTGGAAGGGAAATGGCTGGGGACAGAAATTGCCGTTGAAGGTGAATTGGTATTTAACACAGCAATGACAGGCTACCAGGAAGTTATGACAGACCCTTCCTACGCAGGCCAGATTGTCACCATGACGTATCCGCTGATTGGCAACTATGGAGTGAACGATATAGACCATGAAAGCATCAAACCGTCACTGGCGGGGCTGATCATTTCTCATCCATGTCAGACACCCGAACATTATCAGGCAAAGTCCACCGTAAACGAAATGGTGGAACAGTATAAGATACCGGCCTTGTACGGCATCGACACAAGGGCATTGACCAGAATTATCCGTGAACATGGAGAAGTTTATGGCAAAATCACAGCGGAACCTGAAGACCTGCCGGTACATCGGAAAGTGGATCCGGAAATCGTCAAACAGGTTTCCGTTCGCAGTCCGGTCGAAATTCCTGCAAAACCGATGCCTGCCATCACCGGAAAGAAACCCAAACACATTGTTTTGTACGATTACGGTTATAAACATTCCATCACACATACCTTGACGGAGCTTGGCTGCAATGTGACAGTGGTGCCCTATGACACGGATTTGGCGGTCCTGGACAACCTAAAGCCCGACGGAGTCGTGTTGTCCAATGGTCCCGGAGATCCTGAAGACTTGGCTGGATTGGCTCGTATTATCAAGCAAATTACCGACAGTTATCCAACTTTGGGCATTTGTTTAGGGCATCAGCTGGTAGCCCTCGCAAACGGAGGGAAGACAGAACGTCTGCCTTATGGACACCGGGGAAGCAATCACCCGGTGAAGGATTTGCTGACCGGGAAGGTTTTCATCACCTCGCAAAACCACGGTTATGTAGTTGATGAAAACTCTATTAAACTGTCAGACTGGGAAGTATCTCATATCAATGTCAATGATCGATCGGTTGAAGGCCTGGTTCATCGTCATAAGCCCGTCCTGACCGTTCAATTCCATCCAGAAGCCCACCCAGGGCCGATAGATACTTATTCGATTTTTCAGGACTTTTTACAGATGATACCGAGCGAGGGAGAGGTGCAGCATGCCTAAGTTTTCACACATCCATAAAGTTTTGGTCATCGGTTCGGGGCCGATTGTCATCGGCCAGGCTGCAGAGTTTGATTACGCAGGTACCCAAGCTTGCCTGGCCTTAAAAGAGGAAGGAATCGAAGTGGTGCTGGTCAACAACAACCCGGCTACGATCATGACCGATCCTGACATTGCAGATCAGGTATATTTAGAACCGCTGACTAGTTCTTCTTTGACAGCAATTATCGAAAAGGAAAGACCAGATGGCATTTTGCCGACATTGGGCGGACAGACCGGCCTGAATCTGGCAGTAGCTCTATCTGAATCCGGAGCATTGGAAAAATACGAGGTCGAATTGCTGGGGACGCCGCTTGATACCATCCAAAAAGGAGAAGACCGGGAAATTTTCAAATCGATGATGACGGCAATTGATGAACCAGTCCCCGAAAGCATCACGACCAGCTCGGTGGAAGAAGCGGTCCGTTTTGCAAGTACCGCTGGTTACCCGATGATCATCCGACCCGCCTATACGTTGGGTGGAGGAGGCGGTGGGATCGCCAATAATGAAAAAGAGCTTAAGGCGATAGTCCGCAACGGCCTGCATGCGAGTCCGATCGGCCAGGTGCAGGTCGACCAAAGTGTGAAGGGTTGGAAGGAAGTCGAGTATGAGGTGATGCGAGATGCCAATGATACATGCATTATTGTCTGCAATATGGAAAATATCGATCCTGTCGGTGTCCATACCGGCGACAGCATTGTTGTTGCGCCTTCTCAAATGCTCAATGACCGGCAGTATCAGCTGCTTCGTTCCACTTCCTGCAAGGTGATCCGGGAATTAGGGGTGGTCGGAGGATGTAACATCCAGTTTGCTCTCAACCCCGATAGCGACGAGTACGTCATCATCGAGGTGAATCCGAGAGTCAGCCGTTCCAGCGCCCTCGCGTCAAAAGCAACTGGTTACCCGATTGCCCGCATTGCTGCCAAGCTGGCATTGGGCTATCAACTGGATGAAGTGATCAATCCGATTACCGGCCATACTTACGCAAGCTTCGAACCTGCAATCGACTATATTGCCGTGAAAATTCCGCGCTGGCCATTTGATAAATTTGCTGGTGCCGACAGGCTGCTTGGTACGCAGATGAAAGCAACCGGAGAAGTCATGGCACTTGCACGTAACTTTCCTGCTGCCTTGAACAAGGCCGTCCGCTCGCTTGAAATCGGTACGGAGTACTTGAACTGGCCTGCGCATGCCGAGTGGGACGCGGGCGCAATCGAGCAAGCGCTCGTCCAGGCGACGGATGAGCGGATATTTATCATAGCCGAGGCTTTTCGGCGTGGATACTCCATTGATGATATTCATCGACTGACGGAAATCAATAAATATTATTTGAGTGAAATTGCGGGGATGATCCAGACGGAGACCGAGCTTCGCGATAAAAGCTGGCAATCCCTTGGTAAGCAGGAATTGAGCAAACTTAAGTATTACGGATACGCTGATCGACTGTTGGCGGATATCTTTCAGATCAGCCAGCAGGAGGTTCATCAACGCTGCATGGAACTCGGATTGACTCCCGCTTATAAAATGGTCGATACGTGCGCTGCGGAATTTTCGGCAGAGACGCCTTACTTTTATAGTTCATGGAAAGAAAGCGATGAAGTAGAAGCAATCCAGGGAAATAAAAAGGTTGCCGTGCTTGGCTCGGGGCCGATACGGATCGGGCAGGGAGTGGAATTTGATTATTGCTCGGTCCATGCAGCCATGTCTTTACAAGCGCAAGGTATCAAGGCTATCGTGATCAATAACAATCCGGAAACAGTCAGCACCGATTTTAATACAGCAGACCACTTATACTTCGAACCGTTGACGGAGGAAGACGTCCTTCACGTACTGGAAAAAGAAGAGGCGGATGGGGTGCTGGTGCAGTTCGGCGGCCAAACCGCCGTGAACTTGGCAGAGGGACTTAGCAAAGCTGGTATGCCTGTGTGCGGTACCTCCTTGGCTGCTATTGAAGCCGTTGAAGACCGGGATCAATTTTATCGTTTGTTGAAACGGCTGGCGATTCCGCACATTCCAGGGGAAACAGTGATGGACGTGAAGGATGCAGAGGAAATAGCAGAACGAATCGGTTATCCGGTGTTGCTTCGCCCTTCCTACGTGATTGGTGGTCGGGGGATGGTTGTCATACAGGATCAAGAGCAGCTGCTCGACTATATTGACAGTCTGAAACAGCATGCACCTGCTTCGCGAATCTTTCCGCTGCTGATCGATCGCTTTATTTCCGGCTATGAAGTGGAGGTTGATGCGGTTTGTGATGGAGAGGATATTCTGATTCCGGGGATATTTGAACATATCGAAAAAGCGGGCGTCCACTCCGGAGACAGTACAGCTGTGTTCCCTGCTCCAGGTTTGACGGAGGATCAGCGGAATACGATCGAGCGGTACACAAAACAAATTTCAACAGAACTCGATTTAAAAGGAATCATTAACATTCAATTTGTCATCAGCGAAGACAGGCAAGACCTTTACGTGCTGGAGGTAAATCCACGGGCTTCCCGGACTGTTCCGATTGCCAGCAAAGTTACCGGTGTCCCGCTTATCGATTTGGCCACCCGGGTGCAAATGGGAGAATCACTGGCAGAAACGGATTGGAGTACTGGTCTTCATGAGCCGGCCGGCTATTATGCCGTAAAGGTCCCGGTTTTTTCTACCAACAAACTGCCAGGTGTCGATCCGTTTCTTGGACCGGAGATGAAGTCCACCGGGGAAGCAATCGGGCTTGGCTTGACTGTAGAATCGGCAATGGCCAAGGCGTTCGGATGGAAGGAAAACAACCTGTTGGACCTGGAGGGCAATCAACAAATTTATTTATCCCTCGGAAATGACTTCGGTCAATTGCCGGCAGAATTATTCGCCTTGCTGGAGAAATTGCCGGTGGATATCTATGCTGACAAAGCGACGGCTGATTCTCTTGAAAGCAGGGATATTGCTGTTCGTAAGGTTATATCACTTGAGGAGGCTGGAAACAGATGTCTGGACAGTGCATTTGCTTTGGTTTGTGACCTGCTGCAAGGTTCCGGAACAGATGGCCACATGCGACTTAGAGAAGATGCCTTGAAAACCGACACATTATGTATTACTTCAGCGGAAACGTTGACTGCATACTTGAAAGCCTCGACCCAAATCAAAGAACAACCATATGCAATGAATCAATATCTATCCATGAGCGAAGGGTTAAACAAAGCGAAGGAGCGTGTGTGAAGATGGGATTGATGAAAGAGATCAGTATCCAGCAACAATTGGCAGGAAAGGATTTTTTGACGCTTGCCGATTACAGCAAGCCAGAAATCGCTTATTTGCTCGAACTTGCCGCATATCTGAAAAACCAACGCCTCAAAGGTTCAGTGGAGCAGCCGTTACAGGGTAAAACCCTGGGAATGATCTTTGAAAAATCGTCTACCCGTACACGCGTTTCTTTTGAAGCGGGGATTTATCAATTGGGCGGCACAGGATTGTTTCTCAGCTCAGATGATATCCAAATCGGCAGAGGTGAACCGATTTCAGATACAGCTAAGGTACTTTCCGGTTATTTGGATGGCATGATGATTCGGACTTTCTCGCAGCAAGTGGTAGAGGAGTTGGCGGAAAATGCCACCATTCCGGTCATCAATGGGTTGACGGACAGCTACCATCCATGTCAGGTTCTGGCGGACCTGCAAACGATTGAAGAAGTTAAGGGCGGATTATCGGGAGTCAAGCTTGCTTACATCGGTGACGGGAACAATATGGCCCATTCTTTGATGCTGGGTGGGTCTATCATGGGGATGGATATCATTATAGCTGCTCCGGGAGGGTATCAGCCGGAAAAGGCGATCACCAAACACGCCCAGTCGATTGCAGCGTCGAATGGCAGCAAAGTGGAGGTGACCTCCGATGTTGTCGCTGCTGTCGATAAAGCAGACGTAGTTTACACGGATGTGTGGGCCAGTATGGGGCAGGAAAGTGAACAAGCGGTACGGGAGCAGGTATTTCTCGATTTTCAGGTAAACAAAAAATTACTGGAGCTTGCTCATCCGGATGCTATTTTTATGCACTGTCTGCCCGCCCATCGAGGAGAAGAAGTCACGGCAGACGTGATTGATGGAAAAAAATCGGTCGTTTTCCGACAAGCGGAGAACAGACTCCATGCCCAGAAAGCCTTAATGACCGCCCTCATGGGATAAGGGGCCGTTGAAATTGGCTGTACAGGTGCATGATAGATAAGCAGCGACATAACGAGAATGATTCTTCGTCGGCTAAAAATAAGTTTTTGACCAGATGAACAAACAAAGCCATGTGAATAGTGCTGAAAAAGGGGCTTCCCAAATGAATGGGACAGCCCCTTTTCAGTATATCTATAGGTTTTTGTTTGCTTGTAAGGCACTGACGCCGTTACTTTGATCCACTCGTTGATTGACTAAATATTCATCGAGGGCTTGCTGTAAGGTTCCTTTGATTTCCGCCTTGTTTTCGAAAACTAAATCCTGTGCCATCATATTACGGACAGTTTCCGGACGTAACCCTGTAATAACGGGAGTACACCCCATCATGCCTATTCCGTCCAACAGTTTCAAGAAGTTTGTGGCGATATTGGATTCCATTCCCAAAATACCGGACAGATCCATGATCAAGGTACGAATGCGCAGTCTTCCGATTTCCATTAACACCTTTTCCTCGATGGTGGTGACGCGGGAGGCGTCAATTTCTCCAATCAAGGGGAGGATACATACATTTGGCGTAACCGGTATAATCGGGACGGAGAGATTTTCGACCATCTCACGTTGTGATTCGATTAATTCATCTTTATATTTGGAATAACTGATAAAAAATCCATTGAGAAATTCGTCGATCAATGCATTGATTTTGCTCTCTGTGTCATAGAATCGCTCCCGATCCACATCCATTCCGGACAGCAATTCATAATCATGCAAGGCTACCCATAGGGTTCTGCGGATGGCTTGTACCCATTCCAATTTAAATGCCAGCGTCAGGGAGTAGTTCGCCCAGGCTATTCCCTCTTGTTTTGCAAAAGCCACTACTTCATCTTTTTGATCCTCCACGACGTAAAGGACAATTTTGAGCGCGTTCTTCAATAGATTTATATTGCCGATAACACGGATTTCTTCAATCTTGTCCCGGACATTGACAGCTTCATTTAACAGTTTTTGTTCGAATGGTTCTCTGTTTTGGATGAGGAAATCTTTGATGTTCATCCCTTCTTCATAATACCAGTCCATGATTATTCACTATCCTTTCTACGAAAGTAGGAAATATGAGATAAAACGATTGTTTTGTCACTTTTTGCTCAAATAGTGATTAGATTATAACAAAATCTCCATCCGATTAAAATTAATAGGGTGCTTCACAATAGGTATTGGTAAAAATTGTTGTCAATCACCAGCATAAGCTTTATTATAATAAGTGAGTAATCACTCACTAATGGAGGGGATGAAATGGAGATTGTGGAACTGCGACATGTATCGCATTCATTCGGTAAACAGAGTGTCCTGCAGAACATTAGCCTGACCATTCAACGCGGAAGGATTTTTGGATTGCTCGGTCCTTCCGGATCTGGTAAAACGACACTTGTAAAAACGATTGTCGGCACTTTAACGCCTGAAGCAGGAGAAGTAGTAGTGTTGGATACCCGGATGCCATCCCTGCAAACAATGGAATCCATCGGTTATATGGCACAGTCGGATGCTCTTTATCATGAGTTGACAGCAAAGGAAAATCTCGCTTTTTTTGCAGCGATTTACGGTGTGCCCAAAAAACAGGTGGCCGGGCGCATCGATGAAGTTTTAGAAGATGTTGGTTTGCAAGACAGCAAACATAAAATTGTCCAGGGGTTTTCCGGAGGTATGAAGCGGCGTCTATCCTTGGCTGCGGCGTTGATCCATCGCCCTGAACTGTTAATTCTTGATGAACCGACGGTAGGAATCGATCCTTTATTACGCAATAAAATTTGGGATAGGTTTGCCGATCTGAAAAGGCGAGGAACAACCGTTATCGTTACCACTCATGTGATGGATGAAGCAGAACGGTGCGATAAGTTAGGGCTGTTAAGGGGCGGAAATATCATTGCTCACGGATCTCCCCAAGCGTTAAAACGGGATACGGGTACCGACTCGATTGAAAAAGCGTTTCTAAAGTACGGGAGGGAAGAAGCATGAAGATAAAGGCGATTGTAGTCCGGATAATCCGTCAATTTATTCGAGATAAGCGGTCACTTGCGTTGATGATTGTTGCCCCTCTACTAATTTTGACGTTGACCTGGCTGGTGTTGGACCAGGAATCTTATCAACCAAAGCTGGCAGTCGAGGGGGCACCTGCTCCGCTTAAAGCGGCAGTGCAGGACAGTATGCTGGAAATCGTCGAGGTGGAGGATCCCGGCCAAGCGCTTGCCGATTCGGAAATCGACGCCCTCCTCGAAGCAGATGGACAGTATATCCATGTCACGATAGACAACAGCAAACCCAATCAAGCCGAAGCAGTGAAAATGGGTTTGCAGGAGGCTTTGGCATCCCGGTCGGATCGTCAGGTTCCGGATATTTCCGTCGAGTTTTTATACGAGGATAACGCGGAGACGACATTTGATTATACGGGACCGGTCCTGATCGGCTTTTTTGCCTTTTTTTTCGTGTTTTTAGTGGGCGGTATCTCCTTCTTGAGAGAAAGATCACAAGGGACGTTGGAGCGGCTATTCGCCACGCCTTTGAAAGGTTGGGAAATCATCCTTGGTTATATCAGCGGCTTTGGGCTATTCGCAGTGATTCAGTCGTTTATCGTCGCGTTGTATGCCGTTTATGTCTTGGGAGTTCCGCTAAATGGATCCTTATGGCTGGTCATTCTGGTCACCATGCTTCTTTCATTGAGTGCGCTGACACTCGGCATCCTGTTATCCTCTTTTGCCAGAAATGAATTTCAACTTATGCAGTTCATTCCACTCGTGATTGTTCCACAGGCGTTCTTTTCGGGGATGTTCAATCTGGATAACGCTGCTGATTGGGTGGCGTATTTAGAATATTTTATGCCGATTTCTTATGGGGCCGATGCCCTCAAGGAAATCATGATCAAGGGGAACGGACTGGCTGATATACAGGTCGATCTATATGTTGTCCTAGGGTTTTCTCTATTATGTTACCTGTTGAATCTTGGTACACTTAAGGCATACCGAAAATAATGAAAAAGTGAGGATCAGCTTATGCGGGAGTCCTATTTAAGAGAATTGTTGAAAGTGGATGGACAAGAAATCCGATTGACCGAGAAGCAAGCAAACATTCTTGCGGCTGCAATCGAGATTTTTGCCGAAAAAGGGTATGCGGGCACAGCCACAAGTGAAATCGCCAAGCGTGCTGGAGTAGCGGAAGGGACCATTTTTCGGCACTACCCGGCAAAAAAGGATTTGCTATTGGCTATAGTGAAGCCGGGAGTGCTCAAGCTCGCTGTTCCTGTGTTCGCTGACAACATGGTCGAAAATATTTTCAATCGCGAATTTCAAGGCTTTGACGAGCTGTTGAGAACATTCATTTACAATCGATTGGATTTTGCCAGACAAAATGTCGCGATTTTGCGGATAGTGCTCCAGGAGTTTGCCTTTCACCCGGAAATCAAAATGATTATCGAGGAGGCGTTCCTTGAAAAAGTGTACCCGAGGATCAAGCAGACAGTCACTGGGTTCCAGGAAGCGGGACTGCTTAAAGAAATGCCGATTACGACGACGGTCCGTTGTATTGTCTCCCCGATATTGGGGTTCATCGTCACCCGTTTTCTCTTGAATCCTGATGCTGAGTGGGATGAGGCCCAGGAAGTGGAGCATCTCATTGATTTTATTTTGAAAGGCATGGAAGCATGACATAGAAAGGAGGCTCGACAAAAAAGCATTGCGAGTCTCCACTACGGCAAGGTACTTCGCTTTCCGCGGGCGCGGATTCAGCTAACATCGACTTTTGTCTCGAATCGTTACGTTCGGAAAGCTAAGCCGCACTTAAACAGGAGTGCGGCTTTTTAACTTTTATGCTGCTGGCCATCGCACATCCAATTGCCGAAGAATAAAAGGAACTTCTCATCCTGATTTTCCGTCTTCGCCAAAAAAGAGTCTGTCATCGCTGTTTATTGCTTTCCTTTTAAAGAAGTTTGGATATTCTATCAGCCAAAAGAAGAAAACGAATATATTCAGCCGGTCCTGATCGTCCGGAAGCAGAAATTCGCTGTATATTTGGAATTCGTTCTTTTTTGCTTTGGTGGCCATATTTTGTCCGGGTCGGTTTTATCGAATGGACAGTGTGGGAATGTTTGACTGACTGGCCAGCGGGTAGTGATAGGGGTGATTGGTGATTAGGCACGAATTCTTCTGGGAAGACATAACCTTTTAATGAGCTAAATAAAGGTTGGGAAAATCGTAGTTGGCGCTGTCAAGTCCACCTGTTATAATCAAGGTTATGGGAAAAGGGATTCATGGGTCACTTTTAACCATCAACGAAGAGGACAATTAAAGGAATGATTTGATTTGATAAATATCAAACATGTTTATCAGGAAATATCACATATAACAGCTACAGAAAACATTATGCTGGATGAGCTGTTGAAAAACCATACGTACACTCGCCTTGGCGGAAAAGCGGATATCCTTGTCACGCCGGAAACATTTTCTGAAGTTCAGGAACTGGTGAAGCTTTCCAGAAGGGAAAATATCCCGTTCACCCTGCTTGGCAATGGCTCCAATATGATTGTGAAGGACGGTGGAATTCGCGGCATCGTCATGAGTCAAAAACGCTTTCAGGATATCCGGGTAGAGTCTGATACGATATTCGCCCAAAGCGGAGCGGCCATAATCGATGTTTCACGCCGGGCGTTGAACGAGAGGCTGAGCGGGCTGGAGTTTGCCTGCGGAATCCCGGGAACAGTGGGAGGAGCCTTGTTTATGAATGCCGGTGCTTACGGCGGGGAAATCAAAGATGTATTAGAAGAGGCGGTGGTCGTCGATCGGGAGGGGGCATTATTGACCCTTGCTGCAGAAGAGCTGGATTTGGAATACCGGACCAGCAATATTCCAGACAACGGATACATCGTTTTAGAGGCAAAGTTCAAGCTCCAACCAGGCGACTATCAGAATATCAAGGCAGTGATGGACGACCTTACACATAAGCGGGAATCCAAGCAGCCGCTCGAATATCCATCATGCGGCAGTGTTTTTAAACGACCGCCAGGTTATTTTGCCGGCAAGTTGATCCAGGATAGCGAGTTGCAGGGTAAAGGAGTAGGCGGTGCAGAAGTTTCCACCAAGCATGCAGGCTTCATCGTCAATAAAAACAATGCGACTGCAACCGAATATATCTCTGTCATTGAGCTGGTACAAAAGACAGTCAAGGATAAGTTCGGTGTTTTCCTGGAAAGAGAAGTCAAAATCATCGGAGAAGATGCCGATGCGGAAACGGTTAAAGCAGTAAAGCAAAATTGACAAAAGAAATGGCTGGCACAGAAGCATATTGGACAAAGCAAAACCGAACGATGATTCGAATATCTAAGCATTCGAACCCGTTCGGTTTTCTTTTTTGGTTTTTTTTGGATAAGGCTAGTTAGATGCATTTTTCACAAAATAATGCTATGATGTCCTTAATTAAATACGAAATTCCTTTGGGGCAGGGTGTAAATCCCGACCGGCGGTGATGGACAAGTTCATGTCCTCAGTCCGTGACCCGTTTGCGAAAGCAACGGTGGATTTGGTGAAATTCCAAAGCCGACAGTTAAAGTCTGGATGGGAAAAGGAACAGGACGTTTGTGACGTTGATTCGAGTACGGGAAAACGCGGGGCATTTTATGCCGCTGCTTTCTTTGCCGTATTCAGGAAGCACCGTCTCAACTTAACTTTACCTATTTTAAAAGCCCCGGCATCTACCGGGGCTTTTTTGTGTTTTGAATGAAATATCGAAACTCCGTGCTCCGGGAAACGAGAGGATGAAGGATTTGGCATCAAAAGAAACCTATATGGATACAGCGTTGGCGTTGGCAGAAGTGACCATTGGACAAACAAGTCCGAACCCTTCTGTCGGTGCGGTCGTCGTGAAAGATGGCAAAGTGATCGGAATGGGCAGCCACTTGGAGGCAGGGAGTGCACATGCAGAAGTGCATGCGTTGAGACAAGCGGGAGAAGCGGCGGCAGGTGCAGTGATGTATGTCACCTTGGAACCGTGCTCCCATCATGGTAAAACTCCGCCGTGTGCCGATTTGATTGTGGAACATCAATTAGCGAAAGTCTACATTGCCTGTCTGGATCCCAATCCCGAAGTGGCGGGCCGTGGTGTGGAAAGGTTGCGTCAGGCAGGAATCGAGGTCGAAGTGGGCTTGAGACAGGAAAAGGCGTTGGAGCTCAATCGCCGGTTTTTTAAACAAATCAGAGAAAAGTCACCCTTTGTTACATTGAAAGCGGCCATGACTTTGGACGGCAAAACGGCAGCCAGTACTGGTGACAGTCGCTGGGTCACATCGGCAGCTGCAAGAGAGGATGTTCATCGGCAGCGTGACCTCCATGACGCTGTCCTGGTCGGTATAGGGACCGTAGTGGCGGACGATCCACGGCTGACTGTCAGACTTCCGGAAGGCGGCAAGCAGCCGATTCGGATAGTGCTGGACAGCGATTTGAGTATTCCTGCCGGCAGCCACCTGCTGACTAGTCCCGAAGCGCCAACGTGGTTGATTTGTGGATCCTCAGCCGATACGGAACAATCCAAGCTGATAAAACCGCATGTGAAAGTATTCCAAATCGGTACAAAGAAAGTAGAGCTGGACTCCGTGTTGAAACTGCTGGGAGATGAGGGTGTGCAGTCTGTCTATGTAGAAGGCGGAAGTACCGTTCATGGCTCTTTTATCGAAACAGGTTTGTTTGATGAGTGCCATTGGTATATTGCTCCGCTCCTTCTTGGTGGGAGTGATGCCATTCCAGTGGTGGGTGGTGTTTCGCCGGAACGGATGGGGCTAGCAAAACAGCTGGACATTAAATCGGTCGAAAAAATTGGCGGCGATCTTAAAGTCATTGCCATACCAAAAAAGGAGGCGGAGTGATTGTTTACTGGTATTGTCGAAGAAAAGGGAAAAGTAACATCCATCCATCGCAAGCAGGACTCGTTGACGATGAACATAGCGGCTGAAACGGTGACAAGCGATGTGAGAATAGGCGACAGTATTTCGGTGAATGGTGTTTGTCTGACCGTCACGTCTTTTCAAGAGACTGATTTTACGGTAGACATCATTCCCGAAACATTCCGTACCTCCTCGCTGTCCGGGGTCACTCCCGGAACTCGTGTTAATCTGGAACGGGCCATGCGTGCTCAGGATCGATTCGGGGGGCATTTTGTCTCCGGGCATGTAGATGCTGTAGGTATCATCACCCATAAGTGGAAGGAAGCAAATGCAGTTTATATAACCATCGAAGTCCCGCCAGAGGGAATTCCGTATCTATCGGAAAAGGGGTCAGTCGCAGTGGACGGCACTTCCTTGACCGTGTTTGCCGTCCATCCATCGGCTTTTACGATCTCGTTGATTCCCGAAACACAGCGGGCAACCATTCTCGCTGACAAGCAGACAGGAGAAACCGTCAACCTGGAATATGATGTGCTGGCAAAATACATCGATCGTCTACTGACGGCAAAATACCAGCCTGCAGAAGGGAAGACTGGGAAAATAACCACAGAAAAATTACAGCAATTTGGCTTTTTAGATTAGGAGGACTAGTTATGTTCCAAACGATAGACCAGGCAATACAAGACTTGCGGGCTGGAAAAATGGTCATTGTCGTGGACGACGAAGACCGGGAAAACGAAGGGGATTTGGTTGTGCTTGCAGAGCATGCCACTCCTGAATCGATCAACTTCATGGCCAAGGAAGGCAGGGGACTTATATGTGCTCCGATGGACAAAAAGCTGGCCGACAAACTCCGCCTGCCAGCCATGGTGGAAGAAAACAGCGACACTTATGGAACGGCATTTACCATCAGTGTCGACCATGAGGAAACCGATACAGGGATCAGTGCTTACGACCGGGCACTGACCATCCAAAAATTGATTGAGGACAAGACAGAAGCTGCTGCTTTTAAGCGACCTGGCCATGTGTTTCCGTTAGTCGCCAAACGGGCTGGCGTCCTGGAGCGGACGGGTCATACGGAAGCTGCCGTCGACTTGGCGAAACTTGCCGGATCTAAGCCTGCAGGAGTGATTTGTGAAATCATGAACGGCGACGGCACCATGGCGAGGCTGCCGGAGTTGGAAAAAATGGCAGAACGGTATGACTTGTCGCTTATCACCATTCAAGATTTGGTTGCCTACCGAAAAGTGAATGATGTTCTGATCAATAAAGAAATAACCATCGATCTGCCGACTGCCTATGGGGATTTCCGTCTGACTGCTTACACGGAAAAATTCACAGGCAAGGAGCACCTCGCCCTTTTCAAGGGTGAGATAAGCCCGGAGAATCCTGTCCTCGTGCGGATTCACTCAGAATGTTTGACTGGAGATGTTTTTGGTTCCCACCGCTGTGATTGCGGACCGCAGCTCGAGCAGGCTCTCCAAGAGATCGAGGCAGCTGGAACTGGCGTGCTGATATACATGCGTCAGGAAGGCAGAGGAATTGGCTTGCTGAATAAACTGAAGGCTTACAAGCTGCAGGAACAGGGTTTCGATACCGTCGAAGCAAACCACCAGCTGGGTTTTCCGGCAGACTTGCGGGACTATGCAGTGAGCGCCCAAATGTTAAAGGACCTTGGTGTCCGGAAGCTGCAGTTATTGACCAATAACCCGCGGAAAATTTCCGGGTTGAGTGATTATGGGTTGGAAGTGACGGAAAGAAAAGCAATCCAAATACCGGCAAATAAAAGCAATGAAAGATACTTGCAAACGAAAAAAGCAAAGCTCGACCATTTATTTGATTTTCCCGGCAGCAACTGATTTTAAGGAGGATGATAAAAATGACAAATGTTTACGAAGGAAACCTGGTAGGTACGGATTTAAAGATCGGAGTCGTGGTTGGAAGGTTCAACGAGTTCATCACCAACAAGTTATTAAGCGGTGCACAGGATGCATTGAGGCGACATGGAGTTTCGGAAGACGATGTATCGGTTGCATGGGTTCCTGGCGCGTTCGAAATACCGTTGGTTACGAAAAAAATGGCTGCTTCCAAAAAGTATGATGCGGTGATTGCCTTAGGGACGGTCATCAGGGGATCGACTCCTCATTTTGATTATGTAAGCAGCGAAGTTTCAAAAGGAGTGGCCAGTGTATCCATGCAGGAGGATTTGCCGGTGATATTTGGTGTGCTGACCACGGATACCATCGAACAAGCAATCGAAAGAGCTGGGACAAAAGCAGGCAATAAAGGAGCAGAAGCAGCCGTTTCAGCAATAGAAATGGCCAACCTGTTGAAAAATCTGGCTTGAAAGACTATATGCGAAGAAAACCGGGCAGCCCTGACTTGAGTGGTTGCGCGGTTTTTTTGAACAGGGTCTGGCGAGTGTTTGCCACAGAGAGGGTGGACGCTGAAGCTGGAAAAGACTGTTCCTGCCAGTAAATATCCCGCCCCTCGCTGGATGTTTGCTAAGAATGTAAAATACTGATTTTCCTATTCTCCAAACGATGCTTGCCTGTTATGGTACGATAATCGTAATAGGAGGGATACGGTGATTACGTATGAAATCTTGGAAAATAATTTAGGCAGTATAAAGCCTATGGATGAACAGTTCATTTGCGATGAAATCGAAGAACTGATCGAGCGTTTTGCCTTGACTATCACCCAAAGAACCACCTTAAGTACAAAAAATGGCTGTTACCATTGGCACACAAAAAAAGAAAGACAAAAAGGGGTACTCGAGATCACCTACTGGCCAAAACACGGAAGGCTTTGGCTGGAAATAGCGGATAACCGTAAGGCGGAATGGAATATCGAGCTAATTGCCGAGCTTGCCGAAGAGCTCGCTGAAAGATATGGCGGCCAAGTAGGGTAAAAGTGTTTCAGCAAACACGGAAGAATTGACAGCTAGAAGGAATCCAGATAAAATGGAAACTGCAAAAACTGAATGAGTTTCCGTGATTTATTCAATTCACGGGGACGATCTAGAAGGGGTCATAGCGTGAAGGAAAGAATTATCAAGCAGGTCGTCGAGGAAATACAGCAAAGCGGTATGCGTTTTACGGTAGATGATATCACCAACCAACTAGGAATTAGTAAAAAAACGGTTTATGAGCATTTTTCCTCGAAAGAAGAAATTATCGAAACCATCGTGGATAATATTTTAGAAGAGACAGACCAGAAGACCAATCAATTGATGGCTGATGATTCTATTTCTTTTATCGACAAAATCAAACAATTGATGCAAGTACTCCCGGAATATCACCAAATCTATGATCGCCCGATATTGGATGAAATGAAAAGGTATTATCCCGATCAATGGGTGAAGATGGAAGATGCGCTCGAAGAAGATTGGGATGATTTGCAGAAATTGATCGAACAGGGCATGGAAACGGGAGAAATTGTTTCAAACTACTCGATTCCCGTCATCATGAAGGTGCTGATCGAGGCAATCAATACAACGTTGGACCAGCACTTTTTCAATAAAAACAACATTACAGTGGCGGAAGCTTTGTCCCAAATAGTCGACATCCTGCTGTATGGATTGGTACCAGAGAATAAAAGATGAGACGCTTTTATTCTTTGATTTTTGTATAAATAAACGATAAAAACGTTTATAGTTTATTGGTTTTTTGGCTGGCGATGCGGGAAAGAAAAAAAGACGAAAACGGAAACAGGGAGGTATTCAAGATGGCATATTTACTATTGGCAGGAGCCATTATAAGTGAAATTGTCGGAAGTTCCATGCTGAAGATGTCTGCTGGGTTCACAAAATTGATTCCAGGTGCCATGGCGATTATAAGTTATGGTGCATCGTTCTATTTTCTGGCGTTGGCGTTGAAAGAGCTGCCAATGGGGCTCACGTATGCGTTGTGGGCTGGTATCGGCACCGTGATGACCGTGATGATTGGCATTGTTTTTTGGAAGGAACAGTTTTCTGTTCAAACGATGGTTGGAGTCGCCGCAATCGTGATTGGTGTCGTTGTCCTGAATATGCCGCAAGGAGCCTGATAAGGGGACTGTCCCCGAAAAGGAAGTTAGCATGGACAACTTGACAAGGAGCCGGTTAATTCATATAGTATTTATACATTTGAATTTACGAATAAGCGATGACAAGAATCAGTACTGGAACAAGCGGTAGCGCAGAGAGGGAATGGTTGGTGAGAATTCCTGTACAGCTGTCCGGGAACCTGCCTTGGAGCTCGGTATCGATAAGATGCAAGCGGAGATATCCGTTATCAAAAAAAGAGTGCGCAGGAAACTGCGAACAAGGGTGGTACCACCAGACCTCGGTCCCTTTTTCAGGGATCGGGGTTTTTTGTTTTTTGCTGCATGAATTGAAAAATAGAAAAAGAAAAGGTGGTTGAACATGGCCAAAAAAAATAAGCAATTTGTCGAAAAAGTCACCGCAATGGAAGACGATTTTGCCCAATGGTACACAGACGTCGTTAAACAGGCTGATTTGGTAGACTATGGTCCGGTAAGAGGCTCGATGATCATTCGGCCGGATGGTTATGCGATTTGGGAAAACATCCGGGATATACTCGATGCAAAAATCAAAGAAACCGGACATGAAAACATGTACTTTCCATTGTTCATTCCGGAAAGTATGCTGCAAAAAGAAAAAGACCATATCGAGGGATTTGCTCCGGAAGTTGCCTGGGTGACACATGGCGGTGATGAAGAGTTACAAGAACGGCTGGTTGTCCGTCCGACCTCTGAGGTGCTTTTTGCTGAACATTATGCAAAAATCATCCACTCCTACCGCGATTTACCAAAGCTGTACAATCAGTGGAGCAACGTCGTCCGCTGGGAAAAAACGACCAGGCCGTTCCTTCGCTCACTTGAGTTCCTGTGGCAGGAAGGTCACACATGTCATGCATCCGATGAAGATGCAGCCAGGGAAACACGACAAATGCTTGATGTGTATGCAAGTGTCTTCGAGGATTACATGGCGATTCCGGTTCTAAAAGGAAAGAAAACAGAGAAAGAGAAGTTTGCTGGGGCTGCCTATACCTTGACGATCGAAAGTTTGATGCATGATGGGAAGGCACTGCAGGCAGGAACGTCCCACCATTTGGGGACCGGGTTTGCCGAAGCCTTCGATATCCGCTTTACCGATGAAGACGGTGAATTGCAGCCCGTTCATCAAACGTCCTGGGGGTTCACCACAAGATCGATCGGAGCAATGATCATGGTTCATGGGGATAACCGTGGCCTGGTAGTCCCTCCGAAAATCGCCGCCAAGCAAGTGATGATCGTGCCGATCGCCCAGCATAAAGAAGGAGTCCTCGACAAGGCATATCAATTGAAAGAACAGCTTGGAAGCATCGCCAGGGTCGATATCGATGCGAGTGATAAAATGCCTGGTTGGAAATTCAATGAGTATGAAATGAAGGGGGTACCGATCCGATTGGAGATCGGGCCGAAGGATATGGAAAAAGGGCAAGCTGTACTGGTGCGCAGAGATACTGGTGAGAAACAGTTCACACCGATTGCTGAACTGGAAACGGCCATTCCGGAGTTGTTGGAGGATATCCAGCGAAGCTTGTTCGAAAAAGCCAAGCAGCACCGCGAGGCTAAAACCACTGTGGCGAGAAACATGGAAGAGTTCAAACAGAATTTAGAACAAAATCCCGGTTTTATCAAGGCGATGTGGTGTGGAAGTCGGCAGTGTGAGGATCAAATAAAAGAAGAAACCACCGCGACATCCCGCTGTATCCCTTTTGAACAGGAGATAGTCGCCGATACTTGTGTCTGCTGTCAAGAGCCAGCAAAAGAACTAGTCTACTGGGCTAAAGCATACTGACGATCCCTGAAAAAGGTTTGTCCTCCTCCCTATGCAGGGAATAGTATAAAAACACTTTAACATAGTGGAGGTTGGTAGCATGGACAAGTCAGAACGCGAGCTTGGCAGTCTGCTCCCCGATCAAAAAGATGAAATCAAGTTCAAAGAGTCTAAGGAAAAACAGGACAAACGTGATACTTTTGCTGAACCGCAGGAGGATTTCCCGATTGATCAGGTGGAAAAAGATGAAAAAGCAGACAGAAAGAAAAGAACCTCTTATAAAGATATCGAAACCGACGAAGAAAAGGCAAAAGACGAATAACTAAAAGCTGCGGCTTCTCCTATCGGGGAGAGGCCGCAGCTTTTTATGAATCCAGAAGTTGTCGGATGTCCGCTTCTATGCTTTCTGGTTTGGTCGACGGGGCATATCGTTTAACGACATGACCGTCCTTATCGACTAAAAACTTGGTGAAGTTCCACTTAATCTGTCCGGAAAGGATGCCAGGCGCTTGCTTGCTTAAATAAGCAAAGAGCGGATGGGCGTCTTTTCCTTTTACATCTACTTTACTGAACAGCGGAAAGGTGACCCCATAATTTACTTGGCAGAAATCCTGGATGGTTTCTTCTGAACCAGGCTCCTGGTTCATAAATTGATTGCTGGGAAAACCCAATACAACCAAACCTTTCTCCCGATAAGCATCATATAACTGCTGCAGACCTGCATACTGGGGAGTGAAGCCGCACTTGCTGGCGGTGTTGACTATCAGCATCGCCTGTCCTTCGTACTCCTTCAGGGAGATGTCCTCCCCCGAAATGGTTGTGGCGGAAAAGTCATAAACATTCATCTAAAATCCCCTCCTTTATTGCAGGATAGCATAAACCACCCCTTTCCTGATAAGGAAAGCACCAATATATACAAAAGACGACCGTAATGGGAGGTCACTGAAACAGTCCTTTTAATCTAAAGTCGCTGACAACGCTTGTTGTTGATCCAGCGTATCGCTTGGCGGTGGATGCTTGCCGCAGGCGTCACCACCGCTCGCTCATCGTGGAATTACCAAGGGCCAATCTAAAAAAGTTGATTTTTCTTTGATTTAAAAAAGAAAATCACTCTTTTTTCTTGCACAATTAACTGTAATGAAGGCCTCTATGATGGCAAACGTAAAACGAATGAAGGAACAGGGGACACAAACCTCTAATAATTAGACGAAAAGCGGTCAGTGCGGAAATTAAATTCCGCACTGACCGCTTTTAAAAAAAATTATACCTATCATAAAACTTCGGTTTTTCAGTGGCCTCCGTGATGGTCGCCTTTATTGATGGGCTACGCCATCTTCCCGTTCGATTCTTTCCAATCTTGCTTGTATTTCTTCTTCGGAAAGATTGTGTTCTTCCACATACATGTTGCGTGGCGATACACGGCATTCATGCGTACATCCGCGCATGTACTTATGTTCGTTCTCTTCCGAGCAAAGGAACTGGCGGTTACATTCAGGATTTGCGCAGTTTACATAGCGTTCGCAAGGTTCCCCGTCAAAGAAGTCTTTCCCTACGATGACATGTTCTTTGCGATTGACTGGTACAGAAATCCGTTCGTCAAAAACGTAAAGCTGACCATCCCATAGTTCGCCTTGTACTTCAGGGTCTTTTCCGTAGGTGACGATTCCGCCATGTAATTGGCCGACATCCTCAAATCCTTCCTTTACCAGCCATCCAGAGAATTTCTCGCAACGGATGCCGCCGGTACAATAAGTAAGGACTTTTTTACCTTCCAGTTTATCTTTGTTTTCTTCCACCCATTCGGGCAGTTCCCGGAATGTTTCAATGTCGGGACGGATGGCGCCGCGGAAATGACCAAGGTCATATTCATAATCGTTTCGTGCATCCAAAACAACCGTATTTTCATCCCGCATTGCCTCATAAAACTCTTGGGGACTAAGGTATTGGCCGGTTGTTTCATTTGGATCGATGTCATCCTCCAGACGGAGTGTAACAAGCTCCGGACGCGGACGCACATGCATTTTTTTGAATGCATGGCCGTCAGCCTCGTCCACTTTGAAGACCATGTCGGCAAAACGAGGATCTGCGTGCATGTCGTCCATATATTTATTGGTTTGCTCTACCGTTCCAGAGACTGTACCGTTAATGCCTTCTTCAGCAACGAGGATACGGCCTTTCAAACCGAGCTCTTTACAATACTTGAGATGTTCAGCTGCATAAGTCTCGGGGTCTTCGATCGGAACGTAGTTATAATACAACAATACTTGATACTTTTCTTGATTATCCATTTTTATTACCACCTATCAATTCATATTTGCAAGATATAAATGTTTAAGGTGAATTATTCGTTTATACTCTTGCCAAACGTTATTCTATCACGGTTCCCCTCATCAACTCAACCAGCGATTGCTGGTAATAATTGATTTGTGACCATATTTTGACCATATTTATTTCAAAAGCTGATTTTTTGACGGACATCGTTCATCAAATTGCTAAATTTGGCAGCCGTTTTTTTCTTCTGCCCTTTTGTCGTGTGAGCGTAGATTTTGTTCAGCATTTTCATATCTTCATGTCCCAGTCGTTCGGATATATCCCTTAATTCTATCTCGGCTTCGATACATAAAGAAGCGTGTGTGTGTCTCATTGAGTGAGGAGCCAACTTAACGGGATACTCCATTCTTTTTAAAATCTTTTTCATATGTTCATAAATATTCTGGGGAGGAATGGGGTAACCGGGATATTTATGAGTATTTATAAAAACGTAATCCCTATCATAGTATATCTTCCTGTTTTTCATTATAAACGATTTTTGCCATGCTTTGTGTTTTTGTAGCTCATCCATTACAAATTCATCAACATCTATTTCACGAATTGATGCTTGTGACTTTGGCGGAACAGGGGTTACATCATTCGCTCTTTTGCTGGCACTATAGTAAGTTTTAGTAATGGAAAAGGTCTGATTCTCAAAATCAATATCGCTCCATTTTAATACTGCGAGTTCTCCTCGTCTTAAACCGGTATATGCTAATGTTAGAAAAATGATGTAATCTTGAGTAAAAGGTTGGGTTTTTGCAATTTGTAAAAAGGTTGCCAGGTCTTCCTTCTCCAGAAATTTTTCATTATCCTTTAGTTGCTTCTCTTCAATCACCATTTTCTTTTTCAAAAAACGAAAATCAATATTGGCAGTTGGATCTTGTTTAATTGCACTTTCTTCCATTGCTGCTTTAAATATCAGCCTGGCTGTAGAATGGATTGCCTTTATTGTATTTGCAGCTGCCTCTTTTTCATGCAAGTCATGGAGCATAGATTCATAGACCGGCTTAGTTATTTTTCTTAATTGAATATATCCGAAGTAAGTCAACAGCTTATTAACGGATGTTCTTCTACTGTCTACTGTCCCTGGTTGTACTAACTTTGCGTATCTTTTAATCCATTTTTCAGCATAGTCATAGAAAGAAATATCCGACTCCTTTGTATAGACGCCATCGTTCACCTCTTTTTCTAGTTTGGCAGCTGCAAACTGAGCTTCCTTTTTAGTTTGGAAGCCTCGCCTTGTTGTGGGTTTTGGTTTTCCTGTTTCCGGATTAATACCTATGTATGTTTTGAAGAGCCATTTGTAGCCGTTCTTTGTTTTGTATTTCTGAAATGATGCCAACTGTATCACCTCATTTTTATCTTTTGGAAATATAGTGATTCATGCTTTTTGCGGAAATACATATCCAAACGCTTTTCAGCAAGAGCGAAATCAACATTAAAAACTTCAGAGATCATTAGAATAGATTGACTCCTGGTAGTTGGCAATTTTAGTTTTTCGAGCATGAATGATGGAATGGCAAGGTGAAGCATAAAGTTATTGGCCTGCCATTCCTGCATTTGTATATACGGAAAAGGCATGACGTTTTTGTCCCCATAATGCCAAAGAGCGTGTCCTAATTCATGACAGAACTGTTTCCATCTATCTACTTTAGAAAGTCTATTGTTTAAAAAAATACTGTATTTGCCTTTGTGAAACGAGCATCTACTAGGCTCGTCCCAAGTATAGACAGGTATTCCTAACTTTATAGAGATATCCTCATTTAACTGGCTAGCCTTTGTTATTTCTAACGACAGAAGTAATTTTTTTATATAATCCTCTAGATGTGTATTCAATTGACCACCTCTAAATAAAGAACAAGTGTTCGCGTTAATTTTAAAAGAAAAACCCTGAGAAACAGGGCTTAATCTTTTATTGTAACTCGATAGTTTCTGTCACGGTACCGAATATACCTTCTTGTGCTTCGACCACTAAGTCATCAGACTCAGCAATATCAGGAGCGATATCAAAAACAACTTTCCCGGACATCTCAGAACCTGGGTTCAGCTGTTCCATAAAAAAGCTATTTTGAATGGTGCCGTCTTCACCTTGATTTGCTGATATACTTGCCATTGAATCAGCTTCAAAAGTTTTATCTCCTTGCTTTAATTTGAAATAAGAACCATCAATTGTTACTGATTCGTCACCGTTATTAAGTGCAGTAATATCCAATACAAGATAAGTACCATTGGCAGTTTCAGGTGCTACAGACGGACCTACTTCATCAGAAGTTGTTTTCTCGTTTATAGTATAGGTCATGGCACCCACTTCAACAGTATCTCCAATGCCAGGAATTTCTTCTTTAGGCTCTTCTTTTTTATCTTCTGATGTACTATCTTCTGCGCCTGAGTCAGCAGAAGCTGTCTGTTCTCCTGAGTCTTCAGCTTTATCTGAACCAGCGGTAGTGTCATCTTCACCTCCACCAGTCGCGATCGCAATGACAACAATAATTGCTAACGCCCAAACCCACCATTTCTTATAAATAGGCTTTTTGACTTTTTCCTTTTTCGCCATTATAATCTCCCCTTTTTGTGTAATATTTTCTATATTTTACTAAACAAGCTAAAAAAGAAAGCCTGTAAAGTTATAGACTAATTCACTTCTTATCCCCTTTGATAATTTCCCACATCTTTCTAAGTTGCCGGAGCTGATCCTCTTCAGATTGAGGCAGTTCTTCATAATACCAATGTTGCAACTCTGGATCGTTGATAAATTTCTGAAAGTCCTCTTCTTCCTTATCTTTTTTGTAGCTATCACTTCTCCCTAATAAATAATCAGTAGTTACATCGAAGAAATCAGCCATTTTTTGAAGGGTTTCGTAGTCTGGTTGTCTGAATCCTCGTTCGTAATTAGATATATTTTGATTAGGAATTTGTAGTTTTTTAGCAAGAGAAAGTTGAGATAGCCCCTCTCTTTCCCTTAAATACCGCAATCTTTTACCCAACATGACAATTCCTCCCATATACTTATTGTAAAATATTATTCAATATGAATAAATTAATTCTACAAAAAGTATAAAAAGATGTTGATTTCTTCAAAACGTATATGTATAATACAAATAAAGGTTCTTCGAATCGTATAAGAAATGAGGTGATTCAATGAATATTAACTCCAAGGTTCGTGAGATAAGAAAGTCTAAAGGAATAACCCAAGTATTTGTAGCCAAGCAGCTTGGAATAGCAGTACAAACATACAACGGCTATGAACTTGGAAGGCGCGAGATAAAAGCAGAAACCCTTCGTAATATCGCAAGTATTTTAAACGAACCAGTAGAAAATTTTTTTGACAATAATTTATACGATTCGAAGAAAAATGAATCGAAGGAGGCAATCTAGTGAGCCAATTAGTTTTTGTTAAGGACAAGCAAGTTGTAACTGACAGCTTAACCGTCGCTCAAGTTTTCGGTAAGTCACATGACAAAATTCTGAGAGACGTAAGAGATATGGAATGCTCTCAAGAATTTTCACTCGCCAATTTTGGAGAGTCAACTTATGTAAATGATCGTGGCAGAGAGTACCCGAAAATCATTATGACCGAGCAAGGCTTTACAATCCTAGCTATGGGTTACACCGGATCGGAAGCAATGAGATTCAAAGAACAATACATCAACGAATTTCACAAAATGCGTGAACAACTTACTAACAATGTCAAAGTCCTAGATGATCGAACAGCGTTAATTCAATCTCTGAAAATAACTGCTGAAACAGCCGAGAAGCAAGAACAAATGCAAGATTTGCTTAACACCCAGCAACTCAAACTTTCAACCCTTGAAACGAAAGTGGACGAGCAAATCACCTTGAACAGTGGTGAACAGAGACGATTCCAAAAGGGCGTTGCTCGTCGTGTATATAGCTTCACTGAAGACAGAGATGAAGCTAGTCGATTATTTCGAGAGCTTTATCGAGAAATCAAAGATCGTTTCGGGGTTGGCAGCTATAAAGATGTGAAACGAGAGGATCTTCAAAGCGCCCTGGCTTATATCGAAAATTGGATTCCAAGGCAGGTGTCTTAATTGTTTAAAGCAGAACTTCAACCAGAGCCGGGATTTGAAAGCAAAATGTACGACATCATGTTTCAAATCGCAAATAAAGCACAGCAAGATAGAGATCAGCTTAACGACTTACCCTATTTATTGAGTAAAGAACAGCTGGCAAAGCATGTATTTAATATTAGTCCGCAGTCGCTTAGAACCCATGTATTGATCAGACCAGATTTTCCCAAGGTACGCATTGGTGAAAGAGTTCTATATCCAAAAGATAAAGCGATAGAGTGGATTACCAATCACACTGAAATCGCTGATAAATATAGTCCCGCTAGAAAAATCGGAATTGTTAAATAACGTAATTAGTTTCACAAATTAATAATAAAAGATTTTTAAATCCATAAGGAGGAGAACGAGTTGGCGAACATTACAAAGCGTTTAAGTATCTATAGAACCTCATCGGTACCATCCCTATTGAGAATTGCCCGAGAGCGTTCTGACAACCCAAACATGAGGGCGAAAGTAACCCTCTCAGAAGAACTGGGCATTGACAGGAAAAGACTTTCCAGGATGGAGGAAGGTACTTCCCCGATTCCCCTCGATTTAGCGTATGAGTGGTGCAAAGTCTGTGGAGACATGGTGGCATGGAGAGCTATCAAGCATGTGTACGGTGATGGATTGCCGCCCACCGATCCTAGATTAATAGAATCGCTACCTAATCAGCTGCAGAACTACATAGAGCAGGCGGAGGAAGGAATAAAGGCTGCTAAAAAGCTACTGGATATGAGCGCAGACTTGAGACCTGGAATCGGTTTTAACAATCAACAGCTCGAAGAAATTGAAACATTGGCCACTGAGATACGCGACACGGACCAGGCTTCCGAATGTGTCCTGGATTCCTTAACGATTAACTGGGGCGTTTCTCTTGAGGAGGTGGATAGGCGGTGGACTCAGCAAGCATTAGCTGACCATATAGTGATTCCGAGCGTTGATCAGATGGATGAAATCAAAAGGGAGGCTGTCCATGCATGAATTATATGGATCATTTTTTGCCGGAGGATATTGCCGAAGCTGAATTGGCTGTCAAAATAATTGGCTCAACATTATATAAGATTCTTAAACTAACTGATCAAGGAAAGGTCGCAGAAGCAAAAAACGCATCCATTGATTTAACAAAATCACTTGTAGCATTGGACATCTTGGCATATAAAAAACGATCAAATAACCGGATGTACTTACACCATATTATGGCTAAGCCGGATAGGTGGTTCAAAAACGAATGAACTGGCTGAATGAGTTATGCAAGAAAAGGTGGTTTGTAGACATGTGGTACTTATTACTTTTTGTCCTCACTATTTATGTATTTTATCAATCACTGATTTCCGTATAGGAGGGTTGAACTTGAAAGACTGGGAGCTTATCGCAGAGTACGGCTATACTTTTGAATTTGAGTACAGGAATGGAGTAGAAGCAACGGTAATTGCAAGAAGCGAAAAAGAAGCCTGGAAGAAGCTCAAGGCCGCAATGACACAAAGAAAGCACTAACCGCCGACCAAAGCAAATTAGTGCGTCTCAATTTATTAATTAAATTATACCATCAATTTTTGATGGGAGGCAAGCTTTGCTGGTTCTGCCTCAGTGGCCGGGACGGTATTTCCCCCCTAAATATTGACTTTCCCGGCTGCTGAGGTGCAACTAGCAAATGCACCACGTTTCAGTCACCTGCTTAATTCAAATGCCTGGAAGGAGGGTCTACAATGATCCGGCTGGTAATGCGGCCATAGCTTTCATCTAAATGATGGCGGGCTGCGGCCCGCCTTATAAAAAGGAGGATATCACGAAATGAAATCAACTGGTGTAGTAAGGAAGTTGGACGAACTGGGAAGAATAACTCTTCCGAAAGAAATTCGGAAGGTAAATGGCTGGGAAGAAAAGCAGCCCCTAGAAATATTTACGGATGGAAACAAAGTAGTGCTTAGTGCTTATGAAGCAAGCGAGGACAAGAAACAGGTACTTGAAGACCTCAACTACTTATTGGGTGCTGCAGATAATCCAGAAGCTAAGCAAAAGCTTCGCAGTGTACTTACTTATTTGAGGGGGTGAATACTTTGCCAAATCTATTAGATCAACTTAGAGAACATACTGCAGCTGCAGAGCAGGCGGAAAGATTCGGAATCACTTGCAACTGGAAAAAGGAAATGTCTATCAACTCAGAGCTTCTTTTGAAAGTTAAAGAATCCACTGATGTAGAAGTGCAAGTGAAGGTTACTACCTCATTCAATCCTTATGCCATTGCCGCATTTGAGCTAGATGGTTTTGTTTATATTGCAGGATTATCCAGGGAGCAATTCGTAAATCATTTCGCTAAAAAAGAAAAAATGACCAGCTGATAAGCCGGCCATTTCTGTGTAAGGGATGTAACTTCAATAAATCTCGGATGATTTTATTGTAAGTTACATCCCGAAAAAAATCAATCATGGAGGGATTTGTAATGAAAAAGATTCAACTATTGGAACTGCACTTGAGAAATTTTAAAGGCATAAAAGAGTTTTCTTTGAAGGCGGATGGGCAAGATCTGAATATTTTCGCCCAGAATGAAGGTGGTAAAACGACAATTTTTGATGGGTTCACTTGGTTGCTTTTCAACAAAGGCAGCAATGATGACCAAGATTTCGGTATCAAGACTATCAAAGATGGCGAAGTTGTCCATAATCTGGACCATGAAGTCGAAGGGCTGCTCGATGTTGATGGAAAAGTATATAAGTTGAAAAAGACATTCAAAGAGAAATGGACGCAGAAAAAGGGCTCCGGTACCAAAGAATTTACCGGTCACACTACCAAGCATTTTATCAATGGAGTTCCCGGCAGTAAAAAAGAATACGACGATACTATTAGAGAAATCATCGGAACGGACCAGGTCGATTCTTTCTTGAAGCGTTACAAAAAAATGAAGGTCGAAACTGTGTTTAAGTTACTGACTGTACCTAACTTTTTTGTGAACGGTTTGCACTGGAGAGAACGTCGTGACTTGTTGTTAGAAATCACTGGTGATATTTCAGATGAAGAAATCTTGGATAGTGAAGCTAAGTTTCAAAAATTGAAAGAAGCATTGAATGGAAACAGCATTGACGGTCATAAGGAAATCATCGCTTCTAAAAAGAGAGAAATAAACGAGAAGTTAAATACCATTCCAGATCGCATCGATGAAAACCACCACAGTATCCCTGATATTTCGGATTTGGACAAAGCCTCTTTGGAATCTAAATTAGAAGGTCTAAACGGTCAGGTGGAAGCTAAGCAACAACAGATAAATGACATCCGAAACGGTAGCGAAGTTAATACCAAGCGGAAAGCCATTAGCGATATTGATCTCGAGTTAACCAATATCAAGAATGAACATAACCAGAACGGCCAGCAGGAAATTTACAGTATCAAGTCACGCATTCAGGAAGAACAGTCCAATGTTTCTATTCTTCAATCGAAAATAAAAGGACATCAACAACAAAAACAGATGAATGAGGGCCTCATTGCCCGGACTTCTAAAGAACAAGTAGAACTAAGGGAAGAATGGCACGAAGAGAGTAAAAAAGAATTCCAGCATGATGTTGAATGCGAATGTCCGACGTGCGGGCAAGACCTTCCGGGAGAACAGGTAGAAGCAGCCCGGGAGAAGGCACAGAAAGACTTTAATTTAGTCAAAGCTAGAAAGCTGGAAGCCATACAGAATAGAGGGCTCGCTGCCAAAGAAAAGGTGGAAAAAACCCAGGTAGAAAACGAGAAGATCGAGAAAGAAATCACAACTCTGAACGGACAAATCGAAGTGAAACAAGATGCAATCAAGCAGCTGGAAGATAAACTAGTTGCTTTAGAAAGCAATGTAACAGATATCACCGAAAACCCTGCTTATGTAGCCAAACTGAAAGAAAAACAAGCAATCGAAGAAGAAATCAGTCAGATGCAACAATCAGTCGAAAGCTCAATCAAATCTGTCCAACAAGAAATTGTCTCGATTAAAGAACAACAAAGCGCTGTGCAAATTGACTTAAGTAAGATTGAACAAGTGAAAAATATTAAAAATAGAATTGCGGAATTGGAAGAACAGCAGAGAGCTCTTGCTGCTGAATACGAGAAGTTGGAGCAAGAACTAGATTTGATTGATGGGTTCACAAATAAAAAGGTAACTGCAATCGACGAAAAAGTAAGTAAGTATTTTGAAATTACTAGATTCAAGATGCTTGAGAAACAGGTTAATGGAGGTTTAGACGAGAAATGCGAACCAACTTATAAAGGAGTCGCATTCACAGAAGGGTTAAATGATGGAGCGAAGGTATCTGTAGGTTTCGACATTATCAATGTGTTGTCTAGGTACTTCGATATCCAGGCACCTATTTTCTTCGATAATGCGGAACAAGTGACAAAGTTCTTGGTTGAACCAGAAGCACAAATAATAGCTTTGTACGCCCATAAAGATTTCGAGCAACTACATGTAATGCCGAAGTCAGGTTCTATGAAGGAGGCTATCTAATGAATAAACAAACACTAGCAGAATGGCTTGAAGAAGGCGAAAACACATTCGGCTCTCATAAATTGAAATGGCGCTTTAAGTGTCCGGCTTGTGGCCATGAAGCAAGTATAGAAGATTTCGTAGAACACGGCGCTGATCCTAATGAAGCACACCAAAAATGTATAGGACGTGTGAACGGTAAAGGAACCAAGCACCAGAAGGATGAGGGTTTTGGCTGTAACTGGGCGGCTTACGGATTATTTGGCACTTTAGGGAATGGTCGCCTGGTAATCGCAGATGATGGAAAAGAAATCGAAGTATTTGATTTCGCAAAAAGTAAGGAGGCGGTCTAATTGGCGAACGAAAACGCTGTAGCTAAAAAAGAAAAATCACAATCTGAACGATTTATGGAGAAGGTAGTTAAGGAATACGGTTCAGGTGTCGGTGAGGTAGCGCTTACCGATTTTCAAAAACGATTAGCACAAAATTACTTTGTCGCTTTGGACTCTGTACTGAAAGCCACAGAAGAAAGAAGAATGAGAAAAAGCGAAAAGTACCGCGATGCGTTACCTGTCACATGGGCCAATGTCAACATGAGTAAACTTGCACGTGATGTGGTGACAATGGCCAGGATTGGGTATGACCCAGCTCAGCCAAATCACATCAACTTAATTCCTTTTAAAAACAACAACACAAATCAATATGATATTGGCTTTATTGAAGGCTATAGGGGATTAGAACTTAAAGCAACTAAGTACGGTCTTGAGGTGCCAGACGACGTGGTGGTCGAACTTGTTTACTCTAATGATGTCTTTAAACCAATCAAGAAGGATAGTTCAAACAAAGTTGAAGGATATGAGTTTTCAATTGAAAATCCTTTTGATCGCGGAAATATCATCGGCGGTTTTTACTATCACGTTTACTCAAATAAACCCGAAAAAAACAAACTGGTTATCATGACGATCGCAGAGATTGAAAAACGCAAGCCAGACCGTGCCAGTCCTGAATTTTGGGGTGGAGAAAAAGATAAATGGTCAAACGGTCAAAAGGTGGGCAAGGAGAAAGTTGAAGGCTGGTACGACAAGATGTGCTGGAAAACAGTTTACAGAGCAGCATATAACGACATCACGATCGACAGTCAAAAGATCGATGACGATTACTTGAAGCTTAAGCAAATGGAAGAAGATTTCACCGAATCTAAAGTAAGAAAAGAAGTCGACGAAAATGCGAACTCTGAATTTATCGATGTGGAATACAGCGAAGTCCAGGAAGATGAAACAGCGCCACAACAGGAAGAGCCACAGAGCGACTTAGAACAAGCTGCAATGGATTTGGAAGAAGCAGAGAATATTGCAGCAGGTAACGGGCCGGGATTCTAATGATCGAGGTAACTGCACTTGCTTCCAGCAGTAAGGGGAATTGCTATCGAATTACCGATGGCGAGACTCCTCTTCTCCTGGAATGTGGAATTAGATACAAGGATATTCAGAAAGGCTTTGGATTCAAAATGTCAGAGGTTGCAGGCTGTTTGGTCACACATGAACACAAAGACCACTGCGCAGCTATCAAGGACGTATTAAAGGCTGGAATCGATACTTTCGCCAGTTATGGCACATGGGATGCACTTCGACTGGATGGCCACCATAGAGCGCACCCAGTTAAATCACTTCAGCCGTTCACTATCGGAACATGGACTATCATGCCCTTTGATGTGCAACACGATGTAAGTGAGCCTTATGGCTTTCTATTGGCAAATAAAGCCGGCGATAAGCTTTTATTTGCCACAGATACCTATTACATCCGATATAAATTTCAAAATCTAACTCACATCATGGTTGAGTGTAATTACAGCATGGATATTTTAGACCAAAACATCTTAGATGGCAGAGTGCCACAGGTGATGCGTAAACGCCTGATTCGGTCTCATTTTAGCTTAGATAACGTCAAAGACTTCCTGAGGGCTAATGATCTATCTAAGGTACAAGAGATATGGTTGCTCCATCTGAGCGATTCAAACAGTGATGCTGAGCGTTTTAAACGGGAGGTAATGGAGTTGACTGGAAAGGTTGTTTATGTTCCATGAAAGTGAATATTCCCATTCCACCAATCTATGTGGAGATGGCTAAGAGTTCTGAAGAAAAGGGAGAGCTGTTAAGGGTTCTTGTAGACGGCTATGTGCGGAGAAATATTCCTGGATGTAAGTTTATTAGGATTAAAAAAATGATCGCCGAGTGCGTAATAACACCTCAGAAAAAATGACAAAGCAAAGGTGGTGAAGATCAATGGCACGACCCAAAAAAGAAGGGCTCGATTATTTTCCTTTGGATGTAGATATTGACCAAAACGATAAGGTTGCATTGATTGAAGCAAAACACGGAGTGGTTGGTTTTAGTGTGATCGTTAAATTGTTCATGAAAATTTATAAAGAAGGCTATTTTTATAAGTGGACAGAGCGTGAACAATTACTCTTCTCTAACCGAGTTAATGTCGACATTAATATTGTTAAAGACGTAGTTATTGACAGCATTGAGTGGGATTTATTTAACAAAAAACTATACCAGGATCATGAAATATTGACCTCACAAGGCATCCAGGAGCGCTATTTAGACGCAATTACCAGGAGGAAAGAGGTCAATTTGGTAAAAAGTTTTTTGTTGATAGACCCCTTGGAATATATAGGAAGCAGCCGGATTGCAGTATATGTCGTTAATGATGACGGAAACCGAGTTAATGTAAACATTAACTCAACTAAGCAGAGTAAAGGTAAACATAAGTCCGGCAATAATCCCCAAAGTAAAGTAAAGGAAAGTAAAGTAAAGGAAAGTAAAGTAGAGGAGAGTAGTAGTAGGGAAGAATCGTCAGCAGCCTCACCACCCGATGCTATTGTTTTTTATCAAGAGAACTTTGGCCCTATAAGACCCTACATGCAGGAAAACATGCTTAAGTGGATTGACGATTTTGGAAATGAAGGCGAAGAGATGTTGATCGAGGCAATGACTAGGGCTATGAAAAAAGGCACAACATCCTGGCGATTTGTGGAGTCGATTTTAAAGGACTGGATCAATAAAGGAATAACCACAAAAAAACAGGCAGATGCCGAGGAAGTAGAATTCCAAAACAGCCAAGGACAGAGGAATAGTCGTTCAGGAAAAAGAGAGATTGTACCTGAATGGTTTGAGAATCGCAAAAATAAGAACCATCACGGACAGGAGTCATCTCAAGAAAATGAACAAACGGATGAAGACTTGGGAGAAATGATAGCTGACTACTTATCGCAAGGCTGACTTGGAATAAGAAGGACATCGATAGAGATTAAGATAGAGACTTGTTTCCAAGTCTCTATAGACAAAAAGGAACATGTGTTCCCCTTAATTATATTAGCATAATGAGAGGGGAAAAGAAATGACTTTACTAAAAAACACGATTTACAACAATGAATGCATCCAAGGAATGAAAAAGGTTCCTGACAACTCTATCGATATGATTCTTTGTGATCTTCCTTACGGAACTACCAACTGTAAGTGGGATGAAATAATACCGTTTGACGAACTATGGGAGCAGTACAAGCGAATTATTAAAGACCATGGGGCTATCGTATTAACGGCAAGCCAACCATTTACCAGTAGACTGATTAATAGCAATTTGAGTTGGTTTCGTTATGAGTGGGTTTGGAAAAAAGGCAGACATACAACTGGTTTTCAGAATGCAAAGCGCATGCCTTTAAAGAATCATGAAAATATATGTGTTTTTTATAAAAAACTGCCAACCTATCATCCTCAAGGGATCGTTCCATTGGTTAAAGTAAGGAAAAATAAAAAGAAAAGAATCTCTGGGGTTTTTAAAGAAAATGATCCTAGTTTGTTGAAAGAGTACACCACAACACACACTAATTATCCGAAATCGGTTTTAGACATACCTCGTGAAAGTGGTACCTTTCATCCGACGCAAAAACCTACTGCATTATTTGAGTATTTAATTAAAACTTATACCAATCCAGGAGATGTTGTTTTGGATAACTGCATGGGTTCCTGTACTACTGCAGTTGCCGCAGATAATACGAGGCGCAATTGGGTAGGTTTCGAATTAGACAAAGATTTCTGTCATAAGGGTTTGAATCGCATAAACGAAAATCGAGAAAAATTAAATTTGCCCTACGTTTCGATAGGTACTCTAGAAATCTAAAAAAAGGGGGATTCTATATGAATCTAACATCACTCAGTGAACGAAAAAGGCAGCGAGAAGCTGCTGAAAACAGGAGTAGAATGGAAAATCTGCTTTACAAGATGGGGCATTTCCACGCTGCTGATGGTACACCGATTGAAAAACTAAGCGTCAATGACCTAACAGCTGAATATGTAAATGAAAGCTGCCGTGCAACCAAAATAAAGCAAGCCCAGAATGGAGACCGCCTATGACTTATACAGGCAAACGGGGCATGTCCTTCGAGAACACGATTACTTACGCCAATAATGTATATCTGAACAAGGGGGTTGCGGTGATCAATAAGCGGCCTACTCCAGTAAAAGTGACGAAATCAAAAGGTACTAGGGTGCTTTCTGGATTCTTTGAAGAAAAATCTACGGTTGATTTTGACGGTGTTTATAAAGGGCGAGCGATTTACTTTGAGGCAAAGTCTACTAAAAACGATACCAGGTTCGATTTAAAAAATATCCACAAGCACCAGGTTGATTACATGTATGAAACACAAAAGGCAGGAGCTCTTTGCTTCTTCCTCATCGAATTTAGGGGTGCTAGAGAGGTGTTTTTGGTTCCTTTCGACTTCATACACCATTACGTCGTAAATGCAGACAGAGGGGGACGGAAATCGATACCTCGAGAAGATTTCAACTATTACTCGGCTGGACTGGTAGAAGCGAAGAACGGAGTGCCTCTTGATTACCTGAGCATTGTGGAAGCTTTATTATGCCAGTCTGACAGACAATGAACTGCGGATAGAATTTCAAAAATATAACGATGAAAAATCGGGAAAGAAGGTCTAATCCATGTTGGAAATCAGGGTTAAAAATAAGCAGCAGAGCGCTGTCATCAAGATGGAACAAGAGGGGGAAGAACTGAAACGAGGGGCAATCAATAAGGCACTCTCGTTCCTGGATACATACCAGGGTGAAAGAACAGTATCTGCTCCAAAAATAACGATTCAGGAAAAGCCTAAAAAGCCAGTTAAAACAAATAAAGGACCCCTCGAAGAGGAGACTAAAGAGAACCAAGTGGATCCGTTGGACGACATGATAGAGAAGACTTTTCGTCCAAGGAATCGACAACTGCCATTAATCCGTCCAAGCGAATCTCCTGCCCACAGGGATGAGAATGACTGCAGGGCTAAAATAAACTGTCCTTCATGTGATACGGAATCTCATCGATACGTTAAGTTTGGATTTCGATATACGTTCTGCCCGGGCTGTAATGAAAAGCTCCACTTGAAGAGCGCTACAGGCAAGTGGGGAGAAGAAGACGACGACGGAAATGTTTATCTGGCCTTTGAAGAATACCAGGAGGTAAGTGAGCGGCACTAAGTAAGTGCCGGCTCGGTTACAAAGGGAGAGAAAACCATTGAAAGGTATTTGTGTAGATCCGTCACAATCAGCGTTACTTGAGGAAAATAAGGAATATTTTATTTTTCCGAACGGCGCTACAGCTTTCTATGTTTCTAAATTCAATAGAAAGGGCGCGCATTTTGGATGTTTCCAAGCTGATAGATTCGAAGTAATAGCTGAAGACTCAACGGTCGAAAAAGCAGCTAATGAACCTCCGGATAAAGTAGATTCAATCACATTCGAAAAAACCGGGGAACAACCTCCTATCGAAAATATGGAGCTGCAACTAAGTATTTTCGACATCGAACCAGAAGAAACGGGAGAGAAAAACAGTGGTTATATCCTGGTACAAGCGCTCATTCCGGAAGATCTTATCTCACCAGTTCACTGCACTTCCAGCCCGAAGAGTAAAGCATTTAAGAAAGTGCAGCAGCAATGGGGCGATTATGGCCGATCGATTCAAAATCAATATAAATGCTCTTGGGCTGAAGCTACCAAAATATTAGAAAAACATCGTGACAATCAGCAGCCGATATCACTCAGTATTCATCCAGGAAGTGACTTTCGACCAGAAGTAAAGTGATTTATTGGATGAATAACGACCAGACGCCCGGCAATTTAAACATTTATATAATATGGGGGATTATTACGTGCGATCTAAAGAATTAAATGTAGAAGTAGAAACAATGTCGATTGCTCCACAGCAAATAGAGAGAGGGAGAGTGAAAATTATAATTTTAGACGGCGTACAGGGGAGAGCAAAGGTAACTGAGGCAGTTGAACATGGTTCTACTATTATTGAGACAGCTAAAGGAAAAACGACTAAAATAAAATTTGAGGAAGGGGAACTTTTTTAAGTCAAAATAGACAAATTTCCACAGGAAATCTTATAATAGACCCATACAAAAAATGGGAGGGATTTCCTGTGAGTAGTACACAAGATGTGGGTTATTGGTCAATTGCAACACAAAAACACTTAAAAAAGTATCAGAGTGATAGCGCTAATTTTGACGAATTTGATGCTCTTCATGTCTCTGGAAAAGCAGGTCGGTTAATTGGTATGTTACGAGGTAACAACAAAATAGAATCAATGCCAAAATTAAAGAAAATGGCAGGAACTATTGGTATAGGAGGATTTGAGTTAAACAATATTCTTCCGGTATTGGAAAAAGTTTCTGATAAACAAATCGAAGTAAAAAGAAATACCTATGATGAGATTATAGGAATAGAAGAATATGTATATACTAATGAGGACGTACTTAATATATCCGGCAGTCTTTTTGAATACCAAAATCCATCGGATATTCAGAGAATAGCGGTTCATTCCTTAGGTGAAACAAAAAAGTTACCTCAATTAGAAATAGAGTTGATGCAAAAACTTCATAAGCTCGGTTACTCAGATCAGGATATAGAAATCTCATGTGCAATACAACAACAGTTTAAATTGCTTCAAAAATTTGATAAAGGTAAGGAACCAATATATAGTAACGAGTATGTATGGGGGACCAATCATCATAAAATTGCTTATGGCATCAAGGATCTAGATATAGCTGATAAAGATGATCTAACCGCTCTAATAGATTCTATACAAAAGAAACAAGGGTTTCCCATTGAGGATTTACCTCCGATAGCACCAAATTTATTAAACCTTGCATTAAAAACGGGAATAATAAACCCTACTATAGTAGCAACTAATAGAGGCATCAAAAAAGAATTTGGTTTTAGCTCTAACCTTATAGGTGAAGGTTTATATAATGACGATATACTAGATGATGTTAAAATACTTCTGGCGTCTATGCGTTTTAGTGAAAGATATACTCAGTATTCAAAGATTCACGATCTGAATTCATTTTTAAGAGCTTTAATTGATAGAGATAAAGTAGGTCCGCATTCCGCCAATGGTACAGATTACATACTTTTAGAGAAAAAAGGAATAATAGAGACAATTCCAGATTCTAAAGGAAAATATTTTATGAGATTACTTAAAAAAGATGTCGGGGAGGCAGCTCTGAAGATAATAAACGAGCCAAATTTTGATATCCAAACAGAAGTTGAACCTATTAACGCTAACAGGTTTAACACACAGGGCGAGTTCATTTCACCTGAGGAAATTCGAATGTCTTATAGCGAATCACCAGAAAATATAAAAGAAGCAACAGACCACTTACTTAGAACGGTGAGAGGCGAAACTATTTAATTGGGGGAGGTATTATGACTAAAGAACAAGGAAAAAAACAAAAAGGATTTAATAAAGGGGACTACTTAGAATATAGAGCAAAGAGATTGTTATTTCATATGGGTTACTACACTACTCAAGGCGTTATAGTTAAAAGTAGTTTGAAAGATGCATATGATGTTGTAACTGATTTAGATGTATATGGTGTTTATATACATAAAGATTTTCGAAAAAAATCAGTTTGGTTGGATTGCAAAAGTGGGTTTACGAAGCCATTAGAAAGAATTTCGTGGATAAAGGGTGTTAAACAAGAAGTCGATGCTGATGATGCGATTTTTATTACAAAAAGAATTAGAGATACAGTAAAAACTTTTGCGAGAGATTCTTCTATTCAAATATTTGATAGGGATATGTTATCTCAAATTGAAGAATCCTATGGTATTGGAGAAGATGATTGGAAGGGTTCCTGGAATCCTGATACTATGAACAATAAAATTAAAACTTTCTCTCAGCTAAATTCACCAGATAATAAACATTTCAAAGATATAGCTAACTTTATTTCATCAGACTATTGGGCAATTGACTATTATTCACAAGTGAAAAAAGTTATTACTGCACTAAAGACAATAAATAATGAAACCCCCCCTTCATTGAGAGAAGAGGATTCAAAGGCTTTTATGTGGAGCATATATAAATTAATTATATTATTTACTCTTTCATTACTAAACATTTCAAGAGAATTATATTTTTTCTCTGAAGAAGAGAGAAATACACAGCTTCTTGATGGTCTTCTTTCCAGCGATATTCCATTAAAAAGGAGAAATGAAATCTTAAAGGCTTCCTATTCTTTGGCTTATGAGTTGGTAAGAGATAAATTTCCGGACACAAAATTTTCGTTTGATAAAGATATGATAAATATCGCGCCACCAAGTTACTTTGAAGCACTAAAAGATTTGCTATCCAGAGTTATAAAAAATCCGTTTACTTATTATGATATTTTACGAAGTATGGACTTTCTACTAATGGAATACGACTTAAATCAAAAGGGTTATAACGAAAAAGAAATTCTAAATTATTGCTCTAAGTTTGAGGAAAACAAGGTTGGTTTAAAGTCTATTTTTCATTTTATTAACCAAGTAACAGGAATTCCTAAAGACTATTTTCAAATAATTTCATAGGTCCAAGATAGGAAAGCCTGAGGACACTGATTAAGTAAGTTGCACATGCAGCTGCTTAGTTGGTGTCTTTTTTTATATTTTCAAAAGGCTATTGCGAATGCAACCAAATTGCAATTTCATACTAATTTTTGCAACTAAAGGAGAGATTTACATGATTATTGCATTTCAGATTTTACTCATGTTAGTCATTATCGTTTCATTTTGTTACATCGTTTCGGATGAAGAGAGCAGTAAAGAAAATAAGTTGAATCTAACACTCATTTGCCTTTCATCCATTGCTGCATTTGTCCTAAGTGGGGTGTTGTTATGAAATACTCCATTTATTTTAAATACAGTGAATACCGGCGGATTGGCAATACATCTAAACCTGTCACCAGAAGTAGATATGCAGAGGAGTTATTCAAGGAGGGAGCGGGATGGAAGAAATGAAATCTTGGATCGATGATATGATCGATGAATATAAGAGTGGCCGCAATGAATTAGAAAAATTAAAGCAATCCCTCGATGGCAAAAGTCCTCAAATTAAAGAGGACAGGAAGCTAGTGAACGGTATGATTAACGATATGACTTATTCACTCGATTGGCTAAAAAAAGGCCGTCGACCAGGTAACCGCAGAGGGCTGGATAGGCGAGCTGCTTACCAGCGTTCAGCCTATATGGAAATGGATATTCTGCCTTCCTTCGATCCCGTAAGTACAGAATTAACTGAAGAAACAAAAAAACGTCTGGTGGACGTGCTGCTGGAATTCTCCAACCGAGAAAGAGAATGTTATTTAATGCATATGGCTCAGGGATTCAGTTATCAGCAAATCGCTGATTTATTAAGCATCAGCAGACGTACAGTGCAACAATATGTCGAACGCGCAAAAAAAAAGTTAAAAAAATCGCTTAGTTTGACGTACAAATGACGTACACTTGCCACCTATTAGTGAAAGGGCTTTTGGATAGAGCACTAAATATAAATAGAATTACAGAATAAGACCGGGAGGTCTATTAAAGTATTTAATTTTAATATGTTAGTTATTAGAATTTCACTTTTAATAACAACTAGTACAAAGCTTCCTATTGTTGGTGTAAAATTGAGCTAAGGGAGGTATGAAAATGTCCAATATTGATGATGTGAGAAATAAAATAGATTTCAAAACACCTTTGGTACCAAAAGATTTTAAACTTCCTAGTGTGGCAAGTATGGTTAATACAGGATTATTAGAAAGTGTTGCACAAGAAACCTTAAAGATGAAGAATGATTATGAACAAGCAGTCCTCCAAACACTACAAAATATAGAGAGCAATACTGCTGATATCGGTAATTTAATATCTGTTGTGCAAAAGAATAAAGAAAACCAAGAAGAAGTTTTAGAAGTTTTAAAAAGTATAATGGAGATAACAAGCGTAAGGACTGAGGAAGAGGCAGACATTAAGTACAGAGAAGTAATGGATAAAGCAAATAAATTAAATAGTGATATCCAGACCATTGACAGCCTAATAACCTATGGAAAAACGATGTGGATTGGTATTAAAAATTACTATGGTTTTGGTGAATAAAACAAGTGTACCAATTGGGGCTTTCCCTTTTAATAAAAGTGTCTATCCTCCGATATAAAATAAGGGGGGATACTATGGATTTTGAGGTAGAGTTATTTGATTGGTCCCAATTATGGGAAGTCACTGGCCCTTTTATTATTATGGGTATAACAGCAGTTGTATTATGTGTGATAGCTTTAATAGTTATTTCAGTTATACCTAAAGGCATTGTTAAAGAGTTAGTGAGAGTGATAGCGATTGTTTGTGTGTTGGGTGGTTCTGTTCTTTCATTGTATATTGCTTCGCAAATATGGGGAGCTTAAAGGAAAAAACTCCCTTTTTGTCGAAGTAGTTCGACGAGGAGGGAGGTGAGAAATATGGAGTATAGCGAATTTAAGACATTGCTATCTGATGTCTCAATTGAAAACAGTATAAATCTTAGGGTATTAGAACACTTCGTAGAGACATTTGAACGTTTAGGTCTAGAAGCAAAGTTAAAGTATTTCTACCCAAAAGGTATATACAGAGATGAGAATATGGAACTGTTTTTCTTTTGTGAAAATCAAACAATCATAGTTCAGTTTAGTGATGGCGAGTTCAGCTTCCTGACCATAAAAAATAATCGAATTAAAGAGCTAGAACTGATAGTAAGCTCAGGATTCACGATTCAGCGAAAGCTTTTTTTATCTGTCGAAGGAATAGGAAATCCTATAAAGCTAGACTCGTCCACGGATACAGAGAGTAGTCATTCTCGTGATTTAGCTGAATCGATTGATGAAATATACCAGTACTTATTTAATGCGTCAACGTTGTAAGGGGGTTGAAAGATTGAGGATTGATTATCAAGGATTTAAAGAATTAATGAGAAAAAGCAGCTTTAGCGATTTGAGAATTGATGACCAACTCGAGTCATTGGAAATACTGGTAGAAGAAGAAAAGATAAAAGCATTTTATGCAAAGAACCTATTCGGTGGTCATGAGTTTTATGAAGTGGAAATTTATATATTTGAAGAAGACAGGGTTACTAAAATGTCTTTTGACCAACAAAGAGCAGTTAGAACAGTTGTAAAGAATTTCAGAGACATAGCAGAAACAGAGCTAATTTTTAATGCTAATGGTCAAGGTTGGATGAAGGTTATATTTAATGATGGGAAGAATTATACCTTTGATAGTGATAAGGATTTAGGAAACAAAAAAGTAGAATGCAGGGATAATATCTTATCAATATATAATTTATTGAAGGCGTAAATCTTTTCAGCATCCCAACCGGGGTGCTTTTTTCTATGCGTAACGTTACAAACGAGACAATGATACAAGGCGTTAGAATAATAACTTCATCTAATGTCCCCATCGTTGTCTGGTCTGTAACGTTAAAATGTATCGTTACAAAGTGAGGTGTATCGGAACATGCCGAGACAGAATAAAATCGAAAAACACGGCTGCCAGGAGATTGTTGCTGCAGGTATGAAAGAGGGGAAATCAGTCAGGCAACTTGCAGAGGAGTGCTCGGAATGGGCCGGAGAGAAAATCTCTCATACTGCAATTGCCCGATATGTCGAATCTTTAAAGAATAAAGAGCAGCAGCAAAAGAAGGAGGTCATCCAACAGGATCGCCGGCGCGTCCTGAAGACAGTTAACCAGGAGCTGGACATTATACAGATCCAGTATAAGACGACAGAAAAGCTGTTAGAGCGCTTCGAGTTGCTGGATGACTTACCGGAATTTGTGAATGATCGGATGGATGAATTGGTGAACCAGGTAGTTGAAAAACTGATGGCTGAAGAAGACATTACTCACCAATTAGAAAAATTCCAATCAGCCATGACAAGAGAGTTAAGTCGTAAGGTAACGGAGATCACCTCACTGAACAGGGAGCTGAGGGAAAACAGCAAGTTCCTAGCTGACCTAAGGGAAAGGGCTTTTGAATTTAGTTTAGTTCAAGAGTACCTTTCTCTTTTTATGGATTTATTTCAACAGGCAAATGAGGAAGCATACCAGGAAGCCATCCAGAAGGTTGCTGCAAATCCTCGAATGCAAAAGCTCGTTGACCAGCAGATGCAGCTAAGGGGTGAAAGCTGATGTGTTAGCGAATATCCATGATCGAATAAAAGAAACAGCAAAGCATACTGCAGAAAAAGAAACATTAACGCCAAAGCAACGGATAAATAGGCAGCTGTTTATTCGGACAAAAAACAAAGAGGTAATCAATTTAGAATTCAATCCTATTCAGGCTATTTATTGGGAGGATAAGACACAAAGGGATATTATCCTTAAGCCTCGTCAGTTGGGTTTTTCCACGCTCATATTGGCGGAGTTTTTTGACGATACGATTAACACACCAAACACCACAACCGTCATTATTGCACATGATGCAGACAGTACAAGAAAGCTATTTGATGCTGTCCAGTTTATGTATAACAGCCTGCCTGAACAAAAGAAAAAGGAACTTAATGACGGTAGAAGCAAGCCTAAGTACGGCAACCGGAAGGAATACTATTTTGAATCCATAAATAGCCGGATTTATGTGGGTACCGCAGGGAGTACAGACTTCGGTCGTGGTTCCACAATCAACAATCTCCATTGTTCCGAGGTAGCCTTCTGGCCGGATCCCGAAACACTAATGACTGGGTTGCTGCAGGCGGTACCAAGAGATGGCCGTGTTGTCCTGGAGACTACAGCAAATGGTGTGGGGAATTATTTTTATCGTACCTATCAGGAAGCGAAGGCGGGCGAAGTTCAATGGGAACCGCACTTCTATCGATGGTTTGACCATCCGGATTATCAGCTGTCACTTGAGAAAGGGGAGAAGCTGTCCCCAACAAAAGAGGAGCAGCGAATTGTAGATCAATACCATCTTACTCCGGAGCAACTGAAATGGCGCCGTTGGAAGATATCCGAAATGCCAGAGAAGGACGGGCTCTCGAAAGAAGAACGTTTCCTTCAGGAATATCCCGAGGACGATACCAGCTGCTTCTTAAGCTCTGGCCGTCCTGTTTTTAATATGAGCAAGCTGAAGGTACTGCTGGAAAAGGTACAGAACAATCCTTATGGCGCTTATGAAATTGATTATGAAAGCAGAAGCGTTTATGAGACCACTTCTTCAAGTCCGGAACTTAAGATATTCAAGCAGCCGGAACCTGGACATCGATATGTCCTTGCCAGTGACGTGGCAGAAGGGAAAGCGAATGGAGATTATTCAGCAGCTCATGTTATCGATTGGGAAACCAACGAACAAGTTGCCGAGATACACGGGCATTGGGATCCCGATATCTTCGGGAAGAAGTTGGCCGTTGCCGGCTGGTATTACAATACGGCACTAATTGGGGTGGAGAGGAATAACCATGGCCACTCCGTTCTTAATACGTTAATCAACCAGGTTGGCTATGAAAATCTATATCACCATGTCGATTATGATTCTGCAAATGGCGAGGAGAAAAAAGTACCAGGCTGGCCGACTGATAAGAAAACCCGACCAATTATGATGTCTGATTTGCGGACAGTCATGAGAGAGGAATCGATGATACTAAACAGCCCAGCGCTTTTAAATGAGCTATTTACCTTCATCGTAAATGAGAAGGGAAGGGAAGAGGCACAGTCAGGTTGTCACGATGACTTGGTGATGGCCTTGGCCATTGCTATTCAACTAAGGAAGTATATGCCGGCGCTGAAATATATTACGGTTCCACGTATTGGCGGCTGGTAATTGAAAGGTGGTGAATGAATGGGACCAATACAAACATACCGGGCATGGCGAAACAAAAGGCAAGCAAAAAAGTATTTCACAGGATTACGCCAAGCTGTTGCAACTCGACTGGAAAGTGGAAAGGCGACAACCGACAAGTGGGAAAAGCAATTTGGTTGGTATGAGGGCCTTGTAAGGCGTGATCAGTTGAGAAATAAAGATGTAATGGAATCCCTGCAACTGATCAGGGACCTTAACCCTGACGCATCGATGGCCATTTGGAATTTTCTTCGGCTAGGTAACCAGGGGCACGAATTAGAGTGTCTGAAGCCATCGGGAGCTCAATATAAACAAGGGCAAAATATCTTGGATGATTTGGCCAAACGTGTTGGAAAGCTATACGGGGGCGGAGCAGACCAACTTATCAACGTTCTTAACCTTACTGGTTACACGCAGGGAGCCATTGCCCTCGAGGTGGAACTTAACGAGGGACTAAATGATGTTGTAGATTTTCATGCGGTGGACCCGTCTACACTTGACTGGCGCAAGAACAAGGAAACAGGGGAAATGGACCTGGTACAACGGCAACAGGATGGTACTTACAAAATACTTAATCAGGAGCAAGTATTCTATTATCCTATTGATCCAGACATCGGTGATCCATATGGGAGAAGTCCAATACTTCCTGTACTGCAGATTATTTTCTTTCAGGTAGAAGTTTTGAAAGATTTAAAGGCTGTCGCCCATCACCAAGGTCATGCTAGGTATGATATCTCAATTGCTGAAGAGGCAATCATGAATAGTCTACCTCAATCTGTAGCTGCGAAAGGCCCGGAAGCGGTGCAAAGGTTTGTAAATGACTTCATCGACAACATTGAGAAAGGCTTTAAAGAGTTAAAGCCTGATGATAATTTCGTTCATCAAGATGCTGTTAAGGTCAGCATGGTCGGAGGAACTAGTGGAAAATCGATGGATGTTTCCAAGATAATTAATGTAATCAATCAGCAAGTCGTAACCTCCTTGAAGCAGCTTCCTATTCTTCTGGGGAGGAATGAAGGGACTACAGAAACACATGGTACCGTGCAGTGGCAAATCTATGTTGCCGGTATTGAAAGCATCCAGAGGGCTACTAAACGTGTCATGGAGCGGGCTTATAATTTATCTTTAAGGGTCAATGGTATAAATGCTAGGTCTCGGTTAACCTTCAACAAGCTAAGGACAACTGATAGACGGCAAGAAGCACAAGCCGCTCTTACAGAGACCAATATGTTGATTAAGCAGGTACAACAGGGATGGATTGATAATGATGAAGCAGCGGTATCGGCAGTCGGACATGAAGCTGTAGGAGAGCCGCAGGCACCTTCTACTCCCTTCAGGACTAACAGGTCTCGCCAAAGCAGAAACGCAGCGAGAACTATTAAAACGAAATCCTCACGGGCCGATACGGATGAGGAGGATGAGTTTGCGAAGGAACTTGAAACCGACTGGGCCTCCGATGTAGCAAAACTGACAACAGATGCCAAGAAGGCTTTTCATGAAATACTGCAAGACCAGCAAGCAACATATATCCAACGAATAGAAGAGGCGGACGCTCCACCGACACGGGTCTTAGTTGACAGTTATCAGTTCTTAAAAAGAAATAGGGCAGATGATGACAGACAGGAGATTCCGGAGGCTTTTAAAGAGTGGGTAAAAGTGAATATCCTCCATGATTCCGAAGAACAGTTGGAATTATGGGATGAAGAAGGCCGCGACTGGATAGAACAGGCGGCTATTTTAGCTGGTGAAGCTTCGATCTTGGAACTTGATCCACAGGCTGAATTTGATCAAAAAGATGAGCAGTTGCTAACTTGGTTGCAGGCACGATCCAGAAGGGATGCTGAATTAATTCAAGGCGTTACTGACGAGTATGTGATTATGACACTTTGGGATGTAGTGGAAGAGGGAAACTACAGTATCGCCAAGGCTGTAGAAGCTTTAGAAGTCCATTACGGTTTCGGCGAATCACGTTCAGCGGTTATTGCCAGAACTGAAATGATTTCTGCTGCCAGGGCAGGGCAATTCCAAGGAGACTATCAATCTGGCATGGTTATCGGAAAAACATGGCATAGTGCTCACCAACCAAATACACGGGATGCACATGCTGCAGCTGACGGCCAAACGGTTCGATTTGAGGAGACTTTCATTGTTGGCGGTGAAGAGTTGATGTTCCCAGGCGATACTTCTCATGGAGCTTCGGCCGAGAATACTATCCAGTGCCGGTGTTTTTACACAAGGATCCTCGAAGGCGAGGAAGATGATTTGGAGGCGAAGCTAAATGAATAGAGCAGAAAGACGGAGGACCGAACGAGCCCAGAAAAAACAACAGTATAACAACTTTGAAGAATTGCCTAGATTTGCACAACAACATCAGGAAAACATGGCTGCAGCTTTGGTGACAGCCGCAATCCAAACGTTGGCCGAAGAATTCGACTTCAATGCTGAGGACTTAAGCAAGTTTAACGAGGGCCTACAGCACAGGGCGGAGAGGATTATAAAAGTACCTGAAAGGGGGTGAGAAGTTGGGAGAAGAAACTAATATGCTACATTTGCCTGTGCGTCTTTCTGTAGACGATAACCAGGACGTGGATATGGAGAAAATTAATCGGTTTGCTTTAAACCCACTGAATGAAGAAGATATTTTCGCTTTTTCTGGCAATTGTTCCAATGACCGAATGGACTCTTTTTTTACAAAAATGGATCCAGTAACAACGCTCCGGAACTATTCAGAGGACTTGAAAAACGGTGTGGCACTCCAAGAAGGTCATAATATTTTCACCAATCCATATGGCCGTTCCTATGAAGGCATTCTGGTGCCGGCTACCGAAAGTGGAGATGATTATAATTCTGTTCGTGGCAGCTGGTACATCATTCGAGGATTAACTTTGAATGGAAACAAGACTGATGATACTGTCAAAGCCATTCAAGGCGGAATCATTCGTGATATGTCAGTAGGCTTTGGTGGTAATAAGCTATGGTATCGATGCGGATCCTGTGGCAGAGATTTGTGGGACTGGGAATGTCCACATATACCAGGTCTCGAAGACGAAGAAGGGCGAATGTCTTTTGCCTGGGTAGTCGATGCGAGACTCAGAGAAGTATCTACTGTTTACAAAGGTTCAACACCTGGAGCCTATATCGACAAAGCAAGGCAATATGTAGAGCAGAAAGAATTACCAGAAGAAAAAATCACGAAGTTAGAGCAGCGTTTCCAGACTCGATTTGAGAGAGGAAGCACTGCTATTTTTATGCCAAAAAGGGAGGAAAAAACAGATATGAGCCTATTAGATCAAATCAGAACAGCAATCCAGGAAGGGAAACTCGAAAAGCGATCAGTGTACGACGTCCTATCCGGGGAGGGAGAAACATTCCGTCAACCAGATGACGTTAAGCTACGGAATGAACTTGGGGAAGCGGCCACCGTAGAGGGTGTTAGGGCTCTCAAAAAAGAAGCGGAGCAAGGCCGTCAGTATTTTGCTGATACCGTTGATGAAGCTGTGAAAGCCCGGGTACGTGCGCAAGGTGACAAGTTCAACGAGGAAAAGTACCGTCAGATGCTGACACGGACAGCTGACTTGGAATACATCAAAGACGAAATTGAAACCTATAATCGTTTGGCCAAGGATGGTCTTACACCTGGTCGTCAAACAGAGGTAGATGATCCAGGAACTCGTGGAGTTGGAGTCCCTAGTGATGACGATGTAGTGGTTTCAGAAACTTATGAAGGAGATGGTAAATAATGTTGTTTAAAAAAGGCGGAGTTGTACCAGATGATTATGGCTTGTCACTGACTGTATTTGCTGTTGAAGCAACAGAAGAAAATCCCGTGACAGCAGGAACACCTTTAAAGCTAGATAATTCTGGAGAGTACCAGGTCCTGAAATGCCAAGACGGAGACGCTATTCAGCTGGTTGCAAAGCATGCCGTTCAAAGCAAAGATCAACCTCTAGGGGCATATGCCTACAGTTTTTCTCGTAACAATGAGTTTACTTATAGCGGTGACATTTCTATTGGTGATTCTATTGTTGCCGATGGAAACGGCGGGGTCAAAAGAGCGGCGGATGTAGACGGAAACCCAGTTGATAATGGTACCTACGTTGCTCTAGTTGATGCAGGAAAATCTAAAGTTGAAGTTCTACTACCATAAGGGAGGAAATAGAGAATGCCATTCAAAAAAATTAAAAACAAACGCGGAGACACAGTTGAATTACAGACGGGTGCAGCATTGAAATCTCGTATGAAGGATATTGCCAAGAATGACAAAAGGTTATCGGTAATGGGAGATACCCTTGCCAGGGAAGATAGCTCCCTCCTTTTCCGAGCTTATCTTGAAGACGAGGGCGTAACTTTGAAGGATGCTGTTCGAGCCCTTGGGATTAACAACCTCGGTGTTGAGACCGTCCGTAGCTTGTATGAGAATGACAATACAAAGCCATTGTTCAATACCATCATCGAAGATGGAATCCGTATGGGCTTCCAAAAAGCTGGCCGTGCTGACCAGTTGATTGCCAAGACTATTCCGATTGATCAAATGACATATGGCTACTACACCATGGAGGACCCTGATAAAGAAGAACTGGACTTCAAACTGGTTGGACAAGCGGCTCCTATTCCAGTAGCTGTTATCAAGCTGGATGATAAGCACACAGTTCGGGTTTACAAGCGTGGTTCTGGTGTGGAGATCACTGACGAAGCGAAGTCTATGAATATCGATTTGCTACAGCTGCATTTGCAATTGCGTGGCCAACGGATGGGGCGGACAGATGAATATCTTGCGGTTGAGCGTCTTTTGAACGGTTACTACAAAGATGGTACAGATGCTGCTCCTACACTGGGTGTTAAGACAGCAAATGACTTCAAGTTGACCGATATGTGGTATGCCGGCCAGTACATGCAAGATAAGTACGGATTTACACCTAAACTTGCTGTAATGAACCTGACAACTGCAGAAAAGTGGTCCTCTCAAAAAGAAGATAGCGGTAACCTTATCTTCTTGAATGAATTGAAAAACGGCCAAATCCCTGAACTGGTTAATTCCAAGCCATTTGTATCTGACCAAATGCCGGACAATCGCATCATGTTGGTTGATACTGATTTCGCGCTTGCTGAATATGAATACAAAGGGCTGTCGGTTGAAAATGATCGTAACGTTAAAACACAGGTGGAGGGCTCTTATGCTTCCAAGTCCACCGATTATATTCCGTTTTCCAAAAATGCCAGGATGATTGTAAATCTTGATCAAGCTAGATAAGGAGGGTTAACCAATGGCCAAACCAGATCTAATCAAGGAAGTTATTGAGGAGTTTCCAGAAAAAAATTTTAATGCGGAGCAATTGAACAAAGACTACACGGTTCAACAACTGGAGGATCTGCAGGAAAAACTCCGAAAAGAAAAAGGCAGCGCAGATGGCGATGATGACAAATCCGAGGAAACAACCGAAGCAAATACTGCAGATACTTCTTCTGCCAACACAGAAAAGAGCAACGAATCCGTAAACAAGGAACAACAGGATTCTGCTTCAAAGAAAAAGTACCGACTGAAAGACCCTTCCACCCAATACGCGGAGAAGGGTTTTACTTTGGCCGGAAAACAGGTGAAAGAGCTTCCGGAAAACCCTTCATCGGAATTGCAAGATCGAATTGATGTTGGGTTTATCATCGAGGTGAAGTAGCATGTTTGCTACAGCAGAAGAAGTTAAGGAGAGGGCCTCTTTTGAAGAGGTTTCCTCTCTTTCTAATGAAAAGCTGGAAAACTATATATTGAGGGCTGAAAGATGGATATTCCGAGCGACCGGAGTAGATTATTCGAATGAAGAAGACATTGGCATCCTAGAAGATTTAAAAGTTGCTACTTCTCATCTAGTAGATTATTTATGGCTTTGGGACCAGCCAGATATCAAAGAAGCGTTAACTAGCCCTTATGATTCAGAGTCCATTGGGTCATACTCTTTTCAGCTCAAAAATCTTACAACCATGAAAAATGCAGTACCAGGTGAAAAAACCGGAATTAAGGAACTGGACAATATCTTAGAGGATTTAAAGCCTGCTTTTACAGCTCCTAACTTTTTTCGCGTTTCTGGTCCATCGAGGTGACAGGATGAGATTTAAATCGCTTCTGAACATGGAATGCAAGCTACTGGAAAAACAGAGTGTTGGTACTGACCAATATAACAGGCCGATTAAAGATTTTGTTCCTGTAGTAGAGGGTTTGGGTTGTCGCGCAGATAAAATGAAGCGCCGCGTTTCAAGAGATGAGTATGGAACAGACATCATTGTAGAAACTATTCTGTTTGTCGATCGAGACGTTGAGATACAGGATGAGCATAAGTTTAAAGACATCAAAGAAAAAAAGACAGGTAGAGTGACTTATCCAGGAGTTTATAAAGTGAAAGACATTGCTCCGGTCTATAAACGATCTTCGCTTCATCATTACGAAATCACTTTGGAAAAGGAGTAATCGATGTGGGTGATATTAAATTTGATATGAAGATTGATCGCAAAGCCTATGACTATTTTCGAAGGGAGTTCCCGGAGAAGCTAGGGGAGGCAAGAAAAAACATGGTGGAGGCTGCAGGCAAAGTATGGGCAGATGAGGCTAAATTAATCACAAGAAACGATGACCACATTGATACAGGCTTGTATGTTAACTCTATTGGATATAATACCGGATCTCCAGCAAGCGAAGCGGATGTCCTTCACCAATTAGACGAAGGAAGCAGCAAGACTGTCCTTAGCACAGGCTCCAATGTGTCCTATGCTACAGAGTTGGAAAAACGGTACAACATACTCGCCAGGGCCTTAGATGATGCAGAAGATAGGATGGGCAAAGTGGCAGAAACGCAGGCTAAAAGGACGTTGTTCGGATGATTGATTATGTGAGCCCAATACCAGCTGCAGTTCAATTATTGGATGTAAGGATGGAGATTCCGGTAATCGGCAATTCTTTCCCGAGAGAACAGACCTATCCGGCCGTCTTGTTGAGAGCTGCCGGCGGTACAGGCTATAGCAGAATCCAGGTGATTAGCAGAGCGGAATCTGACATAGACGCTGAGCTTAACATGGCCAAAGCTATAAATCTGTTAGAACGCTACGCTTACCTGATGGAAGGAATAAGAGTTATATCCTGTATAAGAGATTCCAATCCTATTCCCAGCATAGATGACGACACTGGAAAACCGGAGTTTTGGTGCTATATGCGATTAGAACATTTAGAAGGGTGAGGTGAACAACTTTGGCTGAAAAAGAAAAGAAAATAACGAAACTTGTTTGCAAGGGCCCCAGGAATGAGCGTAATGGGGCTCTTTATTTACGCTTTAAAAGAGAGGATAAGCGAAAGGCGGATTTACTTGTTTATCCTGGTGACTCTCTTATTGTAGGGAAAGACGTGACGGAACAAGAAGCAAAGAAGCTTTTGAATAATCCCACTTGGAAATTTGAAGGAGTGAAGGGAAATGCCTAACGATATTTATAATGTGAATTCGGCGGAAGTGATTGGCGGTCCGGGGCGGTTAGTTTGGGCCCCTTATGGAACAGAGGCGCCAACAAAAATCAGCGATGTCATGAACCTTTCATCCCCATATGATTTGAATGATCCTTGGACAGATGTTGGGGCTACTAATGAAGGTATCACTGTAAACCGTAGTTTTGAAACAGAAGATGTAACTGTAGACCAATCCATTGCTCCGATTGATGATGATATCACTGGTTGGAACCACACTTTATCTACTCAGCTTGCACAGAACACGGTGGAAAATAGAAAGTTGGCTCTAATTGGCAGCACCATTGAAGAGGTGCCACCGGAAACGGGTACAGCAGCTGCGCTATCAAATGATGTTGCTGCAGGTGCTACCACCTTAAAAGTTGCAAGTACGACAGAGTTTAGCGAGGGTGGATGGCTCCAAATCGGCGAAGAAATCAAGAGAATCAGTAAGGTATCTAGCGACTCCATCTATTTGGCAGAGCCTTTAAATACGTCTTATACAGCGACGGACGAAGTGACGCCCATTACAGAACTCGGGTACAAACGTATCGGATATGGAGCTGTAGAAGATCGTCCAATGATTATGCTTGCACTTATTAACCAGAAAAAAGATGGTTCGCTTTATATGAGCGTGTATCGTAAATGTAAAGTTTCCGGAGACGACAAGGAGCAGAACTTCCAGAAAGCCACCAGGTATCTGCCGTTGAATTTGGCAGCATATCCTGACGATACTGCACCAACAGACGAAAATGTTTATTACGAAATCGACCAGGTGAGATAGGAGGATATTCATGACAAATTTTAAAATGGCTGATTTATCATCGCTAGATATGGGACCACTAGCCACCGTTACACTTTCAAATGGGGAACTTTTTAATATCCCCCGTCTATCAACTCTAAAGCTTATCCGAATTGCGAAGTTTGCGGCGATTGACGGATATAAAATTTATGACAAGTATGAGAAAACAATTGCTGATCCTGACCTGTCAGAAGCGGAGAAGGTAGCCATTGTTCTAGAAGATTTGAAGGAAGAGCAAATCATTCATATTTTGTCTATCCTACTAGATATTCCGGATAAAGTAGCATTGCAAATAGACCCCTTTGATACGCTTGAAATCATCACGACCTATGTTGAGAAAACAGACATAGAAAAGGCTTTTACGAACGTCCGGAAGCTGATGAGAAAGTTCAGACCTCAAGCTCCGGACGAGAACCTTCAAGCACCGATACAGAACCCTATCTCGAATGGCTGAAATTGATTGATGATCTAGTTGAGAAGGTTGAAATCGTATCTTCTCACTTTGGCTATACAGAGGATTACGTTTTAGATAAAACACCTCAATGGCTAGGCAGGAAATATCAACAAGCCGATAGAGAAAAATATCAGGAGAAACAAAATGAAATAGACAACATTTTTAGAGGTGTTTCCTTAGTTATTGAGGGCGTATTTAACGAAGGGAAAAACGCAGATAATATTATGCTCCCAGACTATGAGGAAGCTATTAGACGGGCAGCAAAACAATTAAATAATAGCGAGCATTCTGAGTATGTAAGCGGAGTGTGGTGGAAGTCCGAGGATTAATCTCGGGCTTTTTATTTTGGAAGAAGGGAGGTTGGAAATATGCCTAATAACGTTGGATCGGCTAATGTAAAAATTACTGCAGATGACAGCCAGGCCAGAAAAACGACAAAAGGCTTTTTTGGTTTTTTGAAGAGTACAGGAAAAGTAGCTGCAGGTGTAGCCGGTGGTATTGCGATTTTTCAAGGAATTAGTAGGGCTGTAAGCGGGGCAAGCAGCTCTACTATCGGAGCCAATGCTTCGATGGAGCAGTACCGGAATACTCTCGCTGTTGTATTAAAAGACAGCGAAAAAGCAGTAAAGACATTAGCTTGGGCTGAGAAGTTTGCAGCAAAAACTCCTTTCGAAATTCCGGATATTATGGAAGCTACGGTTCGTTTGGAGTCTTATGGTCTTAAAGCTCAAGATGTGTTAGAAACAACCGGTGACATGGCTGCAGTAATGGGGAAACCTCTTATGCAAGCTGTTGAGGCTGTAGCAGACGCCCAGACAGGGGAGTTGGAACGACTAAAAGAGTTTGGCATCACAAAGGACATGCTCATTAAAAAATCAGCTGAAATGGGTAAATCCGAGGTAGTGAACGCCAAGGGACAAATCACGGACATGGAAGCATTTAATGAGGCTCTGTTCGCTCTGATGGAAGATCGATATTCTGGCGGGATGGAGATTCAATCAAAGACGTTCAATGGTTTAATTTCAAATGCCAAGGACTCAATGGGAACCATTGCAAGAGAATGGTCGAGACCTATATTTAAAAAATTTAAAACTGGACTAGAAAGAGTTGTCCCTGTAATGAGCGCTGTTGCATCGATGGCGAAAGGAGACGTAAAAGGGGCAGCAGACACTTTAACCAATGCCTTTGGGGAAGATAAAGCCAGTAAGATCATGGGATTCTTTAACAGTGTTAAATCAGGCTTTGACCAATTTGTTCAATATGCAGGTATGGCTAAAGAGGGTCTGGAAGCCTTGTTCGCTCTATTCACTGGCGATACGGCAAAAGGATCGTCCTTGTTACTAAAACTAGGATTATCCCCTTCGATGGTTCAGCAAATCATTGCAGCAATAAATCTCATCAAGCAGATTATAAATGGCTTTATACAGAGTACAATAGCTCGGTTTCAGATAATGTCGCAAATTGTCATTCAAGCGTGGTCTGTTTTATGGCCATTTATACAGCCTTTGCTCCAGCGAATTGTTTCGTTTGTCGGTGAAATCGTCTCCCAAATCACTCAATTTTGGCAAGAAAACGGAGCGCAAATTATAGCAGCGGCACAAAATTGTTTTGGTTTTATACTAACCATTGTACAGGCGGTCATGCCGGCCGTTATGGCCATAGTCAATATGGTCTGGACAAATATAGAGGGCGTTATCCGCGGGGCTCTAAATATCATTATGGGCTTGATCAAAGTTTTTGCCGGCTTATTTACTGGCGATTTTTCCAAAATGTGGGAAGGTGTAAAGCAGCTCTTTAAAGGTGCTGTCCAATTTCTTTGGAATTTTATTAACCTCATGATGTTTGGCAGGATCCTGGGTGGAATCAAGGCTTTTGCTACAAAAGCTATTTCTTGTTTTTCGAGTCTTTGGACTAAAGCGGTGCAGATATTCAAAAATCTAAATAACCAAGTATTTGCGATTATAAAATCACTTGTGTCCAAAGTGATTAGCTCGATAGTGAAATTTGCTACAAGTGTACGAAATAAGTTCAACACAATGAGAGCGTTTGGCCAGAATATTTTCAGTTCCCTTGGCCAAGCAATTCGATCAACCATAAGCAACATGGTTTCCAATGTGATTTCTAGAGCCCAAAGTTTGGTTACTGGATTACGGTACCGATTTGAGTCCATTCTTTCTAAGGCTAGATCGATCTTTAAGAAAATAAAAAATGCTGTTATGGATCCGATTCGTACTGCCAAGGACAAAGTGACTGGATGGATCAGCGATATAAAATCAGCATTCAGCAATTTCACAACCAAAATCAAACTTCCGCACTTTGGGATTTCTAATGCCTCTTTAAATCCTAAGGATTGGATTAAGAACGGGTTACCTAAATTAAGTGTTGATTGGTATGCAAAAGGTGCGCTATTTACTCGTCCGACGATCTTCAACACACCTGGTGGATTGAAGGGCTTCGGTGAAGCTGGACCGGAAGCTGCCTTACCATTAACTAAAAAGGTGTTAGGTGCTATTGGCGAAAAGATAGCTGGCCTGATGAGTCCTACTCGAGGAGAAGGTTTGAGAGCAGACATACACAATTACTTTACACCCGCTGAGTCTACGCCGGCAGAGTCAACGAAAAGACAAAAGAAGATGTTAAGAGATTTAGCATTGGAGCTGGACTAAATGAAAAAGATTACTTTTACAAATACACGTGGGGAATCAATTGTAATAGGGAGCCAGGCTCCATTTTTTTTAACGTCAATCGATGGGTTAGGTGATGTGGAAGCTGATAACCAGTCACAAAAAGCACCTTACCAAGATGGTTCTATTCCTTTTGATTCTAGGTTGGAGGAAAGGGTCATCCCATTTACTGTCTCGATTAAGGCAAACACACCCGGGGATTTGCCTGGATTACGACAAACATTGGCCAGGGTTTTCAACCCTAAACTTGGTGAGGGAACATTAACTTATGAGGATGGTTATCAAACAAAAGTCATAAAAGGAAAGGCAGATAGCATCCCTACATTTCCCTCTGGAAAAGGGAACAGGACACCATTAAAGCAGACCTCTTCTGTCTCTTTGACTTGCTATGATCCATATTGGAAAGACCCACAAGAAGTATCGCGAGCTTTAAAGGCTTATGAAGGGAGGTTCACATTTCCTTTCAATTTTCCAGTAGAGTTCGGGGTTGAGGGTGATTCTACAAGTATTTATAACGAGGGAGACGTAGAAACACCAGTTCAAATTAATATCCAGGGACCCGTAAGTAACCCGATGGTAAAAAATCGTACAACTGGAGATTATATAAGGATTTGGAGGACACTTTCTGCTGACGAGGTTTTGCATATAGATACCAATCAACAAAACAAAAGAGTAGAAATCTATCTCAATGGAAGCGTTATTCAAAAGGCGTGGGGTTATTTAGACGATTATTCGGAACTATTTAAGTTGATCCCTGGCCAGAACGAAATAAGTTATGTGGCTGATTCATCAACCGATAACGCAATTGCATCCATCGCTTGGAAGAATAGATATGTAGGAATATAGGAGGGAATAAAGACTAATGGTAGAACGAAGCTACTTTTTTAATACGCCTGAAGGCGGACCTGCTTATGAGTATAAAGCGGGAGATTTCGCTCGATTTCATGCCCAAATTATCGGTAATGGCGTGTCCAATACAAATACGTTAGATGACTTAGCTGTATCATCAAAGCAAAATATGACTGTGTCATTAGCAGCTGGATATGCATTTGCGAATGGTTATATGTACGAAAACACAGCAGCCAAAGACTTAATTCATGATATTGCGGAGCCTGACACCGACCGTATAGATCGCATAGTTATTGCATTCGATAATACTCCCACTCAAAGAAAGACCTATTCATATGTTAAAAAGGGGATTCCGGGTACGAACCCAACTCCGCCGTCTCTTACTAGGAGCAGCTATATTTATGAATTGAGTGTAGCCCAAGTGTTAATCGAAGCGGGAAAATCTTATATTGAAAATTATCAGATAACCGATGAACGAACAATCGATTCGGTTTGTGGATATATTCCATTGCATAACATTTATAGGGCGCTTTCCATTGATGAACATGGGACGGCATCGTTCCTTAATCAGTCCTTCATCAAGTCTATAAACGAGCAAGGCGTAACATTTGAACAAAGCCAAGTAAGAGAGGTTCCGTGGGGAACTATTATAGAAGATACACAAGGTGAAATTAATTCTGATTCCACATTCATTGCAAGAGCAAGGGGCATTTATAGCTTTTGGGCAGAAATCGGTTGGTGGGGTATATCTTTCCCTGTTGGAATTGATGTTCAGATTTATGTCTACGTCAACGGAGAAGAAGCCTTTCCTATGGTTGCGAAAGTGTTAGATTCATCGAATGATAACTTTGTGATTGCTAGTGGAATAGATCGCTTGCAAGCAGGGGATGAAGTACAATTCAAAGCCATAGTATTCCATACTGGCGGCGACCCTGTAACGCCAAACCTTATACGCCTAAGAGTTGCTAAACTTTCATAAGGAGGGAGTTAATGAAAAGACCTATTAGAGTGTACACTCCATACCTTGATTTAGAAAAAGAGTTTGAGAGATATGAAAGTTTACAGTTCCCCAGAAGTTTTTATGGAAAAGGTGAGTTTGAGCTGCATATTAACCGTTATATGGACGGTGCGGAAGTCTTAAAGAAAGGCAATATAATAGTTTTGGATAAAAAAGCAAACAAAGCCGGAATCATTCTGACTAGGGAGATTGCCCTCGATGAGAAAGGGAAAGCATCAGAAAACTGGAAGATTACTGGCTATACGTTAGATGGGTTAATCAGTCGAAGGCAAACAGTTCCAAGTAGTGATGATGCCGGAGGTTATGATCGGAAAAGTGGTGATGCAGAAACGGTAATGAAGCACTATGTGAAAAAGCATTTTGTTAATCCAGAGGATCCTAAAAGAAAAATGCCTATGATAGAAGTTGCTCCTAATAAGCACCGTGGTGACCACATTGCTTGGGAATCTCGGTTTAAAGTAGTGTCTGACGAGTTTGAAACAATTGGCAAGCAGACAGGGCTAGGTTGGACAGTATATGCAGATACGGCTAACAAAAAATTCATTTTTGATGTTATGGAAATGAAAGACTTGACGAAGGGAAACAAATCAGGGTTTACCCCTGTTGTGTTCTCTCCAGAATTCGGGACAATTAAAGATCAGTCATTTACCGATAGTGACAAAGATTACAAAAATGTAGGATATGTAGGAGGCCCTGGAGAAGGGGAAGAAAGGATAATAGTTCAAGTAGGTGAAGAAGCAGAAGGGCTGGAAAGAATTGAAACTTTTATTGACGCTCGGGATATCGGAAGTGAGGACGAGGAGCAGACTAATCAGGAAGTTGAACATCAACTTAAGGAACGAGGGGAGCAAAAGTTATTAGAAAAAGGAAGACTTCTGTCCTTTGAAGCACAAATCTTCACTCCAATAACAGAAGAAGTTAATCGAATTCCTAACGGTAAGCCAATCGCTAAAACCCCTTTCGAATATGAAGTTGACTTTGATATTGGTTGTCGGGTAACAATTCTAAACAAAAAATGGGGGATTATGCTTGCTGCACCAATCGTTGAATTAAAGGAAATTCATGAAGTGAATGGTTTTACACTCGAAGGAACGTTCGGGGAGGCTAAACCGACTCTCATTACGAAAATAAAAAAGAGGTTCGATGAACTTACAGGTGTAGAACAACAAGAGTTTCCCGTAAAATACTCAAAGGTTCAATTAGAAAAATCTATAAAATATACGAATGAGGGACTGACAAAAGAAGAACAGGAACGTATTAAACAAGCCGAAGAGAATTTAAAAAAGTCCAAAGAGCATACGGAAGAGTATGCAGAGCAGAAGTTTTATCGAGGTCCGACTGAACCTGAGAATAAACAGTTAATATGGATTGATACTTCAAATCCGGACCAGGACTTATGGAAACGTTGGGACGAAGCAACGAATTCATGGCAAATAGGTCCCGGCGGTCCGCAGGGTGTGCAAGGTCCTCCTGGTCAAGATGGACAAACGTACTGGACATGGATAAAGTACGCTGATGACGAGCTAGGAAACGGAATGAGCGATAATCCAACGGGGAAATCCTACATGGGGATTTCATATAATAATGAAAGTGCCGTTGAGTCCTCAAATCCTGCTGATTACCAATGGGCGAAAGTAGAAGGACCACAAGGACCGGAAGGCCCGCAAGGGGTTGAGGGTCCTCCTGGAGCAGACGGCCAAACTCGTTATACATGGATTCGATATGCTGACGATGAGCAGGGCAATGGAATGTCGAACATTCCAGATGGAAAGGAATACATTGGACTGTCGTACAACAATGTAGAGCAAACGGAGAGCGATGATCCTGCTGACTATTCGTGGTCGAAGTATAAAGGTGATAAGGGTGAAAAAGGCGAGACAGGCCCCCAAGGAATACAAGGCCCTCCTGGAGAAGATGGACAGCCACGTTTTACTTGGATACGTTACGCTGATGATGTAAACGGAAATGGGATGTCAAACTATCCAGACGGTAAAAGATATATCGGTTTGGCGCATAACAAGACGACAGCAACGGAGTCCACAGACCCTTCCGACTACACGTGGGCGAAAATAGAAGGCGAGACAGGACCACAGGGTCCAGAAGGCGATCAAGGTCCGCGGGGTCCACAGGGACCAAACATAGTGGACACCAATACTTCATTCGGTGTTAATTGGTTGGTAGCCGATTATATCAAGTCCTTAAACGGTTTGAATGTAGGTAATGGCCAATTCGTCGTAGATGACGATGGCAATGTACGTTTCGGTGGGGAATTGCAGGGTCCTAGCGGTACATTCGGTAATGTATCTGTAGTGGATGGCAATTTCGTGCTTAAGGATAGCACATCGGGTATGGAATACAATATCGCCAGCTTGCAAAATTATATACTAGATCATTCATTCGAGTTGATACGGGGCAATGGCAATGTCAATTATGATTATATGTGGTTGGATTATAATTCCGGTGATAGCAATAATGTCAGATCTTCATTATGGAAGAGCAATGGCACGCCAAGAGTAGGGCTAAGACTGGACAACAATAGCCATACAGTAGATTTTGGCAACCAAAATATATGTGTGCGTAATAGCGATTATGTGTCGCAATTTATACCTGCAGGAAAATTCAAAGTGGATACTGTATATTCTGTCAGTGCCCATTTTAGGAGACAGAGGAATGTATCGGCCGGAGCACGCCCGCGCATATCAATACAACTTTATGATGACATAGACGGCACTATTATCGAGACTTTCCAGCAAACCACATTTCCAGAAGTGCCAAGCGATTATAGCTCCGTACGTAGGTCCACTACTTTCAGTATACCTGCTTCACGGGAAAGCGATCTGGTAGATTACGTATCGGTCCGCATTGTATTCTGGGGGGCAAACAACTATTGGCATGCTGTTGATGGCGCACAGCTGGTGATGGGTAAATATCCGTCGATATACGCACCAGAGGAAGGTCTATATAGTTTCTTGAGTGGTACAGATGATCTAACCCTGCGTGAGGGTGTGCGATTCGGGCATTTGTCTGGGGCTACATTTGATAAATACGGAAACCTACACGCACCACCATCAGCATCTGCAGGGGCTTATTGGAACATACAGGATTACGAGGATAATGTCATACTCAAGGTTCCATGGGGATCTGATGGTGGGGACTTACAGTGGAAGGGAATAAATCTCACCCTAATGGAGCATTTATGGTCTGGGTCCATATATCCTAAGGGTGATCAAGAGGCATATCCATCCAAGAAGCTGTCGGAATGCAAAACTGGGTGGATTCTAGTATGGTCCGACTATGACGTTGGCTCTGGCTCCAATGACTTTAACTGGGTATTCAGCATAATACCCAAACGTTTCGGAATGACGTCACTGGAGGGCGGAGGATGTTACTTCGTAACCCCGAATAGTGATAATCTAGATCATGGCGCCAAATATATTTACGTATATAATGACCATATACGGGGCAATGACGGTAACAATAATGCCCCACTAAACGACGTGGTGTTGCGATACATTTTCGAATGTTAGGAGGGAACATGGTGAAGATATATCTATTCCTCGATGGCGACAGGGTAACGGGGTATGGTGATAGACCATCCTACATCCCTAATGAGATAGAGGTTGAAGTCGACGAAGGCCATGAATTACTAAGAAACCCGGTCATTTTCAAGTACGTGGACGACAAATTAATAAAAGACGGAGAGTATCAACAACAATTAATAAAGGAACGTGAGGAAGAAAAAAACAAGCCTAGTGACGAAGAGCTTAACGCCATCGCTCTAATGGAACTCACTGAATTAATGATGGGAGGTAAGTGAATGTTGGCTATGTTATTTGCAACTTACATTATCCGTGGCAAATGGGACTATAACAGAGTGCCAGACGTGCTTAAGCCGGACGTTGATGCCATTTTAATCGCCGAGGGCCGCGAAGATTTGATTATCGCCGAATAGTCGTATTTTTTATGCTTGTATTGTTGTATCATTGCCAAATACGGGTTGCTAAAATAATATAGATAATAAAGGTAGGAGGGGTTTTTTGGATAGAGTTAATTTGCTAAAAGGAGCACAAGGTCTGTTCATTCTTATAGCAGTTTTTGCTGGAATAGTAGTTTTATTTAAATATGTAACAGTAGATTTAAAAGCTCCCATTCCAGGTGGCGGTAACACCATAGTAGATATGAGTAGTCCCTATGGTGAGATTGGCAAGTTCTTACTTTCCATTCATTCTTTTGCAATTAAGACATTTGTAGTATCGCTAATAATAACAATACTGCTTAATATTCAAGTCAAAAATTCATATTAAAAATTATACGCTAGATAACTCTGGCGTATTTTTTATATTTTTAGAGAGAGGCAAATTATTGGGGGAGGGTCATTAGAATGGAGGAGATTACCGTGGATACGGTATTACAATATTTTTTAACTCAAGGGCCGTTTGCGGCTCTTTTTGTTTGGTTGTTGATATATGTCATGAAGGCTAATCAGGCTAGAGAGATGAGATTGCAAAGCTTATTGGAAAAGTTCAGTGAAAAGTACGATGTCGTTATAAATGAGTTAAAGGATATCAAAGATCGATTGCCCCCCAGGTAGTCGGTTTTTTAATTGACTAATAAGGAGGTGAGAACATGGAAGACGTATTGATTTTTGCAACGGTCATTTTGCCAATCGTGACGGCCTTGGTGGAACTGGCTAAGCGTACAGTGACTATTCCAAAAAACATTGTACCGTCTGTAAGCTTTGTGGCCGGCATTGTTATCGGCGCAGCTGCCTATCCGTTTACGGACCTGGAGCTTGTATTGAGACTGTGGGCCGGTGGCTTTGCTGGATTGGCCGGGACTGGCTTGTTCGAATTGGCAGTGAACAAACGAGAAGGAACAACAAAATAAAGGAGCGTGTTAGCATGGTAAAAGTAGCAATCGATATCGGACATGGTTCCGATACGTATAATCGTACAGGAGGGAAAGGCGTTAGGAAAAATGGCAAGGTGTATGAGGAGCATGACTTCAATTCTCTTGTCGCCCAGGAACTGGATAAGCTGCTACAAGCAAACAACATTGATACCTTGATGGTCCAGGAGCCGTTCTCTTCGGAGGTTGGCTTGACTGAACGGACCAATTATTACAACGAGAAGGGCGTTGACCTGGTATGGTCTATCCATGCAAATGCAGGAGGAAAAGATGCTAGTGGCCGGTGTGCTTTCTACTGGTACACTGCTGAAGACTCTAAGCGGTTGGCGGAATTGTTTGTAGAGGAAGTAAAGGTAGCAGGTTACAGTACACACGGAAACGGTTTGCATGCATCTAATCCAGACAGTTGGACTAATCTCCACATTTGCCGGGAGACAAACATGACAGCGGTTCTGACGGAGAATGGATTTATGACAAACAGTGAAGAATTTGAATTGATTTTCGGTAGTAAGCAAAGCGAATATGTTGAAGCGGTAGCGCGGATCCATGCCAAAGCGATCACGCGCTATTTTAATGTCGATTTTAAGGACACGGAGACTGGTGAGGTTGTTAAGCATAAGCCTGCCAAGAAGCAGAAAACTAGGTCTGCCACAGCTAAAAAAAGCAAAGACAATCCTAAACTTAAAGTTGATGGTGTGTGGGGCAAGCAAACAACTAGGGTATTGCAGGAGGTACTTGGCACAGTTGTCGATGGTGTGATTAGTAATCAGTTGCACAACAGTGTAACCAAGATGATTGTCAGCGGTATTACCTTCGGCAAAGGCGGAAGCATGGTTATCAAAGCCTTACAGAAATTAATTGGTGCAAATGCTGATGGATATCTTGGGCCCAATACTGTGAGGAAGCTTCAACAGTATCTCGGTACGCCAATTGATGGTATTATCAGTGATCCATCGATGATGGTAAGAGCACTACAGCGGAAACTTAATAGCGAAAAGTTGTAATAAAAAGTCAAAAGAAAAAGCCCTCCTTAGTGGGGGCTTATTTAGTTTCTTCTGTATTACCTTCACCTTTTAGTTGTTCCACACATTCCTTTAGTAACTGCCGAAGCTACTCTATATCATCCAAAGTTGCTTTGTTGCGGATAAAACCACGTGCGCCAGACCTACCCCTCAAAGTAACGAGAGCGTTCTTTATTCTTTTCTTGCCAGTGTTTATTCGCTTCTGTTAAAAATCAAAGAATCAATGAAGACAAAGAATCATTTTTAACAAGATAGGTTGATTATAAAAAAAATTACAACTAGACTGAAATTTAAATAGATGTAAAAAAATATATTTATACCATGTTTTTACAATTAAAACATGGTAATCTCTGATTTGGAGGGCAGAGCATGAATTTACTTAAAAAACACAAGTTTAAAATTATCCTAATTTTGATTTTAGGTATTTTTTTATTTTGGATTAGATCCTTTATATGGGGGCCTATTAATTTTGAACAAATAGACGTTTCAGATAATCAAGTTGTATATGAGTCTGATCCAAAAAACAATGAATATTCAATTAAGGTTTATTATTATAAAGGTCCTATGGCCTATTTTGAATATTCATATATTGGGTCCTTATATAAGGATGGGAAATTTGTAAAAAATATATTCTGGATTTCACCAAGCGGTAACGATCTTGAAATAGAATGGCTAAATGAAAACACTGTTCAATTGCATAATGTTAAGAAAAACAATGAAGGAATTAAATTAAATATTTTAAGAGATAAATATGATTTCCGATAATAATTGGGATTTTTTTTAAAAAAAGGAGGAAAATACCTATTTTTGTAGAAATAAGTACTGACACTATTTAAAAGGAGATGTTTTTATGAAGGTGAGAAAGTACTTATTTTTGATTATGGTGCTGTTATTGTTAGTTGCAAACAATCCATTTCAAGTTCTTGCAGCTGAAAGTAGTGGTACAGCGACTGTTAGTGGAGTTGCAGGAGTATCTTTGACTCAAAAATTTACAGATGAGGAGAATAAAGAATTTGGAGACAAATTGGAGGACATAGAAAATAAAGTGGAAAATGTAGAATATAAAAATAAAAAAGTCTCTAGATTTTACCCTGCAATCGATGGTTTAGTTAAAATAAATGGTGAACCTGTTACAGTAAATGACCATGGAGAATTTAATTTAGATGTGGAGCCAGGAAAATATATTGTCGAATTTGAAGATGGGGTATCTTGTATAACTAAGAAAATTAATATAAAGGAAGGAGAAACTATTGATTTAGAATTAATTAAAGAAAGGAATTTTAAAAAATTTATAGACTCTATGGACAAGAATCACAAAAATAAAAAAATGGAAGAAAGCTCCAACGGGAATATGGGCCACCATGATAGTAACAATGTAAATACAGAACAGAATGATGAGGTGACCATTTTGTTAAACGATCCTATTTCTGGGGATCATCAAATTGATGAAATTGGAGAGAAAGGACGAACTGGCGCTTTTGTTCATTGTAACCGGTTTAACGGAGATGCACCAGGTATTAGTCAAGACGAAACTTATTACTCATCAAGTACTTACCAAGCATTCAGAAATTTCATAGGTAGTGATTGTGACAAGGCAATGGTGGATTATGGATGTGTCAGTATTGGAGATATGGGACCCTGCCAGGGATTACATCATTATCAGGATTGGATAAATACAAATATCCAAAACTGCTCACTAGAAATAGGGCATGGTATTTTATATCATAGTCATTAATTTCATATATAATGCAAGTGTTAAAGATAATAATAAATAGTTTGTTTTGAGAGAACATACCTGAGTATGTTCTCTTTTATAACAATGTTCTACAATACTCTGGAGTGTTAAGAAATACCGCATAAAAAAATGCATACAAGTCCATATTCTTATTACACTTCAGCTAATTGCTCAACCAATCGACACATCCACAATCTCACTCGGCATCAAATAATCAATCCCGTCCGAAGTCTCAACTTCCAGCTGCTCCATTACTATGCCACGGATTTGACCGTCAATGACTCTAATCCGCATGTCTTCATAATACTGTATATCGACCAGAGCGCCGGAAGCCATAGCCTTATGTAAGGTGCGCTCAATTTGATAAACCTGGTCATCGGACAGGATAGGCTTTTCTACATCTTCCTCGGATTCGTACCAGGCCTGCAGCATAGCTTGATGTTCCGGCAGCATCATTTTGGATGCTTCCCATTTTATATTTCCGCGATCGTTTAGTTGGACCATGTAATCACTCCTTTATAGGAACGTATGTTCTATTAATTATATAAAAAGAGTGGCCATAAAGCAAATTGCTGACCACAATTTGACCATATTGACCACAAAAAGACCTTAAATTATTTATCTGTCATTAAACACTATTGTTGCGCTTTAATAAAACAAACAGCAGTAAAACGTTAATTTTTATCTTGAAATAATACTTATTTACCCTTGTTAACATCGGGTCGCATATTTGCAAGATATAAATGTAGGGTGGAATCTATATAACATTGTCTCTTGCAAGCATATATTTTAACAGAGGTTAAAGAGAAAAATCAACTTGTATTTAAAGGTAATAAACGCTCTCAATTTCCGGTTTAGAATGAAAATCGTCGAGGAAATGAAGAAAAGGAAATGGGAATTGAATAATTCTTTCCCATTTCTTTCACAATAAAGAAGGTAAGGGAATTAGAAATACTTTGTGCCCCTTTACCCGCATTATTGTAAGAAGGAGGTTTTTTTCATGACAGGAAAAGTCAAATGGTTTAACGCCGATAAAGGGTTCGGATTCATTGAAAGAGAAGATGGCGACGATGTATTCGTACACTTCTCAGCCATCCAGACTGAAGGTTTTAAAACGCTTGATGAAGGCCAGGAAGTCGAGTTCGATATTGTCGAAGGCGACCGCGGTCCGCAGGCGTCTAACGTCCAGCCTTTATAATCTGCCACTACGTAAAAAAGTGCATCGGTCGATGCGCTTTTTTTGTTGGAGGAAAAACGCTAAAATAGAGGGGATATTCATATGATGGGGATCGGTTAAATGACGGAGGGGGAAGCAATATGGCTGATAAGACGTTTGACTGGCATGAAGAGGCAGGAAAGCAGTGGGATGAACGGGCATCCTTTTGGAGTCAAAACAGCAGAAATATGTGGGATACCGGCAGCAGAAAAGCGATTATTCCATTTCTGGAGCGCTATTTACCAGCGGGTGCTTCCGTGTTGGATGTTGGCTGCGGAGATGGTTATGGTTCCTATAAGCTGAAGCAGGCAGGATACGAAGTGACAGGAACGGATTTATCAGAAGAGATGATTGAAAAGGCAAAGCACATGGCAGGGGAGGGCATAACCTTTCTGAGGGAAGATATCATCCATCTCTCGTTTGGAGACGAAAGCTTCGATGCCGTCATGGGCATCAATGTACTGGAATGGACAGAGTATCCACTGAATGCCCTACAGGAGCTGGACCGGGTTTTGAAGTCGGAGGGAAGCGTGTGTATCGGTCTGTTGGGACCGACCGCAGGACCGAGGAACAATAGTTTTTCCAGGCTATACGGAAACAAGGTAATCTGTAACACGATGATGCCGTGGGAATTGAAAAGACTGGTTGAAGAGGAAATCGGCTGGACCACCATCAGTGGAAAAGGAGTTTATAAAAAAGGTGTCACCGAAAAGACGACAGCCGGTTTAACAGAAGAATTGCAACAGGCCCTGAGCTTTATGTGGCTGTTTTTGTTTCAAAAGGAATGAGGTGAAAGACATGGATAAAAAAGAGATGGAAGAAAAAATTATCGAGCAATATCGGCAGGACGAGAACATGATGATTCTTGTCTTTGCTCAATGGTGTGTCAATAACGATTTGCAGCCTGAAGAGCTCTACCGGGAAGCCTATCCGGAGCAGGGGAACAATAAAGAGTTGGAAAAGACGCTGGAGCTGACGGTGCCGAAACAGGAGTCGGAGCCAATTCCCGACACCACCGTGCTGAATGTTTTGCAGTTATTCGGAAATGATGACCTGGCTTTCATCGTCAGTCGGGAAATAGAAAAGCGCAAGAAGCAGGAGAACGATTAAAAGCGGGCCGGACAAAAGCATGGCCACCGAAGCAAAAACCGATTCGTTCGGTTTTTATTTGGATGATAAACTTCCTTTTATCCTGTTATTTGATGCGTGCTTCGAATCGCTACGTTTTTGTGCACTGATCTCCACATGATCAAGACAAGATAAACCGTATTCTTCTATTGGTTGATAGGTATTTAAACAGTGACGAAGCCGAAAAATCAGCATGGGGGTCCTTTATTCTTTAGAGATTGGACAAAAGCATAAAAAGGCGACTTCCATACAGCTCAGCTTTCTATGTAAAGGCAATAGGCAAAACGGAAATCACACCAGAAGACTTCCAACGGAGGCAAGGTATGAAGACTCCGGCGGGATGAGCGCGAGCTGAAGATCCACTTGGCAAAGCGGTATTCTTTGCCAAGTTAGCTGAAGCCGTGCCCGCGGAAAGCGAAGTACCTTGCCGGAGTGGAGAGTTGCACTTTTCATAAGGTAGAACGTTTTGCTTTTTGCTCATCAAAAATACCGAAGGAATGGTGTCATTGTTCGGTTTTTATTTGGAACACGATGCTTTTGTCCCAGGTTCTTTTTTATTAAGTTCTGAACAATCTGATCAATGCGTGCGTTCCGTCATCTTCGCCGCCAGATTCTGCCAACCTTTGATACAGCGACAGGGACAGCTCCAATCCAGGGGTGAGAAGCCCCATTTCTTGAGCAGACTCCAGGGCGATTTTCATGTCTTTAATAAAGTGTTTGACATAAAATCCCGGCTCATAGTCACCAGCAATCATCCTGGGGGCCAAATTGCTTAACGACCAGCTTCCTGCAGCCCCGGTAGAGATGCTGCTTAACACGCGTTCAGGATCAAGACCTGCCTTTTCTGCATACGTTATTGCTTCACACACACCGATCATATTCGAAGCAATTGTAATCTGGTTACTCATCTTTGTGTGCTGACCAGAGCCGGCTGCCCCCTGATGTACAACATTGCTGCCAAGCACGTCGAAAATCGGCTTGAGCTCTTGAAAGGCAGCTTCAGACCCGCCGGCCATGATTGCAAGTGTACCGTTTTTGGCCCCGATGTCGCCACCCGACACGGGTGCATCGACAGCTTCGATTCCTTTTTTCGCTGCTTCTTTATGAATTCTTTCAGCAAGCTTGGGCTTGGAAGTAGTCATATCGATGACATAACTGCCGGGCTTAGCGTGAGAAAGAATGCCGCTGTCACCGAAGTACACTTCTTCGACATCAGCGGGATAACCGACGATGGTGATGATCACATCTGAATCCGCCGCAAGGACAGCTGCGTTTTCTTTCCAAACGGCTCCAGCCTCCAAGAGTTCATCTGCCTTTGTTTTGGTCCGTGTATATATGTTCAAGGTAAAACCGGCTTCCATCAGGTTGGCAGCCATGCTTTTCCCCATGACACCTGTACCGACAAAGCCAATGGTTGTTGTATCTTTTGCCAGGGTCATATCCACCCTTCCTTTCTGTTACTTAGTCCATAATTAGTTAATAATTCGATAAAAAAGAAAAAAATCCTTCCTGAAAAAACTCGATACTTCGACAAAAAATTTTTTAATCCAGCATTTATCGCGTGATGTCAGGCTTTGTTCCGAGTGAAAGAAAAATAGGGGAATTATTTGGATTGCAAGAAAAAAATGATTGTGATAAAGTCTTAATTAACACAATATATTGTTTAGTTGTCTAAAATGAATACTATATGTTGATTCTATGCAAGATCAGGTGACACCTTGTCTTAAAAGGGAATCCGGTGAAAAACCGGAACTGTCCCCGCAACTGTAAGTGTGGACGAACGAGAAGTTCCACTAAACCGCTTTGCTTCACGGCGTCGGTTTGGGAAGGTCTCTAGTAGGAAGAAGCACGAGTCAGGAGACCTGCCTTTTCTTGTAGCGTTTCATTTCTTCGGGGACTGGGGAGTGAAAACGATAGGGAAGAAGTGGCTGTTTATGCCACATTTACTGTCGTTTTCAATCCGTCCATGTCCCATGGACGGATTTTTTGTATGCTCAAAAAACCTTTTACAGGAAGAGAGATACAAAATTTCTTAGGAGAATTCAACATCTTGTTAAGGCCAGACATCTATAAGGAAACTGGTCCCATGTGTTCATTTAGATAAAAGGAGGAGTAAGGAATGATCGAAACAGAAGTTAAACAGAATGACTGGAAGAGCAAAATGAAAATGGTTCTGACCGGACGCTTTCCGGATTTGGATATTCAAGGTTTATTTGAGCATGGTGACAAAGTACTGGAGCAAAAACCATGGCTGCCGGATGATGAATGGATCCACCAGTTGATTTTGGAGGCGCTGGCCAACTTGGACGAAAATGAACCGGATTGGACCTATGCAGCAGCGGCTTTATACGTGCAGCAGTTATACCAGGAGGCAGCCGAGAACAGAGGGTACGATCCTGGCAGGAAATATGGTCCATTTGGACAAGTCATCCGTCATTTGACGGACATCGGCATTTATGACCGCTTTCTGCTTGATACATATAGTGAACAGGAGATTAAGGAACTGGAACAGACGATCGATCCTGACAAAGACAACATGTTCACGTACATCGGCCTCCGGACTTTGGCGGACCGTTATATCGCCAAAGATTATCAAGGCAAGGTGTATGAGCTGCCGCAGGAACGGTTCATGATCATTTGTATGACATTGATGAAAAATGAACCGGCAGAAAAACGGCTAGACTTGATTAAAGAAGCGTATTGGGCATTGAGCAATCTGTACATGACGGTGGCTACTCCGACGCTTTCCAATGCCGGAAAAAGCTACGGTCAGCTGTCCAGCTGCTTTATTGACACAGTGGATGACAGTTTGCAGGGGATTTTCGACAGTAATACCGATATCGCCAACCTGTCCAAGAATGGCGGGGGAATCGGTGTTTACCTGGGGAAAATCCGCAGCCGGGGCAGTGCGATAAAAGGGTTCAGCGGTGCTTCGTCAGGTGTTTTGCCATGGATGAAACAGTTGAACAACACAGCGGTTAGTGTCGATCAGCTCGGTCAGCGCAAAGGGGCCATCTGTGTTTATCTGGATATTTGGCATAAAGACATATCTTCTTTTCTGGATGCGAAGTTGAATAATGGGGATGAGCGGCTCCGGACCCACGATTTATTTACGGGAGTTTGTCTCCCCGACCTTTTCATGGAGCAGGTGGAAGCCAGAGAGAACTGGTACTTGTTCGACCCCCATGAAGTGCGGACGGTTATGGGGTATTCTCTCGAGGACTACTTTGACGAGTCGAAGGGCGATGGAAGCTTCCGGGAAAAATACTGGGAATGTGTCCAGCACCCTCATTTAAGCAAGCAGGAAATCCCTGCGATTGACTTGATGAAACGGATTCTGAAAAGCCAGCTCGAAACCGGGGGTCCCTTCATGTTTTATCGGGATGAAGTCAATAGGCATAATCCGAACAGCCACCTCGGCATGATTTATTCGAGCAATCTTTGCACGGAAATCACGCAAAACCAAAGCCCGACCGTGGTAGAAGAACAGCAGACCGTCGACGGGAAAATCGTCGTAAATAAACAACCCGGTGATTTTGTTGTCTGCAACTTGTCCTCCATCCATTTGGGCAGGGCGGTGACGGAAGGCGTTCTGGAACGATTGGTTCCTATCCAGGTGAGAATGCTGGACAACGTAATTGATTTGAATACGATTCCGGTTTTACAAGCACAGCTCACCAATCAAAAGTACCGTGCAGTCGGGCTTGGAACATTTGGATGGCATCATCTTCTTGCACTGAAGGGGATACGTTGGGAAAGCGAAGAAGCGGTGGCCTATGCGGACGAGCTGTATGAAAAAATAGCATTTTTGACAATCCGGTCCAGCATGGAACTGGCAAAAGAGAAAGGTGTTTGTGCTGCGTTTGAAGGTTCAGACTGGCAAACCGGAAAATACTTCGAAAATAAGGGTTATACCGCTGATACGGATTCGGACTACGATTGGTCCGACTTACAGAAACAGGTTCAGGAGCATGGAATCCGCAATAGCTATTTGATGGCAGTTGCACCGAATTCCTCGACATCTCTTATCGCGGGGAGCACCGCCAGTATTGATCCGATTTTCCAGAAGTTTTATGCGGAGGAGAAAAAGGATTACAAAATTCCTGTGACCGCTCCTGATTTGAACGCGGATACCACCTGGTATTATAAATCGGCTTATTTTATCGATCAGCACTGGAGTATCAAACAGAACGCAGCCAGACAGAAGCATATCGACCAGAGTGTATCCTTCAACATATACGTTCCGAACACCGTCCAGGCCAAAGAATTGCTGAGCCTTCATTTGGATGCCTGGGAATCGGGGCTTAAAACAACCTATTATTTACGGTCGACATCATCGGAATTGATCGACTGTGAATCATGTTCCAGCTAAGGAGAGGAGATCGACAATGGTTGTATCACTGAATAAACGGAATATCATGGACAAGACTGCACCGAACAATTCTACTAGTATTATCAACGGGAAAAGCTCCAATATTCTCAATTGGGATGATGTCCGATTCGCCTGGGCATACCCGAAATATAAAAAAATGCTTTCGAATTTTTGGACCCCCTTTGAAATCAACATGTCGCAGGATATGCGGCAATTTCCGGGATTGTCTGACGAGGAAAGGGACGCTTTTTTGAAAATAATCGGATTATTGGCTTTGTTAGACAGTATCCAAACTGATTATGCCGGGAAGGTTGCGGATTATTTAACGGATTCGAGTCTGAATGCTCTCATGATCATTCTCGCTCAGCAGGAAGTCATTCACAACCACTCTTATTCCTATGTCTTATCCAGCCTTGTATCCAAACAGGAGCAGGACGAAGTGTTCGAATTTTGGCGGACGGAGCCCATTTTGGAAAAGCGCAATGATTTCATCACCGATGGTTATCGGGCATTCGCAGAAGAACCGACGGTAGATAATCTGCTGAAATCCGTTGTTTTCGATGTAATACTTGAGGGACTGTTCTTTTATTCCGGTTTTGCCTTTTTCTATCATCTGGCAAGGAATCAAAAGATGGTCGCCACCTCTACGATGATCAATTACATCAATCGCGATGAACAGCTGCATGTCGATTTGTTTGTACGGATTTTCAAAGAAGTGCTCACGGAGCATCCAGAATATGACACAAAGGAATTGGAAACATTTGTACAAGACACCTTTAAGCAAGCGGTGCATCTGGAGACGGAATGGGCCCGCCACATAATCGGCAACAAAATCGATGGCATTTTGCTGGAGGACGTGGAAAATTATATTAAGTTTTATGCCAATACACGCTGTAAACAGCTTGGCTATGAAAAACCGTATCCGGAAATAACCAAAAATCCGCTCCGCTGGATAAAAGCATATGAAGAAGTGGATCTGGGCAAGTCGGATTTCTTTGAACAGAAGTCGAGACAGTATACCAAAGTAAATTACACCGATAATGGTTTTGACGATTTATAATAGGAGGAAAATCCCTGCTGTTCATCAGTGAGGGATTTTTCTATTTCGTTGTACCAGGACATTGTCTGTGGATAATGATTGGCTGAAACAGCCGAGTCCAGCTCCTGCGCCTACCCACTCGAAGTCTTAAGACCGCCCTTTGTATGGCAAAAAAGCGCCACGACGGAGCCGTCCTTAAGCTTGTCGGAGGCTCAAACGATGTGGGTCATGCAGGCGTGGCGGCTTTAGCCTGTACTCCTTTAAACAGGCGCTTCCGCTTTTGTCCAAAACCTCCCACTTTACAAATTTGATGGCATTGGAGAAAGTTATACTGTACACATATACTTTGCTGTCTTGCCGCATGCTAAACAAGGAGGATTTAGATGGACTGGATTCGCAAGTCATTTGGTGAGTTGGATGCAAAAGAATTATATACCATCATTAAAACAAGGGTCGATGTTTTTGTCGTTGAACAGCGTTGTCCATACCATGAGCTGGATGGACATGATGATAGTGCCGACCATTTATTCTGCAAGGATGGGGAAAAAATTGTGGCTTATGCACGTCTGCTTCCGAAAGGGACGGTGTACGAACAGGCTTCCATCGGCAGGGTGCTGGTTCATAAGCAGTACCGAAGACAAGGTTATGCCAGAGAGCTATTGGAAAGAGCAATATCCCATATAACCGATCAGTGGCAGGAAGCGGCCATAAAAATCCAGGGTCAGGAATACCTGAGGCACTTTTATGCCTCCTTTGGTTTTAACGAAATATCCGATGTCTATCTAGACGATGGAATCCCTCACGTCGACATGCTGCTCACCACTTTACCGAAGTAATATGGTACCACAGTGGGGGTCAGTCCCCTGCCGGTAGTCCTTGACGAATTTCCATAATCTTGACTGGTTGGCGGTTTGTTTTCGGATATACTAAGACTGTTCTGCATGATCGTTCATTGCAGGAGGCGATAATGTGCTAACGCAACGACAAGTGCAAAAGTGTGAGAAGATGTTAACAGAACGCAAGCGTCACCTGGCCGATCATCTTGAAGACCACTATGGAACGCAGTATGAATTGATCAAGGAATCAATGGGAGAGCTATCGAATTATGATAACCATCCTGGCGACCATGGATCAGAGCTTTTTGAACGGGAAAAGGATATAGCCTTGAATGATCATGCAGAACGGGAAATGAAAGATATCAACCATGCTTTGGCTGCGATACAAAATGGGCAGTATGGTGTTTGTGAAGTGTGCGGCAAAGACATTGCGTTTGAACGACTGGAAGCGATGCCGACCACCACACGGTGCCTGGAACACGCCGAAGATGATATTTCCAACGACCGGCCGGCAGAAGAAGATGTCTTCCACCCAAGTGTCAACGAAATGGAGACAGAAGTAGAGGAAGAAGAATCCACTATTTTTGATGCAGAGGATTCCTGGCAGCGGGTTGCAAAGTATGGATCTTCCGAAAGCCCATCCGACTTTTACGACACAGAAAAGGATTATGAGGATATGTTTTTCAATTCTGACGAGCTTGTTAGTGCTGCGGAAGAAATCGAAAACTTTTTGACAGCCGATATCGATGGGAAATTCAGCGGCGTGAACCCCGCGCACGAAAAATACGAAGACTACCTCGACGAAAACGAAGTAAACTCCATCCTTTATGATTAGAATGAAAGGCAAAAGCGACTGAAAAGCTGCACCCCCGAAACCGGGGGTGGTTGCTTTTTATCGAGGGAATTGGGCACAGCGAGGACCTGGAAGCTTAGTGGCCATAACAAAACTGAACGTTGAATCGAAATCCTGAACTTTCGATTCAGCGTTCGGTTTTTGCGATTTTATAAGAAATCCCTATTTTTTTCTAGGTATGAGAAAAGCGTTGTTGGCTTGTTGAAAACCTGCTTTAGGATAGTATTCCATTGCCGAAGGGGCAGAAAGCAGAATCAAAGCTGTTCCTTCACCGATTTCCGTCTGCACCCGGGAAACCAAATGGCTTCCAACGCCTTGATGCTGGTACTGCTTATCGACTGCCAAATCTGACAAGTAACAGCAATAGCAAAAATCTGTCAAAGCTCTGGCAATGCCGATCAGCTTACCATTATCCCGTGCTGTAACCAGTAAGTCTGCTTGCTCGATCATTTTCCCCATCCGCTCCAGATCCTCATAAGGGCGGTTTATCCCGGAGGACGCAAACACCTCTGCCAGTTCCCTGCTCAATACCTGTTCACCGATTGCGTATTGTATAGTCAATGTAACTCCCCCTTATTTAATCTATTTCAGGTTAACTGCTTGGATAGCCGGATCATGTCCCTGCAAATGATTCCATTTTCTTCTATCGGATCCTCATAATGGTCTGTGAAAAAGTCCTTGATAATAGCTTGCATGGAAAAACCACACTTTTGATACAGAGCAAGTTGGCCGAGACTTGAATTCCCGGTTCCGATTTCAATATGTTCGAACCCCATGCTTTCAGCTACCTTAATGGCATGCTCGATCAGTTTGCGGCCGATTCCTTCGTTTTGACGATCTGGATGGACCGCGATATTGGCAATTTCGGCTATTTCCGATGATTTATTGATCAGTACATAGACTCCGATCAGGGATCCCCTTTGATAGGCACCATAACAATGTCCATCTTTCAGGTAATTCTCGACGATCTGTTGATTTGGATCTGCCAATAACAATAAATCCATAGGAGCTTGTTCTCTGTCAGTGATTTGATTTATTTCCATTGTCTCTCCCCCTGTTTTCGTTATGGAAAAGGTAACTGAATCTGTACTTCCAGCTCTGTAAATGACTGAAAGGCATTAATCGGTATGAAGGATAAGCAAATCTGCGCTTTTTTCATTGTATCAAATTATCGGTGTTTGATGCCGGAGAGCGATGGGAAAATGAATAAAACGATTCCGTTCCGGAGGGGATGCTACCGTGAGCAGTTTGTTTTTGTTGTTGCTGTTTATTCTCAGCCTGGTTTATTTGGCCGTCAAACATAGAAAGACGATCCGTAGCTCGCACCCGCTTGCAATCGCGGGAACTGTTTTCTTGTTTGTAATGGAAGCCGTCGTGGCTTTTGTTTGTTTTTACTATGGTGGCCAGTGGCTGGCCGGCCATGTTGATAATAACTTTGCGCTGGTGATATTGCAGTTTGTCCTCTTGTTTGCATTGATTGTTGTGTGTCTGGGCATTCTGAGGAAAATCCTCAAGCAAATGGAAAAATAAGTTTGTATAAAAAATCGGCATCTGCTTCTAAAGCAGATGCCGATTTTTCAAAAAGAGGAGGATCATTACAATTGCCAGCCTGCATTTAAAACAGACTGGACTATCTATATAAGACCCCGGCGTTCGGGGGAGGTGTCCGCCGAGGTTTGTTTGTTATCAGGCTTGTTCATCCTGCTCGCTCAGGGTCAGCGAGGTGTTCTGCTTTGTACCATCTCGGTAATAAGTGACATCTACCTGGTCGCCGACTTCTGTTTCATCGTAAAGGTATTTTTTCAAATCAAGCATCGAACCGATCGCCTGATCATTGATATGGGTGATGACGTCATATTTCTTCAATCCTGCTTGTTCCGCTGGCGAACCAGTTTGTACCTGTGCAACGACGATTCCTTCTTCTACGTCTTCTGGCAGGTTCAGTGTTTCTTGTTTATGTTGCTTTGGAACAGTGGCCAAATCCATGGCGCTTATCCCGACAAATGGACGGGAGACAGAACCTTCTGCTTCAAGCTGTTCGATAATCGGTTTTGCTGTATCGATCGGAATGGCAAAGCCGATTCCTTCTACAGCACTTTCCGCAATTTTCATCGAGTTGATGCCGATTAGCTCTCCATTTCCATCGACCAGCGCTCCACCGCTGTTGCCCGGATTTATCGCAGCATCGGTTTGGATGACTTCTGTTGTCCAGTCCGCCACACCATCTTGGTTGGAATCTATTTCAACCGAACGTTCTAGTCCACTGATGATCCCTTTCGTTACCGAGCCTGCAAATTCCATTCCGAGCGGGTTTCCGATGGCAATCGCTGTTTCACCGACATTTAAGTCATCGGAAGAACCGAGAGTGGCGACCGTATCAACATTGCTGCCGTCGATTTCCAATACTGCCAGGTCGCTCAATTCATCGGCACCGAGAATTTTGGCGCTGACCGTGCTCCCGTCTTGTAAATAAACTTCTACTTCGCTGGCTCCTTCAATGACATGGTTGTTGGTGACGACATAGGCTTTGCCGTTTTCTTTTTTATAGATGACACCTGAGCCTGTTCCGGCTTCCTGGGTATCATCTGCTTGTTCCCAAAAATTCGCCGTTGTTTTTTGTAAGTTGGAAACCCCTACGACAGCTGAAGCAGATTTTTCAAGTGCACTTTCTACTTCTGGGTCGTCCGACGTGTTTGCCGTCAGGGTGACGTTATCACTGTCTGCCGATTCTGAACCTGTTTGCGTGTCCGCACTTTGAGATTCTGAATTCAACGACTGTAGTGGTAGAATGTTGGTATAGATTAATAACAAGCCAATGATGGCGACAATCAATCCACCAGTGATTCCGCTGACAAAGTAACCTTTTTTGTTTGAACTGGAACCTTTCTCCGGTTCGTTTGGTTGTTTACCCGGCCGTGTGTCGGCATCTTGCTCATTTTCCATGTATAGCTGCCTGTCACTTTCTTGACTGTGTTGGTGATCATGCTCGTGTTCATTCTCGTGCATGTAAAATCACACCTTTCTTTTATGCTATTTATCGGGGAAGGATTTTTTGCTTTCGCGTCTACATTTCCTATTGTAAGCAGAGGGTTCGGCAGTCCTTTGGTAAAAATGTGTAAAAAGTGTGGAATGATCAAAAGGGAATCGACAACCGGCGGATATATGCGACAATATAACGAGTAAGGAGGCGTTTGGATGAAACACAGCATTGTGGTAGTGGAAGATGACGTGAACATCCGCAATATCGTTTCGGCCTATTTAAGAAAGGATGGCTACCAGGTAAGGGTAGTGGAAAGCGGAGAAGAAGCGTTGACTATATGGAAAACCGATCCCCCTGATATGTGGATCCTCGATATTATGCTGCCGGGGATAGATGGGTATGAATTATGCAAAACCATCCGGCAGGAAAGCGAAGTGCCGATAATCATTATATCGGCGAAGGATGAAGAGTTGGATAAAATTCTCGGACTGGAATTGGGTGGCGATGACTATTTGACAAAGCCTTTCAGTCCAAGAGAGATGGTGGCCCGGATCAAACGGCTATTCAAACGTGTAGACAGGACCCGGCCGGAAAAAGCGGGTGAAAAGAAGGAGCTTCAAGCTGGAGGCCTTGTTCTTTATCCAGATGAAAGACTTGTCTTCTGGGAGGGGGAAGAGGTGGAAATAACCGCTAAAGAGTTTGAAATCTTGAATATCTTTATCACCAACCTAAACCGTGCTTTTTCAAGGGAAGAATTGCTCACCAAAGTATGGGGAGAAGACTACTTTGGCAGCGACCGAGCCGTCGATGATTTGATTAAACGGCTGCGGAAAAAGATAGACGGACTTCCGGTCGAAACGGTGTGGGGCTACGGGTACCGGCTTAAAATAGAGAAAGAGGAATCGGAATGAAGCTCCAGTCCCAGCTCAACATCGCATTCACCACATTACTGGTAGTCATCATGTCTGTTGCCGCATTCACCATTTACTCTTTGATTTTGAATTTGCTGATTCACAATGAACAGACCCAGCTTGAAAAAAACGGGCGGATTATCACGGGGATGATCAATGAATCTCCGAGTCTCAATATGCAACAGTTATCGGGACTGTTGGAGGATTTAAAGCTGCAGGGGATCTTTTATTACCGCAGTGGTGGTTCGGAGGACACGATTATTACCAACCTGCCCCGTGATGTGGCGGAAAACTGGGTGAATAACTACGACTTATCACAAAACGAACAGCCATTATGGAAAGCGGGAAACGAGCGATATGTGGTATCCAGGATGAGTTTTTCCCCGCGTTTCCCAGCCTGGGAATTGATCCTGGTGACGCCGCTCAATGATTTACAGGCTGTCCAGCGGAACTTTATCGGCATCTTGCTTGTTGTATTTGCTGTAGGAATCATTGTGGCAGTGTTATTGAGTTATTACATGACCAACCGTTTGGTGACGCCGTTGACAAGATTGAAGGAACAGGTCAAGAAAATCGAAAAACGGCAATTCAACGAAATTCAATCGGTGAATGCCAGTGGCGAAATCAAAGAGGTGGAAGAAAGCGTCATGGAAATGGCTCAGGAATTGGAACGTTATATTCAATCCCAACGGCAATTTTTCCAGAATGCCAGCCATGAACTGAAGACACCTCTGATGACCATCCAAGGTTATGCCGAGGGAATAAGAGATGGAGTATTTGAGCAGGAGGAATCCGAACGGGGATTCGATGTGATGATCGCGGAAATCGGCAGGTTGAAAAAAATCATCAATGAAATGATTCTGTTGGCAAAACTGGATAGTGAAGAAAATATTTATCGGAAAGAAAACATAAAAGCTGCTGATTTAATCAAACTAACGATGGAGAGGGCTTTGCCGCTGGCCAATGAGAAAAATGTAAAGCTGGAAACATCCGTCATCGAAGATGCGACCCTGACAGTCGATAAAGAAAAGCTGTTGCAGGCAATGATGAATATCGTTGCCAATGCAATCAGGCACGCTGATTCTGCGGTAAAGGTCAGCGTCGAAAAAGCCGGGGGTGTGATTATCAGAGTAGCGGATGACGGAGAGGGCGTACCGGCAGACCTCATGCCCCATCTTTTCCACCGTTTTGTCAAAGGAGAAGGCGGAGAAACAGGTCTCGGATTGGCGATTTCCCGGGCGATCATTGAACGATCGGGCGGACGTATAACTGTCGGCACCTCTGAGAACGGCGGTGCATTATTTTCCATCCATTTATAATGGAACGCGAAAGAGACTTTTAGATATTTCGCTGAAAGGGAATGGTATACCATCTTCTTTGTGTTTGTGTTACAATAGATTGGTTGTAGTCGGAATGTTGAATTCGATACAAAAAGAGGAGAGTATATTCATTATGCAATTAAGAGAAGATCTTCGCAATATTGCAATCATTGCCCACGTTGACCATGGAAAAACGACGTTAGTGGACCAGCTGTTGAAGTATTCTGGTACCTTTCGCGAAAATGAACAGGTCGACGAACGTGCGATGGATTCAAACGATTTGGAAAAAGAACGTGGTATAACAATCTTAGCGAAAAACACGGCTATTAATTATAAAGACACGCGTATCAATATTTTGGACACTCCGGGACACGCTGACTTCGGTGGTGAAGTAGAGCGGATCATGAAGATGGTTGACGGTGTTTTGCTTGTGGTCGATGCATACGAAGGCTGTATGCCGCAGACGCGCTTTGTATTGAAAAAGGCATTGGAGCAAAAACTGACTCCGGTTGTCGTCCTTAACAAAATCGACCGGCCCAATGCCCGTCCGGCAGAAGTCATCGACGAAGTGCTTGATTTGTTCATCGAGCTTGGCGCAGATGACGACCAGTTGGAGTTCCCGGTTGTTTATGCTTCGGCATTGAACGGTACCTCCGGCAATGAACCGGAAGAACAGGAAGAAACGATGGAGCCCGTTTTCTCTACTATTATGGACCATATTCCGGCGCCAATCGATAATTCGGATGAAGGATTGCAATTCCAGGTTACCTTGCTGGATTATAACGATTATTTAGGAAGAATCGGGGTCGGCCGGATTTTCCGTGGCTCCATCAAGGTAGGCCAACAGGTGGCATTGATGAAAAAAGACGGTTCTGTCAAATCATTCCGTGTCACCAAGCTGTTCGGGTTCATCGGTCTGAAACGGATCGAAATCGAAGAAGCGAGAGCGGGAGACATCATTGCTTTGGCAGGACTGGAAGACATCAACGTCGGCGAAACCGTCTGCCCGCAGGATCAGCAGGAAGCCTTGCCGATTCCGCGAATCGACGAACCAACCCTGCAAATGACATTCGTGGTCAACAACAGTCCTTTTGCCGGCAAGGAAGGAAAGTATATTACATCGAGAAGAATTGAAGAACGCTTGCTTACCCAGCTGGAAACAGACGTCAGCTTGCGCGTAGAACAAACGGAATCGCCGGATGCTTGGACTGTTTCAGGACGCGGGGAATTGCATTTGTCCATTCTTATCGAAAACATGCGCCGTGAAGGTTATGAACTGCAGCTTTCGAAACCACAGGTCATCATTCGCGAAATTGACGGCGTGCAGTGTGAACCGGTTGAGCGTGTCCAAGTGGACGTGCCGGAAGAACACCAAGGTGCTGTCATGGAATCGTTAGGCTCCCGCAAAGGGGAAATGATCGACATGGCCAACCACGGAAACGGACAAGTCCGAATGGAATTCAAGGTGCCTTCCCGTGGCTTGATCGGTTATGCAACCGAGTTTATGACACAAACCAGAGGTTACGGAATCATCAACCATACGTTCGATTCTTATGAACCTCTTTTGCAAGGACAAGTGGGCGGAAGACGTCAAGGCGTTCTCGTGGCATTGGAAAATGGCAAAGCCTCCACGTATGGCATCATGGGTCTTGAGGACCGCGGTACGATTTTTGTTGAACCAGGTACAGATGTGTATGCAGGCATGATTGTCGGGGAGCATAACCGTGACAACGACCTGACTGTCAATATAACCAAAGAAAAACATTTGACCAACGTCCGTTCTGCTACAAAAGATCAGACGGCGACCATCCGTAAAACGCGGACGCTGACCCTTGAGGAAGCGATCGAGTATTTGAACGATGATGAATATTGCGAAGTGACACCGGAATCCATCCGCCTTCGCAAAAAGATTCTCAACAAAAATGAACGGGAAAAAGCAGCGAAAAAGAAAAAAACAGTTTGAGATAAAGAAGAGACTGTCTGACAATAGCATAGTGACCATAACAAAAACCGGACGATTATTCGTTCGGTTTTTGTTTTATCATAACCTGGTGTTTAACCTTTTCTTATGAATAGTTGCCCCGCCTATCCGGCAAGGTGCTTCGTTTTCCGCTGAAGTCTGCTTCCCTTACCTCGTGCAGTTACGTTTGAAGCCAAGCAGTAAGAAAACCATTTGCGCTGATTCCGTTTTATTTTTTCGTGGAAGGGTTATCGGGTAGGGAAGTCGAAGCAGTATGACAGAAAAAGACTGACGAGTGGAGGGGGAAAAAATGAAACTTCCAATGTGGGCGGCAATCTTATTCTTGCTGATTGCTGCAGGTTGTTCAGATAACAAAAAGCCAGAGGGGAATCAAGACGATAATGGCCACTCTGCAGGAAAATCATCAAGCGAACCAGAGGTCGAGACAATCGCCTCTGAACTTCAAGAACCTTGGGAAATAGTAAAATCAGAAAATACCCTTTACATAAGTGAGCGGACAGGTACCATTGTGGAAATTTCTTCAGACGCAGGGAATGTAACAAGAAAACCGATTGAATTGGAAGAACCCTTGGCAGAGGTGCCCGAATCCGGATTGCTTGGACTTGCTTTCCCGGAATCATTTACAAAGGAGAAAGAAGCATTCGTTTACTATTCTTACTCCAGTGGGCAAGATGTCTACCAGAGGGTAGCCAGAGTGAAAAAAGGAAAGGACAGTTGGATGGAAACTGGGGTGTTGCTTGATGACATTCCGGGTGGACAGGTCCATCATGGGGGGAGAATAGAAATCGGTCCGGATGATAAGCTGTATGTGACCGTAGGGGATGCGACGGATAAAAGTTCAGCCCAAAATCGGAATAGCTTGTCCGGAAGTATATTGCGCATTAACCAGGATGGGAGCATACCGATTGACAACCCGGATCCACAATCTGCTATCTATTCTTGGGGTCACCGAAATCCTCAAGGTTTGGCATGGGATGAACAGGGTAATTTATATGCAACAGAACATGGCGACCAAGCCCATGATGAAATCAATTTGATTAAGCCGGGTAACAACTATGGATGGCCGGAAGTGGAAGGCGATCATCAACAGCGAGGAATGGAAACACCGCTGATTCACTCCGGAGAGGAAACATGGGCACCATCCGGAATCGATTACAAAAATGGTGCATTTTGGTTTGCAAGTTTGCGAGGCGAAGCGCTTCGCAAATTCGATCCGGAAGCAAACAGCCAGGAAGCGGTCGTCGAAGGGTATGGCCGCATTCGTGATGTACTGGCTTCCAGCGATGGTATTTACTTTATTACTAATAATACAGATGGACGCGGGACGCCGTTAAAGCAGGATGATCGGCTGCTGTTCCTATCAGACGAGTGAACTGAATAAGCTTATACAGTGATATAGAAAGGAAATCTTCAGACATGTTGAGGTTTGTACGCAGGTTGAAATTTCTGGTCAATTTTAAAAAGTCCGTCCCTTTTTTAAAGGATTTTTTCTTATCAAAAGAAGTAAGATTGGCAACCAAAGGAATATCGGTTGTGCTTATCATTGGATATATTTTGTTCCCGTTTGACATCATTCCTGACTTTCTTTTGGTTTTCGGGATATTCGACGATGTAGCCGTTGTCGGTTTTATTCTTCAGCAAATGGTGAAGATGGCTCCGGAGGCGTTGAAGGAAAAACACGGTCTTTATAAAACGTAACGAAGTCAAAGTGACGGGACAAAAACATGACTACCAAAGCAAAAACCGAGCGAATTAAGCGTCAATAAATTCGTTCGGTTTTTATTATTTTATGTTTGATGCGTGCTACGTATTGCTGCAGCTAGATACTACGCGTTCCATGGACACGGCTTCCACTTCCTCAGAAAGCACCAACCGCTTTCTTGCGGGATTTTCAGCTCGTGCTGGTCCTGTTGGAGTCTCCGTATCTTGCCTCTGTTCGTTTTCGTGATCTGATTTTCTACATGATCAAGACAAAATGAATAGAACCGTATTCTCTATTGGCTGTTAGGTCTCTAAACAGGGACCAATACGAAAAATCAGCTTCAGGGGTTCCTTTACTCTTCGAAAATTGGAAGGTGCGAACCCTGTCATGGTATGAGAAAAAAAGAAAACAGCTCATATGCGAATGATTCCATGTGAACGGAGGCAAGCGTTGCTCTTTTTATCAAAGTTCTGGAAAAGTCTCGTGTAAAAAGCTTTTCGCGAACGATCTCAGAGGAAGTCGATCCCTGGTGATGTTTTGTTATCCATCCAGCCGGACAGAAAGCCACCGTGGATGAATCGCTACTCGGGTGAGAAAATAAAATAGTGAAAATTGATTGACACTTTAAACAGAGAGTCATACACTGATGAAGTGAGAGTTTTTCCTTGGGGAAACAAAAGTGCGCAAGTCAAAATCAACCGTTTGTTGGTTTGGAATAGATGTATTAAAGGAGATGTCTTTGTGACAGGATGGTTTACTGAATTAAGCCCAGTGATGCAAACATTAATAATGACAATATTCACCTGGATCAGCACAGCGATAGGGGCTTCTTTTGTCTTCTTCACTAAGAAAGCAAATCAAAAGCTGTTTGACAGTATGCTCGCATTTGCAGGCGGCGTCATGATTGCAGCCAGCTTTTGGTCCTTGCTCGCCCCGGCTATCTCGATGGCAGAAGAACAAGGAATTGCCCCCGTAATTCCGGCTGTGACAGGTTTTTTACTCGGAGGAGTATTTTTGATGCTGGTAGACAGGGTGTTGCCGTTGATTGACGAGCAGCTTTATTTTAAAGACATTAAAGATAAGGCGGCAAAGCGGCGAACCGCGATGCTGGTCTTCTCCATTACCTTGCATAATATTCCGGAAGGTTTGGCAATCGGGGTGGCATTCGGTGCTTTGTCGTCAGAATTCTCTACTGCCTCCTTATCGGGGGCGATTGCGTTGGCGATCGGAATCGGAATTCAAAACATCCCGGAAGGTACGGCCGTTTCCATGCCGCTTCGAAGAGATGGGATGTCGAAATGGAAAAGTTTTTACTACGGTCAATTTTCCGGGATGGTAGAGCCAATCGCGGCTGTCGTCGGTGCTTTGGCTGTCGTGATTATCCAGCCGCTTTTGCCTTATGCGTTAAGCTTTGCTGCCGGAGCGATGATATTTGTGGTGGCAAAAGAGGTCATTCCTGGCTCACAGGAGAAAGGGCATGTGCAGCTGGCCACGATGAGTTTGATGGTCGGATTCGCTGTTATGATGATATTGGACGTAGCCTTGGGATAATATGAAAAACGTAAAACTGAGGGTGGTCATAAAACTTAGAGGGATGCCGAAGCCGGAAGGCACATCTGGAATTTTCAACTTTGATCATGAAAAAGGAGACGGACCTGTTGCATAAGGCCCGTCTCCATTTTTACATGTATTCATTTTTCTATAGTCACTTATACTTCGCGTCGCATTGCTTTCAGGACATCGATTTGTGTCGCACGTTTTGCTGGACGCAAGCCGGATAAGACCGTGACAATCAGACAGATACCTACAGCGATCAATACCAGTGTCCAAGGAATCATGGAAAAGCGCAATTCCGGCGGTAATTCCTCCTGGAATACACTTTCGAGAATCAGAGGAAGCGCAAAGTTCACTGCCATACTAACGATGTAGGCAATAGCTGTACCGATGACGGCCCCGGCCAATCCAATCATACTGCTTTCGAGGACAAAAATCCGTTTAATGGTTTTCGGTTTTGCGCCGATCGCTTTCATGATACCGATGTCAGGAGCTCGTTCCGTTACAGCCATGGTCATCGTGTTGTATATGCCGATGGAGGCAATCAACACAGCGATAGTGCCGACGATGATCAGTCCTGCCTTGACAATCGTGAACATCATGTTGATTTGTTCCATTTCACTTACCACGGAATAGGAAGCATAGTCCTTGCTTTCCAATAGATCGGAAATCTCTTGTACCACTTCAATATTTTTCGCATAAATTGTCACTTGATCATAGTAATCCTCTTGTTGCTGACCAGAAGACATATCTTCTTGACCAGGTGTGGACACCATTCCTCGACTCGTCCCGGTAAATTGTTCAACTTCTTCCAGGACCGACTCAGAGATATATACATTCTGGTCTTGAAACCATTCTCTGTTAGGAGCTTCGGTAATTCCTGTAATCGTCAAAGGAATGGTATGCGTCTTTTCTTCATTGTCTTCAATTTGAATCACTTTCATCTCGATTTCTTTGCCAAGCAGTTTCCCATCGTACTGGTACTCTTCTTTTACCTGATTTTCATCATTATAAAGTTCTTCGTCACTTATATTGCTTTCCGCAAGGTTGGAGGCAAAATCATGGCCGACGATGATTTCGTTGTCTTTTTCAGGAAGTTTTCCCTTGGACAACTCGAGACCGGCTTTCAATTCAGATGGAAAGTCTGTGGTCATCGCCATCGTCTGAAGCTGATAGTCATCATCAATCGAGAAAACGGGTGACTGTTGTAGCTGTTTATTTCTTGTTACAGCCTTGACACCGCTGATCGACTCAAAATACTCGATATCCTCGTCTTGCAAAGTTTGATAAGCCCCGTCCACTTCTTTACCATGCACCTGTATTTCCGTCACAGCCCGGTCCTGCATGGTGTCCTGGATCAGGGAATCATGAAGACCGAAGCCCACCGAAGCAAGGACGATCAGAAATGCACAGCCGATTGCCGTGGCAAGCATCGTCATGAATACCCGGACTTTATTTTTCTTCATATTTTGCCGGACAAATTGAAATTGATCCTTAAATTTCATGGGTAACGCCTCCTTCCACCAATAACCCGTCGGCAATTTCGATTGTTCGATTGCCGATATGGGCAACTTGGTCATCGTGGGTGATGATCAGGAAGGTAATGCCCATCTCTTTGTTGAGCTGTTGGATTAGTTCCAGCAGATGCTCTTCTGTTTCGCTGTCCAGACTTCCGGTTGGTTCATCGGCCAATATGAGCGGCGGGTTCAACACAAGAGCCCGGGCTATGCTCACTCGCTGCTGCTGCCCGCCGGATAGTTCGCTTGGATAATGTTCACCGTGGTTTTCCAATCCTACTTTTCGTAATGTTTCCCCGACTATCGTTTTCCGCTTTTCCTGGGGCGTCCCATCCAGAATCAATGGGAGCTCGACATTTTGGTGGGCGGTCATACTAGGAATCAGCTGAAAGTTTTGAAAGATGAACCCTACATGCTGTAAACGAAAAGCAGCAAAATCAGTTTCATTCAAATCAGTTACTTTGGTGCCATCAATCCAAATTTCCCCTTGCACAGGACGGATGAAGCCGCTGATTAAATGAAGCAGTGTTGATTTGCCGGAGCCGCTCCGGCCTTTGATAGCTACGATTTCTTTTTCCTTTACTTGAAAAGTAATATCTCGTAATACGGAAAGGGTTGATTTCTCCCCTTTTTTGCCAAGTTCAAAGTGATGATGTAAGTTTTTAACGGTTATCACGCTATTCCCCCCTGAATTATGCTCACTATGTAGACGGCTAAACGAAGGAAGAGACTACAAAGAATAAGAAAAAAGTCGGGTTTTTTTATCGATGGGGAACGTTTGTTCGATTTTGTGTTATACTAAGCGGTAGGATAGGCTGTTCTCGGAGGGCGGGTCGGCTAGCTCCCATGCAGGGAAGATCGGGGGTGATGCCAGTGGAAACGTTTGAGGTGTTCATGGTTATGTTTTCGTTTGGAACCTTTCTCATTGCGTTGTTCACATTGGTGATTAAATTGACCAATAAAAAATAGACCTCCCTGCCGGTAAAAAGGGAGAGGTCTATTCACCAGGCCGATCCCCTGAAGGAACGGCTATCTCAGGCCGCAGTTGCAGCTGCGGCCAATTTCATTCATGTTATCTCTTATTATGATACCACAATTTGTTAGCAATTTGATAACAAAAGCAAGAAAAATGATCAAAAACATTTGCCATTTTTCACAGCTGGAAGAGGGAAGCCAATGTGGGTAGAAAAGAAAGCTTCTTTGGAGGAAAGGAGGGAGCTTCTCTGCTTTTTCTCCATTTACCGATGCAGGATCCCGCGTTCACAGGAGACAAGTTTTTATCGTGATGATGGGTACCTTGATCCAGGCATTCCCGTTGTAGCTGTTACATGGTTCCCCACAAATAAAAAAGGACTGTCCATGAAAGCCGTCTGTGACTTCCAGGACAGTCCCTATCCAAAAGGCAATAATATTATTTTAACAAGTCAGGATTCTCGCTTTTTGCTTCTTTCACTCGTTCCCGACGATAGCCGCCTGCTATGTCAGCCTGCTTGAATTCTTTTGCATAGCGCACTTCCTGTGCATCCGATAATTGTACCCCTTCTCCTCTAATCGGCTGATACTGCGTTTTTTTCGCCATTGTGTTTCATCCTTTCAGTTGGATTTGGGATTTCTCTATTTCTGTACCCAGAATGCTAGGACCGTAAAACATAAAAAAAAAACTTGCATAATTTGATTGATTCTCTATAATGGAGATAATATTTAGAAATGTCGATCAGGAAGAGAGTACTCCTTTGGAAGCCTCAGCGAATTGGGAATGGTGGAAGCCCAGTGTGGAAGAAGCGGGGAACCGGACTTTCTGGACAGCGGTTTTGAACGGATAGTAGGGACCGCCGGTTTATGGCCGATATCTCATCAAAGCAGGTTCGATTTGGACAATTAGGGTGGTACCGCGGGAATAGACTCTCGTCTCTTTTTACAGGAGACGGGAGTTTTTTAGTTAGCGGAGGAATGGTGAAGAAAGGAGAAAACAAATGAAGATCAAAGAGCAATTTGCAGCAGATTTGCAAAAACAATTCGGGGAGCATCTTGACCGCCACAACATCTATCATCTGATAGAAGTACCAAAACAACAAGAACATGGGGATTTGGCGTTCCCTTGTTATACACTGTCCGGAAAGTTGCGCAGAAACCCGGCATTGATTGCCCAAGAAGCGGCAAATCAATTAGAAGATGCAGCAGGCTATGAAAAAGTGGAAGCGGTAGGAGCCTATTTGAATGTGTTTCTTAATAAACAGCTTACAGCCAGTGCCATTTTGGCTAGGATCATGGAAGAAAAAAACAACTATGGAAACAGCCAGGTTGGTCAAGGTGATGTGGTTGTGATGGATATGTCGTCCCCGAATATAGCTAAACCATTTTCGCTTGGTCATTTGCGTTCCACTGTCATCGGCCATTCGTTATCTCTGATAGCGGAGAAGCGCGGGTACAAGACAGTCCGAATCAATCATCTTGGGGATTGGGGAACACAGTTCGGTAAGCTGATCGCTGCCTATAAGAAATGGGGCAGTGAAGAAAAGGTGAAGCAAAACACGATACAAGAACTGTTGGCCCTTTACATCCGTTTTCATGAAGAAGCAGAACATTCTCCGGCTCTGGAGGAAGAGGGACGCTTGTGGTTTAAACAACTGGAAGAAGGACATGCGGATGCATTGGCGTTATGGAAGTGGTTCCGTGCGGAGTCCCTGCAGGAATTTGAGAGGATTTATAAGTTGCTAGGTGTGTCGTTTGACTCCGACAACGGGGAAGCCTTTTTCAATGACAAGATGCAGCGTATTGTCGATATATTGGAAGAGAAGCAGTTGCTGACAGAATCAGAAGGAGCCATGGTGGTGGATTTAAGTGAAGATAACCTGCCGCCATGCCTGATTAAAAAATCTGATGGCGCTACGCTTTATGCCACAAGGGATTTGGCAGCAGCTGTTTACCGCAAGGAGACTTATCATTTTGGCAACTCTGTCTATGTGGTGGGCAACGAGCAGAGCTTGCATTTTCAGCAACTCAAAGCTGTGCTGCGTAAAATGGGTTATTCCTGGTGGGAGGATATCCGCCATGTTTCTTTTGGAATGATATTGAAAGAAGGAAAGAAGATGTCGACACGAAAAGGGAAAGTCATCCTTTTAGAAGACATTTTGCAGGAAGCGATTGAATTGGCAAAAACGAATATAGAGGAAAAAAACCCCGGGCTTGCCGATAAACAATCTGTTGCTGAGAATGTTGGAGTCGGAGCGGTTGTTTTTCACGATTTAAAAAACCATCGTCATAATGATATCGAATTCTCTTTAGAGGATATGCTGCGAGTGGAAGGAGAAACAGGTCCATATGTACAGTACACATTTGCGAGAGCCCGATCTTTATTGCGTAAAGGAGGATATCAACCGGCTGCAGAAGAGGTGAACGGATGTGATCGGGAAGCATGGCCGGTCGTGAAACAATTGGACGCTTTTCCGGCGGTGATCAACCGGGCGGCGGAGCAGGATGACCCATCCCAAATAGCAAAATATGTCGTCGACCTCGCCCAGGCATTCAACAAATACTACGCAGGTACGCGTATCCTGGAGGAAGGGAAGTGGAAAGGGCAGCGTTTGGCACTTACTTTCGCGGTGTCCATCGTCCTTAAAGAAGGTTTGCGTTTGCTCGGTATCCATGCCCCTGAAGAAATGTAGCCAACAGAGCAATGGCTGTCCTGACTAATGACGGACAGCCATTGCTATCTCTCTGTTAACCTTTAGTCCATAATTCCAGAAGCGGCCCGTCTTCTGCAAATACAGGATCCAGGTCGGGAACAGGTACTTTCGCGATATTTTCAAGTGCTTGTTCTCTTTCCTCGGGTTTCCCGGTAAGTAAGTCATGACTCGCTCCGTCGGGGTATGCACCGGCCACTTTGAAGTCAGGACTTGCTTCGATTTTTTTGTGGCCGACGCCTGCCGGGATCACGACCACGTCTCCCGCTGCAACATGGATTCTTTTTCCTTGTTCTCCGCCAAATGCAATCAACGCCTTGCCGCTGATGACGCCGAGCACTTCGTGGGTGTTGCTGTGAAAATGATGATAATCGAACACACCGCCAGTCCAGCTGTTAAGCCAGTTGTTCCCGTTAAAAATCATTTCACAATCGACTACTCGGTCCAACAACACTTCTGGATAAACAACTAACGGAAGGTCGGAGTTGTTCGGGATTTTCCCGTCATCCGAAAACAAAAAAGTGGAAATCCTTTCTCTTGTCATCGTATCACTCCTTCAGCAAACTTGTTCCACTATCCGTGCAAAATCAAACCGTCAGGAAATAGTTTGAAGAAGGCATTTAGTCAATATCAATGGGGATCTTTTAGTCTTGGCGAGGTCGGATCACAGTCGGGAGGGGCCGACTGGGTTGATTCCGCCAGTTTCATCAAGTAGTAGCATTCTTCCCGATACATATGATCAGCCATTAAACCGGAGAATGTTCCGAGCACGGTTTCCGACAATTCCATCTCTTCCAGTTCATGCAAAAACGTCTTGAACAGGTTGATTTCAATTTGAACATCGCTGTTAAACCGATTCAATGCCGGGAATGCTTCCAGGTTGGTCCGTAGGTAGCCGGTGAGCTCGACGGCTTTTATATAGAACTGATCGAAATGCTTGCTGAAATCCTTGCTTTTTTTCTTCAGCCGCTTTTCTACTCCGTCGAGCTCGTCGTTGATGGCACCGGCATGGCCGGACGCGTCGAGGAGCCAGACCAAATGATGATGCAGTTCATGGAATACCGGGGGTGACTCACCTTGCTTCAAATAACGGATGACGAGCTGGTATTCTTCCAACTCATTGACCATATGATTGATAAAAGTAGGAGTTAAATGGATACCGATTTTTCCGGTTAGTTGGCGCTCGATGATGGCCAGTTTGAATGTCTTCATTTCGTCCACAACGGACTCCGCCCGTTTGGTAAAGGAAATCACATTTGAATGAGTAATCGTCTCCGTTCCATCTAACAATGTGTCAAACTGTTTGACAAAATGTTTAGCCAATTCGACATCCTTTGTTTCTGATGGATACAAGGAATCACGGATAAAGCGGGCGTGATCTCCCAGAACCTGCAGCCAGAACCGATGTTCAAACATGGCATTATCAATAAAATCCCCCACAGTACACATCCCCCTTCAAAGAAGTATCAATTAAGTGTATTTCCATGGTGGAAGGATTATCACTGTTTTTCAGGCAAAGAAGTCAGGGGGAAGTCTAGGGACAGTCCCCCAACGATGTAACACTGCGTCGCGCTAATACGGTGGGGGACTGTCCCTCGATTACGGTGGGGGACTGTCCCTCGATTATTATCGCCACTGATGGTTCAAGATGGTAAATTGGTCCAGGAGTTGTTTTTCTTCTGGTTGCAAAATTCTAAGAGCAGTTTTGCGTCTTTTTTTCGAGGTTTCTGTTTCCAGCATGTGCAAGCTGATAAGCTTAGCCGTGGAGTGAACAAAAGCATGAGAATACCCCAGGCTTTGCAATAGTTGAATGGCCAGAAAGGCACTGACGTTTTCATGGCCATCAAAGTGGGCATACATCCTTTTTTCTCCTCTGAAATTGAAGAACGATTTGCAGAACCCTTTTCCAAGGTCATGCAACATACTGAGCCAGAGCAATTTTTCCTTGGCCGGGCCATGATATTGGTTCACCACTTCTTGATGCATGTAGTAACTATGCCTGCTTACCGATAAATGATGCACCTTGGAATCGTGAGGAAGCTCGTAAATTTCCGGGAATCCAGGGAGGTGACATAGAATCCGGAACAAATCCTGATAGGGAGCAGTTTCCCCTATCATACTTCGAATGTCTTGTTTTAAGACGGGTTCAAGCGATAAATCGGGAGCATAGTATGCCACCTGGCAGAATCCTTCTTCGGAAAAAGGCAACTCGAATTGTTTATACATCCGTTGCAAAACCTTTTCATCGACCTTGCGTTCCCGCTGCTGATTTCTAAGCAGACAAGTATGATAAGGAGTGCAAAGGACATGGGCGACCACCGGGAAGCCGCGCACGTCGTTACGGGTGAAATGAATCCGTTTCCTTCTGGATAGATTGGTGGCATCGAAAACGATATCGCTCCCCTCTGCCAGATGGGTGCGGATCATCCTTCGTATGGCATCAAAAATCCTGCTGTTGTCTCCCTGGATACCGGCATTTCCGTACCACTGTTCACGTATATCATCACTGGATATGTAAACCGCCTGTTTCGCTGCTGCCAGTTTTTTTGCAAAAAAACTTTTGCCGCTGGCGGGAATGCCTGCCATCAAATGAACAGTCGGCATTGCAAATCCACCTCCTGTTTTTCTTTCTGTTTCCCGCGAATGGAGCATTATATTCCCTTGGCCTGAATGATAAGTATTACCGGTGGGCAGGGGGAGAAAACCATATAAATGTGGACACATTTTTGGTATGATATTTTCTGTAACAAGTCGTTTATTAAAGGAGACCATTAACGTATGGAATGGAAAAATATTTATCGAGGTTTGCTGATGGGGGCGAGTGATGTGGTTCCGGGCGTAAGCGGCGGAACGATAGCAGTAATACTGGGAATATATGATCGGCTGATTGCTTCGGTGAACGGTTTCTTCAGCAAGGAATGGAAACAACATCTCGGCTTCCTGGTCCCTCTGGGAATTGGGATCGTGGGAGCAATCTTTGCTCTAGCCAACCTGATTGAATGGCTGTTCGAGCATTATCCGGGCCCGACCCAGTTTTTCTTTCTCGGGTTGATTATCGGCGTCCTGCCGTTCCTGTTTCATAAAGCGGATGCGAAGAAAAATTTTAAGGTGAAGCATGTCATCCTGTTGTTGCTGGGTGTCATTCTGGTAGCGTCCATTGCCTTTTTCCCGGCCGAAGAACCGGATCAAATAGCCAATCTTGACTTCGGTACATACGTGTACTTGTTTTTTGCAGGTTTTATTGCAAGCAGTGCAATGATCCTGCCTGGTATCAGCGGGTCTTTGATTTTGCTGATAATCGGAGCCTATACGACCATCACTTCTGCTATTTCCAATTTTAAGCTGGACATTATTTTTGTGGTAGGTGCTGGAATCCTTATCGGAATCGTGGTAATGAGTAAAATCATTCATTACTTTATGGCGAGGTATCCATCAGCTACCTATGCACTGGTGATCGGGCTTGTCATCGGTTCTGTGGCGGTGGTTTTTCCCGGATGGCCGCAGGAGGTGCCCATGGTGGTCGTCAGTATCGTCACTTTTGCGGCCGGTCTGGCTGCAGCTGTATTGCTTGGCAGGGTGGAGTATGAGTGATCAAGGCATTTGGGATTCCTTTTCCTTGTCGATCGATCCCTTTCAGGCGTAAAACTTGAATATGTTTGGGACCGGTGGTAGTTTTATTGCAAAGAAAGGGGTGTAGAACAATGGAAGAAATCAAAACGCACGAACAGTTCAATGAGGTAATCAATTCTGCGGAACCTGTCATCGTAAAGTTTTATGCAGATTGGTGCCCGGACTGCAAGCGGATGGATATGTTTATTGGCGATATTCTTGATGAGTATAATCAATATAAATGGTATCAAGTCAATAGTGATGAAGTGCAGGGGTTGGCAGAAGAGCATGAAGTGATGGGGATTCCAAGCCTGTTGATATTTCAAAATGGCGAAAAGCTTGCCCATCAACACAGCGCCTACACAAAAACACCTGAAGAAGTACAAGAGTTTCTCGGTCAGCAACTGGGTTAATCCAAGGCGAAACCTTACCGTCTACCGGTAGGGTTTTTTACTGTTAAGAAAATTATACTTTTAATTGTCTGTGGATATTTATTGGCTGAAACAGCCACGTCCAGCGGCGGGAGGGTAATGAATGATCAGAAAAGCGGTGAAGCAGGATTTAGAACGGATTATGGAAATCGTCCACGCTTCTGTTAAGGTGATGAATCGGCAGGGGAATTATCAATGGGATGACACCTATCCTTTAGCAAGCCATTATCAGGGTGATATAGAAGCTGGTGAGTTGTATGTGGTCGAACAGGACGGCAAGCTTGTCGGGACGGCTTGTCTCAGTGAAAAGGAGCATGATGAATACCCGTCCATCGACTGGCGAAGTCCGGCGAAGGCAATAACCGTGAAACGGGTGGCAGTTGATCCCCTCTGCCGCGGGCTGGGGATTGCCACTAGGTTATACAAGCATGCCGAAAAGGTCGCTGTTCAAAGGGGCCTTGATTACATAAAGACCGATACGTTTTCTAAAAATGCTTCCGCCCGGCATCTGTTTGAAGCAAACGGATATCACTATCTCCAAGAGAAGTATGTGGAAGAAAAAGACGATTCCTTGCGTTATTATGATAAACTGCTGTAAAAAAGGGGAAATGGAACTCATCCCATCGAGAAGGAGAGTCCATTTCCCGTTAACAACTCCAATTTGGCGTTAGCCAGTCCCCAAGACCCGCCACCGGTTTCTTCCAAACCGTAAATCCATTCCATTTTCTTTCTGGCATGCTCCACGTCCTCGACACCGAATCGGACGGTCTGAATGGACAGCGGATTGACTGCTTCTGTATTTGGGGCTGTATTGCCTGGTCCGCCCCATTCAATCAAAAATGGAAGCTTTAGACCCGGTTCTCCTAACGGGAACAGCATCCGCCATTCCAGTTTTGCGCCATCCTTCCTGACCCTGCTGCCTGGATAAGGACCACTAAAAGGGATGGCTTGCCGGCGAAAGTGTTCAAGAAAGGAATCCATGTTTTCTGTCCGCAAAGCAAACTGGATTGCGTCACTTGCAGACGGGTCTGTTAAATGGTCAAGCAAATCATGAATCAGCGGATTATCTGCTTCCTCGGCTTTGGTATGATCATAAGGGGAGAGCCACTCGATATAGCAGGCATTGTACAGGTAGCCAAGATAATTGTAGGTTCCCCATTGTTCATGTATCCCGCCTTCCACGGCAACCAGTGAAGACTCCCCGCTCATTTCTTTCGCATTGGCGCAACCGATAACAAGATGGTCCAGTGCCAGCAAATCGAATTACCTCCTTTAGTGTGAAACAATTCCTGTCAAAAAAGATACTGGCTTGAAGGTGCCTTCGTTCCTATAGAATATTTGCCGCCAAGGAACGAGATTTTCTTTAATCGGCGTCACAAATCGTGTTCCGGCCTGTTGGTGTCCTATTTCGCTATCCACGATCCATTCCCCAGCCGAAGCCCCTGAGGCTATACCCTGGTAAACATCCATGTTGAGACCTAACTCAATCGGCCGCAATTCCAGCCTTCCGGTTTCATTCAACACCCACAGGGAAGGAATTAACCTGTCCTTCGCCAGCTGGCGCGTGAACACAGCCGCCGAGTCGAGTTCTTGTTCGGTTATAATTTCCAAATCTGCATGAAAGCCCGCCAACAAGGTTTCTTCCGGCTCGGCAACGTCATCTGCTTCCTCGGATACTTGTTCATTTGTTTCATCCGTTAATCCATCTGTCAAGCGGTCCTCCTGGTTTTGGTCGGGTTCTTCGTTAATTTGGACGTGAAATCGATAGTCGCTTTGCTTCTTTTCGTCAGTTTGTTCGGGAACATCAGCCAAGGATTGGATGGTTCCATTCAGTTGGATTGCGGCATCCGGAACAGAAATCCTTACTTCCATTCCTTGTTCAATCATTTTCCGCTTTCCTTCCGACAGCGTCCCTTCAATTATCAATTCTTCACTCGAAACGACAGTCAGGGGATTTGCCAGAGACTGGTTTAACTCCGTCACAATTCCGTCCACAGGACTCTCGATCGTCACAGTATCGCCTCCGGCAGACAATTCTGCGAGCTGTGATTGAGCATTGTTCAATGCCGCTTGTTTTTCAGCCAGCTCGATTTCCTTTTCTGCTATGTACTGTTCTTTTAGAAACTTGGCTTCCTCTCTAGAAGAGGGGGCGGTTTCTGTGTCTGTCCCAGGTTCGGTTTCCGGATCCGTGTTGTTGGGGGCATCAGATCCATAGGGTGGAAGGAAACTCGGTAAAGAAGATGGCCTGGTTTCTGATTCGGAAAATTGATAGGCGCTGATTTGTGTAATCGCATTTTCGATTGCAGTGATTTCTTCTTCAAGTTGTTCGGTTTGCTGCTGTAATGTTGCTTCTGTCTCTTGATAGTCTCTTACCTGATACTCAAATAAACCGTCTCCTGATTGTACACGTTCCCCTTTTTCGACGAGAAATTGAAGGAATCGTCCTTGATCATCATCGAAGTAAACAGGGGTTTCCTCCGCAGCTGTCAACACCCCTCCCGTTGAAGACGTTTTATACAAATCGTGCGTGAAAACCTGTGCCCGCTGTTTTACAAAGGATTTTCTTTCAACTGTGTGATCGGCATCAAAAGTGATCAGCAGGGTATTGAGGACGATGAGTAAAAGAACGGCTGGAACCACGATTCTTTTTTTGGCATTTTCCCCCCGCATCCTAGTTCCCCCTTTCTGTAATCAAATCGACCAAGTACATGCCATCCATGGCAAATATCGCTGTGCAAATCCAATAACCTAAATGAAGAAGCAGTACACCTGTCCACACCCATCGCATACGTACAGATACAAGACTGGCTATGCAACGTACTTGAAAAAAAATGATCCAAAGCTGAAAAAGGGAGACAGCACCGAAAAAATAGATAAAAAATGGCGCGTCAGTTAAGTAGGAAGCAAGAATTCCTAGTGAAAACGGTGATACTTGCCACTCCAATCCAACATAAACAAATAACGGAATCCAAATCACTCTTTCGACAAGCAGGACCAGCAAAACGACAAGCTGGACAATCAGCAATTTGCTGTAGCTGATTTGATATGCAGCATGGAAAACCAGCGATGGGACGAACAAAATAAAGAGAGCGAACAACAATCCGTACAACAGCCGGCCGGCGAAGAACCACACCTTTTGTAGTTCGTATTCTTCCGGCGGACTATTCAGCGCTTGGGAGGACAGTGGGTCGGAACCGATTCCAAGCCACGCGCTCCAACCAAAAACGATGATGGACAATCCGGTCATCAAGAAAATCAATTTTATCACGTTGGTTATTTTTTCTGCTTCTCTTATGCGAAAGAGATGGTCCTCGGTATGTAAAAGCAGCCTGATCAAATTGCCACGGTAAATCATGAAGTCATCCCCTATTTCTCTATTGTTTCGTCTAGTATTCTTTTATTTTATCTTAACTTTCCAAAAAATTCTAACAGAATCACAAAATACGTCGAAAGTCCTGTTAAACAGTCGATGGTCGCATACGGTTGTTTTGAATTACGAATAATAAGGAATCTATTATTATATGAAAAGCCTGCATTAGAGAAAGCCGACAACTCTTGGCATTTAAAGAAGGCGGCACTTTGGAAAATACCTAAGCCGTTTATTTTATGGTATCAACTGTAAGAATGAAAAAGTAACCATCAATGAAGTAATATACATTTTTAAGGGTTTACCCTGTCGATAACAATTAAATTGCTTCTGGATAGAGCAAAGGAAAGAAAGTGAGTGTCAAACGTGAGCCATTTTGAATCAGGATTGTTTCTATACAACGGAAATAAAAAGGAAGAGGTCGGCCAGGACTTGCAGCAGGCATTGCCGGTTCTGGCAAAAGCAATCAGCAATCTTCATGTCATTCAAACAACAAGCCTGGAAGAGCTTCAGGAAACGTGTAAAGGGTATGCCTCTGAAGTGGATGTCATCATTATTTTAGGAGGGGACGGGACGGTCCATGAGTGTATCAATGCCATCGCCGGTTTGGAAAAACGGCCTGCAGTAGCCATTCTACCCGGCGGTACATGCAATGATTTCAGCAGAATGCTAGGGATGCCGCAAAACGTGCGGCAAGCTGCGGAGGCAATTGTGAATGGACAAATCAGAGCTGTTGATATCGGGCAATCTGATTCCCGCTATTTTCTCAATTTTTGGGGAATCGGGCTTGTAACCGAAACCTCGATCAACATCGACAAGGAACAAAAACGTCGTTTAGGTGTACTGAGTTATTTTTTAAGCACGTTGCGGACCATCAATCAGGCGGAACCTTTTGGGTATCGGATCAAAGCGGATGGAGAGGAGATAGAAGGGGAGGCAGTATTGATTGTCGTTTTAAACGGAAAGTATATCGGAACCCGGGAAATTCCAGTGTCGGCAATAACTCCACAAGACGGTAAGCTCGATGTCCTTATTGTCAAAAACTCGAGTCTTGCCATGTTTCGGGAGCTGATGATGATGAATCAAGAGGATGCGAATACAGAAGCGTTGACAGAGCTTTCCCATGTGCAAGTCAATCAGGCGGAAATCGAAGTAAAAGGACAGGAAGAACGACAAATCGATATGGACGGCGAAATTGTCGACACCGTCCCGGCATCTATTCGAATCTTGCCCTCGCATGTGAATATGATTTTCAATCAATGACGGATCATGTTTAACATCTTCCTTTATGAGAAATAGACCATTAGAACATACATTGAAGGAGGATACATCATGAGAAAAAAATTATTATTAGTTGCAGTTTTGGGCATGCTTGTCCTCTTGCTGGCCGCTTGCGGAAGCAGCAGTGACGATGACTCCGGTGAAACAAAGCAGGAGAGCGAGGAAAATACGACGGAAGAAACGACTACAGGCGATGGAGGAATGGCGGAAGAAGGCTCCTCCGATAATACGCTTAATGTCTCTGCAACAAATTTTAAGTTCGACCAAGAAGAATACACCGTGCAAAGTGGCGAGGAAGTAACCATCAACCTGACCAGTGAGGAAGGAACACATGGACTGGCTATCGATGAATTCGATGTGAATATTGAAGGGGATGGAACAGCCACCTTCACTCCAGAAGAACCAGGAGAGTATGAAATTTATTGCAGTGTCCCATGTGGTGAAGGACATTCCAGCATGAAGTCTACCTTGGTGGTTCAATAATAAACCGAAATGGCCGGGACAAAAGTTCTTGGCCGAGGCAGAAACCGTACGAAGATTCGAATTGTTACACAATCGAACTCGTACGGTTTTTCTTTTTTGGATTATCTTCATTTTTAAGATTCTGATGTAATGTTGTTGTCCAGCTTCAGCGTCTACCCCCTCGAGGTCTTAAGTCAATCCTCTGCGTGGCAACACCGCCACTCGAGGATGGCTTAAGCTTGTCGGGGGTAATCGAGGCGCTTCCGCATTTCAGCGTCCAGCTTCAGCGCCTACCCCCTCGAGGTCTTAAGTCAATCCTCCGCGTGGCAACACCGCCACTGCGAGGATGGCTTAAGCTTGTCGGGGGTGATTCATTTTCCGTGGGCACGGCTAATGGGAGTGCCGTCTTTTCTGCGGAAATCAAAAACATCAAAAATCGGGAATCCCCTCCCTTTTCATATTGTGGTAGTATAAACATGAAATGGAAGGAAACAGGGAAAGCCTGGACAAGTACCTGGAAGGATACATGAGAAGAAAACGGGATGGAAAAGCAGAATCCTTTGGCGTCTCTTCTTCATGTCAGGCTCCTTTTTCTTTATAGCTTTCACTTCGGGTTGGTTTCTGAAGGAGGAAGGTCTTTAAAATGTCCTGATAAAAGGAGGATGAAATATGGATGGATACGGAAGGATGGATAAAGTGGAGGGGGGATATGCATTGACATTTAAACGCCATTTTCCTTGTAAGCCGGAAAAGGTATTCGATGCCGTGACAAATCCCGATATCTTCGTTCAATGGTATCCTTTTGCAACTGGGAGGATGGATCTTCACTTGGGCGGGAAAATGTATTTTGACGATGGAGAAGGTTCGGAATATGAAGCGGTAATAACAGAACTGGATTACCCGCGATCCTTTGCATTTCGTGAAGTGGAAGATCTGATCGAGCTGTCATTCCAGGAAGAGAAAACAGGCGCCGGGAGTGAGATGGTTTTCGTCCATACTTTTGACGATAAGGAAATGGCGATGTATATCGCCGCCGGATGGCATCGGTGTTTAGATGTATTAAGTCAGTTAGTCCGGGAGGAAACAGTAGAATGGAAAGATAATGCGGAGGAGCTAAGAGAAATCTATAAAGAAAAATTCAGATGACATATTGCAAAGGTTGATGGAAGGACAAGCGGATTCTTATCCATCTCCACTCTTTATCATCCCTTGCAATTTCAGCTTTGCGCGATCAGGCCGCTTTTTTACAGACGGCAATCCCCAGCGGATAGTCCTGCGTGTCCAAAGCTGGAACAATCAGTACGCCCTTTTGATAAAAAAAGGTCGTTTCCTGATATTGGTTGAACAATGCCTGAAATTCCTCCGGTTTCAGCTGGTGAACGTGAAAGGGAGATCCGCATGGTACACCGCGTCCTTTCCCGAAGGGGGTGGAGACCAACAGCGTGCCGCCCGGTTTCAATAACTGATAATAGTTGTTCAGCAGCTTTTCTTCCTCTGCAATGTGTTCCAAAGTTTCGAAGCTGACAATGGTATCGAATTGGCCGAGTTGATTGACAAGTGTTTCATCTGTGGCATCTGCCCTTTCAAAGGAAGACTGCGGGTGATAGTAGGCGCCTCTGGCATATTCGATAATTTCCTGATCGAGATCGATGCCGACCACTTCTTCAATCTGACTTTTCTTTTCTTTGGCAATCATGTGGGTTCCATATCCGGAACCGCAGGAAAGATCCAGCACTCTTCCGCTTACATAAGGCAGAGCAAATTGATACCTTGCGATGTGCTCGAGCAACAGTTTGTTTGTAGGTTTCATATATTCAGGGATGACCCGTTCTCCTGTATCTAAGACCAATGTGTCCACCGCTTTCTTTTCATTCTACTTTTATTATGACATAAATGAATGGCCATGTTTAATGCGGAGGACCAAGTTGACACGAAATTCGGGCTTCTACTATACTATTTTTAATTTGAGATTAAAGGATGAGCGGAATGGATGTAAATCAATCATATACAGAAAAAAAGCAAGACCCGTCTTTAAAACTATTCGTTGTACTTTCGAAAGCATACCGTTCCATTGCCGACCAGGTCGAGGTAGATATACGAAAGAAAGGATTGAATCCGACAGAGTTTGGTGTATTGGAGCTTCTCTACCATCAAGGGGATCATACCCTGCAAAAAATCGGAGATAAAATTTTGCTGGCCAGCGGCAGCATTACCTATGTTGTCGACAAGCTGGAAAAGAAGGGTTACCTGGAAAGGAAGCCGTCCATAGAAGACCGGCGGATAACTTATGCTGCCATCACGGCCAGCGGGAGAGACCTTTTGCACCACATCTTTCCTGATCACTGGGCGCAAATCGAAAAGATTACCGGCGGTTTGTCCCGGCAGGAAAAGCAGGAAGCCATTGAGCTTTTGAAAAAATTGGGACTGTATGCTGAACAATTAAAGCTGGATAAGAGTTAGAAAATTTAGTACAATAGAAATGTAACGTAATTTTGCCGGAAAAGGAGGGGAAAAGATGCCATACACAGAAACGCACGCGTCCTATAAAAGCAACCTGTATATGTACCGTGCGATTATTCATGATTTAGCTGCTAACGGGATACGTATGTCCTTTTTTAGCAACTGAATAATGATTCTGTGTAGGATCTTACACCCAACTAAACAAGCTTGCCGCAAGCAGATCCACACATTATGTGTGGATTTTTTTATCCTGTAAAAATGTACCGTTTAGGAATTTCGCAACTCTGCAAAATTTTTAGAGGATAGAATTAGGGAAAACAGCGCTTTGCTTTTCATCTGGAAGCCCGCCTTCGTAATATTCTTGATCGACGGCGGTTCCTCAGGATAAAAGATTTGACTCATGGCAGTTACCAGCTGTGACAGACTGTTTTCAATAAGAAGCGGCGCAGGATATGTGATGTGTCCGGAAGTATTGGCCGGGGGTGAAGACACCCCCGGCCTTTTTTATCATCATTGAATACAGAAAAGGAGCATGGATAATGTTGATCACTTTAAAGGATATAAAGAAAATAATAGGAGGCACCATCCTTTTTGAAAAATTGAACCTGGAAATCAAACCGGGAGAGAAAATAGGGTTGGTGGGAAGGAACGGCTCTGGTAAAACGACGATATTCAAAATGATTGTCAGACAGGAACTGTTTGACAAGGGGGATTTGTTCATCAAAAAAGGAACGAAAATCGGATATCTTAAGCAAGTGCCGCAGTATGCATCTGGTACGGTGAAAAGCTTTCTCTTGTCTGGGATGGAGGAGCTTCTTGCAATCAAGCAAAAGATGGAGAAACTGGAGGCAGAAATGCGGGAGGACGTGAATCTTGAACAGACATTGACGGAATACGGAAAAGTCCAGGAAGCGTTTACCGCAGCTGGTGGATATGAGATGGATGCCCGACTGGAAAAGGTCGCCAATGGTTTGGGTATCAGCCATTTGATTAACCTTTCCTTTTCTTCGCTCAGTGGCGGAGAAAAGACCAAGGCAGGGTTGGCCAAATTGCTGTTGCAAAATCCTGACTTGCTTTTGCTGGATGAACCGACCAATCATCTGGATTTGGCGGCAATCGAGTGGCTGGAGCAGTACATTGCCAACTATCAGGGAGCCGTATGTGTGGTTTCGCATGATCGTAATTTTTTAGATCATAGTATAGAGAAAATCATCGATTTGGAGAATGGAGAAGCCCACTATTATAAAGGAAATTACTCACAATTTGTCCGGCAGAAGGAGGCGAAACTGCTTAGCGAGTTTGCTGCCTTCCAGGAACAACAGCGAAAAATCAAAAAGATGAAGGAAACAATCAAACGACTGAAACAGTGGGCCAACCAGGCAAACCCGCCTAATGAAGGATTGCATAAACGGGCGAGGAACATGGAAAGAGCTTTGGAGCGAATGGAAAAAATCGAGCGGCCTGAAATCGACCCGGATAAAATGAAACTGGCATTACAAGCCGACCATCGTTCCGGCAAAGATGTCATCAAGGCGGAAGCGATATCCAAACAGTTTGCCGGAAGAGCTATTCTGAAGGACCTGGATTTGCATCTGCGGTACCAGGATCGTTTGGCGATCGTCGGCGACAATGGAAGCGGAAAATCTACCTTGATGAAAATACTTCTTGGGGAACTCACTCCTGACAGCGGCAGGATTGCAACTGGCACGCACCTGGAAATCGGCTATCTTTCCCAACAGCCGAGCGACACAGAAGAGGATAAACGCTTGATTGACAAGTTCAGGGAAGAAGTTTCGGTTTCCGAGGGTCAGGCCCGTGGCTTGTTGGCCAACTTCATGTTTTATGGTTTTTCCGTTTTCAAGAAGATGGGACAGCTGAGCGGTGGGGAAAGAATGCGGCTGAAGCTGGCTGTTTTTATGCACAGGGGGGTCAATGTTTTATTTTTAGACGAACCAACCAATCATTTGGACATGGATTCGCAGGAAGTGCTGGAGGAAGCTTTGGCTAAATTTAAAGGAACAGTTCTCTGTATATCGCATGACCGGTACTTTTTGAATAATTGTTTTCCGGAAACCGCTTATTTATTCGAAGGCAAATTACATCGGATGCCCGGGACCTACCAAGAAACAAACCATAAGTGGAAACGTTGGAAAGAATCGAAAGCCGGGAAACAGACAACACCGTCTAAGCAGAATCCGTCGATAGGCAAAGACAAGCTGGAGTATGAAGAATTGATCCTGGGGTTGGAGGAACAGCTTGAGGCCCTTACCAGACGCACGGATCTCTCGGTTGGACAGAGAAAGAAGGAGAAACAACGAATCGAAGAAAAAATCGAGTCCTGCTATGAAGCATGGTTGGAGTAACTTAACATTTTTATAAGAGAGGTGTTCCTTGGAATATGTTTGACCGCTTTTTACCTGGGGAAGATACTGGCAGCATTCATTCTGAGTGACTGAAGCATTGCAATCATTCGTGACAGGATGAATGGAACGCACAGCATGATGAGCATGTGGCTTGAATGGAATATGGGGCAGTGACATGTCATTAAATCGTAATATTTGTCACGAAAATTAAATATTCAGGTTTGAGCACAGAAACGGCGGGTATATGGATAGAGATAAGTTTAGTAGGTAACGGTAATAGGCCAAGTGACTAGAAATAATAGCCCAGGAGGTACATCCATGACAAAGCAGAATGTCGTCGTTTATGTCAGTGACAATTGTACGCAATGTCAGGAGCTGACAGCACAGCTTGACCGCTGGGAAATCGAATATACAGAGAAAAACATTTCCAGGCACAAAGCTTATATCCAGGAGATGCAGAGTCATGACATTTATGGAACACCGGCCGTATTTATAGATGACTATAAAATTTTGGGATTTCAGAAGCAAAAACTGCGGAATGCTTTGATGGTGAAGTCCGGCCGCAGCATATCCCGGGAAAAATATCTTTTTAAAAAACAGTAGGAACAACATGTGCCTGCTGTTTTTTATGCGGATTCTCACAAACTTGGGGGACTGGGGAAAAACCATTTTAAAACGGCATGAATGGCTTGCTTCATTGCTTAACCTTTTTCATCATCGACGCATAGGGTATTGTAAAAGGCAAGAAGGGGTGTTTATATGAATCAGTGGAGAGCGCCATATCCAGGCTATGGTTACCAGCAGCCAATTGAAAGCTATCAGCAGCCTGGTCAACCAAACCAACCGCCCCCGTTTATGGGCCAAACCCAACATGCCGTGATTCCACCATCCGGTCCGCCTTACAATCAATTTATGAAACCGCCCCATCCTTCCCCTTGGCCGCAGCAGAACACTTCTGCATCCGGAGGGCCGTACGGTCAGGTGCCAGGAGGCGGGTTCATTCATTATTTTCAAGACAAAAACGGGCAGATGGACCTCGACAAAATGTTGAATACGGTTGGACAGATGGCAACCACGTTCCAACAGGTGGCGCCGCTGTTCAAGGGGTTCGGTTCTTTCATAAAAGGAATAAAGTGAAACCCTTTGCCATCGTTCCGGCAAGGGTTTTTTTATCCTGGACGCAAAGAGATGGATCCGAAGCAGGAAGACGTCCCGCAGCGAAAGAGGGTGCTGCCCATCCTTGGCCGTGTCTTGGTTTCTTGCTGGATTAGCAGACAGGAAGACGGGTATAAATAAGTAGTCCCTGATGAAATATTTTGATTTACAGGCGGCAGTTCGCATAAAATTGATATAGCAAAGGAGATTCAACATGATCGGCTGTTTATGTATCCATGGATATACAGGCGGTCCCTATGAAGTGGAACCATTGGCGGAGCGGTTAAAGGAAAAGACCGACTGGCAGGTGGTAGTGCCCTGTCTTCCAGGCCATGGAAATACGCTGGCATTGAAAGGTGTTCCTTTCGAGCAATGGGTATCGGCTGCAGAGGATGAAATGAAAAAATTAGTCAATAAATGTGACAGTGTCTATGTCATCGGATTTTCAATGGGCGGGATGATCGCAAGTTATTTGGCAGCCAAATACAAGGTGAACAAATTGGCATTGCTGTCACCAGCAGGAAAATACTTAAATTTCAAACAAATGGGCATCGAAATCGGCCGGTTCATGGTGAAAGGGGTCAAGGGACAGCTTAAGCAGGATCCGTTATACAGTAACTACAAAGAGAAATTCGGTTCCGTTCCCTTTACCTCCATGCGGGAATTTCAAAAATGCGTCCGGTTCACACGGCCGTATCTTCGGAAGATCGAATGCCCCGTGCTGATTGCTCAAGGCCGTCAGGACAGCATGGTTCCGTATAAGACCTTACATTATCTGGACAAGGAGATAACAGCGGAAACAGATCTCATCCTGTATGATCAATCGAAACATCACATATGTCTGGGAGAGGAAAAAGAAGAATTGATCCAAAACGTGTACTCGTTTTTAACTAGCGAAAAAGGGGTTTTAGATGAAGGTGAAGTCGTTCTCCAATAACAAAGCAGCAATTCATCCACCCTTCTTTTATGGGTGGATCATTGTGTTTATCGCCGGGCTGAGTGTATTTTTTTCCGGACCCGGTCAAACGTATTCCATTTCGATTTTCATTGATTACTATATTGCAGATTTCGATTATTCACGTTCTTTCGTATCGGGAATTTATTCGTCTGCCACATTGGCTGCCGGGTTTTCGTTGTTCCTGATCGGGAGATTGGTCGACCGTTTCGGGCAGCGGATCATGATGGCAATAGTGGCGAGTATGCTGGCAATTGCCTGTTTTTGGAACGCTCTATTGACAGGGGCAGTTATGATGTTTCTCGGTATTTTCATGCTCCGCTTATTTGGACAAGGTTCGATGACTCTTCTCCCCAATACCCTTGTTCCACAATGGTTCCGTGCGAAAAGGGGAAGGGCGCTGAGCCTGATGACCATCGGCGGTTTTGCAGGCCCGGCACTGTTTCCTCCAATCAATACCTGGCTGGTCGACGAGGTCGGCTGGAGATGGACATGGACGTTTTGGGGTATCATGCTGCTAATTGTTTTTGTTCCATTAGCGATATTTTTCGTGCGAAACCAGCCGAAGGACATTGGCGAACAGCCAGATGGGCAGGTGAAACAAGGAACAGCGGGAAACAGATGGAACCTGAAAGATGCCGCCAGGACGAAGTTGTTCTGGGTCATCCTTGCAGCCCTTGCTCTGGTTGTGAGCATTTGGATCGGCAGCAGCTATAACTGGCTTACAGCATTGATTTTCTGGATTGTTCTTTTAATCGTGGCTGGTCCTTCTGCCTATCTGTTCAAACGGTTTCGAGCGAAACAAGGAATGAATCAAACACAACCGGTCAATCCGAATGTTGATGAAAACGAAGTCAGCTGGACATTAAAGGAAGCGATGAGAACAAGGGCTTTCTGGTTCATCTTGTTTGCCGTCAGTGTACCTGCGTTGGTGAATACCGGCATAACCTTTCATATTGTTTCTATTGCTGACGGAAAAGGACTTTCGCCAGAAACAGCCGCGCTGGTGCTATCATTGATGGCAATATTCGGATTTCCGGTCAGCTTTGTCGTCGGGTACCTGGTCGATCGTATTTCCGTCCACTATATTCTGGCGGTTACGTTTCTTGGCCATATCATTTCCTTGCTTGTATTGTTGTTTACCGATTCTGCCGCCATGGCGATAGCCTTTGGAGTAATATGGGGAGTGGTCAACGGGTTTGAACGGATTACGCTCAACATTGTCTGGCCGAATTACTTCGGTCGTGATCATCTGGGCAGTATAAAAGGACTTGCCCAAACCTGCATGGTTATTTCGTCTGCATTCGGGCCGTTGCCGTTTGGCTTGTTTTATGACCTGTTTGGCGGTTATCAGGAAATCCTGCTGGTCATGCTGCTGCTCCCGATCGCTGCAGGAACTTTGAGTCTGTTTGCTCCGCAGCCGGCTTATAAAAATAACTGACAAAGTTGGCAGCCATTTGGATTTATACATTAGAGGCTGGGACCCAACCAAAAACGGATGAGAGCGATACGTATGACAAGAGAAGGCTGGCATCTATCCCACCCGGCATGGGAAATGCTTTTTGTGGAGATATAATCCGTTTCCGTGGGACGCACAGTAATATAGACGGTCAACCAATAGCATAAAGGGAAGTACATCAAAACAGCTTGCCCTTAAATGAAAAAGCAAAAAACCGAACGAATTCGAATGCTTCTTGGCATGTCGAAATAACGTTCGGTTTTTGCTTTGGCCGCCATTTTATCAGACGGGATGTCAGAGGAAAGCCAGTTAGTTGATCAAACGTTTGATCAAAGCGTCAATCTTTGAAAAAGGCGATGACCAGGCCGCCTTCTCCGGCATAAGTTGAGATGAGCGGTCCCATTTCGGTTAAAATGGTATCTTTGAATGGATACTTTTGCTTAATATCCTCCAATACTTTCTTCGCCCGTTCTTCTGCATTGCAATGGGTCATGGCAATCAGTTTGTCTTCGAAGTTGCGGGTGTACTCTCCGATTTGTTCAATAAACCGGCGGACCGATTTTTTATCACCGCGGACTTTTTCACTTACTTCGATGACGCCTTCTTCCTCGCTTGCCTTCATCAACAATTTAATGTTGAGGGTTTTGGCGATCGTTCCTTTCACTCGATCCAATCTTCCTCCTTTGATGAGGTTTTCGATTGTTTTCAGAACGAACAGGGTAGTAGTCTGTTCCACTTTGATATGCAAATGTTGCACGAGCTGTTCGTAGGAATAACCTTCATCCATCTTCTTGGCTGCTTCATGCAGCAACAAAATAAGGCCGGACGATGCAGTTTTTGTATTGATTACTTCAATTTTTCTTTCAGGCTCTTCTTGAAGAAGCATTTCTTTCCCCGCTTCGGCATTCTCGTACGTGCTACTTACGCCTTTCGTCAAAGAAAGCATAACAATCGGTGTTTCTGGATCGACTTCTTTGTAAGCATGGTAAAAATCATTTGGGTTCGGCGCGGCGGAACGGGGAAGCTCCTCTGCTGTCCTCATCATTTGATTGAAGGCAGGTATGTCGAGGTCAACTCCAGTCCGATACTGCTTTTCTCCAAAATTCAGGTAAAGCGGAACCACCTTCACTTGCAATTCCTCTTCCATTTGCTTAGATAGGTCTGCACTTCCGTCTGTCATTAATTGAATTCTCATGGCATCTCCTTTAAATACGTTAGTCAGATTTAGTTGTTTTTATTATAGCATGCGATATAGGTCGTATAATACCTATTACGTTAGCCACATTTCCATATCAGGAAATTGGTATTATCCCTATCGAATCACTGCTATATCTCCGTTGTAGAAATACAATGTGCTTTTCATGGATGGCTTATTAAGCCGTATGAGTGGTAAATCATTGGAGGTTTTTTGCGTGGCCATCACTCCCCGCTGCACAGATGTTTTCGGTTGGACAGGTAACTGCAGCCCCAAGGAATGTTTTCGGCAGCATCTCATCCTATAAGAGTATCAACTGTATTTTCAAAGTGTCTTCGTGTATCTCTAACGCTAAATGTGTGCATTCTGTATAGATATGCCTAATGTTCAATCGGCTCGAGCCATAAGGACGATGTTTATCCCCGTTTACTCGTTCGGGACAACGTAAGTCTGGGTTTCCTGCCGGAGGTACTGACGATAAACAGAAACAAACCGAAGAGGATAATCGTTCCTCCGAGCCACTGCGACCAGGTAATTTGCTCGTCCAGGATGAGATAGGCTAACACCGAAGCACCGACGGGTTCGAAAATAATGCTCATCGAAATCACTGCTGTACTTACCCATTTGATAGCCCAATTAAACAGGGTATGGCCAAAAAAAGTCGGGATGATGGCCAAGGCTATAAAGACAAGCCAATCGTTGGCGGGGTATCCAGTAAATGGGTGTTGTAAAATCAAATTATAGATGATCAAGGTGATGGCGCTTATTCCGTACACGACAAAGGTGTAAGGCATCAAGGCAAGTCTTTTGCGGGTATGCTGTCCCACCAGTAAGTATCCAGTCACCATGACGGCACCAACCAAGGCGAGCAAATCGCCGAACAAAGCCATCCCGCTTATTTGAAAATCTCCCCAGCTGATGATGATGCTGCCTGTCACGGCGATGGCCATACTTATCAAAAACGTTCCTGAAAAAACAGGAAAGTACCGAGAAATGCAAAAATAGGCTGTAACGTTACCAAAACGACAGAGCTGGCGACGGATGTATAATTTAACGACTCGAACCAAAAAATAAAGTGAAAGGCGAGGAATACCCCGGCAAGTGCTGCCAGCAGCCAATCTTTTCTGGAAATGGCCGCCAAGTCACTGCGATGCTTGATGAGTACATAAGGAGACATGATTAAGACAGCCAGCAGCAGCCGGTAATTTGCAATGATGGAAGCGGGTGCTGTTTCAGCGAGCTTGACAAGCACGGCTGCCGTCGAAACAGCGATGACCCCGATACTGATCGCAATCGAAGGATGTACCGATGGTTTGTTCATGTAGTTTCTCCTTATCATCAATGTTTTTTTCATTCTAACACTCATTTATTTGAAAATCATTTTTAATACAGGTAGAATTAGGGCATAGAGTGTGATAAGATTTATTAATCCATTGAATGCTTGCCAAAGAAGCCTCTTTCGAGAAGGTGAAGGAAGGCTTTTTCATTTGCAGCAGAGCGTATTTTCAAGAAAGAACAAAAAACTGGACGCAACAGGGATGAATCGCCTGGTTTTTTCATCACACGGCAGGAATGTGGAACTTGAAAACAGAAGTCGATTCGACACAAACGAATTGTTTAAATAGATGTAATTGTTTCTAAGAGCGGTTTAGAAGCCAAGAGGATCGGCTTGAAGGACAAGTTCTCAAATCGTGCTGAATACGTGCATATGAGAATTTTGTTAAAAGGAGTAGAAAAAAATAGTGACAACTTTTAAATCATTAGACATATCCAACCCAATTATGAAGGCCTTGGAAAAGATGGGGTTTGAAGAGGCAACCCCGATTCAGGCAGAGACCATTCCGCTGGCCAAGCAAGGGAACGACGTCATTGGGCAGGCTCAGACAGGTACTGGGAAAACAGCTGCTTTCGGAATCCCGATGATTGAGAAAATCGACCAAGACCTGAAGCGGATTCAGGGACTTGTCGTAGCACCGACGAGGGAGCTTGCTATCCAAGTCGGCGAAGAAATCAACAGGCTGGGACGCTTCAAAGGAGTAAGGACATTGCCTGTCTATGGTGGACAGCATATGGAACGTCAAATCCGAGCGTTGAAGGATGGCCCCCATATTGTGGTGGCAACACCAGGACGTCTGCTGGATCATATCCGAAGAAAGACCATCAATATCAGCAACGTGCATACGGCCGTATTGGACGAAGCCGACGAAATGCTGAACATGGGCTTTATCGATGATATCCGCGATATTTTGAAGGCAATTCCGGAACAGCGCCAGACCTTGCTGTTTTCGGCTACGATGCCAAAAGAAATCCGGGATATCGCCACAACCCTGATGAAAAAGCCGGAAGAAGTCCGGGTAAAGGCAAAAGAAATGACGGTCGAGAATATCGATCAGTTCTTTGTGGAAGTCCATGAAAAACAGAAGTTTGATACATTGACCAATCTGTTGGACATCCATGTTCCCGATCTGGCCATCATTTTTGGCAGAACGAAAAAACGTGTCGATGAAGTGACAGAAGGCTTGCAGGCACGCGGTTTCCGAGCAGAAGGCATCCATGGTGACCTGACCCAGGGCAAACGGATGTCCGTCCTCAACAAATTCAAAAACGGACGCATTGAAATTCTTGTGGCCACAGACGTAGCGGCAAGAGGATTGGATATTTCGGGTGTCACCCATGTGTACAACTTCGACGTACCACAGGACCCGGAAAGCTACGTGCACCGGATCGGACGTACCGGAAGAGCTGGTAAAGGCGGTGAAGCAGTTTCTTTCATCACACCTAGAGAGATGCCGCATTTGCATTTGATCGAAAAAGTAACCAAGGGTAAAATCAAACGGCTACAAGCTCCGTCCACGGACGAAGCGCTGCGCGGCCAGCAGCAAGTGACGGTCGACAAGATGCAGACAACGATTGAAAAACAGGACTTGCAGTCTTACCGGGAAACAGCCAATGAATTGTTGAGTCAGTATGATTCCGTGACAATCGTGTCAGCTGCCTTGAAACTGTTGACCAAAGAACGTCGCAATGCGCCGGTCAAACTGACTTCGATTGCGCCTGTCAGCGTAAAGCAGGCTCATAAAGATAAAAACAAGAAAAAGTATCGTGGTAACGATAAACGGAACTATTCGCGCAAAGGCAAGCCATCCGGCAAGCCTTCCCGCAACCGCAAGTTCCAAAATAAGCGTAATTCAAACAACAATCGCGGCCAGAACAACTATAAATAAAATAGAAATGGCTGGGACAAAAGCATAGTGACCAAAGCAAAAACCGAACGAAGATTCGAAGCCCTAAGCATTCGAATCCGTTCGGTTTTTCTATTTATTTAAGATAAGGTAAACATACCCGGTTGATTATTTCTTTCATTCTGTTGTTTGATGTGTGCATCCCCTACGCTACGGCAAGATACTACGCTTTCCACGGGCACGGCTTCAACTTCCTCAGTAAGCAAAAGACGCTTACTTGCGGGATTTTCAGCTCGTGCTGTTCCCGTAGGAGTCTCCGTATCTTGCCTTCGCTATGATAGAGTGTTCTGTTCAAAAGGATTGTGCAATTTTATTAGATGAATAGTGGTAACTAAACATCTTTTACAAAATGGAAAGACTCTCTTGGAAAGACTCTCTGTGTATAAAATAGAAAAGTCAGTTAAGAACAAAGGATATTTCCATGTTTTATTGATATAAAGCTTCGAAGCGCACTTGTTCAACGGAGGCAAGGTACATAGACTCCAGCGGGAACAGCACGAGCTGAAGATCCACTTGGTAAAGTGTTGTTCTTTACCAAATTAGCTGAAGCCGTGCCCGCGGAAAGCGAAGTACCTTGCCGGAGTGGGTACCTGTACCATTCTTAAAGAAAGTGTCTGAAGTATTTTTATCCCGGAATGGACCGCATGTAAAGCTTCTTAAGCAAGCAGAAAATAACTGTCCTTTCATCGGATTATTAGCTTAAGTAAGGCATGTTGAATACTTTCTCCATGCACAGGGATAACTGTGAAAATGAAACCCAAACTCTCTTTGTACCGTATTTACTAGAAGGCATTGTATGGTACGATGCTAATAGAAAGCAATACGGCTCCCTTGGCGAGTTGGGGGCCGGGAAGGCTGGTGAAAAAACAGTGCGACAACCACCTGAGAATTTTATTGCGAAAGAAGCAGTGAAGGTTTGGAGAATCACGGCTCTTATCCCTACTGTCATTTTATGGATCGTTTTAATCGTGCTTACTTTTTTTGCGGGGAAGTTTTCTATTCCGATTTGGGTTGTCCTCGTCGCTTGGGCAGTAATGGCTGTCGATACATATATTACAGTGTATCTGATACCTGCCATAAAATGGCGCAGATGGAGGTATCAAGTATTTGAGCAGGAAATCGATATCCAGCATGGGATTCTGATCATAAAACGGACACTTGTCCCGATGATCCGGGTCCAGCATGTCGATACCAAACAAGGGCCGCTGCTGAAGCGGTTCAAATTGGCGACTGTGACCATATCGACCGCAGCCACTACCCATGAAATCCCCGCGCTGCTCGAAGAAGAGGCCTCTGCTTTAAGGGATAAAATCTCCCGGCTGGCAAGGGTGGATGAAGATGATGTCTGAAGCAAAACGGATGCACCCTGCTGCCACGATATTTAACTTCATCGCCATGATCAAAGATGTTCTTGTCCCGGCCGTGATTGGTTCGTTTGCCCTGATCCGCAACATCGATGCAGCACCCTGGGTCTGGGTACTGGTCATTTTGGGGCTGCTGCTCATAATGGTTGCTGCCAGCTTCCTATCCTGGTACCGATTCACTTATCGAATCGAAGGAGACGAGCTCCGGATCGAATCCGGCATTTTTATCCGGAAAAAGCGGTACATCTCCAAAAACCGGATCCAGTCGATCGATCTCACGGCTGGTGTCATCCACCGTCTCTTCGGGCTCGTAAAAGTGGAAGTACAAACGGCGGGAAGCGATAATTCAGCGGAAGCTGGATTGAAAGCAGTATCCAGGAGACAAGGAGAACTGTTGAGGGAAGCGTTGAAAGGGGAAAAAGCAGAGCCGGCTGGCAAAGTCGAGGATCCGACAGAGCCTGTGAAACCAAAGGCGGTTACACAACGGACAATCGGATGGAAGCGTCTGCTGCTTGCAGCGACGACATCCGGAGGGATAGGTGTTTTCTTATCTTTATTTGCTGTATTCGGTTCACAAGTGAACCAAATCATCCCGGATGGATTTTTCACGAATGTCTATAACTGGGCTGTTCACTTAAGCATTGTAATCCTTCTCGTTTTGGTTTTGCTCGTTTGTGTGGGGATATGGTTGATGGCGATAGCTGGCACGTTACTGCGCTACAGCTATTTCACTATCCGCAAGTATGAAAATGAATTGTTCATCACGCGTGGTTTGCTGGAGAAAAAGCAGGTGACCGTTCCACTGAATCGAATTCAAGGGATTCGCATCCAAGAAAATATTTTCCGGCAGCCGCTCGGTTATGCGGCGGTTTATGTAGAGGTCGCCGGAGGTGCACTGGATAAAAACGACGATTTTTCGATTGCACTGTTCCCGTTATTAAAAAGAACAGAGATACAGTCATTTGTCCAGGAGTATCTGCCGGGATTCCAGATTGAAGAGGAATGGGAGCAGCTTCCGGTACGTTCAGCCCGCAGATTTATTCTGCGCAGTACGCTTCCGGTTGTGGCAATTGCAGCTCCCTTATTGTACTTTTTTCCGCTTTTTAGCTGGATGGCTCTGATAATTATAGCCGCAGCTGCCGTATTGGGCTACCTCCGATTCAAAGATGCCGGTTTTAGCATCAACGAAAAGCAGCTGTCATTCCGCTCGCGGATGTTGAGCAGGGAAATAATCGTGGTGGACAGGAAACGGATACAGTCCCTGTCCACCTCCAATCACTGGTTTCAAAGGAGAAAATCATTGCAGACGGTTTATTTTTCGATTGCCTCACACAGTGGTGTAGGGAAGAGCTTCCTCGTAAAGGATATGGAAAATGGGGATGCAGAAGCCATTCGGGATTGGTATTCCTTTCATTCCGACTAGGGAGTAGAAAAGAAATAACAGATGGAATCATTCTACTTCGGCAAGGTACTCCGCTACCAGTGGGCATGGTTCAGCGTAAGGCTCAGTATATTACCGGAGCACTGAGAGAAACCTCACACTACGGCATAAAAAGAAGTCGCGGTTATGAAAAATCAAAAAACCGAACGAATTCGACTATTTAACATTTCGAATATCGTTCGGTTTTTGGTTTGGCCATCGTGCTTCTGCCCCAGCCACTTTTATTCGCCCCTCCCGGCAAAGAACAGAATGAAAAGGGACAAGGAGATCAAAACCCCGAAGCAACGGACCGTTCTCTTTCTACTTTTTAACTTCCGCTAAAAAAACCTTCCCAACACACCTAAAACAACCAATAATCCGATAAAAACCCACAAAGCAGGAACAAGATACTTTTTCCATGGAATCCTTCGTTTGTTCCAGCGGTTCGGATCAAAGTGTATGTCGCCATCCTGGGTGCGGGAACGCTTATTCCGCCACATGGCGAACGGCTTGACATTGTTTAAGAAAATCGGTGCCAGCGCCAGTCCTCCGATGAAACCGAACAGGTGACCGAGTATGTTGATTCCTGGACGCAGGAAGGTCATAATCAGTCCGATAATCAAAATGGTGGTTACAATTTGGGCATTGGCCCGGTCGATTAAATGCTTGCGGAAAAATACCATATACATGTACATTCCGAACAATCCATAGATTGCTCCCGAAGCTCCGACATGGACATAGTAAGCAGATGGATCGACAATAAAGGTAAATAGATTGCCGGCGAATCCGGTCAATAGGTAAATCAATAAAAACCGCAGTTTTCCGGTCATCTGCTCCAGAGCAGGACCGAAAAGCACAAGTGAAAAGGAATTGAACAGTACGTGCATGACACCGTTTGGATCGTGAAGGAATATCGGCGTGATCAGCCGCCAATATTCGCCGTTTTCGATAAACAGATTGACCCCGGCGCCCATCTGGAACAGCGGTCTCCCCGGCCCCAAGATAACGAGAAGCCAGACGACAAGTTGTATGGCAACGAGTGCTGTGACTACCGGATAAAAACGGATAAAATCTCGAAAGCTTTCATTTCTGATGAACATTTGTCTGCCCCTTTGATTGGTTATGATTCTACATATGTATAATACTTTACTATTATAGTTATTCACAAACATCACGGATTTCTCCTGCCTGACAAACTCGAATTTTTATTTTCTCCTTTTCTCCGTCTCCTTTGTCCTTTGCGGACGATGAACGTCGCTGCCGGATCAATCCTTGACCCCAGAAGTGGTAAATGGCTGCTCCTGTTAAGGTAATCATTTGGCAAATGCTCCCCTTTAGTCAGGCAAAAAGATGCCGGGGCACGCTTTCTCCTAGAGAAACGCCCTGTCAGCAGTTATACTGATGGTAGATGAATGAAAAGGTTGGGATTGGATGATTGTCGGGATTGGAATCGATATAATCGAGTTGGACAGAATCCGGAACAGTTTTTTAAGAAACCCACGGCTGGCGGAACGGGTATTAACAGAAAATGAGCTGGATGTATTACGGAAACTAGAAGCTCCGGGGAGACAGGTCGAATATTTAGCGGGAAGATTCGCTGCAAAAGAAGCTTACGCGAAGGCGCTTGGAACCGGGCTTGGAAAGCTTAGCTTTCAGGAAATCGAGGTCATGTCCGATGAAAAGGGAGCGCCGCAGCTGAACGTCAGGGATGAGCATGATCGGAATTTGTTCTTGTCGATTTCCCACAGTCGGGAGTATGCGGTGGCACAAGTGGTCATCGAAGCATAGGCACGTCAAAGGATATTTCTTCAACATTGGATGAAAAGCAAGCAAATGTGGACTTTTTCTACAGGTTGTCAGGCTAGTCTGCATATTCGCATAGGTTGTCTCATAATATTTTAGTGCGGGTAGGAGGGAACATTGTGCATATTGTCACCGCAAAAGAAATGTACGAAGCTGATCGTTATGCAATGGAAACGATAGGAATCGAAGGGAAACTGCTGATGGAAAACGCCGGCAGGGCGGTTGCTGATAAAGCCGAAGAACGGATGACCAAAACCATGCGTGTGCTGGTGGTGTGTGGAAGTGGCAGCAACGGCGGAGACGGGTTCGTGATTGCCAGGACTCTGCTGGATAGAGGATATACTGTTCGAGTATTCCAGCTTGCCCCAGACGGGAAAATCACCGGTGATGCGGCTTATCACAAACGCCTCTATCAGACCATCGGCGGAAAAATCGAGCGGCGGGAAAGCGGCGCCAGTCTGGCTGTGGCTTTGCAGGAAAGTGATGCGGTCATCGATGCAATGCTTGGAATCGGGGCAACAGGAAAGCTGCGACCTCCATATGATGAGGCGGTTGAAAGAATCAACCAAGCTGACCTGCCGGTAATATCGGTCGATATTCCAAGCGGTGTGCCTGCTGACGAAGGGCACGATGGGATCACTGGTATAAAAGCCGATCACACAGTGATTGTAGCTGAACCCAAACAAAGCTTGTTCTCCCAGCAGACCGCTTCCTACTATGGAAGCTGGGAGGTAGTGGATATTGGGATACCATCCCGGGCTTGTGCTGATTCGGGCAGATACGTGTGGGGCATGGAAGAAACACAGTCCCATCTGGGGGAGCGAGGCCGCTTTTCGCATAAAGGCAGTCATGGTAAAGCGTTGTTGATCGGCGGTTCCCAGGATATGCCCGGTTCGATAACGCTGACAACTAAGGCAGCATTGCGGGGTGGAGCAGGTCTTGTAACGACAGGGACAGTCCCTCCAGTTATTCCGTCTATTGCTGCCCATTGTGCTGAAGCGACCTATCTTTCCTTGAATGCAGATGATCGAGGGCGGATCGCCCTTCAGGATGTCGATGTTTCCGGTTATGATGCATTGGCGATCGGAATGGGGATGGGCCGGGAGCATACAACTGCTGCATTTACTAGGAAGTTAGTTTCCGAGGCAAAAATCCCGGTGCTGGTAGATGCTGATGGTCTGCACCACTTGAAACAGGATATGGACATTTTGAAACAGCGTCGCCATCCATCGATTCTTACGCCGCATCCTGGTGAAATGGCAATGCTGACGGGATATGGAATCAAGGAAATCATTCAGCGGCCCTTTGCGATTTCCCGGCAATTTGCCATCGAGTACGGTGTTTATCTAGTACTGAAGGGTTCATTTACCATTGTTACTGATCCGGAGGGGAATCAATGGGTCAATACTTCAGGTAATGCCGGACTTGCCAAGGGAGGGAGCGGTGATGCGTTGTCTGGCATATTGCTGGCTCAAGTCATGCAGCAGCAAAGCATCCAGCAGGCATTGTCCATCGGGTGTTACATCCATGGCATGTCCGCGGATCAGCAAGTCGCCGGCAGCCATTCCGTGCATGATTTAACAGCCAGTGATGTCATCGATGGACTCGCCTCTGTGTTTCGTACACTTTCTTGACTCGGACACTTATGCGTTCCCTTTGTCCTTTGAAATGAGACAAAGGAGTTGTGACCATGAGAAAAAAACTCGGATTAGGGGTCATGCTGTTATCAGTGATCCTGGTCTTGGCTGCCTGTGGGGAAAAGTCGAAAGAAGATGTGGCGGATAAGTTATCGGGGAATTTAGAGAAAATGAACGGCTACAAGGCGGAAGCAACCATGAGTCTGCAGACAGGTGAAGAGAGCCAGGCGTTCGACATTGAAATTTCCCACAAAAAGAAAGATTTTTACCGGGTGTTGTTGAAAAACGAGAAAGATGAAAAGGGCAGTCAAATCATTCTCAAAAATGAAGATGGAGTGTTTGTCCTGACCCCTGCTCTGAACAAAAGCTTCAAATTCAAAAGCGAATGGCCGAACAACAGCAGCCAGCCTTATCTGTACCAGTCGCTGGTAAAAGATGTATTAGAGGATTCGGAGGCATCTTTCAAAACCACGGAAAATTATTATGTGTTTGAGACAAAGACGAATTATCAAAATAACAACAATCTTCCATACCAGGAAATCTATTTTGATAAAAAAGCATACACGCCGGTAATGGTGAAAGTGTTGGATAAGGATAAAAACCCGGTAGTGGAAGTTCAGTTCTCATCATTCGAACTCGATCCGGAATTTGCCGGAGATGCATTTGAAATCGAAAAAAATATGACCAGCGGAACATTGGGTATTCCGGTATCTGCTGAAGAAAGTGACAACGGAGAGTTGGAAGTCTTTTATCCATTGGAACGCGCCGGTTCTGAATTGGTGGAAAAGAAAGAGGTTGAAACGGACAACGGCAAGCGGGTGATTCTATCCTTTGCCGGGGAGAAGAACTTCACACTTGTTCAGGAAAGAGCGGATGCTTATCCTGCCAGCGCGATGGTTCCGGAGCAGGTCAATGGAGAAATCGTCAACTTAGGTTTCACCATGGGAGCTTTGAGCGAGGCCTCTCTGCAATGGCAGGCCAATGGCAATACGTATTATCTAGCCAGTGAGGACCTTACCAAACAGGAAATGATCGAAGTCGCAAGCTCCGTTACAGGACAGGAAATAAAATAAAATTCGCTAGCAGGCTCCATTACCGGGTCTGCTTTATTTTTTTGCGGAAGTTGGTGGAGACGCCATCTTCAGGGGATTGCTTTTCATGAATTATGGAAACAAACGCCGCTTTTTCTGAATGGTTGTTGAGTATGTGCGGCGATTTCATGCTGTCGAAGTATCCCTGAGCTAATCGGATGGCAATAATTATGGGAAAGAAGCTTTTGGGCAGCATATTTTCGTGGCAACCCACTGTTATCGCTATACGGTGCCGAACTGTTTCTGATACGATAGAAGAAAAAGGATAGGAGAGGTCATCTTGCAAAATTTTTACCGGGACTCCTGGGTGGAAGTCGACCTGGACAATATAGCATTCAATATCCAACAAATACGTCAACGCCTCTCGTCAAAAACAAAAATTTTCGCCGTTGTGAAGGCGAATGCGTACGGTCATGGCGATATAGAGGTCGCTGAAACTGCTTTGCGCTCCGGTGCAGACAGATTGGCTGTATCATTATTGGATGAAGCGGTTAAGCTTAGAAGTAATGGAATAACTGCGCCAATCCTGGTAATGGGAAGGATCCGGCCGGAAGATGTTCCGGTGGCTGTCAAGCATGACATCGCCGTTACGTTTTACCAAGTGGAATGGGTAAGGCAGGTCAAGCAGTCGGATTTTTCCGGTACACTGAAGCTGCATTTGAAATGGGATACCGGAATGGGACGGATCGGCATCAGGTCAGTGGAGGAGCTCGACGCCATCCTGAAGGAGTTGACGGACGACAGGATGGAACTGGAAGGGATTTTCACTCATTTTGCTACGGCAGATGAAGCTGATACCGACTATTTTGAACGTCAGCAAACTCGCTTTCAAGAATTGCTTGCTGCTTTTGAAACAAAATGGGACAAGCCTGTACACCTGCACACCGGCAATAGTGCCGCTAGTATGAGGTTCCCGGAACGAATGGCTCACTTTATCAGGTATGGAATCAGCATGTATGGTTTGTATCCATCCTCCCAAGTGAAACGGGAAAAGCCTGTTGAACTAAACCCCGCCTTTTCCCTTCATAGCCGATTGACACAGGTGAAAAAATTGCCAGCAGGAGAATCGATCAGCTATGGAGCCACTTATACAACCGAAAAGGACGAGTGGATCGGTACGGTTCCGCTCGGTTATGCAGACGGAATCCTCCGCAAATTGCAGGGAAAGGAAGTACTTGTGGAGGGAAAAAGGGTTCCGATTGTCGGACGAATCTGTATGGACCAGTTCATGATCCGCCTGGACGGACCTTGTCCGGTGGGAACAAAAGTGACTATTATCGGAAGGCAGGGAGCAGAAGAAGTGACCATGGACGAGGTGGCCGATTATCTGGAAACAATCAATTATGAGATTCCGTGCACAATCAGTCCCAGGGTCCCGCGGGTTTATCTTGAACAGGGAGAGATAACCAAAATCAGCAATCCGCTGCTGACTTGAATGCGTTCAAACACTTGCAGGATTGATTGTTCAGGAATAGGCTCCATACATGTTTCCTCCAGCAATTGGCAAGGAGAGGATTTTTTTTGATAAAAAGTTCCGGAATGCCTTTGCAATGCAGTTTATACAATGATATGATTAGGTTGGATTAAAAAAGACTGGGCTTGTAGATATGGTGGAGGTGTATGGTTGTGTCAGAGAGCTTACAAGAGATAATTGTGAGACTGCCAAAAAACCTGCTTAGCGAGGTGGATGGGTTAATGGAAACCGAGAACAGTGATCTGAGCGACTTTATTTGTCAGGCAACAAAATCGTATTTGCGTGAAAAGAAAAAACGTCATATTCGTGAATCTATGCAAAGAGGCTATATGGAAATGGCCAAAATCAATCTCAACATTGCTTCAGAGGCTTTTCAAGCTGAAGAGGAGGCCGAAAACACCCTAGAACGTTTAGTGAGCGGGGTGTAAGGGGTTGATTGTAAAAAGAGGCGAAGTTTATTTCGCCGATCTTTCCCCTGTAGTGGGTTCCGAGCAGGGGGGCGTTCGTCCAGTATTGGTTTTGCAAAACGATATCGGCAACCGTTTTAGCCCTACGGTTATCGTTGCAGCCATTACCGCGCAGATACAAAAGGCAAAACTGCCGACACATGTTGAAATCGATGCAAAGAAGTATGGATTTGAGCGCGACTCCGTCATTTTGCTCGAGCAAATTCGAACAATAGACAAACAGCGTCTAACGGATAAAATCACCCATTTAGACAAACCCATGATGGAAAACATCAATAAGGCCTTGGAAATAAGCCTGGGTTTAACAGATTTTTAAAAGTTGTTGACGCATAAACTGAACACCCAAACATCCATGTCCCGGGAGGCCGGCGCATGGATGTTTTTTTACTGTTTAAAGCAAAAATGGAGTCTGCGCATAGCCGGGGGCTTGCCATTCCTTACAGAATCACTGACAGATGTAGTCCATGCAGTGGAAAGGTAAATAATGGCTGGAGCGGCTGAGCGAACCGCCGTATGCCCGCGGCCGCCCAAGGAGAATCGAAGTCGAACCATATCAAAAAATTTGCGCGTCAGCCATAAACATGTGACAATAAGTATATCTATTTTAGGGAGACTTGGCAGGGGGTAGTTGAATGGATAGAAAGCTGAAAGATCTTGTAATAGAAAACAGTGATACGATTGTGCAAATGTGGCTGGATGAGATATCGAAAGGCCGACAAAGCGATTATACATCGACAATATCCGAGGAATTGTTCGAAAGCACCAACAGGGAATTTGTCAATGTCATTTTTGCAAGTGTCGAAAAGCAGGGTATCACCACGGCTTTAGAAGACTTTTCGGAAAGGCTTGTCAATCTGGGCTGGCCGCTGAGTTATTTGACCGATGGGCTGCAATCCTTCCGCAGGGTGACAATTAACTATATCTTGAGCGAGCAAACGCAGGTGGGATCGGATTATTTCTCTGAAGTTTTGCAGGCAGTGGATAACTGGGTCGATCCAATTATCAATAAACTGGTCAATGAGTATTCCGGCAGCTGGGAACATATTGTCTCCCTGCAACGGGTAGCCCTGCAGGAGCTATCGGCACCATTGATTCCGGTTATGGAAAATATTACCGTCATGCCGTTGATCGGCACGATCGACACGGAAAGGGCAAAGCTGATCATGGAGAATCTGCTGGACGGCGTCATCAAACACAATGCCGAAGTCGTGTTGATTGATATTACCGGTGTTCCGGTTGTGGATACGATGGTAGCCCATCATATCATCCAGGCTGCAGAAGCGGTTCGTCTGATCGGTTCTACATGTATCCTTGTCGGGATCCGGCCGGAAATTGCTCAAACAATTGTCAATTTGGGAATCGATTTGAGCAAGTTCCCGACAAAGAGCTCGTTGAGGAAAGGGTTCCAATCGGCCTTGGAGTTGACCAATAGAAAAATCGTCGGTACAGCAGACAGTCACGAGAATGATATCGAACAATTAGTAGATTCTCTGGATAGGGAGTGAACGGGGTCATGAGAATACCAATTTTAAAGCTTCATAATTATTTATTGATTTCTATCCAAATTGATCTGGATGACCAGAGTGCCATCCAGTTTCAGGAAGACCTTTTGAGTAAAATACATCAAAGCGGAGCGACCGGCGTAGTAATTGATTTAACATCTGTCGATATTATCGACTCCTTTATTGCTAAGGTGCTTGGTGACGTAGTGACGATGTCGGATCTTATGGGGGCAAAAGTCGTATTGACTGGGATTCAGCCAGCAGTAGCTATGACGCTGATTGACTTGGGCATCCATCTGCAAGATGTTCCAACAGCCTTAGATTTAGAGCAAGGCTTGATCAAATTGCGTCAGGAATTGGAGGAGTGAACATGGATTTCCAATCCTGCGTTAATATTAACAAAGAGTGGGATATAGTTGGCGCCCGCCAAATCGGACGGGACTTTGCCAGGAAAATCGGGTTTGGTACAGTGGATCAGGCACGGATTGCCACTGCTATATCTGAACTCGCGAGAAATATCTATTTATACGCTGGGACAGGAAAAATCTGCTTCGAAACCATTGAAGAAATAGACCGTAAAGGATTGGTCATTTTAGCAGTGGATGATGGACCGGGAATAGCAGAGATCAGCAAAGTGATGGAAGACGGCTATTCTACTTCAGGAGGTCTTGGCGCAGGATTGCCGGGTGTGAAAAGGCTGATGGATGAATTTGATATTATATCCGAGCAAGAAAAGGGGACAGAGATAAAAGCAGTGAAATGGGTTCGTTGAGGGGGGTAAGCGATGAGTACGTTGAACATGGATTTAAGCAATTATCGAGACTTACTAAAACAGTATATCCGAACACAAGACGAGACCGCTCTCTACCAAGCGGAACAATTCAGTAAGCTGTCGATGCAGCAAAACATTTCCCCTGAAGAAATCATCAACGTTCATATCCAGGCTTTGCAGGAACTGTATCCGGAATTGCCCGAAGGGATCAAGTCATCGATGAACTTCCTGCTGGAGGCCATGATTTCCTATGGACTGGCTTACCAGGAATTCCAATCGCTACGGGAACAGCAGCTGGCTTTGAAATCGGAAATATCCGTCGCGGCCAGTATGCAGCAAACACTTCTTACAACGGTAAAGCCGGAAGTGGAAGGGCTGGATATCGGAGCCATCAGTATTCCCGCCAACCAAATGAACGGAGATTATCACCATTTTGTTCAAAATGATGATAACAAATTAGGTATCGCGATAGCCGATGTTATCGGAAAAGGGATACCGGCTGCACTGGCCATGTCGATGATCAAGTATTCCATGGATAGTATTCCGGAGAACCGGATGGATCCAAGCAACATACTGGAAAGCCTGAACAGGGTGGTCGAGCGCAACGTGGACCCGAGCATGTTCATCACCATGTTTTATGGTCTGTACGATCCAAGCAATGAAAAGTTTTACTATTCTTCTGCAGGCCATGAACCCGGCTTTTATTATAACGCGGCGGAAGATAAATTCGAGGAAATAGAAGCCAGGGGAGTTGTGCTTGGGGTGACCCGGGATACGGAGTATCGTCAGTACGAACGGAAAGTAAATGCAGGGGACATGATCATCATGCTGACCGACGGGGTGACGGAGTGCCGGCAGGGTGACCGTTTTATTGAACCGGAGGAAGTCCTTGATGTGATCAAGTCTTATATGCACCTGCCTGCCCAGAAATTGGTAGAGCAAGTATATAAGCACTTCGAACGACTCCAGGATTTTCATTTGCGGGATGATTTTACCTTGATTATTTTGCGCAAGGAAGTTTGATGGGGACCTGGTCAGGGTAATATCCTATATTGAGTGAATATTACGGAAGTAGGAGGATAACCATGAACTTAGATATTAATGTCTCAGATAAAGACTCAACGGCAGTTGTGGCACTTGCTGGAGAGATTGATGCTTTTACTGCCCCTCAATTGAAGGAACAGTTGCTGCCGTTGACGAAAGAATCGGGCAAAGTAGTGGAAGTGAACCTGGAAAATGTCAATTACATGGACAGTACAGGACTCGGCGTTTTTGTCAGCGCGTTGAAGTCGACAAAAGAAAACAACAGCGAACTGAAACTTGTTCAGTTGCAGGACCGAGTAATGCGTTTGTTTGAAATAACCGGTTTAACCGATATTATAAATATTGATTCTACAGTACGGGGTGGATCTTAATATGGAACCTTTTGACTTCATAGAAATTAAAGTTCCTGCTAAAGCAGAATATGTAGGGGTCGTAAGATTGAGTACATCTGGCGTCGCGAATCGGATGGGATTCAATTACGAGGATATCGAGGATCTGAAAGTGGCGATATCGGAAGCGATGACCAATGCCGTCACCCACGCATACCAGGGGGCGGAAGAAGGAGAAGTCACGGTTGGTTTCGGAGTTTATGAGGACCGATTGGAGGTAATGGTGGCAGATCATGGCGGCAGCTTCGACCTGGGCAAAGTAAAAGCCGACATCGGTCCGTATGAACAATCGGAGCCGATTGAGAATCTCCGTGAGGGCGGATTCGGTTTATTCTTGATCGATGCTTTGATGGATAAGGTAGAGATAAACAGCGACCATGGGGTTATCGTATTGATGACAAAATACACCCAGGAAAATAAGGTGGGATTAGATGACGACCAAATCTCAACCACACAATAGACGTGAGGATGAGGTTTACCAATGGATAAAGCATCTGCAGGAAAATCCCACAGACGAATCGGTTCAAGAAAAAATTGTATTGGCTTATCAGGATCTTGTGGAGTCAATAGCCCGCAAGTATTCAAAAAACAGTTCGATACATGAGGATTTAGTGCAGGTCGGGATGCTGGGGCTGCTGGCTGCTATTCGCAGATATGACCCTGAATTTGGTAAATCCTTTGAATCATTTGCAATACCGACTATCATCGGTGAAATCAAACGATTTATCCGCGATAAAACGTGGAGTGTCCATGTCCCGCGTCGAATCAAGGAATTAGGTCCGAAAATCAAGAAAGCTATCGAAGAGTTGACTTCGGACAATCAGCAATCGCCTTCCGTGACCGAGATAGCCGCTTACCTTGAAGTGAGCGAAGAGGACGTCCTGGAAACGATGGAAATGGGCAAAAGCTATAAAGCGCTGTCCGTCGACCGGAAAATCGAAGCGGATTCTGATGGCAGCACGGTTTCCATACTGGACTTGATCGGTAATCAGGATTCCGGTTATGAGAATGTGGACCAGCGTATGCTGCTTGAAAAAATTCTGCCGATTTTAACAGAAAGAGAACAAGAAATCCTGAAATATACCTACTTTGAAAACATGAGCCAAAAAGATACCGGTGAGATGCTTGGCATTTCGCAAATGCATGTATCCCGTCTGCAAAGGCGTGCATTGAGAAAACTTAGAGAAGCATTGCAGTCAGAAAGCTCGGAGGTTTTCTAGTGAGTGAATTGGATAAACAGCGAATGCAGGTTTCCGTCTATCAGACAGCGAAAAAAGGCAACTATTACTGTGGTGACAGCTATTACTATACAGAAACAGAAGACGAGTTTATCTGTGCTTTAGCTGACGGTTTGGGCAGCGGGGAATACGCCAAAGAGTCTTCACAGGCTGTTATGGATGTCATTGAAGAAAACATTTTCGCGAGCGTCGATGAGATAATAAAGGTGTGCAATGAAAGATTGGTAGGAAAGCGCGGCGTTGTATTAGGTGTATTGAAGGTGAACTTTACATCGAATGCTTATTCGTTCAGTTCGATTGGTAATATCGGTATCATGACGATAACAGACAAACAGGAGAAAAAACGGAGCATTCCGAACGCCGGTTACCTGGGCGGTTATAAACGCCCTTTCAAAGTGTTTGACGGCACAATGGAACCAGGTATGATTTTTATTATGTTTTCAGATGGGGTCAATTCAATGGATTTGTCTTCCAAATATTTTTTGGGCAAAGATGTCGAAAGAATCACGGAGACGTATGCTGCCATGGTAGGACAAAACAAAGATGATGACACCACCTTGATTGCCATGAAGTTTGCCAAAAGTGAATAGCATCGTCGAAAGCATACTCTTATCTTGGAAGATGGGAGTATTCGTTTTTTAGGCAGCATCTGACCGGTTTACTCTCAACATGGAGTAGGCCGGTTTTTTTGGTTGTCCTGTGTGGGAGCAATCGTAATTGCGCTACTTCCATGTGGGATTTTCGTCACTTTGACTAATTCCTCTCTGTGTATCGGCGGGGCTGATTTGGTACAATGGAGACAAGAAGCGTAAGGAGGAAACCGATATTGAGTGAAGCAAACGAATATGACCAGTTAATAAAATGGGTGGCAGGAGAAACAAAGGTTTCAGCTGCACCAATCAAACAAGTTATTTCTTTGTTGGAAGAAGGGAATACGGTTCCGTTTATCGCCAGGTACCGCAAAGAGCAGACCGGCGGATTGGATGAAGTGCAAATCAAAGCAATTGAAGATAAATGGACATATGCGCAAAATCTGGCAGAACGTAAGCAGGAAGTCATTCGCTTGATCGATGAACAGGACAAATTGACTCCCGAGCTCGAAGCTAGCATAAGGAATGCAACGCAACTGCAGCGGGTGGAAGATCTTTATCGTCCTTATAAGCAAAAAAGAAGAACGAAGGCGACCATAGCCAAAGAAAAAGGATTGGAACCACTGGCGGAGAAAGTATGGAACCATCAGGTGGAAGATTTAGAAAAGGCGGCAGCGGCTTATTTATCGGATGAGCATGAATTGGTCTCGACGGATGAAGTGATAGCCGGGGTCAACGATATAATCGCTGAGTGGATCGCCGATGATGCTCAATACAGGGAGTACATACGGGATAAAACGTTCAAAGCCGGGACGATTCGCGGGGATGCCAAGGATCGGGAAAAGGACGAAAAAAGCGTTTTTGAGATGTACTATGATTATGAGGAACCGATCAGATCGATTGTGGCCCACCGTGTGCTCGCTCTCAACCGCGGAGAAAAGGAAGAGGTCATCAAAGTAGCTGTGCGTCCCCCTGTAGAACAAATAACTGAATACCTGAATAAAAGGCTTGTAAAAAGAAACGATACAGCCGTCATCAAACAGTTTTGGAAGGAAGTTATCGAGGACAGCTATAAGCGCTTGATCCAGCCGTCGATTGAACGGGAAATCCGGAACAGTCTATCGGAAAAAGCAGAACAGCAAGCAATCGATATTTTTTCGACCAATTTGAAAAACCTCCTGCTGCAACCGCCGCTTAAAGGGAGAGTCGTCCTGGGGGTCGATCCGGCATTCCGTACAGGCTGTAAGCTGGCGGTTATAGATGAGACAGGCAAGGTTCATGCCATTCAAGTAATCTATCCAACTGCCCCTAAAAAGGATAAAAAGGGAGCGGAAAAGGTTCTGTTATCGCTCTTAAAGCAGTATCCCATCGAGCTCATCGCCATTGGCAACGGCACTGCTTCAAGAGAGACCGAACAATTTATTGCAGACTTTATCAGTGACCATCAGTTAGATATCGCTTATATCATTGTAAATGAAGCCGGTGCCAGTGTTTACTCAGCTTCTAAGCTGGCCCGTGAAGAATTCCCTGAGTTGCAGGTGGAAGAACGAAGCGCCGTTTCGATTGCAAGAAGGGTGCAGGATCCCCTGGCGGAGTTGGTGAAAATCGACCCCAAGTCTATAGGAGTCGGGCAATACCAGCATGATGTCAGCCAAAAAAGCTTGAACGGATCCTTGACCTTCGTGGTGGAGACCGCCGTCAACCAGGTCGGTGTCAATGTCAACACTGCTTCAGCTTCTTTGTTGCAGTATGTATCTGGCTTAAGTAAAACCGTCGCGGGTAATGTAATCAAGCAACGGAACGAAAACGGCAAATTCACCAGCAGAAGCCAACTGAAAAAAATTCCGCGTTTAGGCAATAAAACGTATGAACAGTGCATTGGCTTTCTTCGGGTTCCCGACGGGGATGAGCCGCTGGACAGGACTGCGATCCACCCGGAAAGTTATTCGGCGGCCAACCAGCTGCTGCGCATGCTAAATTTTTCTACTGATGATTTAGGTACAGAAGCATTGAAGCAAGCCTTATCTGAGGTGACTCTAGGGGAAACTGCTGAAAAACTCGGTATCGGGGTACCGACTTTGGAGGACATCATGAAAGCACTGGCGAGCCCTGAGCGTGATCCACGGGACGATTTTCCACAGCCGCTATTAAAAAAGAACGTGTTGGCCATGGAAGATCTACAGCCTGGAATGGAACTTCAAGGAACGGTAAGAAACGTGGTCGATTTCGGAGTATTCGTGGATATTGGGGTTAAGCAGGATGGTTTGGTGCATATTTCGAAAATGTCCAAGCAATTTGTGAAACATCCGACCGATGTTGCAGCCGTCGGAGATGTTGTCACCGTCTGGATAGACAGTGTCGACGTAGATAAACAGCGGATAGCTTTGACAATGGTACAGGATTAATGAAAACAAAAGGGCTGTTCCTGCAGCCCTTTTGTCTATGGTTAAGTATAAGCATTTCCCGACTGCGGTCTATTTAGCAGGAGTTTTTATCCTGATAAAAAAACCAACATTGATTCAATACTTTTATTTGGTATAAATCTTTGGTAAGGAAGGCTTTTGTCATTTGCTTTTTAAACCAATTGGGCATCTGAACCATCCTCCTGGACAAATAGTGTTGGAAATCAGGCAGAAATCAAGTTATTGTAGGGTATGCAAATCAAGTAAAAGGTGTGACGATAATGGTGGAAACAATCAGTCAGAAAAAACTGGAGGAATTGGTGGACGAATTGTCGAAAAAGTACTTTGATAAGCCTTTTATCGACGAAGTAATGTTTAACAACCGTTTACGTACAACCGGAGGAAGGTACATTCCGTCCAGAAGAACAATAGAACTGAACCCGAAGTTTCTAACAGAGTTGGGGCAAGAAGAATTTATCGGCATCATTAAACATGAACTGTGTCATTATCATTTGCATATCGAAGGGAAAGGATATAAGCATCGCGATCCTGATTTTAGAGAGTTGTTGCGTAAGACTGGATCTCCTCGTTTTTGTCAGGCTCTTCCTTCTGCCAGAAAGCAAACCAGACATCGGTATCAATGCAGGGATTGCGGGCATATCTATGAAAGGGCAAGAAGAGTGGATACAAAGAAGTATCGCTGTGGCAGATGCAGAGGGAAGCTTGTTAAAGTATCGTCGTGACACCGTGAAATAAATTGGTGTATGAAAAAACAAAGGAAACCATTGACGAATCATGTCTTCCGTGTTAAATTAAATAAGCCCTTGAAAAAACAAAGCTTTTTCCCGTTTTTTCTTTTTTATTTTCCCGATTGCTTTCTTGAAAAAATTCAAAAAAGCAATTGACAAACCGGGCGAATTAATGTATTATACTTAACGTCGCTGTTGTTCGGAGCGGCAAAAAATACTTTTTATTCCACCGTAGCTCAGTGGTAGAGCAATCGGCTGTTAACCGATCGGTCGTAGGTTCGAATCCTACCGGTGGAGCCAGTGGAGAAGTACTCAAGTGGCTGAAGAGGCGCCCCTGCTAAGGGTGTAGGTCGCGTAAGCGGCGCGAGGGTTCAAATCCCTCCTTCTCCGCCATTGTATATTGGCCCGTTGGTCAAGTGGTTAAGACACCGCCCTTTCACGGCGGTAACACGGGTTCGAATCCCGTACGGGTCACTTTCATTTTATATCGGTAAGGTCCGGTAGTTCAGTTGGTTAGAATGCCTGCCTGTCACGCAGGAGGTCGCGGGTTCGAGTCCCGTCCGGACCGCCACTTTGTTGGGCTATAGCCAAGCGGTAAGGCATCGGGTTTTGATCCCGTGATTCGCTGGTTCGAATCCAGCTAGCCCAGCCATTTCTTTTATAAGTAAGATGATTGAATTTATTGTGAGCCATTAGCTCAGTTGGTAGAGCATCTGACTTTTAATCAGAGGGTCGGAGGTTCGAATCCTCCATGGCTCATCAAGGAAGTTGTGGTACGGATTCTCACCTGCGGTTCCCCTTGCTTTCGATTTACAGCAAAAGGTTGCAAGGACTAGCCTGCGGCGTCGGAATCCTCCATGGCTCATCAAAAAAAGTTGTGTGCTGGATTTTTTCTACGAGTTAAATCCAGCCCATTCCTTTTAGTCATTATCATATTGCGCGGGTGTGGCGGAATTGGCAGACGCGCTAGATTTAGGATCTAGTGTCTACGACGTGGGGGTTCAAGTCCCTCCACCCGCATTGTGTTTTGTCTACTGCTGTGGGGTCTGCACGGCATTTTATTTTTGCTTGAGCGGTCGTGGCGGAATGGCAGACGCGCTAGGTTGAGGGCCTAGTGGGGGCGACCCCGTGGAGGTTCAAGTCCTCTCGACCGCACCAAAAAAACATTGACATCGATTGATGAATATGATATATTAAAAGATGTCGCTTCAACGAGCGCCCGTAGCTCAATTGGATAGAGCGTTTGACTACGGATCAAGAGGTTAGGGGTTCGACTCCTCTCGGGCGCGCCATTATCGGGAAGTAGCTCAGCTTGGTAGAGCACTTGGTTTGGGACCAAGGGGTCGCAGGTTCAAATCCTGTCTTCCCGACCATGCTTCACCATATATATTCACTCACTTTGCGGGTGTAGTTTAGTGGTAAAACCTCAGCCTTCCAAGCTGATGATGAGGGTTCGATTCCCTTCACCCGCTCCATTAAGGGGCCTGTAGCTCAGTTGGTTAGAGCGCACGCCTGATAAGCGTGAGGTCGGTGGTTCAAGTCCACTCAGGCCCACCATTTTGATCTTTGAAAACTGAACAAAACAACCAGTATGTCAAGCAAGATATACAAGCTAGTTTTTGAACGAGCAAGCAAGCTCATCATTTATGGAGAGTTTGATCTTGGCTCAGGACGAACGCTGGCGGCGTGCCTAATACATGCAAGTCGAGCGCGGGAAGCAGGCAGATCCCTTCGGGGTGAAGCCTGTGGAACGAGCGGCGGACGGGTGAG
>NZ_VZDQ01000028.1 GCF_009602435.1 Sediminibacillus terrae
CAGTGTGGCCGATCACCCTCTCAGGTCGGCTACGCATCGTTGCCTTGGTAGGCCGTTACCCCACCAACTAGCTAATGCGCCGCGGGCCCATCTGTAAGTGACAGCCAAAAGGCCGCCTTTCAACCTTCCTCCATGCGGAGAAAGGTATTACCCGGTATTAGCCCCGGTTTCCCGGAGTTATCCCGATCTTACAGGCAGGTTGCCCACGTGTTACTCACCCGTCCGCCGCTCGTTCTACAGGTTTCACCCCGAAGGGATCCGCCTGCTTCCCGCGCTCGACTTGCATGTATTAGGCACGCCGCCAGCGTTCGTCCTGAGCCAAGATCAAACTCTCCATAAATGATGAGCTTGCTTGCTCGTTCAAAAAACTAGCTTGTATATCTTGCTTGACATACTGGTTGTTTTGTTCAGTTTTCAAAGATCAAAGCCGCATCAGCGACAGTAATTAAATTTTATCATCATTGTCACTTGATGTCAATTCCAATTTTTAGGATGTTTTGTCAGTTGATAAGTTCAACGCGACAGCAATAAATATATTACTATGTGTAGCTGAAAAAATCAAGAGGATTTTAAAATCTTCGCTGTTTTATAGGATGGGAAGTCCAGATATCTGCCTATACCCCACTTCCCACCATTTAAAACGTTAAAAAATCAATTCTCCATTCCACTTCATCATTCCACCTGCAAGGTTATGAACGTTAAAACCTTCATCTTTCATAAACAATGCAGCATTCATACTCCTCACCCCCGAATGGCAAATCACTATATATTCTGTTTGCTTGTCCAGCGATTCTATCGCTTCCGGTATCTCGCGCAGAGGGATATGCACAGCCCCTTCGATCATTCCAGTAGCGACTTCTTCTTCTTCTCTTACATCTATCAAGGATACTTTTGTATCCTGTTCCAACATTTCCTGCAATTCTGCTGCAGTTATTTCCTTTATGGATTCCATCATTTGATTCTCCTTTAAAACCTGAATTTTAAATCAGTCACCAGCTATATTATAAAAGGATAGACTTCAAGAGACAACAAGGAGGGCGGGATAAGAAAAACATTTAACATCGAAAGTAAAATACAATGGATAGTATGAAAAAACTGTGTTGGACCCTGCTGATCGCGCTACCCGATTACAAAAACCGAACGACTTAGAATAACCGTTCGGTTTCTGTTTGGCTATGCTTTTATGCCGATTTTCACCTTTTTAATTAGCCACAATATTAACCAGTTTACCTGGCACGGCAATGACTTTGCGGACTGTTTTGCCTTCAAGCCAGTCTTGGATACTCTCTAGTTCCAACGCCTGTTTCTCCAACTCATCTTTTGAAGCGTCTTTAGAAACCATCATTTTGGCGCGGACTTTACCCATTACCTGTATTGCTACTTCGACTTCATCTTCTACAAGCTTCGCTTCGTCAAAAGCAGGCCAACTTTGGTATGCAAGTGTTTCATTGTGCCCAAGTGCCTCCCAGATTTCTTCCGCCAAATGTGGCGCTACAGGGGAAAGAAGCTTTACAAACCCTTCCGCGAAAAGTTGAGGGATTTCTTTTGCTTTGTATGCTTCGTTAATAAACACCATCATTTGGGAAATCCCTGTATTGAAACGTAGAGCCTCAAAGTTTTCCGTCACTTTTTTGACCGTTTCATGATAGGCCTTTTCTAGGGACGTATCGCTTGAGTCCGCGACGATTTTTGCAGCAGGCTTTCCATCCTCTGTCACAAACAAACGCCAGACTCGGTCCAGGAAGCGTCTTGCTCCGTCCAGTCCATTCGTGCTCCAGGCTACTGCTGCATCCAGCGGTCCCATGAACATTTCATAAAGTCTGAGTGTATCTGCTCCATGAGAAGCAACAATTTCATCAGGATTTACGACATTGCCCTTGGATTTACTCATTTTCTCATTGTTTTCTCCGAGAATCATTCCCTGGTTATATAGTTTCTGGAATGGTTCTTTTGTTGGAACCACTCCGATATCATACAAGAATTTATGCCAGAAGCGAGCATAAAGCAAATGAAGAACAGCATGTTCCGCTCCGCCGATATACGTGTCTGCCGGAAGCCATTTTTCCAATCTCCGATAATCCGCAAGTGCATCTGGATTATGAGGATCGATGTAGCGCAAGAAATACCAACAGCTTCCCGCCCATTGCGGCATCGTATTCGTTTCACGCCGGCCCTTTTTGCCGGACTTCGGATCGACTACAGTGACCCAATCTTCTATATTGGCCAGTGGAGACTCGCCGGTTCCTGATGGCTTTATTTCCTTTGTTTTTGGAAGTTCAAGCGGCAGGTCCTCTTCCTTTACTGCAGACATGGTTCCGTCTTCCCAATGGATAATCGGGATAGGTTCCCCCCAGTAACGCTGACGGCTGAACAGCCAGTCGCGAAGGCGGTAGGTTACCTTGCGTTCCCCTTTTCCATTGGTTTCCAGCCATTCAATTGCTTTAACAATGGCTTCCTGCGTATCCAATCCGTCAAGAAATGCAGAATTGATGTGAGGACCACTTCCTGTATATGCTTCTTTTTCCGTATCGCCGCCTTCGACCACCGGGACAATCGGAAGTTCGAATTTGACAGCGAACTCATGGTCTCTTTCATCATGAGCAGGAACTGCCATGATGGCACCTGAACCATAACTCATCAGTACATAATCGGCAACCCATATTGGTAACTTTTCTCCATTGATCGGATTCACCGCAAACGCACCAGTGAAAACCCCGGTCTTTTCCTTCGCAAGATCTGTACGTTCTAAATCGCTTTTCGCCTGGATTTCCTTGATATAATTGGCGACTTTTTGTTTTTGCTCATGGGAGACAATTTTGTCAACCAACGGATGTTCCGGTGCCATGACTGCATAAGTGGCACCGAACAATGTATCAGGACGAGTCGTGAACACGGTGAATGAATCTTCCATACCTTCGATTCCGAAATAAACCTCTGCTCCTTCAGAACGGCCGATCCAGTTTCGCTGCATATCTTTGATGCTTTCCGGCCAGTCAAGCTCCTCCAGATCCTCCAATAACCGGTCGGCATAGGCTGTTATTTTCAGCATCCATTGCTTCATGGGTCTCCGCTCGACCGGATGGCCGCCACGCTCGCTTTTTCCATCGATCACCTCTTCATTGGCCAAAACGGTACCAAGCGCGGGACACCAATTAACAGGTACTTCATCTATATAAGCAAGTCCTTTTTCATATAGCTTCAGAAAAATCCATTGTGTCCATTTATAGTAATTAGGATCAGTAGTGTTGATTTCCCGATCCCAATCATATGAAAAACCGAGCTCCTGGATTTGCCTGCGGAAGGTTTCTATATTTTGGCGAGTGAATTCTTCCGGATCATTCCCTGTATCCAATGCATATTGCTCAGCCGGTAGACCGAAGGCATCCCAACCCATGGGATGCAATACTTCATAGCCTTGCATTCGTTTCATCCTTGCAATGATGTCGGTTGCTGTATAACCTTCCGGATGACCAACATGCAAGCCTGCACCGGATGGATAAGGGAACATGTCGAGGACATAATACTTATCCTTGTTTGTATCACTGTCTGATTTAAATGTCTTGTTGTCCAACCAATAATTTCGCCATTTTTCTTCTATTCTTCGATGATCAAATGACATGGGTCATTCCTCCTTCAATTGATTCGACCTGCCCCCCAAGCCGCAAAAAACTGCAAAAAAGCTATAAAAAAATCCCTCCATCCCATAATGGGACGAGAGATTAATCCCGCGGTACCACCCAACTTAGCGCAATAAGCGCCCGCTTGAAGCCTTAACGCGGCCGACGGCAAAAGCTACTGGCAGATTCACTTCTGCGACATCAAAGGCGAGTTCATAATGTCCGGGAACAGCTTGCACCGGCCGCTGTCTCTCTGACACCCGGAAACATTATTACTACTCCTTATCCAAGTCGTTCATTTGTTAATGTAACCGTATTGTAAAGAAACCCCAGGTATTTGTCAAGGTTTGTGACAAGACGGGCATACAAGTCCGTTTAACGTTGGAATGTATCGACTGTTTCGTTCAATTCATCTGTCAGTTTTCTCAACTTCGCAACTTGCTCTACCATATGATTGAAAGCTGTCAATTGTTCTTGTGTAGAAGCGGAAATTTGTTCATTTCCAGCAGCTGACTGTTCCACAACTGCACTGATGCTTTCCACATTTTCCAGCACTTTTTGCCCAGTTTCTTTCGAGCGTTGAATGCCATCCAGCAAAATCGATAACTCTTCGCTGAAACCTTCCACCTTCTGTTCGATATTGGCAAAAGCAGAAGTTGTTTTATCCATGGAAGCCTGCTCCTCCTGTACGATACCGGCTCCTCTTTCTGCTGAAATGGTAATATCGCTGATTCCTTCTTCGATTAACTTTACCATTTCAAAAATATGCCCCGTTGCAGTCGAAGAGTCTTCCGCAAGCTTGCGCACCTCCTCTGCAACAACTGCGAAGCCCTTCCCGGCTTCCCCTGCCCGTGCCGCCTCTATGGCAGCATTCAATGCAAGCAAATTCGTTTGGTCGGCAATCTCGGCAACCGATTTAGCCATGTTGTTGATTTCTCCTGTATAGTTGGCAAAAGTCTCAGCTGCTTGTCTTATTTCCTTCGATGTCTTGGCATTTTCCACTACTAGTTGTTGTTGAGATTGAATTGCTTTTTGTCCGATTACGACTGCTTCCCCGGCAGCATTTCCGAATGTAACGGCTTGTTGCGTGTGTTCCACATTTTCTGAAAAGTCATGATCCATTTGTTCAATCAAAGTCACTGCGTCCTGCAAATCTTCCGAAATGGACTGGGTACCTGCAGATAGCTCATCGGTGGATACAGCAACTTGTTTACTCACTTCAGTCAGAGACTTATTCTCTTCGTCGATTACAGCTGCAAAGTTTTCGACATCTTTGCTCACCCCGTCAATGGAGGAAATCAAGTCGCGCAGCTGTCCCGTCATTTTACTGAACGAAACATTCAACGCTCCCAGTTCATCTTGCTTATTGTAATCCAGAGGGCGGACTGCCAAATTCCCAGTCGCTATCTTTCCGGCATTATCGGCAAGCCTACGCAGGGTAGTCGAAATAGAATTCGTCACTTTCAGGGTAGAGAAAGAAGCAAGAATCAGCAGTACGATACAACCGATCAAGGAAGAAACGATCGTAAACCGGATTTGGTTTTTCAACTGCTGTTGTATATCCTGGTAATTCCTTTCAGCCGATTGGCTAAGCATGTAGATATCGTTCAGTATGCCATCTGTCCGGATCGATTGACGCTTTGCTTCACCGAGGTCCTTTTCCTCAAGGGAAGCAGCAACTCCCTCCTTCCATTCGGCGAATTTCGTTTCTGCCTTTGTCAGATAACCTAGGCTCGATTGGTCGGTTACTGACGCTTTTAATTCTTCAAGCAATGCCTGACTTGCTTCCATTTGTCTAGTCGATTCCTGTTTTAAGGCATCGGTTCCTGAAAAAGAAAAATTGCTCAAGCTTTGCTTTGTCCCATTCATTTCTGATTGAAATTTTTCAATATTCAACAGGATGGAAACTTGGTCGGATGATGATGATTGAATGTGCAACATATTATAAATAATAAATCCTACGATTAAACAAGCTAGCAATAAAATTCCGAGTGAGTTGAGTAAAAGTTTTTTCTTAATCGTCATGATATCCCCCTAGCATTATTGCATTAATTCCTGCTTTGCATCTTCCAACAACTCATTTTCTTTCTGGGTCAGGTTAACAATCCGAACAGGAGCCAATCCCACACCTTTTTCTTCTAACCCGAGGTCCAATTGCCCCTGCTTAATTTCATTATTTTCCACTAATTGGGAAGCAAGTTCATAAACCGCGGCATCAATATTCTTCATGACAGAAGTAATCACCGCTTTTTCGGCATGGAAATATTGATCCGAGTCCACGCCAATTGCATATATCCCCAGATTCTGTGCCTCCTTTAAGGCGCCCGTTCCTGTAAACCCGGCGGCTGCGAAAATGACATCTGCATCTTTGTCTGCCATTTCGCCTGCAAGTTTTGCTCCCAGCTGGTCGTTACCAAAGTCACCGGCATACTCTACCAACACATTGATGTCGCTGGAAACCGACCTTGCCCCTTCTCTGTATGCGTGCATAAACTGGTTGATCGTGTCGTTGTTTTCCCCTCCAATAAACCCGATTGTATTACTATCGGAAGTCAGGGCCGCCAGAACCCCTGCCAGATAACTACCCTGGTCAGCTTTAAAAGTGACCGAGGTTACATTCTCTAAACCTGAAACGGCGTCGATTAATACAAATTGCTGGTCTGGGTTTTCTTCTGCGACTTTTTCCAATTCCTCTTGCACCATGTACCCGAGCCCGATAATAATATCATTATCCTCTGCGATCAGCTCGTTCAAGCCTGGTTCATAACTGCCTGATTCATCTAACTCCCTGTAATCGAACACAATGCCAAGCTCATCTCTGGCTTTGATCAACCCGGTGAATGCAGAGTCACTGAACGATTGGTCGCCAAGACCGACATCCGAGAGCATAATCCCGACTTTCAATGGTTCTTCCTCTCCTTCGGCAGTTTCCTGTTGACTGCATCCGGCGACAAAAAGAACCGATATCAGAGCAAATAAAGCAACTAATGCGATTTTTTTCATTTGTGTAAAAACTCCCCTTTAAAAATAGTCCCAAAGGTAATATCGGGAATTGAGTGAATATGTGAAGGATGCCTTCCCGGATTTCACTTTTAAATATAAATTCAAAATATTTTTTCTATTTATCACACAAATGGAAAAGCGCAAGCGCCTGTTTAAAGGTGTACAGGCTAAAGCCGCCACTTCCTGTAGCAACGCCTGCATGACCCATATCGTGTGGGCCTCCGACAAGCTTAAGAACAGCCTCGGCGTGGCGCTTTTGCCACACAGAGGGTGGGGCTCAAGACCTCGAGAGGTAGGCGCTGGAGCTGGACGTGGCTGTTTCGGCCAATAATTATCCACAGACAGTTATTTTTATAATTTCCCATACAATAAAAAAGAGTGATTTTCATTGTTGGATACAAGAAAATCACTCTTTTCAGGTTGACCACTGTTGATTTCACGATGGGCGATAGGTGATGCCTGCGGGGACAGCGCGAGTAGAAGATCCACTTAATCAAGTGTCCCTCTTCACCAAGTCGACTGAGGCCGGACCCGCTGCCCAGCAGCCACCGCCAAGCGATTCGCGGAGTCAAAAACTAACGTTGACAGCAGATTCGATTAACAGGGGCTTTTCAGTGTCCCAGTATGAACTGTGGCGGTATTCTTGATTATTCACCAGCTAAATCGTTTTGATCCAGTATCATATCATTCAAGCATTGGCTGGCCTTCAAATGCAGCCGGTGCAGTTGTTCACGTTGCTGAGCGTTGGAGCTGTCCATTAATTTGGCGATTTCCGCTTCCATTTGGGTCAACTTTGCCTGCGCTTCAGAATAATCGGCATCGACTGAATAGCCATTTCGATTGGTGATATCGAGCTGTTCTTCTGCATTTGATATACAGTCATTTGTTCTGGCAATTAGATCATCGATTGATTGTCTGGTAGCCAATTTCATCACCCCTTTATAAGGTGTGCATTCTTGGCTATTTTCATACTCTTGCTATAGCTGTGCTATTTTCCCCAACAGGAGGTTATGATAAAATATGGACTGCTTCCACTTCAAAAGAAGGGAAAGAGGAAATCGTGAAAAAGGTTATACCATTTGCACATGACTTATTAAGAGAAACCGTAAAACCCGGAGAGATAGTGGTTGATGCCACTTGCGGCAATGGACACGATACAGCATTCTTGAGTAAGCTTGTCGGCGACAAGGGTACCGTTTACGCTCTGGATATCCAACAGCAAGCAATTGACCGGACAAGGCTGTTACTTGAACAACAAAGAATTTTCAATGTCCGCCTCTTGTTGGCTGATCATCAATATGTGAAAACTTACATACCAGCGACATCTCATGGGCAAATTGGCGGGGCGATATTCAATTTAGGCTATCTGCCCGGAAGCGACAAACAGACGATTACGACCCCGGAGAGCACAATAGGGGCAATTCGAGCTTTAGCCGATATCATGAAACCCGGTGGTTTAATCGCTATCGTCGTCTATTATGGTCATCAAGGCGGCCAACTGGAGAAACAGGAACTGCTCGATCATCTTGCCGGTTTGGATCAAAAGGAGTTTTCTGTCCTGCAGTACGCATTTATCAATCAGCAGAACAATCCGCCGTTTCTGCTTGCTCTCCAAAAAAAGGGATAAACAAAGCACAAGGCCGATTGTTCTGCCTTGTGCTTTTTCTCATCGTTTGAAGCGATTGTACACTTTCACGTTCAGATGGAAAAAAGCCGACCTGATCCCCCCGGCCCGCAAAAGCTTCCTGGTCACTTCCCTTCCTCCGGACAGGTGGGCAACTTTAGGGTCTGCCAAATAGAGTCCGACAAGTCCGTTATGTACCATTTCATGAAATTGACGGTCTGGCAGCCGTTGTACATTTTTGTTTGTTTGTTCAATGAAAAATAGGAGACGCCGCTTCATTTCTTCCGGTGTCTTATAGTAGTTGCAAAAATTCAAGTCGCCTTCTTCAAGGTCCTCCTGCTGATCGATATAATAATCCAGCAATATATGCAACCCCTGCATGAAAGGAAAATAACTTTCAAACAATTCATCAGCAAGCGACTGAGACATTCTGCCACCCATCGTGTAGGAAACAAGGCAAAAAATACCGAGTGTGGAACCGCTGCATGCTGAAAATTCATACCAGCTTAAGTAAGGCCATTTTTCCCTGTACTCCTCGAACCATTCTTCCAATCGCGGAATTCGTTCTTCTTCCTTCACATGCTTATGTACCTGGAGATCGGCATAAAGTCCCTCAAGCTGTTGAATATGAGTACTTATCAACGGATAACCGCTCAGATTGCGCAGGCAGTTTTGACAGGTCCTTACCAAGTCTGATAAGTACTCTCCATCATTCTGTTCATCTCGGTAAAAATAATAAAGTTTTATTGATTCAGCCGGTTTCAATGCGTCTTGCATCGATTGATGAAGCATCCGGAAATCTCTTGGATCAAGCGAGGTGCTCCGATCACATAAGTTGTCGAGGTAATCACTGATTGTTTGATAAGCAACGATAAAACGGACGGCTTCTCGCCAATATGGACCAGCCAAAATACTATAAACAGCCCCGCCTTGACAGTGGAATTTTTTGTCTCTTATGCTGTCTTGTGCTTGTTTACGCAATTCGTGATCCGGAATCTCGTTTGCTCTGTTTTTCCAGAAAGACAACTCACGATCGACCTGCGGGAATATTCTTGTGTACACATTTTTCATTAAAATCGGCGAAGTTCGCGGGATGCTGTATGGCAAAGTTTCTCCCTCTTTCTGTTTCTTTAAAACATTTTTGTCAACTGAATTTGGTTTAAATGGCCGCTTGCATTTATGATACTATTATCTATATCACCATAATTTACAGGGGGATTCAAATGATTTACGAATATAAAGGGAAAAAACCTGTCATTCATGACTCCGCTTTTATAGCCGAAGATGCTGTCATCACTGGAGAAGTGACCATTGAAGCATTTGCGAGCATCTGGTTCAAAACAGTTATCAGAGGCGACGTCGCTCCCGTCCATATCGGAAAACAGGCAAATGTCCAGGATCTCAGCCTGTTACACCAAAGCCCCGGTCTTCCACTTGTCATCGAAGACGGTGTTACGATCGGCCATCAGGTGACGTTGCATTCAGCCAAAATCAGGGAAGCAGCCTTGATTGGAATGGGTTCCATCATACTTGACGACGCAGAAGTTGGAGAGCACGCCTTCATCGGTGCGGGAAGCCTTATCCCTCCCGGCAAAGTTATACCGCCAAACACTCTGGCTTTCGGACGGCCTGCCAAAGTGGTCCGCGAACTGACCGAAAAGGATTTCAAAGAAATGGGCAGAATCAGACAATCTTATGTGGAAAAAGGGCAGTATTATAAAAATCAGCAGGAAAAATAACGTCAAATTGTCAAAATTGCTTCCTGTTTATTTTGTCGAAATGCGTTATTCTATAAACAGGAGGTGCAGTGTACCGTGCTATTATTTATCGGGTTTTTTGCATTCCTGATGACACTCATGCTCACATATTTTCATCGAAAAGCGAAAAAAACAACTTGGCGGCTTTTTTATAAATCCAACGCATTACTGTTTGCGCTTTGCACTGTTACAGTTTCACTGATCATTCTTTATCATAATCGGACGGCCTGGCAGCCGGCAGCGACAGAATGGATAAAAGAACAGGCCAATCCAGTACGGGCCCTGGCAGATGAGCTTCCTACAGCCGAATTGGAGCCTGTTTTCCCCTTGATAGAACAATTTCAACTTCCCGAGTCTGTTCAATTGGATGCACCTCTGATTATGCAATACCCGGAGCTGCCACGCGGTTGCGAGGTGACCAGCCTGGCCATGCTTCTCCAATATAATGGAGTAGAAGTATCCAAATTGAAACTAGCTGATCAAGTTGAAAAAGATCCCACTCCATTTCATAAAAATGAAAAGGAAATGTTCTTCGGCAATCCTTCCAAGGGTTTTGTCGGTGACATGTATTCTCTGGACAAGCCCGGGTTCGGGGTTTATCACCAGCCCATCGCACGACTTGCAGAAAGATACCTGGGTGACCGGGTTCACGATTTCAGCGGCGGACACTTTTACGAAATTTTCAACTATCTCCATAACGGCCAACCGGTTTGGGTCATCACCAATACAACCTTTAAAAAACTGCCAGAAAAAGAATTTCAAACTTGGAATACGGAACAGGGAAGTATCAAGATAACGATGAAGGAGCATTCCGTCTTGGTAACCGGATATGATGAAACGTACATTTATTTCAATGATCCACTTGCCAAAAAACAAAGAAAAGCACCCATCAATGACTTCAAAGAAGCGTGGGTGCAAATGGGAAAGCAAGCAATTACGGTTAAACCGTAAGCTTGCTTTTTGTTTGGTCTTCTTCTTGCAATTCCTCGAAAGAATACTTTCTTTCCACATAAATTTGGTGCCACAACATGAACATCAATACCGTCCATATTTTTCTGCTATAATCGCCTTTGCCCTGGCAGTGCTCCTCGAGAAGGTTCTCAATGTACCCTTTGTGAAGCAAGTGATCTGTTTCACTTTCGGCAATCAGGTTTTTTGCCCAATCATAGAGCTCATCCTTCAGCCAGTGACGAATCGGTACTGGGAACCCAAGTTTCTTTCGATCAAGGACATGATCAGGCACGATGCCTCTTGATGCTTCGCGCAAAATACTTTTAGTTGTCCCGTTAGCGATTTTTAAGTCGACGGGAATTTCACTTGCGATACGGAACACTTCTTTATCCAGGAATGGCACACGCAATTCAAGAGAGTGGGCCATGGTCATTTTATCTGCTTTCAATAAAATATCCCCGCGAAGCCACGTATGAATGTCGATATATTGCATTTGATTCACCGGATGTTCACCTGCTACGTTGGCATAAAGCGGTTTGGTGATTTGCTGGTAATACAAATCAGGATGATAGGCTTTCAACAGCTGTTTTTTCTCCTCATCCTCGAACATTTTTGCGTTGCCGATATACCGATCCTTCAGTGGCGTGGTTCCTCGTTCCAAGAAGCTCTTGCCCCTGACACCTTCAGGAAGCACGGCCGCCACTTTGGAAAGCAATCCTTTGGCAGGTGACGGAATCGACTCGAACAATTTCAACGATTCCGGCTCGCGGTAAATATTATATCCACCGAACAATTCATCAGAACCTTCACCGGAAAGCACAACGGTTACATGCTTACTGGCTTCTCTTCCGACAAAATACAACGGTACACATGCCGGATCTGCCAGCGGATCATCCATATGCCACATAATCTTCGGCAGTTTTTGCACATATTCTTCCGGCGTGATCGTGTACGAGATGTTTTCGACATTCAGTTTTTCCGCAGTTTCTTTCGCTACATCCACTTCGGAATAGCCATCTCTTTCAAATCCTACCGAGAAGGTTTTGATATCGGGGTTGAACTCCCTGGCCATTGCCACAATCAATGAAGAGTCAATCCCGCCGGATAAGAATGAACCGACCGGGACATCACTGCGCATATGAACATTGACAGAATCATACATAACATCCTGGATACGTTTGATCCATTCGTTTTTTTCCATTAAAACCGGCGCGAATTTGGCATGCCAATAGCGTGTGAATTCAATCGGTTCGCCTGGCTTTTTGACAAAGAAATGGCCCGGTTCCACCTTTCTGATGCCCTTGGTCAATGTCAGTGGTTCTGGAGCGAACTGAAAGCTTAAATAGTGCTGCAGGGCTGCAGTATCAACTTGCTCACTTTCCATCATCATGGTAATGCTTTTTTTCTCGGACGCGAAGTATGTACCCTCGTCCATTTCGCTGTAAAAGAGCGGCTTGATCCCGAAAGGATCTCTAACCCCATACAGTACTTGCGTCTGCTTATCCCAAATCAACACAGAAAACATTCCTCTTAGTTGTTCAAAAGCGGCGGTTCCGTGCTCTTTGAACATAGCAATGATAACTTCCGTATCAGATTCGGTGGTAAACGTGTATCCTTTTTCGATCAATCGGTCGCGCAGCTCGATATAATTGTAAATCTCTCCATTAAAAATCATCCAATAATGGTCGTCATCATAATTGAACGGCTGCTGACCGCTTTCTATGTCGATTATGCTTAATCTTCTAAAGCCAAGTGAAATATATTCATCATAGAAATACCCTTCGTCATCGGGCCCTCTATGGGAAATAATGTTATTTTGCTTTTGAAAGGTATTTTTGTTGTCTTGTTCTGGTGCTTGAGGTTGGTTGCGGATCATTCCGATAAAACCACACATAATCTTGCCTCTCTTTCTATATGTTTACATCTTGTTAATTATAGCACAATCCAAATTTCAATACTAACCGAAAAAGGGGCGGAAAGTGCAATATCACAAAAAACCTGCCAAAAGACCCGGCAGGCTTCCTAAATATTTTTTCGGAAACCTGGACGGGTTTTCGGCAGTTTCTCCTACCAAAAAAGGAAAGGAAGCAAGGTAAGTGCCGCTATGGAGGCGAATGCTACTCCATATGCAGCTCCGTAGCCCCATCCCCAGCCTGGTCCATATAAAAACAAGCCCGGACCGCCGGGACCAGGATCTCCGACTCTTTCTTCGATCGGGCGGATAAACACACGGTCCCTGTGCACTCTATCGATGATTCCCCGATGCACAGTGCCATCATGACAGGTAATCTTGACCGCTTCCCCAATATTTCTGTTGCACGTTTCAAAATGGCTCAAAGAATAACCTCCTTTGCCTGGCATCTAGAACTTTCCATGAGTTCTTCATACGCCGGTTACAGCCATTATATGAAACCATCCCCCCAGCCCAATCGGGCGGTTGGACCAGAATTGCTGCGGATTTTGATTTTCAAAACCATTTGCCCTTCTGCGTATATTGGGTTTTCATTCTCGGTATCCGACATGCTGTTTGAGTTTATTAGCTGTAGATTCCAACAGGTCTTGATTGATTTTTACATAGTAAATTCCATTAATGAATGTTTCCTCCGTGCCCTTTTCCATATCCATGATCTCGACGGATGCAGCATTACTCCCATCCACTTGGAAATGGTTAAGAATGTTGTCGGGTATATCCGTTTCACTCACTTCTAATATCTTGTTTATTTGTGAACCGGATAATCGCTCTTCCAGTAAATCTCTCATTTTATATAGCTGGACTGGACCATTCTTGCGGTCGTCTTCCTTTATTCCCAACATCCCGTATATTTCTTCTTCGGAAAAAATGGAATAGTAATCAATGGGCATATCGAAAAGTGTAGAGACTGTTGCCAAAACAGCTTCTGGGGAGGAATGATAAGCATAGGCATGCATTAATTTGTCTTTCTGGGTCATTTCTCCTGCAGGATCACTTATATCCACATAAGCATCACTTGGGATGGGCACTAACTTTACACTTTTATCGATGCTATTATAGGTCAGCAAAATATGAATCGAAGTTCTACCACTATTGTCTTCAACCGTTTCCTTTCCGATCAGTAACGCGGAAAATGATGTGTTTTTCTGCTCAGAGGCCTGATTCGAACTCGGTACCTTTGTTTCATTGGTTTGATAAAATTCAGGTAAAAGGAAACCGATCATTATGAGCACTACCATCAAAGTGCCCAATATGGGGCCGACATACCGTTTACCAATACGGCGCAAGGTAGTGCTCCTTTGATGATAGGGGGCAGGGCTCCGCTGGATTCTTTTAAACGTTTCCAACCTGTCTTTTTTAGTGAACGTCAAATCCTGATTGTCTTCATACCTTGATATTCGCTTAGTGAATTTCCCCATACACCTCAGCCTCCTCAAGTAAATTTTTCAGTCTCTGTTTCCCTCTTCTCAGTCTCGTTTTAACGGTGTTCAAATTCAAACCAGTGACTTCCGCTATTTCCGTGATAGCTAAGTCTTTGTAATAATATAAATAAATAACTTCCCTGTAGCTTGCGGGTAAAGAAAACATAATATTTTTCATTTCTTCAGATTCCGATTTTTTTATGACCTCCTTTTCTGTCAAGGAGGAAATAGATTTAATCGCATTTACAAAAGCGCTTTTCGTTTGGACTTTTCGGTAATGCCAGCTTCTTAAATAATCTTTGCACTGGTTGACCGTGATTCGGTATAACCATGTTTTCATCGAAGAATCGCACCGAAAGCCATCTAAGTTTTCATAACATTTAATGAAAGAATTCTGAACCATGTCTTTTGCGGTTTCCCTGTCTTTCACGTAGTTGAATGCCAATCTAACTAAATCACTTCCATGTTTTATCATCATTTCTTCCAAGATAGCTTCTTTTTCGTCTTTTTCCATGACTCCCCTCTTTTCCACCTTTCTCAAGTAGCTCCATCTATAGACGAAAGCCGAAATTTATTTGTTTCAGATTCCAATAACTTTTTTGAAACGCTCAAATGTTATACGGAGGAAGCGGATAAACAACACTATAAATCCTGTCTATTAAATAGGACATTTTTCTATAATCGGTTGAAGAGGCAATGAAAGAAACAGCGGAGGAAGGTATGTTCAGGGCGCTTTATTACAGGGACGGGTAAAATACCACAAAAGAAAAACCGAACGAGTTCGAAGGTCGTCCTTCGAATCATCGTTCGGTTTTCGGTTGAGTCACGGTTTTCCCCCGGCCGCTCTTATTGATTTAAAATTTTCTTCAAGCTGTCGACCTTATCGGTCTGTTCCCAGGGGAACATGACGTCAGTTCTGCCGAAGTGTCCATAGGCAGCTGTGTTTTGGTAAATAGGACGTTTAAGATCAAGCATCTTGATGATACCGGCAGGGCGAAGGTCGAACAATCCTCTTACAGATTTCACCAATTCATCTTCCGTCACTTTTCCCGTGCCGAAAGTGTTGATCGATATAGATACCGGTTCTGCAACACCGATTGCGTAAGCAAGCTGCACTTCACAGGATTCGGCCAGTTCCGCTGCTACGATGTTTTTCGCTACATAGCGCGCAGCATATGCAGCCGAGCGGTCCACTTTTGTGGCATCTTTTCCGCTGAATGCTCCGCCTCCGTGACGGGCATAGCCCCCGTAAGTATCTACAATGATTTTTCTGCCGGTCAAGCCGGCATCTCCTTGTGGACCACCGATTACAAATCTTCCGGTAGGGTTGATGAAGTATTTTGTCTTATCGTCCAGAAACGCTTCTGGCACAATCGGCTTAATGACGAATTCTTTAATGTCCTGTTGAATTTGTTTGAGCTCGATTTCCGGATGATGCTGAGTGGAAACGACAATGGTATCCACTCTTACCGGTTTGTCATTTTCATCATACTCGACCGTCACCTGGGTTTTTCCGTCCGGACGCAAGTATGGCAGGATGTTTTCTTTTCTCACATCGGACAAACGTTTACTGATTTTATGGGCAAGTGAAATGGGAAGCGGCATAAGCTCTGGTGTTTCATTGTTTGCATATCCGAACATGAGGCCCTGGTCACCAGCACCGATTGCTTCGATTTCTTCATCGTAGCTTGTATCCTCGCGTGCTTCCAATGCCTGGTCAACCCCCCCTGCAATATCTGGGGACTGTTCATCAATTGCAGTAAGGACAGCACAGGTCTCTGCATCAAAGCCATATTTTGCTCTTGTGTACCCAATATTTTTCACTGTCTTGCGAACAATGCTTGGAATATCCACGTAAGTACTGGTAGTGATTTCCCCCGAAACTAAAACAAGTCCCGTCGTAACGGTTGTCTCGCATGCCACACGAGCATCGGGATCACTTGCTAAAATTTCATCTAAAATGGCATCAGAAATCTGATCACATATTTTATCCGGGTGTCCTTCTGTAACCGATTCTGAGGTGAATAATCGACGATTTGCAGTCATTCTGCTAAATCCTCCTTCATTTCATCAAATAATACGGAACCGCTCTTTCCTAGGTATGTTATTACAAATTCATTCAGCAGGTGAATTTCCATTTCCGTTTCAACTGTTTTTTGTCCTCTATACGAATAAAATCATATGCGCACGGTAAATTACCTTTTACCAAACAAAAAACCTTTCCTTAATAGGGAGAAGGAAAGGAAAATGGCCTTTCTCATCTTATCGTCCAAGGTAAAACCTTGCATCAGGTTGGCACCTTTTCATCTTCGTGATGGTTGCCGGGTTTCTTCGGGCCTGTCCCTCCGCCGTCTCTGGATAAGAGAGTATCCGTTCGCACTTTATCGTAACGAAACAAGCCGGCGATGTCAATAAATTACCACCTTTTTGGTTGGAATTAAACACTCCTATTGCGGGAGTTTGCACACGCCGTTTGTGCATTTGTTTTTGAAAATGCGATAACGGTTTCTGGCTATCAACCGGTATACTGGATCTCCTACCACTTCGGCCTTTGGCAAGTACATCAAGACTCCGAGAGGGGCAGTCAAAGGGCAGCGCGCAAGCATAAACCGGACTGCATGGTAACCTGTGCTTATCTTCCCGTCCGGCTTCACGATATGGATTTCACCCATCATCGCCTCCCGTTGTTTGTCCGAAATGGTTTGCCTTTTTTCATATTCCTGCAGCGACAACCAGCGAAAAGCACCAAACCAGTCCAGCATTTCAATTGCTTGTTTTGTCTGACGGCACAAATAACAATCTCCATCATAAAGTACAATTGATTTACGTTCCATATTATCCCGCCTTTTTTAAAAGATAAATAAAAATCTCAGAGAATGTCTAAGCCCGTACTTCTTTTTCCCACAGCCGCTTGACGCGCTTTTCTTGTCTTTTTAATCCTTTACCCTTTATTTTAACGAAAATAAAACGATAGCGGAAATCTAAACGATCATCTTTCAATTTGTCATTAAGTATGTTATATATTAACCATTATGTTATACTACTCGTTATCAAGCCATCAATTCATACAAAGGAGTGAGCATGTGAACCACACAAATGAAAGCGCTTCTAAATTATCCGATTCCCTGCAGAACTGCAGACTCAATCTTTCAACAGAAGAACTGGTCGAAATCATCGAGGAACGCGGCGAAGGCAGCATAACTGCCGATGGGGCAGTCAGCGTCACTACCGGAAAATATACCGGGCGCTCTCCGAAAGACAAGTTCATTGTAAACGAAGGGGAAGCTTCTGAACAAGTCGATTGGGGTTCTGTCAACAAGCCGATGGATAAAGACAGCTTTAACGCCTTGTATGAACGCGTAATCGCATATCTTCACTCCCAGGATACAGTGTTCCGTTTCAGCGGATGGGCAGGAGCTGATACAGACTACCGGCTGCCGATTGAAGTCATCACCGAATTTGCCTGGCACAATTTGTTTTCCCGACAGCTTTTTATCCGCGAAGAAAAAAGCAATGCCGATCATCATGATGCGTTCACTGTCATCTCCGCCCCCACGTTCAAAGCGGATCCGAAACGGGATAACACCAATTCAGAAGCTTTCATTATTATTTCTTTTGAAGAAAGAGTCATCCTGATAGGTGGAACCGAATATGCCGGGGAAATTAAAAAAGCTGTTTTCTCGGTTATGAATTACTTGTTGCCGCAACAGGGAGTGCTCCCTATGCACTGTTCTGCCAATACTGGAGAGACAGGAGATACTGCCTTGTTTTTCGGCTTGTCTGGTACTGGCAAAACAACCTTGTCAGCAAACCCTGACCGCCGCCTTATCGGAGATGACGAGCACGGGTGGTCAGCCAATGGCATTTTCAACATCGAAGGGGGATGTTATGCCAAGTGTGTCGGACTGAGCGAGGAGAAAGAACCTCAAATATACCATGCCATCAAACATGGTGCAGTTCTGGAGAACGTTTTCTGTCATAATGGAAGGCCCGATTATTCAAATACGGAAAGGACGGAAAACACACGGGCGGCTTATCCACTTACCCACATTGACAATAGTATTTTTCCGAGCCAGGGATCGCATCCCAAATCGATTATATTCCTGACTGCCGACGCGTTCGGTGTCCTTCCGCCGATCAGCAGATTGACAAAGGAACAGGCCATGTATCATTTTCTGAGCGGATACACCAGCAAGCTGGCTGGTACAGAGCGGGGGGTCACCGCGCCGGAAGCAACTTTTTCCGCTTGCTTCGGTGCACCTTTTCTACCGCTTGCTCCAGCGGTATACGCAGACATGCTCGGTGACAAAATAGACGAATATGATGCAGATGTATATCTGATCAACACCGGTTGGATAAAAGGACCGTTCGGCATCGGAGAAAGAATCCCGCTCGTTTATACAAGATCGATGGTCGACGCCGTCCTCGAACATAAACTTGATGGAATAAACACAGTACCGGATGACTTCTTCGGTCTCCATATACCGGAATCCATTCCCGGTGTTCCCAGTCAATTGCTGAAACCATGGGAAGCATGGGATTCCTATTCCTCTTATCAGGAAAAAGCAGCACAGCTTGCGGCTAAGTTCCATGATAATTTCCGGTCTTTTGCAAAGGTAAGTGAAGAAATCAAAAATGCCGGCCCTGTGTACTCCAGGTAGATGGACACAGGGCCTTCAGAACCGCCACTCCATTGTACTCGCCCAAATCCTGTAGAGAATCTTCTGATTTTCTGCAGGATTTTCATTTCTCCTTTTTTGAACTATCCCACAATCCTTCACAAATGAGATGCTTAGCTAAATAAAATAGCAAATATTTTTAATTAACCTGCAGGAAAATCGGCCGACTGTTCTTAACTTCCTCTACCAGTGGGCATTATGCCTGCTTATTTTTGATTCTATTCGCCTGGGCATTTCACACACTTTGGGCTTGCGCATACAATAACCCAACCGAACATATTTCAACGAAAGGTTGACCGATATGAAAAGAAAACAACTGTTTGGCTTATTTATACTTGTATGTGCGCTTGCATTAACAGCGTGCAGCTCGAATGGAGGAAAAACGTCGGTGAAAATCGCCGAGGTCACCCGCAGTATTTTTTATGCTCCTCAATATGTCGCATTGGAACAAGGCTATTTTGCAGATGAGGGACTGGAAGTCGAGCTGCAGACGACTTGGGGAGGAGACAAAACCATGACGGCGTTGTTATCCGATGATGCAGACGTAGCATTGGTCGGATCCGAAACATCGATTTACGTAGCTTCGCGCGGGGCCAACGATCCGGTTATCAACTTTGCCCAATTGACCCAGACTGATGGCACTTTCCTGGTAGCAAAGAAACCAGATGAAGATTTCACTTGGGAAAATTTAATCGGAAGTGACTTTCTCGGACAACGAAAAGGCGGTATGCCGCAAATGGTCGGTGAATATGTGTTGAAACAGCACGGAATCGACCCGCACGAAGATTTGAACCTGATTCAGAACATCGACTTTGCAAATATTCCTGGAGCATTCACCTCCGGGACCGGAGAATACGTCCAGTTATTCGAGCCGCAAGCAAGTAAGTTCGAAGCGGATGGAAACGGTTATATTGTTGCTTCGTTCGGTGAAGAATCGGGCCATGTGCCATATACGGTGTTTATGGCAAAACAAAGTTTTCTCAATGACAATGAAGAAACGGCGCAAAAATTCACCAGAGCCATTTACAAAGCGCAAACCTATATCCAGGAACAATCACCTGAAAAAATTGCTGAAATTGTAGCACCGTATTTTGAAGATGTAGATGTAGAGCTGCTCAGCTCCTCCATCGAACGCTATAAAAGCCAAGGATCCTTTGCAGAAGATCCCATTTTGGATGAAGAGGAATGGACCAATCTCAAAGAAATTATGGAGGAAGCAGGGGAACTTCCCAAGGATATCCCATATGAGGAACTTGTAAACACTACCATTGCCGAAGATGTGATGACAGAATAGGAGGAGAAGACAATGGCATTCCTGGCTCTCAATCACATTTCCCATCAGTATTTCACGGAAAAAAGCTATACAAAAGCATTGGATAATATCACCTTGACAGTGGAAGAAGGCTCGTTCATCTCCATTTTAGGTCCAAGTGGCTGTGGAAAGACTACATTGCTTTCCATCATTTCAGGCCTGATCCAGCCTACCCGGGGCGAAGTGACACTCGGTGATAAAAACGTAACAGATGCAGAGGCGGAGATTGGCTACATGCTTCAACAGGATTATTTATTCCCTTGGAAAACGATTCTTGATAATGTCCTCATCGGCCCGAAAGTCCAGCAAAAATTAACGGGAGCCATACAAAAACAGGCAATGGATTTTTTGAAGGAGATCGGTCTGGGGACTGTTATTCATGCCTACCCCTCCGAACTTTCCGGAGGCATGCGGCAGCGTGCTGCACTGATTCGCACGCTTATTACTGATCCGAAACTGTTATTGCTGGATGAGCCGTTTTCTGCACTCGACTATCAAACAAAATTGAAGCTGGAGGACTTGGTTTCACGTCTATTGAAGGAATACCATAAGACCTCGGTACTTGTTACCCACGACATTGGCGAAGCCATCGCGATGAGTGATCAAATATACTTGATGAAAGCAAATCCCGGGGAAATAGCAGAGGTTTTTGAAGTACCAATCGAACTAAGAGATTTGCCTCCTTTTCAAGCAAGGAAGCATCTAAAATATCAATTATTGTTCGATCGTATATGGGAGGAGTTGAATTCCCTTGAAAATAAACAGCAAGTCTGACGATCAACTTTTTGAACTACACCAAAAACGCCGCAAGTCTTATCGTAAAAGTGTTATTTTTTGGCAGTGCATTATTTTTGTTGTATTCTTTGCCTGCTGGGAATTGGCGAGCAGACAGGAATGGATTGATCCGTTGATCTTCAGTTCCCCATCCCAAGTCGGTTTGCTGTTCACAGAAAATCTGCTGGATGGGTCTCTCTGGTTTCACCTTCGCGTTACGCTTATTGAGACGATTATCGGTTTCGCGGCCGGTACCTTGCTCGGGATCATTCTTGCTGCCATCTTATGGTGGTCCGAAAAACTATCCAGAATTTTAGATCCTTACTTAGTCGTACTAAATGCCATGCCGAAGGTTGCCTTAGGGCCGATTATCATTGTTGCCTTAGGACCGGGCTACTTTTCGATCATTGCAATGGGAGCGATCATCTGTGTCATCATTACAACCTTGGTTGTCTACTCTGCCTTCCGGGAAGTGGACGAAAACTATGTGAAAGTGTTGAAAAGCTTCGGAGCCAGCAAGAGACAATGCTTTACAGCAGCCATTCTTCCCGCCTCCTTCCCGTCTATGATTTCCACCCTGAAGGTGAATGTCGGACTTTCCTGGGTTGGAGTGATTGTAGGGGAATTCCTTGTTTCCGCCAAAGGCCTGGGCTACCTGATTGTCTATGGCTTTCAAGTCTTCGATTTCACCCTCGTTCTTTATAGCTTGCTGATCATTGCGATTCTGGCCGCGATCATGTATCAGCTTGTTGAAAAACTTGAAAAATGGCTGATCAAAAATGCCAGGCAATAATCTATCTACTCTGTTGAAAAGCCTGGAACAAAAGCACCCTGACCAAAAATAAAAGCCGAACGATATTCGTTCGGTTCTTTGATTAGGAAAGAGTAAACCATTCAATAGTGGAACTCTCCACACATAGCGATGCGCGAATCAAACAACAGTATAAATAGGCAGTCAAGCTTTACAAAAAAGCCGAGCGAATTCACTCAGCATTTAGAGTTCGCTCGGTTTTTGCTTTGGCAGCCATGTTTTTGTACCCGCAACTTTTAAAGTTGAAAGTGTTGAATGAAACTTCGACAACCGGAAGGTCATTTTAGGATCAGAACCTGGTCAACTAAACTGAGCTAACATATATACACGCTTCAAACTTAATGGAAGCACTTGATCCTTCATCATGAAACTATAATCCGGATTTATTTTCATATGCTTCGGAAATTCATCAAGCCATACCGGCCCTTCGGTTTCATAGTAGGTGGGTTGTTCTATTACTTGTTCGATTGTAGCAAAGTAAACATTTTTTATAATGGTTCCGCCTTTTCCAGCTACATGGTATTGACCGATATAGACCAGATCTTTGACGATACCTCCGGTTTCCTCGTGGACTTCCCGGACAGCCGCCTGTTCGGCTGTTTCACCTGGTTCCACTTTGCCCCCGGGAAATTCGATTCCCCGCTCTTTATGCCTTGTCAACAACCAACGGTTTTCTGACCGGCAAATCACCCAAACATGCTTTGGAGTTTTTGAAAAAGGATGATCATCGAAAGAAAGCTTTACTTCGTTATTGTAGTAATCTGTGAATGTGTTCATTATTGGTTCAACTGCCTTTTAGAACTTGAATATCAAGAATGTTTCGTATCGGTGATTTTCCAGCTGTCGTCATAAGTTAATTCAAGCTCTAGCGTATAGCTCCCGTGCAAATCAGTCTGGTTGTCCTGAATGACTTTCACTGTTCCATCTCCTGATTCTATCATCTCATATTCGGACTCACTTTGAAACCATGGCGGCGTTTCAGCCGGCAAAAGATATAACCCGTCCCCTTTTTCTTCATAATAATAATCGATATATTTTTTTGCTGCACTTGGCGTGGCTACCTTGGTAAATGCGTCCGTTATTTCATCGATCGAGTGATAATTCGTCACCCGGTAATTGTCATCTGTTTCCTGCACAAGCAAATCAATAAACGTCTCCGTAACGGAAACCAACTCCTCATGCGTCGGGGTACTTTCTTTTGTTGGTTCATCTTCGCCGGGGCTTTCATGTGCCGGACTTGTCTTTGCCTGGCTTGCGTGCTCTATGTTATTCGATGGGAGGATATCTGCTTTATCACCCTGCCCGGACAAAATCAGTAGTGGTATAATCAAAATAAGTACAAATGTCGCCAGGATCGTTGCTGCTGTTTTTCTCATGTAGCCTCCCCCTTTAGATTCATCATGCTCGATAGTTTTTTATACCTTTATTCCCATTTTTTTAAACCATTATTAAAATTGAATTACCGTGAAACCTTTTCTTTCTTCTTAACGTATGGTTAATGAAACGATTTAATTACCTGTTGCTCCTGTTTTATGGGTGCAATGGGACAATATTTTAAGGCTCTTATCCAGAGATCGTTGGTGGACCAAGAGAGAAACTGTGCAGTAACCGCTGTCGTCCTGATGATAGTTTGGCGCACAACTTCAGCCGCAGCGGACGAGGTCTGGGGTCTACTTGAACACGTCCTTTGCCCCATTTGGTCGAAGAAACCCGCGAAGTTTAACTCCTGGAGATGCAGACCCCAAGGGCCTGACCGTCCCCCGGAAAGGGAGTGTTTTCCGCAGCAATGAACAATGCAGAGACCCAATGAGCTTCTTTTAAGAGGGGATTTTTCCCTTTTGACGATACACCAACAATCGATGCGAAAAAGCCAAAAAAAGGAGAGATATTTTTGAAAAAATTCATTTTACCAGTGTGCAGTTTGGCTTTCCTGATACTTTTCACGGTTGCCTGCAGCGCGGAGGAAAAGGCCGAACTCGAAGATATTTATCAGGAGACGCTCGCGGCTTCCGAGGAATTGAAAAATTTTGAGATGGAAGCAGATGTGGATCAGGAAATCGCTGGCGGTGGAATGGAAATGCCGTCAATTTCGACCACCATTAACGCTGAAATCCAGCTAGAACCTCTTGCCTTTCACCAAACAATGGATGTAATGGGCCAGGAAGTGGAAATGTACTATACAGAAGAAGGGATGTTTTTCAAAGACCCGCAACAAGGACAATGGATGAAAGGTCCGAAAGAATTGGCTGATCAACTGAATACAGCAGCGGTCCAGCAGCAACAGAATCCTTCTGATCAATTAAAACAACTTGAAGCCTATGCAGATGACTTCAACATGGAGGAAAAAGATAACCGTTACATCTTATCATTGAGCGCATCCGGAGAAGGTTTCGATCAGCTGCTGAAAGAGCAGATGAACAACCTGCCGGAAGGAGAGGTCACAGAGGAACTACTCGACACCCTGAAAATCAACAAACTTGATTACACCATTGCCGTGAACAAAGATACGTATTACCCAGAATCGATGACGGTGGACATGGACATCGATATAGAAGAAAACGGAGAAACAACCAACATCGCTCAAAAAATGGAATCCACCTACCGTAACTTCAATGAATTGGATAGCATCGAAGTTCCTCAGGAAGTAACCGATACCGCGATCGAAATGGAAAATCCCATATAAGCTCAATGGACCTTGCCCGCACTGGGCAAGGTCTTACTTTAAAGATAAGAAAGTCAACGTTTGAATTGCCGCAATTCTTCCAGGAGGAACATTTGACTGCAGTAAATCTCCGGGTGCCTGCTCAGATACTTTTCGGTCCAGAAGACTATTCAGGAAGAATGTGCATGCTATCGATGTGACTTTTTGTTTTTTCATCGCCTAACTCGTAAAGCTTTTGAAAAGCCGATACAATTCCTGTGTCATAACGATCATTGGCAGAATCCTTATGATAAGGTATTGGTAAATGGGTGCGAAAAAAGGCAGTAATATCGGAATTGTACATTTCGTTGAAAATTTCTCTTAACTGGAAAACCTCTTCATCGCTTGCGAGAATCGTGAAATCATTGTTATTCCCCGACTCCACCTGTGAAATTTCCAAAGTACCTATGTTGACAAAGTATCTTTTCTTTTCCATCTTTCACCCTCCTACCCTTTAATTTTCGCTATTTGCAGGAATTTATGAACAACTTTTTTATGTTTCTGCATATGGTAAGTTACAAACAAGCTTAGAAAGGAAAGGGTAACATGAAATTCGCAGACAACCTTTTTGAATTATATTTGCGACACTTTGAAGAAAAGGAATTTTTAGAAGTATTTATTCACTCTGTTTTAGAACAAATGGATCATGAGGATTTACTGGAAGTTTTTGAAGGTTGTCCCAAAGATGAACTGGATGAAATATTAGGCGGCTATCTAAACAATAAGCTGGAAACAAAGATTGTTTCAGCCCCTGATGAGACAAATTTGTCATAAAAAAACCCACTGACAAGATCAGTGAGTCAATCATCTTATGCAAGTGATTCTGCTTTACGGGCCTGGCGTGCTTCTTCCACAGCACTTTTTATCAAACAGCGGCCTCTACCATGCGGAATACACATAGGCGTTCCGAACATCGGATCATATGTCACATCACACTTCATATTGAACACATCATGCACCATGTTGCAGCTGATGATTTCTTCAGGTCTTCCCTGTGCATATACCTGTTTATCTTTGATGGCGACAATATGATGTGCGTAACGGCAAGCCAAGTTCAAATCATGCAATACCATTACGACGGTGCGTCCATCCCGCTCATTCAATTCAAATAATAAATCGAGAATTTCGATTTGATGGGTCATATCCAAATAAGTAGTCGGTTCATCCAATAATATGGTATCTGTTTTTTGTGCAAGCGTCATCGCAATCCATGCTCTTTGCCTTTGACCGCCGGATAAAGAATCGACAGGCCGATCCTGAAGTTCTTTCATGTTGGTCGCCTGCAACGCTTCCTCAACAGCCTGGTCGTCATCCTTTGACCATTTTTTAAACATGCCTTTGTATGGATGTCTCCCCTGCTTTACCAGGTCCAGGACCGATAATCCCTCCGGACTTACAGGGCTTTGCGGCAAAATCGCCAGCTTTTGGGCGACTTCCTTTGTCGGCATCTTGGCAATTTCCTCGCCATGGAGAATCACACCGCCTTGTTTCGGCTTCAACAACCTTGCCATCGAGCGCAACAGTGTCGATTTTCCGCAGCCATTTCCACCAATGAAGACTGTAATTTCCCCTTTAGGAATAGTTATATTTAAATCATCAATGATTATGTCCTCTCCGTATCCGAGGGTCAAATCCTTTGCTGTCAATGTTTCCATTTCGCGATCTCTCCCTTACGAGCGATGGCTTAAAAGCTATTTCAACGAAAATGCCGTTCCCTAATCGTTTTTACTCTATTACCAGTTTATTTGCTTTAGAGCTCGGCGTCAATGATTTTGATAATTGTTCTCATTTATTTTTTGTGCCCGGTTTTCGTAAAGGGACATAAACGGAGTTTTTTAATTCCTTTACTCCGATCAAATGTTTGGATTCTCTTCATATAAAAGGTTACGCACATCCCTGACCTCACCAAAGACCAAACCGCTATGCGGCTCGGCCCAGGTAATGTCCTTTTCTGCCCTTCCTCCAACGAAATGTCGACGATGCACTTAACCGATGATGACCCGTTCTTTTGGATAATGATAAATATCTTTTGTCACACGACCTCTCAGCAAGAACAGGAAGGAGAATATCCCGATCCTCCCGATAAACATAAGGAAAATGATGATGATCTTCCCCGCCGTCGATAAATCGGGAGTTATCCCCATCGACAACCCGGTTGTTCCAAACGCTGAACACACTTCGAACGCAATGGATATTAGCGGGAATGGCTCCAAATATGTCAATGCAATAATGGATCCTAAACAAAGCATCGCCGCTGTCGTAATGACAATGAAAGACCGCATTACATCTTCCTGATCAAGTTCTCTTCCGAACACTTTTATGCTGGTGTTACCTTTTCCATAGTTGTAAATTGCCAATAACATAATCGCAAACGATGTTGTTCTAATCCCTCCCCCGACACTGCTTGGAGAAGCGCCAATGAACATGAGGATGCAAATCACTACCAGTGTCGGCAAGGTGAAATCATTAACATCCATTGTCGCCAGACCACCGCTTCTGGTCGTCACAGATTGAAACAAACTGTAAAATATCTTTTCATGCCATATCTTATCAGCTAAAAAATGATTGCTTTCTAAAACGTAAATCAACAACCATCCAGCTACAATCAATGCAAAAAACGTTAAAGAAGTAACCTTGGAAAATAATGAAAAGGTATATTTTTGGTTAATATCCGATTGATGACCTCTTCTCATCAATTCCTGCACTTCAATTAATACAGGAAAACCGATTGCCCCCAAAATCAGCAAGATAATATTGACAAACTGAACAAAATAGTCATCCGCAAAGGGAATCAGGGATGCTCCGGTTATGTCGAATCCTGCATTGGTCGTGGCACTCACCGAGGCAAAAAAACCTTGCAGTAATGCTTCCTGCCATGTATCAAAATAGGATAGAAAATAAGTGCTTAATATAATGGTACCAATGACTTCAATCGTCACAATGATCTTCAGAATCTTGAGCATTAATTTCACCAGTCCGGATAAAGTGGTCCGGTTTTGATCAATCTGGATCAGCTGTCTGCCCCGAAGACCGATTTTTTTCCCCAGCAAAATCCAGATGAACGTCCCCAGGGTCATAATCCCGATACCGCCGAACTGAAGTACCACCGTCAATGCTATTTTTCCTGCAGCATTAAATGTATCTGCTGTGGAAACAACTGTAAGGCCAGTCACACTGACGGCACTTACTGCTGTAAACACCAAATCAATGAAAGATATGCTGAAACCACCCTGATGAAAAAGCGGGATGCCCAACAAAAGAGTCGATATAAGGACGGTCATCAAATAAAACAAAACAATCAAACGGATTGTCGATAGGTGACTTGCTTTAAATAATCGCGAAAAAATGTTCATCTTGATTCTCCTTGCCTTTCAATTGCAGCAATGTAAGTTTACCAAAAAATACAGTTTGTTTATATAGTTTTTTTCCGGTTATCTGCCCCTGCTTCTTTTAGCGTGTCATCGAGGGGGATGGACAGAGATTTACAGGCCTTCGTCTTTCATCTTTTCCGCATTGTCCGCACTTCGGCTGCCTTCTATACAAAAACAAGCAGGCCCGGGCCTGTCTGGAATAAATTAACGCTGTTTAAATCCTTGTAGCTGGGTTATATTATAATCAAAACGAACATACGTTCTTCGATAGGAGGGATTACATGCTGCCGACAAACCTGAAGCTTCCTAGAAATAATGTTCTTTGTATCGATATGCGTTCTTTTTATGCCAGCGTAGAATGCATGAAAAACAATTTGGACCCCATGCAGGATATGCTCGCAGTCGTAGGCGATAAAAAGCGGTCAGGGAGTATCATTCTGGCAGCATCCCCTCGATTGAAGAAAAAACACGGAATAAAAAATGTGAGCCGCTTTTTCGAACTTCCGGATGATCCGGACATCCATATCGTAGAAGCGAAAATGGGCGATTATTTACAAGTGTCCATGGAAATAACCAAGCTCGTCAACCAATACGTCCCGAAAGAAGCAATCCATCAGTACTCCGTGGATGAACTGTGGGTGACGGTGAACGGTCTGGAGAAGCTATACGGGGACTCCTGGCAAGTCGCCCGGATGATCAAAGCAGAATTGCTGGAAACAATGGGGTTGACCTGTTCGATCGGGATTGGGGATAACAAATTTTTGGCGAAAGTTGTCATGGACTTGTACGCCAAAGAGACAGGGATTGCCGAGTGCCGGTACGAAGATGTAGAAAAAATGCTTTGGCCGGTACCGATTGAACAGATTTGGGGAATCGGGAAACGGATGATGCGTAATTTAAATCGAATGGGAATTGTCACATTGGGTCAGCTGGCGGACTTTCCCGTGGAGCGGCTTAAGAAGCGATTTGGCATTATGGGAGAACAACTGTATTGGCACGCGTGGGGCATCGATTCAAGCCCAGTCATCGGCGATTTTCAAAAACAGGAGCAAAAAGGATTCGGACATGGAATTACATTGCTGCGGGATTATCGTGGTGATGAAGTTTTCGCCTGTATTCTTGATTTGTGCGAAGAAGTGTGCCGAAGAGCAAGGACCGCCGGCCGGGCTGGCAGAACGGTCCATCTCGGTATCGGTTATTCCCGGGAAAACGGCGGGGGATTCAGCAGGTCCCGTTCAGTGGCACTTCCGACAAACATCACCATGGAAATATACAAAGTGTGCATGCAGTTGTTCCGTGAATTTTATGACGGTGTCAGCAAAATCCGCCGCGTGTTCGTCACCTTGGACAACTTAGCAAATGATGAGGAAACCCAGCTGGATTTGTTCATGGACAAAACCAAACAAAAAGATCTTGGTTATGTCATGGATCAAATCCGGCAAAAGCACGGGGCCGCTTCCCTGCTTCGGGCCACCAGCTTTACGGATCTGGGTGTCACCCTTGACCGCACCCATAAAATCGGCGGCCACAAAGCCTGAGGAAAACCGGCAGCATCATTGGAAGATGGGGTTGGCTTCCCATTCTTCCCGAAGCAGACCCATCCGGATCGAATCATAAAACTTCCCATTATAATAACGGCACTTCCTCAGCCTTGCCTCCATGGTCATGCCTAGCTTCTCCCCGACTTTTATCATTCGCTGGTTTCCGGACCAAGTAGTATAACCCACCCGGACCAGCGGCATGGTCTGAAACAAATGATTGATCCACAGACGCAGGGCTTCTGTTCCATATCCTCCACTCCAATACTGGGGCTGATAGATGACAATTCCCATTTCCAACCATAGCGAAGGCTTATGCTCCCAATAATAGCTGACCATACCGATCACCTTGTCATCCACTGTAACAACCCAGCGTTCATCCTGGTGGATCAACTGATCTTTTTTATCAAGATATTCATCCAGGGAGATTTGACGATGGGCAAAGTATGGTGCATCCCACTTTTTCCACTCAGGTGACTTTTCACTGTAAGCCAATTTCCACAGTGTTTCCAAATCTCTTTCCTCGATCTGACGAATCAAAATATTTTCCTGGCCCATTTCCCAGCTCCTCTCTTAGGATTCTCCATCCCCCGCCAGGTCAACAAGCTTGTGCCTGACGAGCTTATTTGATGCATTGCGTGGCAATTCAGCAATAAAATAAACATGTTTCGGCACTTTGAATTTAGCCAGACGCTCCCTGCAGTACCGGAAAACTTGCTCTTTGGTTAAATCGGCATCGGATGGGACGATGAAGGCAACGGGCACCTGCCCCCATTGATCGTCCTCCCTGCCGATGACGCCTGCCTCTTTTACTCCATCCAGCCCGGCAAGAACACTCTCGATTTCAGCTGGGTAAATGTTTTCACCGCCGGAAATGATCAAATCCTTCCGTCTGTCCATTACATAAAGAAAACCGTCTTCATCCAATTTTCCCAGGTCCCCGGTGGCCAGCCAGCCATCCTGAAATGCTTTGCTGGTGGCTGAGTCATTTTGATAATAACCTTTTGTCACCATCGGGCCTTTGACTACTATTTCTCCGACCGTTCCATCAGGAGCGGGCTTTCCATCCAGCATGATTTTCAATTGTGCAGGAACCAGGGGTTTTCCTGCCGACCCCAGCTTGGATAAGGCATAGTCTGGGCTAAGCGTGACAATTTGCGAAGAAGTTTCCGTCATGCCGTACGTTTGAAAAACTGGTATTTCTTGTCTTTTCGCCCTCTTCAACAACGGCTCCGGAGCCGGTCCGCCGCCTAAAAGCATACACCGGAAGGAATCGGGATAACGCCCTCCATCCAATTTGTCGATCAGCCGTTCAAGCATCACTGTTACCACGGAAACAATGGTGACATTTCCTGAAATGATCGCCTGATGGGCCAGGTCGATATCAAATTTTTTCATTAAATAAATCGGCATGCCATAGACGACACTTTTCACTAACAGCGATAGACCCCCAACGTGAAACAGTGGAAGGGAAGCCAGCCATTTATCATTTCTGCTCAACCCTAGATTGAGAGCGGAAGATACCGCACTCCACCAATGATTACCATAGGTATGTTCCACCCCTTTTGGAAAACCGGTAGTTCCAGATGTATAAATGATCGTAAACAGCTCATCCAGTCCCAACTCTTCCCGCAAATCGACAGTTGCTTCTGTTTGTTCATCAATCTCCTGAAAACTGCTGAAATTTGGACAATCGGTTTGGTAGACAGTAGAAAGGGCCAGCTCGGTGTGGTCCTCGTCATATAGCAGAAACGAAACTTCTGCATCATTTAATTGATAAGCGAGTTCTCTAGCAGAAAGACGGACATTCAGTAAAACGGCGACAGCCCCCAGATATGACAAAGCATGAATGGCGGCCGCCATATCTGAAGAGTTCGCAGCCAATAAAGCAACGTGGTTTCCTTTCCGCACACCAGAGGCAGCTATTTTCCTTGCCAGGGACCTGCTTTTATCCCGCAGCTGCAAAAACGTCAGCTCCTCTCCATCCGATGTTTCAATTGCTGTTTTATCTGGTGATAAATCTGCTTGTTTATTGAGCCAATGAGGAATAGTTTCTGTCATGATGTTCGAATCCTTTCTTTAAAAACCTGATAACTAGTATGTCACAATTTTATCGAACAACGGAAAAAAATAAAAGCTTGGCCATCCAAAAGCGGATGGCCTTCTATCCAAATTAAGTAACAATTTCATCACGTCATCTTTAACACCTTATGTTAAAATAAAAAAATACTAAATCGGTGGAGAGTGAATGAAGCGGTACACCAACTATTTGCTCTCCACTTTCTCATGCTGTTCGATATAGCAATCACATAAATAAAGGTGGGTTTATCAATGAACAAAAAAGATGTCGCTGCTATCCGCAAGCAATTTAAAGTAGACAATGATTTACTAAAAATATCTGACATATTCAATGTTTATATTATGAAGGAATCAAGTGAAATTTATCATCATCAAAGCCAGCCTTTTGAAATGCTGGAACAAGATCAGCAGGAATTATTCATGAACAATTTTAAAAAACTGCTTACTGGACAATTGGATGAAAAACTATTCGAACTGAAATTCGAAAGGGACATAGAAAACAGCAGTCAGCTTGTTTTACATCAAGGGTTGCTGAGCAGCGATGTAGAAGACTGGAAACAGCGGATGCTGCATATCGTTGAGAAAATGCTGCAAAACAAACAATACGAGATGGATATCGTAGTCACCTTTATCAAGGCAGAGTATCTGAAACCGATGAAACGCCAGAGTGAGGAGTCGGAGGAAAGTGAACGGGATACCGTTTTTTCCAATCCGTTTATTCTTTGCAGCATCAACAAAACACAAGATCCAAAGAAGGAGCTGCTTTTTGATTATGTCGAGAAGGAATTCAAATACAATGTCGTCGATCCGATCATCAACTTGAACGCCCCGATGGCAGGGTTCTTGTTCCCTTGTATCACGGATAATGCCGCAGACGTCAACCATATCCTCTATTCAGCCGGCAAAGTGAATGAGCCAGACCCAAGCTTCGTAGAAGAAGTGTTGAATGCACAAGAAACAATCACCGCCAAAGAGGATAAGACCGTTTTCGAGGAAATTGTAAAGGATGTAACGGGAGATCAATTGAATACATCCACACTCGCCAATGTTTATGAGGAAATCAACCGCGTAATGGAAGACAATGAAGAAGAAGAAACACCAAAGTTAGACTATCGGGATGTTGAACGGGTATTAAAAATGAGCGGAGTCGAGGACGTAAATACAGAAAAGGTCGAAGCTGCGTTTCAACATGTTATTGATGACGAAAAATACGAGCTGAAAGCGAGCAGTATCCTGCCAAAGTATAAATCAAAATCGATAAAAATCAATACGAAAGTGGCGAACATTTCGATCAGCCCGGAGGATTTGCGATACGTCAGACAAGTAAACTTCAATGGCAAACGCTGTATTATGATCGAAGTGGAAGAAGATACGGTGATAGAAGGATTTAAAATGATACCGGAAGCTTTTTAACATATTGTATGGCTTGTCACGTTAATGGTCGAAGGATAGAAACCACGACTAAGTTTGAATGCATCTTTCTAACTTCCTACAGTTTATTGAGTGTAAATTCTTCGCTGCGGAAATACCCTGCGCTTTCCGCGGGCGGCTGGTGAGCTTCCTCGAGCTGACGCTCTGCGGGATCTCACCGAAGCCTTTCCTCCCGCAGGACAAGGAAGGCTGCGGCAGCGATGCCTCGCACGAAGAAAATTGTTTTGTATTTTCGAGGAGTCTTCGGGTATTTCCTTCGCTGGGAACAGATTCCTGTTTCTAAACGAGTGTACGAGACATTTTTAATCTTGAATTCCTTGAGCCTGCATGTAGCTAGAACAACAAGCAAAAAGTCCGAGAGAAGGAAAAAAGACGGAAGCCAAACTGTTTTTATAAAAAGAAGTGCATATCATCATAAGCACTTTATTAAGAGGTTTAACGCTTTCGCTAATCAGCATGCTTCCTAGCGCAGGGAGCATACGCAGACTCCTGCGGGAACAGCGCGAGCTGAAGATCCACTTGGTAAAGCGGTTTTCTTTACCAAGTTAGCTGAAGCCGTGCCCGCGGAAAGCGAAGTATGCTACCGAAGCGGGGGTTAACACGCTTTTACATAGGCTATGGTACTCCCAATTACAATTACTGCGTAGTTTATCATTTGCGCAAAAGTAAAATAGAGAGAAAAGGGCTGCGTTTGCAGCCCTTTTCTCGTGATTATAGAATTGAATCAGGTTGACAGCTGCGCTCTATAAGGCGCGGATTGCTTCGTTAATCGGCGTAGTTCCACCCACTACTTGAAATTCTTTGCCGATTGTCGAATCGTTCTCCAGACTGGCAGCGATGACGCTTGCAATGTCTTGCCGGGGAACTTCTCCTCTTTCCACTTCAGTTGCTGCCTTTACCTTCCCTGTTCCTTCCTCATTTGTCAATGCACCAGGATGAATGATTGTATAATCCAAGTCCGTCCGCTTTAGCCACTCATCTGCGTAATGTTTTGCAGCAACATAAGGCGCAAACGAGGAAGGAGCAGCCTGTATTGCTTCCCTTCTAGTATCAAACGAGCTAATCATTATAAAGCGTTTCACGCCAGCCGCTTTGGCAGCTTCAATTGTTTTGACAGCTCCGTCCAAGTCAACCATGATCGTTTTGTCTTTTCCCGTATGTGGGCCGGAACCTGCGGTGAAAACAACGGCGTCTGTTCCCTCGGCAGCTTTTGCGATAGTATCGATGTCCTGTTCCAAATCCACTACTGCTGTTTCAGCGTTCAGTTCTTCAAAAACCGCAGCCTGTTCCTGTTTCCGGATCATTGCCTTCGCTTCCAGATTGTCCTTATTCTGCATAATCGTGACAAGATGCTTGCCTATCTGTCCGTTTGCTCCAACAACTAAAACTTTCATTGCTTTCATCCTCTCTAAATAATGAGTAGACCCTTATCTTTATCCTAAAGTGAAAAGAAGGGAAATGTCCAGAATCAACTAAATGCAAATGAAACTCACTCCCGATCAGTTTATCTGCTTTTCTGCTTCGATTTGCACTTCATAAATATCCGACAAGATTAAACCAACGGCTTTTGCCGCATAGCGGATTAACGTAAGGCCCGAGCTCAGCCGAACAGCATTCTGTACCAAGGGTGATCAAAAGCAAAAACCGAACGATTTCAATCATCGTCCGGTTTTTTGATGGTCGCTATGCTTTTGTCCCAGTTCTTGGTTCTTATCAAGGAAAACGAGGGAATTGCTTGAAGTCCGGTTTACGCTTTTCTTTGAAAGCGTCTCTTCCTTCCTTCGCCTCATCTGTGGTGTAATACAGCAATGTCGCATCGCCGCCCATTTGCTGTAAGCCAGCCAAACCATCTGTATCAGCGTTGAAAGAAGCTTTCAAGAAACGGAGGGCAGTCGGTGATTTTTCCAGCATTTCCTGGCACCACTGAACAGTTTCCTCTTCGAGCTTATCCAACGGCACTACCGTATTCACCAAGCCCATATCCTCGGCTTCTTTTGCGCTGTATTGACGGCACAAGTACCAGATTTCCCTTGCCTTTTTATGACCGACAATTCTCGCCAGAAGACCGGCGCCATAACCAGCATCGAAACTCCCGACTTTAGGTCCTGTCTGCCCGAACACCGCATTATCGGCAGCAATCGTCAAGTCACATACAATATGTAGAACATGGCCGCCTCCGATTGCATAACCGGAAACCATTGCTACTACCGGTTTTGGAATAACGCGAATCAATCGCTGTAAATCCAGCACATTCAGGCGGGGGATTTGATCCTCGCCGACGTAACCGCCATGACCGCGGACCTTCTGATCTCCTCCTGCACAGAACGCTTCATCACCTGCACCTGCAAGGACAATAACACCGATATTGGAGTTGTCACGCGCCCGGGTAAACGCGTCTATCAATTCATTCGTTGTTTCTGGACGAAATGCATTGCGTACCTCTGGACGGTTAATCGTGATTTTTGCGATTCCATTATAAGATTCGTAAAGAATATCTTCGTATTCCCGTTCTGTAACCCATTCAATTGCCATAGGGATACCCTCCATTCAAGATTGTTTTGGCTTCTTGTTCCCGGGAAGCTAAGGGGGCTATTCGGGAAAGATCTCATAGAAAAATCATAAAAGCACTTCCCTGATTTCTATGCTCCATTAGCTTCCTCAGACATTTCCCAACAAGAATTCATGTACTATTGTATCAAATTTTTGTGGTTGCTCCACATGAATTGCATGCCCGGATAAAGGAATTATTTTCAACTCGCTGGACGGCATACTCTGATGCATCTCTTCTGCAATGCCGACGAACTTCTGATCCATTTCACCCGCCAGAAGTAAAACCGGCAAGCGAATGTCGCCCAGTTCTCCCCACCAGGATGGCTGCGCCCCCGTCCCCATCCCTATCAGCGAATTTGCAAGTCCCCGCTCTGTATGACTTAATCTTTCCTGGCGAATGCGATTTTGGATAGAATCTGGAAGTTTATTTTGTGAATCAAACAAGGGAAGGTTCTCCCAATAGTCCACAAACGAAGTCACACCTTGTTCCAGAATTCTTTCGGCCAGCGCCTCGTCTTTTGTCTTTCTCGCAAGCTGTTCGTCAGGCGAATCGAGACCAGGGGATGCACTTTCCAGCATCAATGACTGAACTCGTTCAGGTTTCATTACCGTAAAAGATAATGCCGCCCTCCCACCTAGTGAGTAACCAAGCAAATTAACCTTTGAAATAGAAAGCTGGTCCAGCAATTGTCCCAGATCATCACAGAAATCCTCCATCCGGATAGGGGCCTGGGTCTTCGTCTTTCCGTGACCAGGCAAATCGAGCAGCAAAACCCGAAACCGATCCTTCCACTTTTCGACATATTGCTGCCAGCTTTCACTGCTGCCGGTAAAACCGTGCAGCAGTAGCAAAGGAGGGCCGCTGCCAACCTCTTTCAACCAATATTGTTTCCTGTCGATTGTGTAATACATCCTTATCACCCGCCAAGATAATCTAGCAAACGATGTTCGATTTCATTCCATTTTTCTCGATGCCATTCCACGTTTTCCTGCCGATTCGTTTGAACTTCGATAATGGACAATCCCTCATAACGATAACTGTCAGATAAGGCTTGCCGCAAGTCGTTCCAAGTTTCCGGCTTCGTGTATTTCCCTTCATACAACGCACTCGCATGTTTAAAATCAAGATCCAACGGGGTGCCGAAAATGGTCTCGAAGTGGCTGGTCTGCCCTGCCTGCGGCAAAAAGGAAAATATCCCTCCACCGTTGTTGTTGATTAATACCACTGTTAAATCGAGTTGATATTGTTTGGCCGCCATCAAGCCGTTGAGATCATGGAAAAAGGTTACATCACCTAATAAAAGAGTCACTCTTTCCCCTTGGGAAGCAGCCCCAAGCGCAGAAGAAGTGGTGCCATCTATCCCATTGGCTCCTCTATTGCCCAGTACGCGGATTGATTTCGGCGTAGCCATAAAGAAGGTGTCCATATCCCGGATGGGCATACTATTGCCGACAAAAATAGTGCTTTTCTCCGGAGCTGCTTCTGCCAGTTGTTTCACCGTATGTCCCTCGGTTAAAGAAAATGGTTCTGCATTTTCTTCCAAAAGCTTGGCTTTGGCCGTTTTATTCATTTCCCTCCAAGTTTGCAGCCATTGCTGGTTGTATGGAGGAACAGTTCCAACATGCGCTAGATCCCGACAGAGCTGGATGGGATCGGCATAAATGAATTGAGCCGATGTACCAGCCGGTTCCCGATACCCATGATGCGGTTCTACCACAAAATGTTCGATACCCGGATGTTCTTTGACAAACAGCAAATACGGCTTAGAAACAGGCATAGCCCCAAATCGGATAATAAAGTCCGGGTCGATCCGATCCCTGACTTGCTTACTTTTCAGTACAGCATCGTAGCTTTCCATGACGTTCACTTTGTCATGCTGTCCTGCCCTCAACTGGGACAATGGATCGGCAAGTACAGGAAGCTGCCACTTTTCTGCCAAAAGGCAAACGGCCTCTGCCAAATCCGGATCGAATTGAGGACCACAGACAAGCAAGCCTTTTTGATGCACAGACAGCTGTTCAATCAGTTTATCAAGCTGGTGTTGCTCCAATCTTTTTCCGCCCGTATATGTTTGATGGTGGGACTTGCCGTTACTGTCTCCCCATATATTCTCCAAAGAGAAATCGGGCATTAAAGGTTCGCGGAATGGAAAATTCAAATGCACAGGCCCAGGGTTTCCTTCCGCTGCAGTATGGAAAGCCCTGGCTGCTTTACTTCGTGCATATTGCAGCATGGCCGGCTCCTGCTCCGGAAGCGCCATTTCCTGAAACCATTTGGCGTATTTTCCATACATTTCGATTTGTTCAATTGCTTGAGGGGCCCCGACATCCCGAAGTTCATGCGGACGATCCGCCGTCAATACCACGAGAGGCACACGACTGTAATATGCTTCTACAACCGCAGGAAAATAATTGGCCGCTGCTGTCCCGGACGTACAGACAATGGCGACAGGTTTGTTTTGCTGCTTTGCCATACCGAGAGCAAAATAGGCCGCAGATCGCTCATCCATATTCACCCAATGACTGATATGCGGATGTTCTGCGAAAGTGACAGCGAGCGGGGTCGATCGTGAACCTGGTGAAACAACTACATCTCTCAGTCCACTTTGATACAGTTCATCGACAAAATTGGCAGTATATCTGGTCAACGCCTCGGTATAACTCATGATCGTCCTCCTAAAACAGACAGTATCGGTGTGAACTTTATATTTGTCTCCTGATACTCTTCCTCCGGGTTTGAGTCCTTAACAACGCCGCATCCGGCAAATAGGGAAGCATGGTCGTCCTGGATCAGTGCCGAACGGATTGCAACGGCGAATTCTCCGTTTTGATAGGCATCCAACCAGCCAATCGGTGCTCCGTACCAGCCGCGATCCAGGTGCTCGTGTTCACGGATGAATGCAACCGATTCCTCGCTTGGCAGACCACCCAATGCAGGCGTCGGATGGAGCCGTTTCACAATATCGAGAATGGTATAGCCATCATGCAGGACGGCTTCCACAGGGGTATAGAGATGCTGCAAATTTTTCAACGGATATAAAACTGGTTCATCCGGAACCCGGACGTGATCACAACATGCGGATACAGCTTTCTTGATCATTTCCACCACAAACTGATGTTCACTGCGGTTTTTTTCATCGGTCAAGAGCTGCTCGCCGATCCGGTTATCTTCTGCTTCGGTCGTTCCCCTGGGCGCAGTACCAGCGAGACACGTCGACAGCAGCTTTTGATCTTCCACCTTCACCAACCGTTCCGGTGTGGCACCTAAAAAACAATCTTCGTCGTTTTCAAAGGCAAAAATGTAACTATTCGTCTGGGATTCTGTCAATGCTTTCAAGACAGGGGCCACATGTGCCTTGTCCGAAAATTGTACGCGGAGCTCACGCGCAAGCACGATTTTTTCGGTTTCCCCTTGCTTGATCGTTTCCGTAGCTTCCCGAACGAGCTGTTTCCACGCCATGGGTTCCACCTCGCTTTTTTCCGAAACAACAGGGCCCTCCGGCAATGTAGCAGAAGATAACAGCAACCGTCTGTCTTTATCCATGCGCTGTTCGATGTCAGCTGCCCTATCGTCCTGATAAACAACGATGTTACTAGTCAAATAATGTTTCCCGTTTACGACTGTAAGCAAGTAAGCGGGAATTCGAAGTTTGCTGTCGGGAAAAGACTTCCAAAGGGAAGTAGCCGGTTTAGCAGGATCAAAAGAAAAACCGCCGAAGGCAATCGGCCCTGTTCCCGGTTGACGCTGAGGATTGTGGATGATCGCCTGCTGGATCATCTTTTTCCATTTATTCTCCATTTGTTCGAACCGTTTTTCTCCTGAAGCAATTAAAGCATGGGCTTCTCCCGCTCCTGCCAGCATGAGACTGCCTGCAGAATTCCCCCAAAAAATCCGGCCGCCATCAAACGAAGACCCATTGGCGAAAAAAGAAATCGGATTGACTGCAGGAACCGGTTCGGTAAAACTTAATAACTGGGGCTCCTGATTTGACCTGGCTGCGGTGACCGCCTCCTCGACAGCAAGTCCCAATTCTTTCAATTCTGTTTGAATCATGTATGATACCCTCCAATACAATAGGGAGAAAGTATGTGATTATTTCTTCCAATATAAGTACAGAAACGAGCACCGGTCCCTCGACTGGCAAACCGGCCCATGTATCTATTTACCCATAAATAAGGCACATTAATAAAAAATATAACTTCCAAGCTATAAAATCAAGTATTCACACCTGCACTGCAGACTTGAGAACCACTATCTATTTTATTCCCTTTTCGTCCGTTTCTCAACAATTGCCACTAATTCCTAGTAAATTATTATAATAGATAATTGACACGGTCTTGTCGTTTCCCTAAACTTAATATGATATACCACGATTTGAAGGCTTATGTAAGGAGAGAACCATATGCAATCCCTTGATAAAAACGCAATCAGCAGTGCGCTCAATGAAAAAGCAGGGTTTCAAGTCTGGTGGCGTCTGCTACGACCGCATACTCTTACCGCTTCGTTTGTACCAGTTTTTGTCGGTACCATGGCAGCACTGCTGGATGCTTCCGTTAATTTCTGGTTATTTGCAGCAATGCTGTTGGCTTCCATGCTCATCCAGGCGGCAACCAATATGTTCAATGAATACTACGATTTTGTCAGAGGGTTGGACAACGAGAAATCTGTCGGAATCGGCGGCACCATTGTCCGGGACGGCGTCGCTCCTCAAACGGTGCTTCGTTTGGCGCTTAGTTTCTTCGCCATAGCTGTCATGCTCGGCGTCTATATTTGCCTTGAATCCAGCTGGTGGATTGCCGCAATCGGAATCATTTCCATGTTGTGCGGCTATTTATACACAGGGGGACCTTATCCAATCGCATATACCCCTTTTGGGGAACTGATCGCCGGTTTTTTCATGGGAACAGTCATCATCGGGATTAGTTACTTTATTCAAACAATGGAAGTGACCGGCTCCGTTGTATGGATTTCCATTCCTGTAGCCATCTTTATCGGCACGATCATGCTTTCTAATAACATCAGGGACTTGGAGGGCGACAAAGAAAACGGCAGAAAAACAATCGCTATTTTAATCGGCAGAAAAAGTGCGGTGTTACTGCTAGCGTCCTTATTTACTATCAGTTATTTATTGATGGCAGTTTATGTGTTTACAGGAATTCTGCCTATTTGGTCCTTCATCACCCTGCTTGGAACAAAAAAAGCGGTAAGTGCAGTCAAAGGCTTTAAAGGAAAAACCGTCAATTTGGAAATGATGCCGGCAATGAAGGCAACAGCGCAGACGAACACCTTTTTCGGGTTGCTGCTGGGACTGTCGTTGCTGATTGAATATTTCATTCCATTTCATTTTTAAGTACACCGAAGTAAACGACAAGCTGCCGACTTGTCGTTTTTTTATTCCATAATACGTAATGCCGGGATAGCCAGGAAGAAAATGGACGTTTCAACCTATTGTCCCGGGGAAATATGATAGAAAGGATGTTCACTATGAATCTTGAAAACACCTTGATGGAAGCACTTGGAATGCAGGTAATCACACAGGAGAAGAATTTAGTCGAAATAACCATGCCGGTAAACAAACAAACGCACCAGCCAATGGGTTATTTGCATGGAGGTGCCAGCGTTGCATTGGCAGAATCAGCAGCAAGCATCGCTTCTTTCTTGAATATAGATGCAGACAAACACCAGATTTTTGGTATAGAAATCAATGCCAACCACATAAAAAGCAAACGTTCCGGAATCGTTACCGGAAGAGCTACCCCGCTCCACCTCGGCAAGACGACTATGGTTTGGGACATTAAAATTGTGGACGAACAAGAGCGACTCATTTCTGTTTCACGCTGCACAGTGGGAGTCGTACCCTTGAAAAACTAAGAAAAGAGCAAGACGCCTGTTTAAAAGCGCAGAGAGTCCCGCACGGCCTGTGGCACCAACGCCTGCATGACTCCGTCTGCGGGCCTCCGACAACGGGGCGGCGTCTTCTACCACAGAAAGAATCGGCTTATGAACGTGAGGAGAAAGGCGCCGGAGCTAGACAAGAACAGCATGGAGCGCTTTGTCCTTTCCATCACATCTGCTCTTATCCTCTGAACCTGCAAGAAAGGAGTATCGTTAATGGATCAAGAAAAACTCGCACACTATAAACAATTATTGGAAACGATGAAAAAAGAGGCACAAGAAGAACTCGGTCAAAATGCCGACAGCTATAATCTGGATAAAGAATATCCGGACGACTCGATCGGAGAGTTCACCAACTATGACAACCACCCGGCTGACTTGGGAACGGAAATGTTCGAGCGGGAAAAGGCGGCCACCCTCAACTCACAAGCACGTCAACGATTAAGCGAAATCGAACATGCTTTGGATAAAATCGACAAAGGCACTTACGGTTTCAGTGAATCGTCAGGAAAACCAATTCCCGAAGAGCGTCTGGAAATAGAACCGACGGCGCGTTATCTAGTCGAGGAAGTCGACGGAAACGACTAATAAATTGAAAGCGGCCGGGACAATAGTGCGGCCGCCAAAGCAAAAAAACGAGCGAATTCTAAATGCCCGAGAAATAAAAAGCACCCTATAGAGCAGACACTTAAAAAGAGTCTTCTTATAGGGTACTTTTTATGGAAAACGTTCGGCTTTTATTTTGCACTTTGCTTCTGTCCCAGCTTCTTTTCAGGAGATATTAAGACGCAGCCATCCTTTTTTTCTCCAGCCATGGTTTCAACTTTATAAACAGCGGCACGAAAAGCGCACCGATAACGATTCCTTTGATTACATTAAAGGGAAGAATACCTCCCGTTACCGTCACCAGTTTCACTTGGTCACTCATCGATTCCCACCCCATAAACATACTGTAAGCGGGCAAAAGGACAAAGTAATTCAGCAGCCCCATTCCCACTGCCATGACAACCGTGCCTGTCACTAACCCGGAAACCAGACTCTTTACCCCTTTGAACTTATGATAGAGCATGGATACAGGCACTACAAACAGAACACCGGCGAGGAAATTGGAAGCAATGCCGATCGGATCACCTGCACCTGTATAAATCAAATAAAGCAAATTTTTGACTGCTTCCACTATGATGCCTGCCCCAGGGGAAAAAATCAGGGAGGCAATCAATGCCGGTACTTCACTGAAATCAACTTTCAAATATTGCGGCAGCATCGGAAGGGGAAAATTCAAAAACATCAACATCATTGAAATAGTTCCCAGCAGTGCCAAAATAATCAATTTTAATAAATTTGAAGATTGCTTGGTTGTTGTAGCCAATATCTTCTCCTCCTTCATCTTGTGCATCGAATCCTATCTGGCGATGAAGGTGAAACAGAATTCCCGTGAATCAAGAAATCCATCAGAAAACCCTGAAGCGTATAGAAGCTTCAGGGTTTATGTTCAGAGGGAAATAAAAGGCAGTCTTATCCATGCCTTTTCTGTTCCGTATCTTCTCCCATCCAGACTGTAACTGTCGGTCCTGGAATCGCACCAGGTCAGCCATCCGGCGTTAGCCGGACAGGTCACGGACTTAGAGCTCAAGCTCTTCACCGTCGGTCGGGAATTTCACCCTGCCCCGAAGATAGATTCGATATTTATTTGGTAATCTTATTATACTACCTTTCCAAACTTTTGCAAATAGAAACGTTTGATCAGTCCTCCAGCGGATTCAGACTTTCATTGCCGGTCATCTCGGCAATCATTTTGACCAACAAATCAATTTCTTCATCCATATCCTTGATACTGACCGTTTCCACAGGTGAGTGCATATACCTCAGCGGAAGGGAGACAAGTCCGACCGGAACTCCCCGACCCGTAAGACGCATCTTGTCTGCATCCGTTCCTGTCGCTCGTTGGGTCAATTCGTATTGCACCCGCATATTCAGAGAACGGGCTGCTTTCTCCAACAGCTGGTTGATTTTGATATTGATCGGTGCCCCTTTAGCCAGAACCGGCCCTTTTTCCAATTGAACGTCGCCATATTTATTTTTGTTCACCCCTGGATAATCGGTCGCGAAAGTTACATCACAAGCAATAGCCATATCAGGTTCAATGCCTGCGGCAGCAAAATAAGCACCACCCATATTGGTTTCCTCATTTACTGTACTGGCGGCATACACGCCCACATCTACTTCCTTCTCCGCCAGGCGGCGAAGCACTTCTGCCACTATGAAAGCGCCTGTCCGGTTATCAAGGCCGCGGCCGGATATATATCGATCAAGCAACACTTCCGGTTCCCTTTTGTAAACGGCTAAATCACCGATTTGGACATATTTCTCCATTTCCTCTTTCGAGCGTGCACCGCAATCGATGAACAAGTCCTCTAAATCGAAATCACCCTTGATGCCGCCATGATGTTGGGCATTGACTCCAATCACTCCGGTGATTTCCTGGGCATAGCCCAAGACCGTCACTTTCATTCCAATGGCTGCTTTCGGATTGATGCCGCCCATTTTGTCGAAATGAAGATATCCTTGTTCATCAATCCGGTTGATCACAAGGGCGATTTCATCACAGTGACCAGCCAAAAGAATTTTGAATTCAGCTTCCGGATTGAGTACACCGATTGCATTCCCTGCATTGTCGGTGATTATTTTGTCAGCGAAAGGTTTTACATAGTCGATCCACTTTTTTTGAATGTTCATCTCCATACTGGATGGAGATGGCGTTCGCAGCAAGTCCATTAAAAATTGTTGTCTGTTTTGTTCCATATGTAGTTCCTCCTTTATCACATATGTTAATGATACCAAAAATTTGGGAAAACACTAAATGTTGTGAAGCCAGAATCCATTTTGAATCAAAAAATCAGGAGTGATACAGTTGAATTTAGAAACATGGTACCAAAAAGGGATCGATCCGGATGAGTATATAGAATCGATGCAACAGCATAGAGAAAACTTGTTGTACGTATATGATCATTTCACTTTGCCTGAAGACGATTTGCTTTTCGAGAAGCTTGCAAAAGAAAACCTGCGTGTCATCGTCTTAACAGAGGACTGGTGTGGGGATGCCATGATGAATGTACCGATTTTGTTCCACCTTGCCGAACGGGCGGAAATGGACGTGCGTCTGCTTGCCCGTGATCAAAACCTGGAGTTGATGGATCAATATCTGACAAACGGAAAAGCTCGCTCCATTCCGATTTTCATCTTTATCGATGAAAATGGCCGGGAGATTGCAAAATGGGGGCCGCGGGCGCCCGAGGTCCAGCAGTTTATCGACCAATCCCTGGCCAATCTTCCGGAAAAAGAAGCTGCAGATTACCAGGAAAAACAGCGGGAATTGTTCACTTTCGTAACCAAATCATTTCGAGACAATAAGGACTTCTGGCAGCAAACATATCAAAGCATTCTTTCCACTTTAGAACATGCAATCTAATCTTATTTTCCCCGGCCGCAAGTCGGGGATTTTTATACTATGGGAAAGACATTTTGGAAATACTGGATAGTAAAAAAACAAAAGGTGAGCTTACCCAATGCAAACACTTCTGCAGGTTTATTTCCGCATGCCGATATTTTTCCGTTTATTATCATCTGTCCTTCTATTGATGATGTTATTCGGTATTGCTATTCACATTCTGGAGCCCGTTCACTTTCCGACTATTTTTGATGGTATTTGGTGGGCATTTGTTACCGGGTCGACGGTTGGGTACGGTGATTATGTACCGCTCAGCTCTGCCGGAAGACTGGTTGCCATTCTGTTGATTCTCGCCGGCGGTGGGTTGGTGACATTTTATATGGCCACCATCTCTGCAGGGACAATCAAACATGAACGAGACCTTTCAAAAGGACTGGTAAAGTACAGAGGCAAAGATCATATCATCCTAGTAGGCTGGAACGAACGGACTAAGCAGCTCATGGAAATGATTGTGGAAAGGAACATGAAAAAACAAATCGTGTTGATCGACCATACCATGAATAATTTGCCTTATCAAAAACACCAATTGCATTTTGTGCGTGGCTCCGCCTTTGAGGATGAGACATTGGAAAAAGCCAATTTAAAAGATGCCAAGTACGCTGTCGTCACCGCTGATCCTTCCAAAAAAGAACTTCAAGCCGACCAGTCGACAATCCTGACAGCAGTCGCTATCAAAGGGAACAATCCTGATATTGTCCTGATCACAGAAATATTGACAAAAGAGCAAATCAAAAACGCCAGCCGGGCTGGCGCAGATTCCATCATTCGGTCAAATGACTTTATGAGTACCCTGTTATTCCACGAGCTATTCCGGCACAAACCGGTCAAACCGTTTGATTTGCTGATACAAGTACTGGCAGATCAGCAGTTCCATCAATTCCCTTTGCCTGAAAATCTTTATGATAAGACTTTCTTACAATGCGCCGATTATTATGCCGTTTCAGAACAACTGTTGATCGGTATCATGAGGAAGGGGCAGATGCTCGTCAATCCAGCTTTTAGCACCACGCTCCAAAAAGGTGACACGTTAATTGTCCTTTCATCGCTCCATGAGTGATCGTTCCACTTCCTGGAGAAGCTCTTTCCCCTCTTCTACAAATTGATCATTTACTTCTCCATCAGGATCCACCGGTGTTTGAAATTGGTCCACCGCACCCCTCAGGGCGCCATTGCGGCCGTCTGCGTCCACTCCGGACTGGTACACATGGGAAAGCACGAACGGTTTGCCCAATTTGACTATCACTCCAGGTGAGTCAAGCATGCCTTTTACTGCTTTGAAGGGAATTCGCAAAAACTGGTAGCCGTCCTCTACCCCCATTTTGTAATCAAACGATCCTTGGTCATAATCCCAGTTGCCGCCGATGGAAAAGCCCATCGGTTTTAATGTTTCTTCCAGTGCATGAAGTGAAAAATCACGATTTTCCAAATCAGATGGTATTGGAATCATTTTCAACTACCTCCTTTGATATCAGCTTGCCCCGATCAAGCAATTTCATGAGAAATCCAATGAGCCTGTAGAAGCTGAATGTCATGGAGGTGTAAAGAAAAGCCTTGGTGAGAACTCGTCAAACGCTCGGGAGTACGCTTGGCGCCACTATTGGAATGCGCAAGGTTGCCTCAGCAACATTCACTGCAGGTGATGAGGGGCTCATTCACATCATGCCGAAGGTTTTTCTCTCAAATAAAAAAGGGAGTGCCAATAAGTTAAAAACTTTTTGACACTCCCTTTTTGTATTGCCGATTTATTTTTTTAAACGATTTTCCAATTCTTGTTTTTGTTCCTCAAATCCTGGCTTGCCCAATAAAGCAAACATATTTTTCTTGTATGCTTCCACACCGGGTTGATCAAATGGATTGACACCCAGCAAGTAGCCGCTGATTGCACATGCTTTTTCAAAGAAATAGACGACATAACCGAAAGTGTAGGCATCCAGTTTCGGCAGGTGAACGATCAGATTAGGCACTTGTCCGTCTGTATGGGCAAGCATGGTACCCTGGTATGCTTTTTGATTTACTTCATCGATCGTTTTACCTGCAAGATAATTCAAACCATCCAAGTCTTGAGCATCTTCTTCGATGGTGATGTTCGACTTCGGCTCTTCAACATGAAGTACGGTTTCAAACAAATCTCTTCTACCTTCTTGAACATACTGGCCTAATGAATGGAGGTCAGTAGAAAAATTGGCTGAAGAAGGGTACAGCCCCTTGAAGTCTTTCCCTTCACTTTCCCCGAACAGCTGCTTCCACCATTCCGCAAAATATTGGAGGGCTGGTTCATAGTTGATCAGCATTTCGATGTTTTTTCCTTTATTGTAAAAGATATTACGGACAGCAGCATACTGATAGGCAGGGTTTTCATCCAGGTTTTCAGAGGACAATTCCTGCTGCGCTTTGTATGCCCCATCCATCATCGCATCGATATCAATCCCGCTTGCAGCTATCGGCAGCAAACCTACCGCAGTTAGAACGGAATAACGGCCGCCTACATCATCGGGGATGACAAAGCTCTCGTAGCCTTCCTCGTTAGCCAGTGTTTTCAATGCACCTTTTTGTTTGTCTGTCGTTGCATAGATACGTTTTCTTGCTTCTTCCACACCGTATTTATCTTCCAGATATTTCCGGAACAGACGAAACGCGATCGCCGGTTCTGTTGTCGTACCGCTCTTGGAAATAACGTTTATCGAAACGTCCTTGCCTTCAAGCATGTCATACAAGTCGTTCATATAAGGTGCGCTGATACTGTTTCCGACGAAGAAAACCTGTGGGGTTCCACGTTGCTCTTTAGTCAATTCATTATAGAATGAATGATTGAGCATTTCGATTGCTGCTCTTGCTCCCAAATAAGAGCCGCCGATGCCGATCACCAACAGAACGTCAGAATCAGATTTGATTTTTTCTGCAGCCTTTTTAATCCGGCTGAACTCTTCCTTATCATAGTTTTCAGGTAAATCGAGCCAGCCTAAAAAGTCGCTGCCTGCTCCCGTTTGATTATGCAAAGCCTGGTGTGCAAGCTTCACAGGCTCTTGTAAATAATCAATTTCATGCTTGCCAAAAAATGATAGGGCGCGTTCATATTCAAAGCTTATATGTGTCATCATTCTACCTCCAAAATTAAAAAATCAACCTGATTTAAATGTACCGAAACCTAATCGGTAAATCAAGCAATGCCCATCATCCAACATCACACGGGCCAGAGATGAAAGGAAATCGGAGATCGGTCCGCGCATCTTATCCTGTTTGGCAGTGATTTTTTTGCATATTTCCCTTCCTTCTGGGGATTGCTATTACTGGAAGTTAAATTTGAAGGAGGGATGCTGTGTGAATGCATTACAGCGTATTTCTTTACTGCTTGTAATCATCGGTGCGGTAAACTGGGGTCTTGTAGGTTTATTCCAATTCGATTTAGTTGCAGCCTTATTCGGCGGCGGAGAGCAAAGCGGTGCTTTTGCCAGGATCATATACACATTGGTCGGCATCAGCGGGCTGATTTGTTTATCGATGCTGTTTAAACCGGACGAGCAATTTGCTGATAAAAGAGAACCAGAAACAGAAAGATAATGCATACAACCGTCTTGTACTTCCAAAGTACAGGACGGTTCTTTACAAGAAAAAAGAAACTGGTAAGGAATTTGCACATATAAATAACCTTACAGTTGCAAGAAGGCAGGCGCTTGCGCTAAACATCCCTGAATTTTATACTTTTTAATCATATAAAAATATAAAAAAACTGCCTGAAAAAAGGCAGTTTCAAAATCAAATTAGTTTTTGTATGTGTTTTCGCGTTCTTTCGACTGCTCGATCCATTCTTCCAGCTTGTCTTTCAATGTGTTGAAACCTGCTTGCTGACTGTCCTGCTGAACGGCAGCATTAGACTTTTGTCGCTTCGGTTCAGGCTTTTTCGGCGCCTCTTCTGTAGCACGGATGGATAAAGAATACTTATTCTTTTCCTCATCTATTTGAAGAATTTTCACTTTTACTTGATCGCCAACGGAAAGATGATCGTTGATATCCTTCACATAACCATGTGTCACTTCTGAAATATGAACAAGTCCCTGCACTTCATCGTCCAGTGCCACAAACGCACCGTATGGCTGGATACCTGTTACTTTACCTTCAATAATTTGTCCTGTTTCAAACTTCTCTGCCATGCTGAACAACTCCCGATTTTATTTTCTATGATTAATACACAATAAACAATTTTAGCATATAAAGTGTTTTCCCGCAAAAAAATGCATAATCCGAGGAATTTCAGACGTCGATTATAAAAAAATAACCTTTTGATAAAATTTTTTTGTTTTTTAATGTTTAAAAAGAGATCAATACGGTTATACCTATAACTGTAAGACTTTCTCGTATTCCCCCTGTTGAAGACAAAGCAACGTTGCTTTGTCTTTTTTTTGTCTTTTAACAACTCCGACACTCAAATAAACCGCAAAAACTGTGGAATAATAATCTTTATCTTTTAATACCGGGGGATTTACATGGAAACCACTAAACAGAAAAAAACCATTCACTTTCAAAATGCCGACATCCACTATCGCCTTTATCAATCTACCGGAAAATCAGACAACCCTTGCCTTTTTTTGCTGCACGGCTTCTTATCCAGTCAGTTTTGCTTCCGTAAGATGATTCCGCAACTCCGCCGCCATTTCCATATACTCACCATCGACCTCCCACCCTTTGGAAAAAGCGGAAAAGTGACATCCTTTTATTATTCCTATCAAAATATGGCCGATTTGGTTATATATGTACTTGATGCATTGAACATCGGAAAAGTTTGGATAGGTGCTCACTCGATGGGTGGTCAAATCGCACTTCGTTGCGCGATGTGTTACCCGGAGAGAATAGAAAAACTGATTTTGATGGCCCCTTCCTGTTACATGAAAAAAGCTTCCAAAATGCTGAATGCTTTTAGTGCATTCCCCACCTCCCCCAAACTCTTAAAAGCGGTTCTGCGCCGCGCGGGTGTCGACGGTATTCTGAAAAAGTGTATGCACGATGAACAATTGATCACCAAACGAATGATTGCTGTCTATACGAAACCTTTTTTAGAATACGACATTTATCCGTGTCTCACCAAATTGATCCGGGACAGAGAAGGAGATTTGCCATCTTCCAGCCTGCGTGCCATTGACCAGCCATGTCTGATTATTTGGGGAAAGCAGGACTTGATTTTGCCTGTTTCCAACAGTTACCGACTCTTGCGTGATTTACCAAATGCAGAATTGTGTACGTTAAGCAGGGCTGGTCACTTCTTGCCGGAAGAAGCCCCAGGACTCATCTGTGATTATATATTGGCTAAAACCATCCGAAGAGAGAAATGAGTTCAAATTGTTTCCAATCTATTTTTCCTGTTTATATAATGAAGAAGAGCATGAAAGGATAACAAACCGTGAAACGATTTTATGCACTTACAAGACTGCAAGTTGGCGTGCTGAAGGACCACCATTGCAGTTAAGAGTACTGAAGGAGGAAAAGACCATGGTTAATTTCGATCAAGCCCCACAGCGTACCGGCACCAGATCGGTTAAGTGGGATTTATTAAAATCTATTTATGGATCTGAAGAAGTTCTGCCAATGTGGGTCGCCGATATGGACATCGCCGTACCTGATTCCGTCAAAAACGCCCTCGTAGACAGGGCAGAACATGGAATATTTGGATATACGGTGACAGATAAAGCAATCAGTGATTCTGTCATCAGTTGGCTGGAAAGACGGCATGGATGGAAAATCAAACCGTCATGGCTGCTATATAGCCCGGGTGTTATTACAAGTCTCCATATGGCTGTACAGGTACTGACAGAAGCAAACGACAAGATCATGATTCAAACACCGGTTTATCCACCTTTTTATGATCTTGTCGAAATGCATGATAGACAGCTGGTCAAATGCCCGCTGAAATTGAAAGAGGGCCGTTATGAAGTTGACTTTGATGCATTCGAAACGTCCTTGAGCCAAGGGGTAAAAGCGCTCATCCTTTGTAATCCGCACAATCCGGTCGGAAGGGTATGGACCGAAGAAGAACTGCGAAAAATCGGCCAGCTCTGTTTGAAACACAATGTTTTGATCTTCTCCGATGAAATTCACGCAGACGTAGTTTACCCTGGCCATACACATGTTCCAATTGCTTCCCTTTCCGATGAAATAAACCAGATCACCATCACGTGCATGTCTCCTACCAAGTCCTTTAACTTGGCCGGTTTGCAAGTTTCTTATTTGATTACGCCAGACAAACATAAACGTGAAAAAATCGATCACTTTTTCCATAAGCAAGGGATAAAAATGATCAATACGATGGGAATAACAGCTTTGGAAGCGGCGTATAACGAAGGGGAGGATTGGCTGGAACAGCTGCTGCGACTGTTGGACGGGAACAGGCAGCTTGTCGAGAAAGCTTTTGACAACCGGGATGAAATAAATGTTATACCAGCCGAAGGCACTTATCTTATCTGGCTTGATTGCAGGTCGTTAAACATGTCGCAGGAGGAACTGAAAAGGTTCATGCAGGAAGATGCTAAAGTAGGACTTAATGACGGAGCCTCCTTTGGGAAAGATGGGGAAGGGTTCATGCGCATCAATATCGCTTGTCCCCGCGCGACAGTCGAAGAAGGGTTGAACCGGATTCTATCCGCCTTGGATGCCCGAAAAAAATAACTCCAGTTCTTATGAAACGAAAAATACATGCCAAAAAACAGGCTGTCGCAACCGCTTCTAATGGAGCAGTTTCGGCGACAGCCTATTCTTGTTCTTTCTCCTGATTATCTTCCGTCGGATCTGTCGGCGACTGCTCAGCCGCGGAATCTTCTGCTTGTATTTTTCCACAAACAATTCTGGCACCAGATTCGCCTGCAGGCTGACTTACACCATCATCCTGGCTTTCATGGAGGACCAGGGAAGTGCCATCTTCTTTGAGCAATGAATTTTTTCCATCGGTCAACGTGGCACCGCTGAGCATCAATTCCGCTTCGGCTATCCCATCCTCCGCCACTTCCACATTGGGAAGGTCTCCAAGATGAGCGCCTTCTGGATGCATCAATCCATGCTCCTTACCTTCTGGATTCAAGTGACTGCCTGCCGTTGTGAAATCCGGCCCTTCGCATTTAGGAAATTCATGTACATGAATGCCGTGAAGGCCAGGCTCCAACCCCTCCAAGGACAGTTTTACTTGAACACCATCTGATTGTTCTGACAGTTCAGCTGTCCCCAGGGAATCTCCGTCGCTATTCAACATGTCAATCTTTAAAGGGGATCGGGTATCCTCCTGACAGCCGACCATGAAAACCAACGGCACACTAAGAGCTGCCTTCAGTAACAGCTTAACCAAGAAATCAACTCCCACCCAAAACTTCATATGGGAATAGTATAGCCGGTTAACTGCGGATTTATCCTTTTTCAGACGTGCTTTCAGACAAAAAAAAGCATGGTCACCAAGCAAAAAACGAACAAACTCCAAAAGCTAATCGAATTCATATGGTTTTTATTTGTATCTCTTTAGTAAACTTCTTTTAATCCTGTTGTTTGGTACGCGATTCGAATCGCTGCGTTTTTGTGGTCAGATTTCTAATTTCTACACGATGCCTGCCTTCGTCACTGTTTAGATACTTATCAGTGAATCGAAGAATACGGTACTGTCCATCTTGTCTGGCACGAACTGAAAGCGAAATACCTTGCGGGAATGGATCATTACAATATTCATAAGTTTCCGCTAATCAAAACAACCGAACGAATGGTGGATTCGTTCGGTTGTTATTTTGGTCTCGATGCTTTTGTCCCAGGCTCACCGGGTCACTGTTTGGGACGATGGTTTTCATTCGAGATAGGTGAAGAAGAAGAGTCGATCGAGTACTTTTCTTCCATTCGTCTTTCCTCTTTTTTCGAATGCTTGTATATAAGGTACATGGTGACAGCGGCGCCGATAGAAAATATCACCAAGGATATCACAGCAGGTATATATTCTGTTTTATCCTCAGGAAAATATAAAAATTCCATCATGATAAATCACGTCCTTCTGCCCTCATTATAGCAAAACGGGTTAATTCTTGTACATATATTCTGCATCTGGCAAAATTGAATTAACCTACAAAAGGGAGTGACCTGAATGGAGAATGCCACAATAGGTGAAATCGTCAAAGCCCATTACAAATCGGGAACATATATAGGAGAGGTCATCGAGGATCGCGGTGCAAACTACTTGATTAAAGTGCTGGCAGTCGCAAAGCACCCGTTACAAGGTGACTTACACAATTACGGAAAAACAGAAGATGTGTTTTTCCATCAACGAAAAGCATTGAGCTGGCAGGAAAAAATGAATGTGTCGAAACCTGCAGTCCATCCATATACGGAAAACTCGATCCCTGATTATGAATCATCCCTCCGACAATCGGTTGATGAATTGAAAAAGAAATTGAGCAAACAAGATAATCCATTTAACCAGAAGGCAATCAAAAGCCTTGAAGAACTAGAACGTTCCTATTTTCAATAGGTAGTCAGCACCTTGCGCCCACATGCTCAAGAAAAGCCTCGGGGCTTCCGGCACCGAGGCTTTGGCTTTGCTTGCTTCTCTGGCAATTAAAAGAACAGACTGCCCCGATAACAGCTTGGCCTGTTCGGCATTATGTACCAGGTACCCGTAAATCCTTCTTCTTCGGCTTTGCTTTTCCGTAAACCTTATTGGTTATTTTCGGAGCCTGTTCAAACAACAGCATGCCTAAAAAAGCAGCAACCAAAATATAGATACCGGCCATTACCTTTACTGTCCCGGCCGCTGTGGCAGCCATCACCACGGAAAACTCTCCGCGGGCACATAGCGATAAACCAGCACGTAATGATACCTTTTTCGACAATCCATACCATCTACCGCCGATGGTGCCCACCAACACTTTGGAAACCACCGACCAAGCTAGTAAGGAAACCAGCAGCAAAGGCATCGGAATTCCATTGCCTAATTCAATGGTGGTTCCGAAGTAGATGAAGAATGTCGGCAGCATCAAATCCCGAAGCGGAACAACGGCTTGCTCGACCCGGTGAAGGTAGCGGATTTCAGCAAGCATCATGCCGGCCAGAAACGCCCCCAACACCTCCGATAAGCCGAGAAGCAGGGCCAATCCTCCATAAGCCACAGCAATCCCGACCAACAGGGCCATTTTAAAATCTTCATCTTCAACTTTCTCCCACAAATGATCGAACTTCTTGAAAACCACTTTACCAAGGAAAACCGCCAACAGAGCCAGCCCGACAATTTTCCCCAGCAAGAATACCAGATCATTTGCGGCAAAACTGCCACCGCTTCCCATGCCAATCAAAATCGCCACGACCACCGGGGCGACCAAATCTTCAAAAATGAGAATAGCCAGAATGAATTCGGTTTCAGTGTTGGCCATCCTGCTATTGTCGTCCAACAGTTTGGCCGTAATGGACGAACTCGTAGCATATGCCACGCCGCCAACAATAAAAGCAGAAAATAAGTCCATTCCAAAACCGACCGCAATCATCATCGAAACACCAAAGCTCAATACAACATCCAAAAGCCCTGAAGTCCAGGCTTTTTTTGCAATTCCGCCAAGCCTGGAAACACTGAATTCCATTCCAAGTAAAAAAAATAGCAGTACAATGCCGATTTCACTGGCGACGTGAAGGATTTCATTGTCATTCAAATAGTCGGCCAGAACGATCCCGAACAAAATATATAAAATGACACTCGGAAATTTTATTTTCAAGCTTAAAAAACCCAAGTAGAAAATGCCCAGAAGGATTAAGCCAGCACCCAGTAATACTGGTAGTTCAGTATGCAAGGACGATCATTCCTCCCCTTTGCACAAAGCGGTCAATGCGGCGATTTGGTCTTTTTTGCCCACACACATCAACAGATTTCCCGGCTCCAATTTAGTCGTTGTTTCAGGAATGGCAATCGTTTCTCCCCCTTGGACAATACCGATGATAGTAGCCCCTGTCTTGTTTCTCACTCCAGATTCTTCGATTGTTTTATTAGCCAGCGACGAACTTTCTTTTAACTTCACGTAATCGATGACAATTTGGTTTTGAAAAATTTTCAATTTGTCTGCATCGACTGGCTGATAAGTGGCCCCCAACAGTTGAGCTCCCAGCTCCCTCGTTTCGTCGGGTGTAAGGTCCATACCGAAATCAGCCTCATCGCTGTCTGCATCATTAAAAAAGTACAACTCCCGTTTGCCCGAGTGGTGGACCACTACCACAAGCATGCTGTCCTCGCATGTCTTCAACGTGATTTTTTGTCCAATCCCCGGCAGCTGTGAAACCGATACATTCATTTTTGTACACCTCGCTTACTTCTTGCATAATTGTCTGTAAAAAAAAGCTAGAGAGAGTCTCTAGCTTTTTTTCTTCCTTGCTATAAGTGAAATTATTCACCAAGATGTTCTGTAATAACTTCTGCCACGCCTTGTAGTGCTTGTTCTTCGTCGCTTCCGTCGGCTGTAACAGTGATTTCAGCACCTTTTGGCACACCAAGTGACATAACGCCCATGATCGATTTAAGGTTAACTGTTTTGCCGTTGTAATGCATTTCGATTTCTGATTCATACTGACCTGCTTTATTCACAAGAAGAGTAGCCGGTCGTGCGTGAACTCCTGTGTCGTCTGTAATAGTGAATTTTCTTTCTTGCATTGTTATCCATCCTTTCAGTCTTCCCAATTATATATCACTTTTCCATAAGCTATGTGTTTCAAACCCATATGTGAAAAGTTGAACTCCAATTTATTATATACGAAAACCTTTGATTTAGAAACAAAAATCTCCTGTTTTTCGATACCGAAATAACTAAAGGGAATTCTCGTCCGTTATTTGTATTTAAATTTTGATTATGATAACTTAAGTTTGTACATAGCTAACAAACAGGAGGTATTGCCATGAGCGTACATATTGGAGCGCAACCAGGAGATATAGCCGATAAGATTCTCCTTCCCGGAGACCCATTGCGTGCTAAATATATTGCAGAAAACTTTTTGGAAGATGTCCACTGCTATAATGAAGTAAGAGGAATGTATGGTTTCACCGGTACATACAAAGGCGAGAAGTTGTCTGTACAAGGAACCGGTATGGGCGTCCCTTCTATCTCTATTTACGTCAATGAATTAATTCAAAGTTATGATGTGAAAAAGTTGATCCGAGTCGGGACTTGCGGGGCTATTCAAGAGGATGTCAAAGTCCGCGACGTCATCCTGGCTTCCACTTCCACGACTGACTCGCAAATTAACAGGATGGTGTTCGGCGGTATAGATTTCGCGCCATCAGCAGATTTTGAACTGCTGAAAAATGCATATGAGACTGGAAACGAAAAGGGACTTCACCTTCGTGTCGGGAACGTCTTCACCAGCGATAGCTTTTATCGGGATAATGGATTGGAGCTGTTTAAACAATTAGCTCAATATAACGTGCTGGGTGTGGAAATGGAAACAACCGCCCTTTATACGTTGGCAGCTAAATTCGGACGGCAGGCACTGTCTGTATTGACTGTTTCCGATCACATTCTTACTGGCGAGGAAACAAGTGCGGAAGAAAGACAGACCACCTTCAATGAGATGATCGAAGTTGCTCTGGAAACTGCAATCAAGTAAGGAAACACGCCGGCTTCTTCAAAGGTGCCGGCCTTTGTTTGATCAATACGTTAACCAGTTAATTCTATGGGTTGACAATAAAGACAGATGGTTCTATTCTTAATAAAAAGGAGGGGCTTGAAATGAAAAAATTTACTGCTGCAGACTTATCAATGGGAGCTGTTTTTGTTGGATTGATGGCCATTGGCGCCAATATCGCAGTCTGGTTCCCCTTTTTGGCGGTTCCAATCGGAGGGGTTTCTGTTCCACTTTCGCTACAAACGTTTTTTGCCATCCTTGCGGGTTTGCTGCTCGGCAAAAAGTTAGGTGTATTTACGATGTTTACATATATCATGATTGGTTTTGCAGGTGTGCCTGTTTTCGCCAACATGAAATCGGGACTTTTTGTCCTGTTTGATTACACTGGAGGATTTTTGCTCTCTTTTTTAGCTGTCGCCTTTATTACCGGGTGGATTGCAGATAAGATGGAGCGCCCTAAGTTGCTTCCATTAGCCGGGGCAGCTTTCGCCGGGGTGCTCGCTAATTACTTGATTGGCGTCAATTATATGTATGTGGCAATGAACACGTGGCTCGGCCTCCACATTTCTTATCAAGCTGCCTGGCTCGGCATGGCGCCTTTTTTGATAAAAGATGTCGGCCTGACAATGGTCGCGGCTGCCTTAATGCTGAAAATAGCCAACAGCTTGCAGCACCGTTCCGCTCCCTTTTCCTCCACTCCCCGATAAGATAGAAAACTGGCAACAGCAGCTGAAAAGCAATCTTTTATTCATATATCCGCTGCCAACCAGTTGAAGCGCAGCCCGGAGGTGGGAAACAATAGAGGTATAAAGCCACAGTTGCCATCTCCCTTTTTGCTTTAATAAGGACTGCCGGAAACTCCATAGGTTATTGCCCAACCGGGGCTGGCCCGCAAGACAAGATTTGCTTGCAGGGTCAGCCCTTTCTCTGTTACGGTTTGCTTTTCAGTTATGATATAATCGAACTTAATTCAAACGCCTGCCGTATGCATCTGCACTTTTGCAAAACGAACGTTATGTGGACAGGATGTTGGGGAAAACTATAAGACGAGATATTGGCCAGGAAAGGATGTAATGGTTTTATGGATTTATTGTTCAATTTTCCCTTGTTGGCTGCTTTGGCAGGTATCGTGATAGCCCAAGCAGTAAAGGTTCCGATTCATATGGTAGCTGAACGGGAATTCAAGCCTGGCTTGGCTTTCAGTACAGGCGGCATGCCAAGCAGCCACTCCGCTGCAGTTGCAGCGGTATCAACCGGTATCGGGATGCAGGAGGGATTTGATTCCGGAATCTTTGCCGTTTCCTGTGTCTTCAGCATTATCATCATGTTTGATGCTTCCGGTGTCCGTCGCCAAACCGGTGAACAGGCCATCCTGCTGAATACACTTGTAAAAGACTTCGGTTCCTTCATGGAAGAAGCGAAGGGCTGGGGGAAAAAGGGAGATTATCAGAAGCGGGAGGAACTGAAAGAACTGCTCGGTCACCAGCCGATAGAGGTGTTTTTCGGAGCTTTATGCGGTATTATCATCGCGTTGGTACTTTACCAGTTTACGTAAAAAATAAAGGGGGAATCCTCTCCTCTCCGGGCACTTTGCTTGCTGAAAAACTCGCTTAATCGGCGGGTTTTTTGTTTGGTTATCTATGAAAACAAAAAGAAGGCTGACCCAAGGAAAACAATAGCACTTCCGGTTTAACTCCGTGCTGCTTTCTTCCTTTGCCAGCCTTCTATTCGTTTCAACTCTTTTTTATTTGCTCGCGAAATACTTGCAGCGCCTCCGTTTCATTCAACGCCGTCAATTCTTTCTCTGTAAGCGAACCATCGCCTTTTTCCACAACAAATACTTCTACTTCTTTTTTGCCCCATTTGGCAAAGACATCTTCGACTGTTGGATAGTACAAATCAATTTTGTTCCCTTGGATAGCCGATCCCTTATCTGCAACCACTCCATAGCCATAGCCTGGAATATAAAGGATGGTTCCGATCGGATAAACAGTCAAATCAGCAGCAATCGTAGAGTATAAATCTCTCGTGACCTTGACTCCGGAATAAGTGATTCCGTATTGCGGATGGTCAGGGGATTTTCCAGTTGACTCCACGCCTGCCGTATATCCTGTGGCCATCACGGTGGCACTGGGATATTGATCGAAATCGATTGCTTCCTCCAGGGTTTCTGGACCCTTTACCTGTTGACTGGATATATAAGTCGTTTCTGTTTTTAGATGGTTTAATGATTTCTTCGACAAACTGACTTTTCTTTCAGACTGCAGGCCATATGATTTTTGATCTGCAGGGGCGCCGTTCATTTTTTCACTGATGCCGTTTTTCAAATCCATTGCCGATACATTTGTCAGTGCCCCAAACGTAGCATAGAATGCTCCAAGAAACAAAAGGATCATCATGCTTCTTCTTAGAAATTTTGATTTTCTCATGGATAACACCTCTCTGGATGTCATCCTTTCCATAAATGAGAAAAATTATACAAAACATCATGAATCAAACGTAAATCAGAACATCTGGTAGCCGTTTTTTCGCAACATCCTGATTACAATGCCGGATACAATCGTGCCGATAAATCCGCTGACTAATATGACAATGTCAACGATTGTAAGTCCGACCAACCTGTCTCCCAAAGCCTGAAATGCACTGCCGGTATTGGTAAAATACTCTTTGAAGGGAATGTCATCTACAATCAACAAAACGATGATCGGATATATAAATGCCATCAGCCACGATTGGCGGAGCAACATATTCAATATAAATGCAATCCCGAAAAATAAGACAAAAAATAGTAAAATAGATACGACTAGCTGTATCAACCGCTTTTCCCCCTTGAGCGCAATCGCCCATTAATTCATCCACAACCAATTTTATAGCGAAAGAAACAATTGCGCAACCGCCGTTTGCAGACCGCCTTTTCTTCCCTGGCTTTATTAGTTGTACCCTGTCTGAAGCATCCCATCGTAAGACGGGTGTTTTATCGCGGTAATGCACTACCATCCATTAAATAGATTGACGAAGGGCCGCGATAGAGAACAGCCTACACAAAAAAGGGCCGTCCGAACGGTTGTATTGAACCGTGGGACAGCCCTTTTAACATGACACATTAGCCAAAGAAGTTGAATTTCCCTTTTTTCAACAGGAGACCGACGCCTCCAAGCTTCAATAAATAACGGTTATCGATGACTTTTTTCATGACCGAAGCCGACCAGCCGAATAATTTTTTATCGCCGAATACGACACCGATCGCATCGTCATGACCCAGGGAAGCAACTGTTCCGCGATCGTTATACGCGAAACTTTCCAATTGAGTCCCGCCGCCCGCAAGTATCGCCAGGTTATGAGCAGCTACTTCAGCTTCCTGAATGGCAATTTGAGCTGTTGGCGGGTAAGGACGTCCTGTTTCTTCGTTCATGATCAATGCGCAGTCACCCACTACAAATACATCAGGATGAGAAGGTGCACGAAGGTCTTTCTGGACCTCTACTTTGCCCCGGTTCACTTCCAGGCCGGACTCTTCCACCAGGGAATTCGCTCTCACACCAGCAGCCCATACGGTAGTATTTGTCGGTATTTCTTCCCGTTTTTCATCTTTTTCGATAATGATGCTATTTGGCGTACATTCCTTCAACATAGCACCAACTTTAAATTCTACTCCCTTCGCTTCCAACGCATTCATTGCGTATTCCACCAATGCTGGATCGAATCCCGGCAGAACAGTAGGTGCGGCCTCTACATTGATGATCCGGACCTGGCTGCGATCGATATCATATTCTTTGCAAAGCTCCGGAATGCGGTTGGCAAGTTCTCCTACAAACTCGATTCCCGTAAAACCGCCTCCGCCGACAACAATGTTCAAACGCTCTTGTTTCTTCTCGGCTTCATTATTGTATTTAGCGAAATTGTATTCAATGTGTTCCCTGATCAGACGGGCTGAATTGATATTGTTGATGGTAAAAGCATTTTCAAGCAATCCTGGGATTCCGAAAGTCGCTGCTTCAAAGCCTAGGGCAACTACCAGATAATCGTAGTCGAGCTGGCCGTTTTCCAACTTAACTTGTTTTTCGTCCGGATCGATGCTGACGACCGTATCTTGAACAAAGTTGATTTTACTAAAATCAACGACATCTTTGATCGGCAGGCGAGTACGGTCCTGATGAAGCGTTCCGGCGGCATTTTCATGTAGCCATGTAGTCTGGTAGTGGTAGTCATGTTTGTTGACAAGTGTGATGTGCGCATCGTTGACCCCAAGTTTTTTTTGCAGTTTCACAGTTGTCATGATCCCGCCGTATCCGGCTCCAAGGATGACAATGTTTGGCTTGTTCATTCTGATCACTTCCATTTAATATTTATTTGGCTTACTTTTATTTTCCGAAAGTTTACGATTATTATTACGTGATGTTTTTCACGTAATCCTCCATAAAAAGACAATCAGAAAAACGGCTGTAATCTCCGCAATCCCGCACACTTAGTAAAAAAGAACTAGTTGACCGGGGTTGTATGTAATTGTCACAATATCGTAATATATTTAACACAATGATAATCTTAGCCCTTTTTCATACAACTTTCAAGCCAATTTTTCTTTTTTAGAAAATTGAAATTATAACGGGAGAGTCATTCATTGTTAGCGGAACTCCTTTTTATGTTAGAATAGTGGTTGTGTATCCAAGGTAATAGGAGGAATCAATCATGACCAACGAGGTATATGATGTGACAATAATCGGCGCTGGTCCTGTCGGTTTGTTCACTGCCTTTTATGGCGGTATGCGGCAAGCCAGCGTAAAAATATTGGAAAGTTTACCACATATCGGAGGACAGTTGTCTGCTCTTTATCCAGAGAAATATATATATGATGTGGCTGGATTTCCTAAAGTCCGCGCACAGGAGCTAGTAGACAACCTGAAAGAACAGGCTGACATGTTCGACCCTGCCATAGTCCTGGGGCAGTCCGTTGAAGCGATTGAACGGTTGGAAGATGGTTCTTTCAAAATGACTACCAATACAAATGATGTGCACTATACCAAGACCATCATCATAACAGCGGGTAATGGTGCGTTCCAGCCGCGTCGTTTGACAATTGAGGGTATCGAAGCATTTGAAGGGATCAATCTTAACTACTACGTAGAAGATATGAATAAGTATGCTGGAGAGCGCGTCCTATTGTGCGGCGGCGGTGACTCTGCAGTTGACTGGGCCTTGATGCTGGAGCCGATTGCCAAGGAAGTGACATTGGTACATCGGAGAGATAATTTCCGCGCCCATGAACATAGTGTAGAAAAATTGATGAATTCCAGTGTGAATATCATGACTCCGTTTGTTCCGGAAGAAATGATCGGAGAAAATAAAATAGAGCAAGTGAAACTGAAAGAAGTAAAAGGTGACAGAGAAGAATTGATCGATGTAGACTCGGTTTTAGTCAACTATGGCTTCATTTCCTCCCTAGGCCCAATCAAGAAATGGGATTTGGAAATAGAAAAGAACAGTATAGTGGTGAATTCGAAAATGGAAACAAATATTCCTGGCATTTATGCAGCCGGTGATATTTGTACCTACCCTGGCAAGGTCAACTTGATTGCTTCCGGATTCGGCGAAGGACCGACAGCAGTCAATAACGCGAAAAACTATATCGATCCCAACGCTCGTGTACAGCCAAAGCATTCCACAAGCATGTTTTAATTGCTCACTATATTTTATAACTTGCAGAAAACCTAAACGTTTTTCTGCAAGTTTTTTTATTTTCTGCCATAGCGTAAAAAATATAAACTGCGCAGTAACTGTAATGGGAACTTCCATTGCTTATCCAAAAAGCGTATTATCCACCGCTTCGGTAGCATACTTCACTTTCCGCGGGCACGGCTTCAGCTAACTTGGTAAAGAAAACCGCTTTACCAAGTGGATCTTCAGCTCGCGCTTTTCCCGCTGGAGTCTGCGTATGCTACCTGCGCTAAGGAGCATGCTGCTTGTCGTAAGTATAGAGAATTTTCTTTAAGCCCAACAAGCCATCTTAAAAACGGTTGTCAGAAAACATGTACTTCTTTTCATAAAAAGAAAGTTGGAATTCTGTATTTGCTCCTTCTCTTGAACTTTCTGCCTTGTTTTCCCAGCTATCTCCTTTGATGATACGGTGCATGAAGTATTATGAAAAAAATGCGAGTACACGCGTTTCTAAACAGAACGCTGTTCCTAGCGAAGAAAATACCTGGAGACTCCTCGAAAATACAAAACAATTTTCTTCGTGCGATGCATCGCTGCCGCAGCCTTCCTTGTCCTGCGGGAGGAAAGGCCTCGGTGAGATCCCGCAGAGCGTCAGCTCGAGGAAGCTCACCAGCCGCCCGCGGAAAGCGCAGGGTATTTTCGCAGCGTCGAACTCCCACTCAACGAGTGGAAGAAGTTGGGAAGACAAATTCAAACCATGTCGCAGTTTCTATCAAAAGGGTAAAATATAGCTAACAACAAATTTCAAGACGGTTAATTAAAGCAAACTTCCCTCCCCTTAACCAGCTTTTTGTTTAGAGACAGGATGGCGTTGGTATACAACTATAAGTAAGTCTTCCACTGGCTGCTGATAGGATGGCTGCTTGCGGGGATAATACGAATGGAATATGCCAATGGAGGTGCTTGTACATGGAAAATGAATTTGAAGATAGACTCATTCCGGCCACTTCGGTTGCCAGCGGGGTTGGTAAAGAGCTTCTGACCGACCTTTATTGCTTCCCGATTCAAGTCGTCAATATGTATTTTTATGGACATCCTGGCGATAGATGGACAATCATCGATGCCGGAATGCCACGTTCAGCCGATAAAATCATAGATGCGGCAGAAAATCGATTTGGAAAGGATGCCAAACCGGAAGCCATTATCCTCACTCATGGACATTTTGACCATGTCGGAGCGATTGTCGAGCTGCTCGAAAAATGGCCGGTACCTGTGTATGCCCATAAGGATGAGTTGCCATACTTGACTGGCAAAGAATCTTATCCAGAACCCGATGCTTCCGTCGACGGCGGATTGGTCGCCAAAATGTCGCCGATGTTTCCAAACCATAGTATCGACATTTCCGAGTATGTCAAACCGCTTCCCGATGACCACTCGGTTCCTGGCATGCAGGGATGGGAATGGATTCATACACCAGGGCATACCAAAGGACATGTTTCCCTGTTCCGTGAAGAGGATCGTTCTTTAATTGCCGGTGATGCCTTTGTCACAGTCAAACAAGAATCGTTGTATAACGTAATGACACAAAAACAAGAAATCAGCGGTCCTCCTAGATATTTAACAACGGACTGGGATGCCGCAAAGCAATCCGTCTTCAAACTCAACGAGCTGGGACCTCTCCTGGCTGCGACAGGCCACGGGATTCCAATGACAGGAGATTTTCTCGCCCAGGAACTGCAAAAACTCGTCGACAATTTTGACACCATCGCAGTCCCGGAACAAGGTCGTTACATGTAGTATAATTTAACGATAAACAAAGTGGCCGGGACAAACACATGGACACCAAAGCAAAAACCGAGCGAATTCGAAGTGTCAATCAAATTCGTTCGGTTTTTCCTCGTATGTTCAAAAAACTTCTTTTTTCCTGTTGTTTGATCGGTGCTTCGCAGCGCTACGGCAAGATTCTACGCGTTCCACGGGCACGGCTTCAACTTCCTCCGAAAGCACCAACCGCTTTCTTGCGGGATTTTCAGCTCATGCTGTTCCCGTTGGGGTCTCCGTATCTTGCCTCTGCTACGTTTTCGTGGTCTTGATTTCTACATACCAAGAAAAATAAACAAAACCGTATTCTTCTATTGACTTTAGGTTTCTAAATAGAGACGAAGACGAAAAATCAGCAGGGGAAGATTCGTTATTCTTCAGAAATTGGAAGAGCAGATCAACAGCATAGGAAGGAAAATACTCCTCGCTTCCATGCGGTTTAGCTTTCTATTCGAAGCAGCAATAGACAAGACGGAAATCACGCCAGAAGAGAAACCATCTTCATTCAACGGAGGCAAGGTGCGTAGACTCCTGCGGGAGGAGCGCGAGCTGAAGATCCACTTGGCAAAGTGCTTTTCTTTGCCAAGTTAGCTGAAGCCGTATCCTCGGAAAGCGAAATACCTTGCCGGAGTGGAGTGCTATTCATAAGACAAAAACCGAACGAATTCATCGTTCGGTTTTTACATTGGTCGCTATGCTTTTGTCCCAAGCTCTTGTTTTTTTGTGATTTTTGATCAGCAATCCGGATCTGGCGTACCGGCATTTGTCGCTGTTTTGAAAGATGAACCACAGCCACAAGAAACGATGGCGTTTGGGTTATCGATGGTGAATCCGCCGCCCATCATGTTTTGTTTAAAATCAATTGTCGTCCCTTCGATAATCGGGATGTCTTGTTGGCTGATAATCAAAGGAATGCCATTGCTTTCCTCGACTTTATCCAGCTCCGAATTAACTTCTTCATCGAACCCCATGGAGTAAGATAAACCACTGCAGCCGCCGCCTTTCACGCCAAAACGGAGGCGAACGTCGGAAGATTCCTCTTCTTTCATCATTTCTTTGATCTGCAGACTTGCATTGTCCGTAATATTGATGGTCATACAAAGCCCTCCTAAATTTCCGTCTTCCCTCTTGCTTTATGATAAAGACTTATAGTCAATTCGTCTTCTTTAGTATACTAAGGAAGCGGGAATACATCAACATTAACGCTTCCAATAAAAGGTTCCTGTTGTCGTTGTTTCTGCTTTGCCCCGCATCCAGACGCGGCCATCTCCAGCCCATTTGATAAACAAATCTCCCCCGCTTAGATGGACACAAACTTCCGTATCCTTCTGGGCATACCCATTCAGAATACTAGCCACGGCAGCTGCACAGGCACCTGTTCCACAAGCCTGGGTGACCCCCGATCCTCTTTCCCATACCCGAAAATGCATTTCGGTTTCGGAAATCATCTCGATGAATTCCACGTTGACTCCTTCGGGAAACCGATCGTCGTTCGTAATCAACGGGCCGAGATCATACAGCGGGGCATCATTGATGTCTTCCACAAAAAAAACTGCATGAGGATTCCCCATAGAAACGGCCGTTAATTCTAAAAGATGATGATTCACTTCGAATACTTCCGAAATCACTGTGTCGTCATTTCCAAGCATTGGAATTGCCTGTCTATTTAAAATCGGCTTGCCCATATCAACCGTCACTTCCTCGACGGTATCTCCATCAAGAAAGACCTCAGCTGTTACATTACCGGCACGGGTCTCAATAACAAACTGCGTTTTATTTACCAGGTTATTCTCAAATGCGTATTTCGCGACACAGCGAAGGCCATTTCCGCAGTTTTTACCTTCCGATCCATCTTTATTGAAAATACGCATGCCCACGTCTGCTGCAGCGGTTGGATGAATCAAAATCAACCCATCTGAACCTATTCCGGTATTTACATCGGATACTTTCCGAGCCAAATCGACTAATATTGATTCTTCCACAGAAAAAGAAAATAAATTCAAAAATATATAACTATTGCCCAATCCGTGCATCTTTGTATAAGGTATTCCCACCTTGATCACCTAGCCTCACGAAGTAACTGTTATGCCATCACCAGCAAGCAGGATGGCTCTATTTATAGCATGGGATTTTCCTCAAGATACTGATAAACATTGTCCACTAATTCTTCTGGACTACCAGCAGTTACCGGTTCCCCATTTACAATCGCAACCAAAAACTGAGAACAAAGCCCGCAAAAGCTTGTACAACCATATTCTATGACATCTAAGTCAGGGTCTTTATCAAGCTCTTCCTTTGCTTTCTGCGAACCGCTCACTATATTGTTAATACAAAATTCGATAGTTGGATTCAACAAATATTTCTACCTTCTTCCCTGACCAAACCCATGGTCTGTTATGTGGAGTCCTGCCTTTTGCATGCCAAGCAATGTGCACAAAAAGGTCCATCCTCATTGAATACTAATCGTACCACAGGGCGGCCTGTCCAAACAATTGTCTTTCGATAAGTCTATTTTTCATCTTCACTGTATTCCGTGTGCCTCCAGAGCCTGAAAAACTTTTTTCAAACGTGGATTTCCTTCGTCCACCACTTTGCCGTTTATCAACACAACAGGGTAAAAAAATTCTTCATTTCGCACCCGCCTGGAAAACGCCTCCTGTTCTTCCTTGTCAGAAGGCTGGAAAATGTCTATATATTCGTATTCAATGGAAGCGTCCTGATATTTCCGTGCAATGGCTGCTTGCAACCATTCATAGGTTTCTCTTGAACCTGGTGCGTTAACACAACTGGCGCAAATCTGATTCGCTCCATACACGGTTAACTTAACAGATTGATCACTCAATCGCTGCCCCTCCCTTGCGGCTATATTGCCTTTATATAAGCGTTTTTCCAAGAAATCACTGTTATCCATCAATAATAACTGTTATTGATGGAAAGCTTTCATTTTCGGCTGGCTATACCCGGTGATGAAAGCCTTGAGGCTCCCCGCACTTTCCTGAAAACGCGGTTACTCCCCTGCCCCCTGCTAAGAAGACAATTGCATAAAGAAAAGCCACTTTCAAAAACAACAGCAATATCCTTTCCTTGCCATTATACATAAATTTAAAAGTTTATTTTACAAATTCAACTTTAAATAATAAAATAATGATAAACACACCTAATTGAGAATCAAAATCATTAATGATAGATTTTTTGCTTAAAACCATCTATAATAAGAAATGTAATCAGGAAAGGAGAAGATGGATGATGCAAGAACAAGTACAAGAAGTGTTGAACAAACTGCGTCCATTTTTATTGCGTGATGGCGGGGATGTTGAGTTGGTTGATGTAGATGAAGGCATTGTACGTCTTCGCCTAATGGGAGCGTGCGGCAATTGTCCAAGTTCGACAATTACGCTTAAGGCTGGAATCGAACGGGCTCTCATGGCCGAAGTACCAGGTGTAACGGAAATCGAACAAGTATTTTAAAAACTTCTACAAAATGAGAATACAAAATAAACACCTCTTATAAAAAAACGAAGGCAGCTGACCGTATCACAGCACCTTCGTTTTTTATTTGTTCCATTTAACCCATCCCGCATTGCGCGGCAACATCGAACCATCCCCGATGCGGGGGCGCAGTTTATACGTCACTGTTCAAGGCGTTTTCGCTTTTCTTTGTCTAGCTACAACGCCTATCGACTAGTAAACTTCCTTTGCCTCTGTGCGATAAAGAAGACTTGCCGATTGGTGTAACCAGAGGTTTAGTCGCCCTTATACCCCCTTGGGTGAAAGTCAACATCGTCGCTTTCGCTCCGTGTTTCCTTTATCTCCGACGGCGCAGTCCAGTTTATACGTCGCTGTTCAAGGCGTTTTCGCTTTTCTTACCTCCATGCCATTTGTGTCTACTTGGAGTTTCATCCAATGGCAGGTTTGGAAGTTGTTCTGCCATTCAGCTAGCAGTGATTCCGGTACGTCTTTTTCTGCCAAGGCTATGACAGTGGGGCCCGCACCACTTATGAACAAGCCATAGACCTCTCCTTGCAAGTAAGTCTGTAGTTGTTCAAAATGCGGTACAAGTTTTTTTCGGTAAGGCTGATGGAACAAATCCTTTTTCATCAAACTGCCGAGCAGCGGCCAATTTTGCTGGCAAATGGCTGCCACACTGACATTTGCTATACTGCTGGCATGGACACTTGTCTGAAAGGAGAGCTCTTTGGGCAGTACTGCCCGCGCAGCTTTTGTTTTCAACTCAAATTCAGGAATCATTGCGATTAGTGATACATTTTCAAACGGGAGCTGAACACAGTTTACTTCCTCTTGATAATGCCCAATCACGCATCCCCCGAGCAGAGAAGGGGCTACATTATCTGGATGCCCTTCGATAGCTGTAGCAATAGCCAGCTTTTCTTCTGTTTTCAACTGCAAATCAAGCAGCTGACTGGCCAGCTCTATCCCGGCCAAAGTGGCAGTCGCACTGCTGCCGAGTCCTCTGGCAAGCGGAATCTCGCTCTTTACTTTCACTTGGCATGGAGGTAACTGTGCAAAACCATACTTTCGGGCCACCTTATCAGCAATCTGATAGATGAAATTGTCTTTCCCCGAAGGGAGGTCCTGCAACGTCTTCGAAAGGGGAATGAATTCCCATGCATCGGACTTATTTGCCTCCAGTTCCAAATACAGATTCAGGGCCAAACCGATCGAATCGAAACCTGCACCTAAATTAGAGGTACTGCATGGAATTTTGACGGTGAAATTCATACAAGGACACGGCCTCTGATTTCCCCTGCAATTTTTTCCTGATCATTCGGAAGCACCTTTGGTTTGATGGTGCTATAATCAATAGCAGTGTCGGGGTCTTTCAAACCATTTCCGGTCAAAACTGTCACAATGGTCGATCCCTTTTCCAGCTGGTTGTTTCTGTCGGCTTTGAACAAGCCGGCCACCGAGGCACAGGATGCAGGTTCTGCAAAAATCCCTTCATTGGCAGCGAGCCATTGATAAGCAGCGATCATTTCTTCATCTGTTACTTCGTCAATTGCGCCACCTGATTCGTTACGTGCTTGTACTGCGCCCTTCCAACTGGCCGGATTGCCGATTCTGATTGCAGTTCCTACGGTTTCCGGTTTTTCGAATACGCGGTCATGAACGATTGCAGCCGCTCCACTTGCTTCATACCCCATCATTTTTGGAAGACCGGATCGATGTCTTTCATTAAATTCTTTGAATCCTTTCCAGTAGGCCGTGATATTCCCTGCATTTCCAACAGGTATAAATAAGTAATCCGGAGCTTTTCCAAGCTCTTCACAAACTTCAAAGGCGGCGGTTTTTTGCCCTTCTATCCGATAAGGGTTCACCGAATTCACCAGCGTGACATTTTGTTCCTTGCTTATTTGCCTTACCGCCTTAAGCGCGTCATCAAAATTTCCTTCAATCGAAAACACTTCCGCCCCATACATCACAGCCTGTGCAAGCTTCCCCTGCGCAATTTTCCCTTCCGGAATAACGACGATGCACTTTAAACCAGCTCTTGAGGCAAAGGCTGCAGCAGATGCACTTGTGTTTCCGGTCGATGCGCAAATGACGGCATTCGCTCCTTCTTCCACCGCTTTTGCAATAGCCAGCACCATGCCCCGATCCTTAAAGGAACCGGTAGGATTCGCTCCTTCCACTTTGGCATACACTTGCACAGACAACTGTTCCGATAATTTTTCCAGCTTAATCAGCGGCGTATTCCCCTCTTGCAAACTCACACTGGGCGTGTTTGCATTTACCGGCAAAAAATCCTGATACTGCTTTAACAATCCCTGCCAAGCCATGTTCATTCCTCCCCATCTACTCGATAATAACTAATAAGCCGTTTTACAACATCCAGGTTGTTCAGGCTCTCTAAACTGTTCATCAGCTGTTGTTTACTTGTATGATGGGTGACCATCACGATTTCCGCTGTGTTTTCTGCACTTCCAGGAAGCTGCAGTATTTTTGCAAAACTGATATTCTGATCTGTAAATACATTGGTCAATTCCTGAAAAGTTCCTGCTTGGTCATCCGCCTCCAGCCTGACAAAATAGCGGGAATGTTTTTCGGAATCGTTCTTTAACTTTGTTGTGAACTGGGGTGTGATATACGAATTGCCGCTAATGCCCAGCCTAATGTTCTTTACAGCTTCCATTAAGTCGGAAACCACGGATGTTGCTGTCGGCATACTGCCTGCCCCTGGACCATAAAACATGGTTTCACCGACTGCTTCCCCATGTACATAAACAGCATTGTATTCATTTTTCACAAGAGCCAACGGATGGTCCTGTGGCAGCAATGTAGGTTCGACGCTTACCTCTACCTTCCCTTCGCCCATAGACGCAATCCCGATAAGCTTTACAACATAACCCAACCGTTTGGCAAACACGATATCTTCCTGAGATATCGATGTAATTCCGGTCACCGCAACATCGTCTAAGTGAATATCCATCTTAAAAGCCAAATTCGCCAAGAGCGCCATTTTACGAGCAGCATCCAGCCCCTCTACATCTGCTGTAGGGTCGGACTCTGCAAACCCGAGTTCCTGCGCTTCTTTCAGGACATCGGTGAAAGTTCGCTGTTCGTCGGTCATCTTGGTCAAAATATAATTAGTAGTGCCATTGACGATTCCCATCATCTTTTGAATCCGGTCGGAAGCGAGTCCGTCTGTCAACGAGCGGAGAATCGGAATACCTCCTGCCACGCTTGCTTCATAGAAAATATCACAATCATTTGCTTTCGCTATTTTGTGGAGTTTTTGTCCATATACAGCCATCAAATCTTTATTGGCAGTAATGATATGTTTTTTATGATGCAATGCCTTTTCAAGCAGTTCGTAAGTAGACTCGATTCCTCCCATGACTTCGATGATAATATCGATTTCCTGATCACTGACCAAGTCATCCGGTTCTGTCGTCAACACACCAGCATTCACTTCAATATTTCTAGCCTTTTCCAGCGTATGTACCAGAATTTTCTTTACTTCCAGTTCACAACCGAGCTTATACTTGATTTCTTCCTGGTGGTTTTGCAGAATTTTGATAACTCCTGTGCCGACTGTGCCGAGGCCGCACAGACCGATGCTGATTTTCCCCGTCATTATTCCGCCTCCTCGTGTATGTTATAAATATACATCTGTTTATCTATAGAGGACATTATACCTGTCTCCATCTTGTTTAGCAAGGAGGTTTTTGAATGTTAAGAAAATAATCACTTTAATAGCACCAATCTGCACAGCAGGTCCTATCTGTCAGGATACCGGTGTTTTCGCTTTCTCCCCACTTAGCACCCGTTCGATATTTTCCAGACACAACTCAATCATTCTCTTTCTTGTTTCAGTTGTTGCCGAACCTATATGCGGAAGACAAGTTACCTGTTGCAGCGTTAATAATGGATGTGTGGAATCAATCGGTTCATCTTCAAAAACATCCAGGCCAGCACCAGCTATTTCTTCCTGGATCAATGCCTGATACAATGCTTTCTCATCTACATTTTTCCCACGGGAAGCATTGATAAAGACAGCAGTCTTTTTCATCTTGGAAAATGATTCCTTGTCGAACATATACCTGGTCTCGTCTGTTAAAGGTGCCAGGCAAACAACATAATCAGCCTTCTCTAGAAGGCGGTCGAACTCTGCATAATGGACCCCGAGTGCTTCTTCTGCTTGAAGTTTCCTTGTACGATTATGGTAAAGAACATTCATAGAAAAGCCCTGGGCTCTGCGTGCGACTGCTTCTCCGATTCTTCCCATGCCGATGATTCCCAATGTTTTATGATGAACATCTGTACCGGCCATCAAGAAAGGTGCCCAATTCTTCCATAACCCCTGCTTGATGAAGCTGTCGGCTTCCACAATTCTTCGCGCCGTTGCCAGCAGCAAAGCAAAGGTTAAATCTGCGGTAGTCTCCGTCAATACATCAGGGGTATTACTAACAGTGATTCCCAATTTACGGGCAGCAGCAATATCGATATTGTCGTACCCGACAGCGAGATTTGCGACAATTTTCAAGTTCTCAGCCTGCTCAAGCAGCGAACCGCCCATTGGATCTGAGAGCATGGTGAGTATGGCATCAGCACGTTTGGTTTCTTTTTCCAACGTTTCTCGATTAACCGGTTTCTCCTCATACGGCCACATCTGGATATCAAAGTGACGCTGAAAAGGTGAGATAATTTCTTCCGGTAGTTTACGGGTCACATAGAGATATGGTTTGATCATAATAGTTACATCCTTTCTTACCAATCTAATACAGGGATATGCAATGCTTTTGCATCGAGGCCCAGATCGGCAAAAAAAGTTCTCATTTTCTGCTCGTATTCCGGTTGATTCTCCAACAGCTCTGCGTATCCCTTATAAGTGAATTCGGGGTCGCGACTCGATATTCCTGTTTCGATATAATCGAACAAATGAATTGGCAGCAGCAATCGAGCATAAACCAATCGCCAGCCGAAGATGGAAAGCGGCTTGACAGCCTGATATTCGGAAAGAAATTGTTCTACGCGGTAAAACCCTGAATCTGGTTGCAACAGCATCATGCGGATCTGCTCGGCAATGTCCCTTGCGGCATGATCATAAACAATTTCATCCGGCCAAATCGTTTGTCCTTTCACTTGTCCCCCATATCGTTGAAAGGTGAAGCAGCCCCCATCCCCATCGTCAAAATGCTGTTCGGACTCTGCCTCCTGCAAATATTGAAGGGCATTTTCCGCACACCCGCTCACATACGGGTATGTATCGATGAACAATCGTTGAAATCGGGACACCGGCCGTTCGTTATACTGCTGCTGGAAAATGGAATCAAACAACGCCAGTTTGCTGATCCATAACTGTTTCCATTGTCCGTAGGCAACAGCCTCTGACGGCTGGTAAGGATAATTTCTGCCAAGTTGATGGAACATAGCCAAATCAGCGCCATGGTCTGTATATTCCCGATCTTCGGACAGGTTTGCATACAATACAACGTAAGGTTGACCGCCATATTCGGTGAACAGATCGCCCTGCTTATTCACAATGGGAACTGCCAGACGAGAAAACCCATTTTGAAAAAAGTACTCGCCAACTGCTTTTTGTTCGAAATACCGCTTATCACTTGCTGACTTTGGTATAATAAAGAAACAATCCTTTTCCTGACGGTAGCCTTTCACCCCATCTAGTGTCACTTCACTGCCCTGAAAGCCGTCGGTATATTCGGATAGAAGTTCCAGCATGGATCACTCTCTCCTTTTTGCTTTTAGTTCAGCTTATGAAGACTCAGAACAAATTCGAACCTTGTTTTTGATTTATCGATGCTGGCTTAGGGTATAGTAAGGAGTAGAAATAATTATAAGGTTAGGTGTCTTGCTATGGAGAATAATACAAAAAAATCCGCACTAGAACAAAAGGCAAGGTCATGGCTCGTCGATCGTGGAGTTACCATGGATGACATTGCCGATCTTGTTTATTACTTACAAAATAAATATCATGAAAATCTTACCTTGGAGCAATGTAAGCACCATGTAGACCGGGTGCTAAGCAAGCGGGAAATTCAAAACGCCATCCTGACAGGCATCCAGCTGGATGTGCTTGCCGAGCAAAAAAAGTTGGAAGAGCCGCTTCAGCATACAATCGAAATTGACGAAAGTTTGTATGGTGTAGATGAAATCATCGCTTTTTCTATTGTGAATGTGTATGGCTCCATCGGTTTTACAAACTATGGTTATATCGACAAACAAAAGCCGGGTATTTTAAAAAAATTGAATGATAAATCCACTGGAGAATGCCACACATTCCTGGATGACATCGTGGGCGCCATTGCTGCAGCTGCATCAAGCAGGCTGGCACATAGTGCGAACGACGAAAAAGATATCGATTAGATAGAGAAAGACGCCTGAACACATTGTTCAAGCGTCTTTTTATATGGGTTCACTGCTCGGTTATATACGGCCACCAAATGGACAAAAACAGCGACAAGCTAACCTCCTGCATTCATTCGGCGGAAATACCATGTGCTTTACGCGGGCGGCTGGAGGACTTCCTGTTTCTAACGAAGGGGCCTACCCTTTCCCACCTTGGATCGAGGTTCCTCATTTTAACAAATGTCAGGGTCGCTTGGGCTTTTCTTTGTTCTTACAGCTTGTCCAGCCAATCTTTCAACGTTTGCACCGTATAAGTCGGTTGTTCCGCATATCCTTTCAATTGTTCCTCTGATGTCAACCCGGTGAACACCATCAACGTATCAAGACCTGCATTCATTCCTGCCAAAATATCTGTGTCATAATTATCTCCGACCATTAGCGTGTCATCTCGTGATGCGCCCAGCTCTTTTAATGCCTGCTCCATTATCCCGCTCTCGGGCTTTCCGATGACAAGCGGAAGCTTACCAGTACTCGTGGAGACCACGGAAGTGATCGCTCCGTTTCCTGGTACAAGGCCACGTTCTGTCGGAATGGCTATGTCCCCGTTGGTAGAGATGAACTGTGCCCCCTCGCGAACATTCAAGCAAGCTTTTGCCAGTTTTTCATAATTGATATCCCGGTCGATACCGATAACCACATAATCAGCATTTTCACCGGACAGGGTGAGTCCTTCCTGCTCCAACGCTGCCATCAATCCTCCTTCTCCAATGGCAAAAACGGTGGCATCGGGGTTCTCCTGCCGGATATAGGCCGCAGTCGCCATGCTCGAAGTAAACACTTCGCCTTCCTCGGCAGCTATTCCCATGCCATTCAATTTGTCTGCTATCTGTCGCTGGGTCAAGGAAGAATTATTCGTCAAAAACAGATGTGGCAGGTTTCTTTCTTTTACTTTTGCTATGAAAGCCGGAGCATCTTCTATGCACTGCATCCCTTTATACATGGTGCCATCCAAATCGATCAAATAAGCCTGATAGTTTTTCATGGTAGTTCCTCACCTGTCCTTCCTTTTGTTCAGTTTCCATTGCTGTCGGTCCAATGGAAAAAACCCCGCCATTTGGCAAGGATTTTCATCGAACTCGTATCAATTGCCCGAAAATGTATTGGCCACATCCGTTTCATTATCAAGAAAATCATTGATCCTGGAACTGAACATTTCAATCGAAGCATAATTCGTCTTAATCACCCGTAAAATCTCTTCATGGTCGATGTTCAAATAATCCTTTACCAGCATCTTTCTCAATTCGATCACTTGCTTATACCCGTCTGCTTCCTCTGCAGGCAACACTGTTTCATCCACCAGAATGTCGATGATATCGAAAAAACTACCTGGATCACGCATAATAAAACCATCAATGACCATGTTGCCAACATCGAGCATCGATTCAATCACCATATGTGTCATTCTCTCCAAACTGAGTTTTTCCAAAAATGAATCGTAAGTATGTTGGTCGAATTCGGTCATCAATCCATCCATATATAATAAATGACGTTCAATAATACTTCTGTCTACAAAATACAATGACTTGTCCCTCCCGACAACTAATCGATTTTGTCCTTATCATACCATAACTATATCCATACAGGCAGTGGTTTAAAAGCAAAAGGAACTTTGCTATGATGTACAGAGACACAAACGCATTCTTATTAGGAGGAATAACATTGGCGGAAGAACGAATGATCATTAAAGATGAAATCCAGGAAGTAAAAACCCGTTTTATCAGCTTTAAATCGAACCATCAGCGGTTTGATCTGGCACTTGTTCATTCTGAACAATATCAGGGAAAAACAATGGTAATCGATCTGAGCGGAAACCGCTTTACTATAATGGATAAAGAAGACGCGGCCAAAGAAGGAAACCTCGAACATGAGTTTCACCTCACGGAAGTGCGAGCGGAGGAACTGAGACGTTTTCTAACCGAAGTGCTTGATTGAGGAAAGCAGGAAGTTTCTGGAGCAATTCTTTTCGTATATTCACCTCTCCCTTTTGCCAAGCTATCCATAAGGGAGGAACAGTAGATGAAAAAAAAGCAGCGAAAAAAGCAGAAGTATTCTGATGTCTCTACCGTCGAGGACAGGAGAAACTTCCTGGCAGCAGAAGAAGTCCCCGAAGGTGCTTATGGATCACCTATCAACAAATCCGAACCAGTGGAAAATAAAAGCACTCCTTGGCATGAAGAACAGCGGTTTCATAGTGCATTCAACTTCCCGGACAAAGATTTTCATGATGATTTGCCAAGACAGGTGGGACCTGCACATCCGCCTCATGACCATAAAGGTGACGTAGAGCCGCAGGAAGAACAGGAATAGTTCTTCCGCGGCTCTATTCGCGCTTTACTGGTCAATGCGTTTCATGACAAAATAGGCACAGCCAAAATTGCAATACTCATATAGATAATCATCGAGCGTACTTATCTTTGAATCAAAACCCGCTTTGGGATTCTGGTTATCATAAAATCCTTTCAAACGGAGCTGTTCATAGCCCCAATCGCCGACTATAAAATCATATTTGCTTAAAATATCACTGAATCGTTGTTTTATCGCTTCTTCCTGGAAGCCATCCTTCACATTCTCTACTACTTCGTAATTTTTGCCCTCTATTTCGATCATGACATCCACTCCTTAAGCCTGTTAATAGTGTACCACATTTTTTCTTGTAGAAATACATCTCCGTTTTTTCCCAGCATGAAACCGAAAGAAAATCAACAAACTAAAACAAGGGGGAACAACAATCAAAAGTCAGGAGGGTACTCATGATGAATAAACGAAGAAGTTTCCCATTGCTGCTGGCTGCTCTCCTTATGGCTTCCGGATGCGCCACTGGGAACAGAGGGGCCGATCCAGAAGTGGACCGTTCCTTAAACGGTACGGAAGCCGATAATGAGCAAGGGACCGGCACGATGGATGAGAATGACGTCACCTCGAAGCTTGGTTATGTACGATATAAAAAAGATGAACTTGACAGTGATGAAGAAAGCAGACAAATGGTCAGCATCGACCGGAATAAAATGGCCGATACCATCACCAGAATGATTCTTCGCTATGACGGTTTTGAGGAAGCTGCAACACTTGTAACCGACGATGAAGTGCTTATCGCCTATCACAGACCGGAAAACATGGAACGAGAAAAAGCAGCATCCATAGCAAAAAAAACTGCAATGTCTTTAATGCCCGGATACTACGATATCATCGTGTCTGACAAGGATGTATCCTTTCAAGAAATCCAAAGCTTGAAAAATTCTTCGACGCTAGACGACGACTATGAGAATACACTCCGCAGTATCATGGAAAGCATGAAAGAAGCCCCGCAAGGAGAGGGCTGGCCAGAAGCCGATGTAAAGGACCGGGATGACGATGCCATGACAGAATAAAACGGAAACAGACAGGGATGTTCCAACAATGGCTTTGGAGCATCCTTTGCTTTGTGAACTCCTCGAGGATGTATAAGTTTCCAATTGTTTTTCCGGATTACTCGTGCACACTAATACCAGAAAACTTAGAACCGGGGGGTGAATAACCTTGAAATCAAAAACAACTTGCTTTGCCGCATTGTCATTTTTCTTTTTGTTCTTCTCTTCTTCTGTAATAGCTGAAGAAAAGGTACCAGATGAAAAACAGACAAAAATGGCGCTTTTCAAAAAGACACAAGCCATTACACATATCCCTTGGTATTACTTTGCTGCAATTGATCAGTATGAACATAATATTCAAAAAGAAGAAGACAAAGCGGAACGACTCACTTCGATCGATATCCCGGACGAGCTCTGGTTCGGAGTCAGCAATCCCGGCTTTACTTCAGAAGAGCTGATAGCCGTTTCCAACGGCTGGGGGCGTGACGGAGATGGGGATGGATTGGCCGAAAAAAGCAATGATGAAGATGTTTTGTACACAATGGCCCATTGGATAAATCAATTCGGGAACAATAAAGAGGACATCAAAATCTCCCTATGGAACTATTACCAACGTGAATTGACTGTGCAAACGATCATGAGCATTGCAAAAATATACGAAAAGTTCGGTACACTCACCTTGGATAAAACCGATTTCCCCCTCCCCTTGCATGCAAACTATAGCTACCGGAATACATGGGGAGATGCCCGTGGTTTCGGGGGCAGGAGAATCCACGAAGGAACCGACATATTTGCAGGCTACGGAGTACCGGTGAAAGCAACCACTTATGGAGTTGTAGAAATGAAAGGCTGGAATAAATATGGAGGGTGGCGGATCGGGATCCGGGACATCCATAACCATTATCACTACTTCGCTCACCTGAACGGTTATGAGAAAGGGATAAATGTCGGCGATGTCGTGGAACCAGGGACGGTCATCGGTTCAGTGGGAGCAACAGGATATGGGCCACCCGGCACTTCCGGAAAATTCCCACCACATCTTCATTACGGGATGTATAAAGACAACGGCTATAGTGAATGGTCGTTCGATCCATACCCTCATTTAAAAAAATGGGAACGAAACGCCCGAAACTAAATGAATGTGTATAAAGGCTAAGCACTAGAGAAGCCATACTTCGATAGGGGCCTTGAGATTTTTTGGGATGAATGCTGAAAAGCCGGAAATCCCTTTCCCTGCTCTTTTACAACGAAAACCGCCTCACCGTGTCGGTGAGGCGGTTTATCATGAATTTATTTCGCTTTCGCAACTTTCCTTGCATAAAGAATGCTGGCAATCAATCCGCCCCAGATGACGACAACCCCGATGATTGCCATGGTTATGGCTCCTCCTGACATTATTGAGCCACCTCCTTGTCTTCCGATTCGCTTGATGAAACTTCTGCTGCCCGATCCGGCCATTTTTTCAAGGTTAGCAAGGCACCGGCGAACATCGCCCCGATAGCTACTATCCAACCGTAGTTGAACAAGAAATCGATCGGATAACCGCCATAAGCCTCTGAGACTTCGCCTCTCAGATTCTGCAGCATCATATAGCCTAAAACGATAGGAGTAATGACACCGAGACATACTCTCCACCAAGCCCCTAGCGGGATATCAGAAACAGAATTGGCGTGGCTTTGAAAATCTTTCAAAGACTTTGCAAACCAAGCAATGGCCACTACTTCGAACAAACCAGCAAGGGCTACTCCGTAGTTATTGATGAAATGGTCGACCGTATCAAGCAAATTCAAACCGTCCTTTGTAGCAAAGGCCAATGAAAGAATTGCTGCAAGCCCTCCGCCGAATAAAACAGCTTTGCCGCGTGATACGTTGAATTTCTCCTGAATACCAGCGATATATGTTTCCGAAATGGATATCAACGAAGACAAACCTGCCAGCACAAGCGACGCAAAGAACAAGAATCCGAAAAATCCAGCTCCCGGCATCTGGCTGATGATTTCCGGAAAAACCATAAACGCAAGGCCGACTCCGCCAGTCACTACCTCCGATACTTCCTGACCGGACTGGACTGCCATAAAGCCTAATGCGGCAAATACTCCGATACCAGCCAATAGCTCGAAAGATGAATTGGCGAAACCGGTGATAAATGCATTGTTGGTAATATCAGACTTTTTCGGTAAATAAGAAGCATACGTAATCATGATTGCAAAAGCGATCGACAAACTAAAGAATATTTGGCCATAGGCTGCAACCCATACCTGCCCATCGGCAATTGCCGACCAGTTCGGTTTGAAGAAAGCATCCAACCCTTCCATCGCCCCGTCTAGTGTCACTGCTCTGATAACAATGATCACAAAAATGACCGCCAACGTGGGAATGAAAATCTTGTTTGCTACCTCTATCCCTTTTTTGACCCCTCGGCCCAAGAAAAATAAAGCGACAGCCCACACGGCAATCAATGGCAGCAATACGCTCGGCACCATCGCTCCGAAGCTTCCTGGATCGCCTAATTGCAGGTAGTCTCCGACAAAAAATGCTGTAGCATCTCCACCCCATTGTTGCCCGAAAGAAAAATAAGCATACATAATTGCCCAAGCAATGATAACCGGGTAATAAGTAGAAATGACAAACGATACAGCTACCTGCCACCAGCCAATCCATTCCATCCCTTTACTGATTTTCCCATAAGAACGCGGAGCAGAACCCCGAAATTTATGGCCGATGGTGTATTCCAAAATCAATAGCGGAATTCCGGCAGTCAACAGTGCAAATAAATATGGAAGAAAAAATGCGCCCCCTCCGTTTTCGTATGCTGTAGCCGGGAATCGCCAAATATTTCCCAAACCAATTGCAGATCCCATCGCTGCCAGCAGAAAACCTAATCGTGTTCCCCATTGTGATCGATTTTCCATGTTTGTACCTCCCCTGTTTTTTTAAAACATCCTCTATGTGTAACGAATGTTTTAAATTTTTATTTTTTTCTGATATTTATGATTGTATTATATAGTAGACAAAACCAGAATGTCAAAGGAAGATTTAGGAGAAAGGTTCTGGGCCCTTTTTCCTGTAAGAATATGACAAGTAAGAAAAGGTATGATATTTCTATTACCGAAGACAGCCAATCGACGGTAGCAAGGTGTGCAAGCTCAGCTGGAAAGCGTGATGAACCTTGCACTGCAGAAAGCAAAATGCCTTGCCGGATAGTGCACAGTTCACAAGAGAAGGTTAAATCGGTTTGTATTCTTACAGTGAATGCACAGCAAAACCGAACGATTACACCGTTCGGTTTTGATTTTGGTTCTATGCTTTTTTTATTTCAACTTCTTTGCTCATTCACTTGTGTTGACTGCTTTTTCCGTTTGCTTTGTGTATCAGGATTGCTGTAATCATGATAAGCACCAAAGTAAGCAATAATGCAATCCAGGTCTGGCCTGTTATCCCAAGAATCAAATATCCGATAACTGATGCTGTTGCCGCGATGAATGCATAAGGCAACTGGGTCAGGACATGATCAATATGGTTGGAGCCTGCACCGGTAGAAGAGAGAATCGATGTATCGGAAATCGGTGAACAATGGTCGCCGAACACAGACCCGGCCAACACTGCAGCCATAGCCGGAAGGACAAGTTGCCCATCTGTAAGTGCCGCAATTTCTGCTGCGATCGGCAGCATGATGCCAAAGGTTCCCCAGGATGTTCCTGTAGCCAATGCCATGAAGCCAGCTACAATGAAAATCAAAAATGGCAGGAATGCTGAATTCAAAGAGGTTTGCTGCACGAGGTTTGCCAAGTACTCGCCAGTCGCCAGACTATCTATGATCGAACCGATCATCCATGCCAAAACTAAAATGTAGATGGCAGGTAGCATCGCTTTGATTCCCTCCAGGAATACTTTGCCAATTTTCGTTTTCGATGAGTCCTGCACACTGTATAGGATTGCTGCACCTAGAGCCGCTATAAGCCCTCCCCAAAACAGAGACAGGTTGACGTCCGTATTGGCGAATACGTCCAACACATCTGCCGGACCATCCGTGTTGTCCATGCCGGTTCCGATCATGAATGCGACTGTACCGGCGATCAATAAAAGAATCGGTATGATGAGGTGGTAGATTCTTCCGCTTTCATTGGCTGCAAAGCTTTGTTCCAAGTCGCCTGCAATCTCTCCCCGCTCCGGGTCCGTCAGTTCTCCGTTTTCCATGGCCCGGTTTTCATGGGTTTTCATCAAACCGATATCCACCTTCAACAAAGCCGTCAAAAACACCAGCAAAAGGGCCGCAAAAGCATACATATTCAATGGAATCATTGCGACAAACGCTTGCAGTGGCCCATAGTCGGTTATTTCATTGGCTGCCAATATACTGCCTAATGTACCGATAATATAAGCTCCCCAACTTGATATCGGCGAGATTACCGTTATCGGAGCAGAAGTCGAATCGATAAAATAAGCGAGCTTCGCACGGGAAATCTGATGACGGTCCGTCAACGGACGAGCGATTTGACCTACAGCCAGACTGTTGAAGTAATCATCGATAAAAATGATGACCCCCAATACAGCAGGCATCAACTGAGCCCCTTTTCTTGTTTTTATTTTACGGATCGCCCATTCACCGAAAGCCCTGCTTCCACCTGAAGCGGTCAAAAAAGCTGTGACAATTCCTAACAATAGCAAGAATATCAATAAATATAAGTTCCCGGTGTTTAACGCGCCATCCGCGTAAAAGATGTTTCGGAAAACAAGCCAGATTTCTCCGGCAGTTTGCGAAATCGAAAAATCATGAAGCATGAAAGCTCCGATCAATACACCTGCCCCTAATGACAACAATACTTTTCTTGTGGCCAGTACAAGCACAAGCATCAGCAGGGCAGGAATCAATGAATAAATTGTTCCTTCCATGTTGTACCTCCATTACTGTTTGGTTATGGAAATGAATGGATTGACATGCTGAAGAAAAAAATGAGGAAAACCTGTCTGGTCTCACGCACGGTAAGTCAGAGGGCATCCGGCCGATCGGGTTGTCCGAAAGGAAAAAGCCGGGTGCAGCCTGCCCCCCTTCGACTTGCGGATTATGATAAATTCGCCAACGAGAAATGTGTCTTTAAACAGAAAGAAGCAGTGATAGAAAATAACCTATCACTGCTTCTATAAGCAATTCTGTTATCCTCCATTTCGATCAGTAGCCCTTCATGCTATTCTTTCCAGACATGACAGTACTATCCCTGTTCGAGATAATACCAGCAATAAGGGGTTGACACTCCCTCATACTTCGGCAAACAGGCCTTTCACCATTCTTCCCAGTTATCATCCTCCAAAAGGATACTCATCCTGTCTGCACCTCTACCTCACCGATCTGATAAGGTCTCGCTATTCAATTCCTCGTATATTGTACCAGTGGATGGCTGCTATTGCAAGGGTTCCATCGGAATCGAGAGCTGCGGCGATTCTCCGCCGCCATTTCCGTTATAATAATATGGAACATCGAAGCTGACCACCCGATCATCGATTTTTATCTTCGAACTGATTTGTGTCGTTTTGGTTTGGAACGGAACAACCACTCGCAGACTGACTTCCATTTCTACATACAAAGCGAAGTATACATTATTGATCCCCAGTTCTTCACGCTCCATCACTGGTTCCGACTGAACATCGCCAATCACTTCTATATTGACAGGGATTTCAGGCCCCAAATTTGCCAACAACGGGATTCCCAGCGCTTGGCCGACTGGGATTTGAATCAATGTCGGTTCTTCTTTGACCGATTCGATGGAAGGCTTCTCTTCTGGTTCCAGCTCCACATCAAGCGTGCTTCCCGGGTCCGGAACCTGTCCTTTTTCCAACAGCTTTAAAAAATTTTGCACCCGGTTGGTGGTATTCCGTACCACACGATTGGTTACAACGGAATTCCATCCTACCGAAACCGCATTCCCTTCATTATCGACCTTTTCCTGGATCAATTCATCGTATTCCAAATCATCGGCAATTTTTTTGCTCACTGCTTCATTAATCGCCATTCTGGCATATTGCCGAGCCCTAGTTTCCGCAATATCCATAAGCGTAGGCTCAAGCCCGCGGTTGATTATCAAAATACTGACCAAAGAAGATATTGTAAAAAAGACGATTGTAACCACGAACACATGACGAAACGGAGGCGGTGCCATACGGCCCTTGAAATTCCTGTTTTTTCTCAAAATAAATACCCCCTCAAAAAAACATATGCTTTTTAGCAGGAGGTTAGAATTTTATACTGCATTAACTTTTTGCCAAATCCGCTGCAAAACAAGAGGTTACCATCAGGTTCAAATGTTCAGCAAGATCGATCTCATATGGAACCGTTACTGCGTTGCCGTCTTCCTCCAGGATACGGATCACCGGCCGTTCACAAAGCTGTTGGTTTTGTTTTGCAACGATTCCGGCTCTTCCATCGCTGAGTTCGACCATCAATCCTGTTGGATAAACTGCGATAGTCCGGCGAAAGGCCTCCACCAGTTCTCGATCGAACAGGTCTCCGGCTCCAGCATATAGGACTTCCAGCCCTTCATGTGGAAGCATAGCTTCACGATACACCCTGTTGCTGGTAATGGCATCGAATACGTCCGCTATGCCGATCAATTTGGCATGCGGATGGATGTCACTTTCCGTAAGCCCGCGGGGGTATCCCGTTCCGTTCAATCGTTCATGATGTTGGAAGGCACAGTGAGCTGCGAGCAATGGGATGTTCTGATTATTTCGCAGGAATTCGAAGCCGATATCCGTGTGCCCTTTAATGATTTCAAACTCGGTGTCAGAAAGCTTTCCTTGCTTTTGCAAGATTTCCTGCGGAATGAACATCTTGCCCACATCATGAAGCATTGCCCCAAGACCTATTTCCTCCATTTTCGAACGCGGCATTCCAAGCTCTGTAGCCAAAGCCAGGGAATATATTGTCACATTAAGTGAATGGGAAAACACATAGTTATCGGTCAGGAATACATCCGACAAGATGGAAATGACCTGGTCCGCATGTTGAATCTCATCCAAGAGACTTCCAACCATATCCGTCATTTCATTGCCCGCTTTCTCGAATACAAACGAGTTTTCTCCGAGACCCTGGCTTTGAATAGCTGAAAAAGAATGCTTGATCGTTTGATAGGCTTCCATTCGCAGCTTTTCGGGAATCGGAGGTGAAATGTCGATATCCTCCGTCAACGAATCTTTTATGTGTACGTATGTAATGTTATATTTCAGCAGTCTTTTCAACATCCGTTGTGTAAGACTGACATCTTCTTGAAGCAATATTTGTCCGTTTTCGTTATATACTGCTTTAGCAAGCTTTGTTCCGGGTTCAATTGACTTGGTTGCTGCAATTCTCATATCTATCTCCTAACCGCACCATTTAGAATGAAACAGTTGATTCCCTTGTATAGACAACAAGAAAATCCTCTATATCGAGTATAGAGGATTTATAGGAGAAATCAAACTAAATTTGTAGGAATTTGTCTATTTTTTTCTTTCATCCAGCTCTGCGATTTTCAACAGAGCTTCTTTTCCTGTCATTCCTTCCTGCCAGCCTTTTTCCCTGGAAGCATTCGTCACTTTCTCCAGTGGAGCTTCAAGCAATTGTTCAATTGTTTTGACCCCTACAGCCCGGGCAGCTATCACTTTTCGGTCTGCCAGCTTCTCGCTTAACAAGTCGACGTCAAGAGCGCCGCACATAATATACCCGGTATCATTCGAAACAATCAACAGATTGGTCTTTGGCAATTCCACGCGGATTGCCGTAAAAGGAATATCCTCGATAAACACAGGCTTGATGGAAATCATAAGATGGCCACACTCCCTTCACCATACTATATGGATATCAGGAGCATATGTGTCATTCAGAAGCTACTTTTTTCCTTAACGTATCGGCCAATAAGTCACGCAAAAATTCAGGCATGAAAAACTGCTTGTTCTCCGCTCTTGCGATTTCCGGAAGCAACCGTCCGAAGGTAAACGTATCGGCGGTTGCCACTTTGTACTGTTCATCCACATCCAGAGGCTTGCCGTTTACTTCTACATAATCGACCCGTTCTTGGCCATCTGCCAGCTTGCTCGTTTTCACGATTGCACCGCCAAAGACCATTCGGCCGATTATTTCACCGCGAAAACCGAAACCTTGCAATTTCAATTCCGTAAACTGCTTGGTGAAAGAAGCCCTTATAACTTCCAGCAATTCATCTCCTTGCAACGTGACGAGACAAGGATTGATTGGATGAGGGCAAATCCGGTGAATATCCCCGTAGGTCACATCCCCTTGCTCAAATCTATCCAGCAGAAGTCCGGCATTCAACATGGCACAGTCTGCCCCCGTCCACTCCTTCAACGTCTCGACTAGCTGTTTCATGATAAAGGTTTCTTTGAACCAGCCAAATTCCAGTGGTTTTTCCAAAGTCGTCACTGTTTCCCCGAGTAAGTCATTCGCCTGATCTTGATATGCCATCAGTTTTTGCTCCGTCTCTTCATCCTTTGGAAAATATTCTGTACTGCTCGCGTAAGCTTCTTTTCGAATCAGTTTCCGCTGTACATGATTCCACGTCAAAATCACTTCTCCTACATACTTACCATGTTTACCTGCCGCAGTAAGCAATGTTTCATTTATATACTCTCCATCACGGAATAGGTGATGAGTATGTCCTCCGATAATGACATCGATTTGCGGGTAACGCCTGGCTATTTCCTCATCATCAGTGATACCCAGATGGGAAAGAAGCACAATGATGTCTGCTTGTTTTTCCAGCTGAGGAAGATACTCTTCGATGACGGAAAAAGGATTGGCGACACTCCATCCCAGTAAATGATAGAAATCATTGAACGGTGCAGTCAGTCCAATAAAGCCGATCCGTACGCCCGTTTCCGTAGTGACATAGGAGATTGGCTTCAACCAGTCCGGCTGCAGTCCATCCAGACTGATAAGATTTGCACACAATAATTGAAAGTCGGCCTGATCATATAGATGGAATAAATCATCATGATCGAGCGTGATCCCTTCGTTGTTTCCCAAGGTGGCGAACTGATAACCTGCATCGTTCAATAACTGCACATTGGCTTTTCCCTTCATTGCTTCTGCGATTGGATGGGAGCGATCGACATGATCGCCGATATCAATCATCCAGTATGACTGGCCGTTACGTTCTCTCGCTTCTTTTTCCTCATTGAAGTGGCCAATGATTTGCGGCAAGTTCTCAAAGTGACTGTGTAAGTCATTTGTATAATAAAGGAAAATCTTCTCTTCCATCTTAAAGTCTCCTATCCAATACCTTGTAAAATTAATCGAAAACCGATTACCACCAACAATATCCTGAGTATCCATTCCACCGTTTTCCCTTTAAGCAACTGATTGACCTTTGCACCAAGTGTGCCGCCAATCCAGGCACCAGGAATGAACAGCCACACATACTGCCAAGGTACATGCCCCAACACAATATGAGTCGAAGAACTAATCAAGCTTAAAAACAAAATCATGAACATCGAAGTAGCCGTGGCGATATGCGGCGGGAAACCGAATAGAAGAATCATTGCCGGAACGATCAAGGATCCGCCTCCGATTCCAAACATTCCTGACAACACACCAACAGCAAAAGCGATGGATACTGCAGCAGCCATCGAATACGTATAAGAAAACTTTTCCCCATCGATGAGGACGGTTCTGACTATACCCTTGCTGTGGACCGGCTGACTCACGATAGGTTCTTTCTTTTTGATAAAAAACATAGCTGATAATAACAGCATCAATATTCCCAAGTATAAGGAAAAAGCGTCCTCCGAAACAAACTGATTGAGCCATGAGCCAAGAATGCCGCCTGGAATCGCGCCGGATAAGAAAATCCTGCCGCTGCGATAATCGACTCTGCCTTTCTTCATATAGGATATGCTGGAAGATAGTCCGGTAAAAACCATCACCAGCAACGAAATGCCGACAATATTTTGCGGTGCCGCCCAACTGAAACTATCTAGCAGCTGACTGAGCAGCAACAAGCTCGGAACAAGAATGATCCCTCCTCCCAAACCAGCGATACTCCCGACAAAAGCTGTTAAAAAACCGATTAAAACACTTAAAACGTAAACCACAGTCTGATTCCCTTCTATCTGTTAAAGTTATGTATGATAATCCGGCAGAATACCGGACCGTTGCAAGGAACTAGTCCAATTCCGGTTTGCTATACCCTTATGTTTACCCGATGTCACTCTTCTGTAAAAGGGGTAAATGGAAGGGATGGCCCTTATAGAAATTTCGAGGACAAAGAATCAATCGATCATAAAATCCTTTACCCGTCATGTATTTCTATGAAAAAAGGGCCCTATTCCAGGGCCCTTTTATTATTACATTAAATTATTCAATTATCCAATAGAACCTTCCATTTCGAACTTGATCAGGCGGTTCATTTCAACTGCATATTCCATTGGCAGTTCTTTCGTAAATGGCTCGATGAAGCCCATGACGATCATTTCTGTCGCTTCTTCTTCAGAGATACCACGACTCATCAGATAGAATAATTGTTCTTCTGATACTTTGGAAACTTTCGCCTCATGCTCCAACGAAATATTTTCATTCAAAATCTCGTTGTACGGGATGGTATCGGAAGTTGATTTGTTGTCCATAATCAACGTATCACATTCGATATTGGCCCGGGCGCCTTCTGCTTTACGTCCGAATTGAACGATACCGCGATAAGTTACTTTACCGCCATGCTTGGATATCGATTTCGAAACAATGGTGGAAGATGTGTTAGGAGCAAGGTGATGCATTTTAGCCCCTGCATCCTGATGCTGACCTTTCCCTGCCAATGCGATAGACAAGGTCATGCCACGGGCTCCTTGCCCTTTCAGGATGACTGCCGGATATTTCATCGTCAGCTTCGAACCAAGGTTTCCGTCAATCCATTCCATGGTAGCATTTTCGTCACAAATCGAACGCTTCGTAACCAGGTTGTAAACATTGTTTGCCCAGTTTTGAATGGTAGTGTAACGGCAGTAAGCATCTTTTTTAACAAAGATTTCAACGACTGCACTATGCAGGGAATTCGTTGTATATACAGGCGCTGTACATCCCTCTACGTAGTGGACGGATGCGCCCTCGTCTACAATGATCAACGTTCTTTCGAATTGACCCATGTTTTCTGAGTTGATCCGGAAATATGCCTGAAGCGGTGTGTCCGTTTTTACACCTTTCGGCACATAAATAAAGGAACCACCGGACCACACGGCAGAGTTAAGTGCCGCAAACTTGTTGTCAGAAGGCGGAATAACTTTACCGAAATACTCCTTGAACAAGTCCTCGTTTTCTTTTAATGCGGTATCGGTGTCTTTAAAGACGATACCCATTTCTTCCAAGTCTTCCTGGAGACTATGGTAAACAACTTCTGATTCATACTGGGCAGAAACACCTGCGAGATACTTCTGTTCTGCTTCCGGAATCCCCAATTTATCAAAAGTATTTTTGATTTCTTCTGGAACTTCATCCCAGGAACGTTCGGATTTCTCAGAAGGCTTGACGTAATACGTGATCTCATCGAAATCCAACTCGGATAAATCGCCGCCCCACTGAGGCATTGGCTTTTTATAAAATTGCTCGAGAGCTTTCAGTCTGAAGTCGAGCATCCATTGCGGTTCGTCTTTTTGACGGGAAATTTCTTCAACAACCCGTTTTGTCAGGCCTCTTTCCGTACGGAAAATCGAAATATCCTTGTCATGGAACCCATATTTATAATCTTCAATTTCGGGCGCTTTTTTCGCCATGTCGAAAACCTCCTATTAGGTAATTATCTTCCATAAGTTGTTTCTATTGCTCTTCGCCTACGCCCTTTTCCATCGCTTTCCACGCCAGTGTGGCACACTTGATCCGGGCAGGAAACTTAGAAACACCCTGCAAAGCTTCGATATCACCTAAATCTATATCATCTTCTTCCACTTCTTTGCCTAACATCATATCCGAGAAAATTTTGGACATCTTCAAAGCGTCGTCTACTTTCTTGCCTTTTATAGCCTGCGTCATCATGGATGCGGATGAAAGACTGATCGAACATCCTTCCCCTTCAAACTTAGCATCTTCGACGATACCGTCATCCACCTGGAGATGAATTTGAATCCTGTCCCCGCACGTCGGATTGTTCATGTCGATTGTCATAGCATCGTCCGCCAATGTTCCACGATTGCGGGGGTTTTTATAGTGATCCATGATGACCTGCCTATATAACGTATCGAGATTATCAAAAGACATCTCCAAAATACTCCTTCGTTTTGTTTAGTCCTTCCACAAGACGATCGACGTCTTCTGGAGTATTGTATAAATAAAAGCTGGCTCTTGCGGTAGCTGTCACTTCCAGCCACTTCATCAGCGGCTGTGCGCAGTGATGCCCCGCTCTTACTGCAATTCCTTCTGCATCTAAAACGGTCGCCGTGTCATGCGGGTGGACATCCGTAAGATTGAAGGTGATCAACGCTGCGCGTTGCTCCGGTCCGTAAATCTCCAATTCGTCCAGCGCCTTCATACGGTCCATTGCATAAGCAATCAATTGGTCTTCATGCTCATGAATGTTTTCCATGCCGATGTCCGTCAGGAAGTCGATAGCCGCTCCGAGACCGATTGCCCCTGCGATAATCGGTGTGCCGCCTTCAAACTTCCAGGGCAGTTCTTTCCAGGTGGAATCATACAGATTGACAAAGTCAATCATTTCACCGCCGAACTCTACTGGTTCCATGTTCTCAAGCAGTTCTCTCTTTCCATATAAAACGCCGATGCCGGTGGGGCCGCACATCTTATGGCCGGAAAAAGCATAGAAATCACAGTCCAAATCCTGAACGTCCACTTGCATGTGCGGGACACTCTGGGCACCATCCACCATCATCACAGCGCCGTGCTGATGAGCGACAGCTGTTATCTCCTTGATAGGATTGATGGTTCCCAGGACATTGGATACATGCATGACAGCAACCACTTTAGTTCTGTCCGTAATCGTATCCTTTACGTCCTCCATCTCTATTGTACCATCCGGTCGCAAGGGCAAATATTTCAAGGTAGCCCCCGTGGCTTTGGCCGCCTGCTGCCATGGAATGATATTGCTGTGATGCTCCATTGGCGTCACTACAATTTCATCGCCTTCCTTCAGGTTTGCCCGGGCATAACTGTATGCCACAGTATTGATGGAAGTCGTTGTACCACGGGTGAATATCACCTCTTTGGTACTGGATGCATTAATGAATTTCTTCACTTTTTCCCTGGCACCTTCATATTTATCTGTAGCCCTTGTTCCCAGTGTATGGACACCGCGATGGACATTGGAATTATCCTGTTTATAGTAATCCTCTACTGCCTTGATTACTGAAACCGGTTTTTGGGAAGTCGCCGATGAATCCAGATAAACCAATGGATGTCCATTTATCTCCTGGTTCAAAATCGGAAACTGTTCCCTAATGGCTTTGACGTCCATTAATATACTTTCCTTTCAATTACCTCTGTCAACTGTTCTCTTACCGCTTTGATCGGAATCTGTGTAACCACCGGTGCAAGGAAACCATGGATAACCAGACGTTCTGCTTCCTGCTTGGAAATACCACGGCTCATTAAATAATATAGCTGGATCGGATCGACACGGCCTACAGAAGCAGCGTGTCCGGCCGTTACGTCATCTTCATCGATGAGAAGGATCGGATTGGCATCTCCGCGTGCATCCTTGCTCAGCATCAATACACGGGATTCCTGTTCAGCGTTCGATTTGGAAGCACCATGCTCTATTTTTCCGATTCCATTGAACACCGACGTAGCACTGTCTTTCATGACCCCGTGCTGCAGAATGTAGCCATCCGACTGAAGGCCATGATTGACGATTTTCGCTGTGAAATTTTGTGATTGTTTGCCACGTCCGACAGTAACGGTCTTGGCGTTGGAAACTGAATTATCCCCAATAAGATGAGTGATATTTTCCGAAACGGTGTTACCGTCATTCATTTGTCCGAGCGCCCATTCGATTACAGCATCGCGGTAAGCAACGCCACGACGGTTTACATATGCAGTTGTTCCCTGTGCAAAGTTATCAACTGCACCGAATGAAACGTTCGCATTGTCATGGGCGATAACTTCCGTGACGATATTGGCTACAGCTTCTTCCTCTTGATTATGTGAAATATAATTTTCCACATAAGTCAGGGAACTGTTCGCTTCGGCAACGACGATTACGTGATTGAATGAAGCCGCTTCGGCATCCTCCTGCCAAAAAATCGATTGCAGTGGTTCTTCAACAGTGACATTTTTCGGCACATAGACAAACACACCACCGTTCATCAACGCAGCATGCAATGCAGTCATGCGGTTTTCGTCTACTCCTACTGCGTCTTTCATGTAATAACGTTGGACGAGTTCCCCATGTTCCGCCATGGCCGTATAGATGTCCGTTAAGATGACGCCTTGCTCTTTCAGCTTTGGTGACAGGGAAGCATATGCCACCGAATGGTTACGCTGGATGACAAGATTTTGTTCCGTGTTTTCCAAATCAAGAAACACTTTTATTTCCTGAGGAAGATCTTCCAAAGACTGAATCGGTTCTCCAGCCGCTTCATGCTTGAAATTGGAGAAATTCCAATTCGTGATATTCGTTTTGTCCGGTTTGGGCATTGGAAGCGCAGCAGCTTTTTCCAATGCTTGAAGGCGCAATGACTTCATCCATTCCGGTTCTTTATGCTTTTGTGAAAACTGGCTGATATATTCTTGATCGTATGGCAGTTTTGTTTCTACAGTCATGGTACCCCTCCTTCCTGTTACGCTTCTTGCCCTACAGTTTCATCTTCAATGCCTAGTTCTTCTTTGATCCACTCATATCCTTCTGCTTCCAAACGCTGTGCAAGCTCAGGACCGCCGGATTTAACCACTCTGCCCTGCATCATGACATGGACTTTATCCGGTGTGATGTAGTTCAACAGTCTTTGATAGTGCGTGATGATCAGGCAGCCGAAGTTCTCATCGCGAAGTTTGTTGATTCCTTTGGAAACAACCTTCAATGCGTCGATATCAAGTCCGGAGTCGATTTCGTCAAGAATGGCAATTTCCGGTTTAATCATCATTAATTGAAGAATTTCATTACGTTTTTTCTCACCGCCGGAAAACCCTTCATTCAAATAACGTTGCGCCATGTTTTTATCCATTTCCAAGTAATCCATCGCTTCATCCATCTCTTTGATGAATTTCATCAAGGAAATTTCGTCGCCTTCTTCACGGCGCGCATTGATGGAAGAACGGAGGAAATCAGAATTAGTTACACCGCTGATTTCACTAGGATACTGCATTGCCAAAAACAGACCAGCTTTGGCGCGTTCGTCCACTTCCATTTCCAGTACGTCTTCTCCATCGAGAAGAACAGATCCTTGCGTGATTTCGTATTTTGGATGCCCCATGATGGCGGATGCCAGCGTTGATTTACCAGTTCCGTTAGGACCCATAACAGCGTGGAATTCGCCGCCCTTAATTGTCAAATTAACTCCCTTAAGTATTTCCTGGTCTTCAATCGATACATGAAGATCCTTTATTTCCAATGTTGAACCTGCCATAACAATACCTCCAGTTACTCTTTATTAATGCAGAATGGATTTACACCCATTCTCAATTTATTCTCATTACAATCTTATATCATTTCGAATCTATTATCAACATTTTCAAATTTTCGATTAGAATGTACCTGCCAACCATTTACTATACCTAATCATCCACATCGCTCTATCTATAATGTAACATAAATCCCCTGCCGCCAAAAACAAGCAGCAGGGGATTTACCATGAAATTTCTATTTGTTTCCACCACCGTATCAGCGGTGGACTTGCCGTTCAACTTCAGCGACAACACGGCGGCTCTGCCGATAGCTGTCTTCTCTTTCTTTTTCGACCTCGAGTCTTTTGTCAAGCTTTCTTTCATACTCCGCATAACCAATTCCATGGTTTTGATGCATGGCTTTTTCCATCTCTGAGGTATAATTCAGACCTATACCACTGTCTGTGATAATGAATCCTTCCTTTCGGGATTGTTATATTTTCTGACAAACAAATTGTATCACGGATTCTTTTCCCTTCCCAAACAGGAAATAAACAGGAAAATGCTTCTCTGCACCGCTATGTTCCATCATATGCGGCTTAAATCATCCACCTTCAATAATGTAAGGAATTTCTGCTGATTTCGGCTGTTTCCAAAAAATCAGTCTCCAGGAGTAGCCGCCGGCACAATCGCCCCATCATAGTTTTCACTGATGAAGTTCTGAATCTCTTCAGATTGCAATACTTCAACCAATGTATTAAGCGCTTCGTTATCTTTATCTTCGGAACGGACTACAACCTGATTGACATAAGGCGAATCTTCATCCTCCACAAAAATGGCATCTTCTGTCGGTACTAAGCCCGCCTCCAGCGCATAATTGGTATTGATTGCCACTAAGGCATCTTCTTCGGATTCATACATTTCAGGAAGCGTTGCAGCATCAACGTCCGGCGAAAAGGTTAAATTTTTCGGATTTTCCACTATATCATCCGTCGTAGCGGCTGCCTTGTCGACATTTTCATCCAATTTAATTAAACCGTTCGCTTCAAACAAGCTGAGAATACGTCCATGGTCGGCAACAGAACGGCTGATGATCACTTCTGTTCCATCTGGTATCTCATCGATGCTGGAGATATTCTTGGAATAGACTCCCATCGGCTCGACATGAACCCCTCCAAGACTGACAAAGTCATAGCCGAACTGATTAATTTGATCCTTCAAGTATGGTTTATGCTGAAAATAGTTGGCATCAATTTCGCCATCCTCTAAGTCCTGATTAGGTAAGACATAATCCTGATATTCAGAAATCGTAAGAGTAACACCTTGCTCTTCCAACAACGGTTTTGCTTCTTCCAAAATTTCTGCGTGAGGAGTACTTGACGCCCCTACTTTTATTTCTGTTGATTCGTCTCCTCCACCAGAAGTCCCTCCATCGGACGAATTATCTTCATCCGAGCTGCCGCAAGCAGCCAACACTGCAAGAACCGCAGCAGTCAGTAACAAAAATAAATACTTTTTCATGATCTCATTTCCCCTTTTCATGTTTTAAACTTGGCCCTTTTCGCATACGGTATTGCTTTCCTTATGCCTGCGTTTTCCATATAAAGTCACTACACCCTATATACGGAACATGACAACGGAACTGTATGATGGAAAGTGCCTTATCTTTTATCTAATTTATTGGCGATATAATCACCGATAAACTGAAAAATAAATACAATTACTACTATTAAAACGGTGCAGATAAACACGACGTCAAATTCGCGACGTTGAAAGCCATAAAAATAGGCGAAATCTCCAAGACCCCCGGCCCCGATCACTCCGGCAACAGCCGTATAGCCAATCAATGCTATTGCTGTTACAGTAATCCCGGATACTAAAGCAGGCATCGATTCCGGAAGCAAAACCTTGAAGATAATCGTGTGCGTTTTTGCACCCATCGCTTTGGCGGCCTCCACTACACCTTTGTCCACTTCCTTCAGACCGATTTCCACCAACCTTGCATAAAACGGTGCCGAACCGATGATCAAAGCTGGCAACGCCGCTTTCGGACCACGAATCGTGCCTATAAGAAAATCAGTGAATGGGAATAACAATAAAATCAAAATGATAAATGGGATGGCCCGGAAGATATTCACCAGCGCTGCAGCAAAAAAATTCAATATTTTATTTTGCCACAAACCACCTCTGGCAGTGAGAAATAATAAAAGTCCCAACAGGACCCCTAAAACAATCGTCCCTGCCACCGATATCAGTGTCATATAAAATGTTTCACCGATCGCTGTCCAAATATCCTCCATTTTCACGTTTGGAAAAAGTTCACTCAGCATTTGGATCCACCTCCACTTCTACCGAGGTGGTTTTGATAAAGGCAATCGCCCTGGCTATCTCTTCTGCAGAGCCGTCCATATGGACAAACAAAGTTCCATATGCCCCTTTTTGTGTTTGAGTGACTTTACCCTGAAGGATATTGACAGCCACATCAAATCGCTTTGACACCTGGCTTATCAGCGCCTGATTGGTTGTTTCTCCCACAAAATGAAGCCGTACAACTTGCCCGCTTTGATAATTTTCCAATAAATGGAGCGATTCTTCTTGATCCCTGTCTCCCATGACTTGTTCAACGAACCGCTTGGTAACAGGCTGTTTGGGATGCAAGAAAACATCCAGCACATCGCCTTGCTCTGCTACTCTTCCTGACTCCATCACAGCGACCCGATGACAAATCTTACGGATGACATGCATCTCATGTGTGATCAAAATGATGGTCAACCCCAATTTTTCATTGATATCGACAAGCAGCCGTAATATCGCATCCGTCGTATCCGGATCTAGCGCCGATGTGGCTTCATCACACAACAGCACTTTTGGGTTGTTGGCCAACGCCCTTGCAATGCCGACCCGTTGTTTTTGCCCTCCGCTTAATTGCGAAGGATAGGCATCTTCTCTTCCTTTAAGCCCGACTAAATCTATCAGCTCTTCGACCCTGGCTCTCCTTTTCCCCTTGGGAATTCCCGCTATTTCCAGCGGAAAAGCAATGTTGTCACGAACGGTACGGGACCAGAGCAGGTTGAAATGTTGAAAAATCATCCCTATTTCCTGTCGTGATTTACGCAGCTGCTGCTTTCCCATTGCAGATATTTCTTTTCCATCAATATAAATTTGTCCTTCAGTCGGTTCTTCCAGCCGATTAAGCAGTCTGATGAACGTACTTTTACCAGCACCACTGTATCCGATCACCCCGAAAATTTCCCCTTTGCTTACTTCCAGGTTGAGGTTATCGACAGCGAGGACATCCTGATGCTTGGCTGGATAAACTTTTTTCAAGCCTTTAATTGAAATCAACTTTCTTCCTCCTCAGCAATACTTGCCGAACTACCTAATACTTCTTTTGTGTGTATTAAAAAAGCGTCCTTCCGTTCACAAGAGAACAGAAAGACGCAGTATGACTACTTTCATGTTCTCTCATCTGCCAAAGCTTATTGCTTCGCAGGAATTGGCACCATTTTAACCAGTAAAAACTGGTTAACGGTTGCCGGGCTTCACAGGGCCAGTCCCTCCACCTCTCTTGATAAGAGATTAGAATATTTAATTAGGTCGTTCCTTAAGCGCTAAATAGGATTTTAGCATTGGCGCAGTTAGGTGTCAAGCTAATTCATTAATTGAAGTGCGATAATCGTTTTCCATTTTTGGTTATGTTAGCATATACAACAAGAAAAACTTACTGAGAAGCAAGGAGTGGTTGGATGAAAGCCCCGGTTTTCGAGCTTCCGATTCTGGGTACCCCAAAGACCTATCAACTGAAAAAGGACCTTGGCAAGGTGATCATGCTTACCTTTTGGACATCCTGGTGCCCGGACTGCGCAGCGGACTTACCCAAAAAAGAGCAGTTATATAAAACAATCAACAAAAATGATATAAAAATGTTGACCATCAATGTGACTGGGAGAGAACGTTCGGTGGATGAAGCAGAAGCATTCCATAAGAAGTTTCTGCAACAGCCGACATTGTCGGACGAAGGGACAAACGTTTACGATATGTACCGCTGTCAAGGGGTTCCCAGTACTGTCATTATTGACAAGCAGGGTGATATAGCGGCTCAGTTTGGCGACAAAGCACCTTTTTTATCTATTGTCCAAGCATTGGGCAGGCAACTCGTTTAAGGCAGGTACAGCAATGTTTCAAAAAGCAGGCAGTCCCTGTACCTCCCTGTCCAGGAGGCAAGCCCTGCAGGGAAAGCTGTCAGCTTCCGCTCCCCGTTAAAAAGTTGTTCTGCTATGTCATTGTTCACCTTCACCTTTAAAGGGGCAGCAGACGGGAATTGTGAATCGGCATGGAGTTCCACAATTCCTGAACGAAATTTAACCCAAGCCGAGAATTCACCTACATCCACTTTGATGTCCAAGTGCTTTTGTTCATATAAATACAACAAATCTTCACGATCTTCCAAACGCCGTTTCCATTCTGCCAAAAGTTGTTCTGACAAGACTACCGCCTCCCTGTTAACAGTAGTTCGCCATCCAGCATGTATTTCCTGCAAAAAAGAAAAGCAGATGGAGTCTTCCAAAAGACATAAGCAAAAAAGGAAGGAGTATTTCTCGGGAAATATTCCTTCCTTTTTAGTTTCTGTATTTCTGTATCTTCTCCTGAATATGCATTAACGAATGAAATGCGTATATTTTTTCCTGCACCCGGCCATTTTCCACTATTAACAGACAGGGAACGCTTTCTATGTGAAATGATTGCATGAAGCCCGGAAAAAGAGAGGCATTCATTTCATGGAAAAGTGATGCCTCTTCGATTTGTTCTAATACCAACAGCATTTTCTCCGCCATTTTACATGTGCCGCAGAAAGGCGTATGAATAAACACAAACCCTTTTGAAAAGTCTTTGAGTGCGTGTTCATCCGAAATTGCCAACATAAATTCCATCCCTTTTCCTTTTGAATATAACTTATCCGCCACCTCTATAGATAAAGTGGATTCACTGCTATGCTTCTGCTCAATAGAGCTGCTGCTAATTCCGCTTCTGGAGTAGCCGCCACTTCCCTGAAGGTTTTATCTACATAGATATGTTCGGCATGAGGGAGTTCGAAGGACAATTGCTTTCGCAGTTTATGTCCTGCATTGTCCTCATCCACCAGTATAAAGACGTCCTTATTATCCAGATCATATTCTATCAACAGCTCTTCCAGCCTTTCGACTCCCAAAGTACCATTGGTGCAAATGATTTCTATTTTTTCATCAATCACTTTCTGAATCTGTACCTTGTCGGTCCGCCCCTCCACAATAATCACTTTGTCAGCATCATTCATAGCGTTCACCTGCTTTTTAATCGATAAGTTTAAAACGCGGCCATCCTGCTTAACAATAATCCCCTGTCACATTAACGGTAACAAGGGATTGCGTTCGCTCTCTATAATCATTGTATTGATTATTTCTTTTTTGATGCATGGCATAGACAATGACATAAAAAAGATGGACGCGGAATACGGAAGAAGCTTACTCTTCGTCGATCATTTCCTGATATTGGTCAGCACTCATCAGTTCATCGACTTGCGAAAGATCTTCTGTTTCCACGACGATCATCCACGCTTTTTCATATGGAGATTCATTGACAAATTCAGGACTATCATCGAGATCTTCGTTTACTTCCACTACTTTACCATTGATTGGAGCATACAACTCAGATACCGTCTTCACGGATTCGACACTGCCAAACGGCTCGTCCGCTTCAATAGTATCTCCGACTTCCGGAAGTTCGACAAAAACAATATCTCCCAATTCGGATTGGGCGTGGTCTGTGATTCCGATCCGGACTTTCTCCCCTTCCACTTTGACCCATTCATGTTCTTCAGAGTAACGTAATTCCTTTGGTAAACTCATCGTATAAAACCTCCACTTTCCTTATCTGCTTTTATTTGTCTTAACTTGTCCAACTGTCCTGTTCCAAGTTTCCTCCAAACAGCGAACATCCTTCATCTAATATAGTAGCTCCCCAAGGCAAATTCCAGTGGTTTGCTTCAATTCGTCATTTCCAGTTTTCTTCATAGACTTCCGGTTTAAAACCGACTGTTGCTTTCTCTTCGGATTCTAAAATCGGCCGCTTTATCAACATTCCGTCCGAAGCCAGCCATTCCAGCATCTGATTTTCATCTGCTTCTTTCAATTTATCCTTCAAGCCCAATTCTCGATACTTTTTTCCACTTGTATTGAAAAATTTCTTCACAGGCTGTCCGCTTTTTTCCACGAGGCTTTTCAAATCATTTTTGGACGGCGTTTCTTCCACAATATGTATTTCCTGATAATCGACTTTGTTGTCGTCCAGCCATTTTTTCGCGTTTTTGCAAGTACCACAGTTTGGATACCAGTAAAATTTCAGTGACATGGCAGCACCCCCTTTAATTTCTTCCTATATTATCATAACTTGCTTATATATTTCATGCAAAACTGCCAACAAGCATATATGTCAGCAGTCTGCACTGGAGAGAAAAGCAAGCTGATAAATTCCATGAGAAAATTTACTTAATTTGTTTCGCTTCGTTACTGAATAACCGTCGTTGCAGATAGAAACTGCGACATAGTTTGAAGTTGTCTTCCTGACTTCTTCCATTCGTTGAGTGGGAGTTCGACGCTGCGAAAATACCCTGCGCTTTCCGCGGGCGGCTGGTGAGCTTCCTCGAGCTGACGCTCTGCGGGATCTCCCCGAGGCCTTTCCTCCCGCTGGAGTCTCCGGGTATTTTCTTCGCTAGAAACAGCTTTCTGTTTAGAAACGCGTGTACTCGAATTTTTTTATTCATAATACTCCATGCACCGTATCATCAAAGGACATAGCTGGGAAAACAAGGAAGAAGTTCAAGAGAAGGAGCAAATACAGAATTCCATCTTTCTTTTTATGAAAAGAAGTACATGTTTTCTGACAACCGTTTTTAAGATGGCTTGTTGGGTCTCAAAAAAAAAATTCTCTATACTTACGACAAGCAGCATGCTTCTTAGCGTAGGTAGCATACGCAGACTCCAGCGGGAACAGCGCGAGCTGAAGATCCACTTGGTAAAGGGCTTTTCTTTACCAAGTTAGCTGAAGCCGTGCCCGCGGAAAGCGAAGTATGCTACCGAAGCGGTGGGTAATTCGCTTTTTGAATAAGCAATGGAACTTCCCATTACAGTTACTGCGCAGTCTATAATTTTTATGACGAAACTTTCTTTTAAACAACCTTCTGTTAGCTGTACCTTTGCTTTACGAATCGATACGCAATGCGGGTCCCATGTAAAAAGGCCGCTTCAGTCAATTTGACTGAGGCGGCCCTTTAAATAAGATTAATGATCAGACGACATATTTTTCTTCTTCAATTATCCGCTTGGCGATTTCCCGCTTCTTGGCAATGACATTGGTCGGATCATGTCTTGTCAGCTTACGCATCGCGGACAGCATCATTCTCAATGTGTCCCCCTCTTCGCTTGCAATCAATGTTTCCTTAGCATTAGCTTCTACTCGATTGAACGCTTCCTGTACATATACCTGGGTATAAAGAAGCTTAAGCGAGCTCGCTTCCAATCCAGATTTGTTGATTGCTTTTTCTGTACGCAAGACGGCCGCTTCCATGTTATAAACCTCATTGACTATGTCAGCTATATTAGCAAGGATTTCCTGCTCTTGTTCCAGTTTATTCCCATATTTCTGTGCTGCTAGCCCAGCGGCCAGCAAGCCGATTTTTTTCGCGTTTTTCAACAGATATTTTTCCTGTTCCAGTGGCTCCGAACCCACTTCTTCCGGCATCAGCATCATCAATTCTTCCTGCAGCGCCTGGGCCTTTTGCAGCAATGGCAGTTCACCTTTCATTGCTTTTTTCAGAAGAGAACCAGGAACTAGCAGCCTATTGATTTCATTTGTCCCCTCGAAAATTCGCTGGATACGAGAGTCCCGGTACATCCGCTCCACTTCGTATTCCTGCATGAAGCCATAACCGCCATGGATTTGGACCGCTTCATCCGCTACAAAGTCCATCAGTTCTGTCGCAGAGACTTTATTCAATGAGCATTCCACCTGGTACTCCGCAATAGCCGCTGCAACGGCCTTGCCATCATTGAGTTCCTCGTTGCTCAGATTGCTCATCCGCTGTTCGAACAAACCGACTGTACGATACACCGCACTCTCGTTGGCATATGTTTTAGCGGCCATGGTAGCCAGTTTTTCCTGTATCAAAGAAAAGCGGGAAATTGGGGTATTGAATTGTTTGCGTTCATTGGCATACTTGGCAGACAACTCGATACCGATTTTTGAACCGCCAACACCGCCAATGGCCAATTTATAACGCCCGACATTCAAAATGTTAAACGCGATTACATGACCCCGGCCGATTTCACCGAGTACGTTTTCTACCGGAACCTCGGCATCTTCGAGAATGACCGTCCTCGTGGAGGAGCTTTTGATTCCCATTTTCTTCTCTTCAGCGCCTGTCGAAACACCCGGAAATTCTCTTTCCACAATAAAGGCTGTAAATTTCTCTCCATCAACTTTGGCATACACAATGAAAATGTCAGCAAAAGCCGAGTTGGTGATCCATTGTTTTTCTCCATTCAGCAAATAATGGGTGCCAGCTTCATTTAGTTTTGCTGTTGTTTTGGCTCCTAGGGCGTCCGAACCGGAACCTGGCTCCGTCAATGCATATGCGGCGAGTTTTTCACCTGTTGCCAAAAGTGGCAGATACTTTTGTTTTTGCGCTTCATTTCCGAAAAAGACGATTGGAAGGGACCCAATTCCGACGTGTGCTCCGTGTGTTACCGAGAATCCGCCGGCTTTCGAGAACTTTTCAGTAATCAGGGAAGAACTGATTTTGTCCAATCCCAATCCGCCATACTCTTCTGGAACATCGACTCCCAGAAGCCCAAGTTCTCCAGCCTGTTTCAAAAGTTGCACAGAATGTTCAAATTCATGGTTTTCCAGCTTATCGATTTTCGGAACGACTTCCCCTGCAACAAAGTCTTCAGTTGTCTTGGCAATCATATGATGCTCATCCGTGAAGTCTTCCGGAGTAATAATATCTTCCGGCTCTAAATCTTCTATGATGAATGCGCCGCCTTTAAACATTTTTTCTTTGGTTTCACTCATGTTTTTCGCCCCTTTTTCTTAATAGTAGAAAATACTAAACTAGTTCGAATACACCTGCAGCTCCCATTCCTCCTCCAATACACATGGTGACGACACCGAACTGTTCATTCCGGCGTTTCATTTCATGAATGAGGCTGAGCGTCAACTTTGTACCAGTGCAGCCAAGTGGATGCCCGAGTGCGATAGCGCCTCCGTTCACATTGACTTTATCCTCATCCAGTTCCAGAGCCCGAATGACACGCAACGACTGGGAAGCAAACGCTTCGTTTAATTCAAACAATCCAATATCAGAGAGATCCAAACCAGCTAACTTCAAGGCTTTCGGGATGGCCTTTATCGGACCGACTCCCATGATTTCCGGTTCCACTCCCGCTAATGCGAACGAACGGAATTTAACCAGCGGCTTCAGTCCCTCTGCTTCCGCTTTTTCCCTGTCCATCACCAACACGGAAGCAGCGCCATCGCTCATTTGTGAAGAATTGCCGGCTGTTACAGTTCCTTTCAGCGCAAATGCTGGCTTCAATTTGGCCAGCACTGCTTCTGTCGTAGCGGCGCGGACCCCTTCGTCTTTACTGAACAGGAATGTTTTTTCTTCAACTTTGTTATCCTGACCGATTTGCCTTGCGGTAACTTCTACCGGAACTACTTCGTCATCAAACTTACCCTCTTTCAGAGCATTGGCTGCTTTTCGATGGCTGTTGGCCGCAAATGCATCCTGATCCTCACGGGATATATCGAACCTTCGGGCCACTTCTTCAGCAGTATGACCCATTGCCATATAATAGCCTGGTGCATTTTTCACCAGCTCCAAATTAGGTTTGATGACATGGCCGCCCATTGGTATCAAACTCATTGATTCGGCCCCGCCAGCGATGATAGCATCGCTATGTCCCAGCATGATTCGTTCTGCTGCATAAGCGATGCTTTGCAGGCCGGACGAACAATAGCGATTGACTGTTATGCCGGGGACATCCAATGGCAATCCTGCCAGTCCGGCGATGTTACGGGCCATATTCATGCCCTGTTCAGCTTCCGGCATTGCACAGCCGATAATCACATCATCGATATTGCCTTGATATCCGTCAGCCCTCTTCAACGTTTCTTTGATAGTCAAAGCTGCAAGATCATCGGGACGGACATTGGCTAAAGCACCTTTTTTAGCCTTTCCGACCGGTGTTCTCGAGCCAGAAACAATCACTGCTTCCTTCACAGCACTTCCCCCTCTTCTAAATAAATATGGCATTAGTTACGCAATGGTTTTCCCTTGAGCAGCATGTGCTGCATCCTTTCCTGTGTTTTTCTCTCACCGATCAGGCTTAGAAACGCTTCCCGTTCCAAATCCAGTAAGTATTGTTCATCGACAAGCGTTCCCGACTGCAGGCGTCCACCCGCGAGCACAAATGCCAGTTTATCTGCAATTTTCACATCATGCTCCGATGCATACCCCCCAAACGCCAGTGACTTGGCCCCCAATAACATGGCGGAATATCCGGCCTCACCCACGACAGGAATTTTCTCCCGTTTTGGCGGCTCGTACCCTGCCTTGCTCAATGCAAGCACTTTTTGCTTGGCGTCATGAAGTAAATGGTCAGTATTGACACTGATTGCATCACGTTTGTTCAGAAAACCGTTCTCATGCCCTTCAGCTGCCGACGTTGAAACCTTGGCAGTAGCAATTGTCTCAAAAACTTTATTGGCAGCTTTCTGCAAATCAAACTCGATCCCCTGTGGCAAATCTCTTACTTGCTTGATGTATAGTTCTTTATTGCCGCCGCCTCCAGGAATCAGGCCAACCCCGGCTTCCACCAGCCCAATATACGTTTCTTGCGCTGCCTGAATCGAACTGGCCGGCAGGCAAACCTCTGCACCTCCGCCGAGTGTCATTCCAAACGGCGCAGCCACAACTGGTTTTTCTGCATATTTGACTTTCATCATGGCATTTTGAAAATGTTTCACGACCATTTCTATTTCAAAGAAATTATGATCCTGTGCTTCCATGAGCATCATCGCCAGATTGGCTCCCACGCAGAAGTTTTTCCCCTGGTTGCCGATGACCAGACCCTGGAAGTTCTTTTCAACTTCTTCTACGGAGTAGTTGATCATCTGGATGATGTCAAGACCGATGGCGTTGCTCTTTGAGTGAAACTCTAAACCGGCCACCCCGTCACCCAAGTCAATTAAGCTTGCTCCCGTGTTTTTCTTGATGACTCCCTTTCTTTCCTTCAAGCCCTTAATATGAATCTCTTTCTGGTTTACCTGCTTTTGTCGATATTCGCCATCCCGATAATAAAGCAGATTTCCTCCATCTGTTTTATAGAAAGATTCCGCCCCATTGGCAAGCATCCGTTCTATCCATCCCGGGACAGTTTCGCCATCAGCTTTCATGCGTTCTACTGCTTTTCCGACACCGATTGCATCCCACATTTCAAATGGTCCTAGTCTCCAGCCGAATCCCCACTTCATTGCTTCATCAATCGAAAGGATGTCGTCTGCGATTTCTCCAGTGAGTCGCGCAGCATACAGCAATACTGGTTTCGTAATGGACCAAATTAAATCACCTGCCGGATCACCTTCCGAATATACAAGCGCTTTCATTTTTCTGCCGGGACCTTTTTCTTGTTTGGCTTGTTCTGTCGCCTTGGTTTTCAACTTCTTACGCTCCTGATATTCCAAAGTTCCCGGGTTCAATTCATAGATTGTACTGCTGCCGCCTTGTTTTTTCTTCAAGTAGAATCCCTGACCGCTTTTTTGGCCCAGCCAGCCTTTCGCATTCATGGTTTGCAGGAATTCCGGGATTTCGAAAACCTGTTTTTCGTCTCCTTCCACCTGGTCATAGACATTTTTAGCAACATGGATAAAGGTGTCGAGTCCTACAACATCCAGCGTACGGAAGGTGGCGCTTTTCGGTCTCCCGATCATGGGCCCGGTGATCGAATCCACTTCACCGATGCTCAATCCCTGTTTCTTCATCTCTCTCACTGTTACAAGAAGCCCATAAGTCCCGATGCGGTTGGCGATGAAGTTTGGTGTGTCTTTCGCCTCGACTACTCCTTTACCGAGGATGTCTTCCCCAATTTGCTTCATTTCACGTAAAACCTGCTCATCCGTCCATTTGGTCGGAATGACTTCGAGCAGTTTCAGATAGCGTGGAGGATTGAAAAAGTGCGTCCCGAGAAAATGTTGTTTAAAATCATCCGAACAGTCTTCAGCCATTTTTTCTATGGAAATGCCCGACGTATTGGAACTGACAACGGCTCCCGTTTTCCGGTACTTGTCTACATTCTGGAAAACCTGCTTTTTCACTTGAAGATTTTCCACGACCACCTCGATGATCCAGTCGACTTTTCCAAGCACATCAAGGTCATCCGACATATTTCCTGTATGGATCAAATCAAGACTGCCTTTGCTGGTAAGCGGTGAAGGTTTTTGTTTTAACAACGCTTTTTTGCTTGTATCCGCAAACTTATTGCGTATCACTTTGTCTTCTAAGGAAAGTCCCTTGCCCTGCTCCTCATCCGTCAATTCCTTGGGTACGATATCGAGCATCCAAGTTTCAATGCCGACGTTTGCCAAGTGTGCCGCTATTCCGGATCCCATCACTCCTGATCCCAAAACGGCTGCACGTCTGATTTTTCGAGTCATTCCTTTATCCCCCTATCATTTTGAATGAATACTCATTCACTATGCGTGTAAAAAAAGTAGATAGTTCCCTATCTGCATCTAATTCAACTATAAGGTATTTTCAGATATTTCGCAATCATTTTTTCCCGGTTCCATGCAGATTTTATAGTGGCCCGGACAAAAGCATACCCACCAAAGCAAAAAACGAACTCTATACACCGAGCGAGTCCGCCCGATACTTTTATTTGTCTATTCCTTGGATTGACTTCTTTTTATCCTGTCATTTGATGCGTGCTTCGTATCGCTGCATTTTCGTGAACTGATTTCCATATGATAAAGACAGGATGAACCATATTCTTCTATTGGGTAATAGGTGCGGGATTAGGCAAAGCGGAAATCCCGCCAGAAGAAAAGGCATCTCCGGCGGGATGAGCGCAAGCTGAAAACCGACTTGGCAAGCCGCCGGTTAGCTGCAGCCGTGGCCGCAGAAAGCGAAGTACCTTGCCATCGTGGAAAATCGCACTTTCATAATAAAAGAGTAGAACGCTGAAATCATTCGGTTGTCCCAGTCGCTCGTGGTCTATTTACCGAAGACTCCTTTAAGAACGAATGCCACATTTGCCGGCCGTTCGGCCAGGCGCCGCATAAAATATCCATACCAGTCTGTACCATAAGGAACGTAAACTCTCATTTTATATCCTTCGGCAGTCAGTTCCTCCTGCCTATCGATTCGGATTCCGTAAAGCATTTGAAATTCAAATTGATCCCTGGGAATGTCATGTTCTTTCTCCAAATGCTTTGTGTATGCGATCATTTCATCGTCATGAGTAGCAATGGCAGTGTAATTCCCATTCAACAAATGCATTTTGATGATTTTCTTATAATTCTCATCCACGTCCTGTTTATCCGGAAAAGCAACCTTCGGTGACTCTTTGTACGCGCCTTTGACCAGCCGGAGATTCGGATGATAAGCATTCAGTTCCTCTATGTCTCCTACAGTACGGTATAAATATGCTTGAATGACGGTACCGATATTATCGTACTCTTCCTTTAACTCTTTAAATATATCGATCGTCTTTTGGCAGCGCTCGTAGTCTTCCATATCAATCGTCACAAAAACACCGTGTTTTTTTCCTGCAGCGAGAATTTTCCGCATGTTTTCCATCACCAATGCTTCCGATATATCCAGTCCCATGGAAGTCATTTTTAAAGATAGCTGAGAGTCCAGCTTCTGTTCGGCAATTTTTTCAATCATTTCCACACATTCATCAGCCGCCTGGCGTGCTTCTTGTTCGCTGTCGATAAACTCTCCAAGATGATCAACAGTAACAACCATCCCTTTTTGATTCAATTGCTCAATGACCTTTGCGGCGTTATCCACCGATTCCCCAGCTACAAAACGGCCGGCCCCGAAGCGTAGACCATACCTTTTAGCCAACTTGGTGAAAAACTTGTTTTTGGATAAAAATAAAAAGAAGTTACGCAGGATTTGTTCCATTATAAGCCCCCCCAGTAATCATCCAGTACAGCGGAACCGCTTTCTTAATTAAACGCAAACTCAGCAAAACGGTTGCTTATCTATATCCGCCGCAGCCGATGTGAAAACTTTCAAACTAGTATGCTTTCTTGTACTATTCTATCATTTTTACGGGGAAAGAGGTACTTTTTGCATACAAAATTCATCACGATGTTGCAAGCAGAATAACCACGCACCTACCCGGCAATAATAAAACGGGAACCGACAGTCTTTTTTTAAGGAGGAATTCGCTTGAACCAACAACCTATGCAGCAGCCGCCGAATATGATTAGCGAAAAAGATTTACTTTACATCACCGATATGCTGTCCTGGAATTTGAATGCCAGCAAAAAAGCCAACTTTTATGCTGAACAGTGCCAATTACCGGAAATAAAGCAGGCGCTTGATACAACCGCCAAGATGCATCAGCGCCACTATCAGCAGATTCTCAGCCATTTGAACACCCAGCCCGGGAATGTCATTTAGAAAGGGGATTAGCATGAATCAGCAACAGAAAGTGCAAAATCCGGAAACACAAGTACCGAAGACACCGCAAATGAGTGAAAGAGATTTTGTCAATGATGTATTGGCTTCAGAGAAATATTTGACCGGCGCATACAGTATTGCTTTGAACGAGGCGAGCAATCAAGGGCTGTATCAGGACTTGGCAGCTATATGCAAAGAAACCCAGGATTGCCAGCGAACCCTTTACAACTTGATGTTCAAGAACGGCTGGTATTCTCTTGAAAAAGCCGATCAGCATAAGATTCAACAAGCCTATCAGCAATACAGCGGATATTTGAATCAGTTGCCACCACAGTGACTGGAAGTCCGCTTTACAGCCTACTGTTGCCATTACTCCAAATGCGATAAACAGCCGATGCTTCTGAGCTTCGGCTGTTTTTTTCGGAAATGCAGCACGCTCTGTTGGCTTGATTCTCGTCGAGCCTCTGTGCCTCTATGTGCCTCCTGAATTGTCCCTCTCCTTAAACATGTCTCTCTGTATGTCACTTATATCAGGTGGAGCCTCCGTCGGCTATTGTCATATGATAGAGATGGATGTAGGACTTTAGAATTATAATGTCGAATTGCGTCCTTCAGAAAGCGTTCTCCTTCTATGCAACGCGAGTGCTTGCATGCGATTCGACTTAATACTCTGCAGTCCAAGAAACCGGCTTATAACAGAATGGTTCTTTTGATTCCTTACACTTACTAAGTTGTTAATCTAATGAGGTAACTGGCTTCCCTAGTCTTTGGAATCATCGACTTCATATTGTTGCCAATAAGTGAATCTACAATGAATTGAACTAGTTCTTACCGTTTTTCTGCAACTGTTTGCTAATGACAACTACTGTTAAGCAATCGTTTCTCCACGAACGTAAAATACTTTCAGGGCACCATAGGAGGCAGTTAGCAAACCATATACCGGGGGGAGGGAATAATGTGATTACGGTGGCCTACCAGTCAAAGGACGTCTGTTTCCTGAAAACATTCGGAAGTCGGCTGCGGCGATATCGGCTTCATCAACGGATGACGCAAGAAGAATTAGCTGAGTTGGCTGGATTTTCGAGATCATATTACACAGAAATTGAAACCGGCAAGCGGAATATATCCTTACTGAATATCCGCAGGCTAGCCGAGGCACTCGATATTCCCGTCAAGGAGTTATTCGATTTTCCTTTCGAGTAAAACAAATGGGAGGTATTTATATGAAAGCTAAGTCCATTTCTCAAGTGCTGCCGGAAGAACGTTTGGCAGAAGATATTTATGCCGGTGATACGTTGATCATCAAAAAAGGGACGAAAATGACCCCAAGACTGATCAACCGTTTAAAAAAACGAGGAATAAAAGAATTGAAGGTTATTGAACCGAATACTTCGACAGCGGCTAACGAAAACCAACCAAATACTATGGGGATCACTGCAACACAGCCGCTAGAAACCAACCGAGGGCAATACTCAGAAGAAGAACTGGGAAAACATTTTTTTCACATTCTCGAAAAAATAGGCTATGAATATCGCTATGGAAAGTTGTTGAACAGACAAGAAACAGTGCTGTTTCTAAAACAACTATTCATTAACATTCATAAAAATTACGGTATAACCGACACACTTTCTGCTCTATATAAATGGGATTCTTATGCATATATCCATTCCTTCGATGTTTTTGTCCTAGGGAGCCTCATGGCAGAAAAACTAACTGTCACTGACCTGGAGACCTGCGCAGCTGGTTTTCTTTTTCATGATATCGGAAAAATTGAAACACCACGAGAAATACTACATAAACAAGCTAAACTGACCGGTGCGGAATTCAAGCAAATCCAGAAGCATACGACAGACGGAGAAAGGCTGCTTCAATCCCTAGGGTATGAACAGTTGGGCGCTTTCGCCCGCTCCCATCACGAACGTTTGGATGGTTCCGGTTATCCGGATGGTCTAAGTGGCGGTCAGCTGCCATTAGAATTGCGAATCTTATCCATTGTGGATGTCTTCTCTGCACTCACATTGAAGCGCGCCTACAAAGAAGAAGTGCCGGCATATGAAGCGATTAAGATATTGTTAAAGGATCAAAAGCAGTTTGATTGGCATATACTTTATCATTTTATCGATGCACTTATGATTTATCCGTATGATGCAACGGTACTCCTATCCAATAACGAGCAGGCAAAAATTTCAAGCGTCAGTAAATACTATCCTACCGTTCCACAGGTACGCTTGTTAAAGGGAGGTGGTGATTTTTCACTTCCGACCAACTTTTCGCTCACAGTTCAAAAAATTCTGGCTTTCCAGCCTAAATCGGACGAGCAATTGTTCCGTGAATTTTTGGACAACCTTTCATCCGGTGACCAAAACGAAGTCAAAGCCTTGTATCAGACTCTTTCTGATGGTCTTCATTACCATCATATCTTTGAAAAAATATTGTTTCCAGCCGTGGCCAAACTCAATCAAATGGCAGCTATTGATGAGTTGTCATCAGTTGCTTACCATAAAAGCACGCAAATAGTAACAGAGTTATTGATCCAAATTGAACAAGAGACGGAGCGTTATACAACTTGCAGGTCAAGTGCTTTAATCCTTTACCCAGCGGAAGAAACTGCCTACTTGTACGCCAGGCTGCTATCTGGATTTTTACGTTTGGAGGCTGTGCAAGCCAAACTGGTGACAGAATCTGCTGCCAATCTGAATCAGTACTTTTTTTCAGATAAACAGCCGGCCGATCATATCCTACTCCTTAACTTTCCGAATGACGATCCCGACAGCTTTATGAACCAATACCCTCGATTAGCGCTCTCCTCTTTCAATGAATATAACACACAGGTTCTTCAGGAACTCTTCCAGAAAAACAAGAGAGTATTTATCGATATCATAGCGACAGATTCAGTGATCCAAGTCTAAATCCCTCGTTCACTGACATTTATGGACTGCAAAAGCATTACTTAACGCCGTCCTTCTGTCTTCATCTGATGGCTCGCCAATTTGGCGAGTTTTTCTTTACCCCGCACTATTTATAGGGTATTTCCTATGATGTCCCTTGCCTTTCCCGGACTCCTCCCCAAGTAAAACGGAATCGTTATTATTTACAAACCATAATCATTACGATAGAATGAAGAGTATTCATTTTTAAGTCAGGAAAGACAATAAGTATAGTAAGAAATCTTGTTTACCACATAAATAGAAACTTGAAGAAACGAGGACAATGATGAAGTGGAAGGTAGTATTGATCCTTTTATTCAGCGGCATCTTGCTGCAAGCTGGATGCAGCCCCTCCCCTGATAATTATGGGGAGAAAGCGGAGCACACCATTTATACGACGGTCTATCCTATTCAATACATTATTGAAAGATTGGCCGGTGACTTTGTAGAGGTAACAACCATATACCCTCCTGGTGCGGATGCCCATTCTTACGAACCTACTGCCAAAACAATGACCGATATTGCCGAGGGCTATGCTTTCGTATATCTCGGCGAAGAATTGGAATCATTCGCCTCCACGACAGCTGAAGCTTTGCAACAAGAAGAGGTTCGGCTGATCGGCCTGGCAGGATATGAAGAGTTGTTTCATACTGCAAGCGAAAGTACTGCGGATCATGACAGCAATCATGCTGAATCGAAACATCATAGCCACGACCATGGAAGCCACGATCCCCATATTTGGCTTGATCCTCTGCGAATGCAGGAAATGGCTGGTATTATCGAAAAGCGATTAACGGACATATACCCGAACCATGAAGCTGTTTTACAGCAAAATCTTTCGTCATTACAAGAAGATTTAACGAAATTGGATAACCAATTCCTTAATACGTTAAGTAAGAGCAAGCATAAGGAAATTTTGGTTTCCCATGCCGCATATGGTTATTGGGAAGATCGTTATGGAATCAGACAGATTGCCGTTAATGGCATATCCAACAGCAGTGAACCATCTCAGCAGGATTTGATCAACATTATAGAACAGGCAAAGAATCTCGGAATGGATTATGTCATTTTCGAACAAAATGTCCAGGACAAAGTATCAAAAGAAATTCAAAGGGAAATAGACGGCAAAGCCCTGCAAATTCATAATTTAGCCGTCCTGACCGAAGAAGATATCAATCATGGGGAAGATTATCTATCCCTGATGAAACAAAACCTTCAAGTGCTCCAGAGAGCTACAGACCGAACAACAAAGGAGGATGGATGAATGAAGAACACAGTGATCTCCATGCAAAATGTCGATTTCTATTATGATCACAAACCAGCTTTGCAACATATCAATTTCGAGATTCCCCAAGGAGCATTCATGGGGCTTGTCGGCCCTAACGGCGGGGGGAAAACCACCCTCATCAAGCTGATTCTCGGTTTATTAAAACCTCAACATGGATCAATCGAGTTACTGGGCACTCCGATCAACAAATTCAAAAGCTGGAATAAGATTGGTTTTGTATCTCAAAAAGCAAACACCTTTAACCGAGGGTTTCCAGCCACAGTGGAAGAGGTCGTATCAATGGGCTTGACTGCCAAGGTCGGTTATCTTCGCTTTTTCTCCCGAAGTCACCGGGAAAAAATAAAGCAGGCAGTCGATCAAGTAGGCATGGGCGCTTACCTTCATGAGAATATTGGTGATTTATCCGGAGGTCAGCAACAGCGTGTATTTATCGCCAGGGCACTTGTAAGCGACCCGGAACTGTTGATTCTTGATGAGCCGACTGTCGGGGTAGATACGGAGCATGTCCAAAAGTTTTACGGATTGCTGCACAGACTCAATCAGGAAAAAAACATCACCCTGCTGCTGGTCACCCACGATATAGGAACCATGACACACCATGCGACAAATATAGTATGCTTGAATAAAACGATGCATTTCCACGGAAACGCGGATCAGTTTTCTTCTTTATCCGACGCCGAACTGTCCAATTATTACGGCCATGCCTTAAATTTGGTGTCCCATGAGCATTAAGGAGCGTAGTCAACATGTTAGCTAATTTTTTTCAATACGAATTTTTACAAAATACTTTATATACCGGTTTGTTGATCGGTTTGATCGCTCCACTACTCGGTTCGTTCATCGTAGTCAGACGGCTTTCCCTGATCGCCGACGCCCTCTCCCATGTGACACTGGCCGGGATTGCGTTCGGTTTACTGATCGAAAAGAAATTTGCCGCCGGCTTTATTACCCCTTTCTACAGCGGGATGGGTTTTTCGGTGATTGCCTCCATATTCATCGAACAGCTGCGAAGTGTATATAAAGCCTATCAGGAACTTGCCATCCCCATCATTTTGTCTGGCGGAGTCGGTTTGAGCGTTGTGTTCATCTCGCTTGCCGATGGTTTCAACACCGATTTATTCAATTACTTGTTCGGATCGGTGTCTGCGGTCAGCCGTTCTGATTTGTGGACCATTATCGTTATTTCTGTGATTGTACTTGCAGTCTTGTTCTTATTTTTTAAGGAGCTGTTTATGTTATCATTTGACGAAGAACATGCAGTCGTTTCAGGTATTCATGCTAAACGGATTCATTTCTTATTCATTTTATTGACGGCACTTGTGATTGCAGCTTCTATCAGGATTGTCGGTGTGCTGCTTGTGTCTGCACTGATGACCTTGCCGGTAGCAGCAAGCATCCGGCTCGCGAAAGGATTCAAGCAATCCATTATACTGTCTGTTGTTTTTGGAGAAATCTCTGTGATTGCCGGATTGGTTTCCGGTTACTATTTTGAAATACCTCCCGGAGGAACAATCGTGATGACCTCTATTATCATTTTGTTGGCGGCATTGACCGTAAAACGTCTCCGGATGAATTTCTTTACAAGGAGGACGCAGCAATGAACATGGAAGAAGCATTGGTTATCTTGAAACAGAAGGGATATAAGTACACCCAGAAAAGAAAGGATATTTTGTCTTATTTCGACCAGGAAGACGGTTACCGCAGTGCGAAGGATTTGTTGAATTTCATGGAGCCATCGTACCCGGGCATCAGTTTTGATACGATTTACCGGAATCTTCATTTGTTCGACGAACTGGCGATTTTGGAATCAACCGAGCTGGAAGGGGAAAAACTCTTCAGAATCAGCTGCGTCGGTCACCATCATCATCATTTCATCTGCAAGCAATGCGGGATTACCAAAGAAATCGAAACGTGTCCGATGGATAATGTCAAAGGGGAATTGGGCGGTTTCCAAGTTGAGGACCACAAGTTTGAAATTTATGGGCGTTGTCCGTCTTGCCAGGCTTCCTGACGATTTGATCCAGCAAACAGGATTGACAGGGTCTTCTAAAGTAAACGTAAATCTCACCAAGATATAAAAAGGGCTGTCCAATTTTTCTAGGACAGCCCTTTTTCTTATAAAAGCAAAGGACGCCGACTTTCATCCATGGCTATTTTTCATTTTTTCCATTATCGTGTGAGTACGAAATAACTGTCGATTCAGTGTTTTATAGTACGGTCGATTTCATCTTTGTTGTTGGTGAAACCGGTATAAATGATATTCTTCTTTTTTCCGATGATGCCTTCTTGCTCAATTACGATAGTCGGCACTAGGTTTGTACCGGCTGTTGACTGCAGCTGTCTTTGTTTTTCTTCGGATTCAGTAATGTCGACTTCAACGTACGGTACCTGGTCCTTCGACAAAAACTCTTTCAGCGACTGGCTTTCTTGACAAGCTGCTTTCGTATAAATCTTTACCACTTGTTTCACCTTTATCGTCTCCTTTTACCAGATAAATTAGCCTGGAACAGGGCCAGGTCCCTTTTTCACCGCAAACTGAGCCAACTATCTTTATGTTGTTTTGTTGCCCGATTCCCAGTTTATCCAGCCGTGAAACCGATTACGTACAATTTCTTACAAAAGTACTATGGTCAGTGGATCAAGCATGATTTAATGCCTATATAGGTGAAACAAAGGCACTACTTACAAAGTTAACTGATCACGGCCAACTTCTACAATCAATTTTATTCTTCCAATACCTTTCACATGCCCAGCTTTTTTTCATTATAAACTCCTTTTTCTCGTATGTATGGTTAAGACCCTTGATTTTCTCTGGCACGACTCCTTTCATCTAAAGCTGCCGGGGAAATATAATCTCTTTCCGCGGACGACGCATCCATCCGGACATTCCTTCAGTCCTTTTCCGCCTGTCTTTCCTCACTTGTCTTAAACAACCATTCATCCAATCTGTTCTTTAAGGCATGCGTTTCTTTTAAACGGGGATGGATTTGCTTTTCAACCTAGCGCCGCCCTTCTTCTTAAAGTCGGAATGGTTTTTTCCACAAAACCCCAAAATCGCATGAAGTGAAATCGGTCTGCAATGACCCGAATCCGCATCACGACAGGGAACCCCGCCACATCTCGTATAGAGACAAAAGAATCAAAGAAAACACCGCCTTTTCACGAGGTCAGATTCCCTTATAGAAAAGGCGATGTTTTTTATTAGGATTTCAGTCACTAAAATAGATGCATGACCATTATGCCACGACTTTTTCAATCACTTTCATTTCTTCATGATCAAGCATATTCTTTCCTTCTACCTGATAAACTTCCTTGTTCATATATGATTCCATATCTTTTGCCTCTTCTTTTTCCCCTACAAGATAGATGCGGTCCCATTGATTGTCTTTGGCGAGTTTATCCAGCTTCGGTGCCAGTCCTTTATACCAGCGCTGCTGGTTTGCGCTCACTCTCGCATCAAAGCTGTCGCGGCTTGGGTCCTTACCGCCTTTTCCCATGGACATCGGTCGTTTTTGTTCAGCAGTATATTCACGCCAGTCCTCTGTATCCAGATCCAGTTCATAATGCTTCGTTTCCAGGATGGCACCCAATTCTGCTTCAATCACTTTTACTTGGTTCTGTTGCACTAGTATGATACCCGATTTCGGAAACTTGTTCCTCAATTCTTTCAGTTGGTCTGTAACAGGGGCATCTTCCCAATGAAACTCCGTTTGCAAGCGCATTTGAAGCCGCTCGGCAAACCATACCTGTTCGTCTGCAGAAGCAAATAAAACGATGCCTTTTTTAAATGCCTGTTCATTCCCTTGTACAAAGCGTTCCACTTTTTCACGGACCGCTTGAAAATTTTTCAATTCTTGATTGTCTCCACTTTCCTTCAGATAACTTTCAAAATGGTTTAGCCCGTTTTTTAAGTGAATTTTCCATTCTCCGCCTTGTTGCTCGGGATCAGAAGGGTCCGTATTCAGATACATGGAGAGCACTCTGTTGGGACGTTGTAACTGGATATTTTCCAATTGCTTCAGCTGTTTATCGAATTTCATCAAGACTCACTCCTTTAGAAGTGTTATCCATTTATATAAAGTGTGTATCCTTTCATCCAAAAACCAAAACCTGTTTCGATCGTTGCTCCTAGCGGTTATGGAAAAAGGAAGAAACCGGAGGCGGTGTATTTTTACGTATAGTTGGAAACATGATAAACTTATTACCTAATCTCCAGAAAGAGAAGGATCATATGGCCAAAAAAGTAAAAGCACAGATAATTCAGTTCAGTTTTATCGGTCTGGCCAACGCCGCCATCGATATCGGCGTACTAAATCTATTGTTATGGATATGGCCGACAGAAGAAACACGAATGCTGTTTATCTTCAACACCATCGCTTACTTTCTAGCGATAATGAACTCCTATATATGGAATGTAAAATATACATTCAGTCATCATGCCCGGATAAACACAAAGGAATTGGGTTTATTCTCATTACAGGCGATTGTTGCCTGGGTCATCAACAACGTGGTTTTTATCGGCCTGAGCAAACTGCTATTCCAGATTTCCGCTCTGTCGTTGCCAAGCTTTTTTGTACACAATGTCGCCAAAGGGGCCGCAATGTTCCTTTCGTTTTCCACCAGTTTTCTCTTGATGAAATTTATCGTCTTCCGCAAGAAAAAAGTAAAAAAAGTCATAGAAAAAAGATAAGGACGGATATCCCCGCTCTTATCTTTTTTGTTCAACTACTTCACAATCATCACAGGACAATTTGCCCGTTTTGCCACTTTGTGACTGACACTTCCCAATACCATTTCCTGCAAGGAATTCAATCCGCGGCTGCCAATCACGCAAACATCAAACGCTTTCTCATTGGCATGTTTTACGATGCTTGGCCCGGGATCCCCGTGCAGAATGTTGATCTGATAACGAACTCCGGCATGTTTTAACTTTTGCTCTGTGAATGCGAGTTTTTCCTTCCGCTTCAAATCAATATCGGCGGCATTCCAATTTTGCAAAACGTCTGCCTTTGATTTGTCCCTGTCCACTACATATACCACTTCGATGAAAGCGTTTGAATTATTTCGGGTCAAAAACAATGCCTTTTCCACAGCCCTGATAGCATGTTCAGAGCCGTCTGAAGCTAATAATATTTTATCAAACATTCTATGTCCTCCAGAAAAAAGATTTCCTATCCCAATTATAACAAAGATTCTCTTCTCTTAAAGATGGAGTTCTTTGGCGAAAAAAACAGGACAGGAGCTTTATTCAGCATCCTGCCCTCCTCTATCAATGATTGGCCGCTTTTGCGTCTGGTTTATTATAAACCGCGCGCTTCTCGACCAATATAGAACTCTCGTGATTCAAACCTATAATATTTACTTTTGTTCCATTATCCTGATACTTCAAAACAACTTTATCGATTGCGCCGACAGCTGAATCGTCCCATAGGTGCGCTGCTTTTAAATCGATATCTATTTCCTCGCATGATTCTTTGTAATCGAACGAAGCTACAAACTCATTGACGGAGGCAAAAAATAATTGACCTGTCACCACATAGACTTTTTTACGTCCTGCTTCCACCTGTAGACTGTGGACATGGACCTTGGATATCTTGGCGGCGAAGAAGATGGCGCTCAATAAGACACCTACCAGTACACCGATTGATAAATTGTGGGTCAGCACAACAGCTGCCACCGTGACAACCATGACGACTGCGTCCGTTTTCGGCATCAAGTGCAAATGCCGGAGCGATGACCAATCGAAGGTACCGATCGAAACCATAATCATCACACCAACCAGGGCGGCCATCGGTATTTGCACCAATAAATCATTGAATACCATGATCAGAATCATCAGGAAAACCCCCGCAGTCAAGGTGGATAAACGGCCAGTGCCCCCCGACTTCACATTGATAACGGATTGACCGATCATGGCACAGCCTGCCATACCACCAAAAAATCCGGCAACAACATTGGCGATTCCCTGTCCTTTTGTTTCTTTATTCTTATCACTTTCTGTATCCGTCATATCGTCGACGATTTGGGCAGTCAGAAGGGATTCCAACAATCCCACTACAGCGAGTGCCAAGGAATAAGGAAAGATGATCATCAATGTTTCCAAATTCAGCGGGATATCCGGCAGTAAAAATAACGGAAGCGCTTGGGTCAGCTCCCCCATATCTCCAACGGTCCGGACTTCGCTTCCCGTATAGACCGCTATTAAGGTGATGACGACGATGGCAACTAGAGGAGCAGGTACAGCTTTAGTAAAACGCGGAAGAATATAAATAATGGCCAATGCTCCTGCCACCATCGCATACATCTGCCAAGACTCACCGACAAAATGCTGTAATTGTGAAGTGAAAATCAAAATGGCCAGTGCGTTTACAAATCCGATCATCACCGATCTTGGGACAAATTTCATAAACCTGGCAAGCTTGAATATTCCCATCACAATCTGGATAATACCTGTCAAAATCGTAGCAGCCAATAAATACTGCAAACCGTGTTCAGCGACCAAGGTGACCATGACCAACGCCATCGCTCCAGTTGCTGCGGAAATCATTCCCGGTCTGCCGCCGACAAAAGCAATTACGACGGCAATACAAAAGGAAGCATATAAACCGACCATCGGATCGACACCGGCTATAATCGAAAAAGCAATTGCTTCCGGAATTAATGCCAAGGCCACGACCATCCCAGCTAATATGTCTCCCTTGATATTGCCAAACCAACTCTGTTTAATTGCAGATAGATTCAACACGACACCTCTTTCATTTCTATTTTAAACTTTCCGCAAGAAAGTAAATCCGCTCAAAACAAATTGAATCTTACCACACCGAACCGAATAAGACAAATCCCATGTAAACGTAAATCATAAAGCGATTCCTTTCATTTTCTTTCCTTTACTCTATTTATCGGCAATTTTTGTAATCGGAGTTTTTTGGCTCAAGCTTTTTTAGTTTCTGTCAATAATTTTTATCATTTCGTACAGAATAAGCTTGAACGTATATTCCAGTATGAAAGGAAAGAATACAATGGAACATGTAAGAGCGCTTGTCATCAAATTTGCAGTCACCGGAATTGTCCTTTACTCGATTTTAGGCATTTTTTATACTGCAACGGCAGGGGATATCTTTATCATCACACTGCTTGTCACCGGAGTCGCCTACTTGCTTGGAGATCTATTCATCCTGCCGCGTTTCGGCAACCTGACTGCCTCCATAGCCGACTTTGGGCTTGCATTTGCTTCCGTTTGGATATTGAGCACCTTCTTTATCGGGAATGACGTCGCCGTTGTCAATGCCTCCTTGTTTTCGGCCCTGTTTATTGCAGCAGCTGAAGTCATTTTTCATATGTACATGCAAAACAGAGTGCTGGATGATGAACCGGATTACGAAGAAGCAAACAGACAAACGACTGCTCGTCTACAAACAGAATTTGCAGAAGAAAATGAAGGGCAGGACATTATCGAATTACAGGACGGGAAAACGGACGAAAAGAAGGATGAATAATCGGCCGTCCATGCCAGATTGTCAATTTTACCACTGGTGAAGGCGGCCGTTTCAGAGTGGACTTAAAGAACTACACTTTGTATAGAAGGTCACAGGCTTCTTCTGCAAGAAGCAGCCCAATCGACTGGTTTTGTTTCCATATCGCAGGATAATGTTCAACAGGAACTGGCCTGGGACCGATGTATGGAGAAATTTCAGGGGTGAACGCCGGTCTTTTCATTTCTGTTAAAAACCAATCAGTGTAGCCGCCCCCGCTTGGATCGGGACCTGGATCGACCAGACGATAACCGGTTTGTCCGCTTATCTTTTCAGCTATTTCACGGCTGATAGCCAGCAGTTTCCCATCGATTTTGTACTTCCAGTATATTTCCTCTCCAGACGAATGGTAAGCAGCAGCGATGTGGAAACGATGCTTTTTCGTGAAATGGTAAACAGCCTTTGCTTCTGGTTCATTCAGTGGGTAAGGCCCTTTGTGATTCATAGGACCTGGTCTGTCGACGGTCGGTTTGATTGTTTCCCAGCCTGCCGGATATTGTCGATTGAGATCTACCCCTCTTATGTTTGCCTTCCATCCCGCAAATTCAGTTTGGTTATCGTTGAGCCGTAAAACGGTGTCTGGCTGCTTGGCGGCTTGGGCACCCTTTTGCACCAAGGTGACGCCATCAGGATTGACCATCGGTATAAACCAGATGGAAGCCTTACTGAGAAGATCACGAATCTCAAAACCGGAGATGGTTTCTTTTTTAGTCCAAGCCAAGGAGTAAGCCTCCGCCATTTGCATCAATAAATAGGAGGTCAGCCATTCCCTTGCATGATGGGATCCGTTTAAAAGCACTTTTGCCTTTCCTGTTCCCACTCTGAAAGCATAAAGGGGTCTGCCTTCCACTGATTCGCCGATTATTTCAGCTTGAAAGATGTCTGGATAACGTCTCACCAATTCTTGAATATCCGCTTCCATTTTCTCAAAAGTGTATAGGGAATCCTTTGTTAACATGTGCGTCATAGAAATGCCTCTCCTTGATTTATTGGTTTCTGACGTAAGGAATGATTTGCATCCCATCCGTAAAGTGGTACTATATATGTATATTAACAAAAGATTCGATAGGTGATGGAGTTCACCTTTAACCGCCGACGTGCTGATGACTCCTGCCAGTGTACATTCTGGCAGGAGTCATTTTTGCATTGGAAAATATTGGAGGTTTTGTATGATTTATTTTTATGTAGGAATAGCCGGGTCGCTTGGTGCCATGTTGCGATATGGAGTCGGACTGGCATTTTACCAAGCCGATGCAGTATTTCCTGTTTCTACTTTAATCATCAATTTGGCGGGGAGTTTTCTGCTGGCATGGCTGACAGCGTCCATTTTCCATGCTGTGAAGCTATCTCCCGCAATGAAAACAGCAATTGGAACAGGGTTTGTCGGTTCTTTTACCACGTTTTCGACATTGAGTGTGGAAACAATCAATTTATTTCAGGATGAAAGGCAGCTGCTCGCCGTATTTTATGTCTTGATCAGTATATTCGGCGGCCTTGCAATGAGCAAGCTGGGGTACCGGGCGGTAGTGAGGAGTGAATCTGAATGAACGGATTACTATTTATTCTGGTGGCAATCGGCGGGTTTATTGGTGCAATCGCCCGCTTTGCAATCAGTCAACAGCTGAAACACCATGTTCGATTTACCATTCCGGTTGCGACAGTATTTGTAAATGTCATAGGATCTTTTTTGCTCGGATTATTGAACGGCCTCCATGTAAGTGAATATATGTTGCTTCTGGCTGGAACTGGTTTTTGCGGTGCCTTCACTACTTTTTCCACTTTCAAACTGGAAGCAGTCCAACTCCATCTGAGAAAGCAAAAAAGAGCATTTATTTTCTATACTATTTTCACTTATGCAGGCGGAATCGCTCTTGCTTTTATCGGTTATCAGCTCGGTTCGCTCTTCCATTAATCAAAGAAGCCGGGTCAAGCATCGTGATAAAAACATATAAACCGAACGATTATCCCAGTCGTTCGGTTTTTTGATTAGCAAGAAGTGAACAGTTCTACCCTTCACGTTTCCACTCCGGAAAGATGCGAAACACGCATCAAATCAAGTTGAGAGAAAGTTCAGCCCAGGTGCTTTCTTATCCTGCCAACAGCATTATCAAACAGACTTCAACGCTTTTCCGGCAAGCATTTGAATAACCATATCATCCATTGGCGGGTTATGAAGACCTGCTCTCACATTACGATAATATTGTTCAAATTTGTACTGCTTAGACAACCCTCTACCTCCGGCAATACGGAGTGCCAAATCGACCACTTCATTTGCCGCATTGGTAACGGATGTCTTCACTGCAGCAAGCTCTGTTCCAAGTTGCTCTCTCGATTCGGGATATTCATCCCATTTGCGTGCGACACCGTACATGAAATAATGTGCCTGCACTAACTTCAAATCCATCTCACCGATTTTTTGCTTGATGTGCGGGACTTCTGAAATAGTAGTTTTCAGGCTGTTCGGTTGATAATTTTTAGCGAAGGTGACAGCATCATTGCGGGCAGCGACTGCAATTCCCAAATAACATGCCGGGATGTGCAGCAGCCAGCCTTTTGGTTTTGATGATTTACCTTGATTCAATTCAACTAAAGCCTGTTGGGGCAATTTTACATTTTGCAATACCAAATCATCACTGCCGGTTCCGCGCATTGCCATGGTATCCCAAGTATGTTCCACCTCGAGGCCACGGGTGTTCCGCGGAATTAAAAAAGAACCGATTGCTTCTTTTTCTTCTATATAAGCAGTAACAAGATAGTAGTCAAGTACGCTGGCCATCGTTGTAAACGTTTTTCTGCCGTTGACGATATAGTGCTCCCCTTGTCTGACTGCTTTTGTTTCTGGTATGCCGCCGCGAGTCGGACTGCCTGTAGCCGGCTCGGATGCAGCCCGATTGACAACCAGTTTTTTCTCACCGATTTCCCGTGCGAAAGCTTCAAATTGATCTTGGCTCCATAGCTGTTGTTCACTGAGTTCCATCACAACTCCCATGTGCCAGCCAATTGACAACGCTGCAGAACCGTCTCCTTCCGCAAGTCTTTCCTGCATCATCAGCAATTCGCTCAAATTGATGTGTTTTCCGCCAAATTTCTCTGGAAGTGGCAACGTGACATATCCCGTTTGTTTTAAATCTTCCAGATTATCCTTTGAAAATTCAGCACTTTGTTCTGTTTCTTCCGTTCTTTGTTTAAATTTTGCCGCCAAGCTTTCTGCTGTTTCCAGCATTTCCTGCTGGCGGTTGTTTTGGACGAATGAGTCCAAGAAGTAAGACACCCTTTATCACTCCTGTCCTTCGTATACTTACGGTCTGCTTCCATTTTACAAAAGGGGGGTCAAAAAATACAAGTTTTCAACTTGGCTTACTTGTATTTATTTTCATTACCAACCTTTAGCTTTCCGCATACCTTTCACTTTGTTATAGTGAACTAGGATAACCGGAATAGGAAGGAAGACCAACCATGCAGACACTTAAACAAGAAAGTCCTTTTTATTTGGCAGGGCTGCTCATTCTCACCTTAGGGATAGGACTAACTATTCAATCGCACCTAGGAACATCTCCATTCGATGCCTTGCTTGTCGGACTCTATCGTACCTTCGGCCTGACAATCGGCTCTTGGGAAGTTGTCGTGGGTTTTGCCATGATTGCAGGAAACGCCTTGGCAAAAAAGAGCCTCCCTGAATTCAGCGCCATGATTACTTCCTTTATTACCGGAGCTGGTATTGATGGCTGGGTATATCTATTGAATGGCCGGATAGAGCCAGAAACCTTGTTCGGACAATCGGTTTGTTTCACAGCAGGATTGTTATTCACGGCTGCTGGAGTGGCGACCTATCTTCAATCAAAAATTGCCCCGAATCCGATGGATCGCTCCATGATGGTGATTACGGAGATTACCGGATGGAGTGTTACCTATTCAAGAGCTTTGATAAGTGTCATCCTCGTTCTTTTAGCATTTCTATGCAGCGGTGCAATCGGTCCAGGCACCTTGATCAATGCGTTGTTCAGCGGTGTTTTAATCAGCTTTTTGCTTCCCTATGTTAAAACATTGAAACAAAAAGCAAGCATGGGCAAACCGAATGCCGCCCATAGTTGAAGCAGAAGCCCTTAGAGAAGGAAGCAGACAAAATTTTTGCTAAATAAACAAGCGCAGACCCTTTGTCATTTGAATGACTATGGACTACGCTTGTTTTGTATTCCAATACTTTTTCATAGCGAAAAAAGAGGACATGAAGATTCTTCTCTCCGTGTAACACTTCTCTTTTTAAAAAGGCTTCTATCGCCGCCTTCTTTACTGCTTGCGAAAAGTCGCGATGAAAAGAAACTGCGATATAGCTAAAACAGTTTTACCAACCCCCTGCATTACATTGGAATTGGTGCGCGCCACTGCCGGAAATACCTTCGCTTTCCGAGGACTGCTGGTGAGCTTCCTTAAATTAATGCTCTCCGGAATTCCACCGAGTGCATGGAGAATACAACTCCACCAAAAACAATGGCTCTTTGCATCATACTTTAAAACGTCCAATCAATCCGTTCAAATTGTCAGCAAGCCGGGAAAGTTCTGTGGACCTGTCTGCGATTTCTTCCATCGAACTGCTTGTTTGCTGGATGGAAGCAGAAGTTTCCTCGATGCCTGCTGCCGATTCTTCTGAAACAGCGGCAATATCTTCAATAGATTGGCTCATTTGTCCACTTGTTTCTACGATGCTGGTCAAGTTGCCGGTTATGACCGTGACACTCTCGACCATTTCATTGATGGAATGATTGATACCGTCAAAGGTTTGGCCGGTTGTTTTGATTTGAGCTGTCCCGTTTTCCACTTCTTCATAACCGCCCTGAAGGGCTTCGGCAACAGAACCTGATTCTGCTTGTATGCTTGTTACAATCCCCGTGATATCTGTTACGGAAGAAGATACCTGTTCGGCAAGTTTTCTGACTTCATCGGCCACTACTGCGAAACCTTTTCCTTGCTCACCCGCCCGCGCTGCCTCGATTGCGGCATTTAGTGCAAGCAAATTGGTTTGCTCGGCTATATCTTTTATGACTCCAACCAATTTTGATATTTCTTTTGACTGTTTGTCCAATCCTTTTACTTTTTCCACGGCATTTTTGACGATGGCATCAATCTGGCTCATTTGTGCAATGGAAGAATGCATCATCTGGCTGCCTTCCTCCGTCAGCTTCAGGACGCTTTCGGATTTATCATGAATTGTATTCCCGTTTTCATGCGCTTCTTTAATTTTATCCGTGAAACCGGCCATCGATGCAGCCAAATCTGTCGTGGTGTTAGCCTGCGATTCCGAGCCCGAAGAGAGCTCTTCCATCGTGACTGCCACTTGGTTACTTCCTTCTTTTACTTCATTTGCCGATTGACTCAATTCCTCGCTTTGACCAGATACAGTCGTTGAAACCGAACTGATTTCCGTCACCAATTCCCGCATGTTGTCGTTCATTTGGTTGACTGCAGTAACCAGCTGACCGACTTCATCCCGGGAATGTACCTTCAGAGGTTCATGGCTTAAATCGCCTTCCGCTACCAGTTTCATCCGTTTCATCACCCTGGAAACAGGATTCGTTATCATACGGGCAGTCATTATGGCTATTAAAATACCAAGTACAGCAACCAGGATGGAAATGGCTACACTGGTGATTTGTGTTGTTTTCCCCGAAGAAACCAGACTGTCTCCAACTGTTTTGATTTCCGATTCCCTATGTTCAGCCATCTCATTGAAACCGTTCATCAACTCCCTGGCCAACGGTTTGACTTGCAAGGAGAGATTAGATATCGCCTGGTCTTCATTGCCGTTCTTATAGACGGCAAATACTTGTTCCCGGACTGTCGTTTCCCATTCGTCCCCTTTTTCCACCAATTGTTTTACTTGCTCATTATCACTTAACGACAATATCGTTTTTTCCATTTGATCTAACTCTTCAGCATATCGATCAAACTGCTCCAGGTATTCCGGATCTCCATAAATGACATAACCTCTTGTCAAAGCGATCATTTCTGCTATATTAAATGCAGCCCGCTCATCGGCGATAAGTAATGGAAGCTGTTCCGTAACAATCGATTCTGTATCTTGGTTTACTTTTCCCTGTGATAAAAAATTATAAAGTCCGAATCCGACTACCAATAAAATAACTATGGAGAAACCCGCCAAAATCTTTGTTCTTAGACGCTTGAATTGAAATAATTTCATTGCAGCACCTTCTTCCTTTGAGTTGGTCCAAAAGCTGTTTTACAGTCACGGCAATGTTTGGTTTTCTTCCGGCGCATCATTCCTTTCCGTTTTTTACCTGCATGACATCTTGTCTGTTTATGTATGAATCAACAAAGCAATTTCCATCTTGCCGATGGTTTCATAGGTCAACTCGACTTGTATTGCCTGTTGGAAATTTTCAAGAACCTTGTCCCCATCCGATGTGACCAAGGGGGAAGTAATATCTGTTTCCAACCCTTTTTCATAAATACCGGTAGACATGCTGCCGGCAATCATATTGCCGAGTTCCCCAGAGAAAGAATGGAGCATCTCTCCTTCAAGGGGCATGCCGAACATTGCTTCACCAATCGATCCAAATAACCCGTCGTTTGCCTTCAACACCAATGTCCCCTGCACATCTCCCGTCACCTCGATTAATACACCGAAAGGAATCGTCAAGGATTCTTGTAGTACTTTCGCTTTGCCGATCTCTGCTTCTAAAGGAATGACGGCTTGAATTGACTTTAGCGTTTCATTGTACAATTCTTTTACAACTCGATTCTTTTCACTTGTTACGATGATAACCACTCCTTTATCTGAATATTCTAACAAATATAGTCATTAAAAGTGGCTATTCTGGTTCTCTGAATAGCCATAGACTAATAGAAAAGATATCGGCAGCCAGGCGATCTTGACCTTGACGGCTTTAGACCCTAAGCTTTGCGTCCCCTTTTTTCAAAGAGTTTGCCCTTTTCGTTAGTTCTTTTTGACTAAGTATAAAGATTTAGTTGGTTTGCATTCATTATAATATATTTTCGACACAATTCAACATATTTTTGTGTAAATAGTAAATAAATTGTATCCTTTCCATCCTAGTGGTAATTGCATTATCCTGAAAAAATTGTAGATTGAGTCTCAGCATATATGTGTTCCACGAGCACGGCTTCACTTTCACAGAAAGCACCAACCGCTTTCCTGCGGGATTTTCAGCTCGTGCTGTTCCATCGGAGTCTCTGTATCTTGCCTTCGCTACATTTTCGCGTTTCTGATTTTATGTTACCGAGACAAGATGGATTAAACGAATTTTTCTATTGGCTGAAAGGTATCTAAACAGTGACGAAGAACCAGCAGAAAGGTGGCCTTTGTTCTTTGATAAAAGAAGAACTCCTGGTTCCATACGTCTTAACTTTCTATCCCGGACGGCAATAGGCAAAACGGTAATCCTGCCAGTAGAGAAAGTCTCTCCTTCCAACGGAGGCAAGGTGCGCAGACTCCAGTCGTGATGAAAATCCACTTGGCAAGCGGGTTTCTTTGCCAAATTAGCTGAAGCCGTGCCCGCGGAATGCGAAGTACTTTGCCGGAGTGGAGTGTGGCACCCTTATCAAAAGAGAAGATTAAAAACCGAACGAATTGGAAAATCGTCCGGTTTTTATACAGGTCACTATGCTTTTGTCACGCTCTTTTTAAATTATTCGATACTGCTTGCAACTTCGTTTACCATTTCCGACACGGAAATCAATCCTCCGCCGGATAGGTACCAGTAATCTGGATTCAGATAAACAATATTGTCTTCTTTATATGCTTTGGTGTCTTGCACCAATTTATTTTCCAAAGTTTTTTTGGCAGATGATTCTCCGCCTACCACTTTATTCCTATCCACGACAAATAAATAATCGGGATCCTTTTCTGCTAAGTACTCGAAAGAAACATTTTGTCCATGAGTCGATGCTTCGATGTTTTCATCAACAGGTGTAAAACCAAACACATCATGAATCACGCCAAAGCGTGAGCCAGGACCATAAGCATTGATACTGCCATCGTTGGTAAGGATCACCAGACTGTTTTTTCCGCTAGCAGAAGCTTTTTCATTCAAGTCGGAAATTTGTCCATCGATTGTAGCCAGTTCTTCTTCCACTTCAGACTCTTTCCCGAAAATTTCTCCCAGCACTGTTGCATTTTCTTTAAAGGAATCCATATATCTGGTCGTGTCTACACCAAGATGGATTGTAGGAGCAAGCTCGTTTAAATCATCATATGCTTCGGAAGTACGACCGGAGATGATGATTAAATCAGGGTCGATTTCGCTTAATTTCTCAAAATCCGGTTCAAATAATGTTCCGGCATTTTCATACTCTTCACTATCATAATCGGATAAGTAAGACGGAAGATTTTCTTTTGGTACGGCAGTTACATCGACGCCGAGTTTATTCAGCGTATCAAGTGTACCAAAATCGAAGACTACCACTTTTTCTGGATTGACAGGTACCTCGGTCTTCCCTAACTCATGCTCGACCGTAACGGTCTTTTGTTCCTTTTCTCCACTTTCGGATGCCGCTGCAGCGTCATCGCCAGAAGAGTCCTGACTGCCGCATGCAGCTGTGAACAAAGCCAGTATAAGAATGGAAATTAGCATTGCTAATCTTTTTGTCATAACCTTTCACCTCTAAATAAATTTTTTTAATTGACAGAATAAAGCTCACTTTTCTTCCTCGGCCTGTCTTCCTTCTTCCCTTAAAAACAATCATTGAACAGTTATTAATTGGGCCCACTGTCAGACTGTCCTTCGGGAAAGCGTCGATCAGGTTTACGGAAAATCGGCATGCCTTCCTGTCATTTGATACACATCATTAAGAAAAGTACAAACAAATCTTGCATTGATCGATATCCTGGATATCAATATCCATATCATAAACTTCTTTTAAGACCGCCTTGTCGATAATCTCGTTTGTCGGCCCCTTGTTCACAATTTTCCCATCTTTTAATGCAACAATATAATCAGAATATACAGAAGCGAAGTTAACATCATGAATGACAAGAATGACTGTTTTGCCAAGGTCATTCACCAGCCTCCGCAAGACTTTCATAATTTGCACGGAATGTTTCATATCGAGATTGTTCAATGGTTCGTCCAGCAAAATATATTCCGTATCCTGGGCGATTACCATGGCGATATATGCCCGTTGCTGCTGTCCTCCGCTTAGTTGGTCGAGAAACTTATCCTGGATTTCCTGTAACTCCATATAAGCGATTGCTTCATCGACAAACCGCTTGTCTTCTATGCTTAATTTTCCCTGTGAATATGGAAAACGACCAAAGCTGACCAGTTCTTTCACGGTAAGCCGGATATTTATATGGTTGGACTGCCGGAGAATCGATATTTTTTTGGCCAGCTCTTTGTTTTTGCTTTCACTCACTTCCTGGCCATCTATCAAAATTTCTCCATGGTCTTTCGCAATTAACCGGCTGACCATGGACAACAGGGTGCTTTTGCCTGCCCCGTTTGGACCAATAAAAGATGTTATTTTCCCCCGGGGGATGTTCATCGACACATTATCCACTACATTTTTCGTTCCATATTGCTTGGAAACTTCTTTTACAACTACCATGCTTTACTCTCCTTTAATAAAAGATAGATAAAGTAAACCCCACCGACAAAATTGACGATTACACTCAAAGTCGTAGAAAAAGTGAACACACGCTCAACAATCAGTTGGCCCCCGACCAAGGCGACAACACTGATCAATATCGACCCGACAATCAAGTAACGATGACGGTACGTTTTCAAAAATTCGTGAGCGACATTGGCCACAAGTAACCCAAGGAAGGTTATCGGGCCGACCAACGCCGTGGATATAGACACTAAGACCGCAATGATGACCAGCATCCGTTTGACCACATAATCGTAATCCACCCCTAAATTGATCGCCTGTTCCTTTCCAAGCGCCATCACATCCAAGTATTTGGAAAAACGCCAAAAGTAAATCACAATCAACAGTACCAGCACAAAAGAAATAGCAAGTAAATCGGTATTGACATTGTTGAAACTTGCGAACATTTTATTCTGGACAATCATGAACTCGTTCGGATCAATCAACACCTGCATGAAAGTCGACAAACTTTCAAAAAATGTACCGAAAATCAATCCGACCAGAAGGAGAAAGTAAATATTTTTGCCACTCTGCTTAAAGAGGAGCTTATAAAGCACTCCGGCAAACAACACCATCATGCCGACCGAAAGAATGAAATTGAAATTTTTGTTCAGTACCATCACACTGTTCGATCCGAATACAAAAATGATAAATGTTTGAATCAATAAGTATAGTGAATCCAATCCGATGATGCTCGGAGTCAGAATCCGGTTGTTGGTGATGGTTTGAAATATAACAGTCGAAAATGCGATAACTCCGCCGGTAAGTGCGATAGCCAAAATTTTCGTCGTCCTTCTCGGCAGTATGTAGTCCCAGTTGCTGCCAGCACTGCCAAACAGAAAAACAATCACCAGGACAGCAGACATAACTGTAAGTATGATCAGTTTCGTTCGATTACTCATACGCTTTTCTCCTCAATACCAGGTATAGAAAAATTCCGCTACCGATGACGCCGACGGTGACTCCAATGGCAATTTCATAAGGGTAAATGATCACCCTGCCGATGATATCACAAGCAAGTACAAATACGGCACCTAGCAAAGCAGTATGAGTAAGGCTTTTTTTCAAGTGGTCCCCCTGATAGATGGTAACGATGTTCGGGATGATCAATCCCAGGAAAGGAATCATGCCGACCGTCAAAACAACAACCGTGGTGACCAGCGCCACAATAACCAAACCAATATTGACTACTTGTTTATGGTTCAAACCAAGATTGGTTGAAAATTCCTCTCCCATGCCGGCTATCGTAAAACGGTTGGCGTACAAATACGCTACCGCCAGCAAAGGAATGCTTATATACAATAATTCGTATCGCCCCTGTAATATCAAAGCGAAATTGCCCTGGAGCCAGGATGACATGTTTTGGATCAAATCTTCTTTATATGCAAAAAAAGTGGTGATGGAACTGACAATATTCCCAAACATCAATCCGACGAGCGGAATGAAGATGGCATCTTTGAACTTCACTTTATCGAGTATTTTCATGAAAATAAAAGTACCCAGCAAAGCAAAGAAAAAGGCGACCAGCATTTTTTGCAAAGGGCCGGCAGACGAGAACATCAGCAGCGAAATCAGGATACCGAATCTGGCCGAATCGATTGTCCCGGCCGTAGTGGGGGAAACAAATTTATTTCTGCTCAGTTGCTGCATGATCAGACCGCATATGCTCATTCCCATTCCGGCGATCAGAATACTGATCAGCCTTGGTACCCTGCTCAACCACAATATCTCCAGCTGATCCTCTGTAAGGTTGAATATATCGGAAGGCGACAGGCTTGTCACTCCGGTAAACAACGAGATGAGCGATAGTACAATCAGTGCTAGTGTCAAATAACGTAACTTCATAACAAAATCCTTCACTTTCCGTCTGCTCTTATGTAATTCCAGGACTAATTAATAATGAGATTCATTATCAATTAGCTACCCTTATATTATCATGTAATTTTCATCTGTCAACGCACCAGCGAAAATTATCAAAATTTTTGTGGAAAAGGAAGGCTTCTTCGTTCCTCGGAATAAGTGAATCTACCCATCCAACTAAGGTAAACCGTTTCTTAACAACCAATCGACACAACAGCTGGCAACTTGAACCGTCGTTTAAGCTTCTTCAAGGCAAAAAATCCGGTCTGCAATGTATGCAGCCGGATAACTTTTACATCTTTTAGATTCCGAGCAAAACGGACAGCCGTTCTTTGTCAAATCCCATGACAACTTCCTGCTCATCAGCTTCTTTGATCACTGTCACCGGAGTTGCACTGGCCCCCAAGGCCATCACTTCGTTCATGTATTGAGAATCACTGCGAATATCGCGGTCTTCAAACGAGACTCCGTTGTCTTTCAGCCACTCCTTTTCAGCATGGCAAGGACTGCAGGTCTCCTGGCTGTAAAGAATCACTTGTTTCGCCATTTTCTTATTCCTCCTTTTCTTTGATTATTACTATAACCAAAACCGAAGATGTTTTAAAGAAAGGAAGCTTTTCCTCCACTCAGCAGGCAACTTTTCAAAAGTAAAAATATGGCCATTGTTTTCAGAACTGATTATTCAAGCCGGCTTTTTATTCCTGTCAATGAGATTCATGTGTCCCTGTCGCTATCAGGATGATGGATTATCGCCGCAAAGTCTGGTAAAATTTCAGTCAAGAAGGCTTGAAAGGGGGATATAAGTGAAAATAATATCAATAGAGCCCACTCCCAGCCCGCATTCGATGAAAATCAATGTAGACGAGGAATTACCCGCAGGACAAAACCATAACTATAAACAAGGAGACGACTTACGTTCTGCTCCTGATTATATTCAAGCGCTATTTGACATAGAAGGCGTTAAGGGCATTTATCGGGTCGCTGATTTCCTTGCGTTGGAACGCCATCCAAAGCATGCATGGGAAACAATACTGCCGGCGGCGAGACAAATTTTCGGGGAAGAGCTGACAGGATCAGCCGGTAAGATAGAAGCCATCCAAACGCCTGATGACGCTTTTGGCGAAGTGAAAGTATATATCCAAAAGTTCCGTGGGTTGCCAATGCAGGTGAAATTGGAGGACGGTGATCGAGAACAGCGATTCGGCCTGCCCCAACGATTCCTGGATGCCGCAATGGAAGCGTCCACCGCATCAGCAAACATGGTGATGGAACGGAAATGGATAGAGCAAAGTCCCCGTTATGGTACATTGGAGGAAATCGGAGAAACTGTCGTGGATGAAATAACGGCCAGTTATGATGAGGAGCGGTTAAAAAAACTGGTAAACCTAGCCTTTGAGGATGGAACAGAGCAGAAATCAACAGAATCTGCAAAAGAACGTCCAAACCCGGCAGTGCTGGACGATCCTGACTGGAAAAAACGTTATGCGGCATTGGACAGACTGGGCGAGCCGGATGAAGAAGACCTTCCTTTTTTGGATAAAGCATTACAGGATGATAAAGCCTCTATCCGTCGTTTGGCCACTGCATACTTAGGTATGATAGAAGATCCTGCCGTGCTGCCTTTTTTATACAAAGCCCTCCACGATAAAGTGGTTACTGTCCGCCGCACGGCAGGCGATTGTATCTCAGATCTCGGATTCAAACAGGCAATGCCACAAATGACTGAATCGCTGAAAGACAAGAATCGGCTCGTACGTTGGCGTGCCGCCATGTTTTTATACGAGGTAGGAGATGAACGTGCGATTCCTGCTTTGGAGGCAGCCAGCGATGATCCGGAATTCGAAGTGAGGATGCAAGTGAACCTTGCCCTTGAACGAATCAAAGGCGGGGAAGAAGCAAAAGGTTCAGTATGGAGTCAGATGACCGAAGCAACCAAAAGTGAAAGTTAAGGAGGAAGCAAAATGAATGCATATGAACAATATATGAAAGAAATATCTCAGCCGATGAGATCAGAGCTGACAGAAGCTGGTTTCGAGGAATTGACATCTTCTGAAGCAGTCGATGAATTTATCCATTCAACTCAAGGCACTTCACTAGTCGTAGTCAATTCGGTCTGTGGATGTGCGGCCGGGCTTGCAAGACCGGCGGTAAGAGAATCCTTGAACAATGATAAAAAGCCAGATAACCTCGTGACTGTGTTCGCAGGACAAGACCGGGAAGCAACGGCAAGGATGCGCGAATATTTTGTGGGGATCGAACCCTCCTCCCCTTCAATGGCCGTTATGAAAGATGGAAAAGTCCTTCACTTTATTCCACGTGAAGAGATTGAAGATCATGAAGTGGAAGATATCGCAGCAAACCTTTCTCAGGCATACAACAAACACTGTTAACAAAAGCAAGCGGCAGACCCTGTATAAGTAAACAGGAGCTGCCGCTTTTTTAATCCCGGCCTGGCACTCTATACTTTTTCTACTAAAAACGCAGGTTTGTCCCTGAAATATTTTTCTCCATTTTCGGAAGAATGCTCAAAGAAACCGTTAAATTGGTGGACAACTTTATACTCTCTTTCTGGATCAGAAAAAAGCTGGGAGTCGTTTGATGAGATAATCACTACATCGCTTGAAGAAACAAAGCTGTCCAACTCGGAGGCCGAGTAATTTTCGCCCACTCTAAGATCGTTTAACTTATGTCTCGTCATCCTCTCACCCACCTTTCCTTACTATTCGATAACCACAAAGGAAAGGAGATAAACCCAGAACCAGACAGCTGCTTATTGCTTGTTTTTCAATTGTTCTTCTGCCATTTCGATCATTTCTTTAACCATATTGCCACCGATCTTGCCACCGATTTTCCCGGCATCTTTTGCCTTGATGTTTCCGTTGTATCCTTGTTTCAAATCAATGCCTTGTTCTTCGGCTGTTTCGTACTTTGCCTTATCCGGATCCTGCGTGTTGGAGACTTTTGCCTTAAGCCTGTCCAATCCTTCTCTAGCTTCCGGAACAAGAATTTTATTCCTTCTTGCCACCATTTTCACCCCTCCTTCTGTCATTTGTCATCTTCTCCCCATGATGGTTGATTAAATTGCCATTGTCATCTACTGCATCAATGGCTCCATCAATTGTGCCCTCTGTATAATCGTCGGAAACTTGTTCATGTGTTACAGCCATTCCTTTCGATAACTGTTCATCTTTCTGATAGTCAGCAGGATCATACATTTTTTCCGCTACCTTTTCAGCATCATTTTTCATGGATTTCCGTTTATTTGTCATCCTAATTCCTCCTACTATTCTTTTTTACAAGTGGGTGATTATTTCGTCCAGCTCTGTCAACAATTGCTCTGCTTCTTGCGGGGTCAAAAGAACGGGAATTTGATCATTCACCGTAATCGTACAGCTCTCCTGCCTGTCATTTTGTCTGGACAAATAATGATACAGCTGCTCCAATTGCCGATTGGAAAGGATGGACTGTGTTTGCAGATTTTTCACCCGCCGCAAATAAAACAGTTCATCATCATCAGAAAATTCACCGCTGAATAAAACGCCGTCAAAGTTGTTCACTGGATTACTCCTTTTCTTTCGTTTTCTTCTGTTAGTATGCGGCATATTCAACAGAATCATGCTAACTGGTTCAAGAAAACGACTGCCTGAAACAAGACACTCCTGTGCTTTGGTCAAAATCATCAATGCATGGAAGTACAAAAACCGAACGATGATTCGATGCATACACTTCGAAATCGTTCGGTTTCTTTTTAGTTCGATATAAATTAAGCTTCTTTAAATGGACAACCCATCATTCAAAAGAAAAGGGTCAGAGAGCTTTATTATAGTCAAGTAAATTTGAAGGTCCTCCGCTGTACTGCAAAGGTAAAATCCAAGACCTGTCTTATCCTAATGACGTTCCTACATGACCACACGTTTGATCCATTTCCGGAAAAACACCACTGCAATTCCTGCCAGTCCTGCAATTATCCACAGAGAAGTAAAACCGGACTGTTTATCGGGTTGATCAGCTGCTGCTTTCTTGCTTTTTTCAGCTTCTTGTTTATCTTTATCCCCTTTCAGTTCAAAAGAAATGTCCAATGATTGGTTCTCCTGTTCAATAGCCAAGTTTCCTTGATCATCCACCGAGAGTTCTGCATCCTGTCCCTTCATTTTGGTGTATACAATCGCATGGTCGGTACTGTACGCAGAACCGTTGTCACTAACAAACTCTGTCCCTTTTGGTACGGTGACCGTTTCGAATGAACCAAAACCATAATCAAGCAGAGCTTCAGCATCCTGGTAAGCCCAATCTTGTGTCGCTGCTTTCAACGTTACCGCAATCAACCGTTGGTCACCTCGCTCGGCTGTCGTGATCAAGGTATGTCCCGACTGATCGACATATCCGGTTTTACCGCCAGTGATCCCTTCATAAGGATTCTCCCGCATCATTTTGTGGTGATGATAAAGTGTGGTCGACCAGGCTTCTCCCTCCCACTTCAATTCTTTAGTTCCAAATATTTCTTTGAAAGTAGGATTTTTCATGGCGTATTGAGTTATTTTTGCCAGGTCTGAGGCCGTTGTAGTGTGATTTTCATTGAACAAACCATGGGCATTGGTGAAATGGGTATCGCGAACACCGATGACCGCCTTTAAATAGCTGTTTAAATCATCCGCGAATTGTGCAGAGCTTCCTCCCAGATGTTCGGCAATCGCGACGCCGGCATCATTGCCGGAATTGATGAGCATTCCCTGGATCAATTTTTTCAACGATACTTGCTCGCCTTCTTCCAGATATACTCTCGTTCCTTCAACTGACCGCGCATTGGCACTAACAGTCACCACTTCATCTAAATCGGCCGTTTCAATTGCATAAATGGCGGTTGCCACTTTGGTCAAACTAGCGGGATACATTGATTTCTCTGCGTTTTTTTCATATAAAACCTGTCCAGAATCCGCATCGATCAATATAGCGGATTCACTCAACAATTTTTCATTTAAATCAGCTGCATCGACGTTTGATGGCAGTATATGTTGGGTAAAGATAATCAATAATAAAAAAGAAGAAAGAAGTTTTTTCACAATAGCACCCCGCTAGTTAAACATTAAGTCATTCATAAGTGGGTCTTTTATCAACACCACTGCTCGGCGGATTGGAAGCATTCCTCCTGATGTCCGGCGACAACATTTGACAGTATGCTTCTAATCATTGGCTGTTAGTCACATGGCCTGCAATAAAAAGAGAACTCTCCATAACGGAAAGTCCTCTATGTTAACTTTTTCATACACCCGTTCAGTTCATTACCCGGACAACATGGCCTTTAAAGTGATTTTTCCAGTAACCGCTGGTCATGTTTGCTACAGCAACCCCTGTAGAGCTTTGGGAACCGATGAAGTTGCCGCCGCCGATATAAATACCGACATGTCCGTCTTTTTTGTAAGTATCAAAGAAGACTAAGTCACCAGGTTTCATATTGCCGGTAGATACTTTGCTTCCAGCGCCTGTCAAAGCTCCGGTGCTTGCCGGAACACTTACACCCGCCTGGGAGAACGCCCAGCTTACAAACCCGGAACAGTCGAATCGACCGTTTGCAACGTCAGAAGCCGTTCTTCCTCCACCAAATACATATACCGAATTGCCAATATACTTATATCCTGCTGAAATAACCGTACTTACATTTCCGCTTGCTCCCGTTGCCTTAGGGGCAGAGGATGCTGCCGAAGACTTGCCGGAAGACGAAGCATTATCGCGTGACTGCTCGATACTCATTGCCTGAATCTGCGTTTCCTGTTTTTCGATATCTTCTTTAATTTGCTGTTCCTCTGAAGCCAGCTGCTGATCCTTTTCCTGTAAGGATGCTTTTTCATCACGAGTGGCTTGTTCTTTTTCTTTCAATTCTTCCTTCAATTGATCATTTTGTTCTTTTTGCTCAAGTATCTGAGCCTGCATGCCTTCCAATTCTGTTTTCATGTCATTCAAATCAGCCAGCTTGTCGTCCATGTCCTGGCGCTTCGTTTCCAATTTTTCCTTATCCGCTTCATGCTGCTCCAGAAGATCGGCATCTGAATCCATCACTTTCGATACAAGGGTTACACGATCAATAAAATCACCAAAGTTTTTCGAACCTAGAATTACTTCCATGTAACTGACCGTACCACCATTTTTTTGTAACGTTTTTGCCCGTTCTTTCAAAATGTCGAATCGTTTTTCCATTGTTTCTTGAAGCTCGGCAATTTCCGCTTCGAGTTTTTCGATATCCTCTTTGGTCTGCTTGATTTCCGTTTTTGTATCAGTGATTTTCTGCTCGTTGTCTTTGATCGCCTGCTCTACCCGCTTGATTTGCTCGTTTAATTGCTCCAATTCAGCCAGTACTTCTTCAATCTCTGCTTGTTTCGCATCGATATCCGCCTGCACTTCCGACCGTTCGCTTTGCACTTGTTGCTGTTCGTCTTCCAGGCTCGTTTCTGCAGAAACAGCCGGTGCCGCGATCGCGCTTCCAAAACAAATCATTACGGCAGTGTTAATCCCGATCCACTTTCTCGTAAGCATGCTATTCCCCCTAAGTACCTTGTTTACAATTTAATCGCTATTTATGTATGAACTCTCTCGTAGTTATTGTTATCTATTTTTCTCGTAAATCTATCGATTGCAATTAGTAGTATATCACTACAAAATGACAGAAATATTATCTCAATATTACAATTGTGTATCAATTACAGGTAAAAAGTAACAAAAATCGCCTCGAAAGCTGTTTGATTGTGTAACTCTGACGAATTGGTTATGCTGTATTCCACGATTATTCACTTCTATCACGGGGTAAATAATAGAGATTTTACATTCTTGCTGTCATTGACTCGAAGCTCGATTAAAATCCAGTTAATAGATTTCATGGATTTTGTTCGTCAAGACCCATAAATGTAACCTTTTATCGAATGGCAGAAGTGTTAATCGGGAAAAGTAGTAATATTTGATGAAAACGAAGGAAAGAAGGGGTAATGATGAAAGCAGTCGTCATCGATCAATATGGATCCACGGATCAATTACATGAAATAGAGATGGAAAAACCGTCAATTGAAGCAGGACAGGTTTTAGTCGAAATGCATGCCACCTCTGTCAATCCGATTGATTGGAAGCTGAGAGAAGGTTATTTGAAAGAAATGCTGCCGTTTGATTTCCCGATAATTTTAGGGTGGGATGCCGCTGGAATCGTAAAAGAAACCGGCTCAAACGTATCCCGGTTTCAGCCAGGGGATCGTGTATTTGCCAGACCAGCCACTACCCGGAATGGTACGTATGCAGAATACACCGCCATTGACGAAGGATTGCTGGCAAAAATGCCTGAAAACATAAGCTTTGAAGAAGCCGCTGCCGTGCCACTGGCAGGACTTACTGCGTGGCAGTGTCTCATAGACTTCGCCGAAATAAAAGAAGGCGATAAAGTGTTGATCCATGCCGGAGCTGGCGGAGTTGGAAGTTTTGCAATCCAAATCGCCAAAAGTTTTGGAGCTTATGTCGCTTCCACAGCCAGCGGAAAGAATGAAGATTTTCTGAAGCAGTTAGGCGTGGACCGGTTTATCAATTACCAGGAAGAAGATTTTGCAGAAGTACTGCAGGAATATGACATCGTCGTCGACACATTAGGTGGGGATATACAGAAAAAAAGCTTTGAAATCTTAAAAGAAGGCGGCACGCTCGTTTCGATTGTCGGAGAACCGGACAAGGAGATTGCCGACAGAAAACAAATCAAATCGGGGTCCTTGTGGCTCAACCCTGATGGCGAGCAACTGGCAGAACTCGGAAAGCTGCTGGAGGATGGAAAGGTGAAGGCAAACGTCGGCAAAACTTTCCCTCTGACTACCCAAGGAGTACGCGACGCACATAAACTGAGTGAAACTCATCATGCCCAGGGAAAAATCGTCATAAAAATAAAGTAAAGCAGCAACTAGTGTCTTTCTAAGACAGTTTGATTTGAAAATGACTGGCATAAAAGCCCAGTAGCCAATATAAAAGCCGGACGATATTTCCAAAGTTTTCGAAATACCGTCCGGTTTGCTATTATTTGCCACCGTCAGAAAACAGGGTTCTCTGCAAATAGATTTTCAATCCATATACCATCAAAGTAGCGATTTCCCACAAGCCACACAGGAACTAAACTCGCTTTCTGCTGACACGAACGACCGAGGTTCCTTGAAAAGTCCGCTGTGGATCCTATTTTGGTTAACAGGCTTTATAGTACAATCCATTTGACTATCTTTAATCTCCCGTATTTCTATGAAAAATTGGCGTCCCTCTCGCACCACGAACCCGCAGCAAGACAGGGAACACCACATTCCTGTGTAGAGTGCAAGACCTCTCTGGATAAGAACAAGTTACTCCTGTTCCAACGACCTTCACTCTGACATTTTTTCAATGGCTATGGATTGGAGCCGATTTTCCTCTACTCGCAGAATTTCGAATTGCAGATTTTGAAAATAGATGATTTCCCCCTCCTCGGGAAATCGACCGAATTCACGTAACAAAAACCCCGACAAGATATCCTCTTCTTCCGGTATATCAGTTCGGAACATTTCATTCAATCGATGAAGGGATAATTTCCCGTTACAAACTATTCTGTTTTCTCCCAATTCCTCAATCAAGACTTCCTCGTTATCGTCTGTCTCGTCTTTTATTTCCTGCCCGATCATCGCTTCGATAATATCTTCATTACTTAAGATTCCGCTAGTCCCCCCGTATTCATCGAGAACGATAGCCATATGTTTCCGTTCTTTCAGCATTAGTTTGAACACTTTTTCTATGGAATAAAACTCAAAAACATACAACGGTTCTCCGTCCATGAATTCTTCTAAAGGCTTGTCCTGTTCCAGTGACCAGGCCAACAGTTGTTTAGCATGGAATACACCGATAATGTTATCCATGTTGTCCTGGTAAACAGGATAGCGCGTATGATTGCTGTTCATCACGTCGGACAAAGCAGTTTCATAGGTAGCATCGGCGGGAATGCCGTCGATTTCCATACGCGGGGTTTTCAATGCGTCTCTCACATCTAGTCGCTGGAAATCGATGACCCCCTTTATCCGGTGTTTTTCCTCGCTGGCAAATGTTCCTTCCGCAGTCGCGATATCGACCATCGTGATAAATTCTTCTTTTGAAATGGAAACCTTGTCCGGATCTTCACTGGATACTAGCCGGATAACAAGTCTGGTCAGCTTGTTCAATAGAAAGGTTAAAGGCTTGGTTATCATCATCAACAGACGAATGAACGGAAAAACTATATAGGATACTTTTTCTGCAAAAGCAGCTGCAATCGATTTCGGCAACACTTCTGCAAAAATGATCAATACAAACGTCAAAATCCCTGTCGCCATTCCCACATTGAACCCATATTCGATGGCAACCATTGTTACCAGCGTCGGCAGCATGATATTGGAGATATTGTTTCCAATCAGAATGGCCGTAATCAATTCATCGGGCTTCTGCACCATTTTCAACAGATTTTGCGATCGCTTGTCCCCGTTCTCCGCTTTCGATTTCACCTTCATTTTATTTACGGCTGTCAATGCAGTTTCACTGCCTGACAGGAAAAAAGACGCTACTAAGAAAAAAATAATGGCGAAAAACACGTGTCATCCTCCAATTTTCGTTTTCATTGATAGAGTTCCCCAATAAGTATAAATCATTTGAGAAGGAACGTGCACCCAGAAGGAAAGGTCGCCAGCAAAATTTTATTGCCGCTCCCTTTCCTGTTCCATGCTAAATAAACAAAAGAAGACTCAACGCCATGACAGCCATGCCGCCGATCAAACCATAAATGGATAGATGGGCTTCATCATATCTTTTGGAAGCAGGAAGCAGCTCGTCAAGCGAAATAAACACCATGATTCCTGCGACAGCAGCAAAAATCATTCCAAACATTACATCATTCAGAAAGGGCATAAGAAGAAAATAGGCAGCAACAGCACCGACCGGCTCAGACAACCCGGACAAGAAAGACAGTTTGAAAGCTTTTCGCTTATCCCCCGTGGAGAAATAAACAGGAACCGAAACAGCAATCCCTTCCGGAATATTATGAATAGCAATAGCGACAGCTATCGCAAGACCGAGCGCGGGGTCCTGCAATGCCGATGTAAAAGTGGCAATCCCTTCCGGAAAGTTATGGATTCCGATTGCCAATGCTGTGAAGGTGCCCATTTTCAAAAGGGAGGGATCGCTGACAGTCCGTTTGTGTTTAGACATATCCTCTACTTTCTTTACTTCATGTGGATTCCCTTGCTTCGGTATGATTTTATCAATCAAGGCAATCAACAGCATTCCGGCGAAAAAACCGATAACCGTAAACCAGTGCCCAGGTCCATTGCCAAGCGCGCCGACAAGGGCATCTTGGGCTTTCACAAAAATCTCGATCATGGAAACATAAATCATGACCCCGGCAGAAAAGCCGAGGGAAAAGGATAAAAACTTAGTATTGGTAGTGGAAGTGAAGAAGGCCAGCAAACTCCCGATACCAGTGGCCAAACCTGCCATTAAAGTGAGGGCGAAAGCAAGCATTACATTTTCCAAAGCACATCTTCTCCTCTGCTCACAAGATAGCCATCAAGTGGGATTAGTATATGTTCATCCGCCGATAACTTTACAGGAAATCTCCTGTAAACAAGTATATTCCCAGTAGGCGGATAAATTGGTCTCTGGAAAAATAGTATGCAGCAAGAACATAAAATGTCCATCGAGGAGCTTATCTATCTGGTAATTCATAACCGTCCAACGTGAAGACGAAAATTTAAACAGAAGAGTGGCCAGACAAAAGCATGGCCACCAAAGCAACAACCGGGCGAACTTGAACTATCAATCAAATTCGTTCGACTTTTACTATTTGTGTTCTTTAGATAGATTTCTTATCATCCTGTTGTTTGATGCGTGGTTCGTATCGCTACGGCAAGATACTACGCGTTCCACGGGCACGGCTTCAACTTCCTCAGAAAGCAAAAGACGTTCAGCGTATTTGCCTGCCGACCATGCTTTGCAGGTCAATCCAAAAACATACATATACGGGTAAGCGTATGATGAAACCTAAAAAATATCTGGTGATCACTATAATAAAAAGGCTTCTGTTAAAAGAAACTAATTAAGTGCATTATCTACTTTTCACTAGTAAATTCACCGCTTCTTTTATTAATTCTTCGGAGCTTTCCCCAGCTTCTTGTTCCTCTCGAATGCATCGCTCCAGATTGGTACTTACAATAAGCGCCGCTGTTTTATCCAGAGCACTTCTTACGGCTGACATTTGTGTAACGACATCTCTGCAATCCTTTTGTTCTTCCATCATTCGTACCAAACCTCTGACTTGCCCTTCAATCCTTTTCATTCTATTTTTCATTTGAGCATTGTATTCCATAACGGTACTCCTCCTTCTTCTTTTTACCAGGTAAGAAATAGCCGACTACCCGAAAACCTTTCTTTCTTAACAACCTAATACTCAAATAGCTCTCCGTTCGATCGGAATTAATGACAATCAAATCTTTATCTATAGGCAAATGGACATAATGGCGTTTTAGATAGGGAAGTGGTATGCAAAAAGTATTTCCGTCGATTTTTTCTTTGGACGAGGTTTGGTAGTCCCTTGTATCTAAAAATATCACATCTGATTTGCTATTTAAATCATTTGTCCGTTTTCTCAGTTCTTTGACTCCCTGTACTGGGAAATATCTTTGATAGAGAGTCAAAAAAACGAGTATGAATACGATTGATAAGAAACCCATTGATTCTCCCCCACTCCTTCATTCAAATGCGGTTGTTATCTCTTTTCGATTATAATGTCCGTTTTAAAGAATCTCCATCCATATCTTCACTGCAGTCCCTGTTATCAACAATGCCAGAATCATTTGCAACACTTTCGTATTTGTTTTTTTAGCTGCCTTTGCTCCCAAAGGCGAAGCAATTAAACTAGCAACAACCATAATTGCAGCGGCAAAATACTCTACTTGCCCTGTAGAAATCTTTCCTATCGTTGCTCCGATGGACGATAAAAAAGTGATAGCTAATGAAGAAGCGATAGTCATTCTTGTAGGGATCTTCAAAACGCCCAACATAATCGGGACTAAAAGAAATGCACCGCCAGCACCCACAATTCCAGCGCCAATCCCGACTAAAAAAGCAAGAAATGCCGCTAGCCCCTTGTTGAATGTCACTTGTTCCAAAGGAATTTCCTCCTTTATCTTTTTCGGAAGGAACATCATGATAACTGCAATTATCGCCAACACTCCATAAACGACATTGACACTATTTTCTGATAGATGGGTCGAACCGAATCCACCAATAAAACTTCCGATTAAAATACTAACCCCCATGTAACCAATCAAAGATATATTCAACAATCCGCCTTTCCGATAGGCCCATACACCGCCGATTGTTGCAAATAACACTTGGATGGCAGTAATTCCAGAAACTTCATGGGCACTGAACTCGGCCACTCCCAAGGCAGCAGGAATATACAATAGCATGGGAAAGTTTATAATAGATCCCCCGATACCAAGCATTCCTGAAAAAAACGAACCTACAAAACCCAAGAAGAAAATCGTCACAATAACAAAAAAATCCATGGTTGAACCTCCTTATAAGAAAAGCGCAAGCGCCTTGGGCACCCCCGACAAGCTTAAGCGAATCCTCGAAGTGGCGATTTTTTGCCACATAGAGGCTTCGCTTAAGACCTCGAGGGGGTAGGCGCTGAAGCTAGACAAGAAAAGCGCAAGCGGTGTTTAAAGGATACAGGCTAAATCCGCCACCTCTTGTGGCAACGCCTGCATGACCCACTTCGTGTGGGCCTCCGACAAGCTTAAGCGAATCCTCGAAGTGGTTTATGCTTTCTTATCTTTAAAAAAAGAGGAACCTAGAGCGGTTCCCTCTTTCATCCCTTTTTTATCCAAAATTTTAAAACATCATTTTCTTCGGTATCTTTCAGTAATTCATGACCCCCGGATTTTGCCCATGCCGACAAATCGCTTTTTGCTCCTTTGTCGGTGGCATGTACTTCAAGGATTTGACCAGATTCCAAATCGTTCATTGCCTTTTTTGTCCTTACGATCGGCATTGGGCAAGCCAATCCTTTTGCATCTATTACTTTGGTTACATCCATCTTCAATTCCTCCTTGATATTTTTCTCTTCGTTTTCCTCAATCAACGAACTGCACAGCGGTTCGGCCCGATTTCCATTTCTCTTTGCTTTTCTTCTTCCGGGTCGATCATCCCCATATTTGTTTCACGGATCTCATGGTATGCATTAGGCTGCGGCGGCAAATTTTCTGTAACAAGTTTCCTGAACGCTGTTTCATCCGCTATGTTCAACCCATGATTTTGTTTAAAAAGCACACCCAATTTTTCTCCAACACTTCCATCTTCATTCAATTCATCCATAATCATAAAGTGTGCGGGTAAAACAATTAGTTCCGAAGACAATTCTCTATAACGGGTATACAGGCTTTCTCTTAAATCACCGCCCCAGTCTTCGGCCCTTCCTGCCAAATCTGGTCGTCCAATAGAGTCGATGAATAAAATATCCCCAGTCAGTAAAAACTTGTCATCTACGACAAAAGATGTGGAGCCAATCGTGTGTCCTGGTGTATATAGGGCATGGATATCAATCGCTGTGTTCCCAATGGTTACTTCCTGTCCACCTTCTAATGCTGTATATGTGAAAGTAACTTCCTGTGCATCTTGTGAAGGCATCCAATATGTTGCACCTGTTTGTTCAGCGATTTTTCTTCCCCCAGAGATATGATCTGCATGAAGATGCGTATCAAACACGTTGGTTATCTTTGCTTCTTTACTTTTTGCAAAATCTATAAAAACATCTATCATCCGTGTGGCATCGATGATTGCAGCTTCCCCATCCGAAAGAACCATGTAAGACAAGCAGCCTTTCCCGATACGCACAAACTGATAAACTTCACCGCCGCCTTTCAAGTCTCCTACTTTGACAGGCTCTAAATGTTCACTCCAAGCCTTCATCCCACCTTGCAAAACAGAGACCGTCAAACCTTCGTCAGACAGCATTTCTGCTACCATTACAGACGAACCCTCTTTTGCACAAACCACCAATACCTCTTTGTTTGAAGGGATTTTATCAAGGACTTCATCCACTCCATCCAACAGTTCAAAATAAGGGATGTTCAAATAGTCGAAGTTTTCTCCTTCAATTTTCCAATCTGAAAATGCATCCGGATTGCGAACATCTAAAATAAACAGCTCTTCCTTGTTAATAACCTTCTTCGTGACTTCATGTGCGGTCATCATGTTCACGGCCATATCTTTACCCCCTACCGTATATTTTCAATCAAAAAAAATCATGGTTAATTCTTGTTTTTTCCTTTTCTCAATTGTTCAGTTTTTTCGTTTCCCCGTTCCACTGACTCATGCCGGGCACAACATTGACGACATGTTCAAAACCGTTTTCCGTCAATTTTTGAGCAGCTAGATCACTTCTGCTTCCTGTGCGACAGACGACATAGATTTCATCCTCTTTGTTTAATTCATCCAGACGGTTTTCCAGATCTCCTAGCGGGATAGAAACCGCACTCGGAATATGATTGAACGCAAATTCTGCTGTCTCTCTTACATCGAGAACAACAATGTTTTCCGATAACTTTGCTTGTAAATCTTCATTTGTCGCAGTTATAGGATGTTGTTTTTCAACCGTTTCTTCTTCGGATGCTTTTCTTAAATAGTGTTTTAACGTTGTGCCTTCCTCCAGTGTACCTAAATATTGGTGCCCGGCACTGTTGGCCCACGCCTCGATATCAGCTTTCGATCCTTTATCGGTTGCTTGTACTTCGATCACTTGGCCCGCTTCCACATCTTTCATCGCTTTTTTCGTTTTCACGATTGGCATTGGACATGCCAATCCTTTCGCATCCAACACTATATCGGCTTTCACGTTTTCCATATTACTTCAACCTCCTATACCACTAGGGGTATAATGTAGTTTAAAAAAATTATTCTGTTTTGCCTTCCCAAGCTAACATTCCGCCAACCATGTTAATGGCATCGAATCCTTGATTTTCCAGAAATTGTACAGCTTGCGCGCTTCTGCCGCCTGAACGACAAACTAAAATATATTCGGCCGATTTATCCAAATCGTGTATGCGGAATTCTAACAACCCAAGCGGAATGTTCACCGCACCCGGTATTTTTCCGTCTGCCACTTCAGCAGTTTCCCTGACATCAATAATAGTTAACGTTTGATCCTTCTCCATAAAACGCTGCAGTTCTTTTGCTGTTATTTCTTTCATGCTAATCATCTCCTTTCTATGAAGCTTTTTTAAACAAATACCAATCATTTGCATGGAGAACAAATATGACTCATCCCTTTTCGTGACCAGGGAGAACCTAAACGATCAGATAAACAGGTTTACATTGCCATCTTCTGCGTCACCAAGGTACGCTGCAACCCCTGCATACTCTATATCATCTAAAAGTTCTTCTTTTTGAAGTCCCAATAAATCCATTGTCATCGTGCATGCCACTAGCTTTACCTCTTGTTCTTGGGCCATTTCCATTAAGTTCGGCAGGCTCATTGCATTATGCTTTTTCATGACTTTCTTGATCATTTTAGGGCCAAATCCAGCAAAATTCATCTTCGATAAGCCCATTTTGTCTACACCACGTGGCATCATTTTCCCAAACAATTTCTCCATGAATCCTTTTTTCACTTCCATGCTTTCTGCTTTTCTAAGTGCATTCAAACCCCAAAAGGTATGGAATATGGTGACTTCATGGTCATATGCAGCAGCGCCATTTGCGATGATGTATGCGGCCATCGCCTTATCATAATCGCCGCTGAATAGAACGATTGTTGTTTTTTTCGTTTCTGACATACCAATAAAACCTCCTCTTTGCTGCCCCTAAGTTACCCCTAGGGGTATTTAAAAATGGAAATAAAAATGGGCCTCTGCCCTGTTACCAGTTTCCGTTACAAAATACCGGTAGCTCGTAATGCAAAACCAATAATATACCTCTCGGGGTATTTTGTCAACCAGGAGAATTTCCATCATTAGAATATGAATTGATGTCTACCACTAAAGCCAAAAATAAAATAAAGCATAAGCTTTCCTGAAGTGAAAGCTTATGCTTTATCGGTTTATGATATAGAAAATCCACCAAAACCATCTTCTATGTATTTGGTGGAGACGGTGGGAATCGAACCCACGTCCAGAGATATCGGCACTCAGGCATCTACGAGCGTAGTTGGTATATTATCATTCACTACCCTTTCAGCCTACCAACAGGCTTCCGGGGAGCTAGTCTGATTAGTCTCTTCTGGCATCCTCAGACGGTGGATGACAGCGTAGCCCGCTTCAGTTGAGACCCTTCAATCTGCCACACGGGCGATGGCAGGAAGGATCCTTTAGTGCTGCTTACGCAGCTGCTAAAGAGTAATTGTTTTCTTTGCCAGTTATATTTAGGCGAGTAACGGTTTACGAGACGTAACCTCGACCCGCAGCCTGAGCTCGATCTATCCCTGTCGAATCCGTAACGTCCCCATGTAAAAAAGGGTACAACGGAAAATATGATCAAGCATTATCATATGGAGTTGTAAATGTCCCTAAGACAATTCTTATTATATCATAAATACGCTTTTTTTCAACCCAGTGCAATCATTGCAGGCTTTCCTTGATGGCTCTGTCGACATCACGTTTAGCCTGTTTACGTTTCAGATCTTCCCGTTTGTCGTACTTTTTCTTCCCTTTTCCTAATCCAATCAGCACTTTGGCAACACCATTTTTTATATATACCTTCAAGGGCACAAGAGAATAGCCCTGCTGCTGGGTTGCTCCGATCAGTTTGTCGATCTCTTTGCGATGAAGCAGCAGTTTGCGTGTCCGGGTTGGATCATGATTGAAACGGTTGCCCTGTTCGTAGGGAGAGATGTGCATATTCATCAAGTAAGCCTCGCCCCTGTCGATACGGGCAAAGCTGTCTTTCAAATTCACCCTGCCGGCCCGGATTGATTTAATCTCGGTACCTTTCAAGACGATGCCTGCTTCAAATGTTTCTTCTATAAAAAAATCGTGTCCTGCTTTTCGATTTTGTGCGATTGTGTTCCCTTGTCCTTTTGGCATCCCTATTTCCTCCTATGTTTCCGTACCTTTCATTTTAACAAAAAAACCGTTCGATTCCAATTATCGGTCCACTTTCGTTTAAAAGACTCCCGTACTTTTTTAGTGCAAATCGGGGAGGTCTGTGAGAAAATACCGAAAGAAATATCCCCAGAAGGAGTACGATGACAGTGCCTCAAGACTTATTGCAAATCAGAAAACTGACTTCCGATGATTGGATTTTAGTAAAGCAAATGAAAACAAATCTAGAATACGATTACGTCGTTGATATTTTCCCGGATTTAGTTGATTCAAACGCACATGAACTCTTTGGATTATTTTCGGGAAATCAACTGGCTGCCATTGCAGGTTATACGCTGTTTCCCGGGGGAATGGCGATGCTTGGCAGATTGCGAAGCGATAACCGCTTTCTTTCTCAAGGGCATGCGACAGAACTGTTGGCCTACATCATTTCCAGCCTGAAAGAAAACCCGCAGATCCGGTGGGCGGGAGCGAATACGAATGAACATAACTTTCCAGCACGCCGTGTATTGGAAAAACTCAATCTGGATGTGTTTACAAAGTTACATTCGTTGCCAGCAGTCGATTGCAAACTGCTAACCGGAACGTCAGGGCCAAAATGGGATCGTATCGGTGACGTGAAAGATAAACATGCTTTGCTTGATTCATTGAGTGAGAATGCAATCAATGTTTTTCCTTACGAATGTTATTATCCACTGCCATTGACTCCGGGTTTGCTGACAGATGAATATCTGGCAGAATCAACTTTTTATGTGAGTCCGGACAGGAAACGGTTCTTCACCATAAAAAACGATCACAAGCGCGAATGGTATGCTCAAATTAAATACTTCTGGAACGATCATTTTGAACAGCCTGGTTTCATGGACACTGTCAAAGATCATTTGGCCAAAGATGAGCTTCAACCGACTGCCTGGTTCGATTTTTCCCAGACAGCTTTCGAAAGTATCCCCAATAAGCAGGCGTTCCGACTCGAAGATCCCTGGGTTTTGTATGGGACATGGATTTAACGGAAAAACTTATCGGGTAAATGAATAGTAAGTTTAGTTGATAAGGAGGCATTACGATGGATCAGAACAAACAAGTCACGCTTAACTCCTTATATATTCCATTGATTATTGCCATTCCGGCAAACATTTTATTTTTGATCCGGCTCCAGTTTGGTCTCCCTTACCGCTGGGGCTGGGCAGCGTTTGTCGTATTCACCTTGTTTCTCTTTATTACAGGAGGAATTTCCATTCGCAATAAGGAGACCAAATCACGCATACTAGGGCTTGTTTACTTGATTTCGGCTATCCTGTTCATTTGTTTGGCACTTCTGCTCTCCTGATTCTTTGAAAAACACTCGCTAAAACCTCTGCGAGTGTTTTTTCTACGGTTCCTCTTTTGTAAAAAATATTAACTGCGCAGTAACTGTAATGAGAAGTTTCATTGCCTATTCAAAAAGCGTGCTAATCAACGCTTCGGTAGCATACTTCGCTTTCCGCGGGCACGGCTTCAGCTAACTTGGTAAAGAAAACCGCTTTACCAAGTGGATCTTCAGCTCGTGCTGTTCCCGCAGGAGTCTGCGCATGCTACCTGCGCCAAGAAGTATGCTGATTATCGCAAGCGTAGAAGCGTAGAAACTCTTTCCTTGAAGCCCAACAAGAATTCTTTAAAACGGTTGTCAGGAAACGCATGCTTATCTTCCCAGAAAACAGTTGGAGTTCTGTCTTTTCCCCTTTTCATGGACTTTCTTTCTGCTTGTTTTCCTAGCTATGTCTTTTGATAAAACGGTGCGTCGAGAACCATGAATAAAAAAATGCCTAGTTCATTGTTTCTAAACAGGAAACTTGCCCTAGCGAAGGAAATACCCGAAGACTCCTCGAAAATACAAAACAATTTTCTTCGTGCGATGCATCGCTGCCGCAGCCTTCCTTGTCCTGCGGGAGGAAAGGCCTCGGTGAGATCCCGCAGAGCTTCAGCTCGAGGAAGCTCACCAGCCGCCCGCGGAAAGCGCAGGGTATTTCCGCAGCGTTGGACTACACTTTTCCAGAGACAAGACAACATCAGTTAATGCGCAGTTTCTATCAAAAGCAAATTAACGCAGCCAAGTGCACGGGAAAAGACAAGCAAAAAGGCTGGCGGTATGCTGCCGACAGCCAAAAAATACAAGCCCTACTTCTTCTTTTTCTTTCGTTTCCCATTGCTCTTTTTCGACGAGCCTTTCGGTTTCTTGCTTGCTTTCCCGTTTTGTTTGTTGGTACGTTCCCTTTTGGCCGTGATCACCTTCGGACGATCCGGTGCAACCCGTGCCTTTCTCGGTTTCATTCCGACAATCTCGAAGTCGACCACCCGCTCGTCTAAATTGACATTCACCACCCGGATCGTGATTTCGTCTCCAATCCGGAAAATGTTGCCGGTCCGTTCACCGATCATCGCGTAATGTTTTTCGTCAAAATGATAATAGTCGTCGGTCAAGTAACTGACATGGACAAGTCCTTCGATCGTATTCGGCAATTCGACAAACAAACCGAATCCTGTTACCGAACTAATGACACCATCGTACTCTTCACCGATTTTATCTTGCATATATTCCGCTTTCTTCAAATCATCGGTTTCACGCTCGGCATCGACAGCAGCCCTTTCCATCTCGGAAGAATGCCTGGCGATTTCCGGCATCTTTTTTTTCCAATGCTTCTGTGTTTGCTGATCCAACTGGCCGTTCACCAAATAAGTCCTGATCAATCGATGAACAATCAAATCCGGATAACGACGAATCGGGGAAGTAAAGTGGGTATAAAAATCTGTCGCCAGACCAAAATGACCGATGCTTTGCGGGTCATATTTCGCCTGTTGCATGGAACGCAGCATCAGTTTGGAAATGATCATTTCTTCCTGCGTTCCCTGTACTTCCTCCAATACGCTCTGAAGTGCCTGTGGATGAATTTCGTTCGATGTCCCTTTCACAACGTAACCCAGGTTGGCGATGAATTCAAAGAAATGCTGCAGTTTATCCGGGTTCGGATCCTGGTGAATCCGGTGAATGAACGGAACTTCCATCCAATGAAAATGCTCGGCCACTGTCTCATTAGCAGCAAGCATGAATTCTTCGATCAAACGCTCGGCCACAGAACGTTCCCGTAGTGCGACATCTACTGCTTTTCCTTCCTTATCCACCAAGACTTGTGCTTCTTTGAAATCAAAGTCGATGGCCCCGCGATTCATCCGCTTACGGCGTAGTATGGCCGCAAGCTCTTCCATATCCTTGAACATGGGAACCAATTCCTCATAGCGATCTTTCAAAGCAGGATCATCATCCACCAAAATTTTATTTACGTCATGGTAGGTCATTCGTTCATTTGTTTTGATGACACTTTGGAAAATGTCATGGCTGATGACTTCTCCTTGTGGTGTGATTTCCATCTCACAGCCAAGTGTCAGTCTGTCCACTTGTGGGTTCAAAGAACAAATTCCGTTAGAAAGCCGGTGCGGAATCATCGGTATGACGCGATCCACCAAATACACACTTGTCGCCCGCTCATTCGCTTCCTCGTCAATCGGAGAGCCTTCTTCTACATAGTAAGAAACATCTGCGATATAGACGCCTAACTTATAGTTACCGTTTTCCAATTGTTTAACAGTGACAGCGTCATCCAAATCCTTTGCGTCGGCGCCGTCTATTGTCACAATCATTTCATCGCGTAAATCTTTCCGGTTGGCGATTTCCTCCGGCCGGATTGTTTCCGGTGTGTTTTCCGCCTGTTCCAGTACCGCCTCCGGGAAGTCGATTTTGATTCCATGTTTGTAGATAATGGAAATAATATCGATGCCTGGATCATTTTTGTGACCAAGTATTTGCAAAACTTCTCCCTCGGCACTCATGCGTCCTTCCGGAAATTTGGTGATTTTGACAATCACCTTGTGTCCGTCTACTGCTCCCTTGGAAGCACTTTTCGGGACGAAAATATCATTCGGAATCCGTTTGTCATCCGCCATGACAAAACCAAAATTCCCGTTATCATCGTAAGTACCGACCACTTCAGTGGCAGCACGCTCCAAAATGCGGACGACAACTCCTTCCGGCCGTTTGCCGTGCTCGTCCCTTCCCTCAATCCGGACCAGAACCTTATCGTTATTCATTGCAGATTGTAAATCTGCATGATTGATATAAACATCGTCCAATCCTTCTTCTTCTGGTATCAGGAATGCAAAGCCTTTCGCATGCATTTGTATTTTTCCGCGGATCAAATTCATCCTTTCAGGGGGGCCATAGCGGTTTTTTCTCGTCCTGACCAGTTCTCCTGCTTCTTCCAGCTCATTAAGATTTTTCATCAAAATTTTAAAATCGTCAGCCTCCTGCAAATCGAGAATTTCTTCGATTTCCTGCACAGACAATGGCTTGGACGCATTCTCTTTGAAATAATCCATTATTTGCTGTTTCATCTCGTTTTCCAAACGCTCACCTTCCTTCACTAGTCTTTTATTCGTTACGTTCGGTCTTTTTTATCCAGAATGGTATAAGTATTTCTATTATGCCTTAACTCCATTCCAAGGATTCTAAAAATTGATAAATATCCTCATGAAGCTGGTCTTTTTCTTTGTCGAGTGTTATCACATGGGAAGAATTTTCATACCATTTCATGTCCTTATGGTCCGCTTCCACATTTTCATATATGTAAGAAGCACTGTCCGTATTGATCATTTCATCATTCCTGGCCTGTACCACAAAAGTCGGTGCATAAATTTCATCGACCTTTCCCTTCACTTCAGTAATCAGTCCGCCTAAATCCTTGAACATACGGCTGGAATGGTCTAGCAGTTCCTGGACTTCGCGTTCAATCGTCTGGTCATCTTTTTTCTCCAGTTGTTTAAATTCTTTCGCGAATGCTTGAAACCCCTTGGTCAACTGCTTTTCGTTGTCAAAAAACATCGGTGCGCACATCGGGATGACTGCTTTGACAGGTCGGGAATGTGCTAGCTTCAAACCCAACACCCCGCCAAGAGACAGTCCTGCAATGGCGATTTCTCGGTGTCCCATATCCTCCAGGTGTTTCATCGCTGCCTGGACATCTTCCCACCATTGATCCGGATGGGCTTTGATCAATTCTTCAGGCGGTGCTCCATGCCCGCGATAAATAGGTGCATGGCAAGTATATCCTTTTTTTTGCAGGTATCTGCCCAGCATCCGCACATCAGCAGTATGGCCTGTGAATCCATGTAATAATAATACCGCGCGCTCTCCACCTTCAAACGTAAATGGTTCCGGCAGTTTGATTTTCATAATTGCTTCCACTCCTCATTTTTCGCTGTTTCATGTATTTTCTGTGTGCAACGGAATTTCTGCTTCCTCTTACAGATTTCACCGTCGTGTTTCTCTTCCCCTATTTTAGCTTTCTTATGAAGGATTGTAACGGGATAAGGTTTTACTTGCCGGGTTAAGAAAAGCACAAGCGCCTGTAAAGGAATCAGGCTAAAATCAACACTTCCAATGACAACCCCTGCACGTCCCCCATCGTGCGGGCTATCGACAAACTTCAACAAACCCTCGAGGGCGTTAAGACTGGCCTTCTTATCTTTAAAATTAAACAATCCCCTGCCGCTCTTGCAGCAAGGGATCGTTGGGATACCTTATTCAAATTCAATCAGTCCCGTTCAGGCTCCAGTCTTATGGTTGCAAAATAAAACCGACAACAAACGTGAGCACGAACAAGACAACCGAAGCCACCACGGTGGCCCGGTGAAGAACTAAATCCATTCCGCGCGCTTTCTGTTTGCCGAAAAGCTGCTCAGCTCCTCCGGAAATCGCTCCCGAAAGACCAGCACTTTTCCCGGACTGAAGTAAAACCAATACGATAAGTGCAATTGCATCAATGATTAATAACGTAATCGCAGCTGCATACATGCTGCTCCACCCCCTAATAAACTATCGGCTGATTTGCGCCGATTATAAGTCCATCCAGAAATTATCCTTGTCCAATCTATTTCTTATCCAATAACACCTCATATAAACGGACGATTACATACTAGTAATGTAGCATAATCCCCCGACGCTTAGCAAGCCGATATTAGACGGTTTCCCAAATAAATATTATGATGAAATAAAAGGAGAGGAAAAATATGGAGCAAAAAACGTATTGGCTGACCACGGATGATCACCATAAGGTTTTTGTCCGGAATTGGTACCAGTCAAATCATTCGCCAAAAGCCATCATACAGCTGGCTCATGGAATGGCAGAACATACCGGCAGATACCAGCGATTCGCCGAATTTATGGTTGAACGAAACTTCGCGGTATATGCCAATGATCATCGAGGGCACGGTCACACCGGCAAAAGGCAGGGCACCCTCGGTTTTCTTGACGAAAAGAACGGCTTTGATAAAACGGTCAATGATTTATGGAGCGTAACGAAAACGATTGAAAGAGAACATCCCGGAAAGCCATTGTTCCTGCTTGGCCATAGCATGGGATCTTTTTTAGCAAGACGCTACATCCAGCAGCATAGCCATGCGCTTAACGGGGTTCTTCTCTCAGGAACAGGAAGTCACCCTGGTTTGATAAATAATTTGGGAAAAATACTGGCAATCGCAGAAAGAAAGCGCAGAGGTCCAAAAGTTCCCTCCAAGCTCCTCCATCAACTGGCTTTCGCCAATTACAATCGGAACATTGATAATCGGGTCACTGAATTCGACTGGTTGAGCCGGGATTCCGAACTGGTTCGCGCTTATCTGAACGATCCATTTTCCGGTTTTGTCCCGACAGCAGCTTTCTTTTTAGATTTATTCACAGGATTCGACCATATGGATGATCCGAATGGGATTGAATCCATTGCTAAACAACTTCCCATGTTGTTTTTCTCTGGTAGTAAGGATCCAGTCGGAAAACAGGTGAAGGGTGTTTTTCGCACTGCAGACACATATTATCAACACGGCATCCAGGATATCACCGTCCGGATTTATGAAAATGGACGACATGAAATGTTGAATGAAATAAACAAAGAAGAAGTTTTTACTGACATCGTCAACTGGATCCATGATGTCATGAGTTAAGCTAATACCCGGATTTAAACAGAATGTCCGGGATTTGCCCCTGGCCTGATGTTCCGGAAAACAATCCGTCTCCGCAGCGTTGGGCTGACAACTTCCCCGACCTCCGTTTTTTCCCCCGTTGCTGTATCCGTATTTCCCATCCCACTATAATCCACCCTATATTTAATGGAGAACACGGAAAGATCTGCTTAGGAACATGGCTGTTTTTTCCGTGACTATTTTATGACATCGGTGAATGTTTTTGAATGTTTTTGAACATTTATGATTGAAAAATGTAAGGGGTTGCTTTATGATTTAGATGGTTGAAAGAAAAATAGAGGTGATGACTTATCCTGACACCAGAACGACATCAATTAATTCTAAAGCAAGTCGCCGAATATGGAACCGTTGCCATCCAAGACCTCATCAAACTGACGACAGCCTCAGAGTCGACGATCCGCAGAGATTTGAGCGAACTGGAAAACCAACATAAGCTGGTCCGGGTCCACGGTGGAGCTGCTTCAAGACAAACAATCAGCCAGGAATTAAGCATTCCGGAAAAAACGACCAAAAACCTTCAAGAAAAAAAGCGGATTGCTGCCGAAGCAGCCGCATTGGTGGAACACGATGAATACATTTACTTGGATGCTGGCACCACGACATTGGAGATGATTCCTCACCTGAAGGACAAAAATATCACGGTGGTGACGAATGGTCTCACCCATTTGGACGCATTGAGCGCACAGCAAATAACCACGTATCTGACTGGCGGATTGGTAAAACATAAGACAAGAGCTTTGATTGGCCGCGGAGCCCAGACCGGCTTGCAAAACTATCGTTTTGATAAATGTTTTATCGGGGTTAACGGCATTGATTTAACTTATGGACTGACTACTCCCGATCCCGAAGAAGCATTGATCAAACAACAGGCTTTACATTCAGCTCAACAATGTTTTGTACTGGCGGATCACACGAAATTTGGTCAGGTTTCATTCAGCAAGATTGCAGGTTTAGAAGAGGTACTTCTTATCACCAATGAAAAGGATGAAGACATCCTCTCCCCTTATCAAGACAAGACAAACATAAAGGTTGTGTAACAAATGATTTATACATGTACATTGAATCCATCCGTAGATTACATCATCCACGTCGAACGATTTGAACAGGGAGGTTTGAACAGAGGGAAAGACACCGCTTATTACCCTGGGGGTAAAGGAATCAACGTGTCCAGAGTGCTGCAGCGACTGGGACAACAGAATACGGCTCTAGGGTTCCTCGGCGGTTTTACCGGTGACTTCATAAAAAAGGAGCTGGACAAGGCCCAAATCACCCATGACTTTATTGAAACGGACGGCCCGACCCGAGTGAATATGAAGTTAAAATCAGAAGAAGAGACGGAAATCAACGGACCCGGCCCGGCAATATCCGCAGAACAGGAGCAGAAACTGCTTCAAAAAATCGCCAATCTGAAAAAAGGCGACTATCTGGTTGCCGCCGGCAGCGTTCCTTCCACTGTTTCCTCTGACTTTTATGTGAAAGCGGCAGAATTTTGCCGGAATAATGAAGTGAACATGATAGCGGACACATCCAGTTACGCACTGAAAAAAATCGTCGGCCAGGAAGTATTTCTGGTAAAACCAAACCACCATGAGCTGGGTGAATTGTTCGATACCACAATCACCACCGTAGAAGATGCCGTTCATTTTGGCAGTAAACTGCACGAGCAAGGAGCCAAACATGTCATTATATCGATGGGCGGACAAGGAGCAGTTTATGTTAGCGGCGATACGTACTTGCAGGCACATGTTCCTGCTGGAGAAGTTCGAAACACCGTAGGATCCGGCGACTCGATGGTAGCAGGATTTCTCGCAAGCATTGCAGCCGGGAACAAACCGGAACAAGCTTTTCAAACAGCTGTCGCGGCAGGGAGCGCCACTGCGTTTCAGGATGATTTATGTAACAAAACAGACGTGGACGGCCTGCTCCCTCAAGTCACCGTTCATTCATTAGATAAAGGGAGGTTCTAACAATGAAAATCACAGACTTATTGAAAAAAGACACGATTATTCTTGATTTAAAGGCGTCAGACAAGCCCGGCGTTATCGAGGAGCTTGTCAACAAGCTCGATGAAGCCGGCCGTTTAAACGATAAAGAGGAATATAAAAAAGCGATCCTCGCACGGGAAGAACAAAGCACGACCGGAATCGGCGAAGGGATTGCCATCCCGCACGCCAAGACAGCTGCTGTAAAAACACCAGCTATCGTTTTCGGGAGATCTGCTGAGGGAATTGATTATAAGGCATTGGATGAGTCCCCTTCCCACTTGTTTTTCATGATTGCCGCTTCTGAAGGAGCCAATCAGACACACTTGGAAACCCTGTCACGATTATCTTCTTTCTTGATGGATAAAAAGTTCCGCCAGAAGCTGGAAGAAGCATCCACTGCGGAAGAAGTGATGGCCGTCGTCGATGCAAAAGAACAAGACGAATCCGCCGAGGAGGAAACGACCGATGGAGCTGCTTCCAGCCGGATCTTGGCTGTGACCGGTTGTCCTACAGGAATCGCCCATACTTACATGGCGGCGGACAAACTGAAAGAAACCGCCACTGAAATGGGCATTTCGATTAAAGTGGAAACCAATGGTTCCGGCGGGGTGAAAAACCGTTTGACCAAAGAAGAAATCGAAGCAGCTGATGCTATTATCGTCGCAGCAGATACCAAAATCGAAACCGAACGCTTCCGCGGTAAACCTTTGATTCAAGTGCCTGTAGGCAAGGCGATCCATCAGCCGCAAGAACTGCTGAACAAAGCCATTGAAAAGGATGCGCCGATTTACCAAGGAGACGGAGGTGAAGGTAAGGAAGAAGGACAACAGGAGGAAAAAGGACGTACCGGCTTTTATAAACATTTGATGAACGGTGTTTCCAACATGCTTCCATTCGTGGTCGGAGGCGGTATCCTGATTGCTATTTCTTTCCTATGGGGTATCAATTCAGCCGATCCAGAAAGTGCTGACTATAATCGGTTTGCCGAAATGCTCAATACGATTGGCGGCGGGAACGCCTTCTTCCTGATGGTTCCTGTCCTTGCCGGATTTATCGCCTCCAGTATTGCTGACAGGCCAGGTTTTGCGCCGGGTATGGTTGCTGGTTTGATTGCCATCTCTTCCGGTGTGGAAGGTGCAGATGGCGGTTCCGGGTTCCTTGGCGGTTTGATCGCAGGTTTCCTTGCCGGGTATATCACCCTGCTCGTAAAAAAAGCTATGGAAGTATTGCCGGCTATTTTTGATGGATTAAAAACTGTATTGCTTTACCCAGTCTTCTCGATCGGAATTACCGGATTGATTATGTTGCTGATAAACCCGCCATTGACCACCATTTACACTGGCTTATCCAGCTGGCTGGAAAGCCTGGGTGGTTCCAACCTTGTCTTGCTCGGACTGCTGTTGGGAGGCATGATGGCGATTGATATGGGCGGCCCGATCAACAAAGCAGCCTATACATTCGGTATCGCCATGCTCGATGCTGATAACTTTTCGTTTATCGCCGCCATTATGGCAGGCGGAATGGTACCACCTCTGTCACTGGCATTGGCCACTACCTTTTTCAAAAACAAGTTCACGAAACAGGAACGGGAAGCAGGTAAATCCGCCTATGCACTCGGTGCCTTCTTTATCACAGAAGGGGCCATCCCGTTTGCGGCAGCAGATCCGGCCAGGGTCATCCCGTCTGTTGCCATCGGTTCTGCCATCGCGGGCGGATTGACGATGTTGTTCGATATTGGACTCAGAGCCCCCCATGGTGGTATTGTAGTAGCTGGGCTTGTGGAAGGAAATCCACTACTGTACTTGCTGGCAATCCTGATTGGTTCTGCAGTAAGTGCTGTCATTCTTGGATTCTTGAAAAAAGACCTGACAAAAGAGTAAAATAGGACAGGGAGACTGCCCGTTGTTTGCTTATCATAAATTTTTATAGGAGGTTTTATCTATGGTAGAAAAAACAATGACTATCACAGACGAAACAGGAGTTCACGCGCGTCCAGCGACGGTTTTAGTCAATAAAGCCGGTAACTTTGAATCAGACATCAACCTGGAGTATAACGGAAAATCCGTCAATCTTAAATCGATCATGGGCGTTATGTCCCTTGGTATTCCGAAGGATGCCGAAGTCAAAGTGACTGCTGATGGTTCTGATGAAGAAGAAGCCTTGCAGACAATCGTAGACACCATTAAAAATGAAGGGCTAGGAGAATAAACATAATGAACAGCATTAAGGGTATTGCAGCATCAAGCGGGATCGCGATTGCCAAAGTATATAAATTAGAGGTCCCGGAACTTACTTTCGATAAGAAAAGTATCGAAAATCCTGATGCGGAGATCGAACGCTTAAACGATGCGTTATCCGTATCCAAGCAAGAGCTGGAAATCATCAAGGAAAATGCCAGAAAATCTCTTGGCGACGAACATGCTGAGATTTTCTCGGCGCACTTGCTTGTACTTAGTGATCCGGAGATGATCAATCCGATCAAGGATAAAATCAAATCAGAAAATGTCAATGCAGAAGCAGCATTGGATGAAACGGCAAACATGTTTATCGATATGTTCAAAAACATGGACAATGAGTACATGAGAGAACGCGCTGCCGATATCCAGGATGTCACCAAACGTGTCATGGCTCACCTGTTGAAAGTGACCTTCCCTGATCCAGCACTGATCGATGAGGAAGTAGTCATAGTCGCTGAAGACTTGACTCCTTCCGACACCGCCCAATTGAACAAACAGTTTGTCAAAGGGTTCACCACAAATATCGGCGGAAGAACTTCCCATTCTGCCATTATGGCGAGGTCCCTGGAAATTCCGGCAGTAGTGGGTACGAAGAACATTACCGATACGGCGGAAAAAGACACCTTGGTAATTGTCGATGGCATCGACGGCGAAGTCATCGTCGATCCGGATGAAAAACAACTTGCGACATATAAACAAAAACAAGCTGACTTTGAAGAACAAAAACAAGAGTGGGCCAAACTGAGAGATGAACCGACTAAAACCGCTGATGGCAAGCATGTAGAGCTGGTAGCCAACATTGGTACTCCGGATGATGTAGAAGGTGTAATCAATAACGGCGGCGAAGGTGTCGGACTTTACCGTACCGAGTTCCTTTACATGGGCAAAAGCGAACTTCCTACTGAAGAAGAACAGTATGAAGCCTATAAATCCGTATTGGAGCAAATGGGAGACAAACCGGTAGTTGTCCGTACACTCGACATCGGAGGAGATAAAGAGCTTTCTTATTTGGATTTGCCGAAAGAATTGAATCCGTTCTTAGGCTTCCGCGCCATCCGCCTTTGTCTGGAGCGAGATGACATTTTCCGTACCCAGCTGCGCGCATTGCTGCGGGCAAGTACATCCGGCAACCTGAAAATCATGTTCCCGATGATCGCCACGCTGGACGAGTTCCGTCAGGCAAAAGCGATTCTATTGGAAGAAAAAGAGAACTTGACGAACGCCGGTACCGAAGTTTCTGACGATATCGAAATCGGCATTATGGTAGAAATCCCTTCTACTGCAGTCATTGCACGCCAATTCGCCAAAGAAGTCGACTTTTTCAGCATTGGCACGAACGACTTGATTCAATATACGATGGCGGCTGACCGGATGAACGAGAGGGTTTCCTACTTGTACCAGCCGTATAACCCATCGATTCTGAACCTGGTCAATAACGTCATCGAAGCTGCCCACGCAGAAGGAAAATGGGCTGGAATGTGTGGAGAAATGGCCGGAGATTCAATCGCCATTCCAATCTTACTTGGCCTTGGACTGGATGAATTCAGCATGAGCGCGACTTCGATTCTTCCTGCAAGAACCCAGATCAAAGATCTTTCCAAGGAAGAGCTTGCCTCCTTCAAGGACAAGCTGTTGTCGATGAATACAGCAGAAGAAGTCGAACAGTTCATCCGCGAAAAAACAAATCAGTAAATCGCTGAATTCAAATGATTGAAACAATATTATAGAGACACCGAAACAAAAACCGAACGATGCTTCGAATGGAAACATTCGAACACGTTCGGTTTTTTTAATGACATGCTTGCTTTTATTCTATTGTTTGAAGAGTGCCTTCCCCCCATCGCTACGGCAAGATACTGCGCTTATTCAAAGCAAACGGAGGCAAGGTATATAGACTCCTGCGGGATGAGCACGAGCTGAAGACCCACTTGGCAAAGCGATTTTCTTTACCAAGTTAACTGAAGCCATGCCCGCAGAAAGCAAAATACCTTGCCGGAGTTGCACCTTCATAATAAGTTTATTGCAGGAAATGGAGTTCTTTTCCTTATTTCAAAACCTGTTATCGTTCGTCTTTTGCCAGTGAATGATGCCGGTTTCCCCTAAGCTTTTTTCACGTGTGAGGAGCGGTACATCAACCATAAAAAGTAAGGGGCGCCGATCAAAGCGACCAGAATACCTGATGGGATTTCTTTTGGTACCAACAGCGTCCGGCTCAAAACATCGGCAATCACCAGCAAGACTGCTCCAATCAGCGCAGAAGCGGGCAGCAGCTGTTTGTGACCAGAGCCAAGCAGAATCCGTGCAGCATGCGGAGCCAACAAACCGACGAAGCTTATCGTTCCGACAGCTGAAACACTTGCAGCAGCCAACAGGGAAGCAATCAATGCCATATAAAAACGTGTCCTGGACACTTTCATTCCCAATCCTTTCGCTGTTTCATCTCCAAGCGACAGGACGTTCAGATTTCTTATTTGCAAATATAGAAGCGGAACAAGAAGAAGCATAGGACCGAGTAAGTAATACAGCAGTGCCTCCCAGCTTTTGGCATACGTACTGCCAGACAGCCATGTCAGCGCTGAGGCCACAGCCATATCCGCTTGCACTACGACAATTTGGATAATTGCAGAGCCAAAAGCAGAAACACCGATTCCTAGCAATGCCAACAAAGATGGCTGGAAGTTGGCACGGTAGGATAATCCCATGACCACAAGAAATGCCGCAAGTGCACCGATGAAGGCACCAAGTGGAATAAACGCTGCGGAAAAGGCAGAAAAAATGACCAGCAAAGCCCCCACCCCTGCACCCGATGTAATCCCGATCACCGAAGGATCTGCCAAGGGATTGCGAAGCACCCCTTGAAAGACGAATCCACTGACAGCTAGCAGTCCTCCACTGAGTGCGGCAACAAGCAGACGTGGCAAGCGTAACTGAAAAATCATATTGCGAAGGAACTCCTGCCCGTCGTCAAAAACGGCTGAGAAACTTTGTGTAAGTTGAATGCCATTATTCCCGGTGGCAGCACCGACTACAATAGCGGAAATAAGCAACAGTACAAGCCCTGCAATAAACCACCCGCCTTGAAGAGGAAGTCTGACGCTTCCTGCAAGCATAGCAGTGTTCTTTTCTCCATATTGTCTGCTTCTGTTTCTCAGTACAAGCCATATCAGCCATGGGGCTCCAATCAGGGCCGTGATCGCCCCGACAGGAAGCTCGGAAAACGAAGGATCGACCCATCTTGCGAGCACATCCGCTCCTAAAAGAACATTTGCCCCCCAGATAAAGGACGCAGTCACCAGGCTAAAATGATTACGAAAACCGAGCAGCTTGATTAGATGGGGAGCAATCAGCCCGACAAATCCGATGGGACCTACCACACTCACCGTTACAGCTGTGAGCAGCACCGCAGCAAGTAACGCAATCATGCGGATTCGACCCACTTGCTGTCCCAGAGAGGCCGCTACATCCTCACCCATCCGGAAAATATCAAGCTGTTTTGCAAGAAAAAACGCTACGACCATGCCGATCACAATCAAAGGCATGGAAAACTGTACACCGCTCCAGTCATTTTGGACAAGCGTTCCGGCTCCCCATAAAAACAAACCAGCTGTTTCGTTTTCATAAAATATTTGCAGGACAGAAGTAAATGATGAAAACATGATGGTTACAACCATTCCTGCCAAGACCATTCTGACCGGGTTGGCCGCCGTCCCTCCTGCCAGCCCATAAACAAGCAGGGCGGTGAAAAGACCTCCAAGGAACGCAGGTAGCAATCCTTGAAGGGGAAGGGAGGCAGGAAGAAAGATGGTACTGACAACAACCGCAAAATATGTACCAGAATGAATTCCAAGTGTACTGGCAGAGGCAAGTGGATTTTTCGTGATCGTCTGCAAAATAACGCCGGAGACAGCCAGGGATCCTCCAGCCAAAATCCCCATCACTGCCCTCGGCAGGCGGAGATAGCGTACGGTATGGTGCTCAATGATGTCTTCGGGTGCCACCAAAGCATTCCATACTACATCCCAGGATAAATCGACGCTCCCTTGATTGATGTGCAGAAACAGAAGGGAAACGAGAAGTACGGCTCCCCCTCCAAAAGTGAAAGCCGTCTTCAACCATTTATTCACGTTCAAAAAAGCATCCTTCATACTATCACTTCTCTACTCGATTAGCGCTTCCTTGATTTGTTCCGCAAATACTCCTGCCGACAACGGGCCTCCGAATGTCCATGTGTCCCCTGGCAGCCGATAAGTTTCATCCTGTTCGACAAATCGGAGATTTTCCCAAGCAGGGTTTCCTTTCAACTGATCGTCAAAAATATTGTCTTCTTCCTGAACGATGTAAAAAAAGCGTGCGTCCTGGAAATTTTGCAACGTTTCGACACTCGTTTCATCATATCCATATACCTGGAATCCATCTGATTGGTAGGCATTTTCCAATCCGATATTTTCCATGATTTGAACTGCCATTGCGTTATCTTTGAACAAACGGATTACCGGACTATTGTCCGAACTGTATGCCTGGGACAGCACAAACGGCTTTTCGCCCATCCCAGCGTCGGATATTTCCTGTTCCGCTTGTTGATAGGCAGATTCCAAATCATTTAAAACTTGGTCAGCCTTATCCTGTTTTCCAAACAGCTTGGCCAATTCGTTGAACGTCCCGGTCATTTCCTCATACTGATTCCCCTCTCCTTCCGCTGGATAGGGATTAAATGCCATAGTCGGCGCGATTTCTTTCAAGCTGTCCATTATCGCTTCGTGACGATACCCCGCTGTGATGATCAAATCTGGATCCAACTCGGCAATCGCTTCCAAATTCGGTTCCTGTCTCGTCCCGACATCCTGGACATCCTCTCCAAGCTCCGGTTCGATGTTTACCCAGTTATGATATCCTTCTATGTCAGCCATCCCGACTGGCTGAATGCCAAGAGCCAATAAATCTTCCGCATAAACCCATTCCAATACGACGACACGTTCCGGAGCCTGGTCAAAAGACTGTTCGCCGTATGCATCTTCTACTGTAATAGCTTCTTTCCCAGAGGTATCTTCTTTTTGACCGGCTTGCTCGTCCTGATCGGAACCGTCTCCGCAGGCAGCCAGCAAAACAGCCGTGATTATCGTGATTATAAGTATATACCACTTCTTCATTTCATTTTGTCCCCCTCTTTTAGTTTAAGTATGGTTATGTAATCATTATAAATGATAAAGATTCTCATTATCATTTACAGTGCAATCTTAGCTTATCCCTTCTCCCCTGTCAATCTCTTTTCAAGGCTTCCCTTTTGTTAAAGTGCATACTCACCACAATGTGAAAGGCAAAAAAACTTGCAGATGCATAGTCTGCAAGTTTTCTCCAACCCTATCTTTCCAGAATTTCAACACCGCTTTTCCGGCCGACAATCACTTTGTTCGTCCGATTGAGAAACAATCCTGTTTCCACCACTCCTAATGTCAGTTTTAGTTCACGGTGTACAGCTGCGGGGTCTCCCATCGCCTCGAAAGCGCAATCCACGATATAATTGTCATTGTTGGTCACAAACACTTCTCCCTCCTCAGTTTTCCTCAATTTTGGTGTACATCCTAAGGAGGAAAGTTTTCTCGTTGTGTTTTCCCAACCAAAGCGGACAATCTCCACAGGGAGTGGAAAACTGCCCAGCTTTCGAACCTGCTTACTTTCATCTACAATAATGATTAGTTTCTTTGCAGCGTCAGCGACTAGCTTTTCCCGAAGCAGGGACCCACCGCCTCCTTTAATCAGCTGAAAATCTGGATCGACTTCATCTGCGCCATCGATTGTCAAGTCAAGCCTGTTGATTTCAGCAAAAGTGGCAAGGGGGATGCCAAAGTCTTGGGCCCATGCTTCCGTACGCAAAGATGAAGGAACTCCCTTAATCTCCAACCCTTGCTTGATTCGTTCTCCCAGCTTTTTCATCATCCAGTAGACGGTAGAGCCAGAACCCAAACCAATCGTCATCCCGTCTTCTATGTATTCGACTGCTTTTTCACCGGCTCTTCTTTTCTTCTCCTCCACGTCATATGCCATGTTACCTGCCTCCCTTGTTAAAGGATGATTTGATTATATCCAGCTTATACCCGGGAAGCGTTTTATTCAACCTAGTCCTATTGTATTGCAGGCAAGCGGCTTAGCCCCTTTTGGAAGTTCTATTGAACACTAAAAGACACATCGGCAGAAATTCCGCCGCTTAAGAAGACAGCTTAGCCCAGGATAAAATGCTCTTTCCACGTAGTACGTAGGGTGAAGCATGCAAATGACGCAAAAAAACTGCTTAAAGCGAGCAATTTTTTGCGCCATGATTCACCTGTTTTCAACTATAAGTACCGGTCCTACTCGTAACGTGATGTCGTCCTATCGGCACCACAAAAGGAGAACCTGAAATCGGGTCTTCTATCACGGTACAATCCAGTCCGAAAATATCTTTAATCAACGTACTTGAGATGACTCGGGAAGGGCAGCCATTTGCGACCAGTTTTCCTTTGTTAAGAGCAAAAATATGGTCGGCATAGCGTGCTGACAAGTTTATGTCATGAAGCACCATGACAATGGTTGTTCCGTATTTTCGGTTAAGGTCTGTAAGCAAATCGAGAATTTCCACCTGATAGGTGATATCAAGAAAGGTAGTCGGTTCATCCAGAAATAATATGTCTGTTTGCTGTGCCAGCGCCATCGCTATCCAGACGCGCTGTCTTTGACCGCCTGAGAGCTCGTCAATGTGCTGATTGGCGAGTTCTGTGATATTCATGATTTCCATCGCCTCGGCAACTGCCTCGTAGTCCTCTTTCGTCCAACCGCCAAACAGGGCTTGATGCGGAAACCTCCCTCGTCCAACCAAATCAGCCACACTGATTCCTTCAGGAACGATCGGTGACTGTGGAAGAAGCCCTACAATACGCGCAAGATGCTTTGGCGGTACTTTGCTGATCGACTTTCCATCCAGGGTGATTTTACCGGAAATCGGTTTAATCAGCCTTGCCAATGTTTTAAGAAGCGTAGACTTTCCGCAGGCATTTGCACCAATGATCACATTTATTTTGTTACTTGGAATCTCCATGCTAATTTCTTGGATAACCGTTTTATCATCATAGCCAGCGATTACCTTTTCTGCCTGAAAGATATGATTCGGTTTCATTACAACTCTCCTTTTCGATTCATACGGACTAGCAAGTAAATCAAATACGGCGCACCGATGATGCCGGTGATGATTCCTACAGGGTATCGGACCTCAAATGCAAATTGACCGATCAAATCAGACGCCAAAACTAGATTGGCACCAACAAGACCTGCCGGGATCGCGCTCGAAAACCCAACACCTACGAGTCTTTTCGCAATCGGTCCAGCAAGAAATGCCACAAAGGCGATCGGCCCCGTGACGGCCGTTGCCAATGCAATGATACACACGGAACTCAAAATCAGAACAATTCTGGTCATATCCGTTCTTACTCCCAGAGAAGTGGCCGATTGTTCTCCAAGCTCCAGAATGCCAAGTTGTTTCCCCAGTGCTACAATGATAGGCGCCAAGCACAGAACACTGATAATAAGCAGTGGAAGTTCGTGCATTTGCGAACCATTGAGACTGCCGCTGAGCCATCTAAGTGCGGCGGGTATATCTTGTTGCGCTCCCACTAACAGAAGATAGGATATCAATGAATTAAGCATCGCCTGTATACCGATTCCGACTAAGATGATCCGCCCTATCGAAAATGTTTTTCCCCTTGAGAACAGATAAATGAACAAAACAGTGGCCAGACCGGCAATGATGGACGCCATAGAAACAATCGCATCACTAGTATGCAGGATGACAATACAAAAAACGGCAGCCGCGCTGGATCCTGTAGTGATTCCAATGACATTCGGATTGGCGAGTGGATTGCGCAGCATCGTCTGAAAGGTGTTTCCGCCGATGCCAAAAGCAAAGCCCGCAAGAAGACCAGCCAGCATTCTCGGCAAGCGAATGTTATTGACGGCAAAAGACACACCCTTGATTTTTTCTCCCAGAAGGACTTGCAATACATCCTTTATTGGGTAAACGGTGCTCCCCAGTATGAGCATCGCCCAGCATAATATAAATAAAAGTATTGCAAGAGTTCCTGTGACAATTATCCATCGCCGGCGTCTTTGACGTCTGCCTGCAATGATAAACTCTACAGATTTATTATTCTTCATAATGAACGCACTTTCGCCTTTCTGGCAAGTATAATCAATATGGGAGCCCCTACAAAAGCTGTTACAACCCCGACCTCAAGCTCTCCTGGGCTGCCGAGGAATCTCCCGCACACATCTGATATCGTTAAAATGACGGCTCCGGAGATGGCTGACATCGGAATAATAAACCGCATGTCCGACCCTAGAATAAGTCGCATGACATGAGTCGCCAGCAAGCCTATAAAACCGATCGGCCCTGCCAATGCCGTAGTCGCTCCACACAAAAGAACAGCAGCCAAAGCTGCAACAAGGCGCAGCATGCCAGTTCGAACACCCAACCCTGTAGCAACTTCATCCCCTAAGGCCAATGCATTGAGTGCGGTGGTGGAAATGATCCCCAGCAGAATTCCAATCAACAAAAATGGGAGGAAGGTAGTAATATCGCTCCAGTTTGCTGAGCTGACGCTTCCCACTTGCCAAAACCTGAATTGATCCATAACGTAAGAGCGCGGAATCATGATTGCTGTCACCAGAGAAGAAAGGGCAGCGCTCGTGGCGGCTCCAGCCAACACAAGCTTAAGGGGAGTGGCACCGCCCCGTCCCATAGACCCGATTCCAAACACGAAAACAGCAGTAAGCATCGCCCCTGCTAAGGCAAGCAAGATATACTGATTGGCAGTGTTAATGTTCAGGAATGCAATACCGCCTACCACAAACAAGGAAGCACCTGTGTTGACTCCCAATATGCTTGGATCCGCAATCGGGTTGTGAGTGACCGCCTGCATTAGTGCACCGGAAATGCCAAGTGCCGCACCGCAAAACAAGCTGAATACGGTGCGGGAGACCCTTTTACGCACTACATTAGCCTCATAAGAGTCGATAGACGGATGAAACAAACCATCTATCAATTCATCGAAACTTATCGGGCGCGAACCAAGGACGAGGGACGCAGCCACACATAAACACAGCAAAATGAAACAAATAACCAGCACCGCGACAAAGTTGTGCGGAACATGCGGGGTGAAGCCTTTCTTTTTGGAATTTGGTAAACTATTCATCTAGCTTTTCAATAGCTCCTCCAATTAGTTCTAGATAGTCGTCAATGGTATAAGCAATCGAAAGCGGATTTGGATTCCCAGATGCCGCTAGAGGTGTATTGTTTCCAATGAATACAACAGAACCTCTTTCAATGGCCGGGATTTTTCCGAGCAGAGGATCTTCTTTCACTGCCTGGTATAAGCTTTCATCACCATAGCCGATCAATATATCCGCATCGTTAAGGACATCGGCATTCTCGGCGCTTAGGGTCAGGGAAAAGCTGTTTGGATCCGTGATTTCATCCGTTACACTTTCCGGATATTCCATTCCTAGCTCGGTCAAGAATGCTCCTCGAGGATCTTCAGGTGTATAAACATAAATTTTCGATAAATCATCGGCAGAGAAGTTGGCAAAAACAACTTTTTTCCCTTTCATCTCAGGGTAATCGCTTGCTTTTTCCTTGATCAGGTTCTCGGTGTCTTTTATAAGTTGTTCCCCCTCTTGTTTCATTCCCATGCCTGCTGCATCCAATCTGACTTGCTCCCGCCAAGTGGTCAGCCAAGGACCATCCTTATAGGCAACAACCGGAGCGATTTCACTGAGGATATCATAGTCTTCCTGTGTGATTCCGGAATAACCGGCTAAAATGACATCCGGATTTGTATCTGAAATCGCCTCGAAATCAAGACCATCTGTATCCTGGAAAATATTCGGATCTTCTGCTCCGAGTTCTTCCAGTTTTTCAGCTGTCCAAGGCAACATCCCGCTGCCATCCTGGACCCCGTAATTTGCTGCCGAGAAACCGACAGGTACTACTCCAAGGGCAAGTGCAACATCGTGATTCGCCCATTGAACGGTCGCAACTCGTTCAGGCTTGCTCTCAATGACCGTTTCGCCAAAGGCATGCTCGATCACAATTGGATATTCGGTGTTTTCTTCATTGGCCGAAGCGTCCTCGTTATCTTCTGATTTAGAGGCAGAACTTGTTTGGCCCGCTGAGCATCCAAACAAAACCAGAATGCTAAAAGTCAAAATAACCGTGATTGCCAGTGAAAATTTCCCTTTTGTATTCATTTGTAAAACCATTCCTTTCCTCTTTTGTTTTTATGTATCAATGACCAGCTGTCTCATCACTCCAGCATGCAGCATGTTTTTTGGCAGCCGATAAAAATGGTGGTGATTTGCAGCAGTATAGATTGAGTGGTTTTCAATTAGAGCTCTTTAATTGAAAATGATTCTCATTATCATGATAGAATTTCCTCCCTCGCTTGTCAACAAAAAATTCACTGAATTACTTGTAACGAAGCTCCGCCCTATCAAGCTGACCATTTGATTTTTTCGTATTAAATATAAACTGCGACATAGTTTGGATGCGTCTTCCTGACTTCTTACTTTTGTTGAGTTGGAATTCGACGCTGCGAAAATACCCTGCGCTTTCCGCGGGCGGCTGGTGAGCTTCCTCGAGCTGACGCTCTGCGGGATCTCACCGAGGCCTTTCCTCCCGCGGGAGTCTCCGGGTATTTTCTTCGCTAGGAACAGCTTTCTGTTTATAAACGCGTGTACTGGACATTTTTTTATTCATCGTACTTCATGGCCCGTATCATCAAATGACATTGCTAGAAAAACAAGCGGAAAGTCCAAGAACAGGAGATAAGACGGGAACTCCAACTGTCTTTTATGAAAAGGAATACCTACTTCCTGACAAACGTTTTTAAGATGGCTTTGTTGGTTCTCAGGAAAAAGTCTACGCTTCCGCTAATCAGCATGCTCCTTAGCGCAGGGAGCATACGAAGACTCCAGCGGGAACAGCGCGAGCTGAAGATCCACTTGGTAAAGGGCTTTTCTTTACCAAGTTAGCTGAAGCCGTGCCCGCGGAAAGCGAAGGATGCTACCGAAGCGTTGGATAACCGCTATAGGTAGTGCGCAGCATCTATCAACTGCTGGGATTGAGATGAGAAGAGCGATAAGAGAAAGGACTAGAACTTATTTCGGAGTGATGAAAGGAGGAACAACACAATCAAAACCACCAGTGTGAACTGGTGGTTTGCTCTGCGGCTGAAAGCCTCTGTTACCGGCCTCGGCCTGAAAGGCCCACCGAAAGGGTTTCCCGCCTGCACCACATTCACTCACTAATTCTAA
>NZ_VZDQ01000029.1:0-65915 GCF_009602435.1 Sediminibacillus terrae
TTTTAAATGAGTAAGATCCCTCAGAGACGATGAGGTTGATAGGTCCGAGGTGGAAGCGTGGTGACACGTGCAGCTGACGGATACTAATCGATCGAGGACTTAACTTAAAACAAAAAGTGAAGGCGACCGGTCAACAGCGTATGGATAGATCAGCCAGATTGTAGTACGCCGCTTTAAGCGTACGAAAAGCTGGATGAACTATCCATACGCTGTTAGGAGCCGTAACTGGATTAAAGCACCATCACGTGTGAAGTTCGTTGATGTCTTCCTTCTTATCTAGTTTTGAAGGTGTAAGTGATTTTTTGAAATTTACCCTTGATTTTTTGTGAAAAACAGCTATAATAGTTGTTGTCACAAAAAAAGTACACTTGGATGTACGCCAAAATGAGTCTGGTGGCAATAGCGGAGAGGTCACACCTGTTCCCATGCCGAACACAGCAGTTAAGCTCTCCAGCGCCCATGGTAGTTGGGGCTTTGCCCCTGCGAGAGTAGGACGCCGCCAGGCATATCCGTTCCACCGTAGCTCAGTGGTAGAGCAATCGGCTGTTAACCGATCGGTCGTAGGTTCGAATCCTACCGGTGGAGCCATGGAGAGCTGTCCGAGTGGCCGAAGGAGCACGATTGGAAATCGTGTAGACCGCTACCGCGGTCTCGAGGGTTCGAATCCCTCGCTCTCCGCCATTTCTTAAATGGCCCGTTGGTCAAGTGGTTAAGACACCGCCCTTTCACGGCGGTAACACGGGTTCGAATCCCGTACGGGTCACCACTTAATTGGAGGATTAGCTCAGCTGGGAGAGCACCTGCCTTACAAGCAGGGGGTCGCAGGTTCGAGCCCTGCATCCTCCACCATTAGAGAATTTGATAGGAATAATCTCCTACATTATCGCGGGATGGAGCAGTCTGGTAGCTCGTCGGGCTCATAACCCGAAGGTCGCAGGTTCAAATCCTGCTCCCGCAACCAAATTATTTTCTTGCAACGTCGATTATCCTTCTTCGTTAGAAAATGATAATAGTGCTTGAAAGAGTGCAACCAATTCATTTCACTTACTACGCTGAGTTATCCCTTGGCTAGTGAGAGATACAGGTGCCCGACAGGGTACAATCCAATCATTCCTTAATATGGTCCGGTAGTTCAGTTGGTTAGAATGCCTGCCTGTCACGCAGGAGGTCGCGGGTTCGAGTCCCGTCCGGACCGCCACTTACATAGTTTCATATCATTTATTGGCTCGGTAGCTCAGTCGGTAGAGCAACGGACTGAAAATCCGTGTGTCGGCGGTTCGATTCCGTCCCGAGCCACCTTTTATTTTGGAGGGATAGCGAAGTTGGCCAAACGCGGCGGACTGTAAATCCGCTCCCATCGGGTTCGTAGGTTCGAGTCCTACTCCCTCCACCATTACATAGGGGTATAGTTTAACGGTAGAACAGAGGTCTCCAAAACCTCCGGTGTGGGTTCGATTCCTACTACCCCTGCCATTATTAATATGTTGGCGGTCGTGGCGAAGTGGTTAACGCACCGGATTGTGGCTCCGGCACTCGTGGGTTCGATTCCCACCGGTCGCCCCATTTTCCAGTGTGTGGTATAGTTGGGCTATAGCCAAGCGGTAAGGCATCGGGTTTTGATCCCGTGATTCGCTGGTTCGAATCCAGCTAGCCCAGCCAAAAATGCGGAAGTAGTTCAGTGGTAGAACACCACCTTGCCAAGGTGGGGGTCGCGGGTTCGAATCCCGTCTTCCGCTCCATTTTAAGGCGGCATAGCCAAGTGGTAAGGCAGAGGTCTGCAAAACCTTTATCACCGGTTCAAATCCGGTTGCCGCCTCCATATGAATAACGTGCCGGTGTGGCGGAATTGGCAGACGCGCACGACTCAAAATCGTGTTCCTTCGGGAGTGTCGGTTCGACCCCGACCACCGGTATCCTAAAAAGACTCCAACTTTAAAGTTGGAGTCTTTTTTTACGTTGAATCAAATTGGTTAAATGATAAAAGACATATGGTCTAACCACAAAGAATAGTGTATAGTATATTATATAAACATAATGTATGACGTACAGTATTAGAAAAGAGGACAAAAAATGGAGTTATCGATTCACTCATTCCTGACAGAGTTAAAAAGAGGGAACTTAACGCTGGCGGTTTTAAGCCAGTTGAGAACGCCTCAGTACGGGTACTCACTTGTTCAGCTGCTTGAGAACCTGGGGATAGGCATTGAACAAAGCACGCTATACCCCTTGCTAAGGAGGCTGGAAAAACAAGAGCTTCTTAACAGCTTTTGGGATACTTCTGAAAAAAGGCCTCGAAAATATTATGAATTGAGTGAGTATGGGGAAAAGGTTTTTCAGCAATTGAGGGAGGAATGGATGAAAAATACCAAAAGGCTGTTTGATGTCCTTAACGAGGAGGATAAGGAAAATGAATCTAATTGAGGTGTACGTTCAAGAAGTGACCCGATGGTTGCCAAAGAAGAAAAAGGAGGATATCGCTTTAGAGTTAGAATCGACCATCCATGACATGTTGCCCGATGATTATGATGAAAAGGATGTGTACCTGGCTCTTGAGGAGTTGGGAGATCCTAAAGTTTTGGCGAATAAGTACAGCGAAAAACAAACCCATTTAATCGGCCCCAAATATTACGATTTGCACCTTTCCATTCTAAAATGGATCATTCCTTTTGCGGTTATTTATTCACTTTTCACCCTACTGGGGGTAAAGCTTTTAAATCTGATCAATCTAGGAGAGAGATTCGACGTATCGATTTCCAATATTGAAGAGGTGCTGATAAATGCAATCACCTGGTCGATTACGGCATATGTTTTTGTGACAGTGATTTTTGCCATTATGGAACAAGTGGATGGAAAAAATGAAGATCTGCCTAAATGGATGGGGTTTACTTCGTGGGATCCAAAAAAATTATGGAAAGAATATAGTGTTCCAAAGAAAAAATCGATTCCATTATCTGAGATTAACGCAGGCTTAATATGGACAGTGGTTTGGGGAGTAGGTTATTTTTATGCCGACCGTTTCCTTGGAATATATGAAAGTGGGCAGGATGGGCTTAGAATGGTAACTCCGGCGTTTAATCAGGAAGTACTATTATCATTCTGGCCGATAGTCCTTTTGCTACTTGGAGCAGAAATTGCCTTAGCTATCTACAAATTAATCAAAAGGAAATGGTCAAGAAACATGGCTGCGTTTTTTATGATTTATAAAATAGTCTCGGTTGCTTCATTTGTGGTTATTTTAATGCAATCGAAGCTTTTCGCCGCAGAGTTCCTCATGACGTTAAGTGCCTGGTTTGACGCTGCTCCTGCTATTATGAAGGATTACATGGTGTGGGGAACGTTAACGTTAATGGTGGTTTTTGGAGCTATCGCAATTTACGAGGCTTTTAAGAAAGCTAATATGAATAACAAATCCGTGCTGTGAGAGAGCAGTTAGAAATGGCTGCGTTTTTCGGCTCATGCAGTAACAGGTATAGTAGAATCCCCAGATGCGCATGAATCTTCATCTTGTTTTTTCCGTGTTATACCCCATAGGTTAGTTTTTCTCGTATCTTAAAGCAATATCAGCTACTGTCCCAATAATTCCTCTAGTGGCGGATTTACCAATCCGCCACCTTTTGCCAACTAAAGATGCCAGGATCAGTCCATTAATTCATTCAAGAAATCCGGGTTTGCAGTGATATCGACGACTGCCTCGCTGGAAAGATCTACTGCATATCGTCCATTGGTAGAAGAATGCCCTGACACTAAGGTGGAATATCTTACGATAATGTATCCCTTTATCTCCCCATCATATAGAAGAAAGTCGTTTTCACTTTCTGTCCATTTATTTCTGTCCCGCAAAAAGTTGGTGACGAAAGAAATCGCCTTTTCTTGATCTTTTTCATCGGTGTCTGTTTGAATTTGGTTGTTGTCGGTCTCGTTTTGAGTGTCAGTGTCTTCTACTTCCATTTGTGCATCTCTTTCATCCAACTCGGTTTCTTTCCCTGAGTTTTCTTTTTCCCCCTCATTTTGCACACCACTTTGCTCGGAACTATTACTCTCGTTTTGGGTGTTTTCTGAAGAAGTATCTTCTGCATCTTCCTGAGTGGATGGCTTTGCATCATCGTTAGAGTCTTTACCAGAAACGGATTGATCATCTGATGTGTTTGTATCTACTTCTTTACTTTTATCCTCTGCACAGCCAACGAGCAAAAGAACGAGCGAAAGCAAGGCAACATTGTAAGAAAGTAGCTTGATTGGTTTCTTCATTTTATTCTCCCCTTCTTAATCCAACTCTATATATGATTTAAAAAACCCGCAATAACTTTATCATAATCCAAGTTATTCCCCTATAAAAGGTCGAAAATGGAAAACACAGAGTTTTGTTGTCGGTTTGAATGCGCTTATTAAATAGTATATCCAGGTCGCATCTTTTTCGTTTTATGTATTGATTATCTCAGCTGTAGCTCAACAATAAGCCTGTGACTTGAAGAAACAAAAATAAACATCAGCAATGGCCTATTCAGTCAATGGTAACACAAAATTACCTAAAATAACTTAAATAGTATGACACAATAAAATAAAAATGATATACTAATTTTAAATCTAAGCTGGAGGAGATGTAGATGGCAGAGAAGCGGTACATTCGCTGGTTCAATGAAATCCGTAAAGGAGATATTCCGCTGGTGGGCGGGAAAGGGGCTAACTTAGGTGAACTCACCAATGGAGGAATCAGGGTGCCTCCTGGTTTTTGTGTAACCGCGGAAGCATATAGCGATTTTGTTAAGGAACGTAACCTGGATAAACAAATACTCGAAGAGATAAAACAGCTGGATATGGAGAATAACGCCCAGCTTCAGAGTGCAAGTGCTCTGATCCGGGAATTGATTCTTCAAACCGATATCTTGAAAGCGATTGAAGAAGAAATTCGTGAAGCGTACGCAACCTTTCAGTCAAGCCTTCAAGTGGATGACTTGTTTGTAGCGGTTAGAAGTTCCGCAACAGCGGAGGACTTGCCTGAAGCATCCTTTGCAGGACAACAGGATACGTACTTAGAAATTAAAGGGATTTCGGAAGTGATCCGGCACGTTAAAAAGTGTTGGGCATCCCTTTGGACGGCACGTGCCATTTATTATCGCGAGAAACAGCATTTCGACCACTTCGATGTGTCTCTTTGCGCTGTGGTCCAGAAAATGGTGAACAGTAAAAAAGCCGGTGTGCTGTTTACATCCAATCCTGTGACAGAAAACCATAACCAGATGATGATCAATGCCAGCTGGGGGCTGGGTGAATCCGTCGTTTCCGGGATGGTCTCTCCTGACGAATATATCGTTGATAAAAAGAATAATAGGGTTGTGGAAAAGCATATTGCCACGAAAAACTTCCTTGTCGTCAAAAACGAGAAAGCAGTCGGAACGTCAAAAGTCGCCGTCAAAGAATTCTTGGGGGAAGACCTGGTAACGCAACAATGCCTGACAGCAACAGAAATCAGTCGACTCTCTGCTGATGCACTGCGAATCGAAAAAATGTATCACTCTCCACAGGATATCGAGTGGGCGATCGATGGTGACACCAATGAATTATATATTTTACAGGCTCGGCCGATTACCACGTTAAAAAAGGAGGAAACGGGTGTGAAGGAACAAGTGGAAATAAAACGAGTGGCGCTTTTGCGGGGGCTCGCTGCATCTCCAGGAAGGGGAAGTGGGAAGGTAAGGAAAATCAAAGATATCACCGAAATTTCGAAGGTGGAAGAAGGGGATATCCTGGTAACCATCATGACCAATCCGGACATGATGCCGGCCATGAAAAAAGCTGCAGCCGTTGTGACCAACGAAGGTGGCCGGACTTGTCACGCTGCCATTGTTTCCAGAGAGTTCGGCATTCCCTGCATTGTCGGGTCCAACAATGCAACCGAAGTATTGAAAGAAGGAATGGAAGTCACTGTGGATGCCACACGAGGTGTCGTTTATCAAGGCATATTAGAGGAAACGGAGGAAAAGGATAAAGAAAGAAACCAGACACCATCCGTTATCGACCAAATGAATCTTCATCAGCTGGCTCCGATTACCGGGACGAAGGTTTACATGAATCTTGGTGAGCCGGATTTGATCGGAAAATACAAAGACCTGCCGTTCGATGGAATAGGACTGATGCGTACAGAATTCATTTTCACCCACCTTGTCGGCGCCCATCCTATGTATCTATTGCGAAATGGGGAAGAAAAGCAATTTATCGATAAAATGGCTGAGGGCATCACAAAGGTGGCGCAAGACGTTTACCCTAAGCCTGTCGTCGTAAGGTTGAGCGACTTCCGTTCCAACGAATTCAGAGGATTAAAAGGCGGGGAAGAAGTAGAACCGATTGAAGCCAATCCGATGATCGGGTGGAGAGGGGTTTCCCGTTATATATCTCCGGAATACGAGGAAGGTTTCCGGCTGGAATGCCGCGCCATAAAAAAAGTAAGGGAAGACTATGGACTGATAAATGTGTGGACCATGCTTCCTTTCGTCAGGACTACTTGGGAAGTAAAGAGAGTCAAAGAAATCATGGCAGAGGAAGGTCTCATACAAGATCAACAATTCAAAATTTGGATTATGGCCGAAGTGCCATCCGTCATATTCGAAGCGGAAGAATTCGCGAAAATGGTTGACGGGTTTAGTATCGGGAGTAATGATCTGACCCAGTTGGTACTTGGCTCCGATCGGGATTCGGGAATTCTGAACACCATGGGTTACTTTGATGAACGCAATCCTGCTGTGAAGAAGGCAATCAAAATGTTGATACAAGGGGCACATAAGCATCATAAGAGCGTTTCTATCTGTGGGCAGGGACCCTCCTTGTATCCCGAATTTACAGAATTCCTTATCCAGGAAGGAATCGACAGTGTGAGCGTGAACCCGGATACGGTAGCCGGCACAAGGAGATTGGTTGCATCCGTCGAGCAGCGGATGATTATGAACAAAATTAGAGAATTATAAATCTCTTTAGCATAGTAACCAATGAGGTGCTTCATCCGAGCTTCATTGGTTTTTTATGGATTTCATTTAACGGTGATGTGTTACCTAGTATGGCATCTCGCGACACTTCACGCATTTAAAAAAGTGACTCAAATAAATAAACATCAGTCCCTTTTGTGACGCGGGAAATGGGAAACACATTCTATGTGACTGTCGTTTCTTGAATGAATAGAAGGTTATGCGATCAGTGGTAAGTGGTTTGTTGAATCCGAAAGAGCTTTTCCTGTATTTACACTTATATCCTAGTCTTGAAAAAAGAGCTATGTTATACTTAATGAAAATCACATATGTTTACACTGGGGGTGCCGTATAAGGCTGAGACAGATAGTATTTCTGGACCCTTTGAACCTGATCTGGGAAATACCAGCGTAGGGAAGTGGGATTGAAACTTTTATATTATGTCTGTTTATAATATATTGACTAAAAGGCCACCCCTATATCCGGGTGGCCTTTTTGCGTCCCGCGAATCGATGGAAAATATGACGAAGGAGTTGCAGTTCATTAAAGACAGTGCTAGCCAAGGGGGAAAGGGTTATGGGGAATGGAGAACTGCATATCGTTTCTACCGGAAATCAACGACCAGAAAAATTAGCCAAAATCGCAGGGGACATACATCCATACATAACCGCTATTCATATCCGTGAGAAGCATAAAACGGCTATGGAAATCTATCAACTGATTAAATTGTTACTAGACAGTCAAGTTCCCATTTCTAAAATCATCGTAAATGACCGGTTAGACGTTGCCCATGTGATGAAGGTCTGCGGTGTTCATTTAGCGTATCATTCTTTACCGATCGGCCCAGTGAAGGGAAATTTCCCTGAATTCCGCGTTGGTTGTTCGGTTCACTCCCTTGAAGAAGCAACGTTGGCTCAAAAGCAAGGTGCTGATTATGCATTCTTTGGCCATGTTTTTCCCACACAGTCCAAACCAGGATCAGCACCACGAGGAGTGGAACAATTACGGTTAGTTTCATCGTCTGTCTCTATGCCGGTGATGGCGATAGGAGGAATCAAACCTGGCAATGTAAACGAGGTGATGGAAGCTGGTGCGAAAGGGGTAGCTGTGATGTCGGGTGTTTTGGAGGCGAACCAGCCTCTTGGGAAAGTGAAAGAATATGTTTCCCGACTTTCTATCTCAAACAAGTTTAGATAGGAAGTGCTAAGCGGAAAGGAGGACTTTTAATGCCTGATAAGTACGATTGTATTGTGATTGGCGGAGGGGTCAATGGGGGTTCTGTCGCGTATAACCTGGCCAAAAGAGGGAAAAAAGTTCTTTTGCTGGAAAAGGACCGCCTGGCAAGTAAAGCTTCTGGAGCGGCTGCGGGGATGCTGGCGGCACAGGCTGAACTGGAGGAAGATGGTCCCTTGTTCCACTTGGCAAAGAAAAGCAGGTCGATGTTTCCTATGCTTGCAAAGGAAATAAAAGAATTAACCGGAATGGATATCGAATTAGTAAACAAAGGAATGTACAAAGTGGCTTTGACAGATGAGGAAGAAAACCGTTTTAAGCATGTTATTGAACTCCAAAACCGGACAGGTGAACAAGCAAAATGGATAAGTCGGGAAGAAGTACGAAGGAGAGAGCCTGCCCTATCCTCAGCCATCCGGGGCGCGATGTATATTGAAAAAGATGGGCAGGTAGCAGCGCCGCAAATAACGCTTGGTTTTTTGAAAGCAGCTGCAGTGCTGGGGGTGGAAATAAGGGAGTTTACGGAAGTTTTCGCTTTTCTTTTTGACAACGGAAAAATAGCAGGAGTAAGGACAAGTGGAGGGAGCTTCGAGAGTGACAAGGTGATTTTGACGGGAGGGGCATGGAGTGAATCCCTGTTGCCTGATTCGGAAATTCCCTTCAACACTTATCCCGTAAAAGGAGAGTGCTTTTCCGTGGTCGCCCATCGACCATTACTGACTGGAACGATTTTTTCTCATAGCTGTTATCTGGTACCCAAAAAAGGCGGTCGCCTTCTGGTAGGGGCCACGGTCCGACCAAATACCTTTGATCAAACCGTGACAGTGGGTGGGATTTCTTATCTGATGGAGCAGGCGAAAAAACTAGTTCCTGAAATCATACATGCAGAATGGGAAAAAGCCTGGGCTGGTATTCGGCCGCAAACTTCAGATGGTCTTCCTTATTTAGGGGAGCATCCAGCATACGAAGGGTTGTTTGTGGCAACAGGGCATTTCCGGAACGGCATTTTGCTTTCTCCTATTACTGGCGAACTGATCGCTGGATTAGTAGATCGAGAACTGCTGTCAGCGGACTTACGTGCCTTCCGGATAGATCGCCACCTTGAGAAAACGCTTTAACGAGGAGGAATATGGATGGAGTTAGTTATCAACGGCGATATGGTAGAAGTTCCGGATACCATTGCCACTGTTTCATCATTATTAGAGTACTTCGGAATTGGGGATAAGGTTGTGATTGTGGAACTGAATCAGAACATATTAGAAAAGCATGCACATGCAGATACGAGGCTCTCTGACCGGGACAAAATCGAAATTGTAAACTTTGTAGGAGGCGGATGATGATGCTCAAAATAGGTGATTACGAATTTTCTTCAAGACTTTTGCTAGGGACAGGTAAATACCCGGATTTTGATGTGCAAAAGAAAGCAATAGAAGTTTCAGACACAGATATCCTGACTTTTTCCGTCCGCAGAATGAATATTTTTGATGCTGGTCAGCCCGATTTTCTTGAAAAAATCGATGTGGAAAATTATACGCTGCTCCCGAATACCGCAGGGGCCAAGACAGCGGAGGAGGCCGTCCGTACGGCGAAACTGGCAAAGGTTTCTGGATTATGTGACATGATTAAAGTAGAAGTGATCGGTGATCAAAAAACACTCCTGCCGGATCCGATAGAAACGCTAAAAGCAGCGGAAATGTTGTTGGAAGAAGGTTTTGTTGTCCTTCCGTATACGTCGGATGATGTTCTGTTAGCGAAACGGTTAGAGGATTTAGGCTGTCATGCCATTATGCCCGGAGCATCCCCGATCGGGTCCGGGCAAGGTATTGTGAATCCATTGAATCTTCGGTTTATCATCGAACAATCCAATGTACCTGTCATCGTCGATGCTGGCATTGGGACACCTTCAGACGCAGCGATCGCAATGGAAATGGGGGCGGATGGAGTACTGTTGAATACTGCTGTTTCTGGTGCCGGAGATCCTGTGAAAATGGCAGAGGCAATGAAAATGGCGATTGAAGCCGGGAGATTGGGATATGAAGCAGGACGTATTCCGAAAAAACGATATGCAACAGCAAGCAGTCCAATGGAAGGATTGAGTGTACTTGAATGAGCGTTATTCTCGCCAGGAATTGTTCGGGCCCATCGGGAAAGAAGGACAGGATAACATTAGCAGCAAACATGTGTTGATAATTGGTGCAGGAGCCCTGGGTACTGGAGCCGCCGAAGCCCTTGTCCGAGCAGGAGTGGGAAAGCTGACGATTGCTGACCGGGATTACGTGGAATGGAGCAATCTCCAGAGACAGCAGTTGTATGCAGAAGAAGATGCTCAAAAACGCTTGCCAAAAGCCGTGGCAGCAGAAAAGCGTCTTCAATCGATTAACTCTTCGGTGACAATTGAAGCCATGGTGCTGGATGTGTCAGTCGAGGAAGTAGAGCAAATGATTGATAAGGTGGATTTAATCATCGATGCCACTGATAATTTTGATATTCGCCTGATTATAAACGACATAGCTCAAAAATATCGTATTCCGTGGATATATGGAGCATGTGTAGGAAGCTATGGAATTAGCTATACGATTTTGCCGGGAGAGACTCCTTGTTTGCATTGTCTGCTTGAAACTGTGCCGATGGGAGGGATAACCTGCGATACGGAAGGAATCATCAGTCCGGCTGTCCAAATGGTGGTCGCGTATCAAACGGCAGAAGCGTTAAAGATATTAGTTGAAGACAAGAAATCGTTGCGGAAAAAACTTGTGTCCTTTGATTTATGGAAAAATCAGCATACGGCCATTCAAGTCGATAAGCTGAGGAAGGAAGATTGTCCATCTTGCGGTCAAGCCCCTTCCTATCCTTTTCTGTCGTATTACAACCAGGCAAAAACAGCAGTTTTGTGCGGGCGGGATACAGTGCAAATTCGTCCCGCAAAGCAGAGGAGCAGAAACTTGCAAGAGCTGGCGGAGCGATTATCAAAACATGGCGGCAAGGTTTCGCAAAATCCTTATTTGCTTTCTTTTTCAATTGGAGATTTCCGCCTTGTCATTTTTCAGGATGGACGGGTGCTAGTCCATGGTACAAAGGATATATCAGAAGCAAAGACGTTGTATCACCGATACGTGGGATAGGATCATTTAGGAGCTCTATTTCTATAAAAATTTGTAATCGAAACAATAATCTCGCTATTTCTATTATAATAAAGGAAAAATAATATAGGATGGTGATACCTGATGAAGTTTATATTAATTTTGTTTATGGTGTTACCTTTCATGATGATAGTAGGATGCCAAGAGGGGAAGAATGATGCTAACAGGAATCTAAGAGAGCATATTGATAAGGAAAAATGATTTACAAAGCTGACTGATGGAAAGTGCCTGGCACTCTTGTATGTCGAATGTGACATATGCAAGGAGTGGCAGGCGCTTTTTTAATGGTTGGCTTATTTTTTTATATCCATTAATAGTTCTTCAAACCATTTAACATTCACGATATGATGGGAACGTGAATTCTCCAGTAACTTCTTGAAATGGTTCTTTTCATCAAAAGTGGTTAGCGATTGCTCTATCAAGGAGATTTTCTTTTTCGTTTGCTCGATTTGTATTTCAATAAGTTTTGCCAGTTCGTTGCTATCATACTCATCTGCAAACAACATGGCGGCATAAAATGATAAATTTATATAATCTGTCTTTGATCCATACTTGACCATCAATCTATCAAATTCTTTATCCCCTAGTTCCGTGATGATGTAATTGCGTTTCTCTCGCGTGTTGTCTAATTGATCGACTTTTTCAATATAATGTTTTTCTTCCAGCTGTTGAAGATTATAGTAGAAGGAACCCTTCGTGAAATTCACAACATATTGATAGTGTCTCTCTTTCATCAAGGCAAGCAATTCGTATCCGTATGAACCGGGATTTTGTTTCAATAAACCTAAAATCAGTAACGGTATCAAAAAAATACCTCCTTTAAATTCCTCAAGACAATCACCATGGAATCAACGATTGTTGATTTGCGCTAAGGAGGACTCGAATTCCTCATAGGATATTTTTCCTTGTGCCAAATCCATACTTTTTATATAGATCTTTTCCGTTTTTGTGTAGGCTCCAGGCATACGATTGATTAATCCGTTCTCATTATTTAATGGCTTTAAGACATGTTGTTTATTGCTAAAGGCTTCAAAATAACGCAGACCAAATTTTCTTTGTGAAGCTGCATCAAGATGAATACCATCGGGATTGGAAGTTAAACCGGAAGCTGTGACAAAGTAACAATTAGCTTGTTCAAAAGCAAATCGTTGCAGCTCTTCGTTGACGAGGTGATACTCCGTACAGTGCTTTCCGAATCCTTTTTTGCCTAAGAAATCTCCTAAGCCACCAATGATAAGGGGAATTTCCGGAGCATCCAGCTCTTTTCTAAGCGTCTCGACAATCAAAAGCAATTTATCGTAGTAGACCTTATAGTTGCCGTTTATACTATCACTTTCTCCTTGATGCCATAGAATGCCGGTTAATTCACTAGTCTCCATGGCAAATTTTGCTTCGCTTAGTGCGTGTCTGAAAAGAGTTTTATCCACAGCCCATTCATCCAGTGAGCTTCCTCCTTCAGCACAAGGTATTAAGCCGATGGCATCTTCTGGATTTTGCCGGCACCAGGCTTCTGCAAATGAACCAGCCAGACTTATGCCGGATACAGGCCGGTCATAATTTATTGGTTCGGTCATCATCTGCCACCTTCCATTACGCAGCATACTTATTCTTTCATTATAAATGGGAGTTGTATCATGAATGAATCCCCGACCAGCCATATTGGACTGGCCTAGCATTAAAAATGATTTCATTGTTTTCAACCTTTCTTAGGGTAATTAAGATGAAATGGTTTCACTTTTCGCTAACTGTCTACTTTTTAGCCCTTACATGCATGGATGTGGCAAAGAAAAAATTTGTGCGATATAAAGAGTCTAATTAGACTATTATTACTTCTTCATTATAGTCTAATTAGACTCTTTGTCAAATAGATCCGTTAAAAGGATACATTAGCTCCTTTGTAATCAAGAGTCGGTCTGTGGCTCTTTTATGCTGACTCGAGTTGTTCAAGGAGTGCTTTTTGTGTACAAAATGCCCCTTCTGAACTACTCCCGGAACATTCGCTCCTATTGACCACTCCGTTCCTCAACACATCCAAACATAATATACGACCAAACGTTCATACTACCAATAGTGACTTTGCAGGAGGAATGGCATGTGAACATTGCAAACATTTTTACGGTCATCGGATTTATCGCGTGTACGTTGTTTATTATTGTGCTTCTGGTACTTGGAATCTTTTTATACAGAGTGGATAAGAGGCAAAAACAACATCCTATTCTTCGTAACTATCCGTTAATCGGGAGAGTCCGATATTTTTTGGAAAGCATTGGCCCCGAGCTGCGGCAATATTTATTCAACAATAACCGGGAGGGGAAGCCATTTTCGCGAAACGATTATCAGAATATCGTGAAAAAGGCGAAGTACAAGCGGGATGTCATTGGATTTGGCTCGCAGCGCGATTTTGATGAGCCTGGATATTATATCAGGAATTCGATGTTCCCTCACTTAACGGAAGAATTAAAGATGGATAGGGAGACGAAAGTCACGACCGATCGCTATCTATTGATTAATGAACCTTTGTTTGCTCAGAGGGAAGAACGGTTGGAAAAGGACGAATCACCTGTTTATTTGCTGGAAGACGAAGATGCAATCGTGATCGGGGAAAACACGAGGCATCCATTCAAGGTGAAAGGCCAGATTGGTATGTCGGCGATGAGTTATGGTTCTTTAGGCGAGCGGGCCATTACCGCCCTGTCGGAAGGATTGGGAATCGCGAAAGGAACCTGGATGAACACAGGAGAAGGCGGAATCTCCGATTACCATTTGAAAGGCGGCGTGGATATCATCATGCAAATTGGTCCCGGACTATTCGGAGTCAGGGATAAGGAAGGGAACTTCAGCTGGGATGCATTGCTGGAAAAAAGCGAAATTCCGGAAGTGAAGGCGTTTGAGATGAAACTGGCTCAAGGCGCAAAAACAAGAGGCGGACACATTGACGGGGAGAAAGTGACAGAAGAAATTGCCAGGATAAGAATGGTAGAACCTTTCAAGTCGATCGACAGTCCGAATCGATTTCGGGAATTCAGTGATTTTCCTTCCTTGTTTGCATTTATGGAAAAGGTTCGCGAACATACCGGAAAGCCTATCGGCATGAAAGTCGTAATCGGCAGCCGGGAGGAGGCTGATGACCTTGCCAAAGCAATCAAGGAAACTGGTATGGGGCCGGACTTCATTACAGTGGATGGCGGGGAAGGCGGTACAGGAGCATCGTACCAGGAATTAGCGGACAGTGTGGGGTTGCCGATCCGATCGGCGCTGCCGTTGGTCGATCATGCGCTTCGAAAATACGGGGTCCGGGGCAAGGTGAAAATCATTGCATCGGGAAAAATGTTTTCGCCTGACAGAGTGGCCATCGCACTTGCAATGGGGGCGGATCTTGTCAATATTGCCAGAGCTTTCATGATCACTGTGGGATGTATTCAGGCGCTGCAATGTCAATCCAATTCCTGTCCGGTCGGGGTGGCGACGACGGATCCGGATTTGCAGCAAGGGCTCGTAATCGAAGAGAAAAAGTGGCGGACGGCAAACTATGTCATCACCATGCGCAAAGGTCTTTTCCGGGTGGCAGCGGCAGCTGGCTTGGATTCACCGACAAAGTTCATGAGAGAGCACATTGTATATCGGGATGAACAAGGCAGCACATGGTCGTTGGAGGACATTTATCAATCGGCGGTGCAACCGAAAAAGACGAATGATATTTCTTAGCGGAAGAAGGGGCGGTAAATGAAAGCTGCGGAACTTTTGATAAGGTGTTTGGAAAATGAAGGTGTCGAATATATTTTCGGTGTACCTGGAGAAGAAAACATCGATGTTATGGATGCACTCCATGATTCAACGATTCAATTTATCCTGACAAGGCATGAAACGAGTGCGGCTTTTATGGCAGGGGCCTACGGACGGCTTACAGGGAAACCGGGCGTATGTTTGGCAACACTTGGACCAGGGGCAACCAATTTGTTGACGGGTGTCGCCAATGCCAACATGGATTTATGCCCCATCGTGGCCATCACCGGGCAGGCAGGGCTTAGCCGCCAGCACAAGGTTTCCCACCAATACTACGACATGGTTTCGGTATATGAGAAAGTAACGAAATGGAATGCACAGATAAAAACACCTGAGATTGTTCCGGAGGTTGTGCGGAAGGCCTTTCACGTTGCTACAGAGGAAAAGACGGGTGCGACGCATATCGAACTTCCAGAGGATATTGCGGGAATGGAAGTGGACAGTTCCCCGCTGCATGTGGTTCCGCATCACCTAGCAGAAGCGGATGGCCCGGTGATCAACCAGGCGGCCGAAATGTTGGAAAAAGCGAAGCATCCACTGATTTTAGCCGGAAACGGGGTGACACGGGGAAATGCAGCTGAAGCGTTGAGAGATCTTGTAACAATCGCAAATCTGCCGGTCGTACATACATTCATGGGGAAGGGTGCAGTGCCATGGACCGATGAACACAGCTTGCTGACCGCTGGAATCGGCGGGGATGACTATATCACCTGTGGATTGGATGAAGCAGATTTGATTATGGCTGTCGGCTTTGACATGGCGGAGTATTCGCCAAAAAGCTGGAATCCCGAGGGACAGACCCCTGTCCTGCACATTGACACCCGGGAAGCAGAAATCGATGCCTGCTATCCCGTTCGATTACAGGTAGTCGGCAATTTGCAAGAAAACATCACCAATATTAAGGAAGCACTTTCGGAAAAAGCAGGAGATCGAACGTGGATCTCCCATGTTCGAAGCAAAGCATTCAGCGAACTGGAATCATACCAAAACGACGAAGCGTTTCCCGTCAAACCCCAAAAAATAATTGCTGATTTACGCTCGGTTTTAGCTGAAGACAGTATTGTCATCTCGGATGTAGGTGCGCACAAAATGTGGATGGCCAGGATGTATCATAGCTATCAACCGAATACGTGTTTGATTTCGAATGGCCTGGCATCGATGGGGGTAGCGGTTCCCAGTGCCATTGCTGCGAAGCTTGTTCACCCGGAACGTCAGGTGGTTGCTGTCTGCGGCGATGGTTCGTTTCAAATGACCAGTGCAGAGTTGGAGACTGCCAAACGCTTGAACGTCCCGATTGTGATCCTTTTATGGCGGGATGAAGGATACGGTTTGATTGAATGGCACCAAATGAAAGCTTTTAACCGTTCTTCACATATTAAATTCGGCAATCCGGATTTCGAGCAGCTTGCCGAGTCATATGGCTTCGAGGCTTTGAAGATAGAAAAGACAAAAGAACTGAAGCCAATCATAGAAAAAGCGCTAGCGATGAATAAGCCCGTACTGATTGATTGCCCGGTTGATTATCGGGAAAATATGAAGCTTACAGAAAAACTGGGAAATATCATTTGCTGAACGGAGGACTCCTTTAAGATGAAAATTGGATCGATTATCAATGGGCGAGAAAGAATAGAAGATAACCGGCAGACAATGACGGTGTACAATCCTTTTGACAATGAAAAAGTTGCGGAGTTAAAGCTTGCCGCGAATAAAGACCTTGATGACGCGGTAACCAGCAGCTTCGAAACGTTTCATTCTATGATGAAGGCTATGCCGGCGCATGAACGTGCGGATATCTTACGGAAAACGGCCGATTTGTTAGAGGGAAAAACGGAGGAATTTGCAACCACGATCAGCAAGGAGGCAGGTAAGCCGATTAAGTATAGCCGCGGGGAAGTTGCGCGTTCTATCCAGGTTCTCCGTTTTGCTTCTGAATTGGCCAAAAATATTACGGGAGAAGTGTTGCCGATGGACGCCGCAATCGGCGGCCGGCATCGAATCGGGCTGGTAAAGCGAGAGCCGTTGGGAGTGGTGGGTGCTATCACACCGTTTAACTTTCCCTTGAATCTTTCGCTTCATAAACTGGCTCCGGCTCTGGCTGCAGGCAACACCGTTGTTTTCAAACCGGCGGAAAAAACGCCGGTTTCAGCCTACAAGCTTGTAAAGCTGTTTCAGGAAGCGGGACTGCCTGATGGAGTAATCAACTTGGTCATCGGCACTGGTGAGGAAGTCGGTGCGCCACTGGTAACACATGACCACGTCCATAAAATCAGCTTTACAGGCAGTCTGGCAGTAGGCAAGAACATCAGGGAAACAGCCGGGTTCAAAAAGGTCACGTTAGAGCTGGGTTCCAATTCCCCGAACATCCTGTTTGAGGACGCCGACATCGAAGACGCTGCCACAGAGCTGGTAAAAGGAGCTTTCTCCTTTTCCGGCCAGGTGTGCATTTCCGCCCAGCGGATTTACGTGCATCAAGACATTTATGATGCTTTCCTTGGATCGTACATCCAAAAAATTAATGCATTGCGCATTGGCGATCCGCTCGAGGAACATACGGACATCGGTCCGATGATCAATGAAGAAGAGGCGAAACGGGCAAAGCAGTGGATTGACGACGCGGTAGAAAAAGGAGCGAAAATCGAGGTCGGAGGTGAACGAAACGGTGCTGTTTTGACCCCTACGCTCATGACCAACGTGGATGAAAACATGAAAATCATCGCCCAGGAAGTATTTGCTCCGATAGTTTCAGTCATCCCGTTCAAAACGGAAGAGGAAGTAATCGGCTATTCCAATGATTCCATTTATGGACTGCAAGCCGGCGTTTTTACAAACGATATCAACCGGGCAATGCGGGTTGCCGACCGTTTGGAAATGGGCGGTGTCTGGATTAATGAAATTTCCACATACAGGCAGGATAATCATCCGTATGGCGGAGTGAAGCAAAGCGGTGTGGGAAGAGAAGGTGTGAAATATGCCATCGAAGACATGACCGAAATGAAATTCATCGGGATAAAGATCGATCAAAACAAGCAGTAAACGAACAGTACCAGCTGTGTCGTTACCCCATTCTCCCTTATCAACTTGGGGAGGAGGGGCTTTTCGTTATACGGAAAAACAGGCAGATTAAAAGCCTCTCCCTTTTTATATCTGTTACAATTTCACTAACTAATGGGGGTGGAGGATAATGACAAACCAATTGGCAGGAAAAACCTATCGTTACCGGAGCCAGCAGCAGTATCGGAACGGCGATTGCAAGTTTATTGTGAGACGAAGTCCGCCGTGCGAGCGATTTCCACCGGGCTGGAGAAAGAACTCGAAAGAACAGGTGTACGTGTGACCAACATTTCCCCTGGCATGGTGGAAACCCCGCTGAGTTCCGAGAGTCCATTTGAAAGCGACCGCAAAAAACTCGAAACAACCGATATTGCAAAGGCGGTCGTTTATGCTGTGACCCAGCCGGATTACGTAAATGTCAATGAAATTACGGTAAGGCCGGTTTAAAAGCTTTTATAAATCAATATTAATTGGAGATACGGATTACGAGGTTGAAAGCTTATATTTTTGATTGGACTATGCCTATCTATAAAATCGTGTGTAAAAGGGTGCTATAACAAATACATCAAATAAATTTGATTTAAAAGGTTGCAATTTGAAATAATGAATAATACAATAACATTAAATCAAATAAAATTGATATAAGGAAGTGAACTTACATGGGTTTACAAAATATAAGTGATATTAATCAACAAGAAATGTTTAATACATACGAATCGAAATTTAAAGCCTTGTCTGATCAACTCCGCCTGAAGATCATGTATGAGTTAAACCAAAAAGGACAGATATGTGTCTGTGACTTAACCGAGATTATTGGTTTATCGCAATCAAAATTATCTTATCATCTAAAGATTTTGCTTGATGTCAATCTAATTGAAAGAGAAAAGATCGGCACTTGGAATTATTATCGTTTGAATGAAGAGGAAGTAAGAGGTCTGCTGTCAGAAGAGTTATGCTGTATTTTTTATCCTGAGAAAAAATAAAAATTTTAAGTTAAACATCAAAAAAATTTGATTAATAAATCAACTTTTTTTGATGTGAAACGAAGGGATGGAAGGAAAAGATGGATGCTTTTTTGCAGTTTTTAATAACATTGTTGACGCTTTTTGTGGAGTTAACATTGCTATTTATTTTAATTAGCTTTTTGGTGAGCTGGTTACAGCGAAAGGTTACTGAAGAGAGGATTAAAAGAGTTCTCGATCGTCCGAACAAATGGAGTGGTTATCTTTATGGAACAGGGCTAGGTGCTTTGACCCCGTTTTGTTCATGTTCCACCATACCAATCTTAGCGGGCTTATTATCTTCCAAGGCACCATTTGGTCCATCAATGTCATTCTTGATTGCTTCCCCTCTCTTGAATCCAGTAATTGTTATATTGCTTTGGACATTACTTGGATGGAAGCTGACACTTTATTACGTCATGATTGTTGGGATATTTTCCATGCTTATCGGAGTTGTCTGGACTACTTTAGGTCTGAAAGAATCAGTAAAGGAAGTTAAAGTCAGAAAAAGCAAGAGTGAAGGTGACAGTATTACTGCTCCTAAGTGGGAATTAGCTCTTCAAGATGCATGGTCATTCTTTTATCCATTATTGCCTTTCTTGCTGATTGGTGTTTTTATCGGAGCATTTATTCATGGTTTCATACCGCAAGATTTTATCGTTAAATATGCAGGTGGTGACAAGCTATGGACGATTCCGATAGCTTCCGTTATTGGTATTCCGATGTACATTCGTGGAGAAGCGATTTTGCCTATTGCAGATGCTTTGGTGGGGAAAGGCATGGGGATTGGAGCGGTTATCGCCCTATTAATCGGTGGAGCCGGAGCAAGTATCCCGGAGGTGATTTTATTAAGCAAGCTGTTTAAAAAGAAATTAGTTGTTGCCTTTGTGGTATCAATATTATTTGTTGCCATTAGTACAGGATTTATCGTTCAAGTAATCCTATGAAGGGGGTGATAATCATGGGAGAAAAAAAGTCCGGTCTTAAAAAGTTGTTCTCTAGATCTAATAAAGATTGCTGCAGTATTGAAATTGAAGAAGTAAAAGCAGAAGAAAGTAACTGTTGTAAAACTGGAGAACAGAAAAGTGATAAACAAGAGAAAGAAGCTTGACAAATTAACCAGCCAGCAATTTCCTGCCGACAAAACAAAGGACTTTTTCAGAGAGTCCTTTGTTTGTTTTCAACTAATCCACCTTCCTTACGGTAAGGTTAAAAATAAACGGTAAGACCGGGAAAAGAGGTAAACAATGGTCGTCAATCATGGAGGATCTTTAACGCAAAATTACTTTAAATCTTATATAAAATTAATTTTGAATGCAAACGAATGTTCATTAAAAGAAGCTAAGGAGATAGTTTTTAACCATTTTTTTGAAAGGAAAGAAAGCCGTTTTGGGGAAGAAACATATAAGAATTTTTTATTTGCTTATAAAGAATTGGAAAATGATATATACGATTAATTCTGCTTGCCATCGTCTTGGTTAAATAGTACAGAGACTCTGTAGAGGCGTCCGGGATATGTGTATGGAAATAATGAATTACCTTTCTTTCCTATTGAATAAACTCCTCCTTTAAGAGGCAAAGTAAGCGTGACTATACCTGAGGAGGTCTCATTATGGAAGAAAATAAAGATAAGAAAACGCCGCAGGGGAAAGACGTTGAACGCGATACGCTAACGACACGGCAGGGCCGTCCTGTGGTTGATAATCAAAATATCCGTACAATCGGCAACCGCGGTCCCGCCACGCTTGAAAATTACCATTTCATCGAGAAGATTTCCCACTTTGACAGGGAAGAAGTACCAGAGCGGATTGTCCACGCAAGAGGATCAGGTGCATTCGGTTATTTCGAAACCTATGGAAAAGTAGGGGATGAGCCGGTGGAGAAGTATACACGGGCGAAAGTGTTCTCGGGAGCGGGCAAGAAAACCCCGTTGATGGTCCGCTTCTCCACGGTGGCAGGGGCGAAAGATGCTCCGGAAACCGATCGCGACCCCCGTGGTTTTGCGGTGAAGATGTACACGGAAGATGGCAACTGGGATTTGGTAGGAAACAATTTAAAAATCTTTTTCATCCGCGACGCCATGAAATTTCCGGATATGATTCACGCGTTTAAAGCAGACCCGGCATCCAATATAAAAAGTCCTGAACGGATGTTTGACTTCGTTTCCCGTACTCCGGAAGCAACCCATATGATTACTTTCCTTTTCTCCCCTTGGGGTATTCCTGCTACATACCGCCATATGCAGGGGTCCGGGGTCAACACGTATAAATGGGTGAACGATAAAGGAGAAGCGGTGCTGGTAAAGTACCACTGGGAACCAAAACAAGGAATAAGAAATTTGACACAAGAAGAAGCGAATGAGATTCAGTCGAGGAACGTCGGGCATGCGACCCAGGATTTATATGAAGCGATTGAGCGTGGAGAATATCCGGAATGGGAGCTGTTTGTCCAAATCATGGAAGACGGGTACCACCCTGAGCTCGACTTCGATCCGCTTGACGATACGAAGCTTTGGCCGGAGGATAAATTTCCGTGGCTGCCGGTGGGGCGGATGGTGCTTGACCGCAATCCAGAGGATTTCCACGCGGAGATTGAACAAGCAGCCTTCGGTACAGGTGTACTAGTCGATGGGATGGATTTTTCCGATGATAAAATGCTTCAGGGACGCACTTTCTCCTACTCTGATACCCAGCGCTATCGCGTAGGGGCAAACTATTTGAAGCTGCCTGTCAATGCTCCTAAGACTGGGATCCGGACGAACCAGCAGCGCGGCCAAATGGATACCCGTGATCCGCGGGAGTCGGGGGACAACCCGCATATTAACTATGAGCCTTCCATGGTAGGTGGCTTCCAGGAAGCGGACGGGTCAAAAACCCCGCCACATGAACCAGAGTATCATGATGCGGCAATGAGCGCACCGATCGACCGCACCAATAACTACGGCCAGGCCGGCCATACCTATCGCAGCTTTGAGGATTGGGAGCGGGATGAATTGATAAAAAATCTCTCAGACGCCCTTGCGATTTGCGACAAACGAATTCAGGATGCCATGATCGAACACTTTACGCAAGCCGATGAAGACTATGGACGCCGGGTAAAAGAAGGCATTGAAGCAAAAATGACAGAGATGAAGAAAATGGAGAAAATGCAGGGAGAAAGCATGGTTCCAGGCCGTGAATCAGGAGAATCCAAGTATGGCCGGGGGTCTATCGCCCAGCATGAAGCAACGGAAGATGCCGTGAAGAAAAGCCACGAAGCAGACCCTTACTAACTCCTTTAAAAGAACGCAAAAGGCTGTACAGAACAGGTGAAACGGTTCTGGCAGTCTTTTTATTTGACTAAATATACTATACGGGGGTATAGTATACACAACAAATAAAAGGAAGTGATTTTTGTGGAAGAGAAATTCTTGCATGATCACCCAAGTACTCCGAGAACGAAAGAGGAAATGGATAAAACGATCAATCGTTTAAAACGGATAGAAGGACAGGTACGTGGTGTCCAGAAAATGGTGGAAGAGGATCGCTATTGCATGGATATTCTTGTGCAAATCAGTGCGATTCAGTCTGCATTGAAGAATGTCGGTTTTTCGGTGACAGAACGGCATATCAACCACTGTGTCAGCGATGCCATTAAGAAAGGGGAAGGACAGGAATCAATTGAAGAGCTGATGAGTGTCCTGAAGCAATTTTCCAAGTAGAGGAGGGTGGAAGATGAGTGAGGAAAAGCATGCCACAATTGGCGTCACAGGGATGACGTGTGCAGCCTGTTCGAATCGGATCGAGAAAGTGTTGAACAAAATGGACGGGGTAGAAGCAAAAGTCAATTTGACGACGGAAAAAGCGACGCTGGATTATGATCCCGAGAAAACGACAATGGAAGACATTACCGAAAAGATAGAAACGATCGGTTACGGGGTCCGGATGGAAAAAGCGGATTTGGATGTTTTCGGAATGACCTGTGCAGCGTGTTCCAACCGAATTGAAAAAGTGCTGAATAAGCAGGATGGGGTTTCACAGGCCGCTGTCAATTTGACAACAGAAAGCGCAACGGTCGAATATAATCCTGTGTTGACAGATCCACAAGCCTTGATCGAAAAAATACGCAAAATCGGATACGACGCAAAACCGAAGGCAGAATCCGAGGAAAAACAAACATATAAAGAAAAGGAACTGCATCAGAAAAAGACCAAGTTGATCATTTCTGCAATCTTGGCGGCTCCGTTATTGGTGACGATGCTCGTTCATTTGTTGAATATGAACATCCCGGCTATCCTGATGAATCCATGGTTTCAATTCGCATTGGCGACGCCTGTACAGTTTGTCATTGGCTGGCAGTTTTATGTGGGTGCCTACAAAAACCTGAAAAACGGCGGGGCTAACATGGATGTGTTAGTCGCACTGGGAACGAGTGCCGCTTATTTTTACAGCTTGTTCGAAGCAGTCAGGACGATCGGCAATCCTGCGTATATGCCGCATCTATATTTTGAAACGAGCGCCATTTTAATCACCCTGATTTTGTTCGGGAAGTACCTGGAAACAAGAGCCAAAAGCCAGACAACGAATGCTATTTCCGAATTGCTCAACTTACAGGCAAAAGAAGCCCGTGTCATTCGCGATGGCAGCGAGACGATGATACCAGTGGAAGAAGTGGTTACGGGCGATCGTTTGGTTGTCAAACCGGGGGAAAAGATACCCGTAGACGGTATGGTTGTGAAAGGAAGGACTTCCGTCGATGAGTCGATGCTTACCGGTGAATCGATTCCGATCGAGAAGGGTTCAGGAGCAAAAGTGATTGGCTCGACCATCAATAAAAATGGCTCTATCGAGATGGAAGCAACGAAAGTCGGGAAGGACACGGCGCTTGCATCGATTATTAAAGTAGTGGAAGAAGCACAAGGTTCGAAAGCGCCGATACAACGGCTGGCCGATGTTATTTCCGGCTATTTTGTGCCGATTGTAGTCGGGATTGCACTGGTTACCTTTGTGATCTGGATTGCATTTGTAACACCCGGCCAATTGGAACCGGCCTTGGTGGCAGCAATTGCTGTCCTGGTCATCGCTTGCCCGTGTGCCCTCGGTTTGGCGACTCCGACTTCGATCATGGTCGGAACAGGAAAAGCGGCTGAAAGCGGGATATTGTTCAAGGGCGGCGAACATCTGGAAGGAACTCACCAGTTACAAGCAATCGTCCTGGACAAAACCGGAACCATCACCAAAGGAAAACCGGAGGTGACCGATTTTTCCGGCGACAGAGAAACATTGCAGCTGCTGGCAAGTGCAGAGAAAGGATCAGAACACCCGCTGGCGGAAGCAATCTTGTCCTATGTAGCAGAAAGAGAAGTGGAGTTTGTCGAGGCGGAAGAATTCACGGCCATACCGGGCCATGGTATCGAGGCGACCATTTCCGGGAAAAGCGTCGTGGTGGGGAACCGCAAGCTGATGGAACAACACGGAATTGTCACAGAAGGTGCTGAAAACACCTTGGTTGAATACGAGAATAGCGGGAAAACAGCCATGCTAATCGCCATCGATGGCCAGTATCGAGGGAGCGTCGCGGTCGCTGACACGATGAAAGAAACAGCTCCTGCAGCGATCGAGCAGTTAAAAGCGTTGGGAATTGACGTCATCATGTTGACAGGGGATAACGAAAGGACCGCCCAGGCAATTGCGAAACAGGCAGGAATCGAGCAGGTGATCGCCCAAGTATTGCCGGAAGAGAAAGCAGATAAAGTAAAAGAGATTCAGCTGCAAGGCAAAAAGGTCGCGATGGTCGGTGATGGAGTCAATGACGCACCCGCACTCGTCACGGCCGACATCGGCATCGCGATTGGAACCGGTGCGGAGGTGGCGATTGAAGCCGCAGACGTGACCATTCTCGGCGGGGAGCTGCTGCTGCTGCCGAAAGCAATCAACATCAGCCATGCGACGATTCGCAATATCCGGCAAAACCTTTTCTGGGCGTTCGGTTACAATACAGCGGGAATTCCGATTGCAGCAATCGGACTGCTTGCCCCATGGGTTGCCGGCGCGGCAATGGCGTTGAGTTCGGTAAGTGTTGTTTCGAATTCCCTCCGTTTAAAACGGACGAAACTATAGAACGTAAAGTTTTCCTTTAAAGGAGGTGAGAATCATGGAAAAAACATTGAACGTTCAAGGCATGTCTTGCGGCCATTGCAAAATGGCAGTAGAAGGTGCCCTGAAGAACCTGGATGGTGTTTCAACAGCCGAAGTGGATTTAGAAGCAGGCAAAGTCGATGTAACCTATGATGATGCCAAAGTTTCTTATGAAGCGATGAAAGAAGCCGTAGAAGAACAAGGCTATGATGTCGAGGCTTAATGAGGCATATCCTACTATAATAGAAAAAGCAGGCAGAAATGTTATAGCATTTCTGCCTGCCTTTTTTCTATTAAAAGGTGTATGATTCTCCGTCTTCTGGAATCAGAAGATGAGAGGAGAACCCCTTTTCTTTAGCAAAGCTTCTTAATTCTTTTCTTGACAATGTCCAATGATTGACTGCTTCCATATGGCTCGCGATAATGCTTGCGTGAGGAGCAGCCTTGTAGACTTCATAGACATCTTCTTTCCCCATTACCAAAGAACCGCCTTGATTGAATTGGTTGTCTCCGGCATTCACAACAATTACTTCGGGTTTATTTGTTTCGATTACTTCTTGAACCGCATCGTACCAAACCGTATCACCGGCAACATACAAAGTTTTTTCCGATGAGTGTTTGAAGACGATACCACATACCAGACCGGTAACTTTGAGGATTTCCCCTCTTCCATGCTCTCCTTTAGTTTTGACCAACTGAATTCCTTCGAATACCGTGTCTTCTTTTAAAACTTCTACATTTTGAAAGCCCACTTTTTGGATTTCCGCCACATCATCTTCATTTTGGGAAAAGAGACGGATTTCTTTTGGCAAGGCATTCTTGGCAGCGTCATCCCAATGGTCAAGATGCAGATGCGTGACGATCACCGCATCGATATCCTTTATAATCTCGTCGATGGATATCGGCAGGTTTCCCAAGGGGTTAAAATGGTCTTGTCTTGGCGCGTCAGGGAAAGGAGGATAAGAACCTTTCTCAGCTAAAAATGGATCTATTAAGAATTTCTTGCCCGCATATTCAACAACCAGCGTTGCGTTGCGAATTTGTTTTACATTCATGGGATAACTCCTTTGCTTTTTATTTATCTCCATTTTATATTATTATCTAATGAGAAATACATGGCTTAATTCAAGTCTTTTGGCTATTTGACTTAATTAATGAAAGGATTTTAACGATGTTGGATAAAACGGACATGCGGATATTAGAGGAGTTAACGAACAACAGCCGTATCACCATGAAAGAATTGGGTGAAAAGGTTCACTTAACAGGACAAGCTGCTTCAGAAAGAGTTGTCAAGCTAGAGAATAGTGGAGTAATTGAGGGTTATACCATAGATCTGAATCAAACCAAACTAGGGTATGCTATCTATGCTTTTATCACCATTTTCACCCAGAGTGCCAATCATCAACCATATTTATCATTCATTAAGTCGCAAGAACCATACATCATCCATAACTATAAAATCAGTGGGGAAGGTTGTTACCTTTTGGAATGCAGATTTCCTTCCAATGAAGCGTTGAATGACTTTTTGATAGCCTTGAATGAGCATGCAAACTATAAGTTATCGATCGTGATTGATAAATAAGTTCCGGTAAGGAAAAGGATTTTTCACCATAGTGCTTCAGTAGAACAAACATGTAGTTTCATAATAGAAGAGGGGAGTGATATTTAAAATAAAAGGGAAAAACCGGATGAGAATTGAAACCGGAGCAGAGTTCAACTATCGAAAACTTTCCTCTGAACATATCTCCTTGTCCGGTACAACTCTTACTTAAAAAGCCCGCCATTAATAAGCTTATTGATGATCCCGGCCATTTCTTTGGGCGACTTATCCATGTCATTGTTCAGCCAGCTTTTTATCACATGAATGCTTCCGCTGATGATGAAGGTGCTTAAATATTCCGAAGCGTCTTCTTCAAAATTTTTGCTGGTTGTCCAATGGTTCATAAACACGCCATGCGCGAACACCATCACTTTCTTCTGGAAGGTTGTATCGACTTTTTCGTTGAAAAGCGTTTTACATACATCCTGTTTGGATGCGAAGTATTCAATCAGCTTTTCGATCATCGGAAGGGATTCCTCTTCTTTTTCAAAATTATACTGGCTTAAATACCCCTTCATGTCTTCAATAATTTCATCTTCTATTTTATCCAGCAGGTCATATTGATCAAAGTAATGGGAGTAAAAGGTGGAGCGGTTGATGTCGGCAAGTCCGCAAAGCTCTTTCACGGTAATCGCCGAAATTTGTTTCTGCTTTAACAGCTGCATCAGGCTGTCTTTTAAGACCATCCGCGTGTATTTTTTTCTTCTATCCATTTTTGAAGCAGTCATGATTGATCCCCTCTCTTTTTCTTGCCATCTGACTCCCCAAGATATCCGGTGTAAGATTTTTTTGCTGATATCCAACATATTCATTGATAGTGTTGCCAAAGTAACAAATGATAATAAACTGTTTGTTGAATAGCCAACACGGTGTCCATATAATGATAAAGTGTGCGTTGGAAAATGGCAAGAGAGGGTGAAATAGAATAAATATTGCAGCAAAAATAATCAAACATAAAAAAGTCGTTGCCATGACATTCATGGTTCTTACCATCCTCTGTATCCTGGCGCAGTTCACCGTATCGGTGAACTACGACATGAAGGATTACTTGCCGGAGGATGCACCATCGACAACGGCAATGGATATCATGGATGAAGAATTTGATGGAAATGTTCCGACAAACAGGGTCATGATGCGGGACATGACCATACAGGAAGCCCTTGCTTTCAAAGAAGAACTGGAAGCAATCGATGGCGTCTCAGAGGTCACCTGGCTGGATGATGCCGTCGATATCAAACAGCCGCTCGAAATGGCCGATCAGGAGACGGTTGATTCTTACTATAAAGATGGAAAGGCGCTTTTCTCCTTCAGTATACATGAGGGGGAAGAAGTGGCCACGACCGATGCCATTTATGAGTTGATCGGCGAAGACAATGCGTTGGCCGGGGAAGACTTGAATACAGCGACCCAGCAAAAGATGGCCGGAAAAGAATCCATGTATGCAGGTGCCTTGTTGGTACCGATCATCATTCTTATTTTGGTGCTGGCCACGAGTTCCTGGGTCGAACCGCTATTGTTCTTGACAGCGATCGGCGTTTCGGTACTTATCAACATGGGGACCAATATTTTTCTAGGTGAGGTTTCCTTTGTTACACAGTCCGTCGCACCGATTTTACAGCTGGCCGTATCGTTGGATTACGCAATTTTTCTCCTGCACAGTTTTTCCGATTACCGGAGGAAAACTGCTGATCCGCAGGAAGCGATGCAGCTTGCGATGAAGAAATCCTTTTCCGCGATTGCGGCAAGTGCCTCGACGACCTTCTTCGGGTTTATCGCCTTGACGTACATGGATTTTGAAATCGGGGCAGATTTAGGCATCAATTTGGTGAAAGGGATTGTCTTGAGCTTTATCAGTGTGATGGTATTTTTACCTGCACTTACCCTGTTGTGTTATAAATGGATTGATAAAACCCAGCATAAACCGTTCCTGCCTAGCATCAGGAACAAAGGAAATTTCGTGTTGAAAATGAGGATTCCGGTTTTGATTCTTGTGTTTGTTTTGATCGTGCCGGCGTTTCTCGCGCAAAGTCAAACCAGTTTTATTTATGGAATCGGCGACCAGCCGGAGAATACCAGGGCCGGAAGCGATCCAGCGACAATCAAAGATGAATTTGGCGAAAGCACTCCGATGGTCGTGCTTGTCCCGCGGGGAGACACGGCCAAAGAGGAAGCACTGGTCGAAGACTTAGAGAAGGTTGACAAGGTGTCCAGTGTGCTTGCTTATGTGAACACCGTGAGCGCAGCGGTGCCTCCGGAATATGTAGGTACCGAAGTGACGGAACAATTCTACTCGGATAACTACAGTCGGATCATTTTGCAAACCGATACGAAAACCGAAGGGGACGAGGCGTTCCATTTAATCGAACAAGTGCAGGAAACAGCGGAAGATCATTATGATGAGGACGTGTATATGGCTGGCGAAAGCGTCACCTTGTACGATATTAAAAATGTCGTCCAAAAGGATAATAAACTGGTCAATATGCTGACCATCGCCACGGTCGCTTTTGTTCTGCTGGTGACCTTTAAGTCGATCTCGATTCCGATAGTCCTGCTGTTTACCATTCAGTCGGCAGTATGGATGAATTTATCTGTTCCATACTTTACGGACTCTTCGTTGGTCTATGTCGGTTACTTGCTGATCAGCATTATCCAGCTTGCTGCCACGGTAGACTATGCAATCCTTCTGATGGATGCCTATAAAGAGGACAGGAAGGAAATGTCCGCCCGTGAGGCAATAAAGAAAACGATGGACGAAAAAATCTTTGCAATCGGCATATCGGCTTCGATTCTGTCCAGTGTCGGGTTTATCTTATGGATTACTTCGTCCAACCCGATCGTGTCCTCCATCGGGATGCTGCTGGGCCGCGGCGCATTGCTATCCTTTATCATGGTCGTATTCTTCCTGCCTGCAATGCTGCTGGTATTTGATAAATGGATTGCCAAAACAACCTGGAAAGCAAACTTTAAAAAGGAGAAATGACGATGAGGAGAATAAAGAAGCTTCTGCTTGTCTTTACGATCATCCTGTTGGCGATGCCGTCACTGCTTGTTTCGGCTGCAAGTGACAGCAAGTCAGGGGAAGATACAACCCGTGAAAAAGGGGAAGTCTCCTCCAAGGATGAAGTTGTCTATGGCAAGCTGAATGCTGCTGGGGAAAGACAAGAGCTTTACGTGGTCAACACGTTGGATGTTGAAAAAGCGGGAAAAGTCGTGGACCACGGAACGTACACTGACCTGAAAAACCTGACAGATTTATCGCCGCTGGAACAGAAGGACGGGGAAGTGACCGTCGATGCTCCAGAAGGAAAGTTTTATTACCAGGGGAACATGGAGGGTCAGTCCCTCCCATGGGATGTTTCGATCACCTATCTGTTGGATGGGAAAGAAATCGAGCCGGCAGAGCTGGCCGGGAAAGACGGTCATGTCGAAATAAAAATAGCTACATCGGCCAATGAAAAAGTCGATCCTGTATTTTTTGAAAACTATTTATTGCAAATCTCTCTTTCTCTCAATCTGGATAACTACCGGAACATCGAAGCTCCGGATGGAACACTGGCCAATGCGGGAAAAAACAAACAGGTGAGCTTTACTGTGATGCCTGAAAAAGAGGAAGAACTTGTTGTGGAAGCGGATGTGTCAGACTTTGAGCTGGATGGCATCGACATCTCTGCCGTTCCATCCTCTATGCCGATCGAATCTCCGGATGTAGAGGAGATGACCGGGGAGATGGACACGCTGACGGACGCTATCGCGGAAGTGAATGGCGGAGTCGCGGACCTGGAAGACGGAATCGCGCAATTAAATGATGGCGCCGGGGAACTACGTGACGGTTCCATGCAATACAAAGATGGAATTTCTGCCTTGGATGCTTCTTCTGCGGAACTGGTGAACGGTTCTGGCAGCCTGAAGCAGGCACTGGAACAAATGAGCGCTTCCCTGGAAAGTGGCTCAGAAGATATGGGCCTCGGCGATTTGAAACAGCTGGAAGACGGACTTTACCAAATGGCCGATGGAATCAATCAGTCGGCAGATGGGCTGGTTACGTTAAAAGACAATTATGCCAAAGCCTACAGCACGTTGGATGAAAAAATGGCAGCCATTCCGGACTACGAACTTTCAGAAGAGGAGTTCAAGCAGCTTTATAAAAGCGGCGCCGATCCGGAAGTTCTTGATAAATTAAAAGAAACATACACCGCTGCGCGTACGGCCAAAGGCACGTATTCTGATGTCAAAGAGGGATTTGATGCGGTCGGCGGAACGTTGGAGCAAGTCAGTGGTTCGCTTACTGACATGGCGGATAATCTGGAAGAGATGGCCGACCAGCTTGCCTCTTCCCGGGAAAACATGGACAGTGCCGATTCCTTTGCGCAGTTGCAGGATGGAATCAGTGAAATAGCCTCCCAGTATGCTTCCTTCCATTCTGGATTGGTGGAATATACGGACGGAGTGAACCAGTTATCCAGCTCCTACGGGGAATTGCACAATGGAATTACCGGACTGGCAGAAGGACTGGGAGAAACTGAAACCGGCGTCGGCTCGCTGCATGATGGAACAGCAGAATTGCAGGATGCTACGAGTGACCTGCCTGACGAGATGAAAAAAGAGGTCAATGAAATGATGGATGAGTATGATAAATCAGATTTTGAACCGGTATCTTTCGTTTCAGCGGAAAATGAAAAGGTCAATTCCGTTCAATTCGTCTTGAAAACCGCAAGCATCAAGCAAGAAGAACAAGAAGAGACAGAAGAACCTGTGGAAGAAGAAAAGGGGTTCTGGGCCCGGCTGATGGATTTGTTTAAGTAATTATCGTGACCAACACAAAAACCGAACGGTTCCAATTCGTTCGGTTTTTGCTTTGTTGGTTATGCTTTTGACTTAGTCCCGGCATTGTGAACGAAGTGGAATCAGTACAACGTAAGCCGTCTATCTTACCAAACTATTCCTGATTAAAAATTCACCATCAAATTGAATCGGAATTCCGACTCCATCTTTTTCGGCGTGGATATGTAAGTGAGGCTCACTGGTGTTTCCGGAGTTCCCGACCAGACCGAGAGGCTCCAACTCTTTGACCCTGTCTCCTTTTACCACTTTAATACTGTCTTGTTGCATATGTGCTATATAAACGATGGAATCTTCGCCATCACAAGATAGAGCAACATAATTTCCTTCAGGGTGTTCGGTATCTGACTCGGGAGGGATCAAGTCGGATAGATGGCTCCTGACCTCTAGCACTTTTCCGTCGCATGGACTATGCAGGGTGTCTCCGTATATGGCATATTGATCCAATTCTTTCGGGTAGAAACCTGTGGCTCTAATGCCGAGTTTATTAAGCTTTACAATATCCAGGGCAAATTGTTGAGACTCATAAGCATGATGGTAATTCAGTTGTGTGTCGCCTCCGCCTTGACCAACATAGTAAGTCCCATTCTTTAATGGGAAAGCCAGTTCCATTGCTTGTTGTTGTGTAGAATAACCAGTAAAAGCACTGACATTGTAGAAACCAAAAACGAAAACAAGCAAAGTGTGGATGCCCAGGGTTATTTTTTGTGTTCGAGTAAGCTTGGAACGAAGGGGTAATGGTTTGGTTCTTTTCCAAGAAAAGAAAAGGCTGATCAACAACAGGAGAATGAATAGGTATCGTATGTAATAACTCACCCAATCCCATCGCCCCGTCAGAAATACCCAAAGAACAATCATTACAGTGGCTAACATTTTAGCTATCCATTCTAATTTACTTCTATCCTTTTCCATCCATAGCATGAGGATAAAAATAAGCGGGAGAAGCATTTGGATCACAACAATTTGTAGCAGAGCAGAAAGCAATAATCATCTCTCCTTTTCGCAATAGGTGGCTTATGAACGCAGAACATCGTTGTTCATAAATTCAAATTGTTTATTCTTTTTCATTTTATCAGATAAGTCCCCTTCACCGGATGCCAACTTTACAATATTGAAACCTTAAGCTGATGACAGCCTTCCTATGTTATAGTAAGCGTAAAATAAAAACGAAGCTAGGAGTACGAATATGGAAAAAATCATGATGGTGGAAGACGACTTGAAAATAGCTGATTATTTGTCTTCTTACATTGAGAAATATGGTTATGAAGTTATTATTGCCAGGGATTTTGAGAAGATATTGGACACTTTTCGTGATGTGCAGCCTGAACTTTTGTTGCTGGATATCAATCTGCCGAGTTATGACGGCTTTTATTGGTGCAGGCAGATTAGAAAAGAATCGATTTGTCCTGTGATTTTTATTTCCGCCCGGACAGGGGAAATGGATCAAGTCATGGCTTTAGAAAATGGCGGTGATGATTTTATTACGAAGCCATTTCACCCGGATATTGTCATGGCGAAAATCAGAAGTCAATTACGCCGTGCTTATGGGGAATATGCAGCAAGGCTGGAGGAAAGGGTACTTGGCCATGAGGGATTGCGTTTATATCCGGAACGTTTAGAGCTTTGCTTTAAGAATCAAACCGCACAATTGACAAAAAAGGAAACGGATATTATCGAAAGTCTCCTGGAACGTTATCCGCGTGTTGCCGGACGGCAGGATTTGCTGGAGAAAATATGGGATGATCACCTGTTTGTCGATGAAAATACGTTAAATGTCAACATGGCCCGGGTACGGAAAAAATTCGAAGAGTTAGGAATCCATGATGCCGTGGAGACGGTTAGGGGTGCGGGTTACCGGTTCCGCATTACCTGGAAAGAGGCAGAAGCATGAAATTGTTTCTTCGTGATCATCTGCTGCTTATCGTGGTGCAAATCTTTCAATCTGTCATGATTTCGGGGTTGTTTTTCTTGGATGGTTACCGAGGGATTGGTGTAAGTATCTATGCAATCTTTCTATCCTTTGTGTTATTGACCGGATTTCTTCTTTATCGATATTTGAGCCGGAAAAATTTTTACCAAAGGCTTGAGCATCCAATGGCAACACTGGATGGTTCTCTGGAGACTACAGGACAAGCAGCTATTTCAGAAGCGCTCGATCAGCTGCTTGTCAGACAGTACCGTTTATATCAAGAAGCATTGCATAAAGCGGAAGAGAGGCAGGATGAACACTTGTTATTTATGGATCGCTGGGTTCATCAAATGAAGACACCTCTTTCTGTGATTGAGTTAACGGCACAATCAATGGACGAGCCGGAATCCTCCAGCACCCGGGAGGAGACAGAACGGATGCGGAATGGGCTGAACATGATACTTTATATGGCCAGACTCCGCACCATTGAAGAGGACTTTCAGATAAAACCAGTCGTCCTTTCCGAACTCATACAGGAAGTAAATCACGAAAACAAACGCTTTTACATCCGTAATGAGGTGTATCCGCAATTAAAAGAAGAAAAGCCGGGGATAACAGTGGAGACAGATGAAAAATGGCTTCTGTTTTTATTGTCGCAGCTTGTCCAAAATGCTGTTAAGTATTCTGCTGGCCGGGCAAAGTATATTGTCCTGTCTCTTTATGAAGAATCGGCAGAAGCGGTACTGGAAGTGAAGGACTTTGGGATAGGAATTCCTGTATCGGATCAAAAGCGTGTGTTCAACAAATTTTATACCGGAGAAAATGGACGGAAATTCCGGGAGTCGACAGGTATGGGACTTTATTTGGTGAAAGAGGTTGCAGAAAGACTGGAGCACCGTCTTGAATTGGAATCTGTGGAAGGAGAAGGGACATCCATCCGGATCATATTTTCTAAAACACAAAACCTTACATCCGTGTAAGATTCGTGAAAGCATAATCGATAGTTTATAGATAAGGGGATAGTCTATACTTTTTTTAGAAGTATTGAAGGGAGTATCATTATGCTTAAACTTAGGAATGTAAGTAAGGTGTACGAGGGGAAAGTAGCTTACCGTGCTCTTACTGATATTAATTTAGAGGTGGACAAAGGTGAGTTTGTATCGATCATGGGTCCTTCCGGTAGTGGCAAGACTACGTTGTTGAATATTATTTCCACAAACGATGCACCGACTACCGGAACAGTCGAAATCGACGGGGAGAATCCACATAAACTGAAGAAAAATGAATTGGCCAAATTCCGGAGAAATCAGTTAGGTTTTATATTCCAGGATTTTAACCTTTTGCATACGTTGACTGTCGAAGAAAATATCGTATTGCCTCTCACGTTAGATGGTAGCAGGGTAAAAGAAATGAAGGAAAAAGCTTATGAGATTGCTGGGAATCTGGGAATTGAATCGATCATGCATAAGCGGATATCCGAAATATCCGGGGGACAGACACAACGGGCGGCAATTGCCAGGGCGCTCATTCATGAACCTATGTTGCTGTTGGCCGACGAGCCGACGGGAAATTTGGATTCAAAAGCCTCTAAAGATGTGATGAAAATGCTTGTTTCAATCAACGAACGGGAAAAAGCAAGCTTGTTAATGGTCACGCACGACCCCCAAGCGGCTAGTTATTCCGACCGGGTTGTCTTTATCCGTGATGGGAAGCTTCATTCTGAAATACATGCTGGGGAGAACAGACAGGCATTTTTTCAAAAAATAATCGACATGCTTTCCTTGATGGGGGGAGAGGGCAATGACTTTTCGTCAGTTCGCGTTTAATAATGTATTGCGCAACAAACGGATGTATATTGCCTACTTCCTCAGCAGCATGTTCACCGTGATGGTATTTTTCACTTTTGCCATCTTTGCTTTCCATCCAGCTTTTTCAGGCGGTTCGATCAACAAAAATGTGCTGGTCGGCATGGCGGTGGCGGGTGGAATCATTTATGTATTTTCTTTCTTTTTTGTCTTGTACTCGATGAGTTCTTTCCTACAATCAAGGAAGAAAGAGTTTGGTCTGTTGATCATGTTGGGGGCTTCCAATCGCCAAATTCGCCTGATGGTATTCCTGGAGAATATTCTAATCGGATTTTTTGCGACAGTAAGCGGTATTCTGTCCGGATTAATATTTGCGAAAGTAATTCTCTTGATTGCAGAAAATGTATTGATCATTAGTGAATCACTTGATTTTTATTTTCCTGCACTTGCGATTGCTGTGACGTTCGTTAGCTTCATCTTTCTATTTTTCTGTATTTCCGTTTTTGTATCCTTTGTACTCCGCACCAATAAACTGATTCATTTAATCAAAGGGGATATACAGTCCAAAGGAGAGCCGAAAGCTTCCGTGATGCTCTCTATCTTCTCAGCATTGTTGCTTACTGCCGGCTATGGAACTGCTCTCCTTGTGAAAGGTGTATTTGTAGTATATGCGATGATTCCAGTAGTTTTAGTAGTCATCCTTGGAACATATCTCTTGTTTACACAATTGAGTGTTTATATGATCCGCCTGTTAAAGAGAAATAAACGGATCTTCTGGCGGAAAACAAATATGCTTCTGTTCTCTGACCTCTCGTTTCGGATGAAGGATAACGCCAGGACATTTTTTATGGTAGCGATCATATCGACCGTGGCTTTTAGTGCGATAGGCTCTTTATATGGATTTCACTCTTACCTTACAAAAGGAGTAAAGGAGATGAATCCCTACACATTTACGTATAGTCCGTTCCTGGATGACAGTGAAGCGACCATCGAGGAAGATATTAGCAGAATCAATGCTATCTTACAGGACGAAACAATCGATGCCGGGATGGAAACAATGGAGTTGAACTATTACGATGTGTCGGAGCAAAATGATCATGCGTTAATTGTCAGAGCTTCCGACTACAACCGTTTTGCGAATTTGATTAAAGAAAAGGAACTTCATCCAGCGGAAAATGAGGCAATTATAGTGGAACAGAGTGGCGCATTTATAACGCAAGGGGAAAAAGCCGGTGTAAGGCTGATGCAATCCAGTATCCAATTGCGAGATGGAGAAGAAATCCAGCCTGTCAGAGTGGTGGAAACAGAAATCTTAACAGAAATGAATGGCTATTATGTCGTGCAAGATAGCGCTTATGAACGCCTTGGATCGCCAGTGAGCAGTGACTTTAGTGCGGTATGGAAAGCGAAAGACGGGCAAACGGAACAAGTGATTGAGGCGGGAAGAAGAATCAATGATTCAAATGATGAATTGCAGCACAAAGCCTTTTCCGCTGATTATTCATTGTTCGAAATCAATAGAGCATATGGAACGATATTATTTATTGGGTTATTTATTGGCATAGTGTTTTTTGTTTCTGCAGGAAGCTTTCTTTATTTCCGTTTATTTACCGATTTGGAGGAAGAGAAGCGGAAGTTCAGTTCCATTGCTAAAATAGGGCTGAAAGAATCGGAATTGAAGAAAATAGTCAACAGGCAAATTGCAATTTTGTTCTTCTCGCCGATTGTCGTGGCTCTGGTGCATGGTGCAGTGGCCCTTACGGCTTTATCCCATTTGTTTGATTATGATTTAACAGTAGAATCTTCGCTTGTATTAGGAAGCTTTGCTGTCATCCAAGTCATTTATTTCTTCATCGTACGGTATTTCTATGTGAAACAAGTGAAAAGAATGATTTTTTAAGCCTTGATGAATAGTCTATAGGAATGTGAATGGGTGGGTGTTAGATCTCCCCTGTTAAGGAAAAAGACTTTAATCTATCTATTGAAATCTTTTACTGTCTTTTTGCCTGTTTTCCCTCTTTTGTTGTATATCCAGGTTTATTCTACTATGTTAGAATGGACGCAATTCTTATTACGATTAATGACCCTAAAATCAATTAGGATAGATGGGAAGTAAGATAATGACAACAAGGAAAACATTCATTTCAGCAGGGATACTATTGGTTCTATTCATTGTTTCTATAGTAATAAATGGAGCAAGTGAAGAGAAGGAAAATGAAACATATGAACATGCTGCTTCAGAGGTTATCGTTAAAGAAAAATACAACAGGGATGGTGAACACTTTATTGAGTTTTACAATCCTAACGCTACGGACAAAGAAAAGTTTACTGCTGAGGTGCCACAAGAAGTATTTGTTTTGCTGGAAACCGACAAGGAATACCTGGGGACATACACAATAATGCCGGACAAGGGAGTTCGGATGGATGACATACGGTTGCTCAACAAATAAACCGCTACTACAGTATTCTTGGAAATACAGAGATCAAACAAAAAGACAGTGGCCGGGACAAAAGCATGGCCACCAAATCAAAAACCGAACGAATTATAAAATTATAACTACCAACCAAATTCTTTCGATTTTTAGTTGCGTATTCTTGTTATATCCTGTTGTTTGATGAGTGCTTCGAACCGCTACAGCAAGATACTACGCGTTCCACGGGCACGGCTTCCACTTCCTCAGAAAGCACCAAACGCTTTCTTGCGGGATTTTCAGCTCGTGCTGTTCCCGTAGGAGTCTCGGTATCTTGCCTTCGCTACGTTTTCGTGGCCTGATTTCAACTTTATCAAGACAAGATGAACAAAACTATATTCTTCTATTGGCTGATAGGTATCTAAACAGAGAAGAGGAAAAAAATAAGCACGGAGTTTCCTTTATTCTTTGGAAATTGGACAATAGCATAATAAGGATAAAGAAGTACTCCTGGTCTCCATGCGGTTTCGCTTTCTATCCGTAACGGCATGAGGCAAAACAGAAAACACACCAGAAGAAGGAATCTCCATCCAACGGAGGCAAGGTACATAGACTCCTGCGGGAGGAGCGCGAGCTGAAGATCCACTTGGCAAAGGGCTTTTCTTTGCCAAGTTAGCTGAAGCCGTGCCCGCGGAAAGCGAAGTACCTTGCCGGAGTGGAAAGTTGCACTTTTCATAGCATCGAACGTTTTGATTGCTCATCAAAAAAACCGAACGAATGATGGTTCGTTCGGTTTTCATTTTGGTCACGATGCTTTTGTCTCAGGCTCTGTCTTGATCAATGGTAAGAATCAGTCTTCCAATCCCATCGATTGTTTATATCCTTTTAGATACGGTATTTCTGATGGACTGCCCTTTTCCAGGGAATTCATGGCGCGGTGCCAGTTCGGATAGAGAGGTGCCGGACGTGCGACCGATTCGATGCGGTCATGCTCCTCCTGTGTCAGCTGAATGTCAAAGGAAGCGATGTCTTCCTTCAGCTGCTGTTCATTGCGAGCAGCTATGACAATCGGGCCGACGTTCGGACGGTCTTTGACCCAGGTGTAGGCGATTTGCGGTACGCTGGCATCGTGATTGGCTGCGACTTCTTCCAGTGCGTCGATCACTTGATAAAGACGTTCTTGATCCTGCACCCAGGGTTCTGGCCAGCCTCCTCCCTGTCGGGTGTCTTCAGGAGCGGTTTTGTTGCGGCCGATTTTTCCATTGAGAAGTCCTTCGCCGAGCGGACTCCAAATCATCGAGCCGATGCCAAGCTCTTTTCCTGCCGGCAGCAGTTCGTATTCCGCTTCCCGTGCCTCAGGTGTATAGTAAATCTGTTGGGTGATTGGCGGAATGTAGCCAGGCTTCTCAGCAATGGAGAAAGTTCGTGCAAGCGCCCAGCCGCTGTAGTTGGAAACACCCCAGTAGCGGATTTTTCCGGATTTGACGAGATTGGTCATCGTTTCTACCGTTTCTTCAATCGGCGTTTGCCCGTCCCATAGATGAACGAAATACACGTCAAGGTAATCTGTGCCCAGCCGCTCCAGTGAACGGTCGATAGAAGTTTCGATATTGATGCGAGAAGCTCCGCCATCGTTCGGTTTTTCGCCCAACTGGAATCCGGTTTTCGACGTAAGCAGCACTTCGTCCCGTCGACCTTTGATGGCGGCTCCGAGTACGCGTTCCGCATCTCCTTTCGAATACAGGTTCGCGGTATCGAACATGTTGATTCCGGCATCCAAGGCAATATCGACCATTTTGCGTGCTTCGTCTTCTTTAATATTGCCGGTCGCTTCAAAACCATTTGTTCCACTGAACGGGATGGTTCCGAGTATATATTTAGGAACCCGCAGACCGGAATTCCCCAGGTTGATGTATTCCATTATATCCCTCCAATGAATGACGTTATTTTATTTTGATACCCGGAACATCGGATTGGTTAAACAGTTTTAAGAAATCTCGTCCTTTTATCCGCCTGATAAGTGACAAATCTCACATAGTCACGAAAACGCCCCTGCTATAATGAGACCATATCAGCAGGGAAGGGTGTTGAATGACGATGAATAAACGATATATGAAAGTGTTGGGACTATACACATTATCTACTTTGATACCAGCGGTGATTTTTTCTGAAGAAGAGAGCGCCGCGAACTGGGCTGCAAAGACGGCGGCTGGATATGGGATATTTGCTTATGGGTTAAAGGTGATGACCAAAAGAAAAAACGCTTAATATTCACAGGGCTGGATGGAGAAAATCGTTTCATGTTTTTTCACCATCACAGCCTTTTGTTTTAGAACTTACACATAAATACATAAATAAATCCTCCATGGAAAATATAAGCACGAATCCATAAAGCAGGAGGTCATCGTATGGCGAAAAATCAAAATCAAATGCAAGGCGGTACGCAAATGCCGCAAAACATGGCAAACCAGGCCATGAACCATGGCGCACACGAAATGTTGGACTCTCATGAATTGATCGGCTGTTTGATCGGTGTGCTCGAGCAATACAAATTGTACGACCAACATATCCAGGATCAGGAGCTGAAGGGAATCCTGCAGCGTCAATCTGCCTTCTTGACGCAAACCTATAACACAGTCGTAGATAGCTTTCAAACGGGACAGGATCCGAACGTGCCGACGCAGCAGTATAAAATGGAGCAAAGCAACGAAATTACTTATGGGTTGAATGCAGGGCAGCCGAAGAAACCGAAACAGTCTGTGGGGGAGCTTACGGACGAATGTTATTCTTCCTTTATGCTGAGCCAGACCAAAGCAGCAGCCTCTACGTTTACCATGGCCGCGGCGGAAATGAACAATCCCGTTCTGCGCCGTATCGTGGCAGACAGTGTGCCGAACCTGATCGAGATGGGCTATGAGCTATTCCTTTATCAAAACAAGCATGGTTACTATCAGGTTCCCCAGTTGAAAGAACAGGATATGACTACGATGTTGCAAGCTTATACAAAAACCCCGCCACAAGGCATGCATTAAACAATGAATGCAGGAAAAGAGTTCTCCTCTTATTCCTGCATTTTTACTTGCCACTATAAAAAGGGAGACCTGATAAGGTAAAATGAATTCATAGATAGCAAAATGGATGGCAGGTGTGGCTAGGTGGTAACAAAACAAGACATACGAGAGGAAAAATGGAACTATTTAATGGAACAAAAATTGGGCAGGTTCCCCTTTCCTTTGCAAAACCGCATTCCCAATTTCAAAGGAGCCGAGCAGGCGGCTGAATTTGTTACAACGATACCTGCATACAAAGACGCGAAGGTTGTGAAAGTAAATCCGGATGCTCCACAATTGCCGATCCGGGCGCAAGTATTACGAGACAAAAAGGTGTTGCTTGTGCCCACTCCCAGACTTCGGGCTGGTTTCATCAAGGTGAAGCCGGAGTGGGTGCCGGAAGGTGAAGAAAGAAGGGCAGCGAGCCTGTCCCATATAAAATCCTATGGAAAAGAAATTCCGCTTGATGAGATTCCGGTTATTGATTTGTTTTTCGTCGGTTCCGTAGCGTTGCATCGGGACGGCAGAAGAGTGGGCAAAGGTGCAGGCTATGCGGACAGGGAATATGCCATCATCCGGGAGCTTGGCAACCCTGATGTGCCAATCATCGGTACGGTTCACAGTGTACAGTTGACTGGGGAAGACATCCCCCGAGATCCGTTCGATTTGACAGTTGACTGGATTGCAACGGAAAAAGAGCTGATCAAGACAAATTCCGGTTATGAGAAGCCGAGCGGAATACAGTGGGAGCTTGTGACGGAGGAAGAATTGGAAGAAATGCCAGTGCTGAAGGAACTGCATGAACAAAAAAAGTAAAGGGATGTTCTCAAGAATAGGTGAGTGCAGTTTACATAAAGGGTAATATAGCTGTTACTGCTGCTTATAAAGCTATTTTGAAACATAGACACTATACGGACGAGGACAGACTGGAGTGAAAAAATGTTACTCAGATTCGGCTACGTCTCAACTGCACTTTCTTTATGGGAAGCTTCTCCTTCCCGGGCCTTAACGTTCACCAATTGGAAAAAACAAGACACAGATGGCAGGAAAGAAAAGCTTCACCATCTTACCGAGGAGAATTTAATCAATACGCTTCGAGCCCTTCATTACAATATTGCCCATGGAATCGACATTTACCGTATGTCGTCTTCCCTTGTGCCGCTTGCCACCCACCCGGAGGTGAAATGGGATTTTGTCACCCCTTTCCGGCCTCTTTTCGAAGAGATTGGAGCGCTGGTTAAAAAGCATGCGTTGCGCGTCAGTTTTCATCCGAACCAATTCACCTTGTTCACCAGCCCGCAGGACCATGTGACGGACAACGCGATCATTGATATGAGCTATCATTATCAGATGCTGGAAGCGATGGGATTACATAAGGAAGCCACGATGAATATCCATGTTGGCGGTGCATATGGCAATAAACAGGGAGCCATCGAACGCTTTGACCAAAATTTCATCAAGCTTCAGCAACCTATCCGCCGACAAACGACGCTCGAAAACGATGATAAGACGTACACCACAGAAGAGACCTTGCAAATTTGTGAAAAGCACGGAGTTCCTTTTGTGTTCGATTATCACCATCATTGGGCGAACCCGGGAGAGGAAGATTTCCGGGAGCTTCTGCCCAGAATTTTCGCTACATGGGATGGAACGGGTAAGTCTCCCAAATTCCACTTATCCTCCCCGAAATCGGAAAAACTGTACCGGGCACATGCTGATTACGTGGAGAAAGATTTTGCGATGGATTTCATCAAGGCTTTAAAGGATTACGGAAAATCTGCAGATATCATGATCGAAGCAAAAGCGAAAGACAAAGCAGCTTTGAATCTGGTGGAAGAATTAGCAAAAGTACGTGGGTTTAAGCGGGTGAAAGGAGCAGCGATAGAGATATAAACCATGTAATAAATTCCATACAGAGTGCGATCATTGGGTTACGCAATCGTTTCCGGGGAAAGTTTTTTAAAGAAAGGCCCCCTTAGTGAAATAGGATAACTATCCGGTCAATTTTCATCACTCGTTCAAGTCAATCGTTAACGAGTTTGTATCTTCTTCGGGTGTAATGTTGAGTGTTTTCAGTAGCGTTGTTGCGCTCTTTTCAGATCCGCTTAACCTATTCAAGGCCGGTTCATCTGTGTCATTGAACTCGGTCCCGAATACGTTAATTGTATATTTGGTTAGGGTATGTAGAACTTCTTTTTCTTCATCTTTCTCGTCCATCACGAAGGATTTATCTTGTGGAAACACAGCGAGATTCCCATGTTGGCTCCCGTCAGTTACAATATGGATTAAATAATGCTGCCCTTCCTTCCCACCCTCGATTTTTAGTGATACTACCACTCCTTTGTGTACAACGGTTTGTTTGTGATGACTTTCTGGAGCAGAACTGCTTAGCAAAATGGCTGTCAAGCACCAACAAATAAACAAGCTGACAAACAGTTTGATGAGGTCCACTTCCCTTTCCTTTTTCTAGCTAGTAAACAATTACTAGACAAAGCGTGCATTTTCCTCTATCCAAAGGGAAAAGTAGTATTCTTTTGTTCTGGTTCTGAACTGGGCGTATTGACTTCGCTTCGATTTCCGTGAATGATAAGGGGAGAAATGGACGAGGTGAAGAAAATGAATGATTCAACCAACATATTGGTCATAGAAGATGATGAAGATATCAATCGTCTGCTTTGTGGTATTATCCGGAAAAGTGGATATACAGCGAAATCTGCTTATTCCGGAACGGAAGCGGTCATTTATTTGGATAATCAAAAATGGGACTTGGTCCTGCTGGACTTGATGCTGCCCGGCAAGTCTGGGGAAGAAATACTGGATAAAGTAGCGCAAGAAAGTAATGTTCCGGTCATCATCATTTCCGCAAAACTGGAGAAGCAGGTGAAAATCGATGCGCTGCGAACAGGAGCAGACGATTACATAGCGAAGCCGTTCGATAATGAGGAGGTCTCCGCCCGGATCGATTCGTGTCTGAGAAGGTATCGGCGGATGGTGGATAAACCTATTGTCCAAGAGCTCCGCCATAAAGACCTTGTACTCGATACGGAGGCAAAAACAGCGTCCGTGAGCGGACACGCTTTAAAGCTGACCGCAAGGGAGTATCAGATATTGTACCTTTTGCTATCCTCTCCGAACAAAGTGTATACCAAGGCGAATTTATTTAAGAGCGTATGGAATGAGGAATATTATGGTGATGATAATACCATCAACGTCCATATGAGCAATATAAGAAGCAAGCTGTCCCAGGTGAATCCGGCTGAAGAATATATCGAAACCATTTGGGGGATGGGGTATCGGCTGAAAACTTAAGGTTTTCTTAAGATTTTCCTTAAGCCTTTCTTATGTTTTCCTCCTTATAGTAAAAGCGTAAACATGAACAGGAAAAGATAGGGAGGAAAACCGGATGAGTGACTATATATTGAAAACCAATCATTTATCAAAAAAATACCACGGCAAAATGGCACTCGACAAAGTGGATATGGCGATTGCCAAAGGATCGATTTATGGATTTATCGGGCAAAATGGAGCAGGGAAATCAACGTTTATTCGCCTGATAACAGGGCTGGCCAGTCCTACTGCGGGATCGTTCGAGTTGTTTGGCGAAAATAGTGAACAAGAGCTGATCCAAGCGAGGAAACGGATCGGCACCATCATTGAGGGACCTGCTTTGTATCCGCATATGACAGCAGCCGAAAACCTTGAAGCACACAGACTGTTGAAAGGCATCCCTGGTAAGGAATGCATCGACCAAAGCCTCAAGTTGGTAGGCTTGCAGGATACCGGCAGAAAGAAAGCCAAAAACTTTTCGTTAGGGATGAAGCAGCGTCTCGGACTGGCCATTGCTTTATTGGGCGATCCCGAGTTTTTGATCCTCGACGAACCGATTAACGGACTCGACCCAATGGGCGTCATCGAAATCAGGGAACTGTTGAAAAAACTCAACCAGGAACAGGAAATCACCATGCTGATTTCCAGCCATATTTTGAGCGAACTTCATTTATTGGCAACCCATTATGGCATTATCCACGAGGGGAAATTACTGGAGCAGTTATCGGCAAAAGAATTGAATGAAAAATGCCAACAATACCTGCACATAAAGGTCGACCAACCGGACAAAGCGGCAACCGTGCTGGAGAGCGAGCTGGGAACAAGTGAATTTGAAGTGGTTGCAGACGGATCCATCAAGCTGTTTGCTTACACGGAGATGCCAGGAAAAGTATCCAAAACACTGACAGACGAAGGACTGATTTTGGAACAGTTCATGCCAATGGGAGAAGAATTGGAAGAATACTTTACCCATCGCATCGGGGGTGTGCAGCATGGATAACTTGATGAAGACCGAGTGGTTCAAGTTGAGGAATGACCGTTCCTTATGGGTGCTTACCGGGATAATCTTTGCGTATGCTGTTCTCCAGACAATGATGGACCGCTTGGATGGAGGAGAACTAACTCCTCTGAATGATTATTATCAATATTATGCACTAAGCTTCAATGAGCAAATCGTTTCCTACATCCCTTGTATTCTAGCCGGATTTTTTATCACGAGCGAGTACTCGAGGGGAACGATGAAGTCCCTCGCATCTTCGGGAAATAACCGGATCAGGATTTACTTTGCCAAGCTGGTCATGTTCGCGGCCGGAGCGATTATCATCTCGCTCACCATGCCGGTGTTTATGACTGTCATCAGTGCCATCGTCGGTTTTCCCGGCAGTTTAGACTGGCCTTATTATCTCCAGACAATAGGACTCACGATCCTTTATGCGGCAGCTTTTGCCTCGATTATGGCGTTGTTTTCCATCATGTTTACCGACAGCGGAAAGACCGTTGGATTTCTACTGCTGTTTTTCATGCTGGCAGATACCATGTTGGGGATGATCAGTTCCAAGCTGACGTTCTTGAAGCCTGTCCATGACAATTCTGTTTTTCAATTGTCAAAAAAAATCATAGAGATCAACCAAGTAGGTGGTACGGAAATGATCAAGATGATCGTGATTCCCATCGGGACATTCCTGGTATTCGGGATTGTGGGTAGCCTTATTTTTAAACATAAAGAAATCAAGTAAGAAAGGTGGCGGGTGAGTATATGTTGTATGGTGCGATCATCCTGATGGGATTGTTTGTTGTGTGCCTGCTCGCCCGTCAGTACATGTTAAAAAAGGAAATCAAACGGATAGCCGGCCAGCTGCGTAAAGTCAATGAACGGGTTACGGAAAAGAAAGTGGACATCCGTTTTTTTAACAACGATGTAGAAATCCTTGCAAAGGAAATCAACCAGCAAATCGACCGGACAAAACAGGCCAATGCGGATAAGCGAAAGACGGAAAATGAGTTGAAGCAGGCTGTATCCTATATTTCGCATGACATCCGCACCCCGATGACGACGATATCGGGATATCTTCAGTTTTTGGAATCCGAACAATTAAGCGCCGAGGAAAGAAAGGAATACATCGAGACCCTCAAGAAAGGTGTAAAAAGATTGAAGGTCCTGCTGGAAGACTTTTTCGAGCTTTCTGTCATCGAACAAGCGGATTATCCGATAAAACTGGAAAGAGTAAAATTGAATCCGCTTCTTACCGAAGTATTGGTAGGTTTTTATGAAGAATTTAGTAAAAGAAAGATAGAGCCGAAAATGGAAAGGACGGGAGAAGAAGTTATGGTAATGGCAGATCCGTCTGCTATTACACGGGTGCTGGAAAACTTGGTGATCAATGCGATCAGGCATTCGAGCGGGGAGGTGGCTGTCCAACTTGAACAGACCCCTTCATCCGTCCGTTTGACTGTCAGCAATTCGGTCGACGGTTTAAGCGAAGCGGATTTGGCCCATTTATTCGACCGTTTTTATAAAGCGGACCAGACAAGAACGGGAAAAGGTACAGGGCTGGGACTGCCGATTGCCAAGAGCCTGATGGAAAAGATGAATGGCAGCCTGACTGCTGAATTAGTTGGAAAACAATTATTGATGACGTGTGAATGGGAAAGGTTGAATTGAATACATCATAAGTTTTTTTGGTATTGAAAAATCCCCTCCGAATAAAAAGGAAGGGATTTTTTGCATGTCTGTAATCATGTTTAGCTTTCTGCCATTTCTGCCTCCGGCGCTTGTTTGACACGCTTTATCCAAAAGGACAGGACAAGGCTGATCACCCCGAAGAGAAGCATAACGAAGTAGGCGTCACTGATTCCCTGGATAGAAGCTTCCATGGTCATGTGTGCCTGTGTTTCGCCGTTAGCCGCACCTTGGGCCGCAATATCCTGTAGATGGGTTTTCGTTCTGCTCGTCATAATCGTGACGATCAAGGAAGTACCGATCGCACCGGCCACTTGCCGTGCCGTATTGGAGATAGCCGTTCCGTGTGCATTCAGCCTTGACGGCAGCTGGTTCAATCCAGCCGTTTGCAGCGGCATTAAAAATAATGCCATCCCGATCCGGCGTCCTGTGTACATCAAAATGAGGAATGTATAGCTTGTTGAGTCACTCAGATTGGCGAAGCTGTAGGTGGTTGCGAGAATGATCGCTATCCCGATGATGGCCAGCCATTTCACCCCGTAGCGGTCGAAAAGCTTCCCGACAGCAGGGCTCAACAATCCCATCAAAAGCGCGCCTGGAAACATGAGCGCGCCTGCTTCCAAAGCGGTGAAGCCCCGGGCGTTTTGCAAATAAAGCGGTAGCAAAATCATATCGGCATACATCACGACCGTGATGACGCAGTTAATGATTGTCGTCAGAGAAAACATATTGTAACGGAACGCTTTTAAATCAAGGAAAGGTTTCTCTGAAATCAACTGCCGCCACGTGAATAATCCGATCGTAAGCGCGCCGACAGTAATCGAAATGATTACTTCTATATTGGACCAGCCTTCGTTTCCCGCCTCACTGAAGCCATACAATAGAGCGCCGAATCCGATGGTGGAAAGAATCAGACTCACCAAGTCAATCTTGCCCTTTTTGGTTTCCGAGACGTTTTTCAAAAAGATGAAGCCGCAAATGATGATTATCACCACAAATGGCACCATGCCGTAAAACAAGACCTGCCATGGAAAAGCATCGAGTATATAACCGGTAAGCGTCGGCCCGATGGCAGGGGCGAAAATAATCGCAAGCCCGACTGTACCCATTGCGGCTCCCCGTCTTTCCGGAGGGAAAAGCGACAGAACGACGTTCATCAACAAAGGCATCATAATTCCGGTGGATGCTGCCTGGATGAGCCGCCCGGTGAGCAGGACAGGGAAGTTCATGGCCATGGCGGAGACAAGCGTCCCGGTCAGGAAAATGATCATCGCGGTCTGGAACAGCTGGCGGGTCGAAAAACGCAGCATCAAAAATCCCGTGACTGGAATCAAGACGCCATTCACCAACATATATCCTGTCGTCAGCCATTGTCCGGTTGCTGCTTCAATGTTGAATTCTTCCATCAATGTCGGAAGTGCCACCGTCATGGTCGTTTGGTTGAAAATAGCAAAGAAAGCGCCCAAAATCATGATCGCCAAGACCGGACCCTTTCTGATTGGAATGCTGTCTGTTGTGTCGTTGGAAGTCAATGATTGTCATCCTTTCCTAGGTGTTTCAGTAATTTTATAAATTGTAGTATAATTTACAACATATAAATTAAATTATAGATAGGAAAATAGGCGGGTTCAACATACAATTTTTCTTGATGTGTCTATTAATTTACAAGTATTGATGTATTGTAGCTTAAAGCTGGGGAAACTCAGCAGATTTTGAAAAATTGTTGTATAGAAAGAAAGGGGAAAGGGAGATGGAGGAAAAGAAAAAAACGGATCCACGGATCGTTCGGACACGTCGGTTGTTGAAGGATGCGTTTGTCGAACTGATTCAGGAAATCGATATCGAAAAACTGTCGGTAAACCGTCTGGCAGAACGGGCGACGATTAACCGGGTCACCTTTTACCTGCATTACCGCGATATACCGGATATGCTGGAAAAGATGGCTGATGAAATGATGAGTAATCTCATTGAAGTATGGAAGGAAGCGAAAGCAGAGCGAAACTCGGCTGAAGAAACCGAAAAGTGGCACGTAATGGAGAGCGTGCTGCATCATATAGCCGACAATGCAGCGTTTTACAAAATCGTTTTCACCTCTAAGCGGATTCCGATTTTCAGAGACAGGCTGTTGGCATTTTTGACAGAGCGGATCATATCCAGGGTGGAACGGAAAGGAGAAGAGTCCACTGTACATAAAGACATTGTGATTTGGTATGATTCCGCAGCCTACATGGGTACGATCGTGGCCTGGCTGCAAAATGATATGCCGTACACGCCGTCTTATATGGCGAAACAGATTTATCAGCTTCGCCACAGAGAGTTGGAGGAGAGATAGACGGATTAGATGTTTTTGGTAAAAAAGACGATTCCCTTTATTTGAGAATCGTCTTTTTAGTGGCTTGATCAAGTTATCTATTCGAAAAACCTATCGGCTCTTCTGCCGGCTCTTTCATTTTTCTGAACTGCGAAGGCGTGCACTTTTTATAACGTTTAAACGTACGGATGAAATAACTCTGGTTGTCGAACCCGACGTCCAACGCGATGGTCAAGATTTTTCGGTTAGTTTCCCGCAGTAATTTCGCTGCATGATTGATACGGATGGTATTGGTATATTCAATCGGGGTCATCCGGACAATGGATTTAAAGAATCGATTGAAATGCCCCTCACTCATTTGCACAAGGCAGGCTAAGTCTTTGATCTTTATTTTTTCGTGGAAATGGTCCTCTATATATAAGAGGACTTTTTTAATTTGGTCCGTTTTTTCGTTATGAACCGTTTTTTCAGGTATAGGATAGTTCCCCAACCATTCTGCCATCACCTCGAACAATAGCCCTTTGATCGCCAATTCATAGGCTGGCGGCCTGTTTTGGGCATAGTGGATGATACGGGAAAGGGAGTGTAAAATTGATTGCTCCCAGTCAGTATTCGGTTTGATGATGAGAGGCTGGGACGTTTCCAGCTGTTCCAACCGGTCCACATAATGGGACTCTATTTGGTCATACGCAAAGCTGCGGAGGAAATTAAGATGAAAGACAATAGCGGTAATCTGAAAAGCGTTTTGTTGCAAAGGATAGGATGCATGAAGCTGGCCGCTCGGAATCAGGACAGCTTCACCAGGCTCTAGGATGACACTGGAGGAACCAATTTGAAAAATGGCCGGTCCTTTTTCCAGGAGGGTAAATTCCATTTCATAGTGCCAATGCAACCCGAAAATGACACCATTGGAATCAAGCTTGTTTTCTGTGTACGTTCTTAAAGGAAACATCGGATCGCCATGATTTCTGTCTTCCATCAAACGGTTTTTATCCACTTGTGATTCCCCCCTTATCTTCTAATATATCAGAATTGTGTTATAAATTGCGAGAATTAATAAAGAAAACGCTTTCTATTATCACTATTATTTTAATTAAGCATTTGATTCTCCCTTATTAGGCAGCTCGACAAATCAAACGCGTTCAAACCGCCAATGGACAGGGGTCTTATTTTTTTATCAAATAGTGAAAGCGATTAACTAAGTCTTGCTGCATGAGCAAAATGGGAGAGTGCTGATCTTACAAGAAAAGAAGGGGTGTTGTTGTTGAAGAAAGGATGGGTGTTGTCTTTTACTAGTTTGCTGCTTCTCTTCATGCTGAGCGCTTGCGGAGGTGGTTCCAGTATCACAGAAGAATCCGGGACGGACACGGAAACCGCGGATGGAAAACAGGAAATTCTTTTGTGGCACTATTATACCGGATCGGAGGAGTACCTGACGGAACTGTTGGACAACTTCAATCAGTCACAGGATGAAATACACGTGAAGAGTGAATACGTGCCGTTCAGCGATATTAAAAAGCAATTATCCATCGGCTCTGCCGGAGGCAATCTTCCTGACATTATTATATCGGATACTGTCGATAACGCTTCTTTGGCATCGATGGGCGTGCTGGCCGACATTACCGACAAAGTGGAGAACTGGGAGGAGACGGAAAACTTTTTAGAATCTCCTTTGCAGTCGACAGTCTATGAAGGAAAAAACTACGGCATGCCTCTGACAAGTAACGCGTTGGGTCTGTTTTACAACAAAGGCATGTTCGAGGAGGCAGGAATGGAGCCGCCTGAAACATGGGGCGAGCTGAAGGAAACTGCTGCAGAATTGACGACCGATGACCAGAAAGGACTTGGTGTCTCCGCTGTCAAATCAGAAGAAGCCACTTTTCAATTTTACCCGTTCCTTTATTCGGCGGGAGGAGATTACCAACATTTAGATTCGGCAGAAGCAAATAAAGCATTATTGCTTATCAAAGACATGCTGGACGCTGGATCGATGAGCGAGGATATACTTAGTTCGACCCAGGATGATCTAGCAACGAAATTTTCCTCTGAGCAATTGGCGATGATGGTCAACGGCCCCTGGATGATCGAACGCCTGCAGGAAGCCAACCCGGACATGGACTTTGGCATCGTGCCGATTCCGAAAGACAAACAAGTTTCCTCCGTACTTGGCGGCGACAATATCGAAATTACCAAGGAGGCCAATGTGGATGCGGCCTGGGAGTTTCTGAAGTGGCTGCTGGCTCCTGAGCAAATCGAAGGCTTTACCAAGAACACAGGGTATTTTCCGCCAAGACAGGATGTTTTGAATGAGTCGGACTACTGGAAAAACGATGACTATTTACAGGCTTTCATCCCGATTATGGAAGTGGCAGAAGCGCGCGGACCATCACCGGATTGGCCGGAAATTTCCGAAGCGATTCAAATCGCCATCCAGGAATCACTGACCGATTCAAAATCAGTGGACGAAGCATTGTCCGATGCGGCCGCTAAGGTAGAGGAAGTAGAATAACCGATTACTGCTGAGTTGGAGGGTGCAGGAGATATGAACGATGTTTTCAGTAAACAAGGCAGCTGCCTGATAAGAGAATACGATAGTGAAAAACTTTGGATAGAACCGTGGGGAGAAAACAGCTTGCGTGTCCGCTCGACATTTCATGCTGAAATGGAGCCGCAGGATTGGGCCCTGCTTGAACCGGAAGAGGGAACAGCCGAAATTACGATCGGCGAGGAAAAAGCCGTCATTCAAAATGGCAAGATCCGGGCCGAGCTGACAAGTGCCGGCAAGCTTACTTTCTATAACCAAAAGAACGAGATACTACTGGAAGAGTATGTCCGAAACCGCAAGAACATCAAAGCGTTTTGCAGTGCGTTGAAAATCGATGCGCGTGAGTTTCAGCCCCACTTGGGCGGAGATTATCAACTGACGTTAAGATTTGAATCCAACCCGGAGGAAAAGCTTTACGGGATGGGGCAATACCAGCAGCCGATATTGGATTTGAAAAACTGCACACTCGAACTTGCCCAGCGAAATTCACAGGCCACCGTGCCATTCGCACTATCCAGTCTCGGCTATGGATTTCTCTGGAACAATCCAGCTGTGGGGCAAGTGACGTTCGGAAAAAACATCACCGAATGGAAAGCAGAGTCGACCAAGCAACTGGACTATTGGATAACGGCCGGTGACACTCCGGCAGAAATCGAAGAAGCCTATGCCAAAGCGACCGGGACGGTGCCGATGATGCCGGATTATGGAATGGGTTTTTGGCAGTGCAAGCTGCGCTACCAGACACAGGAGGAATTGCTGGAGGTCGCAAGGGAATATAAACGTCGCGAACTCCCGATTTCGGTGATTGTCATCGATTATTTCCATTGGCCGAAACAAGGGGATTGGCGGTTTGATAAAGATTACTGGCCAGATCCGGAAGCGATGGTCACGGAACTGAAAGACATGGGAATCGAGCTGATGGTGTCGATTTGGCCGACTGTCGATAAGCAAAGCGAAAACTATGAAGAAATGTTGCGAAAAGGCTACTTGACGAGAACGGATCGCGGCATCCGTATAAATCACGACTTTCTGGGCAACACGCTTTATTTTGACGCCACCCATCCAGGGGCTAGAGAGTATGTCTGGAACAAAGCAAAACACAACTATTATGACTATGAGATCAAAACCTTTTGGCTTGATGAGGCAGAGCCGGAGTACAACGTCTACGATTTTGACAATTTCCGCTACCATATCGGGCCGAATCTCCAGGTCGGAAATATTTATCCAGCCATGTATTCAAAAGCATTTTACGATGGCATGACCGCCGAAGGACAGGAGAACGTGGTCAATCTTGTCCGCTGTGCCTGGGCCGGCAGCCAGCGATATGGCGCGCTCGTATGGTCGGGAGATATCGACTCCAGTTTTGCTTCACTGCGCAATCAGTTTGCCATTGGCTTGAACATGGGACTTGCCGGCATACCATGGTGGACAACGGATATCGGCGGTTTTCATGGCGGCAATCCGGATGACCCGGCGTTCCGAGAATGCATGGTCCGCTGGTTCCAATATGGTGCGTTTTGTCCCGTTTTTCGTCTTCATGGCGATCGGGAACCACACCAGGAACCGTTGGGAACAAGCGGTGGCGGTTTATGCCCAAGCGGCGCGGACAATGAGGTGTGGAGCTACGGAGAGGAAGCTTATAAGATTTTTAAAAAATATATGGGAATACGTGAACGGCTTCGTCCGTATATAACCGAATTGATGGAAGCGGCGCACGCAAAAGGGACTCCGCCGATGCGCCCATTGTTCTACGACTTCCCGCAAGACCAGGAAGCCTGGAATGTAGAGGATGCTTATATGTTCGGACCGGACCTGCTAGTGGCACCAATATTGTATGAAGGTACGGCACGCCGTACGGTCTACCTGCCTCAAGGGGAGACTTGGAAGGATGCAAACAACGGCAACGTCTACGAAGGCGGACAGCGGATTACCTGCGAAACACCGCTTGATACCATGCCGCTGTTTGTAAGAGGAGACGCGGAACTGCCTTTATAGGGTCTGTCTATTTATCTTTTATCCGTGTAAAGTTGATGATGTTCTAACAAAAAATTGTGTTTATTTTAGGAGGACAAAAAGTGAAAAGGATTAGTGGTTTAGTATTGGCAGTCATTTCATTGGTACTCGTGTTATCTGCATGCAGTGGCGGAACTTCCATCACCGATGACGAGCAATCTGGTGGTGAGGGAGAAGCAGCGGAAGCTTCCAAGGATGTTACCATCTGGTTCCATTACACCGGAAAACAGCAGGAAGAGTTTTTAAGTCTGATAGATGAGTATAACGAGTCGCAGGATCAGTATGAGGTGGAAGGAGAATACGTTCCGTTTGCCGATGTAAAAAAGCAGCTTTCTGTCGGTGTGGCCGGCGGTACGCTGCCTGACATGGCACTGATGGATGTAGTCGACAATGCAGCCTTTGCTGAGCAGGGGGTTTTGGAAGATATCACTTCGAAGGTTGAAGAGTGGGGAGAAATCGATAACTTTTACGAAGGGCCCGTGGAATCGGCCACATATGATGGCAAGTACTACGGTTTGCCTGTCGGCAGTAATGCGCTTGGACTGTTTTATAACGAAGATTTATTGAAGGAAGCTGGCATTGAAGAGCCGCCAACTACCTGGGACGAATTGAAGGAAGACGCAAAGGCGCTGACAAGCGATGATGCAAAAGGTTTTGCCGTTTCTGCCGTCAAATCAGAAGAAGGCGCTTTCCAGTTCTATCCTTTCCTTCGTTCTGCAGGGGCTGACTATGATTCGCTCGCTTCGGAAGGCGCGGTGGAAGCGATGACGCTCTTGACCGACATGATAGACGAGGGATCGATGGGCAGCGATGTGGTCAATGCTACCCAGGATGACCTGGCAAGACAATTTGCCGCAGGAAAACTGGCCATGATGGTCAATGGGCCATGGAATATCGAGCGATTAAAGGAAGAAAGTCCGGATATGAACTTTTCCATCGGTCAGATTCCTAAAAGTGAACAGTTCGCTTCCGTTTTAGGCGGAGAGAACTTGACCATCATTAAAGACGGAAATGTCGATGGCGCATTTGATTTCTTGACCTGGTTCCTGGAGCCGGATCGTCACGAAACGTTTACGTACGAAACGGGTGTCTTCCCGGCAAGAAAAGATGTGTTGGAAAATTCGGACCACTGGACGGAGGATCCGTATTTGAGCGGTTTTGTGCCGATCATGGATGGAGCCGTACCGAGAGGACCTTCTCCGCAATGGCCGGAAATTTCCGAGTCGATCCAAATTGCGATACAGGAATCGTTGACCGGAACAAAATCACCAGAAGAAGCATTGAACAAGGCAGCAGAGTCCGTCAGCGAAACGGTTGACCAGTAATGAACAAAGCCCCTTGGCATGAGGGGCTTTGCCTTTAAACCGCAATCAAGAATACAGGGAAAAAGGAGACAAATCGGTATGAAAAAAGGCAGATGGGGAGAATATTTGTTTATTTACCCGGCAGTGATTTTCATGCTGCTGTTAATTGGATATCCCCTGATTTACAACATCATTTTAAGTTTCCAAGACGTAGACCTTAACAGCCTGGCCACCGGTGAAAAGCATTTTGTCTGGTTCGATAATTATAAAGCGCTGGCCAATCAGGACGGATTCGGGATTTCGGTCTGGAACACGATTGTGTACACGCTCGGAAGTGTCGTGTTCCAGGTTGTGATCGGCTTTTTACTTGCTTTGTTTTTCAGCATGAAATTCAAGCTTGCTTCTTTCCTGCGAGGTGTCGTGATGATCAGCTGGCTGATTCCGCTCACCATTACCGCCCTGCTTTATAAATTTATGATGGGCTCCGGAGAAGGGATCTTCAACCAGATGTTAATGGGAATCGGCTTTATCGATGATCCGATTCAATGGCTTTCCAATCCGGACATTGCCTTGTGGAGTGTCATCATCGCCAATATCTGGGTCGGAATCCCGTTCAACATGCTGCTATTGTCGACCGGATTGAGCAACCTGCCGGAGGATGTCTACGAAAGTGCCAGTCTGGATGGCGCAAATTGGTTCCAGAAACTGTTCAAAATAACGATTCCGTTATTGCATCCGGTACTTCTCGTTGTGTTGATGCTTGGATTTATTTATACATTCAAAGTGTTCGACTTGGTGTTTGTCATGACAGGAGGCGGACCGATCAATTCGACCGAAGTGTTGTCCACCATTGCTTACCGGCTTTCCTTCAATGAGTTCCAATTCAGCCTGGGGGCCGCGGCAGCAAACATTTTGTTTATCATTTTACTGGTTGTCAGTGTCATCTACCTGTTCATGATTAACAAGGATGAGGAGGCGTAAGCATGCAAAAGCGAAAAGAATGGATGTTGAATAGTTTAGGGATCCTTTTCGTCTTGATTTTTTTATTTCCCGTTTATTGGATGATCATCACGGCTTTTAAGAGTCAATCCGAAATCTTTCAATCTACGCCGACGTTTTGGCCGAAAGACTTTCAGTTCACCAGTTTCATCGATATTTTCAAGGACAATGTCGGTCAGTATTTCCTTAACAGCTTCATGATCGCCGGTTTGGCCACGATTCTGGTATTGGTGCTGGCGGTACCTTCGGCTTATGGATTGGCTCGTTTTAAAGTGAAAGGGAAAAATCCCATGATTCTGTTGTTCCTTGTCACGCAAATGCTGCCGGCGACCGTCATTTTGACACCGTTGTTCATCGTTTTTAACAACCTGAGTCTTCTGAACACGTATTGGGGACCGGTGCTTACATGTGCCACCTTAGGTGTGCCGTTTTCTGTCTTGATTTTGCGGACTTTTTTCCTGGGTATTCCCAAAGAACTGGAGGAAGCGGCAAGCATCGATGGCTGCGGTCGGTTCAGAACCTTTATACGTGTAATTGTGCCGATATCGTATCCAAGCATCGTAGTATGTGCTGCCATTTCCTTCTTCTTTTCCTGGGGGGATTTGATCTTCAGCATGACGTTCAACCGGAACCAGGACTTATGGCCGCTGACGGCAGGGATATACAACGCAATCGGGCGTTATGGAATCGAGTGGAATGACTTGATGGCTTTTGCTACCGTATCGGTACTGCCGGTCATCGTGATTTTTGTCATCTTGCAGAAACAACTTGTGAAAGGCTTGGTCAGCGGCTCGATCAAATAGAGCAATCAATGCAGTAAGGAGTGTAGTAACAGATGAAGTTTACCAATGGATTTTGGCTTACCAGAGAAGGGTACGACATCAACTTTCCCAGAATGGTACGTGACGTAAAAATCGAGGATGAAAGAGTGACTCTTTTTGCACCTTGCAAGGATATCAACCACCGTGGGGATACATTGAATATTCCTTCGCTGACAATCGAGTTGACCGCGCCAGTCGAAAACGTCATCCGTGTAAAAGCGTGGCATCATAAAGGAGAAGTGCATCGGGGACCCGATTTTGACGTACCCCCTGAAGAAGTATCTTTGAATACAGAATCGACCCAGGAGGAACTCCTTGTTTCCAACGGTTCCCTGCAAGTAAGGATCCAGCGCAACCCATTCCGCGTCCAATTTTTGCACGGTGATACGATGCTGACGCATATGGAATCGAAGGGGCTTGCCTGGATCCAAGGGCCGGAAAAGGAAAGCTATATGCGCGCCCAGTTAAATCTTGGTGTCGGGGAAAGTTTGTATGGGCTGGGTGAACGGTTCACGCCATTTGTGAAAAACGGGCAGGTTGTTGAAACCTGGAACAAGGATGGGGGAACCAGTTCGGAGCAGTCGTATAAAAACGTTCCATTTTACCTAAGCAGCCGCGGTTATGGCGTGTTTGTCAATCATCCGGAAAATGTCAGCTTTGAACTAGGTTCCGAAGCGGTGTCCAAAACCCAATTTAGTGTGGAAGGAGAGCTGATGGATTACTACGTGATCGACGGCCCGACACCAAAAGAAGCCCTTGGCCGTTATACTGAACTGACTGGAAAACCGGCACTGCCCCCAGCCTGGTCGTTCGGTTTATGGCTGACTACCTCGTTTACGACTGATTATAACGAGGAAACGGTCAATCATTTTGTAGACGGGATGGCAGAACGTGGTATTCCATTAAGCGTGTTCCACTTCGACTGCTTTTGGATGAAAGAATTTGAATGGTGCAATTTTGAATGGGATCGGGATTGTTTTCCGGAACCCGAGGCCATGCTGCAGCGCTTGAAAGCAAAAGGGCTGAAAATATGTGTGTGGATCAATCCGTATATTGCAGAGAAGTCTCCTTTATTCGATGAAGCGGCCGCCAATGGTTACTTGCTTAAAAAGAAGAACGGCGATGTCTGGCAATGGGATTTATGGCAGGCGGGAATGGGGATTGTCGATTTCACCAATCCGGACGCTTGTGAATGGTACTCAAGTAAATTGAAACCCTTGCTGGATATGGGAGTCGACACTTTCAAGACGGATTTCGGCGAGCGTATACCGACCGATGTGGTGTATTTTGATGGTTCAGATCCAGAGCGCATGCACAATTACTATGCATTCAAGTTCAATCAGGTGGTCTTCGATTTACTGAAACAGGAAAGAGGGGAAGGCGAGGCGGTTGTTTTTGCACGAGCAGCGACTGCCGGCGGTCAGCAATTCCCCGTCCATTGGGGCGGAGACTGTGATGCCACGTACGAATCGATGGCAGAAAGCTTGCGAGGAGGTCTTTCACTTACCCTTTCCGGCTTTGGTTACTGGAGCCATGATATCGGCGGCTTCGAAAACACGGCCACACCTGATTTGTTTAAACGCTGGACGGCATTCGGCTTGTTATCCAGCCACAGCCGCCTGCACGGCAGCAAGTCCTATCGGGTGCCATGGCTTTTTGATGAAGAAGCGGTGGAAGTGACCAGGCATTTTTCACAGTTGAAAAACCGCTTGATGCCGTATTTGTTCGCGAAAGCAGTAGAAAATCGTCAGACCGGGGTTCCGGTGATGCGGCCGATGCTGCTCGAATTTCCCGATGACCGCAACAGCCATGTGCTCGATCAGCAGTACATGCTGGGGGATTCCCTGCTTGTAGCTCCGATTTTTAATGAAGAGGGAATTGGCTCCTACTACTTGCCACATGGCAAGTGGACCCATTTGCTGACAGGTGAAGTAGTCGAGGGAGGTTCCTGGCATCAGAAACACTATGACTATATGAGCCTGCCGCTGTTCGTAAAGGAAAACACCATCCTGGCGATGGGGAAAACCAACGACCGTCCCGATTATGACTATGCGGACGATGTATCCTTTGCCATTTATCAGCTGAACGACGGGCAGAAAGCAAATGCTGCCGTTACAGATTCAACTGGCAGAAGCAAAGGGAAAATCGAGGCAACCCGTAAAGGGAGCCAAATAACCATCACAACAGACATGGAGTCACTTTCCTATTCCGTTGTCTTAAAAGGAATGGACTCTTTAACATCCGTTTCTTCTGGTGATTTGGAAAAACTAGCGGACGGTATGTGCATCCGCCTGAAAGATTCAAAGGAGGTGGTGCTCACTCTCTAATGAATGCTGAACGATCTTTATCTGACAAGAGCTAGACAACAAGAATAGCTGGCCACCGTTTTCAACGAATAAAAGACCCCCTCTTTTAGAAAATTGGAAACGGTGGTTTCTTTATTACTTTTTTTGGTAGGAAAGTAGTGTTTTGTGGAAGAAAAAGAGAGTTCTGATAAGAAATAACTGAGGAAAAGTAAAGTGATATAGTAAGAGAGTGTTAAGTTCCGATTGCAGTATCCGAATGAAAAAGCCTGATTTTTTTATAATCAGGCTTTTATGTTAGGATGGTTCAGTCTATTGTGCTGTCAATCCGCCATCGATCACAAACTCAGCACCGGTACTATAACTTGATTCCTCTGAAGCGAGGTATAGTACAAGGTTTGATACTTCCTCCGGTTTGGCAATCCTTCGATTAGGTATATGCTTAGAAAACTCTTTTATCGCATCCTTTGAATCTTCTTGTGCAATCATCGGCGTTTCAATAACACCAGGATGGACAGAATTTACACGGATTCCATAAGGAGATAATTCCAATGCTGCCGCTTTCGTCATTCCCCTGACAGCGAATTTTGTGTCCGTATACCCGATAGCTCCTCCGACCAGGCCGTTAATAGACGAGATATTTATGATGGAGCCGCTGTTACCCTTTTTCATAGCTGGGGCAACAGTTTTCATGCCCAGGAAAACGGACACCTGGTTAATATCCACAATTTTTCTGTATTCATCTTCCGAAATTTCTTCCAACGATTTATTCATCGTGATTCCTGCATTGTTCACTAATACATCAATGTGTCCAAACGTTTTTTCTGTCTCAGAGACAACGTTTTCCCAGTCTGCAGCTTTGGTGACATCAAGTCTGACAAACTTTGCATGATTCCCGAGTTCAGCTGCCAACGCTTGCCCTTCTTGTTCAAGAATATCTGCAATCACCACTTTGGCACCTTCGCTTTCGAGCAACCTTGCGTGAGCTGCGCCCATTCCCCGTGCTCCTCCTGTAATAATCGCAACCTTTCCGTTTACTCTCCCCATATGTATTTCCTCCTTATGATTGTTTTTGTTCTTTTATCCCTGTTAATAGTTTCTCCTGGATCTCCAAGTATTGAGTGATTTCCTTTTCATCCAGAACGTTAAAATGTTGTAAAAATAATTCTTGGCCAATTCCCTGGGCTTCCTCTAGAGCCTTTTCCCCTTCAGAAGTAATCTTCAACTGTGTAATCCGTCGGTCATTTAAGACGTTTACCTTCTTTGCCAGCTTTAAATTAACCAATTTAGTAGCGATGTTGGTCATTGCCCCTTTGGTATAGCCTAGTGTAGTTGCTAAATCTACTTGTTTTAGAGGACCTTTCGATTTTAATTCTGATAAAACTAGAATAGGGGAAATCCCAAGCGGATAGGAGAATGCTTTGGTGAACCGGATAATATTCTCATTGTTGATTTCCTGTATAGTGTGAATTAGTTTGAAAATATTTTTTTGTTCCAAAAATCTTCCTCCCTTAAGCGGATTTATTTTCGAAAATAGTTTAATGTTAAACTATTTTTAGTTTAGCATTAAACTATTGATATGTACAGACTTACTGCAAATTGGTTCGTCTTCTTTTTTCAATTTCTCAAGAGGTCGTGATATAGAAAAGCCTGATCCATTACAGATCAGGCTTTTTAAAGTGTTGCTAGTGTATCTTTCAGATATCCCTATCCATTCGCTTTGGGATTACCTGCTTCCATGGAATTTATGTCCACCAAAACCGAGCTTTCCTTCTTCCCGTGCATGAAATAATAAATCGCCGTCGTCCCAATCACCAACAATCCCATCATAATATACAGGTTGCGGTAGCCGGATAATGGGATGATCAAACCGAGAACATACGGCCCGAAACCGAGCCCTGCATCGAGTGCGATATAGTAGGTGGAAGTCGCCAATCCGATCCGGTGTGTCGGCGTTACTTTCACTGCGATGGCTTGGGTTGTCGATTGCATGTTACCAAAGCCAAGACCGATCAGAACACCGGCCAATAGTAAAATAAAACTGTTACCTGCCGTGCTTAATAGAAGCAGTCCTGCGGCAAATAAAGCGAACGTCGGGTACATGACCCAATTGGCGCCTTTCACGTCCATCAAGCGCCCGGTGAAAGGACGGGATACCAGGATAGCCACAGCGTAAACAACAAAAAACAGACTGGCTACTTGTACCAGATCGATTTCAATCGCATAGAAATTGATGAAAGACAGCACACTGGAATAGCCAAGCGATAATAACAGGACCACCAGTGCAATCGGCAATGCTTTTGGCTCGATGAAATGCGACAGTTTGAAGCCGGTTTTTTCAGCCGTTTTTTCCGGTTTTTTCACTACCGGTACACGGACAAACAGGGCAATCAGGAAACTGATGATCCCCAGTGCGAGACAAAAACCGAATATGGTTTGGAAGCTTGTATGTTCACTCATATACAAGCCGATAAAAGGGCCGATTGCTGTTGCAAGGGTGATACTCATGCTGTAAAAACCGATTCCTTCGCCTTTGCGCTCCTTCGGAATGACCTCTGCGACGATTGTACCGGTCGCGGTGCTCGCCATTCCCAAGGCAATTCCGTGCAGCAAGCGAGTGATGAGCAGAAAGGTAATGCCGATATCAATAAAGTACAAGGCAGAAGTCAAAATAAAGAAAATCAGACCGGCATACAACATCTTTTTGTTGCCGATTTTGGTGATCATTCTTCCTAAGAACAGCCGGCCGATCAGCGTTCCGATGATGAATACGCCGGTCACGAGCCCTGCCTGGCTTTCCGAGACGCCAAATTGTTCGACCGCATAAACAGCCATAGTCACCAATAATAAATAAAAGACTAAATATAAGAAAAAGTTAGCAGAGGATACAATGGTAAAATCTTTCGTCCATAATTTTGCTTTTGATTGAGTCACGAATTTCTATCTCCTTATTTCAACATGTTGTTTCGTATTTGTTCCATGATACGGATGGTCTCCTGTTGTTCTTCTTCAGAAATACCTTCTAAAACTTCCTGTTCAAATTGATCGATGGTGACCCGGACTTCTTCATACACACGAGTGCCCAGCTCCGTCAACTTCATGGGCTTTTCGCGTTTATCTTTGCCGGCAACCTGCTCGATATATCCTGATTCTTCCAGCCGGGCGATCGTTCTCGTCACCGTGGGTTTCTCCACGCCTTGATAGTGGGAAATCTCGACAGCGGTCGATGCGCCGTGATTGTATAAGTAGTACAATATCGTCCATTGGGACCGATGCAGCTGATGTTTGCTGAGCTGCACGTTCAATTGATTTTCAAAAGGGCGGTACAACAAAATCAGTTGATGAAAGAACTTTTGGGCAGACTTAATGGGAAAACACCTCTTTTTGAATAGTTACCAAGGGTAATGGTTATCGAGAGTAACTATATTATAATACCAAATGTTAAAAGTGCTGTCCACTGGTTATGAAATAGGGGCGAAATCCCGGCTATAGAGGGAAAGACAAAAAATGAGAAGAATACTGGTATTCTTCTCAATGCAAACATGCTAATTGATTTTTCTTGTTTCTTCGGGAAACTCTGTGAACACCAGCCCGCCCAGGCTAATAATAAGTTTATCCATTGCCTGATTACGTATTGTAAAAAGCGCTTTATCGTTATAGCCAATTTCCATGGCGGACTTATCGATCGACCAATTGTTGAAATAACGGTATTGAATGAATTCCTTTTCAATAGAGGACAACTCCGCTATTGCCCGTTCTATCGATTCCATTAATACTTCCAATTCCGTTAATTCATCCTCTAATTTTTCAAGGCGGTCGGTGGAAAAGCCGATTTTTGTGCCTTCCATACTTCTTTGTGATGATGACAAACGCTCTATCTGTTTTTTTATGTTGACGGCTGCCACCTTATAATTATGGTAGTTCTTTAGGTGTTTTTCGATGATTTTGATCATTTTTTTGCGTTCTTGTTTGTCCAAATTAATAAAAAACATTTAAAATCCCCTTTCCTTCACCCTGTTTTTGGTATATATAAATTAAAGAAGTAAGTTGTTTAATTTTGTAAACTATTTTGTGGATTTTTTTCGATAATTTTGGATATGCTTACATTAATTGTTATAGTCAAACGGAATGAAAGAGACCAAAATGAAGTATACGGTCCTACCATCTCCTTCTCCGTCTAAATGGTAATTTAAGTAATTCTGCTTATAGCTTTCTCCCCTACTTAATTGGTAAACTAAAGATATAGCAAAAATCGACCTATTCTGCAGGTAATAGAATGTTTACGACTTGCGAATAGATAGAATACCTTGGTTTATTAGGCTAGGGGACATGGGATGGGAGGAAAAATACATAATGAATAAAATGAAGTTCTCTCTGGGGATTATGATGGCAGTACTATTGCTGATTTCACTAGGAGCTTGTTCCAAAGCAAATGATGAAACATCGTCAACCCCTGATACATCCACGAAGGAAGAAAGTGTGGATTCTTCGAATTCACCTGATGAGGATTCAAATGAACAGGACAGCAAGAAACAAGAAGAGGAAGACGAACCGGACTCCGAGGTTGAAAAAAATCAAAACACCTCAGAGGCTGATCATGAGTCAGACACTGAAACTCCAGACGAACAAACGGAAGCAAATATGGATGAGTCAGATAGTAATAGAGAAGATATTGAAAATTATCTAAATGAAAAATATGCTATTGAAAACACGCATTATACAACAGAAACCTGGCAAAATGAAGACACCGGAAAAACAGAGTATATGGTTAAAATACTTCCGGATACCAAAGAAAGTGATGAAGAAATCACAGGAGCTCTTAAAAATGGGGAGACCGATGAAAGAATTGATAGGATGATGGATCTGGCAGAAAAGATAATGGATGATTTGACCGAAAAAAATAACAATATTCATGTCGATTCTGTTAATTATGTATCTTATGATGGAGAATATAGTTTGACTTTAATCCAAGACTATAAGTAACGAAGGAAGAAACAAGGACAAAAAGTGCTATGTCCTTGTTTCTTTTTTCCTGCCATTAAAGGAGAGAGTCGGCGAGATTTCTTCGTTCATCCATGGGGGTTTAACCACTAAAATCCGAACTGATGGTGAGTTAATCGGGAATATTTCCGGGATTTTTTCAAGAGAAATGTATTAGTTTATCGCGATTTTTTCCACTAATGCCCAATGTAAGATGGATTTGTAAAAGCTTTTACAAAACTATTTTACAAGGAGTGTTATGGACTATGGTAAGTATTACTAGACAAATTTCGGAGTACAATTTTTCCAGTCGTAATGGGAGCACAGTAGATTATATCGTCGTTCACGATGTGGGAATACCGGGGCAGACGGCCAAAAACAATGCAGATTACTTCGGTGGAGGTGATAGACAATCATCGGCACACTATTTTGTCGACAGAACATCTATTTACCAAGTAGTAGAAGAATCTAATAGCGCGTGGCACTGCGGAGATGGGAACGGTATTTACGGAATTACCAATGCCAATTCCATCGGGGTCGAAATGATTGTCGAAAGCGGAGAGTATATTCATGAAGAAACCATTAGCAATGCAATTGGTCTAATCCTAGAGCTTCAGGCTAAATATAATGTGTCGTTCGACAATATAGTTCGCCATTATGATGCAAGTCGTAAAAATTGCCCGCAATTTTTGAATAAAGATGGCAACTGGACTGGTTGGTACCGTTTTAGAGAACAATTGGCTGAAGGAACTGCACCCCAGCCAAATGAACCTGCCTATCCTTCAAGAAATGGCTATACGGAAGAACAAATTGATAATGTGGAAATTATTACAGAGTATTTTAAGGAGAAGGGGTGGACCATTGCAGCAATTTCCGGTTTGCTCGGAAACATGGAACAAGAATCATATATCATGCCGGATATTTCTGAAATTTCCAATGGCCGTGGTTATGGATTGGTTCAATGGACAAGTAGTGAGGATCGATCTGAATTAGGAGTTGACTATATTCAACGACTGCTTCAAGATGCAGGGATAGAAGGCGATTACCGCAGTATTCATACGCAATTGGAGCTCCTTAATTGGCAGATGTACAGCGGCACCCAGTACTTTGAAAAACCGGAGTATCCATATTCACCGGAGGAATTCACGCAGTTGCAAGATCCTGCTTTAGCGGCAAGAGCATTTGAAAGAAACTTTGAACGACCGAGAGATCTCCATCCGGAGCGTGCTGATATGGCCATAGGTTGGTATAACTATTTAACCGGTAATGGAAATGAGGACGGCAATCCCGGTGATTCAGACGGCGGCGGTTCTAGCACTTATACGGTACAGGCTGGAGACAATCTAAGTTCGATCGCCTTGAGATTTGGCGTGACGGTCGCACAATTGCAGGAATGGAACAATATCAGCGATCCAGATGCGATTCAAATCGGGCAGGTATTACGGGTGAAAGCCCCGGCAGACGGGGGAGGCAGCGGTTCGAGTACTTATACCGTGCAGGCCGGAGACAACCTAAGTTCGATCGCCTTGAGATTTGGCGTGACAGTCGCACAATTGCAGGAATGGAACAACATCAGCGATCCAGATGCGATTCAAATCGGGCAGGTATTACGGGTGAAAGCCCCGACAGACGGGGGAGGCAGCGGTTCGAGTACCTATACCGTGCAGGCCGGAGACAACCTAAGTTCGATCGCTGTGAAATTTGGAGTAACCGTAGCACAGCTACAGGAGTGGAATGA
>NZ_VZDQ01000029.1:65998-153342 GCF_009602435.1 Sediminibacillus terrae
CTACAGGAGTGGAATGATATCAGCAATCCGGATGCGATTCAAATCGGCCAGGTACTAATTGTGAAAGCCCCGGCAGACGGTGGAGGCAGTGGAGCGAGCACCTATACCGTACAGGCCGGAGACAACCTAAGTTCTATCGCTGTGAAATTTGGAGTAACCGTAGCACAGCTACAGGAGTGGAATGATATCAGCAATCCGGATGCGATTCAAATCGGCCAGGTACTAATTGTGAAAGCCCCGGCAGACGGTGGAGGCAGTGGAGCGAGCACCTATACCGTACAGGCCGGAGACAACCTAAGTTCGATCGCTGTGAAATTTGGAGTAACCGTTGCCCAGTTACAAGAATGGAACAATATCAGCGATCCAGATGCGATTCAAATCGGGCAGGTATTACGGGTGAAAGCCCCGGCAGACGGGGGAGGCAGCGGTTCGAGTACTTATACCGTGCAGGCCGGAGACAACCTAAGTTCGATCGCCTTGAGATTTGGCGTGACAGTCGCGCAATTACAGGAATGGAACAACATCAGCGATCCAAATGCAATTCAAATCGGTCAAGTATTAATTGTGAAAGCCCCGACGGATGGGGGAGGCAGCGGATCGAGCACCTATACCGTGCAGGCCGGAGACAACCTAAGTTCCATCGCTGTGAAATTTGGAGTAACCGTTGCCCAGTTACAGGAATGGAACAACATCAGCGATCCAAATGCAATTCAAATCGGTCAAGTATTAATTGTGAAAGCCCCGACGGACGGGGGAGGCAGCGGTTCGAGCACCTATACTGTGCAGGCCGGAGACAACCTGAGTTCGATCGCCTTGAGATTTGGTGTGACAGTCGCGCAATTACAGGAATGGAACAACATCAGCGATCCAAATGCGATTCAGATCGGCCAAGTATTAATAGTCGGTTAAATCATAAAAAAGGAAAAAGTTTTTAATACAAGTAAAAGGCATCTCTTGCAGGTGCCTTTTTTCTATCTGTCCAGGGACTGATGTTTTTATTCAATATAACTTCACCAATTTAGTGCTAATAAAAATTCATGATGAATGAATCTCACAAATATTGACACCATTTAGGAGATGTGATATTTATTTGTTAGGCGTTAGCACTCTAATACGTCGAGTGCTAAAATAAATGAATCCATGCTAAAAATTGATCGAAAAGGGGCTGTAGAAATGGGAAAAAGAAAATTTAAGGCAGAATCCAAACGGTTGCTAGACTTAATGATTAACTCTATCTACTCGCAGCGGGAAGTGTTTTTGCGAGAGTTGATTTCCAATGCCAGCGATGCCATTGATAAAATTTACTACAAGGCGCTGACTGATGAAAATCTGTCCTTTAACCAAAGCGATTACTACATAAAAATCGAAGCGGATAAGGATGCCCGTACCTTGACGATCACCGATACAGGGATCGGCATGACCCAGGAAGAACTGGAGAAAAACTTGGGGACAATTGCGAAAAGCGGCTCGTTGAATTTCAAAAATGAAAATGAAGTGAAAGATGGCCATGATATCATCGGTCAATTCGGGGTAGGGTTTTACGCGGCATTCATGGTGGCAGATGTGGTGACCGTGACGAGTAAAGCGCTTGGCAGTGACGAAGCCTTCAAATGGGAATCAAAAGGGTCCGACGGCTATACCATTGAACCGGTGGCCAAAGAATCAACTGGCACGGTGATTACCTTGAAGCTGAAGGAGAACACAGAAGAGGAAAACTATGATGAATTCTTGGAAGAATACCGCTTAAAAGAAATCGTCAAAAAGTACTCTGATTTCATCCGCTACCCAATTAAAATGGATGTAACGAAGAGCAAAAAAGAAGATGACGGCAATGAGTATGTCGAGTATAAAGAAGAAGAAACCATCAACAGCATGGTGCCGATTTGGAAAAAGAATAAAAACGAGCTAAGTGATGAAGATTATGAGAATTTCTACCGGGAAAAGCGTTATGGATTCGACAAGCCGCTGAAGCACATCCATTTGAGTGTGGACGGTACAATCCGTTACAATGCGATGCTGTTCATTCCGGAAAATCGTCCGTTCGATTACTACACGCAAGAGTATCAAAAAGGGCTGGAGCTGTACTCAAACGGTGTGCTGATCATGGAAAAATGTGCCGACCTGATTCCGGATCATTTCAGCTTCGTCAAAGGGCTGGTGGATTCTGAAGATCTTTCCCTGAACATCTCCAGGGAAATGCTGCAGCATGACAGACAACTGAAGCTGATCGCTAAAAACATCAACAAAAAAATCAAATCCCAGCTTCTCACCCTGCAAAAAGACGACCGGGAGCAGTACGAGAAATTTTATAATGCCTTCGGCCGTCAGATTAAGTTTGGCGTTTATAACGAATTCGGCGCCAACAAAGATGTGCTGAAAGACCTGCTGTTGTTCTATTCTTCGAAAGAGAAGAAACTCGTTACATTGGCTGAATATGTATCGAGAATGCCGGAAGACCAAAAGTACATTTATTATGCAACCGGTGAATCAATCGACCGCATCGATAAGCTGCCGCAAACAGAGCTTGTGGCCGACAAGGGATACGAAATCCTTTACTTCACCGAAGAAATTGATGAATTCGCCATCCGCATGCTGGCAAGCTATGAAGAAAAAGAATTCAAGTCTGTTTCCAGCAATGATTTAGGATTAGAGGATGAGGAAGAAAAGACGCAAGACGATGAAAAAGAACACCAAGAACTGTTTGATTATATGAAAGAGCAGCTGAACGGGAAAATTAAACAAGTGCGGGTATCCAAGCGCTTGAAAACCCACCCGGTTTGTTTGACGGCAGACGGCGAGATTTCTATTGAAATGGAAAAAGTCATCAACGCCATGCCGGACAATCAGCATATTTCTGCGGACAAAGTGCTGGAAATCAATCCGACCCATGAGGTTTTCGAGATTCTGAAGGGTGCCTTCGACAACGATAAAGAGAAATTGAACTTGTACACCAATATTTTATATAACCAAGCCCTGTTAATCGAAGGATTGCCGGTCGATGATCCGGTTGAGTTCTCGAATAACATGTGCAAAGTGATGGTGACGGCTTAAATAATCGTGTGGTCAGAATGTGAATATGGGAAGATGCGAAACTGTGAGGTGGAATCCGTTTGGTCTCTGCTTCGCAGTTTTCGTAGTTTATTGGTAGAATGAAAGGAAACTATTGTGGAATTCGAAAAAGATAGTAAAAAGGGGGGAGTATACGATGGAAAAAAGGGAAACCAAAATCGCCAAATCACTTTTTAATTACCAACGGGCCAGAATTCTTCAAGTGGTAAAGGGGAAAGAAAAAACGGTGAAGCAAATTGCAGAAGCACTGAATGAGAAGCCATCCAGGCTATACTATCATATCAACCAGTTAGAAGAACTAGGGCTGTTAAAGATCACCAGCGAAAAACAGATAAATAATTTAACCCAAAAGTATTATACCGCCGCAAATACTGGTGCAATGTTAAACGAATACACGTTTACCGGAAAAGAAGCATCCAAAAATGCCGAATTCATCACTTCCCAGTTATACGCCTTCACAGAAGAGGCGATTACAAGAATTCAGACAGATCTTAGTATAGGGAATGAGACGGATATATCTTCGGAGGCAAGCATCATCAATGCCCATCTAACGAAAGAAGAGTGGAAAGAAGTCAACCAAAAAGTAAGAGAGATTGTTTCGAAGCGTGAAGACAAAAATGAGGACGGGAAAGGGTATGAAGCTACCTATATTTTCATGAGCTATCTAAATGAACCCGACAACCAATAACTATTCGGAAGCGAGGCGAGCATTACGCCTGCTTCGCTTCGAATAGCGTTTCCGCTTCAAATGAACTAGGAGATGGCATATTTCTCAATGTAGGAATGACTATCCAATAAAAAGAGACGAACATCGTTGCTGCGCTTCCTCCCATAAATATCATCCAGCTTCCTGTCACGGTAGCTGTCGCCCCGCCTATTAACGCCCCTAAGGGAGTGGCAAGTGCGGTTGCTCCTGCTACAAAAGAAAAAACTCTTCCAAGGTAATCAGACGGTACCACTTTTTGCAATGAAGAAAGAAACAAGACATTCGTCATTCCGATAGCAATATAACTGAAGCCATACAAGAAAACGGAAAGCAATGTAATATTCGTTATACCCGCAATCAACCAGCTAATTCCCGAAATAAAAAATCCCACAATTGTCACCCTGCCAAGAGAAATCTTATCAAAGAAACTGCTTATCAAGGAACCGACCAATAAACCTCCCGACATTGCACCTAAATACCATCCATACACATTGCTTCCTCCACGCTCGGCAGAATACTCAGGAAGGATCGCCGATACTGCCCCTATAATGAAATTGGCTAAAATCGCGGCCAGTAAAAATTTCGGAATGAAGGAGTTTTTTATAAAACGGTAACCATCCGTTAAATCGGTTTTGTAGCTTTTCCATTTGTCACTCAATGTTAGGTCGGAATCGTTTTCCGTTTCATTGAATTCTGTCTTTGGGACCTTAAGGTAAAAAAACAGCGTCATCGCCATTAAGAAAGTCGCCGAGTTTAATGTGTAAACCGATACAGCCCCCATGGCTGCGATGATAATTCCGGAAACTCCAAGCAAAATCACATCAAGTAATTGATAGGTAGCGGACATCACCGAGTTTGCTTTGGTTATATGTTCTTTATCGACAATGCTTGGCAATAAGGCTGCCTGGGTTGGATAGACAAATTGCTGAATGATCGAAACGACGGGATTAATGATCAATACAATCCACACGGAAAGAAAACCGAAAAAATAGGCCAAAGGAATGAACATTAGCAAAATAGCCTGAATCATCTGCGAATAAATAAGGATGGACTTATACTTGGCTTGATTAATGAGCGGGCCGATAAAAAATTGAAGGGCGATTGGAGCAGAAGTCAAAAAGCCTGCCAAGCCAGTGAAAAAACTATTGTGAGTAAGGTCGTAAATCAACCACATAGATGCCACAGCGTACAGACTGTCACCGATGTTCGTCAGAACCCTGCCAGAAATCAAAAACGTAAAATTTTTGTTTATCACCTTAACACCTCCATTAAAATTATTTTAACGTTAAATAAAATAAAACGCAATATTTTAATTATTATAATATTGACATAATTTTGAAAACAGGGTAAGTTATATGTAACAGAAAAATAATTAAACCGATAAAATAATTTTAATGAAAGGTGGTGAGTAATATGGCAGATAAACCAGTAACTGTTAATGTATTTTGCTAACCTTTGATTACTTATCATCCGGGGTTGTCCTGTTTTAGGACAACCTCATTGTTTAGGAGGGAAAAAATGTTTAACAGGGATTCCAAAAAAGTGAACAAAATGAAAGAATTACGCTTAAAGCCTTCAAGATTTAACGTGTTCAGTAATGGAGAAGACCATGTAAAACTGTTTAATAGTTATACAGGTGAAATCGTTAGATTTAATGGAGAGCATAAGGATTCTTTACTTAAAACTTTAAGAACGAAGGAAATTTCCTATAAAGAAAATAATCGGCTAGTAGATTTTTTGGTTGATAATAAATTCCTGGTAAATAGTGAAACGGATGAATTCAGAAAAGCCACTGCACAAAAAGTCGCTTCATTGAATAAGGATCGGACACTGAATTTAATCATCATGCCTAATGAAGACTGTAACTTCAGGTGTGTATATTGTTATGAAAGTTTCGAGAAACAAGAGATGAGTAACCATACTAAAAAAGGAATAATTAATTATTTGAAAGCCAATTTACAACGTTACGATACTTTGCTAATCTCGTGGTTTGGCGGCGAGCCATTGATATCTTTTAATGTTATACGCGAATTATCCAAAGAAATGATGAAATTATGTGAGGAATACAATGTAAGCTATCTGGCAGGTATCACTACAAATGGGTACAACTTGACTCCAGAGGTATTTAAAGAGTTGCTAAGTTATCAGGTGGTCGGATATCAAATAACATTAGACGGCACAAAAGAAACCCATGATCAATCGAGAATAGGCAAGCATGGAGAAGAAACGTATGAAACAATCATGGAAAACCTGATCAAAATGAAAGAAGTAGACAATGAAAATTTTCAGGTGATTCTACGATCGAACATAAGCCAGGAAACCTTTCCTGTCATGTATGATTTTATTGATAACATGAAGACTCACTTTGTAGAGGATCCGCGCTTCAGTCTGCATTTTGTTTCTGTGTTGAATTTGAAAGGTGAACAAAATGCAAATATCCACTTATGTAATACGAAAGAATTGTTCCCATTTTATAATTACGCTCAAAACCAAGGGTTTAATTTTGATTTCTATAAGCAAAACTTGCAGCCCGGCGGCTCGGAGTGTTATGCATCCAATCCCAACTCCTTCGTTATAGGATCAGATGGAATGATTTATAAATGTACCGTTGCTTTTGATAATCCATATAACCATGTCGGCGATTTAAAGGAAGATGGAGAAATGAATCTTTATCACGATCGTCTCTATTTATGGTTGTCAGGTGGAGAGAACGAGGATTCATCTTGTACAAGATGCTACTTTAGACCATCCTGTCGGGGGAATGCATGTCCATTGGAAAGAATTGAATCGAATCAGACGCCATGTCCACCAATTAAAACAAATATTAAGCGATATTTAGATATCGTGGAGGAGGATATGGTCTATGAAGGATAAAAAGAAAATCCTGTTCGGTGTGACGGGAGCTATTGGTTCTATCAATGCCCCTGCGTATATTCAGCAATTGATTACGGACTTTGAAGTGGATGTGGTTTTCACAAAATCAGCAGGTTTTTTTATAAACCCTGAGGGGATGAAGCCTATTGCGAATGGGGTTTATACCGAGGCTTTTGATTTAAGCGAAAAGAAAGTCCCACACGCTAATTTACCGAAAGAAGCTGATGCATTTGTCATTCTCCCCACTTCTGCAAATTTTTTATCTAAGCTGGCAAATGGCATTGCAGATGATTTACTATCTTTATGCGCACTAAACTATGAAAAGCCTATTTTCCTGGCGCCGAATATGAATAAGGTGATGTGGGAAAAGAAGAGTGTGCAACGTAATGTGGAATTATTGAAAAATGATGGGCACATATTCATTAATGAATCCTCAGAAGGATATGAGGCTTCTACCGGAAAAAGAATCATATCTGAAGCTGCTTTACCTGCTCCAAGAACTCTCCAATATTACTTATCCCAAGAAGTTTTTGTCTGAATGATTATTTTGAATGAGAAATGGATGGTTTTCTTCCGTAATGTTGTAACCTGGTTTTCTTATTAATGAAATCCAGGTTATTTTATGTCTTTAATCAATGAATATAATGAGCCTAACAATCTTTGGAGCGAGGAGCATACTTAGTATAGTATAAAAAACGGCTGTACTATAAATAGGATATAAAACCTCAGCATTGAAAATGTCCCGAAGGAAACGGGGGTGTCCCCTGCTTACGTATGTTAAAATGTGAGTAATATTGCCTCTTCAAGGTGACGGTTTTGCCACAGAAGGCGGGGATCCGGTTTCTTTTGTAGTGGCGAGAGGGACAGCTGCTTTTGAGTTTATCCATAATCAGCGCAAGGATGACGTGGTGGTATTCATTCATTATACATATTCGCACACTTCTGCTGGAGAAAAAACAGCTGAAGAAAACGCCTGAGTGACTATCGAATGGTTATCCGGATAAAGGAATCGGCCTCATACAACATCACATTTGATAGAGCGGGAAAAACCAACATGCCAGGGAAAAAATCATAATCAAGTAGTCGGAGCCAATGCATTGTTTGATGCCATAAAGTCGTTTGACGGGGAACGTGGGGCTTTTACCTAAGAGAATTTCCATGGCATACATTTTGAAACTGTAAACACTATAGAAACGGGGCATCAGCATGAGTACGTTGAAAAAACAAAAACGCAACAAACTATTCACTCTATTAAGAGGATTAGCAGTAATCGTGGGTGGATTTATCGCAGCATACGGATTGGAAGCGGTATTGATTCCAAACAATGTTTCGGACGGGGGAGTTACGGGGCTAAGCATCGTCGGTTCGCAGCTGTTCGGAATGCCGTTGGGAATTCTCATTGGCATTTTCAATATCCCTTTCATTTGGCTGGGATACAAACAAATCGGCAAAAGCTTTGCCATCTTTTCGATTATCGGGATTGTTTCTCTGGCTGTCGGCACCAGTCTCATGCATCACATCCCGGCGATCATCGAGGGAGACACGCTATTAATCACCGTAGTCGGCGGGATTATCCTCGGGTTTGGAATGGGGCTCGCACTGCGTAACGGCGGAGCTCTGGATGGCATTGATATGCTGGCGGTGCTTTTATCGCGGAAATTGCCGTTTGGGACCAGTGACTTTATCCTGTTCCTGAATTTATTTGTATTCATTTTCGTGTCGTTTGTATTTGGGCTGCAAGGTGCGATTTTGTCTGCGATTGCTTACTTTATCGCTTCGAAAGTGATCCATATCGTCGAAGAAGGATTGAGCGGGTCCAAGACCTTCAAGATTATTACGACAGAGCCGAAAACAATGGTCGAAACGATACGGGATCGTCTGGGAAGGAGTGCCACGTACAAGGAAGCATATGGCGGTTACTCCCATGAAAAATTCATGGAAATCACCTGTGTCATCAACCGGCTGGAGGAAAGCAAGCTAAAGGAAATCATCAATGAAATTGACGACACTGCCTTTGTCACGGTATATGACGTGGTGGAAGTGAAAGGCGGAAACTTCAGAAAAAGTGATATCCATTAAAGGAACAGGAATGAACTTGGGACAAATGCATCATGACCACAACAAAAACCAACCATTCTTATCCTTCTCTCATGATTCGTGTGCCACTCCGGCAAGGTACTTCGCTTCCGCGGGCACGGCTTCAGCTAACTTGGCAAAGAATACCGCTTCGCCAAGTGGATCTTCAGCTCGCGCTCTTCCCGCAGGAGTCTATGTACCTTGCCTCCGTTGAATGAAGGTGGTTTCTCTTCTGGCGTGCTTTCCGTTTTTTCTATTGCTGTTCCGGTAGAAAGCCAATCCCCATGGAAACAAGGAGTACTTTCCTAACTATGCTGTTTATCCGCAACTTCCGATTTCTGAAGAATCTTCTGCTGATTTTTCGTCTTCGTCACTGTTTAGAAACCTAACGCAGATAGAAGAATACAGCTCTGTTTATTTTATCTTGATATGTAGAAATCAGACTACGAAAACGTAGCGATACGAAGAACGCATCAAACAACAGGAAAAAAGAAGTTTACTGAACACACAAGTTAAAACCGAACGAATTTGATTGATACTTCCAATTCGCACGGTTTTTGCTTTGATGACCATGCTTTTGTCCCGGCCGCATTTTCCATTTATAAAGAATAATAAAAGAGCAAGGTGCCAGCGTTTAATTTGGCAGAAGAAAAATCGATGGAGATGAATCGAATGATAGACTTTAGCAACAAACCGACCATCACAGGGGAAAAGGTTATTTTGAGGCCATTCATGGTTGAAGCGGACTTTCCTTATCTCGTGGAGTGTTTAAAAGATCCAGAGGTATTGAAGCTGACAGGAAGTGATTCCGGTTTTGACCAGGAAGAGGTGCTGAAATGGTACCAGACCAGAAACGGTCAGACCGACCGGCTGGACCTGGCCATTGTCGATAAACAAGAAAATCATCTGGTTGGGGAAGTGGTGGTCAATTTATATGAAGAAGCCGATCACAGCATGAACTTTCGAATCCTGATCGGTCCAAGAGGAAGAAACCGAGGTCTTGGCACCGAAGCAACCCGGTTGACTGTCGATTATGTATTCGCCAATACCAATCTTAACCAACTGACGTTGAGTGTGTTCGCATTCAATCCGAGAGCAAAGAAGGTTTATGAAAAAACAGGATTTGTTTTGGACAGTATCGACAAGGATGATTTGCAATATGAAGGAGAGTGGATAGACGCGATCAATATGAAATTGACCAGAGAAGCTTGGCAGGGAACGAAATGAATAGAATAAGAAAATGGAGACCTTTCTATACCAAAAGGTCTTTTTTTCGTCTGTTTTCCCTCCTTTTAGTCAAAACGAACTATTAACATTTCCTGGTTGTCACTGAAATAATAAAAAGGTGCAACTTTTTTGAAGAGGAAAACGTTATTTGAATGAGAGGGGGAGAACATTGGATATCCAGGAGCTCTATGAACTTTATATTCACGATGTCTATCGATATCTTCTCTCCCTCTGCAAAGATAAAAACCTGGCGGAAGATCTTACGCAGGACACGTTCATGAAAGCATATGCGGCATTGGAAACCGGCCCGCCGAATCACTTGAAGGCCTGGTTGATGAAGATTGCCTATCACAACTTTGTGGATTTTGTGAGAAGAAACAAAAAAGTCACGTATGAAGAACCGGAATACTTTTCATACCTGTCCCAGGAGGATTCCACCGAATGGCAAGTGCAAAAAAAATTGGAAAAAGAAGAACTGCATAACAAATTGGCCCAATTAAAACCGATGCAGAAGCATGCCATCCTTTTATGCGATATACAAGGATATTCCTATAAGGAAGCGGCGGAAATGTTATCTGTAAAAGTAAATACATTGAAAACACATATTTTCCGAGGAAGAGGCCGGCTCAGACAGCTATATGCGAATAGGAGTGCTGAGGAATGACTGAAGAATGGAAAACCAAGTTAAAAAAATATTATCAGGGAAAGCTTTCGGACGAGGAAGCGAAAGAAGTGGAGGCAGATTTAGAGAAACTGGATGCGTACCAGTCGGTTATCGATGAGGAGCTGGACGCGGATGAGCACAGGGATGATGCTGCCCTCCCGGAAAATGATCTGCCAGATGGAAAAGCGGCAAAAATGGTCCGAAGCAGTATCCGACACGCCCGATTTTCCTTAATTGCCTATGTCGTCATGATCGTGTTGCTCATCTATCCTGTGATGACCATGGCCAGTTATCTTTATTATGGCTGGGGAAACAAAGCCAACAGGCTGATAGATGCAGCCATCGAAACCGTATATGTCACAGAGCCGAATGTCAGCCTCGAAGAAATGGAGATCGAAGAAGAGGTTGGGTTGTTTTCGCTTGATGTCAACATGGACCTCTTTAAACGGATCGGAGACAAGGATATAAAACTGGGGGATTGGGAGGTGGGCTATCAATTTGACCAGGCAGAGCCTCCTTCCAGAGATTATATTACCGAAACGCCGCCGGAAGACATTCCTTATTACGACACGAAGAAGCTTTATCATCCAGAAGCGAGCATAACCAATCATGATACGGATGCCTGGGACACGTTGGAGAAGCTTCCCGAAGGAACGGTTGCGGAAGCCTATCTCTCGTTAAACGACCTTCATCAGCCCGACAGTATGCGTGAGATTACGGAGGGCCTGGACATTGAATGGCGGTGGTATGCCATCGATACCGGGCTGGAAGCTTCCGGCAAAAGCAGTGAGGGCGGCTATCTGGCACCAATCGGCTATCCTGCCCAAACAGATCCGGATGCCTGGTCGCCCTATCACGATGGAAAACCGAATGCCGAACAATTCATGGACAGTCTTCGGTTTCTGGAGGATTATGAGCAGCAGGCCGTGGATATCGCCCATGCAAAATGGCTCGATCTGGATGAACGAATCGATTATTTAGAGGGTCACGGAATCAAAGCGTATGGCGGTGTCGTTACAGGTCCGAGCAAGGAAATCCTTAAACTGCAAGACAACGAATCGGTTCGTGCCATCTATCTTGGGGAGGTGCGATTATGGAACTAGGCAGCATCTTTAAACGGAAAAAAGCTCGGAAAGTAGCGGAAACGAGATTGGGTGTGGCTTCTTTTATTTTGGCTTTGTTCACACTTGCCTATTTTAATGTTTTTTTGATGACGAAAAGCAGCTTGGGGGCCTTTTCCAATATGTTTCTTCAAATCATTCCGGCAATAGGTCTCCTGCTGGCATTTCTCAGTTTTTTTCGCGTCCATCACAAAAAAACTTTCACCTGGTGGGCGCTGTTTGTATATGTGTTTATAGGGATAAGCTTGGTCACTATCCTTTTTGTGGAATTCATCATTTACCCGAAACCGTAACAGAAGCACATCGGAAAACATAAGAACAACCATACATCAAGGGGCAAGGAGGATTTTTTATGAAAAAACGCTGGATGATCATCATTGTCAGTATCGTGCTGCTGCTCGGCATCATGGCAGGATTGTCCTGGTATGTTTCGAAGGACGAAAACAAAGAGGACGAAGCGGCAAAACAGCCTCCTTTGAAACAAGCATACAGTGTCACCGGGGAAGGGCAGACAGCATATGTGACTTATGATGAAGAGGGAAACAATGAAATCCATCTATCTAATCCCGAATCAAATCAGAAATCGACCGTTCTATCTGTTGACGAACCGGTTGCATCGATCGATTTCAGTGCCGACGGGGAAACTTTATATTATGCGACCAATGATATTATTTCCAGCCGAACACTGTTAAGCCATATTTACAGTTATCATTTGGAAACAAAGAAAGAAACCGAATTACTCCAAAGCAGTTCGATTGTCATGGAAGTGAAAGCCGGTTCAACGGATGACAGCCTGCTGTATTATCGGGCAAATGCTTTCGAAGATATGGGAGGAATCACCGGAAAAGTCAGCAGTGACTTTCAGGCATACCGGCTTGATTTGAGCGATTTGTCGGAAGAACAGCTTACCAGCCTGGATGACAAGGAAATCAAGGGTCTTGCATATACGAAGGAAGAGGACGGTGCATTAGTTTCAGTGGGTAATACGATTATCAAAATCCCTTTTGAAAACCCTGAAAATACCGAAACGATTTTAACAGAAACGGAACAGGTCTATGATCTGGCCGTTAATCGTCAGGACGGTGGCATCATTTATTCCATGCCGGGAAAGGATGGACCGGGGACCTACAAATATGAACTGTACTACCGGGATTCCGAGGGAGAAAAAACGCAAATCACAGAGAACGAAAGCCATACAGGAAATCCGGCTTTGTTACCTAATGGTGATTTGTATTATATGATTGATGCGAATTTTGGTAAGGGCGAGCCAAGCTATGTTCTGTATAAGCAAAGTCCCTGGAAGGAAGGGGAGCCGGAAGTAGTGGACCTGCCTGACGATAAGCTAAATCAAGACGACGAATCCTAAAAAACGCCCCGTGTCCTGCAATGGACACGGGGCGTTTATTTTGCCGGCTGGATAAAGCTTTTTAGTTACAGAAACCGTATTTCACTTTTTGTTCAAAGGCAAAAATAAGTCGCGACCCGCCGGCCTCGTCGGTGCCTTCTGCACAACTAATCAATTGGTAGTCGCAGTAACAGGAGCCGTACCCTCGGGAGCTGTAACACGAATCGTGTACCTTGCAGCACGCATCAAGCGGATTGACAGGATCCAGCCAGGATTTTGTACATCCGGCGCCGCAATAATTGTATGTTACCAGCTCATTCCAAGGCAGTCCGTTATAGCGAAATTGACAACACTCCGTTCCAGCTGTCGGGTAAATATCGAAACATGGAACACCCCAGAATTCGTCTGGATCGGAAGAGAGCGTAGTAAACGAACCAGCGTCCTGCTCCTGTTCCAATAGGAACGTTTCTGCCACAAATTCGATTTGCGCCGTTTTAGCATCCACGAAATGCTCCCTGGCAAATGCACCATTTTCGAAAATGAGCTTTCGCTTGATAATGTTGTTGTCTTCGATATTTACAACGGACACCAGGGCTTCACTATCTTCCCGGCCGGTTTCCAGATTGTGATAATGCGTCAATTCCACACCGAGGTTGTTCCCTTGTTTGAGGAATACGGCAGTAGTCTTCAGATCTGCTTCGTCAACGGATACCGGCTGCTCTTGCTCTTCCTTGGTGGTGATGAAAATTTCCACTGCGGATGTCTCTTCCAGGGAGTTTTCCTGTACAGGGACAAACTTATTGATCTCGTTGATGAGTTCTTGATTCAACAGCGCTTCTCTTACCAATTTGGGTGAAACTTTTCGTCCTTTGAATAACAATCCAAACACTCCTTTGATGATTTTTTTATACGGATAAAACGTTTGTTCCTCTGGAGGTATTAACTGGGCCTCCTTGTCATTTCCCTCCTTTTTTTCGGTGTTAGTAGGTAAAGAAAGGGAGAGGAATGATTTATCAACCTGCCGGAGACTATTTTTTAATAGAAAAAGGCTTCTCCATCCGAGAGAAACCTTTTCATGATAATCCCGCTATAACAATGTGCATACCTTTACAACAAACCTTCCAGCTTCTTTTTGTTGAATCCCAAGATGTGATGGTCAATCCCGTTTCTACGGATCACCGTAAACGGGGTGCCTCTCACGTCATATTGAATGAATTCATCAAACGCCTGTTCATCGTTTTTAATATCCTTTTCTGTAAAATCGATTTCTTTCTCCTGCAGCCAGCTGACCAGCCGGTCGCAAAATCCACATCCCTGATTGGTGTACACGACAATTTCCTGCTTAGCGGCCATGAACTCCCTCCTTTCTATCATTTAAAGAGGAAGCGATGAAGCAGAAATCAACTTGTTTTTGCATTTTTTTGAATCAAGGCAGAAATTTCATCCCATACTGTTGACTGGCATATTCGCTGATGGAGTTCACCTGGTCAGCGGACTTTAGAGCCAAGTCCTGAAAGAATGCGCGTTCCTCCTCTGAACATGACTCATCGATGCACTGAGCATAATACAATTGACAGCATCTTGCTTCGAAGAAACAGTGACACAATTTTTCGCACATCTCCACTGAATATCATCCTTTCTTGGAAAGCGTTTGGCGACAGGAGCTGGGAAAGAAACTTCCCTATATGATTAAAGAGAGGGCAAGGAGGATTTTGTAAACCTGTGATGGAAAAAAGGGAAGGGAAATGGAGGAAAATTGCTTGCCATGAAAAAAAGCGCCTGGGATCATCCCAAGCGCTCTAACTCTTATAATCGATTAATCCTTATCAGTCGGAACAGCACAGCTGTCATCCGTGCAAACCGCCCCGTTCCCGCCATCAGGGGACAAATCCTGGAGATTTGGCTTTGGATTTTCTTCTTCCCAAATCTTTTCAAGCGCCCCTTTAAACGTTTCTAAAGGCTGGGCACCGGAAATGGAATATTTATTACTCACCACAAAGAAAGGGACACCCGTCGCTCCGATTTGCTGAGCGGTTCTCTCTTCAGTCCGCACTTCATCCGCAAATGCAGCTTCATCGTTCAATACTTCCAATGCTTTACTTCGGTCCATCCCTGTGGCTTCTGCAATGTCAGCCAGGGTCTCGGGATCTCCGACATTCTTCGAGTCGGTAAAGTAAGCGTGCAGCAGGTTTTCGGTAAGCTCTTTTTCTTTGCCGAGTGTCCGGGCAAACTTCGCCAGACGATGCGCATCGAAAGTGTTCGTCGGTTTCATGTCATCGTAATTGTAGGTCAAGCCTATTTCAGCAGCCTGTTCAATGAGCCCTTTGTTCATTTCGCGCACCTGCGCTTCACTGGACTGGAATTTAGCAGCCAATGCTTCGTAAATGCTTTGATTGGTATATTTAGGCGCAGTGGGATCGAGTTCGAAGCTCTTGTATTCCACCTCTACCTCGTCTTTATGCGGAAACTGTTCAAGCGCCATCTCTAAACGCCGCTTGCCAATATAACAAAACGGACAGACAAAGTCGGACCATACTTCTATTTTCAAAAGAAACACCTCTGTTCGGTTAGTTTAACGTCATTGTAGCACAGGGACTGTAAAAAACTTGATCATCCTGCTCACGGTCCGCTCATTCTGAAATTTATTGCGAAAAAACGGAGTAGGCGGAATAAATTTTGGAAAAGCTAACAGGTAGAAAATACAGAGGGGGTCAACAAATGCCTATACAAAATGATTATGAAATCCAGCAGCTGCTTGAAGTGTCTCAGAGACTGGAACAGGCCGCCAACCAGGCGAAAAACAGAGCCGACTTGGAAGCGATTGAACAACTGCAAAATCAACTGCGGGAAGTACAAGGGAAAATCCAAGATGCGCGGGGAAGAGCAATCAATGGAAGCGGAACATCAAGCGAGCCATTGTTTGAAGCCCAGCTAAGGGTAGAAGAGACGCAACATCAGATGGAGAGGGCGTTGAGTAATTTGAGTGCGGTGGAGGATGAGGTGCAGCCTTAGAAAGGGAGCCAATTACTTTAAAGGAGTAATTGGCTTTTTTTATAATATTATATATTACATAAGCAAATATTGTATAATCATGGTAAAGTATGAAGAAAAAGCTAGGAGTATGTACTTATGGATGGAAATACTAAGCTAGTAGTAAATTCAGAAAGAGGCAATCTATTAAAAGAACTAATAGGCTCAATCGAAACTTGTGAGAGTTTTTATTTTAGCGTTGCTTTTGTGAACTATAGTGGTTTGCAGTTGTTGTTGGATCCGTTAAAAGAAGCGGAAAAAAGAGGAATAAAGGGTAAAATCCTTACCTCTACATATCTTAATTTTACAGACGCCAAAGCATTGGAAAAAGTTAAAACTTTTAATAATATTGATTTAAAGGTTTTTGTAACTGAAAAAGAGGTTGGATTTCACACAAAAGCATACATATTTGAATATAAAAATAGTTATAAGGTAATCATAGGTTCGTCCAATATTACTCAAAGTGCGCTTAAAAGTAATATTGAATGGAATGTAGAGATCATTTCTAAACGTGAAACTAGTTTCGTTCATGGTGTATTAAAAGAGTTTAATAGTTTGTGGGATAGAAGTGAAAATGCAGATGCCTCGTTTATTAAAAACTATGAAGAGTTTATTCGGAGTTTAGCGAATGTACCTAAAATAAGTCATATGATTTATGAGAAGCCAGAGTATATAACACCCAATCGCATGCAAAAGCGAGCTATGGATAATCTAGAACGACTTCGTTCTTATGGAGAAAATAAGGCACTTGTTATTGCGGCTACAGGGACAGGAAAAACTTATATGTCAGCGTTTGATGTTAAAAGTTTTAAACCAAAGCGTTTATTGTTTGTCGTTCATCGAGAAGAGATCTTAAAGAAAGCAAAGGAAACATTTGAGAAACTATTGCCAAATGAGGGATTATCTTTTGGCTTATTTACGGGAAACTATAAGCAACAAGACAGTGATTACGTGTTTGCAACGATTCAAACAATATCACGTTGTTATCAAGAATTTGACCGACAAGCGTTTGATTATTTAATTATTGACGAAGCCCATCATGCTACTGCTGACACGTATCAAGGAGTGCTAAATTATTTCACTCCTAAATTCACTTTAGGAATGACAGCAACACCAGAACGGAGTGATAACCGTAATATTTTTGAGTTGTTTAGTAACAATGTAGCACTTGAAGTACGACTACATGAAGCATTAGAGGATGAATTAGTAATTCCTTTTCATTATTTTGGAATTACCGATATTGAAGAAGTGGATCTTAGTGGTGTTTCTCTTGATAATATTGATGAAATCACCAAGCGTCTTAAGGTAAATGAGCGAACTGATTTTATCATAGAAAAGCTAAATTTTTACGGGAACGACGGAGAAAAGAGAAAATGTCTTGGTTTTTGTGCTAGTAAAAACCATGCAGATTATATGGCGAATGAATTTAATAAAAGAGGATATAGTAGTGTAAGCTTAAATGGAGAAGATACCATTTCTAAAAGAGAGGAATATATTAAGAGGCTAGAGAATCCAGAGGACGAATTAGAATTTATCTTTACAGTAGACATATTTAATGAAGGTGTCGATATCCCTTCTGTTAACTTGGTTTTAATGCTTAGACCCACAGATTCTCCGATCATATTTATTCAACAACTAGGAAGAGGTTTACGCAAATTCGAGGGTAAAGAATTTTTAACGGTTTTAGATTTTATTGGTAACCATAGCAAGACTTTTTTAATTGCAGTGGCTCTTAATGGTAGTAGATATTATGACAAAGAAAGCCTTAAAGTAGCAATTTCGACTGGTTTTGCTAATATACCTGGAGCTACCCATATTCAGATGGATCAAATATCTCAAGAGCGCATACTCGCTCAAATTGATAAAGAAAACTTTCACTCTATGAAATACTTAAAAGAAGAATATTTTGAGTTTAAAAAACAAAATCAGGGTCACATCCCCTATTACTTATTGGATTATTTGAAGTATGATGGGGCCCCAGATCCAGTAAAGTTTATAGCAAAAGAAAAAACTTATCTCCGGTTTATTGCTAAAGTCGAAAAAGATAGCAAACTAAAGACACTGTTATTGAATGAAGACTTTGAGGATACTTTAAAGGAATTGTCAAGTATGCTTCCTTTAAAACGCGTCTATGAGTTTATCATTATTAAATATCTGCTTCATCACGAAGAGATCACAATTGATATAGCAAAACAAGAGATATTGAAAATAGTAAAGCTAGTAGATGAAGATAGTATTCGTCATGCATTTGAATATTTAAATCAGAATTATTATGACAGCGTCCAAAGGAAAAGTAAGCCAAAATTAGTACTTGCTAAGGATGAAAAACTTCAGAAAACTACTTTGTTTAATGAATTGTTATTTAATGAAGAATATAAAGAATATATACAAGATGTGATTGAGTACGGAATTTTTCGTTATGAACGTGAATATAAAGATAGCTACTATGGCATTCCTCATTTCAAATTGTATGAGCAGTATCAAATGATGGATGCAGCCTTACTTTCTAATTATCGGAAAACGCATAGTGCTTTTCGTGGTTCTGGACTGTTGGTAAGTGAAAATGATTTCTTCTTATTCATTGATCTCCACAAAGAGGAAGGTATTAAGGATAGTATAAAATACAAAGATATGTTCTTGGATCAAAAGTATTTTCAATGGGAATCACCAAACAATACAACTCCTACCTCAGTTAGAGGGAAGAACATTATTCATAATAAACAAAGAGGGATACATCTTCACTTATTCGTGAGGAAATATAAGGAGATTGAAAAAAACAAAACTGAGCCTTATATCTATATTGGGAAAGGAAACGTAGTAGATTATGAAGGTGAAAAGCCAATAAAAACAGTGATTGAATTAGAACATGAAGTGCCCACAACTTTATATACTGAGTTTACAGAGAAAGTATAGTCACTTTTATAGGACTATACTTTCTCTTTTATTAATTGCTCAACTGCTGGAATATCGGCAGGAGCCCACTTTAAGGAAGCTAGATTTTCTCTCTTTAACCAAATAAGCTTTGAGTGTTCACTAGGAGTTAATCCTCCTTCAGTAATAGAAGACTTTATGGTGATTAGATGGATGGTGAATTTTTCATATTCATGGATGTTTTCGTTAAATACTTCAGTTGCCTTAATTTTCCCATCCATTTCTTCATCAATTTCTCTTTCAAGAGCAGAGTAAATATCTTCGCCTTCTTCCACTTTACCGCCTGGGAACTCCCACATGTTTGGGATAGACATGGATGGAGAGCGTAAGGCACAAAGTATTTCATTCTTTTCATTTTCAATAATTGCAGCAACTACTTTTACTGTTTTTTTCATTCGATCCCTCCTAGAAACAATTCTACCATAGGTTGATCAGTCTTATTTAAATAGAAAACATGAAAATATGCATAATAAATAGTAATGAGCATTAAAACGGAAAACTCAAGAATTTTCTTCATACAAATGATATTACTTGACGAATAGAGTAGTGTAATTTGGGAATTATCTCGGTTATGAATCATAAAGTATAAAGGCAGGATAGGAAAAACAACCTTAACTGAAAATATTGCTGCCTGAAAGATATTTGAACTAATAAGACATCGAAGGTTGTTCAATGACAGAGGATTAATCTTTATGGTTTGATATACATAGTGCCTCTCTCTTTTAACTCCCCTCATTCCGTGGAATAATAAACTTGTATAAACTATGTAAAAAGGCGGGATGACATGAAATCCGTAAAACTAAAAGGCGAAACGATACCTCCAATAGCCTTGGGTACCTGGTCCTGGGGAAATGGAGTAAATGGCGGAGACACTGTGTTTGGAAATAATCTTTCAGGCGAAGATTTGAAACCTGTTTTTGATGCGGCCATGGATGCTGGTTTTAATCTATGGGACACCGCGGCAGTGTATGGAATGGGTGCTTCGGAAACCATTTTAGGAAACTTTATCAAGGAACGTGAAGATGTGTTGGTATCCACCAAATTCACCCCTGGTGCCCATGAAGCAATGGAAGACACCCTGAATGACAGCTTCGAACGACTGGGTGTGGACCATGCGGATATTTACTGGATTCACAATCCAAACGATGTCGAAAAGTGGACAGCGGAGCTGATCCCCCTAATGAAAAACGGTAAGATTAAGCACGCAGGTGTCTCCAATCATAACTTGGAAGAAGTGAAGAAAGCTGCTTCGATTTTGGAACAGGAAGGACTGGAGCTTTCCGCTGTGCAAAATCATTACAGCTTGCTTTACCGTGCTTCAGAAGACGCGGGGATTATCGACTGGTGCAACCAGCATGATGTGTTGTTCTTTTCCTACATGGTACTTGAACAGGGGGCGTTGACAGGCAAGTACACTGCTCAGAACCCTTTTAAAGCAGATACGAGAAGAGGAAAAGCGTTCAGTCCCGATGTACTGAAAAAGTTAACCCCCCTATTAGAGAAAATGAAGAGCACGTCTGAGAAGCATCAGGTTGATACAGCGCAAATTGCCATGGCGTGGGCAATCGCGAAAGGCACGGTGCCGATCATCGGTGTAACAAAGTCCAGCCATGTCGATGGAGCCATTGCTGCAGCAGATGTAGAACTGTCCGATCAGGAAGTGAAGAGTTTGGAAACAGCGGCTAAAGAAACCGGTGTGGAAGTCAAAGCCGAGTGGGAACAGGAAATGTAAGATAACGATTCTAGGATGAGGACCTTTCACAGCGTTTGTGGAAGGTCCTTTTTTCATCGCGTGTTACCGTCAACCCGAGCATACCCGGGGCAAGCTGTTATCCGTCATAAAAGGAAGAGGGGCATTCCGTCGTTTCAAGGATACCATCATTGACTTAGACATCAGGAATGAATGGTTTGAATTCCGGGATCAAGCCTACAGGGAAATCGCAAAAGAGTTCTGCGAAAAACACGATATTGAATACATAGACTGAGCTTCCAAACCTTGAACAACCGAAATGGGTACTTCCTGACAGCTGGATGAAGCTTTTAGCGATTTTCTGAAACCAATACTTCTGCAGGGTGGTAAGTGACATCCTCCTCTCCCATACACCGGGTAAGAGTAGCTTTGTTTAAATCTGGGTAAAGATAAAAGTGGAAAGTTAAAAACCAATGCTCCCTTGATTTAAGCAAAAGCAGAAGGAGGTAATCGAAATGGGAAATCATGCATCAGAAAACCAGGAAACGCTCAAAAAGATAAAAGACTTGATCAAAGACGAAAAGATTGCAATGCTGACCACGGTTTCACCGGATGGCAAATTGATGTCCCGGCCGATGCAGACGCAGGAAGTCCAGTTTGATGAAGAAGAAATATGGTTCCTTACCGAAAAAGATACGGACAAGTACCGCGACATCAGCCAAAACGCCGAAGTCAACCTGGCATACGCAGATGGTTCCTATGTGTCCATCAGCGGTACTGCTGAATTTGTCCAGGACGAGGACAAGAAAAAAGACTTTTGGAATCCAATCGTCGGAAAAGTGCTGAACACCTCCGCCGAGGATCCAAACGTCGTGTTGGTCAAAGTAACCCCGACTATCGCGGAATATTGGGAATCTGGCAAGAGTATGAAGACGGTAAAAGAATTTGTGAAAAAGATGACCAACAAAGATTCCATGGAAGAAGACAATGATTTGAAAGAAACCGTACACTTTGATGAAAATACGCGATAGAGAATAAAAGCCATGGGTTTTCCCCATGGCTTTTTCTAATGGATTTACAGGTCGCTCATTTGGATAGTTGTATAACGGCTAAATATTTACGTAAGCATGAAAAAAGCTTTCTGATTATTTTGCGATGATATACAACTAAATTCGGCAGTTTACTTATAAAAATGGCAAAAAATAAAGGTATAGATTACCCAATGATAGAAAGTAACAATTAAATACTTGAAAAGGAGTTGTACCTGCATGTTTGAGAGGATAGACACTGTTTGTTTAACAGTTAGCAATGTGGAAAAATCAAGTATGTGGTATCAAAAGTTAGGGTTTAAAGTAGCATATAAAGGTGAAGGGTATCAAGTGTTCACGATTGGAAATAGTGGAATTCCTTTGACTATCGAAGAAGGCAATGTAGCTTCCCAAAATTCAACTTATCCTATTTTTTTCACTAATCATATTAAGAATACATATGGAAATTTAAAAGAAAAAGGTGTAGAAGTAACTGAATTAAAAAATGATGGTGACAATACCTTTTTTGATTTTTATGATTTAGATGAAAATAAATTGCAGGTTTGCTTTTGGGAGTAAATGATGAGCAAAAATAAAAAAATTACAGGGAATACTTATCTAGGGGTGGGAATTGGTGTAGGATTACCTTTAGGAGCAGTGCTAGGGTTACTAATATTTGATGAGCTAGCAATCGGAGCGGGTATGGGTTTGATTTTCGGAATAACAGTTGGAACAGCAATTGATTCAAATAAGATTAAAAAAGAATAAATAATACTTATTCGTAAGCGGGGGAGTCAGCTGAAGAGAAGAGATTGAATATAGGACTACATCTTGGACATATCTTAAGTGTGATTCTTTTATCATCGACTGTTCTATTTATCTAACCTAAATATGAAAGTTAAATAAGCTTGTTTTTCCGCTTGGTAAAATCATTGCCAAATTGATTGTTACTTTTAATGTTATTCATGGTGGCAGTGTAAATCTTCTGGGGATAAGAAGGTGTTACCTGTGACAGACTTCGATGGAAATTCACGATTGAATGAAAGGGACTGGTGATTAATATGAAAAGACTAAAGTATCTAGCCTTTGCGTTAGGTGTCATTTTTCTGTCCGTATATCTTTACCAGCATTTCATTTATTATATGATTCCGTTCAATCCTATAGACGAGTATGCAACGGAAACCCCAGTTGACTTTCATCTTACGCAAAATCTCTCTGACGGTGAAGAAGTCAATGCCAAAAGCCACGATCCGAAAACTTGTGATCTAATTTTGGAGTATCTCGGCAATTTAAAGTTAAAACCGTTAAAGGATAAGGATGCACGAAACGCGCTTGCTAAGAAAGAAAATGAGGGCTATATAACAGGAATGCTAAAGTTAGATCAATCAAGAGAAATATTTATTTCAGACTTATTTATAGATGACCCTGATGTCCTTCATATTAGTTCTTCAATAGCCGGGTTCAAGGGAGAAGGATATTATAAAATTGTTGATTCCACATTTGATTATGACTATATCATGGAATTGATTGGTAATGAGGAGGAATAAAACAGGAAATAACGAGCTTGATGTGCTCCTTAATCAGATACCTTTTTTCCATTTCAGAAATAGAAAAGCCCCGTCTTGTAGACGGACTATAGTGGTTAAAACCGTCTACAAGCGGGACTCGGTAATACTTCAGATCGGTTGGCTTCTTTTTACATTATTAAAGTAATATCCAACCGCCATCTGTATGAACCGCCGTGACCATTCCGTTTCCTTGAACAATTCTAAACCCTTCATCAACAAATTCGAGGAACGGTAAATCAACCCTGATAAGGTCATATTGTGGATTGTCATCGAAGAAATATTCGAGTTGTTGTAAATAATCTTCGCCATTTCGGCAAACTTCAATAACTAGAGCACGGTCATTTCCTATGTTACCCATAGCCGAAATTACGCCAGCTGCCAAGGTGACAGGAGTGGGCAACATAAAGGCAAACGACAGTACGGTTGCAAATGCGTTTAGACCACTGACAAGTTTTCCCTCATCGACATAAGTGAAGCCTTGCATTCTGATTTCATATTGCGCCCTTTTAATCTTGTACAAATTATCACGGGACAGCGTGAGATTTCTAATATATTCTGTTCTGCGACCCATAACAACATCCCCTTTTTTCGCTTATTATTGTAAGAGAAACTTCGTTGGCCAACTTAAATCGTCTTACAATATATAAAGGGGATTTACTACTTAAAAATCAACCAATCCTTTAAAAAATTTATTAGTATCCTTTCCATGAAGTACAAGGAAATCCTCCGGGAAATCTGTCACATTTCCCGAGGTTAGATGCTTCCATTAGGGTTTGGAGCATGAGAGTAACCACGGGTGCATATATATACGTCTAGAGCGTTACTGTGTGTTTGGAAGCAGATACAATAAGACATTTTCAACGGTTCTTTGTCAGACTGTCCTGATTTTCTTAGGCAGTATGAACTAACTGCGATTTCTATCTTTTTATTTCCTGACTACAGGAATCCACATTTCTCCGAAAACGAAGCCGTTTCTTTCGCCCATTTCAACCGTGGTATTGGGTCCCCCGACATAGGCAAATTCTGTTGCTTCCGGCAATACTTGCCCAAACGCAACCCCGGAAACCTTGTTGTTCAGTTCGTCAGCCGTCTTTGCTTCTCCTTTGACAACCAGGTACTCTCCTTTAGGAAATTCGATGACTCTGGCATCTTCAGGAACAGATGCCGATTCCTTTGCTATGACGCCGGCATAATGCATCATTTTGTTGTTCACTGCTTCGTTTACGGCAAAAATGTAATCATTTGCAGCAATGCCTTTTAGTGTGTCCAGCCTTCCATCCTGGCTGGCGGCCTGCCAAAAATCCGCCTTTTCTTTGCTCAATCCAGCAAAGTCTCTATAATCGCTCTTCAGCTCCGTTCCTAATCCTATTACCGTAAAGCTGTCTTTTTCTTCTAAAGTATAATCTGCCATATTCAAAACCTTCCTTTACTTAAGTTTTCAAGTGAATTGTCTGCATCACTTGTTACGTATATAATAACGTTAAATAGTATCAAAAACTGACACCTTTTGGAGGGCACAATGAAAAAAGTTGAACGGATAAATCTCATTATGCGGTATATCAATAACCGTGCCCACTTTACCATCTCTGAAATCATGCAGGAATTCACCATTTCCCGCTCGACTGCCATTAGAGATATCAGAGAAATTGAAGCCATGGGAATGCCGCTTGTCTCCGAAGTTGGAAGGGATGGTGGTTATTTTGTTATGCACAATTTAGTCCTGCCCGAGGTCCGTTTTTCCGATGACGAAGTCAAGGCTCTTTTCATTGCCTTTATGGCCACACGAAATCAGCAACTTCCTTATCTGAAAAGCCGTCAGTCTATCGCCGAAAAATTACTCGGTCTCATCTCGGAAAGCCAGCAAGACGATCTTATTTTTTTGAATCAAATCCTGCTTTTTGAAGGGACTAATCCACACAACCCTGATTTGCTTGATCTTTCGGACCTTCCACATCCCATAGTAGAAACACTCTTCCAAACGCTGCTTTTGGATCGGTATATATTCCTCATCTTTCAAGAAGACAACGTCACCAAGTATTCCCCGGTTTATCTACTGCACCTTTATCATGAAAAAAGTCAGTGGCTGATTGAAGGATATGATTTAAAGGAAGGGGCGAAGCGGATTTTCCACGTCGACCATATTATCGATATCCAACCTTGTCCGATAGAAAGTAGGACAAGTAAACAAAAGATTGCAGAAAAATTACGGGAGCAGACAGAAGCGATTAACCTTGTCTTGGAACTCGGTCCCAAAGCAATTGCACAGTTCAAAAAATATCATCCACTACATGTTTCCCTTTCCTATACAGATCCTTACCAAACAACCGCCGTACTAAAAACATTTATCGCCGTTGAAAAGCCAGAAGAAGTTGCCGAATTAACAAACTGGCTGCTTTTCCTGGGGGAAGATTTCATAGTCCGGGAAATGCCGGGTGAAATGTTGGAATCCTTGCAAGAAAGATTAAGGCTATATTGCCCATAACATCGGTTGGCTAAAACCAACTGGACCTGCGAAAGGCGGGAGCAGGGTGATAACGAGAAGAGTACAGAACATGAGTTGGGATTTACTTTAAGATATCCCACAAAGCTGGAGAAAAGAAAACTGCCCAAGCCAAGCCGGTTAATAGGCTATTTTTATTTGCTGGTGTTGTCAGTATGATAATTTTAGAGATAATTGGAAGTCTGTGGAACAGGTAAGAGATCATGCAAAGTTATTATTGGCAAAAGATGATCAAGTCGATAAAAGAAGGTCATAAATCCTCTAAGAAGAGCAAATTCCCTGTAAAGAGGATCAACTCTACGCCAAAGAGAATCAACTTACATAAAAAGATGATCAATTCGCCACCAAAGATGAGCAAAGTAATACCATCCTAATGAAAGAGAGTTCCCAACCCGGAAGCTCTCCTTCATTTGTTTACCACAACGTCTTTACTCCCATGTATTCCAATGCCTGATTCACTTCGTCGATATCATACGTGCCGTTTTGCAAACAAAAACGGATCACGAGGTCAAAGGGATCATTGTATGAAAGGGAATAGCCGGCGGCATCTAACAATTCTTCGGTTTTTGTTTCTTCTAATCGCAATCCGATTGCCAGGGCAGCGGCGGTTTGTTTGCTTGTTTTGTAATCCGGGTTGGATCTGATTTTGGAGAACAGTCTTCTGTCGAGTCCGGCCCGTTTATACACCTCAGAATCGGTATATCCTTTCTCGTCGATGAACGCAAAGAGTGTTTCGGAAAAGGAAGGGGACTGTTTTTCCTTTATATAGTCTTCTAAATCCGCTATATTCGTTTCGCTGTCTACGGAAAAGATACTTTCTGACTCATATAGCGGCATGTTCATGCTGATTCGATGCATTTCCACGTATTCCTGCAACGCTTCCAGCGTGTTTTGATCAAGCATGATCGGGCCTCCTCATTGTCGCTTCAAAGGCGACCTGTTCCTTTGTTTTTGTTGTTATCATTATAGCATCGAAAGCATACGAAAGGATGAGGAATCGATGAAACAAAAGGTGACGGAGATTATTTTCTTACTCGATCGGAGCGGCTCGATGAGCGGTTTGGAAAGTGATACCATTGGCGGCTTCAATGCTATGATGGAAAAGCAGCGCCGTTTGGAGGGTACTACGACAGTAACCACTGTTTTATTTGACCATGAATACGATATATTGTGGGAAGGGATGGACGCGGAGCAAGCTGTGTTGACAAGCAATGAATATGTTGTCAGAGGTTCGACCGCCTTGCTGGATGCTGTTGGGAGGACGATTCTAGATGTCGATCGACGACATTTACAAGCAGGATTTGAAGACAGACCGGATGAGGTGTTGTTTGTCATCACTACCGATGGAATGGAAAATGCCAGTAAAGAATTCAGCTATGAAAAAGTGCAACGCTTGATTAAGCGGCAAAAACAGCTGCATGACTGGCAGTTTATTTTTCTGGGGGCTAACATCGATGTGGCAGTCGAAGCGAGCCGGATGGGGATCGAGGAAGAAGATGCCCATGCATTTGAAGCGTCCGCCGAGGGTATGGCAACCATGTATGATCAAGTAAATGAAATGATGATGGAGAAACGAGGCAGACGATGATCCCGTGCCTGGGCACGAATACCGTGTCCAGGCAAATATGTTTGGATAATAGCAGGGTTGGTTATGAAAAGAGTACGAGGAAGGAGTCCTACATATGAAAGTGTCTTTTCGAACGCTCTATTCTATTATCTTGTTTGGAGCAGGCATTTTGCATTTTGCGCGTGAGCGGGGCTTTCGCAGAATCGTGCCTAAAGTAATTCCCTTTCGACGCTCCATTGTACTAATCACAGGGATAGTGGAAATGATTTTTTCCGTACTGCTCTGGGTGAAAAAAGGGCAGCAGCTAACAGGGAAATTCTTGGCGCTTTTTATGATGGCAGTTTTTCCGGCAAATGTATATATGGCTGTGAAAAGAATATCGTTCCGGCCGGGAAAACCAGCAAACCCTTGGATTCTATGGTTGCGTTTACCCCTCCAGTTTCCGTTGGTTGTCGGGGCATTGAAGCTTGGAAGAAAAGAAGGCTGAAAACTACTATGAAAAGTCGAAGTCCAATTTATCGACCAAGGGTCTTAGAAAGAAAGTAACGGTCGATACGAATGAGTAAACCCGACAGTCCAAAGAGGGCTGTCGGGTTTGCCATTTCAGTCGGTCTTGTTTATTGCACCATTTGGTTGATCAACGTTTTGTTCCGCTGCTTGAAGATTTCATTATGGGAGGATACCATGCCGTACTCTTGGGCATCCGGCTCAATGTATTGCTTTGCCCGGTTGACGGCATTGGCTGCATCTTGGAAAGCACCGGCGATGAGGTGTACTTTCCCGTCATATTTGAGAATATCTCCGGCAGCAAACAGTCCGTCCACCGATGATTCGCTTGACGGGTTTCCCTCGATAAAATAATTGTCGCGTTTTTTTATGTCCATGGAGCAGTTTTTCAACAGCTCCGTGTCCCGTTCGTAGCCATGGTTGATGATGACTTCATCAATGGGAAGTTCGGTTACTTCGTTTGTCAGGTGGTTGGTCAACTCCACTGATTTTATTTTCTCTTTTGTTTTACTTGCGACCAATTTGGTGATGGAAGTATGGAAGTAACATTCCGCCGGACTGTTTTTCAACTGTTCGACCTGCGCTTCATGTCCCTTGAGAGCATCCTTTCGATACGTTAAATAAACCTGTTTGGCGAATGGGATAAGTTCGTTTGCCCAGTCTACTGCAGCATTTCCGCCACCTGAAATAATGACGGTTTTATCCTTGAATTGATTCAAAGATTTCACCGTGTAATGCAGGTTGGCTACTTCGTATTTTTCCGCACCGTCGATCTCGAGCTTTTGCGGCTTCAATATACCACCGCCGACAGCGACGATGACCGTTTTTGAATAATGTTTTAGTCCGGCTGCCGTATGCAGAACAAAATGGTTTTCATCGTTCCGGGTGATTTTCACGACTTTTTCATTCAGTGCAACTGTCGGCTCAAAGGTAAGCCCTTGTGCAACCAGTTGCTCTATCAGTTTTTCACCAGAAACGGGGGTCAGGCCCCCGACATCCCATATCATTTTTTCCGGATAGACATGGATTTTGCCGCCGAGATGCGGCTGATATTCGATCAGTTTCGTTTTCATCGCCCGCAGTCCACTGTAAAAAGTGGAATATAATCCGGCAGGACCGCCTCCTATGATGGTCACATCGTACAATTCTTCTTCGTTCATTTTCTTCTCCTCCTTGGTTGAAAAGTATTGATGCGGTGGATGTAAGTAGCGACTTCTCGAGCTGTATGTAATGAATCATCGTTTAAATGATAATGATTTTCAATATCAATTAAATCTTACCACAAGCAAAGAAGTAACTCAATAACATGTGATAGAAGTATCGAAAAGAGAATGGGAAACGAAACTCCGTATTTCTTGAGATTTACGGTATTTTCTTCAAGCGGTATGTGATTACAAGCTGTTTAAAACAGGGACAGACGTGGAACGACAAGAAAATACAACCCAAATGAAAAAAGGAGGAAGAGCATGGGCAAGTTAAACGATAAAGTGGCAGTCATCACAGGCGGTGCGACCGGCATCGGAGAAGCGACTGCAAAAGTTTTTGCGAACGAAGGTGCGACGGTAGTGATAGCGGATATCAAGCAGGAAGAACTGGAAGGTACTGCGAAAGAAATCCGGGATAATGGAGGCACTGTGAAAACATACCGGGTTGATGTATCCAAGGAGGAAGAAGTGGAAGGCTTTGCTGATCAGGTAAAAGAAGAATTTGGACGGATTGATGCTTTGTTCAACAACGCAGGGACGGATCAAGAGGGCGGAAAAGTACATGAATACCAAGTTGAACTGTTTGATGAGATTCAACAAACGGACCTGCGCGGTACTTTTTTGATGAGCAGGTATTTTATCCCGCTGATGCTCGATAAAGGAGGCGCGATCGTCAACAACGCGTCGATGTCGGGCAGCTTTGCCGATTTAGATCGTTCTGGCTACAATGCGGCAAAAGGGGCGATCATTAATTTTACGAAATCCATCGCGATTGACTACGGAAGGCAGGGGATCCGGGCCAATTCCGTTTCGCCGGGTACGATTGAGACGCCACTGATTGACAAGCTTGCTGGCACGAAGGAAGAGAAAAGCGGTCGGCAGTTCAGAGAATCGAATAAATGGCTCGCACCGCTAGGTCGTCTTGGTGATCCAGAAGAAATCGCAACGGCTGTTCTGTTTCTGGTTTCTGATGATAGCTCTTATATGACCGGACAGGACATGATTGTCGACGGTGGAATAACGGCGTACACTTGGCCGGGAAAAATGGTCATGGACGATAGCTGGAAAAACACCACAGAATAAAAGGAGAGTGTTCATCCCCGTATGCAGGATGAACACTCTTTTTTTCAATACTCTTCGTAAACGGCAGGATCCTGGTCGTTGATGCGTCCGTCCGGTTTGGTCATGGAGGAGATACTGTTCATTTCCGCGTCGTCCAGTGAGAAATCAAAAATCGAAATGTTTTCCCGTTGCCTGTCCGGATTTGCAGATTTCGGGATAGAGATAGCCCCTAATTGATAATGCCAGCGTAACACGACTTGTGCTGCAGATTTTTGATGGCGTTCTGCGATTTGCTGGATCGTAACTTGCTGTAGGATGTCGTTGCCATGTCCAAGCGGACTCCACGATTCTGTCTTAATGCTGTTTTCTTCATGCCACTTTCTTTGTGGTCCTTGGTTGAAGTAAGGATGCAGTTCGATCTGGTTGATGCTTGGTTTTTCTCCCGTTTCCTTCTCCAGTCTTTTTAAATGGTCGGGAAGGAAATTGCATACGCCAATCGAGCGGATCAGCCCTTGTTTTTTTGCATCGATCAATGCTTGCCATGCTTCTACGTAGTGATCCTGTTTCGGATTGGGCCAATGAATCAGGTAGAGGTCATAATAATCCAGGCTGGCACGATACAAGGATTCCTGGACTGTTTTGATTGCTTTCTCATAAGTTTGATAACGTCCCGGCAATTTGGATGTGATGCGCAGTTTTTCCCGGGGAACAGCACTGCGTTTCACCGCTTCGCCAACCGTACCCTCGTTTTCATAATTGTAAGCGGAGTCGATCAGCCGATAGCCGTTTTCTTCGATAGCACGCTGAATTGCAGCAGCGCCTTCATTGCCGTTAAGGGCATAAGTACCCAAGCCGATTACCGGGAGTTCCAAACCATCATGCAGGGTCACTTCTGGAATTTGGTTGTTCATTCTATTCGCTCCTTTCTATCATTGATTTATAAGATTATCATAATTCGGACTATTTTTCCTGATTGCTGTTTTCGATGGCGTTGTGGGTTTACCATAAAATTGGGGCTTCGGGCTATTCTTCTTACTGGAATTCAGATGGAAGTATATACAAATATTGTAAACAATAGGATAGAAATCAATCCCCGCGGTATTTTGTCTTGATTATATAAAATTAGCCCCCGTAAACGCAGCGGAGGCAAGAAATGGAGACTCCAACGGGAACAGCACGAGCTGAAAATCCCGCAAGAAAGCGTTTTGTGCTTTCTGAGGAAGTGGAAGCCGTGCCCGTGGAAAGCGTAGTAATCTTGCATAGCGATACGAACTACTCATCAACTAACAGGATAATAAGAAGTCTATCTAAGGAATACAAATATTAAAAAACGAGCGAATTTGATTGATTGTTCAAACTCGCTCGTTTTTTGTTTTGGTGGCCATGCTTTTGTCCCGGCCGCCTACTGTTTTCATTAGGTTTTCATCAACAAATAGATAAAGTAACTACCGCCGATGATGGATACGATGAGACCGACCGGTATCTCCGATGGTGCAAGGATGTTTCTTCCAATTGTATCTGCCACGACTAACAACAAAGCTCCCATCAATGCGGCGATCGGCAAGAATCGTTCGTGGGTAGGGCCGACTAGTTTTTTCGACAAGTGTGGGACGACCAGTCCGAGAAAGGCAATCCCTCCGCCGACTGCCACGCTGGCACCTGCCAGAGCAACTGCGATGAACAGCACGGTCATTCGTTCCCGTTCCACTTTTGTTCCGAGTCCCTGGGCGACGTCTTCCCCCAGATAAAGGGTGTTCAGTGATTTCCCTTTATATATCGCAAGCGGGACAAAGAGGATGATCCATGGCAACAATGCGAGCACATAACTCCAGTCTGTACCGGAAATATTGCCGGACAGCCAGACGGTTGCCCTGGTGAAATCATCTGGGTCCATTTTCAATTGGAAAATGATGATCAGTGCGGCGAAGGCACTGTTGATTCCGATCCCGACCAATACGAGCCGGATAGGCGATACACCGTTTTTCCATGAAATCGTGTAAATCAGAACCGCTGCTGTTATTGCTCCGATCAAAGCAGATAAGGGCATCATGTAAATCGACAAAGAGTCGGAGACAACAGTGCTGCCTTCAAACAGGAAAATGTACAACACAACGGCGAAGCCTGCTCCTGCATTGATGCCGATGATACCGGGATCCGCCAATTCATTGCGCGTCACACTTTGCAGCAGGGCGCCGGAGACAGTCATCCCAGCTCCGATTAATAACGCGATAGTCATTCGCGGCAACCGGAATTGAAATAATACCATTTCGTTCTGGGCGTCACCGTTTCCGGTCACTGTCCGAAAAATCTCCAGCGGAGAAATCCGGATAACGCCGAGATTAAGACTTAACACCAATGTCGCGATGATGGCCAGGAATAAAGCAAGGCCGATCAGCCACGTTTTTTTCTTTGTTTGCTTGCTCATTATAACGATCTCCCTTCACGACGTGCTAAATAAAGAAAGAAGGGAACACCTATTAAAGCGGTAACCGTTCCGACCGGTGTTTCGAAAGGCGGATTGATCATTCGCGATACGGTGTCGGCGGCTACAAGCAGGATCGCGCCCAAAATGGCCGAACAGGGAATGATCCAGCGGTAATTGATTCCTACCAGGAAGCGGGTGATGTGTGGAATCACAAGACCAATAAAACCGATGGTGCCTGCGACCGATACTGCCGCACCTGTAAGCAAAAGGACGACGATCGTGCCTGCGAATTTAATTAGGCCTGTTCGCTGGCCGAGCCCTCTGGCCACATCTTCCCCTAAATTCATGACGGTGATCGAACGGGCGAGCAGCAGAGCCAGAATGATACCGATGATGACGATGGGAGCGAGTAATTTTACATGCACCCACTGTACGCTGGATACGCCTCCTGCGTACCAGAAACTCATATCCTTCGCGATATTGAAATGAATCGAGATACCTGATGAGAGCGAATTAAGCATCGCAGTAACCGCAGTACCTGCCAATGCCAGTTTGACCGGTGTAAGTCCGGTTTTGGAAATCGAGCCGACGGCAAAAACGATTCCGGTACCCAATCCTGCGCCGGCGAACGCCCACAGCATCATGGTTATGCTGGATGCTGACGGGGTGACTACCAGTGCGACTGCCATCATGAATGCCGCTCCGGAAGTTACTCCCATAATCGAGGGAGAAGCAAGGGGATTTCGTGTCATCCCTTGCATGATCGCCCCGGACATAGCTAAGGCGGCACCGATCAGAGCAGCTGCCAAGGCTCTGGGAATCCGTAAATTCCGGATGATTTGGTGCGAAGTGGAGGAAGCATCGAATTGGTAGATGCTTTGCCAAATCGTTGCATATTTCACGTCTGCGGCTCCATATAAAATAGACAGTCCCATCGTCAACAGTAGAACTGCCAGTCCGCCTATTAAAATAACCGTAGCAAGGAGAGGGCGGGGTCCTTTGTCTGCAGCTGTAATGTTTGCCATATGTAATACTCCTCATGGATAATCGGTAGTGAGAATACCTATCATTATAATATACTGCCAATATAAAATAAAGCTTGTCATTGATAATGAGAATTGTTATCATTTAAGATGTCAATTAGATAATCAGGAGGATAAAGACATGAAAAAGAAAAGTTATCTTTACATATTTACCAGCTTGCTAGTCTGTTTCTTTGTTTTATCTGCTTGTGGAAATAATCAGGATGAGGATAATGCCTCTGATAGCGATAATGAGAATAAACAAACCGAAACGGAAAACGAATCCGGTGAACGGACGTTGACCGATGCAATGGGAAACGAAGTCACTATTCCCGAAAATCCAGAGCGGGTGATTGCTTCCTATTTGGAAGATTATCTGGTGGCTTTGGATATTACACCTGTCGCACAGTGGTCTGTACAGGATGGAGCAAGCATCCAGGATTACTTGCAGGACTCGCTGGGCGATGTCCCGACCATTCCGCATGACCTTCCGTATGAAACGGTCGCAAGCCATGATCCCGATTTGATTATCATGGATTCCGCAGAAATGGTGGAAGGCAACAAATATGAGCAATACAGCAGCATTGCCCCGACGTATGTCGTCGGAACCGAACAAAACAATGACTGGCGGGAAGAGTTTAAGCAAATCGGCGAGATCTTCGGCAGGGAAGATGATGTTCAGAAAGAGTTGGATGAATATAAACAAAAAGCAGAAGAAGCCGGCGAGAAAATCCAAACAGCGATTGGCGACGAATCTGTAGCCGCTATCTGGCTGGTAGGAGGAACTTTCTATATCGTGAGTGATAACCTTTCCAGCGGTGACGTCCTATACAATGATCTTGGTCTGGCACTGCCGAATGTTGTGAAAGAGATATCTGAAAGCTCTGAAGCGAACTGGTCGGAAATTTCCCTGGAGAAGTTGGCTGAGCTTGACGCTGATCATATCTTCCTGATCAACAGTGACGGGGAAGGTGCTGAAGCGCTGCAGGATGACATCTGGCAGAACATCCCAGCTGTCAAAAACGACAACATTTACGAGTATGGACCAGAATCCAGCTGGCTATATACCGGACCGGTTGCGAATGAACAAATGATTGATGTTGCAGTGGAGAGTTTGACAGAATAATAACCAGTAGAGACTGGAAGAGCCTATCCGTGCAGGATAGGCTCTTTTTGCGTTAAAAACAGTGGACTTTAGTTGCTTTCATGTTTTTTTCGTTTGAAAATCAGTTCGAAAAAGGAAGCCAATCCATAGCTTTTTGTTGGTGGGGCGAAAATTTGAACCAATTCCCATCCCTCTTTTTCATGTTCGGAAACAATGCTATAGTAATCCTCTTTAGGCTTTTGTTTGTAATCCAATTCGATTTTTATAAATTTATGTTCATACAAAGCAATTACCTCCTTTTTAAGTGAATACGCTTTAAAAAGGAGGAAGGTTTCAATTTCTAGGAAACATGAGTGTATGGCTTTGAAATCATAGGGCGACAGCCAATCCACTTAAACTATCATTTATATTTTTATTCTATCTCTGAGAAATCACTTGGCAGTTCTTCCTCATAGTTCCCGTAAATGTCTATGACTTCAAAAAACTGGTCGTCTTGATAATGTATGCCATATATATTTTTGATGATATCTTCAGCGTCTAGATCTTCATCATATTTGCTTTCAAGCTGGAAATAATCTATGTAATCGATTTTGCCATGTGGCGGAACTGTCATTGTAGAATCGAATGCATCGTCATGTAAGTCGGCTTCAGAATATTCTTCCCCGGTATCGAAGACAAAGCATCTTGTTGCATCATAGTGAACTTCCTCATCCGACAAGTTTTCGACCCGGATATAAGCTTTTGCGAGCTGATTGTTTCTGGCTTCCATTTGATAAGCGGTAACCTTGAGTCTGTCTTCGGGGATGAAACCGTTGATGCTTTCTGGCGTGCTTCCAGCTTGTTCATCAGCTGGCTGCTCAATACTCTCGCTTGCAGCTATCTCATCAGTTGCATCGATCGGTGCTTCTGCTTCCTGTTTTTGTTCTTTCAAAATACCTGCATACGATTCTGGTACTTCCTGGTGTAAGTTTATCGTCACAGGCATATCCAGATACTCCCCTTCGTACTTCAAGTTGAAATCCTCTGCTAGAAGTGGCTTTTGGGTGGCTTGTAAATCAGTGATCATGTCAGTATAAAGATAACCTTTAGATTGACGTTCAATAGTTTCCGTACGGATATCATTATCGGCGGTTAGCTGATAGCCGTGTTGCTCTCCATCGATCTCTGTCCAAATCGAAAAATCATCTTCCCCAATTTCGATTTTCTCATCCGTGTTGTTTTTGGCTGCAATTAGTACTGGGATTTGCCCATCGTCGCTTAGCTGGTCACTTGCGAGGTAAGCTTCAAACATAATGTCCTGGGGAACTGTTTCTCCTTGACTTGTTTGAGAGTTCTCGCTTTTTGCTTGGGTTTTTTCTTCGATCTTGGTAGTGTTGCAAGCAGCTAAAGCAACCAGTGCAGCTACTGCCAGTAAAAAATATAAATTTTTCATGTTGAATTCCTTCCTGATAAATAGATTCTGAACAAAAATATTCTACACCTTATTGGTGCGATTTGGTAGATGCAAATATTCGAAGCTTCGGTGGTTGGTGAAATGCCATGATAAAATAGGATAAGAAGCCGCAGTCTATTACGTGCGGAAATCAGACCACGAAAACTAGCGGATGCAAGATTCGGAGACTCCGAGGGTAACAGCAGGAGCTGAAAATCACGCGAAACAGCGGTTGCTGCTTTCTGAGGGAGTTGAAGGAACGCGCAGTATCTTGCCGCAGCGATACGAAGCACGCATCAAACAACAGGATAATAAGAAGTCTATCTATGGCACACAAAAATTAAAAAACGAACGGATTTGATTTATATATCATATCCGTTCGTTTTTTCTTTTGTGGCCATGATTATGTCCCGGCCACTTTATTTATGCTCATACTCTGTTTCATAGATTTCCAGCATTTCCATTTGGTAGTCTTTCGCGGCAGCGGCAACCTGTTTGTCGATTGTGAGCTTGCCTTCATTGGCCAGCCACTTGGTCAGCGCTTTTACCGTTGTGACCATATCCTTGATCATCGACTTGCTGACTTCTTTGTTTAAAGCGAAGAAATCGACCAATAACAGATCACGCCAGAATGCCAAATCACACGCTTCCCAGCTTTGCTTGTCCCTTGCTTCCAAAGCCTCTCTTATATCAAACAGACTGTTACGGTATTTACGTTCCGTTCCTTCCGATTTTCCGTCCGTTTTTTCTTTGTAACAAGCAACGATGTCTTTAACGTAAAATGCATTTACCGTGTCCGCCGTGAATCCGAGTTTTTCATAAATTGGAATATCGGCTTCGGACACCACGTGTTCCCGAGGCTCGGGAGAAACTGGTCGGATGCTGGTATGACGGTTTTCTCCTCCAGTCACAAATGGTGACAGCGGCAGGCCGAGTTCTTTCCTGACGGTATTGAAGTCGGGAGTGATATCGACAGCTCCGTATCTTTCATGAACCATTCGATGCATATCATTTTCGGCCTGCTTCAGCCATTGTTCGGCAAGTTCCACTTGTCCGGCCGAGACGAGTTCCCGTAAAGATTGGTTGTCATAAACCGGGATTTTCTTATCCACATCGGTATGCAAGGAATGATGGGCGTATAAAGCGATATATTCCGGCACTCCTTCATCAGAGGAAATAGCCAATTGCTTACTGTCTATCTGTACGGGAAGCATGAAGCGCTGTTCAAAGTTTTCCGCATAAGAAATTGCACCGTTGGTCTTTTCCACTTTTCGCAAGAAGGCGTCGACGGTTTCCCGGTCGGTTGTCGTGAAGGTCAATGACTTGTTTTCGATTTCCAAGGTGGCGTTCACTTCCGACAAATGGACCTTTCCATTTATTTCGCTGTCGCTATATTCCTGGACGTTGCTCAACCAAGTCAGTCTCTTATGGGTAACTCCCCATTCATCGATGCCGAAATCCTCATCGTTGTATAAAAAACGTTCTGCCTCGTCTTTGTCGTTCAACAGGAACATGTAAGTGTAAGTTACTTTTTCCTGTTTGGCGCGTTCTTCTGTTTCTGGACCGTTCACAAGGGCTCCCAGTATTTCAGGATAGTATTCCAGCAAGACTTGCTCCAGGTCAGCACCGTTTTCCGTTTTTAAATCCCTGATGAAATTTACTGCGTGATAAAATTGCTTGGGTGAAACCAACGACCTCACTCCGTTGAAGTAGTAAGAATCATCGACAGGCTCAAGCAGCGCCAATGTTCCGTGCCAAGGAAAAACTTGTGGAAGGTTTTCCTTCGTGATGGGAAGGTTGAATGTTTCTCCGCGGAACTGTTCTCGGAAAATAGCCTCTTTCTCGTTACTGTCGATTGCTTCAATCATTTTCGGCTTCATCCGCACCCAACGTTCCGCCATTTGTTTTTCTTCTGGGGAAAGACGCTGTTCGTTTTCGGCCAGGAACCATTCAATTCCGCGCAAGCCATTGTCATATCGATGGAAGAAATACAGCCAGAAATTGAAAAATCCCCGTTGATTGCCTCCAAGTCCGCTGTTTGCCCGCTTTTTAAACTCAGCTTCCAACGGATGATAAGCATTGATGGACAGCTTGTCCAGGATAAAATCGTTCAACTGGTTGACCATGTTGAGCTTTTGCTGGGCAAACCGTTCTTCTTTCACCTCTTGCAGTTGAACGACATTGTCTTTCTTCATACAGCATTTTTTATATTTTTTCCCGCTGCCGCAAGGGCACGGGTCATTTCTGCCAACTTTCGTAATCATCTGTATTCTCCTTTGCGTTAGGTTTTTCTCTTAATGTTTCGTTTGCCTGCCCGGATGGACAGAAAGCATTTCAATCTATGTAGGAGCTAGCACACCAAAAAGGCTGCCGTAAGCAGCCTTGCCATTGTAACATTATTCGTCTGAGGAAACGGTTTTAAGAGCTTTGTAGTTGTTTTTCTGTTGCTTGTGGAGGGTATGCCGGGTTCCCCATTCATGCATCGCCTCCAGAATCGGTTGTAAGCTCATGCCGTATTCCGTGATCGAATATTCCACTTTCGGCGGTACTTGCGGATAAACGACACGCTTAATAATATCCTCTTCTTCCAGTTCACGCAACTGTTTTGTCAGCATTTTTTGCGTAATTCCCGGCACACTACGTTTAAGATCGCTGAAACGTTTCGTGCCGTCCTTCAGCAAATGAAGCAGGATAATCGGCTTCCATTTACCAACCAGGATGCCCAACGCATCTTCTACTTTGCACAAATCCGGTTCGATTGTCATGAAGTTCACCTTCTCATGGTATCTTTTAGTATACTATAGCACTTCTAAGTGGGTACTTACATTATTTGTTTATATCTTTTACAATAACAGTGCACAGGGAAAAAAGAAAGGCGGAAATTTTGTGGAAGCTTTTCCTATCATCCAAAACAAAGGAATGGAATTAGGTTTGTAGACAGAGAAGAGTTTTACCTTACGGACATCAAAACAAAGAAGGTAATAATTATTTACTTAAAAGATATTGGAAAGTTTGACTTATATTTTCGACGATAATTTTATCTTTATTTTTGCTGAATAAACTTCTCTTTCCTTTGGAAATAGTGAGTTATTTTGTAATAGCGTTAATTATTTTATTACCGTTTATTTTCTATGTGTGTGTCAATAAAAAAGAAAGAAACAAGCATATGACCGAAGAATAATAGGTTGGTGAACAGGAACGATTAGCCAAACTCATTGTAAATGGCGAAGCTGACCGAGAATGCAGGACTAGCGGCCAGCGGGGGCGGGGAAAGCTGTTAAAAGCAGTTTGTTTCATCATTAGCCTCAACTATCCTGGCAACAAAGAAACGGTCAGGAAGTCAAGTTTGCTGAAAGGTGGAAGGAATATGGAAAAATATCGAATCGATAAAAACAAAGGATTGGAATTTGGGATTTATACATTGGGCGATCATTTGCCGAACCCATTGACAGGAGAGAGGATTTCAGCAGAACAGCGGCTGCATGAAATCATTGAATACGCAAAACTGGCCGACCAGGCAGGAATCGATTTCTTTAGTGTCGGGGAGAGCCACCAGGAATATTTCGCGACCCAGGCACATGCTGTGGTGCTTTCGGCAATTGCTCAGGCGACGGAAAACATCAAAATAGCCAGTTCATCGACGATTATCAGTACCTCTGATCCGGTGCGTGTTTATGAAAACTTTGCCACCCTCGACTTGATTTCCAAAGGAAGAGCGGAAATCATCGCCGGCAGAGCCTCCCGGATTGGATTATTTGATTTATTGGGCTATAATATCCGCGACTATGAAGAACTGTTTGAAGAGAAGTTCGATTTGCTGCGGCAAATCAATGAACAGGAAACAGTCAACTGGAGCGGAGAGTTCCGGGCGCCATTGAAAAATGCGCGTGTCCTGCCTCGTCCGCAATCTGGTTCCATGCCGATTTGGCGTGCGGTGGGCGGTTCTCCTGCCAGCGCGATCAAAGCCGGTTATGCAGGGGTTCCGATGTTCCTTGCGCATTTGGGAGGGCCGGCAACGGTGTTCAAACGTTCGGTCGATGCATACCGGGAGGCAGCGCGCAGCAGAGGTTTCGATACGGACGAACTGCCGGTCGCGACTGCAGGCTTTTTCTATGCAGCTGAATCTTCTCAGCAGGCACTCAAAGACATGTACCCATTCATCAACGAGGGCATGAAGAAAACAAACGGACAGGGCTTTCCAAAGCAGCATTTTGCACAAGGGGTCGATCCGCATAATATCATGAACATAGGCAGTCCGCAGGAAATCATCGAAAAGATTTTGTATCAGCACGAGTTGTTCGGTCATCAGCGGTATATTGCCCAAATCGACTTCGGAGGCATGCCGTTTGATAAACTGCAGAAAAATATCGAGTTGATCGGTACGGAAATTTTACCAGCGATCAGAAAATATACAGCAAAGGATTAGGAGGAAGCGGAAGTGAAAATTGTCGGATTATCCGGTTCAAAGGTAGGCAGCAAGACGAGAACAGCCATGAACTATACCGTCCAAGCGCTCCAGGAAAAATATCCGGATACAGAAGTGACGTTAATCGATTTGGCTGAGTATGATGTCCAGTTCAGTGATGGGCGGAATTACATGGAATACGATGGAGATACAAAATATGTAGCGGAGACAATCATGGAAGCTGATGCGATTGTCATCGGTACTCCTGTATTTCAGGCGTCGATTCCGGCTACGCTGAAAAATGTTTTTGACCTGCTTCCGGTCAATGCGTTCCGTGACAAGGTCGTCAGCATATTGGTGACAGCAGGTTCGCCAAAGCATTATTTGATGGTCGAGCAGCAGTTGAAACCGATTCTTGCTTATATGAAAGCACAAATGGTGCAAACGTATGTGTTTATCGAGGAAGAAGATTTTTACCGCAAAGAAATCGTCAATGATGACGTATTGTTCCGCATCGGTCGGCTGGCAGAGGACACTGTCGTGTTAACCGAGACATTCAGCCAGATTCGGGAAGCGAAAGAAGCGGAATACGATTTTTAAAAGAAGTGAAACAGGGACAAAAGCATAGTGACCAAAACAAAAACCGAACGAATTCGACTCGTTCGGTTTTCGTACTTACATATATACAGAGCAAATCTCCACGCCGACAAGGTCCCTCGCTTTTCAATAGACTATCTTTTTCTGTTTTTTCACTCATTCATCTCAGGAAATTTGCTGACCACGCTTTACCAGCTTTATTTGGCATGGGTTATGAAGTTATATCGGTATTCCGAAGTCTTAAGACGAAACAAATGCACGAGTGTTTTCGTAGTAATCAATATAATGCCAACTTTGACCAGGATATAAGCGGTTGAAGGAAGGAGAGGAATATGGACGATAGAATGAAAGCATTGGTGGATGTGACGAAAAAGAAATTTGGTTTGCACAACTACTATTTGGGGAGACATGCTTTTAATCGCCATGTAGACATGTTTAAACAAACGAAATATACCTTGAGCATGGAATGGTTTCCAATCCATGCTCAAGTGCCCGACGAAGATGGGTTAAATCCAGAGGGGACGGCAGTAATTGAAATGGATATCAATCAACATGTTTTCTCGAGTGCCATATTTGTCGGTGGGAAATCATTTGCGGAAAACGGCATCGCTTTTTCTCCTTCATCAAGGGAGGCTGTCATCAGTTGGGTGGAGAAAGAAACCGGGCTGGTATTTGGCAATCAATTCTCCGCACAGAAAGCTTCCTGTCAGGAATTTCGGTTTCAATCCTGTGTGGACGGAATGCCCACTTCTCCCGGTGGTCAAATAGAAATAAAGCTGGATGATGAAGGAAAACTAATCTTCTTTTCGATTACCGGAGAGTTTCCGACGACGGAAGTGGTGGAGAAAGCTGTCTATCAACTGAGTATTGACACCATAGAAGAGTTGGCGAAAAAACAAGTGCAGTCGGTTGAGTTTCCGGTTTTCGAGCAAGAGAAGCTGACTTCCGTTTACGCGTTGGAAGAAATATACGTGAAAAACGATCGAAAAGGAACGATACCTTTTGAAGTGAACGCTTCCTCCGGGACTATTGTATTAGTAGACACCCCCCTCTTCTGGTGGAAACAGGTTGATTCAGTAAGTTCTTTTACTCCGCTAGAGATGAGCTGGCAGGAAAATATAACAATGGATCAGGCATTTGCTTTGGAGCCATCGCCGGATGTATTGCCAATTACCTGTGAGCAAGAAGATGGATGTAAGGAGGCAGTAAGAGAAGTGCTGCAGCAAGAATACCCGGATGATTCAGGAAAGTGGATCATGAAGACAGTCCACCGTGAAAATGGAAAACTGGTTGCAACGCTAAAGCCCAATAATCATAGTCAGAGGGTGTTTAGTAGAAAGCTGCTTGTATTTATCGATGCTGATCGTTTAATCCCGGAAAATTATATCGATAACCAAGACTTGTGGAAAATGTTTGAGTCCTGGGAAGCCCCTGAATCTGTAACCCTCCCTAAAGAAATGGCATTTGAGAAAATGAAGGACCTGTTGAAGCTGGAACCGGTATATGTATATGATTCTACTGAAAACAAGTACATCCTCTGCGGCAAACTTGACTGCCACTATGGAGTTTCTGGAGCTGATGGAGAAGTTCTTTCGCTAAAAGATTTATAGGGTCACAAAAGGCTGATCATGACCTGGTTTTTAGCTGGTTGTTTGTTATACTCAGGGATAAGAGAATGAAAAAATGTCAAGAAAGGCGGGAAGCAACGTGTACGAGCTGAAGACGAAAGAGAACGAGCATAGTGTCATCGCGTTTATCGAAGCGGTCGACCATCCGAAAAAAAGGGAGGATGCCTATCAATTGTTGGATATCTTTACCGAAACGACTGGATATCAGGCGAAAATGTGGGGAGCGAGTATCATCGGTTTTGGCTCCTATCATTACAAATATGCTTCCGGTCACGAGGGAGATGCTCCGCTCGTCGGTTTTTCCCCGCGCAAGGCACGCATCAGCCTGTATATGGCAACCGGTGATCCAAATCGTGAAAAGCTGCTTCCTGAGCTGGGGAAACATATGGCCGGGAAAGGCTGTATTTATATCAATAAGCTTGCGGATATCAATCCAGCTGTTCTAAAAAAGATGATCATCCAGTCCGTGACGTTTTTGCAGGAAGCTTATCCGTCCCCCCAAAAATGATTGGCCGTTATCGCCGCACCTGGCAAACAGGGAGCGGTATTTTTTTGGAAATTTTATGTTCAAATGAACAAAATAAAACTTGTTTATGAGCATTATTTTGTTACAGGTAACATTGAAAGCGGTTTTTCGGTTTGATAGAATGTAACAATCAAAGCTGAGGAGGCGAACAACATGGAAATAAACAAGAAAACGCTTCACGCTATGGAAGAGAAGTTGCAATCCATTTATGAACAGCAGGACGCTGCCTACTTACTGACAAATATACAACGATTGCTGGATGAGTATGAGTCGACTATTCCAACTCAAAACAGGAAGCACGAGTTTGTATCGGAGAAGGATACGATTTTGATTACGTATGGCGATACCATCAAGGAAGACGGCAAAGCTCCTTTACAAAGTCTCCACGAATTTCTGAACGGTCATGTGAAGGATACCGTCTCCGGTGTCCATGTACTGCCTTTTTATCCTTTCAGTTCGGATGATGGCTTTTCTGTAATCGATTACTTTTCGGTCGATTCAAAGCTGGGCAGTTGGGATGAAGTTGAAAGCCTTTCAGACGATTATGAATTGATGTTCGACGCTGTTATCAATCATATTTCCGCCAAAAGTGATTGGTTCCAGGAGTACCTGAAAGGGAATCCTGCCTATCAGGATTTTTTTATCGAAGCCGATCCGGAAGCTGATTACAGCAAGGTTACTCGTCCAAGGGCATTGCCGCTGCTGACGAAATTTGAAACCGCTAACGGACCGAAATACATTTGGACAACGTTCAGTGAAGATCAGATTGACCTGAATTATAAAAATCCGGATCTCGTTCTGAAGATCATCGAATTGCTTTTATTTTATATCGGTAAGGGAGCCAAGTTGATCCGTCTCGATGCCATCGGATTTCTATGGAAAGAGATGGGCACGAGCTGCATCCATTTGGATCAGACCCATCGAATGATTCAATTGTTCCGGCATATCGTCGAGACGATTGCGCCTGATACGATTTTGATAACGGAAACCAATGTCCCGCATAAGGACAATATCAGTTATTTTGGAAATGGATATAACGAAGCGCGCATGGTGTACCAGTTCCCGCTGCCTCCATTGACGCTTCACACCTTTTTGACCGGGGATGCGAGTCACCTAGCTGACTGGGCAAGCAGCGTGGAAGAAACAACGGGAGAAACCACCTTTTTTAATTTTCTGGCCTCGCATGACGGAATCGGCGTCCGTCCTGTGGAGGGAATCTTGACCGATGAGGAAGTCGAGGGAATGATCGACCAGGTTCAGTCCCACGGCGGCTATGTTTCTTACAAGGATAATGGCGACGGGACAAAAAGTCCGTATGAGCTGAACATCAATTACTTTGATGCATTGTCACACCCAGATGATGAATTGGAAAAGAAGGTGAAGCGGTTTGCGGCTGCACAGTCGGTTTTGCTTTCTGTAACCGGTGTTCCCGGCATCTATATTCACAGTATGCTTGGTTCGCAGAATGATCAGGAAGGAGTCGAGGCGACTGGACGTTACCGTTCCATCAATCGGGAGAAGCTTGACCGGAGCAAGCTTGAAAAAGAGCTTGCAGATCCATCGTCAATACGCAGCCAGGTACTAGATAACCTGAAACAATTGATCAAGATAAGAACCGCTGAACGGGCATTCCATCCAAACAGCCCACAGCAAGTACTCAAGTTGAACAACCATGTCTTTTCAATCGTCCGGACGAATAAAGACAATGCAGAAGAAAAAGTATTTGTCCTGATCAATGTATCCGATAATCAGCAAAGCCTGATTCTTGATAGTGGCAGCCAAACAGCACGCGATCTTATTTCAGGAAAAACCTATCGCCCCCAAACGGATAAGCTGTCGGTTTCCCTCGAGCCGTATCAAGTTATCTGGTTGAAGGCCTAGGGGGTATCAACATGAAGTATGTAATTGCCCCTGATTCTTTCAAAGGTTCCATCACGAGCATCGATGCAGCCAAAGCGATCAGCCGTGCTGTCAGGGAAGCGGATGAACAGGCTGAAGTAGTAGAGTTGCCGATGGCTGACGGTGGTGAAGGGACGGTCGATGCCGTTCTGCTTAGCAGAGGCGGAGACAAAGTAACGTGCCAGGTAGAGGATCCGCTTGGCAGGATGATTGCGGCAAGCTATGGCTGGGTGGAATCAGAAAAAACGGCGGTCATTGAGACGGCTGCTGCTTCCGGACTGCCGTTGCTGACGGAAGAGGAGCTGGATCCTTGGAAAGCGTCCAGCTATGGAACCGGCCAGCTGCTCAAGGATGCATTGGAAAAAGGGGCGGAAACAGTCATTCTCGGACTTGGCGGAAGTGCAACCGTGGATGCAGGTGTCGGATTGTTCCAGGCATTGGGACTGAAGGTCTACGGGCAAGACGGCCGTGAAATGGGGCGGCTCGGCGGGCGGCTCGACCGGATAGGGAAAGTAGACGCCTCCGACCTCCACCCTAATCTGAAGCAAGTCAAATTTATCGTCGCCTCCGATGTGACCAATCCGTTGCTCGGCAAAGACGGAGCTGTCGCGGTGTTCGGCCCGCAAAAAGGCATATCGGAGGAGGATCTTGAAAATTTCGAAGCAGGAATGGCCTCCTTTGCTAAAGTAACAGGCAAAGCAGTAAAGCGGAACATGACGGAAGAACCGGGCAGCGGTGCTGCTGGCGGAATCGGATTTTTGCTTTATTCGTTGTTGACGGTCGAATTCCGCAGCGGCCTGGAGCTGATGGTCGAATTGACCAAACTGGATGAACACTTGGACCGAGCGGACGTTGTGTTCACCGGAGAAGGAAAAGTGGACGGCCAGTCGTTGTTCGGCAAAGTGCCGGTAGGTGTCGCCCGGACTGCCAGGAAGAAAGGGATACCGGTTGTGGCGTTTGCTGGCATGATCGGCGATGGTCTCGACCGGCTCTACGAGGAAGGGCTCACGGCTGTCGTACCGATTGTAGATCAGCCGATGAAGCTGAAGGACGCAATGGCTGAAGGGAAAGCGTTGTTATATAAAGCAGCCAAGCGGACGATGCAGCTGATTTTACTAGATAAAAGGGAGATTGGGAGGGGAACAAAATGAATAACTTTACAACGATCGATTTTATCGTTTTGATTGTTTATGTATTGGGGATAGCATTTTTCGGTGCATTTTTCGGAAAAAATCAAAAATCCACGAAGGACTATTTTTTAGGCGGACGCAGCATTCCCTGGTGGGCAATCGGATTGTCGGTAATGGCGACACAGGCCAGTGCGATTACATTTATCGGTGCGCCAGGCTGGGGATATTCCGGCGGACTGGAGCGGATAAACACCTATATCAATGTTCCGCTGGTCATGGCATTTTTGATGGTGACCATCGTGCCGTTCTTTTACCGGACGGAAGTATATACGGCATATGAATATCTGGAAAGGCGGTTCGATGCGAAAACAAGGTCGCTGACAGCCGGTTTGTTCCTGGTGGCTCGCGGGCTGGCCACAGGAGTGGTCTTGTATGCCCCTGCGTTGGTCTTATCCGTTGTGACCGGCTGGGATGTAAACGTTACAATTATCATCATGGCGATCATCGCGGTTGCCTATACCGTTCTGGGCGGAATTTCCGCTGTCATATGGACAGATGTCATTCAAATGTTTGTCTTGTGGCTGGGAGCCGCATTAGCCATCATTAAAATCATCAGTACCATGCCGGACGGTTTTTCCGGTGCCATGGATATCGGTGCTGAGGCAGGTTTGCTGCAGTCGCTCGATTTCCGGTTCGACTTGTCTGTGGAGTATAGTATTTGGGCCGGTGTCATCGGTGGTTTCTTCATGCATGCCGCTTATTTCGGCACAGATCAAAGCCAGATTCAACGGGTATTGACGAGTAAGTCCATCAAGGAAAGTAAAATGTCTTTGATTGTCAGCGGATTGTTCATTTTTCCGCAAATGATGCTGTTCCTGATTATTGGAATTATGCTGTATGCATTCTACTCGCAGGCTGGCAGCCCCGGAGTTGAAAACTTGAATGAACTGTTCCCGCTGTTTGTGGTCAACAACTTTCCCGTAGGTATCACCGGGTTGATCATTGCCGGCGTCTTCGCTGCAGCGATGTCGAGCCTTGATTCGGCTTTGAACTCACTGTCAGCGGTGTCGATTCGTGACTTTTACGCAAAATATTTCAAAAAAGACGCCTCGGAAGGCCATTACTTAAAAGCTTCCCGTTGGGCCACGATTTTCTGGGGATTATACGCGACGGTTTTTGCCTTTTTTGCAGGGAACCTCGGCCCGGTCATCGAAGTGGTGAATGAAATCGGCTCTTACTTCTATGGTGCTCTGCTTGGTGTTTTCATACTGGCTATCTTTTTCCGGCGGGCGAACGGTACTGGAGCATTTGTCGGAGTCATTGCCGGAATGCTCGCTGTCTGGGCAGTGGTTACGTTTGCCGATATCTCGTTTTTGTATAATAATGTTGTCGGAGCTGTCGTAGCAGTAGCTGTTGGATATGCCGTCAGCCTGTTTGGCAAAGCACCGGTGAAGGAGAAACTTGCCGGCTTGGTATTCGGTGACACGGAGCCGGTGCAGGAAGTATTGAAAAGGCGTCAGTCGGAAGCTGATAAAATAAAAGAAATCGAAGAGGAAAAATCGATGAAAAAATGGCCGTACATTTTGGTTGGCTACTTCTTCGTCACCTTGCTGATTTTATATATCATTCAAACAACAACGATGTAGGTGAAAGCACATGGATAGCTATGTATTGCAACAGGCTGTTGGGCAAGAGGAAGCCGTACGGTCGATTAGACAACATCAAAACAACCTGATTGCCAAATGGCAGCGGTTGTTCCGCTCGGGACGTCAATTGACCTCCATTGAGTTGGTCCATCTTCCTTACTGGTGCTTTACCTATCAGTATCACAGCAAGCAGATGAAAGATCCGATCCGGGGGAAGGTTGCAGTGGAAACATATCGTCACCATACGGCCATTCTTCCAGAATCAGCTCAATACGACCCGGCGGAAAACGAACAGACATTGCTCCTGCCATGCGGTGGACCTGTTCCGGAGGTCGCACGGGATGAAATTTACTGGGAGGCTTTCAGCCGCGAAAAGAAGCGCAAAGACATCACGGTGGATATCCTGGAAACGTCCTTGTTGTATGTGCCATACTGGATTGGCTATCTTCAGGGGGAAACCATCGATATTATAGCGGTAGATGCTGCAAATGGAAAAATTGACTTAGGAATCAAAGATTCACTGCTGGAAGCTGTCATGGCTTCCAGCAAATAAAGGGCTGCCTCGACGGCAGTCCTTGCTGTATTTCAAAACAACATGCGGGGGATGGCAAATGGCACTTTTATCTGAAGCAATCGCACAGCAAATCGTTTTGGAAATGGAAAAAATCATTGAACGTAATATCAATATCATGAATGAGACAGGCGTCATCATTGCAAGTAAAGATACAGAGCGGATCGGCAGCTTTCATGAAGGAGCTTTGAAAGCGATTCAGGAAGGGGAGACGGTTCCGATTTATTCAGATCAGAGCCACCAAGGGGCAAAGGCAGGAATGAACATGCCGATTTTATTCAAAGGAGCGCTGATTGGCGTGATCGGTATTACCGGGCATCCGGACGAAATCAGCGACTATGCCAAAATCATTCACAAAATGACCGAGGTGATGGTAAAAGAAGCGTATGTAAGCCAGGAACTTGAACTGGAAAAGAGCGCGAGAGAGCGGTTTGTGCATGAATGGATGCAACGACAATGGACCGACCGGCGTGATTTTATGCTGCGTGCAAAAACATTGCGCATCGATATGTCGACATCAAGACAGGTTCTACTGTTTGATCTTGTCCATGTAAAGAGAAAACAGGATTCAGAAGTGACCAGGCAGGAACGCTTACGCTCGATCATGAAAGAAGTTGGCGACATGCTTGGTGTCGGGGAGCAGGATATCCTGGTGATGTGGCAATCCAACCAGTTTGTTTTGTTGAAGCAAAACGCGCCTGCTTTCTTTCCTTCCCGGGTAAAGGAGAGCCTCCGGCGTCTGAGCAGCAATCAAGTCGAAATTTATTGCGGTTTGGGCAGACAGCATCACGGCATGGATGGCACAGTGAAATCATTCGAAGAGGCACAACAAGCGGTGTTTTTCGCCAGGCAAAAACAACAGTCTGTTGTTGTATTTCAAGAGTTGGGTATCGAGTCGGTTGTTTTCCAGATTCCCGAAACGGTAAAAGAAGATTTTGTCGAGCGGTTTTTCCCTGTTTTTCATGATGAAAAGCAGCATCAACTGGTGGAGTCTGTCAAAGTGTTCCTCGAACATAATCAAAGCATTGCGTCGGCCAGTGACGCGTTGTTCATCCATAAGAACACCTTGCAGTACCGTTTAAAAAAAATGGAGCAGTTGACGGGTCTTGATCCCCGGAAATTTCAGGACGCGGCATTATATTGGCTGGGCTTGGCATTCCTGGAAAAACACTGAAACGAGCTCGGGACAAAAGCATCGTGGCCAAAATAAAAATCGGACTTCTAACCTTCTCTTATGAAATGTGCTGCTCTCCACCCCGGCAAGGCACTTCGCTTTCAGCTCGTGCTGTTCCCGTCGGAGTCTCCGTATCTTGCCTTCACTTCGTTTTCACGGTCTGAGTTTCAAGACAAGAGGAATAGAACCGAATTTTGTGGACATGCTTTTGTCCCGGCTTCGTTTTTTAAAGTGATTCCTTTCTTAGGACTGGGTGTAGTGTACTAACAAACGTAATCCTTCGTCGTTACGAAAAACACATTGCCTTATTAATTAAATCTCCACTATCGAGCGGGTAAGCCCGGTGATTTATTGTTCGAAAATACGAAAGCCAAATGGCGGCAATTCCATTTCGACAGGCAATGTTATTGGCTGCTTTTTCAGAATGCCTTCAGCTGAAAGTCGCCATTCCCGTGAGTCAGGTGTTCCCACGAAATCTCCAGTCGATAGCAGTTCAGCTTCGGGGCTATTGTTGAGGACAAATAACAGCCGGCCGGTTTTACCGGATTTTTCATAAACCAGACACTTTTCATTGCTGGTTTCATGAAAGCGGAAGTCGGCATGATTGCCGAAAAGCGGCTCGTTTTTCCGAAGTTCGATCAAGGAACGGACAAAGGCGAACAGCTCCCGGTCCTGTTTGTCTTCTTCCCACTCCATGCATGCGCGGCACCCTGGATCTTCTCCCCCGGCCATGCCTATTTCGTCCCCATAGTAAAGACAAGGCGTACCAATAAAGGACAATTGGAACAAATAAAGTAATTTGATTTTATTTTTGTCGTGGTCGGCTAGTGTTGCTATCCTTGGCGTATCATGGCTGTCGAGCAGGTTGAATGCCGATTCGTTGACGTTGGCTGGATACATATGCAAGACCTTTGTGATTGATTGTGCGAACTTCGATGCAGGGATCTTCTGTTTCGCAAAGAAGTCCACCGTTCTATTGGTGAATGGATAATTCATTACCGCATCGAATTGGTCTCCCCTCAGCCAAGGCATGGAATCATGCCAGATTTCTCCCAATATATATACATCGGGCTTGACACGCTTAACCGTTTTCCGAAACTCCCTCCAAAAGCTATGGTCGACTTCGTTGGCGACATCGAGCCGCCAGCCGTCGATATTGAATTCTTCCACCCAGTATTTAGCTGTCCGAAGTAAATAGTCTTTTACTTCCGGGTTGTTTGTGTTCAGTTTCGGCATGGAACCGACAAAGCCGAAAGTGTCGTAATTTGGTTGGCCGTCCGCTTTGACAGGAAATTCCCGCAGGTGGAACCAATCTTTGTAGCGCGAACGTTCCTGATTTTCCATGACATCCTGAAACGGCGGGAAATAATAGCCGCTGTGATTGAAAACCGCGTCGAGCATGACCCGGATGCCGCGTTTGTGACAAGCATCGACCAAACGGCGAAAGGTTTCTTTGTCGCCAAATTGCGGGTCGATCTCCATGTAATCGATCGTGTCATATTTATGATTGGAATAGGCGGTGAAAACAGGGGTGAGATAAATACCGTTGATTCCTAGTTCCTCCAGATAATCCAAGTGATCCATCACACCTTGGAAATCTCCACCGAAGAAGTTCTCCGGTGTCGGTTTGGCACGTCCCCATTCCACCGTCCCGGGCGGATTGAGGGCAGCATCGCCATTAGCGAAGCGTTCTGGGAAAATTTGATACCAGACCGTGTCCTTCACCCAGGCTGGCGGTGAAAATAAATCCACGGCATGCAAGTAAGGAAAGCAAAAATAATTGGCGATATCACTTGGTTTGGAATGGAAAAATCCACCCTCGGTGAAATAGCAGACTTCCTCTTCAGATTCACAGTGAAAACCGTAACGGAGCCGGCGGAAAGGCGGTTTGATTGCAGCAAACCAGTAGTCATGCAAATCCGTGGAGCCGGTTTTTTTCATCGGTTTACTGTCTGTTTGCCATTTTTCCTCCTTCCAATCATATGGGTCTCCATGGATGAGGGAGACACTGTTGATATCATCTTTTTTTGTTTGAAGCAAGATGTGCAGCGTTTCCTGATCATACATGTAGGCGAAGTTATCCTTCGGCCGGTGATAGACTGCTTCTTTTATCATCCTTAAACTCCTCCCGGGAGAGCGGGCCAGTTGGCACCCATTTAAAAAACCCCGTTTTCCAAATGGAAAACGGGGTTGTGGCCAGAGCCAGGCATTGCCCTCAGATTATTGTCGATCAATTGCTACCAATATACAGAAAGCGCTTCAACTCGTCAACCCATGGATTTGTGTTTTTTTGGGGTCAGGCCCCACTTAAAAAAAATAAGTGAAAACGGTTGCACAAATGAAACGTGCGGTGTAAAATGTAATCATATTAGTGCAAACGTTTGCGCAAAAGAAAAGGGGAGAAGAAAATGAACAAAAGTCTTAGAATGTCGATTAAATTCATCCTGCTGTTGAGTTTTTGTTTTTTACTGGCGGCGTGTGCGCCAGAGCGTGAAGAACCGGCAGGCGGAGAGGATTCTGACCAAGCATCCGCTGAAAAACCGGAAGAGCTGACGATTTGGGCAAATGACGAAGAAGCCCAGTTGGAAGCAATCGAAGACATAGCAGCTGATTATGAAGAGCAGGAAGGAATCAAAGTCAACGTGGTTGCAAAATCGATGCTGGATCAGGAACAGGAATTGGCACTTGCCGGGCCGGAAGGAAAAGGGCCTGATTTATTTTTCCAGCCTCATGACCGTATAGGGAACATCGTGGCACAAGGACTTGCCGAGCCGCTCGAATTGTCGGATGAGCAAATCAGCGGTTACAGCGAAGCTGCGATGGAAGCAGTCTCCTACAATTATGACGGGCAAACCGATTGGTATGGAGCGCCGATGGTCTTTGAAACGTATGGTATTTTTTACAATACGGATATCATTCCGGAAGCTCCTGAGACAATAGAAGATTTGCAGAATGTGGTCAGCGAGCACACCAATCCTGAACAAGAACAGTATGGTTTTCTGATGAAACCGAATGATCTTTACTTTGCTTATCCGTTCTTCAAAAACTTCGGTGCCTATATTTTTGGAGGGGATACCGGTGAATATGATACATCCGATATCGGCCTGAATAACGATGGTGCTGTGGAAGGCGGAGAGCTTTATCAATCATTCTTCGGACAGGAAAAAATCCCTGCATCCACGACCTCCGACGTAATCGACGGATTGTTTACAGAAGGCAAGGTCGGTGCCGTTATAAACGGGCCATGGGCCATTCCTGGATACAGAGAAGCGCTTGGTGACAGTCTTGCTTTTGCTCCGTTCCCTACGATTAACGGAGAGCCGGGAGAAACGTTGGTCGGTGTAAAATCCTGGATGGTTTCTTATTACTCGGAAAATAAAGATTGGGCAACCGACCTTGCGTTGTTTTTAACGAATAATGAAAGCTTACAGCATTACTATGAAATAGCAGGCGAACTGCCGCCGAACACGGAAGCCCTGGAAGCGATTGAAGATCCGATTCATGCTGCGTTCGCGGACCAAATCCAACATGGCGTTCCGATGCCAAGCACCCCGCAGATGTCACAAGTATGGGAACCCATGAACAATGCGTTGCAGTTCTTGGCGGATGGAGAAGATGTCCAGCCTGTATTGGATGAAGCAGTCGAACAAATCAAGGCAAATATAGAGGCTTCGGGACAGTAAGTATTTTAGGGGTAATGGGAAGGAGCATCTTCCCATTATCTTTATGAAATAGCTAAAAAAGGGGTGAATCAAATGGCCTTGCCTGATTACCAGCAAGAAGACAACAAGGATACAAGGGGAAGCAAGAAAAAGAAACATAGTCCGGCACTGGCGGTTTGTCTATCAATATTGTTTGCGGGTCTTGGACAGTTGTACAACCGCCGCTATGTAAAGGGGATTTGTTTCCTTATCATTGAAGCTGCATTTCTGGCGACAATGTTGCAATCAATCAATTATGGACTTTGGGGACTCCGGACACTCGGTACGATTCCGGGAACAGACCATTCCATCCGGCTGTTGGTGTTTGGCGTGCTTTCCTTAATTGGCGTGTTTTTTGCTCTTGCTTTGTACATTGCCAATGTCCTTGACGCCAGAAACCAGGCACGGAAGATACAGAATGGGTGGAAGCCTTCATCGTTCCGGGATGCCATCAGCTCGTTTTATGAGTATGCGTTCCCTTATTTGATGACTTTTCCCGGTCTGCTGCTCATGGTTTTTGTGGTTATTTTTCCTTTGTTATTCTCTGTGCTTTTGGCCTTTACCAACTATAATCTATATAATTCGCCGCCACGTAATTTGGTAGACTGGGTAGGTTTTGACAACTTTGTCAACCTGGTAACAGTTCCGCTGTGGCAGGATACATTTTTGAGTGTGTTTTCCTGGACCATTGTCTGGACGGTCGTCGCGACTACACTGCAAATCGCTTTGGGATTGTTTCTCGCCTTGATCGTGAATGATCCCCGCATTAAATTTAAAAAACTGATCCGCACGGTCTTGATTTTACCTTGGGCTGTCCCAGCCTTCGTGACAATCTTGATTTTCTCCGCCATGTTCAATGATGACTTCGGAGCCATCAACAGAGACATTATCATTCCGCTGCTTGGAGGCGGTGGTTTGCCATGGCTTAGTGACCCATTTTATGCCCGGATTGCCATTATCCTGATTCAAACATGGCTGGGATTTCCGTTTATTTTCGCTTTGTTTACCGGGGTACTGCAAAGTATCTCGAAGGACTGGTATGAAGCGGCGGATGTGGATGGTGGCTCCAGGCTGCAAAAGTTCCGTCATATCACATTGCCGCATGTCATGTTTGCTACTGCGCCTTTGCTGATCATGCAGTATGCGCAAAACTTCAATAATTTCAATATCATTTATTTATTCAATGAAGGTGGACCACCTGTGAGAGGGCAAAATGCCGGCGGGACCGACATCCTGATTTCCTGGGTTTATAAATTGACCTTCGATACCAATAATTACAGCATGGCTGCAGTTATTTCCATCATCATGGGAGTGATCGTCTCCTGTTTCGCTTTTTATCAATTCAGAAAAACTCGATCATTCAAAGAAGAGGGTGAAATTTGATGAACCAGAAGAAAAAATCAAGAATCGAAGTCGCTGCCATGTATTTGGTACTGACGGCTGTCGCCGTGGCGATATTTTATCCACTGGTTTGGACAATCGGCATTTCTTTCAACCAGGGTAACAGCCTTTACTCATCCTCCATCATTCCGGAAAATTTCTCTTTGGATCATTATAAATGGTTGTTCAGTTCGGAGAGTGACTACCTGCTCTGGTACAAGAATTCTCTGATTGTGTCTGGTGTAACAGCTGTCGGCAGCGTTATTTTCACTTCGCTAGTAGCCTATGCATTTTCACGCTATCAATTTGTCGGCAGAAAAAACGGTTTGTACATCTTTTTGCTGCTGCAAATGTTTCCGGTCATGATGGCGATGGTCGCTCTGTATATTTTCCTTAACATGATCGGCCTGTTGGACACGCTGACAGGGTTGATATTGATCTACTTAGGAGGACAAATTCCGTTCAATGCCTGGCTGGTGAAGGGTTACTTTGATACGATTCCACGTGAACTGGATCAAGCCGCACGGATTGACGGCGCTGGGCACTTGCGGGTGTTTTGGAGCATTATGCTGCCGCTGGCCAAGCCGATACTGGCTGTCGTCGCCTTATTCAATTTCATGATGCCGCTGTTCGATTTTCTCTTGCCTTCGATTGTCTTGTCCAGTGCTGACAATTACACGCTGGCGGTGGGACTCTACAACTTTATCAATGACCAGTTCGCCAACAATTTTACCAGATTCGCAGCAGGGTCGATTCTGGTGGCAGTGCCGATTGCCGCTGTTTATCTATACTTGCAACGCTATTTGATTTCCGGATTGACAGCAGGCGGCACAAAAGGCTGAGAATGTTGCGCCTTTTACTTTGAATCTCATATGAAAACGTTACAATAAAATAGATACTTACAGCTTGATGAACAGGAGGTACGACATGTTAGAAGATACTAGTTTTGCGATTCATCCAGGTGCGGAGCAGCAGAGGAATGCGGCTGTCTATCACGACATCGGCAATGTGAAATATCAGGAGAAAGGGAACGATTCGTTTCATTTCATCTGTGAAAACGGACAGGTCGCTATCCGCTTTTATACGGAAGCCATTGTCCGCATCACCATGAATCCAAAGGGCGAACCGAGTGGGGGTCAATCACGCTCCGTAGTTGCAGAAGCAAAGAAAGTCGACGTCGAGGAGGATGGCACTGCGGAGGTTTATGAATTGAAAACAACTGAGCTTCATTTGTCGATTTCCAAGACTCCTTTTCGAATCCACATCTATGACCGGCAAGGAAGGGAATTGGTAACGGAAGCGGAACATGGGATGGCTTGGCAGGAAAACGGCGAGGTAGCCGTCTTTAAACAGATGCATGAGAATGATCACTTTTACGGATTTGGAGAGAAGGCCGGTTTTCTCGATAAACGCGGTGAAATGTATGAGATGTGGAATACGGACGTGTATGCCCCGCATAATCCGGAAACAGACCCGCTCTACGAGTCGATACCGTATTTCATGACGCTGAGAGACGGAAAAGCGCACGGCATCTTTTTTGATAATACGTTCCGTTCCTGGTTTGATATGCGTTCTTTCGCAGAGCGTTATGCTTACCGAGCAGAAGGAGGACAGCTTGATTATTATGTAATGGCAGGTCCTGAACCAAAGCACGTATTGGAGCAATACACATACCTGACAGGGAGAATGCCGCTGCCTCCGAAATGGGCGATCGGTTACCATCAGTCACGTTACAGCTATCAGACGGAAGAAGAAGTGCGGGAAGTTGCTCAACATTTTATCGACCGGGATATCCCGCTCGATGTGCTGCATCTCGATATTCATTATATGAACGGGTACCGTGTTTTCACTTTTGATGAAGAACGGTTTCCAAATCCGGAAAAACTTGTTCGCGATTTGCGCGAAATGGGGATAAGGGTCGTGCCGATTGTGGATCCCGGTGTCAAAAAAGACCCGGAATACCCGACTTATCAGGAAGGGGTCACCGGTGATTTGTTTTGCAAGTATCTCGAAGGAGATATTTATTTCGGTGATGTCTGGCCGGGGACAAGTGCATTTCCCGACTTCACCGAAGAAAAAGCCCGGAAATGGTGGGGGGAAAAGCATCGTTTTTACACGGAAATCGGTGTCGAGGGTATCTGGAATGATATGAATGAACCGGCTGTTTTCAATGAAACGAAAACGATGGATGTACAGGTCATGCACTGGAACGATGGAAGTCCTGCCACCCATCGCGAGCTTCACAACCTGTATGGGATGTTGATGGGAAAAGCGACTTATGAAGGATTGAAAGATCAGCTCGACGGTAAGCGTCCATTCCTGCTGACCAGAGCCGGATTTGCCGGGATTCAGCGTTATGCTGCAGTCTGGACGGGAGATAACCGCAGCTTCTGGGAGCACCTGCAAATGTCCCTGCCGATGGTGATGAACCTTGGACTGTCCGGAATTTCTTTCACGGGACCGGATGTCGGTGGATTTGCACACCATTCGAACGGAGAACTATTGACACGTTGGACACAGGTGGGGGCGTTTACGCCTTTTTTCCGTAACCATTCGGCCATCGGTTTTTTGTATCAGGAGCCATGGCGTTTTGGAGAAAAGTATGAAGCAGTGATCAAGGAATATATCGAGATGCGGTACCGCTGGATGCCGCAGCTGTATTCGCTGTTCGCCATCGCAAGCAGTCGGGGATTGCCGGTGATGCGGCCATTGTTCATGGAATTCCCCGAGGATGAGAAAACGTACAATCTGAATGATCAATTCATGATCGGCGATAATGTGATCATTGCCCCGATTCTCGCTCCGTCAGTCGTGGACCGTGCCGTTTACCTTCCGGAAGGGGAATGGGTCGAGGCATCCAGCGGCGTGGCGTATCAAGGGGAAAACACCTATTTGATCCATGCTGAACTGGAAGACCTGCCGTTGTTTATTAAAAAAGGGACGGCGGTGATGCAGACAGATTGGACGTCCAACAAAGACAAGTCATGGAAAAGGGTGCGGATGGATATTTATGCCGGTGATCAGGGAGAGGATTACCGTTTTACGTTCTATGATGATGACGGGGAAACTTTTGCTTATCAGCATGGAAGCTATTTGGAACTGGAAGTGGAGGTTGTGTCGACCGAAGAAGCTGTCAAGGTGGATATCGTTGATCGTCGAGGCGATTATGTACCGGCATATCAGCAAATCGATATCCATGTAATTGGTCGGAAGGACGGCCAGGATGTTATACTGAATGGAGAAAAAGAAAACGGAGACAGTTACCTGTCGTTGACAGAATGAACGAATAACAAAAAAGTAGAGGGTGGACTTGGCTGATGGTGACAATAAAGGATGTAGCAAAGGAAACAGGTGTATCCCCCTCTACTGTGTCACGCGTGATTGCGGACAATCCGCGGATCAGTCCGGATACAAAGCAAAAAGTGCGCGAAGCAATGGAACGGCTCGGCTACCATACCAATATCCATGCACGTAACCTGGTGGCTAAGTCGACTAAAGCAATCGGTGCCATCATGCCGTCGTCTGCTAATAAAGCGTTACAGAATCCGTTTTTTCCCGAGGTTCTTCGGGGAATCGGTTCTGTCATTCATGAACGACAGTATTCGTTGACCCTTTCCAGTGGCGAGACAGAACAAGAAATTCTGGAAGAAGTACAGCGGATGGTGTATGGCAGTTATGTCGATGGACTGATTTTGTTGTATTCCCGTGTGGAAGATCCGGTCGTGGCCTTTCTCGAGGAGCGGGATTTTCCGTATGTCATGATCGGCAAGCCCTTTGCCAGGCTGGAAGAAATCACCCATGTCGACAATGACAATTTTATGGCTGGAAAGCAAATCACCAATCATCTTATTGCAAGAGGCCATGAGAAAATCGCCTTCATCGGGGGTTCCAAGGACCTTTTCGTTACAAGGGACCGGGAGTCCGGCTACCTGGCGGCGTTGACAGATGCAGACTTGCCGCATGACGAAGACTATGTCATCCATACGGAATTTTTAAAATCAGGCGGAAAGGAAGCGGTCGAACAGTTGCTTTCTCTTCCTATACGTCCAACCGGGATTGTCGTGACAGATGACTTAATGAGCCTTGGGGTACTGAGTACTCTCGAGGAATCCGGCGTCCAGGTTCCTCATGATATCTCGCTGGTCAGTTTCAATAATGCTTATTTGTCTGAGATAACAAAGCCGGCGTTGACAACCGTCGATATCAATATTCATGAGTTAGGCGCCCAATCAGCCAGGGCGCTAATTGAAAGGACGATCGACAACAAAATCCCTCCGAAGCGGATCATTGTGCCATATACCATTATTTACCGTGGTTCGGTGAAGGAGCAAAAATGAGTAAAGGAATTTTCGGTGGCCGGGACAAAAGTATTGCTATCAAAACAAAAACCGAGCGAATGAGGGAATCGTTCGGTTCTTGTTTTGGGCACGATGCTTTTGTCCCGGACTCTTTTTTATTTGAAAAGTGACTTTGGGGTATAGTCCTTCTGGGAATTCAAAGATGGCGCATTTAATTTTTGGATTGGAAGACAATAGGGAGTGGATCAAGTCCAACTATACTTATTGGAGGTATTACGATGAATGCACCAGCTCACGAGCTTCTAGAAACACAGGAAGCACTTAGAACCAAAGCAGCAGAAATTGAACAGCATGGCTTTTTTGCCAACCAATGTAATGACCAGCAGCTAAAGGGCATGCTGACAAGACACCAGCAGCAAATGATAACGGCCTATCAGCAAGGGGTCAATTTAATGCAAGGCAAGAATGTACAACTTGCCCACCAATACCCGAATTTCCAGGCAGTCAACACTATGCCGGGGATGCAGCAGAACAATTCTTCGGCACCGTCGGTGAATACTCAGTCGCTTTCGGATCAGACAATGGCGACGTTGGCATTGAATGCTCATAAAGCAGGTGCCATGATGGGAATGCAGTGGGCAAATGAATGTGTGGACCCGCAGCTTCGCAGTTATCACGTGAACGGCGCTAATTTGTGCCAGGAAATGGCGTATGAAATGTGGAGCTGGATGAACCAAAAAGGTTACTACCAGCCAGCACAATTCAACTCCCAGCAAACTTCGACCATGGCCGCTTCTTTTCAGCCGATGCCCAACCAAATGGGCGGTCAGACCAACCAGTTCCAATCCGGACAAATGCAATGACCGAAAAACAGTACCGCTACCTACAAAGGTCCGGTACTGTTTATTTTTAGGAGATAAGCAAGAGATGTGCAGCTCCAGCGGCCCCCTCGAAGATTTAAGCAAAGCCTCTGTGTGTGACAATAGACCGCCGCTTCGAGGCCTTGGTTGAGCTTGTCGATGGGTGTTGATGAAGGTGTTGTCACAGGATGTGGAAAATTAGCCTGTACTCATTTAAACAGGCCTTTGCGCTTTTCTTTCTAGAAAACCCTTGTTAAGGTGTCAGCAAAAAGGCAACACGGAAATGCAGCTTCGTTTTTTCTTCTGCCATCGCTTGCGCTCCGTTCGTTTCGTAATACCCTTACCCAGCTTATGCATCTAGATGCTCTAAAAAGGCAGCTGCCGCAAGTGTTGGTTGGTCAATCGTGGAGTAATGGCTTGCGTTCGGAATGATCTTAAACACGGACCCGGGAATCGTTTGATGAAGGATCATCCCCCAGTACGGAACCAGGAATCGATCATGCTGCCCCCAGAGCAGGGTGACAGGTTTGCTGATGTTTGGTAAGTAGGGGACAAGGTCTTCTGTTTGATGGTGATTAAGGGCCAAGGATGCTTGACGGAGCTCCTCCGGTCCAGATGGCGTATTAAATGGAGAGGTGAATTTTTGAAGCAAACCAGGCGTCAGCATGGAAGGGAAGTACACTCCTTCTCTAAGCATCCGTTCAATGAATAACGGAGACGGCATGAATTCTTCTGCAGTTGGATACCTGATTGATTCAACGATAGGCAACGGCCAGTTGGCATACGTAACGCCATCAATGACAATCATGCTTTTCATCCGTTCGGGATGATGGACTGCAATGATTTGAACAACTCCCCCGCCCAAATCGTGACCGATAAAGTGAGCTTTTTCAATTTGAAGCTGATCCATTGCGGTAAGAATATATTGGCTTTGTTTTGGCAAGGTCAAGTCTTCGCAAGGTCCCCGATCTGATTTTCCGTATCCGATCATGTCCACAGCCAATACGGTATAGTTTTGCTTGAGGTAAGGTATCACATAGTCCCATAAGTGGGAATTAGTCGGAATTCCGTGGTTTAAAACAACAACATCCTTACCGTCTCCTTGATTGAAAAGACGGACATTCATATTATATTTCCCTACATTTATTTTCCGTTCGTCAACCACTTTATCTGCCCCTTTCGATATCCCTTGTTAATTTATGCAATCCAACGAATCGGTTGCCTGTCTGAGCAGCAATCTGCAATGAAATCGTTTAGATTATGCTGAAAAAGGATATAGATTACTAGCACAATTATTCATTACGGCTAATTAAACGGAGGGGATTCACATGAAAAAATCAACAATGGGAATGATTGCCGGATCTACAGCTTTGGTCTCAGCAGGTACGGTTATGGCTGTGAAGAAATATCAGGAAAAATCGGGAAATGGAAGCGTAAACGCCAATGAGATGATGGAAAAGGTCAAAACAGGGGCGGGCAAAACCATGCAAAAGGCCAAAACGGCCATCGATAAGCAAATGGATATGATGAATAAAGAAAAACAAATGATCGATCAAGCGGACGCAAAATTACAAGATGGCAAAGGTTCTTCCAACCTTGATCCAACCATCCAAAAAAAAGATGAAATCGAAAGCCCCGATGCCCCCGAGGATGAGGCAGAAAAAGGTTTGACAGGGCTGGATCACGAGTATCGTTCAGAATGGGTTGCCAACGGCTTCCCGCAAACCCATCGGGAAATGGAAAAGCTGGAAGAGGAAGATGATAGTAAATAAAGAAAGCAAACCGGACCTTCGAACGGGTCCGGTTTTTTGCCGGCCAAATAATGGATAGGTAGTATGTCTTACGGAGTCTATGAAGTGAAACGAAGGGACGGCGTAAATTTTCGATCATACTAACGGGCAGTATCCGGATAGCCCGCGGCTTTTCTGTCAATCTCGAACCACCTGATGTGTTTGGTCACTCGCATTTAAAGTTTTTGTAAAGTATCGACGATTGCATAGCAATCCCCTCCAGGTTCTTTTAAAATTTGCTACAGATAGACAAGAAAAATTAAAAGGTGGTAGGGGGAAATGGGGATAAAGTTTTGGGCAGGCAGTAAAAACACGAAGCATGCAACAAGACGGGCAGCCTTAAGGAGTTACTTTTTGAAAAAAAGCAAGTGGAACAATATCACGATAAGTCGCAAACTGTTGTTGCAGGCTTTTTTGACAATTGGGCTTTATCTTGCTGCCGCCGTTATCATTGGCAGTTTGCTGGTCAGTTTAGTGAAGGATATACATCGTATTAAGATTCAGGAAGAACGGGCGGTGCAGATGACGGAAATTGGTTCATTAATAAGGTCGAAGGACATCCGCATCGCCGATTATATAACGTTTTTGCGAAGTGAAGACCAGCAGGAATACCGTCAGCTTCGGAACAGTCTGAATGAAAAAATAAAAGAGGTATCTGCCGCTGTAACTGATACTCCAGCGGCTGGAACGTTCCGGGAAATCGAAAATAACAACCGGGAAATCGATAAACTGTTTGTCGACAATGTCGTCCCGTCAGTGGTTCGAGGAGACACGGAAATATATACCGATGCACGTTTGCAGATTTCTGCGCTTCGTAATCAGAATGTCGAACTGCTTGATCAACTTAAAACGGATGTTCAAGCTGACAGTAACCAATTGATCACTGCAGCCGAAAACAATATCAGGACAGCCATGATTTCCATGGCGGCGGTAATAATGATTGTCAGTATTATCAGTGCCGGAATGGCCGTTTTGATTGCCCGCACCCTTAGACAAGGGTTGAAGCAACTAGTGGAAGTCAGTCATCGAATTGCGGACGGAGATTTGACCAACCAAGAAATTGATTATGAAGGGGAGGATGAAATCGGACAGCTGACCAAAGCGGTGAACAAGATGAATCGGAAAATCAAGGAGATGGTCGGCCATATTCAGCAAACATCCCGTCAAGTCTCCGGGCAGAGCGACTTTTTATACCGGCATTCCAATGAAGTACAACAGGCGAGTGAAAATATAGCAGCCACTATGCAGCAATTATCGGCAAGCTCCCAGGAACAAGCCGGTTTTTCACAAAGCATTCACGGGATAGTCAGCGGTTTCTATCAGGATATTGAACGGGCAGATGCAAAGGGAGCTGAATTGGCTGCCTCTTCCAAACAGGTCCTGTCTGCCACCCAGGCCGGGAGTGAATCGATGAACAGCACAACCAGCCAGATGAAAGAAGTGTATGCTATTTTTGAAAGTGCTGTGGAAAAAATGCGCAATTTGGACGAGAGTTCCAAGGAGATTTCTCATTTGGTGGAAGTGATCAAGGGAATTGCCGCACAAACGAATTTGCTTGCACTCAATGCTTCGATTGAAGCAGCCAGGGCGGGCACTGCCGGAAAAGGGTTTGCCGTGGTGGCCGAAGAAGTCCGGAAGCTTGCAACACAGGTCGAGCTTTCTGTCAGTGAAATCACCAGAATGATTTCGGGAATACAGGCCGATACAGCGAATGTTTCCTCATCCCTGACCGATGGTTATCAGCAAATCGCAGAAGGAAAACAGAAATCTTTGGAGACAGAGACAAGTTTTCATTACATACAGGAAGAGATGGCAGGAATGGCCGATGGAATCCAAACCATCTCTCAGACAATCCGACAGCTGAGCTTGAACAGCAAAGATATCAACCAATCGGTCGATAAAATCGCAGATATCACCAATCAATTTTCAATCGGTTTTGAGCAAGCGTCTGGTTCGGTTCTTGAACAGAAGCAGGAAATCAGAGGTGTTTCCGACAGCGCCGCCACCCTAGCAGATTACGCAAGACAACTTGATAAGGCGGTCGCACGCTTTACCATATGAGGCCGGGCGTGCCGGAACACCAACTGTAGCTATGTAAAGGCAAGAGGTCATTTTTTTAGCTGATTGAGCAGTTTTTTCGTGTGCTTAGGGGTCTTTAAATGGTAGATGGTAATGTCGTTCGTGTTCCTCAGCTTGTCTTTGATAGCAGGGGCCCTCCGTTTCTTGAACCTGGCCACCCAAAGGAAAAATTCAAGGTCGAGTTTTTCCCGGCAATCTACTCCCATATCGGGACGGGTTTTCCCTTGGTACTGAATGCGTCGTTTGACTATGCCATATAAGCATCTCAAGGTGGAATAATCGAGAAAAATCACAGTGTCTGCAGCCTGCAGCCGTAATTCCATGGTGGACCCGTAGTTGCCATCAATGATCCAGGCGTCCTGCTGGATGATCTCCTGCTGCAGCGTTTGCAGTTCCTTTTTGCTGATCGGCTGCCAGCCGGGCTTCCAAAAGTAAGCATCCAAGTGGTAGACGGGTAAATGGAGAATCTCGCCCAATTGTCTGGCCAATGTTGATTTTCCGGCACCGCCGCTACCGATAATCGCGATTTTTTTCAAGGATTAGTCCCTCCCGGTAACCATATTTTGTCTGAGCGTATGTGTTTGTTTGTGGGTTTGTTCGATGATGAAGCAAAACAACAAGGTGAATGGAAGATTTTGTTTTTCTGGTGACAGATTTTTAATCATACCATTATTTTTAGAAAAATCAATAACTTTTTAGAAGAAAGCTGAATCGTGGTTCGTTCCGAAGGAAAACCAAAAGAGCCTGGGAGAAAAGCATCGTGACCTAGTAAAAAGCAAACCGTTCCTACCCTTCTCATGAAAAGTGCAATTTTCCACTCCGGCAAGGTACTTCGCTTTCCGCGGGCACGGCTTCAGCTAACTTGGCAAAGAATACCGCTTTGCCTATTGCCGTTACGGATAGAGAGCGAAGCTGCGTGGAAACCAGGAGTACTTCTTTATCCTTTTTATGCTATTGTTCAATTCCGAAGAATAAAGGAACCCAGATGCTGATTTTTCGTCTTTGTCACTGTTTAGATATCTATCATCCAATAGAAGAATACGGTTCATCTTGTCTTTATCGTGTGGAAATCAGAGCACAAAAACGTAGCGAAGGCAAGATACGGAGACTCCAACGGGAACAGCACGAGCTGAAAATCCCGCAAGAAAGCGGTTGGTGCTTTCGGAGGAAGTTGAAGCCGTGCCCGTGGAACGCGTAGTAACTTGCCGTAGCGATTCGAAGCACACATCAAACAACAGGATAAAAAGAGAATATACAAATACAAACCGAACGAATTTGATTGGCAGCTAGAATTCGTTCGGTTTGTACTTTAGTGGTCTTGCTTTTGTCCCGACCTCTTACGTTATCTTACTTGTGCGAATATAGATGCAGTCAGACCGGCGTCTTCTTCATAGGCTTTTTGCAGTTTTTTCGTGACAGGTCCAGGTTCTCCCTTGTGTACTTTCATCCCGTCGATTTTCACAATCGGCATGATTTCAGCTGTACTGCTCGTCAGGAACACCTCATCTGCCTGCTGCAAATCATCAGTCGAGAATGCTTTTTCCAGTAAAGGGATATCCAGTTGTCGAGCGAGCACCTTTACTCGGGAACGGACACATCCATGCAGAATGTTGTTCGTTTCCGGGTGGGTACGAATTTCCCCGTCCTTTACAAGATAGACGTTGGAGGAACTGCATTCTGTCACCGTTTCATCACGATGGAGGATCGCTTCAAATGCTCCCTGTTCTTTTGCCTCTTGTTTGGCAAGCACATTCGGAAGCAAGTTCAGGCTTTTGATGTAACAGTTTTGCCAGCGCACATCCGGCTGGGTGATCGCGGCTACACCGTTGGTCAATTTTTGAATCGGTCGAGGCGTTTCCTGAGCGTATGCATAAAAGTTTGCATCGACATCCGGAAAGACATGGTCCCGTAAAGCCGAACCCCTGGTTGCCTGGAGGTAGACTTTGGCATCTCCTTTTATCTGATTGACTTTAAGCAGATCACCAAGCAGCTGAAATAGTCGTTCTTTCGTGAAAGGCAAGGTTAGTTTGACAGCCTCTGCCGAGCGGAAAAGCCGGTCGATATGTTCGGTTATTAAATAAAAATGTCCTTGATAAACGCGGATGACTTCATATATACCATCCCCGAACTGCAGTCCGCGTTCCTGGAACGGGTACATTAACTCGTCTTCGTTCACGAAATTTGTTTGGGACAAAACCTGTGAATAAATCATGGAAGGAATCCTCCTTTTTCGAAGTTGACAGTTATAAAAAATTATAGCACAGAATAACCTTGTATTATATGGTGGAATGGCTGTAGATGCTGGTTTTCATAGAGCTAGCTGCGCGTTTTTCCGGGATCCCCATCTTCTTTTCCGAAAAACAGTCATTTTTTTCGACAAAAAATGATATATACCTATTGCAACACCGGAATCCGGTTGTTATAATGATAAACATCACTTAAAGGAAATATTCTTTTCAAGCCTTTGCCGAAGCTTTCGGACCAAAGGAAAAACTGGAAAATGCAGGTGATGATTTGTCTACTTAAGATGCGGGTGTAGTTTAGTGGTAAAACCTCAGCCTTCCAAGCTGATGATGAGGGTTCGATTCCCTTCACCCGCTCCAATGAACTCATGAGCCAACGCAGTGTTTCGTTTTTAAAGCAACGAGGCATTGCGTTTTTAATTTGGTTAAAATTAACTGGATGTCTCGGAAGATGCTCGCTTGATAGGAAGTCATGGAAGATTGTATCCTAGAACTAGTCAGTGTTTAAAAGAGGTGTCTTATGATGAAAGAACTGCAAAGAAAGCTGCAGCAAATCGATGGGAAAAGCTATAAAGGGTATAAAGGGATTCAAGGACGTTATTCCTTTCACCGTTATGAGCTAGTCGTCGATTATGTACAAGGAGATCCGTTTGCTTCTCCTTCAAAGATCCGCTTGATAGTGCCGGACGCTTATCGACGGATAAAGCCGGACTGGAAGGGGAACCGCCAGCGGAAAATATATAGCGAAGATCGAATTGCAAGAGCGGTTGCCAAGGCAATCAAGGATAATACCGTGTACAGCAAAGGTTCCGGAAAAAGCGGTCTGATCGCTATCGACAATCCTGGTCAGGAAATACTGGAACGAAGTGCTGTTCAGCTTGACCCTGGTTTTACAACGATTTGTTTATCAATCGGTCTGCCGGCAAATGGCAGGAGGATTAATGGAAGAGAAGCAGAGAAACTGTTTTTTGACATAATCCCCGCGATTATGGAAAAGTCGGTTTTTTCTATTTCCGATGAAGATATCGAAGCAAGCGTTCAGCTAGCCGATCAACATCAGGCAATTAGACAAAAAATGGAGGAACATGGCTGGATTTCCTTTATCGCAGATGGAGCAATCCTTCCCAGGGAAAGTGGAATCGGCAATCGACCGATGAGACAGGCAGTCCCTTTTCAAAGTACCAAGGAGAACCGGGTATCGATAGAAGTGCCTCATCGGAAAGAGCCGCTTACGGGAATGGCCCTTTCAAAAGGGATCGTCTTGATTGTCGGTGGTGGATACCATGGGAAAAGCACCCTGCTCCAGGCAATTGAGCGCGGGGTGTATCACCATGTTAAAGGTGATGGACGGGAATATGTATTGACCGATCCGACTGCGGTGAAAGTGCGTGCCGAAGACGGACGCCAGGTATGCACCGTCAACATTTCACCTTTTATCAACGATTTGCCTCACATGAAGGATACGAGCGGTTTTTCCACAGAGAACGCCAGTGGAAGTACTTCGCAGGCAGCCAATGTCGTAGAAGCATTGGAAGCTGGTGCTGCTTCGGTGTTAATCGATGAGGATACGAGTGCTACCAACTTTATGATCCGTGATCAGCGGATGAAGGAATTGGTCGTGAAAGAAAAAGAACCGATTACGCCGTTTATTGATAAAATACGGCAAATGCGCGATCAGCTCGATGTGTCCACGATACTTGTGATGGGTGGTTCGGGTGATTATTTTGATGCTGCCGATCAAGTGATCATGATGGATCGTTATCAACCTTACAATGTTACGGAAAAAGCCCGGGAAATTGCAGAAAGATATCCTTTTAACCGTCAGCGTCCTGCGAGTGAACCATTTGGCAGTCTGCCTGATCGGCGCTTTTTGCCTGGCAGCTTACAAACCAGCCAGGGAAAAAAGCATAAAGTCCAGGCGAAAGGGCTCACGACGATTATCATGGGACGGACCGATATCAATCTGCACTATGTCGAGCAATTAGTCGATGCTTCACAAACGAGAATGATAGCCGAAATCATTCGGCATCTGGACCAGAAAAAGTGGCTGGCAAACGACCGTTCACTGACAGAAATACTGGATGAAATAGAAGCGCAAATCGATCAAAAAGGACTCGGATCCTTCGCGCCGTTTCCGGACCAGCACCCTGGTGACCTGGCCAGACCACGCCGGTTCGAAATAGCAGCCACCCTGAACCGCATACGCACAGCCAAAGTCAAAGATATCAGCAACCGTTAAGCCGGGGGTCAGTCCCTGAATCGATCGAGGGACAGTCCCCACCCTGTTTTGGGGTCAGTCCCTGTTCTGGATGAAATTCCGGTACGACGGGGTTTCCTGGTCGGCATGGAAGATGTTTTGGATTTTTGGGGTCAGTCCCCCGACCCATCGGGGGACTGACCCCCTTCAGTTAGAAAGGAGGGAAAGTGGATGGCTTATGAGGAGTTGAAGCAGGAGATTATAGACTACAGCAAGTCCATTGGCATCGATAAGGTTGGTTTTGCTTCTGTGGATGTATTTACCGAGTTGAAGTCACGGTTGGAACGGCAGCAGGATCTTGGCTATCAGTCTGGCTTTGAAAAAGGGTCGATAGAGGAGCGGACGAATCCTGTCAAGCTGATGCCGGAGGCGCAGTCGCTAATTTCGATTGCCCTTGCCTATCCCTCCAGACTGAAGGATGCCCCAAAGAGCAAGAAAGGGGAGCGGAGAGGGCTGTTCTGTCGTGCTTCCTGGGGAAAAGATTATCATGATATTTTACGAGATAAATTGGAGAAACTGGCTGCGTTCATTTCGGAGAAGGTGTACGGTTTTAGCTATCGATCGATGGTCGACACTGGAGAACTGTCAGACCGTGCCGTCGCTGAACGGGCGGGCATCGGATTCAGCGGAAAAAATACCACGTTGATTACTCCTGAATTTGGTTCCTACGTGTATTTAGGAGAAATGATCACCAATGTTCCATTCACACCGGATGAACCGGTTGAAGACAGCTGCGGGGAGTGCACCAAGTGCATCGACGCTTGTCCGACAGGCGCGTTGGTCCAGGGCGGGCAATTGAACGCCCAGAAGTGCATTGCTTTTTTAACCCAGACAAAAGACTTTTTGCCGGATGAATACAGGGGCAAATTGGGAAACCGGATCTATGGCTGTGATACGTGTCAGCTGGTTTGTCCGAAGAATCATAAGAAAGATTTCCACCTTCATCCGGAAATGGAGCCGGATCCGGAGGTTGTGAAACCGAAACTAGTGCCGCTGCTTTCCATGTCCAATCGGGAATTCAAAGAAAAATTCGGAGATATCGCCGGCTCGTGGCGCGGAAAAAAACCGATTCAACGCAATGCGATCATCGCCCTTGGCCACTATAAGGAAGAAAGTGCCGTCGAGGAGTTGATCCGGTTGATGAAGGAAGACCCCCGACCGGTCATCCGTGGGACTGCGGCTTGGTCTTTAGGAAAAATAGGCACGGAAGCTGCTTTTGCAGCTATTGAAAAAGCTAAACAAAAAGAAACGGATGAACAAGTGCAATTCGAGATGGACAAAGGACTTGAATTTAAAGAGAATGCGAGACAGCACGCATGATATGCAAAGTCATATGGCGCTCTGTCTGATATGTGGTCCGATTACAAAAAGAACCCCCTTGCCGTTCCTGCCTATCCCATCAGGCTGGAGCGGTTTTTTTGTTCAGAGAAGCTGGTTCCTCTCATATATGTGTATTAGGAGGGATGCGCGCATGGATGATAAACAACTATTGACGGCGTATTGGCAGCATCTATTGGAGCAGAGAAACGAGGGGGATCCGGAGAGTTGGATTGCACGGAAAAAACGCCTGCATGAGGAGCGCGGAAATAAGGTGCCGAGAATCAGAGGGGAGGGGAAACTCCAGCGGAAAAGTCGGGGGAAACAGGATAAGTACACGATCGAGTATGATTTACTGACAGTATTTTTCGTCAAGCAGGGAAACTCTTTTTATCATGAAGAGGAACAGCGCCGTCATACTGCCGTCATCCAGGAAGGACAGGTGATCAGTGATGAACTGCTTCTTCCTCCCGAGCCGGAAACACAACTGCCGGCCATCGAGATATTTGGCAAAGAGGAAACGCGAGTGCAACGCTTTGACTATGACAGGCGTGCTGCAGTCCAATATGCGGAGCGATGGTGGAACGATTACAACCCTGAGTTTCGGAAATTTGCCGTGGACTGTACCAGTTACGTGTCCCAATGTCTCCATGCCGGCGGCGCACCGATGTGGGGAATGCCCGACAGAGGGCGGGGATGGTGGTATCAGGGAGACAGTTGGAGTTACAGTTGGGCTGTTGCCCACTCCTTGCGCTGGTATTTGAGCGGGTCGACACAAGGGTTGAAAGGAAAAGAAGTAGAAAGGGCCAGCGATTTATTGCCGGGGGATGTAATTTGTTACGATTTTCAAGGAGACGGAAGATGGGACCATAATACAATCGTAGTATCGAAGGATACAAACGGCGAGCCGCTTGTCAACGCCCATACAGACAACAGTCGGCACCGCTATTGGGAGTACCGGGATTCGATGGCCTGGACGGAAGACTGCCAGTACAAGTTTTTCCGGATCGGTGAATGATACTGTGACCTCCCATTCATCCCCCGGCAGGTGTTCACGTAACTTCTGTTAACTGTGGTATAATAAGCGGGTTACTAACTATTTGGGGTGAAAAAAAGTGGCAATACACGTAGTTTTATTTCAGCCAGAAATACCCGCCAATACGGGTAATATTTCGCGCACCTGCCTGGCCACTGGTGCGACATTGCATCTGATCAGACCGCTTGGTTTTTCCACTGATGACAGGATGGTTCGCAGAGCTGGTCTGGATTATTGGAAGGATGTCAAAATCCATTATTATGATTCCTTGGATGAATTGTACCAAACTTATCCAGATGGGGATTTTTACTATATTGAAAACTTCGGTTCCAAACATTATACCGACTTTGACTTCAATCAGCCTGAAGAAGATTTGTTTTTTGTATTCGGCAGGGAAACGAACGGAATTCCGAAAGAATTGTTGGTAGGAAAAGAGGATAAGTGTTTACGGATCCATATGAATGACATGGTCCGCTCCCTTAATTTATCCAATACGGCGGCAATTATTGTTTATGAAGCACTGCGGCAACAGGGGTTTCCCGGGTTGCATTAAAGATATATAAGTGAAAATGCCAGCCTGGCGGTTGTTTATTTGTAGCGATTGTCGCGTCCGCGGCTTTTCTCTTAGAATCGTTGTTGTGGAAGAAAAGTAGAAAGTCCGTTATCTGTGTATATGATTTGGTCTTCTTTTTCTTACGCCTATATCCATTATATTGGATTTTCTCGCTTGATACTCAGCAGGCATTAAACATATTTTAGTGTCTTTTTCAAATTTTCTATTTTCATCAAGTGGGTAATTCATCTAAACCGGAAAATAAAAAAACAGAACGCCTGGTTCTAAATCCTGGCGTTCTGTTTTTTATTTTTATGTTATTTCTTGTCCTCTTTTTGTCGACTGCATTTCATAGCAAGCAGGTGGAAAGAAGGAACTACTTATCGTTTTGGGGATTGCTTTGATTCCTTGCCGGCTGTGAAAATGGAAGTAAGGAATACAATGGTTACGCCCAAAATCAATGCAATATTCATACTCATGGAAGGCATCCTCCTTTATGTTCTGTGGCCACACCAGGCAGCAATTGTTTATGTAGCTGTATCTTTCCTCCATTATAACGAATTATGAGAAGCTTGTGAACTCCGAACCTGCGAGTCCTTTCAAGACAAGGGGAGTATCATTATCATCAGGTTACCTGTTGCTATCATTCATCTTCACAAGGGTGGCTACATAGATTAAAGTAACCATCTTTTCTTATGGGAACCAAGAAGGGAACAGGGGTAGAGGAAACCTGTGCTCAACATACGGCTGGGTAGTTTTGCTAAATTCTTCAGGGAGGGCGTAGAGATGGATATATTGAAAAAAATCCAGGATCATAGAGAAGATCAGGAAAAGTTGAAATGGGAAGGAACTTTCGCGGATTATCTGGACCTGTTAAAGGAACGGCCTTATTTAGCTCAATCTGCCCACTCAAGGGTCTATAACATGATCAAGCATAAGGGAGTCACGGAACGGGAAGACGGGGTGAAAACATACCGCTTTTTTTCCGATGCGCTCTATGGATTGGATGAAGCACTCGAACGGCTGGTAGAGGAGTATTTTCATCCGGCAGCAAGACGACTTGATGTAAAAAAGCGGATCTTGCTTTTGATGGGTCCGGTAAGTGGAGGGAAGTCTACATTGGTGGCCTTGTTGAAACGCGGCTTGGAACAGTACACACTGACCGATGAAGGAGCTGTTTATGCAATCAAGGGCTGCCCGATGCATGAAGATCCACTCCATTTGATCCCGGCACATCTACGACCGGATTTTGAAGAACAATATGGTGTGAAAATTGAAGGAAGTTTGTCTCCGCTGAATACCATGCGACTGGAACAGGAATATGAAGGGCGGATCGAAGATGTCATGGTGGAGCGGATTTTCTTTTCTGAAGATAAACGAACAGGAATCGGCACGTTCAGTCCTTCCGATCCGAAGTCCCAAGACATAGCGGACTTAACCGGATCGATAGATTTTTCCACCATTGCTGAATACGGTTCTGAATCCGATCCCCGCGCTTATCGTTTTGATGGCGAACTCAATAAAGCCAATCGGGGAATCATGGAGTTCCAGGAAATGCTGAAATGTGACGAGAAGTTTCTTTGGCATTTACTTTCTCTCACCCAGGAAGGGAATTTCAAGGCGGGCAGATTTGCACTTATTTCCGCTGATGAACTGATTGTGGCCCATACAAACGAATCCGAATATCGATCATTCATCGCAAATAAAAAGAACGAAGCACTTCATTCCCGGATGATCGTCATGCCGGTTCCATACAATTTGCGGTTGAGCGAAGAAGAACGCATTTATGAAAAGATGATCAAAGAGAGTGATATAAAAGATGTCCATATCGCACCGCATACGCTCCGGGTTGCAGCCATGTTCACCGTCTTGAGCAGGCTGAAAGAATCCAACCGCGGCAGCATCAGCCTGCTTAAAAAAATGTATCTTTATGACGGACAGAATGTGGAAGGGTATAGTGATGCTGATGTCCTTGAAATGAAAAAGGAATTTGCCGATGAGGGAATGAGCGGCATCGACCCGCGTTATGTCATCAATCGGATTTCCTCGACAATCATCAAGAAGGAAATGACTTCGATCAATGCACTGGATGTCCTGCGTTCACTGAAGGATGGCCTGGACAGCCACGCCTCCATTTCCAAAGATGATAAGGAGAGGTACTTGAATTTCATTTCAATTGCCCGGAAGGAATATGATGAAATCGCCAAAAAAGAAGTCCAAAAAGCGTTCGTTTATTCGTATGAAGAATCGGCGCGGACATTGATGGAAAACTATCTTGATAATGTAGAAGCTTATTGCAACAAAACAAAACTCCACGATCCTCTGACAGGAGAAGAAATGCATCCGGATGAGAAATTGATGCGTTCGATCGAGGAACAGATCGGCATTTCGGAAAATGCCAAAAAAGCGTTCCGGGAAGAGATCTTGATCCGGATTTCCGCCTATGCACGGAAGGGGAAAAAGTTCAATTATCAATCACACGAACGCTTGCGTGAAGCTATTCAGAAAAAATTGTTTGCCGATTTGAAGGATGTTGTCAAAATTACGACTTCGAGCAAGACACCGGATGAACAGCAGCTCAAGAAAATCAATGAAGTGGTGGCCACACTGATCGATGAGTATGGCTATAACTCTACTTCTGCAAATGAACTGCTCCGTTATGTCGGCAGTTTGTTGAATCGATGATGGTTGCATGATTCCTTTTTAGTGGGCACTTGAAACAGTAACAGTCCTTTCTATCTATATTTGCTTGTCGGTCGCGGGCAAGTGCATGCTCCTCTGGCGCTGTTTTCGAACGTAAGCACATTGCATGTTCCACGCCTGGATTGTGATACCTGCCGATTTTTCATAACATTCTCCTTATAACCTTGGCTCCATGATAACGGAGCCAAGGCTTTTTACATATAATTATTTTATATTTCGATTATTTTGATAGATGCTGTCGGTAGGTTATTGTTTCCTTGTATAAAATAGGGTATATTAGTTGATGTAGAAAGAGGTCAGTTCTATAATGGTCATTGAATGTTCAATGACGTCTAATTGATGGAGAAAGTGAACTTCTAATGGGGGTATAAGTCGTGACACAGCAAGAATCTAGTGGAAGATTCTGGGAAAATTTTCATGGTCCAAACATGGGGTACATTGAAGAACAGTATGAATTGTACAAACAAGACCCCTCGACAATCGATGCATCTTTGAAAGAAATGTTCGATCAGCACGGGGCACCTGAATGGTTGACACAAACAGGGGGATTGCAGCAAACCGATTCAGCGACAACTTCAGCCAGTGATATCAAGAAATTAACCTCGGCAATGAAACTTGTGGAGGCTATTCGCCGTTACGGACATTTAGAAGCGGACATATATCCTGTCGGAAAAGAGAAGGATCGCAACTCAGAGTTGGTCAATCCGGCTTATTATAATTTGACGAACGAAGATTTGGAAGCGATTCCTGCGAGCTGGATTTGGGACGATGCGCCCGGTAATGTGACCAATGCGCTGGAAGTGGTCACATTGTTGAAAAAGAATTATGCGGGTACCACTTCTTTTGAATATGATCATGTGAACAATGACGATGAGCGGAAATGGCTGCAGGATAAAATCGATACCGGCGCCTTTGCATTGTCATTGAGTAAAGAGGAAAAAAAGCAGCTGTTGAAACGGCTGACAGATGTAGAAGGATTTGAAAGTTTTCTTGCCAAGACCTTTGTCGGCCAGAAGCGTTTTTCCATCGAGGGATTGGAAATGATGGTACCGATGCTTGATAAAGCGGTCAACAATTCATTTACCGATGAAACCGAGGAAATCTTGATGGGGATGGCGCACAGAGGTCGTTTAAGCGTGTTGACCCACGTGCTTGGCAAGCCATATGACAAGATATTTTCTGAATTTCATTATTCATCAGATAAAGAATTAATGCCGTCGGCCGGTTCCAAAGGAATCAATTATGGCTGGACCGGCGATGTGAAATATCATTTCGGTGCAGTGAAAAGTTTGGGTGAAGACAAAGTATCTCCTACTAAAATCACCTTGGCCCACAACCCTTCCCATCTTGAATTTGTGAACCCAGTTGTGGAAGGCTTTACAAGAGCTGCGCAGGAAGATATCGATCAATCAGGCGAGCCTGTTCAAAGTCAGGACCGGGCTTTCAGCATTTTGATTCATGGAGATGCTGCTTTTATCGGGGAAGGTGTTGTAGCCGAAACGTTGAACATGAGCGATTTGCCAGGTTATCGTACAGGCGGCACTCTGCATTTGATCGCCAATAATCTGGTCGGCTTCACTACCAGTCAGGATCAAGGCAGATCGACCAGATATGCAAGTGACTTGGCGAAAGGATTCGAAATTCCGATCGTCCATGTCAATGCGGATGACCCGGAGGCATGTGTGTCCGCTATGGCGCTTGCATATGAATACCGGCAGACCTTCCATAAAGACTTTTTGATCGATTTAGTCGGCTATCGCCGTTACGGTCATAATGAAATGGATGAACCGCGTGCGACACAGCCGCAGCTATACAAAGAAATAGATAAACATGATTCTGTTGCTGTCATTTATGCGAAACGCCTGCAACAAGAAGGGGTCATCGGCGAGAGCGATTACGAAAAACTGAAAAATGACCGGGAACAGGAGCTTAAGGGTATTTTCGATAACATGATGGAAAATGAAACAGATGAACCGGAACCGAAGCCGGCTCCAGAGGCTTTGTCAAATGGTCTTGACGGTATCAAAACAGCTGTCCCGCTCGACCAGCTGAAGCAGCTGAATGAAGGTCTTCTCAAACGTCCGGAAGGTTTCCAAGGTTTTAAGAAACTGGAAAAAATCCTTAAAAAACGTGGAGAATCGTTGGAAGAAGGAAACAAGGCGGATTGGGCCACGGCAGAAACGCTTGCATATGCGTCCATTTTGCAAGATGGTGTCTCTATACGTCTGACCGGCCAGGACTCGGAACGCGGAACCTTCGCCCATCGCCATCTGGTGCTTCATGACGTGGAGACAGGGGATACCTACTGTCCTATGCACGGATTGGACCAGGCAAACGCTTCGTTTGCCATCCATAACAGTCCATTGTCGGAGGCGGGTGTGCTAGGTTTTGAGTATGGGTACAGCGTTCAATCACCGAACACACTGGTTCTTTGGGAAGCGCAATTCGGTGATTTCGCCAACGCTGGCCAAGTGATTTTAGACCAGTTCATAGCTGCCGGACGTGCCAAGTGGGGGGAAAAGTCGAACATGGTGCTGTTGCTTCCACATGGCTACGAAGGCCAGGGACCGGAGCACTCCAGCGCCAGACTCGAACGTTTCTTGCAGCTTGCTGCTGAAAACAACTGGATTATCGCCAACGTGACCACCAGCGCACAATACTTCCATTTGTTACGCCGTCAGGCAGCTTTGAGAGGGAAAGATGCAGCCCGTCCGCTTGTTGTCATGACGCCGAAAAGTTTGTTGCGCAATCAGCGTGTAGCTTCTACGGCAAGAGAGTTCAGCGAGCAGAACTTCGAAAAAGTCATCACACAACCAGGTTTGCCGAAGACGACGAAAAAAGCGAAAAGACTGGTCATCGGCAGTGGTAAAGTGATGGTGGATATCGCTGAAACGATGAGCCAGAATGAAGATAAAGTGAAGGATACCCATGTGATCCGATTGGAGCAAATTTATCCATTCCCTGCCAAAGAATTGGAAAAGATACTGAAAGATTGTCCAAATGTGGAAGAAGTGATCTGGGTTCAGGAAGAGCCGAGAAATATGGGCAGCTGGAACTTTGTCAAAGAACTTCTATACAATCTGCTGGGTAAACATCAACAGCTGCGTTATGTCGGTCGTCCTGATCGGTCGTCACCAGCGGTTGGAGAGCCAAACATACACAAAACAGAACAAAAACGAATCGTGCAGGAAGCCTTAAAGCTGTCTAAAGGAGGAGATTCCAGTGAAGGAAATTAAAGTCCCGGAATTAGCAGAATCGATTACAGAAGGTACTATCGCCGAGTGGCTCGTCAAGAAGGGTGACAAAGTGGAGAAGGGCGATCCGGTATTGGAGTTGGAAACCGACAAAGTCAACGTCGAAGTGAACGCTGATTATGCAGGCGTTGTAGTGGAGATTACGAAAGAAGAAGGCGAAGACGTCGAAGTCGGCGACGTCATCGCCAAAGTGGATGAAAACGGGGAAGCCGGCGATGCCGGAAGTAACGGCCAGGAAGAGTCTGCAGATGCGGAAGCGCCAGCTGAGGAAAGCAAGCAGGAATCGGCACCGGAAGAAAAACCGGCAGCTGCCAGCCAAAGCGAAGGGCAAACCACTTCCAACAGCAAAGAAACGGTTGCTTCACCTGCTGCGCGGAAGCGTGCTCGTGAGTTAGGCATTGATCTTAGCGATGTTTACCCTCGTGATCCACTAGGCCGTATCCGTCCGGAAGACGTAGAGCAAGCGGCAAAAGGCGGTCAAAAGCAAACAGAAGCACCAAAACAAGACAAGCAGTCGGCGGCAAAATCTTCCGAGAAGACAGAATTCGACAAGCCGGTAGAGCGGGTGAAAATGAGTCGCCGCCGTCAGACAATCGCCAATCGGTTGGTGGAAGCGCAGCATAACGCAGCGATGTTGACCACGTTCAATGAAGTCGACATGACCGCAATCATGAAACTGCGCAGCGAGCGCAAGGATAAGTTCCTGGAAAAACATGATGTCAAGCTTGGATTCATGTCCTTCTTTACGAAAGCTGTCGTCGGTGCTTTGAAGGAATTTCCGCTGATCAACGCAGAAATCCAAGGCAATGAACTTGTCTTGAAAAAATTCTATGATATTGGTATTGCTGTATCGACAGATGACGGACTCGTCGTTCCCGTCGTCCGTGATGCCGATCGTCTCGATTTTGCCGGTGTGGAACGGGAAATCGCCCATCTTGGCAAGAAAGCGCGTGATAAACAGTTGCAAATGGCTGATTTGCAAGGCGGCTCGTTCACGATTACAAACGGCGGCATTTTCGGATCCCTATTATCGACACCGATTTTAAATGCGCCTCAGGTTGGTATTCTCGGAATGCATTCCATCCAGAAACGGCCGATTGTCATGCCGGATGATTCCATCGAAGTCCGACCGATGATGTATGTGGCAATGTCTTATGATCATAGAATCGTAGACGGAAAAGACGCGGTCCAGTTCCTGGTTCGGATTAAACAAATGCTCGAAGATCCATACGATTTGTTGTTGGAAGGATAAAATCAGTAAGCTAAAGAGGCCCGGTATAACAAAAACGCCCAGGAGTTGTCTCCTGGGCGTTTTTTCTAATCCTTCCCGTCGATTGGACAAAAACCTTACCATCGCTATAGCGAATATGGCAACGAGGATAAACATTTTCACTTTATTTTTCTTCCCTATGTCCATCCACTTCTATCAAAATAGCCTCTATCCTAAAGGAAACTCCAGGCAACAGGCGAGTTCAATATATTTCAACAGGCCAACCTACAATAAGACCAATGGCATCCTTTCAAGCATTTTTTTCATCTTACTCATTACTAAATAGCATGATAGCAAATGTAGTCCACCGGGGTGAAAGATTCACTTTTACAGATTCGGTTTCCTTCAACTGATTATAAAAGTGCTGCTCATAGAATAAAAAAATCAGCGGTCAACAGATCCCCTCCCATGTGCAGAAAGTCAAAAGGGGTCAGGATCGCTAAAACGGTGGAAAGCCACAAAAATGCTTGTCATTTCACCCAAAGTTTCCGGAAGTCTACCTGGCCAAATGATTTAAAACGGATATCTTGGATCATCGGATGGAAGACTCTGCTTTTAATAGGATGATGTTGAAAAAGAATAAGGTGGTTGTCTTTCAAGTAATCTTCCATCACATCGATAATCTTTTCCCTCTCCTGTTTGGCTGTGGATTGTTTGAAGGCTTCCAGCCAGTCGTCGATTTTTTCGAGGTGGTCTGGCGTCATAAATCGTCTGAACAACAGGATTTCATTGTAAAAGGCGCCTAAAAAGGATAAGTGAAAGTCAGAAGTCGAAACTTCCCCCATGAATACCATATCCGCGTGATCATCGAACGTAAACGCGTAAAAGTCTTCCAAACTGAAACTGTGCAACTCCACTACAATGCCATACTGGGATGCTTGGCGTTGAAACCATGCGGCTTCCTCTTTTGCTTTCGGAAAGTCGAGGCAGTACAGCTGCAATGGTTCTCCTTGGTATCCGGATAACTGCAGTAATCCGGGTACTTGTGATTCATCTCTGCTACGTTGTCCTGATTTCCAGGGAAAGAAGCTGGTGGCTTCCACCGGTGCTTCCAGTCCCAAATCTTCGTGCATTCTAAACGGATTAAGGAGGTGAAACAATGCTGTCCGGAAATGGGGATTTTGAACAGCTGTTTGTTTGGTGAAATTGAAAGCGAGAAAGCGAAATCCGGTTTCCACTTCTTTTTTCTGGATGCCTTCCTCGAATTCTTCAACGGCACTGATATTATAGGTGACGGTTTTCACCGTATCCATCGGTATCTTCCAAAATTCAATCCGGTCCAGGAAGGGGCGCTCGAGAAAGTATTGGTCAAAGGCTTCCAAAACAATCCGCTTTTTACTGCGTTCCTTCAGACGGAAAGGCCCGGTGCCGATCCATTGATTTTCATCAAAAGGTACATCCTTGGGCAGGATGGATAAATTCGTGCTGCTTAAGTAGCGGAGAAAAAAGGGATTAGGGCTTTTTAGTTCAATAGTGACTTGGTACCTGTTCGGACAGTCGATTTCCGAAATATCGCTGACAAGCCAGTAAAACGGCGTACCGGGTTTAAACCGTTCCAGTGTGTGTTTGACATCGGCGCTTGAGAAAACGCCTTGATGGTGGAAGCGCACCCCTTTTCGCAAGTAAAAAGTCCATATCGTGTTGCTTTCATCCACCTGCCAATGATGAGCGAGGCGAGAACGGATTTCATCTCTTTTTTCGTTATAAGTGACGAGCGTATCACCGAGTTGCTGGATCATATGATTTTCCACAGTTATCGAACTATAGACAGGATCAAGCGTACTTAAATCCCGCGAGATAATCGTGCGGAGGACGTCCTTCTCTTGCTTGGACTCCTGCATGCCGAACATTTTCTGCAACTGTGGCGAGATGGATGCAACCCATGCTCTTGGGATGGGCAGCTGCAGCAAGTGGACCAGATCATCCAGTTTGTCGGTGCGGATTGCTTCTTGAACGAACTGTTCCACTTCTTGCTGAAATGGCCGCCGGAAGGTTAAGCGGGAGGGATTTCCCCTGCCGATTCCAGGCGTGTAGCTTAATTTGTTTTCTTCTTCGTATTTCCTCAGTTTTCGTTTGACATTTTTACGCGTGCAAAACCAAAGCGTCTCCAGTTCCTCGAATTTAAATGGGACCTGTTTATTTTGTTCTTTGCTGTATAAATGGGCACGCAATGTATAATACGATAAATCTTTGATACACTTCACCTCCGGAAAAGGGGACATTAATAGATTGATTATACCCTTTTTACCCCTTTTAAGAAAAGGCAAAATGGAAAGCAGAAGGAGGGAATGCTGCATGTTCAAGTCACTGCACCCGAATATCCGTGTTCGTATTTATACTTCTTTCCTCAGCCGGATTATCGGTTCGATGATTTTTCCGTTTATGGCGATTTACTTTACCGACAAAATCAATGCGACGGCGGCAGGGATATTATTGCTGGTGAATGTCGTGATTCAATTTTTAGCTGGTTTGTATGGCGGCTTTCTTGCGGACATACTTGGCAGAAAACGATTGATGGTCGTAGGGGAAACGATGAAACTGATTGCCTTTACCGGGATGTTAATGGTCAACGCTCCTTGGGGGACATCAGCGATTGCGACCTTCGCTATGATGCTGGTGATTAGTATCGCCACGGGTTTTATCAACCCGGCCGCTGAAGCGATGCTGATCGATGTCAGCACGAAGGAAACGAGGGCATTCATGTACTCGGTTAACTACTGGGCTGTCAACCTTTCCTTGATGCTGGGATTGATGATAGGGGGATGGTTGTTTAAAACGCATTTTTTTGAATTGCTGATCGGACTCGTGATGATGAGTGTGGTCACTCTCTGGATGACATCTGCCTTAATCACAGAAACGTTGCAAACTGAAAAGAACAGGGTTCAAATACAATATGGGTTGCTTCCCTTGATGCGCAGCTATCAGACTGTCATAAAAGATATCCCTTTCGTACTGTTCACCCTTGGAGGAATTGCAATTCTGACGTTGGAATTCCAGCGAAACAACTTTGTTGCCGTCCGGTTGGAACAGGAGATTGTTCCTCGCGCTTTTGCTTGGATGGAAGGACACGAAGTGATGGTAGACGGCGTTAGACTGCTTAGTATACTGACAGTTGTCAATACGATCATGATTGTTTTATTCACGGCTGTCATTTCCAAGTGGATCAAAAATAAACCAGAGCAGCCGATTATGTATGCAGGGTTTATCCTGTTTGGATGCGGTTATGCATTCATGGCCTTTTCCAACCATATTCCAGGTTTGTTTTTGGCAGTAGTCATCCTTTCTGTCGGTGAGCTGCTGTATGTACCGACAAGGCAGTCGATGCTGGCCGATATCGTTGATGATAGGAAGCGGGGAGCCTACATGGCGTTCAACGGGTTTGTCTTCCAATTCGGGAAAATGTTCGGAGCCGTTGGAATTATCGTCGGAGAAGCAATCGGCGGTACAAGCATGGCAGTCCTGTATATCGTTTTCGTCATGTTGGGAATAGCATTCACGCGTGTCGCCATCATCAAGAAATCCGTAGCCATTCCAGCCAGCAACCATTTACATTCCTGATCATGTGAAAACCGGGGACAGACCCCCACCATGCTGCAGTGTTAGCGCGACGCAGTGTTACTTGGGTGGGGGTCTGTCCCCTCCTGCTCGTTTTTTGAGTAACATTGGCATGTATGGTACATACTATCTGTATATTTTCAGAGCGGTGAGGGTGGCTGGTTATGAAATCTTTCAGGTCTTCGGGGGGAAGGCAGAAGGAAGAAAAGCGAAAACAGGAGACTGTACCGAATTCGACTTCATTAGAGGATAATATCACGTATTTTATAGAGGCCTTCCACCAATCCGATGATTTAAAGCTTCGGATTTTGGAGGAAGGCAGGACTGTCCTCTTATATGTAGAGTCACTGGTTGACCAGGAAAAAATCCAGAACGAATTTTTCAAGCCATACATGCAAATGGGCGACCAGGAAATCATGAAGGTTTCCAGTGGCAAAAAGGTACATGACCGGAAAAAGATCATAAAAATGCTGTTAAAAGGTCATTGCGCTTTTGCCACCGATGGAAGTGCTGACATGCTTCTCTTTCATACAACTTCGGCATTTAACCGCAGTGTGGAAGAACCGGACAATGAAAAAGTAGTCCGCGGTTCCCATGAAGGGTTTGTCGACAATTTGATGATCAACATCAATTTGATCCGCAAACGGATTGAAAATGAAAACCTTGTGGTCACCTTTGACAAACTGGGAAAAATGACAAATACAAAGGTTGCTGTTGTCTATCTGGAAGGGGTAGCCAATCCAGAGCTGGTTGAAAAAGTGAAAACAAGACTGAAGGATATTTCCATTGACTTTGTCATCAGTCCGGGATTTATCGAAGAGTTTATCGAGGATCACACTTATTCTCCCTTTCCCCAAATGATCAATACAGAACGTCCTGACAAAACAGTGGCTAACTTGATGGAAGGGAGAGTCGCGGTTTTGTCGGAGGGAAGCTCGACTTGTTTGATGGCGCCGGCGACTTTTTTTGCCTTTTATCAGTCTCCGGATGATTATAATTCCCGCTGGTTTACCGGTACGTTCATCCGCTTGATTCGTTTGTTCAGCTTCATCATCGCCATCGGACTGCCGGCCTTTTATATTTCGATTGTCGGGTTTCATTTCGAAGTGATTCCAAAGGATTTGGTCATCCCGGTAAAAAGCTCTATCAATGAAATCGCCTACCCGCCGATCATCGAAGCACTGGTGATGGTCATTATCATCGAGCTGATCAGAGAAGCCGGTATCCGGCTACCGACGCCAGTGGGCCAGACCATCGGCATTGTCGGCGGTTTGGTCATCGGGGATGCCATTGTCCGTGCCGGGCTTGTATCCAATTTTATGATCATCGTCGTTGCACTGACAGCGATTGCTTCTTTCGTCGTTCCCTCCAACGAAATGAGTACGACTCTGCGACTGCTGACGTTTCCGCTGATCATTTTATCGGCGACCCTTGGTTTTGTCGGAATCGTCTTCGGCATGCTGCTTTTGTTGATCCATTTAAGCAGAATGGAATCTTTCGGTACACCTTATTTTGCACCACTTGCCCCATTGCATGTGAAGGATTTAAAGGATACTTTTATTCGTCTTCCGTTGTTCAAAATGAATACGAGGCCGAAAAATGCCCAGCCGATCAAGAAAAAAACACAGACCACATCGAGGGAGTGGAGGCGGGATGGCAAAAACAGCAAATAAAAAAATTTCACGGCGCCAGTTTTTTTTTATCATCGTCCAGACACAAATGGGAGTAGGTGTCCTGTCTCTTCCATTTGACTTGCATCAGGCGGCCAAACAGGACGGTTGGATATCCCTGCTGCTGGCAAGCATGGCCATCCAATTGATTATAGTGGCTATGTGGTTGACGGCATCCACCTTTCCGGACGATGATCTTATCGCCTTCCTTCCGAAGCTGTTCGGCACCATAATCGGCAACCTGTTGAGTGTGGCTTATTATTTATATTTCATCTGCATCTGTGTGTTGATATTGATTTTGTACGGTCGTATGCTCCACCTCTGGATTCTGCCCAACACCCCTTTTTGGTTGTTGGCGATTTTGCTTGCATTTACAGGTTTCTACTTGATTTCAAGCGGACTGCTCGTCATGGCAAGAATTTACACCTTTGTTTCGATATTGCTTGTCATCATTTTTTTCCTGTTGGTGTTTGCGCTGCGTGACATTCAGCTGGTTTATTTACTCCCGGTCGGCCAGACCCCTGTCCCGCAAATATTCAAGGGGGCACAAGCTGCAATCCTGGCGATGCTCGGTTACATTTCTTTTTTCTTTCTCTATCCGCATACGAAGGGGACCCCGACCGAGCGGTTGAAAACAATGTCCTACGCAAACTTGTTCGTTACCCTCTTTTACTTGTTTGTCGTGTTTGTCTCGTTCACTTACTTCAGTACAAGTGAAATTGCTTTTGTGCCTCAGCCGGTATTGTATTTGTTGAAAGCTATTGAACTGCACATAATCAGCAGGGTCGACTTGTTTCTGCTATCGATGTGGATTGTATCGGTTGCCACCTCTTTTTCCACTTATTTGTTCATGGCAAGCAAAGGAGTGACTGACATGTTCCACTCCAAAAAACCATCCCGATTCGCTTTGTTCTCTACCATAACCATTGTCATCGCATCCTTGATTGTGGGAATCGATGAACAGCCGATCGACTCGTTCACTCAATTTGTCACACACGTCTCGATGGTATTTTCGACTGCAATGCCGCTGTGTCTCATGCTGTACACAGTCACTATTCACCGGTTTGTAAGGAGGAAGCGAGATGGCAAAATTTAAGTGGAGCCCGCTAGTCTTAAGCCTGCTATTGTTGACTGGTTGTTGGGATCAGCGGCAGTTTAAAAATGTAAAACTTGTACTGGCTGCAGGAATCGATGCGGCGGACGAAGGACAAGTGGAAAGTACCGTGGTGATTACCAATGTCCAAAGCTCATCCGAAGGACCAGGCACCGAACAAACGCAAATAATCTCTGCAGCCGGTCACTCTCCGTTGAATACCAGAACCAATATCGATCAGAAAATTTCCAAACGTTATGATCAGTCCAAGCTCCATGTATTGCTGCTGGGTGAAGAATTGGCCAAACAAGATATATATCCTTCTTTGGACATGTTTTACCGTGATCCGAAAAGCAACCTTCATGCACAGCTGGCTGTTGTAGGAGGAAAGGTTAAAGATGCACTTTCTCTAAGTGTCTCAGGTGAGCCCCGGATCAGCGAATACATCACTGGCATGTTGACCGGCGAAAGACGATCGACCCATTTACCCAATACAAACATTCAGTTGATTTGTTCGGAGTTGCTGGAGCCTGGCCAAGATTTTGTCCTGCCCTACCTGGTTGTTAATCAAGAAGAAAGCGTTTTGGAATATCGGGGGCTTGCGCTTTTTAGCGGGCAATCTTACAGTGGAAGGTATTTGCCGGCAGAAAAGGCGGTATTGTTTCTTCTTATGAAAGGGATAAGGGGAGCAGATGCACAAATGACACGCAAAATAGGCGGAGATGACCATCCTGATGTAAATGATTTTATTACAGTGGATGTTAAGGAAATTCACCGGAAATTGTCCTTCGATACAAAAGGAAGCCTTCCCAAAGTCGAAATGAAGCTGAAAATGGAAGCAGATGTCCTGGAATATCCGCCCAACCATTTGCAAAGCGCAAAGAAAATCAACGAGCTGGAAAAACGGATTGAAAAAGATCTCACCAAGGAAGCAAAGGAAATCATCGGGCTGTTACAGGAAACGAATTCCGATGCCTTCGGTCTTGGACGCAGACTTCAGGCATATCATCCCAAGGTCTGGAAAAAACTCAATTGGAACGAGGAATATGCTGATATCGAGATCGACCCTACAATCACTTTTGAAATCCAGTCACACGGCATCACCAACTAGGGAGACCGTCCAATTATCAAAATCTTTAATCAAATAAACCTGTCTTGCATACTATAGAAATAATAAAACGAAGGAGGGTAATAGATGGCTGATTCGAAGAGTTATGTGATTTCAGAAGAAGATTGGTCCCTCCATAGAAAAGGGTTCGATGACCAGAAACGCCACCAGGATAAAGTCCAGGATGTATTACGGAAACAACTGCCCGATTTAATAACGGAAGAGAATATCATTATGTCCAGGGGGAAGGATATGGTGCGGATTCCGATCCGTTCCCTCGATGAATATAAGATCCGATACAGCCAGGATAAAAACAAGCATGCAGGACAGGGAGACGGCGACAGCAACGTTGGAGATGTCGTGGCAAGCGACGGCAGGCCGCAAAAAGCCGCCGGAAACGACTCGGGTGCCGGTGATCAGGCCGGGCATGACTATTATGAAGCAGAGGTTTCTTTTGAAGAGTTGGAAGAAGCCTTTTTTCATCAACTGGAGCTGCCTAATCTGCAAGAAAAGGAAAAAGATAACATCGTTACTTCTCATATCGAATTCAGAGATATACGAAAAAAGGGACTGACCGGCAATATCGACAAAAAGCGATCGATGCTGGAAGCATATAAACGGAATGCGATGGCAGGCAAATCAGGATTCAATCCGATATATCCGGAAGACCTTCGCTTCAAAACGTGGGACGATATCGAGAAACCGGAATCCAAGGCGGTTGTATTGGCGATGATGGATACGAGTGGATCGATGGGATTGTTTGAAAAATACGTGGCCAGAAGTTTCTTTTTCTGGATGGCCAAATTCCTGCGTTCCAAATATGAAACAGTAGACATCGAATTTATCGCCCATCATACCGAAGCAAAAGTGGTCGATGAAGAATCATTTTTCAGCAAAGGGGAGAGTGGAGGAACGATTTGCTCCTCGGCCTATCGAAAAGCATTGGAAATCATCGATTCCAAGTATCCGCCGGAACAATATAACATTTATCCTTTTCATTTCTCAGACGGCGATAATCTGACATCGGATAACCGCAGATGCGTGACGCTTGTCGAGGAATTAATCGAAAAATCGAGTATGTTCGGCTATGGGGAGGTCAACCAGTATAATCGCCACTCTACTTTGATGCAGGTTTACAATAAAATTGAATCACCGAAATTCCGCTATTATATTCTCCGGAAAAAAGCAGATGTATTTTACGCAATGAAACGTTTTTTTAACAACCAGCAGGAAGAAGTTATTTCTTAGAAAAGTCTTAAGAGAATCACACGAGATAACATTCTTATTAGCAGGCCGGATCGTAAATGATCCGGTCTTTTGTTTTAATGAATTAGAAAACCCCTGGCAATGCCAGGGGTTCCGGAGAGCTTACAGCGTGGTAATAAAAAAACCTCACTTCATGGTAGGATAAAGTTGGTTTCCCGACCACTTCATCTCACCAAAGAAG